>JACKPU010000017.1 GCA_024233285.1 Opitutaceae bacterium | reverse complement strand
TTGGTCCCAAGGATTGGAACGTAAACCGAAGCACCTGCCGGGCCATCGCGATATGGCGGAGGACCGGAATTTCATTCTGCGCGCTTTCAAAGCCGGAGTGGAACCCCGCTGGACGGGCCAAGTGACCACGTTCTATCGCCAGCACACCGCCTCGATGCGCGCACAGGACAACTATAATCTGGTTACCCGCGCCTGGCTCCATAATGAACTCGGCCTGTTCGAGGGATTTTCCCGCCGGGAACAACGCCACTATCTTGGACACGTCAATGCGAATGCCGCGCGGGTGCTGGCATCCAATCCCCGCTATCGCCGGCTCGCGACCAGCTTTTATTTTCAAGCCTGGCGATGGTGCCCATGGCGCGTTGACCGTTTGTGGCGGGCGGCATGGACTCGCATGCAACCAGCCGCCTCCGCACAATAATCACGCGCTCTCTCGCAACCCACGCGAACGGCCAGCCGACCATCCGCCCTTGCGAATCCGGCCCCCTTTCCGCAGTTTCGAACCCCATGCCCCGTCCCCAGCTTGCCGAGCGCTACGATCTTGAAACCGTGCGCGCCCACCTGTCACCGACCTCCACCTGGCGCCGCTATCCGGCCGCCAGCGATCGAGCCGCTTGGGAAAAGATTCCCGCACCGGTGCGTCGCGAATTGATTGACCGCGGAGCGGAGCGCGCCGCCGAGGACTGGGAACATCTCAAGGCCACCCTCTTGCTCGACTATGCGCGGTCGGGTGATCGCAATTCCTACCAGAACCCGCATTTTCGCCGCCGCACCCGCTTGCACGATCTCGTGCTCGCCGAATGCGCCGAGGGCCGGGGCCGGTTCATCGATGCGATTGCGGACAATCTCTGGCTGACCTGTGAGGAAAGCTACTGGGGCTGGCCGGCCCACCTGGAGATTCAGGCCGCCGGCGCCGGGCTGCCCGATTGTCACGAGCCCACCGTCGATCTGGGCGTGGGTGAAACCGTCGGGCATCTGGCGTGGACCGTGCATCTGTTGCGTGATCAACTCGCAGGCGTGTCACCGCAACTGCTGCCGCGGATTCAACACGAAGTGAATCATCGCGTGCTCACGCCGTGTCTGGCGCGCGATGACTTTTGGTGGATGGGCTGGCAAACCGGTCGTCATCCGGTGAACAACTGGAACCCTTGGATCAACTCCAACTGGCTCGCCGCCGTGCTCGGGTTCGAGACCGACCCGGAGCGCCGGGCACAGGCCGTGCACAAGATCATGCGCAGCCTCGATGTATTCATCGCCCACCAGCCGGAAGACGGCGGCTGCGATGAAGGACCGGGCTACTGGGATCGTGCTGGCGGCTCGCTGTTTGACTGCCTCGAGCTGTTGCACCGCGCGACCGGCGGGAAAATCGATCTCTTCGCCGAACCGCTCATCGCCGAGACCGGCCGCTTCATCATGCGCGCGCATTTGACCGGCGACTGGTATGTGAATTTTGCCGACGCGACCGCCCGACCGACCATCAGCGCGGCGCTGGTGCAACGCTACGGCCGGGCCATCGGCGATTCGCAACTCATCGCGTTCGGGCAATGGGCGGAGCGCCACCAAGCGGGTCGGCCGCGCAGCCACATCATTTCGCTCAATCGCAGCCTCGCATCACTCCTCGATCCCGTCGCCCCTGAACCGGCGTCCACGCCGGCAACCGCCGACATCTGGCTGCCGCACCTGCAATTCGCCCTCATGCGCAGCCCGCGTCTGAGCGTCGCGGCCAAGGGCGGCCACAACCGGGAGAGCCACAACCACAATGACGTCGGCTCGTTCCTCGCCTGCCTCGACGGCTCACCGCTCCTGATCGACGTCGGCGTGGAAACCTACACCGCCAAAACCTTCGGCCCGCGCCGCTACGAAATTTGGACGATGCAATCGCAATGGCACACGCTCCCCACGATCAACGGGGCGATGCAGCAGGACGGTCGCGACTTTGCGGCGCGCGACGTGACATTTTCCAGCGACGGCGACGGCTCCATTTTCGCGCTCGATCTCGCCGGTGCTTATCCGCCCGCGGCCGGCGCCCGCCGCTGGATGCGCACGTTGCGTCTGTCTCCCGGCGGCGTGTTGACGTTGACGGACGACTACGAACTCAGCGCCGCGCACGCGCCCACCATATGGAACTTCATCACCCACCGCCGGCCGGAGCTCACCACCGACGGCGCCATCCGCCTGCACTCAACCGACGGGGCGCAGGCGATTCTGAGCCACGCCGCGGGCATCTATCGGGCGGAAGTGGATGAGGTGGCGGTCACCGATCCCAATCTGCAAAAAGTCTGGGGCGACTTGGTTTATCGCCTGCGGTTGACCGAGCTGACGCCGACCGACCGCGCGCATCGCGAATTCACCATCACGCCCGCCGGCGCCTGAGGCGCTTACACCAATGGGATTCGGCGATCATAATCTCAACCTGCCCGACGGCCAAAATTTCGCGCCGGCCGCGGACAAGGTCCAGGCAATGGCCCGGTTGCTGGCGGACCGGCCTTATCATCTGGGCGTCCCGGCCCGCCAGCGCGACGCATGGGCTCGTTGGGAGGAGCATGCCGTCGGCCGGCACTACCTCGCGACCGCCCGGGCCGAAACAACCAAGCCGTTCGTGCGCATCACCAACGAATTGATCGCCAAGTGCTACCAGGGCGATCGGCGCGCGGGCTACACCGAGGCGGCCACGACCGTGCGCGAGCGATTGATCGCGATGACTTTCGCCGAATGCGTTGATCCCACCGGAGAATACCTCGAGTTGATCGAAGCCGAAATCAACGCATTCACGGACTTGGTCACCTGGGTCGCGCCCTGCCACGATGACAGCGGTGGCAATTTCGCGGGCACAACCATCGAAATCGATTTGGGCTCGGGCCAGTGGGCGGCGTTGTTCACCGACATCGATTTCTTGTTGGGCGACCGGCTGTCATCCGCGACGCGACAGACCATTCGCAGTGAGATTGAAAAACGCATCTTCGCTCCGTTTCGCCAGCGCATCGAATCCGGTCAGGACATTTACTGGTGGGTGACCTGCACGCACAACTGGAACACCGTCTGCCTGAATTGCGTGCTTACTTGCGCGCTGTGGCTAAAGGAGGATTTGCAGGAGCGCGCCTGGTATCTGGCCTTGGTCGACGATCTGATCGCCTACTCCAACCAAGGATTTGAGGAGAGCGGCTTCTACACCGAGGGCCTGAGTTACTGGACCTACGGCTTCGGCAATTACGTGGCGCTGAGCGAACTCGTGCGCGCGGCCACGGGCGGCCGGATCGACTGGCTGAAACAACCCAAGCCAAGCCGCATGGCGCGGTATGGCGTGCGCATGGAGCTGCAGGACGGCCTTTATCCCACGTTCGCCGACAGTCGGATGGAGTTCGAGCCGATCCACTGGCTCAACCACTGGCTCAACAACCGGCAGGACGACGATCCCGCGCGCATCCGCTCCACCGCCGAGACTTTCGATCCCTTCGTGCCCTTGGGCAAACAAAGCGTCGCCGCCATCCTGCTGAATTTGTTTCACACGTTCGACCCGGCCAACCCTTGCAAGCTGCCGCGTGCACGCGCCCTGCGCGAGTGGTTTGACGACGTGCAGTTTCTGATCTGCCGGCCGGCGCCCGACGCCCCGGTGCGGCTGGCCGCCACGTTTCAAGGCGGTCACAACGGCGTGAATCACAACCACAACGATCTCGGCACCTTCACCGTCGCGATCGGCAACCACTACCTGATCTGCGATCCGGGCCTCGAGACTTACACGGACCGGACATTCAGTCCCCAACGTTATCAAAGCGATCTGCTCAACTCTTACGGCCACCCCGTGCCGGTCGTCGCGGACACCCTGCAGATGCCGGGCAAGGATGAACACCGCGCGGGCTACGGCAGCCATGCCTTTGCCCGGGTGTTGGCAACCTCGTTCAGTGACGAAACAGACCGCATGGTGCTCGATCTCACGCGGGCCTATCCGGCGGAATCACTGCGTCATCTCCACCGCACTTTCGTTTATGCACGCGCCGCATCCGGCCGAATTGAAGTCGAGGATGCGGTCGAATTCACCATGCCACAATTCTTTGAAACCGCGGTGATCACCTATGCCGATTGGTCGCAGCAGGCGGACGGTGCCGTCGTGATCAAAGCCGGCGACGCGGCGATCAAAGTCACGGCCCGCTCCGACGCCGGCGACTTGACGTTTTCGCATTGCCTCATTCAGGAGGTGTTCAAACCGACCCGGCTCGCGTGGCGGTTGACGCGACCGGCCCGGCAAGCACGCGTGCAGCTCGAAGTGCAGCCGCTTTAGGCTGCCCCGGGTTTACACCATCTGCGTTTTTGCCGCACTGCCGCCGAAGAGCTCCTTGGTGGCGCTCCAAGCCTTGCGCAAACCGGCCGGGCGGACTCCGCCGAGACCGTAGGTTTCGGACAGGGCCTGTTCGTGACCGCGATACCGCGGCGGGAGCAGAAACTGCGTCTCGTTGCTCGCGTTGAGCATCGTGGAAAAGAACAACCCCTGCCCCACCACAAGACCCGCGGCGGGCACGCTGGCGGTCTTCTCCGGCAGCACGAGCCACGGCTTGTAGGTGAAACTCAGGCCGGACTCGGTCTTGCGCAGGCGGCCATACGTGCGCACGGGCACCTCGGGCAGATTGCCGCCGGCAAACACCTTGTTGTCGCCCGGCGCGACTTGGAAGCGTTTGCGCCGCAGCGTGAAAAAGTCCCAGCTGAAAATGCTGCCGAAGATCGTGAGGCGGAAAGCCCAGCCCGCGACCAGGTAGGCGACAATGATCACGACGACGGACATCGCCGCGCTGATCCACGGATTCATCGTGGCGGTGACCGTGAGCAAGCCGAGCAGGGCCGTGCGCGCGCCTTTGAGCGCCGCGTCAATCGCCCCCCACGGACTGAGCAGAATCAGCACGTTGATCGCATGCGAGGCCATCCAGACGACGGCAAAGACCGCGATGCCGAACGGCACGGTGAGGATGTTGAGCAGCCACGAAAAATCGATGGCGCCGAGATGCAGCATGGCCAGTCCGGTGTGATGCGTTTCCGCGGGCACGTGGGTTGCGATCATGTCGGACAATGCGATCATGGTAAACGGCACCACCGCGCCGGCGGCGACGAGACCCGAGGCCTTGTTTTCAATCGTCTCCAAGACATCGAGCGGCTTTTTGAAGCCCGGCGGCACGACCGCGCCGAGTGAATCCTTCGCCGCCACGAGTCCGACCAGCCCGAGCGCCGGCAGCCAGAAACTGATCTGCGCATACCATGGCAGGCTCTCGACCGGCGTCTTGTTTTTCTTCGCCGCCATCCATTGATAGGCGCCGTAACCGCCGGCACCGAGCAAGGGCGAGATCGCCATGCCGGTGACCGTGGTGATGGCCGTGGCCACCCCCGCACCGGGCGCACGGTTGGATGTCGAAGCGGATGTGCCTGATGAAGCCGCCCAGAGCGGGGTCACAACCATGCCGAGAATCAGAACGACGAGAATCAGTGGAGCGAAGCGTTTCATGGTGGTTTTGATTGCCGCCACGCTACTCGCGCCCCCCGGTCTGACAACAGCTTTCCCGTCGGGGAATCTACGTAGCCTGAATGGATATTCGAGCAGTCGCCGCCGTCAGGGGCAGTTGTCTCCAACTGCCCTGACAGACGGCACGCACAGGGCGGTTAAGGACAACCGCCCCTACCCTGCGGTCCTTACGGTTTGGCGCGCTCGAGATTCAGCCACGCCACCTCGCGCGGCGTGAGTGTCACGCCGAGACAGGGCAGCGAGCTGACCGTTTCGCTGAGCTGGCGCGGCCCGATGAGAGCGAAGGTCGGGAACGGCTGGGTGAGCACGTAGGCCGCGGCGATGGCAATCGGCGTCACGCCCTTCTTCTTCGCGAGGGCGTAAGCGCGTTCGCGCCGCTCGAAATTGTCGTCGGCATACCAGCAGCGCTCGAGCTCGGCATCGTCGTGTTTGTCGCGACCCGCGCGATCGGTGAAGAAGCCGCGCGCCTGGCTCGACCACGCGAGCACGGGCAGTTGATGCTTCTTCAACCAGCGGCGCGACTCGACGTCGGAACACGAAATGCAACCGGCCCAGACCGGATCGACCATGCGCGCGAGACTGAAGTTGTTGCTCACCACACTGAAGCCCTGGAGGCCCTTGCGCTTGGCGTAGCGATTCGCCGCGGCGATGCGTTTGAGTGACCAGTTGGAACCGCCGAAAATGCGGATGCGGCCGGCCTTCACCTCGTCATTGAGGGCATCGACAAATTCGCCGACGGGAATGTCGAGATTGTCGCGGTGCAGCATGTAGATGTCGGCGTAATCGGTCTGCATGCGCTCAAGCGATTCATAAAACTGCGCGCGCATGTCCTCGGGATTGCAGAACGGCGTGTGCCCGCCCTTGGCGATGACCGTGACTTGGTCGCGCAGGCCGCGATGGCGCATCCACCAGCCGAGCAGCTTTTCCATCACGCCGCCCCAGTAAATGAACGCGGTGTCAAACGTGGTGCCGCCGCGCTCGAAATAATCGTCCCACATCGCGGCGCCGTGCGGGGCCGTGGTCTGATTGTCGCACCCCATCACGAGCCGCGACACGGGCTGGTCCAACCCGGCGATCGTAGCACTCGGAATCAACCCGGTGGCGCGTTTGCGCAAGGGCCGGCGGGTGTGGGTGTGTTTGAAGTTCTCGGGCTTCTCCTGCTCGTAGAGCAGTCCGACCGACTCGCGCCAGCGATCGAGCGTCGCCATGTTGCCGAGCGTGTCGGCCACGGGCATCGAGGTCGATTCGCGCTTCCCGGCCGCCAGCGCTTGGGCAACCACATCCGCTTCAATGCCGTAGAGGTTCTCCGCCGTCTTGGCGTTGATCGTCTCGGCCCGGCCGTCGATCGTCACGTGGATGAGCGCATCCTGGCCCTCGCTCGGCACAATCCACGGGGAAGGCACATGAATCACGCCCTTGGTGCCGTAAATGCGCGCGGAGCTGTCCTGCGAAAGCCCGACGCTCGTGCCGACCTCGGCGATGAGACCGTTGGCGAACTTCAGCGTGGCGCTCGCCACTTCGTCCACCCGGGTTTGCGGATGCAGCTTGGCCACGCCCTTGACCTCGACGGGATTCAGGAACGGCTGGCCGGACATCGCGCCGGCGATGAGCCGCGAAAACGAAACGGGATAGCAGCCGACATCGAGGATGCCGCCGCCGCCCAATTCATTGGACCAGAGTCGTCCCGCGGGATCGAATGGCGCGAAAAAACCCAGCGTGGCCTGCACGAGTTTGATTTCGCCGAGCACGCCGCTGCGCACGAGTTCGAGCACCTTGAGCGTCTGCGGATGACTGCGATACATGAACGCCTCCATCAAAAACACGCCGTGCTCCTGCGCGGCGGTCGCGATGACCATGGCCTCGGCGTGATTCAGACCGATGGGCTTTTCGCAAAGGATGTGCTTGCCCGCTTCGGCCGCCTTGACCGCCCACTCCACGTGCTGCGGGTGCGGCGTGGCGATGTAGACCGCCTGCACGTCGGGATCGGCCAGCAGCGCCTCGTAGCTGCCGTGGGCGCGCGGCACATTGAATTCCTTGGCAAAGCGATCCGCGCTGGCTTGCGTGCGGCTGCCGACCGCGGCCAAACGGCCATGTTGGGAACGGGCGACACCCTGCGCAAAAATGCCGGCAATGCGGCCGGTGCTCAGGATGCCCCAATTGAGTTTCGAAATAGTCATAGGGATAATGCGGGGGTTAAACGCACGGGTCGTTTATCAGCCGACCCGGCGATCAAGCTCAAGCCGACCTTGATGGCATTTGTTGCCTGAAACCAAGATTATTGGTCTCATTTTCGCTTTAAGATGAATTTTGTTCAACTCTGGCAGCAGCAACCCCGCCTGTGTCTCGCCATGGCCCAGCCGCGGCCCAACCACGCCGGCTACGTTTCCCGCGATCATGCCCATCCGTTTTTCGAACTCGGCATGGTGCTCGCCGGGAGCTGCACCTGGGTGCTCGGGCGGCAGCGGATCGAACTGCAGCAAGGCGAATTCATCCTGCTGCCGCCGCGCCGGGCGCATCGCGAGATCGTCAACCACGGCACCCGCGCCCGCTTGGCTTGGATCGGCTTTGATTTCAACCCCGCGTCACCGGTTGCGGCCCCGGCGTGGAGTTCGCGGGCCGTGCCCGCCGGCGCCTGGACCGAAGCCCTGACGCAACTGTTGCTCAACGCGTTTGAGGAAAACCAGTCCGGCGAACTCGGCGCGCACGAACGGGCCGATCTCGCCCTGCGGGAGATTCTCATCCTCGCCAGCCGCGCAGCCGAGACGCCGCGGCGCGCACCGCGCCAGCGCGCCCCCGATCACTCCACCCGCATCGCGGGCTCCGCCGCGCGTTACCTGACCGACAATCTCGCCCAGCCACTCAGCGTGCAGGCCGTCGCGCGTTACCATTCGCTGAGCGCCGCGCATTTTTCCGTGATCTTCAAACGGCATCATGGCAAGAACCCGAAGGCCTTTCTACACGCCGCGCGCATCGCCCGCGCCCAGGCGTTGCTCGCCGAGGACGGTTGCGCATCAAGGAAATCGCCGCCACCTGCGGCTATGCGGATGCCGCGCATTTTTGCCGCCGCTTCAAGGCCGCCACTGGCAGGACGCCCAAGGCATTCCGCGCGGCGGCGCCAACTTGAGCTGCCGGATCGAACGCGCGCACTCGGCGATTGCGCCGGATGACCGCATCGCAACACTCAGCCGCCATGGCCACCAAGGCGGAACTCCAACGGCTGCGTCCTTGCGCGACAAAAATGCGCGAGGCACTCGGGCTGTTCGTCATCGAAGGCGAGAAGGTGATCGGCGAGTTGCTGGCGGCCGGGTTCACGTTCGATGAAGTTTACGCGACCTCAGCTTGTCCCGCTCACGACGCGGTCGCCCCCGGCGCGTCAACTCCACGGCGGGAGCGCGTCCGCAGCTTCTCCCGCCTCCAGATGGCGCGCGCCAGCCACTTCCCGACTCCGACCAGTGTGCTGGCCGTCGGCCGGATCAATCGCCCCGCGTTGCCGGCCGCCCTCGCGCGGCCTGACCCTCGCGCTCGACGGCGTGCAGGATCCCGGCAATGTCGGCACACTGCTGCGCATCGCCGATTGGTATGCCCTCGACCGCGTGCTGCTCTCGCCCGATTGCGCCGATTGTTTTCGCAAAAGGTGATCAACGCGAGCAAGGGTCGTTCGCCCGGGTCACCGTGCACGCGGTCGATCTGGCCGCAGCCTTCGCCGCGCTGCCCGCCAGCGTGCCAGTCTTGGGCTGTGATCTCAGCGGCGAGGATGTGCACACGCTGCCGCCGTTGCGCGACGCCGTGATCGTGATCGGCAGCGAGGGTCGCGGATTGTCGCCCGCCGTGCAAAAGCACATCACGCGATCGGTGACGATCCCGACGTTACGGCGGCGCCGAATCGCTCAATGCCGGCGTGGCCGCGGCCATCGTGTGCGACAATCTGCGGCGCGCGCTGAAACGCTGAGGCGGGGATTCCGATCCCCGGCGGCGAACTTCACTGGCTCACTTCACGACCGCGCTCGAGCACCGCAATCGCCTCATACAGGCGCGCCTCGGAGAGGTTCTGACTGCCTTCGCGTTCCTCGCGGGAACGCAGTCGTTCCGCATCGGCACCTTCAAGCCGGTCCAACACCGTCAGCGCGGTGAGCGGGGCCAGATCGCGCCGCAGGCTCAGATAAACATTGCGCACCTCGGCCCGCACATCGCGTTCGATGGCGGCGGGGAATGAGGGTTCGAGGGCCTGGAGAAAAGGTTCCACGCCGCCATGCGGCGAGATGAGGTGGTGCAAGTTTTGCTCCCAGACATCGCGGGTCTCCGAACCAAACCCGCGCATGAAATCCGTGCGCATGACGTAGCCGTCAAATTCCGGCAGATAGACCTGCGCATAGTCCGGCACGGGCACCTCGCTGACCACGGGCAACCAGCCACTGTAACGCGCGAAAATGTCGTTGCCTTCATAACTGGTGATGAAGCGGAGAAAATCGATGGCCTCTTCCTTGTGCTTGCTGGCCTTGTTGAGGAAAAACGGCATGGCGCCGCCCCCCGCGCCTTCGGAAATCGGGGACCAGGCGTAGCGCCCCAGCTCCCCGTCGGCCTTGGTCGGATAGGGCGTGATCGCCACACCGACTTCGAAGGGCGCGAGGCGTCGCAGGCTCGTCGCGTCCCAGGTGCCGGTGATGATCATGACGGCTCGCTCCCGCAAAAACTCCTGGACCGCGGCATCGCGATCCAGCTGGCGGAAGCCCGGCCGCATGTATTGCGCCGTGTCGCGGATGAGCTCCAACCCTTGGTGCAGTTCCGCCCGGCGATAGTCCCAGTTGCCGCGCAGAAACTCCAAGGCCGAATCACGCGCATCCGAGCCCTGGAGATAGAACCGATCCATATCCAAGGTCACATTCAACGCATTGCGACTGAGAAGCGGATACATCAGCACCATGCCGTTGAACTGGCTGCCCGCGAGCAGCGAGATTCCGCGACCGGTGCGCGCGTTGAATTCGGGCAGCTTGTCGCCAATCGCCAGCAATTCCGAGTAAGACCGGGGCGGCTCCGCGCTGCCGGTGATCTCTTCCAACAGGGCCGGGTTGTAGAAGAGCCGCAGGGTCACCATGCACAGCGTGACCGAATAGTAGTTGCTGAGATTCTCGATGTAAGTGTCCGCCGAATTGAGCCCGTCGCGAAAGGTGTCGCGCCATTTCATGCCTTCGAGCGGCGTGCCG
Organism: Opitutaceae bacterium; assembly: GCA_024233285.1. GTDB lineage: Bacteria > Verrucomicrobiota > Verrucomicrobiia > Opitutales > Opitutaceae > Cephaloticoccus. The sequence continues at coordinate 958 of JACKPU010000017.1, read as the reverse complement.
ACATTGTAGGGATTGGGCTCCTCGACGTATTTCGAGATGGGATCGAAAAACCGCGGCGGAATGTCGTTCACCCCGCCGATGAAACTGCCGAATTCAATGATGTCGGCCGAGCTGCCGCCGATCAGCTGGGTGCGCAACCACTGTTTGTAAACATTGCCCGGCACGGCCACCTGCTCGACGTTGATATGCGGGTTGAGCTCCTCGTAGCGCTTGATCAGCGCGTCCATCGCCTCGGGCGGACCGGCTTCGATCTGCCAGTGCGCAATGCGGATGGTCACACGGTCGTCATTTCCGAGCACCGCGCCCTGGCGCGTGAAAACCAGATAAGCCGCCACCGCGTAGCCCAGCACGGCGAGCGCAAGGCCGAGATGTTTGCGCCAGCGCTTCATTCCGAACTCTCCTTTCGTCCGTGCGACCCGGTGGGCACGGGCTCCCCGGCGAAGCGCCGTTCGATCATGAAAATGCGGGCGTCGCGGGGATACTCGGTCCGCAACTTTTCCCGATAGACCGCGGCCAGCTCCCGGTCGCCCAGGTCCCATGCCAGCTCGCAAATCTGCACGACCAGGTCGGCGGCGGGATTGCCGCGCAAACCGCCGATGGCATCGGCTTTCAACAAATGCGCCAAGGCGCGCGCCCGGGAAAGACTGTAAAAAAGAATGCCACGCGCGGTGAGCCGGTGCAGATCACGCAGGGTGATGCGATCCGTGACTCCCGGAATCATGGCCTCGACGGCATCGATCCGCGCGGCGGGCGTGGCCGCGGGCAAAACGTAGATCTGCAGCAACGCCAGTTTGACGCGTGCAAGGTTCGTCCAGTGATCGTTCGTGTTTTTGGCCAGCAGCGCGCGGTAATGGGCGGCCGCCGCGTCATGATCAGGCTCGGCGCGAAACACCTGTGCGATGCGGCCGCGCAAATACAACCCCGCGTGCGCGATGTCGTCGCCGGGCTCGGCGGCAAT
>JACKPU010000016.1 GCA_024233285.1 Opitutaceae bacterium | reverse complement strand
ATTGGTGCGCGAAGGGGTCTGCCCAGCCCCCAGATTGGATCCAATGCTGCTGTTAACCGACTCGGAACCGATACCGGTGGTGTAGCTCGTAACGGCCGGTATGTATTGGAAAAGCTGCGCCAAGTTGGCGGCACCGGTGCGTTCAATGTCCAGGCTGGTGAAAGTTTGGACGGGTTGGATTTGATATTCGCCGGAATTGGTTCGCAAACGTGAACCGGTCACGGTGAACTCCTTAAGAGTGACCAATTGTTCACTGGTCCGGTCCATGGTGGATTGGTCGTTCTCTGAGACCGCCGCATCATCTGCTTTGGGAGCCATCGCCTTTCGCACGGCGAAGGCACCGGTGGCCCGGTCCTGTGTGGCAGTCAGACCGGTGTCGGCCAACAGCAGCTCAATCGCCTCTTGGGCGGTCAAATCTCCGCGCACCGCGGCCGTCCTGACCCCGCGCACGGCCTCGGCGGCAAACAAAACCTCAAGGCCCGATACGGCGGAAAATTCCCGCAGGGCCTGGCCGGCATCGCCCGCCGGGATATCGTAGGACTTTCGTTTGCTGTCGGCGGCGAAGGCAACGGACAAAAGCAAAGCGCCGGCCAGGGCGGCGCGCAGGAGGATTAACAGTGATCGCATGGGGCAGGTTGGTTGGGAAGCCGGGACTTCCGGCGTCACCAGTCTAGACGAAGCAGTGACACCAACCCGTAACAATTTGTCCGCGCAAGAGCGTCACGGCGCGCGACGGAGAACCGTGCGATCCGGACCGCTCGGCTCGGCATCAAGGCCGAGCGTCGTGTTGAGCAGGCGGACGAACCCGTCGACATTGTCGGGCCGGAAGGTGCCGCCGATACGCAGCTCTTCGAGCGCAGGATCAGCCAATTCGAGCTGATGACGGTTGAGCCGGTTAAATTCCGCCACGGCGGCGGCCAGCGGGGTTTCTTGGAACTGCAAGCGCGGGGCCTGCCACGCGAGTTCACGAGCAATATCCACCGCCGTCACCGGCTCCACCACAGGACCGACCTGCGCTGACCGCGGCACGATGGCCTTTTGCCCCTTGGACAGCATCGTCACCGGCATCCCCGCGCCGGACACCGGGTCCTGTGGCGCATCCACCTGCACCCGGCCTTCGGTCACCAGCACCTGCACCTCGTCCGGCTGCAACCGGACGTTGAAAGCCGTGCCGATCGCGCGCACCTCAATGCCCGCGGCTTCCACCACAAAGGGGCGTTGCGGATCTTTCCACACGGTGAAGTGGACCTCGCCGCCATTCAGCCTCACGCGCCGCTCGACCTCGGAATATTGCACAACCAACTGCGTGCCGTCCTTGAGTTCGGCCCGCGAACCATCGGGCAGCGCCATGCGCTCGTTGACGCGCAGATAGGATTGCGCCACCGGCGCGATCGCGGCCGCCCGTTCGGCGGGGCGGCTTAGTGATAGAAGAAGCGTGAGGGCCGCGGCCGCAGCCAATCCGACCCCGGTCCAAACCGGCCAGAATCGACGTCGCGCGGGGGGAGGAGCAAAGAGATCCGGATTGGGTTCGGTGTCGTGGGCCGGGGTCCATTCGTAAAGCTGCATCATGCGCTCCAGGGTCGCGGCGTGACGGCCAAAGGCCTCGGCGTGGCGCGGATCGGCGGCCAGCCATTGCATGTATTCATCCTGCTCCGCCGGCGTCAGGCCGCGGTCACGCCGGGCCAGCCAGACGGCGGCGGCGTCCAGCATCTCCGCCGGGATGTCATCATGCGGCGACATGGGTCTCATCGGGCACCTCCCCGGGCGAAGAAGGCCGCGCATTGGCGGATGCCCGCGGCCATCTGCTTTTCCACCGTGCTTTCGGAAATCGCCAGTTTCTCGGCAATCTGCTTTTGGGTCAGGCCATAGGCCGTGCGCAAGGTGAAGATCTGGCGCATGCGTTCAGGCAGGGTCTGGATGGCCTTGGTCAAGAGTTCGAGTTCCTGTTGTTTGGCAACCGCCGCAACCACGTCGGTCCTGTCCATTAAGACGGACGGATCGGTGTCGGCCGTAATGGGTTCGAAGGCAACAACACGCTGCCGGCGCACGGCATCTAGAGCTAGGTTGCGAGCTGTGGTGAATAAAAGGGCGCGGGCCGAGCGGATGGGGCCGCCGGCATAAGCCTGCATCAGCCGGGCAAAACTTTCTTGCACGAGATCGTCCACGTCGGGCAAGGTGGGAAACCGGGCCAACAGCCACGCCCGCAAGGCCGGCCGGTGGGGCTGGACTTCCGTCTCAAACCAAAGCGATAGCTCGGGATCGGCTTCAGGCGACATGACGTTGCTTGGACAAAATCCGCCGCCCAGCCGGGAAAATCGAGCCGTTTGTGCCACCGGAAGGCTAAACCGCAAATTTCGTTACGGTTTCCGCGGCTTCGTTCGTCTATGGCCTGTCCGGCATTCAGCGCAGCAATACAATGAGCTTGGTGCGGGACGCCACCCCAAGCTTGATCAAAATAGACGACACCTGACTTTTTACCGTGAACTTTGATTTGCCCAATACGCGGGCGATTTCGGCATTACTTAACCCTTGCGCCAGTTGCAGCGCAACCGCCTGCTCCGCAGGCGAAAGCTTTTCCAACAGGGGTGCATTGATCGCCGCTGAGGCAGAGAAATCCCGCCAACTCATGGTCGGGGCTAACGTCGCTGGAGCCGCAACGGATTTTGATTCAGAACCAAACGACAACATGGAGATACCTTTGACTGGGCCGGCTGCATGAACAGACCGACCCGGTCCACACAACATAAATGCTACTAGCGTGCCATGCTCTTACGAGCCTCGAGGTCTTTGGCGCCCTTGGCGATCAGAGCCGGATCCACTTTGATCCCGGCTTGGGCCAAGGCGGCGTCGAGGATGGCCTCTCCCTTGAGATAGCCGGTGATATGCGCGACAATGCGGCCCTCCCGGTCGATCACAAATTGCTGGGGTATGCCGCCGACTCCGTAGAGTTTTCGGGCCACACGATCGACCGACTTTTCCAAAGGATCATGGGTGAAGATGATGTCGGGATACTTACTCTGATTAGCAGCAACCCATTTTTCAAACAGGGCGCGGCGGTCACTAGTGCAAGCGGCCAACACCAACACCCCTTGGTCTTGGTATTTTGCTGCCACTTCCTGTGTGTGGGGCATCGATGCAATACAAGGACCGCACCACGTTGCCCAAAAATCCAGCACCACCACCCGGCCCTTGAAGTCCGACACGCGCACCACGTTGCCCGCCGCATCGATGCTTTCGAAATCAGGGGCCATGGTGCCAACTGCGCGCAACTCTACCCTCGGCTCCGGTTTGGGCATGGCGGCAGCAATGTCCTCATCCGACCAAACTTTGGCCGGCATGTCCTCCGGCATCAGTTTGATGCCGGCACGCAAGAGGAGATTGCCGAGGCCCTCCTTAGTCGGTGAGCTGGCCTTGGTGTAAAAGCCCAGCAACCGACCCTGAGGATCCATCACGACGTGATGCGGTAGCGGCGCCATCATTCCCCCCGCCAGCTGCATGGGCACGACCCGGGCATAATGGTCGCGCATCTGCTGCCGAAAAGCCGCTTGTTCCTCATCGTTCATCTCCGAAACCGGTTTGCCGGGGTTGAGCCCGCCGGCGGGGTCAAACAGCACAGGGAAGGACAGTGTGGCCCCATGCTGTTGGAGCCAGGCCTGATGATTTTCCCAACTGCCGTAGGCCGCGATGCCAACAAACAACACTCCTTGATCGGCGTATCTGCGCGCCCAGGCCTCAAGCATGGTCAGGCCTTCATCGGTCATGCCTGCGCCGGCTTTCCAAAAGGACAACACGGCGGTTTTGCCGGCGGTGAGGTCCGACAATTTCACGGCAGTGCCGGCGGCATCCAGCAACGTCACCTCCACCAGGGTCTCTCCGATCTTGGTTTTGCCGTAACTGGGCAGGAAGGGCGGGCGGACGGCTTGATCAGCCGCATGGACGGCCAGGCAGGACAGGAGCAAAACCAAAATGAGTTTTTTCATAATTTTAAATCGGTAGGTTGATACAGGAAGAGCGGGATCACGGCCGGCGCGCAGCACGGCAGCGACCGCGGCGCTCGGTTGGGGCGCGCGTCCCGGTGCCTTTAGAACGGAATGCTCAAAGCGAACTCATAGGTGCGGCCGAGGGGACTGTGCAAAGCGCCGTTGTAACCAAAGATGGTGTCCGAGAACGGCGGCTCTTCATCGAGGACATTACCGATGCCGAGACTGACTTTGGTGCCCTTGAGATACTCGCGGATCAGGCCTTTTTGGAATTCGTAGCCCAGTCGCGCATCAATCACCATTTGCGAGGGAATGGAGCCCGGGGCGCGCGTGTTGCCACCGGTGTTGGTCTCAAAACCGCTTAGATAGTTCACAAACATCGAGGCACTGAAAGGCCCCTTGGACCAAAAGAGTGAACCTGCCACGCGCCACTTGGGCGGGCTAAGTGTATCACTGATGTCGTCAATGACCGGTTCGCCGGGGCGCACTTCCCGTTCGGATTTGAGGGTGCGGCTCGCATTCAAACCCAGGCGCCAGCTGCCGAATTCCTGCCAAGGCAGGCGGTATTCAGCGGCAAAATCCAACGAGTGATTGCGCACGCGGCCGAAATTAATCAACGCCCGGTTGACCTCGGTGATACGCCCCGGCCAGCCGTTGGCAATGTCGGTGGGGTCGGCTGCGGCGCGAATCACGCGGTCGGCAAATGAAGCCTCGTTATTGACGATCTGCTGCTCGGTGAGCACCTGGATCACATTCTTCTGCTCCGTGCGGTAATAATTGAACTGCAGGGAAAGCCCTTCGACGGACGGCGGCTCCAACACCAAACCGAGAAACTCGGTCGATGAGGTCTCAGGCTCAAGGCCGGTGTTGGCGGCCCGGGTCACCCGGACGCCGGGAGTCACGTTGTTGCCCCTCCGGGGGTCACGCAGCGAATTGGTAGTGAAGGTGCCGCCGACCACCTGCTGATACTCCGTCAGCGAAGGCGCGCGGTAACCTTCGGAGTAGCTGCCCCGTAGCAGCACCGGACGCGCCGGCGCCCAGGTGAAGCCCACCTTGGGCACACTGACGCTGCCGGCATCACTACGATCCTCGTAACGTATGGCAAGCTGCAGGTCAAAGCGCTGCAATCCGGCGCGGGCGTTCGATTGGCCAAACAGGGGCACGGAGAGTTCGGAAAACACCGCTTGCGTCTTGCGACTGCCACCAGTGGTCGTGGTGGTCACCACCGGGGTAAGGGCCGCGCTGGGCGTGACAGACCGGCCGGAATTTTCCGCGTATTCATACGACAACCCGGCCGCCATTTTCGTCTGGCCGCCGGGCAGGTCGAACAGGCCGCCATCGGCGATGAAATCGACATTGGTCTGCTTGGTGATGCCATCGAAGGTGATGTAGCGCGCCATCCGGTCAAAGAGGGCGCTTTGATCCGGGGCGCCTTCCGCCCGGGCATCCACAAAGGGATTGATGCGCTGGCTCGCATCGGGATTGGCTAACGCCGCGGTTATCAACGCGCCGTTGAAGTCACGCGTGACCCGACTAAAATCCTGTTTTTGCCAACCGGCCGAAACATCCCACTGCCAGGTCTCCCCCCACGTCCCCTTCAGGCCAACGAGCAGGTTATTAGCGGTGGTTTCGGTGCTTTGCACCACGCTGCCGAATTCGTAGGCAATCATGCCCACGAGCACATCCTGACCGAAGGGGTTGTAGGCGGCGGGAACGATACTGGCAAAATTGCCAAAACCCGTGGAGGCCGAGGCCGCAAAGATGGGCGGCTGGCTGGAAAAGGAGCCCTGGACATTCGAGTAGCTGTAACGCGTGTAGGCCTCCATCGCATATGGCAAACGGTAGCCGAGATTGGCGGTCAGGGCCTTGCGTTCCGAAGGAGGAATCAGGTCCAGAAACTCCGCTGAATTACCGCGGCGGGCGCCAGATGCACTGGCGAGCGTGGCGGTGCCAGTGGGCGCCACGCCAATGAAACCGGTGGTGTTCGTGGGAGTAGCAGTCAGTCCACCAGGCGCGAGGGCGACGCGGGTGGGATTGCCGTTGGCGGTGACCCCGTTGAGGTTGCCCGTCCGGGCCTGGACGGTGGCGGGATAACCATAGTTCAGAAGATAATTGCTGCCGTAGACCGGAGCCCCAGTCACGGGGTCATAACCCTCAACGATGCCGGTATGGTCCTGTTGTCGGGAAAAGGAACGCTGATCGGCCTTAAGGTCGGCGCGTTTATAGTAGTCGAGCCCCACAGTGCCGTGCAGCGGACCGTGATTGAAACCGTGGATCAATGACAGCGAGCGTTCATGGCCGCCCCCGTCAAAGGCGCCCTTGTAGCGGGCGCTCAGTTCACTGCCCGACCAGTTCTTCTTAAGCACGATGTTGATCACACCCGCGACGGCATCGGCGCCGTAAAGGGCCGAGGTGCCGTCAGTGACGACTTCGATCCGCTCAACCATACCCAGCGGAATCGTGTTCAGATCGACGAAGCCCTGCCGGGAATCGGTGCCGGCGTTGCCCACGCTGGACTGGGCCACCCGCCGGCCGTCAACCAACACCAGAGTGGAGCCGGCACCCAGACCACGCAGGCCTACGCCGGACTGGCCGGTGGCATTCGCGGGGACGGCCGACGCGCCGAGCACAAAGTTGAAGGGCGGGGTTGTCGTTTCTGTGCGGGAGCCGAACTCGGGATTGAGTTCATTGGGCGTGCTGCCCCGACCCGCCGAGATGCCGGCATAATTTTGCGGCAGCCGGTTGAGGAAATCCGCCAAGGTAAGGGCCCCGGAAGCGCGGATGTATTCGTCGTCGTAGTTCGACATAGGCGCCGGGCCAAAGGCCTCGGTCTGCCGGATGCGGGTGCCCAGCACCTCCAGCCGGGCCATGCGAATCGTGCCGTCGGCACCGTTGGTGGCCGCAGTTGACCCATCGCTGACATCAGGTCGGACCGGCACCTGCGGCGGATCATTCCGTCGCACCGTAAATGCACCGGTGCGATCATCCTGCACCACTGAGAGTCCGGTCCCTGCCAGCATCAGGTCGAGCGCCTCACGGGCCGTAAACTCGCCCTTGATCGCGTTGGTTTGCACACCTTTGACTCGTTCCACCGGATAAACGATCTGCTCGCCCGATTGATCGGAGAAGGCTTTGAGGGTTTGGGCGGCATCCGCCCCGGGCAGATCGTATTTCTTTTTGACCGCGGCGGCGCAGGCCAAGCCGGCGGACAGGAGACATACGAAAAGGAACCTGAGAACAACGGTGGCGGGGGAGGAATACAGACTACGGGGGTAGGTCATGGAGGAGTTGGGTTGTGATGTTGCGACGATGGTGCAGACGAACGGCCTCCGGGTTTCCATTAGCTCATAATGGAAAATTATTTCCCGCCTACGGATCGGCTCAAAGCGCGGGACGCAGCACCAGTTCCCCCGCCCCGTCTTCGGCCTTGATGCCAAAGCCGGCCTCCAACAAGCGCACAAATGCGTCTACGTTGTCGGCACGGAAATTGCCCCCGACAAGGACATCTCCGAGCGTCGGATCGCCCAGACGCAATTTGCGCCGGTTGTAGCGGTTGAAAGCCTTCACCACATCGCGCAGCGGCATGTCGATGAATTCCAGCCTCATGCCCTGCCAGGCCAGGCTGCGTTCGACCTCGGCCGGCGAAATATCCTGCACCCGCGACTGGTCAGCCGGCCATGGAATCAGGCGGGCAAAACGCACCACGGTGCGTTGACCGGCCTTTAACACCACAGGCTCAGCAGGGTCGGCGGAATTAGCCGCACCCGGGCGGTCGCGCACCTCAACCACCCCGTGGGTCACCAAAACCGCCACATCCACCCGGCTCAGCGCCACGCTGAAAGCGGTGCCGATGGCGCGAGCGGTCACGCCTTCGGCCTCCACGTAGAAGGGACGCGCCGGATCACGGGCAACGGTAAAGAAGGCCTCGCCGCGCAACAAAACCACCCGGCGCTCCTGCGCCGAGTAAGCTACCTTTATTTCGGCGCCTTGGTTGAGTTCCACCAAGGAACCGTCATCCAACTCCCGCCGTTCGGGTCCCGGATGCACAATGGCCTCACGTTGGGGCGGAGCATCCACCACCGCCGGCGCTGGCGAGGCCCCGGGCAGGTAAAGCAACACCAGCCAAAGCGCGGTCAACGCCGCGACCCCAAGACCGGAAGCCAGCCAATACCAACGCCGGGCGGAACGGGGCGCCAACAAATCCGGATTTGGAACGCGGCTGTGAGTGGGGCGCCACTGCTCTAGCCGATCCAGCATGCCCCAGACCTGCTGCTGCCGCCGGATCGCCTCCGCATGCCGGGGGTCGGCCCGCAGCCAATCCAAATAGGCATCCTGCTCGGCCGCATTGAGCCCACGATCCCGACGCGCCAGCCAGGCGGCGGCGGCGGATTGGATTTCTTCGGGCAGGGGTGAGGCAGGCGCGGGCATGGTTGTATTCAGGGCAAACCGTATTGGGCAAGAAACGCCGAACAGCGGCGCATACCATTGGCCACCTGCACCTCCACGGTATGTTCCGAGATGCCGAGCTGGGTCGCGATTTCTTTTTGCGAAAGGCCGTAGATTTTCCGCAAGGTCAGCACCTGACGGCAACGCTGAGGTAGGGATTGAATGGCCTGGGTCAAAATTTCGAGTTCTTGATTGATGGCAGCTTGATCGGGAGCGCTGCGCTCATTCAGTAGAACGAATGACTCATCGTTTTCCGTTATAGACTCGAAGGTGACGATTCGGCGGCGACGCTGCTCATCGATGGCCAGATGACGGGCGGTAGTGAAGAGCAAGGCGCGCGGGGAATCGACCGCACCGGTATCATGTAACAGCCAAACCCGGGTCAAAGCCTCTTGGACAACGTTTTCGGGATCGGCCAAGGCCGGATACCGGTGCCGCAGCCAGGCCAGCAACTCGGCGGCATGCGGTTGCACCTGATCGGCATACCAACGGGCGGAGTCTGGGTCGGTCGGATTCAATGGCAGGGGGCCGAAATTCGACCATGCTCTTTGGTCGGCCCGGACCAATGTCGAGCCGTTTTAATGTGACCTCGAATTTTTGCGCAGCCTGTGGGGTCAGTTTGGGCCAGAAGAAAGGACCAAGACAATGAAGGCAAAGGACCCACGGCTGAAGACAATATCCGAACTCCAAGAAGGCCGTTGGCGATCGGATCATCGTGTCGCTCTGCAAGGAGAGGGACATCTCGGAGCAGATGTTCCGTCGTTGGGAATGGCGATTCGGCGTGATTGAGTCCTACGGGTCGAAGCGCTATACGAGCTTGAGCGGGAGACTACCGAGCTGAAAATGCTCGCAGACACGTTGTTGAAGAACCGTGTGATGTGGTTTGTGAAAAATAGCTGAGCGGCCGTGGACACCAGAAGTGGATGGTGGCCAAGATAACCGTCGCTTAGGACGGTGCCATGCTTCGCCCATTTACAGGGGCAGGCAGACTTGAAAAACCGACCCCTTATTCGGCTCACTGGTGACAGCTATGCTTCCGCCGTGCGCCTGGACGATTTCTCTCGCTATATACAGACCCAAGCCGAATCCGCCGTGCTCATTGACTTTCGAGGCTCGCTCGAAGCGTTCGAAAATCCGCTCTTGATTCGCTCGGTCGATGCCCACGCCTTCATCGGACACCGTCAGATTTGCGGTCGATCCGCTTTTCCACGAGCGGAGCGCGATCGGACGAGACCGGCCATGTCTGATCGCATTGGTCAGCAAATTAGTCACCACTTGTTCAATCCGCGATTCGTCCCAAGAGCCTTCGATAGAGTCGTCCAAATCCCGCACCACTGCATAGTTTGCCGCCAATAATTCCGACTGCAGCCGCTTGAGCACGCATTCGACTAGATCGGAAAGCTTGAGCGGGGGACTGGCCGGTTTCAGTCGCAGGCTGCCAACCGAAATGTGAGAGACATCGAGCAGATTTTGCACGAGCGAAGAAAACCGTTCGAGCTCTCTTTTTTCGTGATGAAGCATCTGCGAGAGCTTTTGTTTGGGCAGATCCTGCAACCTGTCATTCTCCACCAGCCGGCTGATAAGCTGCATCTGCAGGGAGAGCGAGGTGAGCGGAGTTCTCAGTTCATGCGAGGCGATCGCGAGAAACTCATCCCTTTGTCGAACCGAACGGAGTGACTCCAAGTAAAGCTGTGCATTGTCAAGTGAAGCGGCAATTCTCAGCACGATATCGTCCGCCAGCGCCGTGGCCTTGGAATCATATCGCTTTCCAGGCTCGGCGGAAAGGAGCACCAGCGTGCCCAGCGCATGGCCGCGGCTCTCGAGCGGTCGTAGCAAGTAGGAGGCAAAGCCAATCGAAAGCAGAGACTCTGCAAGTTCATGCTCAGCGCCCTTCAACAGCGCCCCCAGGCGGGTCTCGAGATTGGCAAGCCTGGAGGCGGTTTCGGGTTCCGAGTGGAAGGAGGCCGCCAATCCCTTTCCATCTGCGGCTTGAAACCACAGGAGAGCACCTTCCGCAATGCGGGGCACAACTTGTCGGACACCGCGCGCCAGCACCGTGGGAGCATCGAGCGAGCTGGCCAGCTGTCGGCTGGCTTCGGAAAGCAAAGCGCGCTGTTCCGCCAGTTCACGCGATTCTTGCAGCGCACCTTGCACCGTCTGGAGCAGAAAAAGATACTCGAATATCGGATCGTGCGCCGCGAAGTCGGCAAACGAGAGTCCATGGGTTTTCAGTTCCTGGCCGTTGGTGACTGCGGGCGCCGCCGCGAACAGGATGGCGTCACTTTCCTGGAGGACTACGCACTGGCCCCGCAAGGCGAGCCGGGCGGGGAGTGTTTCAAGAACGGTCAGCAGGCCTGCTCGTTTTCGTAGTGTTTCGAAATCAAGATTCCCCCCCGGCCGAACCTGTCTAAAATGTCGCGTGAGGTGATCCCCACTGGTCATGTCAGGCAATAACTTCCGGAGCGCCGGGCCGCACTCCAGAACCGCCAAATTACGCCCGAATACGAGGTAAAACGGCGATATGGCCGCGAGCTCGGACGTAGAAATATTCACCGTTCAGCCTTTAACCGACCAAGTAAGCAGAAAGGTATCGTGGCTGACCGATTCCGATTTGGTGCCGATGACCTTTATGTCGACCGGGGTTTCGAAATATTTGCCAAGACCTTTCAGCAGTCCCACCACAAACGGCGTGAGACCCGCGCGCTCGGAGTGGTATTCGAGTTCGGAAGTGGTCGCGTCGATATCCCGGCAGACAAACGAGGGCGGCCTCAGCTTCGGGAAAGTAGTGCCCATGCGTGCATGCATGGAGTCCAAATTCTTCAGGAAGTCCTTCATGTTATCGCCAAACATTCCGAGGAGACTTCCATAACCTTCCTTTGCGGTTACCAGCACCCAGTGTTCGCCAAAGCCTTCCAATATTTTTGCAACATCCTGACCAAGCACCTCAGCGGCTGCCACCACCAGATTGTAGGTAACCTCATCGGGATACGACTCCATGCTCACGAATACCTCGGTCGATACGCCTGACTTGGCGACGATTCTATTCCAGGTTTCGACGTCGTAGTTGCGGCGCACATAATCTGCCAAGCCGCTATTCACCAAGCCATACATGAGGATCCTTTATTGACAGTATTTGAAGGCGAACGTCAGCAGGTCAGCCATTGAGAAAGGTTTCGTCAATTTTGCTGCCACGGGCACCGGGAAATCGGTATCTGAGAACGCACTGATGACCACAATCGGAATCGCGGGATTTCGCGGATGCTCGCGCAGATGCTCCATGAATTGGAAGCCATTCATTTTCGGCATCATCAGGTCCAGAAAAATGACCCCAGGATTGCTGATCTGATTGAGCGCAGCCAAGCCCGCTTCACCGTTTTCGGCTACGACGACATCAATCCCTTCCAACTCAAACGTCATCTGGATCGACTCTCGAATCGCCAAATCGTCTTCGATGACGAGCGCGGTGCGCACCGCCGGGGACTTAGGCTCAGCATTGGCCAAGGGCATGACAGTCAAGGACAAGAAAATTGTGTGACTTAATGCATGACGTCGAGAAACATTTTGGCGTAAGCCGAAGGGAGAATCGCCGGATTGTCGGCAAGGCTAGCGGCAACCTGAACTCCCACCGATCAGCGGCCATCGGCCGCTCGCGACCAGCCGTTGGGCGAGGCCAAGCCGTCAATGCCGCAGGGCAGCA
>JACKPU010000015.1 GCA_024233285.1 Opitutaceae bacterium | reverse complement strand
TCACGCGCTTCGGGCGCATGGACGACGTGGACAAATACCTCTACCTGCTCGCCGCGGACGACGGCTCGCTCTACGGCCAGATCAAGATGACGACCTACCGCATGGTCCACATCGACCCGGCCACCGGCCGGCGCACCCAAGTTGGTCCCATTCTCGAATCTCCGCCGACCAACCCCAAGCGCTACGAGTTTTTCAAGGGCACCGACGGCAAACTCTACCTCGACAGCTACGCCGGCGGTTTCCTCCTCGAAGGCGGCGAGGCGAAGCCCGTCGACACCTTGCCCGCGCAGCAGCCCGGCGTGCACGCGACCTACAAACACGGTTACCAACAGATCCTGCCGCTGCCCGACGGCGCCATCGCCACGTTTGCCGACGATGCGTCGTTTCAATTCCGCCAACTGCGCCTGACCTATCCCGACGGTCACGTGCGCGAACTCACGCTCGATTGGACCGGTTCGGGCACCAATCTCTGGACGCTCCACCACGGTCCCGATGGCAAGCTCTACGGTTCAAGCATGCTGCCCGAGCATCTGTTCTCCTGCGAGCTCGACGGCGGCAACATGGTCAACCACGGCCAGTGCAGCGTCTCCGGCGGCGAGGCTTATTCAATGGTCAACTACGACGGCAAACTTGCCATCGGTTCCTATCCCGCTTCGCGCATTTCCCTCTACGATCCGCAGCTGCCCTATCGCTTCGGCACCGGCCCCGGCGCCAACCCGCTCGACGTCGGTCGCGCCGATGACCTGAGCACGCGACCGCACGCGATGATCACCACCCCTGACGGAAAGATTTGGGTGGGCTCCGCCGCCGATTACGGACTCAACGACGGCTCGCTCGCGTGGTTCGATCCCAAGACCGCCACCCGCGGCAGCACCCGCGGCATCATGCCCGCCCGCACGCCGTTCGTGTTGTTGTGGCTGCCCGCCCTCAACCAGATTCTCGTCGGTTTCAACAGCGAGCCCGGCACCGGGGTCTCCGCCAAATACCAGACCGGCGGTTACGCGCTCTGGGAACCAGCGAAGAACGCCGCAGCCTATATCGGCGACTTCGGCGACGCCGATCTCGTGGATGTATGCTCACTCATCGATGCGGGGAACGGCTTGGTTTATGCGCTCACCGGCCGCAATCCGCGCCTCGTCACGCACTACGACTGCACGCCGGCCCCGACGCGACTTTGCCTGATCGACCCGGCCCAACGCCGCGTGGTTGCCTCAACGTTGTTACCCGAAGACTACGGCAAGCTGCCGTTCGAATCCGGCCACATTCTGCGCGCCGATGGCGACGGCACGATTTACGGCGCGACCACCGAAACGGTCTTCCGGATCAAGCCCGGCACGGTGGATACCGAAGTCATCGTCCGCATCACCGATCACCCGCTCACCGTCGTCGGTCCGATCATCAACCGCACGCTCTACTTCGCCAGCGAATGGCGCGTGCGCTCCGTCAGTTGGGCATGAGCAAGCGCAGGTTTAGCCCGGGGTTTTTCGCCAAGGTGCTCGTGGTCGGCATCGCCGGCAGCGCCCTGCTGGCCGCCGTCATGACCGCACTCGACTGGCGGAAAAATCCGGCGGGAATTTTTCACGGCCCCGATGGAACCCATTGGGCAATCGTCGGCGAAACGTTCTTCAGCTGGTTCTGGCCGGCACTGTCCGCCGCGGTCCTCCTCATCTTGCTCGCAGCCAGCCTGCGTCACGCGGTTCGCCGATCAAGACCCTGAGCCGGCGGCAATGATTTGGGCTTAACTTCGGCGCGCGGCTTGATTGCATCACACCCATCCCCGCCCCGGAGATTTGGCCCATGAAAAAACTCCCCCTGTTCCTGTTGGCGCTGTCGCTGGCCGCCAACGTCGCGCTGCTCCTGCGGCCATCATCGCCACCGGAGCAAATCGCATCCATGCCCACCGCCCAATCGGTTGCTGCAAACGCCAGCGAATCCGCGCGAGTCACCCATGCCGACACCGGACTGTCCGCCGGGGAGGAAGCCGCGCTGCAGCAGGCCCGGCAACTGCTCGCCACGGATGATCTGCCCGCGCTCGTCGCCCGATTGCGCGCCGCAGGGTTTTCATCAATGGACATCCGAGGCATCGTCTCCGCCCGTCTTGCTGAACGTTACGGCGCCGCCCGCGTTGCCGCCACCGCCCACCTCGAAGTCGTGCCCTACTGGCAAAGCAATTCATCATTTCCCCGTGACCCCGCCACAGGCAGCGAAGTGCGTCGGTTGTTCCGAGCGCAGGATCGAGAAATGAAAAAGTTGTTAGGCCCGGATGCCCGCGCCACCGACGATTGGTCGCAGATGCTGCATGATCGACAATGGGGTTACTTGCCACCCGACAAGGTAGAGCTGCTCAATGACATCCTCGATGACTACAAAGAGATTCAACAATCGGTGTGGAGTGCTTCACGTGGCATCTTCACCGCTGCTGATGGGGATAGGATCGCCCTGATTGAAGCGGAAAAACGCGCCGATATTGCAGCGCTGCTGACATCCGAAGAGCTCGAAGCTTACGACATGCACACCGGCCCGATTGCGAATCAGCTGCGTCGCTTTATGAAAGATTTCCGTCCTTCCGAAGCGGAATACCAAGCCATCTATCGATTGGTGGCCGACAATCTTGAACAAGGCGCAAATGCCATACGTCTGGATCAAAACGTAATCGCCGGCTCGCGACCTGGTCGACACCAACCGACAGATATCACGGATCAGCTGACTTCCGTGCTTCCTCCAGAACGCGTGGCAGAATTTCGCATGCTCACGAGCAACGATTATATTCAAATCTCACGCTTGGCAGAACAGTTCGATCTACCCGCAACTGTTGCCAAAGATACCACGCTTTCTCAATCCACTGCAAAGGTCAGCCGCCATCATGGCGGACCCAACACTTTGAGTCCGCCCGATCCGCTTTGTTTAGCTTCTTGGTGCGGAATATCCGCCCAGTCCAAGGTCAAGTCTGGACCCAGGCTGTATTAAGTCATTTGCCCAAGTGCAATGGATCACGGCTCTTCCGAAACTGATGCCTCACCGCAATCGGAGAATGCCCTATAATTATGCGGATCCACACAGTTCCTTATGACTGACTTCCCTTTATAATCACTTGAGAATATGAAAATATTGATCGGCGCAGGATCGCAACTCACCCTGGCTGGATTTCGACACAGAAACAGACATTAAACCTTTAGACCGATCTACGTTCGAACAGTTCTTGAAACAAGAAAGGCCGCCGTTTGTTTGCGAACACGTTTGGGAACACTCTGACGGAGCAGCAGGGCCTGATGCTGCAAAAACTCTGCTACGACTTTCATTGAAGGTGGATTTATGCGTGTCGCTGTTCCAGACGTAACTTCCGCAACGAATCGTATCAGAACATGGCGAAAGTTGGCGGTCCCGGACCATTGATCATCCGGCAGCGGATCATAAGATTGTTTGTGATCTGCCGTTTCTGACTGATGTTTGCATCGGTGAGGTTCGGGTAGATCCACTTGAATACTGGCGATAATAATGGCCGCTTCCATTATCACGATTGGTGTTGGGAAGATGGCCCGATTTTTTCACTTCATTTCGAACCGATGCTCGCAACCGCAATAACACGCTGGCTTGTATCTTTGATTATTGACGCCAGAAAGGTCTGAAATCCCCTCCCCCATGACCGAATCACTCAAAATCACTTGGTATCGCTGCAAGGTGGATCGCGCGGTGATGAGCGAGTTGATGAAGCGCAGCGATGCGCGCGCCTTTCTGCAGGCCGGCGGGCAGTTGCTGATCTACGCGCTCACCGGCACACTCGCTTGGCTGGCGTGGCGTCACCTCGATGCGGCCAACTGGCCGTGGATGCTGCCGCTGGTTTTGCTGGCCTTGTTCGCCCACGGCACCAACGCGAGTTTCATGGGCGGCATCGCCTGTCATGAGCTCTGTCACAAGACACCATTCGCCACGCAGTTCTGGAACTCGGCTTTCCTGAGAATCTACGCCTTCCTCACCTGGTTCGATCCGGTCGGCTATCGCGCGAGCCACATTCGCCATCACCAAGTGACCGTGCACAAGGATCACGACGGGGAAATCGTGCAGCCGCTCGGGCTCGACTGGCACGGGTTCTGGTTCGCGCTCAAGGCGTTCACCTGCGATCCGGCGTGGATTTGGAAAAACGTGCGCTTCATGTTCTCTGCGGCCGGCGGCGATCTGACCCATGACGGCTTTTTCCGGTCCGCCTGGCTGCAGCGCGTCGTGCCGGAGACCGATGCCAAGGCCCGGCGCGAACTCATCCACTGGGCACGCATCGTGGTGATCGGTCACCTTGCCCTCGCCACGTTGTTCGTTCTCACCGGCCAGTGGTTCCTCATCCTCGTGGTCAATTTGGGCACGTTCTATTGCGGCTGGCTCGTGACGCTCTGCGGCGCACCCCAGCACGTCGGCCTCGCTTCGGATGTGAACGACTTTCGCCTCAACACCCGCACCTACACCTGCGGACCGATTCCCGCCTTCCTCTACTGGAACATGCAATACCACGTGGAGCATCACATGTTTCCCGCCGTGCCGTTCTACAACCTGCCCCGCTTGCGCGCCGCCATCGCCCACGACCTGCCGCCCGCGACGCACGGGCTCTGGGCCACGTGGTGCGACCTTCAATCGATTCTAAAACGCCAGCGCGCCGAACCGGGTTGGTTCTTCCAACCACCGTTGCCGCAAAATGACGGTGACCGGGCCGACGACGCCACGCTGCTCGACGAAGCCGCGCGCGGTTGAACACCGTCCCGACGATCTGCGCGGCTTGCCCACCCGCCCGGCCGATGCTTAAGGTAGCCCCATTCCACCCCACCCATGTCCGACTCCACGAAAATAAACTGGTATCGCTGCAAGGTCGACCGCGCCGTCATGAGCGAACTGATGCGCAAGAGCGATGCGAAGGCCCTTGCCCAAGTCATCCCCAACTTGGTGATCTACGCCACCACCGGCACGCTGGCCTTTCTCGCCTTTCGCAATGTCAGCAGCGACAACTGGCCATGGTCGGTGCCCTTGGTGTTGCTCGCCCTCTTCGTTCACGGCACCTTCGCGCGCTTTCACGGCGGGATCGCCGGACACGAGCTCAGCCACAAGACGCCGTTTGCCACGCCCTGGCTCAATCACGTGGTGATGCGCACCTATGCGTTCATCAGCCTGTTCGACTACGTGGGGTTCCGCGCCAGTCACATCCGCCATCACCAATCGACGGTGCATGCCGATCAGGACGGAGAAGTCGTCCTGCCCCAAGGACTCGACTGGCACGGCATTCGTTTCGTCCTGAAGCAGCTCATCATCGATCCGGTGCGGGTGTGGAACATGATTCGATTTTGGATCGCCGCCGCTTTTGGTCGCACGGACCGCGACGGTTACTTTTCCGCCGCCTGGCTCAGTCAGGTGGTGCCGGAATCAAATCCCAAGCTGCGGCGCGAATACCGCAACTGGGCGCGATTCATGGTGTTTGGCCACCTGACCCTGGCTGCGATCTTCATCGCCACCGGCCATTGGTATCTGATCATCATCTTCACGTTTGGCTGCCATTACTGCGGTTGGTTTGAAGCGCTCTGCGGCATCCCCCAGCACATCGGTCTCGCGCCCAATGTGAACGACTTCCGACTGTGCTGCCGCACCTACACCTGCAGCTGGCTGCCGGCATTCTGCTACTGGAACATGCAGTATCACATCGAACATCACATGTTCCCTGCCGTGCCCTTCTACAATCTGCCCAAGCTGCGCGCGGCGATCAAAGACGACCTGCCGCCCGCGCCCCATGGCCTCTGGGCGACGTGGCGCGAGTTGCTGCCGCTCATGCGCCGCCAACGCGAGGAGCCCGGATACTTCTTCGTGCCGCAGGTGCCGCAGAACGCCGGTGATCACGCCGACGACGCGACGCTGCTGCGCGAGGCCGCCCAAGCCTGATCAGCCCTGCGCATCCGCCGGACGTCGAATCATGTCGTCCCACGCCGGCGAAAGAGTCGCCGCGCAAGGCACCAGCACGCTGGCGCCGGCGGGTGCCACATCGTGCACCGGCGTCAGCGGTCTGGTGCCGTGTTCGATCAACACATCAAAATACGGCTCCCGCGTGCGGCGCAAATGCTCGAGCAAACGCCGCCGCCACTGTTGACAGGCCTCGGGCTGCTCCGGCGCCAGGTTGTGCTGCTCCAGCGGATCGTTGGCCAAATCGAAAAGCAGTTCGTGGCCGGTTTCGAGATACGCATATTTCCAGCGCCTGGTCACGAGGCCGCGCCAGTCCAGCAAATCAAGACTCCAGCGCGGATTACCCTGCATTTCCAGGAGCACCTCCTCCGGGGCCGTGAAGTCTTCGCCGCGCAGCAACGGCGCGTAGTCAATGCCCTGCACATGCGGCGGACACGGCACGCCGGCCAACCCCAGCGTGGTGGAGGCGAGATCAACCAGACTCCACAACTCCGGCACGAGGCCACGCGCGGGAATTGCCTGCGGCCAGTGAAAGATCGCGGGAATGCGCACCGACTCTTCGTGCGGGTATTCCTTCCGTTGAAAAATCCCGTGGCTGCCCATGAAGTCGCCGTGATCGGAGAAATACACCGTGAGCGTTTCGTCCTTGAAGCCCTCGATCACCTCCACGGTGTCGCGCAGCCGGCCGATGTTCTGATCGAGATTTTCGATCATCGCGTAATACATCGCGAGCTGCTCCCGCATCGCCGGCGTATCTTCGAAGTTGCCGCGCACCTGCAGGGTCGTCGGATCGAAACGCTGATTTTCCTTCGGCGCATCCAGCGGAAAATGCGGAGGCTCCACGCTCAGCACGAGAAACAGCGGTTCGTCGCGGTCGTAATGGTTGAGATAGTCAATCGCGAGATCCGTGAGTTCGTCGGTCTGGTATTTCGACATTCGCCGCGGATTCGTCTCATCGTTGTGATAATAAAAACCATCAAACGGCGCGTTGTTCACCTCGAAGCCGTTCCAGTCCTGAAATCCGCCGCGATGGTATTCCGGCGTGCGTTGCGGCCAGTGACAGTTGGGCGGCGGATTGGTCCGCATCTCCGGCGGCACCTGGTTGCGCACCACGCCGCAATGCCATTTGCCGAAATACGCCGTGTGATAGCCGGCCTCGCGCAGCATTGTGGCGGTGCTGGGTGCGCTGGCCTTGAATACATCGAAGAAGCCCTGCACCGGCCCGGCATGCGCGTGCCGGCCGGAAAAAATCGTCCCGCGCGAAGGGGTGCAGACGGGACAATTCGCATAGGCCCGCGCAAACGAAACGCCTTCCGCCGCCAGCCGGTCCATGTGCGGGGTGCGCACGTTGGGATCACCGGCTTGGCTGAGCGCGAGCCCGCAATGTTCGTCCGACAGAATGTAAATGATATGGGGGCGGCGTGGCATGGGAGCGACAGCTTGCACGTTTCCATCACTGAGGGCCAGTCACTATGCTGTTTCCGGGCGAATTCGGGTCGACTCCTTTGTCCGACCCGGACTGGCTGACAGTGCCCCATGAAAACCCTGCTTTGCAAAGACGACTACCTGGCCGAAATCGACCGCACCCGTGACCGCCGCATGGCCTGGTGGCGCGAAGCGCGCTTCGGCATGTTCATCCACTTTGGACTCTACTCGCAGCTCGGTCGCCATGAATGGGCGATGGCGCACGAAAACTACCCCATCGAGGAATACGAACGGCTCGCCGACACGTTTAAGCCGCAACCCGGCGCCGCGCGCGAATGGGCCAAGCTCGCCAAGCGCGCCGGCATGAAATACATGGTCATGACCACCCGCCACCACGAGGGCTTCAGCCTGTGGGATTCCAAGGTCAACCCCTACAACTCCGTCAATCGCGGCCCCCAGCGTGATCTTGTGCGCGAATTCGTGGACGCGTGCCGCGAGTTCGATCTGCGCATCGGTTTCTATTCGTCGTTGATGGATTGGCATCATCCGGACGGCGGCCGATGCGCTTACGACACCGAGGCGCGTCTGCGCTTCAACCGCTACATCGAGGCGCTCAATACCGAGCTGCTCAGCAACTACGGCAAAATCGACATCCTCTGGTATGACGTCGCCTGGCCGATCGAGCACTGGGAAGGCTGGAATTCCCTCGAAATGAACCAACGCCTGCGCGCCTTGCAGCCCGACATCATCATCAATAACCGGAGTCACCTTCCGGAGGACTTTTCCACGCCGGAGGAGCACGTCACTGCCACGCAACGCGATTGGGAGGCCTGCATGACCTTCAACGGGATCAGCTGGGGTTACGTTGATTCCGAACAGGCTCGCGCATATTCCTACAATGCGCCGCGCATCCTGCGCATGTTGCACACCTGCTGCCAACAAGGCGGCAACCTGCTGCTCAACATCGGACCCCGGCCCGACGGCTCCGTGCCGGAGGAGGTGATCGCGCCGCTGCACGCCGTCGGTGATTGGATCAAGGTGCACGAGCGCAGCGTCTACGGCCAACTGACCCGCATGGAACGCCGGCATCCCACGGGAGGCTGCGACATGGTGCGCGCGGGCAACCGCATATTCCTGTGGTATTGGATCTGGCCGGAGAGCGGCAGTTTTTACCTCGGCGGTTTCATGAACAAGCCGCGGACGATCAAATTCGCCGCGACCGGCGCACCGATCGACTTCACGCATGACGGCCGCCGTCTGCATCTCCGCGATATGCCGGTCGAACCCGTGGATCAAACGGCGGGCGTCACCGTGCTCGAACTCGTTTTTGACGAGGAACCGCGCTTCATCCACGCCAACCGCTTTCCGCAGTTACACGGCGGCAAGACTTACTGAGTCGTGCTGCGGGGCGGCATCGCCTTGGCCGCCGCCACAAAGTCGGCGGCCGCGAACACAAAGCCCGAGTTGATCGACGTGCGCCAGAGCGCCTGCTGCTTCTCGCGCTCCTCCCGCGCGGTCTCCTTGTTTTCCACCGCCGTCACCGCTTCGCGAATCGTCGAACAAATGACACCGTAGCGCGTCAGTTCGACCATGCCGCCCGGCGACATCAGCAGGCACCAGTTGATCGCAAACCCAATGTAAACGAGGTGGTTGATCCCGTGCGCCCGGCAGAGCGCCGCGAGTTGATGGCTGTCCTCCGCGATGAGCTCGCCCGCGCGCGGCTGCGCCGCGGGTAGGAACTTGATGTGTTTGCGCCCTGCGTCCACGTCGGGGCGATTATGATCGCCCACGAAAACGTGCTGCTCGCGAAAGCGCTGCAGCCGTTCGTAAACCGGATCGATCTTGACCGGCGTGAACTCCGGCGAGGGTCCGGCGATCTCCACGGTCTTTTGATAGCCCGGCATCTGCTGATAGTAATCGTTGCCCCCCACCACGTGAAACACCGGCATCGGCGAACCGCGCACCGCGTCGAGAATCGGCGGGAAGACGTCGCGCGCGATCTGCACGGCCCGCGGATAATACTCCACCGCGCGCCGCCAGCCCGGCCATTCCTCCACCCCACCGCAATCCCACGCGTGCATCACGACCAGGGCGGTGTGTTCCGGCGCCAGCTCCACCTCGCCCTTTTTCCAACCGCCATAGCCCTCGCCCGGCACATCGCGCGCATAGTCGGCGTCAAACTGCTGGTAATACTGCGTGGGGATTTTGACCGGTTTCATGTGAATTTTTCCGTGAGTGCATCATGCACGACCTTGAGCAAAGTGGAGGCTGAATAGGGTTTGGCCAGATAATGCCGCACCTTGAGTTCAAGCAGTCGCTCATCGCTCAAATCGGCACTGAATCCGCTGGTAACAATGATACGGGCATCGGGCTTCAAGCGCCGTAACGCCGGAATCAACGCTTTGCCGTCCATCACCGGCATGACCATGTCGGTCAGCACCAGGGCGACCTCCGCGGCATGCATGGCGAACTGGGCCATCGCCTGGGCACCGTCATCCGCCGTGATGACCCTGTAACCGAACGCCTCCAGGGTCTGGCGCGTGATCGCCTGGACGGTGGAATCATCGTCCACGAGAAGCACAGTTTCTCCCTCGCCGCGCGTCGGGGTGGCCCCATCCCCCGCGATTTGATTACCGGGAGTGTCATCCGCCAAGGCGGGCAGCAACACGCGAAACTTGGTGCCACTGCCGGCCTGGCTGGAGACTTCGATGACGCCCTGGTGGCCGCGCACTATGCCCAGCACCGTGGACAAGCCCAAGCCCGTGCCCTTGCCTTTGGGTTTGGTGGTGAAAAATGGTTCATAGATGCGATCCAAGGTTTCGCGTTCCATACCAACGCCCGTGTCTTCGATTTCGATGGCGACATAGCGCCCCGGATTCAGCGTCTGGTCCATCGCCGCGTATTGCTCGTCGATTTCCAGGTTGCTGAGCCTGATGTGCAGTTCGCCGCCCGCAGGCATGGCATCACGCGCGTTGACGCACAGGTTAAGCAAGACTTGATGCAGCTGCGTCGCATCACCCTGCACCGGCCAGACATCAAGCGGAATGCCCGCGACAAAGCGGATGTTCTTGGGAAAGGTGTTCGCAATAAACGCTTCCACTTCCCGCACCAAGCTCTTGGGCCGGATCGCCACCCGGGTGCCTTCAAAGCCGCGGGCGAACAGCAAAACCTGTTTCACCAAGTCCGCCCCGCGGCGGGCACTGCGTTCAATGTTCTCAATCAAGCCCGCCGCCTTGTCCGACGTCGGATTCAAGCGAAGCAGCTCCACTCCCATGGTGATGGGCGCGAGGATGTTGTTCAAATCATGGGCAATGCCGCCGGCCAGAGTGCCGATGCTTTCCAACCGCTGCGCCCGAAACAGTTGCTCCTGCAGGTTTTTCCGCTCGGTGATGTCGGAAATCACAGAGATGAAGTATTTGGGTTCGCCTTCGTCGTTGCGCAACAGCGTCGTGATGATGCTGACCCAGTAGGCGGTGCCATCCTTGCGCAGATAGCGTTTTTCCAACGCGTAGCTCGTTTCCTCTCCAGCGAGGACCTTTTGGCGCGCCTTCGCCCCGAGCTGTTGATCTTCGGGCATGGTCAGATCGGAAAACGTGCGCCACAGCAGTTCCTCGCGACTGTAACCGGTGATCTCGCACAGCTTGTCATTGACCCGCAGAAACCGGCCTTCAATCCCAACATGGGCAATGCCGACTGCGGCCTGTTCAAAAGTCCCGCGAAACCGCTCTTCGCTTTCCCGCAGATTGCTTTCAATGCGCTGACGCTCCGTGATGTCGCGCTGCAGCGCCCGGTTGGTCTCCTCCAACTGCAGCGTCTTTTCCTCCAGTTTGCGGATCAAGGTCTCACTGTAAACGCGCAGCAACGCCGGATCATCCGCCGAGGGCGGCGGCTGATCCTGACTGGGCGGAGCGGGGTCACGCAACCGCACCTTGCCCACCGCCTGCAAGAAGACCTCCGGCTCCGCCGGTTTGAGAATAAACGCATCCGCCCCGAGATTGAGCGCGAGCCGCTCATCCTGCTCCTCGGTATACGTCGCCGTATAAACAATGAAGGGCACCCCTCGGAGCGATTGGTCAGCCTTCCAATGCCGCAACAGGGTGTAGCCGTCCATGACCGGCATGAGCAGATCGGAGATGATCAGATCGGGCATGTCCTGCCGGGCCTTGATCAGGGCCTCGGCACCGTGCCGGGCCGTGATGACTTGATTCCCTTGGCTGACAAATAAGGCCCGCAGGTATTCAATATTCTCGGCCTTGTCATCGACGATAAGAATTTTGCGGGGAGAGGTCATGCGGTCGATGGTTTGAGGTGGGCTTCAATCTCGGTGACAAAGGTATCCGGGTTGATCGGTTTTTCAATGTAACCGTCACATCCCGCGGCCAGACATAGCTCCCGGTCACCCACCATCGCGTGGGACGTCACCGCCACAATCGGCGTGCGGGCAAACGAGTGATCCGCCCGCAGGGCCCGGGCGACCGCATGACCGTCCATGCCGGGCAGTTGGATATCGAGCAGGATCAAACCCGGCCGTTGCATGGCCGCCATGCGAATGCCGCTCGAACCGTCATGCGCCTGGATCACCCGATAGCCGCGGTGTTCCAGTAAAAAAGTGGCGAGGTAACGGTTTTGCTCGTTATCCTCAATGAGGAGGATGGTCTTTTTCATGAGGATCCGGCTCCGGCCTGAAGTCGAAGCGGCAACGTGACGGTGAACGTGCTGCCGCGGCCCCATTCACTCGCGACTTCGATGGTTCCGCCCATCAAGTGCACCAGACGGCGGCAAATGGCCAGCCCCAGGCCGGTGCCTTCGTGCAAACGCGTGAGTCCCGTATCAACCTGCCGGAAGGGTTGAAACAGGCAGGCTTGGTCCTCGGCCCGTATGCCGAGACCGGTGTCGGTGACGGCCAGACGAACGGCCGGCTGCGGTTCACTCCCTCCCGGCGGCACGAACGCCCCGACTTTCTCCGCGCGCAGGATCACCCGCCCCTGATCGGTGAATTTGACGGCATTGTTGAGCAGATTGAGCAGCACCTGTTCGACGCGTCTGCGGTCGCCAACCATGACGTCCAAGCCCGGACCGATCTCCGGCGGGGCCAGCTCCAATTGCTTTCTGTCGGCCAAGGGCTGCACACTGTGGCTCACGTCCACGATCGCCTCCCGTAGGTCGAACGGGGCGCATCTCACCGTCATCTGACCGGCCTCGATCTTGGAGATGTCGAGCACGTCGTTGATAAGTTCGAGCAGGTGTTGTGCACTTCCACGCACCATGCCGAGCTGACGCTTCTGTTCCTCGTTCAACGGCCCGGCAAGGTGCTGCAACAATATCCCGGTGAATCCGATGATCGAATTGAGCGGAGTGCGCAATTCATGCGACATGGTGGCGAGAAAGGCGGACTTCAGCCGGTCGGCCGCCTCCGCCCGGACCAGTGCGCCCTGCAACTCCTCCGTGCGTTCAGCCACCTGTTTTTCGAGCAGATCGCGAGATTCGCGCAGCACTTTTTCCGCCTCTTTGCGCAGGGTGATGTCGCGCAAGGTGATAAAGGCAAGACTGCGTCCGTCGGCGTAACGCGCCTGCCCGCCCGAATAACTGAATATCCGCGTCCACTCCTGACCGCGCCGACGCACCACCAATTCAAGCCGATCAATTGTCTCGCCACGCCGCACCCGGGCCAGAGGCCAAGCCTGCGGGGGAACGTCCTCTCCGTCCATCGTTTGCAACGCGAATAGTTCGCCAAAATCACGCTGTCGCTGCCGCCCCTCCTCCAAATCGGAGAACCCCAGCATATCCAACGCCGCCGGATTCCATTCCAAAAAATCCCCCGCGGGGTCGGCCATGATCAAACCTTCGCGCAAATTATTGACCACGGTGGCCAACCGGCTTTGCGCCTCGCGCAACGCTTGTTCCGCCTGACGCCGGGTGGTGATGTCAATGCCCACGCCCAGCAGACAGACCCGTCCCTCATACACCACGCGGCGGCCGGTAAAGAAATACGGCGTGGCGGTGCCGGTCTTGCTCAGAAACGGAGCCTCCACCGACGACTCCCCTTGTTCAAACACCTCGGCAATGCGCGCTTCCAACAAGGGACGATCCTCCGCGGCAAAAAAATCCATCGGATGCATGCGGGCGATTTCCTCGCCGGTGTAGCCCGAGGCCAGTTCGAAGTTGCGATTCCAGCGCAGGAACCGTCCCGCCGTGTCGTAGAAATAAAGGATGCCCGGCATGCTGTCGATCATGGTGGCCGAAAACCGGCGCTCGTTATCCACCGCCGCCTCGGCCCTCCGGCGCTCCTCGTC
>JACKPU010000014.1 GCA_024233285.1 Opitutaceae bacterium | reverse complement strand
CTGCTGGGGGCGTGCAGGGACATATTCTGGCATCAACTGACTCAACGGGGAATATTTCACAAAACACACAAACCTCCGAAAATGACACACTAGGGCACGAAAAAGCGCCCTGTGTCACCACAGGGCGCTTATCTAAAATGGAGCGGGCGAAGAGACTCGAACTCTCGACGTCCACCTTGGCAAGGTGGTGCTCTACCAACTGAGCTACACCCGCAGAGCAGGCTGCGAAACCTAGGACCGAACCCGCCCTCGTCAACGACTATTTTTAAAGTTCTTCCAGCGCAAAAACCTCCCGGCGGCGCGTGTCGGGGGCGGCGGGGTGCAGGCCGGCTTGGGTGAGGGCGGCAGCAGCCTGATCACTCAGCAGGAAGCGCAACCACGGATAGAGGCGCGACACGTCGGCGCGACGAAACACGAGGTAAACCGGCCATTGCAACGGGTAGTCGCCACGCTCAATCGCCGCAGTCGTCGGCGCAAACGCGACCCCATCCGGCTCCGTGGAAACCGGCAGGACCTTGATCCCGGCGGCGGGTTCGGGTGGCCGGGCCGCCAAGGCGAGACCGCCTTCGGGCGAGGTCAAACGCGCGATCAGCGCCGTCGCCTCCGTTTCCGTCCGCAGCGCCGAGCCCAGCGGCCGGGATCGCAACACCACGTGGCGAAACAGGCCCAAGGTTGGCAAGGGCGGCCGCTCCAACACCCACGGTGTCACACTGCGCGGGGCCATCTCCCCGGTGACCCCGAGATCGCCCCAACGTTTCCAATCCGACCCCTCGCCGGCGCCGAATACGCCGGCCAGCTGTGCAAAGGATATCTGATTGAGTTGGACGGTAGCGGGCGCGAGCACCACCACGGTCTGCCAGGCCACGGGCACGACATGAAACGATGCATCGGGCGGCGGCTGATCCGGGGCCAAACTGAGCACGCCGAGGTCCGCCCCACCCGATTGCAACGCCTGCCAGGCCGCGTGACTGCCTGTAAAATCGACGGCCACGTCGCGCTCCTCGCGGTCCGCCATGGCCTGCAATACCGGAGTCAAATCCCGCGCCAGCAAATCGCTGCCCGCGATGCGGACTGTTTGCCCGTAACTCCCAACGCCGGTCAGGCAGAAAAGCAGGATGAGCAGCCGGCGCATCACCTCAGGCCTTGTGCTCCGGCTCCTGCAGATCGAGCCGATCTCCGCCGGTTTCGCGGCGGCCGGATTTGCCGCGGTGGCGGCCTTTGTCGCTCTCGCTGTAATAGCTGTAGTTGTGCGTGTAGTAGCCGTAGTCGTCGCCTCCGCCCGACGGCACTTGGTTCAACACCACGCCGAGCAAGGGCGTCTTGATCGATTCGATGATCTGCTGCGCGCGCACGACCATGCTCTGCGGATTGCGGCGGTGCTGGATCAACAGCACCGCGCCATCGACCACGCTCGCGAGCACGGAGGCATCGCTCACGCCGATGATGGGCGGCGAATCGAAAATGATCTTGTCGTAACGGCCGCGCAACGTGTCCACGAGTTCGCGCAGCCGGTTGCCGTAAAGCAGATTAAGCGTGAAGCCGGCGGACGCGCCACTCGGCACGAAATCGAGATGCGGCTCGATGCCGCGTTGCACGACCTCGTCCATCGTCTTGCGGCCAAGCAGCACCTCGCAAAGACCGGGCTCCTTTGGCCGCTGGGCCAGCTTGTGCTGGGTGGGCCGGCGCAAATCGGAATCGATCAGGATGACGCGTTCGCCCGCCGCGGCCATCGCACGGGTGAGCCGGTGCAGCGTGGTGGACTTGCCCTCGCCCGGCCCGGCGGAAAACAGCACGAGGCTCGCGGGCTGGCCCGGTTTCAACGCGAGGTTGAGGTTGGTGTGCAGCACCCGATACGGCTCCTCCTCGGCCGGATCGGTCTCCTCGCCGCCGCCGGGTTGATGCACGTAGGGAATGACGCCCAGCGCGGGCAGATTGAGTTTGGTCTCGACGTCGGTGACATTGCGAAAGCTCGTGTCGAAATATTCCAGCAGCACGGCCACGCCGACGCCGAGAATCGCGCCGAAGACTAGCGCGAAGGCGATGTTGAGCGGCCAGCTCGGGCGGCTCGGACGAATCGGCGCTTCCGCGACATTGAGAATCTCGATCGTGCGCTTCGGCACCTGATAGTCGATTTCGCGCTGCCGCAGCGTGAGCTTCAAGGTGGTGAGCAGGCGCGTCTCGTCGTCGAGTTTCTGCGCGGCCTCCTCGAAGGGACGCATCCGGTCGCGGGCGGAGAGGATTTGTTCGACCTTGGCGTCGTCGAGCTGACGTTTGAGTTCCGCCACGCGCGCCTCGGCCTCCTTGTAGGAAATTTCGAGCGAGCTTTCGTAACCGCGCAGCTGCGCGTCGAGCTGGTCGCGAATCTTGGCCCGCGTGCCGATGGCGGCGACCAGATCGGGGTGATTTTCACCGAGCCGATCCTTGAGTTTGGACACGGTCTGATCGGCGACGAGATAGGCTTGGAGCAGATTCTGGATGTTGGGATCCTGGATCAGCTCGGCATTGACGAGGCTGATGCGATCCTCGGGCGGAATGCTTTTGAACCGCTCCCACCGCGTCTTGCGGCCGATGGCATCGACGCTCAGGGCAATGAGCGAATTCTGCATCTGGCGCAGGGTTTCGATCTCCATGTCGGAGTAACGCGAGTTCAGATCGACGCCGGAGATGTTGAGTTCGTTGCGGAGTTTTTCGACCGCATCGCGCTGGCGGCTGACCACCTGTTCCTGCGACTCGAGCTCCTTGCGCAACTGGGCGAGGCCTTCGCGCTGCTCCGAAGTGGCGAAGCTGATGCGGTTCTCCGAATAGACCCGGGCGATTTCGTTGGCGATCGCCGCGGAGAGCGCGGGATCCTGCGCAAAGACATCGATCTCGATGATGGAGGAGCTGCGCTGCGATTCGATGCGCACCATCTTTTCGAGCAGGTAGCGATAGGTCAGCGCATTGGTGAGGCTACCGGAAGCGCCGAGCATCTCGGCAACCCGCGCATTGAGGCGCAGGTTTTCGATGACCGGATAGATGATGATCT
The DNA here is from genome assembly GCA_024233285.1 of Opitutaceae bacterium. GTDB lineage: Bacteria > Verrucomicrobiota > Verrucomicrobiia > Opitutales > Opitutaceae > Cephaloticoccus. The sequence continues at coordinate 20,326 of JACKPU010000014.1, read as the reverse complement.
CCGACTTCATCGTGCGCAGCTGGTCCTGCAGGAAATACGGATCGTAGTAACTCGAGGTCTGGGCCTGGAACAGCTTCACCTCGCCCTCGGGTTTTTCGACGCGCACCTTGGTGGTGGACAGATACCACCGCGGCAGAAAGGCCGTGACGACCAGCGTGGTGAGCAGGACGAGCGAAACGATCAGGGCGATGAGCGCCTTGCGCAGGCGCAGCACTTGCAAGAAATCGCCCAGCGTCGCGCTGTCCTTGGTGGCAAACGGTGCGGGCATAATGGGGTCAGAGGGAACGCGGCACCGGGCGCGTCAGCAAGCGCATTGTGCCGGTGACCCCATGTCAGAAGGAAACCGACGCACTGACTCCGTAGCGATTGCGGGAAAGTTCGCGGGAGGCGGAATCAGAGTCCACCTTGTCATGGTCAAACGTGACCGAGGCCGTCCAGTTCTGATTGATCAAATAGGACAGCGCGGCGCCGAACCGCACCGTGGTTTCGTCGATATCCGGCACGGCGGTGCGGCCCTGCAGAGTCGAGGGTTCGTAGCTGAACGAGGCGGACGCCACGATCAGGCCGGTGAGCGCATGCTGCACGTTGGCGAAGAAGCGGTTGACCTGGGTGTCGGTGTAGAGGGCGATGTTGGAGACCTCCTCGAACGTGTAAACGTAGCCGGCGGCGAGGTAGGACTTCTCGGCGTAATCGTGCTTGTAGCTGAGCTCGATGTAAGGCGCGTCCGAACTGGCGGCACCGTCGCGGTCGCGCCATTCGTAACCGACGCGCGCGGTGAGCATCGTCGTCTTGGCCACGTTGTAATCCACCCCGCCGATGAGGAAATTGGACTGTTTGTCCTTCGTCGCCCCACCCGTGCGGTAGCCGATATCCTGCCGCCGGTATTCGCCGATCAACTTCACTTCGGGCAGCAACGCATAACTGCCCTCGGCGCCGATCAGGTTTTCCGTGCGATCAAGATCCGTGGAAAGATTGGTGCTGTCGTAACGATAAAGCACCGACCGGGCCTTGATTGTGCCGGAAGTCTTGGGACCGAGCGCGGTGACAAAGCGGCCGTCGAGCTGATTGCGGGCAAAGGATTGGTCCGTGTTGATCGGCACGCCGGCGAGCAGCGACTCGGGATTCTTCGAAATGGTATGCGTTTCCGAGACATCGATATTGCTGTCCTGGGAAAACGCGTGGGCAACGCGCAGCATCAAGTCGTGGCTGTCGATCGTCTTGTCCCCCGGCCGGTTGCTGAAGTGATCCAGCGTCAATTTGTAAGAAGCCGAGAGGAAGGTCTGGTCCGTGACCGAGGCGTTGTATTTCAACTCGGGCGAGAACGAATAGATGGTGCTGCTGATCTCGCTGGAGGGCGCACCGAAGATGTTGTCGTCGTGGGAAATACCAACGCGCGCGAGCAGCGTGAGGTTTTTACCTTGTTCCTGCTCGGGGATGGGTGCGTAAACCGCCATCGCAACGGGCACTAGCACAATTCCCAGCAAGGGGACCAAGCGGTGAAGTTTCATAAGCTGAAGACAGCGCGCACCCTAGGGACAATTACCTGCATTAGGCAATGACTATTCATGGGGCGGGCGGCAGGGCCGGATTGATAAACACATAGAGGTTTTCAGCCAGCCGTTGCGGGACGCGCAGCGGAAACTCCGGGGGCAGCCGTCCGGTCATCAACCCGGCATAAATCCGGCCCCATTCGCCGAAATGACGCAAGCCGGCCATATCGGACCGCAGGTTCTCGTCCCGCGAGGCGGCCAGGTCCGAGAAAAAAGGCCGGTCCAATGTATGCGGCGTCAGCAGCAGCCCGCCGATCGATTGTTCCAACGTCACCGCATAAAAATCGCGCAACCGGGCCGGCTGGGCCCACACGCGCTGGTCGCCATACCACGCCACGCCGGCCGGCACATCGGCCATGACGCCGAAACGGCCGGACTGATCGCGCCGTTGCATCTCCTCCTTCAGTCCCATGAACAGGCGCGGGTAATAGGGCGGATACGAAAAGTGCAACCGGCGCGGTTCCAGTCCGTCGCGCAGCAACGGCAAGGCCTGCAGGACCAGCAAGGCCAGCGCGCACCACACCGGACCGCGCGCCAACGCGGGATTGCTGCCAACCAGCACAAAGAAAAAGCCCGCGCCAAAGATGATGATCAGCGGACACAGCCACGCCGTGACCAAGCGTTCGCTTTCGCCGGAATTGAATGCGCCCTGCCCGACCAGCAAAACCGCCAGCGCGAGCGTAAATACCCAGCGCATCCGATCGGTTTCGCCCTGCCGGAAGCGATACAACCAGCCGACGGCAAAGAACGCCAGAAACCACATCGCGCCGTCGGACCACAGCCGCGAACTCAGATGCGTCTGTCCGTAGGTCAGCAATTTGTTGCCGAGCTTGTTCAAATCGACGCGGGGCAATGCGGCGGACAATGTCGCCCGCGTTTCCGTCGGCGATGCTGTGGGATCGCCCTCCTTCAACGCGACGTTTTGCCAAGCCAGCGCAGTGGGATAACCCGTCAGCGCCTGATTACGCCAGAGCCACGGACTGACGATCAGCAGGAAGGCGCCCGCCACCACGCCGAGCGCCGGCCAACGCCGCGACCCCGCGGTGCGCCACGCCACGTATCCGAGCGCGACCAAGCCAAGCACGCCGGCACTGTATTCGGTCAAAAACAGCAGCGCGCAACCCGCGCCCAGTCCCGCCAGCCACGCCCATGGCTGGCGCCGGTTGGTGAACGCCTGTTCGACCTGCCACCAGCAACGAAAAATCGCGAGCGCGAGAACCATCATGAGCGGCAGGCCGTTGACCGCGACCACCTGCCGCCAGAGCGGCACGGAAAGCAGCAGACCGAACGCGGCCAGCCAGCCCACCCGCGCATCGAACAACCGGCGCCCGAGATCAAAGGTTTGCCACGCCGCGAACCAGAACAGCACCAGATTCAAGCCGAGCAGAAAGTAATCCGCGGCGAATCCATCGGGCGGCAGCGGCGGATCGCGAAACAGCGACTCGCGCCACTCCGCCGGCAGCACGCGCAGGCCGCCCGCGATGATCATCGCGTATAACGGCGCCTCGTAGAGCTCGGGCAGCGGTTCGCCGACGGTGAACCCACCCCCGCGCGATTCCAAGACCGCGTGCGCCTGCGGATAATTGATCTGCGTGGTGAAGCCGTCGCCGCGCGCGAGTTGGCGCGCCATGCCGGCCTGCCGCAAGGTGCCTTCGCTCAGCGGACCGTGAAACTGTTTCCATGCGATCAGCAGGGAGAGCGCGAGGGTGCCGAGCAGCACCGCCGCGAGGCGCACGGCGCGGGCGCCCCGGCCCGCTTCCAGCCAATGAATCCATTCCTGGATCGTGCGCGGGCGGTTCATCAGTCAACCACGTCGAGCTCGGGCCACTGCGCGATCTTGCGGTGCAGGGTGCGACGACTGATGCCCATGAGCTCGGCGGCCTTGGTCCGGTTGCCGCGCGATTTGATCAACGCTTCGCGCAACACGCGCTTTTCGTTTTCCTCGATGGACAACGGATTCGCCGCCGGCGCCCCGCCGGATTCGCCGCCACCCGAGGGGGCCGCGCCGCCGCGGAACTTGGGGTCGAGATCGTATTCGGTCAGCGAACCGCCGCGATGCAGCACGACCGCATTCTCGCAGAAGTTGCGCAGTTCGCGCACATTGCCCGGCCATGCGTAGGCCTGCAACGTGCGCACCGCGCCGGGCTCCAGCGTCAGCGCCGGCGATTTGTTTTCCTCCGAGAAAATCTTCAGGTAATGCGTGAGCAGCAGCGGGATGTCATCCGCGCGGTCGCGCAGGGGCGGCATGGCGATGCGGACGACGTTGAGGCGGAAAAACAGATCCTCGCGGAATTTTCCGTCGCGCACCATCTGCTCGAGATTGCGATTGGTCGCGGCGACCAGCCGCACGTCGAGCTCGATCGGCTTGGCCCCGCCGACGCGTTCAATCGTTTTGTTTTCGAGGAAGCGCAGGAGCTTGACCTGGGTGGAGGCGGAAATCTCCCCGATCTCGTCAAGAAACAGGGTGCCGCCGTCGGCGGATTCGAAGCGCCCGATGCGGCGTTCGTTGGCCCCGGTAAAGGCGCCGCGTTCGTGACCGAAGAGTTCGCTTTCAAGCAGGTTTTCCGAAAGCGCCGCGCAGTGCACGGCGATGAGCGGACCGCGGGCGCGCGGGCTGGCCTGATGGATCGCCTGCGCGATCAGTTCCTTGCCGGTGCCGGACTCGCCTTCGACCAGGATGGTGGCCCGGGACGGGGCCACGAGTTTCACCCGTTCGATCACTTCCTGCAATTTCGCGGAATGGCCGATGATGTGGGTGAAGTTGAATTTCTCGTCGAGCCGCTCGTGCAGTTGGTTGACCTCGACTTCGAGGGTCTTGGTGCGGAGCGCGCGTTGAATCAGCACTTCCAGCCGTTCGATGTTGACCGGTTTGGTCAGAAAATCGACCGCTCCGCGCTTCATCGCTTCGACCGCCGTCTCGATGTTGCCGTAAGCCGTCATCATCAGCACCGCCGGGCGATTGGACAGTGCAAGGGCCTTGTCGATGACCTTGAGGCCGGATTTGCCGGGCATGCGCAGGTCGGTCACGACCACGTCGAAAGGCTGCGCATCCATGAGGTTGAACGCCTCGTCGGCGTTGGCCGCGACGGACACGTCGTAGCTGTCCTCCAAGGCTTGTTGGAGTCCCTCGCGGGTGTGCTTTTCGTCATCGACGATCAGAACGCTCGGCACCATGCCCTCCAGTCAGGCGCGAAGCCCGGTGCGGTCAATAGGGAAAGAATGGCACAGTCGCACGCCTGCGGGCCGGGGCTCGTTCAACTGAAATGCGTTATTGGCTGTAACTGGAACGGGGTTGCCCTACGTCGTAGGACATGGTGTCCCTTAATTCTCGCCCCCACTCTATTTTCGACATGCCTCTCACTTGTTCACGAACGCTGCTCTGTCTGCTCCTCACCGGATCCATCCTCACGAGCATGGCCAACCCACGGGAACCGGCCGAACCCAGCGAGCCCTTGCCGCTCAACATTCAAGTGCGGGCCGAGGTGGACCGGCCGTTCACGCGGTGGGGCCGCGAAAAGGCGAAGGAGCACAGCAAGGTTTACGACATCGCCGTGATCGAAGAAACGCAGGGCGATGTTCCGCTGGTGCGCCCCATCGACCAAACGGTGGTATTGACCCATATGCACAAGGAACTCGCCAAACGCGGTTTTCGTCCGGTCGCCCCAGATGAGACGCCGGGGATCATCCTGACGGTGCACTGCGGTCGGGGCTACCTGCGCAATCCCTACCTCAAGGGCGTGACCATGGATGAGACGACCAATCCACCCACCGCTTCGATCGTTGGCTTGCAAACCCACCTGATCAATTCGCGGAAGGCATTTCATGAGCAGCGCCTGCAGGAGGCGCAGTCCGAAAAACTCTTCATTCGTGTCACCGCCTGGGCCAATCCCGACACCTTGCCCGAGCCCAAACCCGGCAAGCGCAAGAAGCCCAAGCTGCTGTGGAAAACCACCATGGTCACGGATGATCCGGCCAACCGCGATTTGAACCTGTTTGTCGAAAAGTTGCTCGCCGCCGGTTCCGAGTTCTTCGATCGCGATGTCGAGGATCCCGAGGTCTTGATCCAGACCGATCTGCCCGAAGGCTTCGTCAAGTATGGCGACATGAAAGTCGTCGATGATGACAAGGCTGACGCCGACGCTGAGGAAAAATAAGGGGGCGCTGCCGAGTCGCGTCATCCGCTCGGCTTAAGTTTGCGCTTCACGCCGGGCGGCCCTCAACTGCCGCGCATGGCCACCCCGACCACCTCCGTTGACCGCGAGAAACTGCGCGCCTACCTGCTGGGCGCGCTCGAAGCCAAACTGCCGGAGATCCGGCAGCACGCCCGGCCCGATGGTCGCATGGGCACGGATCCGTGGATCTGCCGCGATCAACACGACATCCTGACGCTCGCCCTGCTGTATCGCACCGCGGGCAGTTCCGTTTATCGCGACCCTGTGGTCCTTGAACTGATCGCCAAAGGCGGGGCTTACCTGACCACGATGCAGGATGAGAAAGGCATGTGGCGGTTCGACAAAAAGGACGGCTCTTACTGGGGCCAGATTTTCATGCCCTGGACCTATGTGCGCTGGATCATCACCTACGGACTGATCCGCGATGAACTGCCCGCGGCGGAGCGCGCCGCATGGGAAAAGGGCCTGCAACTCGGCTATGCCGGCATCGCCGCCACCGAATTGAGTTCGCTGAGCAACATTTATCCCGGTCCGCTGACCGGCCAACCGCCGCTTGCCCCCGGCGAAGTCCGGCCCTGGTTGCACAACATCCCCGCGCATCACGCCACCGGACTGTTTTTGGCGGGCCAATATTTCAACCGCCCGGACTGGCAGGATCAGGCCCGCGCGTTCATGCAACTGCTCATCGCCGAGCAAAACGAACACGGCTGGTGGACCGAACACCGCGGTCCGGTCGTGCTCTACAATCGCGTCTATATCGAGGCGCTCGGCATTTATTACGCCGCCAGTGGCGACGATTCCGTCCTGCCCGCCCTCGAACGCGGCAATCGGTTTCATCTCAACTACCTCTATCCCAACGGCGCGATGATCGAAACCGTGGACGAGCGCAATCCCTACCCCGTGCTCAAGGTCGGGACCGGCGCGGATGGCACGACCACTTACCGGCCGCCCAACATCAACATTCACCCCGGGCTCTATTTCACAGACGAAGGCCGCGCGTTGCTCGCGCATCAACTCCCGCTGATCGCCGAGCAGGATCCCGCCGGGCTGGAGGCCGCGGAATTTCTGCTGCTGAACCTGCCGGCCGACGGTGCACTGACGTATCGCAGCGCACCGGAAAAGCGCTTCCGCATGGGCGGCGAGGCGCTCATCGCCCGCGAGGACCCATGGATCGTCAGCCTCAGCGCCTACTGCTGCGAGCGCACGCCCAACCGGTTCATTCAGGACCGGCAAAATCTCATCAGCATCTATCACCGCGACGCCGGTCTGGTCATTGGCGGCGGCAACACCAAGCTGCAACCGTTCTGGAGCACGCTCACCGTCGGCGACCCCACGCTCGTTTCACCCGTCGGGGCCACGCGCGAGACCAACCTCGCCCCCGACGTCGCCGTCGTCTACACCCCGGAATCCAGTTCGATCGCCGAACCCGAGCCGCAACATTGGGTGCAGCGCATCGCCGCTGCCGGGGCGGAAATCGAATGGTCGTTCACCGTCGTTTCCGCGGCGCAACTGCGTCTGGCCTTGCGCCTGATCAAAGCTGCACCGGATGGACGCGCAGTCGCCAGCCATCTGACCTTCATTCCTTATCTGGGCACCACGGCCAAGCTCTCCAATGGCACTGAGCACACACTCACCGCTGAGTCATGGTCAGCCACCGGTCTCAACACGCTCGCGCATCACCAGTGGCAACTCAGTCTGCCCGAAGCCGCCACGGTGCGCTGGCCGGTCCTGCCGCACAATCCTTACACCAATGACGGTCACGCGGATTTTCCGGAAGGCCGGTTGGTCGTGTCCCTGCCGTTGGACGCCGCGCAGCCCCAGCACGAGCTCACGCTCACGATCGCGGGTTAAGCGTCACGCGCGGGCCGCGGCTTCGAACACGCAGGCCATGGCCATCGCGCCCGGATCGGGCACGCCGGCCAGATTACGGGCGTTGACATAGGACGAACGTCCCGCCTGCGCGCGGGCCAGCGTCGCCGTGGCGTCCGCGCCGGTGCGCGCTGCCTGCGCCGCGGCCGCCAATCCGCCTTGGGGCCACGCGTCCACCGCCGGGGCCAGCGCATCAATCATCGTGCGATCGCCGGGCGCCGCTCCCCCGTATTCGCACATGCGATCCAAGCCGGTCCGTAAGGCGGCGGGCCAGCCGGCCCCGTCCGCCAACGCCCGGCCCGCCGCCGTGAATCCGATCGAAAGAAGCACGCCACTCGACGCACCCATGTTGCGGCTGAGCAAATCGCCCAACGCGGAACACAATGCCGCCGGCTCCGCGAGCGGCAATTCGCCCCGGGCCATGGCCTCGCTCACCGCCCGCGCCGCGGTGGCGAAAGTCGAACCGGTGTCCCCGTCGCCGATGCGTCGGTCGAGTTCGTTGAATTCCGCCTCGCCCGCGGCCAGCGCGGCGCACACCGCAGTGATCACGCGCTGCATCGCCGGCGATGCGGAACCCGCATAGGTGTGCACCGAAACCGCCGGCAAGGGCAGCGCCACGATTGGCGCGGGCGCCTTGGCGGCGGGCCAAGCGGGAATCGACACGGCGCTCATCAGCGCGGTTCGCCGGGCGGCGTTCAAGGGCAGCACCGAAAGGGAGATGCCGTGCATATCGAGCGCGGTCATCAGACCCGCCGGCCCGACTAGCAGTTCGATGCGCGAACCGAGTTCGGATTCAAGCAGCGCCTTGGTCACAACCGCCATTTCGAGCGGCGTGGTGCCGCCCAGATTGTTCACCAACACGGCGACCGGAGAATCCGCCGGCACGTGCGAACGAAGTTCGGCGACCATCGTCGCCACCATGTCATGCGCCGGGCCGGCATCGAGTTCGCGCGCGCCCGGTTCACCGTGAATGCCGAGACCGAGTTCGGCGCGACCGGCGGAAATGCGTTCTTCCGCCTGATCTCCCGGGCGGGTGCAGGTGCTCAGCGCCATGCCGAGCGAGGCCACGGAGGCGGCCACATCCGCCGCGGCCGCGCGCACTTCGGCCAGTGATCCGCCCTGCGCCGCGACGTGACCGGCGATCTTGTGCACGAACACCGTGCCAGCCACGCCGCGCGGATGCGGCGCATCGGGCAAGGCCACGTCGTCGCCCACAACCACCATCTCCACCTTGAGCCCGCGTTGCCGGGCGCGCTCCGCGGCCAGACCGAAATTGAGCCGGTCGCCCGTGTAATTTTTGACAATCAGCAGACAACCGGCGGATCCCGTCACCGCCAAAATGGCGCTGAGCACCGCATCCACGCTCGGCGAGGCAAACACCTCGCCGCAAACGGCGGCCGTCAGCATGCCCTCGCCCACAAAGCCCGCATGACTGGGCTCGTGGCCCGAACCGCCGCCCGAAATCAACGCCACGCGCGAACGATCCCAGTCGGTGCGCAGAATGACCTTGGTGTGATTGAATCCGTCGAGGCGGCCGAGCCGGCCGTCGCCTTGGGCAAGCAGGAAGCCGTCAAGGGCCTCGGTTACGACGCTGGTGCGGGCGTTGATGAAATGGCTCATGGGGCAAAGGGGTGACGGCGACATTGCCGATCCCGCGCACCGCCGCAAAGCCGAATCCGCCGCCGCCAAAAAACAATGAGGGCCGCCTACCCCTAGGCGGCCCTCCCCTAACACCAAGCAAACCAAACTTACGGGGAGGAAGACGCAGCGGGGCCGCGACGCGTTCAACAATTCCGCACAATTTGATTAGGGTTTACACTTCCGTAACAAACCGCCCGGGAGTTCACCCCGCAGCCGGCGTGAAATATCCCTCAAATTCGGGCGGCAGCCGCGGAGCCAGCGTGATGATGTCGGCGAACAAGGCGACCTGATGGTAATCCACCCGCCACAAATCTCCCTTATTTTGGGTAGACGGCTCCGCAGTTCCCACGGTGATGTAGCCGCGGTTGACCGGGTCGTAGCAGCGCGATTCCAAACCACGCAACAATCCGGGCAAAAGCTTCAGGCAGTCGGGCTGATCGCCGTGCGCCGCCAACCAAAGACAGGCCCGCGCCGCTTCGCAATAATCCCAATACAATTGGCGATCATGCACCACGCCGCCTTCGCGTTTGAATCGCGAGATCAGATCATCCGGACCGCGCATGCCCCGGCGGCCCGCCGCCACCAAACCCCTGGCCAGCGTGCGGTCCGCGCCGGGAATGCCGGCCAGCGAACCCTGAATCAGCAGGTGCGCCCATTCCCATTGATGGCCGGTGGACAATCCCGCCTCCTTGTCGTCCTGGGTCCATGGTCGCCACTGTTCATCGCAGAACTCCGGAATGAATGGTTCGTCGCTCCCCTGCACGACGTTGGCTTTGATAAACGTCAGCAGCTCGGTCGTCCGGGCCGTCCAGCGCCCATCCCATTTCTGCCAGGTCAGACAAGCCTCAACCAGATGCATGATCGGATTATGCGTCCGGGCGCCGGGTTCCGGTTGTCCATTGGCCGCGTGATGCCACGCCCAGCCACCGTGTGCGTCACGCAGCGGCTGCAATGCCTGCCAAAACGTTTCCGCCGCAGCAGTGAATCGCGCCTGCGGGTCCAATTCATGAGCGTAGGCCAGCGCCAACAACACAAAGGCCGCACCGTAAGGATAAACCCGATCATCCACCACCGTCCCATCCGCCCGCACCATGAAGACCGGCAGGCCGGTTGGCGTGATCGGAAAATATCGCAGCAGACCATCGACCGCCGCCAAGGCCAGTTCGCGCCAGCGTGCGTCCCCGGTCAGGCGCCAACCCTGGGCAAAATTGTGCACGAAACGCGACTGGGTGACCAACGTCGCGCGCGTGTCGTCCAACGGTTCCCAAGCCGGCCCGTGCAAAACCTGCCAAGGGCGCTGTTCGCGTGGTGCCACCTGCGACCATTGCTCGAGCAACAATGCCAAGCGCGCACGGGCGAATTCAACCAAGTGTTCGGTTCTCACATGCTAGACCCTGCGGTCTGCCAACGACACGGCAAGCCCGGGGAGTCATCGCATCAGCGGTCCAACGCCCCGTAGGCTTCCTTGACGGCGGCAAGGCTGGCTTTCGGCGCGAACGGATACGCGATGTAGGCGTCCGACATCTGCGGCCAGCTGTCGGCCAAATTCCACAAGAAGATGCCCCAGCAGGTCGGTTGCGCGCCGTAGAACTCGACCCAGAACTTCGAGGCCTCGCCCTGCAATTGCTGCGATTTGGCGATGAGATCGTTCAGGTCTTTGGGTTCATCCCAACCGCGCGCGGCGATGCTTTCCCAATTGTGCCGGTAACGCGCCACGCGATCGAGGCGGATGCAATCGGCGCCGTGCGTCAGGTATTCGGGATTCCACACCGGCCACAGCTTGGCCTCCGGCACCCAGCTTTTGATGACCGCCAGATCCGGCAGCGACAGGTGGCCGATCTCAGTGACCATGCGCGGGGCCTGCTTCACGTAGAAATCGGATTGGTAGGAGAAACCGTGCCCCCAGATGTGGCAGTCGCCTTCCTTCGGCTCGTTCTGATCGTAGGTCAGCGGCGAATACGGCGAGGTCGGCACGTAGGGCGTAAGCGGCGCATGCGTGCGGACCACATCGCGCAGCACTTCCTTGCTGAGCTTGTTGTGCCGGTAACCGGGATAGCCGAAACTATTGTCGGCGAGCACGTCGTTTTCATTGTCGCCGAACCAGGCGATTACGCAGGCAAACTTGCGCAGTCGGCGCACTTGAAACTCCGCTTCGCGGCGGGCTTCTTCCAAGAACGCCAGATCCTGCGGGTAGCAGCCGCACGCGAACATGAAGTCGTGCGTGATCACGATGCCGAGCTCGTCACAACGCGCGTAAAACCCATCGGTCTCGTAAACGCCGCCGCCCCACACCCGCATGGCGTTGATGTTGGCGTCCTTCGCGGCATCCAGCAGCTGATCGTAACGCGGCTGGTCCACGCGGCAGAACATCGCGTCCGCCGGCGTCCAGTTCATGCCCTTCATGAAGATTTTCCGGCCGTTGATCGCGAAAACGAACGACACGCCGCCATCGCTGTCCGGCTCCTGGATAAGCCGCACGGTGCGAATGCCAAAGCGCCCGGTGCGCGCATCAAGCGTCTGGCCCGCGCGGCTGAGCGTCGCGCTCCACTCGTAAAGCGGCTGCGCCCCGTGATTGTGCGGCCACCAGAGTTGGGCGTTGGCCACGGTGAAGCGCACCACGGCGCGACCGTTGCTCGGATCGCTGTCAATGACCAGCCGGCGCGTTTGCCCAGCGACGGTGAGTTCACAATCGACCGCGCCGGGCGTGCCGTGATTGTGCCGCAACTCGACCAAGGCCTCGAGCTCCGCGCTGCCATCGGCGTTGATCGCGATCGTCTGCACCGACACGTCGTCGATTTCGACCGGATTCGCCAGCACCCACGAAACCGGTTTCCAAATGCCGGTGGTGACCAGTCGCGGCGAGATGTTCCAGCCGTAGCACGACTGGGATTTGCGCACGTAAAGCCGCGTGACCTGACCGTAGCCCCGCACCTCGGGCACGTAGGGCCGATGCGGCGGCAGCATCGGCGCCCCGAGGCACACTTCGAGCAGGTTGGGCGCACCCGGCTTCACGTGGTCGGTCACGTCGAGGCGCAGCGGCGTGAACATGTTCTGATGTTTGCCGACTTCCTTGCCGTTGAGAAAAATCGTGGCGAACACATCGAGCCCTGCGAACAGCAGGTGCAGCCGTTGTCCGGCGGCCGGTTGCGGCGGGGTCACTTCCGCGCGATACCACCAATCCATCTCCTCCATCCAGCGGATGTGATCGTGATTGAGTCCGTAAAATGGATCGTCGATCAACCCGGCGCGCTGGTAGTCGAGATGCACATCGCCCGGCACTTGCGCGGGCACCCAGCGTTCGGCGAGCTTCGATGCCGAACAGGCTTGGGTCGGGCCGAGGTTGGGCTCGGCATGCATGAGTTGCCAGTCGGCGGTCAGGGGCAGGATCTGTTTCATGGGTGATTGAGAAAGCGGCCGGCAGCACACCGCCACGGCGCGGCGGAAGACAAGCGAGAATGCGATGATTGTTCTTAGCTGCGCAGCATGCGGACGCGCCGGTCCTTGCGCGGAAACTGCAAGGTCACCACCGTGCCCAAGCCTTCCTTGCTCTCGATGCCGATCTGGCCGCCGTGTTCGCGCATGATGCGCTGCACCACCATCAACCCGAGACCATGGCCGCCGGTTTTCGTGGTGTGATAGGGCTGAAACAGCCGCGTCAGATCCTCCTGCTTGATGCCGGCGCCGCTGTCCGCAAACGCGAGATACACCATATCGTCGTCGGTGCGTGCCTTGATGCGCAGGCGCCCGCCCGGCTGCATCGCCTCGACCGCATTTTTGACGATATTGAAAAAGATCTGTTTCAACTGATTGCGATCGGCCATCACGATCGGGAGGTCATCGCGCGTCTCGGCTTCGACGCGAATGTCACGGTCGGCCAGTTCGCGCTGTTGAAACGAGAGAACCTCGGCCAGCACTTCCGAGAGATTCGTTTCGCGCAGATCCGGGGGCTGCGGGCGGATCGCCTCGAGGAAGTTGGTGATGATGCCGTCGAGGCGCTTGACCTCGCCTTCACAGATGCGGATCGATTCCGCCACCGCATCGATCTCCTTGGAGGCCTTCAGCTTCTTCAACTTTCGATTGATGAGCTGCAGGTGGATCGTGAGGGAGTTGAGCGGATTGCCCAGCTCGTGCGCCACGCCAGCGGCGAGGAGAAGAATCGACGAGGTGCGCTCGTTTTCAATGCGCTCCTCCGTGCTCTGCTTGGTGCGGGTGATGTCCGAAAGAATGACCGCGAACCGGCGGCCACCGGCGTGTTGTTCCCCGAACGGCACCATGTAGAGCTGCACCGTGCGCGGCTCGGGATAAGTCAGTTCGAACTCGCGGGTGACGACCGGCATGGCGGCATCCTCGTCCAGCGCGATGCCGAGCGAGGAACGCAGGCCGGGCACGAGCCGCCAGAGGGTCTGACCAACCAATTCGTCGTCCCCCAACCCGATCAGCCGGTGTGCCGCGAGATTGGCGTATTCAATCTCGCCGTCGAGGGTGATGACCAGGACGCCTTCCTGCAGGGTGTTGAAAATGTCCTCAAACAGGCCGCGTTCGCGCGCGAGTCGCTGCACCAAGTTCGTCAGATTGACCGCGTCGAGGGAATCAAGACGGCCCAGCACACGGTCGAGCGAAGAGTGCTTTTTCGGAGGCATCGCTGCGTTTGTGCACAAGGTCCGGCAGGCGGTCAACGCCGCCGCGATTCAAGGTTCCCAAGTTGCATTCTCCTCCGCCTGGGCCTCGGCCCAAAAATCGACCTGATCCGGATCGACCCGCTGCGCGAAGAGTTTGCGCAGAAACACCTCGCGGTGATGCGGGGTGCGGCCGAGCCGGAGCAGCGCGTCGCGGTGTTCCTCGGTGCCGTAGCCTTTGTGCTGGGCGAAGCCGTAGCCGGGAAACTCGCTTTCCAACGCCGTCAGCATCCGGTCCCGCGTAACCTTGGCGATGATCGACGCCATCGCGATGCACAGCGAGCGCGCGTCGCCTTTCACCACGCCGGTGTGCGGATAAGGGAAGCCGCGCAAGGCCAGCCCATCGACGATGATTTTCGCCGAGACCGTGGGCTGAAATTCCACGATTTCCTCCGGACTCGAAAACAAATCGGGCTCGGTCTTTTGCTCGAACGCCGCCGGCGGGTAGATGCCTTCGATCGCGCGCCGCATCGCAAGTTTGGTCGCCCCCAAGATATTGACCTGGGCGATGTCATCCACGTCGCCGATGCCGAAATTGGCGTGGATCTGCCCCTGGGCGACCAGCGTTTCAAAGTCGAACCAGAGCGCCTCGCGTTCGGTCGGCGTGAGCTGTTTGGAATCATTGATGCGGCCGGCGTTGTTGAGCGCCCAGCGGCTTTCCAAAAACTCCCGGTTCACCAGCACCGCCGCGGCCACCACCGGCCCGGCCAGCGCCCCGCGGCCGGCCTCATCCACGCCGATGAGGCTTTCGTAGCCGTCAATCTGCTTCAGGTCGAAAGCGCGAAGTTGGCGTCGCTTGGCCATCAGGCGGACAGAAGGACTTTTTCAACCGAGACCGCATTCGCACCAAGACGCATGCAATTTGCCCACAGATGAACACGGATGGACACGGATACAGAGGCACACATTCCCAACGTCGGATTAGATCCGTGTGAATCTGAGTTCATCTGTGGTTAGCAAGGTTTGAGACCATTCGTGTCTGTTCGTGTCCATTCGTGGTTCACCAATCAGCGCATCACCATTCCAGTTTGGGCGGCGGCGGTTTCAGGGGCAACTCGTCGAGTTTGCCGGCCGCCGAAACGACCTCGTAGGCGGTGCGGAAATGCAGCTTCGCGAAATTGCCGAGCGCCCGGGCGCCGAATTTGGCGATGATCTGGTTGGCCTGCTCCTTGACCAGCGGGCCCGCGCCTTTCTGCAGTTTGTCGCCAAACTGTTTCGACAGCGTGTGCATCTGCCGCACGTATTCGGCGCGCGCCACGACGGACGCCGCCGCGACGACCGGATCCTCTTCCGCCTTGGTGCGCATGCGCAGTTCGAAGTTCGCCACGCCCTTGCGCTTCAATTCGCGCTGCACCAGCGGCTGTTCGCTGAACTGGTCGAGCAGGCCCCACGCGACCGGCTTTTCAGCCAGCGCTTGCATCAGCGCGGTCGCATGCTGCCAGGCGAGCAGGCCGTTGAGATTGGCCCGCGGGCGGGCCATCAATTCGTTGTATTTGGGCATACTGCACAAACAGGTCTTAACGACTGCGCCCTTGGTGTTCCGGATCAGCCGGTCGAGTTCAATGATCTTGCTCTCGGCCATCTTTTTGGAGTCCTGCGCGCCGGCCTCGCGCCAGGCGTCGATGGCGGCCTTGTCCGCAATGACCGTCGCCGCCACCACCGGGCCGAAAAAGTCACCCTTGCCGCTTTCGTCGAGACCCGCGTGCGTTTCAAACCAGTCCGGATGCAACACCTCGTCGTAACCGAGCTTGGGGGTGCCGGTGATCTCCGGTTCGAGCGTGTTCTGGACAAATTCCTCCGTGCCCTTGCCCGCGATGACCACTTTGCCGCTTGTGTAGGCGGAGATGTTGACCTTGGCGGCCTCGGCTTTGAACGCGAAATGCGTGTAGGCCACCGTCATCGGCGCCCAACCGCGGGCCTCGCAATGGGCGCGCAGCTTTTGCAGCTGCGCCTCATCCAATTTGATGGTGTAAGAGTTGATTTTCTTGGGCGCCGGATCCTCGCCGGCGGCAGCACGTTTCGCCATGCGACGACTAGCCACCAAAAGCGCAAAAAGCACAAAGCGAAAATGACGGCTTCCCAGGCCGCGGATTTGGGCCTTGTGTGCCCTATGTGGCCCAAACCCAGCAATTAACCTCGAACCCGTCCGGCTTTCAGGACGCCCTGCTGGCGTGGTATCGGCGGCACGCGCGGTCGCTGCCGTGGCGCGACAATCCGTCACTCTACAAGACGGTCGTCAGCGAGTTCATGCTGCAACAAACGCAGGTCAAAACCGTGCTGCCCTACTTCGCACGTTGGTTGGCGGCGCTGCCGGATTTCGCAGCTTTGGCCCGCGCCCCGGAAGCGCAGGTGCTGAAATTATGGGAAGGCCTGGGTTACTACACCCGCGCGCGCAATCTGCACAAACTCGCCAAGGCCTTGGTCGGGATGCCGGCCATGCCGCGCACCCCCGCGGTTTGGCGGGAACTCCCGGGCATCGGTCCCTACACCGCTGCGGCGATCACGAGCATCACGTTTCATGCGCCCGCCGCCGTCGTCGATGGCAACGTCGTGCGTATCCTCGCCCGGTTGACCGCCGATGACACGCCGCACAAGGACGGCACGAGCGCCGTCAAGGCGTTCACGCCACTGGCCGACGCCCTGCTTAATCCGGCGGAGCCCGGTGATCACAACCAGGCCATGATGGAACTCGGCGCAACCGTGTGCCTGCGCCGCAATCCGCTCTGCACCGTGTGCCCGGTGCGCGAATTTTGCGCCGGCTGCCGGGCGGGCGATCCCGAATCGTATCCGCGCCTGGCTGCGAAACAGATGGAGAAACTCACCATCGTGCGCGGCTGGTGTCTGCATCGGGGAAAACTGCTGCTGCATCGTATCCCTCAACAATCGCGGCGACTCGCGAACCAGCATGAATTGCCCTCGGCTGAACAACTCGGAATCGCGGCTGGAAAATTGAAAACCGATACGCTGCTCGCGACGAAAAAACGCGGCATCACCCGTTATCAAATCACCGAGCAGATTCACGTCGTGTCGCCGCCGAAAACCTTGCCCGCCGATCACGTCTGGGTGCCGGTCAAAGACCTGGACTCGATCACGCTATCCGGACCGCACCGGCGCTGGGTGCGAGAACTATTGGCGGCACTCGCTTAACCGATCAGCGCTTCGATGCGCTCCTTGGACCGGCGCACCCCGTCCGGATCCACCCGCGGGCTGAGCTCCAAGACGAGCAGGTGCTCGGGCCGCCAGAATTCGCTGACCATGTTGAAATCGATGTGTCCGTCCCCGATGGGTTGGTGATCCTTGCCCGACGTATCGACGTCGTGCAGGTGGAAACCCAGCGTGTGCGGGGCCATGCGTTCGAGATGTTTGCGATGATCGAGCAGGCCCATCTTCTCCTTGATATCGGCGTGACCGGTGTCGTGCCAGTAACCACCGGGAGAACCGGACGGGAATCCGGCGATAAATGACTCGTAATCGTCGTCCAGCGGCAGCTCGGTGAACTTCTCGCGATTCTCAAACCCAAGCTTTACCCCCTTGTTCGCGGCATACTCAAAAATCTCGTTCACGCTTTGCTGCGTGCGCGTCCAGAACGGGCCCATGCGTTTGCGCATTTTGGCCAGGCACTTGGTCAGGAGCACTTGATACGTCTTGTCCTCGCGCAAATCGGCATCCGGATGCGCCTTTTCGTAGCGGGCGATTTTGTCGCCCGGGCTGAACCAAAAGAATTCCACGCTGCCAAGGTGGCAGACCATGAGCTTGGCCTTGAGCTGGGCGGCAAAGTCGATCGAACGCTTGGTGTAGCGCAGCCATTGCTCGTGCTCCTTGCGATCTCCCGCCGAGGGCTCGAACAGGTTGGGCGCCGCTTGGTTCACGCCCGGCGGCAACGGACAGAAATTGTGGGTGGTGCCGATCTGCATCACGCCTTCCTCCACGGCCTTCATGATGCCGGGCACCAACGTGATCCGGATGCCATGACTCAACTCCGCGTGCGTGAACCCGAGTTCCGCCATCTCGGTCAGCATCGCGTATCCGTCGCTGTGCCGGTGCGAGCACCAGCAGGTGGAGAGTGAGAAAAGTGGTTTAGCCAAAGCGCCTTATCACGAAACGATTTGCTCGGTCGGTTGCACGAAAAAACCGCATCCGGGCGGGATGCGGTTGAAAGGATGGGCGGCTTGGGCCGGCCGGATTACTCGGCGTAGCGGCGGCGCAGCATCTGCGTGAAGGCCTGAACCTTCTCTTTGCGGCGGCGCTTTTCGCAGGGCTTTTCAAAGTAGCGCTTCGCGCGAACACCCTTGATGATGTTCTCGCGCTCGAGCTTCTTTTTCATGCGACGGATCGCACGGTCGATGGGCTCGTTTTTGCGGATTTTGATTTCGATGGACATGTGAACTTGGCTGATTTGAAAGGGAAAAGCCCAAAAGCAAGCCAGCCCGAGTGAGCTCCGTCAATGGCTTTTTTCCGCCTCTGAATTTTCGGGATTTTGGCGGGTTTTCCGCCCGATTAGGCCTTGCGCAGTGGTCCCGGTGAGATTGGTTGAAAGTCCCGTGCCCGAGCCCGACAAAAACTTCGTCCATCTTCACGTCCACACGGACTACAGCCTCTTGGACGGAGCCTGTCGGATTGATCGCCTGATGGACCGCGCGGTGGAGCTCGGGATGCCCGCCCTTGCTCTAACCGACCACGGCAATCTCTACGGCGCGATCGCGTTCTACAACGCCGCCAAGGACAAGGGCATCAAGCCACTCATCGGTTGTGAACTCTATCTCGTTGAAACGTCGCGA
Source organism: Opitutaceae bacterium (assembly GCA_024233285.1). Classification (GTDB taxonomy): domain Bacteria; phylum Verrucomicrobiota; class Verrucomicrobiia; order Opitutales; family Opitutaceae; genus Cephaloticoccus. The sequence continues at coordinate 1,640 of JACKPU010000014.1, read as the reverse complement.
CTTGAAAAGCACGGCCGCTCGGACGAGGGCAAATCGATGTTCCACCTCGGCCTGCTGGCCAAGAACCTCGAAGGTTACCAGAATCTCCTGAAACTGGTCTCAGATGCGCATTTGCGCGGCTTCTACTACAAGCCCCGCACGGACATCGAAACGCTGGCCAAATTCGCCGGCGGCCTCATTGGGTTCACTGGCTGTCTCGCCTCGCTCGTGCCGCAGCACTTGTTGCACGACCGCGAGGAAGAGGCCCGCCAAGCCTGCGGGCGTTTCGTCGAGATTTTTGGGCGGGAAAATTATTTCGTCGAAATCCAAGACCACGGCCTGCCCGAACAGCGCAAAATCATTCCCGGACTCCTGAAATTGGCCGAGGAATTCAATCTCAAGGTCATTTGCACGAACGACGTGCACTACGTGAAGGCCGACGACGCCGGGCCCCACGACGCCCTGCTCTGCATTCAGACCGGCGCCAAACTCGCCGAAACCGAGCGCTTCAAATTCACCGGCACGCAATTCTATCTGAAGTCGCGCGACGAGATGGCCAAACTCTTCAAGGAGGTGCCGGATTCGCTGACCAACACCCAGCTTGTCGCCGAGATGTGCGATCTCGCGATCCCCTTCCCCAAGGGCTCCGAGCGTTATCCGAAATATCCGCTGCCACCTGAAATCAAGTCCGAGTTCACCCCGGCCCAATACCTGCACAAACTCTGTGTCGAAGGTCTCAAGGAGCGCTACAACGTCGACTTTGATGCCGTGGCCAAGGAGGACGTCGTCGCGGCGCGGCTCGACAAACTCAACAACCGTCCTGCCGGCGAAAAACCGCAGCCACCGGATTACAGCGGGCTCACCCAACCCCAGGAACTCGCCGTCCGCCTCGGTTACGAGCAGGCGATCATCAACGTCACGGGGTTTATCGATTACTTTCTCGTCGTCTGGGATTTCATCGCGTGGGCGAAACAACACGGCATTCCCGTCGGGCCCGGCCGCGGTTCCGGCGCCGGCTGTCTCGTCGCCTACCTGCTCGGCATCACCAACGTGGATCCGATGCGCTTCGGCCTGCTGTTCGAGCGCTTCCTCAATCCCGAACGCGTTTCGCCGCCCGACTTCGACATCGACTTCTGCATGCGTCGCCGCGGCGAGGTGATTGATTACGTGCGCGACAAATACGGCCGCGATTGCGTGGCCAACATCATCACCTACGGCACGCTCGGCGCCAAGATGGTCGTGCGCGACGTCGCCCGCGTGCACGATCTGCCGTTTGCGGAGGCCGACCGGCTGGCCAAGATGATCCCCGACGAGCTCAACATCGAGCTCAAGTCCGCCATCGAGCGCTCCGCCGAGCTCAAGAGTGAATACGAGCGCAACCCGGTCGCGAAAAAGATTCTCGATCAGGGTCTCGTGCTCGAAGGCATGGTGCGCAACACCGGCAAACACGCCGCCGGCATCATCATCACCGACCAGCCGCTGGAGGATTTCGTGCCGCTCACGCTGCAGGAAGGCGACGTCACCGTGCAGTTCTCCATGAAGGCGGTGGACAAGCTCGGCCTGCTGAAAATGGATTTCCTCGGCCTCAAGACGCTGACCGTCATCGCCGACGCCGTGGCCAATGTCCGGCGCACGCACGATCCGAAGTTCGAGGTGGATGC
>JACKPU010000013.1 GCA_024233285.1 Opitutaceae bacterium | reverse complement strand
GATACGGTATCCTGCACCCGCTCAAGCAGGTTGCCTATCTCTGCGCCGCCCGCTGCCTGGCCCAAACATTCCGCCAGCATCTGGCTTTGATTGTAACCGCGTTCGCGTTCGCGCCGCGGATGCAAGGGCACCGGCACCAAGATCGCGTCCTGCACCCACGCCATCAGACCGGGTGCCTGCGCAAACAGCTTCGCCATGTCCTCCAGCACATAAAGCCCGTGGTGATATTTCAACGCATGCACCAGCGAACGCGTCGGCCCTTTCAGCAGGACGCAGGTGCGGCCTTCCCGAAACGCCGGCGCCAGTCCCTCGCAATGCGGACACATGCGTTCGCCCTCGACGATGCCGAAATACGGATACCCGCAGGTCGAACAACAGGGCGGTTGCACCACGTCGGCTTCCGCCGCGCATTTCACACACAAATGCCGCAAGGCACTTCCCTCCGTCAACGCCTGGCAGTGCACACAAACCGGCGGGAAAAGCACATCCGCCGCGCCGCGCATCACCTGCCCCCAGCGTTCACGCATCGCCGTAAAACACCTTCATCAGGAACAAGCCCTGTGCCGGTGCGGTTTGCACCGTCGCAGTTCGGCGCCGCGATTGGAGGATCCGCGCAACGTCGTCCGCCGCCAGTTTGCCCTCGCCGACCGAGACCAGCACCCCGGCCAGGCTGCGGACCATTTTGTAAAGAAAGCCGTCGCCTTCGCAAATGATACGGACACGCCGGCCCCGTTTGCTCACGTCGAGCTTCCGCAAGGTGCGAACCGTATCCTCCCGCTCCGGACCGTTCAGTGCCGTGAACGCGCGAAAGTCGTGTTTGCCCAAAAGGTGCCCGGCCGCCGCGCGCATCGCCGCGATGTCGAGCTCGCGAAAAATCATCCAGCAATAGGGCCGCGTAAACGGATCCGCGTCGCCGAGATGGATATGATAGGCGTAGCGTTTTCCCGTCGCCTGAAAGCGCGCATGGAAATCCGGCCGCGTTGGTTTCGCTGATTTGATCTGAATGCCGGCCGGCAAACCCGTGCGCAACGCGATCAGCAACTTCTGTTCACCGTGCGGCCAGATCGCATCGAAGTGAAACACCTGCCCCTGCGCGTGCACGCCGGCATCGGTCCGGCCGCTGCCGCTGATGCGCACCGGTTGCTTCAAGACCGCCTGCAAGCGCGCCTCGATCACGTCTTGGATCGCCAGACCCCTCGCCTGACTCTGCCAGCCGGCAAAGTGGGTGCCGTCGTAGGCGCACACACATTTCCAACGCGTCGGTTTCATGCCTCGTCCTCTTCATCCGGCACAATCGGCGGCATGCGTTGATCCAAAAAATCCTGCAGGATGATCGTCGCCGCACGCGAATCCACCAGGCCGCTGGCGCGCACATCGCGACGCCGGCCCTTGGCGATGGTTGATTCCGCTTCGTAACTGGTCAGACGCTCGTCGACCAAATGCACCGGCAGACCGAAACGCTCGCGCAGTTCGGCCGCAAACGCATCAACCTCCTTCGCTTTGAAACCCGCCGTGCCGTCCATGTTGTAAGGATAACCCAGCACCAAATCCGTGATGCGTCGATCCCGCACCAGTTTTGCCAGTTCTTCCCAACGCTGTCCGGCATCGGCCTGCACCAATGCCGGCAAAGGCGTGGCCACGCCGATATCGTCGCCATAGCCGAGGCCGATGCGACGGGTGCCATAATCGATTCCGAGGCAACGCATGCCGTTCATTGGAGCGAGACCGCGCAGCGGAGCAATTTCATTTGCGCGGGAGCCGGAATCGCACTCCCTGTTCACCCATGAGCGAACGCGCGCCAGCCTTGGGCTCCGACGCCCTGCGACGTTACAGCCGCCAGATCCTGCTCGATGAAATCGGCCCCGCGGGACAGCAGCGACTGGCGGCGGCGCGCGTCCTGATCGTCGGTGCCGGCGGCTTGGGCAGTCCCGCCGCGCTTTACCTGGCGGCTGCCGGCGTCGGCACGTTGGGCATCGCCGATCACGACAAGGTCGAATTGCACAACCTTCATCGCCAGCTCTTGCATCGCGACGCAGATGTCGGCCACGCCAAGGTCGATTCAGCCGCCGCCACTCTCAGCGGGCTCAATCCGCATATCGAAATCATCACGCACCCGGACGGCGTGACCCCGGCGAACGTCGTCGAATTGTTCGGCAACTACGATGTGATCGTTGACGGCACCGACAATTTCTCGGTGCGTTACCTCAACAACGACGCGGCTCATTTGACCGGCAAGCCCCTGGTGCACGGCAGCATTTTCAAGTTCGAGGGCTTGGTCACGGTATTTGATACGGCCCGGGGCGGACCGTGCTATCGCTGCCTGCATCCGGAAGCCCCGGACCGCGGCAGCGTGCCCGGTTGCGGTGAGGCCGGGGTTGTCGGCGCGTTGTGCGGCGTGATCGGCAGCTTGCAGGCCATGGAGACGATCAAATTGATCACTGGCTGCGGCCCCGCCCTGCGCGGCCGGCTCTTTGTTTACGAGGCCCTCTCCGTCCAAACCCAAACCCTGACGATCGAGCGCAACAAGCGTTGTCCGCTGTGCGGTCGGAATCCACAAATCACCTCCATCGCGGCCGCGGCTTATCAACCAACGTGCACGGTCGCCCCCTCATTCCAGACCATGAACCAAGCCGAATACCCCTTCGAAATCGACGTCGCCGCCGCCCATCAAATGACGCGTGAATCCAGCGCCTCGGTGATCATCATCGATGTGCGCGAACCACACGAACTGGAGATCTGCCGCGTCGAAACCGCCCGCCACATTCCCATGCGACAAATTCCGGAGCACGCTGCCGCGCTGCCCCGCGACAAGCACCTCCTGATCATGTGTCACCACGGCGGCCGCAGTCGGCGCGTCACGGAATACCTCCGCGCCCAAGGTTTCGATGCAGTGACCAACATCGCCGGCGGCATTGACGCTTGGGCCGTGGAGATCGATTCCAGCCTGTCCCGCTATTAAGCGTTCAGATCACCTGCTGCGGGTGCGCGGCATTATAGTCCGCGACGTGCCCGGCAAAGGCCGCCTTGAGCGTCGCGGTTTGCGTCCCGGCACCGACCCGATAGACGTGCTCATCGATATGGCCGACCGGCGCGACATCACGGGTCGTCGACATGATGAAACATTCGTCCATGCGTGCCAAGTCATCGGGCACCAAGGTTTCCTCCCGCACCTTCAGGCCGGCCTGCGCGGCAATCCGCGTCACAATCAAGTCACGCGTGATGCCACCGAGAATGCCGGCCGCGAGCGGCGGGGTAAAAAGTTCGCTGCCCCGGATAAATCCCAGATTGCTGGCGGATGCTTCCGTGATTTCGCCGGCGAGATTAACCATGACCACATCATCCGCCCCGCGCGCCCGAGCCTCGCGCAGACACATTACATTGTTGAGATAATTCCCGGTCTTCCAAGCGGGGTTCAAAGTAGCCGAGGCATTACGACGCAATGTCGTCTCCAGCGACAAACGATACCCGCCGGTTCTGACCGCATCCGGAATATCTTTGTTCGGCTGCACCAGGATTACATAATCAGGCCGGTCGGCCAGCGCCGTATCGAGCCCGATCGCACCCGCCCCGCGGGTGATCTGCAATCGCACATAAAGCTCGCCGGCATAGTCAGTGGCGGTGCGATATACGCGGGCGGTGCGCCTGATTTCTGCAAACATCGCATCGCGCTCCATCGGAATGCCAATGTGCAATGCGCGCGCGGATTTCTCCAGCCGCCGCCAATGTTCCTCCCACGCGAACAACACGTTTTGATACGTGCGCCACACTTCATAGATGGCATCGCCGTAAAGAAAACCCCGGTTCAGGGGTGGCAATGACGCCTCCTGCGCGTCGTGCAAACGTCCGTTCGTGTTGGCTTGGATAAAGGCGGCGCCCATGGGTCGCCTAACTCTGCAATATCAACCAGCCGGAAACGCCATCACAAAAAAGCCCCGCATCGTGCGATGCGGGGCTGCAAGCGAAACGTGTCTTACTTCTTGCGCGCCTTGGTCAGGCCGAGCTCTTTCTTGATGTTCTGCACGCTCGGAATCGAGATGCCGACGGTCTCGGCGATTTCGGCACCGGTCTTGCCGGCGGCGGCCAGCGATTTGACCTTGGCCTTCGTCTCGTCGTTAATGATGGCGCGCTTGCGACGCGTGCCCGACTTGGTTTTGCCCGCGGAGCGTTTGCCCCCGGCGGCGGCTTTCACCGCTTTGATAAAAGCAGCGACACTATCGAAGCCGTATTGAGCCGGCAAGGCAGCCAATTCCTTGGCTCGTTCGGTAGCAATCGCCTGCTCCAGTTTTGATACTTCAGCCCGAGCTGCCTCGAGCTTTTTGATTTTATTGGTGACCATGGTGGTGGTGGTTGGTGTGTGTTATGGGAATAACGTTCGGCTATGTTTGTCGATGGGATGCAACTTCGTGGCAAGTATTATATCCGGTGAACCCCATCGATATAGTTCCAAACGTATGTAATATGAGGAATAGACATTACTCAATGTTGATTAATTTGGCTGCCAGCCGCCCTTGCGAAACCCTGCCGGTCCGCAACCGGCATAGCGCGCAAACACCCGGCTGAAGTGATGACGGTTGCTGAAACCCAGCTCATCGGCAATCTGTTCAATGGAATGATCAGTCAGAGCCAGCCGCCGGCAGGCTTCCTGGACGCGGCGTTCGGTTACATAGACCGCCGGGGTCGTGCCCGTCGCTTCTTTGAACCAACGAATAAAAGCCACCACACCGAGTCCGGCCTGCTCGGCCAGATTTTGGTTGGTGATCTGACGCCCCAAATTTTGCGCCAGCCAGCCCAGCACCCGTTGCAGGCGTGGGCTGGGCGGCATCAGCCAATCCGGTTCCAAATCGGCAAAGGCGACATGCAACAGAGCCATGCCCAGATGATTGGCCCGTTCCACCTCGCGCAGCGCCGTGGCCTCGCGCAACGCGGTCATGATTCCGTCGCACCCCTCGGCCCAAGGGATCACGAGCATGTTGGCCGAAGTCAGCGGGCGATTCATCCGCACGGAAAAGTGCAGCCACAAATGTTCGACGCCGTGGTCGGCGCCGCAATCAAACGGCACCCCCTCGGGCAACAACACCACCTGGCCCCGATCAAGATTCACCTTTTTGCCGCCGCATTTCACCCAAGCCCCGCCGGTGAATTCGTAGAAGAGCCGCCAAAACGGACTGCAAACCCCGCGGTGCAGCCAGGCTTCATCCACGGTCATCGTGCCGATCTCATGGATCTGAAACACCCCGGTAAGCGGTCCGTGCGGAACCCGCAGGCCATCCTGCGTAAACGGGTTTTGCCAACGCGTCCGGTCAATTTTGGACATAAACGAGTTGCTAGCAGGCATAGGCTTTAGGCAAACTAATTGATATATTGCCGCATGGCCCCTTCCGCAGTTGCCCAGCCCCCCGCCCCGCCGCAGCGCACGACCTTGGTTGACGCCAAGTCGAAGCAAAAGCCCCGCACGGTCGATTTGCTGTGCGACTGGCAATATGTGGAGCGCACCATCCACCGGCTGCTTTGCGCCTGGGGTCGCGATCTCGCCGAGTGGGATGACAAAAGCACCCTGCACCGCCAGGTGTGGGACCAAGCCGAGTGCGTGCGCCGCTTGCGCGAACGCACCGAACAATTCCCCGGCGGCAAACCCGATGCCGCGGTTTCGGGCAAATTGGAACGACTCGCCAACACCGTGCTGCTCGCCCCGTCTCTGGACGACGCGCTCGATGGCATTTATGTCCATCTCGTCAAAACCCTCGTGGCCGCCTACGGGGAATATTGCGCCACGGTGCACCCGATCCACGACGCCCCGACGATCGCGTTGCTGCACGAAATCAACCAAATCAAAAGCCAGCAATGGCTCTGGTATCGTGACTATCGCCGCCGTCATCCGCACACGACCGACCAAGATTATCTTTCCAAAGTTCAAGTCGGGCTGAGCGACTGCGGTCAGTTCAAATCACCGGTTCCGGTTGACGCCAATGACACCGCCAAGCCCGCCGGCGTGGCGACAGACTTTAAGCTCAGCCGCTTCAGCGCCCGCACGGAACCGATTCGTGCGCAGCAGCCGTTCATGGACTATGTGCGCGCGGATTTTTCCAGCAGTATCGAAGCCCGCCGTCTTTTCTGGGCCTACGGTTACATGATGGAAAAGAACCTGCCCGATGATCAGCTCGCATGGATCTACTACGGTCACTACATGCCGTGGCAGTGGCATCACGATATTTCGCGCCATCTGTGGGATGAATCGCGGCACGGCGACTCCGGTTATTCCCGCTTGCGCGATTTTGGTATCTCCCTGGATGAAGTCGGCTTTGCCGGTTACGATCAGGCGGATCGCGACAAAGTGCTCAAAGAGATCGCCGCCGCCCAAGGCATCACGCTCGACGAGGCTTACGCCCGGCAACTCGAGTTGCTCCGCCCTTACAGACTTGATCCGATCTCGCCGGAATTGCTCTACCAGCACGTGTTCATGATCGGCATGATCGCCGAAACCGGTCACTTCGTCGTCAAAAACGAAGGCTATGTGGATTTCAAGGAGGGCCAGGATCTGGACTCCGCCGAGATGATGCTCTTCGACATCATCGATGAGACCGCCCACGTGCAATACGCCCACAACTGGCTCGATCTTCTCGCCAAGCATGCCGGCGTGGACAACGCCGATTATCGCGAACGGGCCGCGAAAGTGCGGGAAGACTATCAGGCCAAGGCCGACAATGACGCCGCGGACCTGCGCGCCCGGTTGTCCCGCACCCCCGGCGACCCGGCGTTTGACTTTTACCAAAGCCTGCTCGCCCGCATCCGCGCCTCCGTGCCTTTGACCAACGCCGCGACCTGTCCGCCGCGCTCTCCCAAACCGATGTAAGGAATATTCGCGGCCATTCGGCTTGCACGTCGCAGGCCGGCGCGCATTTACTTGCGCGCAATGGCCAGAATACCGATTGAGGACAACTTCGACGACGTCATCAACAAGACCCAACGCGGTCTCCAAATCACCGACGAAGATCTCGCGGCCCGCGCCGACATCAGTGTCGACGACCTGACCGCGGTCAAGGGAGGCAAAGCGCTCTTCGGCGTCATCCGCCGGGTGGCCCGCCACCTCAACCTCGGTCCCGACGCGCTCGAGGTGCTCGCCAAGAAGGCGTGGTATCCCGAGCAGCCCAACTTTCCGCGCGGGTTCGCGATGTATAACACCGTGTTCGAGGACATGACGGTGAACGCCTACCTGATCTGGGACCCGCGCACCAAACAAGCCGCCGCCTTCGACACGGGTGCCGACTGCTCGGCGATGATCGACACGATCAAACACGAAGGCCTCGACCTGCGCTACATCTTCATCACGCACACGCACGACGATCATATCGCCGATCTCGCCAAGCTTGCCGCCGCCGCTCCCAAGGCCGAAATCTGGGCCGGTGAACTCGAGCCGGTGGATTTTCCCGGAGCGCAAACCTTCAAGGAAAACGCCCACTTCCACATCGGCGAGATCGCTATCAAGACCCTGTTCACCTGGGGCCACTCCCCGGGCATGACCACGTTTTTTGTCACCGGCTTGAGCTGGCCGCTCGCCATCGTCGGCGACTCGATCTTCTCCTGCTCAATGGGCGGCAGCCCGACCCACTTCGCGGATCAACTGCGCAACAACAAGGAAAAGATCATCCCCCTGCCCAAGGACACCGTGATCGCGCCCGGCCACGGACCGCTGACGACCCTCGCGCAGGAAAAGACGCACAATCCGTTCTTTGCCCGCTGATTTTCCCAAAAAACCTCAACCATCCAGTATCATGTCTGAAAAAATCGCCTTCGTAGGAGTTGGCCGCATGGGCGGCAACATGGCCCGCCGTCTCACCGACTGCGGCTACAAAGTAACCGCTGTTTACGACAGCTACGCGCCGGCCGCCGCCGAACTGGCCAAGGAGATCAAGGCCAAGCATGCCAAAAGTCTGGCGGCCGTCACCGCCGCCGCGGACATCATCTTCACCGTCGTGACCGATGACGCGGCGCAACTCGGGGTTTTCGCCGAGTCCGGCGATTCGCTCCTGTCCAAGGCCAAGGGCAAAATCTTCATCAATTGCGCGACGCTCACGCCGAAGACGCACGTTGAGGTCGAGCGCCGCGCCAAGAAAGCCGGCGCCGTCACGCTCGAAGGCTGCATGGCCTCGTCGATTCCGCAGGCCCGCAACGGCACGCTCTATCTCATGTGCGGCGGCAACAAAAAGACTTTCACACAGGTGAAGCCCATCCTCGATAAACTCTCCACCGCGCTCCGCTACGTCGGCAAGACCGGCCAGGCAGCGCAGGTCAAGGCACTCGTCAACATGGTGATGAACATCAACACCGCCGGCCTCGCGGAGGGTCTCGGTCTCGGCCATGCGCTTGGGCTCGATCTCAACATGCTGCGCGAAGTGTTCTTCCAAACCGGCGCCAACTCACAGGTCCTCAAAACCGACGGCGAGGACATGCAGAATCGCGATCACTCGTGCTTCTTCTCCGCCGCGCACGCCGCCAAGGACAGCACCATCGCCTGGGTGCTTGGGGCCGAAGCCGGCATCAATATGCCGCTCGCCGGCGCCACCAAGCAGCAGTTCGACAAGATGGTCGCGCTTGGTCTCGGCAGCCTCGACAAATCCGGGGTGGCCGAACTCACGTTCAAAGGCCGCCACGCCTGAACCTCATTTCTTATCCCCATGCCTAAAATCGCCCATATCTGCAATCTCTGGTCTCTGGTCGGTCACCCTTCACCCAAGAAGGAATGGTCGCTGGAAAAGAAAATCGCCGCCGTGGCCGCCGCTGGTTTCGACGGCATCACGACCGCCCTCACCCCCGAGCACGCCCGCTTGGCCAAGAAATACAAACTCAAGCACCTGCTCGGTTTCATCTCCGACAACTCCGGTGATGCCAAGCAATACGCCAAGGCCATCAAGGCGCAGAAGGCCGCTGGCGCGGTGCAGATCAACGTCCAGCTCGACGACGAAGATACCAAACCCTCGGTCGCCGCAAAAAACTGGATCAAGATGGTGAAGGAAGCCGACAAGATTGGCGGCGTGGTCATGTCGCTCGAAGTGCACCGCGACACCTGCACCGAAACCCCGGAAAAGACCTACGAGATCGCCAAGCTCTACAAGAAGGCCACGGGCAAAATGATCAAAATCAACTTCGACTTCTCGCACTTCGCCGTCGTGAAGCACATCCACCCCGGCAATTACAGCTCTTACCTACTGAAGTATCCCAAATTGGTGCAAAACGGCGAACAGTCGCACTGCCGTCCGTTCAACGGCCACCACTGCCAGGTTTCAGTGACGCACAATGGCAAGCTCACCGATGAAGTGAAAAGCTACCTCAAATTCACCGAGGATCTTTTCCGCTGCTGGAAGAGTGCAAAGCAGAACGCCGATCGCACCCTCTACGTTTGCCCCGAACTCGGCCCATACCATGCAGGCGGCGCCGGCTACAATATCACGGGGCTGGCTCCCGCTTGGCCGGATGCGGCCATTCTGCGCAAGGAACTGGCCAAGGCTTGGAACCGCGCGAAGTAATTCGCAAATTTCCCAATTCAAAGGGCCGACTCAAACGAGTCGGTCCTTTTATTCTCAACAAATCAAATCTGGAGAAGCGACTGAATCGTCCGATCCTGCCCCCAATCATTACCGCGGCGCTCTCGATCAATGAGGACCGCCCCACAACCACATGCCCGTGCGACCTCAACATCCTTTTTCTCATTGCCCACATATAACATTTCACAGGGCTCGCATGACAGAGCCTCGGCAAGGGACTGCAATGTAGCCGGAACGGGCTTACGGAATCCTGTGTCGCGAGAAGTCAAAATGGCGTCGAATTGAGTGTGGATTGATGCCTGCTTCATATCCTCGATCACCAACTCTCGTGGCATGCCGTATGGAACATCGGTGAACACGCCCAGCAACAATCCGCGTTCACGCAATTTCTGCAGCGATTCAAGTGTTTCGGGGAAACACCTCAGCCTCTGCCTAAAGGCATCGAAGAACACCCTTGCACAGCTCAATTCACTTTCCGGCGTCTCCACGCCAAATGCATTCGCCAGATCGCGCATGATCGATGCGAAAGCAACCTCGCCTTCCCGCGGGTGAATCCGCGTGTTACTTCGCCTCAATACCTCGCTACCCAAGGCAAGGTGATGCGCCGTTGCCTCAACTCCAAGATATGCAGCCAAACGCTGCAATGCTTGGTCGTAGTGGGCTTCCCAACTTAATGGCAGCCCTTCGTATTCCACCAAGGTATCGCCCAGATCAAATGCGATTACCTTCGTGACTGAACGCTTCATCGGCGGGCACCCATCATAGTCACGTCACGCATATCGCGCTGCGATGGCCCGGCCTTGCGCCGCGCTCTGGTTGGCGAGGTCAAGGATGTGGATCGGTCGCCGCGCCCATTCGGGCGTAATAACCAGCGGTTCCCCCTTGCTCAGATGATCCGCAATATTGGCGTAATAATTCTCCCATTTTTCCTTGGGGTTACGGCCTTGGGTCACAGTCGTTGTATCGCCCTCTTTGACGATGATCTCGTGCTTTTCGTAGTCCCACCACAGCGAGCCTTTGGTGCCGGTGACTTCAACCATGCCGCGCTTGGGATTGGAGTCGATATGCGTCATGCAAAGCGTCAGCCACACGCCATTTTTGAAACGCACGACGGCAAAGGCCTCATCCTCGATCGTGTCATCCTTCCACCGCGTTTCGGGCGCCCAAAAGCCACGCTTAGAGAAGCCTGAAACCTCGATGATCTCCGAGTCGATGAGCTGTAGCGAATACTCCAGCAGGTGCACCCCCCAATCGTAGAGTATGCCGCCGGAAATGCTCTTGCTGCCGCGCCAGACGTCACCGGGTTGGTTGCGCTGCCCCATGTGGGCTTCGACGCGCACGATTTCGCCCAGCTTGCCTGACTTCACCACTTCGAGCGCTTTCATCACGGAACCGTCCCAGTGACGGTTGTGGAAGGTCGAGATGACCACGTCCGCTTTTTGCGCGGCGGCGATCATCTGGTCGCATTCCTCCGTAGTGATCGCGAAGGGCTTTTCGCAAACCACGTGACGGCCGGCCGCGATGCATTGCAGCGCGAGCGGCGCATGCGTGTTGTGCGGCGTGATAAGAATGACAAGATTGGCGTCGGACTTCGCCAGCATTTCGTCCACCGCCGCGTAAGTTTGAATGCCGGGAAAGTCCTGCGTGGCGATGGCCAGTCTGGACGGATCCAGTTCCACCACCGCCCGCGGCGTCATGCCGGCTTTTTGGACATCCTGCAAATGGATGCGGCCCATGTTGTAGATGCCGCCGTAACCAACGACGGCGACTTTGATCTCAGCGGGACTGCTGAAGCGGGGTTTCATAGGAAAGAAAAAGTGGAGATTGAGCTTACCGGGATGCCCAGCACATGCCGCGCAGGGTCAGTTCCAATTGCTCGGGGAAATCGTCGAACTCGCTGCGTTGGTGACCGCTCGCGGAGTAAAACACCCGGCCGGCCCCGTGCACTTTCTTCCACACAAACGGCATCTCCACACCGTTGGTCCACGGCGCGCTGACCGATTGATGCGTGGTAACCGCGAGCACTTCGTTGCGCGGATCCACCAGCATGTAATATTGCTCGCTCTTCACCTTGAAGTCCGGGATGCCCTGCGTGATCGGGTCATCGTGATTCACAATGCGGATCGTGTAATCCTTGATGTTGTCCGGATGGCTGAGAAATTGGCCGCCGGTCATCCACTGGTAATTGATGGAGCCGCGAAACGCATCGCACATGCCGCCGTGAAAACCGGCGATGCCCACTCCGCTGATCACGGCATTGACCAGATTGTTTTCCTGATCGGCGCTGAGTTGCCCACAGGTCCAAAGGGGTATGATCAGGTCCAGTGCTTTCAGACGCTCGGCATCTTCCAGCACCTCGAGCCGGTCTGCCACCTCCACCTTGAAACCCCGCTCGGCCAGTTTGCCGGCGAAGAGTTCAGCGCATTGGACGGGTTGATGACCGTCCCAACCGCCTTGAAAGATTAGGGCCTGTTTGGGTGAGGAAGACATGCGAGACAACGGAGAGTTTGGGTGAAATCGGTAGCGGCTGGTCTTGAAACGAGCTTCGCCGGCAGAAGCAACCAATTCCTCGGTCATGCATGTTTCGGTTAGACATTTCACCCTAGACCCGGCAGCGTCCGGTCCACCCCAATGCTGGAATCTGCGCACCGCAAGACGATCCTTATCCTGACCCTCGCCGTGGCCTTGGTGTGCGCGTTGATTGCGCTCATCATCCAAGAGGACCTGCGCGAAAGACTTGGTTCCTCCTTCTACATCGTCGGCATGGCGATTGCAGGATGCGTCCTGCTGGTGCTCGCCGGTTATGTGTGGGATCGCACCATGATCGAGCGGATCCGCACGCTCCGCGAAACTGCGCAAGGCGCCCAGCGCGAAGCGGACGACGATGATGCCGAACCCTCGGACCATGACGAAATCATTGGCCTCGCCCGCAAAATCGAACGCATGGCGAAATCGTTGCAAAAGGTCGAGGCCAGCTATCGCGGCATCGTGGAAGACCAGGTCGATCTCATCTGCCGCTACAAACCCGATGGTCGCCTGACCTTCGTGAACGGTTCCTATGCCCGGGCGTTCGGACGCAAACGCACCGAGTTGGTCGGTGAACCCATCCCATTTCTCGATGCCGGCCATATTTCGAGCAAAGAGTCCCAAACCAGCGAACACGATCTGGTGCTCGCCGACGGCCGATCCGTGACCATCAGCTGGACCCAGCGCCCGATTTATGACGATCGCGGCACGTTGCTGGAATATCAAGCCGTGGGCCACGACATCACCGAACGCAAGCAGGCCGAGGCGGCCCTGCTGCGCGCCAAGGAAACCGCCGAAGCCGCCGACCAGGCGAAGGGGCATTTCCTCGCCGTCGTGAGCCACGAGATTCGGACCCCGATCAACGGCATCAGCGGCTTTGCCGACATGCTTGCAGGCACCGAGCTCAATGCGGAGCAACGTGAACACGTGAATATGATCCGGCGCAGCGGTCAGGCCCTGGGCAAACTGATCAACGACATTCTCGATCTTTCCAAAATCGAAGCCGGCAAAGTGGAGATCGATCATTCGCCCTTCGCCTTGCACAAGTGCATCAGCGATGTGTGTGCCTTCTTCACGCAGGAGGCCCGCAACAAAGGCGTGGCCATGAATTGCGAAATCGCGCCCGATGTGCCGGCCATCGTGACGGGTGACGAAACCCGCCTGCGTCAGATTCTCACCAATCTGCTCGGCAACGCCGTCAAGTTCACGGAGAGCGGCAAAATCGAAACCCATGTGTCCTGCAGCAAAAGCCAGCAGGCCATCGACGGCCTGCACACCCTGCGTCTGTTTTTCACCGTGGCGGACACCGGCGTGGGCATTGCATCCGACAAGATCGACCGCCTGTTCCAACCGTTCAGCCAAGTGGACAACTCGATGTTGCGGCGGCGCAACGGCACCGGTCTTGGCCTCGCCATTTCGAAGCGCTTGTGCGAATTGATGGGCGGTTCAATTTCGGTCGAAAGCCGCCAAGGCGAAGGCAGCACCTTCCGCTTCACCCTCCAGCTGGAATACCAGAAGGGCGACACCCACCCGCCGATCCCCAGAGCCTGAACACCGCGCGCCGGTCGCACGAAATTCATTTCAGGTCTTGCGGCACCCATTTTTTTGATTCAACCTGCGCCCCCTGTCTGAGTGGCGCGGTAGCCAAGTGGTAAGGCCGAGCTCTGCAAAAGCTCTATCCGCCGGTTCGATTCCGGCCCGCGCCTCCAAACAGTTCCCGGCAAAATTCCGGCTGCCGCAGAAAACAGATTGCCAAACGAAGACCGACTATCACGGTAGCGGTCGCTTCAATCCCGCCCTCATGTTGAACCCTCGCGCACCGCATGTCCATTCAGCCCACCCCGCAGCGGTGGCATGGCAGGCGCCTCAACTCGCGACCCATACATGATCAAGTCGCTGCGGTCATTGATCGGCCGGTTCCTCTCGCCGGGTGCACTTGTCATTACCACGATCGCAATCATCACGAGCGCGATCGTCGCGTCGCTCCCGACCAAGGAGGTGAAGGGCATCCCCTTCTGGTTGTCCGCTTCGGTTCATTACGAGGCCTACCAGCCTTTGATCGAGGAATGGAACCAGCAGCACCCCGAGTCCCAATACGGGATGACCCTCCTGCACGCCCGCGCTTTGGAGCGCCGCATGCTGTCCGGTTTTCTGTCCGGCACGCCTGTGGCCGATGTGATCGAAACCCACCTCGCGATCTCCTCCAAGGCGTTCCTTGGCCCGATTGAAGAAGTGGGTTTCGCCGATCTGACCGAGCGGCTGCATCGCGAGGGCATCTATGAACAGATCAACGCGCCGTCATTTACTCCGTATACTTCGCGCGGCCGCATTTTCGGCCTGCCGCATGATGTGCATCCCGTCTTGCTCGCCTACCGTTCCGATATCGTCGAGGCCGCCGGTATCGACGTGAGCCAGATCGAAACATGGGAGGATTACTTTCGCGTGATGCGCCCGCTCTTCCGCGATAATGACGGTGACGGCAAACCGGATCACTACTTGATGACCGCCGGCGACACTCGCGCAGACGTCGCCAGTATGCTCATGCTGCAGGCCGGGGGCAGCATGTTTGATGAGAACGACCGGCCCAATTTCGCCAACGACATCAACGCCGAGGTGCTGGCCACGCTCACTACTTGGTTCAC
This sequence comes from Opitutaceae bacterium, assembly GCA_024233285.1. Classification (GTDB taxonomy): domain Bacteria; phylum Verrucomicrobiota; class Verrucomicrobiia; order Opitutales; family Opitutaceae; genus Cephaloticoccus. Next base: position 13,986 of record JACKPU010000013.1, on the reverse strand, counting down.
CGGGCCAGACGCCACCTGCACGGACGTTCCCGCATTCACCGCTTCCGGCCATCGGCAACGTCTCGAGGGCTTTGTCATCGGCACGCTCTGCCCTGATTGGATGGCCGGTTCTTGGAAAATTGAAAATCCCGGCCTGAGCGGAAAATTGAAACTCATGCCCGTCCCGGCATGGAAGAAAGGCGGCCGCCGCACCAGTGTCGCGGGCGGCACGATGATGGGGTTTTACAAGCACAGTGCGCATATCGAGGAAAGTTGGAAACTCGCCAAACACCTCTACCTCTCCCCCAAGCTCGCCGAGCACATGTTTCGCACCACGACGATCATCTCGCCGGTGAAGACGCTTTGGCCGAGCGGGTTCTACGATGAACCCGACCCATTCTTCAGCGGCCAACCGGTCGGGCGCATGTATATCGAACAGGCACCGGATGTCCCGCCCCGTCCGTCGTCCCCCTACAACGACATCGCCGGGCAGAGTTTTGCCAGCGTGTTGATTGCGCTCAGCCAGTATGCCAATCGCAACAACATCTATGACGTGCCCACGCTCAAAGTTGAGGCGCTGCGATTGCTGCAACAGCAACAGGGGATCCTCGAGCGTTTGATCTCGCGCAATCTGTTTCTGACGAAGGAGCATCCATGAACCGCCGGCTCAATATTGCCCCTTGGCTCTTTCTTTCGCCGTTTCTGGGTCTGTTTGCGGTGTTCACCGTCTGGCCCCTCATCCAGTCGCTGTTCCTCTCGATGCAGCAAACCTATGGACCGGGCAATTCGCAGTGGGTCGGTTTGCACAACTTCAAATATTTGCTCACCGATCCACTCTTCTGGAAAGCCACGGGCAATACGGTCAAGTTCGCGCTCGGTTCCTTGCTGATCCAGCTGCCCGTCGCCTTGGGACTGGCGGTGCTGCTCAACCGACCCGGCCTGCGCGGACGCGCGATTTTCCGCCTGATCTTTTTCGCCCCGTCACTCGTCGGCCTGCCGTTCGTGGCGATGTTGTTCGCGCCGATCTTTGAGAAGCACACCGGCCTGCTGAACAAGATGGTCAATTTTTTCATTGCGGAGTGGCCGCTCGATTTCCCATGGACGCAAAACTACGTGATGAGCGCGCTCATCATCGCCGCGCTCTGGATGTATGCGGGGTTCAACATGGTGTATTTTCTCGCCGCGTTGCAGAACGTCTCGAAAGACCTGCTTGAGGCCGCCGAGATCGACGGCGCCGGCCCCTGGCAGCGTTTCTGGCACATCACGCTGCCGGAAATCACCCCGGTGGCGGGCTTTGTCACCCTGCTCTCGGTCATCGGCAGTTTCCAGCTGTTTGAACTCAGCTACATCATGCTCAACGACACCGCCGGTCCGGATAACAATGGCCTGACCATCGTGATGTATTTGTATCAAACCGGTTTCCAGACCGGCGATCTTGGCTACGCCAGCACGATCGGCTGGGTGCTGGCCTTGATTCTCGTCAGCATCGCCATGATTCAACGCCGCATCCTCAAGCGGCACGAGGAGAACTGACCATGCGCGGAAAACAGACAGCTGAGATCATTGTTTACGCCATGTTGGTGGTGTTCGCCATCATCACGCTGATTCCTTTCGCGCACATGCTGGCCGGGGCGCTGAAGACGAAACTGGATTACGCCGCCACGTTGTTCCTGCCCGCCGGCGACGGGTTTCTCGGCGTGGGCTGGGACCGCATCACCTTGGAAAATTTCCGCCGGTTGTTCACCGAATTGGGTATTCCGCGGGCGATGCTCAATTCGCTCTTTCTGTCTTCCGTGCATGCGATCCTCACCGTGCTGTTCTGCTCCATGGGCGGCTACGCGCTGGCTAAACTGGAGTTTCGCGGCCGCAGCGTGGTCACCACGCTTGTCCTCACCGCGCTGATCATTCCGGGACCGCTGCTGCTCGCCCCCGGCTTCCAGCTGCTCTACCAATTGGATTTGCTCAACACCTACACCGGCTTGCTGCTGCCCGGCCTCACGCCCGCCTTCGGCGTGTTTCTCTTCCGCCAGGCCATGATCAACGGCGTGCCGCGCGAACTGCTCGAGGCCGCACGCATCGACGGCGCCGGCGAGGCGAGGATTTTCTTCGAACTCGTGCTCCCGCTTGTCCGCCCGATGATGGGCGCGTTTCTCATGATCAGCTTCATGGGCACCTGGAACAACTTCATCGGTCCCCAGATCATCCTCCAATCGCCGGATCTGCAGCCCCTGTCCGTGGCCTTGAACAATCTCAAGGGCATCTACGGCACCGATTACGCCCTGATCATGGCCGGGACCATCGTGTCGATTTCACCGGTCATGTGCATCTTCCTGTTGCTGCAGCGCGAATTCATTGCCGGCTTGACCGGCGGCGCGGTCAAAGGCTGAAGACACACTTTTGTGCGGCGGCCCGCGTTAAGAGGTTGCAGTCAAGCGCGGGACGGCAAACTGGACAGGCGTTACCCCTGTCTGTCCCCCAATGCTGCGCTATTTTTCCCCGGGCGTCTGGTTGCTCGTCCTGCTGGCCATCGGTTCGAGCATTCTTGTCCTGCTTTTGCCGGTCAAACCGCGACCGGGCATCATTTTTTGGTTGTTTGACCGCAATCATGCGATGCTCTCCGAGCATATCGCCGCACAGTGGAACCGGGAAAATCCCGCCAATCCGGTTCAGGTCACCCTGCTTAACGGTGCCGCCATGAACAGCCGCATGCTCACGGGCTTCTACGCCGACACCCCCGTGGGCGATCTCATCGAGGTCGAACGCTCCGTGATTGGCCAGGTCTTTGCCGGCCCGCTCGACGACGTGGGCTTCGTCGACCTCACCGACCGGCTGGAAAAGGAGCGCGTGGGTGATCTGATCAACACGCCATCGTTCAGCCCCTGGAGCACCCGCGGCCGCATCTTCGGACTGCCGCATGATGTGCATCCGGTCATGCTGATGTATCGCGCCGATCTCACCGAGGCCGCCGGCATCGATGTCGCTCAAATTGAAACGTGGCACGATTTCTTCCGCGTCATGCGCCCGCTCATGGGCGACCTCGACGGCGATGGTCGGGTTGATCGCTGGCTGCTCAGCGGCGGCCCCACCGCCCAGCAGTTCCACGAGGTATTTCTGCTGCAAGCCGGCGGCGGCTACTTCGACCGCAACGGCGAGCCCGCCCTCAATTCCGAAATCAACGTCCGCATCATCAGCCAGCTCGCCACGTGGTATGCCGGACCGGGACGGGTGACCGGTGAGTTGCCGACCACACCGATCACCGCGCAGCAACTCATCATCCAAGGCTATGTCGCCGCCATGCTCGCCCCGGATTGGTATGCCGGTTCGGTGCGCAACAGCCTTCCCACCATGGCCGGAAAATTCAAGCTCATGCCCTTGCCCGCATGGGAACCCGGCGGGCGCCGCACTTCGGTCTTTGGCGGCACGATGTTGGGCCTGACCAAGGCCAGCCAGCAGCAGAATGCCGCGTGGGAGTTTGCCAAGAAACTCTATCTTTCGCCCGAGACCGCCAAGGGACTCTACGAAGTCACGCGCATCATCACGCCCATCAAATCGAACTGGGATGAATCGGTCTACGACGAACCCGATCCTTATTACTGCGACCAACCCATCGGCCGGCTTTACATCAACCTTGCTCCTGATGTGCCGATGCGACCGTCATCGCCGTTTTACGGCAACGCCCAGCAGGAATTGAACGCCGCGGTCATCGCGCTCTGCCGTTACACCGAGGCCAACGCGATCACCGACCCCGCCCGCCTCCACGCCCAGTGCCGGCAATTGCTGGATGCGGCCCAAGCCGGACTGCTCCGCCAGATGCAGCGCAACGTCTTTCTTCGCAACCCCGCCCCATGAGTTCCCACCGCACGCACTCCCCGCTCGTGCCCTGGTGCCTGCTCGCACCCTTCCTGATCGCCTTCACCACGTTCACCACGTGGCCGCTGATTCGTTCGCTCGTGCTGGCATTCGAACAATCCTACGGCCCGAAAACGACCACCTTTGTCGGACTCCTCAACTTCAAGTTCCTGATCACTGATCCGATGTTTTGGACCGCCGTGGGCAATACCGCGCTCTTTACGGTGTGCGCCGTCTGCCTGCAGATCCCGGTGGCACTCGGCCTCGCCCTGTTGCTCAACCGCCCCGATCTCCGCGGCAAACGCCTGTTTCGTCTGATCTTTTTCGCCCCGTCAATCGTCGGGCTTTCGTTTGTCGCCATTCTGTTCTCACTGCTGCTCGAACGCCGCGTCGGCCTGGTCAACAGCTCGCTCCACGCGCTTTTTCCCGCGTGGGATCCCGACTTCCCCTGGTTGCAAACCTACGTGCTCACCTCCATGAGCGGCGCCGTGCTCTGGCTGTCCGCCGGATTCTACATGATCTATTTTCTGGCCGCGTTGCAGAATGTGCCCGGCGAGCTCATCGAAGCCGCGAGCATCGACGGCGCGGGCCCGTGGCAGCGCTTCCGCCACATCACACTACCGGAGATTCGCCCGGTGCTGAACTTGATCACCCTGCTCGTGGTCATCGGCAGCCTGCAGTTCTTCGAATTGCCCTTTCTTGTTTACAACGACACCGGGGGCAGCGGTCCCGATAATCGCGCGCTCACCATCGTCACCTACCTTTATCAAACCGGATTTCGCAGCGGCGATCTCGGTTACGCCAGTGCGATCGGCTGGGTGCTGACCCTGGTGCTGATCGGGTTCGCCCTGCTGCAGCGCGTGATTGCGCGGAGGGCGGAACGATGAACCAAAAATCCTCAGGTTCCCGCCTGACGCGGGCCGGTCTCTACCTGCTGCTCACGTTTTTTGGCGGACTCACCTTGGTGCCGTTCGTCTGGATGTTCTGCGCCGCCATCAAGGACAAGGCCGACTTCTTCACGTCGCGATTTCTGCCCGGTGGGGACGGCTGGTTGGGCATCGCGTGGGACCGGCTCACGCATGAGCAATTCATCCGGCTGTTCACCGAACTGCCGGTGGGGCGCGCCCTGTTGAATTCCGTGTTCTTCGCCTCGGTCATCAGTCTGGGCGCCACCCTCTGCGCCGCCGCGGGTGGTTACGCGCTGAGCAAGTTTCATTTTCGCGGGCGCGAAACCATCACCACCTTCATTCTCGCCACCGTCGTGTTGCCCGGTGCGCTGCTGCTCGGTCCCGGTTTCGAAACCCTTTTTCACTTGGGCTTGGTCGATACCTTCGCCGGCGTGATTTTACCCGGCCTCGCCCCGGCCTTTGGCATTTACCTGTTCCGCCAGGCGATGATCAACAGCGTGCCGGAAGACATCCTCGAATCCGCCCGTCTCGATGGCTGCGGCGAGTTTCGCATCTTCTTCCAGATCGTGCTGCCCATTGTGCGCCCGATGATCAGCGCCTACCTCATCATCGTCTTCATCGCGACGTGGAACAGCTTCATCCAGCCGCAGATCGTCTTGCAGTCACCCGAGCGCCATCCGCTCGCCGTGGCCATCTTCAGTCTGCGCGGACTTTATGGCGACGACTACAGTCTGATCATGGCCGGCACGCTCGTTTCCATCGCGCCGGTCATGATCCTGTTTCTCCTGTTGCAAAAAGAGTTCATCTCAGGCCTGACCAGCGGTGCCGTGAAAGGCTGATTATTCGGCCGGCGCTTAAGATTTTATACATTTGCTCGCAAGAAACTGAACGACGAAAAGCGGCCGTTTCGGTAAGCTCAAAATTTCCCGCCCGGCGGGCCCTCTCAACCCCCTCTGCCCTATGAAACTACCCGAAGACTCCGGCGATCAAGCCGCCGACAAAACGATCATCGCCGCCCAACGCCTGGCCGGCCAGCGCGAGGCCGCCGCACAGCGCCGCGCCCAGTATCCCTACAAATTCCCGGTGGACCGCCGTCAACTCGGCGGCAAATACACCGTGTCCGAAAACAGCCGGCGGCTCGTGCGCTTCTTCTATTTGGAGCGCCGGATCATGCAGGCGCTCGGTTCGTGGACCCTGACCATTCCCGAGTTCGAGGTTAAAATCGAGACCGGCCGCCACATCTTTTATCATGCCGATGCCGCGCGCACGCTGCGCGAGCGTCTGACCGAGCAGGAAATGCGGCCGCCGAAGATCGACGCGTTTCGCGATGCGGAAGTCGATCGTTTCATCGACGAAATGCTCAGTGCCGAATCACCGGCCGAACTGCTTGTCGGCGTGCACCAGGTTCTCGGCAAGGCCATCGCCACCACTTATCGCCATCACATCGATGACACGGACCCGGTGACCGATGCGCCGACCATTCGCGCGCTGCGCCGCATTCTTGCCGACTACGAACCGATGCTCGACTGGGCCGACAAGGCCGTCGAGGCCTACATCGCCGGCGGCGTCGAAGAAGCCCAGCTCTCCACCTGGCGCTGGCACTTGTCCCGCCTGCTCGCCTCCATCGGCGGAGTCAGCGGCGCCGATCCGCGCGGCGAAGCGCCCACCCCGCTGCGCATCGACCAAAAGCCCTACGAACGAGGCACCGTGCCGCGCCGCGATGTGCGTTTCGACACGTTCAAACACACCGGCGACTATGATGCCGCCGACAATCAAACGCGCTACGACAAGGATTCGTATGAAGCCGTGCGCCTGCGCTTCATCCGCACCCAACGCGATGAGGTCGACGCGATCGAAGCCTTCGGCACTTTCATTTGGGACATTCGCTTCAAGGACTTTGACGCCGAATACGACCTTGCGCGCATCACTTGGGACGAAGCGCGTCATACCGAGATCGGCCACCGCGCCATGCTCGCCTCGGGCTACGATCCCTACGAACTGCGCAACCGCCTGACCAGCTCGACCTGCCGCGGACCGATGGAACCCGCCTATGCCATGGCCGAGATCAATCTGTTTGGCGAGGTCGGCGTGCTCAAGACGATCAACGATCTGATCGACACCGCCGCCGATCGCAACGACGAGCTGCTCCGCCACATTTCGGATTACATCCGCGCCGACGAACGCACCCACGTCCGCAAGGGCACGCGCATCCTCGGCATCATGAGCGAGCTTGAGCTCAAGGATCTGGAATACCGCACCCGCGAGCTGTTCACCGAGTGCCTCGTCAGCCTCGGCGCCATCAAAAAGGACATCGATATGCAGGTTCTCTCGCGCGAAGAAATCGAACACCTCGTCGGCGAATAGTCTGTCTCCATCCTCGATTCACACGGCGGCCCCGACGGGGTCGCCGTTTTTTGTCGCCCAAGCCGCGCTTGCCGCGCGGGTAGAATCACCCTTACTGGTAGAAACTCATGCCCACCACCGTATTTACCATCGCGAATCAAAAGGGCGGCGTCGGCAAAACCACCACCGCCGTCAATCTTGCCGCGGCCCTGGCCGACCAGAAAATCCACACCCTGTTGATCGATCTTGATCCGCAGGCCAATGCCACCAGCGCCATCGGGGTCGAAAAGCAGGAGGGCAAGAGCCTCTATGGTCCTTTGCGGGGCGAGGGCTCGGCCATCGAAATGGTGACGCCGACCAGCATCGAGCATCTCGCGTTGATCCCCGCCGAAGAGGATCTGGCCGCCGCCGAGATTGAGCTCGCGCAAACCGAAAACTACCTGATGCGCCTGCGCGGCGTGCTCGAGCCCCTGCGCACCAGCAACGGCTATCGCGCCATCATCATCGACTGTCCGCCCGCCCTCGGCATGCTCTCGATGAACAGCCTGGCCGCCGCCGATTATCTGCTCATCACGCTCCAGTGCGAATACATGGCCCTTGAGGGGCTCGGCCAAATCCTGCGCAATGTCGACCGGCTCAAATCGGCGAATATCAATCCCGCGCTCGAACTCGGCGGAGTCATCATGACCATGTTCGATGTGCGCACCAATCTCTCGCGCCAGGTCGTCGAGGAGGTGAAAGCGCATTTGCCCGACAAGATTTTCGAGACCGTCATTCCCCGCACGGTGCGTCTCAGCGAAGCACCGAGCTTTGGCAAAACGATCTTTGATTACGACAAGCTGAGCCCCGGCGCCACCGCTTATCGCAACCTCGGGAAGGAAGTCGTCAGTCGTTTCGCGCTCAAATCGGCATGATCGCGGCGCTCAATAAATACCGGCACGTTTTTCTGGTCGGTCTGCAGGGCAACATCGTCTATCGGTGGAACTTCGCCCTGCGCGGGTTCTTTTCGCTCTTTCACTTGATGGTCGTGTTCATCCTTTGGGGCGCGGCCTTCCAAGGGTCGCCCGAAATCGGCGGGTTCGATGTGCGGCAGACGATGACGTATTTCGTCATGCTGCTGGTGCTTCAGTTCTTCATCGGCGCCTTCAATGAGGATTACCAAATCAGCGAGGAAATCCGCAACGGCCTCATCAATCAGTTTCTCCTGAAACCGATCAACTACTTCCTCTACCGGTTCACCATTTACCTGGCGGCGCGGCTGGTCTCCGGTCTGCTCGTGCTCCTGCCTCTCCTCGTCGCGCTGCCGTTCCTGCGCGATTACCTGACTTTCCCCGACGAGGCCTGGCGCATCGCCGTCGGTTTGCCCGCGATGCTGCTTTCCGGGCTGATCCAATTCAGCATCGCCTACTGTTTCGGCCTGCTGACGTTTTGGTTTCTGGAAATCCAAGGCTTCGTCATCCTGTCACTCGCGATCGAAACCGTGCTCGGTGGCCAGATGTTTCCGCTCGATCTGATGCCCGATTGGGTTTTCCGCCTCTCCCAGTGGCTGCCGTTTTACTACCAAATGTATTTTCCCGCGGCGGTTTTCACCGGCCGCATCGGACCTGAACTGGCCATGCAAGGGCTTGCTGCTCAGCTGGCTTGGGTGATCGCGCTGCTCCTGCTTAATCAGTTTTTATGGTCCCGCGGTCTGCGCCGTCACACCGCCGTCGGAGGCTGATTCATGCTGCTGCACTACTTCAAAATTTGGATCGCCAGCGTGCGTTACTCGGTCGTGCGCACGATGATGTTTCGCTTCGACTTCATTCTTTGGTCCACCGTCGAGCTGATGTGGATGGCCGTGAACGTGCTCTTGATCACCGTCATTTACGCACACACCGACAGCATCGCCGGTTGGAGCAAATACGAGATGATGCTGCTCGTCGGCACTTCGATGCTCATCCAGCGCCTGCTGATGGGTTTCTTTTGGAGCAGCCTGTTTGAAATGGGCCGCAATGTCCGCAGCGGACACTTCGACTTCTTCCTCGCGCAACCCGGCAACATCATGTTCATGGCCACGACGCGAAAGATCGACCTCGACGGCCTTGCCAATTCGCTCATCGCGATCGCCGTGGTCGTTTACTCGGCGATGCAGCTGCAACTGCACCCTTCCGCCGGGGACATCGTCATGTATGGCCTGCTGATTCTCTGCGGCCTGGTCATTCATTACAGCGCATTGCTTACGCTCGTGTCGCTGAGCTTCTGGATCACCAATGCGCAAGGGCTGGAGGGCAGCTATTTCACCTTGTTCGAGTTTTCCCGCATTCCGCGTGAAGCTTTCAAGGGCATCACCCAGTTCGTGTTTGTATGGACCCTGCCCGTCGTCATCGTGAGCAACATTCCCGCCCGCACGTTGCTCGAGGGCCTCGACCCCATGCTCGTGCTCTGGATGCTCGGGGTAACCGCGGCTTGGTTCGGACTCGCCACGTTTGTGTTCCACCGCGGCCTGCGCCGCTATTCCAGCGCAAGCTCATGAGTCCGGCCCTCGAAAATTTGCAGACGCGTCTCGGTTATACGTTCCAGCGAAGCGAGTTGTTGGAGCTCGCCGTGACCCACCCGTCGCTCGTCAACGAGAACCCGGCCGTCAAGGAATCCAACCAGCGCCTTGAGTTCCTTGGTGACGCAGTGCTGCAGCTTATTCTCTCTGAGGAGATCTACCGACTTTACCCGCAGGAACGTGAAGGCAAGTTGACCCAGAATCGCAAAAAGTTGGTCGAAGGCCGTTTCACGGCGCAACTCGCCCGGGAGATTGATCTGGCTCCCTGCTTGCGGGTGCAAACCGCGGCAACCGAACTCGCGGAAAGTTCGTCGGCCCTCGAAGACGCCTTTGAAGCGGTGGTGGCCGCGATTTTCCTCGATGCGGGATTCGCCGAGTGCCGCCGGGTCGTGCTCGCCCTTTACGGCGACATCAAACAACGCCTCGCTTCGGTCCTGCCCGCTGACAACCCCAAGGGGCGCTTGCAAGAACGGGTGCAGCCGCAACACGGCAACACCGCGCTGCGCTATGAGGTCGTCAACATCACCGGCCAGGCCCATGCCCGCGAATTTGAGATCACCCTTTATTTGAAAGATCGGGCGATCGCATCCGGTCGCGGTTCCTCGAAGCAACGTGCCGAGGAAGCGGCGGCCCGGACCGCGCTGGAGAACTGGCCCCCGGCCGACCTCGTTTAACGCATGCCACGCCATTATCACACCGGCGTTTGTCCGGCTGCCCGCGGCTGCGTGCTCACGGCTTTGATGTCACGTCACGCCCATCCGGTGTGGATCGTCGTCACCGCCGATTACAAAACCGCGGAACATCTCGCCGAAGATCTGGTTTTTTTTCACGCGAACAGCCCGGATCAACCTCCGCTCGAAGTCCTGCTGTTTCCGGAATCCATGCCGGATAATCGTGATATGCGCGAGGCCTTCGCCGCCTCCAGCGAACGGCTCACGGCGTTGTCGCGCTTGCGCACGCGCCGACAAATCGAACAGGCCCCCGATCGCCTCGTCGTGGTCACGACCCCGGTGGCCTTGTTGCAACCGGTGCCCGCTCTCGAGGAATTCGCCACGACCGAGATCACGCTTCGCCGCGGTCAAAACCAACCCTTCGCCGAACTCTTGGAGCAATTGCAGGCCCTCGACTACGATTGCGAGGCGGTGTGCGAGGCCCCGGGGCACTACGCGGTGCGCGGCGGCATCATCGACGTTTATCCCGTGACGGCCACCCAGCCATTCCGGCTCGATTTCTTCGGCGACGAAATCGAGGAGATCCGTGTCATCGATCCGGTCAACCAGCGCTCCGGCGCCACGGTGGAGAGCATCAGCATAGCGGCCTCACCGCGCGTGAAACTGGCGGAATCTAGCACCGGGCTGGCCGACTATCTATCGCCGGCGGCGGCTTTGGTCTTTGTCGAGCCGGCCGCGCTTGAGGAAGAGTTCGGCGGTCCGGCCGCCGGCGATCTGCAGGCTTTGGTTCGCATGCGCGCCAAATGCCGCAGTCACTTTGGTTTGGCCGACATCGACGAAGCCAGCGGGTTGTTTTCCGACGCAGACGACGAACAAACCTGGGACACGGACAGCCTCAATCACCATCGCCGCTATCCCGCCGACTCGCTGGTGGCGCAGGAACGGTTGCAAGTCGAGACCGACGCCCGGTTGCAATTTCTGCAACAACTCGCCAGTTGGCAGGGCGAAGGCTACGCCATCGACATCGTCGTCTCCAAGGCAGGCGAAGAACAGCGCACGGCGGAGATTTTGCAGGAAGAGACCCTGACCAAGGCCATTCGTCCGCGTTTTCACCGCGGCACGCTGAACGAGGGATTTCGCCTCACCTTCCGCGGCGAACAGTCGCTCAAGCCCTGGCCGACCGGACCGCGCGGCGTGGTCGTGGTCACCGAAACCGAGATCTTCGGCCGTCAGCGCCAGCGCCGGCCGAATCTCAACGCGCGCGCCGTGGCGCAGCGCGCGCAAATCGACCAGCTGCTCGACTTTTCCGAATTGGTCGAGGGCGACTTCGTGGTGCACCTGCAACACGGCATCGCCTATTACCGCGGGCTCACCAAGCTGGATACGGCGCAAGGCATTCGCGAAGTCATCTCGCTGGAGTTTGACGATCATGTGACCCTGCACGTGCCGCTGCAGGAATCGCATTTGATCAGCCGCTATGTCGGCATCAGCAAGGTGCGTCCGCAACTCGGCCGCATTGGCAGCAATCGCTGGGAAAAAACCCGCAAAGCGGCGGAACGCGCCACGCTTGATCTCGCCGCCGAACTGCTGCGCATCCATGCCGCCCGCGAGGCGCAGCCGGGCTTTGCGTTCCCCGAGGATACAACGTGGCAGAAGGAATTCGAAGCCTCGTTTCCCTATACTGAAACCCGCGATCAACTCCGGGCCATTAATGAAGCCAAGGCCGACATGGAGCGGACGCGCCCGATGGACCGGCTCGTTTGCGGCGATGTTGGCTTTGGCAAGACTGAGGTCGCCATCCGTGCAGCCTTCAAGGCCGTGCAGGGGGGCAAGCAAGTCGCGGTGCTGGTGCCGACCACCGTGCTCGCCCAGCAGCATCTCAACACGTTTCGCGAACGCATGGCGGGCTACCCGATCGCGATCGAGATGCTGAGCCGCTTCCGTTCGCGCGCCGACCAGAAGAAGATTCTCGCGGCCGTCGCCGCCGGCCAGGTGGACATTCTCGTCGGCACTCACCGACTGCTCCAAAGCGACGTCGCGTTCAAGGACCTCGGTCTCGTCATTGTGGACGAGGAACAGCGCTTTGGCGTCAAGCACAAGGAACGGTTCAAGACCATGCGCTCGACCATCGACGTCCTGTCGATGAGTGCCACCCCCATCCCGCGCACGCTCTACATGGCGATGACCGGTGCCCGCGATCTCAGCGTGATCGAAACCGCGCCGTCCAACCGTCACCCCATCCAGACCGTGGTCAAAACCTACGATGAGAAAATCGTGGTCGATGCCATCCGGCACGAACTGCGGCGCGGTGGCCAGGTATTCTATCTGCACAACCGGGTGATGACGATTGATCTCGTCGCCGCGCGCTTGCGTGAACTGCTGCCCAACGTCAGCATCGGCGTCGGTCATGGCCAGATGGATTCCGACGACTTGGAACGCGTGATGACCGATTTCGTCGCCGGCACCTATCAAGTGTTGGTCTGCACGACCATCATCGAAAGCGGACTCGATATCCCCAACTGCAACACGATCATCATCGAAGGAGCGGATCGATTCGGATTGTCCCAACTCTACCAGCTCCGGGGCCGGGTCGGACGTTTCAAACACCAAGCCTACGCCTACCTGCTGCTGCACCGGCACACCCGTCTGCTGGATGTCGCCCGCCAACGCCTGACGGCAATGCGTCAGCACAATCAGCTGGGCGCCGGGTTTCGCATCGCCATGCGCGACCTCGAGCTGCGCGGCGCGGGCAACCTGCTCGGTTCGCAACAAAGCGGCCACATCGTCGGCGTCGGTTTCGAGCTCTACTGCCAGCTCCTCCGGCAGTCCGTCGCCCGGCTCAAGGGCGAAAAACAGGCCTCCACGATCCGCGCCTCGGTCAAACTGGACTTTGTGTTCGTCGGCGAAGGCGCTGACGCCGGCGCCTCCGGCGCCGGGCAGACTGCCGCCACCAGTTACCAAGCCATCAAGGCTGCGCAGCACGCCGAGGACGGCGCGGTCGAGGTTGCCCGGATCCAAGCCCGGATTCCCGCCAGCTACCTTTCCGAAACTCGTTTGCGCATCGATTTTTACCGGCGGTTGGCCCTGGCCGAGAGCACGGAGCGCATCAAGGAACTGGCCGCCGAACTGACCGACCGCTTCGGCAAATTCGGCGAGGAGGTCAAAGCCCTGCTCACCATCACCGAAATCCGCGTCCGGGCGGAACAAAAGGGGCTGCTCTCCGTCGAAACAGAGTCCAGCCGCCTCAAGTGCCTGCGGAACAGCGGTCGGCGCGACGATTGGGTGCAAATCGGCACCCGGTTTCCAAGGTTGACCGCCCCCAAGCCCCTTCTACGGTTACGCGAAATCATCTCTTTCCTTAACAATCTGCCTGATCCATGACGTTGCGTCACTCCGCCACCTTCACCCTGATTCTATGCGGCCTGCTCGGTCCCTTGCTGCGCGCGCAAACCCCCGCCAGTCAGGACGACGGACTCGACCTCCGCTTCGCCAACGGCATCGCCGCCATCGTAGAGGACAAGGTCATCACGGTGGACGACATCCGCCGCGAAATCTCGCCCATGATTCCCCAGTTGCAACGGGAAGCCCGCAGCGAGGCCGACTTCAACCGCCGCCTGGAGCAGCTCCAAGACAGCATCATTCAGGATCTCATCGACCGCGTCCTCATCATCAAGGAATTCCGCAAAGACGAAAAGAAGCA
>JACKPU010000012.1 GCA_024233285.1 Opitutaceae bacterium | reverse complement strand
CCGATGTCGACCTCAACGTCGTTTTCGAAGACCTCCAATACAAGGCCTACCGCAAGACCGTGCTTGAGCGCGGCGTGCGCGCCGACAAGCGCGATGCCAAGTCGCTCCGCCCGTTGTCCTCCGAAGTCGGCGTGCTCCCCCGCGTGCACGGCTCCGCCACCTTCCAGCGCGGCGATACGCAGAACATCGCCCTCGTCACGCTCGGCCCGACCAAGGAAGCTCAGAGCCTCGACGCCCTCACCGGCGGCGTGACCTCGAAGTCCTTCATCCTCCACTATAACTTCCCTCCGTTCTCCGTTGGCGAAACCGGCCGTTTCACCGGCCCGGGCCGTCGTGAGATCGGTCACGGTGCGCTGGCCGAGCGTTCGCTCGTTCCCGTGCTCCCGCCGGAAGACGTGTTCCCCTATTCGATCCGCGTCGTCTCCGAGATCATGGCCTCCAACGGCTCGACCTCGATGGCCTCGATCTGCGGCGGCTGTCTGGCCCTCATGGATGCCGGCGTGCCGATCATCGCCCCCGTCGCCGGTATCTCCTGCGGCCTCATGACCAGCAACAAAGCCGACGGCTCCATCGACAAGTGGGTGACCATCACCGACATCCTCGGTGAGGAAGATCACTTCGGCGACATGGACTTCAAGCTCGCCGGCACCACCAAGGGCATCACCGGCTTCCAGCTCGATCTCAAGATCAACGGCCTGCCCTTCGAGATCGCCAAGACCGCGATTTTCCAAGCCCGCGACGCCCGCATCGAAATCCTCAAGACCATGCTCGCCGCCCTCCCGGCCCCGCGCGCTGATCTCTCGACCTACGCGCCGCGCATCCAGACGATCCAGATCGATCCGGAAAAGATCGGCCTCCTCATCGGCCCCGGTGGCAAGACCATCCGCCGCATCGTCGAGACGACCGGCGCCCAGATCGACATCTCGGACGACGACTCCGGCAAGGTCTTCATCTACTCGAACAATGCCGACGCGATGAACCGCGCCGTGCAGGAAATCGACGCCCTCTGCGGCGGCGGTTCCCAGATCGAAGTGGGCAAGATCTACAACGGCAAGGTCACCGGCACCAAGGAATTCGGCGCCTTCGTCGAATGCCTCCCCGGCAAGGAAGGCCTCGTGCACATCTCCGAACTGGCCGACTTCCGCGTGCGCCGCACCGAGGATGTCGTCAAGGTCGGCGACTCCATCACGGTCAAGTGCATCGGCATCGACGAGCGCACCAAGAAGGTCCGCCTCTCGCGCAAGGCCGCCATGGCCGAGCTCGAAGCCGACAAAGCGCCCGCCGCGGAGTCCACGGAAGCCGCTCCGGCCGCCGAAGAGCCCAAGGCCGAGTAATCAGCCCCCGGCTTTATCGCTTTCAAAGCCGCGGATTTCGATCCGCGGCTTTTTTGTAACTGCAAGAAAAGACCTGACAGGCATTCGAGTCCCTCAACACTGGACCGCTTATGAAGCTACTGGTCACAAACGACGATGGGATTGATTCGGTCTTTATGCATGAGCTGGTGGCCGCGCTGCAAAAGGCCGGACACGAGCTTTTCGTCGTGGCCCCGGCCCGTGAACAGAGCTGGACCGGCGCATCCAAGACGCGCAACCGCTCGGTCAAATCCGCCGCCGTCGATCGTCAATTCGGCTGCCCGACCTGGACCGTGGACGGCACGCCCAGTGATTGCGTCAACATCGCCCTCGCCCACCTGTTGCCAAACGACATCGAAGGCGTGGTCAGCGGCATTAACGTCGGCTTCAATTGCACCCTCGCGTTCATCATTGCCAGTGGCACCGTCGCCGGCGCGTGGGAAGGTGCGCTGCACGGTCTGCCGGCCATCGCCTTTTCGCAGGATGTTTCCGAAGAGGTTTATCTTCACCTCAAGGAAACTGCGGGCCAGCCGGATGGCGAACTGCTGAACACGTTGAAAATTTCCGCGGCCCACGCCGCGCGCATGACTAGCGAGCTGATGCCGACGATAACGCCGAAGACGTTCACGATCCATAACATCAACTTCCCATACCCGTGCCGCCCCGACACCGAGGTAAAGCGCACGGTGCCCGCACATTATTTCATGCCCAAACTCTTCAGTCCGGCCGATGATGATGGCACTCACCGTCTGCTCTGGACCGTCGGCAAGGACGTCACGCCCGCCGGTGTGGCCACCGACCTCGGGACCGTGGCGGCACAGCACATCAGCCACAGCATCCTCGATTATCGCCGCCTCGGCGGCGAGCTGCCGGCCTAACGCACGAGCGAAAAGCCGATGCGCACGGCCGATGACTCGACGTTGTAGTCGAGCAGGCTTTCGCCGTAACCCTGCCAGTATTGGACGAGAACGTAAGTTGCGAAGTCGAACATCCGGTCAAACTTCACCGGGATGTTCAGATCCGCCTGCAGACTGCCCTTGTCGCCGTCACGACCGAGTCGGCTCGTCAACACCAGGCTGGGGCCGTCGTCATAACCGAGGATGGCCTGCATTTCGACATTCCCCCGGTAGCGTTTGATGTCCGGGTTGTTGCTCAGATCGGAAATGTAATGCGAAATCCGCGGCGCCAGAATCACGTGCCAGCTGTCAAAGCGACCAAACGCCACGCCCGGCCGAAAATAGACCGTGTTCATACTGCGTGAGGTTGGACCCGAGCGCCCGTTGGACTCGTGCCGCAGCCCCGCTTGATACCCCATCCATTTGAAGCCCCCGGGCGAATCAGCATCCAAGACGTTCTGTGATTCGAACATCAACTCGGGCAGGTAGCTGGTATCGTAAAACGGACTCGAATCCGCATCAATATCCCACAACGAGCGTTGAGTGTAGCCGAAATACAACCGGCGCAATGCCGGGACCCGTTCGCCCAGTTTCGCGTCGGCTCCCAAGATGCGATACTTGAAACTGAACTGGAATTTCGCTCCCCGGTCCTCGTTGCCGTAGATAATGTAAATCGGATCGTGGGCTCCGAAGCGCCCGGCAAAGGCGCGTTTGATCGAGGCCTCGGCCGTCCGCTGCGGTGCGAAGTTCGTCAACGGTGGGCGCGCCGCCGCGATCGGCGCTATCGCTTGGACCTCCAACGCCACCTTGGCGACCACGGGGCTTTCCACGGCCAGCACGAGCCGATTGCGGGCGTCTTCCGGCAGCGTGAAAACATACTCTCGCACCGCAAATCCGCCGGCATCAACGCCAACCAGCCCTCCCATCGCGGGCGCGCGCAGTTCCACCACCCAACGCTGGGTTCCGTCCGATAATTCCGCCGAAAACACCTCCGGAACGGTCAGCGACGCGGCCTCCGCTCCGGGATTCAGGATCAGCAAATTCAGCGCGACCTCGGAACCGATTTTGACCGGATCGGGCGGGCCGGCCAGGTTGAACACCACTGCATGAGCCGGAACGGCGAACAGCAAGAGAAGCATGCCCAAGGAGATTCGTGCAAATCGGCGGTGCATGGTGGTCAGGCGATGGCAGTGTAACAGCATTTCACAAGCCATATCGCTGGTGCAATACAACGGCCGACATCATCATTAGAATCGTTGAGTCCAACATCATGCGTTGCCGCGGATCCAGAGCCGGTAACTTTTCCAACATCCCCAGCACCGCCACTTGATTGATGAACGGCACCGCCGCGGCCGCGTCGCTGCGGAGGAGATCCTGCGCGAGGTCGAGCATCTCCGAACCATCACGGAGCGTTGATCCGGGGGCGACAAAGGGCTGCTTCTTGGCGGTGTAGATCTCCTCCGTCACGAAGGGCTTCATCGCTTCGCGCAAAATCCATTTCTCGCGCCCGTCCCGACGCAGCAACCCCACCGGCACGTCACGCATCAATGCAAACAAATGATGATCGAGAAACGGCAGGCGCTGTTCGATCGCGTTGGCCATGTCGAGGCGTTCGCCGCCGAGGATGTAATTTGCGAACCCCGTTTTCAGCCACAAGTAAAGCGCTTGGTGCACCGGCTGCCGGCCATTGATTTTACCGGCCACGTCGAATTGATCAAAAAACGTCAGTGCCGCATCCGGGCCGCACCATCGCCGTGCGAACTCGGGTCTCACCAAGCCATGGCCAATCGCCACGCGTCCCGTCATGTGCCCAAACGTTGATTCCGGAAAACCCAGCGCCTGCGCACGCGTGACCAATTCCGACAAAACCGTGTCATCGCCGGCTTGCCCGGTTTTCCGCGCTGCGAGCAAATCAAGCACGGCTTGCGGCCAGTGCGGGGGCGGCGCATCGCCGCCCACCCCCATCGCGCGCTCGCAAAACACGTAACCCGCCGTCAATTCGTCGCCCCCTTCACCGGCGAGCACGACCTTGAGCCCGGCATCGCGCACCGCCCGGCTCAGCAGATAGCGCGCGGCACCATGGTTGTTGTAGTGAAAGCCCTCGGTGTGCCAAACCGCGTCGGCAAAAACCTCGGCAAACTCGCGATTGCTCACGGCGATCCGGTGAAAATCCGCACCCACCGCCGCCGCCGTGCGTTCGGCGCGATCGCTCTCGTCGAGCTCCTTCACATCAAACGCGATGGTGAACGCCTTGAGCGGACCGGAGCTGTGCTGGCGGGCCAGACCCAACGCCGCCGAGGAGTCCAAACCGCCGCTCAGCAGACAACCCACGGGCACATCCGCCCGCATGCGCAAACGCACCGCTTCGCTCACACTTTGCCGCACCCGCTCAATCCACTCGGCCTCGCTGAAATTCGTTTCGGCGCCAGCTTCAGGATAATCCAAATCCCAATACGGCTCGATCCGCAGTTCCTTGCACGTCGCCACCAGACAACACCCGGGAGGCAGTTGCTTCACCCCGTTGAAATAGGTGCGCTCCGGGCCGACATAGGAATACAGGCTTTGCCCAATCGCCTCTTCATCCCAAGTCAGCCGCACACCCATCGCCTGCAGCGCCTTGATTTCCGAGGCAAAATACAGTGTGCCGTCTTGCACCGTGTAGAAGAGCGGCTTGATCCCAAAGCGATCCCGGGCCGCGAACAGGCGCTGTTGGACCTCATCCCAAATCGCGAAGGCAAATTCTCCGCGCAGGTCCTGCAAACAGTCGGTGCCGGACTCCTCGTAAAGATGCAGGGCGATTTCACTGTCCGACTTCGTCGCGAGTTGATGCCCGCGTCCGGTCAGTTCGCGCTGTATCCGCTCATAATCATAAAATTCGCCGTTAACGACAATGTGGCGGCAACCATCCTCACTCGTCATCGGCTGCGCTCCAGTCGCCAGATCGATGATGCTCAAACGCACGTGGCCCAGGCCGACCCGCTTATCCGCTGATCGCCATACCCCGGATCCATCCGGACCGCGATGCCCCTGCCGGCGGTTTGCCGTCTCCAATGAAACCGACGCAATGGATCCGCCGCGTGAAAAATAGCCCGAGATGCCGCACATGATAGGTTACGCGCGTCATCCCACGACCACCGGTGCAGCCCTGCAAGACTTTCGGACACCGCGCACCGTATTCCTGATTGCCAAGGCGAAACCCGCGGCAACCATCGCTCTCCCATGATCGAAGTCGAAAACCTTACCCGCGTTTTCCGCACCTACAAAAAGCAGCCCGGTTTCTGGGGCGGCGTGAAAGGACTCTTCAAACGCGACTTCGAGGAAACCGCTGCGGCCAAGGACATTTCCTTTTCGATCGCCGAAGGCGAATTCGTCGGGTTTCTCGGCCCCAACGGTGCGGGCAAGACCACGACACTCAAGATGCTGTCCGGTCTCATCTATCCGACCAGCGGCACCGCCCGCGTCGCCGGGTTCAATCCCTCCGCGCGTGCGAGCGCCTATCGCCGGATCTTCGCCCTCGTGCTGGGCCAAAAGAACCAGCTCTGGTGGGACCTGCCCGCAATTGAATCCTTCAATCTGTTGCGCGCGATCTATGCGCTGCCGGCCGATCAATATCAGGCCACGCTCGACGAATTGCTCGATCTGCTGGATGTGCGGCCGAAGCTCAACGTCATGGTGCGCGAGCTCTCGCTCGGTGAACGCATGAAGATGGAATTGATCGCCGCCCTGCTGCACCGCCCGCGCGTGTTGTTTCTTGATGAGCCGACCATCGGTCTCGACGTGATTTCGCAAAAGGCGGTGCGCAACTTCCTCCGCGAATACAACCGCCGCAACAACGTCACCATCCTGCTCACCAGCCATTACATGGCCGACATCAAGGAACTGTGCGACCGGGTGATCATCATTCACAAAGGGGTGAAGATCTACGACGGCGCGCTGGATCGTTTGGAAGGCGGACCCGAGACCCGCAAAAAGATCATCACTTTCCTGCCTGCGATCGCCGCCCAGGACACGGGCGACAAACCGGCCTTCCCGGAAAACTGGCAATCGCAGCACGGTGAAACCCAGCGCGATGCCGAGGGCAAATTCACGCTGCGCGTGCCCGGCGACAAAGTCGTGGCCGTGTCCCAGGAAATTCTCACGACTGGCCCGGTGGCCGACATCACCATCGAGGACATTCCGCTCGAGGATGTGATCGCGGCGCTGTTCAGTTCGAAATAATCACGCGGCCCACCATGGCGGCATAATCCGCCGGCGGACTCCACCCCGGCAGCAATTCGCCGACCAGGATCTTCATCGTCGCCAAAGCCTTGTCTGCGGCCGCCTGCAGTTCAGGCGCAGCGAGTCGCGCGGAAACCTGCAACATCTCCCGCTCAACCGCGACGAGCAGCTTTTCCAGCCGCCGCGCCTCCCGGAAAGTCGGCCGGCCCTGACGCAGGCGCAGTTCGTGCATCAATCGGTAATTCGCATCCGCCAACTGCAGATGCAGGCTGCGTTGTGCCGCGATCAGTTCGCCGCGGGCCAGTTTCTGAAGCACCCAAAGATAGTCACAGAGAAACGCATCCGCCGCCGCACGCACTTCGGCATCGCCCCACCGCTGCCCCGGCAACTTCGCCACAACATCCGCGTAGAATTTGCCCCATGTGGCTTCACCTTTCAGAAAGCGATAGCCGCCCCGCATGATCGTGGACATCTCATTGAGGGCCGTGCGCAAAGGGACAATTCGCTCCTGACAGCCCAGCGCCAGACTAAGGCGTGCCAATTGCATCTGCCAACGCGGGATGACCACCAAATCCACCTCCGCGTCCTCATACAGCAAAGTCACTTTGCGCACCCCGCCCGATGCATTGCGAATCACGTGCAGCTTCGGCGGTTTGGGTCCCAGTGTCTCGAGATTGGACGCCGCGGCAAAAGCCCCCACATCGGCCACAATCAAGTGCAAGTCGATATCCGACCAGCCATCCGAAGCGGCGGGCAACCCCGGATCGCGCGCCTGCGAACCAAACAGCACCACTGAATTAACATTATCGTCTTTGCCCAACCCGCTGACGACGGCATCAAGCAATGTCCGGTCGCCTAGCATGAACGCAGGGAAATCAAAATCTCGGTGCCTTGAATCCCGGGTCCGGCGTGAATCTCCCCGCGATGCAAGCGCAGGATTTCCTTCGCCAGAAATACCGCGATGCGGCCTTGGTTGGGCACGGCCCCATCAACGGGCTCGGGCAGGATGCCCTCGAGTTCAAGATTTCGTCCCTTGATCGAGAGCAAGGCGGTCAATTCGTCACCGGAGCCGGTGGATCTCAGTTGCAAGGTGAGTCCGGGCTGCTTGGCGCCGACTTGATTTTCCGAAAGCGACTCGATCAGTGAACTGAAGGCGAATTCCAATAACCCCTCCGCAGCAATCAAACGCACGGCATCCGGGCCGACTTCGACCTCGATGCCGCCGCTGTCGCCCAGTCTTTGCACGAAATCGCGCATGTCCATTTCAGTCGGCTCGATCTCGTCCAGATTTTGCATCATGCCGAGACGTTGGTTAAGTTTCTCCAACTGCCCGATGTCCGCCCGCAGGGTTTTTGCCATTTCGGCCGACAGCGGTCGGTCTTTCATCTGCCGGAAAGTCGCGAGCGAAACCAAGGCGTTGCCGAGCTCATGACTGAGAGTCAGTGCAAGCTCACGCAAAAGACCACGGCGTTCCTCCCGACTCCGGCCCGCGGCGTCATGCACTTCCGAGCTGGCTTCCTCCCAAAACGCCCAGACCCCGTTTGATTCCGCCATCAGACCGGCGCTTGCCCGAAACGGTTGATCGGCACTGGGCGAAATGCGGCACACTTCACGCGAGCGGCGCACGCGGCCAATCAGATCGCGCACCACCAAAGGGACGTGCCGCGGCACCGTTTCGCCCGCCGCCAGCAGCAAGGTGCTGGGCAGGTATTTCGCGCCGAGCGCCGATTGTTCGGCGAGCTGCGACAAGCGGCTGACCTGTGACGATCGACTGAGGAAATGGCGCAGCAACCGCGCGAAGAAAACCGCGCGGGTGCGGTCGGTGTCCTCGTAGGGCTGGCCGTCATCGCGCACACCCAAAGCGATCAAGCCCAGCAGCCGGCCGTTGTCGTGCACGGGCACGAGCAAGCGCGCACCCCACATCGCCAGCCGGTTGCGCACCGCGAGCTCGGCCACCGGATCGGCCGGGCTGTCCCAATTCGTGCCGTCAATCACGACCGGATGCGTTTCCAGAAAGGCGACCAACGGATCATCAAGACCGAAATAAGAGGTGCCGCGATCGGCCCGGAATCCATCGCCTTCGCGCAGAAAGAAGACCGCATGCGACGCATGCAGCAGTTGGCGCGAGGCGCGGCGAAACTCGGCGATCAGGCGGTCACGCGTATCGAGGTTCTCCACCGCACCTTCGAGGAAGTCCCACAACTCAATCGTATCCACTGGCGCCGGTTGTTTGGGCACACTGCGCGTGACCTCGGCCCGGCGGCTCTTTTCAACCAGGATTTCCACCATCGACTGCTTCTCGGCCAGCTCTTCCAGCAAATCGATGAAGTCGCTTAGCCGCCGGCTGCTTTCATCGTAGGATAGATAAACCTTCGCGCGATGCGTCATGCGCGCCTGCTCAAACGGCAGACTGCGCGGTTCGCCCACGTAGATCGTCGGATAGGAGGCGAGAAACGCCGGCAGTTGCGCCTCCGCAGCGGCATCCAGCACGACCACGGCCGAAAATCCCGGACGCGATCCGCCGGGAAAACTTTGCGGCGTCAACCGGACAATCGAACGCCCTTGCGGGATTTGGCGTTCCCAAGCAGCGGCCAGGTCATCGTCAGCAGTGGCGAGGATCAGGAGGCTCGGCATGGAAAGTTGATGCGGAAGGTTGCGCCGCGACCGGCCGTGGGTGGATCCACGGTTATGGTCGCCTTGAGACTGCGTAGAATGTCGCTGCAAATCGCCAATCCAAGTCCAAACCCTGTCGATTTGCTGGACTGAAAGGGTTGGAACAAACGCGGCAACATCTCGGCTGCAATGCCCGGGCCATTGTCCTCGATCACCAGTTGCACGCCGTCGGCCAGGTTTTGCGTCGTGAGCTTGATCCAACGATCACCTTCCTGGTGCTCCACGGCCTGAATGGCATTGAAGCACAGGTTCAGCAGGACCTGCTTCACGGCATTGGAATCCGTGAACACCGTGTCGGGCGCGGCGTGGAATTCCTTGATGATCCGGATCTGGCGGTCATCCGCCTTGGCCGAGGCCAGTTCGACGCTGTTTAAGAGCACGGCGTGCAGCTCGACCGGTTTCGGCGTGTAGGCCCGCGGCGTGGCCAGGTCGAGGAGCTGTTCGGTCAATCGGTCGATCCGCGACACCTCCTCGCCAATGAGTGTGAAAAATTTTTCCCGGAAGATCGGATCCGCGTAGTGCTTGGGCAGCAGTTGCACGAACGTTTTGATCGTGACGAGCGGGTTGCGGATCTCGTGCGCCAGGCTCGCCCCGAGCAAGCCGACGGTCGCGAGCTGCTCAGCGTGCTGGGCCTTGACGGAATACTGCGCGCGATCCATCGCGCTTTCCATGATCGACGCGAGCTCGACGAGCTGCGCCACCTGCGGATAAGTGAACGGTCTCCGCGTCACGGGCACGCCCACCGCCAGAATCAGATTCAGGCTTTGTCCGCCCAGTGCAACCATGACACCGATGTTTTCCTCCGCCATGAAACGCTGCAGTCCGATCTCATGCGGCTCCAGTTTCTGACGGGCCAGTCGCTCCGGGGTCGCCCAGCGCAATTCCGACAACGCGCGCACCACTTCGCCGTTGGCCGGCAATTCCATGCCCTCGCCCCGCAACTGGCCGTTGGCATGCATCAAGACGTAGGCGCGGTCGGCATTGGACCAACTGCGCAGCAGTTGCACGAACGCCGATTCCAGGCGCTCCGGGCGGGACTCACTGCGGGCCGCCTTGAACGCAGCGCGGCGCGCATCTTCGCCGCGCAGGTTGACGTCGAAAACCAGTTGAAACCATGGTCCCGCCGAGGCCGCGAACCAGAGGCCGAGGCCGATCGCGAGGACGAAGGCCAGCGGCGGCGGCATCAGCATCGCCAGCAATTCATTCGCAGCCCAGATGAAGAGCGCAACCGCCAGCACCAGAAACAGCTTCTGGAGACCGATGAACAGCATGTGCCGCGCATCGAACACGCGCGAGGTCAGCATCGCCCAGGCCGTGCCACCATAAAACACGAGCACGACCAGCGGTTGCAGGCGGATGTAAATCGGATCCTGCACGATCGCGTTCAATACCATGAGCGTGATCGCGGTGAAGCACGCCGCGCAGCCACCAAGCAGCAGCACTTGCAATTCGAGGCGCTGCACCCCGCTGGTTGCCCGCGCCTGCCAAAGGGTTTGCACCAACAGCACCAGATAAAGCGCGAGCACGCCGCCGATATAAACAAAATAGCCGAGACCGAAGACCTTCGCATCGCGTGAGGAATAACTCGGGATGAACCAATCGCTGAAACATATCACTGCCAGCACGACCGCCGCCAATAACCACGGCCACGCGCGGCGCAGCCAGACCCGCGAAGATATCCCCCGCACCACCGCCGCAAGGGTCCACAGATGCAACGGCAGAAATCCACCGATCGCCGTGGCCCAGCGCAGCCAGAGCAACCCGCCCTCCCGACCCACTGCCAGTTCGAAACACAGCAGCCATGCCGACACATGCAACGACCCCGTAAAGAATACGCGATTGATCGCCCGCTTGGGATTGGCCCACAGCGCACCGAAGCCCACCATCAGGGCGGCGATCGCGGCCAGGGACGCCGGGTGCAGGATCAGTTGCTCAGGACCAGACATGCGTTCGTGCCGGACAAGCCGTGCGAGTTGACCAAGGTGACGTGGTGGGAAACCGCCCGCGCCTTGGCGCTGAGGTTGAGCGGACAATCCGGATCGGGGAACTGCCAGTTGACCGTGGGCGGGATCATTTCATCCGCGATCGCCAGGGCTGCCGCGCCCACTTGAATGGCGCCGGCCGCACCGAGCGGGTTGCCAATCGCGCCCTTGATGGAAACCACCGGGATATCCGCCAGCGCCGCCCCAAAGGTTGCATACAGCACCTGGGCCTCGGCCCGGTCCACCAATTTGTGACCCGGTCCCCAGGCATTGATGCACTCAATCTCGCTCAAGCGGCGGCCGGCGTTGGCCAGCGCCAAGCGGATGGCCTCAGCCAAACCTTCAAGCGGCCGCCCCACCGGATCGGTGGCATAAGCGTAACCGTCAATGTAGGCATGCGCGGGCCGCGGGCTGTCCTCCGGTTCCAACACCATCAGACAGGCGCCTTCCCCGATAACCCCGGTCGTGCGCCACTGATCAAAAGGCCGGCACATCCGTCCCGGCAGCTCGGCCGTCGCCGGCGCCAGACCGGCCATGCGCAACTCAAGCATCGGATGAAAATAAAGTGGCGCCTCCGTGCCGCCGCAGATGGCGATTTCTACTTCACCCGCGGCGATCCGATTCGCTGCGTGCCCGATTGCATCCAAGCCCGAACAACACGCGCTTTGCAAAGCCATCGTCTGCGTGCGCCCGCCGATGCGCTCGGCGATCGAACCGGAGATCGCGCTGACCGAGGAGGAAAACACCGCGCTGGGCACCCCAAAGTCCGGACCGGTTTTGGCGATGCGATCCATGACCTTGTTCATCACCCCGAAATCCATCAGCGATGCGCCTGCAATCACCAGTGGATCCAGGTCGCGCACACTCGCCAGACTCAAGCCGGCATCCCGCAGGGCGAGTTCCGCTCCGGCGATTGCAAACTGGGTGTGTCGGGGCAATTTGTCGGCCTCGAGCGCGATCACGATGTCAGTGATCGCTGCGTCATCGACTTCGGCGCCGACAAAATCGCCGCTCTTGTATTTGGCCAAAGCCTGCAATTCGCGCACATAGGAGCGCGACTCAAGGATGCCGCGCCAAAAATCGACCCGGCCGCAGCCTGCCGGCGTCACCGGACCGAGGCCTGTGATCTTGACGCGCCGCCGCTTCATAACCTCCCCCCCGTGCCCTGCACATTGAAGGATGGTCCGCTCACGATTTCGCAGCCGGAAACACCATCTTCACCGTGGTGCCGGCACCCGCGGTCGATTCGAGTTCGAACGTGGCGCCGTGAGCACTGAGCAGATGCCGGCAAATGCTCAATCCGAGCCCCGTGCCGCCGGATTTGCTGCTGAAGCCACCCTTGAGCACCTTCTTGATCGACTCGTTCGGGATGCCGGAACCGTTGTCCACCAGCATGAGTTCATACTGCGCGCCATTCTGCTTCACGGTCAGCAGCAGTTTCGTCGCCCCGGCCTCAAGCGCGTTTTTGAAGAGGTTTTGAAAAACGCGCATCAACTCGAAGCGTGACCCCCGCACCAGCGCACTCGGTTCGCCTTCGAATTGAATCGTTTGGTTGTCGAAAAATATCACCTGCCGGACTTCCTTCGCCACGGCACAGAGATCCACGGTGGCGTATTCGACATGATTGCGCGAGGCCAGCCGCCAGTTCTCGGAAAGGTGATGGCAATACTCGGCGGCCCGCTCCACCACCGCGGCGTAATCGCGCAGCTTGCCAGAATCCCCGTTCCCGGCCTTGGCCATGGAGCGAGCTTCCTCCACCAGCAAAGCCGCGTAACCGATGACCACCGTCAGGGGGTTGTTCAGGTCGTGCACCAACTCCACCGAAGCGCGCGATTGCCAGATATGGGGCTCAGCTTTCTGGATTTCCTGCTTCAATGCCTCGTTCAGCTCCTGGGTGCGGCGGTTCATTTCCGTCTGCTGACGGCGCATCCTGGTCGCGGCCGTCTGCTTGCGGACCGCTTCGATCAGTTCGTTCACATCCGGCGGTTTCCGCAGATACTGGTTGGCACCGCCAACCATCGCCTGTTGCGCGGTGTGAAGCGTCCCATAGCCGGTCAGCATGATGACCGACACGTCGGTATCGATCTTGCGCAACTCTTCCAAAGCACGGATGCCGTCCATTTCCGGCATGCGGATATCGAGCACGACCGTCGCATAGCTCTTCTGCCGGAGCTTGTGCAGCGCTTCATTGGCCCGGGAGGCTGTATCCACGGCAAATTCCGAGGACAAGGTGAAGGCGATCGATTCGCGCGGACCATATTCGTCGTCCACGACCAGAACAGCCGGCTTGCCCACGGTTTCCGTGGCGGCGGGTGTAGTTTCTGTCACCATTGATTTTTGCTGGAAGCTTTAAATCTGGCCGAGGCATCATCCTCAGCATCAGCGTGTTTGCAGTCAGCTCCGCGATGTGTCAAGGAACGCATCAGGCATTGATTTGCAGTAAACTCCCAGCCCCCTGCTTTACGTGATTTTTACCACCGCACTTGTGTCCGCCGCCTTGGCTGCAGTCATCGTCTGGCTGTTTGCGCGGCAGCGCCAAACCGCCTTGGCCGAGCGTCTGGCCCAAAGGGAAACCGACGTCGCCCGCGTGACCGAATCGAATCGCGAGTTGGAGGCCGCCCGGACGGCGCTTGGCGAAAAACTTTCCGCCCTCGCCGCGGAGCTCGCCGCCGAACGTGCGGCCGGGGCCGAGCGCTTGCAGGCCACCGAAACCCGGCTCGCCGAACGCGAGGCGCTGGCCAAACAATACCTGTCCGATCTCGAAAAGCTGCGGGCCACCATGCAGACCGAGTTTCAATCCGTCGCCGCCAAGTTGCTCGAGGAAAAGTCCGCCAAGTTTACCGACCACAACAAGACCCAGGTCGAGGCCCTGCTTCATCCGCTGCGCCAGCAGCTCACCGATTTTCGCCAGCGCGTGGATACGGTTTATAAAACCGAGAGCGACGATCGCGCCGCGCTCAAGGCGCAGATCGAACAGCTGCGCCAGCTCAACCACGCGATCACTGACGAAGCCCACGCGCTGACCACCGCCCTCAAGGGTCAATCGCAAGCGCGTGGTGCCTGGGGCGAACTCATTCTTGAACGGCTGCTCGAATCGTCCGGTCTGATCAAGGGCGAGAACTACTACACGCAGGAATCGATCACCACCGACGACGGGCGCCGCCTGCGCCCCGACGTCATTTTGCGTCTGCCGGATGATCGCCACCTGGTGATTGATTCCAAGGTCTCGCTCATCGCTTACGAACGCGCGGCCAACGCCACCGACGACGCCACCCGCGCGAGCGCCTCGGCCGAGCACGCCCGGGCGGTTCGCACCCATATTGAGCAACTCAGCGCGAAGAAATACGAGGACACCGGCAAACTCTTCACGCCTGACTACGTGCTCATGTTTGTGCCGCTGGAACCGGCCTTCACGCTGGCCCTAGAAACCGACGGCAGTCTCTACGAATGGGCCTTCGATCGCCGGGTCATCCTGTGCACCGCCCCCACCCTGCTTGTCACGCTCAAGACCATTTCCACGCTATGGAAACAGGACCGGCAGTCCAAGAACGTCCAGGCCATCGCCGATCGCGGCGGCGCGCTCTACGACAAGTTCGTCGGTCTCGTCTCCGATCTCGAGGCCATCGGGCAGCAACTCGCCAAGACCCGCGAAAATTACGATGCCGCCATGAGCAAACTCAACTCCGGCCGCGGCAACCTGCTCAATCAGGTCGAGGATCTGAAACGTCTCGGCGCCAAGGCCAAGAAATCGCTCCCGGCCGCCGAATCCGACGAGCCATGAATCACGCGTCCCTCCATGGCACCTGGCAGGTGGTGAAAGCCGAACTTGGCGGCCAGGCCATGCCGGTCGATGCGGCTGCCCATGTTGAATTGGAATTTACCGCCGAGGGCTATGCCGTGCGCTTCGGCGACACCGTGACCGACGCGGGCCATTACTCGATCTTGGCGGCCGAACCGCATCATCAGATTAAGATGATTGGCCAGTCCGGAGTGAATGCCGGCCGGACCATCCCCGGTATCATCCAATTGCAAGGCGACCGGCTCCGACTTTGCTTTGCGTTGGAAGATGAAAAATCGCCCGTGGCGTTTTCCGCTCCGGCCGGCACACTGTGTTATCTGGCAACCTACCGCCGCAAACCCTGACCATGTCCGACGATCCCGACAACCCCGGCTCCTTCTGGCGCCTGCTCTGCCATCTCATCGACAAGATGAGCTGGAAGATGGTCTGTGCGATGGGCCTGATCTCGTTCTTCTTCTTTTATGGCGCGACCAATGCGGCGATCAAACTGGCGGGCCGCAATCTCGCCACCTACGAGACGCAGCCCGGACCCATCATCGGCCTCGGCAGCGCCGTGCTGGTCGTCATCGTCGCCACCGCCATCAAACTCCGGCCACGCAGTTGAGTGATGCATCTCTCGGGGCTCTTCATTTATCCCGTCAAGTCGCTGCGCGGCATCGCCGTGCCTGCAGTCGAACTTGATGAGTGGGGGCTGGTCGGAGACCGACGGTTTCTCGTGGTCGATGCGGACAATCAGTTCCTCACGCAACGCGCGCTACCGCGCATGGCCCAAATCGAAACCGCCCTCGAAGGTGGCAACCTGATCCTGCGCAATCCGCACCACGGCTCCGCGGCGGTGTCGTTCGCCGAGTCCGGTCCGGGCACCACGGTTCAAATCTGGCGCGACAGCGTCACCGCCATCGATTGCGGTGTCGAAATCGCCGTGTGGCTATCCGACTTCCTGCGCCATCCCTGCAAACTCGTGCGCACCGGCCCGGATTTTGCCCGCCCCGTGCACAAACCCGCCGCGCACCCCGGTGACAAAGTCGGCTTCGCCGATGCCGCGCCCGCCCTAGTAATCAGCGAAGCTTCGCTGGCCGTCCTCAACGACCGTATTCTTGAACACGGCGGCGAGCCGGTGCCGATGAATCGCTTTCGGCCCAATTTCGTGATCACTGGTTGTGAGGCCTTCGCCGAGGATGAATGCACGACGCTGGAAATCGGCGACTGTGTATTCCGCGCCGCCGGTCGCAGCGAACGCTGCATCGTGCCGGGCATCGATCAGCTCACGGGCGATCGCAACAAAGAGCCGCTCCGCACCCTTGCTATCTTTCGACGCGATCCAAACAAACCCAGCGCGGTTCATTTCGGCCAAAACCTTATCAACCAGTCCAAGACCGGCACAGTGCGCCTGGGGACTTCGGTTGAGTTAATCGCTTGATTCAGTCGAACCGGTTGACCCGGCCGCGGGCGGACTTGGTGCGCGAGCGGTGTTTCTTGGCGTCGACCATCCGCGCTTTCTGCGCCCGGCTCTTTTGCCGGTTGCGGCGCCGCTCGACTTCTCGTTCATGGCGCTGCTCCGCCTTGGCCGCGCGTTGCAATTCCTCCAACCGATCGCATAGCTCCGACCACGCCTGTTCGCGATTGGCGGTTTGCGAACGCCCGGCCTGACAGCGCACCTCGGTTCCCGACGGTCCATGTCGCAGCCAGACCGTCGAGGAAGTCTTGTTGATTTTCTGCCCGCCCGGCCCGGTTCCACGCACAAACCGCTCATCCACGTCCTCCACCCGCACACGCACTGCGGCCAGCCGTCGGACAATTTGAGTTGGAATTTGCATCGGGGGGCCGTTTTTCTCGGGAAACCATTTTCACGCGCGGGAGTCAAACCCAGCGTCCACCCAACTCATTTTCCCTTATCATGATATCAGGTCCGGCTTGGTCCCAAAAACTCACAGATGAAATCGGCAAGGCCGTGATCGGCCAGCAAGCCGTGGTCGAACGCTTGCTCGTCGCGTTGCTGGCCAACGGTCACGTCCTCCTCGAAGGCATGCCCGGTCTCGCCAAAACGCTGCTTGTCAAATCGCTCGGCTCCGCCCTCGGCGTGCAATTCGAGCGCATCCAATTCACCCCCGACCTGCTGCCCAGCGATGTCGTCGGCACTATGATTTTCCAGCCGAAGACCGGCGAGTTCAGCGCGCACCGCGGTCCCATTTTTGCGAATCTGGTTCTGGCGGACGAAATCAACCGCGCCCCCGCCAAGGTGCAAAGCGCGTTGCTCGAAGCCATGCAGGAGCGGCAGGTCACCATCGGCGGCGGCACCCACCTACTGCCAAAACCGTTCTTCGTCATGGCCACGCAGAACCCGGTCGAACAGGAAGGCACCTATCCGCTGCCCGAGGCGCAGACCGACCGCTTCCTGTTCAAACTGCTGGTCGATTACCCGACCGCCGAGGAAGAGTCCTCCATGATGCAGCGTTGGGGCCAGGTCACCAAACAGCCCGCCATCAACGCCGTGTCCAACGGCGAGGAATTGCTCTCGATCCGTCCGCAGGTGGACGCCGTGCACGTTTCCGCCGCGGTGCAAGGTTACATCCTCTCGCTCGTGCGCGGCACCCGTGCCCTCGCCGAATCATCCGCAGGCGCCAAACGCTACCTCAATTTCGGCGCCTCGCCCCGCGCTTCACTGGCCCTTTATCAAGCCGGCAAAGCCCTCGCTTGGTTGCGCGGCGAAGATTATCTCGTGCCCGCCATTGTGCAGGAGGTTGCGGCCGATGTGCTGCGCCACCGGATCGGTATCACCTACGAAGCGGAGGCCGAGGAAATCACGGCCGACAAAATCATCGCCCAAGTCGTCGAGCGCACGCCCGTTCCCGCCGCCTGAACGTGTCGCTGGATATCTCCAGTTCTTCCAATCCACTCGCCCTGCTCCGGCAGTTGGAATGGCGTGTGCGCCATGCCGTCGAAAACGTGCTCAGCGGCGAATACCGCTCGGCCTTTCGCGGTCGTGGCATGGAGTTCGATCAGGTCGTGCGCTACGAGTTCGGTGACGATGTGCGCGACATCGATTGGAACGTGACCGCCCGGCTCGGTGAACCTTATCGCAAAAAGTTCGTCGAGGAACGTGAGGTCACCCTGCTGATCGTTTTTGAGGACACGCCCAGCCTCAACTTCGGTTCGGGCGCCCAGACCAAACGCGAAGCTCTGCTCGAACTCGCCGGCCTCGTCATGCTGCTCGGTGCGGTCAATCGCGACCGGGTCGGCTTCGTGCATGCCGCGCCCGGTGGCCACGTTTTTCGTGAACCCGTGCGCGGACGCGGCGCCATTTTGCACTCCGCGGCTTCATTGCTCGCACAGCCCGCGCCACCGCCGGGCGCCGGCGTCGCCGAAATCCCGTGGCGATTGCTGTCCCGCGCCGCGCCAAAACACAGCGTCATGATCTGGCTCGGCGATTTCGCACCGCGGGCGCAGCCCGAGGGCTGGCTGGTGATGCAGCGCCGCTACCAGACCATGGGCTTTCGCGTGGACGATCCGTGGGAACGGGAATTGCCGGCCAGCGGGCTGTTCACCGCCTACGATCCAACCGCAGGGCGACTCGTCACGCTTGAAGGCTCGGCGGCCGAAAAGGCCGCCCACGCCACTTGGCGCCGGCAACGCGAAGAAGCGTGGCAGGCGCTCTACCCCGATCCCCTCAGCCGCCTCGTCGTCGGCACCGAGGAAAACCGGCTCGATGCACTGGTGAAATTTTTCCACGCCCGCATGCGGGCCACCGCCATTCGATGAATTTCGACGCCTTCAACTTTGGCGAGCCACTCTGGTTCTGCGCGTTGCTGGTGTTACCGTTGCTCTGGTGGCTGCGCGGCCGGCGCCGGGTCTCGGTTTTTTTCGTGCCCTTCGCCGCCGCTTGGCACCGGCCCTCGCTCGCCACGTTATCGCGTTGGCCGGCGGCTTTCGCAATCATCGGACTCACGCTGATCGTCATCGGCCTGGCCCGGCCCCAACGCGTGGAGGACCGGCATGAGGTCAACACCAAGGGCTACGACATCATGCTCGCGATCGACCTTTCCGGCTCGATGTTAGCGGAGGACTACGAAGCCCGCGGCGCGCGAATCAACCGCCTCCAAGCGGTCAAACCCGTCATCCAAGCCTTCATTGATGAACGGCCAAACGACCGCATTGGCATCGTCGTCTTCGCCGGGCGTGCCTACACGATGGCCCCACTGACCTTTGATCATGCGTGGCTGGAAAAACAACTCGAGCGCCTCAAGCCCGGCATGATCGAAGATCGCACCGCCATCGGCGACGGATTGGGTGTCGCACTCACGCGACTCGAGCAAACCGCCCGGCAAAAAGAAGGCCTGCGTCAAGGCGCATTCGTGGTGCTGTTGACCGACGGGGCCAACAACCATGGCGCACTCACACCGAATCAGGCTGCCATGATCGCGAAGTCACGCGGCGTAGCGGTCTACACCATCGGCGCCGGACGCAGCGGCATCGTCCCCATGCCCGTGTTCGACGACAAGGGGAACAAAATCGGTTATCGTCGTTTTCCCTCCGATCTGGACGAAAACGCTTTGCATGAAATCGCGGACCTGACCGGCGGGCGCTATTTTCGCGCGGCCGACAGCGACACGGTGAAAGACGCCTTCGAAGCCATCGACCAAGCCAAGAAAATCGAATTTCAATCGAAAAGCTTCCTCGTGACGACTGAACTTTTCCCTTGGGTGGCCGCCCCGGGCATGGCCCTGCTGTTTATCGGCGCGCTGCTCGCCCGCCAACCCTGGAGCAGGGAGGCGACGTCATGAGCTTCGCCTGGCCCCATCTGCTTCTGCTCGTGATTTTGCCCGCGGGATTTTTGCTGTGGGAACTGTTTCATCGCGTCAAAGCCGGCACCGCATTTCATCCCAAGATACTCGAAGGCGAGGCCGGTTCCGGGACCCTGCATTTGCGCGGCACTGGCGCAAAACGTCGCCAGCGCGCGCGGATCTGGCTTTGGCTCGGACTCATGTTCGCCGTGGTGGCGCTGGCCCGGCCGCAGTGGGGCCGCATCGAGGAACCGGTCTTTGATCAATCGCGCGAAATCCTCATCACAGTGGACCTTTCGCGCTCGATGTTGGTGCAGGACATCAAGCCCTCGCGCCTCGATCGCGCCAAATTACTCATCAGCAGTCTGCTCGAAAAACTCGAGGGCGAGCGCGTCGGCCTCATCGTGTTTTCCGGCACGGCGTTTTTGCAAAGTCCGCTCAGTGCGGATTACGAAATCCTGCGTGAGTTTCTGCCCGCGCTGGACGCCGATTACATGCCGGAGGGCGGCACCAATTACCGCGCGCTGCTCGACACGGCGCTCGAAGCGTTTTCCGCCAGCAGTTCTGCCGACCGCTTTCTCATCACGTTGAGCGATGGCGAAACCACCGACGAAACGTGGAAGGAGTCGTTAAGGGCCCTGCAAGAACGCAACATCCGCGCAATCTGTCTCGGCATCGGCACTGCCGCCGGCGCCATGATTCCCGATGGCACCGGTGCCTTCGTCAAAGACGAGCGCGGCGCCGTCGTGCTTTCCCGGCTCGAGAGCACCACGTTGCAGGAACTGGCCAAGTCGACGCAGGGCGTTTATCGCGATGCCAGCGGTTGGATCGATCTCGCGGGACTCATCAATGAAACCGTCGAAACGGGTCGAAAAGGTGAGTTCGTGGAGAAAAACACCGTGCGATTGGTCGAACGTTATCAATGGGCACTGGCTCCCGCCTTGGTGTGCCTGCTCCTGAGTTTCTGGTTGGAATTTCCGGTCCGCCCCCGACCGCGCGATCTCAAACTCGCGGGCGCCAACCTGGCCGGTCTCGGGCTTGTCGCCGCATTAAGCGTCTTGAGTTCGCCTCCCCTCAACGCCGCGGCCAATACCACCCCGGAACTTTCGACCTTGGGCAAAATTGTCAGCCGCCTGTCCACCCAAAGCGCAACCTCCGGCCGCGACTGGGCCGAACTCGCACGCGAGACCGTCACTTGGGGGCAGAAGCTGCAAACCGAGCAGCACCCGGTGCCGGAGGGCCCGGTGCGGGACGCGCTCCAAGCCGTCGAACTCGGCTCAAGCCTCGACGCGCAGACGGCCGATTGGACTCAACTCCGCAGCGAGCTGGAGGCGCTCCTGCAAAAACCCGAACCGCCGCCGGAACAAGAGCAACCGCAGGATCAAAACCAAGACGACCAATCGCAAAAACAGGATCAGCAAAACCAGTCGCAATCGCAGAAAGACAAGTCGTCTGAAAACCAACCGCAGGATCAATCGCAACAAGAGCCGCAGGATTCCCGCTCCGGCGAATCGCAGGAAAACCAATCCGATTCCGCCCAACCGCAGAATCCCGGCGAGCAATCGGACCAGCAAAACCAGCAGTCGGCCTTTGGTGACATGAACGAAAAAGCACCGCCGCCTGATCCATCGCAACGGCCCATGCAGCAGGTTGGCGGCGCGCCGACGGAGTCGGCCGAGAACAAGGAGGGCACTGATCCCGCATTGGCCATGCCGCTGCAGAAACTCCAAAAAGTCCGCGATAAGGATTCTCCCGCGGAGCTCTTTCAACTCATGGAAGGCAAACCCGAGAAACCCGCCGCCAACAAAGGCAAGAACTGGTGACTCACATGCATCACGTCCGTTACATCTTTTGTTTTCTTTTGCTTGCGATCACCGCGCTGGCCCAACGCGTCACTTGGGTTGACGCCGGAACCCGCGACCCCGCCGACTTGCAGCTCGTCTTTGAAGACTGCGAACCGGCGGCCACGCCCGTGTTGCCGCAAATCCCGGGGGTCACGTTCAATTTTCGCGGCCAATCGACCCAGACTTCGATCATCAATTTTTCGCGCACCGACCGCACCATTCTCTCCTACCGCCTGCAGTTACGCTCGCCTGGCCGCGTGGATATCCCGGCATTCACGGTCAAGACCGACGAGGGTGACATCACGGTGCCAGCCTACTCCACCGGCACGGTCCAACCCGGCCCCGAATCCGACATCCAAGCCCGCTTGCGACCGGGCAAGAACACCGTTTGGGCCGGCGAGGTCTTTCCCCTGATTTACTCGTTGGACGTGGCCAAGCGCATGCTCAGCAACTTCGGTGGCATCGAGTGGGAGTCGGCACCGTTGATCGGAGAAGATTGGACCAAACCGGAAGTTGCGGAAAGCACCCGCAACGGCGAAACCCGCTACAATATCGCGTTCCGCACCCGCGCCTACGCCCAAACCCCGGGCACCGTGCAACCGCAGCCCGTGCGCCAGTTGCTCAATCTGGCGCTTGGCACCGTGGGGTTCGGGCTGTTCCAGCAACAGCGCATCGAACAGGTGGCCGTGGAAACCGATCGCCCCGATATCAAGGTGCAACCCCTGCCCAAACCCGCCCCCAAGAGCTTTGGCGGCGCCGTCGGACAGTTTAAGCTCAACTCCAAGGTCGTGCCGCAAAGCGCCGCCGTGGGCGAACCGATCACGTGGACGCTGGAGCTTTCCGGCACCGGCAACTGGCCCGATATCAGCGGCCTGCCGGCGCGCGCAGTTTCTCAGGATTTTCAAGTCATTCAACCGCAGGCCAAGCGCAGCACCGAGGAGGGCAAGTTGTTCGATGGCACCCTGAGTGAAGACGTCGTGCTCGTGCCCACCAAACCCGGCACCTACTCCCTCGGCGCCGTTGAGTTCAGTTATTTCGATCCGAAGGCCGGCTCCTATCAAACGGTGCGGATTCCCGCCGCGAGCGTAACCGTAACCGCCGCGCCCACGACACCGCGCTTCAATGTCATGCCAGACGAATCCGCGGCCAACCCACCGTCGGCCCCTGAGATCAAGGCCCCGGCTCCGGCGCAAAACCCCATCGGCATTCCACGCGATCCCATCGCCGGGGGCGAAGCGGTGGGCGTGCCGTTTGGTTCACTACGTCAACTTCTGGGCACCGGACTGGCGCCGTTGAGCGTGGTGCTGGTGCTGTGGCTCGGGCTGGCGACCCGTCAGGCCCGGCGCAACGACCCGCTCCGTCCGCGCCGCGAAGCCAGCCAACGACTGGCGGCCACCCTCAACCGGCTGCGCGCATCCAGCGACCGCACCGGCTTGTTGAACTGGCAGCAAGATGCCGCGCGACTTTGGCAACTCAACCATGCCGCCCCCTCGGCGGATACTCTGCCGGATGAGACTTGGCGCACGCTGTGGCGCGAAGCGGACAAGGCCCTTTACGGCGAAAACGCCGCGTTGCCGAGTGATTGGGTTGATCGGGCCACCGCCGCCCTCGCCGCCGTAAAAGTGCCCGGCACCGCGTGGTGGCGAACGCTGCAACCGCGCAATCTCCTGCCGTTCCTGTTCGCTGTCATGCTCGCATTGGTTCCATCATCGGCCAAGGCGGCAACCGCCCCCGCCGAAGCTTATCGCGCGGGAGACTTCACCGTCGCCGAGCAAGCGTGGCGCAAAGCCGTTAACGAACGGCCAAACGATTGGATCGCGCGCCACAATCTTTCGCTGGCCCTCGCCCAGCAGGAGCGCTGGGGCGAGGCCGCCGCCCACGCCACCGCCGCCTTCGTGCAAAACCCGCACGCCGAACCCGCGCGGTGGAATCTCTCACTCGCCTACAGCAAGGCCGGCTACACGCCGAATGCGGTGGCCCCGTTGCTTGACTCGGCGCCGCTCGCCGATGTCGCACGCCTGGCCTCGCCGGCCGGCTGGGACCGCTGGTTCATCATCGGCTGCGCCCTGATCGCCGTCGGTCTGCTTTTGCTGCTGTTGCGCGGCTACCTACTCGTGCCGGGGTGGTTTGGTTGGGTGGCCATGGCCGCCTTGCTTGCCGGCATTGTCGGCGGCGTAACCGCGCTGACCGCTCGCCACGCCTACGGCCTCGCCGCCGATCCGCAGGCCGTAATCGTGTGGCGTGCCGGCACACTCTACTCGATTCCCACCGAAGCCGACACCGCCCAGCAAACCACTACGCTAGCCGCCGGAGCGATGGGCTTGCAGGATGAGAAGACATTTCTCGGCTGGGTAAAATTGACCTTCCCGAACGGCCAGACCGGTTGGGTGAGGCAGTCTGAAATCGTGCCACTTTACCGGTAGTCCGCCGTCTTCCGCACCATCCGCGCCATCGATTCCTCGGGATTGAGCTTCGTGACATCACTGACGGCCACCCACGCCAAGTCCTTTGACTCGTTGGTCACGACCAAAGGCTCGCCGGGGTCCGCTTCGATCATGAAGCGCAGATCATAGTGCCAGTGGCCCGGTTCGGTCTTGCGCTCCGGAATCCAATGGCGGTCGACATCAAACAGCGCCGTGTTCACCGGGCATAGTTTTTGGATGCCACCCTCCTCCTGCGCCTCGCGCAACGCCACCGCCAGCAGATCCGGATCGCCGTCGGCGTGACCGCCGAGTTGCAGCCATTTGTCGAGCTTGCGATGGTGTGTGAGTAAGGTGCGTTCGCGCGTCGCATCCACGATCCACGCCGAGCCGGTGAGATGTCCGCTCAACTGGCTGCGCAAAAAACAATCCTCATGCGTTTCCACGAACGCGATCGTGAGCCGTGTCATCTCGGCCTCATGCGCCACAAGGTCGCGGCTTAGGTGAGCGCGGAGCAAATTCAAAACGGGAGCGCGGTGCATGGCTTCAATCTCAACGGGTTTCGAACCACTTGGCCTCGGCCTTGGCCGAGCGGCCGGCCTCGATTTCATCGAACACGCCACCCACAGTCGTCGTCACGCGATACAAGCCCAGGTTCGACGGTTTGAAAAACTTCTCCCTCAGCATGCGTTCGAACAGTCGGATCAAGTCGTCATAGAATCCATCTTGATTCAAGAACACGCACGGCTTCTTCACCACATCGAGCTGGCGCAAGGTGAGGATTTCCATGATCTCCTCCAGCGTGCCCCAACCGCCCGGCAGCGCCACAAAGGCATCCGCCCGCGCCTCCATGAGCAGCTTGCGCTCGCGCATCGTCACAACTGTCACGAGCTCATCGGCTGCATCGAAGGCCAATTCGCGCGCCTTCATGAACTCAGGAATGACTCCGACCACCCGCCCACCTGCCGCCTTGGTGCCGCGTGCGACGGCGCCCATCAATCCGGTTTTGCCGCCGCCATAAACCAATCCCCAGCCACGCGTCACGAGCTCACGCCCCAACTCTTCGGCCGCAACGGCATATTTGGAATCAATCCGATCACTCGAAGAGCAATAAACGCAAAGCAGCTTGGTCATGGTTTGGGTAAACCACGAATGCCCGCGATTTGGCACGATTAAAAGAGAAACGACTGGTGCCACCCCACCCGATTCGTGTTCATTCGTGACTGTCGTGGTTGCAACTCCATCCAATTATGTCGGCCGCCTCGCCCCGTCGCCCACCGGGTATCTGCACCTGGGGCATGCGCGCACCTTCTGGCTCGCAGCCGAACGCGCCCGCCTGGCGGGTGGACGCTTGCTCATGCGGATCGACGATCTCGACTTCGATCGCTCCAAACCCGTTTTCACCGAGGCGGCGTTGGAGGACTTGGCCTGGCTGGGACTCAAATGGGAGACGCCCGTCATCACGCAGAGTGAACGCGTGGATTATTACCGGAGCGTTCTGGCCAAACTCCATGCCGCGGGCCTGATCTTTCCCTGCGAGCATTCACGACGCGACGTGCGGGAGGCCGCCGGCGCCCCGCATGAGGATGATGACGAGCCGATCTACCCCAGGGCGTTTCGTCCTCCGGCGGATGCGCCGCTGCCGCCCTTGTCGAATGTGATCACCACCAACTGGCGCTTCCGGGTGCCCGACGGCGAGACGTTGACCTTCGCGGATGGCCACGCCGGGGTCCAATCCGCCGTCGCCGGGACCGATTTCGGCGACTTTCTGGTTTGGCGCAAAGACAACCTGCCCAGCTACCAACTCGCCTGCGTGGCCGACGACATCGCCATGGGCATCACCGAAGTGGTGCGCGGCGCCGATCTCATCCGTTCCACCTTTCGCCAGTTACTGCTTTTTCGCGCGCTGGGGCGGACTGCGCCGGCGTTCTGGCACTGCGATTTGCTGCGCGACGAACAGGGCCGACGCCTGGCCAAGCGCCACGACTCGCTCAGTCTGCGCGCCATGCGGGATCAGGGCGTGACAGTCGCCGACATCCTCAGCAAATTCGCTGCCACCTCATGATCGCGCGAATCGGCGTTCTCAACATTTCTGACCGGGCCAGCGCCGGCGTTTACGAAGACACACCGGGACAGGCCTGCGTGGCCCTGCTCAAGCAGTGGCTGACCACGCCGTTTGAAACCGATTACAAAGTCGTGCCCGACGAGCTGGCGACGATCGAGGCCGAACTCAAGCGCATGGCCGACGAATTCGGCTGCTGCCTGATCGTCACGACCGGCGGAACCGGACCGGCGGCCCGCGATGTCACCCCCGAGGCCACCACGGCGGTTTGCGAAAAGCTGCTGCCCGGTTTCGGCGAGCAAATGCGCCGGGTTTCCCTGAGCTACGTTCCAACCGCGATTCTGTCCCGGCAAACCGCCGGCGTGCGCGGGCGTTGTCTGATCGTAAATCTGCCCGGTCGCCCCAAGGCCATCCGCGAAAATCTCGAGGCCGTTTTCCCTGCCATCCCTTACTGCATCGATCTCATCGGCGGTCCGCGCTTGGAAGCGGATGCGACCCAAATGACCGTGTTCCGCCCCAAACACAGTTAATGCCCCCTCAGTCTGACACCCCTCATATTCCTGCTCTTCCCAAGAATGAGAGTCTGGAGCCGCCGCCGGTTTCTTCATCTCCAGTCGCATCGATTGCACCGCCCCTGCTGCCGAGCGAAGAGAACCTGCCGCAACCCGAGCCCTTTATTTTTCACGGACGCGCGGCCGAGTATTTCCGCATCTGGATCGTCAACACGCTGCTCACGATTTTGACGGTCGGTATATTCGCGGCATGGGCCAAGGTCCGTAAACGCCGCTACCTGCGCGGCAGCACGGAAATACTCGGGCACCGGTTTGATTACCGCGCAGACCCCAAAAGGCTGCTCATCGGTAATCTGATTATTGTCACCCTCTTTCTCGCCTATTCGGTTCTGGGTTCGATCTATCCGGTCATGCGAACCGGGTCCATTGTCGTGGCCGTGGTCCTGTTGCCGTGGATCGTGGCGCGCTCCCTGGCATTCAACGCCCACAACACCGCGTATCGCGGTATGCGTTTTCGCTTCAAGCCCCAGCTCAGTCCGGCGGTCATGGTGTGGATATTCAAACCCATTTTGATCGTGCTCACACTTGGGTTTTATTACCCAGCTTGGGTTCGGGACCGAAAGCACTACGTCATCACCAACCATCGCTTGGGCACCGGCTATTTCTACTTCAATGGCAGCAGCGGTCCCTTTTACCTCGCCTACTTATTGGCTGGCATGCTCGTGATTTTTGCAGCCGGTGCCGGCAGCGTGGCGGTAAACGTGATGCAATCAGGCCCGCGCCACGCGGCACCCGGACTCTGGCAGCTGCTCCCATTTTTCGCGATTTACGGCACCGCGCTGTTTACGGCCAAGCACTATATCCATGCCAAGCTGTTTAACCATATTTGGAATCACACCCGTCTGGATGACCATCGCTTCCTCGCCAAGATGGACATCGGGCGCTGGCTGGGTCTGCAATACACCAACATCCTTGCCGTCATTGGCACCTGCGGCCTGCTCTACCCTTGGGCGGTCATTCGTTCGATGCGTTACACCGCATCCTGCATGCATTTGCTACCTGCGGGCAGCATCGACAACATCGAGCGCTTGGGTCGCAGCGATGGCAGTGCGGTGGGTGACACCGCTGCGGAATTTATCGGACTAGATTTTGGCTTATGAACCCGACAACCGGCATTTACTGCAACGGAGAAACCCTTGCCCCCGAGCCAGTCTCGCTCGATTTCAGCACGGATGGCCAACTGACCATTCAGGGCCAAACACTGCATCAGCTCGTTTCACTTTCAAAGATTCGATTCAGTGATCGGCTCGGCTCAGTGCCTCGTTTTCTGTATCTGCCCGACGGCGGCACCATCGAAACGGCTGACAACGCTGCAATTGACGCAGTCTTGGCTCAGCAAAAAGGCGGACGTATCGCCAGTCTGATCCACCTGCTTGAGCAGCACAGCCGCGTGGCCGCAGCAGCCACCCTGCTCGTGGTTGCGGCCGTTGCCCTCACGATCAAATTCGGCCTGCCCGCCTTGGCAGCAATCACCGCCGAAAGACTGCCGACTGAAATCGAAGCACATG
Organism: Opitutaceae bacterium; assembly: GCA_024233285.1. Classification (GTDB taxonomy): domain Bacteria; phylum Verrucomicrobiota; class Verrucomicrobiia; order Opitutales; family Opitutaceae; genus Cephaloticoccus. The sequence goes on along the minus strand of JACKPU010000012.1, from coordinate 19,434 downwards.
CCGGCCAGGTTGCATTAAGCACCATCGCACGCGTCGTCGCACCATCTCAACTCAGCGGCAAAGAGCACCGCGCCATCCAAGCCCGGCTCGACCGTTTGATAGAACTTCGGCCCCAACGCATTGAGGTAAAGGCCCGCTTTTGTTCGCTAGGGGCCCAATACCCTAACGCGTTCGCGCTGCCCGGCGGCATTATCGTGCTTTCCGACGAACTAATCGCACTTGCAGACGTAGACGGTGAACTGGAAGCCGTGCTGGCTCACGAGCTCGGCCATTTGGAATATCGCCATGGCATGCGAAGTCTTCTGCAAAATTCATTCACCCTGCTGCTCGCCACCGTCGTAACCGGCGACCTTTCAGCATTAAGTTCAGTAGCCGGCACCATCCCATTCTTGATTCTCCAAAACGGATACGCGCGACAATTTGAAGTCGAAGCCGATGCATACGCTGCGTCACTCATGGACGATGCCGGCATCGACCGGCGACACTTCGCCAGCATCTTGAAGAAGTTGGAGGCCAGCAGGCCACCAGAGGGAGTAGACTTTAGCTACCTCAGCACCCATCCAAACACCACTGAGCGGGTGAACGCTATAACTGCGAAATAACAGCTATTTGGCGTGATGCTTTGCAAAAGACACCGGCCGACATAATCGGTAAATTGTATCTATCATGGTCAACCTAGCCAATCCCGACCTCACTCAACACCCACCGCGCAGCGTGCGCGTCCGCCTCGGCGGTTACGTGCACCTGCCCCGCCTGCTCGACAAGGCCCGCGCCGTGATCGCCGGCAAGGGTGGTGACTATCACTACAATTGCCCGCTTGATCAGCGCTTCTTCGCGTTCACCGGAATCGATCCCGACGCGATGTTGGCAGAAATCAAAAGCGGCAAAAGCGACACTGAGATGCTCGCTTGGGTGAACGAGAAGGCCGGCCGACAACTCTACGAAATCATGGCTTGGTCCGACTGGCTCGAGCAATTCGGTCCCGGCGGCGCCGAAGGACACGAATGGCTGGCCGGGGTGGTCAAGGCGGATGCACCGGATCGCTCCGACATTCGCTCGTTCGCCGATCTGCTCGATCTCGACGATTACGTCAGCTACGGCGGCAAAGGCTGATCCATCCTGATGACGGTTCATCAAGCGGAGCCCGATGGCTCCGCTTCCTCTATAGCTCGGTGTATTTGGCCGACCGCCCCCGCGCTTTCGCCACGGGATACTTTTTGGCGTTGGCCTTCATCTTCCGTGCGATGGCTGCGGAAACATTGATGTTCGTCATGTTGGCGAACTCGAGCGCGTAGATGATCACATCGGCGAGTTCGTCCTCGATCTCGCGGCGTTTCTTTTTGTCCCGGGCCACGTCGTGAGAGTCAGCCGAGGTAGCCCACAAAAAATGCTCCATCAATTCACCCGCTTCCGCCGCCAGCGCCATGCTCAGGTTCTTCGGCGCGTGAAACTGCTCCCAGTCGCGTTCGCGGGCAAACGCCAGGACGCGCTCCTTCAATTCAGCTAAAGTAGTATCGGCATCAGTCAGGCCACGTTTCATGATTTGCACGCTGGCAAGCCGCCGCGCAGCCGACAATCACTTCCTGTCCTTCAAGCGCCACCATCCCGCGAGGATACTGCCGATGACGGAATGAAAGACGCTGGAGATCGCACACGGCACCGCCGTTAGCGGATCCGCAAAATGTCCGCGTGCCAGCACCACCCCGAGACCGGAGTTTTGCATCCCCACCTCGATTGAGACCGTGCGGGCGATGAGCTGGTCGTATTTGAACACGCGCGCCGCGGCATAACCCAGCGCAAAGCCGCCCATGTGCAGCAGACCGACGCCCAGCAACAATGACATCGCGCTGGCCTTCACCGCGGCGGAACTTTGTCCGATGATGCTCGCGCAAATCAGCGTGATCGTGATCACCGACAACAACGGCGCGGCCGGCATCGCCCAGCCGACGACGCGCGGTGCGAGACGGTTGAGCGCCACGCCGAGGACGACCGGTGCCACCACGACCTTGAAGGTGCTCATAAACAAACCCCAGGCATCCACATGCACGATCGTGCCGGCGTAGAACTGAGTCAGCAACGGCGTCATGAAGACCGCACCAAAGGTGGAGCACATGGTCATCACGACCGACAACGCGACATTGGCCCGTGCGAGATAGGCGACGACATTTGAAGCGGTGCCGCCGGGACAACATGAAACCAGAATAAGTCCGACCGCCAGCGGCGGATCGAGGTTAAGCAGCCGCCCCACGCCCCAACCGAGCAACGGCATGATGAGAAACTGGGCGACAAAGCCCAACGCCACCGGCCGCGGCATCACCAGCACGCGTTTAAAGTCGTCGACCGTGAGGGTGATGCCCATGCCGAGCATGATGACCGCGAGGCCCCAGACGATCCAAGGACCGCTGAACCAAGTGAACACTTGCGGTTGGAAAAGCGCCCAGATGCCGCCGATCAGCACCCAGACAGGGAACGCATTGGTCAGGTGGCCAAGAACTCTCGTCATACGCAAAACATGGGGAGGAAAGCCCGGCCACCTTGGGCTGCGGGCCGGGCAGGCACGAGGGAAAACAAAACTTATGACGAAGCCAGCAAATCTGATTATCAAAATTCTCCTTGGCCTCTGGCACGGGACGTGCATGGTATGCCGCGTTCCAATGACCGACAATCGTCAATCCTACCGTAGCCAGGCCGGCACTTCGTTTACGAAGGCCGTCGCCATGCGTTGCCGCGGTCAGGTGTGTCCGGTCTCCATTATTTGGAATAAACATCAGACCGGACCGGGCTATCAGGCCTAAACCACCGTTTAACGGTTTAACGTTTAGAATCTCCCTGAAGCCCGGCGGTCAAAAGCCCCGAGGGCCATCCTTCCTATTTTCATTTTTCCCATGCACACCATAATCCACCCCAACACTGCCAAGAGTCGCAGTCGGTCACCGCGCAACCCACGTCCGTCGGAGTTTCGCCAACCGAACTACGACTGCCGGGAGCAGCCCGACGCCGTGAAGCTCACGCTTTACACGCCGGGGGTGAATCCCGCCAGCATCGAGATCGAGGCCACCGGCCCCGATATCATCGTGACCGCCCGCAAACCTCACGTCGTGCGCGTCAACTGGCAGTCCCTGCATCTCGAACACGCCCAGCGCGACTACCGGCTGCGTCTGCGGTTGGGAACCGGGCTCGACTACGCCGCGCTTCACGCAGAGTTTCACGCCGGTGTGCTCACCCTCACCCTGCCCAAGCGCCGACCCGCCGCGACGGCCGCTCGCATGCTTCATGTGGCTTAAGAAATCGGCGTTTGTGACGTTTTAGCAACAGGCTGCGGGAACATTTGCCCGCAGCCACTCTCTTAGTTCTGTGCTCTGACCAAGCACACCCAATACCCAAGCAACCCATGTCAGCATTAAGAAAACCCAAACACCCCGCCAACTCCGCCCCACCCCCGATTCCGGTAAAGACCGCCTGGACCCAGGATCTCATCTGGGGCAAACCCGTTTTCAAGGCCCCGAATCTGCCCAACCCGCGGGCCATCTTCGATCCGATTCCCTTTACCGCCACGCGCGTGACCTATCGACCGGACACCGCCGGCGCCAAGGCGTAACGCGGTTCAACGCTCCGGCTCCAGCCAGAGGCAGGAAGAGCGGGCTCCGGGGCCTTGCGCCAACAGTTCGGCCAAGGCTGTCAGCCCCGGTTTGATCGTCGCTTCGAGTTGCCATGGCGGATTGATGACCACCAATCCGCAACCGCGCATCTTCAAATCAGACGCCTCATCCGCCACTTCGAGTTCGGCGACCAAGGTGGGCGGCAGAGCAAGCTTTCGCAACGCCGCGGCGAAACCCTCGACGCGCGCGCGTTTGGTCAGCGGATACCAGATGGCGATCACCGCGTCCGGCAACCGCCGCAATCCCGCCTCCACCGCCTGCGTGATGTCGGCAAATTCCCGTTCACTTTCAAATGGCGGATCGATCAGCACCAAGGCGCGGCACTCAGGCGGGGGCAACATCGCCCGCATGGCCGTGTAACCGTCCATCTCGTGCACCACGCAACGCGGAGTGCGCGCCATAGCCGTGCGCAAAATCGCACATTCCTCCCTCTGTCGTTCACACAGCGCCATGCGGTCCTGTTCGCGCAATCTCGCTCCGACCAAGGCCGGGGACCCCGGATAAAACCGCGGCTCGGCCCCGCCATTACCCTGCCGGAGATCATGCTCCTGCACCGCCGTGACATAATCCTGCAGAACAGCCGGCAATTCCCCGGCCCGCCGGAGCCGACCGATGCCCTCGGGCCATTCGGGTTTGCGGGCCAGCGTATCGCCCTGCTGGGCGACACTCAGATCATAGCCGCCGCGTCCCGCATGCGTATCGAGATAAAGAAAGCCCTTGGGTTTGCGCTGCATCGCCGCCACGAGTTGCAGCACCAGAGCATGCTTGAGGACATCCGCGAAATTGCCCGCGTGATAGTGATGGCGATAGTTCATCGCCGTCGTCTCAGACCGGTATCTTGACCACGACCTTGCGCACGAGGCTGCCCTGCGCCCCCACCCGCAAATTCGGCATGTGTCCATCCTCCGGACGATAAACCGCCGCATCGCCCGCCTGAAACCGCAGGACGCTCGCACCGGCGTAATCGCCATACACGATAACATCGCGTTCCTCAACATACGGCTCCTCAACCGCGAGGCGGCTGACGTCGGCCACTTCCATCAATTCCTCTCCGGTGATGATTACTTGGATGTCGGTGTAGCGCCGGTGTGATTCGTAACGGGCATAGCGGGGCTTGCTGAGGTAGACCTGCTCCATGGCAAAAACCCCGTCCGCGAGTTCGATCTTCTCCACCTCGCCGGCCGCCATACTTTGGATTCGCGTGTTTGCCGCGGTGCCGGGCTGCAGCAAGTCCTGCAAATAAGCGAAAGCAGTATCAAAACCCGCCCACCCTTGGGTTTGGGAGCGCACAACATCGAGAGTTCCAAATATGGCCATGTAGCGCACATGCAGCCGCGCCCATCGCACCGAGGCAAGACTCGAAAGGGACGCTTGCCTGCAGGCGGACTCTTGCTTGGATGCGGCGCCATGAAACAAATTTTCCGCATTACGTTCTGCGCGCTGCTGTTTGCGATCTCGAGCCTCGCCGCCAAGACCTTTGAAGGCACTGTTCACATGAAGATCACCGCCGGTGGCGAGGGCACCCATCAGCTCAGTTACAGTATCAAAGGCTCCAAGCTGCGCACCGAGATCCAAGCCGGCAACAATCTGAATGCCACCGCGATCATGGATTTGAACAAGGATGAGGTCATCATGCTCATGCCCGGGCAGCCCATGTATATGACCATGTCGCTCAAAGGCACGGTGGCCAAGGCCACCGGCGGCGATGTTACGGAAAGCACGCTCGAGGACACCGGCGTCACCGAGACCATCCTTGGCTACACGTGCACCAAATACATCGCCCACAATCAGGACGGCGATGTGGAGATCTGGGCCACCACCGAGCTCGGCACGTTCATGGGGCTGGGCAGCAGCATGGGTGGCATGATGGGCGGATCCAAGGCCAAGGCATCTTGGGAACAGGCCCTGACCGGCAAGAATTTCTTCCCGCTGCGCGTCAAGAACGCCCCGGGCAACCGCAATCAATTCACGCTCGAAACCACCAAGATCGAAGCCAAAAACCTGCCCGACGCGCTGTTCTCCCCGCCGGAAGGTTATCAAAAATTCGACATGGGCGGAATGATGCAGGGCCTGATGGGCGGCGCCCCGTTCAATCGCTGATCAGTCGCCCGCGTCCGGTTCGGGTTTCGCAAAAATACCGTCCGGCACGGGCACATTGGCCTGCACCCGGCGCATGACGGTTTCGTGCAATGGCCTGCCCTCACCCGTTACGATCACGCGGTGCGGCATGATGATGCCGGCCACCGGACGAAAGTCTTCGTAGCGTGTTTCGATCGAAACCTCCCGGCCGAATTCCAATTTTCGCACCGCCTGTTTGCCGACGATAAAATACGTTTCCGTATCGATCAGCAGATAGTAGCCGGCAATGAAACGCCGGGTCACAAACAGGCGGAAAACCTGCTTTCCGTTCCAATCGACCTTGCCGGCATAATCGAGCGTGTAGCCCTTCGCCGCGTAGTCGACCAACGGGTCATCAAACTCGGCATCCGCCGCGAACTCCCGCGCTTCATTGCCGGTCAGGTTGGTCGGCTTGCCCGGATTGGCCCCGACAAACATCTGCCATGGCGGATTTACCCCATCGGTGGCCTGCACGATCCTGCGCTCGCCCGACCTGGTCTCCATGCGCAGGCGATTGGGTCGCTGCGCCACCAGCGTGAAATCGAGCCGCCGCTCGTCGATGAACACCTGCCCCTCCGCCTGCAGACTTTGCAACAAGCTGAGTCGCATCTTGCCGCCAATCGCCTCGACGTGAATGCGCGCAATGTTGTCCGCGTCCTCCGCAGGCAAAAGCGAGGCCCCGAGCAAAAATAAAATCCAAAGCCATTGGCGCAACATACCCCCACTTTCACACGCCGGGAATTCTCCGCAAGTCCCTAAGGGCTTGCCCTCCGTCAGGGCCGTGTTCTCGTCGCAACAGCGTGGCGCAATCCCTGACTCGCATCATTTCCGATCTCCACTACGGCGACAAAGCCAGCTTGGTCAAAGACCTCGGCCAGATCGCACCCCTGCTGCACGACGCCGGCCGCGTGCTGCTCAACGGCGACACGATCGACACCCGGACCGGACCGAACCCGGCGCACACGGCCCGGATCCGCGAAGAGATCGATGTGTTCATCCGGCAAGCGCCCGCCGAACTCGTCTTGTTGACCGGCAATCACGATCCGGACATCTCGTCGCATCATGCGCTTGAACTGCCCGGCGGACTCTTCGTCACGCATGGCGACATCGTGTTCGACAACATAGTGCCATGGGGACGCGACGCGCTCATCGCCGGCTCCTTGGTCAACGCCCAGCGCGGCGACGTCACTCGTTCCGCGGACGAACTCACCAGGCTCCTCGTCGCCCACCGCCGGGCCTGCGCCGCCATCCCGCAACGCCACCAAGCCGAACGCCATGGTCTGCGCTATCTCGCGAGTTTTTTGACCGATACCATCTGGCCGCCCTCACGCGTCTGGCATATTCTCAATTCTTGGCGCACCTTTCCGCACCTCGCCCGGCACCTGCTGGACGAACATCGCCCGCAAGCGCGCTTCATGGTCAGCGGTCACACCCACTGGCCCGGAATCTGGCTCCAGCCTGACGGCCGCGTCATCATCAATACTGGCTCCTTTTGTCCGCCTTGCGGCCAGGTCGTGGTTGAGTTCGACGCCGAGCATCTGGTCGTTCGTCGTGTGCGGCGCAAAAGCGGCGATTTCCGTCCCGGTCGCGTGATCGCGGAATTTGCCCTGACTCCGGCTCCGGTTTCCACATAACTCGCCGCATGAGCATGGAATTTGGTTGGTGGACCCGTGATCCCGACTTGGGCAAATACCAAGTCCGCGCCGTCGTGCACGGCGGCAACATCGAGTGGAAACGCCACCAAGGCCACCACACGCCGTGGGAACCGCACGAACCGACGAATGACGATCGCGAGCGCTTGTTGATGGAGGCCGAAAAGCGGCTGCCACGCCGGCTGATCACGCAAAAACAATTTGACGAAATCAAACGCCTGAGTGCGCGCTCCGGCCCGGGTCGCATTGCCGGACGCTCCAATTACGTCAGCCCGGATTACTATTATCCAGACCCGGACAGATCTTCGACCAAAGATGCCTGAACGCCGGGGCGTAGTCGTCAGGCACGCGCGCAATCTCCTCCGTCACGTCAACCGGCCAACGCCACTCGCCCCGCTCGATTTCGTCAGGATGAAGCACAAACGGTCCTTCGTGCTGCAAGCGGTAGACCCAAACAAATTCCCAGCCCGTTTCCCGACAGGCTTGCTCGCGCAGGATATGCGCAGGACAGAATGATAACCTGAGGCCGAGTTCCTCACCGAGCTCGCGCACCGCCGCGGTATCGTAATCTTCACCGGAGTCCACATGACCCGAGCAGGACGAATCCCAGCATCCCGGGGCCGTGTCCTTTTGCACTGAGCGCTTCTGCAGAAATACCCGCCCGGCCGCATTGAAGATCAGGATATGCACCGCCCGATGCCACAAGCCGCGTGCATGCACGACAGCGCGGCGCTCCCGGCCCACGACCTCATCCCGCTCGTTGACCACGTCAAACCACTCATCGCCAGCCCCGGCCTTTACATTCCCGTTCATTCGTGTCCATTCGTGGTCACCAAGGACGAAAAGACCATGCCGAAAATTGACGTAAACAAAGTCGCCGAAATCTTAAAAAAGAACCAACTGGACCCCGCGCTGCTGCGCCGCGTGATCGAGGAAATGAACATTGCGGTGCAACCCGACCCGGGCGAGGAAGAGAAACCGCCGCCGGTCAAAAAACAGTTCGTCATCGTCGTTTCCGATCCGGAAGGGAAACTGCCCGAGGATGACTTTGTCGGCTGGGTGCTGCAAATCCCCGAGGACGACAGTCCGGCCACGACGATGGAACGCGTTTACCGCGCCGCGTATGATTTCAATGCCTCCAAAAAAGGCCGGCTGCTGCCGGCCACCACGGTCGGCGACACCATGGAAAATGTGCCGGCCAAGCACTTCAAGGAAGTCAATGCGTGGGTCAAAACCAAGACGCCCGTTCTCGTCGTCAAAACGAACAACGAAATCCCCACTGACGACCTGCAGACCGAGCCCGGCGATCCGCTGAGCTAAGCGGCGAACCAACTTTGAATAGAATGTCGGGCGGGATCGCTGATCCCGCCTTCCCGTTTCTGTTTACGTCAATCGCCCAGACCGAACTGCCGGGTGGGAAAATCACGCGACTTGAGCGCGGCCTTGAGTGCCGCAATGTCCAGCTTTGCCCCGGGCCGCACCTCGTTGGCTTTGAACCAGCCTTGGTTCATCTCCAAGGCAAATTGCAGCTGGGTGCTGCGCGACCGGATCGGCGTCTCGTCAAAGGGATACATCTGGTAAATCTCCTTCAGCACGCCGGCTTCGTCAAAAAAGCCGATGTCGAGCGGCAACGGCGTGTTGCGCATCCAGAACGACATGGGTTGCGGTCGCATGTAAACGAACAGCATGCCATCATCGGCACCAAGCACCCGGCGCTCCATCAAGCCGTGCTGTTGCTCGGCCATGGTCACGGCCAGCTGCATGCGCACCGCGCGGTCGCCCACCTTGATCGCAAACCAGTCCTCCACGGATTTTGGCGCCACCGGTTGCTCGGGTTCGCTGCGCCCACAACCGCACAACGGCAGCATCAAAGCCGCAAAAATCAAGACCGCCCGAAGCCATGAAACCGGATTTGCGTTTTTCACAGCTTCGTTGGGTAATCGTCCCTAAACAGACAATCAACACCTCTTCTCAACGTGAGCAAAAGCCCGCTGCCTCCCCTCCTCTACGCCGACACCGGCTCCAATCCCGATCAGCTCTATTTCAGCCGCGTGCCCGTGCACGATCCGTTCATCGCCTTCGGCGTCGGCTCCCAACGCTTCACCGTGCAAAGCGCCCTGGAATTCGGCCGCGTCCTCAAGGCCCGCACCTTCGACAAGGTGATTTCGCTGGAAGACTGTGTCGCCCGTGCCCGCAAGGCCTACCCGGAGCGTAAAGTCGGTCCGGCTGAAGTCATCGCCACCTTGGCAAAGGCACACCGCGTGCCGGGTTTCCGTGTCGCCGACGACTTTCCCGCCGCCCTCTTCGCCAAACTGCGTGATCTCGGTGTGACCCTTGAACTCGCCAACGGTCCGCTCTTCCCCGAGCGCGAAATCAAAAGCGCCAAGGAGGCCGCCGCCATTCGCGAAGGCAACCGCCTCAGCGCAGTGGGCTTTACCGTGGCGGAGGACATCTTGCGGCGTGCGAAGATCCGCAAACGCAAGCTCATCTTTGAAGGCAAGCTGCTGACCTCCGAACGACTCAACTTCGCGATTGAAGTCGCGATTCTCGAACAAGGCGGTCGGGCCGAGCACACGATCGTCGCCGGCGGCGACCAAGGCTGCGATCCGCACGAACGCGGACACGGGCCTCTGCGTCCGAACGAGATGATCATTCTCGATATCTTCCCCCGCGTGGTGAAAACCGGCTACTTCGGCGATATGACCCGCACCTACCTCAAAGGCCGCGCTTCAGAGGCCCAGCGCAAACTTTACGCCACCGTGCATGAAGCCCAGCGCGCCGCCATCAAGGCCGTGCGAACCGGTGTGGATGGCAGCGAGATACACGGCAAAATAACCGCTATTTTTGATGGTGCCGGTTACGAAACCAAACGCGGTAAAACCGGTTCGGTTGGCTTCTTCCACGGGACCGGCCACGGCTTGGGTGTCGCGATTCATGAAGCGCCACGCGTCAACGCCTCGCCCTACATCCTGCCCAAGGGCACGGTCGTGACCATCGAACCTGGCCTCTATTATCCAGGTCTCGGCGGCTGCCGCATCGAAGACGTCGTGCAAGTCACCGATCGCGGCCCCAAGATGCTTTCCTCGCATCCCTACGATTGGGAAATCCGATGAAAACCTTCGCGCCACTGCTCAAAAAGATTTCCAAACTGCGCATCCTCGTCCTCGGCGATGTGATGCTCGACCACTATATCTGGGGAGACGCAACGCGCATTTCCCCCGAGGCACCGGTCCCGGTGGTGGATATTGCGAAAGACACCTGGACCGCCGGCGGTGCGGCCAACGTCGCGCTCAATATCGCTTCGCTGGGCGCGAAATGCACGGTCGCAGGCTTTATCGCCGACGACGAGGCCGGCCGCAAACTGACCACGATTCTGAACCAGCATGCGATCACAACCCTGCCCACGCCCGGCAGCGGTTCGACCATCGTCAAGACGCGCGTGCTCGTGCAACATCAGCAGCTTTGCCGGCTCGACCGCGAATCCGCTCCGGCGGCCTATCAATTCTCCGTCCAAGCTGCCGAGGCCTTACTTCGCGACGCCATCGAGCAAGCGGATGCGATCATCTTATCCGACTACGCCAAGGGTATTCTGACCGACGAACTGGTCGCCAAGGTGACCAAACTGGCGCGTTCAGCCGGCAAATTCATCGCCCTCGATCCCAAGCCGAAACGCAAATTGAAGTTTCGCGACCTTGATCTCATCACGCCCAACCGGCGCGAGTCCTATGAACTCGCCGGGATTGAACCCGATCTCCACACGCCTTATCCCAAAGATGAAATTTGCCGGCGCATTCATCGCGCCTACGCCACGCGCAACCTCGTGATCACTCTGGGTGAGGATGGCATGCTGCTCAGCGCGGACGGGAAAATCACCCGGACCATTCCAACCGCCGCCCGCGAAGTCTTTGATGTCTCCGGCGCCGGCGACACCGCCCTCGCCAGTCTGGTTCTTGCCCTCGCCGCCGGAGCCAAACTCGAGCAGGCCGCCCACTTCTCCAATGCTGCTTCCGGCGTCGTCGTCGGCAAACTCGGCACCGCCACCGTCACGCCCGAGGAGCTCCTCGCCTACGTCGCGCACCAATCATGAGCAAGGCGCTGTTTCTCGACCGCGACGGCACCCTGATCATCGACAAGGACTACCTCTCCGATCCCGCCGGGGTGGAACTCATTCCGGGAGCAAGCGACGCGCTGCGGACGGCGCGCGATCTTGGCTACAAACTGTTCCTGTTCACCAATCAGTCTGGTATCGGAAGAGGCTTCTTCACCTTGGCTGACGCCGTGGCCTGTAATCACCGCATGATCGAGCTGCTGGGGCTTGGCCCAAACGTTTTCACAGAAATCTGCATTGCGCCGGAGTCCGCCGATCAGCCCGCGATCTATCGCAAACCCTCGCCGCGCTTCATCCACGAAAGCATCGCCCGCCACTCGCTCGACCCTGCGCAATGCTGGATGATCGGCGATCGCGAGAGCGATCTTGAAGCCGGGCTCAACGCGGGCATTCATGCCGTCGCGATTTGCACGGGCAAGTATACCGCCGAGAAGTGGCGGGAAAAACTGCCGCGCCAAGCTGGCCTACAACCCGACTTGAAGGCTTTTGTGCACTCCCTGAGGAGCCAATTACCACCGACCGACTGACCGCGGTCGCGGACAAGCGGAAAGTGTGGATCGCGGCGGCTACTTGCGTCCGATCCAACCGCGGCTCCAGAAGAAATAAAACAGCGCAGCGGAAATGCTGAGGCACACCAACCAGAATGCCCCGTAACTGTATTTCCACGCCAGTTCGGGGATGTGCTCAAAGTTCATCCCATACACGCCGGCGACAAAGGTAATGGGAATGAAAAACGACGCCATGATGGTGAGCACCTTCATGATTTCGTTCATCCGATTGGACACCGCCGACATGTAGAGATCGTTCAGCCCCCCGGCCTGTTCGCGGTAGGTTTCGATGATTTCAATCACTTGCACCGAGTGGTCATACACATCGCGCATGAAGGTTTTGACCTCATCGGGTATCTCCTCCGTGTCCTCGCGGTGCAGCGTGTTTACCACCTCCCGCAGTGGCCAGAGCACGCGGCGCAAGACGACCAGCTCGCGCTTGATGCGATGAATCCGACGCTGGATGTCCGGGTGCGGATTATCGATCACTGCCAATTCCATCTCCTCAAGCAATTCGCCATAGGTTTCCAGAATGGGGAAATTGTGGTCCACGACGGCATCCAACAACGTGTAAAGCAGATAGGCCGGGCCCATGCCACGAAAGCGCGAGCCATTCTTTTCCAGACGCGTGCGAATCGGATCCCACACATCGCCCTTGGTTTCCTGAAAGGTGATCAGGGTATCCTTGAACAGGAACATGCTTACCTGTTCTTGCTTCAACACGCCGTCGTGCAGGGTGAGCATGCGCACAACCACGAACAAATGATTCTCAAACTCCTCCAGTTTGGGTCGCTGCGAGGTTCGCAGCACGTCTTCCGCCGCAAGCGTGTGAAACTTGTAGACCTGCCGAAGCCGGTTCACCACATAAGGATGCAGCCCGTTCACGTTGATCCATCGCACCGTCGTGCCCGCCGGCCGCACCGAGGCACAAAGCTTTTCCAAATCATCCGACTCCTCGTAGCAGACTTCGTCCGGTCCGTAATCATACCACTGCATGTCAACCGATTCCGGCGCCGGTGGTTGATCAATGCCGTCAAATGACTCGATACCCGGTCGAGTGCCGGGCGCGGATTCGCCCACTATCAGTTTCTTCCCCAGTGCGCTGGGGAAATGCAAACCGGCGGACACCCATTTGCCGATACGATCCGACATTCGCTTCACCGGGTCGATCGCTCCGCCTTTTTTGCCCGCCGAATCAGACTGCTCGTGCTGCATGATTCGTCAGATTGGCAAAAACCCAGGCCACTGCCGATGCAAATCATCCGGCTTGAGCCCCCGACCACACTACATTCTCTCAGACCATGCCCGAACTCGCCGAAGTGGAGTTTTACCGCCAACGCTGGCACGAAGCCGGCTTGCATCAGCAGATCACCCGCGTGCGCACGCATGACCGGAAGAAGATCTTTCGCACGGCTCCCGCCGCCAAGCTCCGGCAGGCCCTGACTGGAGCCACCATGCTTCGCTCCGAGGCCGCCGCCAAACAAATGGTCTTTCGGTTCAGCGGTGCGGGCTGGCTCGGCATTCATCTCGGCATGAGCGGCGAATTATTCGTGAAGTCGTCAGATTACCTGCCGGGCAAGCACGACCACCTCGTGTTGTTCACCAATCGGCACGCTCTCGTGTTTCGCGACCCGCGCATGTTCGGCAAAATCGAATTCGCCCTCGGCGAGGCTCCGCCCGCGTGGTGGACCCGGATCGCTCCCGCCATTCTTTCCCCAGCATTCTCTAATGCCGTTGTGGCGGCGTTTCTCAAGCGCCGGGCCAAGACGCCGATAAAGGCCGTGTTGCTGATGCAGGAGCGATTCCCAGGCATCGGCAATTGGATGGCCGACGAAGTTCTGTGGCGGGCCGCGATTCATCCACGGCGCCTGGCCGGATCATTGCGTGCCGACGAAATCAAAACGCTGTGGCGCGAGTGCCGCCAAGTTTGCCGACTGGCCCTGCGCAACATCGCGGGCCACGGCGGGAAACTGCCGCCGGATTTGAACGTAAACATTCCGGACACCTGGCTGTTCAATCACCGCTGGGAAGACGGTGGTCGTTGTCCCAAAACCGGTGTTCTGCTCGTGCGCGATGAAATCGGCGGTCGCACGACGTGCTGGTCACCGGCACGACAAAAGCTGAAGTAGCCCGCCCTATCGCGCGACCGCATACTTACGCCGGTAATCCCGCGGGCCCATGCCCATATGCCGGCGAAAGAGCCGGCTAAAATGCGCCGCATCAGCAAAGCCCAGTTCAGCGGCCACGCGCGTCGCCGCGTTGGCCGCATCCAACAACAGGGCGCAGGCCCGTTGAATCCTACGGCGCTGGAAATAGTCCTGCGGCGAAAGGCCGGTCGCGCGCCTGAACATGCGGCTGCCGTGATCCGGCGTGATCGGCCAGCGCCGCATCAGCGCATGTAAATCAAACATTCGTCCATTATCCACACACAGTTCGATTTCCTCGACCACCGACCAGACCATTTCCGGAAACTCTTCGTGCGACGTATCACTCGCCCGTGACAATCGCACCAGCACTTTGAGCAACGAAGCCTTCAACAACAGTTGGGACGGATTCTCGCGTTTTAACTCATCCCTGATTTCTTCAAGTTCGGATTCGATCGCCGCGGCCTCCCGCGCACTGAGTTGCAGGACACTGGGCCGCGCGGAGGTCTCCTGACGGAACAGCACTTGTGCCAGGAACAACGGCACAAGACCACGTTCGGCCCACTGCCCGCGCCAACCGGCCGCGATCCACTCCGCGAGGTAGTAGAGATTGATCACCTCCATGCCTTGGGTCTGGGCAAAAGCATGCACTCCCCGGGGAGGGACGATCACGACCGAACCGGGGCCGAGGGTTTGCCGGCCGCCTTCGGTTTGGTGACGGGCCCTGCCCCTGCGCACGAACGAGATCTCGTAATAATCATGGTCGTGGGGTGCGATCGCGCCACCCACGGCCAGCCACTCAACATTCATCGGGTGCGAAGCGCTGAGTCGCACGACATCCTGATTGATTGTGAAGGTCGCTTTGATGCCGGAATCGTTCAAATTAATCACCGGGACATTCAAGCCCTAAGCGACGGTTTGCTGTATGCTCCAAGAGTGAATTCTGCATACCCCCTGACCCCCGAACAAATCTCCACTTACCGCCGCGACGGTTTCATCAAACTCGAAGGCGTCATTACGGGAGACGACCTGGCCGCCATGCGCGATGCCGTCGCCGGCGCGGTGCAAAATGAATCGGCCAACGACGACCCCGCTCGCGTCAAATCCAGCTACGAGCAGATTTTCATCCAGAAAGTAAACCTCTGGACGCGCCATGACGACGTTAAGCCCCACGTGCTCAGCAAACGTTTCGGCGATATCGCGGCCCGACTGATGGGCACACGCGCCCGCATCTGGCACGATCAGGCTCTGTTCAAAGAGCCGCACACCGGCGCCAAGACCCCTTGGCATCAAGACACGCCCTACTGGCCGCACGAGCCCAAGATTGAACAGACCACCATCTGGATCGCCCTGCGCGACGCCACCGTGCACAACGGCTGCATGTCGTTCATTCCCGGCACCCACAAACTGCTCGATATTGAACCGGTCAATCTTGGCAATCCGCAGGAGCTTTACGACGTGGCGCCCCAGACGAAGGGCATCAAACCCGTGACCGTCGAGCTCAAGGCCGGCGACTGCACGTTTCACAACGGCATGACTTTTCACTACGCCGGGCCCAATCGATCCGACGGCATGCGTGAAGCCTTCGCCATCATCTACATGCCGGAGGATACGACCTACAACGGGGTCGCGCACGTGGTGACCGACCCAGTTAAAGACACCCTGACAGTCGGCGGAAAATTCGACACTCCCCTCTTCCCAATCGTGTCCGACTGAAGATCACGATTCCACAAGTAGCTCTCGTCAAAGGCATCGCCGGTCGTAAGCTGACCGGCGCATGAAACTCGCCCCGCACAGCAAACTCGTCTTCATCGGCGATTCGATCACTGACTGCGAACGCGCCCGGCCCGTCGGCGAAGGCTTATTCGGCGCGGTCGGCAAAAGCTATGTCGGCCTCATCGAGGGGTTTCTCGGGGCAATTCATCCCGCCGATGCCATTCGTGTCGTGAACATGGGCACTTCGGGCAACACCGTGCTCGATCTGAAAGCCCGCTGGCAGACGGATGTCTTCGACCTCAAGCCCGACTGGCTATCGATCATGATCGGCGTCAACGACGTGTGGCGCCAATTCGACCTGCCCCGGCAAACCGAGATTCATGTCTCACCCGCAGTTTACGAAAAGACGCTCAACGAACTCGCCCGCCGCACCCGCCCCAAGGTCAAGGGTCTGATCATGATGGCCCCATTTTACATCGAGCCCAACCGATCGGATGCGATGCGGTCACGCATGGACGAATACGGGGCCATTGTGAAGAAAGTCGCCGCGAAGAATCGCGCGCTGTTTATCGACACCCAAGCCGCATTTGACGACGTGCTGCAACACATGCACGCCAATGCAATCGCTTGGGATCGCGTGCATCCCAACATCATCGGGCACGCCATCATCGCACGCGCCTTCATGAGGGTCATCGGCGTTTCGCTCTGATGGCCGGTGGCAAACAACGCCTCGACGAACTGCTCGTCACCCGCGGTCTCGCCGAATCGCGCGCCCAGGCCAAGGCGCTGATCATGAGTGGTCGCGTGCTGCGCGGCACGGAGCGGCTCGACAAACCCGGCAAGGAATTTCCCGCCGACCTCGAACTTACGGTCGAACAACCGCCGCGATTCGTCAGCCGCGGCGGCGAAAAACTGGCGGCGGCGCTGGAGCATTTCGCCATTGATCTGACCGGCGCGCACATCCTCGACGTGGGCGCCTCGACCGGCGGCTTCACCGACTGCGCCCTGCAAGCCGGCGCGGCGGATGCGGTTTGCGTGGACGTCGGGCGCGCGCAGTTGCACGCCAAACTGCGCTCCGATCCCCGCGTCACCAATCTCGAAAAGGTCAATGCCCGCCATCTGCGGCCTGGCGACTTGCCGCGTGCTGAATTCGACGCCCTGGTGATGGATTTGTCGTTCATTTCCCTCCGCGCGGTGCTGCCGGCCGTGTGGCCGTTTTTGAAGGCCGGCGGCCGTTTGATCGCGCTGGTCAAACCCCAATTCGAGGCCGGCAAAGCCGAGGTGGACAAAGGTCGCGGCGTGATTCGCGACACCGCCGTGCAGGAGGCGGTGCTCGCCGGGGTGCGTGACTTCGCCCTGGCCGAATTGCCCGGCGCCGAATTGATCGGCACGATGGACTCGCCCATCACCGGCACGGACGGTAATCGCGAGTTTTTGCTGGCCTTGAAAAAGCGAGTTTGAACTGGCGCAAACCGCCATTCGCGACGACCTTAGGCCCCGCATGAAGCCCATCCGCAAGATCGCCTTCGTCATCAACGAAGACAAAGACGGCGCCCACGAAGTCGCCCGCACCTTGATCGCGGCCGCGCGCAAAGCCGGGGTGAAGTTGAAGCAAACGGGCCGTTTCCCGATTCCGCGCGGTTATCTCTCCGATTGCGACGCCTGCTGCGTCGTCGGTGGCGACGGCACCCTGCTTGGCGTCGCCCGCGAAGCCGCCCGCGCCAAAGTGCCGATCATCGGCGTCAACCGCGGCAGTCTGGGCTTTCTCACGACCTTTTCGGCGGATGAAGCCCGCAACCATTTCGATGAATTGCTGCAGGGACATTTCCATGTCGATCATCGCGCCATGCTTGATTGCTCGACCGGACCAGGTTCGCATGACCTCGCGCTCAACGACGTCTTGATCAAGGATCAGGTCAACTCGCGCATAGTTCGCCTGGAGGTTTATGCCGACCGCGAGCCGGTCACGACTTATACGTGCGATGGCTTGATTTTTTCCACCGCCACCGGCTCGACCGCCTACAATCTCTCGGCCGGCGGACCGATCATCCATCCCGATGCCGGCGTCATCGCGATGACGCCGATTTGTCCGCACACGCTGAGCAACCGCGCCATCATTTTCCGTCAGGAAGTCAAATTGCGGGTCATCAACCGCACCGAAGACTCACGCCTGTTGGTGGCGATGGACGGGCAACGCGACCTCAAGGTCGGCATGGATTCGCCGATCGACATCACGGTTTCCAAGCTGCGTCTCCCGCTTGCCCAGCGCGAAGACTATTCTCATTTTTCAGTCGTGCGCACCAAGCTCAAATGGGGGGGCGAGCTCGTCAACAAACCGGGTCCCCTTCGGTGATCAGGGGGCCAGCGCAGTGATCAAAGCGTCGCGCACGTTATCGATCCGTTTATAAGCGGCGAGCTCCGACGGCATGGTTTGCAGCGCGCGAGAGAGCCCGGCCGCCACCGTCGAGTCGGCGGCGACTTCATCCAAACGGTGCAGTGCGATGCGAATTCCAAAGAGGATTCCGCGCGTCTCCGGCAACGCCACCAAGGCTTGATGCTCCACGCGCAGCCACAATTCGGACAAGTTTACCGGTAGCTGCGGTCCGGGCAGACCGCGCACCGGATGCAGATTGAGTGCACTGGTGGCCGCAATGCCCCAGTTGTCGCGATGCAGGGCCGCGCCCGGCTGCAAGCCGGCGAGAAATTGATCGAGCGCACGGCCGATGGCCGGGTTCAAACCGGGCACCACCCCGTGGATTTCGCCCACCGTGAGTCCCAATTTTTCCGCCAAGGCCCAGCCTGTCGGGAAACACAGAGCACCGCCGCGTAAGCGAAAAATCCCGTCCGGTTCACGGGACAGGAGCAGCACATCCGGCTCCCAATTCGCCGCCAACCCGATCGCATCGACCACCGGCTTGAGCCCCCACGATTCGCCCAATCGCGATGCTTCTTCCAACAGAGATTCAAAGCCCGGCGACAACTGCGCGTAATGGGCCGGCGACTCGTTCACCCAACGCGCCCTCTCCTGCAGCAGTCCGGCGTCTCGCGGTTGAAAGAATTCCGCGGGCTTGCCCCGGCGCATGGTCATGCGGAATTGAAAATCCGCCGCCGGGAAAAGCGCGTTCAATTCGTTCATGGCCGGACGGTCAAACGCGTGCGCCAAGCCGACTTGAAATAACGCTTGGCGAAATCACGCAAGTCCTCGCGGGTCACCGCATCAACCTGCCGTTCGTAGTCCTGCACATCGTTGAGCGGTTTGCCGTATAGCGCGTTCAACGCTGCCTGCATCGCCCGGGCGGAATTGGTCTGCAAGCCCATGCGATGCCCCGCCTTGAGGCGTGTTTGACAGCGCGTCAGTTCGTCGGCGGTCACGCCGCCGCGGGCCACGCGCCGGATTTCGGCAGTGATTTCACGAAACACTGCGGGCTCCTTGCCGGGGGCGGTGCCGGCGTAAAAATAAAACATGCCGGCATTCATGCCAATGACGCG
>JACKPU010000011.1 GCA_024233285.1 Opitutaceae bacterium | reverse complement strand
TCAGGATGACGAAGGTATAGAGTTTGAGCTCGGCGGTGAAGTCGATCGGCAGTGCAACCATCATCATCATCACCATCATCGCCTGCGTGAACACGATCCAAGTGCGGCGCCGCCCGAAACGCTCGGACGTGATTACATCGACGAGCGGTCCCATCGCCCACTTGAACGCCCATGGCAGATAAAGCGTGCCGACAAACGCGCCGATTTCGGCAGGACCCACACCCTGCCGCCGCATTTGCGTGGCGATGGCCGTCGCGGCAAATCCGAGCGGCAATCCTTCCGTGAGGTAGAGAAAGAAAAAGGCGGAAAGCCGCCCGCCACGCGTGGCCAGCAGATTGGGGAGTTTCATGGAGCGCGGCGCCGAGATTGCCGGCGCCCGCCGCGGTCGCAAGCCGTTCCTTGTTCAGGTGCTCATCCGCCACTCCGGCGGATCGAAGACGAAGCCATGAAAGAACCTGCGCTGCGCCAGCGTGAGCTTCTGGTTGTAGAATTCCGGGCGGTAGCCCCAGTGCGCCATGTTCGCCAGCATCCACGGGTGTTCGTATCCGTAGTAAAGCATGCGGCGGCCGGGCTGGCCGGGATGATACGGCGCGGCGGTGTGCCAGATCGCATTGTGAAACAGAATCGCGCTGCCCGCCGGGGCGCACACCTGCAGCGCGCCGGGGAAGAATTCACGCCGCCGGCGATCCTCCGGCGGCAACTCTTCGCGCGACAAATGGCTGCCGGGCACGAGGGTGAGATTTCCGCGGAACGGTTGCGTCATGTCGCTCAGATAATAGCCCACCTTCAACTGCAGCAGCGGAATCTGCCCCGGCATGTTGCGGTAGCCGTTGTCACTGCCGTCGCGATGCCAGCCGTCGCTGCGATTGGCGTAATCCATCGGTTCCTCCCAAATCGCATCACTCGCATGGTAGTGCGGCTCGGGATTGCAGAACGCATGCAGGTAGGGCACCAGCGCGGGCCAGTCGAGCAGCTCCTGAAACAGCGGATCGTCTTCCAGAATATTGAGCACGCGCGTGCTCTTCGCGCCGTGAATTTGCGTGAGGTCGGCGGCCGCTTGGGGCGGCCACACCGCCTTGTGTCCGGCGGGGTGGGTTTGGCGGCGGCGCGCGATGGCGCGTTCCAAAGCGGTCAACAAGCGCGCGGTGTGATCGGCCGAGAGAAAATTTTCCAAGACGAGGTAACCCTGCGTCTCGAAGTGAAAGCGTTCAGCGGGAGTCGGGGCAGCCATGGGCAGACGAATAAAACCGGCGTAAACTCCGGGGGCCGCAAAGCAACCGGCAAGTGGCGTGATTATTCCGTCCGATGCATGCCGGCGGACACCCGGTGCTTGCCCTGCACCGGAGCACCCGGCAATTTTCCGCCACCCCCACCCCACCATGACCCCGCTCGATTGGATTATCATCGCCGCCTACTTTGTCGTGCTCGCCACCATCGCCTGGCGCTCCTCGAAACACACCGCCACCACCGCTGAATACTTTCTGGCGGGACGCAACCTGCCCTGGTTCGTGGTCGGCTGTTCGCTGCTCGCCTCGAACATCGGTTCCGAGCACATCGTCGGTCTCGCCGGCAACGGCGCGACCAGCGGCATGGCCATGGCGCACTGGGAACTGCACGCGTGGATCATGCTCATGCTCGGCTGGGTGTTCGTGCCGTTCTACTACCGCTCGGGCGTGTTCACGATGCCGGAATTTTTGGAACGCCGTTTCGACGGACGTTCCCGTTGGACGCTGTCGGTCGTGTCACTCATCGCCTACGTGTTCACCAAAGTCTCGGTCACGGTTTACGCCGGCGCGGTCGTGTTCATGACACTGCTGCCCGACACCTTCGGTTCGCCGGAAAACGCGTTCTGGATCGGCGCCTTCACGACCGTTGTCCTGACCGGCATCTACACCGTGATCGGCGGGTTGCGGGCGGTGGTTTACACCGAGGTTGCCCAAACCGGTCTGCTGCTTTTCGGCTCGGTCTTCATTACGATCTTCGGTCTGCAGCAACTCGGCGGCTGGGGTGAATTGCAGACCGTGCTTTCCGCCAAGGCGGATCAATTCGCCCTCTGGCGGCCGATGAGCGATCCCGACTTCCCGTGGCTCGGCATCATGATCGCCTCGCCGATTGTCGGCATCTGGTATTGGTGCACGGACCAATACATCGTGCAGCGCACCCTCGCGGCCAAGTCGCTGCGCGAGGCGCGCCGCGGCGCGATCTTCGGGGCGTTTTTGAAAGTGCTGCCGGTCTTTATTTTTCTTGTGCCCGGTCTGATCGGCTACGCGCTGCACACGAAGGGCGTGATCAGCATTCCGGCCAAGGCCGACGGCAGCGTGAACGGCGACATGGTTTTCCCGACGATGGTCGCTTCGCTGCTGCCCGCGGGCCTGCGCGGCATCGTGGTCGCGGGCCTGCTCTCCGCGCTGATGAGTTCGCTGGCCTCGTTGTTCAATTCCTGCGCCACGTTGTTCACAGTAGACATCTATGAAAAGCTGCGGCCCGGCCGGCCGGAAAAGGAACTCGTGCGCGTCGGCCGCATCGCCACAGGCGTCGTGGTGATTCTCGGCGTGATCTGGATTCCGGTCATGAAACTCGTGTCCTCCGGCGGGCTCTACCAATACTTGCAGAGCGTGCAGGGCTACCTCGCGCCACCGATCACGGCGACCTTCCTGCTCGGTTTGTTCTTCAAACGCATCAACGCTCGCGGCGCCCTCGCGGGCTTGGTGACCGGTTTCATTCTCGGCATGGCCAAGCTCACGATCCAGGCGATGGACGGGAGCGGGGCGTTCGGTGACAGCGGGCTGCTGCACGCGATCGGTGCCTATAACTTCCTCTACGCCTCGGGCTGGCTGTTCCTGATCAGCATCATCGTGGTGGTCGGCGCTTCGCTGACCGCGCCGCCGCAAAGCGACGCCCAGATCGCCGGGCTCACGTATCATTCGTTGACGCCCGAGCAAAAGGCCGAGACGCGCGCCTCGTGGGGCGCGGCCGAGGTCGTGGGCTCCGCCGTGGTGCTGGCGCTCGTGTTCAGCATCTACGTGTATTTCAGCTTCTGGCTGAGCTGAGCCTGCCACGCCATGATCACGCCAAATCCCCTGTTGGGTTTGATCCTGCACGCGATCGGCGCGTTGAGCGCCGCGTTTTGTTACACGCCGCAAAAAGGCACGCGGCAGTGGTCGTGGCAGACCTACTGGTTCGCGCAGGCCGTGGTGTGCTGGTTCGCCCTGCCGATTGTCGGTGCGTGGCTGACCGTGCCTGAACTCGGACGTGTGCTGGCCGAAGCGCCGCGCTCCGCGATGTGGACGAGCTTTGCGCTCGGCGCGCTCTACGGCGTCGGCGGGACGGCGTTTGGCGTGGCGATTCGCTACATCGGATTTTCGCTCACCTACGCCATCGCGATCGGCATCTCCTGCGTGCTGGGCACGGTGCTGCCGGCCGTGTGGCGCGGTGAACTGGCGGCCATCTGGGAGAAAGCCGGCTCGGGTTTCGTGCTCGCCGGCATCGTGATCGGCGCGACGGGCATTCTCGCCTCGGGCCTGGCCGGACGTTTCAAGGAACTCGATCGCGGTGGCAACGGCGGTGAGTTCAATCTCGCGAAGGGCCTGCCGCTCTGCCTGCTGGCCGGCGTGTTGTCGGCGGTTTATGGTTTCGCCCTCGCCGCAGGACAACCGATCGCCGATGTCGCGGCGGCGCATGGCGCCGGCCATTTCCAAGGCAATGTCATTTACATCTTCTCCAACACCGGCGCGTTTCTGACCACGGCGGTTTACAGCCTGTGGTTGCATCACAAACACCGCACCTTGGGCGAATACACGGCGGCGCAGAATCCGCGGCTCGCGCTCAACTTCGCCTTGGCGGTGCTGACCGGGTGCCTGTGGTATGGGCAGTTCTTCTTCTACGGCTTGGCGCACGTGCGCATGGGCGATTACCAATTCTCCAGCTGGGCGCTGCACATGATCATGCTCGTGTTGTTCAGCAGTCTCGCCGGCTTTATCTGGCGCGAGTGGACCGGTTGCAAACCGCGCACATGGGTGATGCTCACACTCGCGCTTTTGATTCTCGTCGGCGCGGTGCTGTCGCTGGCTTACGGCAACTTCCTGGGCGACGCGGCGGCTGGTCACTGATCCGGCCCCGGTTGCGCCCCTGAACGAAAGGCAGGTCTCCGACGATTAGCTTCGTCCCGCGGCTGAGGACGAGAGCAGCCACATGACAAACAAGGCATGACGCCCGGATCCGGTTGGGATTGCCTTCTGCGCCCAACGTCATGGGGTGAACCGCATGGCCGCTCCCCCTCTGCTGTTCAACTGTGACTTCGGCGGCATGTTCTGGAATCCGGAGCTTTGGCGAACGGATCCTGAAAGGTATACCGCCGGCGCGATTCACAAGTTCGTGGACAATCTGGCCGACCAAGGAGTCAACACCCTGGTCGTCAATCCCAACACCAAGGTGGCGTGGTATCCGAGTCGGGCTGTGCCCACGGTCCTTGATGGCTACAAGCGCAACGACCCCGAACATTTCAAAGCGCGCAATCCGGACTGCTATTGGTTCCGGCCGGATTTTCTGGATCCTTACCTCGACCTCGCGGAAGCCGGCGTCGACTGGCTGGAAGAGGCCATCACCGCCAGCCACCGCCGCGGCCTGACTGCATGGATCTCTGTGCGGATGAACGATCCGCACCACGGCGCGAACCCGGCCGACCCGATGAATCCGCCGGAACTCACCGACGCGGCGCTGCAACTGGGCGGCCGGGAAGCCAATCCGGATTGTCCCTACGAAATGGCGACCCGGGGGCTGAACTACGCTCGCCCGGAAGTGCGGGACTACATGCTGCGGATGATCCGGGAACTGGTCGGGGACTACGACGCGGACGGACTGCAGCTGGACTGGTTGCGGGTGCCCGCCTGCTGCCCGCCCGGGGCGGATGCCACCACAGTCGAAATGATGAGCGAATGGTTCCGCGCCATCCGCCGGTTGTGCGATGAACGCGCCGTCCGCAGCGGCCGGCCTTTCCCTTTGGGCATGCGCGTGCCGGGCAATTACCGCATGCTGAAACATATCGGGATCGATGTCGCCGGGCTCGTGCAGGAAGGCGTGCTGGACTTCATCTGCGCGTCCAACTTCATGCAGACCGCGTGGGACCTGCCGCACGACCAGTTGCGCCGGGAGTTGGGCCCAAATCTGCAAATCTTCGGGGTGACGGAATTGATCTTCAGCTTTCTCTGGTCGCGCATTGAGGACGCGCCGACCGGCCGCTACCTGTGCGCGCATCCTCCCGCCCTGCGCGCCAATGTTGCGGGTAAACTGGTGCTGGGGGCGGACGGCATCGAGGTGTTCAACTTCTTCGTGGGCGATCTTTCCCGTCGATTTCAAGCCATGGACGTGCGCAGTCAGTATCCGGCATTGCGAAACCTCACCGCTCTGGAGCAGTTGCGCGGTCAGGAAAAGCACTATGCCCTGCCGGTGGCCGGCCGCTATTGCTGGGCGCCGCCTTTCGACCGGGCCGAATGCCTGCCCGCCACCCTCTGCCCGCAGGACCGGCTGACGCTGCGCCTGCCGATGTGTGCTGAACCAGCAGGTGGCGATTTGGAACTGGTTGTCCAAGTGATCATGGAAGCAGGCCCGCCCAACGGCCAGGACATGGGGGTTTCTTTGAACGACGCGTGGCCCAACCAGAAAGGCCAAGGCACCGACCAGCTGCTCTTCCCCACCGCCTTGCACGCCACTCACATTCCGGCCCACCGCGCCTGTAACTTCACTTTCCCGGTCGCAGCCATCGTTGAGGGTTGGAACGAGATCGTGATCTGCAACGGGGCCCGGGAGGATCCCCCGCCGGGTCAAACGCGCTCACCCGCCTGCCGGGTCGTGGGCGTGGAACTGGCGGTTCAAGCCCGGTCCCGGGCGCGAATCTGAGCGCTCTCCGATGCCGGCAACACCCTTCCCCATGGCCGCGACGCGTGGCGCTTGAATCCGGAAACCGACGATGACCTGGAATTTTGTCCGCGATCCCCGCAATCCGATCCTGCCGAATGTGCCGGGCACCTGGATGGAAGTCCAAACCGCCAATCCGGATCTGCTGCGGCGCGGCGACACGTATCATCTCTACTTCCGCGGACAACAGGGCGGCCATGATCGCATCGGCGTCGGCACGATTGCCCGCGATCAATTCGACGGCGTCACTTGGAACCTCCACCCCACCCCGGTGATCGATGTGGGCGGTCCCGGTTCATGGGACGAGAATCATGTGCTCGACCCCGCCACGGTCGAAGTCGACGGCACGATCTACCTCTACTACTCCGCCGTTTGCCCGCGGGTGCATCGCAGTATTTGCGTGGCCACATCAACCGACGGCATCCACTTCACCAAACATCGCGGCAATCCCGTCGTGATTGGGGGCGGACCGGAGATCGTGTGGCAGGACGGCAAATTCCATTTGTTCTACTGGAAGGACGTGCCCGGCAGCACCGGCTTCCAACTGCATCTCGCCATTTCGGAAAACGGATTTGATTTCGCTGATTACCAACCCGAACCGATCCTACCCGTCGGCCCCAAGGGCAGTTGGGACAGCCATACGGTCGAAACCCCGCGCATCGCCCGGTGGGACGGGGTGTATCACATGTTTTATTGCGGGTCGGACCGATTCAGCGACTACCCGGCCAACGCCGGACTGGCGACGTCGACCGATCTCATTCACTGGACCAAGCATCCCGCGCCGGTGTTCAGCCGGGGACCGGAAGGCGCCTGGGATGAGGGGGCGATCTGGTTCACCACCGTCGAGCGCATCAACGGCACCTATTACCTCTGGTATGAGGGCTACGGTGGCGGCGACGCGCGCACGGTGGAATACGGCAGCTATCTGCAAGGCGGCAAATCGCAGATCGGCCTGGCCACGATGCGCACCTGAGCGCGCGCGCGGCCATCAGTCTGCCCCGGCCGTTTGACGCGGCGTCCCTCCGGCCTTACGGTAAACCTGATCAACGGCACCTTGATGCTCGTTGCCCGTCCGATGCGTCGCGGTGTTTTTGCGCCGGCGCATCCCCGCCGGCGGCCACGCCGCCGCGGTCCTGCAAACCTCCACCGAAGGAACCACCATGTTACGCAGCCTCAATTCCTACCGGAACCAAACCCTCGACGCCCGCGACGGCGCCATCGGCAAGGTCCACGACTTTCTCTTCGAGGATGATTCGTGGGCGATCCGCTACGCCGTGGCGGACACGAAACGCTGGCTCCCCGGTCGCAAAGTGCTCATCGCCGCCCACGCGCTCGGCCAGCCCGATCCCGTGGATGACAATCTGCCGGTTGATCTCTCCCGCGATCAGATCAAATCGAGTCCCGACATCGACACGGATCAACCGGTCTCACGCCAGGAACAGTTGAGCCTGCACCGGCATTACGGCTGGCCGTTTTACTGGAGCCAACCGACCCCGCTCGGCGGCCCGGCCATGGCCCATCCCGATGCCACGGTGATTCCAAGCCAGCCGATCGCCGCGAAACCGGACACAGAAGCCCCGAAAATCGCCGGCGATCCGCACCTGCGCAGTCTGCGCGAAGTGGCCGGCTATCGCATCGAGGCGCGCGACGACCGGTTGGGTCACGTTGATGATCTCATTTTCAGCGACGAGGACTGGAAGGTGCGCTACCTCGTGGTGGACACCCGCAACTGGCTGCCGGGTAAAAAGGTCCTGGTGCCGCCGGATTGGAAGGTCGAGGACATCAGCTGGTCCGACCGCACGGTCGCGATCGGGCTCGACCGCGCCACGATCAAGCGCGCGCCGGAATTTGAACCCGAACTGCCGATCGGCCGCGATTACGAACAACGCCTGAACGATTACTACGGACGGACGCCGACTGGGGAATACCGCGCGGCCACGACATCGTCCAACTGATCAACCCAACCGATCCTCCGCCCACAGTTATGAAAAACGACAAGATCATCAAACTGTTGAAAACCGCCTACTCCGCGGAGCTGGAGAGTGTGCAAAACTATCTCGCCAACTCCGTCTGGCTCGACGGCATTCGCGCCCGCGAAGTCAGTGAAGCCCTCGCCGCGGACGTTACTGATGAGCTGGGCCACGCCCAGCAGATCGCCCAACGTTTGAAACAACTCGACGCCTGTCCGCCCGGTTCCATGGACCTCGAGCGCTCGCAGAAAAACCTGCAACCGTCCAAGGATCCAACCGACGTGCGCCACGTCGTGGAAGGCTCGCTCGCCGCCGAACGTGATGCCGTTTACACTTATCGCGAAATCATCGAGGTTTGCGATGGCGTGGATCCCGTGACGCAGGATCTCGCCGTTCGCATTCTCGCGGACGAGGAGAAGCACCGCACGCTGTTCGAAGGCTTTCTCAAGAGCCTCGACCGGGACAAAGCCGCCTGATTTGCCGGCGACGCGGAATTCTCATCGCGTCACGCTTCGATCCACGCCGCAGCGGCAGGCCGCGTGACGCGACGCTCGCCGCATTGGACAAAGGTGCCGCCGTGCAAAAACACACGCGCGATCGCACCAGTCGCATCGCGCCGAATGACGCAGTAATCGGCATCGGTCGTGCAGGACCAGTCGGGCTGAACCACGGTCAGACGCGCCGCAGCGGTATCGTTGGCGATGAGTAAATCCTCGCGACCATCAGTCAGCGTCACACCGACCGCGACATGCGTGTCGCCGGCCGCCTGGCCGTCGGCGGTCTGCAACGGCAGGCGGCGGATCGCACGGAGCTTTGATTGATCCCGATACGGTTCGAGCACGGCCACAAACGTCGAGGTCAGTGGCGCCGTTTCCGCCTGGCGGCGCATGACCAAGCTGTTGAGCCAACCCTCGTGATTGGCCCCGCCGTGCTTGGACGCCAGCCAGGTTTCCGCCAGCAGCGCCTGCGCGTCAGTCGTGAGGTCGGTGCAACGCAGATGGACGTCGTGATCGGCGGGCAACAAGCCGCAGGGATCGACGATCTTCCAATCCACCGACCAACCGGGCGCAGGCGTGCCGCCACGGAAGTTGCGCATCTGCACCTCGTCGCCACCGAGCTTGGGCTGCGGTTGGAGTTCGAGTCCGGTTACCGTCGCCGGACCAAAGTTGGGATGCAGCATACGGGCATGATCGCGGCCGCCGGCCACGTGGAAAATGTCCAGCAGGTAACTGTCATCCGCGCCGACATCCACGAGCAGCAACGCGCGTTCATAGCGCTGCAGCGTCGTCGTGGACACGAGTTCCGGGCCGGATGCGGCGATGAGCTTGATCGCTCTGCCATCGGCCCACGCGGTGGTGCGACCGCGGACCAAACCTTTTTGCGGATTAAGCTGGATGGCGAGCGGTTCGGTCTCGGGTTCGGCCAGGACCCGCGTCTGGTCCTGAGCGTCGACCACCACGGTGTTGTGCGCCGCCGTGCGCTTATACCACAGCGCGCGCGGGGAATACCAACCGCCGAAGTGGACCGGCGGATAGCCGAAGCCCGGCAACAATTCCACCCCGTGCGCATAAAGCCCGATGGTAAACGCATCGGGCCGGCCGTGATTGCCGCCGACGTCGTAGTCGAGCCACGCGGCGCGTTCGTTCTTGCCTCCGCCGGTGCGCAGCACGCCGAGCGCCCATTGCCGCTTGTTGACCGATTTCACCGGCAGCTCCGCCCCGTGCTCGCGAATGACCGCGGCGACTTCGGCTTGGAATTTCGTCGCATTCGACTCGGTCAGATCGTGCGGCAGGCCGGCCAGTTCGCGACCGTTGCCGAGGTAGAGCAATTGCATGAAGGTCGGGTCGCGGGTGATGTCGTAGAACTGCTTGAAGAGCGTGAAATCGGAGCAGAACGGGAGATTATTCCACTCCAAGTCGAAGGGCTTGCGCACGAAATTCGCGCCGCGGTAACGATCGTCGAGCTGGCCGAAACCGCTCGTGTCGCCGATGCGTGGCAGCACCGCGCCACCGATCCAGACGTCGGCGTGAAAGCGAAACATCGCCACGAGCGCCGGCACGCGCCGCACCATCTCCGACAACAAATCCGGATCCAATCGGCTGAACAGCCTGAGCACGCCGGCGATCAACTGCGGCGCGATCACGGCATAACCGCCGAGACCCTTTTCACCAGAGAGGCCGTCGACGGCGGTGACTTTTTCCAGCGTCACCTGCAAATCGGCGAGGAGCTTCTCGCGATCATGCGGCCAGCTGAGAATCGCCTGCGCCACGACTTGCGTGATCTCGGTGTTGGGAAAGTTGCTCAGGATTTTGCGCGGCTCGGCCAGCACGTGACGCAGGATGCCGTCCTCGATGTTGGCGCGGATTTTTTCGGCTGAATCCTTCGGATTGGAGAGTTTGAAATGGCGCGCCTTGGCCGCGAGGAACTGCACCAACTCGGCATCGTCCGCCAGTGCCGGCGCAATGAGATCGAAGGCGAGCGCGAGGTCGCGGGTTTCGCGGCACGCGTCGTGCCAGACCGACACCAGACCCATGCCGGCGATGGGATTCGATTTTTCGTAGGTCAGGCCCTGTGTGAGGTAATCGAAGCTCGGATAAAGATCGGCGATGCGATCGAGCAGGATGGCGGCCTTGTGAGCGTAGATCCGCTCGCCGCTCAACGCGTAGGCGAGCGAAAGCGCGCGAATTCCGGCGAGGATGTAGAGCTTCCACTGCCCTTTGACGATGAACGAGCCGATGAAATACCAACGGTTGGTGCCGTCGAAATAACCGGTGCCATCGTCCACCCCGAATTGGTGCAGCGGATCGTCGGGTGCAGGATGCGCGGCATTGCACAGCAGCGAGCGGTCACCGCGCGCCGGATCGAAGACCCCGTGCTCATCGAGCCCGGATTGATGGAACGCGCCAAAGTCATTGGTCGGAAACTTTGCAGCACAATGCGGACAGGTGACCTTCCACGGCGTGCGCAGCGGATCCATCTGCCAGTCATACATCGGCACGTCGCGCTTGCAGGACGGACAATGGCCGTTGGACCAAACCATCCACGAGCGCTTGATGGCGGGACCAAACATGGCGGACCACAGTTCGTCGTCGGAGCGTTCGGTCCACTGCCGGGCCGCGGCAAAGCATTCCTCCGCCTGGCTTTGGGCCGACGAATCCTGGGTCAGATTCGTCCGCAGCGTGGTCAATACGGATTCCGGGAAAAACACCGAGCGCATGCAGCGGTGATAAACGAGGCCTTACGCAGGGGAAGACCAGAATCGCGGCGCCCATCGAGTCTCGTCACCCGCGTCGCCGGGCAGAAACAATCAGCCCAACTGAGTGGTTTTCAATGGGAACCAACACCGCGGATCAATTTGGCTGGCCTCGAAATAAAATTTTGGATTTTCACGTCGGCTCCCATGCGAATTCGCACCCTCATTCTTACCCTCTGCCTTGCCCTGACCGGGGCGGTCTCGAACTATGCCCAAGCCCAACAGAGCGGCATCGTTTCGCTGCCGCCCGCGCTCCGCGCTGCGGTCATGTCCGGCAACGCTCAGGCGGTTTCTCAGGCCATCAACACACTCTCGGGGGGCAATCCCCAGCGGGCCGCCGACTTGGCGAATTTGGTCGTGACCGCGGCCGAGCAAATGTTGAGCGTAAATCCCCAAGCCGCGATGGCGGCCGCGGGTGCCGCGGTGGAAACCGTGCGCAACACGACTGTCCAAACCAGCGGTCCCACCCAGACGCAAAGCGTGCTGACCACCGCCGCCCGCATTTTTGTGGCGCCCGCCGCTACGCAAGTCGCCCCCACACAAGCGGCTGCGCTGGCCACTTCCGCCCTGCAGGTCGCGGTCGCGACCAACAACCCGACTGTGATTGCCAATGTCGCACAGTCCGCCGTCACCACGGCCGAACGCCTCGCGCAAACCAACCCGGCTGCGGCGGCGCAATTGGCGTCACAATCCGTGCAAGCTGTCGGAGCCCAAAGCGTTTCAAACAATGCTCCCGGTCAGACCGCCAACGTGGCCGCCACCGCCGCCCGGATCATCGTCCAGCCGGCCGTCCAGCAGGCTGCTCCACAAACCGTCGCCCAAATCGCTGTCAGTGTGACGCAAGTCGTGACCAATCCCGTGGTCTACCAAGCCGCCCCCCAAGCCGCCGTGCAGGTGATGGCCAACGCCTACTCCGCCGCCACCAACGAGACGATCGTCGCGGCCAGTCCGCAGGCCGCCGGGACCGTGACCCAAACCCTGAATCAGGCGTCCAATAATCCGGCCTTGAATGGCTCAAACACGAGCAACGCCGCCCAGATTAACGCGATCTTGGGTAACCAAAATCAGCAGCAACCTCTGCCGCAGGACCAAGGGCAGACGCAAAATCAGCAGCAACAGCAGCAGAATCAGCAGGGTGACGTCGTCGTCGAAAACCCAGCTGACTTCATCCCCGTCAGCCCGACTTGACGGTCGGGCCGGACCGCCTCCCGGAGCCCCGCGCCGTCACCTCGTCCGCTCCAACTGCAGCTTCATCTGAAACGCGAGACCCTCGGACATGGTCTGGCCCATTTCCATTTCGTGCTGACGTCCGCGGTGTCGCGCGCCTTCCGGTGTCTCGTCGGCCAATTGGGCGTGGGCGACAATCAATGAGTCCTGCGGTTTGACGAGGATGAGCGTATTGCGCGCCTCGTTTTCCAGATCGGCGCGAATGGCCGCGGGCATCACGCGATCAAGTTGCGCGGCAAATTTCTCCACGCTGCCGTTTTCGCCGGAGAGCAGGTGGAAGTTCTGGTCCCACTGCATCGAGACCTCCGAGCCGATCAGATCATACGGTGCCTGCCCGAGTGCATAGCCCTGCCGGTAGGAACGGAAATTGCGAATCGGTTCGGGAATCTCCGCACCGGTGATGGCCGGCAGCCACAGGCTGTGCTCGGCGAAGATTTGATTACCCTCCACGCTGGTCAGAAACTTCAGAAAATCGATGGCCTCCTGCTTGTGCGGGCTGCTGTTGTTGAGATACATCGCCATGGCGGTTTCGCCCATGCCCTCGCCGGCCGGGCCGCGCACGTAGGAGCCGACCACGGGATCGTCCGGCAGCACCGCCGGCAACCGCATGATCGAGACCTCGAACGGCGCGGTGCGGCGGATGGTCGTGGCATCCCAGGTGCCGGTGAATAGAAACACGGCGTTGCCGCTGAAGAATTCGAGCATGGCATCGTCGCGTCGCAGCTGCAGATAACCGGGCTTCATCGATTGCGAGAGCTCGCGCACCAGTTGCAACCCCGCCAGCACGTTGGGGTTTTCATAATCCCAGCGCCCTTCCAGAAACGCGCCCAGGACCTGCCGGTTGTAAAGATAGAGGTAGCCCGCGTCGTCGAAACTGTGATTGAGCGCGAGCAGCGGCGCGCCCCACACACTCTGCGTGAGCCACAGGCCGTTGTCGCGACTGCCGGCGAGACCGTGCAGCGGCCGGCCCGTGCGGCGGGCGTATTCGCCGATGCGGCGGAGGGCCTGACGAAATTGATCGTAGGTTTCAAAGACCGGCTCTTCGCCGAGGATTTCGCGGTAGAGCTCGACGTTGCAGAACAACCGCACGCTGACCTCGGTGATGGTCACGGCATAGATTTGACCGGGATCGGGCGAATCGCGCCGCGGGCCGATCAGGTTGTCGTGAAACGTGCGCTCCCATGGCACGCCTTCCTGCGAGGTGCCGACATTGTAGGGATTGGGCTGCGCGAGTTCGGCGGTCAGCGGCTCGAAATAGCGCGCCGGCAGGTCCTTCTGCCCCGCGAGCCACGCACCCCATTCGAGGATGTCGGTGCCGGTGCCGCCGGCGAGATTGGTGCGCAGCCACTGCTTGTAAACCGCACCGGGAATGAGGAGCTGCTCGACGTTCACATGCGGGTTCAGCTCCTCGTAGCGCTTGATCACGGCCTCCATGCCCTCGGGCGGACCGCGTTCGATCTGCCAGTGGGCGATGCGAATCGTGACCGGGCGCTTTTCCGTGATCGGCGACGACCGGGTGAACACCCACCACAGCGAAAACAGGTAGGCGACGACCAGCAGCGTCAGGCCGAAGCCCTTGGGCAGTCGCACGGCTTTCATGGCTTCACCTCCTCGGCCGCCAGTAATTGCTTTGCCTCGGCCAGCCTTTCCGCGACGGCGTAAGCGCGGACGTTGTTCGGATACTCCTGCAGGTATCGCTCAAAATATTCCTGCGCCTGTGCCGGCAGACCCGCGCGCATCGACAGCTCGCCAAGTTGCACGATCAAGTCCTCGCGCGCCGTGCCGGAAATGCCGCCGATGCGATCCGCGGCCACGAGGTGCGGCAAAAAGCGCGAAAGCGGTTCCTTCAAAATCACACCCGCCTGGCCGATTTGCAGGTGCAGATCGCGCTGCAACGCCGGCGTGGTGATCCGCGCCAGAATCGACTCCGCCGCCGCCAGGCGATCCGGCACGTCCGGCAGCGCGTAGAGTTTGAGCATCGCCAGTTTGACGAGCCCGAGCTGCGCCCAGTGGCTCTGCGGCTGCCGGGCGGCCAGTTCCTCATATAGCTCGGCCGCCCGCGCATAGTTCGGTTGCAGAAAGTGCAGCTGCCAGAGTCGCGCCCGCAGATAGGCGGCCTGCGCCGCGACCTCGTCGTCGCCTTGCGCCAAGTCGGCGAAAATCGCCGCGGCCTTGGCGAGGTTGTCGTCCGTCGCGGGCTGCAAACTCATCCACGCGGCGCCCGTGGCAAGCCGCGCGGCGCGGGACTCGTTCGCCCCGGCCGGATCTCTCAAGATCCGCTTGGGTTCGCTGTTCAAAATCTCCTGCCACGCCGCATCCGCCGGCAACGCGCTCAGGCCGCGCGCAGCCGTCACGAACACAACGGTGCCAAGCACGATCACGCGGCGCAGGCCGCGAAGGGGGATAGAAAGCACGGAGGAATCGTGAAAATCGCCGCCCGGCCGACAAGCCAATCCCTCAGGAATAATTCCCGCGCTGACTCAAAATTGCTTTGCGTGCGCGCCCTACGGCCGTTCACGCGCATCCACCCGCTGCAGTTGGCGGGCGATCAGCAGCGCCCGCGCCTCGCTGAGGTTTTGCGCCGCCTCCAACCGTTGCCGGCGCAGGATCGCCGCCCCATCATGCGATTGCGATTGCGCCAAACGACCGAGCGCGGCGATGCGCGTGTCCTGCGGCAGCATGGCCCAGCGCGCCGCACGTTGTTCGACCGCCAGCGCATCACGCACCGGCCCGCGCATGTCGGCATCCATCGCCTGCGCAAACTTGTCCACACTGCCGTTGGGGCCGGTCAGCAAGTGGAGGTTGCGTTCGAACACCGACCGGGTGGAGCCGCCCACCACAATGTTGGGGCCGCCGTAGTTGTAGCCGTCGTCCGGCGAAAGGGCGCTGGCCGCTTCCGCCGACATCGGCACATCGCGCACACTCGGCGGCCAGCCGCTGTGATCGGTGAACAACTTGATGCCCTCGTAACTGGTGAGAAAGCGCAGGAAATCCACCGCTTCGTTGCGGTGCGGCGTGCGCTTGTTGAGATAAAAGCCAAAGCTGGTGACGTTGTTGCCATCGGCATAACGACCCAGCATGGCCTCGCCCACCACCGGATCGTCCTTGGTCGGCTGCGGACAACGCAACGCATCCACCGGGAAACTCGCCAACCGGCGCAGGCTGGTCGCCTCCCAGGTGCCGGCGAATAGGAACAGCGCGTCGCCATTGATGAACTGCCGCACCGCTTCATCACGCACGAACTGCATGTAGCCCGGTTTCATCTGTTCGGACAACTCAGCCAGCAATGCCAGTCCCGCCTTCATTTCGGGCTCTTGGTAACTCCAGTCGCCGTTGAGAAAGGTCCACATCGTCTGCCGGCTATACAACGACAGATAACCGCTGTGATCCAAACGTTGCGCCAGACGGTTCGACACCCCGTTCATGTAGAAGGTCATCAACCAATACACATTGTCACGGCTGCCCGCAAAAGGATAGACCGGCCGGCCACGCTGCGCCCCATAGGCCTGCGCCTGTTTGAACAACTCGCGCATCCCCGCAAAATCCGCCGGCGGCTCCTCACTGCCGGTGATCTCGCGCAGCAGGTCGCGGTTGCAAAACAAACGCTGCGAACCACGCGACAACATCACACAGTAATACTGTCCCGGCTCGGGCGAATTGAGCCGCTGCTCCGACAACTCGTCGGCAAAGGTTTTGATCCACGGCACCCCGGCGAGCACCGTGCCCTGATTGTAGGGATTCGGTTCGAGCAAGTCCTCCGTCAACGGATCAAAATACCGCACCGGCAAATCTGCCAGGCCGTCCAGCCACGCGCCGTATTCGACGATATCGGGCGCGGTGCCGCCGGAAAAGTTGGCCCGCATCCACTGCCGGTAAACCGTCGCCGGCACCATCACCTGCTTCACCCGCACCCTCGGGTTGAGTTCCTCGTAGCGTTTGATCACCGCGGCAATGCCGTCCGGCGGCCCCAGTTCGATCTGCCAGTGGGCGATCCGGATCGTCACATCGCGCTCATCCACGATCGGGGTGGAACGGGTGAACACCCAATACACCGCGACCAGATAACCGAGCACGAACAACGGCAGCGCGATCTTCAGGCTGAAAAGCTGCTTCACGCACCACCTCCCGGCGCCGCCAACGCCTGCCTGATTTCAGCCAAACGCTGGCGGACATTGTAGTTGCGCGTGCTGGTGGGAAATTCCGCCAACAGCCGCTCCAAATAATGTTGCGCCTGACCCAAATGGCCGGCGCGAAACGACAGCTCGCCGATCTGGATCAGCAAATCCTCCGGCGTGATGCCCATCAAGCCACCGACCGCATCCGCCGCGATCAAATGCGGCAGCACTTCATCCAGCGGCAGATCGTATTCCAAGGCCGCCCAACCGATCTGCAGCTGCAAGTCGCGGCGCAACGGCGGTTCGGTGACTTTCGCCAGCAGTGCTTCAGCCGTCGCCAGGCGCGCCCGCGGCGGCGTCGCGTCATCCCCGGCAAACAGTTTGGTCAGCCCCAGCTTCACATAGCCCAATTGGGTCCAATGGCTTTCCGGCCAGCGCCGTGCCAATTCGTCGTAAAGCGCCTCGGCCCGCGCCTGATCCGGCTCGGCTTTCTGCACTTGGTGCATCCGCGCCTGCAGATACAAGGCCTGCGCCGCGATGTCGTCGTCCCCTTGCGCCAACTGCGCGAGCTGCGGCTCGATCTTCGCCCAATCGCTTTCACTCAACGGCGGCCGCGCCATCGCCAGCACCGCCTCGGCCAAGGCCTGGGTGCGTTCGTCCACGGTCTCGACCTCGCTCAACGCCGCCTGCGCCTCGAGCGGCTGGTTGCTCGCCGCATACGACCAAACCGTGTCCATCGTCACGGGCGACGATTCCTTGGCCGATGCCAACGCGACGAAACTCAAACCGGCCAACGCGGCACCAACAGCGGGGTAACTTCGGGGCATCCGCCCATGTTGAAGAGCCGCCCAACCCCAGCACAAGCCCGCGCTGCGCCATGACGTAAAATCATATCAGTTGTTAACCACGAATGGACACGAATTCACACGAATCAATCGATTCCCGGAATCATCCACCCCTTCGGTCACGTCCCGATACATCCGTGTTTATCCGTGTAATCTGCGGTTAAAAACGTCTGCGTGATTCAGTCTCAACGCCCGCGCGCATGGCCTCGACATCGCGGATGATCGTTTCGTCGTCACCGAGCTGCTTAGGATCGCGGTAGCGTTCGAGCCGCGTGGTCAGGCTTTCCGGCAACTCACCGCCATACGCCGCGCGCAGCACGCGGAGTTTTTCCCACTCCTCGATGCCGTCGCGCGTCATCTCCCAGTGCACCGAGCTGCGCGGGCCGGGGTAGACCAAAAACGAATCGCCCGGCGGCAGATCACGCCGCCACGGGTGCGCGGAATAAAGGGTTTCGTGCAGCGGATTTTCCGGCCACGTGGTGAACGCCCAGCGCAGCATGCCGTCGTAGCCGTTGACCGCGGTGTAGTAACCGAGCCACACGCTCTCGGCCGGCGGACTGGTCACGAAGGTGTTCGGCCGCTTGGGATCGAGGCAAACGTAAAACGTGGTGATGCGGCCCTCCGCGCGCCGATTGGCAATATCGCGCAACAGATCCTCGCTCGCGTGATCGAGAATGATCGTGAAGTCCGCCAGATCGAGACCGGTATAATGCGACGGCGCTTGGTTACCGGCCAAGGCGGCTTTCAATCGCGGGGCATTGGCGCGCATAAGCTCCAGCATCGGCTTCATCATCGCGGCCGGGGCCTCATCCACGGCGATGCGCGTGATCTCCAGCCAGCCCTTCGCTGCGAGATGCCTTTCAAAGTCGCGCAGAAACGGTCCCCAGTAGTCGGCAAATTCTGCCGTGCCGGGTTCGCCCATCGCCCAAAGCGTATCGCCCGTCGCCGCATCGGTGTATTCCAAGCGTCCCGACCACGTGAGCATCGAGTAGCAATTGATCTGCGCCGTGATGCCGCAGCTCATCGCGTATTCCACGTAGCGGTCGAACGTCGCGTAATCGAATTTCCACGAACCGTCCGGTAGCTTCAGGTGTTCGATCATCGTCCCGTAATCATCGTAGTCGCGACTCCCCCACGGCCTCGGTGTGATCGTCGTGGTGATGACCTTCTGCCCGGCATTGGCCAGTTCCTCCATGTAAGGCCGCATGAGGACAAAATGCTCTTCGCTCCACGGCTCCACATCGTGCCAGCGCGCGATCGACCACGGATGCTGCCAGACATCGAGATGAAACACCCAATCGCGCGGCGCCGGCAGGGTCGCCGGCAGCACCTCAAGCGTCAGCGGAAACTCAATCGGCTCCGTCCCGTCCGCGCGTAACGTCAGCACACCCGAATAATTGTCCGGCACCGCATCGCGCGGCGTTTCCA
Organism: Opitutaceae bacterium; assembly: GCA_024233285.1. Classification (GTDB taxonomy): domain Bacteria; phylum Verrucomicrobiota; class Verrucomicrobiia; order Opitutales; family Opitutaceae; genus Cephaloticoccus. The sequence continues at coordinate 56,955 of JACKPU010000011.1, read as the reverse complement.
CCGTCAACCACACGGCGCGATACGAACCCGCCGGCATCGCCACCCGTTCCGCATCATCAAGCACATCGCCGACCAGTTTGCCGTCGGCCAAAACGTTGCGCACGAAACGCACGGTCGCTTGTAGGGCGGGATCGCGTGATCCCGCCTCGGACACTCGCCGCATTTCCGACACCTCCGCGCGCAACCCCGTCAACTCGCGCGCCGTCCACACCACGAATTGACCATGCACGCGCTCGCCGCGCCACGTCGCCGCACTCCAATCGCGCCCACTGTCCGCCAAGGGCACGTTCGTCGCATCGTATTGGCGGTAAATGTCGCCCACCGCACCTTGCAACGCCCGCGGCGTCGGCTGCGCGAAAGCGGACAGCTCCATCACATACGGACCACGTTCCGGCTTGGCCGCGCCCAAAACCGTCAGGCGCAAAAATCGCGCGGACACCGCCGCGGGCAGCACCGCTTCAAGTTCACCACCCGGCAAGGGTCCGGTGCCCGCCCGACGATCGCAGACCATGGTCCAATCCGCCCCATCGACCGATGCTTCAATCACGATTTGAAACGAGTGCGTGCCGGGCGAACGCAACTGCAGGTTGACCTGCGCGATTGCGCGCACCTCGGGCAACTCCAGCTGCACCCACGCGGGAAATTCCTTGGAGGTCCAGAACAGCACCGAATCATCGCTGATGCCATCGTGCACGAACTCCGGCCGCTGTTCGTCATCGTGACCCGAGGCCGTGATCATCGCACCGCGCAAGACATCCTGAAATTCCGGCGCGGTCAGCAGCGGCGCCTGCGGCTCATACGGGTGATGACGGTTGAGAAACGGCGTGGCGGGCGGCTCCGCACCAAGCATCGACTTCGCCATCAGCAACGACAGGGCCAGCGCGGATAACCGTTTCATCGCGCCGGAGCCTGAGCCGGCCGCCATGGCCCGACAACGGCATTCGCGCGGAATAATCAGCATGACGGATTTTAACGGGATCAGGTCTTGGCCCCGGCCTCAGGATGCGTTGAATGACCGGCATCGATGCGCCCCAACATCCTCCTGATCACCTCGGACCAGCACCGCTTTGACCATCTCGGCAGTCTCGGCACCCCCGGTTTCGTGACGCCCAATCTCGATCGCATGGCCCGCGAAGGCGTCCACTTCAACCGCGCCTACACGCCCTGCCCCATCTGCACGCCGACGCGCGTCTCGTTGCTCACCGGTCAGTATCCCTCGCGGCACGGCGCCTATTCGATCGGCGTATCGCTCAAACCATTCCCGACGGTGACGTTGCCCTCGGTGCTGAGTGCCGCGGGTTACCACACCGCGCTCTTTGGCAAACATCACTTCGTCCGCCGCGACGACGAAATCGAGCACATCAGCGGCATGAAGAATCCGCCGCCGGAATTCTGGGAAACGTGGAACGGCCCTTACGTCGGTTTCGACGAATTTCAGGCCAACACCGGGCACACGATCAACAATGTGCCCGAGGCGCACTACCGGCTCTTCCTCGAACGCGCGGGTGTGGATTACAAACCGTGGTTTCACGTCATGCGCGACGACTACTCGCGCTTCGAAGTCGGACGCTGGGACATTCCGCAGGAATATCACGACAGCTCGTGGGTCGCGCAGGTCACGAACGACTACCTGCACCGCCGGGCCGAGACCGGCCAGCCGTGGTTTTGCTGGGCCAGTTTTCAAGACCCGCACGAACCGATGGTCTGTCCCGACCCGTGGTATTCGCAGGTCAATCCCGACGAACTGCGACTCTACGAGGATTACCGCGAAGGCGAATTCGACGACCGGCACCCCATCTACCGCTGCATGCGCGAGAGCAAATTCGGGCGGTTCGACGACGGTCATGGCTTCCCGTCCTGTTTCGGCGACTTCGAGCGCAAGGGCATCGAACGCGATTCGCTCCGCGCCACCGCCGGCATGGTCAACTTCATGGACGACCGCATCGGCGCGATCTTCAAGACACTGGAGGAAACCGGGCAGCTCGAAAACACGCTGATCGTTTACACGACCGATCACGGCGAGATGCACGGCCAGCATGGGCTTTGGGGCAAAGGTGCCGCCGCCTACGAAGGTTGCCAGCGTGTGCCGCTCCTCGCCTGGGCGCCGGGACTGATTCCTGCCACCGGCAAAACCGAGGCGCTTGCCAATCTCGTCGACCTGCCCCGCACGTTTCTCAACTTCGCCGGCGTCGAAGAGCCCACCGGCCTGCAGGGCGTGGATCTGGGCCCGGTGCTGCGCCGTGAAACCGAGACCGTGCAGGACGCCGTCACCGTCGAGCTGCGCCCGACCTACGAAACGTTTTATCAACAGACGCTCGTCACCGCCTCGCACAAGCTGATCGTTTATCAGGACACGGACGACGGCGAGCTCTACGATCTCGACGCCGACCCCGACCAGTATCGCAACCTGTGGTCCGACGCCGCATCGCGCGACACGCGCGACGCGTTGGTCCGCCGGCTTGTGCGACTTAACCTCGAACGCGAAGCCCACTCTCAGCGCCGCGTAAGTTTCGCGTGACGGTTTTCAATGGGTAACAACCACAGATGAACACAGATAAGCACAGATTCCAAAACCCGCTACTACTACGACCGGCACCTTTGATTGATCCGTGTGTATCTGTGTTCATCTGTGGTTAATTAAATCCTTCACCCGCATTGCATCCCGACGATCCCAAAGGCTCCTGCTGCGCTCCCGGCCGCGATCCCAACGAGACCGCCTCTTCCGCGACTTTCACGTTTCGTCGCATCAACACCGGTTCGACCGATGGCATGAAGCTCATCCCCGGCGGCGAGTTCCTGATGGGCAACGAAGGGGATTACGGATTTCCGGCCGATGGTGAAGGTCCCGTCCACACCGTAAAACTGGATGCGTTCTGGATCGACGCCACCACCGTGACCAACCGGCAGTTCGCCGACTTCGTGAACGCGACCGGCTACAAAACCGAATCGGAAAAATTCGGCTGGTCCTTCGTCTTCTTCGGTCACCTCACGCCCAAGCAACAAGCCGCCACGCAACGCGTGCGCGTGCTCGGCAGCGAATGGTGGTGTCGGGTAGACGGCGCCAACTGGCGCCACCCCGAGGGCCCCGGCAGCAACATCAAGAAGCGTTGGGCGCATCCGGTCGTGCACGTTTCGTGGCACGACGCGATAGCCTACGCGGCGTGGGCCGGCAAACGCCTGCCCACGGAAGCCGAATGGGAATGCGCCGCGCGCGGCGGGCTCGTGCAGCAACGTTTTCCGTGGGGCAACGAACTTGAGCCCGACGGCAAGCACCGCATGAACGTCTGGCAGGGCACCTTTCCCACCCGCAACACCGAGGCTGACGGCCACTACGGTCCCGCCCCCGCGAAGTCCTATCCCGCCAACGGCTATGGCCTCTACAACATGACCGGCAACGTCTGGGAATGGGTCTGGGATTGGTTCGATGCGGACTATTACAAAACCTCGCCGGCCGAGAACCCCACCGGTCCGATCACCAGCGATCGCCGCATGATGCGCGGCGGTTCGTATCTCTGCCACGCCTCCTACTGCAATCGCTACCGCACCGACGCCCGCAGCAGCAACACCCCCGACAGCGCGACCACCAACCTCGGCTTCCGCTGCGTCCGCGATGTGTGACTTTCTTTCAAATGTAGGGCGGGATCGCTGATCCCACCTTCGAACACCCAACGACCTCTAGGCGGGGTCAGCGACCCCGCCCTACATTCGGCCATTCCCCATAACCCATAGCAAATAGCCAATTTCCCCATGCCCCAACCCAACCTCTTCCTCGGCATCGACGTCGGCACCGGCAGTGCGCGCGCCGGACTCTTCACCGCGGACGGCCGCATGCTCGGCAGCGCCACGCATGCGATCAAGCTGTGGAAACCCCAGCCCGACTTCGTCGAGCAGTCCTCGGACGACATCTGGGCCGCCTGCGGTCGCGCGGTGCGCGGCGCACTCGCACAGGCCAAGGCCAAACCCGAGCAAGTCGCCGGCATCGGTTTCGACGCCACGTGTTCGCTGGTCTGCCTCGATGCCGATGATCAACCCGTCACCATTTCGCCGACCGGCAAGGCCGCGCAAAATGTCGTCGTGTGGATGGATCACCGCGCCATCCCGCAAGCCGAACGCATTAATAAAACCAAGCACGCCGTGCTGCGCTACGTCGGCGGGGTGATCTCGCCCGAGATGCAGACGCCCAAACTGCTGTGGTTGAAGGAAAACCTGCCCGCGACGTGGCAACGCACCGCGCGCTTTCTCGACCTGCCGGACTTCCTCACCTACCGTGCCACCGGCGACGACACGCGTTCGCTGTGCACGACCGTATGCAAATGGACTTATCTCGGCCACAAGGGCACGACCGGCGCGGGCTGGGAGAAATCCTATTTCAATGCCATCGGCCTCGGTGATCTCGTCCGCGAAAAATTCGCGCGCATCGGCCAGCGCATCCGCCCGATGGGCGAACCGATCGGCGCCGGTTTGACCGCCAAGGCCGCGCGCGAACTCGGCCTGCGCCCGGGCATTCCCGTCGGCGTCTCGATCATCGATGCGCACGCCGGCGGCCTCGGCCTGCTCGGCGCTCCGGTCGGGAGCAAAAAAGCCACCACCGCGACCGTGGAAAAACGCCTCGCCTTGATCGGCGGCACGTCGTCGTGCCACATGGCGGTCTCGCCCAAGCCGCGTTTCATCACCGGCATTTGGGGTCCGTATTTTTCCGCCATGATCCCCGGCCTGTGGCTGACCGAGGGCGGTCAGTCCGCCACCGGCGCGTTGATCGATCACGTGATTTTCTCGCACGCCGCCGCCGCACCCTTGCTCAAGGCAGCGAAACAAAAAGGCGTCACCATTTACGAGCTGCTCAACGCGCGGCTTGACGCCCTCGCCTCGGCCCCCGGCGTCAAATTCCCCGCCGGGCTCACGCGCGACCTGCACATCCAGCCCGACTTCCACGGCAACCGTTCGCCCCGCGCGAATCCCACGCTCAAGGGCACAATGACCGGCCTGACGCTTTCGGCCACAGCCGACGATCTCGCGCTGCAATACCTGGCCGCCATCCAAGCCGTCGCGCACGGCACGCGCCACATCCTCGAGGAGATGAATCGCAAGGGCTACCGCATCGACACGTTGCTCGCCTGCGGCGGCGGCACGAAGAATCCTGTCTTCCTGCGCGAACATGCCGACATCACCGGCTGCAAGATCGTGCTGCCGAAGGAACCCGAGGCCGTCCTGCTCGGTTCCGCCGTGCTCGGCGCCGTCGCCGCGCAACATCACGGCACCGTGCTCGACGCCATGGCCGCGATGAACGCCGCCGACAAGGTCGTCACCCCGACCAAGGGCGCGGTCGCACGTTTCCACGCCGCGAAACACCAGGTCTTTCACCAGCTGCACACCGACTTCCTGAACTACCGGAAGCTGATGGCAAAGGCTTGAACTTGTAGGACGGGATCGCTGATCCCGCCTTGGGATAACTACACGTGTTCGTTTTGGCGGGACCAGCAATCCCGCTCTACACAAACGCCAGCGTCCAGCGAAACACCGTGCGGCGAACCGCGCGCGTGGCCATGATCTCGAGGCCCACCGTTCCCTCGTGCGGATAGGCCGCGACAAAGCGCTCGGGTTGCACCCGCAGCTGCGTGCCGGTTTCGGGTTCGATCCCCAAGCGCGCCCGGCAACCAGGACCGCTTAAATCAAAATCACCGCCCATGGGTTTTACCTTGGCGCGCGTGTGCCAGTGCCACGTGATCTCCGCCTCGGCGGCCAATTCGATCTCATCTTCGCCGCGCAGGCTGCCATCGCCGGCAATCACGATCACGCGGGTATGGCGCCGCACACCGAGTTGCGGCAGATAGGCCGCCGCCAGTTCGCAGGTGATGCGCACGGTATCACCGCGGCGGCGCACCACCGGCTCCGGGGGAATGAAACGCTCCTCCAACAAATCCGGAAACCACACGCAGCTGTCGCCGATCTGACCGCGACCATCGATCGTGACGAGATTGTGCAGCGCCGTGTCGCGCCGATAGAGCGGCCCCGGACCGCTGCCGACAAAGGTGCCGCCGCGCCAGACCAGCACCGCGCCGTTGCACGGATCGGAGTGACCGTAACCGCCCACCTCGCCCGCCGCGCGCCGCTGCCGGCCGAGCGGTGCACCGCAACGCAACGTGATCAACGTGTCGCTCCGCCGCACAAACACCTGTCCGCCGTCTTGAAAAGTGACGATCTCATCCGCCGGTGACCGACCGCGCACTGCCGGTCGATGCCAGAGCAATTCATAAACGCGTCGGCGCGGCGGTGCATGCCGATGATCGGTGCCCTGCGGAGGTTGATTCAGCAAACGCTCACCCAAAGCCTGCGCCGATGCATCGCCCAAACGATTCGCCGTGAGCAGGTGACACCAGCTGTCGCCCACGACGCGGTATTGCGGATCGCCAAACGTCACGCCGCAGGTTTCGTCGGGCGAAGTCGCCGCCGCCCGGAACCGCGAGGCCGCCGCAAAATACGGCGTCGCTTTCCACAAATCTTCATCCGCGCACTGCCGGAACAGTTCCAGCCAGCGATGCAGAAAACCATGTTCGTAAGTCCACAGGTTGATGCCATGCGGGAAAAATCCGTCGGCCGGCAGCATCGCCAGCACGCGCGCAAACGCACCGCGCAGCTCCGCCGCCCATGACTGCGCGAACGGATGTTCATCCCAAAACAAAAACGCAAAGGCCAGCAGCCCGAGGCCGCAGCCGAGGTAGTGCGCCTGCGCGTAATCGCGCCGGGCCGGATCGAGATGCCGCCGGCAAATGGCCGCGACCTCCCACAAGCGTTTTTGGGCCCGCGTGCGTTCGCGTGGCGCCATCGCGCCATGGAGCCAATCGTAACCAACGCACAACAGATAGAGCACTTCGCCGCTCTGCGTATCGATGCCGAGCGGACCAAAATCCGGCTGCGCCGTTTCGCGGAGGTAGGCGAAATAAGTGCGCTTTGCCCACGCCGTGTGCTTCGTCGTCGGTTGCAGTTGCGCCATGGCGGCGGCGATCAACGCGCGGATCCGCGCCGGTGAGGCGTTCTTTGCCCGGCAGAATTTTGCCCTCGGGAGTGGTGGCGTAAGGCAGCGCCCAGGATTCGCGCACAAGTTTCCGCAACCGTCGCCAATGTGCTGCCTTGCGCCCGCGCAGTTCGCCGCGCAGGCGCGCCATCCCGGCGGCATCCAACACCAAGCGGGGATGCTGTCCGCGCAATTCGTCACGCAAAGTCACTGCCTGCGGCGGAGCCCACGCCGGCAAGTTGCCCATGACCTGCGCAGAGATGGAACGCAGCGACGCGTCCTCGGTTTCGAATCGAAGCCGCAGTCCCAAACCCTGCTGGCAAGGAAACATCACGCGCAATTCGCCGGCCAATTCCTCATCACCAAGAAAATAGTATTTGCCGGCCACGACCTCGTGGCCGGTGTGCAACCTGACCACCGGCAATTCCGGAATCCCGCGCCAACCCGGCCAAGGCCCCACGCGCAGCCCCGGCGGTTTGACCGCATATCGTGTGTTCAAAAACGTGGGCAACGCCGTCGCGTCGATGATCTGCGCATAACGGCAATGCGGTTCCAATCCGCTCGCCGGGAGCGTCATCGTCATCTGCACCATCACGGGTTGACGCACGACGCGCGAACGGATCGCGGACCATTGGCCGTTGCGGCGAACAAAGGACAACACTTCGGTCTTCGCCCGGTTCATCGTCGTTGCAGTTCCACGTTGTCAAACCACCCGGTGCCGCAGCCCTTGAGTTCGAGCAACAAATGCACCCGATCCGGCGCGGGACTCAACGGGGGCGTTTCGATCAACAGTTCGATCCACTCACCCGCCCCACCGATGCCATCCCCTTGGGGACGCGGCGCCCCCGCCGCGTATTTCCGACTTCCCGCGGCGAGGGCACCACGGCTCCCCACCCACTCGCTCGACCACGGCTCATAACCGGACACGTCAAATACGCTGCCGCGCCCGGTCCGATGCAAGCGCAACGTGATGCGCGCGGCCGCCGCACCCGTGGTTTTCACCATCGCGCCCAGCCGCAGCCGGGCGCCGCGTTTGAATGCCGGTTCGCCAAACGCCGGTCCCAGCGTCGTCGCCAGCCAGCGCGATTGCGCCGCATGCCGATGTTGAAGCTTGAGCGACCAGCAATCACCGCAGCCCACCCGGGTATCGCGTGCTAAAACCACGTCGGCCTCGCGGCCCGCCACGATCTCGCGCTGCCACGGCCAGGCGGTGTTGCCCGCCGCCGTCGCATCGCGAAACGTTTCCTTAAACGTATGCAGGCCGCGCCGATACATCGGCGTGTCCGCCGCTGCGCCAGATGATGCGATGGTCGCACGATTAAAATCCGCGGCCAATTGCCGGCGCGTTTTTCCGGCCAGCACGTAGGCCGCGCGCAGCTGGCTGCCCGGCTTGAGCACCACGTCTCGCCGGTCGCGGCATACGCGCAGCGCGAAATGCGTGTCCCACATGTAAGCGCAAACACCCGCCTCCGCGCGCGTGCCGGCGCCGATGGTGAGTTGCGGATTCATCTCCTCCAAGCCCCACGCCAAGCGATCACCCGGGCCGAGCTTGATGCGCTGTTTGTCCGGACTCTCCAGATGATGATGCAAAATCCGCCGCGTCTTGGTGCCGCGCTGCACCAGACACGAATCGAAGCGCTTGGGCGTCTCGCCCGTCGGTGAAAACACCCCCGTCGGCCAAAGCGTGCAAAACACCGCTTCGCCGTGATGCGGATGCGGCGTCACCAACCAGCCGGGGCCGTCCGACACCGTCAAAACCGCTTCGACTTCGCACTGCAGCCGGCCGCGCGCATCGATCCGAAACGTGATCGCATACGTGCTGCGGGCTGAACCAGAGCGCGTCGTGCCGGTCGCCCGCAGGCGGATCGCCGTCGCGGATTGCTCGATCAACGTGAGACGTCGCCGAAAGTCCATCCGCCTTTCCGGGTCCTGATGATTGCCGTATTGCCGCCAGTAAAACGGCACGCCGACATCTGCACCGACCAGCGAGCTTGCGCCGGGCTGCGGGACGAAGTGGATCAGCGCGAGCCGCTTGATTTCGGCCACGACCTTGCGGCCATGGAGCACGCGTCCGCCGTCACGGACAGTGGCTTGAAATCGCAACGGGACTCGTGGCGTCATCGTCAGGGTTGTTCGGCCAGCGCCTGCTCCAATTGCGTTTTCCATGCGGGTTGCAGCCCACCGGATTGCAACTGGCGTTTCAGGTCGGCGCGCACGCCCGCATTGATTTCCGGCACGGCCGCCGTCACTGCGTCGATCGTCGCGTCGCCCGACCACAGGCGGTCGAGCCAGGGTTGAAAGCGGGTCATGACCGGACCCATCGACCAGCTGGCGAAGCGCACGAAGTAGCGCGGATCACCTCCGGGAAATTGCTCGCTCAACGCCCACACCTCGCGAAAGCCACGGCCCTTGAGCTGCGGGTATTTTTCCTCCTGCGCGGCGATGAACGGCACATCGTTCAGCATGGGGCTTGGCTGATATGGCGCGGCCTCACTGATGAGCCAGACAAGCGTGCGCCACGCGTCCGCCGGATTCTTCGTCGTGGCACTGATCGACAGGCCGCCGCTGGCGGAGCGAAAATAACGCGGGGTCTTGTCGCCGAAACGCGGGAGTGGCGCGACCGCCCAATCAATCGTGAGGGTTTCGGCCAGACCCGGATGCGGCACCGATTCGACGAGCATCGCCACCCGGCCCGCCTCCAGCATTTGCGCGGCCTGCATCCCCATCGCCTGCACGCGCCGCAGGTCCGGCATCACGCCGTCGCGCATCAGGCCGAGGTATTCGGCATACACTTCGCGCTCTTCCGGCGAGATCTTGAGGAACAGCGCATCGCGCGGCACGGGCGCGTGATTCATCAGGGCAAGCGTTTCGATAAAGTGTGCGGGAATGAACACCCCGTAGCGCTCGGGTTTGCCGTCGCCGTTCGCATCCTTGGTCAGCGCCTGGGCCGCAGCCTTGAAATCCGCCCAGGTCCAATCCGCCGTCGGAGGCGTGAGGCCGGCCTCGGCAAACGCGGCGCGGTTGTAATAAACGCCGGCCGTCTGCGTGTAGTTGCCGAGGCTGTAGATGCCGCCATCGGCGGAGACGGCGGCGTCGCGCACCTCGGGCCGCAGGCGTGACCAAACCGGATCGTTTTCGACGTAGGGCCGCAGATCGAGCAGACGGCCTTCGGCGGCGAGCCGGTCACGCACGGCGTTGTTGGTGTAGAACACATCGGGCGCCTGCCCCGCGGCCATCATGGCGTAGAGCTTCTCCTCGCCGCTGAACGGGTTGAGTTTCACGCGAATGCCCGTCTGCGCGAAGAACTTTTCCTGCGCGGGCCGCAGCGCCGCGATCTCGGCGGTGTTGGCCGCGCAATTGTAGACGATGGTGCGGTCGTCGCCGGGCGAACCGCCGCAGCCGGCGAGCAGAAATGCGGAAAGAAGGAGAAGGATACGGGTCATTTGCCTGCGCCCATGGAGATGCCGCTGATGAAGTGGCGTTGCGCGAAGAAGAACAGAATCACGTTGGGCAGCAACACGAGGAGTGAGGCGGCCATGAGCACGTTCCATTCGACCACGCCGGAGCCGAGCACCTGCGTTTTCATGAGATTGAGTCCGAGGGTGAGCGTGGCCTTCTCGGGACTGTTGAGGTAAAGCAGCGGACCGAAGAAATCGTTCCACGTGCCGATGAAGGTAAAGATGAGCACGGTCGCGAGCGCGGGCCGGGCCTGCGGCAGAATCACGCTCCACCAGATGCGCAACGGCGACGCGCCGTCGATCAGCGCCGCCTCCTCGCTGTCGCGCGGGATGGTCAGGAAAAACTGCCGCAGCAGGAAAATGTAGAACGGCGAGCCGAACAGCGCGGGCACGATCAGCGGCAGATAAGTGTCCACCCACCCAAGCTTGGCGAAGAGCATGTAGAGCGGGATCATCGTCACCTGCCCCGGCAGCATCATCGTGCCGAGACAGAGGCTGAACAACCAGTCCCGGCCCGGAAACCGGAAGCGCGCAAACCCGTAGGCCACGAGCGCGGATGACAACACCGTGGCAATCATCACCGGCACGGTGATAGCAATCGTGTTAAACAGAAAACGCCCCACCGGCAGGATCGTGACCGCGCGCACGTAATTGTCCCACTGCCAGATTTCAGGAATCCACTGATAAGGCTGGGCAAATACATCGGCCAGCCGATGCAGCGACGAACTCAACATCCACACCACCGGTGCGCTGAACAATGCGCCCAGCGCGACGAGCACGACATAGAGCAAACTGATGCGCGTGATGCGCCCGGCGGGCGTGCCGTGTTGCGTGCTCATCGACCGCCTCCCTCGTAATGCACCCGCGATCGCGTGACGTGCCACGCCGCCCAGGTGCAGACCACGATGATGACGAACAGGGCCCACGACAGCGCCGAGGCGTAGCCCATGTCGTATTCCTGAAACGCCTTTTTGTAGATGTAGAGCACGATGAAGAGCGTGCTCTGGTTCGGGCCGCCCTCGCTGCCGGGTTGCACCCCGCCGGTCATCACGAACGCCTGCGTGAACACCTGCAGCGCCCCGACCAAGCCCATGATGAAGTTGAACAACAGGGCCGGCGAAATCATCGGCAGCGTGATGGCGAAGAACCGCCGCACCGCCCCCGCTCCGTCGAGCGACGCCGCCTCGGTCAACTCCTTCGGCACGCCCTGCAATGCCGCGAGAAAGATGATCATCTGACCCCCGACGGTCCACAGCGACATGAGCACGAGCGCGGGTTTCGACCACGCCTCGTCCTGCAACCAATACGGCCCGTCGATCCCGATGGCGCCGAGCGCGGTATTGATGAGGCCGAACTCAGGATTGAGCAGCCACAGCCAGAGGATCGACATCGCCACCGTGTTCGTGACCGACGGCAGGAAGAACAGTGTGCGGAAAAAGCTGATGCCCTTGACCGAGGCGTTGAGCAGCAACGCGAGCACCATCGAGAGGATCATCCCGAGCGGCACGCCGAGAAAGGCGTAATAGCCGGTGTTGCCGAGGCTCTTGTAGAAAATAGGATCGGCAAACATCCGCCGGTAGTTTTCAAGGCCGACCCATTGCGGCGGCGAGAGCAGGCTCGAAACCGTAAAACTCAAATAGAGCGAATAGATCATCGGCCCGGCGGTGAGCAGCACGAAGCCGATCACCCACGGCGAAATGAACAACCAACCGTGCCGCGTCTCCGCCTTCACGCTTCGCCTCCCCACTGCGCCCACGCTTCAGCACCGTAAAGCGTCGCCGGATTCAGCAGCGGTTGCCCGGTGGTCAGATCGGTCGCCTCGAAATGCTCAAGGTCAGCCGATTGACCGTTGATCATGGCTGAAACGACTTCCTCCGACCAAGGGTTGTGCGTCAGCGCGAGGGTTGGCCCGGCGCTGGTCACCGTGACTTGACGATTGCGGCCGGCGCCGGGGGCGAGATCGCGCACCTCGATCTTCTGCGCATGCGCCCACAACGCGTCGAGATCAGCAAACTCGCTCGGGCTCCACAGCTCGCAGTAAAACCCGTTGCTCCAGCCGCGCAGTTCGTCGCGCTCAAAGTCGCGCACCGCGCCGGCGTAATTCGCGATGCTCACGATCAGGCAGCCACCCGCCACACGCACTTGCACTGGCGTCGCACTTGCGGCGGGTTGCGGCGCCAGCGGCACAAGCACGCCCAGCACTTCGCCATCGCGAAACAGGAACCGGCTGTTCGCCGCCAACGTCGCCGGTTGCACGGGATCGACGGCCCGGTCGTCGATGCGAAATTCATCAAACGGCGCATCCCACGAGAACATCACATCGACGCGAAAACCACTCACATCGCGATACCCGACACCCTTCGGCGCATAGAGCACGAGGGCGCGGTTCTGCGCCTGCAACGTGCAGGTGCGGCCCTCTTCGTAGAGATAGCTTTCATCCGTCCGGCCGCCGGTCACGTGCACGCGATTCGGCTGCCCGATGATCGCGTCGTTGAATACGCCGCGGCAAAACAGCGCGCGCGCATCCGCCACGGCTGTCACCTCGGGGCGTCGCCGCCAGCGCGCCATGAACGCATCCGCATGGCCGGCGTTGACGTAGGGACGCTCGGCCGTGCCGATGCAAAACTCCGGTGCGTGAAAAGTCGTGAGACGGCTCCAGCCGCCGGGATAGAGCCCGTCCTCGAAACCGCGCGTCGCGTGGTTTTCGTGATAACTTTCGCCGTAGGTCATCACCCGCAACTCACTCGGCAGCGGCTTTTCGAACGCGAGCCGGCGCGCTTCGGCCGGCACATGATACGGGATGATCGCGGCGAGGCCGTTTTGCAGCGTCGCCGAGGGATGGTTCGTGGTGAACACCCGTTGCGGATCCAACAGGATCGGCACATCCATCGCCGCCGCCAGCGTGCAATGCATCCCCGACCAGCCGCCGAGCGAATCATCGAGATAGGCGCGACTGTGCGGCCCGGCGAATTGCTGCGAGGGCGCGTGAAAATAGAGCGCGTTTTCGAGCCAGAGCCGCTGTTCCAAAAACAGGGCGAGCCGGCGGATCTCCGCGTCGCGCGCGAACTCTGCGATCAACGCGAGAAACCACAGGTCCAGCGCGGTGTAGGTCGGGCTGTTGTATTCGGAGAACACCGCCTGCCGGTGCTGAGCATGTCGGCGGTTGCCGGTGATGCGCACCAACGTGCGCAGCCGGCCCGTGCCGCAGGCCACGGCCGTCGGATCGCCATAACGCTCGCCGGCGAGGATCAGCGCCGCCCACGCCGCGAGCGGATGATTCACATTGCCGTCGTGCCATTCGCACTGCGTCGCTTCCGGCAGGGAACGGCGGATCTGCCCTTCGAGGTTTTCGATGGTCGCGGCAGAAATTCTATCCCGCAAAATCAGCTGCACCGCGAGCATGGTCGCGGGCGTGTGCGTGCCATCGGCACTCTTCGCTTCGGCCAGCAGCGCGTCTCCCAGCTCGCGTTCGCCCGCCTCTTCGGCATGCAGCAGCGCAATCGCATACCACAAGGTGTCGCGCGGACCGACGCAGAGGCGCGTCGCCGGATCATACCAGCGTCGTCCGTGCTCGCGGGTCCAAGCCATGAGTTGCCGGCAAATCGCGTTCATCTCAAACCGCCATCGCCGCGGCGTAAACGCCGGTCGTCAGGTCAACCGCTTGCCCCGTTTTGATCGATTCAATCGCTGCCAGCACCACGGCCGAGGTGCGGCGCGCGGACTGGACCGTGACCGGCGACGGACCGCCGGTGGCCACGGCTTGAATGAATGCGCGGTCGATCACGGCCGCGCCGTCCTCGGGCCACGTCGGGTGCTCGGTAACCTTGCCGTCGGTTCGCGTCATGAGCGAATTGAGCCGGTTGTAGAGACTGAGGCTGCGCGCGCCGTCGCTCGTCTGCAGCGCAAATTTCGAGGCGTGCGGCGGCACCCCGACATCGCCGACCGAAAGGTTCGCCACCGCGCCATCCGCAAAGGTCAGCGTGATCGCGGCGGTATCAACGATATCGCGGGCGGGGTGATTGCGATTGCCGCCCGCCGCGTAAACGCGCACTGGCGAGGCCGCATGCAGGTGCAGAATCGTGTCCATCATGTGACACCCCTGCGAAAGCACATTGCCGCCGCCCTGCACGGGATCGTTGGCCCAGAACTCCGACGGCCAGTGATCGTCGATCACATGCGCGGTGGTGAGCTGGGGTGCGGCGATGAACGCCTTCGCCGCCACCACCGCCGGAAAAAATCGCAGTTTGAAACCCGAGGCGGCGATCACGCCGCTGCGTTCCACCGCGGTTACGATGCGATCGCAATCGGCCAGCGTCAGCGCGAGTGGTTTTTCGAGGAAGAAATGTTTGCCGGCGGCAGCCGCCTGTTCGGCCAGCGGCGCGTGCGTATGATGCTGCGTGCTGATCCACACGGCGTCGATGGCGGGGTCGGCCAATACCCGGGCGACATCCGTCGTCGCATAGCCGGCGCCATATTTGGCGGCAAATGCCGCCGCCCGCTCCGAGGCAAGATCAGCCACGGCCTGAAACGTCACGTCCGCGTTGCGTGCGAAAAACTTCGCATGCTGGGCGCCGTAGCTGCCGCAGCCGATCAGGGCCACACGAATGGGTCGGGGTTCACTCATAAGTTCAAGCCAGCAAAGGACCGGCCTTCATGCAAACAAGCCTTTAAGCGGCAAAAGACACAGTTGGACGTTGCCCCGGCGCGGAGCCGGCAAAAGATCGCCCGCATGATCACCCATTTTTCCGTCTCGCGGGATGATTCGGTCTACGAAGCATTCCCCGATGTTACCCTGACGGCCGACGGACGGCTGCTTTGCGTCTTCGAAGAGTGCACCCACCACGGCAAACGCGATTGGACTCGGCTCGCGCTGACCGAATCCTCCGACCGCGGCCGCACCTGGTCGCCGAAGCGGGCGCTCACCCCGGAGACCAACGGCAATCCCTATTGGAACTGCGCGCGCATCACCACGCTGCGCGACGGCCGCGTTGCCGCGATCGCCGATCACATCGGCACGGATGAGCGCTCCACCGATCTGCACTTGCTCCAAAACTATTTGTTCCTGAGTCACGATCACGGGCGCACGTGGGCCGAACCGGTGTTGCTGCCCATGCAAGGCATCATGCCGGACAAGCTGATCGAACTCAGCGACGGCCGGTGGCTCATCGCCTGCCATTATCGCAACCCGGCAACAGATTGCTTGAAGGTCTGGCTGTGGCACTCCGCCGACGAGGGTAAAAACTGGACCGGGCCCGTCACCGTCGCCGACCAGGCCGGGCTCAATCTCTGCGAAGTTTCCCTGCTGCCGGTGGACGACCAGACCATCGTGGCGCTGCTGCGCGAAAATTCGTTCAAGGGTTGGGATGCGTTCAAAACGATTTCGCACGACGGCGGTCTGACGTGGAGCGCACCGATTCATTTTCCGATTCCCGCCTGCCACCGTCCGACCGCCGGCTGGTTGAAGAACGGGCAGGCGCTCATCACTTGTCGCCTCATGCAGGGCGGTCAGGGCTGGGTCGGCTGGTGGACGCAAAACGCCCTCGCCTGCCTCACCGACAAGGACTCGCTCCTCGCCGAAACCCGCGAGGGTGCGCACGTCCGCATCCGGCCGCTCGACTACGATCGCTCGCCCGAAAGCGACACCGGCTACACGGGTTGGGCGCAGTTCGATGACGGGGAGATTTACATCGTGAATTACATCATGGATGACGCACCCAAGGCGCAGATCCGCGGGTATTCGATGCGGATGGACGATCTCGTCTTACCAACCCAGACGCGCAACTGGCACAAGGACGCCGGCGCTCACGTCAAAGCCGACTGAAGCGGTTCAAGTTCACGCAATGTGACCTTGAAGCGCTGACTACGCCGCGGCTATCACTGCCCCTGCTTGAACACCACGCCCCCCGCCCCGCGCTACTACACGTTTTGGTCGATCAACGGTCCGTTGCAACGCGACCGCCTGCGCCGCCAGCTCGCCGACTTCAAGGCCGCCGGCCTGCACGGCGTCGTCTTTCATCCGCGTTACTACTGCGGCATCCCGCCCTACCTGAGCGACGAGTATCTCGAACACGTGACCGACACGATTCGCCACGCGCGCGAGCTCGGCCTGCGCTTCTGGCTCTACGATGAGAACGGCTGGCCGAGCGGCACCGGCGACGGCAAGGTGCTCGCCAAGTATCCCGACAGCGGCGCCATCCGGCTCGATCTCAGCCGCGAACGCACCCCGGATGCGATCGGCGAATTTCACACCGATGCCGCCAACCGGCTCGTGCCCGCCGGCACGCCCGGCGCGCAGGCCTGGTATCCGACGCCGCGCAAACTCAACTACGTCGATTCCCTCAACCCCGCGGTGCTCGATCACTTCCTCGAACTGATCCACGAGCGCTACCGCACCGGGCTGCCGGCGGACTGCTTTGATTACATCGAGGCGATCTTCTTCGACGAACCCGAGTCGGGCATGATCAAGGATCCGTTTCCGGAAACCGCCGGCGTGCCGTGGTCGCCCGTCATGCCCGCGCGTTTGCAAGCGCTGTGGGGCGACGCGTGGCGCGAAAAACTCCCGCTGCTCTTTGCCGCCGGCGACGGCGCGGCCGAAGCGCGCATCGCGTTCTGGGAAAATGTCACCGACACCCTCATCGCCGGCTTCTTCGCGCCGTATCAGACGTGGTGCGAAAAACACGGCAAACAGTTCATCGGCCACGTGAAGGGCGAGGAGCATCCGCTCTTCCAATTGCCGATGGTCGGTTCGTGTCACCGCATCTTCCGCCACCTGTCGATGCCGGGCATCGATGCGCTGGAGCGTTTTCCCTCGCTCGATTATTTTCCGCGGCAGGCCGGTTCGTTCGCGCGCCAGTTCGGCGCCGGTCGCGCGATGGTCGAGTGTTTCGGCGGTTCGGGTTGGGGCGCGTCGCCCGAGGACCTCGAGCGCTATCTGCTCTGGCTCGGGCGCAACGGCCTCACCGATTTCGTGTTCCACCTCAGCCAATACCGCCTCGACACGCCCGCCATCACTGACTGGCCGCCGTCAGAACCGCTGCACCTGAGTTGGAAGGACGCGTTCCCCGCCGTGCTCGATCGCGTGTCGCGCGAACTCACCGCGCCGCGCCCGGCCGCCGACACACTCGTGGTCGCGCCCTACCGCGGCCTCATGGCGGTTTATGAACCGTGGGAGCTCATGCAGACCAACATGCATAACGCTGCCACCGCGCCAGACACGCCGGCCACACGCGCGAACAACGCGTTCCTCGCCACGCTCGAACAACTGAAGGCCGATGGCATCGCGTTTGATCTCACCGACGAACGCACCCTCGAATCCGACGGCACGCGTCTGCCCGACGGCCGCCTTCGTCTCGGCCAAGCCGAATACACGCACGTCGTCATCGATCCCGCCGCCATTCTGAAAGGTCAGTGGCGTGAGGTAGCGCGGGGTGCTGCGTCCGAGGTAGGTCGGGCGGTCCCTCGCCCACCGTCAGTCACAACTGCGCCCACACAAACCCGGCGCGCTGAGGATAGCGCGCCCTACCCCTCGATCCCACTCGCGTGGCAACTAACAGCGATACCCGATAACGCCTGGCTCCTCACCGTCATCCGCACTGCCGAGTGCACGTTCACCGCGACCCTCGCCAGCGGCGCTTTGCCCGCCGGCCTCACGCTGCACTTCGCGGATGACTTGATCTACGCGACATTCGACGTTGCGCCTCTCGTTACCGCACCGGGCTACGACGGCACCTTCGCCACCTTGCCCGCGTTGACTGCAGGCGAACACTCGCTGACTTTCAAAACCGCCCGCGAAGTGCCGGGCACGCCCTTCGTCTGGCTGAAAGGCCCGTTCACGTTGCGCAGTCAAACGCCTTACACGCCGGGTCCCACCGGCACGATCAAGACCGACGGTCCTTTCATCGCCGACGCTGTCGCCATCGATCCTACCGGCGAACTCGTTGCCGCCGGTCTGCCTTTTGCGCAAACCGCGATTGAGGCCACGGCCACTTTCCGCTGCGATCAGGCACTCCGCAGCCTGACGTTTCCCGACACCCGCGCGGATGCGCTGCAGGTGCAAGTCGACGACACGCCGCCGCAATGGATCTGGGGACCGGACTGGCGCCTTGAGCTGACCCAGCCCCTGTCCGCCGGCGAACACCGCCTGCGCGTAGGATTGGTGCCCAGCACGTTCAACCACTTCGGCCCGCATCACTACTACAATGGCGACTGGCCCGTCGTGAGCCCCGATCAAGTCACCGGCCGCAAAAACTTTGCCGATTTGCCCGACGCCCCCGACGCCACCCATGTGCCGCAGTGGCATTTCAAGCCAGTGCAACTGCCAACCGTGGCGCAGGCTTAGCGGCCGCGTAATGGATCGGGCTTTGTCGTTTGTCGCGCATCATTGCAGCAGCGGGCAGATTGAGGCTCGTCACCGCCAGCGATAAGCGTTGCATAGCGGCATCCGTGACCGCCGCTGCCAGTGAGTCTTTTGCGATGCGTTCTTCCCTGCCTCAAAATTCAGCTACCCGGAACCGAAGGCGTTTCGGTTAAGTGATGGTCGGGAATCGGATCAGACCGGCGGACCTTGGCTCTGCTGACTTTGGAATTCGCCTCGGCGGCAATTCAGTTGATCGAGGCGGTATCGAAACGAGCATCCGACAAGGAGGCAGGCTCACCTTGTCACTGGACTGGCCGTAACCCCTGTGCACGCTTCCTGCCCGGCGCGACCCCCTTTACCCCATGATCTCCTTTGTTTCGTTCGTCTCCTTTACCGCCCTGGTCGGCCTGCTCTCGTGGTGGTTCACCCGCCGCGAAGACCACGGCGATGCCACCAACTACTTTTTGGCGGGCAAAAGCCTCCCTTGGTATGTGGTCGCGGGTTCCCTGATGCTCACCAACCTGTCCACGGAGCAGCTGATCGGGCTCAATGGCAGCGCTTACCTGAGCGGAACCGTGGTGATGGCGTTCGAAGTGGTGGCGGCCGTCGGCCTGGTCGTCATGGCACTCTATTTCCTCCCGCGTTATTGGCATAATGGCATCGCCACGGTTCCGCAATTTCTCGAGCGCCGCTTTGACGCCCAGACGCGGCAAATTCTGAGCGGAATGTTTCTGGTCTTTCTCGTGCTCAATTTTCTGCCCTTCGTGCTCTACTCCGGCGCCTTGGGGATGAACGGATTGTTCGATGTGAAAGGGATCTTGGGCGTCAGCGAAGCCGCTTCCATTTGGATCATGGTCTGGTTGATCGGCACCGTGGGGGCCATTTACGCCATTTGGGGCGGGCTCAAAGCTGTGGCGGTGTCCGATACGATCAATGGCGTCGGCCTGCTGGTCGGCGGGATGGCCATTCCCATCCTCGGCCTGCTGGCGCTGGGTGAAGGGAGTCTCTGGACCGGGGTGGATGTGATCCTGACCAGTCAGGCGGACAAGATCAGTCCGATCGGGGCGGAGGATTCAGCCATTCCGTTTGGCGCGCTCTTCACCGGATGCTTGCTGCTCAACGTCTATTACTGGTGCACGAACCAGACCATCGTGCAGCGCACCTTTGGCGCAAAGTCACTCGCTGAAGGCCAGAAAGGGGTGCTCACCACGGCATTTCTCAAACTCCTCGGTCCGCTCTACCTCGTTTTGCCCGGCATCATCGCGTTGGAGATGTTCGGGCCCAGCCTCGGCAATGGCGACAGTGCCTATCCTCGGCTCGTGGCCGAAGTGCTCCCCCCGTATCTCACGGGTATCTTTGGAGCGGTGATGTTCGGCGCCATCTTGAGTTCATTTAACAGCGGCTTGCATAGTTGCTCCACCCTCTTTGGGTTGGATATTTATCAGGGCCTCATCAATCCCCATGCCGATGGCCGGCGGGTCGTTGTTGTCGGCAAGATGTTCGGCCTTGGGCTGGCGGTCTTCGCGATGTGCCTGGCACCCGTCATCGCCAACGCCCCCGACGGGCTTTTCATTTTGATGAAGAAGCTGGCCGCCATTTTCAATGTCCCGATCCTTGCCGTGATTGTGATGGCCATGACCACCAAATCGGTGCCGGCGTATGCGGCCAAAATCTCGATGTTCATGGGTATGGCGTCCTATTGCATTTTCACATGGGGCCTGGGGGAGACCCTTTTCGGTTTCAAAATGCACTGGCTCCATTTCGTCTTTGTGAACTTCGCCTTTCTTTGTGCCTTCATGCTGCTCATGGGGAAACTTTCCCCTGCCGGAAAAACGGCTCAATTCGCCCAGAATCTGGTCGGAGGCTCAAACGAATGGAAGCCGGTGCGCTGGGTGAGCGCGGTGGTGATCATCGGGACGGTTGGGCTTTACGCGGCCTTGGATATTCTGGGCTCGTAATGCAGGTGAGTGATTCCAAATCCAGTGGGTGGATCGAAGCTCGTCTCCGCCAACGAAAGCATTTGCATGGCGGTGGCCGCCACCGCTGCGGTGAGCGCAATTTTCATCCGATGAGCCCTCCCCCTTTACCCAACCCAGATGACTCGAACAGCAGGAGTTTCAGATAAGTGATGCCCAGAAGTGGAGGCCGCCGGCGGACCTTGGTTCTGCTGACATTGGGACTCGCCGGAGCGTTGCGCGGCGGCGTTACAGACGGGGCGATTGACGCCTTTATCGCGAGCGAGCTGCCGGCGTCCGGGGCACCCGGTCTGGCCTATGCAGTCGTGACCGACGGGGAAATCACCGCAGCGGGGGCGCACGGAGTGATGCGGTTGGGTGGCGACATGGCGGTCACGCCGGACACGCCGTTTATCAGCGGCTCGATCGCCAAGAGTTTCACTGCGCTGGCGGTGATGCAGTTGGTCGAGTCAGGCAAGCTCGGGCTGGACGACCCCGTTTCGCGCTATCTGCCAAACTTCGCTGGCCGCCCCGCGGGGGCGATTACGCTCCGCCAGTTGCTCAGTCACACGAGCGGGTTTTCGACATTTCAAGGCAACCGCTCGCGGAGGGATCACACGCTGGATGCGTTGGCGCACCAAGCGGACGTATTAGCCGACGAGACGCCCGCTTACGCGCCGGGTGAAAAGTGGGAATACTCGAACGCGAACTATCAGATCCTCGGACGCGTGATCGAAGTCGTCAGCGGGCAGTCCTATCAGAACTACATTGCCACGCACATTCTGAAGCCGGTGGGCATGACGCACAGCTTCGTGGCCGACGGCGAAATCCACGACGACATGGCCACCGGGCACCGGCCTTGGTTCGGCACCAAGCTCCCCTTAGCCGAGAACCGGACGACGCGCGGCACGGCGCCGCAGGGCGGGATCGTCGCCAGCGCGAACGATCTGGCGCGCTATCTGGCCGTGATGATGAACGGTCGGGACGACGTGCTCAGCGCCGAGGGCAAGGCCGCGATGATGCAACCGGCAAACGCAGTCTCACCCTTCTACGGCTTCGGGTGGTTTTTGCATGCGGAGGACGGCACCGTCTCGCACACCGGCAACACTCCCGGCTGCGAAACGCTCGCGCTGATGCTCCCGGCCGAACGCAAGGGCGTGGTCGTGCTGGTCAACGCCGGCGGCGGCATGGGGTTCGGCGAAACCGTCGAACTGCGCGTCGGTCTCGCGGCCCGCGCGCTCGGACTCGATTACGCCGGCGAGGGGTCGCGGTGGCCCCGGCAGGCGCTGTTTCTCACCTTGGCGGGCCTGCCGATCGTTTTCGCCCTTTGCACGATCTGGGCGTGGCGCCACCGCCGCGCGCTGCGCGCCAAGTCGGGCTGGGCGGGAAAATTCAGCCTGTGGTTCCCGTTGGGCACCACGCTGGCCTCGATCTGGGTCATGCTTGATCTCGTGCCGCGGTTGAACGGCGCCTCGTTCGCCGCGCTCAACCGGTTTCAACCCGATCTCGGCCTGCTGTTGATCGCGACGCCGGTGATGGGCGTGCTCTGGGCGGTGTTTCGCCTCATCGTGGCCCACATCGGCAAATCCGATCCAGCCTGAGCGCTAGCGGTCGAATGAGCGCTTGGCACCCATCGTCTAAAGCTTGGCGCTTCCCCCTTTCGCTGGACTTGCGCTTTCGCCAAAACTCCCGCATCTTACCCAACCTGTTCTTTGATTGGTTCGCGACCAATCATCCTGACAACCACTTTTGGGGGTGTTCCGGATTCGATTTCTGATTGGAGCGCGCTGCTGCCGTTCGAGAGTGAAATGTCTCTCGTTAATCCCCGTTTCAAAAATTCAAATGGCAACTACGAAGAAATGCCCCTGGCTGCTTAATTAAGCGCCACGTTGGTCCAGCGACACCTGCTAGCTGAAACCGACGCCGACAGCAGGCATAGCATGTGGTGCGACTCGCGGAACACATGCCGTATCTTCATCTGGGAGTTGGCCCGGGCTTAAGCGCGTGTTCACGCATAATCCGGGCGAGATTAAATTGGCACTATAACGGTAGATGCGGCGCGTGAAGGCCAGAAAGACGCGGGTTCAACTCCCGCCACCTCCACCAATTTTCTTTCTAATGCAGAAAGAAAATTGCCCTCCGTAGCCTTGTGCGAAGGAGGGCATCACCCGTCCGTAATTCGTTGATTGCATCCCGGCGGGAGTCGAGCCGCGTCTCATCCGCTTCGCGGACACGCGGGTGTCAAGCTAGCCCGTGCCGGGCTGAACAACTCCCGCCGCCTCCACCATGCTTCGCCCCGACGGGCTACGCATGGCACCGCCATGTCAAACCCGACGTGGACGCGCCGCCTGCATTTGGGGCGAAGCATGGTGCCCTGCGTAGTCCCGCGAATGCGGGTCGAAGCGGGGCCACTGCAAGTTTGGCCCCACTCAATCCGTCATCAATCCTGATGCATTACGTCTATCTATTACGTAGTGAACCCCATCCCGATCAGACCTATGTAGGTTACACCCGGGACCTACAGAACCGTCTCAAGGTTCATAACCAAGGGGGCAGTCCGCATACTTCTAAATATCGGCCGTGGGGGTTGGTCACTTATCTCGCATTTTCCAACAAGACCCAAGCTCTGGAATTTGAAGCGTATCTGAAATCGCATTCAGGCAAGGCCTTCGCGGCGAAACGACTCTGGCCGCGCTTCGCGGACACGCGGGTGTCAAGCTAGCCCGTGCCGGACTGAACAACTCCCGCCGCCGCGCCAAGCGACTAGGCGCCCAACACGGTTTGCGCCAAATCCAAACCCGAAAGGGCGGCGCCTTCGACCCGCGGTCCACCCAAGGCATCACCGGCGAAGCCGAGCTGCAGGTCTTCCAACCAGACACACGATTGCGTATGGGTGCTCTCCGGCTCGCTGTAGCGCCAGCGGTGCAAAGCCATTTTCGCCACCGGCGAACCCAGATAAGGACTGATCACCGGCAGCAATGCTGCCGCCAGTTCTTGCTCTGTTTGCTGATAGTGCTCCGCCGCAAACGCCGGGCTCAGGTGCACCGTAACGGCGGCGGCGGAGCCCGGTGACACTCCCTTGCGCGTGTTGTCAGCCAGCCAGCGAACGGGACCCGTTGAAAAGGCCAGCCCGTCAGCGGGCACCTGGCTCGGGCCTTCCAGCACCAGCAACAACGCCAGGCAGGGATGGTAGGTCAGGGCGTTGAGCTCCCCCTGCAGAGGTTGGGGCAAGGCGACCCCACCCGCCTTGATCAAGGCGAGGGATTGGGGCACCGGCGCGGTCAAGGCCAGGCTCCGCGCGACCAATGGCGCGGCGTTTTCGATCTCAATCCGCCAATCCCCATTTTCCCGCTGGACGCTGACGACTTTGCTCTCACGCCGGACTTCGATATCCTGCGCCAGGTATTTGCCGAGGGCGTTCATGCTGGGATGGGCGATCCACCGCCGGCCGGAAGCGCCCGGCCACGGCCGCACCACGCCGCGCCCGCTCCATTCCTCGATCAAGTCAGCAAAACGCGGTGTCTTGGCGGTGAAATATTGCGCGCCCGAATCAAACACCGCGGCGTCAATTCGCTTCGTCGCAAGTCGTCCACCGAAACCACGGCTTTTCTCCAAGACCACAACCTCACGGCCGCGCGCGCGCAGCTCCCGGGCCAGCATCAAGCCAGCAATACCCGCCCCGACCACGGCAAATCGTTCCTGCATCCGGCTATCGTTGCCCGGTCTGCGTTTTGCGCAACGTCGTTCCCAAAATTTCCGGCGCGGCGAAGGGACCACCCTAGGTCGCAGAGCGCTTAAGGCGACGACAGGACCGCGAGCAGTATTTCACCTCCGCCCACACGCGATCCCATTTTTTCCGCCAAGTGAATTCGCGGCCGCAGTGGGCGCAGACCTTGGTCGGCAAATCGGATTTGCGGCGCATTTTGGGCATCGGGAAAACGGATGTGGCGGGGAGGCGAAGACCGGAAGACGCCCATCGCGCCGAGGTGTTCGCCCAACCTGCAACTCTCGAACCTTTGTCGAATTTCGCTTGAAGATGCGCAATCCGGATCGGACGCCAAAAATGCAAGCGCCTCCTCTGTCTCCTCGATCCTGAACCGGTTGTGATCCATTTGATGCTCCCGCCGTTCTGGTTTGCCTCTGATCGCGCCGTCCGGAAAGGGTGGCTGGCGCCCACTCCGGATGCCCTTTGCCCCAAGCATGAAAACAAGCCGCGATCTCGCTGACGCCACCTGGACCCTCGCCGGATTCATTCCCGACACCTGGCGCACTTACGCCAGCATGGAGACCGGCATCGTCATCATCAGCGAAACCGTGCCGATCCCGGCGCGCGTGCCCGCCTCCGTGCAGCAGTTGCTGCGGGAACAGAACCTGATTCCCGACTGGAACCACGACCTCGACAGTCGCGCCGCCGAGTGGGTGGAAAATCGCGCGTGGGTCTACGCGACCACGCTGCCGCGCGCATGGTTGGCAGCCGCGCCCATCCGCCGGCTGCGCTGCGCCGGTCTGGATCATGCAGGTTGGGTGTGCTGCAACGGCCAGTTGGTCGGCCGGTTCGAGAACGGCTTCGTCGAACACGTCTTCGATCTCTCGACGGTGCCACTGGCTGACGAGAACACGCTGCAGATCGTATTCGATCCGCCGCCGCGCTGGCTCGGCCAGATCGGCTACACGTCGCGCATCCAGGATTGGAAGGCGCGCTTCAATTACACGTGGGACTGGCAGCCGCGGCTGGTGCAGATCGGCATCTGGGATCGCGTCACGCTGGAGCTTTCCGACGGCGCCGAACTCGCCGCCATGCGCTGTCAGGTCGCGGCCCGCGGTTTCACCGTGTTCGGGGCGGCGTCCGGTCCGGTCGAGGTGCGGCTCGACGACTACGGGCGCAACGTGCTCCGCACCACGGTCAGTCCCGCGGAACTGGCCGCCGGCGCCGCCTTCAACGATCTGCCGGTAGAGCCGTGGTGGCCAAACCGCGAGGGCCCGCAAAAAACCTACCGGCTAAGTTGCCGGCTCGCGGACGGCGCGGACGAGTGGACGCGCACGATCGGTTTCAAAAAGATCGAGTGGCGGCCCTGCGCGGATGCGCCGGCCGGCGCCGATCCGTGGCTGTGCGTGATCAACGGCCGGCCCGTGTTTCTCCAAGGCGTGAACTGGACGCCCATCCGGCCGAACTACGCCGATCTCACACCCGCCGACTACGAGCAACGGATTCGCACCTACGCCGAACTGGGCCTGAACGTGCTGCGCGTCTGGGGCGGCGCGATGTTGGAGCCGGAACTATTCCACGATCTCTGCGACCGCCACGGCCTGCTGGTCTGGCAGGAGTTCCCCTTCTCTTCCTCCGGGGTCGACAACTGGCCGCCGGAAGACCCCGCCGTGATCGCCGCGGCCCAACCGATTGTGCGCAGCTACATCGCGCGCCGCCAGCATCATGCCTCGCTGCTTTGCTGGTGCGGCGGCAACGAGCTGCAAGGTGCACCCGACGGCGGCAAGGTCGGCACCGGCCTCCCCGTGACCACGGCCCATCCGTTGATCACTATGATGGCGCAGGAGGTCGCGGCATTGGATCCCGACCGGCGTTTTCTGCCTACCTCCGCCAGCGGTCCCCGCTTCATGGCTGACGAAAAGGAATTCGGGCTCGGCCTGCATTGGGACGTGCACGGCCCGTGGCAACCGGAGGCCGCAAGCTACTGGCAACGCGACGACGCGCTATTCCGTTCCGAAGTCGGAGCACCGGGCGCGAGTCCGCTCGACATCTTAGAGCGCTACTACGCGCCGGGCTCACTGTTGCCGCTGGACAAAAGCAATCCGCTTTGGCGCCGCTTCGCCTTCTGGCTGCAGGACGAGGCGTTTCAACGGGATCACGGCCGCGAGCCGCGCGATCTAGCGGAGTTCGTCGCGTGGAGCCAACGAATCCAGACCGAAGCGTTGCTGCGTCCGGTGCGCGCGTGCAAGCAGCGCTTCCCGCGCTGCGGCGGCATCATCCTCTGGATGGGCCACGACGCCTTCCCCTGCCCCGTGAACACGGCGATTCTGGATTTCCACGGCCGCCCCAAACCCGCCGCACTGGCGCTGCGCGAGGTCTTTCTCGCCGCGCCGGGCGAACATTAACCCTTCACACCGCCCGTCGCCACACCTTCGACGAAGCGGCGCTGCACCAGTGCAAACACCGCGATCACGGGCAGGATCATGACGGTCGCCAGCGTCATCACGAGGTGCCAGGGTTGCTGGCCGATGCTGCCGCCGGTCAACTGCTCGGCGCGCGCAATGAAATAGAGCAGGCCCACCGGCAGCGTAACCAGCTCCTCGCTTTGCAAATAGATGAGCGGGTTGAACAGATCGTTCCAACTCCACAGGAAGGTAAAGATCACCACTGTCAGCACCGCCGGCAAACTCATCGGCACAATCAGCCGCCAGAGGATCGTCCACTCGGAGGCACCGTCGAGGCGGGCGGCCTCGATGAAGCTCTTGGGAATCGTGCGGAAAAACTGCCGCAGCAAGAAAATGCCGAAAACGTTTCCGCCCAGCCACGCCGGCACGATCAACGGCAGGTAAGTGTCCACCCACCCCAACGCCGCAAAGGCTTTGAACAGCGGGATCACCGTCACCTGCGCCGGCAGCATGAGTGTGCTGAGCAGCAACGCGAACAGCAGGGCCTTGTGCCGCACCTCGCAATACGCGAACGCATACGCCGCCGGACAACACGTGAGCACAGTCCCGGCGATGACCATGCCGGAGACAAAGCACGAATTGAGAAAGAACCGGTAGTAGGCGAAGCCCTCCCAGACCGTGCGGTAGTTTTCCCATTGCGGCGCGGCCGGCAGCCACGCCGGCGGCTGGCTCAGGATCTCGGGATAAGTCTTGAGGCTCGTCAGCACCATCCACGCGAGCGGCAACAACATGACCAATGCGCCGCCGATGAGCATGGCGTAGAGACAGAACGATGCGAGGGGATGACGGCGCTGCATGTCAGTTGTCGTAGTGGACCCAGCGGCGGCTGAGACCGAAATTCACGGCCGTGACCGCCATGACGAAAAGGAAGAGCAACCACGCCATCGCACTGGCCAGGCCCATGTGGAAGAAACCGAAGGCCTGCTGATACAGGTTCAACCCGTAGAACAGCGTCGCCCGCGCCGGCCCGCCCGGCGGCAGGTTTTGCGTGATGCTGAACGCATAGGCCAGGTCGAAGACCTTGAGCGCCGCGATCGCGCCCATGATCAGATTGAAAAACAGCACGGGCGAAATCAGCGGCAGCGTGATGTGCCGGAACCGCGCCCAAGCGCCGGCACCGTCAATGTGCGCCGCTTCGTGAAGTTCGCGCGGCACGTTCTGCAATCCCGCGAGAAAAATCACCATCGGGTAACCAAAACCCCACAGACTCATCATGATCAGCACCGGCAGCGCCCAGTCGGGCGACATCGTCCAGGCCTTGCCCTCGATGCCGCCGAGCGCCAGCAGGCGGTTGAGCAGACCGCCGTCGCCCTGAAAAATGTAACCGAAAATCACGGCGTAGGCCGCCTGCGGCAGGATCGAAGGCATGAAGTAAATCGCGCGCCAGAAACCGCGCGCCCGCACCGGTTGGTGCAGCAGCAGCGCAAAGGCCAGCGCGGCAAGGATCGCCAGCGGCACCTGCACCACCGTGAAGATCAGCGTCACCCGCACGGACGGCCAGAAGGCCGCGTCATGCTGGAACAGAAAGATATAGTTGCGCAGGCCGATGAAACGCGGCGGGGCGATGACCTCGTATTGGCAAAAGCTCAACCACAGCGAATACAACATCGGCCACAGGCTGAACGCCACGAAACCCAGCAGGGCGGGGCCGGCAAATAGCCAGAAGGTCACACGTTCGGCACGACGGATGTTCATGGGGCGCTGGGATCGAAGGTGGCGAGGAAGGCGTTGACCGCCGCCGCCGCGCGCCGGCCCGCCTCCTCGGGACCGAATTCGCCGAGCAGCATACGATCAACCTCCGGCTGCACGATGGTCAGCATGATTTCGATGTAGTGCGAATGACGCGGGATGGGCTGGCCGTATTGAAACTGCCGGTAGGCCGCGGGAAGATTCTGCGGACGATCCTCCGGCTGCGCGTCGCGCATCTGCGCCGCCGCCACCGAACGCCGCACCGAAAGACTGCCGCGCGCCACGATGCGCGCGATCGCCTCGGGCCGCGTGAGGAACTTGGCCAGCGCCCAGGCTTCCTCGGGATGCGGCGACGTGGTGCTCACGCTGTAGCCCGCCATCGCGAGTTCCCCACCCTTGCGCGTGACCGGCCCCTGCGGCAGCAGTTGCACGTCCCAATCCAGTTCCGCCTTCTGATTGTAGTTGAGCCAGTAGTTGACGTGCCCGCCCACGATCATCGCCACGCGCTCGTTGACGAAGCCGTTGATCGGTTCGAAACCCGCCGGCGCGCTGATGCCGTAGCGGGTGGATTTCTCCAAATAAAACCGCAGGCCGTTGATCGCCGCGGGCGAATCAAGCAGGCAACGCCGGCCGTCGGCGGTAAAGATGTCACCGCCGGACTGTCGCACGTAGATCAGCCACTCGCCCCACCACCCCTCGACCCGCGACGAACCCCACACCCCGGGGTTCAGCAGCGTGCCTGGTTGCGTCAACGCCTGCCCGGCCTGCACGTAATCATCCCAAGTCCAGGCCGCCGTCGGCTCAGGCACCCCGGCCTCGGCGAAGAGCCGCCGGTTGAAATACAGCAGAGCGAGATTCATGTATTCGGTAACAATGACATAGCGCCCGTTCAGCTGCATCGCCGCGCGAATCTCCGGAAAATAATCGTCGAGCTGAATCTCCTCCGCATCGCGCAACACCAAGTCGGTGATGTCCCGCGTAAACGGCCGCAGGTAACTCATCCACACGTCGCCGTTGAAAAACAGGTCCGGCAGCAGCCCGGCGGCGGCGAGGATCTTGAGCTTCGTGTTGTATTCGCTGCCCGGCACCCAAATGACCCGCACCGTGATGCCGGGATTCCGGCGCTCGAACTCCGCCACGTCCGCCTCGTAGAGATCACGCAACGGCGTGATCGGCACATACCACGTGATCTCGGTCCGGCCGTCCACGGCCGGTGGATTGCGCCGGTGGCCGGACCACCAGAAGCCCCACCCGGCGAGCACGACCACGGCCAGCCAAGGCAGGACATCTCGAATGCGGGACAACATGGGGTGGCGATCAGCGCGGCCATCGAGGGGGACGACGGCAGGGGGTCCTCAAATCTGGTTCGAATCCGCTCAGAAATGCAACCCTCGCCTCAAACCCAACGCACCCGGGCGCTCGGTCAAGCCATGGGCGGATTGCTCGCGCCGGCGTTCCTCGCCCGCACCACCTGATCAACCGTCTGCAAAAAGCTTGAGACGCTGAACGGCTTCTCCAGCCACGCGTCGGCCATCGCCTTCAATTCATCAAACGCGGTTTCCAAGCCGACGCCGCGGGCAAAACCGGTCATACCAATGATCGGCAGCGTGGGCTGGAGCTTGCGCAACGTCGCGGCCAGAACCGCCCCATTGAGACTGGGCATATCCAAATCGGTGACGACCATGGCAATCTCGCGCGCATGGTCGTTGAATTTGACGATGGCCTCGACCCCATCGGCACAGGCGATCGCCCGGTAGCCCTGGGTGGACAAGGCCGTGGCAAGGATATCCCGGAGCATGCTGTCGTCATCCACGACGAGGATGTAATCCGCATGCTGATTCTGGGCCGGCAATAACTCCTTCGTCCCGTCATGGTCCGCCGCACGGGCGCTGGCGGGTAGAAAAATCCGGAAGGTGGAGCCTTTGCGCATCTTGGTTTCGACCTGTAAAAACCCGTGGTGGCGCACCACGATGCCACGCACCGTGGCCAAGCCCAAACCGGTGCCCGCCCCATCGGGCTTGGTGGTGAAAAACGCATCCCAGATGTGCGGGAGCACCTCGGGGGGTATGCCGGTGCCTGTGTCGGTCACGTCAATCTCCACCCAGTTGCCCGGAGAAGCGCCGGGGATCGCCTCGGCTTCCGCAGTCGTAAGTGTGCGATTGGCGACCTTGATGGCCAACAGGCCGCCTTCCGGCATGGCATCCCGCGCATTCACCGCCAGATTGAGGATGAGCTGGTGGATCTGGGTCGGATCAGCTTCGACCGGCCACGCTGTCGTTTCGATGTTGGTCTCCAAACGGATGGTCTTGGGCAGAGTCGACTCCAGGGTGGCCGCCACCTCGCGGGCGATGTGCTTCAATTGGATGACGCGAAGCTCGCCAGAGGCTCCGCGGGCAAAGCCGAGGATCTGCCGCACCAAATCAGCCCCGCGTTGCGCGCTGTTTTCCAGCGCGTCCAGCACTTTGCCATCGCGCTCGGAAGTCAGGCTGCTGCGCAACAACGGCGCGGCGAAGAGCACGGGGGCGAGCATGTTGTTCAAGTCATGCGCAATGCCCGAGGCCAGTTGACCGAGGCTCTCCAACCGCTGGGCGCGCAGGTATTGCTGCTCGAGCGCCTTCTTTTCCGAGACGTCGATCGCGATGACCAGCCGGGCCTCGTGACCTTGATAACGCATTGGGCGGGAGAGCAGCTCAACTGGAATCTCGGTGCCGTCCTTGCGCCGGTGCTTGGCTTCCGACGCCGTGAGCGGCACTTCCCGGTTGGTCGCAATCCACTGTTTGAACGCCGCGACATCGGCTTCGATCTGCACCCGTAAGAGCGTCGAGCCGAGAAACTCTTCGGTGGTGTAGCCATATTGCCGCAACGCGGTGTCATTCACCGCCAGGAATCGCAACGTGTCCGTATCATACACCCACATGGGCACCGGGCTGGCGTCGAACAGCAGCCGGTAGCGTTCTTCGCTTTCATGCAGCGATTTCTCCGCCGCCCGGCGCCGCGTGATATCCTGCTTGATCGCGATGTAGTGATTGATGTCGCCGGCCTCGCCCTTGACCGGAGCGATCGTGACCTCCTCGGTGTAAAGGTGGCCGTCCTTGTGGCGGTTGACGATGGTGCCCGACCAGCTCTGACCAGACGATATCGTCTGCCACAACTCGCGGTAAAACTCCTCCGACTGCTCGCCGGATTTTAAAATCCGCGGGTTTTGCCCGAGCGCCTCATCCAGGGTATAGCCGCTGACCCGGGTGAACGCCGGGTTCGCCCATTCAATCTCCCCGTGCTCATTGGTGATGACGATGGTGTTCATCGCCGCATCCATCGCCGCATCCATCGCCGCGGCCTGCAGACGCAGCCGGCGCTCAACTTTCCTTTGCTCAGTGATGTCGCGAATGATGCTGACGGCGTGGCGGGCCCCGCCCTGCATCACCGCCGACAAGGAGAGCGAGATGTCGATCATCCGTCCATCCTTGTGCCGGGCCTGCAACTCGCGGTTTGTGCCAACCGCGCCGCCCTGACCCGTCTTGAGAAAATGCGGATGCGTGGCGTGATACCGCGCCTGGTCTGCTGCCCCGGCGAGGACCGCATGGACGTCTTGGCCGAGCATCTCCTCCCGGGTGTAGCCAAAAATCACCGTCGCGGCCGGATTCCAAAACGTCACTTTGCCGGCCTCATCCATCATCACAATGGCCTCGCGCGCGGATTCCGTGATCGCCCGCAAGCGCTCTTCATTTTCCCGGACTTGGGTTTCAGTGCGGTGTTTGAACAACGCGAGGTCGATGACGCGCCCGAGTTCGCGCTCATCGAACGGCTTGGTAATGTAGCCGTAGGGGCCCGTGGCCTTGGCGCGCGCAAACGTGGTTTCCTCCGCAAAGGCCGTGAGAAACACCACCGGGATATCCTGGGTTTCGAGAATTTTTTCCGTCGCCTGGATGCCGTCCATCGCACCGTCCAGATGAATGTCCATCAGGATCAAATCCGGCCGTTTGCTCCGTGCGGCTGCGATGGCCTCTTCACCGGAACGACACGTCGCGACCGGTTCATAACCCAGCTCCTGCAACTGCTGGCAGATGTCACGAGCCACCAGCATCTCGTCTTCCACGACAACTATGCGGGCTGGGTTCATAAGTATGACCGTGGCAAGATTCCCTGAGCTTGCACGGCTAAAGCATCTGGAAAAAGCACCTGAAAGTAAGCCTGATCAGGCGGGAGCGCAGGCTCGTCAAATGTCAGCTTCGACCCGGAACCGGCTTGAATATCACCGCAATCGACGTCCCGGCACCCTGCCCGATTTGCAATTCGCCATGCAGCTGGACCGCGAGATCGCGCACGAGGTTCAGCCCCAGCGAATTCAGTCGCTCCAAGGCAAAGTCCTCGGGCAACCCGATGCCATTATCCGCCACGCGCAAGCATACAGTTTCAGCCGCGACGCGCGTGAGCGTGACCTGCATCGCCGGCGCAGTTGGCGCGCGGTCGACCGGAAACGCGTGCTTGTAGGCGTTGGTCACCAGTTCATTGAGAATGAGCCCGCAAGGTATGGCTTGATCAATGCCGACTTCCACCGGTTCAAACCGCGTCACCAACTGCACTCGCTCGAGTCCGCCGCCTTGGGCGCGCTTCAGCTGCACACACAATCCTTCCAAGTAAACCGCCAGGTTGACCCGGCCAAACACGCCGGCGCGATAGATGGTCTCGTGTAACAATCCCATCGAGCGCACCCGGCCTTGCATTTCCAGCAATACGGGACGCACGGCAGGCGCCGCCCGCCCCGACTCCAGGCGCAGCAGACTCGTGATGATCTGGAGGTTGTTCTTCACCCGGTGGTGCACCTCCTTGAGCAGGGCCTCCTTTTCCGCCAAGGAGACTTTCAATCTGCGTTCCGCATCTTTCAGGCTGCCGATGTCGGTGTAGGCGCCCAAGACGCCGATGATTTCCCCACGGCTGTCGCGGAGGGGGATCTTGTTGGTCAAAATCGAAATCGTCCGGCCGTCCGGCATGGGCAGCTCCTCGGCAATGGCCAGTTTGGGCTGACCCGTGGTGATGACTTGCTGATCATCGGCAATGAACAAGGCCGCGTTGTCCCTCCAATTCATCGTATGATCGGTCCGGCCCAACACCTCTTGAGTATTCGCCAGCCCGGCATCCCGCGCAAAGATCGCATTACATCCGAGGTAGACGGATTCCCGATCCTTCCAGAAAACCGCCATCGGCATCGCATTGAGGATATCAGTCAAATTGCGTTCGGAACGGCGGAGCGCCGCTTCCGTTTCCTTGAGGGCGGTGATGTCAACATGCGTGCCGCGCATCACGAGCGGCTGATGCTCCGGAGACCAGCGGAAGGCTTTGCCCACATCGCGCACCCACACCCAGTGGCCGTCTTTGTGCCGCACGCGGTGCTCGCACTCATAACGCTCAACTTCGCCGCGGAAATAACGCTCGAGCTCGGCCTGCGTCTTGGATCGATCATCCGGATGCACCAATTCGGACCAGGTCTGAATTGTGGTCGGGCCCAACTCTGTCCGCGTCCATCCCAGCATTTCCGCCCAGCGCTCATTCACGGTGATGCTGCCCGAGGGCACGTCCCACTCCCAAGTGCCGGCGTTGGTGCCTTCAATGATCTCGTGCAGGCGGTTGCGCTGCTCCTTGACGGTGTCTTCGATCTTCCGTCGTTCGGTGATGTCTTGAATGAACCCGTGCCACAAGGTCGACCCATCCGAGTCTCGCACCGGCATGGCGTTGCCTTCCACCCACCTGATTTCCTGCCCCGGCCGGGCCACCCGATATTCGCACCGCCACACCGTCAGATTCGTGCTCGAGACCGCGATGCTCTCGCGAATCATCGCCAGATCGTCGGGATGTAGAATCTGAAACGCCGGCCCGGCATCATCTCGCACGTCTTGTGGCGAGACGCCGTAAACCCACTTGATGCCTTCGCTGGCATAGGGAAAACACGCCGTGCCATCCGGACGCTGGCGGTATTCATAGACAAAGCCCGGGGTGCGATCGGCCACTCGCTCCAACCGCTGCGCCAAGGTGTTGCGCTCCACCTGCCAGGCCAGCGCTTGGCTCATCAGGATCAACTTGCGCTGTCGCCAATAATAGATCGCGGTCAAGGTCAGGGCGAGCAGGAACAGGGCCAGCAAGGTGAAGTTGTGCAGTGCTTCCGAGCGGACCGCAGCAAAGACCTCCCGTTGGTCAATCTTCACCACCAATAGTAATGAAGTCCCGGGAATGCGCCGGGCCGTCGCCAAGACCAGCTCACCGCGATAATCGATCCCCTCCAGCACTCCCGCGCCACGCCCGTCGGCGGATTTGGACCAAGGCAGCTGCAAAAACTGAAAGAGCTTGGCTTGCGTTAACGCCGCCGCATCAGCGTGGCGCAGGGTATTGAGAATCACCCAACCGCCCGCATCGTCATTCAACAACAAACATTCCGCGGTTGAGCTGGCCACCGGCCAGTTATCCAATAACGGGAAGAGTTCCTCGCGCATATTGGTCACCAAGCTCAGGTGCCCCGCGAGTATGTCCGACGCAACCGAAGGGATCGCCACGCTTACGACATGATGCACATGATCCGAATCTGACACCATGAAGACTTCGGATTCCGCGACGCCGGCTTCGACTGACCATGCCTGCACCAGCGCCTTCAGACGGATGGCATGATCGGCTGCATCACTAGGGGCCGAAAGGACCAGACGATATTGATCATCGTGCAAGGCGACGGATTCATAGCCATAGGCCTGGCGCAAATTCTCCATCAAATCCCTCACCGGCTGCTCCGTCTCCGCCGTGGGCCCGGCCAGATAACGCTGCAAGCCAGCCCGGATCAGTTCGGAGCCGGCAATTACATTAGCATCCCCAAGTCGCTCCTGCCGCCATTGCTCGATCTGTTCCGCCCGCAGATTCGCCACAGCATGGAGATTGGCCACGGCTTCCGGCCGGGCGAAATGCTGTTTGTTGCGGATGTAGAGAAAGCCGACCAATCCAATCGCAACAATCAGGCCCGCGGAAACGAAAAAGTAGGACGGCGGCGCATCGCGGTCGTTCACCCCGCCGTCATTGCGGTGAAAATCCGGAAATCCCCGATGCAGCGCGACCAGCCCAAAGCTCAGAACCATAAATCCCACTGCGGTCAAAAATGCCATGGGCACCGGCAAGCTCCCATAAAGACCCACGGCACCAGTAAAATAGTCGCCGAGCACCAAAATCGAAATGATCAGCATGGCGAGAGGCGCCACCATGACGACTTGGCGGCGGTGATCAGATCCGTCGGGTGCCGTCAGCCCCAGTGCGACCGTGCCGAGTAGAAAGTTGAGGGCGGTCAACGGCGACATCACGCCTACCAGCACCCCCTGCAGGACGGCACCGGACCCGGGGAACCAACGATCCCAAAACATCGCCGCGCCCCCCCACGACCGGCCTGCGTCCAGCACCACTACGATAACACCGACGCTCAGAGCCAGTCTGACCAACCGCCCGGCCCCATTTTCCGACCGTCGACCGCCACGGATTGCGAGCGCCATGCCGTGCAGCATAAACACCACCGCCGTGCCCGGTGCCATGGGCACAAGATAATCACGGAAGGCCGAAAGTGCGGATTCGCCCACCACCCATAACGTAACCCCACCCGCCCCGATCAGCACGGTAATCAGACCGAGCCAACCACACAACCGATCAGATATGTCGATTCGCGCACCGACCCGAGTATGACCAGTCTCATTCACGCGGCCATCTTATCCGTTCCTTCTGCGGACGACTGCGCATATTTTGGCCAACTGTGAGCATGAGTTTTTCCAGCCGTTCGGTCCGCGCCGACGCCCCCGATCCGGCGATTCATAACCACTGCGCAAACCACGCGAACGCCTCCGCCTGCATCGCCCGGTTGAACTGGTGGTGGCCGGGATACCACGACGCCCGAAAGTTATTCGTCGCGCCGGCCGCCGCATAGACGCGC
This sequence comes from Opitutaceae bacterium, assembly GCA_024233285.1. Classification (GTDB taxonomy): domain Bacteria; phylum Verrucomicrobiota; class Verrucomicrobiia; order Opitutales; family Opitutaceae; genus Cephaloticoccus. Next base: position 20,366 of record JACKPU010000011.1, on the reverse strand, counting down.
TGCAAAATCGCCGCCGCCTCTTCCATACCCTCCAGAGTAAACAGCGGATCCGCCCGAGTGTTCTGCACGAGCGCGGGCAACGGTGCGCGCAGCCCGATGATCTCACTGAAATCCAAATCGCGCGGCAGCAGCGGCACGTAGCACATCCACGTATGGGTAAAACTCTTGTTCAGCAGAAAATCGCGCCACGTCGTCATCATGCCGACGCTCACCGCGCATTTCACCCGCTCATCGAGCCCGGCGAGAAAGTTGGTGCGCAATCCCCCACCCGACAGCCCGCCTGCGCCAATGCGATTCGCGTCCACATCGTCTCGCGCGCAAAGCACGTCGAGCGCCACGCGATCCTCGGCGAAAAACACCCCCGGCCAGGTGGTGCCCGCACTGAAGAGTGATTTCGCCATCACGTGTTCATGCTCGGCCGCCCAATCGTCGTAGGCCGCGATGCCCGCGGTTGATTCATCCGCATCATCGCGCAGCCCCCAGTGAATATCCTCCGGCACATCCGCCAGCCGCACCCGCCGACTGCCAAATGCGAACGCATCGTGCACCATCACGACGTAACCGCGCTTCGCCAGTTCGTTGGCCCACGCGAGGCCTTCATACGCGTCGGCCCGGTGTTGCGCGACCCGCGGGTGCACCACGGCACCGGTCTGCGCGATCTTCTCCTTGCCGAAAAACTTGAACCGTCCGTGATCGTGCAACGCGAGCACGCCGGGCAGCCGGCCGGTGGCATGCACCGGTTTCAACACCCACGCCAAGGTCGGCCCACCCGCCGGTTGCGACCACGCGATTTCCTCAATCGCCAGTCCGTCGAATTCCCACTGCCGCAAACATTGCGCCTGCGGCACATTGATTTCGGGTGGGGCGATCAGCGCCGTGACGCGCGCCTTCGCCTGTTCGCGGCGCGCCGCAAACTGCCCGGCCGGACACTGCTGTAACGACAGTCTGCCCGGCCCCTTGGGCAGCATACTTTCCACCCAAGGGCCGTAAGCGCCGATCATCGTTTTCATGGGACGAATGCGACGCGGAGGTTTCGCCGCCTCAGTTGGCCTTCAGCAGCGACGACGAATCGCCGTCGAGGTAAAGCACCGCATGCGATTGCCGGCGCAGAAAGCTGCCGGGGCAGCTCGTCGTGATCGGGCCTTCGAGCGAGTCCTTCACCGCCTGCGCCTTGCGGCGTTCCGGCACGACCGCGATCATGCGGCCAACCTTGCACAGCGTCGGGATGGTCAGCGTGATCGCATACATCGGGACGGCATCGAGATTCGGAAAATGTCCCTCGCCGACCTGCTGTTGGCGGCAGCCTTCGTCGAGCTTCACGATCTTGATCGCTTCGGTGTCGGCAAAATCCGCGACCGGCGGATCGTTGAACGCGAGGTGGCCGTTTTCACCGATGCCGAGACAGCACAAGTCGATCGGCGCGGACGCGAGATCTTCGGTGTAGGTGCGGATCGCGTCGAGCGGCTCCATGGCATCGCCTTCGAGATAATGCGCCTCGGCGGGATTCACCCGGTCAAACACGCGCTCCTTCAGGTATTTTCGAAACGAGGCCGGATGCGTCATCGGCATGCCCAGATACTCGTCCATGTGAAACAGCGCGACCTTCCCCCACGGCACATCGGGTGCCTGCGTGAGCTTTTCGAGAAACAGATCCTGCGAATTGCCCGTGGCAATGATCGCGCGGGCGGCGCCGTTCTTGGCGACGGCCTCGCGCAGCACTTGGGCCGCGTCCGCGGCGGCGGCGGCGGCCATCTCGGCCAGCGTCGCGAAGCGGCGCACGCTTAAAAGATCAACTTGCTGGGTCTGTTCGGATGTTTGGCCTTATGATGATTGGATGCGCGGGCTGACTCCCCGCGAAATTGATTTTCTATTCGTCTGTGCCCGAACGTGACAACGGGATTTTCGACAAACCAACCCCGCGGCACCTCCGCGTGCATCACATCGCCGTGTAACCGCCGTCCACCACAAGATTGGCGCCGGTCATGAAAAACCCGACGCGGCCGAGGCCAGGAACAACACTGCGCCCTGCACGTCCCTTGCGGCCGTCCCATCCGGCCCAGCAGGTGTGCGCGTTGAAACGGCTGCCAGCGTCCGATTGCTTTTTTGCGCACGGGACCGACTGGACAGCGTAGCAGCTGACCCGCACGCCCCGCCGTCCGTGCAATGCTTCGCCATGGCGGGTGAGCTGCATCCCGCCTTTGTGGAAAAAATAATCCGGCAAACCGCCGGCCGGGTCAGCCCTTCGTAAATCGAAAATCCGGTCCCACCATGCCGAAGCTCGAACCCACGTTGATGATCGAATCCGCGCCCCCGCGGCCGCCATCGTCTGCTTCCATCACCTGCGTCAGCGCAAACAGCCCTGTGGCATTGATCTGCATGCTCCGCGCGAAGTCCTCCATCACTGGCGCTGCCTGATCGCGCATCGGCCACGCTGCCGCATTATTGTTCAAGATGTGCGGGAGCACCGCACCGCGTCATCACTTCATCGCACAACAACGCCCGGACTGATTCTCCGTCACCCTGATCGTAGCGCACATGTGCAACTTCCGTTCACCCGGTTTCGCCCATCTCACCGATCACCGGGCGGCCGTTTCTGCGTCGCGACTATGATGATCACCCGCACCGTGTCCGGCCAGCACCTCCACCATCGGCCGCCCCAGCCAACCCGCCCCGCCCGTCACGACGGCGGTCTGCCCTGCCAGATCAAACATCGTCGCACACCCGGCGATGGTATCACCGGGGTCCAATTGGTCGTGGCATCCACCGCGCGCAGCGTCGCACGGATCGCGTGCATGGTCGTGACCGCTTCTTTCAGCGAACACGGCGGTGGCGTTTGCCATTCCACCATCTTGAGAAACGTCACCGCCTGCCGCTCAAACCACGCCTCCTTCGTCCAAACCGACAACCGGTGCGTCTCCCATTCTCCATCCGGCGTTTGTGCCAACGCCCAGAAGTTGCGCCCGAAGTCCGCCCGCAAAGAACCGTTCTCGCCGTGCACATCGAGGGTGAATTCCGCCATCGATTGATGCTGGTTCACAGTGTAGGCGGCCAGCACGCCTTCATGACGGGCCAGCACGTTGACCGTGTCCTCCACTTCCACCCCCGCCACACGCAGGCGCGCCGCGTCCGCCTGCAGCCGGTCCATCGGGCCCACCAACCACTCAGCCGCATTGTAAACATGACTGAGGATGTCCTGAATCACCCTGCCCCCGTCTCCCGCCCGCACAATACGTTGACGCATAGTCCGGCCGCCGCACTGGCAGATGCCCCCCGCGCCGGGCCACCAACTGCAAGGGACGGCCGATCCGGCCCTCGTGCAGCGCCGAACGCAGGGCCAACAACACCGGATGGCAACGGAACAGGTAACCCACCATCAGAGGGTCGCCTGCCTGCGCCAGTTCCATCACACCAGCCGCTTCTTCCGACCGAGCGCGATCGGTTTCTCCACCAACAGCGGAATTCCCCGGGCCGTCAGTCGCCGGCCGATCGGCACATGCGAAGGCGCCGGCGTCGCCACCACCGCCGCATCCCAATCTTGCGTCAGCGCTTCATCCAAAGACGCAAAACCCCATCGAGCTTCCATAGTTCACCGGCCACCGCCTGGGCCACTCTCGCCGCGCGCGAATCGCAGACCGACACTCGTGTCCGCCAGTTCGCTGCAACGCCGCCACATGCTGGGCCCCCGATCCAGCCTGCCCCGATCACCAGCACAGCCAGCGGCTTTTTCATCATGCTTTCTCCGCCTTCGGCAGCCTGGCAAAGACCAGTGGCTTTTCCGGCACCGCCCCAGGCGACTCCATCACCAGACCAGTGACCACCGTAATCGCCGTGCCGATCAGGCAATACCATGCCCACGACACCTCCGCGGCCAAAAGGATGACCAACACGAGACTGACGATCCCCGCCAGCGCCCCCGCCACCGCGCCATTAAGGGCATTGGGTCTGGCGGTTGAAGAGCCCCAGCAGAAAACATCCTGAAGATCGCGCTGATCAGCACACGGTCGCCAATTTGATCCCCGCCGTCAGCACCAGCTGTAATTCAACACCATGAAGCTGCGCCAAACGACATGAGCTCCCCCAGAAACGGTGAGCACCTGCCCTTCGGATCCGCATACCTGCCTTCCACGTCGTCGCCATAGTGCAGCGTTTATTATCGTCCAGCAACGAGATCGTGCCCATCGAACCAGCATTGAACTCAACGTCGACATCCCGGCCGCAAAGGCAGCCGCACTAAAAGTCCTGAATCCAATCGGCAGCGCCGAAAGCACAAACGCCGGGAAGATGGTCTGTCATCATCAGTCCTCCGACACCGTGCCGGGGTTCATCACGTTGTAAGCAAAGAGCACCGCACCCACCAACATCAGCGCCGTCCACATCCCCAGAATGCCGACCCCGCCCCACATCATCGCTTTCCGGGCATCCCGCCTATTCGAAAGCGTCAAAACCGCTGGATGTTCACCTGACTGGCTGAAGTTCGCCAGCGTGCCAGCAGGTCATGCTGAACAGCGCCGCCTAAAAGGTCACCTCCGTCCTGAAGTCCAGGAGAAGTCAAACACCTGCAAGCTTCCTCACTTTCGCCCGCGGTTCTGCAGCAGGTAATCAATTCACCGTCCGCCTGCGCGCTGATGCAATAGATCACCACCACCGGCACGCGCCGACAACATGATCAACTTGCAATGGCGTCCGTCCAGATCACCGCCTTCGTTCCCCTGATCGCCGTGTGTAGACCAAGGTCAGCACCAGCAGAATCGCCACTGCCAGATTAGGGCACGCCTGTCACCTCCGAGAGCACCACAGGCTCGGCGCCGCGATCACCGGGTGCCTGTGATCAAGGCCGTCTCGATCTTTGAAACAGCACGCCGCAAACGAACGCACCTTTCTGGCCAAACCGCAGCCCCAAATATTCATAGACCGGAGGTCATTCGCAGCCGCGAATAGACCGGCAGGAACAACCACGCCGCCAGACCGATTGCCAGCGGCAGTGGCAGAGCGGCCCGCAGGGGCTCATGCTCACCCTTTGTAGGTGAGGCCCGGCAGTCCGACTGGTGTTTCTTGCAACTGATGCCCGTGGCGACTGCAACGACGCCATTGAGGGGCTGTAAAGCCATGGCACCGCGCGCGGTTGCCCAAAAAAATATTGATCCAACGTCGACTGTTTCACCTGCGAGGCCCACAGCCCCACGCCGGTCGTACCCCCACCAGGTAAAGCCACCAAGACAAGGTAGTTTGACCACACTCACCGCGCCTTCCCGCCAGTTCAGTCCACGTTGCCGCCACCCGCCGGCCGATCTCCAGCTGGGCCGCCGCATCGGTGCACCCTTGATCCATCAAACCGAGAGATCATCCGTTTCACCAGCCGCACACGCTCATCCTGCGCCGCCGCGTCGCGCTGCGCCGCCTGCCGTACCACCTCCGGCGCGATCATCTGCGGATTCAGCCGACCGTCCGGTCAGCACGATATCACCGGCAATCTGAAGCCGGCCAAACTCCCCTGGCGCAGCCCATCGATCAACGCCCGCAGGTTTCTGCGCGTAATCCTGGGCTCCACTCGCGCCGGGTCGCATCCGCTTCACCCTGACACCACACCATCGCCGCCAACCGGTGCGCCTGTCCGTCCGCGTCCAACCTGCCCGCAGCGCGGTGCGCACCTGCGCGATAAAATCCCGGATAAAACGCCCGCTGGAGTCCAGTCCACCGCCAGGCTGCCCCGCGGCCGTTCTGGATGAACACCCACTCCCGGTTCGGATCGCGCTGCACCAAGGCTCGACCGAGTCTGACCTCTGGCCCGAAATGCGGCCGCGGGTCGAGGTACGTTTGGGCGAGGGGTCCCTGCGCCACCCAGCCCCCTGTCTGCGTGGTCGCTGGGCGGTCCGGTTGCTTCGCGGCGCGCGCACTGAAACTGCACACATGAAGTCCAGCCGATCCGCTCTCCACCCGGCCTCCCGCCTCATCACTGGGGGCACGATTCGATTGACCCAGCCAGCAAAAACCACAGGAGTTTCGTCGTCTCAGCGGAGGACGGGACCTGTGGTTACGCCTGGCGAGTCCGGAACAACAGGTGGATGAGTCGTGTGAGGCTGTGGTGACCGGATTTACGCCCCCATCATGTCCATTCCAAGGCCGCAGCGTGGCGATCAAGGCGTCTCCCACGGCAATCATGTTCCAGTCCACGGGATAAATTTTTCAACATCAATGACGTGTCACGCGAAGCCGAGTCAGAGGAATGGTATAGGTCACGATGACTTCGTCACCGTTGTGGTAAGCGGGGCAGAATCACTGTCGTGGCTTCAAAGCGTCTGATCGTGCGAGTTTTCCGGAAGTCTTGCTGTCGTCCTGCGAGACGCCGCCACGCGGGTTGCGCGGGCGGTGATACCTGGAATGCCATGCGTCATCGCGTAAGGCAGTGTGTTGCACCAGATCAACAACAGATCGCCGGTCGCGGGGATGCGCGTCAGGCGGTTCCGTGCCTGCGGCGAGGTCGGTTTCGTCGGCACGGCTTCACCCAGGTTTCGCTGCGATCCGCCTTAGGCCGCCCTGAACAAATAACCGTACGGTCGAGCGCAGGAAGGCCGCAGCGACCCATCCTGCGTGCCCACCATCGTCGGTTCCATCGCGCCACGCTTGCATCGCGATGCGGCGGTGACTGGCTCTTGCCAGGTCATCCCGTCATCGTCGGAGTAATAAACAAAAGCCCCGTAGCGTTCTTTTTGTCCGTCCAGATTTCGGCGACCAGTATTCGGCAGGATGATCCGCCCGGAGCTATGGGTAAAAAATGCGGCCCGCATCCAGAATGTAGGTGCTGCTGGCGGAGCTCAGCTAACCACCTGACCACCAGGTTTCCGCGTCGTCGTCGAACGCTTGAAATGCAATGCCGCGCTCCCTGCGCCGCAAAACCTATCGGTGAAAATATCAGGATGTCGCCATTGGCAGCGGATCAGGTTCTGCTGCTTCACATTGTTGCTATCGAGATTAACTTTGCAACGTCATCCCGCCTCGTCCAAGCCCCGCCACCGTCCGCCGTGATCCGCGCGGAAATCCGGTGGGGCGCGTCGTCAGCGGCCGCCCGCGCCCACATAGAAGTTGGACTCTGCCAATGAGGGACGGTTTACATAGTATTCGCCCAGGTCAGCATCGCAATCATCGTCCCTGCAGCGGAAATATCTGCATGATCGTGCCGGATTCTCCTCGAACGCGGCGCCACGTTCACAGTTTGAATACTTCGTTCTTAAGCACGAGTTTGCCCGGTATGAGGCCGCTAGAAGAGTTGTCCCCGAAAGGTTGAAGCTAATAAAACGCAAAAGCGCCACGGTGCGCAAATTTATATTCCATAGTACGTGACTCGTGACTATAAAATTCGCCATGTTCGACATTGGGAAGTTCGCCAACGAAGGTATTGATTCAAAAGCGAAACAGGTGCAGCCAGGAGGCAAACCGGACATATATTATAATACGTTAAAATTTGCCCTTAAACGGTATTATCTTCCTGGGATTCCTGTAGTGCCGATTCCCAAATCCTACATATTCTTCATCAAAGAGATTATCGATATTACAAGGAAGTGGCGTTATTCTGTCCCATTATTTTAGTCCTGTATCCCACGAATGTCAACTACAGACGCTGCGTTGGTTTATCACCGGGCATTTTGACCTGCTTCATGATCACTTATAATGAATGTTGCTCCCCACATTAAATCCCTTCATCGGACCATCTCGAAAACGTATTTCAGTTTAATGCTGAAAGTATGCCTGGAGCACTGCGAATCCCATGGTCCAATGAGAATGCCATGTTCATAGGTTCCTGGAGCGTTGGGTTACTGACTGTTTGGGGCTTGCTGCCATATACGCAGCCCGCCAGTACAACTGAAAGTCGCCGAATTCGGAGCATAGATGAAATCGGGCTCAATTCTTGCAATGTTCCAGTCCAGATGGCGCGCGGAAAACGTCATTATTCGATCGTTGTCCAGATTTCGCGGATCACTTTCACGCCTCTCAACATCATTGATCACACGTTCTTCCGATCCACCCTTGAAAGAGAGAGACCGTTCCGCTTAGTTTGTTATCCATCCAATCGGTCTGGAAACCAATGTCCCATCCCACGCCCTGTTCCGGCGGGGAGGGTCTTAGTCTCGTCGGCCGTAGCCCCGGCACCTCTATCTCACGAAAGATCGCGATGAAATTTTCACTGTAGCTGGCAAAAAACGTCAGCCCTGAAGAGACATGCGGAAATTCGCCTTTCACATCGGCACTGTCTTCGGAGATACTCTTTCGCCCCAACCCTGATTGATCGCCCGGGGTTGCCAAACTAGTGTAACGAAGCCTCTACCATGGTATGCAAACGACCATCAAAAAATTCTCCTTTACGTTATAATAGGCATTCCGGGTAGCATCATTGGTTTCGTAGCTGGCACTTACGACCCGCATACAAATTTCACTCAATCTTATAGGATCATGCAAATAGTCCCAAAACCGGTAGATATTAATCCCTGTGAGTGTATTCCCATTCCTGTCCATGGTGGGTGCAAGCCCACTATAATCATAGAGATTAATGTATCTGGTCTGCTTGCTGCGGTTATGTTCCATGCCGACCAGCAAGGTATTCTTGCCCCAGCCTGCCGTATGATTGAAGTAGAGATCCAACTGATGAGTGTAATCGGTGATCTCGTAAGGCCTTCCACTGAGACGATTCAATTGAACGGTTTTGTCAGCATTCAATTGCAAAGGGGAAAATGCGGCAGCTTCATCGTATTCCCCTTTCACATGATTAAAGGCATAGCGTAGATCAAACCATTCGGCAGCGTGATACTTGGTTTCAGCGCTAAAAGTATTGGCATCCAGTTGCCGATAATAATCGGGTCCGCCGTTGTTAAAACGTATTCCCCGGGGGGTGTAGTCGTTAACGTTGGTGTCGATTCTAAAGGGACGTGTCCCGCGTGCTTTCTCAACATCCTGCGCCCAGTTGTTGGAGTTTGTCAGCCAACGACTGCGTAACTGGGCGGCGCTTAAGCCCGTTGCGTTTTGGATGTCCGCCGGCGGATTCTCCCAATCAGCATGATACTGACGATTAGACGTCAAATTCATGAACCCGTCGTTTTGTTTCTGCTCACGAATTTCATATTCCAGCAGCACCTCTAGATCAGAGGTGGGCTTGAATAGGAAAGTGGCGTCGACGTATTTTACTCGATTATAGGTGAAATCCATCCAGTTGTTCGAATCTTCATAGCTGGAAATAACACGGAACCCTGCATTGTCTCCAAGTTTACCCTGAGCATCAATCTTAGCTTTGTTGTATTGATAGCTGCCAAAAGAATATTCCACTTGAGCAGCACTTCTTAACTCTGGTTTCTTGGTGATGTAATTCACGATTCCTCCCGGATTCCCTTCACCAAAGAACACGGTGGATGGCCCCTTGATCACCTCAACTCTTTCGATATTGTCGGTGCCGTTTGATAATGGTCTGCGAAACCCATTTCGAAACGGGTCACCGATAGGTTGACCACGCATCCGAATGAAGTTCCCGTCCGGGAAGATCTTATCCGTGATCGCCCCACTGACATAATTCATCGTTTCTCCAATTTGACGTATGGACAAGTCATCAATGAGCTCACCACTCACCACATTTATGTTCAGTGGGGTATTAATTATGTCCGACCCAATACGGGTGGCTGTGGTCGCATTTGTTTTACGGTAGCCATAGTCTTTTTCGGATCTAACATTGAATGGTGATAGTTGAATCACTTCCTTATCGGTAGCCGCAGGATTCGACTGGCTTCGCAAGTCAACCGCCCCCCATAGCACTGCAACATAGGCAATCAGGGATATTACGCATGACTTGGCAGGAGGAGTATTTTTCATTTTGGACGGCTTGGGGTATGTGTTTGGGGTGTGGGTGGAACTAGAGTATTTTCACATCAGGCCAATTCTTTGACAGGCACCGATCAGATCGGCTTTCTGCTTGGCCGTCAGATCGAGGAAGGGGCCGCGCATGTGACCGCCCGGCAGGCCGTTGGCCTCGAGCAGCGCCTTGACCGCTCCGTTGTAGGAGCCGGTCGCCACGCACGCCTTGATGTAAGGCAGGTCCTTTTCATTCACGATGGCCAAAGCCTTGGCGTGGTCGCCGCTTTGCAAAGCGGCGTCGAATTCAAGTTCCACTTTCGGCCAGATGTTGCCCAGTCCGGTCAGGAAGCACGGACCGCCGAACTGGTGGGCATAGAGGTAATAACTCATGCCATTGCTGCCCATCACCGCCACCTTGTCTTTCAGCATTTTGCAGACGGTGCGATAGAAGTGGAAATTGCCCGAAGCATCCTTGAACCCGGAGATGTGACCTTGGGCCGCTTCCACCAACTCCAGCATCAACTCCGGTTTGTTCAGAATATTGGTCACGGTGTGCATCACCGCCCCGCTGAAGTAGACGACGATGCCCAGCTTCGTCGCCGCCGCGATGTCCGCATAGTGCTTCTTCAGGCCCGCGAAGCCACCAAACCCATAGTAGGGTGGCGTGATCATCACCCCGTCGGCCCCCACCTCCTCGGCGTAATTCGTCAGCTCGATCGTCAGCTTCGTGCCCGGACATGCCGTGCCGGCAATCACAGTCATCCGGCCGGCCGCGGTCTCACACACCGTCTTGATCACCAACCGGCGTTCTGCCTCGGACAAGGACGCAAACTCGCCGGTGCTCCCGTCGGCAATCACCGTCTTGATCCCCTGATCCACGTAAAACTGCGTCAACCGCTGCATTGCCTCCACATCGACGCGGTCGTCCTCGGTAAAGTGGGTCGTCATCGCGACGATCGGCCCGGTTAGCTTTTGGCGGAGTTCTTCTGGTGTCATCATGGTGAATTCTAGGATAAGAAACTAAATTGTTCATTATCTGTTTTGTTATCTTGTATTCTTTGTCAACACTTAGGTAACATTAATACCGAGATTTATTTCATCCTGCGAATTAGAGGGGGATTTTGACCATTTTTATGAAATCATTTTTAGCTTATTAATAACTACTTAAGTTAGTGTTACCTCTTTGTTAATATGAACTCTCAAACATTATCCGAAGCCCAGTCCTCGACCTTCAAATCGGCCGAGAGTCCCGGTCGACATCGTTCCGGGCTGGGAGCGGGCCTGATCCTGACATTTGGGTTGGCCGCCCTATCGGTTGGCTGCGGAACCCTGCTCGCGAAACCCGCCAGCTTCCTGCCGGCGATCGACCCCATCGTTCTGGCCATCACCCTCGGTTTGCTCGTCGGCAATCTGTTCCGACCCTCCGTCCGCTTTCTTGCCGGGATCAAATATTCCTCCAAACAACTGCTCGCCGTGGCCATCGTCCTCATGGGAGCCCGGCTCGACTTCAGCTCCGTTTTTCAAGTGGGGCTGCTCGGACTCGGGCTCTGCCTCGGCGTCATCACCCTCGCCTTCCTTTCGTTTTACGGTTTGTCCCGGGTGCTGCGACTCGACCGCACCGAGGGCTGTCTTCTTGCCGTGGGCACCGCCATTTGCGGCGGCTCAGCCATCCTCGCCGTCGCGCCGCTGCTCAAAGCCCGCGAAGAGCAGGTCGTGGCGGGTGTCGCCACGGTGGTGATGCTGGGGCTGTTCGCCATGTTTCTCCTGCCGATGGTCGCCGGCCTGCTCGAACTGTCCCCGACCCAATACGGAGTGTGGGCCGGGCTCACGATTCACCAGACCCCGCAGGTCATCGCGGCCGGGTTCGCTCACGGCACTGCCGCCGGCGAGGCCGCGACCTTGGTCAAACTCGTGCGGATATGTTTTCTCGCTCCCGTTGCTTTTGGACTGGGTATCCTCGCCGCCCGTCGGGGCCACGCCTCGTGCAGGCAGCCCATGACCCCCGCCCGCGCACTGGCGCTTGTGCCCGGTTTTATTCTAGGCTTCCTCGCCCTCGCCTTGTGCCGCACCTTAGGCTTCATTCCCGACCTCGGGTTCACTTGGACGACTCCGCTGTTCAACCACCCGGTCGCCACGGAGCTCTCCCTGCACAACGCGTTCGGTCACATCTCGTCGTTTCTGCTGATCGTCAGCATGGCTGCCGTCGGTCTCGAAACCGACTTTCGCGTTCTGCGCAAAATGAGCCTGCGACCGGTGCTCGCCGCCATCATCACCTCTCTCATCATTGGCGCCGCCACCTTGCTGGTCCTCTGCTTGCAATGAAACCTGTCGCTCTCATCATCGGCTCTCTCGTGTCCTGCGGGAGTCCCGTCTCACTCACCGCCGATCCCGTGGATGTCTACATCCTCGCCGGCCAGTCCAACATGGAGGGGCGCGCCCATCGGAAGGACCTGCCCCAAGAATTGGCCCGACCGCGGCCCGACATCCTCTACTTTTGCGGCGACACTTGGGAACCGCTCGCCCCAGGCGGCTCCCGTAAACCCCCGTCACCCGACGGCTTTGGGCCCGAAATCACGTTCGGCCGCACCCTCGCCAATGCCCCCGGTCGCACCAATCGCGTTGCACTCATCAAACATGCCCGTGGCGGGACTTCCCTCTCTAATGACTGGCATCCCGAAAACGGACCTCTTTGGCATTCGCTCCAAACCAAGGTGGCCACCGCCGTGGATCAGTGCGCGACCACGGCCATCGCCCCGTTCTGCGCGCCTTCATCTGGATGCAGGGGCGGGGCGGACGCCTCACGCCTGAACAAGCCAAGGCCTACCGCGACAATCTCACCGCCTTCCTCCGTGCATTGCGTGAGCAATGGCCCGACATCCCGGTCGTTCTCGGGCGCATCAACGCCCCCGAAAAACCACATCGCCTGACCGTCCGCCAAGCCCAAGAATCGGTCGCCGAGACAACTCCGCACACCACTTGGATCAACACCGACGATCTCCCGTTTCTGGACCGAATCCATTACAACTCCGCCGCCCTGCAGGAACTCGGCCGCCGCTTCGCCCAAGCTCTGCCGTAAAAAACGCAACCCCGCCTGCTCTGCTACCTGCGGAAGGCCTCGGTCAAATCCGCTTCAATGAATCCCCGTCCTGCAAAATCGGGGTCAAACGCGGCAACACCGGATTCGCCTCCCCTTTTACCTTCGCTGTCAGGTAGTGCACCAGTTGCTCGCCCAGTTTCTCCAGTGGCGGGTAAATCGTGGCCAGCGTCTCACCGCCGGGCAGCGCCGGCACCTCGACACCGTCCAGCACGTTCATGATCACCGACAACTCCTTCAGCCGCGATGCCAGGGGCGATTGATACAACGCCAGCACCGGCCGGATGCCGGTCGCCGCGATCACCAGAAAGCCGGTCAACCCGGGCCGCGCTTCCAAGAACTCCTGCAACGCCTGTCCTTGGTGTTCCGCACTCATATCCGAACCCGGAATGTAGAAAACATCTTCCCGGCGCACCTGCACGTTGAACGACGGAGCGACTTCCTCAAAAGCCTGCAGCTTCGCTTTGAAATACTCATCCTCGCGACTCCGTGCCATCAACCCGATCCGCCGGTGCCCCCGCGCCTCGAAATTCGACAGCACCATCGATGCGTAGATGTGATTGTCCTCGCGAATCAAAGGCAGGTTCATCCCGGCAATTTGCCGCATCGTGGTCACCAAAGGTATCCGCCTCCGCTGCAATTCCTCCAACAGCGGCGCGTCCGCCTCCGTGCTATGCAGCCAGGCGATTCCATCCGGCTGTAGCGCCAGAATTCGCTCCAGATCCGACTGGCGAAGCTCCGGGGAATGATCGCCCGGCGTCCGCCGTTTGTAAAATGACACCACGGCATGATCTCGGTTCGCGCACGGTGGATCATCCCCAAACCCAGCCGCCGCATGAACCACGGTTCATCCGGCTCCGAAGTTGAGGGAATGACCGCCAGAAAATGCGTCACCCCCCGTTTCGCACCCGCCGCCGACGCCACCCGCTCCGTCACATAATACCCACTGCCTTGCCGCGCCTCCAACAACCCTTCCTTGATCAACACGTTCAACGCCGACCGCACCGTAGGTAGACTCCGCTGGGTCTCCTTGATCAGTCCCCGGATCGAATAAAACCGCTGCCCCGCTTCAAAATGCCCCGACAGGATCCGTTGCCTAAGCTGCTTCGCTATATCCAGATAGTAAGCAGGTTGCTACCTCCTTCCGGGACCGGTTCGACTGTGGATGACTTACTCAATGGGTCTTAAACAGCACTGAATGCTCACAATATATAAACAGTGTCAATATCTCGGCCCCATCCGCGTCCATCAATCCGGCGTCAATTGGCACCCGCCGATCACCATTGATCCGCCTGCGGCCGTCAGCTCAAAACTCGCCTCCCCGCAGAGCCAGCGACCGGGGCCTCCCTCCCATGTCACCCTTTTTTCTCTCGCCGGCTGCACGTGGAAAAGGGTCAGCCACCGGCAACGTTCCGCTTGCATGACAGCCTCAATATACGGTTCACGCCGCTGCTCCAATGGTTCTCCAGTCGAACTGCGGTCATACGGCGTCGCATAGCTGTGCGTCCCCAGCCGTATCTTGACCGGCGCCTCCGGATCCAAAGCCATCACCCAGCCGGATACTGCACCCTCCTTCCGCCGCACCGCGAACCGACCGTCAGCCGACCACTCCGACGCCTCCGCTAAATGCCAGCGCAAGGCGATGTCGCAGCGCCGGCCCGCCTCCGCCTCATCAAGCACCGCCACATAGCCCGGCAAACCATGCCACACCGTCCGCCGAACCCGTTCGGTGCCGGGATACGCGCGCGTCAAATCCATCCGCCACGCCGCGCCCAAATCTCCCGCGTCCCGGTAGCTCAAGAATCGGCCGCAATACAACTCCATGTCCACTTCCTCGCCGCGCTGCCGAACCGGGAAGGCCTGTTCAGCCAGATCGAAGGTCAACACATTGTGGCCGATCACCGACGCGTTGTAATAGGCGTGCCGCCCTTCGTCGAAATAATCCGCCGGATAGGCCGAGGGCGACCCCAAGTCCACGATCAGCCGCTCCCCGTAACCGTCGATGCACACCTGCCCCACGTCGCTGTGTGCGTGATGCTTCTCGCGGCCCGCCTTGCCGTAGACAATGCATGCCGCCCGCCGCGGGTCCCAATCCGAACGACTTACCACGATCTTGCCGTGCTCCGCGTAGGCCTTGAACCGCGGCCAGCGGCCCTCTGGAGATACCGCCGCCAAACCCGGACGGCAACTCACCACCTGATACGGATCGACCGTATCCGCATGATATTGCTGAAAATAATCCTGCAGCACGCCGTCCCCGGTCGCCGCCGCCACGCTGCCCATGTAACCCGTCCGCAATGCCCGCTCCGGTTTCGCATCCCCCAGGCCGGCATCCCGCCCCGGGGGCAACGAGACCCGCACGCCCCACTCGCACATCTGCGGAAACGGCGCCTCGCTCAAACGATTTTTTGTCCCATTCGACCAATACCGGTGCGCCTGATAGAAATTAACCGCCAGCCGGTTCGCGCTGCCATAGCCCACCGACTCGTTGAACTCCCCTTCCTGCCCGTAGGTCTGCAAATACAATTCCATTTTCTCCAGTGCCAGTGCGACCATGCGTTCACTCGCCGGATGCTCGTCTCCCAGCACCATCCCCACGATGCCGAAGCCGCCCACAATGACTGTCATCCAATTGTTGAGGTCGTGAGTCCACCAAGGATCCTGCGCCAAGGTTTCCAAGTAGGGCTGGATCCCCCGCCGATTCAACCCTTCGACAATCGAGGCGCGCTCCGCCACCGACAATGATTGATACAACCAGTCGTAAGCAACCGCGACATCCTGGGCTAGCATCCCCGTGCGCAAGGTCGCGCGACCAAATCTATCATGCACTAGATCCGTCCACTCCGGCCAGCGCATCGGATCAAACAACGCTTCCATCTGAGCCAAGGCCGCAACTTTGTATTTGGTCTGACCGTTGATAAGATGAACCAATGCAAGTCTAACCAATTGCTGTCCGACTTCATTACAGAGTGGAGCACCCAGATTCATCATCGGCAGTATTTTCCGCTGACCGCTTAGGTTCACTCCTTCAGGCAGGACAGGCCCTCGGTTCACCGCTTGATCAGCCTCCGCATGCATCCGCTGCCAAGCGGACTTCATCCATCCGGCAGACACGCTCCGGCGAAAATCGGCAACGGTCTTCAATCCATTGGCCGCATGTGACTTGATAAATAGACGGGGGTGTTCAGTCATGATATGAGCTTCCTCTTTCAAGCATCCGGCATCATTGCCGGATCTTTTCCACCTCACGGGTCAGTCGCAGATACTGCGCTTCCTGCCGGTTGTTAAGATCCAGAAAATCCATCAACCGGGTGTCCGTCTTACCGTCGAGAGCATCACTCATCATGATGTCGGAAACAATGACAGCGTCCTGCTGCCGGATCGTCTCACCCAGAGTGCTTCTCTGCCGGTCCAGCCACGTGCGAAATCCCTCGGGACTTTCCTCATCCATCGTTTTGGCAAACACGGACACCCCCCCATCAATTTTGAAGAGCTGATAGCGGTTCTTGTGAAATGCCTGCTCACTACCCTGCGCATTCAACACATCAAACAATGTTTTCGGATATCCCGATATCAGGCGCGACATATCCTCACCGGAGTCACTTTTTACCGACACTCTCCATTGCGTTTCCTGCTTCAATAATTCCGTCATCGCGCTTCCCGTTAAAAATTGCAGAAAATCCACCGCGCGCCGCTGCTGGGGCGAACGCAACACTCCCAAAGTCAAAGTTGACGACCCGGACCGCTCATTCACCGGTCCCAAAACGTAGCGGCCATACGTCGGATCGCTCTCATCCGGAAGCGGAAAGCTTGTTTCGCCCACTTCAAATGTGGCGGCCCCCCGAAAGAAGGTCAGGTCAGTCTGGCTCCCGGCCAGGGCCAGACCCCTTCCTTGTAAAAAACGAGCAACTCCATCCTGCTTTTGGATTTGTGAGAATCCATTGTTCATCAGACGGGACCCTTCGCGAATCAGCTGCAATCCCCTTTGCACCTCCGTGTTCTGGTAGTTCCACCTCCCTAAAAAATAGCCCGTGGCGGCCTCCTCGTGACTGACACGCAGGTCGAAATTGCTATCTAGGTCCAGCAGCAAACTTTGCGTAACGCTCGAAAACAACATCTTAAAAAGAGCGTAGGACGACTGCTCCGATCCCACAATTGGGACAACAGCCCCGCCAACTTTTGTCATCTCATTCGCGCGTTCCAACACGCCCGCCACTTCGCAAAAATCACGATAACTCCACGGGGGTGGCTTGATCCCCAACCCGGCTCTCATCGTTTCATTATAAAAGAAACTATACCCTCCCATGATTAGCGGAATTCCGAAATAGGCGCGCAGTTTTTCATTATAGGCGTCCCGCGAATTCAAACCGTCCAGAAACGTATCCTTCCAAGCCAGGTTACCCGTTTCATGCGAGCGGTAGGGGTTGGGCTGGTTAACCCAAGTGTTCAACACGGTAAATTGATGCATCACCATCTCCTCCACCCCCGGCATGAAATAGGCGAATTGCATGATCTCAGGCGCAGTCTCCCCCACCAACTGCGTGCGCAACCACTGGAGATACATCTGACGGGGAATCGCCATCTGACGGACGCGCACCCCCGGATTTAGCCGCTCATATTCCGCACCCGCTTGGTCCAGAAATCCGATAAACTGCGGATCCGTGGTAAAGTGACCAATCCGCAGGGTCAGCACACCCGGTTCGGCCTCGATACTGCCCCGCTGCACCCACGAAAACCAAAAGGCTGTCGCCACCGCCAACAACACCAGCACGAGCCCGATTCGGTTTTTCACAAGCTTTCCTCCATTTGTGCCAACAGATCTGACACCATCAAATGGCGCGGATCCAGTGGATTGGATTCAAGGAATTCCAAGTAAGCCGTCCGAGCCAACTCCACCTGTCCCAATTGTGCCGACAAGCGCCCAATCTGCACCAGAACATCAGCCCGGTTGCGACCGACCAAGGTATCCAAATCGCGAACTTTCAGCAGATTCTCGAGAGCCGGTTGTGCGTCTCCCCGCTCTATAAAAAAGCTGCCAACCACATAGTAATATTGGCCTTGGGCATGGCTACCACGAGGCGGCATCAAGCGCGCAATCATCGACCTGACTTCCGCATCACTCCCCGCCAATCCGATCCTTTCAATTTCAATCAAGGCCAATTTCACTGCGGCGTTGTCCGCCAAGAGTGAATCGGGATAGTCGTTGCGCAATTGCTGATAATAGTGGATCGCGTCCTGCCTGCGCCCCTCCCGAAATGCGTGTTCAATCCGGGCGCGCAAATACAGCGCAAGTGACCGGAACATCGGGGGCCCCTTCCCTTCAATAATCGTCTCCAACAGCTGCGCAGCCCTAGCTACGTTGCCCTTGGTCTGTGGATATTTGCTTAACAAGGCAGCCGCCAAACCTAGGTTGCGTTCATCGCCCGGGGGCATGCGCTCAAACGCAGCCACGGCATCCCCTCCCAAATGCCGGGCGATGAGATCCCAACCCGAGAGCGGCTCAGTCACGGAGGCCGAGCTCTCGGCGTTGCCATGGCCCTCCGTTGCCCAAGCCGAGAGTAGAGCCAGCCAGCCAATTCCAATCAGAACTACACGCCGCCACCTCCGTTTTGCGAAAACAATCATGGGCTGCATTCTCAAACCTTGCTTCCTAGTTCCCAATCGCTTCCTCCACTCGCCCGAAAACCCGACCGAGCCGCTCGCGCGCCGCGTCCGGCAACGGACCTTTCAGCACGCTCGCCACGTTTTGCTCCAGCAACGCAATGTCATTCGCCCCGTTCATCACCGCCGTCACCCCGTCCGTATAGGCCGCATAGCGATACGCCGCCTCGATCACCGAAGTCGCCGCACCCGATTCCACGATCCAGCCCAGCGGATCGTCCCCCGCCACGGCTTCCGCATCCACCAATCCGCGTGCCACGAGATCGTCCAACACTTCCTGCAATCGGCCCGGAGTTCCGAACACTTTCCGCACCGTGAATATGTTGATCACCCCAACGTCCTTTTCCCGGCACGCCGGGAAAACCGTTCGCTGCGCCGATTGGTTGATCATGTTGTGCGCTACCATCATCACATCCAGCCGGTCCTCCGGCAGCATCGCCTGCAACCAGGTGTGCGCCCCGTCCGAGCGTGACAATTCGCTCGACCCGATGAACCGGATTTTCCCGGCCTCCTTCAAACGCTCCAACACCGGCAGCTGCTCATCCATCACCCGCGCCTTGTGCTCGGGCCCCGCCACTCCGATCAACATCAGGTCGACGTAATCCATGCCCAACCGGCGCAGACTCGTGTTCACCGCGTCCTCGATCTCGTCCGCGCGCATCACCGTCATTTGCTGCCCCGGCATGCCTCCCGCCAACGCGATCTTGGTGGACACCACCACATCCTCCCGCGGCAGCTCCCGCAAGGCCCGCCCCAAGATCACTTCACTGTCCAGGTAGCCCGGCGCGGTATCGAAGAAATTGATGCCGAGGTCATAGGCCCGGCGCAAAAGCGCAATCGCTTCCGCCTCCGGCCGTCCGCTCGCCTGCCCCAGCGGGTCCGGGCCCCCGCCCGTGCCCATCCCCATCAGGGATATCTTCAAGTTCGTGCGTCCCAGTTTCCGGTATTTCATAATATCATCACTCCAAGCCGATGCCCCCGTCCTCCTGCACGATCACCGGCCGGTCAAACGGTCGGTAGGGATACTTCTCCGCCGCCTCTTCGTTAAACTCCACACCCAACCCCGGACGCTCCGAAAGCACCAGATGCCCGCCGTCGATCTCCGGCCCTTCGCCAAACAGGTCGCGCACAAACTCCGACGAAAAGTCCACGTTGCATTCCTGGATCAGAAAATTCGGCACACAGGCATCGATGTGTGCGCAGGCCATCAGTGACACCGGCCCGCAGGCCTGGTGCGGGGCCAGCGAGATGTGCGACAGTTCCGCCATCGCCGCCCAGTGGATCGTCTCCAAAATCCCGCCGTTGCAGGTCGGCTCCGGTTGCAGCACGTGCACCGCCCGCTTGTCCAAGATATCCTTCAACCGGTCCCGGCTGATGCAGCGCTCTCCCCCCGCAATCGGAATCGAAGTCTTCATCTTCACCTCCGCCAGCGACTCGGGCGATTCCGTCAAAGCCGGCTCCTCCAAAAACAGCGGTCGATACCGCTCAATCTCCTTCGCCAGTTGCACGGGCTCCGCCGGACTGAAACTCCGCCCGTGGAAATCCAAACAGATATCCACGTCCTCGCCCACCGCTTCGCGCACCGAGGCCACCCGTTCCACCGACGCCGCCAGCACATAGGACCACCGCTTCCCTTCATAGTCATCCGGCTGCGGGGTGATCTTCAGCGCCGTGTAGCCTGCCGCGACCACCGCCTTGACATTGTCCACCAGTGAAATGGCTCCCTCTTTGAAAAAGTGCCTGCGCTGCGCCAAATATCCGCTCGCGTAGAGCCGGATCT
>JACKPU010000010.1 GCA_024233285.1 Opitutaceae bacterium | reverse complement strand
CAGAGCGTCGAGACCACGCAGATCTACACGCATGTGATGACCAAGCCGGGGCTGGGTGTGCGGTCGCCGCTCGACGGGTAAAGTCAGAGGAGGGAAGAAGGAGGAAGGAGGAAGGCAGAAACGTGAGGTTACGAGTTTAAGATCTCCGGCGGTTTTGGCTCTGCGGCTCGGCGTCTCTGCGTGAGGAATGCTGACAGGAGAAAGAGAACGATTAGGAGAACGAGAAATAGTCAGGCGGACAGGCGGACCGCTTGTCTCCATCCCGGCATGGGCTGCCCAGTTTCCATATTAAAACAACACTTAGGTTTAGGCTTTCCGCACGGGGGCAACTCCTTATCGCTGTTTCCCATGCGCAAGATTTTCGTCTCCGGCTGCTACGACATCATCCACGCCGGCCACATTCAGTTCTTCAAAGAGGCCCGGGCTTTGGGTGATTTTCTGACGGTGTGCTTTGCGTCGGCGGAGGTGCTTTGGGTGCACAAGCAGCGGAAGAGCTCGTTGCCGGACGAACACAAGCGCGCGTTGCTCACGAACCTGCGTTGTGTCGACGAGGTGGTGGTCGGGCGCGGCTTGGAGGCTGGGATTGATTTTCGGGAGCATTTTCTGCGCATTCGCCCGCAGGCCTTGGTGGTCACCGAGGACGACAAATACGCGCCGCTGAAACGCGCGCTGTGCGCGGAGGTCGGCGCGGAATACATCGTCCTGCCGAAGACGCCGCCGGAGTTTCCGCCGATTTCGACGACCGAGATCGTGCGCTACATTCGCGCGCCGCAGGAGGCGCCGCTCCGGGTCGATTTCGCCGGAGGTTGGCTGGATGTCCCGAAGTTTGCGCGCGCCGGTGCTTACGTGGTGAATTGTGCGATCTCGCCCACGGTTTCACTGCGCGACTGGCCCTACGAACGCCAGGCCGGGCTCGGCGGCAGCGGCGCGTGGGCTTTGCTCAACGGCAAGAACGGCGTCGATGCCGAGCTGGGGCTGGGCGTGGGTTGGCAAGATCCCGCGATCATCGCCGAAACCGGGTTGTGCGTGTGGCGGAGCGGGCTGCGGCCGGTGCTGGAATTGAAGCACAATGCGGAGTTTCTCCAAGGGCGCATGGCGCTCTACTGGACGGGCACGTCGCACGATACCCCCGGAGTTGTGGAGCAACCACGCGATTTCGATGGCATTGAGGCCGCCGGGCGACTGGCCCGCGACGCGGTGTGGGCGTCCAGCCTGGATGGTCTCGCGCAGGCGGTGAATGCGTCCTATCAGGTGCAATTGGGCGAAGGCATGGAAGCATTGCCCGAAGCCGGCGCCGGCGTGCTGGCACGGAAATACTGTGGCGGCGGCTTCGGCGGTTATGCGCTCTACCTGTGCGAAAGTCCGGCGGTGCGTGACGGGCTTTGTGCGCAGCCCGGGTTCCGGCCGATCGAGCCGTATGTGCAATCGGGGATGTAAGCGGGGGGGCTCACGCAGAGGCGCAGAGCCGCAGGGTTTTAACCGCAGAAGCCGATCCGGTTGGTAACCACGAATGAACACGAATGCTCACGAATGCTCACGAATGGATCAAATCCATCAGCTTACCTCCGAGTATTTGTGTCTATTCGTGTCCATTCGTTGAACAACGCTCTGCCGTTTGTTTCGTGGTTAACCCCAACTCAACGGCCGCCGCGGCCGAAGAGGGCGACGGGGATGGTGGCGAACAAGATTTTGAGGTCCAGCCAGAGGGACCACTCGTCGATGTATTCCAGGTCAAGCCGCACCCAGTCCTCGAAGTTCGAGATGTCGTTGCGGCCGCGGATTTGCCAAAGGCAGGTGAGACCGGGCTTCACGCTGAGGCGGCGGCGTTGGGCGTTTTCGGCGATTTGTTCGATTTCGAACAGCGGCAGCGGGCGCGGGCCGACGAGACTCATCTCGCCGCGCAGCACGTTCCAGAGTTGGGGCAGCTCGTCCAAGCTGTGGCGGCGCAAAAACCGGCCGACGCCGGTGATGCGCGGATCGCGGCGCATCTTGAAGGCGGGTCCGCTCATTTCGTTGGCGTGAGCCAGCTCGGCGCGTCGCCGCTCGGCGTCAATTTGCATGGTGCGAAACTTATACATCACGAACGGGCGCCCATTCAGGCCGGCCCGGTGGTGCTTGAAGATGACCGGCCCGCGCGAGCTCACGCGCACGAGGAGGGCGCAGAGCACAAACAGCGGCGAGAACAGGACGAGCAGCAGGACTGCGCCAATGTAATCGACCGCCTGCTTGAGCGCGAGATCGATGGGCCGGGCCGATTGGGCGCGGTAATAGACGGCGGGCAGGCCGCCGAGTTGATCGACCGCGAGACGGCTGGGCGAACTCACGCGAATGTTGGCCGGGATCAGGATTTCCACGCCCTCACGATCGCAGG
This sequence comes from Opitutaceae bacterium, assembly GCA_024233285.1. Lineage (GTDB taxonomy): Bacteria > Verrucomicrobiota > Verrucomicrobiia > Opitutales > Opitutaceae > Cephaloticoccus. The sequence continues at coordinate 102,571 of JACKPU010000010.1, read as the reverse complement.
CCTCGATGGCTTGTTGGATGGCCGCGGCAGGCAGGTCTTCAGTCAGCACAATCACGGTATTGATCGACCGGTCGTGAAGCAGGGCCGGCAGGTCAGCGGCCGGATCAGTCGGATCGGCCGCGGCGACGGTCTCAAACAGCTCACGATCGCTCGCGCTCAGGGCGTCGTTCATTTTGGCGATCACCGAGGGCTTGCCCAACCAAAGCGCCCGTTTGCGCAGGGCGGAGTAAGCGGCTTGGCCGCTGAAGGCCTGGAACAGTTCATGCCGCCCGTAGATGAGGAACGAGGCGAAAGTGCCGCTGAGAATAATGACCGAACGCGCGTATTGGACGCGCACGATGAACAGAAACAGGATCAGCCCGAGCACCATGTAGGCGCAGCCCCGCATGATTTTGAAGATCGTGGCGATGCGGGAACCGAGGGTGGCCGGCTCGTAAAACTGTTGTTGCGCCAGCGTGATGGGCGCGAGCAGCCCGCAGAGCAGCATCAACCACAGGTAGTCACCGAAGTTTTCCAGATCCGGCAGGTCGAGCCAGGGAAACCATGAGCGCAATCCGTAGGCCAGGCTGACCGCCAGCGCCGCCAGCAAACCGTCCGCGACTTGCTGAAATACGATGCGCTGCTGGTGCGAACGGTTTAGCACGATGGGATGAACGCGTCAGAAGGTCTTGGTGTAGGTGATGCCGTTGGCGTCTTCGAAGACGAGCCGGTCGGGGCCGACTTGGATGAGTCGGAGGGCGAGCGTGCGGTCGACAAGGTCGTTTACGCGATACACCCGGTCGTTCATCAGCACCTTGCTGTCGGCGCCGGAGGACCGGACGCCCATGACCTGCAAATTATCGATAAACGCGTAAATGCGTTCATCGGCCCGGGCGGGTTCGGCGGTTGCCGGCGGCGGGACGGCGACCGCTTCCGGAGCGGCGGGTTCGGTTGCTGTCACCGTGGCCGCGGGGGTGATCGGTGCGGTGTCGGCGGCGGCTGGCGCGACGGGAGCGGGTTCGGGTTCCGGCAGTTTGATTACGGGCAGCGCGATCTCCGGCGCGGGCTGAACTGCCGTTGCCATTGGGGCGGCGGGGGCGGCCGGCGGGGGGGGCGGAAGCGGCGCGGGTCGCAACAGGTAGACGGTGGCGACCACCGAAAGCACGACAATCACGGCAGCCCCGGCGACGATCAAAATCAGCGTTTGCGCCGGCAGGCCGCTTTTGCCGCGACGAATGGGCGAAGGGGATCCGGCTGAAACGGCTTCGGCCTCGGCGGTGCGTTGGCGCTGGGCTTTTTTGAGCGCGTTGTTGATCAGACTCATGCGGTGGAGCGTGGAAAAAGATTATTCGGTCAGGGAGTCCATGTCACGCACGGCCCGGCGGGCATCCCAATAGTTCACTTCGTCCGAATCGCGGATGAAGGCGGACAGCAGGGCCTTGTCGCAGAGGTTGTTTACGATGCGGGGAATGCCCTTGCTGGCCTTGTGAATCTTGCGCAGGGCGCGCTTGGTGAACACCGGGCGGCCCATGCCGCCGGCGAGGCTGAGGCGGTGCTGGATGTAGTGTTCGGTGTCGTCGAGTGAGAGGGGATTCAGCTCGTAATGAACGAGGATTCGCTGGCGAAGCTGGCGCAATTCTTCGCGGGCGAGCACGTCCTTCAACTCGGGCTGCCCCATGAGGATGATTTGCAGCAGCTTTTGCTGGTCGGTCTCGAGGTTGGAGAGCAGGCGGATTTGTTCGAGGACCGCGAAGGAAAGATTCTGTGCCTCGTCAATGATCAGGACGATGTCCCTGCCGTGTTCGATGCGCTCCAGCAGCACGCGATTCATCTGGGCGACGAGGTCGACCTGACTGCGGGCGAGCTTGGTTTCACCGAGTTCGGTGAGAATGGCCTTGAGCATCTGCGTCTCGGTGACGCGCGGGTTGAGAATCAGGGCGGTGTCGAAGCGCGTGGTGTCGATTTCGTTGAGGAAGCGCCGGCAGAGCGTGGTCTTGCCGCAACCCACTTCGCCGACCAAGACGATGAATCCTTTCCGCTCCTGCACGCCATATTTCAGGTGCTGAAGCGCCTCCTGGTGGGTGGGGCTGAGGTAAAGGAATTTGGGATCGGGCGTGATGTTGAATGGCATCTCCCGAAACCCGTAAAACGCCTGATACATGGGAGCTGACACTTTGCGACTGCCCGAAGGAAAGGCACGCAAAAACCAACGGACAAAAAGTTTACAGAGATAATTTACAGACCCCCCACGATTTGCATCCAATGGGACCGTGAATTTCCGCCGCCTCATCATCACCGTCTATCTGGCCCTGTTTCTGGGCGTGGCGGTGACCTCCGGGGTGTTCTTTTGGCGGGCGCATCAGGAATACGAAACCCTGCGTGAGCAGGAGCGCAAGGTGCGCCAAAGACTGGCCGAGGCGGAACAACGACTGAAAGATCAGGAGCGAATCCTGGAACGCCTCCGCACCGATCCCACCTATGTCGAACGCGTCATCCGGCAGCGACTCGGCTACGCCAAGCCGGACGAATACCTCTTTCGCATTCGCGAGTAGAACCGACCCGAAGCTCCCATGAATAAAGACTTATTGATCGAACAATTTCAACGATCCGGCCAAGGCCAGGTCTTCGCCTTTTACGACACGCTCGACGTGGCCGCGCAGCAGCAATTGCTCGCCGAAGCAGCGGAGATCGACCTGGCCGAAGTCCGGCGCCTGAACGAGACGCTGTTGGGGCATGGCGCGGCCTCCATTGACCTGGAGGATTTGACTCCGGCTCCCTACGAGCGATTGCCGATCAATGGCGGAGACGCCGAGGCGTGGGCTGAAGCGACTGCCGCCGGCGAGGCGGCCTTGCGCGCCGGTCGCGTGGCCGCGTTTACCGTGGCGGGCGGGCAGGGCACGCGATTGGGCTATGACGGACCGAAGGGCACGTTTCCGGTCACGCCGGTGAAGCAGAAGCCGCTGTTCCAAGTTTTTGCCGAGAAGATCATCGCGGCGGGGCGGCGCTACGGCCGGCCGTTGCATTGGTTCATCATGACCAGCCATCAGAATCACGCGGCCACCGAGGCGTTTTTTGTGGAGCACGGTTATTTCGGCATGGCCAAGGAGCAGGTGCATTTCTTCCGCCAAGGGCGCATGCCGGCGGTCGGATTTGACGGCAAAATCCTGCTGGAATCGCCGGGGCACATCGCGATGAGTCCGGATGGTCACGGCGGTTCGTTGCGCGCGCTGGATCGCAGCGGGGCGCTGGACCTGATGGAGCGCGAAGGCATCGATATCCTGAGCTACTTCCAAGTTGATAATCCGCTCGTGCGTTGCATCGATCCGGCCTTCATCGGCTGGCATGTGGTGCGCGGATCGGAAATGAGCAGCAAGATGGTGCCAAAGGCTTACGCGGGCGAGAAGGTCGGGCACTTTTGCGAGCAGCGCGGCCAGCTCGTGGTGGTGGAATATTCCGATCTGCCGAAAGCGCGGCAGGAGGAAACCGATGCGAATGGCGGCCTGCGTTTTAATGCCGGCAGTATCGCGATTCACATTCTCGATCGTGACTTCATCCGCCGCATGGCCCGCGGCACCGGGGACGCGTCGCTGGGTTTCCATCGTGCGGACAAAAAAATTCCGACGGTCGCGGCTGACGGCAGCCCGCTGAAACCGGAAAGGCCGAATGGCGTGAAATTCGAGATGTTTGTGTTCGATGCCCTGCCATTTGCCAAAAATCCCGTCGTGATCGAAACGGATCGGCGCGATGACTTCTCGCCGGTGAAGAATGCCGAGGGCAATGACTCGCCGCAGACTTGTCGCGATGACCAGCTGCGTCAGTTCGCACGTTGGGCGAAAGCCGCCGGTGCAACGCTGCAAACTGATGATACCGGTCTGCCGACCGTGACGTTCGAGGTGTCCCCGCTGTTTGGTGACGATGCGGTGTCGTTTGCCGCCAGTTGGAAAAAGCTTTCGCCTCCGCCGGAAATCTCCGCCGGACTGTATCTCGAATAAGCCGCAGTTTTTAACACAGAGGACGCAGAGAGCGCGGAGAGACTGATTCCTATGAACGAGATCAACCAGCTCACCGAGCAGATTATCGGGGCGGCGATTGAAGTTCACCGGGTGAAAGGGCCGGGATTATTGGAGTCGGCGTATGAGGCATGCTTGGCCCACGAGCTTGCATTGCGTGGCATCGGCTCGCTGCGACAAGTGTCAGTGCCGTTAAGTTACAAGGGCGTTGTGATCGAAACCGCTTTTCGTGCGGACCTCATAATTAAGGAGCTTGTGCTGGTCGAGTTGAAGGCGGTGGAGACGATATTGCCCGTGCATAGGGCGCAGGTGCTCTCCTATATTCGGGAAACCGGCCATCGCGTCGGACTCCTGATCAATTGTCATGTGCCCAAGCTGGTGGATGGCGTCACTCGCATCATCAATGATCGTCCATTGGCTGAATAACCTGCTTTCCCCTCTGCGTTCTCTGTGCACTCTGTGTTAACTTAATTGCTCATGACGATTCTCGAAAAAATCGAAGCCGCCGGTGCCGCCGGCCAACTCATGTCCTCCGCGGTGGAAAATCTGCGGGCTTTCCTCGCCGCCGATTTCCCGGCGTGGACCAAGGACAGCATAGCCGAATTGGTCGAGGCCGGGGAGTGGTCCGAACTGAACGATCGCTTTTACACTTATCTGGCGTTCGGCACGGGCGGCATGCGTGGTCGCACCATCGGCCGCGTGCGGACGAAGGCCGAGCAAGGGGAGGCACCGGCCGACGCCGCGCCCGCGCATGCCGCGATCGGCAGCAACGTGCTCAACGACTTCACGCTCATTCGCGCGGTGATCGGGCTGTATCGTTATACCAAGCAGTATCGCGATGGTCGCGGCGAAACGGCGGCGCCCAAGCTCGTCATCGCGCATGACGTGCGCAATTTCTCCCGCCACTTTTGCGAACTCGCGGCTTCAACGTGGAGCAAGCTCGGGGGCGCGGCGTATATTTTCGACGGTCCGCGACCGACGCCCCAATTGAGTTTCGCCGTGCGCGATCTCAAGGCGCATGCCGGCGTCGTTATCACGGCGAGTCACAATCCGCCGCACGACAATGGATTCAAGGCCTACTTCGACGACGGCGCCCAAGTGGTGCCGCCGCATGACAAGGGCATCGTTGATTGCGTCAACGCCGTGCCGCTCAGTGAGCTCGGCCGGTATTTGTCCGTGGATATTTCGGGGGTGGTGACCTTGGGGCGTGAGGCCGATGATGACTATCTCGCGGCGGCGACGACCGCCTTGTTGGATCCCGCCGTGGTCAAGCGCGCCAAGCTCAAAGTCGTGTTCACCAATATCCACGGCACCGGTGCGGTGCATTCGCTGCCGCTGCTGATCCATGCCGGTTGCGACGTCACTCCGGTGCCGGCGCAGCTGGAGTTCGACGCGCGTTTTCCGACGGTCAAATCGCCCAACCCGGAAAACGCCGAGGCGCTGGCCCAAGGCGTGGCCTTGGCCGAGAAGGAAGGTGCCGACGTGGTGTTGGCGACCGATCCGGACGCCGACCGCATGGGCGTGGCGGTGCGCAATCGCGAAGGGAAAATGGAGCTGCTCACGGGCAACCAGATTGGATCCCTGCTTACGGAATACCGTCTGGCCAAATACAAGGAGCTTGGACTGATTCCGGCCGCCGGTTCGGATCGCGTGGCCATCGTCAAAACCTTCGTGACCACGCGGCTGCAGGACGCAATCGGTGAAGGTCACGGCGTGAAAGTCATCAATACGTTGACCGGGTTCAAATGGATCGCCGCCAAGCAGCGCGGCTACGAGGAACAGATGCTCAAGGCGGTCGGCGCTGACGTCGATGTGGCGGCCTTGTCCTTTCCTGAGCGCGCCAAGCTGCTGCAAAAACACGCGACGTTCTACGCGTTCGGCACCGAGGAAAGTTACGGCTATCTGCCGAACGACTACCTGCGCGACAAGGACGGCAACTCCGCCTGTCTCATGTTCGCCGAGCTCTGCGCTTCATTGAAGGAGCGCGGAGTCACCGCCAGTGAGTTCCTCGACGAGATTTACCTGAAATACGGGTTCTTCCTCGAAGGCGTGATCAATCTCTACTACGAAGGCGCCAGCGGTAATGCGAAGATCAAGCGCATCCTCGAAACCTACCGGGCGCATCCGCCGCAGGATTTCGGCGACGTGACGGTGACCAAGTTTGAGGACTTCGGGCGGCAGGACATTCGCGATGCCGACGGCGAGCTGATTCCGAAGCAGGACCTGTATTTTGTGACGCTCAGCAATGGCTACAGCTTTGCCGCCCGTGGCAGCGGGACGGAGCCGAAGATGAAGTTCTATCTGTTCGCCAGCGCCAAGGTTGGCAGCGCGGAAGAGCTGCCAGCGGTGAAGGCCAAGACTCGCGAAACGCTTGAGGGCCTCATCACGTTAATCGAGGCGGACGCGAAGCGACGGGCGGAATCCTAGATCGATGCGTGCACCGGATTGGCAGTGTCTAAACCAGCAGGCGCCTTGGCAGGCGCGAGATTCGCAAGGCTACGAGGTTTTTCGGGACGAATTATGGATTCTGGGCGGGTGGTTTACGCCGAAGACGGCCAATCCGCGCGATGTCTGGCACTCACCTGATGGGGTCAATTGGGCCTGCGCCACGGCGGCAGCGCCGTGGGCGCACAGCGACCTGCCGGTCACTTTGGTTTATCAGGATCGACTCTGGATGATGGGCGGCAGAAAACTGCCCGGGGCCGAGAACAGCAACGCCGTCTGGTCATCACCCGATGGCGTCGAATGGACCTTGGAATGCGCGGCCGCCGGTTGGTGTCCGCGGGTATCGGCGGCCCATGTGGTTTTCAAAGGCCGCATGTGGGTCCTCGGCGGCACGGAGAATTTCTACGAAGATTCCGCCCGCACGTTGCACAACGATGTCTGGTCGACGACGAATGGACGGGATTGGACCTGTGTAACTGAGCATGCCCCTTGGGCGGCGCGAGCCCACCATCGGGCGCTGGTGTTTGCGGACAAGATCTGGGTGCTGGGCGGCGGGGCCCGGTTTCCCGAAGTGCGAACCCACAACGACGTGTGGTGCTCGGAGGATGGCGAGCACTGGACCGAGGTCACGAGCGAGGCGCCTTGGGCTCCCCGTCTCTGGCATTCGGCGGTGGTGCATCGCGATCGGATGTGGATCATGGCTGGAGTCGATCAGACGGTCACCAATCTCGGTGACGTGTGGTTTTCTGCGAATGGCCAAGACTGGTCCCGGATCGAGTCGGATCGAATCTGGTCACCCCGGCATGCCCAGGCGGCCTTTTCGCACCGTGATCAGATCATCCTTGCCGCCGGGCACGCGCGCCCCGTGAACAACGAGGTCTGGAGTCTGCAATTGCCGGCAGATTTCTTCGCCGACGGGACAGCCCTAACTCTCTGAGCGCTCTGTGTGCTCTGCGTTAAAACAAAGGCAATCAGAGCAGCAGCAACGCCGGCGTCTCGAGGTGGGCCTTGATCGCGTTGAGGAACTGGGCGCCGACGGCGCCGTCGACCACGCGGTGATCGCAGGAAAGGGTGAGGGCCATGCGTTCGCCGATGACAATCTGATCCTTCACGACGACCGGCTTTTTCTCGGTCGTGCCGACGGCGAGGATCGCGGCGTTCGGCGGGTTGATGATCGCGCTGAAACGGGAGATGCCCATCATGCCGAGATTCGAGACACAGAACGTGCCGCCGGTGAACTCGGCCGGGGCGAGCTTCTTGGCCTTGGCGCGCTTGGCCATGTCCTTCGCCTCGGTGCTGATTTCGAAGACTGTTTTCTTGTCGGTGTCCTTGATGACCGGGGTGATCAAGCCGTCTTCAATCGCGACGGCGAAGGACACATGCGTGCTGGCATGAGCCTTGATTCCTGAGTCGGTCCACGAGCAATTGACGGCGGGCACTGCGCGCAAGGCGAGCGCGGCGGCCTTGAGGATGAGGTCGTTGACCGATACGCGCACGCCGTCGTTGCCGAGGCCGGCGTTGAGCTGTTCGCGCAGGGCGTTGAGCGGCGCGGCGTCGACTTCAATTTCGAGATAAAAGTGCGGCAGTTGGGTCTTGGATTCGACGAGGCGCTTGGCGATGGTCGCGCGCATGTTGGAAAGCGCGGCGGTGCCTTCAGCCTGAATCGGGGATTTGTCGAACGCGGAACGCCACGGCCAGGACGGCTTGGCGGGCTTGCCACCGCCGGCGGCGGGAGCGGCCTTTGGCGCGGGCGGATTCTTTTCCGCCGCCAGGATGTCGGCGCGCACAATGCGCCCGCCGGGACCGGTGCCCTTGACGTTGCTGTAATCGATGCCTTTTTCGGCCGCCAGTTTCTTGGCGAGCGGGGAAATCTTCACGCGGCTGGAGGTGACGGTCTCCTTGGGCGCTTCCGCCGGTTGCGAGGCCGGCTTTTCCGCCTTGGGTTCGGTTTTTTTTTCCTCGGCAGGTTTTTCCTCGGCCTTGGGTTCTGCCTTTTTCTCCTCCTGCTTTGCTTCGGCGGGGGGGGCGCTCTTCTTGGCCGGCGCCTCGACTTTTTCGCCCTTTTCACCGATCGCGCAAAGCGGGGCGCCAATCTCAACTTGGGCGCCGGCGTCGGCGAAGATCTTCAACAGCGTGCCGTCAAAGAAGCACTCCAGCTCCATCGTGGCCTTGTCGGTTTCGACTTCGGCAAGCATGTCGCCGTTGGCAACGGTGTCGCCTTCCTTTTTGAGCCATTTGACCAGCGTGCCCACCGTCATGGTGTCGCTGAGTTTGGGCATTTCGATTATGTCGGCCATGGGAGCGGAGATTGGAGGATTGGAGATTAAGCGAGAACTTCGAGCGCGGCTTTGAGGACGCGTTGCGGGTTGGGCAGCTGTTCGATTTCGACCGGCGGGCTGTAGATCGCCGGGGCATCGACGGTCGAGAGGCGCTTGATCGGCGCGTCGAGTTCGTCGAAGGCTTCGGACTGGATCATGTAGGTCAGTTGGGTCGCGACGCTGGCGAAGGGCTTTTGCTCTTCGACGATGAGCACGCGGTGGGTCTTGGCAACCGAGGCGAGCACCGTGTCGATGTCGAGCGGGCGGATGGAGCGCAGGTCGACGACTTCGACGGAGATCTCGTGTTCCTTTTCGAGAATCTCGGCGGCCTTGAGCGAGTGTAAGACACAGCGGCCATAGGTCACGATGGTGAGATCGGTGCCTTCACGCTTCACGTCGGCCTGACCGAGTGGAATGAGATATTCGCCATCCGGCACTTCGCCTTTTTCGCCGTAAAGCATGGTGTTCTCGAGGAAGAACACCGGGTCGTTGTCACGAATGGCGGACTTGAGCAGGCCCTTGGCGTCGTAGGGCGTGGCGGGCACGACGACTTTCACGCCTGGGTGGTTGGCGAGCACGTTCTCCGGGGTGTGCGAGTGGGTGGCGCCGACATTGGTGCCGCCGTTCGCCGGGCCGCGGATGACGATCGGGCAGTTGATCAAACCGCCGGACATGTAACGGACGTTGGCGGCATTATTGAGAATCTGGTCGAAGGCCACCGAGTAGAAACTCCAGAACATGAGTTCCATGACGGGGCGGACGCCGAGCATTGACGCGCCGATGCCCATGCCGATGAAACCGGCTTCGGAGATCGGAGTGTCGACGATGCGCTTGGGGCCGTATTTTTCGAGCAGGCCTTCGGAGACTTTATAGGAGCCGTTGAACTGGCCGACTTCTTCGCCCAGGAGCACAACGTTTTCGTCGCGCTCGATTTCCTCGGCGAGGGCATGCCGGACGGCTTCGCGGTAAGTGATGATTGGCACAGTGAAGATGAGTTGAAATCAGTCGAAGAAGAGGCGCCCGGCGGAGGTGCGCTTGGACGGATTGTCTGCTTCCCAGTAAACGTCGCGCTGGATGTCCTCGACGGTGGGCCACGGGCTGGCTTCGGCGAATTCAATGGACGATTCGGCCTCGGCACGGGCGGCCTGGTCGATCTCCTTGATGGTGGCCTCGGTCAAAACCTTTTCGGCCAGGAGCCGGCTTTGGAAATTCTGGATCGGATCCTTGGTGCGGCGGTATTCCTCCACCTCGTCCTTGGTGCGATAAGTGTTGTCCGGATCGGCGACAGAGTGGCCGCGATAGCGGTAGGTGCGCACTTCGATGACGGCCGGCGCGGATTTCTCGCGGGCGAGCTTGAGGTATTTGTCCATGGTGGCCCGGACGGTGTAGATGTCGTGGCCGTCGCAGGTATCCCACGCCATGTTGTAACCCTCGGCGCGCTTGGCGAGTTCGCCGGCAGAGGAACGCGATTGGCTGGTGCCCATCGAATAGCCGTTGTTTTCGATCACGAAGATCACCGGCAATTGCCAGAGGGCGGCGAGGTTATAAGCTTCGTGGACGGCGCCTTGGTTGACCGCACCGTCGCCCATGAACGCCATGGCGGCGCCTTTGAGGCCCTTGTATTTGATGCCGTAAGCGAGGCCGACGCCGAGCGGGATCTGGCCACCGACGATGCCGTGACCGCCCCAATAGTTGCGATCGGGGGCGAAGAAGTGCATTGAGCCGCCCTTGCCCTTGGAACAACCGGTGGCTTTGCCAAACAGCTCGGCCATCTGCTCGTTCATGCCCATGCCGACGGCAATGGCGTGACCGTGATCGCGATAGGCGGTGATGACGTGGTCGTCCTTGCCCATGAGAGAGCAACAGCCCACGGCCACGGCTTCCTGGCCGATGTAAAGGTGGAGGAAGCCGCCGATCTTCTTGGCTTGGTAGGCGCGCAGACTGCGTTCCTCGAAGCGACGGATGCGCATCATCGTGCGGAACAGTTCGATCTTCTGTTCCTTGGAGAGCTGTTGGTTGATCGCGGCGGAGGCGGAATCGGCCTCTTTGGCTTTCGGTTTGGCGTTCGTGGTCTTACTCAAGGTGACGAGTCCTTTCAGGTTAAAGGGAAGAGATTCTGCCGGCCCCGCTGGAAATCAAGTGTTTAGTCTTCGGCGGGTCCGACCGGCGGGGGCACGGGGGAGGGGGTGATCTGTTCGATTTCTACCGCGACCGGTTTGCCGGGGGCGCAGTCGGCCTTGAGCGCCACAAAGCGGTCCTTGTAGCGGTCGTAGATCGGCCAGAGCGCGTTGCGGTCGGTTTCGGGCACGGGCAGTTCGTTGATGGCCGCGCGCGAGAAGAAACCGAACTGCCCCTCGCTGATCGTTGCGGGCAGATCGGAAATGGGTTTGCGGCAGCGAAACAGGAACATCAGCCAGTGCGATTCGCCCTCGTAGGCCTTTTCGGCAATCATGGCGAAAAGGTGCAGGTCATCCGCCGTAATGGCAAATCCGGTCTCCTCTTGGGTCTCGCGCACGGCGCATTCGAATGGCGATTCACCGAGGGCGGTCTCCAATTTGCCGCCGATGGGACTCCAAACGCCCTGATTGGGCGGTTTCGCGCGAAGCAACAACAGATGCTCCCCGGCCTCGTTTTCCAAGAAAACGAGCACGGCGAGCTTGTAGGTGAGGGCAGTGGACATGTGGCAAAGACGGAGGAGTGAAGTTTTGAGCGTGACGGTGACCGAGACCTCGACAACGTTTTTCAGAATCATGCCGTCGCGCCTGACTCAAACCTGTCTCCCGCTGCTAGGTTTGTGCGCGACCCTATGCTGGGGTTCGGCACCGGCGCTGGCCGCGGCGGACAAAGCGCTGGTGTCCAATGTGCGGTTTGCGACCTTGCGTCCGCCGGATGGTTCGACCGACAACTGGCTGGAGATGGCCGTGGAGATTGACGCACAACCGGCAGCCAACACCACCGGGCGGGTGACCGGACGCGTGCGAGTCACCGCCATGCTCGGCTATGAGCGCCCGGCTCCGGGCAACACGCGCCAATGGCAGTTTTTCCGCGCGCAGGCCGAACTGGTCGGCCTCGTATCGGGCCGCACTCATGTGCGATTCTATTTGCCGCCGGAGATCGTGCGACGCGATGCGCTGGCCGGCGCGCCGGGCTATTGGGACGTGACCGTCACCGGGGAAAGCCTGGAATCTGAAACTGTGATCGGTCGTCGTTCACCGACGCTGGAAGCGGACGAGGTTTATCGCGGCTTTCGTGACAAAGTCGCGAGTGAAGGCACCGCCAACGACGGGGTGATGCAGCCGCAATACCTGACGCCGTTTCGCGAAGCGTATCCGCGGGCCACCCCGACGTTTGTCCGACGGGAGGCGTGGCGATGAGGTCGCGCCGCGGGTCTATTCTGCCAGTGAACGCACTCTGATCATGTCGCGCATTCGCATCCTTGCCCTTGATTGCGGCGCGTCGCATGTCGCGGCGGGATTGTTTTCACGCTCGGCTGCGGGATGGTTGCGGTTGGAGCGCTATGCCCGCGAGGAATTCACCGTCGAACCGGCGGACGATTCACGTTGGCGTTATGAATTGCAGGGCGCGGTCGAAACGATGCTACGGCGTGAGCCATGGCGGGCGGCCGAGTGTGTGATCAGCGTGCCCGGCCATCTTGCTTTGACCAAGCTGGTCAAAACCCCGTCGGTTGATCGCGAGAAACGTCCGCGGGTGGCGCAGTTCGAAGCCTCGCAAAACATTCCGTATCCCTTGGAGGAGGTTTCTTGGGGCTATCTGGAGATGGCCGACGACGGGGTCGACTCCGAGCTGTTGCTGGGTGCCGCCCGACTGACCGTGATCGAATCGCTGTGCACGGCGGTGCAAGCCGCCGGGCCGTTGGTCGTGGGCTGCGAACCGGCAAACATCGCGCTCTGGCGCGCGGTTAGCCGGCGCACCCAGGAACCGGTCCTCACGGTTAAGATTGGCGCCCGCTCCACCCAGTTGGTGTTTACCGGTGGTGGCGGGGTTCATCTGCGCACACTCGCGCTCGGGGGGAATACGATCACGGCGGCGATCGCCGAAAAGCTGCAGACCGATTTTACCCAGGCGGAAGCGCTGAAACAGCAGATGCTCGGGCGCAACGCCCCGGTCGATGGTGACGCGATCACCCGCGATTCGGTGCAAGCGGCGGTGGATGATTTTACGGAGCGGTTGCAATTGGAGATTCAGCGTTCGCGTCTGGCCTACCTGCGTGAGCCCGGTGTGGTGCCGCCGGGCAAAATTTGGGTGTGTGGCGGTGGGGTGACAACGGGCCTGCCGGCGCGATTGTCCGCCAAGCTCGGTATGCCGGTGGAGATGCTGCCGGCGGACTCAAGCTTGAAAATCGATGCCGCCGCGGCCCGCGGGGTCGACGCCGGCGCCGGCGATCTTGCAGTGCTCACCGGGCTGGCCGGCGGCGCGCTGGAAGCAAACGCCCGGGTGCTGGATTTGTTGCCGCCCGAACAGCGCGAGGCGCGTCAACGCCGTCAGCGGCTGCCGTGGTGGATCGCGATCGCCGCGCTGTTGGTTTTGCTACCCGCGCCCCTGCTGTTAAAACAACAGGCCGTGCGCGCGGCGCAGTTGAGTGAAGCCGCCGGATTGAGCGCGCAGATTCGGCCGCTGCGTCACTTGGTGGATGCCAATGTCGATAATCTGACGCGCTTGGGGGAACTCAACGAACGCATCGCCGCGTTTGAGGATTTGACCGCCCGCCGGCACGGCTGGGTGGCGTTGCTGACCGATCTGCAGGAACGTTTTGCTGGGGTGGAGGATGTCTGGCTCGACAGTCTTGAGCCGGTCGTCGGTGAAACGGAAACCGAGTCCGGCGAAGTGACTTCGCAGCTGGAGCTGGCGCTGACCGGGCGTTTTCTTGATTCCGGCGACGCGGATGCCAAGGTGCGCGCGCTGTTCAAGGCCCTGCAGGAATCGCCGTTTGTGCTGGCGGTGAATCGCGAGCGGTTTGATCCCAGCCGACCGGGCCTGATGCGCTTTCAGGTCACCTTGCGAATCAAACCGGAGGCCGCGCTGTAATCATGCGACGCGTGTTTAAACAGCATTTGATTTCGATTTTGCTGACCGTCGCCGCGGTGCTGGCGGTGGCTGAACTAGCCTGGTGGCTGGTCGGCCGTGCGCACGAGGACAAGGCGGAGCGACGGCTGGAAGCACAGCGCCGCGAACTGAGTGCGTTGCAGCGGTTTGAACCGGCGCCCACACCGGATGCGGCCGCACGGCTCGAACAACAAGTGACGCAGGCCGCGGAGAAACTGGCCGCGTTGGAGCGCGCCTGGTTTGCGGGCAAAACAATCACGGCTTGGCAGAAGCTGAAAGTGCCCGGTGATCGGCGGGCTGCTTATTTCGATCTCGCCAACTACCGGCAGCGGATGGCTGCGCTGGCCCAGCGGGAGCAAGTCAGTCTGGCGAAGGACGAAGCGTTTGGCTTTGCCGCTTACGTCAACGAAGGCCCGGATGAGGCGGATCTTGCGCGCGTATTCCGGCAGCGCCTCGTCTTGGAAGAATTGCTGGGCGCGCTGCTACGCGCTCATCCCACCTCGTTGGCCGGAGTCGCGGTTGAAGCCGCCATGTCGGCGGACGATGGCCGGCGGACGCGCGGCGCCAACGCAGTGGAGCCATTGCCGGAAATGCTTTCGCTCCGACGCGACGGGATGATCGCCACGCAGGTTCTCGAGTTTCGGTTCACTGGCCGCACAGCGGTGCTGCGAGACTGGCTGAATCGTCTGGCCGTTTCCGACCTGCCCGTGGCGGTGCGCAACGTGATCGTGCAACCGTCCGCCGCAGCCCCGGTTCGCGCGCCGGCCGGGGTGCCCGGCGTGGTGCTGGATGCGACGGGCGATGGCTTCGAACCGCTGGTCAAGCCCACGGACAGTGCATTCACCGTCACGCTCGAATATCTTGAATTGGTCAAACCGGATGCCGGTGCGGAGGATGAATCATGAAGCGCCTGCGACCGGAGCAGATCATTTCATTGGTGCTCTTGTTCGGTCTCGGCGGCGTGGCCTGGTGGGCGTTTTCCGGGACCGACCAGACCGCGCGGCTCAATGATGAACCGAGCGCGTTGATCTCCAATTCTACTCCTGACGCGATCGCCGCTGCTGGCGCGCTAACAAAACCGAAGCCGTGGCCCAAACCGAAGGCGCAATCGCGCGGCCGCGGTTGGGGGTTCGAGTTGTTCACCCCGCCCGAAATCGAATACCATGCCGCCACGGGGGACTATCGCGTCAAACCGTCGGATGGCGATTTGCCGGCGGTCGCGGTGGCCGGGGCGGAGGATGCCGCCGCCCCGCAATTGCTGGGGGTGCGTCAGGAGGACTACCCGTTGCAATTGACGGGATTTGTCGGCGCCGGCGCGCAAGCCTTAGGCGTCTTTGAAAACCGGCAGAGCGGGGAGACCTTGCTGCTGCGCGCCGGCGATCGTGTCGCGGCCCTGGGACTGGAGGTGCTCGATTTCAACGTCGTTTATGCGCCGGTCGAAATTCCCGAAAGCATGACCGTGCGCGAGAATCGCGCCGTGGCCACGGTGCGCGACGGGAGGGGTGTCAGCCGCACGCTGCGCGAAGGAGTCACCGCTTTGGGCCCCGCCTGGCTGGCCCGTCTGGCCATCGGCCCGGATGAACGCGAGCTGCCGGAGGGGGCGATGGTGACGCAGGGTCCGATTACTTACCGCATCGACAAAATCCGGCTCGCGCCAGCGTCCGTGGATGTTACCAAGGAAAACGCCAGTGACGGCTCCATGGAAAAACTGGTCCTGAACGTGACTTCATCGCCCGACTCAAACCAGCCCTAGTTTCCCCGCCCGTATGAAAAAAATCCGCTTCGTGTTGCCTGTGATTGTCGGTTTGTGCGCCGTGACGGTTTCCGGGCTTTTGATCAACCGAGTGGCCGCCCAGAGCACGACCGAAAGCAAGATTCACCTCATGGAGACGGCGCTGCAGGCGCGCGATGCCGGCGACTTGATCACGGCCCGCCGCACGCTTTTGCAACTGAGCGAACTGTCACCGGGCGATCCCACCGTGAAGCGGATGCTGGCGGAGATTGAAGCCAAATTGTCCGCGCAGCCCGCCGCGGTGCCAAGCGAACAGACGGTCACATTCACGCCGGCGTTTGTCGACGAACAGGCGGAAGCGATTGCGCGGGAGGAAACCGAACGGCTGCGCAAGCTGCTGGGCGAGGCGGACACGCGCCGGCAGACCGCCCGCAAGCAGCGGCGCGCGGATGATTACAACGGCGCGTTGGCGACCTTGGATGACGCGGCGGCGATGCTGCCGGTCAACTCCCTGACCGCCGATACGCTGGCCGGGATTCGGGCCGACAAGAGCGAAGTGCTGCGCGATCAGATTCGCCGCCAGATCAAGTCCGGCGATTTGTCCTCGGCCCGCATTGCGCTGGCGATGCGCGAGCAACTGGATGCCGGCGACGAACTCAACCTCACCTTGGCGCAGGAAATTCAGCGGGCGGAAGAGCGGATCGCCGAAGCGGCCCGTGCCGTGCAAGCGAGCCAACCGCGCGTGACGGTTTCCGGCGGCGAATCCGAAGTGGACCGGTTGCTGCGCCGCGCGCGCAGCCAATATGTCGCCGGGGCGCCGGAAGCGGCGCTGGCGACCTACCGCGAAGTCGAAGCGCGCGATCCCGGCAATGCCGAAGCGAACAAATTCATCGATCGTATCAATCGCGAACTGGCGTTGTCCGCCGGTTCGCCGCGCATGGAAACCCGCGCTGCATTGCTTTCCGAAGTGGATCAAAGCTGGCGCCGGCCCGGCGTTTATCAGGAACAGGCCCAATCGGCCCGCAGCGAGACCGACGCCGCGCCGCTCCGTCGCAAGCTCGACGAAATCGTGCTGCCCAATGTCAGTTTTACCAAGGTCGAGATTGGCCGGGTGGTCAGCGCCCTGAGCGCGGCCTCGGTCGAGTTTGATGGCTCCGGCGCAGCCGAGCGTGGCGTCAACATCGTGCTGCTTGATCCGGCGAGTCAGAATCCGACCGTGACACTGGCGCTGCGCAACACGTCCCTGAAACGGGTGCTCGATTTCGTCACGCAGGCCGTCGGTTACCAATACGAAGTGCAAAGTGATGCCGTCGTGGTGCGGCCCGGCGGCGAATCGACGTCGCTCGAAACCGCCTTCTTCCCGGTTTCGCGCGCCACGGTGTTGCGCATGACCGGTGCGAATGCCGGTGGGTCCACGTTGGGTTCATCGACCAGTAATTCGAATCCGTTTTCCTCCGTCGGAGCCAGCAACGAGCCCGGTCCATCCGGCAGCGAAGCTCCCGGCATGCAGGCCTTCCTGCAGCAGGCCGGCGTGAACTTTGACGCCACCCCGGGCAGCAGTCTCGCCTATGACGGCTCTTCGATCATCGTCACCCAAACCGCGCGCAATCTCGAACGCATTCGCAACATCCTGAATCGTTACAACGACATCCGCCAGGTCGAAATCGAGGCGAAGTTCATGGAAGTGCAGGAGGGGGCTTTGGAGGAGCTGGGCGTGAATTGGAATGTCACGACCAAACCCACCCAGCAGAACGCCGGTGCCCAGGCACAGTATCAATCTTCCGGTCGGAATCTGGCGGCGGCCTTCAGTAGCAATATTAGCAGTCAGCAAGGCAGCATTGTGCGACCCGAATCGAGCGTCGCGAACAATGCGGGAGATATCTCCATCACGCCGGGCTTGAACATTCCGATCGATAACAATCCTCCACAGATTCCCGGTGCGCCTTATCTGGGTCTCGGCGCCAATGCGCTCGCAAACATCACCGGCGTCATCGGGGAATTCGACGTCAACGCCGTGGTGCGGGCGCTATCACAGAAACAAGGCACCGATTTGCTCAGTGCCCCCAAAGTCACCGTGCTTTCCGGCAATCCGGCGAACATCACGGTGGCGCAGGAATTGCGCTATCCGCAGAGTTTTGGCCAGACCCAGAGTCAGGTTGGCACCGGCAGTGCGAGCGGTGGTGGATCGGCGGGCGTGGCGATCACGGCGGGCACGCCGCAGGAATTCACAACGCGCAACGTCGGCGTGGAATTGAAGGTCACCCCGACGGTGGAAGAGGACGATTACAGCATCAGTCTGGACCTGAATCCGCGCGTGACTGAATTCGATGGCTTCGTGGAATACGGCGGCCCGAGCGTGGCGATTTCCGGCAGCACCACCGTCAATGTGCCCTCGGGTTTCTACCAGCCGATTTTCTCCGTCCGGGATATTTCGACCAAGGTCACGATTTGGGATGGCGCGACCCTGATCATGGGCGGCCTGACGCGCGAAGAAGTGAAGAAGGTCAACGACAAGGTGCCGGTGGTCGGCGATATTCCGATGCTAGGCCGCTTGTTTAAATCGAAGGGCGAGAGCGCGCAGAAACGCAACCTGCTCATCTTCGTGACGGCCAATCTGCTGAGCCCCGGCGGTTCGCCCAAAAAGCAGAATTTGCGCAACGTCGGGCCGAGTTCGCTGTTCCAAAACCCCGTGATCGTGACGCCCGGCGGCGCCGAGCCGCGCGCAGACGGCAATTAGGATTTTGTCGCCAGATCGATCGCGATTTTGGGCGCTTCGCGAGAGGGACATGTGACATCCGGCGCGATGCCCCGGCCTTCCAGCCGCCCCAAGCTGGCTGAAATGTAATCACCCACGGGCAGGCTGAGTTTGTAACCTTGGCCCACGTCCTGCGGGAGTTGCGAAAGCACGCGCCCGGCGGTGGGTTCGCCGATAACGGTGACTCGGCCGGCGGTCTTGAGCGCGGCGATGGCGATCTCGGTGGCGCTGGCGGACTGGCCGTCGATCAACACGAAAACCGGCCCGGCATACGTGACCGCGCGCGGACGAAATTGAATGCGAACCACAGGCCCGCTGGTAACCGCCTGCCAGAATTCCAACAGCGATTTTCCGGTCCATGGTTGCACGGCGAGGGCATCGGATACCGTTGGCGGTTCGCGGTGTTGATTGCGCCAGGCACGACCGAAAAACCAACCTGCATCCACCGGTGTGGAGATGAGATGCTCAATCAACGGAATGATGGCAAACGCGCCGCCGGAGTTACCGCGGAGATCCACGATAAGCGCGCGCGGCTCTTGTTGGGCGATTCCGGCGTAGGCCGCTTCAATGGCGTCAATCGTGTCGAGGCCCATCATGGTCCGCACCCGCAGCGTGGCGATGCCGTCGGAAATCGAGAATTGGACGGCCTTGGGGCCGACTCGCATTTGATCGAGTCCGGTCAACAATTGTGCCAACTCAACCGGGGATCGCTTGAGTTCAACATGCGAGAACGGGAGCAATGCGGCGGCGGTTTTGAATTCGCGCTCGAAGCTGTTTTCGTCGACCGCAAGCGCGGCGATGTCATCGAGCCGGCGGAAGAAGGCATCGCACTGTCCCGACTCAATCAGGACCGGATCAAACAGGTGTTCGTCAAATGCTCCGCGAATGGAGGCGGCCAACGCAGGGAAATCGGGTGGGGGCAGCGCGGGCTGGTTTTCGGCGCGCGCGGGGAAACCGGCGAGCATGGCGAAGCCAAGACCGATCGAAACAAAGAGGCGGATTTTCATCATGATGTTTCTTAAGAACCCGCCAAGCCGCGTGAAAGTTGCACCGGGTAGGGACCGCTGGATTTATTTGGAGTTTACGGCTCGCGATGCGCCCGCTTGGCTTCGCGCATCATGGCAAAATGGATGCTCGTCGACGGTTTCAACCTGGCCTTTCGCGCTTTCTACGGGATGCCCGAACTGACGCGCACCGATGGGTTTCCAACCGGCGCGCTGCATGGTTGGGTGAAGTCGCTTTGGCGGCTGGAGGATGATCAGCAACCCGCTGCCACGCTGGTCTTTTTTGATCTGGGCGGCTCGCAGGACCGGTTGGCTTTGCATCCGGAATACAAGGCGCAACGTCAGGAGACGCCGGAGGCATTGGAAAAGCAGATTCCGGTGATCAAACAACTTACCCGGGCCATGGGCTTTGTCGGGGTCGAACGCGACGGGGTCGAATCCGATGACCTGCTGGCGGCCCAGGCGGTGGCGCTGGGCAGGGAGGACCACGACGTCCTGATTGTGAGCGCGGACAAGGATTTCGCGCAGGTGGTGAACGATCGCATCAAGATTCTGCTGCCGCCGCCGACCGCCAATCCCAAGCTCGGCTGGCGGGTGCTGGATGCCGGCGGCGTGGCGGAAAAGTTCGGCGTTACCCCCGCCCAAATCGCCGACTATCTCGCGCTCGTGGGCGATACCTCGGACAACATTCCCGGGCTGGC
This sequence comes from Opitutaceae bacterium, assembly GCA_024233285.1. Lineage (GTDB taxonomy): Bacteria > Verrucomicrobiota > Verrucomicrobiia > Opitutales > Opitutaceae > Cephaloticoccus. The sequence continues at coordinate 82,563 of JACKPU010000010.1, read as the reverse complement.
CGGCGTCGGTCCGAAGACGGCGGCGAAGTGGCTGCAGGAGCACGGCACATTGGAAGGCGTGATCGCGAATGCGGAATCATTGAAGCCCGATCGTTTTCGGCCGGTCGTGGCCACGGATGCGGAACGGCTGCGACTCAACCGGCAGCTGACGACCTTCAATCTCGCGCTGCCGACCGTCGAGGCCGTGCGCGCGGAACCGCAGGTGGGCGAACTGTTGCGCTTGCTCGAAGAGCTGGAAATGAAGTCCACGCTCGTCGAGGCGCGGAAGCGCTACACGCAGCCGGAGCTGTTTTAACGGCCCTCGGCCGAGATGCCCTTGGGGTCGAAAATGTAGCCGATGCCGTGCACGGTGCGGAAGGCGTCCAGATTGAGCCCGTGCTTCTTGTAAAGGTCGCGCACCTTGACGATGTATTGATCCAGCGAGCGGCTGCGAATGTCGGCATGCACGCCCCAGACAGAGTGGATCAAGGCCTTCCGCGTGATGACGACGCCCTGATGGGCGTTGAGGTGCGTGAGAATGCCGAGTTCCTTGCGCCCAATCTTTTCGGCCGCGCCGCCCGGGAAGCTGATTTCGAGCCGCTCGGGGTTGATGCTCGCCCCGCAAAATTCGAACGGCTCGTCGGAGATGCGCACGTTCTTGGTGACGTTGAGATCGTGGGATATCTCGGCGCGGCGCAGCACGGCGCCAATGCGGGCGATCAGCTCGGGGAAGCTGAACGGCTTGGTGACGTAATCGTCGCCCCCCATGTTGAGTGCCTGAACCTTGCTCGCCTCCTGATCGTTGCCGGTGAGGAAGATGGTCGGGATGGAGATGTCCTTTTCCGCCAGTTCATCGAGCAGCGCGAAGCCGGTCTGATCGGGTAGACCGATGTCGAGCAGCAGCAGGTTGGCGAAGTTGCGTTGCAGAAAATTGATCGCGTGGGCGGCCCGATGACACACCTGAGTCTGCATGCCGGCGGCCTCGAGGTGGTGGGTGATCAAATTGGCGAGTTCAACCTCGTCCTCAACCACCAGAATCAGAGGTTTGGCTGTGGGGCGCATGGGCTGGGGGTGAGCTGTCAACAAGCTACGAGAATGGGCGGGGGGAAGGTTGTCAAAACCTAGTTGTGACATGTCGGTGCCGCCCGCGAATTTCCTTGAACGTCCGGCGGGCCGCGTGTGCTTTGACGCCGTGTCCGATCGCAAGCCCATCCTGATGCTCGGGTTGCCCAAAGGCAGTCTCGAGGAAGCCACGAAAACCCTGTTCCAAAAAGCAGGGTGGCGTATCAACACGAGCTCGCGTTCTTACAAGCCGTCCATCGACGATCCCGAACTCGATGGCCGCTTTGTCCGAGCGCAGGAAGTCAGCCGCTATGTCGAGCATGGCTTCTTTGATTGCGGCCTGACCGGTCATGACTGGATCAAGGAGAACGAATCAGACGTGGTCGAGGTTTGCGACCTGATCTACAGCCGCGCCTCCTCGCAGAAATCCCGTTGGGTGCTGTGCGTGCCGGAGGCTTCCGCCATCACCAAGCCCGAACAACTTGCGGGCAAGCGCGTCGCGACCGAAATGGTCGGCACGGTGAAGCGGTATTTCGCCGAGCGGAACATCGATGTCGAAGTCGAGTTCTCGTGGGGCGCGACCGAGGTCAAGGTGCCCGATTTGGTGGACGCGATTGTCGACATCACCGAAACGGGAAATTCCATCCGCGCGAACAAGCTCCGCATCATCGACACCTTGATGGAGACCAACACGAAGTTGATCGCCAACAAGGACAGCTGGGCGAATCCGGTGAAGCGCCGCAAGATCGAGACGATCGCCTTGCTGCTGCGGGCCGCGCTTGAAGCCGAGTCCAAGGTCGGTCTGAAGCTCAACGTGCTCAAGGCCTCAGTCGATCAGATCATCAGCACGATTCCCTCGTTGCGCAATCCGACGATCTCGCCGCTGAGCAACCCGGACTGGGTTGCGCTTGAGACGATCATCGATGAACGCGTGGTGCGGGAAATCATCCCGCAGTTGAAAACGCTCGGGGCCGAGGGTATTGTGGAATACCCGCTCAACAAAGTCGTTTTCTAAATCCCATCGCCATGAAGGTTACTCTCGGACTTCTCCAGCACGCCTGCGTCGCCGCGCCGGCGCCCAATCTCAAAAAGACGCTCGCGCTGGCCGAAAAGGCCGCGAAGCAGGGTGCGCAGATCATCTGCACGCAGGAACTCTTCCGTTCGCAGTATTTCTGCCAGAACGAAGACCATGCGAACTTCAAGCTGGCCGAGAGCATCCCCGGTCCGAGCACCGAGGCATTCCAGAAGCTCGCCAAGAAACACGGCGTGGTGATCGTTGCGTCGCTGTTTGAGAAGCGCGCCGCCGGGCTCTACCACAACACGGCAGTCATCATCGACGCCGACGGTTCGTTGCTCGGGATCTACCGCAAGATGCACATCCCGGATGATCCGCTTTTCTACGAGAAGTTCTATTTCACCCCGGGCGACACGGGCTTCAAGGCGTGGCAGACCAAGTTCGGCAAAATCGGCGTGCTCGTGTGTTGGGATCAATGGTATCCCGAAGGCGCGCGGCTGACCGCGATGGACGGCGCGGAAATTCTGTTTTATCCGACCGCGATCGGCTGGCATCCGTCCGAGAAGGCGGAATATGGCGTCAACCAGCACGGCGCTTGGGAAACGATTCAACGCAGCCACGCGGTGGCCAACGGGTGCTATGTGGCCGCGGTCAATCGCATCGGTCGCGAAACGCCGATCGGCGGCGACGGCATCGAGTTCTGGGGCCAAAGCTTCATCGCGGGCACCAGCGGTCAGATTCTCAAGAAGGCGAGCGTCGATCAGGAGGAAATCCTCTTGCACACGGTTGATCTCGATACGGTCGATGTCACCCGCACACACTGGCCGTTCCTGCGCGACCGCCGCATTGATGCCTACGGCGATCTGACGAAGCGTTTCCGCGACTGACATGGCCGCCCGCGCCAAACAAACCCCGGCGGCCTTGGGCTTCCGCATGCCGGCGGAGTGGGAGCCGCAGGTGGCGACCTGGCTGTCGTGGCCGCACAATCTGAAGTCATGGCCCGGTCAATTCCGGCCGGTGCCCTATGTGTTTGCCGAGATCGTCAAACAGATCAGCCGCTTTCAGGAGGTCCGGATCAATTGCGCCGCCAGATTGCAGCCCCGGGCCAAGCGGCTTTGCGCCAAGGCCGGTGCCGACATGGCCAAGGTGACGTTTTACGATCACCCGACGAACGATGCTTGGTGCCGCGATCACGGTCCGATCTTCGTCAAGCATCGTAAAACCGGCGAAGTGGCGTTGACCGATTGGGTGCACAACGCGTGGGGCGGCAAGTATCCGCCTTACGATCTCGACAACGAGATTCCGCCGAGCATCGCCAGGAAACTGAAGCTGCGTCGGTTTGAAAATGACATGGTGCTCGAGGGCGGTTCGATCGAGGTCAATGGCCGGGGACTGTTGCTCACGAGCGAACAGTGCCTGCTGAACAAGAATCGCAACCCACACCTGTCCAAGGCGCAGATCGAAAAGACGCTGAAAGACTGGCTCGGCGTGCGCAAAATCCTGTGGGTGGGGGACGGCATCATCGGCGATGACACCGACGGTCACATCGATGACATCACGCGTTTCTTCAAACCCGACGGTTTCATCACTTGCGTCGAACCAAACCGGCGCGATCCGAACCATAAAATCCTGAAGGAGAATTTGGCGCGCTTGCGGGCGTTTCGCACGCCGGCGGGCAAGCCGTTCGACATCGTCACGCTGCCGATGCCCAAGCCTTTCGGGTTTCAGGGCCAGCAGGTGCCGGCGAGCTACGCGAATTTTCTGATTCTCAACGGAGCCGTGCTGGTGCCGCAGTTCCGGCAACCTAAACGTGATGCCGAGGCGCGGAAGATCATCGCGGGCTGTTTTCCGGACCGGGAAATCATCGGGATCGATTGCTATCACCTGATTTGGGGACTGGGCACGCTGCATTGCATTTCCCAACAGCAACCGGCCTGATCTATTTCCCCATGAACCGCGCGTGGCATTTCCTAACCTTGTTTTTGGTGCTGGCCTTGGCGGGCTGCGAGAGCACCGGCGGATTCAGCGAACGGTTTCGTCCGGCTGAACCCGAGCTGCGGAGCTTCGAACAGCCGGTCGAGCAGGTGTTTGCCGCGGCCCGCAACGCTTTGCAGCTCATGGGGTTCAAGGTTACGCGCGCCAGCGAGGCCAACGGTCGAATCGAAGCCGTCAACGCGGTGCGGGCGGACGCGGCCTTGCGCAGCTCGAGCCAGGTCAGCGTCAAGGTCAGCTTGGAATCGACTCTGGATGGCGGCACCGACATGCGCGTTTGGATGACTGAAGTGGTGGAGGACAGCTTCACTGGCGCCGGTGGCTACGGCACGCGGACGCCATTGCGTGCCAGCCCCTTGTATGAGGTGCTTTTCCGAGAGACGGGGAAGGGGCTGGGCCTGACGGAAAACGATTAACTTTCCGCTTGCTCGCCGGCGGCGATTTACGCGATTCTGACCGTTCGCGACATTTTTTCGGTTCAGCCGGCGTCGTCGCGGCGCTCCCGCCGGCTTTCCTGTCAGTATAACAGTCAACCAACCGGTCCCGTTTACGGGGCCATCCCGTCAAGCCGGACCTCTGGAGCGAAGGTTCGAATTTGGCGGTCAACGCATATGAGTTCAGTAATGCAAGAACTGCTCGAGCAGTCGTCCTTCGATAAACTCAAGGAAGGCGCGATCATCTCCGGCACCATCACCGAAATCCGCCAGAACGAAGTCGTAGTCGACATCGGCGGCAAATCCGAAGGCCTCGTCCCGGCCCATGAGTTCATCGACATCGGCGAGCTGCAAATCGGCTCCGAGATCGAAGTCCTCCTCGAAAAGCTCGAAGACAAGAACGGCAATCCCGTTGTCTCCTTCGACAAAGCCGAGCAAAAGAAGAACTGGGACAACATCCTGACCAAGTTCCCCGAGGGCTCCGTGGCCACCGGCCGCGTCAAGGCCAAGGTCAAGGGCGGTCTCATCATCTCGATCGGCGTCGACGCGTTCATGCCGGCTTCGCACATTGATGTGCAGCCGCCCAAGAACCTCGATCAATACGTCGGCCAGACCTACGATTTCAAGGTCCTCAAGATCAACCTCGAGCGGAAGAACATCGTCCTTTCGCGCCGCGAGCTCATTGAAGAGCAACGCGCCGAGAAGCGCCGCGCGCTCCTCGAAAACATCGAGCCCGGCCAGACCCGCAAGGGCGTGGTCAAGAACATCACCGACTTCGGTGCGTTCATCGATCTCGACGGCATGGACGGTCTCCTTCACATCACCGACATGTCGTGGGGCCGCATCTCGCATCCCTCCGAAATGCTCAAGCAGGGCGAGGAGATCGAGGTCATGATCATCGAGGTCAATCGCGAGAAAGAGCGCGTTTCGCTCGGCCTCAAGCAGACCACCAAGAATCCTTGGGACGAGATCGACCGCAAGTTCCCGGTCGGCGCCAAGATCGCCGGCAAGGTTGTCAACCTCGTGCCCTACGGCGCGTTCGTCGAAATCGAACCCGGTGTCGAAGGCCTCGTGCATATCACCGAGATGTCCTGGACCAAGCGCATCACCAAGCCTTCCGAGTTGCTCAAAGTGGGTGACGAGGTCGAGGCCGTGGTGCTCGGCATCCAGAAGGAAGAGCAGAAGATCTCGCTCGGCCTCCGCCAGCTCGAGCCGAATCCGTGGGACATGGTTCGCCACAACTACCCGATCGGCGCCCGCGTCAGCGGCAAGGTGCGCAACATGACCACCTACGGCGCCTTCATCGAACTCGAAGAAGGCATCGACGGTATGGTGCACGTCTCCGACATGAGCTGGACCCGCAAGGTCAATCACCCCTCCGAGGTCCTCAAGAAGGGCGACGAAGTCGAAGCCACCGTGCTCGACGTGGATCCTCAGCAGCAGCGCATCAGCCTCGGCATGAAGCAGCTGACCGACGATCCGTGGGCCGACATCGACAGCCACTTCAAGATCGGCGACGTTGTCACCGGCACCGTCACCAAGCTGACTTCCTTCGGCGCCTTTGTGGACCTGAAGGACGGCATCGACGGTCTCGTGCACATCTCGCAGATCAGCGAAGAGCGGGTCGAAAAGGTGAAAGACGTGCTCAAGGCCGGTCAGGAAGTGACCGCCCGCGTCATCAAGATCGACCGCGACGAGCGCCGTCTTGGTCTCTCGATCAAGGCCGCCAACTACTCGAACGAGGAACTGGCTGCTGAGACCGCGAACTTTGAGGCGATCAACCGCCAGGCTGGCACCGACATGATGAATCTCGGTGACATCCTTGACGCCGCTTCCGACAAGAAGGACTAAGTTCTTTCTCCAGTCTTAAGAACAAAGCCCGTCCGGATTTCCGGACGGGCTTTTTGCTGGGAGAATTGCAGGGCAGGATCGCTGATCCCGCCAGGGTCGAGGCAACATGCACGGAAAAGGCGGGGACTGGAATCCCCGCCCTGAAGTCTTGAATCGGCTCAGTTGTCGCCGAGTCCGCCTTGGTGCGACTTGGCCTCGACGAATTCTCGGATGACCTCCATCCGCTCGCGCTGGCGGCGGTCTTCCTCGATCTCATCCGCGGTGCGGATGGCCTCGTGCTTGGCCATGGCGCGGCGCATTTTGTTCAGCGCGAGATACTCGAGCTGGCGGATGCGTTCGCGCGTCACGTTGAACTTCTTGCCGACTTCCTCGAGGGTGAGTTCATCGCGGCCTTCGAGCCCGAAGCGCAGCTTGATGATCTCGGCCTCGCGATCGTCGAGCGAATTGATCAAGTGATAGAGATCCGAATTCTGAGTGCTGCCGCTGAGGCTCTCGTAAGGGCTGGCGGCGTTCTCATCGCCAATGATGTCGCCAAACGTGGCCGAATCGGAGTCTTCACCGACGGGAGCGTCGAGCGAGGCCGGGCGGACGCTGACGGATTTGAGATGGGCGACCTTGCTGGTCGGGATCTGCAATTCGCGTGCGATCTCCTCATCAGTGGGTTCGCGGCCGAGTTCCTCGGTGAGCGCCATGGCGGTCCGGCGCATCTTGGCGATCTTGTCGACCAAGTGAACGGGCAGGCGGATCGTCTTGGACTGATTCGCGAGCGCGCGCTTGATCGACTGCTTGATCCACCACGCGGCGTAGGTGGAGAGCTTGCCACCCTTGGTCGGGTCGAAACGCTCCACGGCCTTGATCAAACCGATGTTACCCTCGGAAATGAGGTCGAGCAGGGGCAGACCGAAGTCCTTGTAGTCCATCGCGATCTTCACGACGAGACGCAGGTTGGCCTTGATCATGTGATCACGCGCCGACTTGTCGCCGCGGCGGATGCGCTTGGCCAGTTTGACCTCCTCTTCAATCGTGAGGAGGGGAGTCTTGCCAATTTCCTGCAGATACATCTGCAGATTGGAACGGTCGGAAACACTGGTCACAGGGGCCGGGGATTCCGGTTTTTCCAGAAAGGAAGGGGGAGCAGAAAACTCAGCGACGGGTGCGGGCTGAGTCAGGGGCTCGGACTTGGTCGGATTTTGCATAATGATTGCTTTTCTCGGCATGTTGTCGTCCTCGAGTTGATGGGTCACCGCAATTGGGAGTGATGTTCCATAGGAGTTATTCCGTTTATGTAGCGTAATGCGTTCCAATTCCGTCTTACGGCACGTTCAGAGGGAAAGACACGCGAACGCGCCTAGGATGACGCATGGAAAAGTGCCATTATGGCACGCGATTCCTGAATGGGCGGGCCAAAGTGCCCAAGGCAGGTTCCTGCCTAAAACCGGCTAATCCGAAAATGCCTCGGCCATCGCCACGGCTTTGAACAGTGCCGAGGCCTTGTTGATGGTTTCCTGGTATTCATCAGCCGGCACCGAATCAGCGACCCAGCCACCGCCGGCCTGGATGTAGACGTTTCCATCCTTGAGCAGCGCGGTGCGCAGCATGATGCAGGTGTCCATGTTGCCGTCGTAACCGAAATGGCCGAGGGCGCCGGCGTAGAAGCCGCGCTGGAGCTGTTCAATCTCCGTGATGATCTGCATGGCACGGACCTTGGGGGCGCCGCTGACCGTGCCGGCCGGAAATGTGGCGCGCATGAGGTCGTAGGCGTTTTTATCGGCGGCGATTTGGCCCTCAACTTGCGACACGATGTGCATCACGTGTGAATAGCGCTCAACGATCATGAAGTCCGGCACCGAGACACTGCCAAACTCGCAGACGCGGCCAATGTCATTGCGGGCCAGGTCCACCAGCATCAAGTGCTCGGCCTTTTCCTTTTCGTCGGCCAGCAGCTCCTGTTCAAGGGAGGTGTCCTCGGCCACCGTGGCACCGCGCCGACGCGTCCCGGCGATCGGCCGGATTTCCACGAGACCGTCGGTCAGGCGCACGTGCACTTCCGGTGATGCACCGACGAGCGAGAAGTCGCCGGTTTCGAGGATAAACATGTAGGGCGACGGATTGACCGTGCGCAGGGCGCGATACAGATCGAGCGGCGTCTTTGTGAACGGCTTGATGAAGCGTTGCGCGCCCACGATTTGGATGATGTCACCGGCGCGGATGTATTCCTTCGCGCCTTCGACACACTGTTCGAACCGCTCCCGGGTAAAGTTGCCGCGCGGAATTTCGATTTTCGGCGAATCGACCAGCGGGGCGGGCGCGAGTTCGCGCGGTTGCTTCAGGATTTCGTAGAGTTCGGCGATTTCCGCGACCGCCTGATCGTAGGCGGCGGCCGCGTCGTCCTTGACATGGGCGTTGACGCAGAGCCGCAGGGTTTGCTTTGCGCGATCAAAGATCAGCAGCGAATCCGACAACATGAAGTAGAGCAGTGGCACTCCGAGTTCGTCCTTGGGTGCGACCGGCACGGTCGGTTCAATCCGCATGACATACTCATAACCGACGAAACCGACCGCACCGCCGGTGAAACGGGGGAGGCCGGGCAGGGAGACGGGTTGATAACCGGCCATTTCCTCCTCAATCAGCTTGAGCGGATCCTGCGGCGTCGGGACTTGCCGCGGGGCCTGGCCGGTTTCGCGGATCTCGGTCGTCTCCTGTCCACAGGCGAAGATTTTCCGCGGCCGGCAGCCGATGAAACTGTAGCGGGAAAGTTGTTCGCCGCCTTCGATCGATTCGAGGAGGTAAGCCGGTCCGGAATCGCGCAGCTTGGCGTAGGCCGAGACGGGGGTCTCGAAATCCGCCATCAGATCGGCGTAAACCGGCACAATGTTGCCTTGGGTGGCAAGTTGGAGGAATTCCTCGCGGGCAGGATGGATCTTCATGCGGGTTTACTCAACGGTCACGGATTTGGCCAGGTTGCGGGGTTTGTCTACGTCACAACCACGTTCAACGGCGATATAGTAGCTCAGCAATTGCATGGGAATCGAAGCGACGATGGGCAGCACGGCATCATGGCATTCGGGGATGAAAATGACATCGTCGGCCAGGCCGGCGGGCAGTTCGGTGCCCTCGGTGACCACGGCAATGATCGGACCCTTGCGCGCTTTGATTTCCTGCATGGACGAGACGATCTTGTTGAAGATCTCCCCCTTGGGCGCGAGAAACACGCTGGGGCATTTTTCGCTGATCAATGCGATCGGGCCATGTTTCATTTCGGCGGCCGGATAGGCCTCGGCGTGGATGTAGGAGATCTCCTTGAGTTTGAGCGCTCCTTCCAGAGCGATGGGATAAAGTGAGAGGCGCCCGAGGAAGAGCATGTCGCTGTAGTGCGCGTAACGCCGGGCGATCTCCTTGATCTGGGGCGCCTGATTGAGGACTTTGCGGACGAGGTCGGGCGCGCCCTTCAGGGCGTTTACGTAGCGCATGCCGGCGCCAAAGCTCAGATCGCGCATCCGGCCGATGTAGAGCGCGAGCAGGGCGCCGATCAGCAGCTGCGACGTGAACGCCTTGGTTGAGGCCACGCCGACCTCCGGGCCGACGTGTTGATAGATGCCGCCGTCGGCTTCGCGGGCGATGGTCGAGCCGACGACGTTGTTCACCGCCAGCACCTTGTAACCCTTGCGTTTGGCTTCGCGCAGCGCGGCGAGCGTATCAATCGTCTCGCCCGACTGGCTCATCACAAAAAACAACGTGTCGCGAAAGAGCGGGGTGTTGCGGTAGCGGAACTCGGAGGCGTGGTCGCACTCGACCGGAATCCGGGCAAAAGTCTCGATCAGGTGTTCGGTCACCATGCAGGCGTGCAGGGCGGTGCCGCAGGCGCAGAACATGAAGCGTTCGATGCCGCGGAACTCGCCGGGCGAGATGTTGAGCCCGCCGAATTGCGCCGTGCTGCCGTCCTCGGAGATGCGGCCGCGCATGGCGTTTTCGAGCGCCTCGGGCTGCTCGAAGATCTCCTTGATCATGTAGTGTTCGTGACCGCCCTTGTCGGCGTCATCGATCGACCAGTCGACCTTGTCGATCACGGGCACGATGTCGGTTTCGTCGAGCGTGCTGATGGAGAATTCCCCGGGTGTCAGGCGCGCGATTTCGCGATCATTGAGATAGATGACGTTCTGCGTGCGGCTGACGATCGCGGCGACATCACTGGCCACGATGTTTTCGCCCTGGCCGAGACCGATGATGAGCGGGGAACCGCGCCGGGCGGTGATCAACTCATCGGGCGAATCAATGCAGAGGGCGACGATTCCATAGGTTCCTTCCACATGATGAAGCGTCTTGCGGACGCTTTCCAACAGACGGCTTTCGCCGGCCACGGTCGCTTCTTTTTCGTAATGGTAGGCGATGAGGTTGCAGAGCACCTCCGTGTCGGTCTCGGATTTGAACGTGTAGCCCTTGCCGAGCAGAAAGGTTTTGATGGCGTTGTAGTTCTCGATCACGCCGTTGTGGATGAGCGCGATCTTTCCGTCGCTGCTCACATGGGGATGGGCATTGGCGTCGGTGACGCCGCCGTGGGTGGCCCAGCGGGTGTGGCCGATGCCGGTGGTGCCGGTGAGTTTGTGACGGGCAGCTTCCTTTTCGAGGTTCGCGACGCGGCCGGTCTTCTTGGCGACCTCAAAGGCGCCGCCCTGTATGACGGCGACCCCGGCGGAGTCGTAGCCGCGGTATTCCAGCCGTTTGAGGCCCTCAATGATGAAGGGGGCCGCTTTGCTTTTGCCGGTATAGCCTACGATTCCGCACATGATGTTTCAAAGTTGTTGATTCGAGAGAGAGTGTTTTGCCGGCCGCGGGTCATCAAGGATAGATGGGTTGGGAGGTAAAAGTGTGATAATCGAGCTGGCGCAACGCTTTGTTCGCCATGGTGGAGGCAATGACCGCCGCCACGCCGGCCGCGGCGGTGAATCCGAGGCCATACCAACGCTCATCAATCATCAGACCGGTCAAGGTGAGGACCAGGTTGATGAGCGCGAAAGTGGCGCAGCACACCAAGGCTTCACGAATCCGATCCAGATAAAACAATACGGTCAGCAGGGCGAGGAAGATGACCAGCATGCATACGCCCAGAAGCGTGAACTGGAAGACGAGGGTCTGCACGCTGCCCAGTCCCAAGGTCTCCAACAAGCGTTCCGCCCCCAGGATCAGACCGATGGTGATCGCCCCTTGGAATTTGATCAACCGCGACAGGGCGGTGCGCAGCGATTCGATCATCGCCAGTTTAGAATCGATGATCTTGCGCAGACTGCCCCGGGCGACGACGTGCCGGAAAAAGTCGGCATAGTGCTGCGCGAAGCTGGTTTCCACGGTCAGCAGGAATATCGCCATGCCGGGCGCAATGGAGAGAAAGCTCAGAAAGGTGGCTTGATCGTAGAGGGGCGAGGCATACAGCGCTCCGGCCACTTGACGACTGTGCGGCGAAAACCACCAGTGCAGCGGCTTGTCGATCCAGATGCCGAGATTGTAGGTGAGTCCGCAGAGCGCGAGCGCGGGATGCCGGAGAAAGTAGGAGAGGAAGGCGAAGTCCGGTGTGCTCGCGCCGCCGAAACGACGCTGAATGACGGCGAGCATGCTGAGCAGCAGGACCGCCTGGCCGATCGCAAAACCGATGATGGCACCGGCATCGGCCAGATACATGCCCAAGCCCCAGGCCGCGATCAAACTGACCGAGTAGCCGAGGGCAAAGCAGCCCACCACGGCGGCGTAGTTTTTGACCGCGGAGATGAAATTGCTGGTCGTCCAGATGGCGGACACGCACATCAGCACCGCGGTGGCGCCCAGTTGGAATTGGGTGGAGGCCGGCACGAAAAAGCCGAAGAAAATCAATCCGACCAGCGCACTCAGCGAGAGATTGAGAAACAAGGCGCCGACAACGGCGGGCATGATCTTGGCCTCATCCTTGGCGTAGAGCAGATCGGCGGCATAACGTGCGATGACGAGCTGCACCGGTCCGGTGGCGACCAGCGAAAAGGCGAAGATGTGGGTGATCGCGACGAAGAAGGCGTCGAGGTTGGCGAAGTTTCCCAGGCCCTTAAGCAGCAAGCCGAGGCCGGCGATACTAACCATCGACAACACCCACGGACCGCTGCTGATCAGGGCCGCGTAGCCATAGGCCTTCAACACGCCGCGATAGGTGCGCGGCTGCATCAGGCGGCTGATCTCGAATCCGATGCCCGCCATCAGGTGTTCCCTCCCGTAGTGATCCGTTGGGGACCGGCCCAAGTGTGATCAGTATAATACCGCCGGTAAATGCCCATGATCTCATCCTGACGATAATGTCGTTCCACCCGCGTGCGGCCGGCGGCGCCGAGTTTGAGCACATTTTCGGGACTGGCGATGGCCCGGAGCAAAGCGTCGGCGGTGTCGGCGGGCGAACCGATGCCGGTGAGATAACCGGCCGGGCCGATCGCTTTGTCTTCGGCCGTCCGGCCGTAAATCAATTCGCGGCAGGCGCCCACGTCGGTGCAGACACATGGCACGCCGGCCGCATAACACTCGAGGATGATCAGCGGCAGACCCTCACTGATGCTGGTGAGCACGCACACATCCAAGGTGTCGATGATCTCGCGAATGTTTTTCGAACCGAGGAATAGCAGCTTCTTTTCCAAGCCGGCTAATTTTGCCATCAGGCGGCATTCTTCATAATACTCGGGATTCTCTTCGGTGGGACCGATAATGTGGAAGATCGCGCGAGGCTCGCGGGCGGTCACGATGCCGGCGGCGCGAATCAGGGTTTTCACGTCCTTGATCGGCACGACCCGGCCGATGAATCCGATTACAATGCGCCCACCGAAACCTGCGGCCAGCCGGGTTTCCCGTTTGCGGCGGGCGGCATCAAATCGGGTCGGGTCGATGCCGTTGGGGATGGCGGCCAGCCGGGCGGGATCCGCGCCGAACTCCTGTTGCAACTTATGATTGCCGCCGAACAAGGCGATCGTCGCCTGGGCGGAACTGTAGCTCACGTGGCCGAGAAACGTGAACAGGTTGATCCAGAGCTGTTTGAAGGGACTGAGTCCACTATGGAGATCGAGGTAACGATTTGGCGGGTCGTAGATCCAGGTCGCCTGGCTGATTTCGGCGATGCGTTCCTTGGTATAGAGTCCATGCTCAGTGATGAGATAGGGCGCGTCGGCCCGCCGGGCCGCGATGGCACCCATGAGGCCGGCGTAACCGGTGGAGATGCTGTGATACATCCGCGCCCGCGGCATACGATGGCGGGCACTCAGGGCAATCCAAACCGGCAGGTGCATGTAGCGCAGCGTCCAGAAAAAATCGATGAACGATTCATTGAGCAAACCACCTTCGCCACAACCCTTGAGGAGTAATTGCCACGCTTCGTGATCGCGGCAGAGGTTGCCGAAAGTAAACTCGGCCCCGGCAGCCTCGATCTTTTCCAATTGAGCAAGCGTCTGCCAAAAGGCTTCGATGCGCGCGGACGGCTCCGTGCCGAGATAGACGGATTCCAAGGCGGCGTAAAATTCGCCCTTGAGCGCGGCGGAAATTTTCCCCGGCGCCAGCGCCTCGTCCGGCAGCGGCTCGAACAGGAAAACCTCTTCCAGGACGACCACGTTCGATGGAATGTCGTAGCGCCGCCGGCTGGCTTGCTCCCGGGTGCTGCCCAGATAAAAAATGGCGAACGTCAGGTCCGGCATTTCGGTAATGATCTGATGCACCCACGACGAAACGCCGCCTTGCACGTAAGGATAGGTGCCCTCGAGCACGAGGCAGACGTCGGCGATCCCATGCGGGTCGGAACTGGTCGACGGTGGTTTCATGCAGTGTGGGCCGGCGGTGTGCGCCAGAAGTCGGCCAGGCGATCAATCCGCGGATTCGCACCGTGGCTGCTCCTGAACTCGTCGAAAAGCGAGAGGAGTTGCTGCCAATCACGCTGGAGGAAAGCGAGCTCGATGGCGTAAGGCAGCAGGGAGGAACGCGTGGCGCCCAAGCCCTGCAGGCGCTCCAGCCAGAGTTGCGCCGCCCCGACGTCGCCCAGACGCAAACTGTAGCGCAGGGCATGCGTGATCAGAATCCGATGCTGCGGTGCCAGCGGATAGGCGTCCCCGACCACGGCGAGCGCCTTGCCCAGATAGTGGGCGATGGCCTCGTCGTCGCTGACGATGTTGAGATACACCATTTCATAATAGTATTCCGCCAGCCGCAGCATGCGCTGCACGTCCCCGGGATGGTCCGCGAGTTCCTGTTCGAGTTTTTTGACGCCCAGATCAAATCCGCCGAGAATTTCCGCCAGCAGGTTCTGGGCGTAAATGCGCACTTGTTCGTCGCTGTCGAGCAGCGCCTTGCGCAACAAGGGAATGGCCAGGTGGGGCGGCAAATCGCGGAGGGCCAGCACGGAGCTGCGACGCAGCCCCACGTTGTGCCCTTGCAGAATCTTGACGATGGAGTGGGTGGAAAGGGTGGTGGGTTCGGGCAGGCTCGACTCGAAATCCACATCGGTGCCCCAAGTCATGAAGTGGCCTTCATCGGCGGGCTTGAAGGCGGTTTCTTCAATGCGGCGGAAGACGAGCGCGAAGAGCAGCCCGAGCCCCGGCAAAATGAAGGTGAAGGCGGCCGGGACGAATGACCGGCGTGATAGCAAAACTCCGGTGCGGGCGATACCGGCTCCCCACAACACCGAGCCGAACAGATGGACCAGCAGAATGACCGGCAGTGCTTGTTCGGACCAGAGGGCGAAGGCCGCGCCGATTTCGAAGATGGCGCCGCCGACCAGGCAGATCAGGGCCGGGCGTTTCATGGGCGGGGGGCGTGCATGGCCGCCGCCAAGGCCTCCGCGCTGGGGTAGTCTTCAAACTTCAAACTGCGGATGACGAGTTCACCGGGCCATGGGCCGGCGGCGGCAAACGCCTTGCGGCAGCGCTCGGTGAAGAGCTGCACCCCGCGTTCTCCAACCAGGGGCATCAGCAAGGACAACTCAAGACCAGTGCCGGCCGTCTCGGCCGCAAAATCGCTTTCGCGCACATTGGCGAGGATCACGGTCTCGAAGCGCTCCTTGGTCGCGGTGTCGCCGGCGGGCAGACTGAGCACGACGACGGTGGATGATAAACGGTGGCGGTTGTAGCCGTCGAAGGTGAGTTTGACGAGATAGGCGAAATGCTCGGCCGTGTAGAGGCGGATGTTTTTCAAACCACGGACCACGCGATAGCGGCCCTCGGCTCCGGCGGCCAGATCCAGCAGTTCGCCGGTCCAGGCGCAGATCAGGAGAACAATGTCGGCCAGGCGCGGCGTGAACGAAACAAAAGGAATGCCCGACACGAGGAGCAGGCAGCTCGGTTTGCCGTCGGCGTTTTTCAGCGGGGCGGCGATGAGGGCCGGTTCATTGGGAATGGCCGATTGCTCTTTCAACAATGCGGGCAACAGGACCATGGCATTCTGCGCGAGGGCCTTGGTGACGATGGGCGATTTGTCGGCTGACAATTGTGCCGGCAGGTGGGTGTCATCCCCGAGCAAGGCCAGGCGCTTGAGCGGCGCGCCGTCGGGCTCGATGGCGTAGACCGCGGCATCGGTCAGCCGCACGAGCCGCTTCAGCAAGTGCAGCATCGTCTCAGGGAGATCGGCGGCGGCCGTGGTTTGCAGCCGGCGCAGGTCGGTTTCCAAAGTGCTGAACTCGCCGCCGCTCGCGGCCAGCATCCGGTCGTAGTCGTCCTTCAGGTTGCGCAGAAAGCGCACTTCGTGATCGAGACGGGCGGCGGATTCCTGCAACTGAACGAGCTTGGCATCCGATTGGTGCAGGTCGCGATGCAACCAAGCAAATAGCTCGCCGGTGAGGCTACCGCACAGGACGAGGCTGGCCGCCAGGTAGAGGGATTGCGACGTGACCTGCTGCAGGCTGCTTTGAGTAAATGCCGTTTGGGCCAGCACAATTCCGGCCGCGGTGGCGATGCCGGCGAAAAAACCGGCATTGAAGCCGTAGCGCGCGCCCAAGAGCAGGGGCAGCAGCACATAGGGCGTGGGATTCAGTCCGAACCAGCCGGGATCGTCCCGCGCGATCAGCAGATTGAGCGCGACCAACAGCAACCCGAGCACGACTGTGTCCAAGGTGACGGAACCGGGCTGCAAGACTTTGGTTTTGAGCATGGGCAGGAAGCGCGTCAGGGCTGATGGCGGAAAGGTTTGACCGCAAAAGCGTTATCGCAGGTGAGGCGACCTGCAAGACTCGTGTCGTGGCACGTAGTAAATGATCCGATCAGGCCTAGTAATACAGCCGGCACAACAGATTGAACTGCATGGCGGACGATCCGGCATTACTCGACGTGGCACTGGAAAAGTAGCCCAAATCTCCGGCAAGTTCGAACCATGACCGCGGCGTGTAGGCAAAATACATACCCGCGTTCCAACCGAGCGAGGAAAGCTCAAAATCATAGTCGAGACCGAGGTTCAGGCGATACAGCCAGACGTCCTCATCCACGTCCGTGATCGAGAAGCCAAGGCCGTGCCGATTGATGCGTGGGTTGACCAGGTTGCGGAAAACGGCGTCGCGACCGGGCCGGCCGCCGGCAGGGTCCGTGATCGGGATGGTGACATCGGAGGAACCAGTGCCCGGGCTGAAATGCGCAAGCGACCCGCGGTAGCCGACGATGATCACTGCGTATTGCGGGCGGACGAGGTAATCCAAATTCAAGTCCACGCCACGACCCGAGCCCACGTCCTCCCCGCGGGCGGTGACATCGCGGATGTTGGCGCGGGCGGAGAACTGGACCCGAGGGGTAAGCGATGCCTGCATGCTGGCTTCGACACTGTCCTGCCGACCGTTGATGGCTTCCAGCAGCAGGCTGTCGGTGGCGCGTTCGTTGGCATCAATGCGTCCGCCAAGGGTCCATCCGCTGGAGAAGTCATGTTTCACTTCGAGCGCGCCGAGGTTGCCGTCATCCTGCCGTCCCGCCACGAGATTGAGCTGTGTGCCACGCCAGTTGTCGTAAGTTAAGTCCAGCAGGTAATCGGTGCGGGACCAACGTCCGGCGCGCAGGCCGGGGGCGCTCCGCAGGGTGACGGTGTCGCGATGGCCGGTGATTTTCAGCCAGAGGTGGGGTGTCAGCAGATGGGCAGCATGCAGCGCCTCCAGACGCAGCACCTCTGACCGGGAGAGCAACGTGGCGGAAGCGCTGAAATCGAATTGGCGATCATGGTCGCGGTGCAGATTGAGCAGAATCTGTTTGATCTCCAGCCGGTCGCGCGGAACGAGCGGATAGTCGCGCAACAAGGCCTGGTAGCTCTCACGCGCCTGCGGCCAATCGCCCGCCAAATAGGATGCAAACGCGAGGTCGGCTTGAAACGGAAAGCGCGTTTGCGGGGGTGTCTGATCGCGCAAAGTCAACAGTGTGGCTTGGGCCGCTCGGAAGTTGCGTTCCTGTATCTGCCCCGCCGCCAGCAGGTAGAGGCCGTCGCGATCATTTGCATCGAGTTGCAGCAAACGCCGGGCGTAACGCATGACTTCACTGGTTTTGCCCTGGACCTGCATGATGGACCCCAAGGTGATGAGGGCCGGTCGGTCGTTCGGGTCCTGCGCCAGCACGCCGCGCGAAGTCGCCTCGGCGGCGGCTTCACGCCCCAGCCGTTGCATTAGATAATTGGCGTAACGCGAATCCGCCAACGGCAGCCGTAACGCCGCCTCGGCCAGGCGTTCGTCGGTCCAGGTTTCGACGGTGCGAGGTTCTGCCAGGGCAAGCAGTTGTTGCAGCGCGACGGTGTAGGCTGCCTTCGCTCCGTCCGTGTCCTTGAGCTCGGTGCGCACATCGCCCAAAGCTCCCCAATCGCTCGGCGCGACTTTCGTGGATTCGGCGAGGTAGCGGAGCAGATACGATTCTGACTCCGTATAGTCACGCGTGGCAAAGGTCACATCGGCCGCAAGTCGCAGAGATTCAGGCGTCGCGGCGGCGAGGATGCGCGGGACGAGCTGCTTGGCCTCAGCCGGCCGGCTTTGGGCAAGTAGATTGTAGGCGAGTGCGCTCAGATAGTCCGCATTGCCGGACTCCAGTGAAATCAGCTCCCGCCAGATCGACTCCGCCTGCCGATAGTCGCCGTCGCGCTCGCGCGCTTGGGCCAGCAACAACTTGAAACGCGGATTTTGCTCCACGGCGGCCGCGCGTGCCTTGTTGAGAAACAGAGCGCGATTGGTCGCATCCTGATTAACTGCGAGCAATTCGAGGTAAAGAATGGCCGCGGCGGGATCGCGATGAAGGCCCGAATGCGACGACAGCACCGATTGGGCTTCACGGTATTGACCGCGATTGGCGAGAATCTGCGCAAGTTGCAGGCGCAACGGCTCATCCTCGGGAAAACGATTCAGACCTTCGCGCAGGGCGGTAAGTTGGTCGTCGGGTCGTTTGGCCAGCGAATAAGTGTAGGCGAGCGCCTGATAATCGTGGGCCGATGTGTCTGCGGAAAGTTGCAACAAGCGATGCAGCGAACGGGCGCTTTCCTCGTAGAGTCCGAGCGAGCCGGCGATCTTCAAGTAGCTGGCCAACGCTTCCTGATCGGGCGGCTGCCGGTTGGCCAGGGAGCGACCCAGTTCCAGCGCTTCGCGCGGCCGGCCGACCAGCACCAACGTATCGATCAGCCGAACCGCCGTCGCGGTATCGTCGGGTGCCAACGCGAGAATCTGCCGGTAGCTCGCGATGGCCTCACGGTAATCAAACAGCTCCCGCTGCATCTCGGCAACGTCGCGCCACGTGTCGGCATCATCGCGGTTTTCGTTGAGGTAGCGGGTGAAGAATTCCGCGGCCTGGTCGTAGTTGCCGAGATATTTCTCCAACTGCGCCGCGGCGAGCAGGTGTTGGTCGTGGCCCTCGGCCTGCAACACGGCTTCATAGGCGACCGCGAGGTCCGATTCCCGATACAGGCCCGGGTTCAGCGCCACCAAACGGTCGAGTGCCGGTCCGTCGCCGGTCTTGGCCAGCTTCAACCAATAATCGAACGCCTGATTGGGATGGCCGGCGTATTCGTGCAATTGGGCCGCGATGCGCAGATCGCCGGGATCGTCATGCGACAGCTCCACAATGCGTCGGGCGATGGGCAGGGCATCGGCGGTCAGGTTCGCCGCGGCGAGCAAATCGCGCAGGTTGCGCTGCGCATCCAAATCGTCAGGTCGGGTGGCGGCATAGGCTTGATAGCTCGGCACCGCTGCGGCCGGGATGCCGCCGGCGAGACCGATTTCTCGCAGCGCGGCAGCGCGTTCGGCTTCGCCTTGATAGGTCGTTTCGGACAGGACCGCGGACTGGAGAATTCGGAAGGCCTCTTGATTGCGATTGAGTTCGCGCAGGAGTTGAACGCGCTGGCGGGTCAGGCCCATGCCATTCTGTTCGCCAAGTGCGGTCAAGGCGCGGGCCGGATCGCCCGCCAGATGCCAGAGTTTGGAAAGTTGCAGGGATTCCGCGGGAGTTCTTGTGCCGTCGGGCTTGGCCCGGGCGTAGAGTTCGGCCGCGGCGCCGGATTGATTGGCCGCCAGCGCCGCGGTCGAAAACATCGCGGCCAGACGTCGCAGCGTGTTTTCGGGCAAATCGCCGGCGGCGTTTTGCAACCGGTCCCACGATGCATCCGGCGACCTGAGCAATGGGATCAACTGCGCCATTTCGGGCAGGATCGCGTCATCGTAATTCGCCCCGCGCCACAAGGCGATGGCATCGTTCCAAACCGGTTCGTAGTCGACTGCGCTGCCTTGGGATTGGATGAGCAGGCGGCGGGCTTGGATTTCCAGCGAAGCGAAATAGGCCGGTCGCTTGGCGCGTTCCGCGGGGCTCAGCCCTTGCAGCCGCGTGATCGCCTCTTCATACGATCCGTCGGTGACGAGATCCTCAATATAGCGGCTGTTTTCCGGAAACAGCAGCCAGACGCCGAACAGACAACCGCCCACCAAGAGGAGCAATTTCCACCAAGGCAAGGCATCGGGAGACTTTACTTTGTCCGGCGACATCAGCGCGGGAGCTCGAGGCGGGTTTCGGCGACGGCTGGCAGGGTCAGCGTGAGCGTGCCGTCTGCGGCGGTTGAGACGGCCTCAGTCTGTCCGTTGATCAGAGCGATGAGTTCGATGCCTGCTGGCAGTCCCGCCAGAATGACCGTGGCCGGGCGCAGATCACGCGTTTTGAAGACGAGGGCTTCGGGGGTGAATCGTTCAAACGTGAGGTTGGCCGTGGAGCTTTGCAGGCGCGGTTGGTTTGGAATCGGTTGATCCGCGAGGCGGATTTCGATTTCGGCGGAACCATCGGTGTGCACGTAAGCGACGTCACCGGTTTGATTCCAACCCGTGACGCCGCGGGAACGGTTCAGATCGATCCGGTTGGCTGACTCGGCGGGCAACCGCAAGGTGCGCAGGTGTCCACCGGTAAGAATCCGCCAATGCTCCGGACCGACTTGATGGATGGTGGTGTTGCGCGCATCAATCGCCATGAGGGCGTAGTCGCGCAGCGTGACGGAATGGAGCGGCTGCGCCATGGCCCAATCGTAAATCGTGTGCAGGGCACGCAGCGAGGCGTGATAGTCGGCGCTGTAAAAATGATAGTAGATGTCGACGGGTTTGAGCCGGCGCGGCGTCTCCGTGCGCTTGAACGAATCGATCACGTGAATGAAGGTGCCGTAAAGCGGCCCCTCCCAGTTGTTGGTGTAGACGTTTTCGTTTTGGTTGGGCGCGAAGACCTGCAGCTCGTTCCCCCACGGCATGGTGCGCGGCGCGACCTTGGTCAGGGTGGGGTATCGCTTGGAGATCAACGTATCGCCACCGTTCACGTTGATGAGGCCGAGTTCGCGAACCCGGGCCAAGGCTTCGGGGCCGGGCCGGCAGTTGCCGCTCCACAAAAAAACCTCCACCGGTCGACCGGGGGCGGCGAGCTGGCGGTTGATGTAGTCGACAGAGCCATCGATCTCGCGCTCGTAGTTCATCGTGTAAGGCGTCTTGAGCTCGAGATTGTGCGATTCATAACGCATGCCGCTGGGATCGCCGTCGACCCAGACGAAGGGATGCGAAAAACTGTGCGAGGCGGGCTGCACGTTGGGCAGGGCAAAAATCTCCCGCGCGATCTTTTCCAAATGCGACTGGTCGGCCGGATCCTGGCCGACGCCGAGGCAGCGAATCTCCGCCTCGATGACGGAGACTGTCACGGGCATGGGGTAGCGGGTGAGGATGCTGTCGCGCACGACCTCGGCGGAGCGTTTGCTCGAATCCGTCCAGCTCACGTTGGCGAATCCATCGCCATCGATGTGGCTCATGAGCATGCGCAGCCCGTCGCGGGTCGTCGTGTCCGGAATCGGGGCGGGCACAGCGCCGACGGCGGCATCGAGAAAGCCGAACGAGTCGAACTGCCACAGATCAATGTCGTCCGCGCGATTGTAGAACAGGTAGGGGTTGAGCACTGCGCCGCCCCAGTCGCAGACAAACGCGGCGTCAAACCGGACGACCGTGCCGTCGGCTTTCGTCACGGTGACTTGCAAGGCCACCTGCGCATTGTCCGGTGCCTGCAAATCCAGATTGCCGGTGGTGCTGGCGGTGGGCGTGGCCTCGGCGTCTTGGTGAAACGCTTGGTGGGGCGCAAGCTCCGCGGCGGCGACATCGCCGATCGTTTTGCCCGTGCCGCGCAGATCGAACGCGTTGAGGAATTTTTTCAATGCCCACTCGTCGTTGAAGGGCAGGGTGCCGAAGATCAGGATCTTTCGCCCCGCCGCCTTTTGCGTGATGAGCCAATCCACCACGGCCGGCTCCACCGACTCGGGGATTTCCCAAAAATTCGGCAGGACGATGGCGCGGTAATGTTCGTCAAGCGCGGGCAGGTCAGCCGGCGTGCGGATTTTGAAATAGTCCGATTCATACCCCATCCATTCGAGCTGGGTCTGGAGGTTGCGGCCGACAAAGGACTCCATCGGCCAGTTGATTTGATCCTGCGGCCGCTGGGCGAGGTTGCCGTAGAATGCACAGATGCGCCGGGGCACGGTGCGGATCGGCGCGAGGGAATGTCCGCGCAGATCCGGCGTGCTGACGAATGCGCGGAATCCTGCCTGTTCTATTCGTTCGGCGGTGCGAATAGCCGTGGTCGGGTCGTCAGGGGCCACATAATCAATCACGTAAACTTCGAGTCCGTTGGCCGCGCCGCGCCGCAGCTCGCGCAAGAGCGAAGCGGTTTCCTCGGCGGGAACCGCGCGATAGGTTGCCGTGTTGAAGTCGTAAGTGGAATAGAGGGACTCAGCCAGCACGCCGCTCAGACTGGACTTCACCGCTTCGAGCGCGAAGAACCCGCGGTTGAGGACGATTTGTTTGTCGGGAAATTGGGTTTTCAAACGGCGCACGAGTCGCACCACCGCATCGCGCAGGGCCGCGGTGCGCTCCACATCATCGGGCGCCACGGTCAGCACCGAGTCGGCGGTATCCAGAAAGAAACCGTCGAATCCCTTGTGCACGATGTCGGCCGCCAACGTATCGACGAGGTAGTCCAGCCAGCGCTTGTCCGTCAGGTCGATCAGGTCGGAATTCCAAATGGGATTGCGGCCGGCGAACGGGAGTTTCTTTTGCAACACTTCGTCCCGGTAGTGCGCATCCGCGGCGACTTCACCGATGCTCAGGTAGGCGAGGGCAACGGCGTTTTGTTGATGAACCTTGGCCAGGTCGATCTGCGCTTCGGGGTGCACGATCAGCGTGTCATACAAGCGCGCCGCCTCGTCGGGGATGACGGATGAATAATCGACGTAAAACGCGCGCGGGGATTCCGCCCGGCTGATCGCGGCGCCCAGCGCAAGTGAAAGCCACAGCCACTTCCACCGCTTGAAGCTCACCGACTCCCGAAAAATTTGGACTGAAAGCATAAAGTTTGGACCGATGTCGCGAATACTCATCGCCAACACCCGCAAATCAATGCAACGGTGGAAGTGAAAACTTTCAATATCCCAATCCCATCATCCGGATCAAATTATGAGTATTCAAAAGAAGGTGCTGGCAGTCATCATGGGCGGCGGACGGGGCACCCGCCTGCATCCCTTGACCATGGAGCGTTGCAAACCGGCCGTGCCGTTGGCGGGCAAATACCGCCTCGTCGACATCCCGATCAGCAATTGCATCAACTCGGACATCAACCGCATCTTCTTGCTGACGCAGTTCAACACCGCGTCGCTGCACCGTCACATTCAGGGCACTTATCACTTCGATCCCTTTGGCGGTGGTTTCGTGGACATCCTTTCCGCCGAACAGACGGAAAAGAGCGCCGATTGGTATCAGGGCACGGCCGATGCCGTGCGGCGCAACCTGATTCACTTCCGCATGTATGATCACGATCTCGTGCTCATCCTCTCGGGCGACCAACTCTATAAGATGGATTTCCGCGAGGTGATTGAAGCGCACCTCAAGGGCGGTGCGGATGTGACCATTGCGGCGCTGCCCGTGCCGGTTTCCAAGGTCGAGGGGCTCGGCCTGATGAAAGTTTCCGACGACCTCTCCATCGCCGAGTTTGCGGAAAAGCCGAAGGATCCGGCGGTGATCGCCGGCCTGACCCTGAGCGAGAAACTCGAAAAGCGCCTGCAATCAGCCGGCGACGAAAAGCACTGTCTCGCCTCGATGGGCATCTACGTGTTCAATCGCAAGGTGCTGGCCGAAGCGCTGGACAACACGATGACCGACTTCGGCAAGGAAGTCATCCCGAGCCTGCTCGGTCGCAAGAAGCTCTTCGCCCACATCTTTGAAGGTTACTGGGAGGACATCGGCACGGTGAAGGCGTTCTTCGAAGCGAACCTCGCGCTGGCCCAGCCGCTGCCGCCGTTCAACTTCTTCGATCCGGTGGCCCCGGTTTACACGCAGGATCGCTACCTGCCGGCCTCCAAAATCAATCGCTGCGATGTCGACAACATCGTCGTCGGCGACGGCTCGATCATCAGCAACTGCAAGCTTACGCACTGCGTGTTCGGCATCCGTTCCTACGTGGCCGATGGCACGGTCTTGGAAGACGTCGTTTTGATGGGCTCCGATTATTACGAAACCGAAGACCAGTTGGCCAAAAACCGCGAGGAGGGCCGCCCGCATCTCGGCGTGGGCCATAACTGCAAAATCCGCGGCGCCATCATCGACAAGAACGCCCGCATCGGCGACAACTGCGAGCTCATCGCCGAGGGTAAACTCGACGGCCGCTACGCCGACGGCGCGGTGATCATCCGCGACGGCGTGCTCATCGTGCCCAAGGGCGGCATCATCCCCGCCGGCACGGTGGTCTAAGACCCGATAACACAATGTTGCAGCTTCCTGTGGATAGACCTTCACGTGCTCGCACTGTGCTGAAACCTCGCGCCGGAGTTAATAGTGGTCTGTTATGCTACAGTCGCGCGCTGTCAGTTTGAACATGGGACAGCTGCACGAAGTGCGCCGAAAGGTGTCGCTATGGAACGCGAACCTAATCAATCATTGCCAGGAAGCTCCGATGGAATGCATGCAACAAAGCCTGACCTTATTTCTGCTGCTATGAATGTGATTTTAAAATGATCATTTTGGCAAATGTATTCTCGGTAGTATTTATTATATTATTTACATATGCAATGATTGCGTCGTATGTTTTAAGGTATTACATAGACGAAGATAAGTTCAAGATGGGGAGCTACGGGAAAAGGATATTCACTAGGATAACTCCACCATTTGAAATACTTACGGAAACCGGGGTGAAAATATGGAGATCTAAATGGATCGCGCTATGCTTGGCATTTGTGTCGATATTTTTATCCATATACCTTTTTAATAAAGCAGACGAAATTGATAAGCGAAATGTGCCAAATGCGTCAGGTCGTGACTCGTGACTGATCAGACCTTGCGGCGGCGGGCGAGGATGATGAGGGCCAGTCCGGCGGCGATGGTGAACACGGAATAAAAGGTGCCGCGGCTGAGACCCATGATCAGGGTGGCGTCGGGTTCGCGGAAAAGTTCGCCGAGGATGCGGACCAACCCGTAGGCGGTGAGGAATTCCCCGGCGAGGACGCCGGGGTGTTTGGCGACGATCGAGGTGCGCCAGAAGCGCCATTGGGCGAAAGCGAGCAGCAACGCGCCTTCAAGCGCGGCTTCGTAAAGCTGCGAGGGATGGCGCGGCACAAGTGGGAGCGGACTGTCGGGAAAGATGACCGCCCACGGCACGTCGGTGGGTTTGCCCCAGAGCTCGCCGTTGATGAAATTGGCGATGCGGCCGAACAGCAGGCCGGCGGCCGACGATGCGGCGACGAGATCGCCGAGATGCAAAAACGGGATGCGATGTTTGCGCGCAAACCAGGCGAGCGCAGCGATCACGCCGAGGAAGCCGCCGTGACTGGCCATGCCGCCTTCCCAAACGCGGATCAGAACGAGCGGATCGTGAAACAGCGCGGAGGGTTGATAAAAAACGAAATAGCCGAGCCGGCCGCCGACCATCACGCCGATCACGAGCGCGGTCATGAAATCCATCACCAGGGCCGCCGGCAGTTTTGACCGGCCGGACTGCGCGTAACGCCGCAGGAGCCACGCGCCGACGACGAACCCGAGCAGATAGGCGACGCCATACCAGCGAATCCCGAAGTTCTCGCCAATGCGGAGGAGAAACGGGCTGAGGTCGTGCGTCCAGTAGGCGAGCGCGTGAGGCATCATTTTCCAGGCTGGGACTTGGACGGGGCGGGCGGTTCACCGATTTCTCCCGATTGCCGTTTCTGCTTGGCCCGCGCGAGTTCGCGCATGTCCACCGCGAGATCGTCCTTTTCAAAGATTTCGCGTCCGAGGATGTGTTCGATCACGTCCTCCATGGTGAGCACGCCGGCGGTCGAGCCGAATTCGTCGACCACGACGAGCAGCTGCTGATGCGTGCGCAGGAAGACCTGCAGGGCGTTGCCCGCGGTGATGGTGTCGGGGATGAAGTGGATTTCCTTCATCAATTTCTCCACCGATTCGGTGTCACGGTCGTGCGCCTTGGCGTTTTGCAAATCGCGACGGCGGATCAAGCCCACGATTTCGTCGAGATTCTCGCCGTAAACCGGCATGCGACCGAAGGGCAGGTTGGGATATTCGCGGAACACCTCGGCCACGGTGGCGTTGCGGCGGAGGGCGGTCACGACGATGCGCGGCGTCATGATTTCGCTCACCCGCACATCGTCGAGCGAGAGGGCGTTGGCGATGATGCTGGATTCGCTGCGGGTGAGGGTGCCCTGTTGCGCGCCGCGTTCGGCGAGCAGGATAATCTCCTCGTCGTCGGTTTGCGTTTCCTCGCGATTGGGAATGGCCCAGCGCACGAGCAGGCCGCACATGTAGGTGATCGGCGCGAGCGCGCGGCGAATCCACCACAACGGATACACGACGTGCGGTTGCAGCTGGCGGCGGTAAACCACGCCGAGATTCTTGGGCAGGACCTCCGAAAAGATCAGGATGGCGAGGGTAAGTCCCGCGGAGAGCACGCCGAGAGCCGCGTCGCCGAAGATCTTCGTGGTCAGACCGCCGATGATGACCGAGCCCAGGGTATTGGCCACGGTGTTGAGCGTAAGGATGGCGGAGATGGTCTCGTCGAGGCTGCTTTTCAGCATTTCCAGCAACTCGCCGCGCCGGGCGTTGCGTTTCTTGAGATTTTGGATGTCCGACACCGACGTGCTGAGGATCAAAGCCTCGAACAGGGAGCAGAAAAAGGAGATGCCAAGCGTGAAAACGATGGCAATGACCAGCCAGTGCATATGCGTCCAGTTTATGCAGCCGGCGCGATTTACGACTTTAATCGGCAGATTTTTGGCGGATGAGAAAACAGCCTTGCCGCCGCGCCCGGCGCCCGGCCCAATGCCCCGCATGAGCGAGCTGAAACGCACCCCTTTGCGTGATTTTCACGCCGCAAACGGCGCCCGATTGGTCGATTTCGCCGGCTGGGAAATGCCGGTGCAATACCGGAGTATTTTGGAAGAACACAAGGCCGTGCGGCGCGCCGCCGGGCTGTTTGATGTCAGCCACATGGGCGAGGTGGAGGTGCGCGGTCCGCAGGCGGCCGCGTTTCTCGATCACGTGGTGACGAACGATGTGAGCAAGTTGTATCCCGGCCGCGTGCTCTATTCGCCGATGTGTTATCCGAACGGCGGCGTGGTGGACGACCTGCTCGTTTACATGCGCGCGCCGGAGGATTATTTTTTGTGCATCAATGCGGGCAACATCGCCAAGGATCTGGCGTGGTTGCACGAGCAGGCCGCCGGTTACGACGTGACGGTGACGGATCGCAGTGAGGATTACGCGTTGCTGGCGATTCAAGGTCCGGTCGCCGCGCGGATCGTGCAGGCGTTGACTGGCGCAAAATTGGACGCGGTCAAGTATTACCACTTCGTCGAAGGCACCGTGGCGGGCGTGCAGTGCATGATCAGCCGCACGGGTTACACGGGCGAAGACGGGTTTGAACTCTATCACGCGAACGGCGATGCGGTGACGCTGGCCAACGCGCTGCTAGAGGCCGGCAAACCGCACGGCGTGGAGCTGGCGGGACTGGGAGCGCGGGACAGTTTGCGACTTGAGGCGGGCTATCCGCTCTACGGGCATGAGATCACGGCGGAGATTTCGCCGTTGACCGCCGGTTTGGGTTGGACGGTCAAGCTGGCCAAGGCCGCGGACTTCAATGGGCGCGCGGCGTTGCGGCAGGAAAAGGAGCAGGGCGGGGCGCACCAAGTCGTGTTTTTCAAAACCGGTGATCGTCGCATTGTCCGGCAGGACACTCCCGTGCTCGCAACGGACGGAGCCACGGTCGGCCGCGTGCTTTCGGGCACGCTTTCGCCGATGCTGAACGAGGCGATCGGTTCGGCGCTGGTGGATCGCGCCGCGGTCGCCGCCGGCCTGCAAGTGGACATCCGCGGCACGAAATTCAATTTGCAACTGGTCAAGCCGCCGTTCGTCGAATTAAAGAAAAACCCATGAGCAACGTCCCCGCTGATCTTCGTTACGCCAAGTCCCACGAATGGTTGAAACTGAATGCCGACGGCACCGCCGTGGTGGGCATTTCCGATTACGCGCAAAGCTCGCTGGGTGACATCACCTACGTGCAAGTGCCGGCGGTCGGCACGGAGTTGAACGCGGGTGACGGGTTTGGCGTGGTGGAATCGGTCAAGGCGGCCTCGGACATCTACGCGCCGGTCGCGGGCACCGTGGTGGAAGTAAACACCGCGCTGGATGCCACGCCTGAAACCGTGAATCAGGATCCCTATGGCGCCGGTTGGTTGATCAAATTGAAGGTCGCCAATCCGGCCGACGCCGAGTCGCTGCTCGACGCGGCGGCTTACACCGCCGAGGTGGGGTGATGCGCGGGCGTCCACCGCATGGTGGATGCGATCGGGATAATTTTGTTGCGAGTGGTATTTGCCATGGCGCGGTTACGCGGTATTGATGGGCTCAAATTGCTTTCATGCGCTCAAAACTGATTCTGGTTGGTGCCTTGGGTCTGGCCCTCATTGGTGGCGGCACGGGCTGTGCGAAGAAGGACGCGTCGGGTCCCCCGGCGCCCACGGGGCGACCGGCCCAAGTCGTGGAAGTCACCCCGCTGTTGCGCCGCGATCTTGCGGAAACGATCAATCTGGTGGGGTCGCTGCAGCCGAATGAATCGGCCGAGATTCGTCCCGAGGTCAGTGGTATCGTGCGCAGCATCCTGTTTGACGAAGGCCGCCGCGTGGCCGCCGGCGAAGTGTTGCTGAAAATTGACGACGCCGAATTGAGCGCGCAGCTCGAGCAAGTGGTGGCGCGTTACAGACTCGCCGAGCTGAACGTGGCGCGCAGTGAAAACCTTAGCCAAAGCCGCACGATCCCGCAGTCGGAATACGACCGGGCGCGTTCGGAATTCGCGGCCGCGAAGGCCGAGATGGAAGTCTTGCAGCTGCGCCTGGACAAGACCGCAGTCAAGGCGCCTTTTGCCGGGGTGGTCGGTTCGCGCACGATTTCGGCGGGCGATTATGTCACGACCTCGACGGTCATCACCCGGATCGACGATCTGAGCAAATTGAAGGTGACGTTTTCCGTGCCCGAGCGGTTTCTCGCCAAGGTGCATCCCGGCACCAAGGTGCGGGTGACGACCCGGACCGGCGCGGACACGCGGTCGCATCTGATCGAAGGTGAAGTCTATTTTGTGAACGCGACGATTGACCGCGCCATTCGCGCCTCCGAGGTCAAGGCGATGCTGGAGCCGACGGACGTGGCGTTGCGGCCGGGGATGTTCGCGAATGTGGAACTCGTGCTCGACGTGCGTTCGCAGGTGCTGACCGTGCCCGAGGCGGCGATATTGGCCGACGCCCGCGGCACCCAGATCATTGTGGTGGATGAAAAGGACGGGCAAAAGGTCGCCCGCTATGTGCCCGTCACGACGGGCTTGCGGTCACGCGGCCTCGTCGAGGTGACGCCGGTGGATCCCGCGGCGCTGGCCGACGGGTTCGAGGTCGTGGCGGC
Source organism: Opitutaceae bacterium (assembly GCA_024233285.1). Classification (GTDB taxonomy): domain Bacteria; phylum Verrucomicrobiota; class Verrucomicrobiia; order Opitutales; family Opitutaceae; genus Cephaloticoccus. The sequence goes on along the minus strand of JACKPU010000010.1, from coordinate 52,820 downwards.
CGGAGTCGGCGCCGTGGTGCTTTACCCGGGCGCACCGATTGCCCCGAAGCCGTTGCGCGAAGTGTTTCAGCAACCCTAAAGCCGCGCCACCATGCTTCTCTCCGATGTTTCCATCAAGCGGCCGGTGGTCTGCATCGTGCTCGCGCTGATCGTAGTGATCGTCGGCGGCCTGGCGTTTACGCAGCTGCCGGTGCGCGAGTATCCCGACATCGAAACGCCGGTCGTTTCGGTTAACGCCAGTTATCCCGGTGCGGCGGCGGAGGTGATTGAAACGCAGATCACCGATCCAATTGAAGAGGAGCTGTCGACGATCGACGGCGTGCGGGTGATGAGCTCCTCGTCGAGCACCGGACGTTCCTCGGTATCGCTGGAGTTCGACCTGCGCCGTGACACCAACGAGGCGGCCAACGATGTGCGCGACAAAATCGGTCGCGTGATCGAGCGCCTCCCGGCCGAGGTGGATCCGCCGGAGGTGGAGAAGGCGGATGCGGATGCCGATCCGGTGATGACGATCTCGATGAACTCGGATCGCTTCACGCGGTTGGAACTGGCCGAGATGGCGACCCGCACGGTGGCGCAGCGTTTGCAAACCGTGCCGGGCGTTTCGCGCGTCCTGCTGCGCGGGCCGCAGTTTGCGATGCGCCTGTGGGTCGATACCGACAAGCTCGCGGCCTATGGCCTGACCGTCGGCGACGTGGAGCGCGCCTTGCGCCAGCAGAACGTGGACGTGCCGAGCGGCCGTATCGAATCAATGACCCGCGAGTTCGGCATGCGGCTCGAAGGACGGCTGAACAATGTTTCGGATTACGAAAACCTCGTGCTGGCCACGCGCGGGGACACGCAGGTCAAGTTTTCCGACATCGGCCGGGTGGAACTCGGATCGAACGATTACCGCGTGCAGGCCTTCTACAACGGTCGCACCACGATCGGTCTGCAGGTGCAGAAACAGTCCAAAGCCAATCTGCTGGAGGTGGCCAATGAGGTTAAATCCAAGCTGCCGGAAATCCGCAGCAACCTGCCCGAAGGCGTCAATCTGCAGATCGCCTACGACACGAGCAGCTTTGTCGAGCGCTCGGTCAACGAGGTTTACGAGAGCCTCTACATCGCCTGCGTCCTCGTGGTGCTGACGATCTTTGTGTTCCTGCGCGACTGGCGCGCGACCATGGTGCCGCTGCTGGCAATTCCGGTTTCGGTGATCGGCTCGTTTGCGGTGATGAATTGGATGGGATTCAGCATCAACCTGCTGACTTTGCTCGGACTCGTGCTGGCGGTGGGCTTGGTCGTGGACGATGCGATCGTGATGTTGGAGAATATTTACCGGCGGATTGAAGACGGCGAAAATCCGATTCACGCGGCCATCTTCGGCGCGCGGCAGATGGCCTTCGCGGTGATTTCGACGACGTTGACCCTGGTGGCGGTCTTTCTGCCGGTGGCGTTTCAATCCGGCCGCACGGGCCGCCTGTTTTACGAGTTCGGCCTGACGCTGGCGATTGCGGTGATGGTTTCCAGTTTCATCGCCCTGACCCTGACGCCGATGCTGTGCTCGCGGATTTTGCGAACGAAACGCAACCCCGACGGCCAATTGCGCCACGGGTGGTTTTATCGGAAAACGGAACCGCTGTTTGAGGCGATCAACCGGCGTTTTGCCGCAATGTTGCGCTGGTCGTTCGCGCATCGCTGGTGGGTCTTGGGCGCGTGCGCGGTGGTGGTGGCCGTGGGCCCGTGGCTTTATGGTCAGCTGCAGCGCGAACTCACGCCGCAGGAGGATCGCGGCATATTCCGCGTGATTTTGAATTTTCCCCTCGGCTCGACCCCGCAATACGCGGCGTCGTATGCGAAGGACGCCGAGGATCTGTTGTTGGCGACGCCGGAGATCGAGCGGATGTTCCGCATCACCGGGTTTGGCGGTTCCGGCTCCCGCGGATTCATGTTTGTGACGTTGAAGCCGTGGGAAGAGCGCACGCGCAGCACGCAGGAGGTTTTGGCGTCATTACGCCGCAAGTTTGCCGAGAATCCCGGCGGTATGATCATTGCCGCGCCCATTCGTCCTTTGGGTGGCCGGCGCAGCAGCTCCGGCGGGGTGCAAATGGAACTGCAAGGGCCGGAGTTTTCCGAACTGCAGAAGATCGCGGCGAGGTTCAGCCAGGCGCTGCAGGGCAATGCGGTGCTCGGACAGGTGCGGGTGGAACCGCAGCCGAACAACCCGCAGTTACGCGTGGTGGTGGACCGCGCGCGGGCGGCGGATCTCAATGTGCCGGTGGTGGAGGTCGCGACCACGCTCGAGTCGCTGTTTGGCGGCCGCCGCGTCACGAAGTTTCGCCGCGGCGCCGACGAATACGACGTGATGGTGCAGGTCGAGGAAGCGAATCGGGCGACGCCGTCGGACTTGGGCCGGGTTTATGTGCGCTCGACCAGCGGCGCGTTGGTGCAATTGAGCAATCTCGTCGATTACACCGAGGAGACCGTGCCGGAGTCTTATTCGCATCTGGACCGCCAACGTTCCATCACGCTCAGCGCGCAACTGGCCGATGGTCGGACGCAGGGTGACGGCGTGGCGGAATTAGAACGGCTGGCCCGCGAGCTATTGCCGGACAATTATGGCTACACGTGGGGCGGGGAGACGCGGGAGTTTGTCGAGAGTTCATCGGACGCGTTGATCCTCTTCGGTCTGGCCCTGTTGTTCACGTTCTTGATTCTCGCCGCGCAGTTTGAGTCGTGGATTCACCCGATCACGATTTTTACGGGCGTATTTCTCGCGCTGTCAGGCGGCGTCACCGTGCTATACTGTTCGCGTTTCTGGGGCCCGGGATTGACGGACAATCTGTTTTCGCGGTTCGGCCTGATCATGCTAATCGGTCTCGTGGCGAAGAACGGCATCCTGATTGTCGAGTTCGCGAATCAATTGCGCATCAGCGGGCGGGATGCCGCCACGGCGGCCTTTGAAGCCGCAACATTGCGTTTTCGTCCGATCTTGATGACGGCTATTTCCACGATTTTCGGCGCCGTGCCGCTGATGCTCGCCTCGGGGCCGGGCGCGGAGACGCGTAATCCGATGGGGCTGGTGATTGTCGGCGGTCTTAGTATCGCGACGTTCCTGACCCTGTTCACGATTCCGATCTTTTACGTGATCATGGACCGGTTGGTGGAACGCGTGACCGGCAAGTCCAGCGCGCACGGTTTGATTCGCGCGGACGAGATCGAACGCGAAACCCGGCAGGCAGAAAGTCACGTCTGACTCAGAAGCCCAACGCCTCGACCGTGACGTTGAACCCGAAGTCGCTTTCGCGGCGCGGGCCGTCGTAAACGGTGACCAGATACTGGACGTCCCACGTGTTGCCGAGGTTTTGGCGCAGTCCGTAGGCCTGTTCGTTAAAGCGCTGGCGGCGGGTGTCGTAGTGCAGCTTCGTCAGCAGGGCGAGTGATTCGTTCAGCCGCTGTTCATAGGAGAGCACGTATTCCTCGATTTCGCGGCGGAGAAAATGGCTGGAGAGACGCAGCGCCCAGGCATCGCCGTCGCGCAGCGTCAACCCGGTGTTGAACTCTTCGAGGGTGAAATCGGCGACGTCGAGACGTTGATAGAAATCGAATTGCAGCCAGTGCGCCGGCGAGAAGGCGACGAATGTGTGGAGGTCGGAGGCGGTGCGCTGGCCGGCCACCCGGTCGAACCGGAAATCGTTGGCGAGATTCAGCGTCAGCAGGTCGCGCGAGCCATAGGTTTCATCGCGGGTCTGCCAGGTGTTGTTCAAACCGACGCGCAGAATGTGGTGCGGGGAGAGGTCGTCGAGATTGCGCATGTCGCCAAATCCGAGCACCGGCAGGTAGGTGCCGAAGGTGCGGGAATCGACGGCGGGAATCCACGCCCGGCCCTTTTCCGCGCCGGGCACGTAGCGATACCCGAACACAGGAGTGAGCAGATGGCGGATGCCGTTGATGCCCCAGACTTCGTTTTGGTAATCCCATGTTTTGGAAAACCTCAGTTCGGCATCAAAACCGAATTCGCCCAGCACGCGGGTGTAATGGTCGCGTCCGCCGGTCGCGCGGTTATAATGCGTGGCCCGCACGCCGGCGATGGGGGCGAAACTGAACCAATCGGCCCGCGCGATCGGACGGGTCAGCGCGAAGTAGGTATCCACCCGGTCGCTGCGGATTTCGGGGCCGATATCCCCGGGAGGCTTTTCGCGCAATGCCGCGACACCGGCCTGGGCCCGCAGGTAGGCCCCGCCGCCGACCGCGAGGGCCGGGAGGTCGAATCGCACCTCGGGCAGCCGTTCCTGCACCCGTTGAAAATCATTGGGCCGCAGCCGGGTGAAGGCAGTCATGAACCAACGATCAGCGGAATATATGGCCTGCAGATAGTTGTCGGGCTCCTGCACGCGAAAGAAATCGTCCGGCCGAAAATCGCGCAGAATCTCGGAATCCTTCCAGTAATTGAGTTGGGCGGTGACCCGCAGCTTTGGGGTCAGATCCTGGGCGTGCCACCATTGCAAATAGCCGCGCTCCTCCGGCACGGTGCGTCCGATCACATCGGTGAGTTTGTCGCCGTGGTCATTGATGAAGCCGGAAAGCAGATCGCCGGCCACCTCGAGGCCGTCGCGATTGGATTCATAATGGGCGGAAGGGCCGAACATGATGCCGCGCTGGGTGTAAACCCCGAGGGTGCCACCGATGCGGGTTTCCGGCGCGATGGGAATGTGCGCCCCGGCGAGGGTGAACAAACCCAGGGACGAACGATAACCCGCGCTGAGTGAAAGGTAGGAGACAAACGGCAGATTCAGTTTGTAGGTGAATTTGGGCAGGGTCACCGGGCGCACATCGCCGACGCCGATACGGGCGTTTTGCGCCACGATTTCCTCGCCGCGCACGTAGATGAGCGGATCGGCGGAAATACTCGGCTGATACGGACCGGGTTCGCGCACACTCAGCGTGGCGTCGTAAACGGTGACCTCGGTCTGATTACCCTCCGCCCGAACTCCGGAAACGTAGTAAGGAAAACGCCCGACGCGCACGTTTTCGGCGCTGAACGTGCGCTCGTTGCGCCGGTAAACGAGCCGATCGGCAAGAATGCGCTCGGGGCCGCGCGTGAAACTCACATGGCCGGTGGCCACGGCCTCGCCGGTAGCGTAAGCGTAGCGAATCTCATCGGCCTGAAGCAGGGTCTGTCCATCGGTCAACTGCGCGTTGCCGGAAAACACCACCACGTTGTTTTGCTGATCAACCGTCGAGGTTTGTGCGGTCAGATTCGAGCCCGCGCCGGACTGTCCGTGCAGGACGGCGGCGGGGAAAGCAAGGCACAGGCAGAGCAGGCGGAAACGCTGAATCACGCTGCGGAGCAAAGGCATCGGACGGAATGCAAGCAAGCCCGCTTGCAGGATCGCATGGCATGGTTTTCGCTAAGCGGTGGCCGCGCTGCCGGGGTTGACCTTTGGGTTGAATCCGGCGGCTATAACGCCGCGCGACCACGCATTGCCGCCCATGATCATTTCCGAAACCGAGCTCCAATCCCTTTTGCAAGCGCGCCATGCCGCCCCGCATGACCTGCTCGGCATGCATGCGGCGAGTCAGCGCAAACAGCGCGGCTTGGTGGTGCGGGTGTTTTTGCAGGACGCGGCGGCTTGCACGCTGGTTGATCTCACGCGCGGTGAGTCGCACCCGATGGAACAGCTGGCCCCGGAGGGCTTCTTCGAGGTTTTCCTGCCGCGTCGCCGCAAGCACTTTCACTACGAAGTGCGGGTTACGGATTATCGCGGGCAGGAACGCCGGGTGAAAGACCCCTATGCGTTTTGGCCGACGCTGGGTGAGCAGGATTTGTATTTGTTCAACGAAGGGAACGAACACCGCATCTACGAGAAATTGGGCGCGCATTTGCGCACGGTTGACGGGGTGGCCGGGGTGGCTTTTGCCGTGTGGGCGCCGAGTGCCTCGCAGGTTTCCGTGGTGGGAAATTTCAACGCGTGGGATGGTCGTTATCACCCGATGCGGGTCATGGGCGCTTCGGGGGTCTGGGAACTGTTCATCCCGGGGCTGGGAGAGGGTGAGCTCTACAAATTTCAGATTCGCGACCAGCAGGGCAACACGCGGGTCAAAACGGATCCTTACGGCACATATTTCGAAGCGCCGCCGAACAACGCCTCCGTGGTGCACAATCCGCGCCGGCACGAATGGAACGATGGGGACTGGATGGAACGGCGCGCGCAAAACGCGGCCAGCGTGGACCGGCCGATTTCGATTTATGAAGTGCATCTCGGATCCTGGCGCCGGGACCCCAACGATCCCGCGCGCCTGCTGAGCTATCGCGAAATGGCGCCGCAACTGGCCGACTACGCAGTGGAGATGGGTTTCACGCACATTGAGATCATGCCGGTGGCGGAGCATCCGTTTGACGGATCATGGGGTTATCAAGTCACGGGGTTCTACGCGCCGACGCATCGCTTCGGCACGCCGGATGATTTTGCGTGGTTTGTGGATCACCTGCATCAGCGCGGGATCGGCGTGATCCTCGATTGGGTGCCCGCGCACTTTCCGCGCGACGCGTTCGCACTGGCGGAATTCGACGGCACGCATCTCTACGAGCACGCGGATCCGCGCAAGGGCGCGCACATGGACTGGGGCACGTTGATCTTCAACTATGGCCGCAATGAAGTGCGCTGCTTCCTCGCGGCCAATGCGTTGTCCTGGCTCGACCGTTATCACATCGACGGGCTGCGCGTCGACGCCGTGGCGTCGATGTTGTATCTCGATTACTCGCGCAAGGCCGGGGAATGGATTCCCAACGAACTCGGCGGCCGCGAAAATCTCGAGGCGATCGCGTTTCTGCGGCACACCAACGAACTCGTGCACCGGTATTATCCCGGCGTCATCACGATCGCCGAGGAGTCCACGTCATTTCCGGCGGTGAGCCGGCCGGTGAGCGAGGGCGGACTCGGTTTCGATTTCAAATGGAACATGGGTTGGATGCACGACACTCTGCGCTACTTCAGCAAGGAGGCGGTGCATCGCAAATGGCACCAAAACGACCTCACGTTCGGCATGCTTTACCAATATGCCGAAAACTTCGTGACGGTTTTCTCCCACGACGAAGTCGTGCACGGCAAAGGCTCCATGCTGTTCAAAATGGGCGCCTGGCACATTCCGGAAAAGGCCGCGAATTTGCGCGCGCTTTATGCGCACATGTGGGCGTGGCCGGGCAAGAAGCTGCTGTTCATGGGCGGTGAGTTTGCGCAATCGCATGAGTGGGATTACCGGCGAAGCCTCGACTGGCATCTTTGCCAGTATCCCGACCACGAAGGCGTGCGGCGTCTGGTGCAGGATTTGAACCGGCTCTATACGGGCGATCCGGCCCTGGGCGCAGGCGATCTCGACCCGCAGGGCTTTCAGTGGCTGGCGTGTTACGATCATGAGGCCAGTGTTGTCGCCTACCTGCGCACGAGCCGCGATCAGCAGTCGGCGCTGGCCGTGGTCGGACACTTCACCCCGGTGGTGCGGACGAAATATCGGGTGGGCGTGCCGCGCGCCGGACTTTGGCGCGAGGTGATGAACACCAACAGCGAATACTACGGTGGCAGCGGATTGGGCAACGACGGCGCGCGGCACACCGAGCCGGTGCCGGCCGACGGCCACCCGCAATCCTTGCTGCTGACGCTGCCGCCGCACACGACCACGATCTTCAAGTGGTCTGGGGCATGACGAAAATCGCGTAGATTTTTCTAAAAAGCGGATAAGTCCGCCGTTGTCCTCTTGAACCCCCAAAGGAGGACAACATGAAAAAACGATTCATCATTCCCGCCTTGTGCGCGCTGCTTTTTCACGCGGCGCTTTTGTTGGGCTCCCGCCCGGTGGCCAAGACGGTCACGTCAGCCGATGACACCAAGGAAATTTGTCACACGCCATTGCCGCCGATTCCCGACGAGCCGATCGAGGTGGTGCTTTGGGATCCGGAGCGCGATGCGCCCACTGAGTCCCTGCGCAAAGGAAATACGGACGTGGCCAATCCGTCTTCGCCGGATCGCTCACCGTTTGTGGATGATCGGAGCGACTTCAGGACGGTCAGCGAGCCGGTGGTGCCCACGGACAAGCATGCCACCACGGTGATCGATCCCGGCGTGATCGGAGTGCCGGAAGGGGTGCCCGACGGTTTGCGTCTGGACGGCGGGGTGCTCAACGCCGCGAACTTGGACCGCGTCCCGCGCGCCTTGGCACAAATCCCGCCGCGCTATCCGGCGGAAGCGCGCATGAAAGGATTGTCCGGCGAGGTGGTGGTTGAGTTCAACGTCGATGAATCGGGCAACGTGAGCTCGGTCCGCGTGGTTCGCAGCTCCAGCCGCGAATTCGATGCGGCCGCGCTGGCCGCGGTGCGCAAGTGGCGCTTCGAGCCCGGCCGGCGGCACGGTCGCATCGTGCGCTTCAGCATGGTGGTGCCGGTGGTCTTTCGGCTGAACGCGTGAGGCTGGTCAACGCACCCGGCTGATGGTGGCACTGTCACCTCGGCCGGGTAGCGTGACGGCAGCGCCCAGACGTTGGCCGAGGATCTGGCGGCCGAGCGGCGATTGCGGGGTCAGCACGCAAACACTGCCATGGCCGGGCAATTCGATCTCGAGCCCGCCCGCCCGCGGCCCGAGAAAATACCAACCATCCCCGCGCCGGGAGGAGAGCTGCACGAGTGCGCCGAGGGCCAGCGGGGTGGATTCGCTGAAGGCGGGCAGGGCGAGTGCTTGGTAATGCGTGATCGATTCGGCGATTTCGGCGGCGAGCTTGGCCTGGCCTTCGGCAAGATAAGCCGCCTCCTGGCTGTGCGTGTCGTATTTGTTTTCCGGCCGGCTTTCCTCGCTGATGGCTTCGTCGTGGGCCAGTTCGGCGGCTTGGGTTTGCTGCGCATATTCGGTCTGCAATTGGCGCAAGATGAGCTGCCGCAGTTGCTCCTTGAAATCCGGATTTGTCATGGCGAGCGGGCCACGATGACTGGTGGGCAAGGATTTGCAAATAATGCGTCAAAAGCGCCGGCGGGTGTTTTGGGCTCGCGAGCCGTCCGATTACGGCACAGCGTAACTCCCGCTCCCTAAGCCTGTTTACGAATCCACCCCGCATGGCGCGAAAAATCAGTTTTATCAATTACAAGGGTGGCGTCGGCAAGACGTCGCTGATCGTCAACACCGCGGCCGGCCTGGCCCGGCTGGGCAAGAAAGTGCTGCTTTTCGATTTGGACACCCAATCGAACGCCAGCATCTGGCTGCTGCGCCTGGAACGATGGAACAAGATCAACGCGACCAATGAGGGCGCGATTTTGTCGATCTTCGACCCCGGCACCGCGAAGATCCGCGACATTGTTTTTCGCGACGTGGTCGAGGACAAGACGGGGGCGAAGGTTTTGCCGGGACTGGATCTGGTGCCGACGAATTTCAATTTGGTGGATTTGGAAAACGAATATGCCGGCGACCCCAAGGTGCCGCATTACCTCGTTTTTCAGCGGCAGCTGGCGGAAATCGAGGACCAGTATGACTACATCCTGTTCGACTGCCCGCCGAATATCCTGCGCGCCTCCCAATGCGGCGTGTTCAGTTGCAATGAGATTATCGTGCCGGCCAATCCCGACGCATTGAGTTTGATCGGTTTCACGCTGCTGGTGGACAAGCTGGGCCGGTTTCATCAGGTGTCGGCGAGCTTTCGCCAAGCCGCCATGGGGCCGGCGGCGCAAGTCCGCGGCATCGTTTTCAACTCGATCAAGACCGGCGTGGACATCGAAGTGCCCAAGATGCGAATGCAACTGCGCATGAACCAATTCCGCGCGGCCAAACGCGTGGCGGCGGACGCCAAGATTTTTCAGACCCAGATTCGTGATGCGATGGTCGTGCGCCGGGCGGTCACTTTGGGGCTGCCCGTGGCCCTGTTGGCGCAGGAGTCGGACGACGGATCGCAGGAAAGCGTCATCACCGACTATCGGCGACTGGCCGATGAAATCATTCGCATGGGCCCGATCGGCTCCTAACCCTCATCATTACCATCATGTCCGACACATCCGCTTACACCGCCAAGGATTGGGATGAGGTGCGCGCCGCGTTTGCCTCGTCGATCATGGTGGACACGTCGCTCAGCAGTCTGGCGCAAAACCTCGAGGGGCCCGATTGGCCGATCAAGGGGCCCGAGGAAACGCCCGCGACTTACATCGATCTTGGGTATGACGAAGTCGCTGAGTTGCTCGTCATGAAGGGGTATCCGGGCCGGATTGATCTGCTCATTACCATTTTGAAAGACACTCTGGCTTTCGACGATCCGTTTGGCGACATGGTGCAGCAGGCCGAAGTCTCGGCGGAGCGCGAGAACCCGCTGTTGAAGAACCTCGCGAAGCTGGGGATCGCGGAGTCGTTTCCCATCAACCTCACCGGTCTCGACGCGGACACGCGCGATTTCTGCCGGCTGGAAAAACTTTCCACGCTCGGGGAATTCGCCAAATTCGCGCAAAGCATGTCGCAAAACGTCATCGTGGGCGGCGATTTTCGGACCTTGCTCAATGCGCTGTCGCATGTCGATGAAGCGGGCTTGGCGGCGTTGCTGCCCTATCGCGCCGGCAGCAAGGGACTGCATTTGATCGAGTGCCTGGCCCAAGTCAGCCGGCCCGGCGGCTCGCCGGAGCGGACCGCCGCGGCGATTGAGTATTTTGGCGAAGACTTGACGGCCCTGCGGGCCAAAGTGGAAGGCGGGGCCGACTTGGCGCGCGAAGTCATGGTGCTGAACAGCCCCGAAGCGGAGGCGCGGGTGACGGCCGTGCTGGCCCCTCTGGTCGGCGGCAAGAAAACCGAACCGGCAAAAAAGGGATTTTTCTCCCGACTATTCGGAAAGTAACCCGACATGGCCGGAGATTCGGAGCAGAAGGTCGGGTTCCCCACCAAAAATCCCGCACCGCCCGCGTTGCGGTTGCGCCGCCGTTCCTCGTTTGAAGTGTCCGAGGCGTCGAATACGGCGCGGGAATCCATCAAGGCCATCGTGGCCTCGACCCGCACGCCGTGGGGCGAGCCGGCCACGCTTGATCAGGAACGCATCACGGATCTGGAGAAGTCGCTGCGTCAGTTGGAAATGCTGTTGGCCGAACGCGAACGCGCCGTGGCCGATGCCGAGGTGCGGCTGGCCGAACGCGAGCGCGAACTGGCCGAGGGCGAGGCGTTGCTCCACGCGCGGGAACGGCTGTTACAAGCCCGGCAGGCGCAAGCCCCGGTCCGGGCCGAGGCCAGTCCGGAAGAGCGGGCGGCATTGGAGCAGCTCAAGGCTGAATTGGAGAAACAGGAGGCTTCGCTCCGGGAAGCGAAACAGCAGATTCGCGAGCGAGAGCAGTTTTTGGAGGAGAGTGAAAATACCCTGTTTGAAAAGGTGCAATCCCAGCAGGAAAAGGAGAGTGAGTTGGAGCACAAGGCGGAGGGGCTCCAAGGATGGGAGCGCCGGTTGAAGGAGCGCGAGGCGGCGATCGATCCGGCCGCGGCTGCGGCGCTAGAAGCGGAGCGCAAAGCGGCGGCCCAGCGGGACGAATTTAACGAATAAGGGCCGGAATCCTCCATTGACTCCCGCTTGGCCGGCACAAATCTTGTGCAACCTTTTCTTTCCTTTGCCGTCAGACTCCTGACTTATCGACCCACTTATGAAGCGTTTTTACCCGATCCTCGCCCTCGGCCTGACTGCGTTGGTGCATGCCCAAAACCCCGAGAATGAGATCCCTGACTTTGACTTGGATGATTTTTACGTGGAACCGAAGTTCTCGCTGAGTGTGGGTTCGCGATTACTGAGCGGTTCGGAGGTCTCGTTCGGCGGCCAGGGAGTGATTCCGTCGTTGGTCGAGCTTAAGGATATTTCGGCTCTGGATGTCGTCCGTGAATATCACGACGGTTTGGTCGCCCGCGACACTCGCGAAGGGGCCACTGATCTAAAGACGGATTCCTGGACCTATGTTGACGGTTCGCAGGTGATTGACAACGGCGCCAGCGTGGCGATGCACCAATACAGCGCGCAGGTGACCGATGCCGCCGTGCGGCGTCGCGATCCGGGCATGAGCTTGGGCACCGAACTCGTCGTTTCGCGCGACATGGGCAAGATCGGCAATAAGATCGAATGGAAGCTTTTCGCCGGCATCGGCATGAATGGCATTTCCTCCAGCGCGCGCGGAAACGTCGATGCGACGATCACGACCATCACCGATGTCTATTCTTTGGATGGGCAGACCCTGCCGGACTCGGTGCCGTATGTGGCCCCCTCGGCGACGGTGGACGACAATGGCAATGTCATCGATACAACGATTCTGCTTGGGCAGCGTCCCGACAGTCGTGGTTCCAGCAGCGTCAGCAACAATACGCAGGTCACCAATTTCTGGAAATTGAAGGGCACGTATCTCACCCTGCGTCTCGGCCCCACCGTCATCTACAAGATTACCGACAATTTCCGCCTCAGCTTCAGCGCCGGCCCGACCTTGGTTTATTCCGGCACCGACTATTCCGTGGAGCAAACGCTCGTCCCGGATACGGCCGATCCGATAGTCAGCACGGTGACAGAAAGTGAAGAGAAGGCCCTGACCGGCTACTACGTGGATGCCACGTTGGAATACCTCATCACCGAGCGAGCGGGTCTCTATGCCGGCGCGTTTTATCAGACGAGCGGCGAATACACTTCGACCATCACGGAAAACGGCTCCAGCTACACGACCGACATCGACCTGTCCAAATTGCAGGGCTTTCGCGCCGGTCTGAACTTCAAGTTCTGAGTCGTCCGGCAAACGCTTTCACCATGAGGCAGCGGAATCATCCGCTGCCTTTTTCATGCCGTTTGAAAATCGGCGATGACGGCTTCGAGATTTCGCAGGTTTTCCGGCGGCAGCAGCGAATTGAGTCGGACCACGACCTGCTGAATGATGCCGTCCGGACAGGATGCCCCGCCGGTGATCAGCACGCGCTTGGGGCGGTTGGTGTCGGTCCAAAGCGGGCGCACTTCCGTTTTTCCATTCAGCCTGCCGGCATGCATTGAAGGAAAGACGTAGTGTTCGACTTCGGCGAGCGAGCGGATGTTGGCCTCGGATTGAATGAAGTAGGCTTTGTCGCCCAAGGTCTGGGCGCAGAGCCGGTAGAGTTGGTAGGTGTTCGAGGAATTCTTGCCGCCGATCACGAAGGCGGCGTCGAGCGGGGCGGCCAGTGCCTTGGCGAGGGCGTCCTGATTGACCTGCGTGGCGTAGCACAGCGTGTCATTGCGCCCGCTGCCACCAACGTGCTCGGCGGCCTCGGGGCCGTATTTGCTGATGAAGAGTTCGCGCAGATAAGTGATGATGGCGCGGGTCTCGTTGACGAGCAGGGTGGTCTGATTGACCACGGCGACCCGGCGAAGATCGCGATCAACATCAAACCCCGGCGTGTGCTTGCCGGCGAACAAGGTGTGGAATTCCGCGCGCACGGCCGGATCGTCCGAACTGATGATACGGCCCAATTGTTTGATTTCGTCCAAGTCGCGCACGATGAGCGCCGGAGCATGGCGGCGGGTATTGGAGAAGGTGGCTTTGGTTTCTTCGTGTTCCGCCTTGCCGTGGATAATGACGGTGTAGCCGGCGCGGCCATAGTTGCGGGCGGCCTTCCAGACCTTTTCCACCAGCATGCAGGTGGCATCGTATTGGCAGACAGCTATGCCTTTGCGCACGAGTCTTCGCTTGTCTTCATCGGTCGCGCCGAAAGCCGGGATGATGACGATGTCATCCGGCGTCAGCGTATCCCAGATCAGCGGCGCCCCGGGGTCGGCGACGGCGGGTTTGCCGTTGACGCTGAACGGCACGCCCTTGTCGGTCTGGAGATAGGACAGCCCGCGCCGGAGCAGGTCGGCGTTGACGAAGGGATTGTGGATCAGCTCCGAAAGCATGAACACGCGGCGTCCGGGGTTGGCGCTCAGGGTCTCGTAGGCGCGTTCGATGGCGTTTTTGACTCCGAGGCAAAATCCGAAATGGCTGGGGATGAGGTAAGTGGCGGCGCCGAAATTGAGTTCGACCGGGTCGCTGGCCGAGCGCTCGTGGGTGCGCGTCTGCTGCTTGATGAGTTCGCACAGCCGGGATTGATACAGGGCGCTGGATTCGGGGTCGTTGGCGTAGATTGAGGCGTTGCGCTCTTTTTCCGGGCGGAATTTGTAGATGAAGTCGTTTTCCCCGATGTGCAGGTAGGGGATCGAAATCAAATGGGGCTCCAGTTCCGCCAGAATCGCCCGCAGTGACGGCGCGAGCATATCCGGGCTGGCCTCCAGCGACTCAATCGGGAAAAACACAATTTCCCGATCGGACGGGTCATCCTGCACCTGGCTGAAGTAGACGCGATGCGTGCGGCCGGCGGCGGTGACGGTGTAGTATTCCACCGGCTGGGTGTGGGCGGCAAAGGCCGAGCCGAGCCGCGCAGCCGCCATGTCGAGATCGGTGCCGGTGAAGGCGAGTCCGGCCTTGGAGCCGAGCTTGCGCACCGCCAATCGGTTGGAGCGGTCAAACGCGAGCACGCAGACGAGCGTGGGAACAGTGGGAGAGGCAACCATCGATGGCGAAAGGCTGGGCGCAGCAATGAAACGCGCAACACTCTTTAAGAATGGAGGTGTTGCGGGCCGCGTGACATTCTCCAGTCTGCCGGCGCGCAATCTCGATCAGCAGTTCGGGTTGGAACGTCTTTGCAATCGTCGGCCCAACCGCAACTCAACCGGCGTGCAGCGCTGCCGCGAGTTTGTCCGGTTCTTTGCCACCACCCATCGCGAAGTCGGGCTTGCCGCCGCCTTTGCCGCCGATTTGAGCGGAGAGCGCGGCCACGAGCTTGCCGGCTTGGTGACCGGCCTTGATCGCGGCGGGGGAGCAGAGGGCGATGACGGAGGCCTTGTCACCGAAGGCCGCGCCGAGTTGCACGACGCCTTCACCGAGTTTCGGCAGGATCTGTGAACCGAGATTGCGCAGGGCTTCGGGGGAATCGACGGCAACGACCGCGGAAACGAATTTCAAACCGTCCTTTTCGATGGCTTTGGCGGCGAGTTCATCAGCCAGACCGGCCGCGGCTTTCTGTTCGAAGGCCTTCAGCTTGCGTTCGGTTTCCTTCTGGTGGGCGAGGAGGGCGTCGAGTTTTTGCAGGACGTCCTGCGGACCGGCATTGAGCTTGGCACTCACCGCTTTCAACGCGGTTTCATGCTCGGTGACAAAGGCATACGCGGGTTGGCCGGCGACGGCCTCGATGCGACGGGTGCCGGCGGCGATTGCCATTTCGGCCACAATCTTGATGAGACCGATTTCGCCGGTGGTGGCGACGTGCGTGCCGCCGCAGAGTTCGCGGCTGTAGCCGCCGATATCCACGACGCGAACGATGCGACCGTATTTGTCGCCGAAGAAGGCGAGGGTGTCGGCGGGCTTCTTGTCGAACTCGGTTTCGTAGGCCTCGACCTTGGCGTTATCGATGACCTTTTCATTCACGAGCTGTTCAACCTCGTGGAGCTGTGCGGCGGTCATCGCTTCGAAATGCGAGAAGTCGAAACGCATACGTTCTGGCGTCTTCGAGGTGCCGGCTTGGCGAACATGCGTGCCGAGCACCTTGCGCAGCGCCCAGTGGATCAAATGCGCGGCGGAGTGATGACGCGAAATCGAGCGCCGACGCGAGGTGTCGACAGCCAGTTCGGCTTTGGCGCCGGTGGTCAAGCCCCCCGTGTCGGTGTCGGCGGCCACCTTGTGCAGGTGTCGTCCCGACTTGTCCTTTACGGTGTCGGTGAAATGAACCAGCTGGCCGTTGATCAGCGCGGTGCCGCAATCGCCGGCTTGCCCGCCCATCTCCGCGTAAAACGGCGTCCGATCAAAAATGAGGAAAGTGCCTTGGTCCGAATTGACGATGTCAGTCAAGGTGCCGTGCGCATGCGTATCGGTGTAGCCGAGGAATTGGGTCGCGACGACATTTGTGTCATCGCCTTCCGTGGCGGCAACGATGACTTCCTTCTTCTGCGCGGCGCGGGCGCGCTCGCGCTGCTGGTTCATGAGTCGTTCGAAACCTTGAGTGTCAACTGTTAGCCCACGATCTGCCGTCAGAACACCAGTCATATCCAGTGGGAAACCATACGTATCATATAGCCGGAATGCGGCCTCTCCGGGAAACAAGAATGGGACATATTCTGACTCATTCTGTAATGTGTCTATCGTTTGAGACTGAGCCTTGATTTGTTGTATTTCCTGTTCAAATACTTCGAGCCCTTTATCCAGTGTCCGTCCGAACGACTCCTCTTCGCTGCGGATCACGCGGCGGATGATTTCCTGCTGTTGCTGGAGTTCGGGAAAGACCGAACCCAGCGATTCGACGACAGGGGCGACGAGTTGCTCGAAGAAACCTGCTTTTAAGCCCAGCTTGGTGCCGTAAAGGATGCCGCGGCGCAGGATGCGGCGAATGACGTAGTTGCGGCCGTCGTTGCCGGGCATGATGCCGTCGGCGATGGCGCAGGACACACAGCGCGCGTGGTCGGCGAGCACGCGGAAGGCGACGTCGATGTTTTCCTGTTCGCTCAGGCCTTCGCGTTTGGTCGGGACCGTGCCCTGATACGATTTGCCCGAAAGTGCGGCGACCTTGGCAAACAGCGGGGCGAAGACATCGGCCGAATAGTTCGAGGGTTCGGGCGTGAAATCGGTGAAGCCCTTGGTCGTGGCGTAAATGCCGGCGACGCGTTCGAAGCCCATGCCGGTGTCAACGTGCTTGGCCGCGAGCGGCGCGAAGGTGCCGTCGGCATTGGCGTTGAACTGGATGAAGACGTGATTCCAGATTTCGATGCAGCGCGGACTGGAGGAATTGACGAGTTTGCGCCCCTCGGCCTCGTTGTCGTCTGGCAGGAGATTGAAGTGGATTTCGGAGCAGGGACCGCAGGGGCCGGTGTCGCCCATCATCCAGAAGTTGTCCTTCTTGTTGCCGTTGACGATGTGCACGGCGGGATCGAGCCCCTCCTTGGTGAAAATGTCGGCCCAGATGTCGTAGGCCTCTTGATCAAAGTCCGCCGGGTCGCCCTTGCTTTTGTCGGGCGAATAAACCGTGGCGAACAGGCGCTTGGGCGGGATGCCCCAGACCTTGGTGATCAGTTCCCAACCCCAGCGCAGCGACTCGGTCTTGAAGTAATCGCCGAACGACCAGTTGCCGAGCATCTCGAACATCGTGTGATGATAGGTATCGAAACCGACGTCCTCGAGGTCGTTGTGCTTGCCGCCGGCGCGGATGCATTTCTGCGTGTCCGCAGCCCGGGTGTCCTTCGCGGCGATGGCACCGGCCCAGGTGGTGACGTCGGGCTGACGGTCGCCGAGGAAGATGGGCACGAATTGATTCATGCCGGCGTTGGTGAAGAGCAGCCCCGGCGAATCGGGCAGTAACGATGCCGAAGGCACAATCGTGTGCCCTTGCTTGGCAAAGTAATCGAGGAAGGACTGGCGGATCTCGGCGGAGGTCATACGAGGTGGTGAAGGGGCAGCAAAAAGCAGCAGCCGGACCGCGGAAAGGATAAACTTGCGGCGGAAGGCTCGTTCGGGGCCAAACACGCCGAAGTTAAGATTTCATTTTACAATTCAATATAGAGGCGAGAAATGTGGTCCATGCCTCCCTCCGGAACCTCCAAGGTAATATTGCTTGTTGAGGATGAGGTGTCCGTGCGCCAGTTGGTCAAAATGGTCCTCGAACGCGAAGGCTACAGCATCTTGGAGGCGGCCACCGGCAAGGAAGCGATCAAAGTCTGGGAGCAGCATCATGAGCATATTGATTTGCTGTTCACCGACTATGTGATGCCCGACGGCATGAGCGGGCGGCAGCTGGCTGAGCATTTATTGAAGCAGAAACCGGATTTGCGCATGATATTCTCCAGCGGCTACAGCGCGGAGATCGCGGGCGCCGGCTTCCGGTTCCGCGAGGGCGTGAACTTTATCGGGAAGCCCTTCGAAATCGAGACGCTGATTGATACGGTCAAGCGCTGCTTGGAATCGGGTCCGAGCGGCTCGCCGTTTCCAGACAGTGATTAGTCGAGCGCGGCAATGATCGCATCGGTCATGGCTGTCGTGCCAACCGCGGCGCGCCCAAAGGCTATGTCCCCGGTGCGGGTGCCGCTGGTCACGGTCTGGCGCACGGCCGCTTCGATCCGCCGGGCGACGCTGTCGAGGCCAAAGCTGTAGCGCAGCATCAACGCGGCCGAAAGAATCTGAGCGCAAGGATTGGCAAGGTCCTGGCCGGCGATGTCGGGCGCGGTGCCGCCGGCGGGTTCGTAGAGGCCGAAGGGCTTGCCGAGTGAATTGTCGCGCGCACCGAGCGAGGCGGACGAAAGCATGCCGAGTGAACCGCAGATGACCGCCATTTCATCGGAAAGGATGTCGCCGAACATGTTCTCGGTGAGGAACACGTCGAACTGGTTGGGATCACGCGCGAGCTGCATGGCGGCGTTGTCCACATACATGTGGCTGAGCTTGAGATCGGGCGCATGGGCCGCGACGTAATCGCTGACGGTCTTGCGCCAGAGCACGGAGGTTTCGAGCACGTTGGCCTTGTCCACCGAGCAGAGCTGCTTCTTGCGTCCGCGCGCGGCCGTGATGGCGACGGCCGTGATGCGCTCGATTTCGCTTTTGCGATAGACCATGGTGTCGATGGCCTCGATATCGCCATTGGCCAGCGTGGTCGTGCTCTTGGGTTGGCCGAAGTAAATGCCGCCGGTCAGTTCGCGGATGCACACGATATCAATGCCGTCGGGGATGCGTTCCGCTTTGAGAGGCGAGGCGTCGGTCAGCTCCGGGTAAAGCAGGCCGGGGCGGATGTTTGCGAAGAGGGTGAAGTGCTTGCGCAGGGGCAGGAGCGCGGCGCGTTCGGGTTGTTCCTTGGTGGGCAGCTTTTCCCATTTGGGCCCGCCGACCGAGCCGAACAGAATGGCATCGGCCGCCTCGCAAACCTGCAGGGTGGACGCCGGCAGCGCGCTGCCGTGCCGGTCAATGGCGGCGCCGCCGACCTCCGCCGCCGTGTAATCGAGTTTCAGGCCCTCCTGCCGGGCGACGTGTTCCAACACACGCAGCGCGGCGGACATGACTTCGGGACCGATGTAATCACCGGCAAGGACGGCAAACTTGAGCGTCGACATAGGATGCAGGGAGGTAGCAACAGCGCCCGGAAAGGGAAAGGGCAATTTTCACGATTGCGCGTCATGCCGCCCCGGGCATGGAGTGGGTTGATGAATCTATATGTGCAGCCGGCGGGGCCGATTCAAACCAATGCCTATTTGCTGACCGCGCCCGAGCGGGGCGAGGCGGTGCTGATTGATGCCCCCGGAGGAATCTGGGCGCAGATCCAGCCGCTGCTGGCCAAGGACAATTGCGAGTTGAGTGAGCTCTGGTTGACGCACGGGCATTGGGATCACACCCAGGGTGCCGCCGAGGTGGTGCGTGAAACCGACGCCGTGGTGCGCGCGCATCCCGACGATCAGGTGTTGATTGAAACCCCCGAGGTGATGAGCGCGTTTCTTGACGGACGCATCAAGCTTGAGCCCGTGCGGGTGGACCATTGGGTGACGGCGGAGATCGTGCTTGATGCGCTCGGCTTGGAGTGGGAAGTCCGACATGTGCCGGGACATTGTCCGGGCAATATTCTGTTTTACAGCGCGGTGGCGCAGAGCGCCTTCGTCGGGGACGCGTTGTTCCGCGGCAGCATTGGCCGCACCGATCTGCCCGGGGGCGATTTTGGCCAGCTGGAAGCGGCGATCCGGCAGCAAATCTACAGTCTGCCCGATGAAACCAAGGTTTACCCCGGGCACGGTCCGGCTACGAGTGTAGGTGCCGAACGCACCACCAATCCTTATGTCCACGATTGATCACGAACCATTCATGCGCAGGGCGCTGGAGCTGGCGCACAGCGTTTGGGGGACGACGCATCCCAACCCCATGGTCGGCGCGGTGTTGGTGGAGGACGGTAAAATCGTGGGCGAAGGAGCGACGGCGCCGGATGGTGGACCGCACGCGGAACGGCTGGCGCTGCTGGCCCGCGGCAAGAAGCCGCGGCCGGGGGCGGTGCTGTATGTGACGCTTGAGCCCTGTTCCACCGAAGGCCGGACCGGGGCCTGCACGGAAGCGATCATGGCCGCCGAGATCAAAACCGTTGTGGTCGGGACCACGGACCCCAATCCGGCGCACGCGGGTCGGGGTTTGGAGCTATTGCGGGCCGCCGGGATCGAAGTGATCAGCGGGGTGCTGGAAGCCGAGTGCCGCGATCTCAATTTGATTTTCAATCACTGGATTACGACGGACACCCCGTTGCTCGCGGCCAAAACGGCCACGACCTTGGATGGCCGCATCGCCTGCCGCACCGGTGATTCGCGCTGGATCACCGGCGAGGTGGCCCGGGCGGATGTGATGCGCTGGCGGCGCTTGTTCCCGGCGATTGCGGTGGGGGCCGGCACCCTGATGCATGACAATCCCCGGCTGACATCACGCATTGCGGGGCGTGAGGAATGGTGTCCGGTTCGTTTCGTATTCGACGGGCTGCTGCGCACCGTGACGGACCGCAATCTGCCGGCGGTTTACACGGACGAATTCAAGGAACGCACCATTGTCGTGACAACGCCACACGGCGGCATGGGCTATGTGCGGAAGTTGAAGGACATGGGCGTCGGGGTGTGGGTGCTGCCGTCGACGACCCAGCGGGTCGCGTGGCCGGATTTTCGCCGCAAATGCGCCGACGAGCGGATTGCCGGTGTCTATTTTGAGGGCGGCGCGCAGTTGTTGAGCCAGCTGCTGCGCGATGCGCAGATTGACTACCTGTTTTCCTACCGCGCACCAATGATTCTGGGCGACGACCGGGCCAAACCGATGATGAACGGATTGCGCACCGAAAAACTCGTCAACGCGGTGAGGTTGACCGAAGTCCATCATAATGTCCTGGGCGATGATATGCTTGCGCGCGGCCGGGTGGTTTACCCCGAAAAACTGTTTGTTGATGAAACTGTATTTAGCCTCAGGTAATGCGCACAAGGTGCGCGAATTGCAGGCGCTGGCTGTGGAAACCTCGCCGGGCGTGGTGATCGAATCCGCCCGCGCGGTTGGCGGCATGCCGGTGGTGGTGGAGGATACGGGAAGCTTTGCGG
Source organism: Opitutaceae bacterium (assembly GCA_024233285.1). GTDB lineage: Bacteria > Verrucomicrobiota > Verrucomicrobiia > Opitutales > Opitutaceae > Cephaloticoccus. Next base: position 31,730 of record JACKPU010000010.1, on the reverse strand, counting down.
GCAATGCGCGCAAGAAGGCGCAGGCCCTGCATGACTTGCTGCCGCCCGACGGCTGGGCGCTGGCCGACGACAGCGGCATTTGTGTGGACGCCTTGGACGGAGCGCCGGGCGTGGATTCGGCCTACTTCGCAGGCCCGCAGGGCGACGACGGGGCGAACCTGCAAAAGCTCGTGCGGGTATTGCGCGGCATCCCGGCGGATAAGCGCGGTGCCCACTACGTTTGCGTGCTTGTGCTGATTTCACCCGGCGGTGAAGAATTTTTATTCCGCGGCGAGTGCCACGGACGTTTGCTCGACGAGCCCGTGGGCAGTGGAGGATTCGGTTACGATCCGCTCTTCGTGCCGGATGGCTTTGACCGCACCTTCGGCTTGTTGTCCGAGAAGATCAAGCAAGCCAACAGCCACCGCGCGCGCGCCTGGCAGGCGGTCGCGGAGTGGCTGCGTCAGCGCGGTGATTAATCCGGCAGGGCCTGGATCGTGGTCTTGAGGGTGGCGAATTCCGCGGCGTTGATCTCTTTGTAGTGCAGGCGCTGCGCGTTGAGCACCACGGGCTCCAGCGGCACGTCGTGACCGGCATCGCGAAGATTTTGGTGCAAACCCCAATAGCGACCGGCACCGGTGTAGACCCGGATGCTCCAGGGTTCGGTGGCCACCTCGCTGTCAAACATGGCGACCATGGAGCCGCGAATGTAAAGTCCGGTGCCGCTCCATTGTTCAAGCAGGCGGGGGTAATTGTGCACACCACCACTGGTTTGATGACTGTCGGTCGGCACGATGCCGGTGAGCATGCACGCAGATATCTCGGTCTCGGTGGGGGCGAACTTCTCATTCATGCTGCTGCCGTCGCCTTTGAAGGCGCCACTGGTATGCACACTCAGATTGGGCATTTTCGCCGGAACGATCGAAGTGTTCACGCCATCGACCCGGTTGCCCGAACTGGGATTGGATTTGAACCATGAACTCGACCAATTGCTGGAATCCCGCCGGTTGCTGCTGAGCGCATCGCACCAGCCCGATGTTTGGAAGTATTTGGAGGAGCTCGTCTTGAACTCGGGTTGGGAGAGGATGGTGATGGCGTCCGCCATGACCGATACCAACATCTCGCTCGAGTTGTCCGGATAGCGCGCGGCGTAGCCGCCGGGATTGCTCGTGGAAGCTGAATTGGTATTCGGCGTGCCGTGGGTGTTGAAGTGACCCACGATGTAGGCGGCGTCATTCGTCGCGAAACTGAGGCCGGTGCGACCTGGGTAGGTGCCCGGCGACAGCGAAATCACCGGTCCGCGGCCGTTCCAAAGGCGCACCCCGGAGTCGGTGCGGGTGCCGTTCTTCACCTCGGCGTCCACCGAATGAACGTAGATGGTGATGCCGTCAAACCAGGGACAGGGCAGACTGGTATTGATCAAGTTGGACGGCGTGACGGCGACTCCGCTCGTAAAGTAGAGTTTGAACGGGTCGCAGGTAATGTCACCCGACGTATTGGTCGGGAAAGTGGTGGAGCCATTGTAGCCCAGTTTGACGGTGGTCGTGCCGGCACTGGGATTGAGGATGTTATCGCCCCAATTTGCCGAGGCTGGCAGCATGGGCAGGTAAATGTTGCTACTCGTGTTCCAGCCGTAAACCGTGCGCTCCACGGCGAGCTTGAGTCGGGTCATGTCGAAATCAATTTTCGCAATGGGGCGCGGATCGAAGGGGTTGGAGGAGGAGCGGTTGAACGGGTAGCCCTTGCTGTTGTCGGCCCGGCGCAGATCGAAGAAGTAGGCATCGGAGAAACTGCCCATCGTGGTTGAGCCGTTGGTATAGCCGGTGGTGACGGTTGCATCGGCAAGGTTGCTGGCCGTCCCCGCGCCGCTGACAAAAGTGCTCACGGTGTTGTCACAGGCGCGTCCGCTGGCGGGTATGCGGAGGACTTGATTACTGCCGATGGCGGTGCGGTCGGTGAAGCGATTGGGGAAGTCATTTTGATACATGGTATCGTCCGCAAGATTTCCGGGGGTGCCGTTGTTGTCATAGCCGTAGCTGGGCTGACCCGGCAGCACGACTTCCTGCAGGGTGTAGGTGCCGTCATCGTTCACGGTGTTGAGCCAGCAACGATAAGAGAACGGGAGGACAAGGACCGATGATGCGTCGGGCAGTTTGCCGGTGCGGATATTGTCATCGGGATTGACGATGATGTAGAGGCCGGCGTTGCGGGCGAATTTGGTTTGTTTGACGCCGGCAGTATCGGACGAACTGGGGGCCTCGATGATGCTGCGCCCGGCATTGGTGCCGCCCGATTCATCGACCCCGGGCAAAACCAACGGGGTGACGCCGTGCACGCTGGTGCGGAGATTGCCCCCATAGGTGGAGGTGGAGAATGACTTGAACTGGTTCAGCGTGGTCGAGCTGACGTTGCTGTTCCCGTATTTGTGATCACGCCACGTGCCGGAGTTGCTCTTGATGTTGGTGACCGTGCCGGCGGGATTTTGGAACAAGAGCGGACCGGTGCCTCCGGGGCCGGAGTCTTCGCCGCCATATTCATTGTAAGTCGACCCTTTGAATCCGGTGTCAGCGTAGAATCCGCCCGAAGCGGTGACGCGATCGCGGAATTGAATGGTGTTGGAGAAACCGGATTGGCTGCGGGCAATGAAATTGCCGTTGGCGTGGACCGGTCCGGCGATGACCATGTTGGCACCAGGCGAAAACTCGAGGTCCTGATTGTAGAAAATGGCGAATTGAAAAAGCGGGATCAGGGCGACCTGCAGGTCCTGCTGGGCGTAGGCGGTAACGGCACCGACTGCGGGGTGCGACATAGTGGACTTGGCGATGATGGGCACGCTGCTTGTGCTGGCTTGGAGGCCGACGTTGGGATTGGTGGCGTTGGCCGGGTCGGAGGGATCGATGAACGCCAGACCGGTGGTGCTGGTGAGTCCCGCATGCAGTTCGACATCACCGGGCTGGGAAAAACTCGTCGTCAACACGTCGTTGGGCGGAAGGTAGATCTTGTTGTTGCCGCTGATGAATTCGATCGGACTGGTGCTGCGCAATCGGTAGAGCTTGGTCGTGACCTGTTCCGAGGCGTAGAGCGCGATGTTTTCCGCCATGTTGCGGGCGCGCAGCAGCAGCCGCTGGCGTTCATTGGCGCGGCGTTCACTGATCGAGTAGCTGAGAATGCTGGCGGTCAGGAGGGACATGATCGTCACCAGGAAGATCACGGCGACGAGGGCGGAACCTCGCGAGGCAGGAAGAGAGCGCGGAGTTTTCATGGTTATTTGCGCGGTGAAATCGTGTAGTTGAAGCTGCTGCTTGAGAGCATGTTGTTGACGGAGGCGCCATTGATCACCTCGACGTTGATGGAGACGCTGTCGTTTGTAGGACTGGTCGTGGCGGACTCGGTTGAAAAAATGGGATAGACGGTGGTCCCACCGGTTTGTTGGCGGCCGCGGGCATTGTTCACTATCACCCGTGATCCGCTGATCGTGGGATTGCTCGATAGATTGATGGCGTTGATCAGTGTCCCAAGCGCGGTGCTGGTGCCGGCCGCGCCCCAATTCGTGCTCTCGTAATAACGCACCGGCGCGATTTCCTCGGAGTCGGTGGTTACGCGATAATAGATGCGGATTTGCCGCACATTGGCGGTGGTCGTGGCGGAAACCCGCGTGACCAGAACCAAGCAATCGCCGTAGGCGAGAAAAGTGCCGAAGGCATCGGCCTGGAGCGAAGAAACGTCTCCGACCAGGTCGACGTTGCCATCGAGCGATTTGTAGTTGGGGAAGACGTAGAACTCGGTGGCGTCGAGCGTCTCTTTGGAAACCTGCGCGATGAAGTAGCGCAGGGTCGCGTTGGTGGCGAGACGCTGGTTGTCCTTATACATGGTGCGAAAGCCGAACATGAACGTGGCCATGGTGCCGGCCATCACGAGTGAGGCGATGGTGCCGGCCATCATGGCTTCGACCAAGGTGAAGCCGGCGGTGCGTCGACGGGGGGGCGAAGAAATTTTCATTGATCGAAGCGGGTGCGGATGAAGACCTCGCGGTCGATGGCGGTGCGCGTCGTCCGGCCGTCGAGGTATTGATAGGAATACACGATGGTGACCTTTTTGACTTCGGTGACGTCCTGGGTGTCGTCCGGGATCTCATCCACCCAAATCCAGAGGTGCACGGTGAGCTGTTGGGATTGTGTGCCGCTCACGCTGGAAAGCGGGAGGGGGCCCAAGATGTTGTCGATGGCCCCGAGGCTGGCGGCGGTGGCGGTGGGCGGTGGCGTGCTGGTCGGAGCCGCCGGGGTGTTCCCGGCCGTGGTGTAAACCGTCTGCAGCCAGAAGACCTGATCCTGATTGATCCGCACGCGAATATAGGGTGGCGCGGTGCCCGATGGTGCGTTCGGGTCTGCGGCTTCGCTGGGCAGCAAGGTGGTGTAATCAAAGCCTTTGATCTGTTCGACGATTCCGTAAATCAGACTGGACGCTGCCGCGTGCATTACACTGCTTTCGGAAATGCGCCGCGACTGCACGAAGGTGCCGAGGAAGCCTAGCATTACCGTGGCCAGCAGCGCCATTGCTACCATAACTTCAACCAGAGTGAGACCGCGGGCGCGGCGATTGGTGGAGCAAACGGACGAAAGCATTGATGCAGTCTAGTGCATCCGGGCTGCGTTCAGAAGAGTCCTTGGGTCAGAATTTTGGCCCTAGCGCCCTAGGGGCGAAAGCCTCTGATTACCTCAAAGTCGCGATTTGAGCTGCGAGTAAAGCACTGCAGCTTGGGAGCGGCGTGTCACATGCAGCTTTTCGAACACCGTGCTCAGGTAGTTCTTGACGGTCTTCTCCGCGAGGCCGAGCTCCTGGGCGACTTCCTTGTTGGTGTGGCCTTCGGCGATTAGCGCGAGCACGCGTTTTTCCTGCGGGGACAATTGATCGAGGGTTGACTCGGGGCCGGTGGAGTTGGCCTTCACCAACTGGAGCACGCGTGCGGTCACCGTGGGGTCGAGCACGGATTTGCCGGCGGCAACCTCAAGGATCGAGTTGATGAGTGTCTTCGCGTTGATCTCTTTCAGCAAATAGCCATGGGCGCCGGCGCGGATCGCTTCATCAACCAGCTTGGCGTCGTCCATCGAGGTCAAAACGAGAATCCGGCTGTTGGGCTGATTGCGCAGAATTCTCCGACATGCGTCAAAGCCCATGCCGTCAGGCAGCCGCAGATCGAGCAGGACGACATCCGGCTGGCATTGTGCGGCGGTCGTGATCGCCGTGGCGACTGAGGCCGCTTCCGCGACGACTTCGATGTCATCGGTGCCTTCGAGCACGGAACGCAGGCCCACGCGCACCAGCTCGCTGTCGTCCACGAGCAGGACACGAAGTTTGTTGGGCGGCTTGGCACTCATGACTGATCGATTACCGGAAAGGTCAGCACAATACGTGTGCCTTGGCCGGCCGCGCTGTCGATGCGCAATGTTGCACCCGAGCCCGCGGCGCGCGCCTGCATGTTGGCCAGCCCGTGGCCGCCGGACCGCGCATTTTCGACATCGAATCCGGTGCCGTTGTCTTTGATCAGGAGGCCGATCTCATTGTCGCCGCGGTGCAGCCGGACCGTCAATTGGGTGGCGCCACCGTGCCGGAGCGCGTTGCTAATGGCCTCGTGGATGACCTGCAGCGCCTCGGTGGTTTGCAGCGCGTTCAATGTGGTGGCGGCATCCTCGTCCACCACGAGTTCCAAATCCACGTCGCGGCCGGCCCGAAGCTCGTCGAGAAACAGCCGCACGGCATCCGCAAAGCTCAATTGCCGCAATTTTTCCTGGCTCAACCCCGTGATGTATTCGCGCACCGTGCGGATGGTCTGATTGAGCGATTCCAAGCAGACGCCGAGCCGCTGGTCCGCCTTGGCGGGATCGCGTGCAATCATTGGACGCACGGCCTCAATGGTCAGCCCGACGGCGTAGAGTGATTGGATGAGTCCGTCATGGAGATCGCGTCCGAGCCGGATTTTTTCCTCCAGCGCCTGATTCTGCAATTGCTGGTGCAGGGAGAGGTCCCGCTCCATCCGCCGGCGAGTGTCGCGTTCATGGGCGAGTTCGGTGCCTCGGGCCACGGAAGTGCGGGCGAGTTGCTCCAAGCTGCTCATTTCGGCCCGGGCGCTGGACCATGGGGTGCGGGTATCGCCGGTCCCGGTGCGACGGGTAAAAACCAAGCCGAGACTGATGAAGATGAGCATCAAGGTGAGACTGCCCACGAGCAACAGTCCCCAAGTCCGGCCATGCAGCAGGCTCAGACGCGCAAAGCGGGGGAGTTCAAAATCGATGGCCGCCTTTGCGCCGCTTTTGTCAGGTAAATCTTGGATCAGGCGAATCACGCCAGCGGGGGGAGGCGGGAGGTCTGCGGTGGCCGACCGGACGTGGGCATCGATTATGCGGCCGATCGCGTCCCAATACGTCGGTAAACCGCGGTCGGCTCCCTGCAATGTCAGGGCGACCGCGGCGTTGAACTGGGTGCGCTTCGTCTCGATCGCCTCGGCTTGGATTTGCGCGTGCTGACGTTGGAGCCACGACCGCACCAGCACGGCGCCGGCCAGGAAGAGCAGCAGCGCCACAAGGGACAGGGCGACGATCCTGACGACAAAACGCATGGCGACCAGAAAATGACCGCGCGGCGATTACGAGCAAACCGATTTCCCTGCCGGGAGGAAATTAGCAAAACTTTCGACATTTCGCCGGCGGGCGTTTTGGTTGTCCCGCTCTGTCATGAACAACTTCTACATTACGACCGCGATCGACTACGTGAACGGTTCGCCGCACCTGGGCCATGCCTATGAAAAGGTGCTGACGGACGTTATTGCCCGGATCCGGCGGATGATGGGGGACAAGGTCCATTTTCTGACGGGCGTGGATGAGCACGGCCAGAAGGTGCAACAGACTGCCCGCAAACGCGGGATACCGCCGCAACAGTTCTGCGACGAAATCAGTGCCGAGTTCCGGGCCTTGCTGCCCAAACTCAACGTCGCCAACGACGACTTCATCCGCACCACCGAAGAACGGCATAAGCGAGTGGTGCGCGACATCCTGCAGCAGCTCTTCGATAAGGGCGAAATCTACAAAGCCGAATATCAGGGCTATTATTCGACGCGGCAGGAACAGTTTTTGCAGGAGAAGGACCGCAACCCCGACGGCACTTGGCCGGAGCTTTTCGGCGAGGTCACCGAGATCACCGAATCGAACTACTTCTTCAAACTGCGCAGCTACCAAGCGTGGCTCGTGCAGTTTCTGACCGAAAACGAGAACTTTGTGTTTCCCAAGTTCCGGCAAAAGCAGGTGCTCGAGTTTTTAAAGGAGCCGCTCAACGACCTCTGCATTTCGCGACCCCGGGAACGGTTGGAATGGGGCATCCCGTTGCCCTTTGATGAGGACTTCGTCACTTATGTCTGGTTCGACGCCCTGACAAATTACTACTCGGCCGTCGTGGACCAACCCGGCGTCTGGCCGGCCGACTGGCACGTCATCGGCAAGGACATCCTTGTGCCGCCGCACGCGGTCTATTGGACGATCATGCTCAAGGCCGCCGGATTGCCCCTGCCCAAGGGCATCATCGCGCACGGTTGGTGGTCATTCAAAGGCGCAAAGATGTCGAAGAGCACCGGAAACGTCATCGAACCGGGCGCCTTTGTTGCCGAATACGGCACGGACGCGTTGCGTTACTTTTTCCTGCGCGAGATGAGCGTGGGCCAGGACAGTGATTTTACTGACCTGCAGTTTCAGGCGCGCTACAATGCGGATCTCGCCAACAACCTCGGCAATCTGCTCAACCGCACGCTCAACATGACGAACCGATTCGCCGGCGGCGTGGTGCCGGCGGCCGGGGCGGCCGGTGAACCGGAAGCCGAGCTGCGCGCCCTTTGGGAGCAAACTCGTGCCGAGGTCCTCAAGCTTTGGGATGGTTTCCAGTTTCACATCGCGCTGGAGCGAACCATGGCGTTTGTCACCGCCACGAATGCCTACGTTGAGAAGCGCGCGCCCTGGAAACTCGGCAAATCCATCGAGGCCTCGGATCGCGCACTGTTGGAAACCTCGCTGGCCACCATGGCCGAGTCGCTGCGCCTTGCGGCTGCGTTGCTCGGCCCGTTCATTCCGGGAACTGTCGATAAGATTCACGGCGCACTTGGTCGCACCCCGGCCACGGACTGGACCAAGGAATGTCAATGGGGTGGATGCTTGCAGGGCGCCAAGGTCGCGCCCAGCCTCGTGCTCTTCCCGCGTATCCAAGCCGATGACAAAGCAGCGGTAAAATCGTGACCATCCTCTCCCTCGATCCCGCCACGAATCAAACCCCGTCGGCGCTGCACGGTTTTCTCGCGCAGTGCCAGACGGCGGCCCGGCGTGCGCATCGCGCCAAACTCGTGAGCATCTCGCTGGAGGTTGAGGCATTGGATCCGCTTGCGGTGCTTGCGTCGATTTATGAGGCGGGCGAGAAGCATTTTTACGTCGAGCGTCCCGCTGAAAATCTGGCCATCGCGGGAGCCGAAGCCGTGTTGGAATTCACGGGCGCGGGCGCGGGCCGGTTCGAGGAATGTCAGGCTTTCGTTGATGATGTGCTGGCGAATGCGATCATTGTCGGCGACCAGGGCGTGCCGTTTGCCGGCCCCCATTTTTTCACCGGCTTCACGTTTTTTGACGAGGTGAGTGCGGAGGAGCCGTTTTCCGCGGTTACTGTCTTCGTGCCGCGTTGGCAGGTCGCCACGCGTGCAGGCCGCACCGTGGCGGTGGCCAATGTGATGATTGGCGACGACAGCGACATCGATTTGATCTCGCAAAAAATCTGGCGGGCGCACCGCCGGTTCGGCGCCTTCGTCACGGGCGAAGGTTTGTTTACGCCGCAGGGGGAGGCGCCCAAAATCACGCTTTCGGAGCTCGGTGGCGGCGATCGTTATCAAGCGGCGGTGCGGCGAGCAGTGAATCGGATTCGAGCCGGCGAGTTTGAGAAAATCGTGCTGGCGCGAGCCAAGGATCTGGTGGCGACCAAGCCATTGCATCCCATGCAGGCACTCGACGGCCTGCGGCAGCGATTCCGCGATTGTTATGCGTTCTCGCTCGCGAACGGCGCGGGGCAGAGCTTCATCGGTGCGAGTCCGGAGCGTTTGGTGCGCGTGCATGGCGGCATGTTGAGCACCGAGGCCTTGGCCGGCTCGGCGCCCCGTGGTCGCACCGCGGAAGAAGATGAGCAACGGGGGGCTGACCTGCTGGCCAGTCGCAAGGACCGGCATGAGCATCAGCTCGTGCTCGATTCGATTTTGCGCCGCGTCAAACCGCTCGGTTTGCAGCTGGAGGTGCCGGCCGAACCTAAGCTGAGAAAATTCGACAATGTGCAGCATCTGCACACACCGGTGCGCGCAGCCTTGCCCGTGGGTGTGCGCGTGCTTGATGTGCTGGCCGGTTTGCATCCCACGCCGGCGGTGGGCGGCGTGCCCCGCGAGCCGGCCCTCGCCGGGATTCGGGAAATGGAAAACTTTTCGCGAGGACTTTATGCCGGTGCGATCGGCTGGATCGACGGGCGCGGCAACGGCGAGTTTTTCGTCGGCCTGCGCTCGGCTCTGATCGACGGTCACAAGGCCCGGCTCTATGCCGGTGCGGGCATTGTGGCGGCCTCGCAACCTGAGCTCGAATTGGCGGAGACCGAGCTCAAGTTCATGGCTATGGAGCGGGCGCTTTTTTCGTCATGAGCCGTCCGGATATCGATCTTCGCAATACGAATACGCTCTGGGCGGGCGTGATTGTCGAAACGCTGTGGCGATGCGGCGTTCGCCAGGCAGTGGTTTCACCGGGCTCGCGTTCCACCCCGCTGACCATGGCCTTGGCCAATCATTCAGGCATGGAGGCAATTCCGGTGCTGGACGAACGCTCGGCCGCGTTTTTCGCCCTAGGACTCGCGCGGAAGGGTAACGGCCCCGTGGTGCTGGTCTGCACATCAGGCACGGCTGGCGCGAATTACTATCCGGCGGTGATCGAAGCCCAGGAAAGCGGTGTGCCGTTGCTGGTGCTCACGGCGGACCGGCCGCCGGAGATGCGGGCGTGTGCCTCCGGGCAGACGATCGATCAACACAAGTTGTATGGTGCGCATGTGAATCGGGACTTTGAGCTGGCGGTGCCCGAGGCGAAGTTGGCGTTGTTGTCCTATGTGCGCCAGACGATCGCGCAGGCCTGCCGCAGCACGCTGCAACCCCAGGCCGGTCCGGTCCATGTGAACGTGCCATTTCGCGATCCCTTGGTTCCCATTGACGACGGTAGTGCGGCTGCAATGGCGCCGGCCGTTGGTGAAAGCTTTTTTTCGCACTTGGAGCCGGCCGCGCCGATGATTGCGGGGCAAACCAAACTCTGGCAGCGGGCGATTTCCGCGCGCGGCTTGATTGTGGCGGGCCCGGATCAGGTCGCTGATCCGGCCGGTTATGCCGCCAAGGTGACGCGATTGGCTAAGCAGCTCGGCTGGCCGATTCTAGCCGATGGGCTCTCGCCGCTCCGCCATTTCCCGTCCACGGGAGCAACGGTGATCACGGCCTACGATACGATTCTGCGTAATGCGGCCGCGGCGCGCGATTTGATGCCCCGCTATGTGCTTTGCCTGGGCGATTGGCCGACGAGCAAGGTGCTGCGAGGTTGGATCGAATCGAGCGGAGCCGAGATCGTGTTGGTGAGCCGCCGGCACGACAATCGCGACGCCCTGCACGGGCGAACCCGGCAGATTTGCGCGCCGGTTGAGGTGCTGACGGCCTTGGTGCGCAAACCGCAACCCGGAACTTATGCGGCGACTTGGAGCCGGGCTGAGAGCACCGTGCGTGCCGCCATGTTGGCGGCTTCGCGTCCCCGCGGCGCGGTGTTTGAGGGCGATGTGGTGCCGACCTTGGCCGGCGTCCTGCCTCAAGGCACCTCCGTGTTTGTCGCGAGCAGCATGCCGGTGCGTGATGTGGAGTATTTCTGGCCCGCGACCGGGCGGGGGTATCACTTCTATTTCAATCGCGGCGCCAACGGGATCGACGGCACGCTTTCAACCGCATTGGGTGTGGCTCATCAAGGCCAGCCGGCGGTGCTGCTGACGGGTGACCTGGCGTTCTTGCATGACACGAACGGACTGCTTTTGGCCGGCAAATTGCGCGGCTCGCTGACCGTGGTTTTGATCAACAACCATGGCGGTGGCATTTTTGAGCATCTGCCGGTTGCGGGTTATAACCCGCCTTTCGAGGATTACTTTGCCACGCCGCAAAGCGTGGATTTTGCCAAGCTGTGCAATGCCCATGGCGTGGCACATCGGTTCGTGCGCACGCTGGGCGAGTTGAAAAAAGCGGTGGCCAAATTACCAGTGACCGGGGTGCGCGTGCTCGAGGTGCGCACGGATCGGAAGCATGACGCGGCGTTTCGCAAGCGGCTGTTTGCCGCGGCGGCGGCCGCGCTATAATTGAATCGGCAGGCCGACCTCGATGATCTGCATCGGCGGCAGTTGGTAGTAGTCACGGGCCTGTCGCGCATTGCGGCTGAGCACGGCGTAAAAGTGCTTCTGCCATTCCCACATGCGGGCCTCGCCGCCGGTGATGATCATCTCGCGATTGAAGTAGTAGGTGGCCTCGGAAGGTTTCAGCGGCACACCGGCTTCGCGGATTTGCTCGATGAGTCGGGCGACGTCGGGTGACTCCATGTATCCGTAGTGGGCGACCGCACGCCAGATGCCGTTGCCGATTTCCCGCACCTCGAGACGTTCGTCCGCCGTAACGTAGGGGACTTCCGACGTCACGACGCTGAGCAAGACCACCGTTTCATGCAGCACCTTGTTCGCCTTGACGTGATGCAACAGCACCAACGGCGTGCCCTGCGGATTGCCGGCCATGAAAACGGCGGTGCCGCGCACGCGGGTGACGTAGCTGCTGGAGGCGATGTCGGCGAGCTCCTCTTCCGTGATGCCGTTGGCATAAACCCGCCGGAAGATTTCGTTCTTACCCGATTTCCACGTGTGCATCACGGCGAGCAACCCTGCGCCGATGGCCAGCGGCAGCCAACCGCCATCGATGAATTTGTGCAGATTGCCGTAAAGGAAGCCGACGTCGACGAGCGCGAACAGTGAACACAACGGAATCGTCTTCCATAGGGACCACTTCCAAGCCCGGCGGGCGACGAGATAAAAGGCGAAGGTGGTGACGGTCATTGCGCTGGTGACCGCAATACCGTAGGCGGCCGCGAGGCTGGAGCTGCTCTTGAACATCAGCACGATCGTAATAGAGCCGAAGGCGAGGGCGGCATTGACCAAGGGGATGTAGATCTGTCCCTGCTGTGCCGCATTCGTGTGCAGGATCTTCAACCGCGGAAAAAATCCGAGTTGGATGGATGAGCGGATTAGCGAAAAGGTGCCGGAGATAAGGGCCTGGCTGGCGATGATCGCGGCGAGCACGGAGAGGACCATCACGCCCAAACGAATGGCGCCGGCCGGGGCGATCGCGAGGAACGGATTTTCCACCAGACCGCCATGGGAGAGCACGTAAGCACCCTGACCAAAGTAATTGAGCGCCAGTCCGGGCAGGGCCACCAGATACCAGGCATGCATGATGGCTCTGCGACCGAAGTGTCCCATGTCAGCGTAGATGGCCTCGACTCCAGTGATCGCGAGCACAATGGCTCCGAGCAACGCCGTGATTTGCAAAGGATGGTCACGTAGCAAGACCCAGCCATGCCAGGGATTGAGTGCCTGCAGCACGATGGGCGTTTGGATCACCTGCCACAGGCCCAAGGCGCCGAGTGAGCCAAACCAAACGAGCATGATCGGTCCGTAGATCCGCCCGATGGTCTGGCTGCCCTTGCTCTGAAACCAAAAGATGCCGGCCAACACGATGCAGGCGAACGGGATGACCCAATGCTCGGCGGCGGGTGAGATGAGCGTGAGACCCTCGGCAGCCGAGAGCACGGAGATGGCGGGGGTGATGACACCTTCACCGCAGAGCATGCAGGCGCCGAACAGAATGAATATGGTGCCGATCCCGATGCCGCGCTTCTTGACGCCCGAACTGTCGAGGCGCGATTTGGCGAACAAGGCGAAGATGCCGCCTTCGCCGCGGTTATCCGCGCGGGTAACGAAGGTCAGGTATTTCCAGCTTACCACGACAAGCAGCGACCAGAAAATCAATGAAAGGATGCCGAGCACGCCGGTCATGCGATCCTCGACCGGGAGAAAGGCGATCGATTCGCGCAGGGCGTAGAGCGGACTTGTGCCGATATCGCCGAAGACCACGCCCAAGGCGCCCAAGGCCAAGCCGACTCCGGCTGCTTTGCCGGTGTTATGCGAATGTGCATCCATCGGGGGGCATCTTTACGGTTGCCAGCCGGAGGTCCAACTCGATTTAGCGCGAGGTTTCCCGCCAGATAAAATGTTGCCGACCCGTGGGTTTCGCGCTGCGCTGCGGATATGCCCACCGAGTGGAAAACCGTCAAAACCTACTCCGACATCCTCTATCAAAAGACTGCGGGGATCGCAAAGATCACCATTAACCGCCCGGAGAAGCGCAATGCGTTCCGCCCGGAAACGGTAACCCAGCTGTTCGAGGCGTTCACGGACGCCCGTGAGGACCAATCGATTGGCGTGGTGCTGCTCACCGGGGCCGGGCCGCACACGGACGGCAAGTATGCGTTCTGCGCCGGCGGCGATCAAAGCGTGCGCGGCCACGCCGGTTATGTCGGGGGTGACGGCGTGCCGCGACTCAATGTGCTCGATCTGCAAAAGCTGATTCGCTCGATGCCCAAGGTCGTGATCGCGCTGGTCGCGGGTTATGCCATCGGCGGTGGCCACGTGTTGCATCTCGTCTGCGACCTCACCATCGCGGCCGACAACGGCATTTTCGGTCAGGTCGGTCCGAAGATGGGCAGCTTCGACGGCGGATTTGGTTCAAGCTATCTGGCGCGAATTGTCGGACAGAAAAAGGCCCGCGAAATCTGGTTTCTCTGCCGGCAATATAATGCGCAGCAGGCGCTCGAAATGGGCTTGGTCAACGCGGTCGTGCCGGTCGCCGAACTCGAAGATGAAGGCGTGAAATGGGGCCGCGAGATCATGCAGCACAGTCCGCTCGCCATTCGCTGTTTGAAGAGCGCTTTCAATGCCGATGTCGACGGCCAGAGCGGCCTGCAGGAACTCGCCGGCAACGCGACTTTGCTTTACTACATGAGTGAGGAGGCGAAGGAATTTCACTCCGCCCAGCGCGAAAAGCGCAAACCCGACGCCGGCAAATTTCCGTGGCTGCCATGAGTGCGGCGATTGATCGAACCGGCCGCGCCGCGATGAGGACTTCCGCATGGCGCTGATCGGTCAACGTAATCGGCTGACCATCCTGTTCGAAAACGATTCAGGGTATTATCTCGATGGCGGAGAACACGGGGAGATCTTGCTGCCCGGGCGCTACATCCCGCGGGGTTCACGCCCGGGTGAGATTGTGGACGTATTTGTATATCGGGATTCGGAAGACCGGCTGGTGGCTACGACCGAGCGGCCTTATGCGATGGTGGGAGAGTTCGCCTCGTTGCGTGTAGTCAGCGTCAATCCCCGCGTGGGTATCTTTCTCGACTGGGGTTTGAGCAAAGATCTGCTGCTGCCTATTCGCGAACAAAAGGAAGGACTCATGCCCGGCTATTGGGTGATTGTCCACGTGCTCCTCGATACGCAGACGGATCGCATCATCGCCTCGGCGCGCATCAGTCGACATCTCAATCTGACGTCGCCGACCTATGCCGAAGGTCAGGAAGTCAAACTGCTGATCACCGGCCCGACACCGCTCGGCTACAATGCGATCGTGAATAACGCCCACAACGGGTTGCTTTATGCGAGCGAACTCAGCGGTCCGCTCGAGATGGGCCAGCGATTCACCGGATACATCAAGACCGTCCGGGCGGACGGGAAAATCGACCTAAGCTTGGACCGCGCGGGCCACCAACGCATTCCGGCCAACGAGGAAATCGTGCTCAAGGCCCTCACGAGCGCTGGCGGCCGCCTGCCGTTTCATGATGGCAGTTCGCCCGAAGCGATCCGGGAAAAATTCGGCATCAGCAAAAAGGCCTTCAAACAGGCGATCGGCTCACTGTTCAAAGCCCGGCGAATCATGATCTCGCCAGATGAGATCAAGATCGTGGCGGCAAAAAAATAAACGTGGAGGCGGCTCACCCTTTGCTGTCGGGCGGCGCACTCTCCGCCCACACCACGAGCCAGCCGCTGTCCTGATCCACATACACCATGGTTGAAGCGGCGGGATCACCGGTGATGACGTAATCGACGTGGGTGACCGCTGTATCCGGGCTGGTCATCGGCATGGATTGAGTGCTGCTGAGAAATGTAAACACCACTGCAGCGGCTGCCGCCAACGGCGCACCAAGCCAGACAATGGGAGCCAAGGAGCGTTTGCGTCGCTTGGGCGGTGCCGACAAGCGGGCCTGCACGGCGCGTATTTCCTGATCGATATCGGGGGCAACGATGGCCGTAGCGTCTTGTCGAAACACCGCGGCCGCGTTCGCCAGCTCAGCCTGATATTGCCGGCACACCGGACAAGCGGCGAGATGGCGAGCCAGCACGTCACGCTGTCGTTCGGACAGCGTGACGTCTTGGGCCTGGCTGAGCAGCCGTTGGGTGTCGTGACAGGACATGGTGGTTACCAGCGGTCGCGCCGATCATGCCGATCGCGGCGGCGGTCGTCGCGGTCATGGCGGACGCTGCGACGGTCGTCATGGCGATCATAGCCGCCGCGGTGGGCCACCCAGACGCGCTCGCGCCGGGTTTCATAATGCCCGGCGATATAGCGACGCACGGGGCGATTGCAGCTGTCGTAAATCACGGTCCAGCGCGGTGCGACCCAGACGCGAACCGAACGATAGTCCCAATAGCCGCCGGTTTGAATGACGACGCGGGCCGGTGGAGGGCAGGCGGGCTGCACGACGACCCGACGGTGATGATTATTGTCGATCTGCGAGCCGATGATCAGCCCGCCGATGAAACCGCCAATGGCGGCGAGTTCCTTGTCACCCGCGACGGCCGGCTTGGGGGCAAAAAGCAGGGCAGACGCGGCGAGGAGTGAGACTGTGGCTGTTTTGTTCATGATTTCGTCCTGTTTGAGGGTTCGCCAGGTGGGACGAATCTCGCCGGCCGCTTTATTCAAAAATCTTCGGATAATTTACCGCCCGATCAAAATGACCGCATAAACCTCGTCGCCTTTGCCGGTGCCCGGGCCGCCCAAGACGGCGGGCACGCCGGGGTTGAGCGAAAGCCCGGTCTCCATGAGCGTGCGGCGGCCTTGTTTCCACACGACGCGCAGGCGGAGTCCACGTGAGGAATCTTCGGCGGTGACGTCGAGTTGCTGACCGTTGCCCAGATTGATGGTGCCGCTGCCGGGAGACGCGAGGTTGGCGGAGCCTTGACCGACGAACCGATAGCTTTCGAAACGCAGGATCCGCCGGAGCGTCGGCTCGTAGCGGGCGAGGCGCGGGTCGGTTCGGCCGGGGTCGTTGGAAGCCGTGATGAGAATGGCCTGGACGGAAGCTTGGTCGGCCGCATGGACGGAGGTGAGCAGGCCGCAGAAAATCAGCAGCGGGAGCAGCAGGCGGATCGTTTTCATGAGTTTACTCCTAGTTTGCGCGCCAACATACGGCGAGCGTGATAAAGACGGGACATGACGGTGCCGGCAGGGATGTTCATGGCGGCGGCGATTTCTTCATAGGAAAGCCCCTCCAACTCGCGCAAGGCAAGCACCGCGCGCTGACGCGGCGGCAATGCTTCCAGCGCCTGCCTGGCGGCGGCGGCTTGATCCGAGATGGATTCCGTGGATTCGCTGGCGACGGCGGTTTTGCTGACTCCGCTGGTTTCAAACGGCAGAAACCGCTCATACCACCGGCAGCGTTTGCGCAGATGGTCCAAGGCGCGGCGCACCGCGATCGGATGCAACCAGGTGGTGAACCGCGAGTCGCCGCGAAATTCAGCGAGTTGATTCCACACCGAGACCCAGACCTCCTGACTCACATCGCGCGCATCGGCGTCGTTCCGCACGATCGAATACACCAAGCGAAAAACCCGTTCGTGGTGCTGCCGCATCAGCTCCGCGAAGGCGGTTTGGTCACCCCGGCTGGCGGCGGCGACCACGGCGGCTTCGGAAGGGGGTTCGGCGGAAGCGGACACGAGTTGACGGTGACAATGAAAGGGCGCGACAGGTTCCGGCCCAATCAGAAACACGATCAGGCGATCAATTTCTTAGTGATGCAGCCGGGTTAACTTGCGTGAGGGGAGCGGGGCGTTTGACATGCGACATGCCCCCAAACCCCAATCCGGCTACGCCTGCGGTTTCAGGATGGAAGAGTCTCGGCCCGGGATTTCTCGTCGCAGCGACCGGAGTGGGGGCGGGCGATTTGATCGCGGCGGCCGTGGTCGGCCAGCGTTTCGGTCTGGCCGTGCTCTGGGTGGTGGCGCTGGGGGCGCTGTTCAAAGCCGTGCTGAATGAAGGCGTGTCGCGCTGGCAATTGGCAACCGGGACGACGCTCATTGAAGGCTGGACGCAACGATTGCCGAAATGGGTTGGCTATTATTTCACTGGTTATCTCGCGCTGTGGGCGGTTCTGGTGGCGGCGGCACTGGCCTCCGCTTGCGGCGTGGCGGCGAAGGCGCTGTGGCCGGGATCGGCGCTCTCCACAGTCGGCTGGAGCGTGGTGCACGCGGCGGTCGGCTATGCGTTGGTGCGGTGGTGGGGTTACCGTGGATTCGAGCGATTGATGCATGGCTTGATGGCCGTGATGTTCGTCACCGTGCTGCTGTGTGCGGTGCTTATGCGCAGCGATCTGCTCGCCGTGGCACGCGGTTTGTTCTGGCCGGGCGTGCCGGCCGGTTCGGTGCCGCTTCTGCTCGGAGCGATGGGGGGAGTCGGCGGCAGCGTCACCTTGCTGTGTTACGGTTACTGGCTGCGGGAAAAACAATGGCGCGGCGCATCCGCGCATCGGCGCACGATGTGGGATCTCGGTTGCGCTTATACCCTGACCGGTTTCTTCGGTCTGGCGGTCGTGATCATCGCCGCGACCGTCAAACCGGCCGATGCGTCGGGCAATGCGCTGGTGCTGGCCTTGGCAGGACAACTGGGTGCGGTGCTGGGGCCCGTGGGCAAATGGTGTTTCATGGCCGGATTTTGGTGCGCGGTTTTCACTTCGTTGCTCGGGGTGTGGCAGGGCGTGCCTTATCTTTGGGCCGACAGCATGCATGCACTGCGGCGCAAGGCCGTGCCGGCCAACCTGACCACCAGCCGCGCTTATCGCTGGTTTCTGCTCTACATGGCGTTTCCGCCGCTGCTCCTGCTGACCTGGCAGAAACCGCTCGCGATCGTGGTGCTCTACGCGATTGCCGGCGCGTTCTTCATGCCGTTTCTGGGCGCCGTCCTGTTGTGGATGAACAACCGGCGTGATTGGGTCGGCGAGCTGCGCAATCGCTGGCGCACGAATCTGGTGTTGGTGCTTTCCCTGGTGCTGTTTGCGAGCTTGTTCGGCTTGGAAGTCTGGCAACGGATTGGCGCCGCGCTGCGGTCATAAAAAAGCCCCGGCACGAATGCCGGGGCGATGGAGTTGACGCTGGACTGGAGGTTATTTGCCGAGGCTGGCGCGCAGGTCCTCAAGCTGACCGGCGCTGCCAAGCAGCTCGTTGCGCGAAGCGATGAACTTGGCGTATTCGGCCATGAAGATTTTGCCCGGCGGACGAAAATCGAAATCGCCCGACTTTTCCTTGAAGAACTCGCGATGCACGCGGGTCCAGACGAGGCGACCGTCGGTGTCGATGTTGACCTTGGTGACGCCGAGTTTGGCGGCGGGCAGGTATTCCTTCGGATCGACGCCCATGGAGTCCTTGATCGTGCCGCCGGCGGCGTTGATACGATCGACCTCTTCCTTTGGGACGGAGGACGAACCGTGCATGACCAGCGGAAAGCCGGGCAGGCGGGCCTTGATCTTTTCGAGCACATCGAAGTGCAGCGATTGCTTGCCCTTGAATTTGAAGGCGCCGTGGCTGGTGCCGATCGCGCAGGCGAGGGAATCGCAACCGGTCTGCTGAACGAAATCCTTGGCTTCGTCCGGATCGGTCAGGCAGGCGTTGCCTTCCTCGACCTTGATGTCCTCTTCGACGCCGCCGAGCATGCCGAGCTCGGCCTCGACGGAGATGCCCTTGGCATGCGCGCGATCCACGACGCGCTTGGTGATGGCGACGTTCTCCTCAAACGGATCGTGCGAAGCGTCGATCATCACCGAACTGAAGAAGCCGGAGTCGATGCAATCGTAGCAGGTCTGTTCATCGCCGTGATCAAGGTGAACGGCGAAGATGGCCTCCGGGAAAATCTCACTCGCCGCCCGGATGATCGCTTCGAGCATGCGCTTGTCGGTGTATTTGCGCGCGCCCTTGGAAATTTGAATGATGAACGGCGCCTTGGAATCGATGCAGCCTTGGAAGAGGCCCATGGCCTGCTCGGCGTTGTTGATGTTATAGGCACCGACGGCGTATTTGCCGTAAGCGTGCTTAAAGAGTTGGGCGGTGGTAACGATCATGAGAAAGTGTAATCATGTTTGAGTGGGCGTTGTGCGACAAGCATTTAGTCTGGGTTCACAGTCATCATGGTCGGCGGCGGGCACCTTGTTCACGCATGAGTCGTGCCATTTCCATCCCCGCATTCAGTTCGGCTTGAAACTGAGTCAAAACTTCAACTTGAGCTGGAGTTAAGAAGCCGCGGGCTTGTGCGATCACTGAATCGGTGATGAGTGGTTGCGATGGAATACCAAGTTCCAGTGTTGCCTGATCTGCGGCTGCACTCGTTCCCCAAGCCGATGGCTGTGACTTCTGGGCAACTCTTTCTGCAGTTATCAAAGCGACCAGTTGATCGTTTTGGGTCTCTGACAAAGGGGTGGCAGTATAGCTGAGCCGGCGGTCAAGTCGGTTGGCAATGGCGCGATCCACTTGGTTGGACTCATGCTCCAGATAAGTGTCGTATCCACTTTCACCAAGCAGACTGCGGAGTGCCGCTTCATTCTCTGACTCGTTTTCCTGAATGAGTTTATCAATCAATTCGCGGTCGTTACGTATGCTGAGACCTTCGCGCCGACTGGCGGTAAATACATCCGTGCGGATATTCTGTTTTTCCAATAGCAAGTCCTTGAGTTTCTGTAGCAAATCGGGCGGCAAGTTCAGCTTTCGAAACAGATCGGCGTAGCGAATATCAAGCACGCCCTGCCTGGCTAATGACTGCAGTCGCTGAAATTCCGGGCTCTCACGCAGGTCGTGCTGTTCATCGATATTGCGGCGTTCAGTGGAAGCATCATCGGGCTTCGCGGAATCTGGTCCCGCCGACGTGCTATTTACGGCTCCGATGCCACCCTTCGGCTCGGGTGAATCAAGCATGTTCGCAGGCAGATCCGACCTTTGGGTTTGCTTTGGGATTGCCGGTGGTGGTGCCGAGCGTGCTTGCAAGGTAGCCAATTCGGTTTCTGCACGCCACGCCCAGAATGCTGTAATGCCAGCAGTGACCGACAGTAGAACGATGGCCACGTTTTTGCCTTGGCTCATGATCGACAGAAATGATCAGTAGCCTGTTGATCGTCAACCTGCCTTAGCGAGGCGGAAACTCGAAGTCGGCTTTGTCCTTTTTGGGGGAGAGCACGAGGTAGGCGCTGAAGTTTGAACCGCGTTTGGAGACGAAGCCCTCGATGAGCGAAGTCTTGCCATCGGTCACGAGTTTGCGGACCTCCTCGGCGGGGAGTTCCTTCTGGCAGAGCTGCTTGCTGAGCTTGAACACGATGCGGTTGTCCTGATCGGGCTTGCGCACGTAATAGCTGTCATCGGTGACGACGAGTTCGCCGCCTTGGTGCAGTTTGCTTTCGCCCAATACCTCAGCCTTGGAAAGATCCGGCGGGGCCTTGGCCTTGCGCTCGATGGGTTTGCCGTCCTTGCCGACGCGCGGTTTGCGGGGCGGGAACTCCCACGCAATGCGCGCACCTTCGCGTTTGAGAAATGCATCGAACGGGCGGCCTTTTTTCGAGGTGAAGCCTTGGATAAGCTCGGTCTTGCCCTGGCTGACCAGCTGGATGGCGTTCTCTTGGGTGATAGCTTTCTGGCACATCAATTTGCCGACCCGGAAGGTCTGCTTCCATTCGTCACCTTCGCGTTCGCGGAGGATGTAGTTGGGACCGGATTCGCAGAGTTCGGCACCGGTTTTTTCGTCGGTCCAGATCGGTTCGAGGGTGCTGATGTCCACCTTGTCGCCGAAATCGAGCTCGGTCTTCCATTTGCCGGTTTCGGCATCCTGCACGAGTTTGAGGGCCGCGGCGAAACGGGAGCGTGTCTTGGCGGAAACAAACCCGTCGAGCGGGCCGATCGCACGCTTGGTGATGAGGTCCGCGACTTCGATTTCCTCCATTTTGCGCCCGCCGATGACCTTGTAGACCGTGAGATTGCCGTCCTGCGATTTGTAGGCGCGGAGGGTTTCGAGCACCGGTTTTTCGTCGGTGGGTGAAATGATCTCGGTGATGCGCGCGTTCGATTCGTCTTCCTCGAAGGTTTTGACGTTGTTCACGATTGCCTTCGTCTGCTCGACGATTTCCGCCATGAAGGCGGCGCGGGCGAACTTGCGCTGCTCCATCTGGCGGAGCTTGAACTCCCATTCGCCGGTCATGGCCGGACTCGTCAGGGCGGTGGCCTTGACGGCCGCGAGGAACTCGAGGAGCTGCTCGGCTTTCGGGGTGGGCACGAGTTCGCGCTGGTTGCGCTCGACGTATTTTTGATTGATGAGCCCGTCGATCGTGTCGGCGCGGGTGGCGGGGGTGCCCAAGCCGCGTTCCTTCATGGCCTCGGCGAGTTCGTCCGAATCGACGAGTTTGCCCGCAGTTTCCATGGCGGTGAGCAAAGTGGCTTCGGAGTAACGCGGCGGCGGTTTGGTGGCCTCGGCGTGCAGCTTGGCTTCGCGGGTTTTGGCCCGGGCGGGGGAACCGTCGTCGCCGGTCAACGCCGGCAGCGATTTGTCACCCTTGCCCTCGTCGTCCACGCTGCTCTTGCCATAAACGGCCAGCCAGCCGGGCGAGGTCAGCACTTTGCCCTCGGTCTTGAAGGTGTAGTCGGCGACCTTGCTGAGGCGGGTGGTGACATCGAACTCGGCCGCGGGGTAAAATACTGCGACGAATCGGCGAGCGATCATGTCGAAGACCTTGGCCTCCATTTCGTCCAGGTTCTTGTGCTCCTGCGCGGTCGGGATGATAGCGAAGTGATCGGAGATCTGCGCGTTGTTAAAGATGCGCTTGTTCGGTTTGATCCAGCCGGATTCGAGGGCCTTGGCGGCATGGGCGTGCAAATCGCCCGTCAGGTTGCCGAGAGCCTCTTTGCAAGTCGGGATGTAATCTTCCGGCAGAGCCCGCGAGTCGGTTCGCGGGTAGGTGATCATTTTGTGCTTCTCGTAAAGGGCCTGGGCAATCTGCAGGGTGCGGCGGGCGGAGAGGCCGAAGCGCGAGTTGGCTTCGCGCTGCAAGGTGGTCAGGTCGTAGAGTCGCGGCGAGATCTGCGTGCTGGATTTTTTCTCCTCGCTGACCGCAGCCATCGGCTGGCCGGCACAGGCGGCGACGATGGCGTCAGCCGTGGCTTGGTCCCAGATGCGGTCGGCGCGATCGTGTTCGTCGGTGCCTTTCTTGAAATCGTCGCGCTGATAGGTGCCTTCGTAATCACCCTTGGTGACGCCGAAGGTCGCGGTGACGCGCCAGTAGTCGCGGGGCACGAAGTTGCGGATCTCGATCTCACGGTTGACGATCAACGCGAGGGTCGGCGTTTGCACGCGGCCGACGGAGGCGACGTTGCCGGCCCGCGAGCCAAACATCCGCTTGGTGATGGCGCGGGTGCCGTTGATGCCGATAAGCCAGTCGCTTTCGGAGCGGCAGCGCGCGGCGTCGCCGAGACCGGCCATTTCCTCGCCATCGCGCAAATTGTCGAACGCGGTGCGAATGCCCTGCGGCGTCATGGTCTGCATCCACGCGCGCTTCACGGGCAGTTTGCACTTCGTGAGCTGGTAGAGGTAGTTGAAGATCAGTTCGCCTTCGCGCCCGGCGTCACAGGCGTTGATCACTTGGTCGATGTCCTTGCGGGCGAGCAGCTTTTTGAGCTGGGCGAAGCGATCCTTGGACGACTCGATTGGCTTGAGTTCGAATTTTTCGGGGATGATCGGCAGTGCGTCGAGCCGCCAGAAGCCGTATTTCTTCTTGTCGATGTCCTCGGGCATGCGCAGTTCGACCACGTGGCCGACCGCTGACGAGATGACGAATTCGTCGTTCTCGTAGTGATCGGATTTCTTGGGAACTTTGCCGAGGGCGCGGGCCAAATCAGCCGCCACGGACGGCTTTTCGGCGATGACAAGGGACTTCATGGGTCGCGAGCCGTTAGGCTGCGCGATGACGAATGACAAGCACTAGTTTTTGGCGGCCCGAACGAAAAGGGTCGGTCTGCGGCCCGATTTAGGAGGCGAGTTTCGGCGTTTCCGCGAGCGCGCTGTCGAGGGCCTTGAGGAGTTCCGCGATGGTTTCGTCGGTCTCGTCGCCCATGTTGGAAATGCGGAAGGTCTTGCCCTTGAGTTTGCCGTAGCCGCCGTCGATCACGAGGCCGTGCTTGGACTTGAGCACCTTGTTCAGCGCGGGCAGGTCGATATTCAGATTGTTGGCGAAACAGTTGAGGGCGAGCGAACCGTAGGCCTCGTCCGGAAATAGTTTGAAGCCTTTGGCGAAGGCCCAGTCGCGAACCGTGCGGTTGAGCCGCGCGTGCCGGTTATAGCGGTTTTCCACGCCTTCGGCGGCGATGTCCTCGAGCTTGGACTTGAGCGCGTAAATCAACGGGATGACCGGGGTGCTCGGAGTCATGCCGTTTTCGTGATTTTTCTGGAATTCCAGGAAATCGAAATAGTAGCCGCGGTCGCTGAGCGTGGCGGCGCGTTGGCGGGCGCGTGCAGAGACGGAGAAGATTGCGAGCCCTGGGGGCAGGGCGAGGGCCTTTTGCGAACCGGTGAGCAGCACGTCGATGCCGAGCTCGTCCTTCTTGATCGGCAGCACGCTGAACGAACTGACCGTGTCCACGATCGAAATCACGTCGGGGAATTCGCGGACGACCTGCATGATGGCGGCGAGGTCCGACATCGTGCCGGTCGAGGTTTCGTTGTGAATGAGCGTGATGGCGTCATAACCGCCCTGGCTCAATTCCGCGCGCACCGCGGCGGGATCAACCGGCTGGCCCCACTCGAATTTCAAGGCGCCGGCGGATTTGCCGAGGCGTTGGGCGACATCGAGCCATTTGTCGGAAAACGCGCCGTTCATGCAGCAGAGCACCTTTTTCGCGACGACATTGCGCAACGAACCCTCCATCACGCCCCAAGCGCTGCTGGTCGACAGATAGACGGGATCCTTGGTGTAGAACAGCGCCTGCAGACCCGGTTGAATGGATTGGTAGAGCGCCACGAAGTCGGTGCTGCGATGGCCAACCATGGGTTGGGCCATCGCGCGCAGGGTCTTGTCCGAGACGGCGATGGGGCCGGGGATGAAAAGTTTGTAGCTCATGGGCGCGGAGAAAATTGTGACAAAGGATACGAAAGCGGCTTCCCAAAAACGCCGTCAACCATCATTGCTGTCATTTGTCGCATGTCGTCCTGGCTGAAGAAGAAATCAAACGCGCTCGAGGTTTACACCATTGATGTGATTCTCGGGCGACGGGCGGACACGGGCGCGGCGATCTATGGCGCGTTTCTGCAACTGCTTTCGTATTTGTTCAGCGGTATCGCCCAATTGCGTTTCTGGCTCTACCGGCACCGGATATTACATGACCAGCCGCTCGGTTGCCTGGTTGTCGTCGTCGGCAACCTGACAGTGGGAGGCACGGGCAAAACCCCGGTTGTGGAAAAATTTGCGCGCGCCCTGCAGGAGCGTGGACGCAAGGTCGCCATTCTCAGCCGCGGCTACAAGAGCAAGGCGCCGCCGGTTTGGAAGAAGTGGTGGTGGGCCCTGACGCACGCGGCCGAGCCGCCACCGCGGATTGTGAGTGATGGCAAGCAGGTGCTCCTCGACAGTGAGCAGGCCGGTGACGAACCCTACATGCTCGCGCGCAATCTGCCGGGCGTGATCGTGCTGGTGGACAAAAACCGGGTGAAGTCCGGTGCGTATGCGATCAGGAAGTTTGGCTGCGACACGCTGGTGCTCGACGACGGCTTTCAATACCTGCCGCTCAAGGGGCAGTTGAATCTCTTGCTCGTGGACAAGACCAATCCCTTCGGCAACGGCCATTTGCTGCCGCGCGGGATTTTGCGCGAACCGATCAAGCACCTGCGGCGGGCCTCGTATGTGTTCCTGACCAAATCAAATGGTGAGCGCGACGCCGAACTGGAAGCGACCATCCAGAAATTCAACCCCGGGGTGGACATCATCGAATGCGCGCACCAGCCGCAGTATTTGCAACGATTCGGCGGCGACGAGCGCCAGCCGCTTTCGTTTCTCAAGGGCCGGCGGGTGCTTGCCTTTTGCGGGATCGCGACACCGGAGAGCTTTGAAAAATTTCTGCGCGACCTCGGCGCGGTGATCGTCGCACGCGAGCGTTACCTCGATCACTACCGCTATGCCGAGGAGGACTTCGTCGAGCTAAGCGCGCTGGCGCAAAAGGAAGGCGCGGAATGCCTCGTGACCACGGAAAAGGATGCGGTGCGCATCCCGCATGACCGGGCCTGGGGCGTGCCGTTGTATTACCTGCGGCTGGAGATCGACATCCTGCGCGGTGCGTCGGACTTTGACGAGGCGGTTGGACGGATTTGTTTCCCGCAAAACGGTTCGCGCCCGTCGGTCAACTGAGTCGCATATTGCCTTGCGGGGCGGGGGATTACCCGCGTTAGCATGGCGCATGATTATTGATCCCCGTTACCACGATCTGGCCCAGGGCCTGACCGGTTTCTCGATTGAATTGCAGAAGGGCGAGCGCGTCCTGATCGATGCGTTTGACGTGCCGGATGCCATGGTGATCGCGCTGGTTCGCGCCGTGCGCAAACATGGCGCTCATCCTTATGTCCAATTGCATCGCGCGCGCATCACCCGCGAACTCGTGCTGGGGGCGGAGGAGGCGCAGTATGCTCCTTACGCCAAGGTGGAAAAGCACCGCATGGAAAGCATGGATGCCTACATCGCGTTGCGCGGCTCGGAGAACATCTTTGAATCGTCGGACGTGCCGGCCGAGCGGGTGCAACTCGTGAGCAGGCTGATGAAGCCCGTGCTGGATCACCGGGTGAACAAGACCAAGTGGGTGGTGCTGCGGTGGCCGACTTCGGCCATGGCGCAGCAGGCCGCGATGAGCACCGAGGCATTTGAGGACTTCTATTTCCGCGTCTGCACGCTCGATTACCGTCGCATGATTCCGGGCATGAAGGCGCTCGCCGATCTCATGCGCAAAACCGACCGGGTGCACATCAAGGGCCCGGGCACGGATCTGCAATTTTCGATCAAGGGCATCGGCGCCAAGGAGTGCGGCGGCCAGCGCAACATTCCGGATGGTGAGGTGTTTTCGTGCCCTGTGAAGGAGTCGGTCGAGGGTTATATCCAATACAATGCGCCGACCGTTTACCTCGGCTCGTCATTCGACAACATCCGGTTGGCGTTCAAGAAAGGCAGGATCGTCGAGGCCACCTCCAGCAACACCAAGCGGCTCAACGAGATTTTGGACAGCGATGCCGGCGCGCGCTACATCGGCGAATTCGCGATCGGGTTCAATCCGCACATTCTCGAACCGATGCGCGACATCCTGTTCGATGAGAAGATTGCCGGCTCGTTCCACTTCACTCCGGGTCAGGCCTACAGTGACTGTGGCAACGGCAATCGGTCGCAGGTGCATTGGGACATGGTTTGCATGCAACGTCCGGAACATGGCGGCGGCGAAATCTGGTTTGACGGCAAACTCATCCGCAAGGACGGACTGTTCTTGCCCAAGGCCCTGCAAAAACTGAATCCGGACTACTTGCTCGGCCCCAAGAAGTGATCGAGTCGTTCATCCAGGCGCTGCCGAAAACGGAGACGCACCTGCATGTCGAGGGTGCCATTCCCTATGCCTTGTTGCGGGAGTGGCGCCCGGAATCCTATCCCGCAAATCCGCCGTTCCATGCGGCGGACTACCGATTCCCGGATTTTCCGACCTTCGAGAAAGTGCTGCTCGATCATGCGCTGCCGTGGTTCACCTCGGCCGAGCGGTATCACGAAGCGATGAAGGCGATCTTCGCCACGCATGTCGCGCAGAACGTCCGCTACGTCGAAACGAGCTTTCATCTGCCGGTCACGCAATTCATCAACGTGCCCGGTCCCGAGATCATCGCGGCGATTCGCGCCGCAGTGCCCGCCGGACTCGAGGTGCGAATATTCGCCGGGATGCTGCGGGACGCCTATCAGGGGCCGCTGCAGGCGGTGATCGACGACCTTGAAAATTGGGACGACCTCGCGGGTGTGGACTTGCACGGCTTGGAAACGATGCCGACCGAGGCGTGGACGGCGCCGGTATGGCGGCGTTTGCGCGCGGCGGGCAAGGTGACGAAATGCCACGCCGGTGAATTCGACGGCGCGGCGCGAGTGCGTGAAGCGATCGAGTTGCTGGGGGTAACACGGGTGCAGCACGGCGTGCGGGCGATCGAGGATCCCGCAGTCGTGGCCTTGGCGCGGGATCGCGGGGTCACATTCGACGTCTGCCCGATCAGCAATATCCGACTCGCGGTCTTTCCGGATTTTGCCAGCCATCCGCTGCGGCGGCTCGCGGCGGCCGGCGTGCGTTGCACGATCAGCACGGACGATCCGCTGTGCTTCAACAACACGTTGAATGACGAATACCGCGTCCTGGCGCAGGCAATGGGCTGCAGTCGCTCCGATCTGGCGCGGTTTGCGGCCAATGGCTGGGAAATCGCGGATGTGGCGGAGGATTTTCGTGGCGCCCGGCTCGCGGAAATAGAACGTCTCTCCCATGAGTCCTGATAACGCCATGGTCCGCTTTGAAGTTCCGGCGGGCACGCGCCGCGCCCGGGCCGACAAGGTTCTGGCCAAGGCCTTCCCCGATCACAGTCGGGTGGCTTTGCAGCGGGCGTTTGACGCCGGCTTGGTCAGCAGTAACGGGGCGCTCATTTCGCGTGATCATGCTCTGTCTGCGGGGGAAATGGTCGAATTCCGGTTGCCGGAAACCAAGCCGATGGACCTCACCCCGGCCGAGATTCCGCTCAATATTCTTTTTGAGGACAAACACCTGCTCGCGTTGAACAAGCCTTCGGGCATGGTCGTGCATCCCGGCGCGGCGACCGGTGGCGACACGCTGGTCCATGCCTTGCTGGCGCACTGCAAAGGCGGCTTGAGCGGGATCGGCGGAGTGGAGCGCCCGGGGATCGTTCATCGTTTGGATCGCGAGACTTCTGGCGTGATGCTGGTGGCCAAGAACGACGCGGCCCATCGAGGGCTCTCGGAACAGTTCAGCGAGCGCACGTTGCAGAAGGAGTATCTGGCATTGGTGAACGGCCGGCCGGACTTGCTCAGCGGTATCATTGACCGTCCCATCGGCCGCAATCCCAATCATCGGCACAAGATGGCCATCGTCGAGGAGACCAAGGGCGGCAAGCACGCGCGGACGGACTGGGAAGTCGTCGAAGCCTTCGGCGATTTGGCGACCTTGATTCGTTGCAGAATTCACACCGGCCGCACGCATCAGATCCGTGTGCATATGAAAGCCCTCGGACATGTGATTTTGGGCGACGTGGTTTACGGTTGGAAACCGCATCCGTCGATCCTGCCAAAGCCGGCGCGAGTCATGTTACATGCAGAGCACCTCGTGGTGGCGCATCCGGTCACAGGCAAGACCCTCGATTTGCGGGCGCCGGTGCCTCCTGATTTCGCCGCGGTGATGCGCGGTCTGCGCGGACGCTGAGCTTTTTGCATGTCGATTCAGCCTGATTCATTCGTCCATTTGCGCGACAGCGCGGGGGAACTATTGCTGGCCTGGGCGCGATTGCTGGCGCCTCATTACGGGGCGACTGGCAGCATGGATCTGGACTTGCGCGATTGGCCGGACGCGGCCGGACCGTCATTCTATAATCAGTTCACCCCGGCGGCGCTTTTGCTGCTGGCGGATAAAGTGGTGCCCGGCGCGACCGATGAAGAGTGTGCGCGATTCCGCCACTTGGCGCTGAGGAATCTGGAGTATTCGGCCGGGCTGGCGGACGCGGATTTCCACACCCCGCACTTCTCGCGGGGCCGTGACTGGGGCGCGCATATTGGCGAGTGGCTGGTGTATTATCAGCTTTGCGCGTTGCGCCACCTCGACACGCACGGTGGAGCAACCCCGGAGCTGAAGCAAAAACTCAGTCAGGTCGTCCGTGGCGCGACCGGCCGCGCGTTTCGCGCCTATCAGCAGCGCTTTGCGGGGCCCGCGACGGAGTTCCCGGGCAATCATGCGGTTTGGCACGGTTTGCTCTTTGCCGCGGCCGGGCGCTATTTCGACGAGCAGGATTGGGTGCAGTTTGCGGACGTTTTCATGCAGCGCCATGTCCTGCCTTTTCAGGATGAATCCGGTTGCTGGCAGGAAGGGGGAGGTGTGGTCGTGGGGTATTCACTGATCACGGCTCTGGCAGTTTCCCTCTATGCGCAACTCACGGGCAACGAGGCCGCGGAACGGGCGGTGGATCGCGCCGCTGCCTTTCATGACTTCTTTTTGCTCCCGGACGGAAGCACTTCGACCGTGGCGGATGTGCGCATGCGCTGGCATCAGCGTCCCTTTGTCAGCCTGCCGCCCGGCTTTGCTTCGTCGCAAGTGGGCCGCGTGCTGGCGACCTGCGCCGTGGCGCGTTTTCGAACGGCATTGAATGAGGAGTCGGTGCGCGATAATCACGCGCAGGCGTTTGCATTCTTTGGCTCGGCGTGTGCGGTCTGGTTTAGCGCGGATGAGGGTCTCCCCGGGCGCGATTCGGTCAGGATTACGTCCGGATCGGTCGCCCGGTTCGATTCCGAACCCTGGCGCGCCTACCTGAGCTGGCAGCTGACCCCGGAATGGGATGCCAATCGTTTCGTGCTGGATGCGCAGAACTTCATCGAACTCTGGCATCGGCGCGGTGGGTATTTGGCAGGCACCGGAAACAGCAAGGCGATGCCGCGATTCTCAACGTTGCGTCGAATTGACTGCGGACGCGCCTATGTGCCGGATGCCGCCGAGCGGGACGGTGATCCGGCCGGACTGGGCGCCCATTATCGGTTTGACCAGGATGTCATCACCGTGCGGCTGCAGAATGATCAGGCTGAATTGGTGTTGTCCGTCCATGCGGTGGCGGTGCCTTCAGGGGCGACGTATGAATTCGGCCTTATGCTGGCGTTGCGGCCGGGTGATGACGTGTGCGCTGACGGCCTTAATTACACCGTTGAGCCCACCCAGTTGCTTGCGCTACGCACAAGTTTCGTGTGGCGGGGATTGACGTGGCGGCTTCCGGTGGGGGCACGGTTGGAATATCCGATGGTGCCGCACAATCCCTACACGCAGGACGGATTGCCGCAACCGCGGGAATACGTGGCGCGACTCAGTTGGCCCGTGTTGCCGGGGCGGTCCGAATTGAGGATTCAGCCGGTGAGCAGTTCATCGGCGACGCCGTAACGCAAATTGTAGAGCGAGTGATGGAGCGCTGGCCGGCCGCTTGCGGCCATCAGGGCGAGCAACGTAATGATCGCCGCGGGGAAGACATCCGCCCGCGCTGCGGGCAGACCCGGGAGTTGTTGCCGCATGGCGAGCGGCATGGCCATAACCTGATCACCCAACGATTGCAGTGCGGGCACGGGCAGCACCGGACTCGACTCTTCCAGCGTCTGTCGGGTTTGGGCGGCGACCATGGCACGACAGGTAAACACGGATCCACCGGTGCCGATGACCGGTGCGTCGCTGGGGAGGTCGAAGGCAAAATGCGCCTCGCGCATAACCGCGTGCACGTGTCGCTGAACGGCGAGAGCGGTTGTCGGATCAAGCGGTAACTCCGGGGCGGATACAAAGCGCTCGGTAAGGCGAACGCAGCCGAGGGGCAGGCTGATGGCAGTCTCAACCTGCCGGGCTCGCATCGCCAGGCATTCGAGACTGCCACCGCCCAGATCAAACACATAGCAGCTGTCGGTGCCGTGCAGAACGGGGTCGGATAACAGGCCGCGCCCGATGTAAGCGGCTTCCTCAGGGCCGGTCAGGATGCGGATGCTGTGCCCGGTTTCCTGCCGCACTAACGCCAGAAACTCATCGCGGTTAAGTGCGTCGCGCACGGCGCTGGTTGCGACCAGTTGAATTTTTGCGGGAGAGTAGCTGGCGGCTGCAAGCAACAGATCGCGAATGGCGCCCAGGCCCGCCGTCATGCCGTCGGGGGAAAGTCGCGGCTCACATTGATTGATGCCGGTGCTGATGCGCGCATCGCAGGTCTGCTGAAAAACCGGTTTGACCAATCCGCAATTAGTGCCGCGGCGCGCGACCAGCACCTTGATGGAGTTGCTGCCGATATCAATGACGGCAACTTTCGGGGCGGCACTCATAATTCAAAGTCTGCCGGAGCGATGAGCAGCACGAATTCGCCCTTGTGGCTGGCCTTGGCCAGCGCGTTGCGCACTTCCGCCGCCGGCCCCACCCAGAAATTTTCGTGCAACTTGGTGATTTCTTTCGCCACGCAGATGACTCGATCCGGGCCCAGCACCTCCACAATTTCATTCACGGCTTTGTCA
>JACKPU010000009.1:40000-125311 GCA_024233285.1 Opitutaceae bacterium | reverse complement strand
CGACACGCTGCGTCAACCCGGCTACGATGTGACCACGGTGGCGCTGCAATACGGGTTTAGTTCCTCCCAGCATTTCAGCACGCAGTTTCGTCGGGCGTTCGGGGTGACTCCGCGTGCGTGGCGCAAAGCGCCGGGAGCGTGATGGAATTAGATGTGGAAATCAGGAAAGCTGGAAACGCAGACCTACTGACTGAAATCGAGATCGGGTATTTTTCCTGAATTCCTGATTTCCACATTAACCTCCTTCCCAGTTTCCCAATCGTAACAATATACGGATTGAGGTATATGCCTGTTTGGGTATGCGAATGAGGAATGGACTTGGTTTCGATCTACGAATGCCTCTGTGACCGCACGCGTTTGCGCATTCTCTATCTGCTCGGACAGCGCCCGCTGTGCGTCTGTCATTTTCAGGAACTGCTGGGCGAACCGCAGGTGAAGATCTCGAAGCACCTCGCTTACCTGCGCAAACGCGGGATGGTCGAGGCCTCGCGCGAGGGCAACTGGATGATCTATCGTTTGCCGACCAAGCCTTCGCCGGAGCTGGCGCGCAATCTCGCGTGTTTGCAGGACTGCGCGGCGGAGGATAAAACGTTCAAGCAGGATCTGACGCGTTTGCGCAAATCGGCCAAGGCCATCGCCGAGTGCGGTCCGGTGAGCAAAGCCGGAGCGGCGTGCTGTTCAGCGAAGAAAGGCTGCTTATGAAACCGGTGCGCGTAGCGATCAATGGCTTCGGGCGCATTGGCCGACTGACGTTTCGGGCCGCCTGGGCGCGAACTGATTTTGAGATCGTGCTCATCAACGATCCGAAGGGTGGGGCGGAGTGTGCGGCGCATTTGCTGACTTTTGATTCCGTGCAAGGTCGCTGGACGCATGACGCCACGGCCGATGGGGCCAATGCCATCCGCATTGGCGACAAGCGCATTGCGTTCACCGAACACACCAAACCCGGCGACGTGGATTGGGCGGCGCACGGCGTCGACCTCGTGCTGGAGTGCAGCGGCAAGTTCCGCACGCCGGAACAGCTGGCGCCCTATTTTGGAAAAGCGATTAGGAAGGTCATTGTCGCGGCACCGGTGAAAGGTGGCGATGCGCTCAACATCGTGATGGGCGTGAACGATCACCTCTACGATCCGGACAAAAATCACCTCGTGACGAATGCCTCGTGCACCACCAACTGTCTCGCGCCGGTGGTAAAAGTCATCCACGAGGGTCTCGGCATCGAACACGGCGCTATCACGACCGTGCACGATGCGACCAACACGCAGACGATCATCGACGCCCCGCACAAGGACCTGCGCCGTGCGCGGGCCGCCGGGCTCTCGCTGATCCCGACCACGACCGGCAGTGCGACGGCCATCGGGTTGATTTACCCCGAACTGCAGGGCAAGCTCAACGGCCACGCCGTGCGCGTGCCGTTGCTCACCGGTTCGCTCACCGACTGCGTGTTTCAGGTCAAACGCGACACCACGGTCGCCGAGGTCAATGCCTTGCTCAAGGCCGCCAGCGAGACCGCGCCGCTCAAAGGCATTCTGGCCTACGAAACGCGGCCGCTCGTCTCCATCGATTTCAAAGGCAACCCTGCCTCGGCCACGATCGACGCGCTTTCGACGATGGTGGTGAATCAACGCATGGTAAAACTCTATGCGTGGTATGACAACGAATGGGGCTATTCCAACCGCATGGCGGAGCTGACCGCCAAGGTCGCGACGTCGCTTTGAACCTGCGTCCATGAATCTGCGCAACTACCTGCTCGTCACCGGTGCCTACTGGGGCTTCACGCTCACGGACGGCGCGCTGCGGATGCTGGTGTTGCTGCATTTTTTCAATCTCGGCTATTCGCCGGTCACGCTGGCGTTTCTGTTTCTGCTCTACGAACTCTGCGGCATCGTGACCAACCTGCTCGGCGGCTGGATCGCGTCGCGGATGGGGTTGAAGATCACGCTGACCGCCGGCCTCGCGCTGCAGGTCGCGGCACTGGCTTTGCTCGCGCTGCTCAACCCCCAATGGAGCGAATGGCTTTCGGTCGCCTGGGTCATGGCCGCGCAAGCGCTGTCGGGCATTGCGAAGGATCTGACCAAGATGAGCGCGAAAAGCGCGATCAAGGTGCTCGTGCCGCCGGATGCGAAGGGTGCACTGTTCAAATGGGTGGCGGTGCTGACCGGCTCCAAAAACGCGCTCAAGGGCGTCGGCTTTTTCCTCGGGGCGTTTCTTTTGGCGGTGGCGGGCTTCACTGGTGCCCTGCTGATCATGGCCGGCGCGCTCGCGGCGATTTGGATCGGAGCCTCGTTTGCGTTGCCTGCCGCCATGGGCAAGGCGAAGGCCAAGGCGGGGTTCAAGGAACTGTTCTCGCGCAACCGCGACATCAACGTGCTCTGCGTGGCGCGTTTCTTTCTCTTCGGCGCGCGTGACATTTGGTTCGTGGTGGGCGTGCCGGTGTTTTTGCGCGGTGTGCTCGGTTGGAGTTTCTCCGAGGTCGGCGCGTTCATGGCCTGCTGGGTGATCGGCTACGGCATCATCCAGGGGTCTGCGCCGGCGATCCTGCGCGGCCGCACGCCAGCCGGGGGCACGACCGCAATCAGTGCGTTCGCCTTGGCGGCGGTGACGGCCGCGATCCCCTTAGGGCTCGCGGCAAACGTCGAGCCCGGACCATGGATTGTCGGAGGGCTCGCGGTCTTCGGCGCGGTGTTTGCGCTCAACTCCGCCGTGCACTCCTACCTGATCCTCGATTACAGCGACGGTGACAAAGTCGCGCTCAACGTCGGCTTCTATTACATGGCCAACGCCGGCGGGCGCTTGGTGGGCTGTTTGCTCTCCGGCGTGCTGTATCAAGTCGCCGGTCTGAACGGCTGCCTGTGGGGCGCGGCGCTATTCGCGGTGGCCGCGGCGATCACGGCGTTGGCGCTGCCGCGGGGAAGGTGAATGGTTGGGTATGCGTTGCCTTGGGGAAATTGGGGTCCTGTTTCGCGCGCCAAGGGATCCGGCTGGCGTTGAACTTTTGGCCTTTGGGGATGGCCGTGCCATGCGAAGCCGCTCGGGGCGAAGCATGGTGGACGCTTGCGGACTCGAACCGCAGACCCCCTGCGTGTGAAGCAGGTGCTCTAACCAACTGAGCTAAGCGTCCGTCGTGGAGGGTGGGTTAAGCCATAAGCGGGCGGGAAAATCCACAAAAATTTGCGCTCCGGGCCAAGTCGGCGGCATTTGGGTTTGCGGCGCGCGCGTTGCCACGGGTTGATGGCACCCTTCATGAGCAAGACGCGGATCAAGGAACTGAGCTTCTTCACGGCCGAATCCCCGTTGTCGCAACCGATTGCGGATGCGACGCACCAAATCTCCGCCATCAAGTTCATCGTGGCGCGGCTCGTCACCGAGGGTGGCGTGGTGGGCGAGGGCTATTTGCTGGCATTTCATTTCAACCCCTCCGCGATTCGCGGTGCTTTGGCCGATGTGCGCGGCTTGGCGATCGGGCATGACGTCAACGACACGCGCGGGTTCGATCGGCACTGCGACAGGGAGTTTGAGTATTTCGGCGATGTCGGCCTGCTGCGCTGGGCGCGCGGGGTGGTCAATCTCGCGATGTGGGATGCCAAGGCGAAGCACGCGGGCAAATCCGTGCGGGCGTTGATCGGCAACGTGCGCGACCGGGTGCCGGTTTATGGCAGCGGCGGCTGGCTCTCATATTCCGATGACGAACTGCGCGCCGAAGTCACCGGCTATGTGCAGCGCGGCTTTAGGGCCGTGAAGCTCAAGGTCGGCGCCCGCGAAGGCATCGGCCGCGACGTGGAGCGCATCGCACTGGTGCGCGCGGCGGTCGGTCCGGACGTGCGCATCATGATCGATGCGAACCAAGGCCTCGATTTGAACGGCGCGTTGCAACTGGCCGCGCAAGCCAAGGCGTTCGGCATCGATTGGTTCGAGGAGCCGTTGCCGCACACGGACTTTGCCGGTTACGCGGAATTGAAAACCAAGGCCGGCATCAAGCTCGCGATGGGGGAACGCGAATACGACCTCGTGGCGCTGCGCGAACTGGCGGCGCGCGGGGCGATCGATCTTTGGCAACCCGACATCCTCCGTTTGGGCGGCGTCGAAGGCTGGCTCGATTCTGCGGCCCTGGCCGAACAACACGCGCTACCGGTGCTGCCGCACTACTACAAGGAATACGACGCCGCGCTCTGCTGCACGATTTCCGATGCCTACGGCGTGGAGTCGTTCGACTGGGTGGATGGCATCATTGATCATCCGCTGCGGATCGAAAGCGGCTGGGCGTATCCGGCCGCCACGCCGGGCTGGGGCTTCGCGTTCAAGGACGCGGCGCTGCAGGAAATCCGACTCTGAACATGTCGTGCGGGAGATTCCATTCCCGCCTTGCAAGGTTACATGACCAGCGTTTGCCGTCCGACGTTCAGCGTCATGGGTGAGTGGCCCGGCAGGTGCAGGGTCGCGGTGATGCCGGACGGCACATCCACAAAACCGGGGTCATGGGCGCTGATTCCGATTTCAATCGGACCATGCGGGGTCGGCACTGTGCCCTCCGCCCAGCCCAGACCGCCCAAGGCGGGCCGGATATCCACCGTGCGATAACCGGGCGACGTCGGCGTGACGCCGAGCACATGCGCGGGTAACAGCTGGGCCGGACCGGCCGACCAACCGTGGCAATGACTGCGGCCCGCCGGTTGAATGTGATCGATGCCGGGTTCGCGCCGGTCGACCAGCTCCCAGGTCGTGGTGGCGCCGCTGCGCAGCATTTGACCGTAATACGAACGCATCTCGTCGAGCGCCTCTTCAATCAAGCCCGCGCGCATCCAGGCTTGGAGCAGGTAGAACTCCATGAAGCCCGCCATGGGTCGCCGCACGCTTGGGTCGGTCTGCAACTGGCGGTAAACCGCGCGCAGTTGCGCGGCATCGATTGCGCCGGCCAGAAACGCCGCGGCATGCGCGTGCCAGCTGCGCGTGGCCGCATCGGATGACTCGTCGCGGGTCTGACCCCCGGCGGGATCACCAAACGCCGTGATGGTTTCGTTCAGCCGGGTGGTGTGCATTTCCCGGCACCACGTCGCCCGAACCGGATTTCCCAACCGCTCGTGCAACTGTGCGGCGTCGCCGAAGGCTGCGGCCAATTGGAATCCCAAGGCCGCGCGGCTGCCCCACCAGTCTTTGCCGTCGGGTTGATTGTCGGTGATGAAACCGCGCCCCGGCACGACTTGAGCGAGGCTTATCCGCGCAAGATAATCGAGCACGCCTTCAAAAGCCGGTTCGAGTTCCCGGGCCAAGGGCAGGTCGCCGGTGTGCAAGACATACTCCCAGACCGCGCACACGAAATCGGCGCAGTAGTTGTCCAGCACCCATTCGTGCAAGCCGCCGTGCACGCTCAAATCGCCCAGATACGCAATGCGCGGGAAAAGGTGGCCGCCCGCATCCAGCGCGACGGCCGACAGGGCGCCGTCCGGACGCCGGCACGCGGCCATCATGCGGAGACTGCGGCGCGCCAGGGCGGTATCGGCAAAGAGCGGCCAAGCGCAAAGAAACTCCACACGATAATCACCAATCCAAAGCATGCCGTCGCGCTTCACGCCGTCTTCGTAAAAGCCCTGCAGGCAGAGTTGGAGCGTGCGGCGACTGATCTCCCACGCGCGGTTCAGAAGCTCGTCCGAACACGCAAACCGCCCGATCGATTGCAGGGGGGCATGTTCCAACACGGCGGTGACGGTGCTCACCCGGATCTCGCCGGGACCATGGGCGACAAAAGTGGCAAACCGAAACCCGCGTCGCCCCGGGGTTGCCAGTCTGCTCGCGCCGGCGGTCAGGGTGAAATGGTCGTGTGGTTGATGATACCAATGGTCCGGCGGGAAGGGATCCTGCAACAGCAGCGCCTCTTCCAAATCCTCACCCTCGATGATCTCCAGCCGGCTGCCTGCTTTGGTTTCGGCGGTAAACTCCACCGTGCCGACGAGCTCTTCACCGAAGTCGAATGTCACGTGCGCTCCGGGCGCCAGCACCGCGGAGTCGATTGCCGGCGGGCGGATCGTGCCCACAGAGGCCGCGATGGCGACTGGGCGGTGTCGGGTGTAAACCAAGGATTCGGGGCTAACGGCTTGGGCCATGCCATCCCGTGTGGGCGATATTTGGTCCGGGTGCAACGGCGCCGAAAG
Source organism: Opitutaceae bacterium (assembly GCA_024233285.1). Lineage (GTDB taxonomy): Bacteria > Verrucomicrobiota > Verrucomicrobiia > Opitutales > Opitutaceae > Cephaloticoccus. The sequence continues at coordinate 119,165 of JACKPU010000009.1, read as the reverse complement.
AAATCGCGTGAGGCAGGGCGGCGGGGTGGGTCTGCATCCGCGGCCGTATCAGGGATGGACGCAATCTGCCGGCCATGAGTTTGGCCTCATTAGGGGGCCGATGGCTGTGCCTTGAGACTCCGCGCTATGGGTTGATGCTGTGGGCATGCAACGGAGCCGCGGTGGCTTCGCCTTTCTCATCCCTCCCCCTGCTCATGAAATCCAATCTGAATCTCGAAGAACTGCGCAACGACTACGAACGCGATGGCTTTGTCATCATCCGCGGATTATTCAATCCTGAGGAGTTCAAGGAACTCAGCGACAATCTTGATCGCTACGTGAACGAGGTTGTCCCGACCCTGCCGAAAGACCAGGCATTCTTCGACGATTACGGCAAGCCGGAGACGCTGCGCAAAATGCAGTCGCTCAACAAGCACGACGCGTGGTTTCAGAACTTCATGCAAAATGGCAAACACGTCGCGATTCAGGAATACCTCATGCGCGACAAGTGCGATCCGCAGGGTCTCGAGTGGTTCAACAAACTGCCCTACGACCAGAGCGCGACGCCGGCGCACCAGGACGGTTTTTACTGGTGCCGCAAACCGAATATCGCGAGCGGCATCTGGATCGCGATCGACAAGGTTGAGATCGAAAACGGCTGCCTTTGGTATGCGCGCGGTTCACACAAAGGCGGCATCAGTCCGCACGGCGCCAGCGGCGTGCTCGGGTTCAGCCAGGGCCTCCTCAATTTTGATCCGAACAAGGTCGACGGCGTGCCAATCGAATTGGAGCCCGGGGATGCCGTCGCGCATTCCAGTGCCACGATTCACTGGAGCGGCGTCAATAACACGAACCGCACCCGTCGCGCGGTGGCGACTTTCTGCTACGGTGCCTCGACCGTGCGTGACGAGGAGGCCTACGCGCGCTACAAGGCCAGCCTCGCCGAGCAACTGGCCAAGCGCGGCATCGAATCGACCAGCAACAAGTAAGTTGCGTTCATCGCATTTTGTAAGGCGGGGTCAATGACCCCGCCTTTTTGCGTTTATGAAGGTGGGCGCGCCGGTCCCGCTGCGCGCCTGACGAGCACAGGGACGGTCCCGTCCACCTCAGATCAACTTTGTCAGCTCGGCGTCGAGCAACTTGCCGCCGGCGGGCAGGCGGCCGGTGGTGAAATACGTTTCCGCCGCGCGGGTGATTTCCTTCACCACGGCCTGCATCGGCCATGCGTAGGATGTCGGCGGCGGGCACAGATGCACGGCTTCGGTGGAGTGAAGCAGCGCGATCACTTCGGCCTGCGCCGGCACGGCGATCCCCTTCTGCAACAGCGCGGTCACGACCATCGCGATCGGCACCGGTGACAACACCAACACCCCGGTGCGCTCCGTCACGCTGTTGGTCAGGCGACGCATAGCCTGCAACAGCGAGGTCAGGTCGAGCTCGGTCGCGATGAGCTGAAGCGTTACCGGCGTCTTCTCCCATTCCCGGCAGGCTTTTTGGAATGCGGTGCGCGCACTCTTGATGCCGATCGCGGCGGACTTGATGTGCACGAGCTTCAAATGCGTGCAGCCCTGCCGCAGCAGATGAAACGTCGCGTGGCGCACAATGCCGGCTTGGTCGGTGTTAACGTAGGGCAGATCGAGTCCCGGGGCGACTTCGCCGAGGACTAGGGCGGGGCGCCCGGTGGCGGCGAACAGCTTTTGGTAAACCGGCGGCAGTGAGCCCAGCAGCAGCAGTTCGTTCGCCGCGGATTTCTGGCGGGCAATCTCGCGCAGGCGCACCGGCGTGCAGATCTCCGATTTTAACTCGATGCCGCGCAACCGCAGCCGTTCGTGCAACAGGTCGAAGGTGCGGTGATGATTGTGCAGCAGATGCCGATACGTGCCGTCGATCAGCCAGCGCATGCGGCGCGGTCCGGTGTCGGGTTTGGCTGCGACTGGTGCGGAGGCGAGGCGCGCGCCGCGGGCGTGCATCGTGAGCAAGCCTTCGCGTTGCAGCGTTTGCAGCGCGGTTTGCAAGGTGCGGCGGCTGACGCCGAGTTCCCGGCTCCAAACTCGCATACCGGGCAGGGGTTCGCCCAGCGAGCCGCCGCGAATCGCGGTGCGCAGATATTCCGCCAGTTGAGCCGGTTTGGACTGCAGCCGCATGGCGGAGGCAGGTGAAGCGGAACGAGGTATTCCGGCGCGGCTCATTTAACTCAGCGTCGGCCAAACCCGCTTTGCGTGCAAGGGCTTACGCGAACCGAGGTCAGCCAACCTGTCCCGTAGTGTGTCATCACTAGGCGCGGTTTGGCGCAGCGAAATCGATGCTCTGATCCACCTACGAGGGAAAACCAGATCCGGGGGGTTGGCCCGCCGTATGCGAAGGGTGTGACATCATGGATTTCAACAAACTCACCCAAATGTCGCGTCAGGCCATCACCGACGCGCAGGCGCTTGCGCGCCGTCACGGCCACAACGAAGTGGAGACGTGGCATTTGCTGGCCGCCTTGCTCAGCCAGGAAAACGGCATCGTGCCGGGGCTGATCGACAAGCTCAACGTTACGCCCAGCGCCGTGTCGCTGGCGGTTGAGCGCGAGTTGGAGCGTCTGCCCAAGGTCAGCGGCAGCGTCGACACGTCGAAGGTCTATGTGACCCAGGCCGTCAACGAAGCCCTCACCAAGGCCGAGGACGAAGCCAAGTCGCTCAAGGACGAATTCATTTCCGTCGAACACCTGTTCCTCGGTCTGCTTGAAGTCGGCAAACCCGAAGCGCTCAAGAAACTCTTCAAGAGCTTTGGTTTCGAACGCGCCAAGGTGCTCAAGTCGCTCAAGGAGATTCGCGGCGCGCAACGCGTCACGACTGACAACCCGGAGGCCACTTACCAGTCGCTGGAAAAATACGGCGTCGATCTCGTGGCGCAGGCCCGCAAGGGCAAGATGGATCCGGTCATCGGCCGCGACGAAGAGATTCGCCGCACCATTCGGATCCTTTCGCGCAAGACGAAGAACAACCCCGTGCTCATCGGCGAACCCGGCGTCGGCAAGACCGCCATCGTCGAAGGCCTCGCTCAGCGCATCCTGCGCGGCGACGTGCCGGAGGGTCTCAAGGACAAGACCATCTTCGCGCTCGACATGGGCGCGCTCGTCGCCGGCGCGAAATACCGCGGCGAATTCGAAGAGCGCCTCAAGGCCGTGCTCAACGAAGTGAAGCAGGCCGACGGTCGCATCATTCTCTTCATTGACGAACTGCACACCATCGTCGGCGCCGGCAAGGTCGACGGCGCGATGGACGCGGGCAACCTGCTCAAGCCCATGCTCGCGCGCGGCGAATTGCACTGTATCGGCGCGACCACGCTCGACGAATACCGCAAGCACATCGAAAAGGATGCCGCGCTCGAACGCCGCTTCCAACCCGTGCTCGTCGATCAGCCGACGGTCGAGGACGCCATTTCGATTCTGCGCGGCCTCCGCGAACGCTTCGAACTGCATCACGGCGTGCGCATTCAGGACAACGCGCTCGTCAGCGCCGTCACGCTTTCCAACCGCTACATCAGCGACCGCTTCCTGCCCGACAAGGCCATCGACCTCGTCGACGAGGCCTGCGCCATGATCCGCACCGAGATGGATTCGATGCCGCAGGAGCTCGACGAACTCACCCGCAAGGTGCTGCGCCTCGAGATCGAGGAAACCGCGCTCGCGAAGGAAAAGGACGAAGCCTCCAAGCAACGGCTCGCCACGCTCCGCAAGGAACTCGCCGACGCGAAGGCCGCCGCCAGTGGCATCAAGCTGCAATGGGAGAAGGAAAAGGCCGCCGTCGACAAGGTCCGCAAGGTCCGCGAGGAGCTTGAGGCCGCGCGCCTCGAGATGGAAAAAGCCGAACGCGCCTACGATCTCAACAAGGTCGCCGAGCTCCGCCACGGCAAGATCCCGCAACTCGAGGCCGAGTTGAAGAAATCCGAAAAGCACTCGGGCGCGACCCAGGCTTCACTCTTCAAGGAAGAGGTTTCCGAGGAGGAGATCGCCGAGGTCGTCGCCAAGTGGAGCGGCGTGCCCGTCACGCGGCTCGTCGAGGGCGAAAAGGAAAAACTGCTCCGGCTCGAGGACGTGTTGCACGAACGCGTCATCGGTCAGGACGAAGCGGTGACGTTGGTCACCGAGTCCATCCTGCGCGCGCGCTCCGGCATCAAGGATCCGCGTCGCCCCGTCGGTTCGTTCCTCTTCCTCGGCCCCACCGGCGTCGGCAAGACCGAGCTCGCCAAGACCCTCGCCGAAACCCTCTTCGACACCGAGGCCGCGATCGTGCGTATCGACATGTCGGAATACATGGAGAAGCACAGCGTTTCGCGCCTGATCGGCGCGCCTCCGGGCTACGTTGGTTACGACGAGGGCGGCCAGCTCACCGAGGCCATTCGCCGCAAGCCTTACGCCGTCGTGCTTTTCGACGAAATCGAAAAGGCGCACCCGGATGTCTTCAACGTGCTCCTGCAAGTGCTCGACGACGGTCGCATCACCGATGCGCAGGGCCGCACCGTGGATTTCAAGAACACGATCATCATCATGACCTCCAACCTCGGTTCGCGCTTCCTCTTGGACGGTGTGACCGGTGCGGTCATCCCCGAGTCTGTGCGCGAAAGCGTCATGGCCGAACTGCGCAAGGCGTTCCGTCCGGAGTTCCTCAACCGCATCGACGAGACCATCCTCTTCAAGCCGCTCACGCTCGACGAGATCACCAAGATCGTGAACCTGCTCCTGGCCGACTTGAACAAGCGCCTGGCCGACCGCCGCGTCACCGTGGTGCTCGATCAGAAAGCCAAGGAATGGGCCGGCGAAAAGGGTTACGATCCGGTCTTTGGTGCCCGTCCGCTCAAGCGCTTCCTCCAACGTCAGATCGAGACCAAACTCGCCCGCGCGTTGATCAGCGGCGAAGTCGCCGAAGGCAGCGAAGTGAAGTTCTCCGTCAAAGACGGCGCCCTCACCATGGCGTGAGGGCGCTTGGCTTAGCGGGTTGTCCGTCCGCTCAGACGGGGCGGACGGGGGGCACTTGGCGGCGGCGCCAAGCGACGAACCCAAGGGTGGCCAGACCTGCCATCAGTGCATAGGTGCTGGGTTCGGGCACGGCACTGACCGGAACAGTGCTGATGGTAAAGGTTCCGCTGGCGCCATTGCCGAAGATACCGCCGCTGGAAATGATGTCATAGGTGCCGGGATTAAAAGTGTTTGTATAGCCTGCGCTTGCTGCCGCTATGGCGGAACCAGTGACAAATGAGTAACTGGATCCTGACGCCAAAGTGTCTGATACGCTAAATAGATAGACATCCGGGTCGTCGGGCACGTTGTCAGTCACGCTCGAGCCTCCGAAGACCAAACCGGTGGCGGACGACGGGGAAAGGAGGAAAGCGTTGCCATCCAAGTTAAAATGACCGCTCCCGGAGGAGATTGCGGTGATGGAACCGGTGCCGGACACACTGATCTGATACGCGTAGTCGTTACCGGTAACGGGGCTGATAACGATGGTGATCTGGGCGGAGAGGGCGGTGCCCCAAAGGGCCGCGACGAGAACAAACAGTCGACTGAACAGCTGGCAGCGCTGAAGTTTCATGAGTGGGTTCGCAGGGACTGGGAGCAGCCCCAGCGCCGGACCGCACCAGCGGTCCTCAAGACCAGCGCCAAAGCCACGCCCGTCCAAGAGACGATGTGATAGCTAACTGGTTGCCGGACTGAGTAAAGGCGAATTGGGTCGCCCCAACTTTGCCGACCCGGCTCCGGCTGCGTCGTGAAGTTCTCCGTCGAAGACGGCGCTCTGGTGATGAAGTGAGCGTCAGCCACGAATGAAACCGACGCGGCGAGGGCGCCGCGTCCCCAGTTACAATGCTGATGGTGACTTGATTTTGGTGGAGCCGCGGCGCCCTCGCCGCGGTCGTATTGCTGGTCGCTCCGATGTATTCAGCAAACGTCCTTGTCAGCCTTGGGCGCGGGTGCGTTAAACTGGGGTGTGCACGCAGAGAAAAGTTTTGGGCTCGGCACCGATGAGGTTCGCCGGCGACATATCATTGTTAAGGCGGTCTTGGTGGGCCTCGTGGCCGGACTCATCGGTTCGGCTTTCCGACTCTCGCTCGAATGGATTGAACACGCGCGCCATGAAGTCGTGCACAATTTCAGCGGCTGGATCAGCCTCCCGGTGGCGATCGCGCTTGGCGCGGTCGGTGGCGGGCTGGGCGTCTGGCTGGTGCGGCGATTCGCGCCGCATGCGACGGGCAGTGGCATTCCGAATCTGCAATCCGTGCTGCGGCGTGAGGCCGAACCGGAGTGGAAACGACTCCTGCCGGTAAAATTTCTCGCGGGCGTCGCGGGTATCGGCGGCGGACTCGCGCTGGGTCGCGAAGGCCCGACCGTGCAGATGGGTGCGGCGAGCGGGCTGATGGTTTCGGAAATGTTCAAGGTGAAGGCGGGCGAGGGCGAACGGCGCGCCTTGATGAGCGCCGGCGCGGGCGCGGGGTTGGCCGCGGCGTTCAATGCGCCGCTCTCGGGTTTGATTTTCGTGCTGGAGGAGCTGCACGGCGCGTTCACGCCGGTGATGTTTGTGGCGGCGTTTCTGGCGTCGATCACGGCCGACGTGGTGTCGCGTTTGTTGATCGGCGAATCGCCGGTGTTTCATTTTGTCGGTCTCGTGGCGCCGGGCGTGGCTTCGCTGCCGTGGGCGGCGGTGCTGGGCGGCGCGATGGGCGTGCTCGGCGTGATGTTCAATCGCGGGTTGCTGGCCACGATCGGCCTGCGCGAACGGCTGCTGAAGTGGCCGGCGTTCGCGGTTGGCGCGGCGGCGGGCGTGTTCGTCGGCTTTGTGGGTTGGACCGTGCCAGGGTTGGCGGGCTCCGGCGGCGACCTGGTGCAAATGGCCATGGCCGGATCCGTTGCGGTCGGTCTGCTGCCGTTGTTTTTGGTGGCGCGGTTTTCCCTGACGATGGTTAGCTACAGCTCCGGCGCGGCCGGCGGCATTTTCGCCCCGTTACTCGTGCTCGGCGCGCTCGGCGGCCTGTGGTTCGGCACGGGGGTGGACTACGTGATGCCCGGCCCGATCGCGATTTCGCCGCAGGTATTCTGCGTGCTCGGCATGGGTGCGTTGTTCACCGCGATTGTGCGCGCGCCGCTGACCGGGATCATCCTGATGATCGAATTGACCGGCACCTACGGTTTCATGCTGCCGCTGCTGGTGAGTTGTCTGTGCGCCTACGGCGTGGCCGAGGCGATGGGCAACACCCCGATTTACGAGGCGCTGCGCCAGCGCAGCATGCGTTCGGTGCAACTGGCCAAGGAGAAGGCGGCTGAACGCAAGGCCGCCAAAGCGGCGGATACGGCAGGTGGCTGACGAGGTTGACCCCGGCGGCGCGGCCGTTTGAGTGGGCGCGCATGGCCGAGCCCATCCGTTATTACAACCGCTACACGCAAGCGCTGGAGACTGAGAAGGTCTTCGGCGAAAAATGGCTGCGCTTCGCCTACGAGAAGCCGCTGGGTCGCGCGAGTGTCTGGCTCTTGGCCCGCCGCAAGTTTTTCTCGTCCTACTACGGTTGGAAAATGAACAAGCGCCGCAGTGCGCTAAAGATTCTCCCGTTCATCGCGGAATACGATCTCGACGTGGACGAGTTTGCGAAGCGAGCCTTCGACTACCGCAGCTTCAACGAGTTTTTCTATCGTTCGCTCAAACCCGAGAGCCGTCCGATCAATCCCGACGCGAACATGGCCGTGCTGCCGGCTGATGGCCGTCATCTGGCGTTTCCCAACGTGGACACCGCCGAAGGGTTTTACGTGAAGGGCGCCAAGTTCACGCTGACAGAACTTTTGGGCGATACGGCGCTCGCGGAAAAGTTCGCCGGCGGTGCGATGCTGATTTCACGACTGTGTCCGGTGGATTATCACCGCTTTCACTTTCCGGTGGCGGGGCAGCCGGGCGAGTCCCGCTTGATCAACGGCTGGTTGTATTCGGTCAGCCCGATCGCGCTGCGGCGCAACATCCGCTACCTCGTCGAAAACAAGCGCATGATCACGCTGGTCGAGTCTCCGGTGTTCGGCACCGTGGCGATGATCGAAGTCGGCGCGACCAATGTCGGCACGATCAAACAAACCTATGTTGACGATCGCGCGGTGGCGAAGGGCGAGGAGAAGGGCTTCTTCGCGTTCGGCGGGTCGTGTGTGATAACGGTCTTCCTCAAAGGGCGCATCACCTTCGCCGTCGATCTCGTGACCCAGAGCGCCAATTGCGTAGAAACCTACGCCCGCATGGGCGATGTGCTGGGCACCGCCTCCTGATTTTATGAAACGCCGCGGCTTTATCCTTTCCACGTTGGCCGCCGGTTCGACCTTGGCAGTGGGCAAGCTGCCGTCGGCCGCACAGTCAACGGAGTCCGAGCGCACCGAGGACTTTCCGTGGCTCGAAGCGACGATTGATCAATTGCAGGCCGAGATGGCCGCGGGGCGACTGACGGCGGTTGCGTTGACCGAAGCCTATCTCGAACGCATCGCGCGGATTGATCGCGCGGGCCCGAAGCTGAATTCGGTGATCGAACTCAATCCCGATGCGCGGGCCATTGCGGCGGAGCTCGATCGCGAGCGGGCGGCGGGTCAGGTGCGCGGTGCGCTGCACGGCATCCCGGTGCTGGTGAAGGACAATCTCGATTCGGCGGACCGGATGCACACGACGGCGGGTTCGCTGGCGCTGCTGTCGGCGAGACCGTTGCAGGATTCGACCGTGGTCGCGCGTTTGCGCGAAGCCGGGGCGGTGCTGCTCGGCAAAACCAATCTCAGCGAGTGGGCGAATCTGCGTTCGACGCGTTCGATCAGCGGGTGGAGCGGTCGTGGCGGCCAGACGCGCAATCCGTATGCGCTCGATCGCAACACCTCGGGCTCAAGCTCCGGCACGGGCGCGGCGGTGTCGGCGAATTTGTGCGTCGTCGGGGTCGGCACGGAGACGGACGGGTCAATTGTTTCGCCGTCCTCGGTTTGCGGATTGGTCGGGGTGAAGCCGACGGTGGGTCTCGTCAGCCGCGCGGGAATCATTCCGATTTCCGCGAGCCAGGACACGGCCGGGCCGATGGCGCGGACCGTGCGCGATGCCGCGCATCTGCTGACGGTCATGGCGAGCCGCGATCAACGCGATGCCGCGACACTCACGGATCGGCCGACCGACATGCCGCAGGATTATGCCGCGGCTTTGATCCCCGGCGCGCTGCGCGGCAGACGCGTGGGGCTGGTGCGCGATCCGTTCGGCCCGAATCCGAAACTTGAGCCCGTGCTCGAGAGCGCGCTCGCGGCGTTGCGATCCGCCGGCGCGGTCGTGGTTGATCCGGTCAAGCTGCCGGCGATGGGCGATTTCGGTGAGGCCGAGCTCGAGGTGTTGGTTTACGAATACAAGGCGGGCCTGAACGCCTATTTCGCGTCGCTCGGTCCGGACGCGCCGATCAAGTCGGTGGAGGAGCTGATCGCGTTCAACCGGGCGCACGCGGACCGTGAGCTGAAATATTTCGGGCAGGAGTATCTCGAAATGGCGGCGGCCAAGGGACCGCTGACCGAGCAGGCTTATCTGGATGCGCGGGCAAAATGCCTGCGACTCACGCGGGAAGAAGGCATCGACGCAGCCTTGGCCGAGCACGAGCTCGATGCGTTGGTGATGATTACGAACGGCCCGGCGTGGTTGATCGATCCGGTCAATGGCGACAGCTACACCGGCGGCAGTTCGAGTTGGGCGGCGGTGTCGGGCTATCCGGCAATCACCGTGCCGGCGGGGCAGGTCATGGGCCTGCCCGTGGGCTTTTCGTTTGTCGGCCCGGCGTGGAGCGAAGCGCGCTTGCTGGCGCTGGCGGCGGACTTTGAAACGCACGCGTCGGCGCGGCGCGTGCCGGCGTTCTTGCCGACCGTGACGCTCGATTGAATGCCGTCAGCGTTCGGCCGCGGGGAAGGTTGCCCGGTCGTCGATCGACGGGCGGAAACCGCGCTTGCTCCGCGCCCGCCGGCTTGCACTGTTGCTAATCCTACAACCCGCCCGGGTGGTGGAATGGCAGACACGGCGGTCTTAGAAGCCGCTGCCGTAAGGCGTGAAGGTTCGAGTCCTTTCCCGGGCACCATGCTACGCTCGCAGGAGCGAGCTTCGCATGGCACGGCCATGCTTGAGATGCGGAAAGGGAAAGGACGAGAACCCTTGGGTTCGACGGAGCGAGCCCGGCGTGGCGGGCGAGTGGAGATGGGGCGGCGGCAACGCCGATCCTGCGCAGCAGGATTTCGCGGTAGCGAAACCAATCCTTTCCCGGGCACCATGCTACGCTCGCGGGGCGAGCTTCGCATGGCACGGCCATGTTTGGGATGCAGAGCCGAACTCTTGGGATTACGGAGATAGTGAAGTGATTCGGCTTGCCGCCGGTCAGCGCGAAAAGGCATGGATGGAAAATGCGTAACACATTCCGTTGGTTGGCTGTCACCAGTCTGCTGGTGGCGGGGTTGCAGGGTGAGGTGATTCGTCCGAACGCGAACTTGGTGATCGAGGGAATCCCGGACGTGCCGGCAGCACTCGCGCAGGACGTCAAGCGCTACACCGAAACGCGATCCGCGGGTTTTGGCGGCTGGCATCCGCAGAAGCTGGAAATGCTCATCGGCACGCGCTTCGGCAACACTGCCCAGATTCATCAGGTGACGGCTCCGCTGGGCGCGCGTCATCAATTGACGTTCTTCGACGAACCCGTCGGTTCGCTCGGTTACGATCCGGTGGACGGCGCGTTCTTTTTGTTCAGTCGCGATGCGGGCGGTTCGGAGTTTCGCCAGATCTACCGTTACGACTTCGCCACGGGTGAACAAACCTTGCTGACCGATGGCGGTCGCAGCCAGAACGGCGGCGTGGCGTGGAGCACGGCGGGCGACCAGTTGGTTTACAGTTCGACGCGACGCAATGGCGCCGACCGCGATCTTTATCTGATGAACCCGCGCGACCCATCGACCGATCGCTTGCTGTTCAAAGTGCAGGGCGGCGGCTGGGGCGCGGCTGATTGGTCGCCCGATGACCAGACGTTGTTGGTTTACGAGTATGTTTCGGTCAACGAGAGCCACCTGTGGTTGCTCGACATCGCGACAGCGGAGCTGACGGAGTTCACGCCGCGTAGCAATAGCGGCGTGGCTTACGGCGGCGCGGCCTTTGCCAAGGACGGTCGCGGCGTGTTTGTGAACACCGATGAGGATTTCGAATTCAAGCGGCTGGCTTACATCGATCTCGCGACCCGCGAAACGCGCTTTCTCACGACCGACATAACGGCTGATGTGCAAGGCTTCGCCTTGGCGGACGATGGCCGGCATTTGTTGTTTAAGGTTTCGGAGGCGGGACTCAGCCGGCTCTACCTGATGGAGCTGGCGAATTTCACCTATCGTCAGATTGAGGGCGTGCCGACCGGCGTGATCGGCACCGTGGCCTGGCACAAGGACAGCCGGCATGTCGCGCTCAGTCTCAACTCCGCGCGTTCGCCATCCGACCTGCACGTGCTCGACATCACGACCGGAGAGATCGTGCGTTGGACGCAGAGCGAACTTGGCGGCTTGGTGGCGGACACCTTGAGCGAGCCGGAACTGATTCGCTGGCGGAGCTTCGATGATCTGGAAATCACGGGCTTTCTTTACCGCCCGGCCGCGAAGTTCACCGGGCCGCGTCCGGTCATCATCAACATCCACGGCGGCCCCGAGGGACAGTCGCTGCCGGTCTTCCTCGGTCGCAACAATTACTATCTCAACGAACTCGGCGTCGCGATCATCTTCCCGAATGTCCGCGGCTCGACCGGTTTCGGCAAAACCTTCGTGACCTTGGACAACGGCTTCAAGCGTGAGGACTCGGTCAAGGACATTGGCGCATTGCTCGATTGGATCGCCCAGCAGCCGGACCTCGATGCCAGTCGCATCATGGTCACCGGGGGCAGTTACGGCGGCTACATGACGCTGGCCTCGGCGATTCATTACAACGATCGCATCCGTTGCTCACTCGACGTCGTGGGCATCAGCAACTTCGTGACGTTTCTCCAGAACACGGAGGATTACCGCCGCGATCTGCGCCGGGTGGAATACGGCGACGAGCGCGATCCGGAGATGCACGCGCACTTGCTGAGAATCTCGCCGACCACCCGCGCGGCCGAAATCACCAAGCCGCTCTTCATCGTGCAGGGCGCGAACGATCCGCGCGTGCCGCGCACCGAGGCCGTGCAAATGGTGGAAACCGTGCGCAAGAACGGTTCGCCGGTCTGGTATCTCGAAGCGAAGGACGAGGGCCACGGGTTTCGCAAGAAGGCCAACGCGGACTACCAGTTCTACGCCACGGTGCTGTTCATCCGCGAAAACCTGCTGCCCTGAACCGGCTGCACCGCCCGGGCCGCCGCCTAGCGTGGTCCGAGCCCGGGCAGATCGGAGTCGACCGCTATCGCGCCGGTGTCGTCTTCGATGATGGCGCGAAAGGTCGGATCAGTCACGATGGAGCCGGCGGTGCGCAAGGCGAGCCGCTTGGGCGTGACCTCGACTTTTACGAGGGCGAATCCCCCGGCGGCAGTGAACGTGCAATTGGTCAGGCTGAGATGGGTCGGTCCGAGATCGAAGTCCGGCGTGCGATTGGTGAACACGATGGGGTTGTGACGCAGGCGGGCCCGGTCAACCCGGATGACATCCGCCGGGGTGGTGATGTGGAGCAGCGGCACGGGCTCGGCGTGTGTAACGGTGATGTTTTCGAACCGGATGTTGTCTTGGGATGGCGGTTGAACGCCGGGATAAACGGAGCGACTGAAACGATCGTCGTCGAAGAGGTAGGCAAACCCGATGCGCGGCTTGTGCAGCGTGATATCGCGGAAGACGACATTGCGCACGCCGACGTGGTAACACACGGTTTCCTGCAGCATCACCCAGCTGATGCCGTCCCGCTCAACCGTGCCCTGCGGGTGCGTCGGCGCCGTGGAGGAAGTGTAGATTCGTCCGTCGGGTTGGGCGCAAACCCGATAAAGCCGGCCTTGGGAAATCACGGTGTCGGACTTCTGCACTTGCATGCCGGGGCGCCAATCCGTCCAGCCTCCGGCCAGCAAGCGGCAGAAAAAACCGGTGGTATGTTCGGCGGTGAGATCGTGACAATTTTCCACGATGCCGTCTTCAATCCAGCCGAGTTCGGGGTTGGCGGTGTCGTAGTCGTGCGCATTGAGCGCGATCGCGTCGTCAAAGGTCTTGAACACGCCGTGGCTGATGCGAAACCGTCGCCCGCTGCCGAGGTGCACCCCGTCTTTCTTGCCGTGGATTATCACGTCCTCGACCACCAAGTCCTCGAAAGTGCAGACGTGGATGCAGAATTGTTGGGGACCCAAATCATAACAACGGAAGCGGCGGATGATGAGATCCCGCACGCAAAAGAACGCGACTTGTCCGCGCAGTCCGGGAATGTCCCAGCGCGGCACGTCCTGTTCGTTGACCTGCAAATGCAGCCCCTCGATCAGAATGTTTTCATCGTGGGTCTTGGTCAGCGCGCCCTTATTGAGGAAAACGTAGGTGAACGGCCCGGCCTCGGCGGTTTTTTGCAGGATGACGCCAGGGCCGAAGATGAGCGCGGTCTGGCTGCCCACGTGAATGGTGGCAGCGATGCGATAGACGCCGGGACGCGTGATGTGAATCGTGCCACCCTGATCGACGGCGCGTTGCAGGGCGCGGGCGTTGGCCATGCCCGAGGCATCCGGGGAGAATTCAGAAACATCCATGCGGCGTTAAAGTTTGCGGGGTGGTGTGCGTGACTTCTTGCCGGCATCCTCGGGGGATGTAAAGTGAACCCATGGTTAAGAAACTGCTCCACACCCGCATGCGCGTGAACGATCTCGCGGCCACGATCAAATTTTACCAAGAGGCCCTCGGCCTGACGCTCAGCCGGCAGCACACCTCGCCGCGCGGCGCGCAACTGGCGTTCCTGGCCACGCCGAATAGCGACGAAGAAATCGAGATTTGCCAGATGCCGGCCGGGGCTGAGCCGGTCAAAGTGCAGCCCGACCTCGTGCACCTCGCGTTCGAGGTCGAGGATCTCGCCGCCTATGAGGCGGCGATCAAGGCCAAGGGTTATGCGCTGAGCGACGGACCGACCAAGACGAGCAGCGGTTCCGTCATCGCGTTCATCGACGCGCCCGAGGGCTATGAAGTGGAATTGATCCAGCGCGCGAAATGAATTCGACCGCCGCGACCGCTGCGCGCTCCCGCTGGGTCGAGGCTTGGCCGGATGCGCTGGCGTTTGTCGGCGGGCTGGCGGTGGCGTGGTTTGCCCGATGGCAGACCACGGATCTCGTGTGGAGCCTGTGGCTGTCCAGTCTCGTGGTGGGTTATGCCATGATCCTCTGGTCGAGCACCGGCATGCTGCGCGAATTTGCGGTGGGGGCGGGCACCGACCGGACTCCCGGCACTTTGCCGGGCAAACTGCTGGTCGGATCCCTGATCGGCGGCGGTTCGCTGATGATGATTGCGTTTTTCACCGTGCATTTCGGTGGGTTTCATTTCGGGCATTCGGTTTTTCTGAATCAGTTTTTCCCGGTGCTGCCCGAGGCCAAGACGACCCACTTGTGGCCGGGTTTTGAAACCTATGCCGAGGTGGTTAAACGCTACTGGATTTTCCTGCCCGTCGCATTCCTGGCGGAGCGTGCGGCCTTTGCGTCGAAGCCAGCCAAGCCAAAAGACGACGGCGCGGTCACGGCGGAAGCGATTGCCGCCCGCAAGGCACGCAACGCGCAGGGCGATGCGTTGTTTGCGCCTTACAAAAACGTGATTCGCATGCATCTGCTGATTTTCTTTTTCGCCGGCGCATCGTTCGCGAAGCTCGACAACTTCGCCATCTACGCGGTCGTTTATGCTGTATATTTCTTTCCCTGGCGGCTGCTAAAAAAGCGCACCTAAGCTGCGATCATTTAGATGAGTAAAGTAACCTAATAGGTTACTTTGAGTTAAGCTTGGCACGATTTTACCAATGAAGAATAAAGAGGCACTCATTGAAAAGTAACCTAATAGGTTACTTTTGTGTTTGTTTGGCGCGTTCGTAGGCGAACAAGAATTGCTGGGCAAAACCGGCGGCGGTGCCGAAATGAACGCGACCGAAACGGGTGAGTTGGGCGGGAGTCCAGCCGGCGAGATTGTAACGATGCGCCAGCGCTTTGAGGATCCACGTATCAACCGGAAAGGCCTCGAGTTGGCCGGCGCCGAAGAGCAGCACGCAGTCGGCGACTTTTTCGCCGACGCCCGGCAATTCCATCAAGCGGGCTTTCGCCTCAAGGTAGGGTAACGATTCCGTCTCCTCCAACCAGCCGGGACGCTCGGCGAGAAAGAGCGCGGTTTGTTTGATATAGCGGGCACGGAAGCCGAGCAGGCACCGGCGCAGGGTCTCCTCCGGGACGACCGCGAGCTCCTGCCAGGTGGGCAGGCGGTGAAAGGCGGGATCGGACGATCCCGCCCTACCGATTGCAGTGCCGTGATTCTGGGCGAGCAGTGCGACCATCTGTTTGATCTGCACGATCTGTTTGGTCGCGCTGCAAAGAAAGCAGAGGAGGGTTTCGCCGAAAGGTTGCTTGGGCAGGCGCAAACCAGGAAATGCCGTGATGCAGGCGGCGAGATGCGGATCGCTGCGCCACGGGAGTGCATCGGTCAGCGCGGCGAAATCCGTGTCGAGCCGCAGGTAATTGCGCAATGCCATCAAATGAGTTGTGCCGGTTCCGGGTGCGCGGCCTTCCAGCAGTCCGTCAGCGGTGAGACGCAGTTGCGCGACGTGATCCGACCAGATGCCGGTCCAAATGTGCTGTTCGTCGCAACGCCAGCGAAAGCTCTGACCACCGTCGAGAATCTCAGCGAGCACGCGGGGCGTCAGTGCCAAACCGAGTGGTTGCCACGCAGACCAAGCGAAAGCGGCAGCCGGTTTCACGCGGAAAAAATTTACTCCCCGGCGCCGTCCGGCATCCGCCAGAGAAAGCTCTGCTCGGCGGCGAGTTCGCGGTCATCGGCGGTCAGCAATCGCAACCGCCAGGCCACCGGATGAACGTCTTCACCGGCCCAATCGCCGCCGGTCAAACCGAGATTGAACACGTGGCTGTGGGCCGGAAGCGTCGCGGGAAACGTGAAGGTCTTGGGCACCGGCGAGGCCGGGGTGATAATCTCCAGCACGAACCGCACGTCGGCCTTCGCGGACCCGTCGTTTTTCACGCGGGTGAGAAAGTAGTAGCCGTCGCGGTTTGCCGGCTGCGTGCGCAGCATGGTTTGCCGACCGCTGTTCTCTTTGCCGCCGAAATATTCGGAAATGCGCACGAAGGAAGCGGTGTCGCGCCATGAGGGCCAGATGCGCGTGAAGGCGACGTCGGCGGCCGGGGCGAGCGTGGTCAATAAAGCGAAGATCAGGGCAATCCGCATGGTCCTAAGCTGAACAGGTGAGTGCACCGGCACAAGTGCGGCGTCATGGTTCCAACGACACCCGTTGAAACCGGCGAAAGCCGAGCGGAGCCGGGGTCCAGCCTTTCACGGCCGGATGCAGCAGATAGGTTTGCGCGCCGAAATAGAGCGGCGCGATGGGCGCATCGTTGAGCAGCAGTTCCTCGGCGTCGCGCAGCACGGCGTAGCGGATGCGAGGCGCGCTGGGGCTGGCGGCGGCAGCTTTGTCCAAGAGGCGATTATAGACGTCGTTGTCCCAACCGGTCCAATTGTAGTCACTTTGGCCCAGGAATAATTCCAAGAACGACAGCGGATCAGGGTAGTCAGCCGTCCACGCCGACAGGCAGGCTTGGTAGTCGAGCGTCTGCTGTTGTTGGATCCAGATTTTCTGTTCGGCCTGACGGATGGTGGTTTGCACGCCAAGTTCGCGTTTCCAGATCGCCTGAATGGCCTCGGCGAGCCGGGGCATGATCTCGTCGTTGCGCACGAGGAGCTCGATGACCGGCAGACCTTGGCCAGCGGCGAAGCCGGCCTCGGCAAGCAGGGCCCGCGCGGCGTCTGCATCCACCGTGACGACGGCGGGCGCTGCATAGCCCCCGGTGTGCGGCGGGGTCAGCGAGGCGGCGGGCAGCCGGCTGCCTTGCAACACGGTGCGGGCGAGCAGGTCGCGATCGATCACCAAGGAAAGCGCGCGACGCACGCGCGGATCGACGAAGGGGGCGCGCGTGGTGTTGAAGCGGAGGAAGTTGCTCTGGAGCAGCGAATCGATGCGGAGCTGCTCCGGGGCGCGTTCGCGCCACGTGGCGATCTTGGTGACCGGCAGGTTGAAGGTGACGTGCAGCTGCCCGGCGCGAAAATTGCGTTCCTCGTCATCGGGCTTCTCGATGGGCAGGAAAACAATGTGCTCCAATTGTGCGGTCGCGGCGTCGCGGTGATGCGGGTTCTGGTCGAGCACGATGCGGGCGTTGGGTTCCCAGGCGGCGAGCTGATAGGCGCCGTTGCTGACAAGATTGCCGGGGCGCGTCCACGGCTGGCCGCGTTGCTCAAGGGCATCGAACTTTTCGAGATTGCGCGGGTTGAGCGGAAACCATGCCGGCAGGGACACCAGCGCCGGCAGGTAGGGGGTCGGGCGTTCGAGCGTGAGCACGAGTGTGTGATCATCCGGAGCGGCCATGCCGATGGCGGTGGGATCGGTGATCGAGCCGGCGTTGTAGGCCTCGGCATTTTTCAGCGGGAAAAGATACCAGGCGTTGTCGGCGGCGAAGGCGGGATTGAGTGCGCGGCGCCAGGCGGTGATGAAGTCCGCCGCGACGAGCGGCTCGCCGTTGGACCATTTGAGGTTGGCGCGCAGTTGAAAGGTCCAGCTCAAGCCGTCACGTGAAACCCTCCACGATTCGGCGGCGGCCGGCACGGGGGTCGCGGTTTCCTCATCAAGCGCGGTGAGTCCCTCGAAAAGTGTGTTGATGATGATCTGGTCGGTGAGAATCGAAGCGAGGTGCGGATCGAGATCGCCGGGTTCCGCGGCATTACCCACGAGCAGGGTGTGCGTGCGAATGCCGGCCTCGACCGGGGTTTCGCGCGGGGAGCATGCGGTGAAAAAGGCGGCCATCAGGCCGAGGAAAAGGAGCGGGAACCGGCGCATACCCGCACTATGCACGCGCCGGTTCGCTTGCCAAGCGAGGCTTGCTTAAGTCTCCCCGCCCGCGAGCACGGCCTCTTCGCGTTCGCGGCGAAACTGGTTCGTGTAGAGCTCGTAGTAGTGGCCGCGCTGGCGCAGCAGTTCTTCGTGGGTGCCGCTTTCCTCGATCCTGCCTTTGGTGATCACAAGGATCCGATCGGCGCGGCGAATGGTGCTGAGCCGGTGGGCGATGACGAAGCTGATGCGGCCGGCGAGCATGGTCTCCATGCCGCGCTGGATGAGCTGTTCGGTCTCGGTGTCGATTGACGAGGTGGCCTCGTCCATCACGAAGATCTGCGGGTTCGCGAGCAGCGCGCGCGCGAACGAGATGAGCTGGCGCTGGCCGGTGGAGAGCCGGTTGCCGCCCTCGCCGACGGACGCTTCGTAACCGCCTTCGAGCGCGGAGATGAACTCGTGGGCGTTGACCATTTTCGCCGCGGCCTCGACCTCGGCGTCGGTGGCCTCGAGCCGGCCGTAACGAATGTTTTCGCGAATGGTGCCTTTGAACAGGTGCGGCGTCTGGAGCACGATGCCGAGCTGCGATTGCAGCCACGCGAGCGAACGTTCACGATAGTCGGTGCCGTTGATCAGGATCTCGCCTTCGACCGGTTCGTAGAAACGGCAGACCATCGAGACGATGGTGCTCTTGCCGCCGCCGGAAGGGCCGACGAGGGCGATGGTCTGGCCGGCTTTGACCTCGAGATTGAAATTTTCCAACACGACCGGGCCGGTGCTGTAGCGGAAGGTGACGTTGCGAAACGTGATGGATTCGACTTTCCCGGGCAGGCCGTCGGGGGCGAGACCGGAATCCGGAGACCGGAGATCGGATTTGTGATCCTCCATGCGCGCCATCACCGCGGGGCTGTCTTGAATCGCGGGGGTGGTTTCGAGCAGCCCCATCACGCGTTCACCGGCGGCCTGGGCGGATTGGATTTCCGTCAGGCGCTGGGCGAGCTGGTTGATGGGGTTGAAAAACATGCCGGCGAAGTTCACGAACGCGACCAGCGTGCCGAGGCTGATCTCGTCGTGGAGCGTGAGCCAGCCGCCGCGCCAGAGCGCGATGCCCGAGGCGAGACTGCCGAGCGTGATGACGAGCGGATAATAGACGGCGTTTTGCCGCGCGTTGAGCACGGCGGCGTTGAACATGTGGGTGGAGAGCGACTTGAATTCGCCGAGATTCTCCGCCTCGCGCACGAGGGTCTTGGTCGTGCGCACGCCCTGGATCGATTCGTTGTAAGCGGCGGTGATCTGCGAGTTGTATTTGCGAATGTCGCGCGCGCTGAAAAGCAGCTTCTTCTGGAAGTAGCGCGATACGATCGCCAGCGGCGGCACGATCGCGAGGATGATGAGACCGAGCTTCCAATTCAGCACGAGCAGGCTGAGCGCGATCATCAAGACGAGGCTCAGGCCCCAGACAATGTCGAGGAAACCCCAGCCGATGGTGCGGGCGAGCCGGTCGCAATCGCTGGTCAGTCGGGTGATGAGCCATCCGACGGGGCGGGTATCGAAAAACGCGAACTCAAGTTCCTGCAGGCGATCGAAACCATCGCGGCGGATATCGTGGGCGAGCCGGTTGGAGATGTTGCCGGCGAGCCAGATGAAGAGCCAGACACAGGCGCACAGCAGAAGCGTGACGGCGAGATAGACGCCGGCGTAAAGGGCGAAATTGGCGTTGGTGCCGTCACGCACGACGCCGTCGATCACCCAGCGGGTGATGAGGGCGAAACTGGCGTCGCAGACCGCGAGCACCAAGGCGGAAATGAAAAGCGGGATAAGGAAGCGCCTCAGATGGAAGGCACGGCGGAAAACCTTCCACCACAAGCCCGCGTCGAGCTTGGCCTTGAAATCGTCTTCCTGATGAAATGCGGCGGACATGGCGGTTACTTGGTTTGAAGTTCGTTTTGGAAGTCGGTCTCCACGCTGGTCTGAATCTGCCACAGGCGGCGGTAGAGGCCGTCCTGCGCGGAAAGCTCGGCGTGGGTGCCGGTCTGAATGATGCGGCCGTGTTCGAGCACGATGATGCGATCGGCGTGCACGAGAGTGGCGAGGCGGTGGGCGATCACGAGGGTGGTGGAGCGGCCGCGGCGCGATTTGAGGGCGTCGAGAATCATGGTCTCGGTCTCGGCATCGACGGCGCTGAGGGCGTCGTCGAGGATGAGCACGGGCGCGCGCTTGAGCACGGCGCGGGCGATGGCGACGCGCTGGCGCTGACCGCCGGAAAGCGTGATGCCGCGTTCGCCGATCACGGTGTCGTAGCCGTGTTCGAACGACAGGATGGTATCGTGAATGCACGCGGCGCGGGCGGCGCTTTCGATTTCCGGGTCGGGCGCGCTGCCGTGCCCGAGGCGCAGGTTGTCACGCAGGCTCTTGGAAAAGAGAAACGGTTCCTGCATCACGACGCCGATCTGTTCGCGCACCCATTTGCGCGGCAGCGCGGAGAGCTCGCGGCCGTCGAACTGGATGGAGCCGTGCTGGTAGTCATAGAGCCGGAGCAGCAGATGCATGAGCGTGCTCTTGCCCGATCCCGAGGGACCGAGAATCGCGAGGGTTTCGCCGGGATGGACGTCGAAGGACACGCCGTTGAGGGCGCCGCGGCCGTCCGTCGGCAGGTCGCTGGCGGCATGACTGAAGTGGAGATCGCGCACGGCGAGGCGTCCGGAAAGTGGCGCGGCGATGAGTTGGGCGTTGGCCGGCGGTTCAGGTTCACGTTCGACGCTCAGGATCTCGCGAATGCGCGTGAGCGCGACCGTGGCCTTGCCCAGATCGGTGAGGATGCGGCCCATCATGCGCACGGGCCAGAGCATGAGGCCGAGATAGGCGAGAAACGCGAAGAGCACGCCGACGGTGACTTCGCCGGTCGCGACCCAATGGGCGCCCACGATCAGGGTGAGGCCGAGTTGACTGAGCGCGACGATGTCGCTGATCGACCAATACCACGACATGAGCCGCAGCATCTTGAGCGCGCGGTCGCGGTAGAGGGCATTGGGCGTGGCGAACTTCTGGCGTTCGTGATCGTGGCGCGAGAACGCGCGCACGACGCGGATGCCGGTCAGGTTTTCCTGCACGACACCGGTGAGCATGCCCTCGGCTTCGTCCACCTGCTTGAAGATGTAGCGCACCTTGCGGAAATAGACGTAGGCGTAGATCACGATCGGACCGAGCAGGGAGAACGAGACCAGCGTCAGCGGCACGTTGAGCATGAGCATGAGTGGCAAGGCGGTGCCGGCGAGGATGAGCGCGTTGCCCACGTCCATCACCTGCGAAGCGAGGAAGGTGCGCGCGGTCTCGACGTCGCTGGTGCAGCGTTGCACGAGATCGCCCGTGTCGGATTGGTCGTGGTGCCGCGCGGGCAGATGATTGAGGTGATCGTAAAGCTGGTCCTTGAGCCGGCGGGCGATGCCGTCGCTCGCAACCGAAGCCTGCCAGCCCTTGAGATAGCTGAACACGCCGCCGAACGCGCTGAGCAGCACCATGGCGACGGGTGCGAGCCAGAGATTGTCGCGCAAGTGTTCCGCGCCGCCGAACAGGTTGAGCAACCAACGTATCGGCGCCGAGGTGTCGGCGTCGGGAGTCTTGGCGGAGATGGCGAAGTCAATGATCACGCTGCCCACGAGTGGCACACCGTAATTGAGCACGGTGGCGCCGAGCAGACAGGCGAGGGCCGCGCCGTAGCGCAGGCGATGTCCCTGCATGAGGGACCAGATGCCGTGAAGATGGGAAAACATGGTGAAGGTCAGGAAAGTGGCAGGGAAAAAACAAAAAGCCCGCTCGGGTTGGAGCGGGTTGTCCTTGGGGAAAGAATTTCCGGGAGCCCGCTCAGCGCGGCGGGCGAAGACTGACTCAGGTGGTCAGACGGCCCGCATGCAGCGTAAGAATCAGTGGTGCTACAAATTGGCGGGTCATCATCGGGGGAGGGGTTGAACGCTTGGTGTGCCGCGGAGCGAAGCCGCCGTCTTGGGCCGAGGCAAGCCGGGAGTTGGTTTTTTTCATTTCCTACGGCTCGTTGGGTTGCCAGTGCCAGTGAAACGAAGGATTTTTCTAAGAAACCTCCGGTCCGCGCGTCATCCCCTCAGAAACCCATGGCACCTCCGAACCCTCAACCACGGGAAAAGACGCATGAAAACCAGAGCTTCATGGCACGCACCTTCGCGGAGCACCAGGCTCCGCTCACCCGCTATGCGACAAAATTGCTGGGCGATGCCGACCGCGCCCGCGACGTGGTGCAGGACTCCTTCATCAAACTCATGCAGCAGCCGGCCGCGGCCGTCGAGGGCCACGTGGTCGAATGGTTGTTCACCGTCTGCCGCCACCGCGCGCTTGATGTCATGCGCAAGGAGGGCCGCATGAAGCATTTTGCCGAAGGCGAACAAGAACGCGTGACCGCGGCCGAACCACGGCCGGGTCGCAGTCTCGAACAGGCCGAGACCAACGCCGCGATTCTTCGCCTGATCGATCGCCTGCCCCCGAACCAACAGGAGGTCGTGCGTCTGAAATTCCAGAACGGTTTCAGCTACAAGGAAATCAGCCGCATCACCTCGCTCTCCGTGAGCAATGTCGGGTTCATCCTCCACACCGCCGTGACACGCCTGCGCACGGATTTTGCCGCCCTGCGACCCTGAGCATATCATGAATAAGCCAACTATTTCCCCTGAAGATCCCCGCCTGACCGCCTACGCCCTCGGTGAACTCGATGAAGCCGAGCGTGCCGAGGTTGAGGCGCTCCTGCAAAATTCACCCGCCGCGCAAGCCGCGGTGGAGGACATTCGCGCCGCCGCCGCGCAGCTCGAAGCCGTGCTGGGCGAAGAGCCGCTGCCGGCGGTGAAACCGCCGAAGGACCCGTATCGGGAAAAGCCGGGCAAACTCCTGAGCTTTCCGAAACTCTACTTCGTGGTCGGCACTTTGGCCGCTGCGTGTTTCGCGGTCGTGGTCGTGCTGCATGAACCGGCCCAGCAGCCTGTGGCGAAGGAATATGAAACCTATACGATGGCGATGCCGGCGGTGGCCGATGAACCTGTGTCGGCCGGAGGCAGAACGCGTCCAGTTTGGCGATGGCCGAAGTAGATACTACAGCCAAGCGTGCAGCTGAGGTTCAACAAATGCGGGATGCTCAGCACGCGGCATTTGCAATGCAGCGCGCACAAGCCTTTGAAAAGGAAGCTGCAAGTCGGGCGAAGGTGTTTCCCATGGCAAATCCTTCTATGCTTATGAAACAAGCGCCGGATGTAGTCTTCAACACCGAGGACTACGCGCATACGCCGGAGACCGGTTTCATCCGTGTAGCGGATCAACCGCTCTCGACCTTCTCGGCGGACGTGGACACGGCGAGCTATGCGAATGTGCGTCGGTTCTTGAATGAAGGTCGCTTGCCGCCGCCGGATGCGGTGCGGATTGAAGAGCTGCTCAATTACTTTCCTTACACCTATGTGCACCCGACTGGTCTGACGCCGTTCGCGGCGACGCTGGAGGTGGCGAGTGCGCCTTGGGCGCCCGAACACCGGCTCGTGCGCATCGGTTTGAAGGGCCGCGAGATTTCCACCGCGGCGCGGCCGGCGGCCAATCTGGTGTTCCTGCTCGATGTGTCGGGCTCGATGAACGCGGCGAACAAGCTGCCGTTGGTAAAGCAGGCCATGCGTCTGTTGGTTGACCGCCTGCGGCCCGACGACCGCGTGGCGATCGTGACCTATGCAGGCAACGCCGGATTGGCGCTGCCTTCGACGCCGGCACGCAAGGCGAGCGAGATTCTGGCGGCGGTGGACGCTTTGCAGCCGTCGGGTTCGACCAACGGTGCGATGGGCATTCAACTGGCTTACGACATCGCCAAAGCCAACCTGGTGAACGACGGGATCAACCGCGTGATCCTGTGCACGGATGGCGACTTCAACGTCGGCGTGAGTGACGACGGCAGTCTGACGCGACTGATTGAAGAGAAGGCGAAGTCCGGCGTGTTTCTGAGCGTGCTCGGCTTCGGCATGGGCAACTATCAGGACGCGAAGCTCGAAGCGCTGGCCGACAAGGGCAACGGCAACTACGGTTACATCGACTCGAAGCGTGAAGCCGAGAAGCTGCTGGTCGAGCAGGTCAACGGCACCCTCGTCACCATCGCCAAGGACGTGAAACTGCAGGTCGAATTCAATCCGGCGACGGTCGAAAGTTACCGGCTCATCGGATATGAAAACCGCCGGTTGCAGAAAGAGGATTTTGCCAACGACCAGGTGGACGCGGGCGAGATTGGCGCGGGTCACACGGTGACGGCGCTTTATGAGATCGTCCCGGCCAAAGGGGGCATCCTGACGCCCGCGGACGATTTGAAATACCAGAAGGTGGCGATCGATCTGACGGGGAGCCGCGAGTTGCTGACGGTGAAGCTGCGCTACAAAGCGCCGGAGGGTGATACGAGCCAGCTGTTGGAGTTTCCGCTGGCGGATGACGACGCGACCTTTGCGACCGCGAGCACCGATTTCAAATTCGCCGCGAGCGTGGCCGGTTTTGGCATGCTGTTGCGCGATTCGGAGTTCAAGGGCGCGAGTAGTTGGAGTGAGGTGCAGGCGTGGGCCGAGGCCGGGAAAGGCAGCGACGCGGGTGGCTATCGTGACGAGTTCATCAGGCTGATCGGCCGGGCGGAACAATTGACCCAATAAAAACCCGCCGGGATGCGGCGGGTTGAAAACCTGGGGTGCAGATGCAATCAGGCCTTGTGGCGACGCCGGCGACGAATGCTCCAAGCCACGATGCCTAAACCAATTGCCATCATCGCATAAGTGGAGGGTTCAGGGACGGGCGTGAACTGCAGCACGATGTGCTGGCCATCAAGCGCGATATTGAAGTCGCCGGTGAAATCGGCGCTGAACCCATCCAACTCCAGGCTGAAGAGCGAGGGATCGAACATATTGCTCGTGGAGGGGATGAGCAGTTCGTCGAAGGAGATCAGTGTCCACGAATACATGCCGTGGTCCGGATCAATGCCGGAAAGGAAACCGCGTTCACCCGCCTCGTCGACCGAGTAGACGCGGATGATGAACGGGTGTGACGAATCGGCGTTGATGACGAGGGTTTGTTCGCTGGAATTGGGATTGAAGACACTGATGGTATCGCGGCCGACGTAATCGCCGAAGTCAGGCGACTGAATGTCGAATTCGTAGATGCCGCCCGCGTCGAGTTCGAGGTGATGAAACTGGATCGAGCCGGTCATGCCGTTGCCCGCGAGGCCCGGGGAGAGAATCGCGCCGTCGCCGATGGCGACGTCCTGCGTGTAGGTGCCGAATCCGTCGAGACGACCGCCGCCGGCGACAACCACCGGATTGTTAAACGTGGTGCCGCCATCCACCGCAAAGCTGCCGCCGCTGATTCTTACGGCGGGGGTTTGATTTTCGCTGTTATCGTAGAGTCCGGAATTGTTCGAAAAGATGACCGCGCCCTGCTGCACATCGAGGCCGATGTTGTTGCCTTCGCCATCAGCGATGCCGTTGGTGTTGATATAGCCGCTATCAAAACGGAGCGTGCCGGCGCCGGTTTTGATCACGGTGGCGTCTTCCGCGTTGATTGATCCGTAGAAGCGACCGAATTCCTGTTGATTGACGGTCAAGGTGGTGGGGCCCTCGGCTTGCAGACTGATGTAGCCGTAAGAACCATCATTTTCGTTACTGAAGCCGCCGATCACGGGCGCATTGGATTCGAAATAAACAGAACCGCCGCTATGGCCGAAACCGAGCGGGCCCGTGCCGGTGCCGGTGTTGCTGGTGACAGCGAGACTGGAGTTGTTTGCGAGATAAATACCGCCGCTGAAGGTGTTGTTGCCGCTCAGAGTCAGCTCGAGCGATTGGTCATAATTCTCTCCCACATAAAGCCTGCCGCTGCCGGAGATGTCACCCGCAAGGGTGAAATCCCGCTCACCGCTGATGCCAAGTTCGTCGGAATTGATGATGATGTTGTTCGGCAGGATGAGATCATCCACGGCGGCAACAAGCTGAGGGGAAGGTGCATCGCCTTCGTTTTCTTCGATAAACAGTGTGGGGGCGATGGTGAGTGCACCGATGCCCAGCGCGCTGGTTGGATCGTCACCGGCGATGCCATTGCTCTGGCCAATCATCAGCCGACCGCTGTAGAAAGTGGTGCCATCTGAGAGTGCGCCGGTATTGTCACCGCTGATCATGACGGTGGAGTAGTCATCACCCATGCGATCACCAAAAGTGGCGATGCTGTCGGGCCGGCCGATTTGCAGGCTGTCACCAGTCAGTGTGCCTTCAACAATGAAGGCTCCGCCTTTGTAGGCGACGAAGCGGTGGCTGCCGTCCGAGTTGGGCGTGAGCGTGCCGGTCAGGGTCAAACCGGGCGCACCAAACTCGCCACCGGATTCCACGTATGTGGCGCTGCCGATGGCGGCGTTGCTAAAGCGGCTGGTATCGAGATCGTTGATCACCCAGCCCGTGCCGGCGTCGTGGAATACGTCGAAGCCGATAATGCCCGGGGTATTGGCGGCGAATTGGTCCAGCCAATCACTGACCATGGCACCGTTCTGACCAGCATCATCGTAGGCGCCGGATCCGGCGATGCCGACGTAACCGGTGGAGGTAAGATTGAAGGCAACCTCGGCATCGGGCGCCACGCCGGGACCATAGATGAGGGCGGAATTGTTGACGTAAATATCGCCCGTAAAGTTGTTGTTGGGGTTAAGCAGCCAGACAGTCAGCGGGGTTTCGTCGATGGAATCGACTTCGAGTCCGCGGGGGTTGGAGCCATCGGTGAGAAAGCTTGCCACGAAGAGGCTGCCGCCGCCGCCGCCGAAACGATAACTGCTGCCGGCGGGGGTGATTTGCTCGGTGGTGTTGAGAATGGGATAGTCACCCAGGATGGCCTGCGTGGCTGTGCCGATGCGCAGGCTGCTGTTCGCGCCGGTGAGGTCGATGGGGTCGGAAAAGACGTCGGGCCCGCTTTCCGATTCGGGATCGCTGTCGAAGCCCAGGGTGCCGGTGGAATTCGCCAGATCGATTTTGGAGACAAATTCCGTGACGTCGTTGTCGGCACCGATACCGGCATAGCCATCGGCGCCGATCACGATGTTACCCATGCCGGGCAGATTGCCTTCTCCGGCAAATATGAAAACGCCTTTGTCCACCTGGGTGCCGCCACTCCACAGGCTGTTACCATAATGAATAATGGCGCCGTAGGAGTCGATGGTCAGGGAGTGCGGGCCGGTGCCCTCGTTTTCGATGATTTCCTTTTCAATGGAGAGACTGTCGCCGGATACTTGGAGGGTGGTGTCGGCATCAAGGCGGATGAAGTTCTCCGGCTGGTCCCCTTCAACGATCGCAATATCGGTGTCGGCTTTGATGCGGATGAGCCCGTTGCTGACGATATTGTTGGTCAACAGCACACCGTCTTCGTAACCCATGCTGTATTGGCCCGGCCAGACTTCGAGGCTGCCACCGTTAAAGGTGAGGGTGCCGGAGCCGAGCGCGCCTTCCAGGGTGCCACTCAAGTCTCCACTGACCGAGACCCAACCTTCGGAAAGAGTGAGACCGCCTGCCCAGCCTCCACTGTAGACACCAAAGAGTTGCAATGTGCCCTGGCCGGTTTTTTCGAGACTGTAATTGCCGTGGGTTTCGTTGTCGGAGAGCAGATCTCTGATCGGTCCGTAGATCGTCAGCCAACCGCTGTTGATTTGCCAGACCTGCGAGGCGTGAAGTTGCACGCTGTCGTAGATGATCGAACCGACGTTTTCGGCGGGAGCGTAGAGAATGCCGCCGCTGCCGAGGTGGGTGGTGGTGCCGACCGAGTTGAAATAATAACCGCGGCGGTGACCGACAAACTGGAGCTGACTGGCGTAAAGGCTGTAATACTCGGCGTAGGTTCGGCGCGAATCCCCGAACAAGAGAACCAAGTCTGTGATGTCGTTTTCGGGAGCGATGTAATCTGCCGGCGGCGTGAGTTCGTCCTGCCAATTGGACGAGCTGTAGAGATCATTGTCTTGGCCCAAGCCGGTCCAGGTGTAAGTGGTCAGAGTCTGCGCGGGCGTGGCTTCGGCGCGGGGGCTGAGGGCACCGATCAATAATAGTGGGAGCGCGGAATAGAAGATCGGGCGGACGGCTTTCATGCGGCGACGGTTGGGTTGAGGTTGCAGCTCGGGAATGGTCGCCTTTATCGCAAATTTTCTGCGTAAGGCAAGCTGGACTTATGTCACGACTCTTTCGGTTTCGGAATTTTTAAGTCCATCGACTGCATGGATTTGAACCGGTTCGGTGCGGCCTTTGACCGTGACGGCTCCCAAAGCCCGGGTAAGGTAAACTCCTTGGGCGGCGGCGAGGGTGGCGGAACTGACCAGGATGTTGGTGTGATATTCGGGGTTGCGGGTTAGGGTTTCGAGGCGGGCGGCCACGTTGACGCCGTCGCCGATTACCGAGTAGTTGAGCCGCCGGTGGGAGCCAATGTTGCCGGCGACAACTGCCGCGGTGTTGATGCCGATGCCGATCGCGAGTTCCGGGTATCCTTCGGCGCTCAGCTCGGCATTCAAGCGGACCAAGGCTTGCTCCATACCGAGGGCGGCGCGCAGCGCCTGATCGGCGGCGTCGGCTTGGGGGACAGGCGCGCCGAACATGGCCATGATGGCGTCGCCGATGAATTTGTCGATCACGCCGCCGTGGCGTTCGATCTCGGCGCTCATGCGATCGAGGAATCGATTGAGAATGCCGATGAGTTCACGCGGCGGGAGCCTTTCGCTGAGCGGGGTGAAGCCACGTAGATCGGCGAAGAGGATGGTGACGACGCGTTCCTCGCCGCCGAGGATGGCACCGTCGCGCATGAGCTGGGCGGCGATTTCGGGTGAGACGTTTTTGTCGAGCAGGTCGCGCACGCGGTCGCGTTCGGCGAGGCCTTCGCTCATGCGGTTGAAGCTGGCGGCGAGCTGCCCGAATTCGTCCGCCCGGGTGGATTGCAGCCGGGCGGTGTAATCGCCCCGCGCGATGACTTCGGTGTGTTCGGCCAGTGCCTGCACGGGCTGGCTGACGCCGCGGGCCACGCCGAGTGCGACGAGCGACGCCGTGATGAGCGCGGCAATCGAGATGAATAGAATCGTGTTTTCCAGTTCCCGGGCCGGAGCGAGTTCGGCGTTGAGCGAACGCTGGAGTTCGATGCGCACGGGTTCATCACCAATCAACCGCAGCGGCGCGTGCAGGGTCACGAACGGTTCACCGTCAATCACCTCGGTCGTGGTGTGTTCGGCGTCGGTGATGGCGGTGGGCAGCAGCGCAACCACAGTCTCGGCTTGATTGCGGCTGAGGGTGCTGGCGAGCACGCGACGGTCGCCTCCGCCGGGGGCGCCGATGAATGTAATGTCAGCTTGTGTGGTGCGCTTGAGACCGAAAGCAAAGGCGTCGTCGATGGGGAATGCGCCGCCAATCCAACCGATGATCACGGGGCGGGGAGCATAGAAGGGCGAGACCACCAGGCAGTATAATTTGCCCTGCAGGTAGGCGAATCCGGTGGCGAAGTCCGTCGCCTCTTCGTCAGCCTTGGTGATCAGATGGCGAAAGGCGCCGGCGTCGGCGTCTGTCATGCCGACCAAGGTGGTGGTCAAGAGGGTTTGATCGGTATCAAAAGCCCCGACCACGGGCACATGGAGCCGCTCGACGTAGCTGAGCAAAAGTGAGTTGAGCGTCTCCACATCCAGCGTGGGTTGCAGGTAAAGTTCGCGCAGGGGCCAGTCCGTGCTCAGGATCGCGGCGCTTTGGGAGATCCGGTCTTGTTGGACGGCTGCCGAGTATTGGAACACCCGCAGGGCGTTGGTCAGACTCGACTCGATGTGCGCGATGGCGTTGGCCCGGTTGGCGCGGGCGAGCAGAATGTAGGAGGCGCCAAGGGCCGCCGCCAACAGGCCGAGAATGATGAGCAGCAACCTTGTCCGAAAACGGCGAAAGCGGAACAGGGATGGCATTGCTCAGTAGCCGCCGGTGCTGCCGGTGGGCGCGCGGCGGATGCGGCGATCGGGCTTGAGTTTGAAGGTCAGGGCTTCGCCGGGATTCTCCCCCGCGGCGAGGGTGATTTCCCGGGTGAACGCCCGGGACAGCCGTGGGTGCCAGACTTCCAAGCGGTAGCGTCCGGGCGGAATGCCGTCGAGGCGGGCGATGCCATCAAACTTGGTCTTGGCAAACCATGGCGTGTGCATGACCACCACATATGCGATCATCCAATCGTGAATATTGCAGCCGAGCGTCACGACGCCGGTGCGCTCGAACACCTCGGTTTTCGATTCGCCGCTGGCATAGAGAGGCAGTTCGAAGCGCTTCGGTTTGGAGACCGAGTAGATGTGATGTTGAACACTGTCGCGGTTGGGAAAGCGCACCACGGTGCCGGCCCGGATAACGGTCACATACGGCTCGTATTCCTTGTTGTCCTGCACGATTTCGGCTTCCGCCCGGTCAAGCGGTGGCGGGTCAAAATCCAGTGGAGTCAGTGAAGCGACGGCGTCTTCCAACGGTCCTTCCTGCGAGGTCAGCGTCAGCGTGAGCCCGGCTGTCTCCGCCCGCAGGTTGAGGGCAAACAGGGCGGTGAGCAGAAAAACGATAGGCAAACGCATGGGGCGGAGGTGGGATGACGCCGAGTCAGGGGGTAATCGATGGATGCGACGCCGGTGCTCAGCAATGCTCGAGTCGATGCTCGGCCGGGGTCAGAAGTTGTGCAGCAGACTGAGGGTCCACTTATCGGTTCGGTATTTGACGTTCACTTTATTGACGGTGAAAACACTGTCATAGCGCAGGGAAAGGGAGGTCTTGTCGGTGAGCGCAGGGCTGACCTGCAGCCACCACAAACGCGATTTGCCGTAAACGCGATAGGTCACCCAACCGGGACCGTAGGAATCGGTGACCTCCCAAGGCATGGCGTTGTAGTAGTTCGAGATGGCGGGACCGAGCAATCCGTAGATCGCGCGCCCCCAGATGGTCCATGAAGCATTGGCGGTGAGGTCGCCCCAAAAGCGACCGTAACCATAGTTCAGCTGCCAGCGGTCGGTAATGTCCCAGAACAATTCGCCATAGATCCGCTGGTAGCGGACGTTGAATGTGTCGCTGTCGGCGTAGTGATTATGCCAGTCGGCGGTGGCGGAGAGGCGCCACGATTCGGTGAGGCGCTTGCTGGCATTAAGGGCGCCGGTGACGGTCCAGCCGTCATTGCCGTTCATGCGTGCGGCTTTGCCCGTGATGCTGCCGGTGGCGGACAGCACCGGAGCCATGGGGCCGAGCCCGAATTTCTGTTTCAGTTCGCCGGTTACGCCCAAATTCAGCTCGTCGTTGCGGTTGTATTGAGGGCGGAAAAGCGCACCGGCCTGCAATTGGATCATGCCGGTGAGGCTTGAGTTGAACTGCTGCCGATGATCGGCGCTGATCCCGCCTACGTAGGTCATGGCATCGGCCCAATCGAGTGCGCTGGACGAGCGACTGACGTTCTCAGCCCAAGTCGCGGAGGTTTGCAGCCGCAGGTTCGAAAGCGCCCCGGCTGCCGTGCCCGCGAGGCACAGGAAAAACGCGATGGTGCAAAAGACGGAGCGAGGTCCCATTGAGGTAAGCTAACGGTAGTTGCAGAGTCCGGCTTTCATCAATCGCAATCGGCAGTCCCGGATTCCGGATCCGGCGCGAGCTGCGGTCAGAACTGATGCGTGACGCCTGCGGTCCAGTAGGCCGAATTGTATTTGATGCCGACGGCATTGGTGATGCGCACGAATTCGTAGCGCAACGAGAGGGAGGTTCGGTCGGTCAGGGCGGGTGAGAGTTCGGCCCACCAAGCGTCTGCGTGGCTGTCGCGGTTGCGATAGGCCACCCAGCCGGGACCGAACGAATCGGTGACTTCCCAAGCCAGAGTGTTGTAATGGGTTTCAATCACGGGACCCAATTGGCCGCCGATGGCGAGGGGCCAGATGGCCGGATCGGCGTTGGCCACATACTGGCCCCAAGTGCGGCTGCCGCCCAAGCTCAAGCGCCAGCGGCTGGTGATGTCCCAGTCGCCTTCGAGGGTGATCTTGCGCGTGCTCACATCATACACGGGACGTTGGGCAAAATATTCGTTCACGGCGGCGTTCGCCGCAACACTCAGGCTTTCGGTCAACCGTTTGGAAAGTCCGAAGCCGCCCGTGTATTGCCAGCCGCTGCGCCGGGTTTCGTCGAATCGGGCAATGGCCAGCGCGGAGTTGATTTGGAGCACCGGTGCAAAGGCGCCCAGTCCGAATTTGCGTTGCAGTTTCACCGTCCCCGTGCCGGCAAAATGGTTGAGGGCGCTGAAGGTATCGACGTGTTGCACCTGCAATTCGCCCGTGCCGAGCAGCAGCCAGTTGCGGGTGAGCTGCCGCGTGTAATCCGTCGTCAGGCTGACCGTCTGGTATTCGCCGGACTTCAGCGTCGGCAGATGCGAAGTGTGGCTGATGTTGTCAGTCCAAGTCAGGGACGCGGTCAGCCGTGGCGCCGAAAACACACCCTGTCCTTGGACGAGACATGGGAGAAGAAGGGCCAGGATTCCCGCGGTGGTCGCTATGCGTTTCGAGGGCATCAACTCCATCCTAGTTCTGCGCTGTTCTGGCGGGCAACGAATTATGGCCTGGTCGTGCGCTTACAATTTTGGTCGTAGCACGGCCCAGACAGTTTCCGCGATGCGCTGCTGGCCCGCGGCCGTCGGGTGGATCATGTCGGGCTGGTTGAGATTCGGATCGCCGCCGACGCCTTCCAACAGAAACGGAATCAGTGCGCAGTCCTTGGCCGTGGCCACGGTGGGGAAGACTTCTCGGTAGCGGGTTTGATAGTCCGGGCCGAGGTTGGCGGGCATCTGCATGCCGGCGAGGATGATCTCGATGTTCGGATAACGCGTGCGCGCCCGCTCGATGATGCCGATCAGGTTTTCCCGGGTCACCGCCGGATCGACTCCGCGCAAACCGTCATTTCCGCCGAGGGCGAGGATGAGGATGTCGATGGGCTGGCGTAGCAGCCAGTCGATGCGCCGCAATCCGCCGGCGGTGGTATCGCCACTGATACCGGCGTTGACGACGCGCCAAGGCAGCTTGGCCGCATCAATTTTGTCCTGGATGAGTGCCGGGTAAGCCTGCGCGGCGGGGTTCGGCAAACCGTAGCCGGCGGTCAGACTGTCGCCCAGGCAAACAATGGTTTTGGTTGCGGCGGGGGAAAGATGCACGAGACCGAAAATTAGAAAACAGAACAAAAATCGCATCATGCTGGAAATTCGATGCCGCGGACTGGCGTTGGTGCGTGATTCGGTTTTGGGTGGGCCATTGCGCGTATGAATAATGACATCATGCTGAAAGTCGAGCGGCTCACCCAATCTTACCCTGGCGCTTCCGGTCCGCTGACGGTCCTGCGCGAGGTCAGCTTCGAGCTCAACGCTGGCGCGAGTCTCGCGATCGTCGGACCGAGCGGCAGTGGCAAGACCACGTTGCTCGGACTTTGCGCCGGGCTCGATTTGCCGAGCGGTGGCAGCGTGACGGTGGCCGGCGAATTGCTCGACGGCTTGGATGAAGATGCCCGGGCGGCGGTGCGCAACCGACACGTCGGATTCGTGTTTCAAAACTTCCAACTCATCCCGACCCTGACTGCGCTGGAAAACGTGCTGGTGCCTCTCGAACTGCGCGGCGAGTCCGGCCGGGAGAACGAGGCGCGCACGCTGCTCGAACGCGTCGGCTTGGGCCAGCGCGCCGATCATTATCCGGTGCAACTTTCCGGCGGTGAACAGCAGCGGGTGGCCTTGGCCCGCGCATTCATCAATGCGCCCAAAATTCTCTTTTGTGACGAACCTACCGGCAACCTCGACGGGGAGACCGCCGCCGCGATGGCGGAATTGATTTTCGGGCTCAATCGCGAACGCGGGACCACGCTGGTGCTCGTGACCCACGACCTTGAACTTGCCAAACGTTGCCACCGGATGATCCGGCTGAAGAACGGTGCCGTGGTGGAGTGACGCCGATGAAATTCCTCCTCAAAATGGCCTGGCGGGACTCGCGTGCTTCGCGGCGGCGCCTGATGCTCTATTCGTTTTGCATCGTGCTGGGCGTGGCGGCGCTGGTGGCGGTGGGTTCGTTCAGTGACAATTTGCAACGCGCAGTCAACGAGCAGACCAAGGGTTTGCTCGGCGCGGATCTCGTCGTGGTGTCGCGGCAGCCGTTCACCCCCGAGGTCAATCGCTACCTGGAAGATCTCCAAGGTGAACGCGCGGACGAAGTCGGTTTTTCGTCGATGATGGTTTTCCCGACGGCGGGGGATTTGACGCGGCTTGTGCAGGTGCGCGCGGTCGAGGGCAGTTTTCCGTTTTACGGCGAATTCGTGACCGCGCCGGTCAACGCTGCTTCCCGTTTGGCCGACGGCGGCGCGGTGGTGATTCTGGAGGACACGCTGTTGGCGCAGTTCAATGTGCGGCCGGGCGACACGGTGAAGTTGGGACGTGCGACGCTGACGGTGCTGGGAGCGGTCAAACAAGTGCCGGGCGAGTCGATCGCCATCACACAACTGGCACCGCGCGCTTACATTCCCCTGGCGCTTTTGCCGGAAACCGGCTTGGCGGGGAAGGGGAGCTTGTTGCGATTCAAGGCGGCGTTGAAACTGCCGGCGACCGAGGATCCGCAGGCGGTGGAACAGACTTTGCGCGAGCGATTTCCCACCGAGCGTTTGCAAATCGACACGGTCGCGGAACGCAAGGAGCGGCTCGGACGCACGATTGAAAACGTGCAGGCGTTTTTGAGCCTGGTGGGATTTGTGGCGCTGTTTCTCGGCGCCATCGGCGTGGCGAGTGCGATCCATGTTTATGTGCGGCAGAAGGTCGCGACGGTGGCGGTATTGCGCTGTCTGGGAGCTTCTTCGAGCCAGGCGTTTGGTGTCTATCTGACGCAGGGCGCTGCGCTCGGTTTGCTCGGCGCCGGGATCGGCGGATTGCTGGGGCTCGGGGTGCAAATGATTCTGCCGGCGACGGTGGCCGGGCTGCTACCCATGCCGGTGGATTTTGAAATCTCGTGGCTGGCCGTGCTGCGCGGCATGGGCGCGGGCTGGGCGATCTGTTTGCTGTTCACGCTGCTGCCGTTACTGGCGATCCGGCGGATATCGCCGCTCGCGGCGATTCGCTCCAGCGTGGCGGACCAAGCGCGCGGTTTCGATTTTTGGCGGGCCGGTCTTTGGTTGATCATCAGTCTGGCGGTGATTGGTTTTGCGATCTGGCAGACCCAGAGTTGGCAGTTGGGTCTGGGTTTTTCGGGCATGATGGCGGCGGGGTTCGCCTTGCTGGCCGGACTGGCGCGCTTTCTGGCGTGGGCGGCCCGCCGTTGGGCGCCGCGCGGCCTGCCGTATGTGGTGCGACAGGGCATCGCGAATCTGCACCGGCCGAACAATCGCACGGTGCTGCTCCTGCTTTCGCTCGGGTTGGGCACGTTTCTGATTCTTACGCTGTATCTGTCGCGCGTGACCTTGCTGTCGCAAATCGAAGGCACGGGGGGCGGCGGGCGCGGCAACCTGATGTTCTTTGACATCCAGGATGATCAGATCGAGCCGCTGCAAGCGTTGCTCAAAAAGGAGGGCATGCCAGCGCTGCAACAGGCGCCGATTGTCACGATGAAGATCCGCGCCATCAACGGTCGCGGCGCGGAGGAGTTGCTGGCTGATGCAACGTTGGAAATCCCGGGCTGGACCCTGCGGCGCGAATATCGCTCGACCTATCGTGATGCGTTGACCGCGACCGAGGAACTGATTGCGGGCGAGTTTACCGGACGCGTGGCCGAAGATACCGCGGTCGTGCCGATTTCGATCGAAGAAGGCCTGGCGCGCGATCTGCACGTGGGCGTGGGTGACGAGATTGCATTCGATGTGCAGGGGGTGCCCGTGCAAACGAAAGTGACCAGCTTGCGCAAAGTCGAATGGCGCCGATTGGAACCCAACTTCTTCGTGGTGTTTCCCGCCGGGGTCCTTGAGGCCGCGCCGAAGTTTTACGTCGTGGCGGTGCGAGCAGAGGATGCCGCGGCTTCGGCGCGAGTGCAGCAGGCGGTCGTGCGTGAATTTCCCAACGTTTCGGCCATCGACCTGACCCTGCTGCTCGAAACCTTTGATGGCATTTTTGACAAAGTTTCCTTTGTCGTGCGGTTCATGGCGATGTTCACGGTCGTGACCGGATTGATCGTGCTGACGGGGGCGGTGGCTTCCGGCCGATTCCAGCGCATTCGCGAAGTCGTGCTCCTGCGCACGCTGGGGGCTACGCGGCAGCAACTGGTCCAAATGCAAATGGTCGAATACGCGATTCTCGGTCTGCTGGGGGCGTTGGCGGGTTGTCTGCTGGCCTTGGCGGCCAACAGCCTGCTGGCGCATTTCGTCTTCAAGATCGCCCCGGTCCTGCCGGTGGGGCCGGTGGTTGCGGCGTTGGTGATGGTGCCGTTGCTTACCTTGTTCACGGGCTTGCTTTCCGGTCGTGGTGTGACGGACCATCCGCCCCTGCAAGTTTTGCGACAGGAAACATGAAACCGAACGTTGTCACTTTTCACTACACGCTGCGCGATCCGGCGGGCCGGGTGCTCGATACTTCCGCCGGCGGCGAACCGATCACGTATTTGGAAGGGGCGGGCCAGATCATAGACGGTCTCGACGAACAGCTGCGCGGCGTTGCGGCCGGCACGCATTGTGTCGTGCAGGTGCCCGCCGCCAAGGCCTACGGCGAACACGATGCCGCGCAGATTCAACGCGTGCCCCGCGCGCACATTCCCGTCGAGGGCGAGTTGAGCATCGGTGATCGTTTTCAGACCGATACGGACCGTTATGCGCCGATTGTGACGGTGGTCGCCGTGGATGCAGAGACCGTCACGCTGGATGCGAATCATCCGCTCGCGGGCGTCGATCTGACCTTCGAAGTTGAACTCGTGGCTGTGCGCGAATCGACCGAAGACGAAGTGCGTCATGGTCATGCCCACGGCGCGAGCGGCGACGCTGCGTGCGAATCCTGACCACCATTTTTCCATGAAAATTCTCGGCATTGATATCGGAGGCTCGGCGGTCAAAGGCGCGCCCGTTGACACCAAGACCGGACGGTTGCTCGCGGAGCGTCACCGCATCGCGACGGATCGGAAACTCTCCCCGCAGGAAATGGCGGCGACGATCAAGCAACTTGCCGCGCATTTCAACTGGACCGGCCCGATCGGTATCGGATTTCCCGGCGTGATTCACGGACCGCGCATCACGACCTCGGCGAACCTGCACAAGGGCTTCATCGGCTGCGATGCCGTGAAACTGTTCGCCAAGGCCACCGGCTGCCGCGTGGCGCTCGTGAATGACGCGGACGCCGCGGGTCTGGCCGAAGTGCACTTCGGCGCCGGTCGCGGCATCACCGGCACGATCCTGCTGCTTACGCTTGGCACGGGCGTGGGCTCGGCGTTGTTCTGCAACGGCCGGCTTTATCAAAACAGCGAGATGGGGCACCTGCCGATTCGCGGTAAATCCGCCGAGCGTTTTGTCTCCGCCGCGGCGAAGGATCGCCGCAAGCTCAGCTACAAGGAATGGGGCAAGGAATTGCGCGACTATATCGGCACCTTGGAAAACATCCTTTGGCCGGAACGCATCATCATCGGCGGCGGCGTGAGCAAGGATTACCAAAAGTTTTTCAAACATATCAAACCGCGTGCGAAGCTCGTGCCAGCGGAGTTCTTCAATGAGGCAGGCATCGTCGGCGCCGCGCTGTGGGCGGCGGAGCAGGATTAACCCAAGGTTGCTGTCGTCATGGCCGCCTGCGTGCTGATTGTGGGTCAGGGGCTGGCCGGAACGGTTCTGGGGTGGTCGCTTTCGCGCGCGGGTATCGATTGGCGGATGATTGATTCGGGACACGCCGACGCGGCTTCGCGAGTGGCGGCGGGCATCATCAATCCGGTGACGGGCCAGCGCTGGGTGAAGACGTGGCGCATCGACGAACTGTGGCCGGGGGCGCGGGCCACTTATCGCGCGATCGAAAATGATTTCGGCGTGCCGCTTTGGCGCGAGCTCACGATCCGGCGATTCTGGCGCACGGAAAAAGAACGCCGGACCCTGCTGAACAAGATCGAACGCGGTGTGCTGGCGCCGTGGGTCCAATTCGTGGATGCCACCAGTTGCGGGCTGGCCCCGGCGGGTCGGGTCAATGTTCCGCTCCTGCTGGCCGCGGCACGCAAGCGCTGGCTGGCCGAAGGCCGGTTGGTCGAGGCCCGGTTTGATTGGGCGAATCGCGCGAAGCATGGCGGCTGGGTGATTGATTGCACCGGTGCCGCTGCGCGGGAAGGTCCATTTGCAGCGCATGGTTTCGCCGTTTCCAAAGGCGAAGTGCTGCGGGCCCGAGTTGCCGGATTGGCTGACGATGAAATCATACATCGCGGCCATTGGGTGCTGCCCGATGACTCGGGCGAAGCGTGGATCGGTGCGACGCACGAGCCGGGCGTGGATGACGTGACGCCTACGGCCGAGGCGCGTGATGCTTTGCTGCGCAGCGCGAGAAAACTGGGCTGTGAAAGAATCAACGTGTCGGAGCATCTGGTCGGACTGCGTCTCGCCGCGCGCGACATGCGCCCGATGATCGGCGTCCATCCGGCCGATCCGCAGCTCGGCATCTTCGGCGCCTTGGGCAGCAAAGGCGTGCTCTATGCGCCGTGGCTGGCGCAGCAGTGGGTGGAGCACATCATGCAGCGAAGCGCGTTTAATTCTGACGTGGCTGCGCGATTCGAGCGTTGATTGCAGTTGTTCGTCGCAGAAATCCGGCGGTTCGTCGCAAAGTCCGGCATTGGTCTTGAATTGCGGGGTTTGAAAGGGAAGAACGCGCCGTTACGCATGCAGAACCGCTGGATCAAGATCGCCATTATCGTCGGAGGCTGGGCCTTTGTCGGCACGCTGCTTTCGCTGGAGCTGCTGTTCAACATGCGCGCGAGCATGCGCGGCGAGTATTACGATGTGCTGGACGTGGCGATTCCGCAGTTCGGCCGCGCGCTGATGTGGGCGCTGCTGGCGCCGCTGGTGTTGAAATTGCGTGTGGCCGTGCCGTTGAACCGCGGCAACTGGATCGGCGGCGTCTCGTTTCACCTGGCGGCGGGATTCCTCGTGATGGCCGTGTTCTACGTCGGCCGCATGTTCTTCATGTTGCTGATGTGGGGCGAATGGCCGACGGGCTATTTCTGGCAGAAGGTCTTTGCCAACTTCTACGGCCGAAACATCATCGACATGGCCTACTACTGGGGCGTGCTGGCGTTTGGCTACAGCTTCGAGATCTATCACAAATACAAGAACGAGGAGATCAAGGCCGCGCAGCTGGAGACGCGGTTGATGGAGTCGGAATTGAAAGCGCTGCGCCAGCAATTGCACCCGCACTTTTTGTTCAACACGATGAACACGGTGGCCGTGCTCGTCCGGGAAGGAAGAAACGAGGAGGCGGTGTCTTTGCTTTCGCGGTTGAGCGCCTTGCTGCGCATCTCGCTTGACCAAACGCGCAGCGCGGAGGTCACGCTGCAGCAGGAGGTGGATTTTCTGGAGCGCTACTTGGAGATCCAGCGCATGCGATTTTCCGACCGGCTGAGCGTGACGCTCGATATCCCGGCCGATTTGCGGCAGGCGCGCATTCCCAATCTCGTGCTGCAGCCCATCGTGGAAAATGCGATTTTGCACGGGGTGGCGCCGAAATCCGGTCCGGGACATGTGCACGTGAGCGGCCGGCGCGAGGGCGAGTCGCTTTGCCTCGAGGTGAAGGACGACGGCCCGGGCCTGTTGCCCCGCAATCACAGCCGCGCCCACGAGGGCATCGGCTTGCTCAATACCCGCGAGCGATTGGCGAAACTTTATGGCGCGGCCGGCCGGTTGACCTTGAAAAGTGAGGCCAATCGTGGCGTGACCGTGCAGATTGTGATGCCGTATCACGTATGAGCTCGAACTCCGCCAGCCCCGAGGCAGCCCGCATCCGTGTGATCATCGTGGATGATGAACCCACGGCGCGTCGCGGCGTGCGGTTGATGCTGCAAGGCGATGCCGAGGTTGAGATCATCGGCGAAGCGGCCAACGGTTTGGATGCGGCCGAACTCATCCGGCGCGAACGACCGGACTTGGTTTTTCTTGATGTGCAGATGCCCGGTTGCGACGGGTTTCAGGTGCTGCAAAAGGTCGGCCGCCCCGCCGTGCCGGCGGTCATTTTTGTCACGGCCTATGACGAGCACGCGTTGCATGCTTTCGAAGTCAACGCGGTGGATTATCTGCTGAAACCTTATGACGACGAGCGCTTCAATTCCGCACTGGCCCGGGCCAAGGAGGCGGTGCGGCGGCGCAGTATCGAGGCGGACAATTCGCGGTTGAATCAGTTGCTGGAGTTCCTGCAGGCGCGCATGGGCGTGAAGCCGGAGCCCAATCCGCAGGATGCGCCGACGGACCGCGTGCTGATCAAATCATCCGGCGACATCTATTTTTTGAAGGCCGAGGAGATTGATTGGATCGAGGCCGAGGGTGACTACATGAAGTTTCATACGGCCGGCCGTTCTCACCTGATGCGCGAGACGATGGCGCGGCTGGAGGCGCGGTTGGATCCGAAGCGTTTCATTCGCATTCACCGTTCGACGATCGTGAACATCGACCGGCTGCGAAAGCTCAGCCCGTCGTTCGCCGGTGAATATAGTGTGGTGCTGCAGGACGGCACCAAGCTGCGCCTGAGCCGGGGTTATCATGATCGTATCGCGGGTTTGTTGAAAGAGAAGCTCTGACCAAACAGCCGCGGCATCCGGTGCGATAAACGCGAACATCAGGCGGTTCGTCGCTAAAGCGCAACCGCGGGCAACCTTCGCGGGTTTACGGCGGCGTGATGCGCTACTTGACCGCCTCCTTGTTACTCGCGATTTCCCCGGTCGTGGTCGGAGCGATCGATTCGCCGACCCAGGAGTCGGCCTGGCAGGCGCGGCTCATGCTGGGTGAAGGGGTCTGGGCGAAGGTGCTGCGGATCGAGAATGACAATCCCGCCAGTCCCTATCCGGCGACGGTCTATGCGACGGTTTTCGAAATGGGCGGCATCCTGTGGTTTTACACCGGGATGGACGGCACGCAGAGCTTCTCGCTGCACCGCGGACGCGTGGAGGAGGAGAAGGGCGAGATGGACCGCTTGCTCCGCGCGATTGAGCCCGGTTTCAAACGGCACGACGTGCTGCCCGACGCGATGCCGGTATGGGCGCATGATCGCGGTCCGTTGCGGAACGGTTGCTTCATCAACAGCCTCGTGGCTCTGCGTGACGCGTTGGAGCACGGGGTGCCGATCAAGCAGGCGCGTTTGTTGACGTATTACCTCAAACGCCGCGGCGGGGTGGTGGGGCACACCGTGCTGGTTTATCAAACCGATCTCGGTTTGCACGTCGTGGACGGGCCGGACAAGGATTCGACGCCAGTTTTTCTGCACGCCACGGACGACGGACTCGAACTGGCCCGCCGGCTTTTGCCCTCTGGCCAGCGCCATCGTTTGGTTACGACACGGTGGTTTGAGCTGATTTCGCCGGCCGCGGACGCGGATACGAGGGCGGATTGGCTGGTGGTCGTGGGTGGCAGGCCGGGTTGGGCCCTGGCAGGTTGAAGGCGCATTTTCGCCCCCGCCCATCCACTCTTGGGTCCGTTTATCAAAGTTTCGTGTAACTTTTCCACCGGCCGGGTGTTGTTGAGGCATGTCCGCGATTTGCGATCGACCCAACTCCTCCATCCTCCAGCAGGCGCGATTCGTCGCAAAATGCCGGGATTTGGTCGCTGGAGCGTTTTCAAATCGACGGATGGCTGTTTATTCCAGCCTTGTTCGTAGTAATCAGTTGTTGTGTTGTGGAGGGGTCGTTGTGGGCCCCTCCACAGTTTTTTACCGAACAGGCTCAACGCGGCGCGATCTGTCGCGGTGTGAATGAACACTGTTTCAAGCCCATCTTCAACCGAGCCCTATGAACCAAACCTCCTCCGCCCCACGCCGTAAATCCAAGAAAAAGTGGATCATTATCGGCGGCACCGTCCTTTTGATCGTCTTCGTGGCGATCGGCGTCTCCAAACGCAAGAAGGAGACCGGCATTCCGGTCACCACCGAAAAGGCTGTGGTCAAGACGATCACGCAGACCGTCACCGCGACCGGCAAAGTGCAGCCCGAGGTTGAGGTCAAGATTTCACCGGAGGTCGCCGGCGAGATCATCGAGCTTCCCGTCAAGGAAGGCGATATCGTCAAGAAGGGCGACCTGCTCGTCAAAATTAAGCCCGACTTTTACCAAGCCCAGTTCGAACAGCAGGAAGCCGCGCTCCTTTCCGCCAAGGCGGCCAGCGTGCTGAGCAGGGCCCAGCTGGCGAAAGCCGAGCAGGATTACCTGCAGGCCAAGGATCTTTACGCGAAACAACTGATCTCCGACGCTGAAATCCTCTCGGCCAAGACCGGCTTTGAGGTCGCCAAGGCCGACTACGATTCTTCGCTGGCCCAAATCCGCCGGAGCGAAGGTCTTGTTTCCCAAGCACAGGACCAGCTCAACAAGACAGCGATTTATGCGCCGATGGACGGCACCATCAGCTCGCTCACGAGCGAAGTGGGTGAACGCGTGGTCGGCACCGGCCAGTTTGCCGGCACCGAAATCATGCGCGTCGCCGACCTCACCAGCATGGAAGTGCGCGTGCTCGTCAACGAGAACGACATTGTGAATGTGAAACTGGGCGACCCCACGCTCATTTCGATTGATGCACTGAGCGAAGCGCAACTCAGCGGCAAGGTGCGCGAAATCAGTTCATCCGCCCAGAACGCCGCTTCGGCCATCGCGACGCAGCAGAGTTCCGCCTCTGATGAGGTCGCCAACTTTCTCGTCAAAATCAGCATCAGCGACCGCGATCCACGCCTCCGTCCCGGCATGAGCGCCACCTCCGACATTCAAACACAGACGGTGGAAAACGTCGTCGCGATTCCGATCCAAAGTGTCACCGTTCGCGCCGAAGGCGGCAAAACCGCCGAAGAGCTCGCCAACGAAAAGAACAAGGCGGCCCGCGAAAAGTCCGGCAACGATCTTGAGGTCACCGACACGCGTGAATCCGCCCGTCGCGACCGCAATCAGTTGGAACGC
Organism: Opitutaceae bacterium; assembly: GCA_024233285.1. Taxonomy (GTDB): domain Bacteria; phylum Verrucomicrobiota; class Verrucomicrobiia; order Opitutales; family Opitutaceae; genus Cephaloticoccus. The sequence continues at coordinate 76,043 of JACKPU010000009.1, read as the reverse complement.
GTGGTGTTCGTGGTCGATGGCACCAAGGTCAAGATGCAGAAAGTGGATACCGGCATCGCCGACAATACGCACATCGAGATCAAGTCCGGCCTGACCGAGGGCACCGAAGTCGTGTCCGGCAGCTATGCCGCGATCAGTCGCCGCCTCAAGGACGGTGCCGACATTCAGGTCGAGAAGCCCAACCAAGGCAAAAACTGAGCCAGGGCCCCGACTGCACCATGAGCCCACAATCAGCACCCATCGCAGACCGCGTCACGCGCCCGGCCGGTCCCCTCGTCATCGAGATCGCCGGCGTCACCAAGCTCTACAAAATGGGCGAGGAGACGATTCACGCGCTCCGCGGCGTGGATATGAAAATCCATCGCAACGAATACCTCGCGATCATGGGCCCTTCGGGCAGTGGCAAGTCCACGCTCATGAACATGCTGGGCTGCTTGGATACACCCACCGCCGGGCACTACGAATTCAACGGCAAGGATGTCGCCGCGATGATCGACGACGAACTGGCCGAAATCCGTAACCGGGAAATTGGTTTCGTGTTTCAGACCTTCAACCTGCTGCCCCGGGCCACGGCCCTCGCGAATGTCGAGCTGCCGCTCATCTACGCCGGCTGTTCGCCGCACGAGCGTCGCGAGCGTGCGATTCAGGCGTTGCAAAACGTGGGCTTGGGCGAGCGCATGCACCACAAGCCGAACGAATTGTCGGGCGGTCAGCGCCAGCGCGTCGCGATTGCGCGCGCCCTCGTCAACCGGCCTTCGATCATTCTCGCCGACGAACCGACCGGCAACCTCGACTCCAAGACCGGCGTCGAGATCATGGCCTTGTTCGAAGACCTCTACGCGGCGGGCAACACCCTGATCGTGGTGACCCATGAAGAGGAGATTGCCCGCCACGCGCGCCGCATCGTGCGCCTGCGCGACGGTCTGATTGAGAGCGACGCCGCGGTGGCCTGATTTTTCTATGAAACGCCTGATATACGAGCTGATCGAAGCGTTCCGCATCGCCTTCGCGCAAATCCGCGCGAACAAGATGCGTTCCGTGCTCACGGCTTTGGGCGTGATCATCGGCATTGTGGCCGTCACCCTCATGGGCACGGCGATCAACGGCATTGACCGCGGCTTTGAAAACAGTCTCGCCATGCTCGGCGACGACGTGCTCTACGTGCAAAAATGGCCGTGGAGTGGTGTGCCTGACTGGTGGAATTATGTGAATCGTCCTCCGATCCGCATTGAGCAGGCCGACCAACTCAACCGCATCATCGAGCAGACCCCCAACTCCCTGCTCGAAATTTCGGTGCCGGTTATCGCCAGCGGTCAAAATGTCAGGGCAGGGCCGCAGCAAATCAGTGGGGTCTTCACCTTTGGCACGACCTTTCTTTACTCACGTCTCATGTCGGCCGACTTCAAATCCGGCCGGCTCTTCAACCAAGCGGAGTCCGAAGCGGGCCGCCAGGTCGCTGTGCTGGGTTACGACGTGGCGGAAGCGCTCTTTCCCGGTCGCGAGGCGATCGACCAGCGCGTGCTCATCAAAGGCCAGCCGTTCACCGTGATCGGGGTGCTCGCCAAACAGGGTTCGTTCCTTGGTCTCTTCAGTTTCGATTCCCAAATCATCGTGCCGATCGACGCCTATCGGAAATATTTCGGCGGCGTGGACGCCCGGCGTAGCAACTCGCAGTTGCGCGTCAAGGTGAAGGACAAAACCCGCATGGGTGAGGCGGTGGACGAATTGACCGGGGCGATGCGCCGGGTGCGCGGCCAGCTGCCGGGCGAACGGGACAACTTCTCCATCAACCAGCAGCAGGCGTTTCGCGAACAGCTTGATCCAATCAAGAAGGGCATCGCGATGGCCGGTTTGTTCATTACGGGCCTTTCGCTTTTCGTCGGCGCCATCGGCATCATGAACATCACGTTCGTGAGTGTGAAGGAACGGACGAAGGAGATTGGCACGCGCAAGGCGCTGGGCGCCCGGCGGCGCACCATCTTGCTGCAGTTCCTGATCGAGGCGGTTTCGATCTGTCTTATCGGTGGTCTTGTCGGTCTGGGCCTGACCTTTGGCCTGGCGTATCTGATCCAAGCGGCGATGCCGAGTCTCCCGGTTGTGTTCTCGCTCGGACTGGTCGGCGTCAGTATGATCGTGGCCGTGGTGACCGGCATTGTTTCCGGATTTGCGCCCGCGTGGGGTGCGTCGCGCCTCGATCCCGTGGTCGCGCTGCGTTACGAATAATTTTTACGCCATGTTTAAGGAAATCCTCAGAATGGCCTTCGCTTCCCTCGGGGTGAACAAGCTGCGCTCGTTTCTCACGATGTCGGGCATCACGATCGGGGTGTTCTCGGTCATCGGAGTGATGACCATTGTTTCTGCGCTGCGCGGATCAATTGAAAGCGGGTTGAACATCCTCGGCTCGAATGCGTTTCAATTTCAAAAGTTCCCGTCGGGCTTCAACAACGGCAACAACCGCAAATACCGGCTGCGTCGCAACATCACGTTGAACGAAGGCCAGCACTACCAACGCTTGATGGAAGGCATCGCCCGCACTGTCAGCTTGGAGTTGTATGATTTCGGCGGCATCGCCCAGGCCACTTATGAAAATCGCAAGACCCTCCCGGGGCTGACCTTTGGCGGCGGCAACCAGCATTTCCTCGCGGCCAATCAATACACGATCGAAACCGGGCGTAACTTCACGGAAACCGATGTCGCGATGGGCCGTCCGGTCGCCGTGATCGGTTCCAGCATCCGCAAGGCGCTTTTTCCCACGGAGACCGCGATCGGCAAGGTCATCAAAGTGCGCGGGCGCACTTACACCGTGATCGGCACCATGGCCGAACGCGGCTCTTCCTTTGGCAGCAGCCAGGACGACATAATCATCGTGCCGATCACGCGATTCGCGATGGAGTTCGGCAACGACCGCCAATCGCTCAATATCGCCACACAGGCGCTGTCGCAGGAGGTTTACAACGAGACCATCGACAAGGCCATTACCGCGATGCGTATCGCGCGGGGACTCGAGCCTGAGGATGAGAATGACTTTGAACTTTTCTCCAACGAATCACTCGTGGCCTCCTTTGCGAAGATTGCGAACGTCGTCAGCTCCGGCGCCTTTGTGATCAGTGCCATCGCCTTGCTGGCGGCCGGCGTAGGCATCATGAACATCATGCTCGTGAGCGTGACCGAACGAACCAAGGAAATCGGCATCCGCAAATCAATCGGTGCCCGCAAGAACAGCATTCTGACGCAATTTCTCATCGAGTCGGTGGTCATTTCCCTAGCCGGCGGCGTGGTGGGCATTCTCATCGGCGTGGTCGCGGGCAATGGCATTGCGATGATGATGAGTGCCTCGATCATTTTCCCGTGGGCTTGGGCGGCGATCGGCCTGCTGGTTTGCAGCGGGATCGGCATTGGCTTTGGTTTCTATCCGGCGTTTAAGGCCGCGTCGCTGGACCCCATTGAAGCGCTGCGCTTCGAATAAGCAGCCGCGACTTACTTCCGGCTCGTCCGCGTCAATCCCCACGGCTAGCGTGCGGGCATGGGCAAAACCTACGACGAAATCACGCCCGAGCTTAGCGGATGGATCGCGGCGCAACGCATGTTTTTCGTGGCGAGTGCGCCGCTGGCGGAATCCGGTCATGTCAATTGTTCGCCCAAGGGTGGCGATTCCTTTCGGGTGATCGGTCCCCGCGAAGTGGCCTATGTCGATCTGACTGGCAGCGGTATCGAAACCGTCGCCCATGTGCGTGAAAACGGCCGGATTGTGGTGATGTTTTGCGCTTTTGAGGGCGGACCCAAAATCGTGCGGTTGCATGGACGTGGCGAGGTGATCGAACCGGGGCACGGGAAATTCAACGCATTGAAGGCACATTTCCCAACGCTGCCGGGCTTGCGCGCGATCATCCGCATTGCGGTGACGCGCATTTCGGACTCCTGCGGTTATGCGGTGCCGCGCTATGACTACGTCGAGCCGCGCGACGTGCTCGACCAATGGGCCGAGGCGAAAGGCGAGGAAGGTTTGACAACTTACCGTGCGCAGAAAAACCGCACGAGTTTGGACGGGTTGCCGGCTTTGCGAAATCCTTAGCTCGGCGGCGGATCAACCGCGGCGGATTTCCGAGCCTTGGAAGCGGATCTGGATACGGAAAACCTTTTTGGTGCGACACTGGATCATGCCGGTGGCCAGATCGATTTTTTCGGGCACCTCGATCTTGTGCAGGTCGACGGTGGCGTGATAGCCGCGTTCGGAAAACACATCGATCAGCATGACGAGCGCCTGCGGATCATCGAGGGTCGTGTCTTCGGTGTTAATGTGGGCGCTGCCGGAGATGGCATGCCGCTTAACGATCGGCATGATCTTGTATTCGATGAAAGCGATCACCCGGGCGAACAATTCGGGTTGGTCGAATTCGTAACCGTCGAGCCGTTTGACCAATTCCTGCCGGGCATGGACGATGAGTTGGCTCGCCACCGGCACGCCACGCAGGCGGTCCACGGTCTTTGGGTCGAGTTCGAGCGTGCTCTGGTATTCGAGTTCGTTGAGAATGTTTTGCTCAACCTCATTGATCGCTCCCTGGGCGTTGATGAAGTGGTAGTGGAAAATTTCCTTCAGTGATTGGAGCGCGTCCCACGTCTGTTCCTTGAAAACCCGATAGCGGCGCTGGGCGAGTGCTTCGTCGTGATCCGTGGGACGATCCTCCATCAGCGTGCCAACGCCGGTGCGCAGAACTTCTTCGTTGTGCTGGCGGGTTTCGCGACCGCGTTTGAGCTGGCGGGCGATGGATTCCTTTTCGTCCACAAACAGCACCATGATATGGATCGTGGGCTGGCGAAAATGGATGCCGAGCGGGGTGCCGTAAAACTCGCGGCGCAGCTGATGCATGCGGTCCACGAGCATTTTGAGGCATTCGACCTGCACGCGGGTGCGGGGGAAGCCGTCGAGAATCACCCCGTCGCGATACGCAGGTTTCATCAATTCGCGCAGTAACAAGCCCATGACCTCACGGTCTCCGACCATTGCGCCGGCATCCTTCAGGCGTTTGGCCTCGGGGGAATCGAGCAGCGCGCTGATCACGATCGGCGGACAGGTCAGTCCGCGCGTTTTGGAAATGAACGCCGTGTTGGTGCCTTTGCCGGAACCAGGAGCGCCACCCAACAGGATGATTTCCTTGGGGAAGCGCAGATTTTCGCGTCCCATGGCCTCTTCCAATTCCTCCCACGCCGATTGGAAAATCAGGTGGGCATCCTTGATTTCAAGGTCGGAGAGCTTGCTGGTGACGGGTTTTTCCGGGGTGCTGGGACTGGCGGCTGACATGTCGTGGGTTATGCGGTCACTAAGAACCAGTTGCGCGGCGAGTCCACACCAGAAATCCGCCTGATTTTAATCGTGGGTGGAAAATCTGGTTTTCAGTGTAATCGGCGGCAGGGAACCCGTGGCGCAGATAGTGGTCATCATTGGCGTCACTTCCTGTGGTGATCACCACAGGATTGTTAGTTGAAGCTGGACCTGACGGGGTCGCGAAAGCGGCCCCGTCTTGTTTTATCCCGAAGAAGCGCCCAGACTCAGGTCATGAAAATAAAGCTCCCAGCTCTGGCGGTCATTGCCCTTGGTGTTCTTCTCGTGATTATTGGCGCCCGCCGCGAGGATTCCGTTGAAGGCGTGGCGGACTCGGTCGGCACCAGTGTGGCCAATGTCTGGGACGGCAAGGCGCGCCAACCCGGATACGTTTGGTATTACATCGGCGGCGGCATGCTTGTCGCGGCCGGACTTTATGGCCTGATACGGAAGAGTGGTTCCTGACCGTATCAGGATTTGCGCAGGATGACCTGAGGGGTGGCGTCGAGTTGCCCGCGAGTCACGCCGAGTTGGTTGACGAGTTTCAACTCGCGCCACAATTCCACGCCGGAGAGCTCGCCGCGCAGCAGCGCTTGGTAGCGTTCCAAGGTGTGCGTCACTTCGGCGGCGGATTCATTGATAAATTCGATGCGAAAGCTGCGTGCTCCGAGATCGATCAGCTTCTGCGCATACTCCGCGCCGGTTTGTGCCCGATTGTTGAAGACCGTGTTGCGGCAGCCCGCATCGGCGCGCAGTGGCAGTTCGGCACCCACGCGATCACGCAGGGCGACGCGGTGCTTCTCACAGGGCCGGCCACAATCGTGGTAGTCTTTGCCGGAGGATAGGAAGGCGCAGAATACGCAATGCTCCATGTGAAACATGGGCATGTGTTGGTGTAGCGTGATGTCGAACCAAGTGCCCGGAGCGGTGCGCAGCAGGGATTCCAACTGCGCGATGTTCAGGTCGTAGCTCGCGGTCACGCGTTCCAAACCATAGCGGTTCACGAAATATTCAGCGGTGAGCGGGTTCGCGACGTTGAGCGAGAAGTCCCCGCGCTTGCGGTCGGCGGCGAAGAAGCGCAAGTGCTCGTGATTGCGCACCAAGTAGCCATCCGCTTCCGCGGAGCGCACCTGCTTCAAGATCCACTCTTCGCCCGGTTTGAAGACCCGCGGCGGAGCGACCCAAATCGAAGACTCGCCGCTGGCGGGTGATTGCAAGTTCCGGAACTGGGTGACGGCTTCGCGATAGTGTTTCGGATTTTCAAATTCGCAATAAATCGTGCGTGCACCGGCGCGCCATGCGGGTTCGAGTTGTTCCAGATTGCGGATTACGGCGATGATCTCCGGTGAGGTTACCGGCTGTGCAGCAGGTGACGGACGCACGGGCGGTGCGAGTTTGTCTTTCTGCAGCGTCCAGCGCTTGGGCGCCGCCCGCAACTGATCAAGTTGAGCGACGACTTCGCGGCGCAACCGGTTGAGCTCGCTGACGGGTAAAATGAGACCGGATTCGAGCTGTGAATCGAGCCGCGCAAGCTTGAACGGAGTGCCGCCGAGGCGGCCAAGTTGAGCTTCCAGTTTTTCGGCGGTCAGCGGCTGATTCTCGGCGGTCTTGAGGGGCACGGCGGATTCGACCTTGGCGACGTGACCTTCGCCGTCGTTCGCGATCAGGGTCAGGGGACCGTCGGATCGGCCATGAATCTCAAGAAACACCGGTCTTTGGAAGCGGATCTTGTCGCCGGAAAAAGTCGTGCGCACCTCGCGGTCCAGCGCCGGATCGTTGGTTTTCCACACGCGCTGTCCCGTCCGCACGCGCCGGAAATCAATGTCGCCATGGCCGAAGTGCAGCACGACGTCGCCGTTTCGTTCGTCGACCTGATAAATGCGCCCACCTTCCTCACCCGCTTCGGGTTTGCCCGCGTCGAATACAACTCCGTCCCCCGGTTTGATCGGGGCCTGCGGGGTGAGTTGCACCGTTTCGCCGGAGACGCGGGTGATCTCGCCCAGATAGACTCCGCGTTTTGTGCCAAAGCGGCCGTGTGCGAGCTCCTGATTGTTGATCCCGCGAAACCAGCCGGTATAGAGGCCGCGCGAGAAACTCATTTCCAATTCGTAACGCGCGGCGCGTTCCGAGAAATCCGGCACGGGTTCCCCCGTGATTTCGGCCATCACCTTGTCGAGGGCGTGCCGATAGACGCGGGTGATGCTGGCGACGTATTCGGGCGACTTCAGGCGGCCCTCGATTTTTAGCGAGGCGACGCCGGCGCGCACCAAGTCTGGGAGCACGGCCAAGCCCGACAGGTCCTGCGGACTCAGCAGATACTTGCGATCACCGAGTTCCACTTTCTCGCCGTCGCTGACCAGTTCGTAGGGCAGGCGGCAGGCCTGGGCACATTCCCCGCGGTTGGCGGAGCGGCCGCCCAGCGATTCGCTCGTGAGGCATTGGCCCGAATAAGCGACGCACAGCGCGCCGTGCACGAACACTTCGAGTGGCAGTGCGACAGGCGCGGATTTTTGCGCGGCCTGCATGGCGTTGATCTCCGCAATCGAGTTTTCGCGGGCGAGCACGACCAGCTGCGCGCCGAGATCGCGGGCAAACTCGACACCGGCCGGACTCGTGACCGTCATCTGCGTGGAGGTGTGAATGGGAAAATCGGGCGACAAGCGGCGGATCAGCCGGCAGATGCCGATGTCCTGCACAATCGCGGCATCGACGCCGGCCGCGATGATGGTGCGCAGGTAATCTTCGGCGGCATCAAGTTCGTCGGCAAAAACCAGTGTGTTGAACGTCACGTAACCGCGCACGCCGCGGCGGTGCAAAAATTCCATCAGCGCCGGCAGATCGGACTGCGTGAAGTTCTTGGCCCGCATCCGGGCGTTGAATCGCTCCAAGCCGAAATAAATCGCATCCGCGCCGTTCTCCACCGCAGCACGCGCGCAATCCCAATCGCCAGCTGGCGCAAGGATTTCCGGACGCCCCGGCCGGGAGGGCGCGAGATCGGCAGGGACGGAAGTGGTGGCGGTTTCCAGCATAGGGCAGCAGTAGAGCCTTGCGCCGAACGGCGGCAACTATTTGTGGCGGCCGTGCCGGATGATATCCCAGATGATGTAAAGTCCGAGGATGGCCGAGAGCAGATAGCCGACGATGCCGAGGGCGGGATAGCCCAGCAAGTGCGGTTGGATGCCGGTGGTGACGATCAGGGAGGAACCGATGATCAATGCGCCGATGATCACCCCGAGGGTGATGCGGTTGGCCGCGATCTTCATGGCGTCGTCGTGGTCCTCCAAGCCGCGATGCTGCAGGTTGATCGTAATGTTGTCATGCTCGAGGCGCCGCATCAGGCGATGGAGGCTCGAGGGCAAATCCTGCAATCCGCTCAAAGTGCCGCGCAGCAACTCACGACTGCGGCGCAGAAATGTGCGCGGGCTGTTGCGTTCGAACTGCACTTCACGGATCACGCCGGCGGCCTGCTTGCGCAAATCAAAATCGGCATCGAGCGTGCGTCCGACCTCCTCGATCGAGAGGACGGCCTTGGCCATGAGGGAATAGTCGCGCGAAAGCGGAATGCCGTGCCGGCCGAAGATGAACAGGAGCTTGAGCATGGCGCGGCCGAGTTCCTGGCGGCCGATGCTAAAATTGAGCTCTTCGCGCAGGGCCAGGGTAATCTCTTTCTCCATCGCGCGCAGATCGGGTCGCGCGTTGACCGGCGCGAGATCGGCGGCGATCTGCACGATGCGATCAGCATCTTGTTCCACCGCCGCGACCCAAAAGTCGGCCAAGGCGTAGCGCAGCCGTCGGGTCAGGTGGCCGGCCAGACCCCAATCGAGGAAACACAGCCGGCCGTCCTTGCTAATCAGCACATTGCCTGAATGCGGGTCGGCGTGGAAGAAGCCATGAATCAGCACCTGCCGCATCAATGAAGCCGCGCCGTGCCGCGCGATCTCCGACAGTTTCTCGGGGGGAAGTTGAGCGCGACCCACGGGATCGCCGTCAACGCGATCCATCACGATCAACCGCTCGGTGCTGTAGTCGGGATAGACTTCCGGCGCGAACACTTCCTCCGGCGCGCGGTTGAGGGTATTGAAATATTCCTGGTTGCGCGCCTCGGTCTCGAAGTTGAGTTCGCTGAGCACGCCGCGGCGGGCTTGTTCGACCGCAGATTTGAGATCTATGGCCTGCAGCGCGGAAACGTGGTTTTGGATTTTTTCAGCCAGCCAGACCGCGAGATTGAGATCGATCTCGATGTTGTGGCGGATGTCGGGTTTCTGCACCTTGACCGCGACAGCTGCGCCAGTGGTCTTGAGTGTGGCGAAATAGACTTGGGCCAGCGAGGCGGTGGCGGCGGGCGTGCGATCAAAGTTCGAGAATACTTCCGTCATCGCGCCGGGTAGCTCCCGCTCGATGACGGGCAGGATTTTCTCGAATTCGAGCGGTTTGACGTGATCCTGCAGTTGGCGCAGTTCGAGGATCAGCGGGTAGGGCAGCAGATCCGGGCGCATCGACAAGATCTGGCCGAGCTTCACAAAAGTCGGGCCCAGTTCTTCCGCAGCGAGGCGAATACGCTCGTAAGTGCTGCGCTGTTCGGTGGGCTCCGGGGCGAAACGCTGCCAGAAGCCGCTGGGCCAGTCGACTTGGCTGATCAAGTCGGCGAAGCCATGGCGGGCCAAGACCGTGAGAATCTCCTTCGCCCGGACCGCGTGACTCAGGAGATCAAACGGCTTCACGTGGTGCGTTTGCGGGTTGTGCGGGCGGCCTTGCCTTCGAGGGCGGTAATGCGTGCTTCCAAGGCGGCGAGGCGTTGCTGGGTCTCCTTGTCGTTGCGGGCGAGGAGTTCCTTGATTTTGCGATTCAGGTCAGAGCTGGCTTTTTCAAACTCAACCTTGCCGTCATCGGCGATCTTCGTGGCCATCTTGCGCGCGTCGGCGGCGGTGACCTTGCCTTCGGCGACGAAATCGCTGAGGGCGGTTTCCACTTTTTCCTTGGTCACAACCGCGGCACCTACGCCGGCGAGCAGTGTTTTCTTGAGCGTGTCGATCATGGTGGTCCAATCATACGCATAAACGGGCCGCTGGCAAACGGTAAGCGGCCGGCCGGGTGTGCCCTCAATGGGCAACGGGCAGCAAAGCGCCGGCCCGCAGCATGTGCAGGAATTGGGTCACACCGCGGCTTTGGTAGCTTTGCAAATGACGGATGATCACCAGTTCGCGCTCTGGTTTGGTGTCATCGAGTTGGAGGTAGGTGAGATTGCCGTCATCCTTTGAAGAACGGGCGATCCGCGGTAAGATCGCGATGCCGGCGCCGAGAGCGACGAGTGATTTTACTGTCGCGAGCTGAGCGCAGCGATAACCGATCCGCGGTTCGAATTGATGATCACCGCAAAATTGCCGGACCTGCTCGGTCAACGAGCTGGAGCTGCCGAGCATGACGAAGGTTTCCTCCGCCAGATCGGCGGCTTTGATACTGCGTCTTTTGACGAACTGGTGGGTGGTGCTGACCGCGAGGAGCAGCGGCTCGCGCATGAGGGTTTCGATGGCGAGGGCCGGGGCCTGCACGGGGGTGGCCACTACGGCCAGATCAAGCGAGCCTTCCAGCACGCCCTGCACGAGGTCCGTGCGGAAATCCTCCCGGGCCTGAATCTGCAAGTGCGGATAATCAAGTCGGGCTTGGGCGATCAATGCGGGCAAAATATACGGAGCTACGGAAGGGATCGCCCCGACCGTGATTCGTCCCTCGGCTGCCGGATTGTCACGAATCTCCTTAACGGCGTTGTCTGCCTCCAGCAGGATGCGGCGGGCTCGTTCGAGAAACACACGCCCGGAGTCGGTCAGCACCGCGCGGCGGCCCAGCCGGTGCAGGAGCTTGTGTCCAAGTTCGGTTTCAAGGTTTATAATCTGCTGACTTAGGGCAGGTTGAGTAATGTGCAGTCGCCCGGCAGCACGCGTGAAGTTGGCCGCTTCGGCCACGGCGATTAACGAGCGTAATTGATACAATTCCATAGAATATATGAATAGGTATCATAAATACTAACGATTTTTATTATTGTAAAGGGTGTCGTATCATAGCGCCGCAGCACCAACCGGTGTTCGCAGAAAGAGATCCGATGAAAAACCTACACAGTCCTTCCGTAATCGCCGGCGCCAGCGCCGCGACCCTCCTTATTTCCCTTGGCCTGAGCTTCCCCATCAGCATTGACGTTGCCGTGGCATACGCTGCGGTCGGCATGCTGGTGGCGCTCGCAGTCGTGGACTTTGTGCCACAGCGCAAGCGCCTGCAGGTCAAATAATCGCGCGAGGAGAACCGCACGACTTAACAAGGCCCGGATGATATCCGGGCCTTTTTTATGTCTGCGGACGATGCCATTTCTGCGGGCTCGAAACTTTTTCCCGGAGTTTTAGACAAAAAGGCCGGGCCATGACGCTTTATCGGCATAGATCCGCCAACCCCCGCATGGAGGCCACGTCAAACGATGAATCCTGGAAAGATTGGTTTCAGCACCACGGACCCAAATTGCTGCTCTGTGCGCGGCAATGGACACGCAGTCTCGCGGATGCCGAAGACGTGGTGCAGGAAGCGTTCGTCCGGTTCTGGCGTCACCAACGGCATCTGGCCGGCGATCCCCGCGCGCTGCTTGTTACTTCGATTCGCCGGGCGGCAGTCGACCTTGCGCGCAGCACGGATCGGCGGGCTGCGCGTGAAGAATCCAGCGCGGAAGGATCCGCTCCGCTATTTCAATCCGATCCCGCGGGAGATGAACGCGTGCAGCTCATTCAGTCCGCTCTGGCGCGATTGCCCGCCGCCCAGCGGGAAGTCCTCGTGCTCAAAATCTGGGGCGAACTCACCTTTGACGCGATCGCCCGTGAACTCGACATCCCGCTCAACACCGCCGCCTCGCGCTACCGCTACGCGCTGGCCGCGTTGCGGCAGGAAATGACCGTGACCGAACCTCATGGATGATCCGCTGAAAGATTTGGAAACCGAACTGGCCGCATTGCGGCCGGTGCGTCCCGGGCGTCGCTTGGAACAGCGCCTCGCCGCGGAGCTTGAACCTCGCCGCCGTTTAAATTGGGCGTGGCTGGCGCTGCCGATGGCCGCAGCCTTCGCGGTGGTATTTGCGTGGCAAACCAGGGGCGTGCGCCCGATGCCCGAATCGGCGCCGTTTGAAACGCCGGCCGAAACCTCAGCGCAACCGACGCCGGCGTTCAAACCCGTGGCGACGCAAAACCTCCTCTACGCGGCGCGTGATGAAGGCGTCGTGATGCTCGAGGACGGCCGCAAGGTCCGCCGCACGAGTCGATCCTACGTCGATACCGTTGTCTGGCGCGATCCCGGTTCCAACGCTTCGGTGACGTGGAGCGTGCCACGCGAGGAGGTGCGTCTCACGCCCGTTTCTTTCCAGTAATCACAAGCTCAATCATTATGAAAACAACCCTGCGAAACCTCATCCCCCTGCTCGGTCTGACCGTGCTGGCCTCAACCTTGGTGGCCGGCGAAGCCGCCGGACCGAATCAGGAGATTAAAACGGAAAAACGCGTGATCGTCATGTCGCCCGGAGCTCCCGGCGCGAACGTCAATCGCACCATCGAGTTCATCGGCAACGGTCCTGGTGAAATGGAAAAAGTCACCTTCCTCGGCGTGCAAACCGAACCAGTCGGCCCCGCCTTGCAAGCGCAGCTGGGCCTGCCCGCCGGCACCGGTCTGGCCGTAAACGTGCTGGTGCCCGACAGCGCGGCGGCGGGCGTCCTGCAGGCGCATGACATCCTGCTCAAATTCGAAGACCAAATTTTGGTCAACATGGAGCAGCTTTCCGTGCTGGTGCGCAATCGTCAGCCCGGCGACAAGGTCAAGCTGACCTACCTGCGCGGCGGCAAGGAATCGACGGCGACGGTCACGTTGGGTGAACACGAAGTGCCGAAGCGCATCGGCCTGCGGTTGGAAAGCGGCGCGACCCCGGGATTGGCGTGGCACGCGGCCGCACCGCATCTGGCGGGCGCGCCGGCAGCCAAGGAAGCGGACAAGCTGCTTTGGATGATGAATCTCGGACGTGGCGAAGACGGCACCAAGCGGGTGATCCGCACTGAGCGCACGGGCGACGACATGGTTTTTGTTTCCGTCGACACCGGCGTGGGCGAGTTGAAACTGCAGGACGAGGCCGGCGTGCTCGAATTGATCAAGAACAAGGACGGCAAGCAGCTCGTGGCCAAGGATGCCGAGGGTGAGACCGTCTTTGCCGGACCGGTCAACACCGAGGAAGAGCGCGCGGCCTTGCCTGCGGATCTGCGCGCCCGGTTGGAGAAACTCGAAGCGATGCCGAACATGCAGTTTCGCACCGACGCGGAGTTCGAAGGCGGCGAAGAGAAGATATTGCGCCTGCCGGGCCGCGAAGCCCGCTTGCTTCGCCAGCCGCCGCCCCCGGGCCTGCGTCGGCTTGATGTGAGCTGAGCTCGAGCCAACGTTGCTGAAAACAAAAACGCGGAGCCGTCAGCTCCGCGTTTTTCACATTCGTTAGAAATGAACCGTTCAGGCGGCGGCGGGAGCAGCCGGGCGATTTTTCACGAAGATCGCCGCGATGAAGGAGATGATCGCGTTGAAAAACAGGATGACGAAAAAGCTTATGACGGTCATGACCGCCGGGCTCATCCATTTGCGCATCATGGGCTCGGCTTGGGCGATTTGCGCGGAGCTCATGCCGGACTCTTCCATTTTGAGCACCTGTGCCTGGTAGATCATTTCGTTGATCGCGGGATTGATGAAAGAGAAGTAAGCATAGCTGTAAATGCAGCTGAAGAGCGTGCCCCAAAGACCGACCATCAGACCGGTGCCAAGCGCGGAGCCGTAACCCCAATTCTGATCGGCGGGCGTCAGCGCGCGTTTTTCACGCATGCCCAACACGATGGTGATGATGGCAATCGCCGTATTCAGCACCATGCTGATGCGCTGCGCCGATTCCAGTTTGGCCGGGTCATCGTGGTAACCGGCAAAAAAGAAACCGAGACTCAGCAACGCCGCACCCAACGCCATGATAAACCCGTAGGTCAGGGAAGTTTTCATGAGCGGCAGCTTGCAGGATTTTCGGCCGGTTACAATCGGTAAACCATTCGGCAAAACCGCTAGGCGAAAATGCCTATCTGACGAGTCAGCGATTGTCGCCGTCGATCAATCGGCCGAGTCCGCCGAGCACCGAGCCTTCGCCTTTGCCTCCGCGGCCGGTTTGCGGCGCGGCGGCGACGATGCGACCGGCGAGACGCGAAAACGGCAGGGATTGCAGCCAGATGCGACCCGGCCCGCGCAAGGTGGCGAAGAACAGACCTTCGCCGCCAAACAAGGCCGTTTTGACACCCCCGACCAGCTTGATGTCGTAATCCACGCTGCGCTCAAACGCGACGATGCAGCCAGTATCGACGCGCAAGGTTTCACCCGGCCCGAGCGTGCGTTCGTGCAAGGTGCCGCCGGCGTGGACGAAGGCGAGACCGTCGCCGGTCAAGCGTTGCATGATAAAGCCCTCGCCACCGAACAGGCCGGCTCCGAGACGCCGTTGAAAGGCGATGCCAATGCTCACGCCCTTGGCCGCGCACAGAAATGAATCCTTTTGCGCGATGAGCTCGCCGCCGCATTCACGCAAGTGCACCGGAATGATCTTGCCGGGGTAGGGCGCACCGAAAGCGACGTGGCATTTGCCCGCGCCGCGGTTTTGAAAAACCGTCATGAAGAGCGATTCGCCGGTGAGCAGGCGTTTGCCGGCGCCGAGCAGCGAGCCCATCAAACCGGCATTGGCCTGAGAACCGTCGCCAAAGATAGTCTCCATGGCAATCGGCTCGTCCATATACATCATGCCGCCGGCCTCGGCGACGACCGCTTCGCCGGGATCGAGGCCGATCTCAACGAACTGCATGTCGTCGCCGTGTATCCGGTAATCCACTTCGTGCATCAGCATGACGGGGAGAGTTTGATTTTAAGCGGCGGCTTTTTGGGCGAGGCGGCGCACGGGACGGCGCACTGCGGTGAAACGCACCGGCTGGCGGGCCGGCTCCCAACGCGAGGTGCGGGGGCTGTAGTCGCGCAGGAAGCTGGCGAGCACAAATGGGATCGTGGCGATGGCGATCGTCTCCGAGGCGTGGGTGCCGAAGGCGGCGGAAAACGCGAAGGCGGCGATGCCGGCGACGGCGGTGATTTCAAGAATTTTGACGAGTTTCATGATGTTGTATTTTTGAATTTGAGTTGCCCTTAAAACGCACGAGGGGGCGAAAAAGTTACAAAAAAACCGCGCCGAATGAGGAGCGGTTGATTTGCCGGGATGAATGGCGCGGGAACGGTGACTACGGTTTCAACGCCTGAAAGGTAAGGCGATGATCGCCGTCGTTCGGGGCCGGTTGCACATCGAGCAAGGTGCAGAGCAGGTCGTAAACGTGGATGTTCTCGAATGCCGGGATGCTTTCGCCGATTTTGAAGGCGGGGCCGTTCGCGAGGAAGAGCGCGCTCATGTCCGGATCGCTCGGATCGAATCCATGCGCGCCGCCGTGCGTCCAACCACGACGGTCATATGCCATGATCTTTTCGCGCGTCAGAATCAACCAGCCCGAGTCGGGCAGCAGGACGACGGGCGGAATGCGCAGGTTGTCGCTGTAATGCAACTCTGCGGGGATGTCTTCGCGTTTCCATGCGCGGAAGTGCGGGTGCGTGCCGGCAAATTTGGCGTAGAGTTTGTCGACATCGCCATCGAGGGGACGGAGCCCGACCAAGTAGCCGGAGAAGTCGATCTGCACGGTCGCGGGATCGACGAAGTCATCAAGCGAGATGCGCCGGGTGGCGCTGATGTCGGTCATGCCATGATCGGCGACGACGACGTAGTTGACCCGTGAATCGAGGCCGCGCGATTTCACGCCGGCGACAAGCTGGCCGATGGCACGATCCACTTCGAGCAAGGCGTCGCGGGTTTCCGGAGCGTCGGGACCGAAGCTGTGGCCGGCGCCGTCAACGATGTCGAAATACAAGGTGATGAACCGGGGGCGTTCCGCGGCGGGCAAGTCCAGCCATTCGAGCACCTGCTGCGCTCGCTCGGCGCTGGTTGCCTCCCAATCATAAACGCGCCAGAAATCCGGCCGGCCGCCGGCGATCTCCGCTTCGGAACCGGGCCAGAACATGCACGCGGTGGTTACACCTTGTTTGCCCGCGGTCACCCAGACGGGTTCGCCGCCCCACCAACGGCTTTCTCGTGGACCGGGATGATCGCCCAGGGCAAACGACGCCTTCAGGTTGGGATCATACATGTTGTTGCTGATGATACCGTGATGCACGGGACGCAGGCCGGTGACCAAGGTGTAATGATTGGGGAAGGTGGACGAAGGAAAGCACGGGATCATGCGCTCGGCCTTCACGCCACCGGCCGCGAGTGCGTTCAGCACCGGCGGGCGGAATTTATCGAGGTAGTCCCAGCGTCCGCCATCAATCGAAATGAGGATGACAATGGGGGCTTGCTCGGCCGCGGATTGAGCCATGCGCGGCAGCAGCACCGCCAAGACAAAGACCAGCGTGCGCCAAAGTTTCATGATTGAACGGAAGGCAGGTTCAAAGTCACCAGCGTCGCACCCCAACCGCCAGTCGTTTCATCACCCAGTCGGAACGAACGCACCAACGGTGAGCGTTGCAGCAGGGCATGGACGGTCGTCCGCAAGGTGCCGGTGCCCTTGCCGTGGATGATGCGCACGGTGCGCAGTTTCTTTTCGGTGCAGGCTTCGAGCCAGGCGGGAATCAATTTGGGAATGTCGCGCGGTTGAAACGTGTGCAGATCGAGTTCCCAAGTAATCGGCACCATCACCGGTTCCGCTTCGCTGGCAGGCAGGCGATTTCCGGGCGTGGCCATAGGGGTCACTTCTCCGTCGAAGAAGGCGGCTGTTCCGGCTGGGCGGCTTTGGTGGCGGGAGTGGGCTTTTTGGCGGCGGGTTTTTCCTCCACGTCGTCCATGGCGCGTTTGAACTCATCCTCCACGCCGCTGGCGGCCTTTTTAAATTCACGCATGGTTTTGCCCAGACCGCGGGCGAATTCGGGCAGTTTCTGGCCGCCGAAAAGGAGCAGCACAATGAACATGATCATCATCAGCTCCGGGCCGCCAACGCCTTCGATAAACGCGAATGTTTCCGTGGTCATGGACATGTCTAGGTCAGGCAGACTGAAAACATCCGGAGTGTAACGTCAAAACTCCGTTGTGCGATTATTGCGCCCGCCGGATGGCCAGATGTTGGCGCCAAGCCCGGGGACTGGCCCCGTGGTGTTGTTTGAATCGCAAGGTGAAATAGAACGGATTTTCAAAGCCCACCTCCGCGGCGATCTGGCGGATGGGGGCCTGCGTGAATTCGAGCAATTGTCGTGCCCGATTAAGGCGTTGGATTTCCAAGTAGCGCTGGGGCGTCTCGCCGGTTTGCGCCTTGAACAAGTGGGCAAAGCGCGAAGCGGACAGCCCGCACCGCTTGGCCACGTGCGCGACGTTCATCGGTTCGCCGAAATGGCTGCTCATGTAGTCCACCGCTACGCGGATGCGCCCATCCAAGCGCGAGTTTTCGCTGCGGGGATTGAAGCGATCGCAGCGCAGAATGATTTCCTCCAGCGCGTTCATCGCCAGTTCACGGCGCACGCGGTCAGCGCCGGTGTTGATCTCGAGCATGTATTGAAAACGTGCAACGATCGTCGTCTTGGCTGCGCTGTCGTGCAGTTGCAGGCGCATGATGCCAGGCGCCGCCTCCGGCCAATCGAGCCACTCGCGCCAACCGGGCCGCGGAATGAAGTGGGCCCAAAGCGGTTCCCAATGGGATTCACCCGGTGTCGTTCCGTAATCATGACGAATGCGAGGCCTAAGCAAAACCATGTCGTCGGGACCGGTCAGCACCTCGCCATGGGCGTGGCCGAATCGCGCATGGCCACTGAGGTTGCAGATGAGCAGCCAATCGTTCGTGCCGTGGGTGCGAAAGGTATTGAAGCGCGGTCCTTCGCGATAAGTGCCGGTGACCAGCGGGCCGGGTGGTGGTGCAGGGGTATCGATGCGATCGGACATAGACAGCAGGATATTATAGCTATTTGACCGGAGGTTCTATGTGACAATCGACGCAACGATGCTAGGATATTCTGCTATGGTTATCGACAGTTCCCCCTTACCTGCCTCCGAGACCGAGTCCTATGCCGAGAAATTTGCCCGTGATGGTTACGTCATGGTCCGCGGCCTGCTTTCGCCGCAAGAGGTGGAGGAAATTCGACAAGAGTTCGCCAGGATTCATGCCAACGGTGTGCCCGGCCATTATGAACGGAACGTGCCGCACGACGGCGTCGAAAATCCCGACGATCCGCTTTACCAATACCCGCGCGTCATGATGCCGCATCGCTACAACGACACGGCCCGGCGTTACATGCTGCATCCGAAAGTGCAGGCGCACCTGCGAGCTTTCTTCGGTCAAGACCCGGTGGCGACGCAGAGCATGTTCTACTTCAAGCCGCCGGGCGCACGTGGTCAGGCGCTGCATCAGGACCAGTTTTACCTGTTGGTGGAACCGGGCACTTGTGTGGCGGCATGGACGGCGATTGACGATTGTGATGCCGAAAATGGCGGCATGATGGTCGTGCCGAACACCAAGGATGCCGCCGTGGTTTGCCCGGATGAGGCAAACAAAGGCGAAAGCTATACAAAGCATTTCGTGCCGGTGCCGAAGGGCCAGAAGCCGGTGCTCGTGGAGATGAAGGCCGGTGACACCCTGTTCTTCAACGGCAACGTGATCCACGGTTCGGGTCCGAACCGCTCCAAGACGCGTTTCCGCCGCTCGTTCATCTGTCATTATGCCCAGGGGGATCTGCGCCGCATTTCCGGCAGCTATCACCCGCTGGTGCGCATGGACGGAACGACCTATGAAGTTGAAAAGCAGACCTCCGGCGGCCCCTGCGGCGAAGGTTGGAGCGGCAGCCTGCACTGAGCGGCCGGCTTTCCTCCCCCTGAAGCTAAACCCGCCGCCATGCGGCGGGTTTTTTATTTGATTCGAATTGCGACCGAGAAGGTCTCGGCGTTGCCCGGTGCGACATAGTGCAATCCGCGCTTGTGCTCAGGGGCATTAGGCGGGCCCATCCAGGGCTCGACGCAGTAGAACGGGGCGTCGGCTGATTGCGTCCATGTCACGATGGCGGCATCGGCGTGAGGAACCTTTTCCGTGCCCAGCGCGATCACCACGTCACCGGCGTGGCCCGGCTCGCCGAAGATGATCGTATTGTCGCGCAAGCCGGTATGAATGGCATCCACGAGCTCCGGGTTCGTGAAAGTCTCGATTTCGCGCAGATTGGGTCCCGGCACCAACATCCCGGTGGGGGCATGGCGGAACCGCTGACTGGCCGGGATTCGGATCGCGTAGTCAGAACGCTTGAGTCCCTCCGTCCACGGCAAGGTGAAATAGAAATGATGCCCCGCGCTCCACGGCAGTGGCTCCGACCCGAGATTGCGCAAGGTAAGTTCGCAGATGAGGCCGAGTGATTCGAAGCGATAGCGCACCGCAAACTCGTAGTCGTAGGGATAGGCCTCCGTGGCTTCGTCGTCAGGCAGGTAAAGGGCGGTGAAGCCCGCAGCGTCGGCTTGGGTGATTTTGAACAGACCCTGGCGCGCGATACCGTGCATGGGCATGGGACGCCGCACGCCGTCCTTCGCGCGCCAGTAATGAATGTCGCCCTGATCAAAGGTGCGGGCATTGAAGGGAAACAGGATGGGGTTCCCGCCGCGCACATGGGCGATATTGGCGAGGTCGGCGTCCTCCGGCCAATAGAGCACATCGCGCACGGAACCGTCGCCGAGCGCGACATTCCAATTCATGAGGCGGGCGCCTTTTTCGGGCAACGCGAGAAAGGTCGAGTGACCCACGCGCCAGCGCAGGAGAGTTTCGCCACCGAAGGAGACTTTTTCCATGACTCGGTGAAATCGATTTCGGCGCGACCCGGCAACGGGTTTTTGGAAAGAACCGGTTAAATTCCATTGGCGGCGCGCTTGCACGGTCGGATTGGTATGCTAGCGTCATCGCACCATGCTTCGCAAAATCCTCATCGGTCTGCTCAGTTGGCAGGCGTTGACGGTGTCCGCCGAGGAGCCGCCGGTGACGCCGGCATCGGCATCGGTCGCTCAGGTCGTGGTGATTCCCGTGCGTGAGCAGATCGGTAAACCGGTGCTCTACATTGTGCGGCGTGGTTTGAAGGAGGCGATTGAGCGCAAGGCCAGCATGGTCGTGCTGGATATGAAGACCCCAGGTGGCCGGGCGGATGTGATGCTCGATATCATGGAGGCCATGGACCGTTTCCCGGGTGTTACGCTGACTTACGTGAACGATGAGGCTGGCTCAGCCGGTGCGCTGATCGCCGCGGTGACGGACGAAATCTACTTTGCGCCCAACGGTGTGATGGGGGCGGCGGAGTTGATCAGCGGTTCCGGCGCGGACGTGCCCGAAGGTCTCAAACGCAAAATGACGAGCTACATCAACGCCAAGGTGCGTGCGCTGTCGGGATCCGACCCGCGACGCGCGGACGTGCTGAAGGCGATGACCAGCCCGGATTTCGAATTCAAAATTGGTGACACTGTGCTCAAACCCGCAGGCGAATTGCTGACCGTGACCGCGGATGAAGCGACGGCTTTGCATGGTGATCCCGCGACGCCACTGTTGGCCGCTGGCATTGCGGACAACGTCGAGGCCCTGCTCACGGCCAAGTTTGGCCAGGGCAACTACGCAATCACGTCGTTGGAGGTGACGTGGTCCGAACAGCTGGCAGTGTGGCTGAGCGCCATCGCGCCGCTCATGTTGGGGCTCGGCTTGCTGGCCTTGTTCATCGAATTCAAAACGCCGGGGTTCGGGGTGTTTGGCATCGCCGGCATCGTGCTGCTTTCGGTCGTGTTTCTCAGCAACTTCGTGGCCGGGCTTTCCGGTCATGAGCCCATGCTGTTCTTCGGTCTGGGGCTGTTGTTGATCGCGTTGGAATTGTTTTTCTTCCCCGGCACGGTGTTCATGGCGCTTACAGGAGTGATCCTGATGCTTGGTTCGTTGTTGTGGTCGATGGCGGATATCTGGCCCAATGAACCAGTGACGATTTCGGGTGATCTGTTTATGCAACCGCTGGTCAATCTCGGGATGGGACTGGCGGTGGCGGTGATCGGCGCGCTGGCGTTGATGCGCTTCCTGCCCAAAGGTGTGTTTTGGGATAAGATGATTTTGGCCAGCTCGGCCGGTCGGCTGGATGTGCCTGAGGTGAGCCAGACGGCGCTGATCGGGCGGGAGGGCGTGGCGGTGACCGACATGTATCCGAGCGGCCAGATCGAAATCGACGGTCAGCGCCATGAGGCGCGGGTGGCCGTGGGCATGCTTGATGCCGGACAAAGAGTCGTGGTGCGCGCCCAGCGTGAGTTCGGTTTGTTGGTCGAATCCGTGGAGGAACGCGCATGAATGCCATCGTGATTCTGTTCACCGTTGGCGCGCTGCTCATCGCCTTTGAGGTCGTGGTGCCCGGTGGCATCCTTGGCATTTTGGGCGGCCTTGCGCTCTTCGGCGGCGTGGCGACGGCGTTTTACGACTACGGTTTGAGCGGTGGCTTCATCGCGTTTCTGGTCGCGCTTGGTTTGCTCGGCATTGTGCTGTGGTTGGAATTTGTGCTGCTGCCGAAAACCGCCTTGGGGCGCAGGATGTTTTTGCAAAGTGCGGTGACCGGCACAACCATGGCGCCGACGGAAAACATGATTGGCTGCAGCGGGAAGACGGTCACGGCACTGGGGCCAACCGGTTATGTGCAGATCGAAGGCAAACAATTCGAGGCGTTTTCCCGCTCGGGCTTTGTCGAGGCCGGCGCGGCGGTGAAAGTCATCGGCGCGGACAATTTCAGATTAATCGTAACCCTGGAGAAATAATTCACTCATGAACCTGACCCTGATTCTAATGATTGCGGCCGCAGTGGCCGGCTTGGTGGTGCTCGGCATCATCATCTCTTTTTTCAATGTCTGGCTGCGCGCTTGGTTGTCGGGCGCCTACGTCAGTATCTTCAATCTGGTGGCGATGCGGCTTCGCGGCGTTCCATATGGCGTCATTGTGGAAGCACGCATCCGCGCGGGCAAGGCGGGCATCGATGTCGATGTGAATGACATCGAAGCGCAGTATCTTGCCGGCGGCAATGTGATCGCTTGTGTGCAGGCACTGATCGCCGCGCAAAAGGCGCGCATCGAACTCGACTGGCAGCGGGCCTGTGCGATCGATCTGGCAACCAAGGGTTCCGGTAAAAGCGTCGAGGAAGCGGTGCGCACGTCGGTGGATCCGAAGGTCATTGATTGCCCCAATCCGGAGTCCGGGCGCATTACCATCGACGGCGTGGCCAAGGACGGCATTCAGGTCAAAGTCCGGGCCCGCGTGACGGTGCGCACGAATCTCGACCGCTTCGTCGGCGGTGCAAAGGAAGAGACGATTATTGCCCGTGTGGGTGAAGGCATCGTGACGACGATCGGTTCGGCTGACACCTACAAGGTCGTGCTCGAATCGCCGGACAGCATTTCCAAAGTCGTGCTTAAGCGCGGTCTCGATGTCGGCACGGCGTTTGAAATTCTTTCAATCGACATCGCCGACGTCGATGTCGGCGAAAACGTCGGCGCCAAACTGCAGGAAGCACAGGCGGAGGCGAACAAGAGCATTGCCCAAGCGCAGGCTGAAATCCGTCGTGCGGCGGCGGTGGCCCTCGAACAGGAAATGAAGGCCAAGGTGCAGGAAATGCAGGCGAAGGTTGTCGCTGCCCAGGCCGAGGTGCCGCTCGCGATGGCCGAGGCATTCCGCAATGGCAAACTCGGTGTGATGGATTACTACCGTATGGAAAACGTCCAAGCTGATACTGGCATGCGCAAATCCATCTCGAACACCGACGAGACCAAGTAATCCATGGATTGGATCACCGATCATATTCAGCTGGTGATCGCCGCTGCGGCGGCGTTCGCCTACTGGCTGAATGCGCGCAAGCAGCAGGAGGACGAAGACGCCGAGCCGACGAATGAAAGGCAGTTCCGGGATGAGAGTCAGGAAGCGGCGGAAGAGGCCGAACGGGCCCGCCGCATTCGCGAGGAAATCCGCCGCAAAATCACCGAGCGATCCAGCGGCGGTTCGCCGCAGGTGCCCCGGCCGGTGGCTGGCCCACCGCCGTTGATCCCCACCCTTGACGTTGATCCGCCGGTTTTCGCACCCGAAGCGCCCCGTCAGCCGCTGATAGACACGGCGATGCTGGAGCAGCAGCGCCGGTTGCGGGAGCAACTGGAAGAAGCTGCGCGCACCAAACGCCGGGCGCAGGAGATCCGGCAAGGTCTGCCAAGCAAACGCACCAAACGAGCTGCCACCACGCCGGCATTGGCTGGCGGTGGCGTGCGGGCGGATTTGCAGAATCGTGCGAGTCTGCGGCGGGCGGTGGTCTTGCGCGAAGTGCTGGGACCGCCGGTCGGGCTGCGTTGAAGCAGATTATTATAATCAAACAGGCCGCTCGGTTGAGCGGCCTGTTTTGCTTTGGGAGGGGCGAACTAATGCCTCAATTGATCTGGGCCCGATTGTAGCCTTCGAAAGGCATCGGATAGCGTTTGCCGTTGAGCTCGATCTGGAGGTTTTTGCCCTCCGAGGCCCAAATGAGAATGGGACCGGGCTTGCGCACGGTGCGGATTTCGCCGCGCGCCATGTTGGTGTCGGGCAAGAGCACTTCGCCGGCGGAGCCGTCGGCATTACGCGCCGTGACTTTGACCCGCACGCTGTTGAGCGCGATGAGCGAAATGCTCGATTCGGTTGCTGCGATGGAGCTGCCTTGCGGGTTGGATGATTTCTTTTCCTCAGCGGGACTGACGAACGAGCTGATTAGCCAGTAAAGGAGCAGACCGACCACAAGGACGACGAGCGCGATGCCGCCCTTGAAAATCAGTTGGGGCGGAATCGCTGGTCCCTTGGGCAGGCTGCTGCCGCTCCGGCCCAAATGTGATGGGCGTTGATTGGCCGAGGAGCCGGAAGAGCTTTGCTGGCCGGGTTGTTCTTCTTTGGCGGCACTTTTTTCCGCGGCGCGTTCCTCGGCTGAGGACGCGACCGAAAGGTCCATGCGGCCATAGATCTCGCGGCTGGGCTGGCGCTGGCGGGGCTGGCTGCGACCGAGCGCGGCATAGTCGTTGAGCAGCTTTTCAGCGGGAAGATTGAGGTAAAGGGCGTAGGTGCGCAAAAACCCGCGCACGTAGATCTCGGCGAGGTTCAGGTCGAACTGGTTGCTCTCGAACTTGTGCAGGTAGTCGCTGCGAATTTTCGTCGCCTCCGCCGCCTCACGAATAGAGATGCCCTTGCGTTTCCGAGCTTCTTCCAGTCGTTCGCCGATTGTCTGCATGATTCAGTGAGTAGGGTGTTTGGAGGCTGAGGTGAAGAGAGAAATGGCCGCCGGGCCGGATTTTACGTCAACTTTCGTAGGTGTCGAGATCCACCAGGATTTCGCGTGGCGAGGAACCGTTTTCCGGTCCGACGATGCCCTTGTCCTCCATGATGTCCATGATGCGCGCGGCCCGATTGTAGCCGATGCGCAGGCGACGCTGGATCATGGAGGTCGAGGCGCGTTTGGTGGAGCGCAGAACGTCGAGCGCCTGTTGGAACAGTTCGCCGTCGTCGCCCAGGTCGTCGTCGCCACCGCCGCCGGAGTCGTCACCATCGCTGGCCGCGCGGTCAATCTGCTGCTGCACGGCCGCGGCGTATTGCGGCGGACCGTTTTGTTTGAGGAATTCGACCAATGACACGACTTCGTCATCCGAAACGAAAGCGCCTTGGGCGCGAACGAGGCGTGAGCTGCCGGGAGGCGAGAAGAGCATGTCGCCTCGGCCGATGAGATTGTCGGCGCCCTTGGTGTCGAGAATGGTGCGTGAGTCGACCTGCGAGGCCACTTGGAAGGCGATGCGCGAGGGGAGGTTGGCCTTGATGACGCCGGTGATTACATTCACGGACGGGCGTTGGGTCGCGATGATGAGATGGATGCCGGCGGCGCGCGCGAGCTGGGCGAGGCGGGCGATCGAGGTTTCGATTTCCGCGGGGGCGACCATCATGAGGTCGGCGAGTTCGTCGATGATGGCGACGATGTAGGGGAGGCGATCGGGCAGTTCGGTCTCGTCCGGTAAACCGGGATCGAGGCCTTCAAGCTGGGCCTGCGCGGCGGCTTCAACCGGATCGAGTTTGGCGCCTTTCTTGCGGCTGTTGAAACCGAGGATGTTGCGCACGTTGCATTTGGCGAACATCTGGTAGCGCTGTTCCATTTCGCCCAGCAGCCATTTGAGCGCACCGGGCACTTTCTTGGGCTCGGTGACGACCGGAATGAGCATGTGAGGCAGCGTGTTGAAAATCTTCAACTCGACCACCTTGGGGTCCACCATGAGCAGCCGCACATCCTGCGGGCTCTTGGAGTAGAGAATGGAGGCGACGATGGAGTTGATGCAGACCGATTTGCCCGAGCCGGTGGCGCCGGCGATGAGCAAGTGGGGCATCTTGGTCAGGTCGGAAATCAGCGGTTTGCCGGAGACGTCCTTGCCGAGGGCGATGGGCAGCTCGGCCTTGGCGCCGGCCCACTGCTCGCTTTCCAGAATCTCGCGCATGCCGACCGGAGTCGGGTGTTGATTCGGCACTTCCACGCCAACGGCGGCTTTGCCGGGAATCGGGGCGAGAATGCGCACGGATTGGGCGCGCATGCCGAGGGCGATGTTCTTGTCGAGGCCGGAAATCTTTTCAACGCGCACGCCGGCGGCGGGCACAACCTCGTAGCGCGTGATGACGGGCCCGACGTGGATTTCACCAAGGCTGACCTCGACACCGAATTCCCCGAGGATCCGCAGGAGATTTTCCGCGTTCTGCCGATGTTCCTCCTCCGAATTGCCCTCGGTGTTGGTGACCTGCTCGGTGAGCAGTTTGATGTCGGGGAAAAGGTAGTTTTTGTCCGCGCTCTGCGGCACGGTGACGCGGGCTTTTTTGGTCTCCTCGGCCTTGACGATATTCAGGTGAATCTTACCCGCGGTATCCGTAGGCTCAGCGGGAGCCGGCTTCGGTTTGGCCGCGGGTTTCGGCATGATGATCACAGGCTCGGGCTTGGGCTCTTCCTTCGGGGGCGGAGCGGCGCGTGCCGGGGCTTTGGCCAAAGGTTCTTCGGCCGTCTTGGGCACGACCATTTTCGGCGCGGTCTTGGCTTCTTTCGCGGCTTGTTTGGCGGCGATGGCCGCGGCTTTGGCGGCTTCCTTTTCCTTGGCTTTGGCCTCCTTATCGAGGCGCTTGGCTTCGGCGAGCTCGGCCTTGCGTTTGGCGCGCTCTTCGCGCCAGGCCTGAAAGGCCGCGATGTAGCGTTCGATTTCAGCCCCGATGTCCTTGGTGATGATGAACAGCAGGCCCGAGATGTAGAGCGTGCCGAGCAATAAGCCCGCACCGAAGACGCCCAAGGTGTCGCGCAGGCCGCCTTGATAAATCAGCGAGCCAAGCCAGCCGCCCGGACCTTGGGGAAAATAATCGCTCGGTTTGAACGACTCGATCATCGAGGCGAGGCCGGAAAGCGTGAAGATGCACACCAGCACGGCGACCAAGCGTGTGCCGGCGAGACGGCGGGCGTTGCGCAGGGCCAGGTAGAGCAACCAGAACAGCGTGAGCGGAATCGTCCAGGTGCTCACGCCTACCGCGTAGAGCATGATCCAAACGGTGTTCGCCCCCCAAGGGCCGGCAATGTTGGTGCCGAGCACGCGGGTGGTGGCGAAACTGCTCTGAATCGGGTCGTAATCCACCAATGCGGCCAGCAACCACATGCCCAAGACAAAGCACACCACGGCCGCAATCCAGTTGGGACGATGGCGTGGAGCTTGGTAAGAAGGACCGTTATTTGGGTTTGAAGTCTGCGTTCTGGGCATTTGGCTGGGCCTGCAAAAAGCTCGAATTCGACGCTATACGACGGGGTGGTCAAATGTAAACCCCACGCTGGACCTTCAGTCTGACAAACTTACGACTTTATTATGCGAGAAATTCTTCGCTTCCAACCACTTTACCAAGAACGCGTCTGGGGCGGCCGGGCCTTTGAGTCCGCCTTTGAGCGCAAACTGCCTTCTGAACAGCCCATCGGGGAAAGCTGGGAGATGGTCGACCGCCCCGAAGCCCAATCGGTCGTGCATGGCGGCACGCATGATGGGATCAAGTTGCGTGCCTTGCTGAAAAAGCATGCCGCTGCGATCATGGGTCCGGACTGGAATGTCGATCGGCCGTTTCCGATTTTGGTCAAATGGCTCGATTGCCGTGAGCGGTTGAGCCTGCAGGTGCATCCACCGGCGGCCTTGGCCGAGCAGCTCAAAGGCGAGCCAAAGACCGAGAATTGGTATATCGCCGACACCGCGCCGGGCGCGCAGTTGATTGTCGGCCTCAAGAAAGGCGTTACCCGCGCGGCCTTTGAGAAGGCCATCATCGAGCAACGGGTTGAGGATTGCGTGCACAGTTTCAAAGTCGCCGAAGGGGATTCGATTCTCGTGCACAGCGGCCAGGTTCATGCCATCGACGCGGGCAACCTGATCCTCGAAATCCAGCAGAACTCCGACACGACTTATCGCGTTTACGACTGGGCCCGCGCCGGCCTGGACGGCAAGCCGCGGCAGTTGCACGTGCACGAATCACTGCAGTGCATTCAGTGGGACGATTTTGAACCGGCTCCGGTGCGGGCGGCGCCGACCTCGGCGGTCATCGCGGAGTGTGATGAGTTTCGCATCCGCCGCCTGGTGCTTGGTCCCGGTGAGAAAGTGAACTTTTCCGGCAAGGAGCAGCCGCGCATCATCAGCGTTGTCAGCGGCAAGCTTAAGATTGGCGGCACCTCGCTCGGGCGTGGCGACAACGCGCTGCTGCCGTTTGCCGGCGAATTTAACGCCGTGGCGGACGAGTTCGGCATTGTGCTCGTGACCGAGAATTTCGCCTGAGTCATGAACAGTCGCGGCCGCCTCCCGTCGCAACGCGGAGGCGTTATGATCAAGTGTCTGCTTCTGTTGGTCGTGCTTGGCGCGCTGGGGGCTTTGGCGTGGATGACGCTGCTGCCGTATTTCGTCTCTTCATGGGTGCGGGGGCGAACGGGTTTCGATTTCAAAGCCGAGGTTTTCATGGCGAACCCGTTCACCGGCTCTCTCACGGCGCGCGGCGTGGTCATCAGCAACCCGCCGACGTTTCCGGTCCCGGAGTTTTTGCAGGTGAAGGAGTTTTCGTGCAAAGCCGATGCGTGGTCGTTGCTGACGGACAAACCGGTGTTTGAACGCGTGACGCTGGACATTGAACAAGTCGCCTTGGTGAAGCGGGCGGATGGCCGCACCAATGCCGAGGTGTTAAGGTCGTATCTGGCCAGCAAAGGGGACCAGCCCGCCCGGGAAACCACTGCGCGGGGCAAGCGCTTTGTCATTCGCGAATTGCACGTGCGCTTCGATCATTTGGTGGTAGCCGATTACAGCGGGTCACGCCCGGTGCGGCAGGAACATGCCGTCCAAATTGACCGGATGTTCAGCAATGTCAGCGACGCCAGCCAACTGCTCCTGCCGGCCTCGCTTGAACAATTATTCGCGCTGGGCGGGGCGGTGGGCGGCCTTTTGCCCGGCGACATCGGACGCGTATTGGAAGACGCGCTGCGCTCGGGCACGGATTTGTTGAAACAGATTCCGACCGATGGCCGGGCCTTCAACGGATTTTCCGATACACTTGAAGAAAGCAAAAAGCCGTAGTTAGATAACCGTTTACCATGACAAGTCAGCAATCCAAGGAATCCACCGAGAAGAACTCAAACACGGCTGAAGCCACCGTGGAGGAGAAGCCTGCCACTGCCCCGGCGGAGCCCAAAACAGAGTCCGCCGAGAAATCCGCGCCCTCATTGGAGGAACAATTGGCCGCGGCCAAGGCCGAGACCGCCGCGCACTATGATCGTTATGTCCGCGCGATGGCCGACCATGAGAACTTTCGCAAACGGGTCGCCCGTGAAAAAGATGAACTGCGCCAGTATGCCGCTTCGCGTGTGTTGGAAGACCTGTTGCCTGCGCTCGATAACTTGGGGCTGGGTTTGGCCGCGGCCGATCAACCCAATGCCGACGTAAAGACCCTGCGTGAAGGAGTCGCGATGGTGCAGACCCAGTTGAAGAGCACACTCGAGCAGCACGGGCTCAAGGAAATCAATCCCGTCGGGCAGGCTTTTGACGCCCATCAGCATGAGGCGCTCTCCCAGCAGCCCAGTGCCGAGGTGGCCGAAGGCAACGTGCTTAACGTAATCCGCGTGGGCTACTCGCTGAACGGTCGTTTGCTGCGGCCGGCTTCGGTGGTCGTTTCAAGCGGCGCCCCCAATGCCGAGGAGAAGAAATAATCCACCATGGCCAAGGAAGACTATTACGAACTGCTCGGGGTCAGCAAAGGTGCCAGCGCTGACGAACTGAAGAAAGCCTATCGCAAAAAGGCCGTGCAGTATCACCCGGACAAAAACCCGGGCAATGCCGAGGCGGAGGAGATGTTTAAGAAAGTCTCCGAGGCTTACGACGTTTTGAACGACCCCGAAAAGCGCGCGGCTTACGATCGCTATGGCCACGCGGCGTTCCAAGGCGGTATGGGTGGAGGCGGTCCGCGCGGCGGCGCCGGCGGCGGGTTCCACGATCCGTTTGATATTTTCCGTGAGGTCTTTGGCCGCCAAGGCGGTGGTGGTGGTGGCATTTTTGATGAGATGTTTGGCGGCGGTGGTGGCGGCGACGGCAGTCGCGATGGCGCCGACTTGCGCTATGATCTTGAAATCACCCTCGAAGAGGCGGCCCGTGGCGCGCAGAAGGAAATTTCCTTCCGCAAGAACGTCACCTGTGATCGTTGCGACGGCAGTGGAGCGGAACCGGGTTCGAAGCGGGTAACCTGCCCAACCTGTCGGGGGGCCGGTCAGGTGCGTCGCTCCGGTGGCATCATCACCTTCACCCAGACCTGCCCGACCTGCGGCGGCGCGGGCCAGAAGATTGAAAAACCCTGCTCGGCTTGTCAGGGCGAAGGCCGCGTGCCGAAGTCGACCAAACTCAACGTGCGGATCCCCGCCGGGGTGGATACTGGCTCGCGACTGCGTTCCGCGGGCAATGGTGAGGCCGGAGTCGCGGGCGGCCAGAGTGGCGATCTTTACATCGTGCTGACCGTCAAGGAACACGAGCTGTTCGAGCGGCACGGCGACGATCTGTTTTGCGAGATTCCAATCAAATTCACGCTCGCGACGCTCGGCGGCACGATCGAGGTCCCGACCTTGTTCGGCAAAGCCTCGCTCAAAATCCCTGTCGGCACACAGAGCGGCACGACCTTCCGTTTGCGCGACAAGGGCATGCCGTCGCTCCGCGCCGGCCGTCAAGGCGACCAGTTGGTGCGCGTTCATGTCGAGGTGCCGACCTCACTGACCTCCGAGCAGCGCAAGCTGTTGGAGGAGTTCGCGAAGGTTAGCGGCGACGCCAGCGAACCGACCTCGAAGAGTTTCTTCGAAAAGGCGAAGAAGTTCTTCTGAAGGCGCGCGTCGTGCGTGCTGACGGGAAAGGATATTTACAAGCCGGGCGGCGCATGCGACCGTCCGGCTTTTCTTTGGTGCAACTTGAAAACCCGAAACTCCTGACCCTCGAGGACGCGATGGCGGCGCGCGCCAAGCTGCGTAATGCCGGCAAGAAACTGGTCCTCACCAACGGTGTCTTCGACCTGTTGCACACCGGGCACCTCTATTATCTGAAGGAAGCGCGCAAACTCGGCGATGCGCTGTTTGTAGCGATCAACAGTGACGCCAGTGTGCGCGAATTGAAGGGGCCGGCGCGGCCGGTGATGACCGAGGAGCAACGTGCGTATGCGCTCGGGGCGTTGTGGTTTGTGACCGGCATTGTCATTTTCCGCGAGAAGCGGCTGGTGCCCGAGATTCGCGTGCTGCGGCCCGATATTTACTGCAAGGCGGGCGATTACACCTTGGACAAGCTCAATCCGGAGGAGCGGACCGAACTGGAGAAATGTGGCGCCGACATCAAATTTCTGCCCTTCCTGCCGGGCTTTAGCACGACCAGCCTGATTGAGCGAATCCGACAGGCCGGGGAGATTTGATTTATGCGTATCGTTATTCTCGGTTCAGGTCGCGGGAGCAACGCCAAGGCGATCTTGCAGGCGCAACGCGAGGGCCGGCTTGGGCGCGGCGAGGTCGTGCATGTTTTCGCCGACAAACCCGACGCGGGCATCCTGCTGCTTGGTGCGGAGTTTGGGGTGCCGGCGGCATATCTCGATCCGGCGCCGTTCAAGACCAAGCTCGAAGGCGAGGGCGAGGCGCGATACATCAAGGCGATTCAGGATTGTGCGCCCGATGTCGTGGTGCTGGCCGGGTTCATGCGGGTGATCAAGCCGGGGTTTTTGGACGCCTTTGCCGGCAAGATCATCAACCTGCATCCGAGCTTATTGCCGAGTTTTCCCGGGTTGGACGGCATCGGCCAGGCTTGGCGGCGCGGCGTGAAGATCACGGGTTGCACCGTGCATTATGTGACGGCCGAGGTTGATGGCGGACCGATCATCGACCAGACAGCCGTGAGAATCGAGGCGGGTGATACGTTGGAAACGCTGACTGAAAAAGTGCACGCCGCGGAGCATGCGCTCTTGCCCGCGGTCTTGGCGCGATTGAGCGAAGCGACCGTTTGAGCGCATGGAACCGGCCTTTTGGCAGATGCCGTTGAAAAATCCGCCGCAACTGGTGCAGGCGGGTCGCGCGGTGCATGGACGGCGGGTCAAGGAAGAGGTGTTTCATTTACCGGAATTGTGGTGTCTGCACCTCTACAACTACCACGGGCAGCTTTTGATCGATGGACGTGAGTTCGAGTTGAAGCCGGGTTGGGTGAGCGTGACGCCGCCGAATGCGAAGATTGTTTACCGCTTCAAAGGCGAGTCGTGGCATGCGTTTGCGCATTTCCGGCTGCCCAACCGGGGCGATTTGGTGCCGATGCCGGTGCTGCAGGATTTGGGCGAAGGATACGGCAAACTGGCCAAGTCGCTGGACGAGGCCGCCGGCTGGCTGCCTTCGATGCCGTGTCGTTCTTCGGTGCGGTTGTGGGAAATTCTTTGGCAACTTGTGAATCAGCCGTTTTTGGAAAAAGCACCGCGCCGACAGCTGCATCCTGCACTCAGCCAGGCGGTGCGCGAAATCGAGGTGCATCTCGCGGAATCATTGTCGATTCCGGCGATCGCTCGCCGGGCGGATATTTCGCACAATCACCTGACACGTCTTTTCAAAGCTGAGTTTGGCGTCACCGCGGAGGGTTACATTCGTCAACGCCGGACCGAGCGCGCGTTGCATTTGCTGGTGCACACCACGATGGCGGTCAAATCCATCGCTGCTGAAGTCGGGCTGCCCGATCTGCACTTTTTCAACAAGACGATTCGCGCGGCGACCGGGCACAGCCCCCGCGGCTACCGGACGAATTACACTACAGTGCCAAGCTCGGCGCTTTGAGCGCTGTTTCGCGGCTTGCGCTTGATGGGCCGGGCCGAAGGCTCGGCCCATGACTTTGGTTGAATTGAAAGCGGTGATTCCGCCCGGCGATGCCGAGGCGATTGATGAACAGATTCAGGAGTCCGGCCTGACCGGTTGGAACATTTTGGAGGATGTCATCGCCCATACCGCCGGGATTTCCGGGGTATTTGAAAGCGAGGCTGCGGCGCGCGAGGCGTGGACGCAGTTGGCCGCGGTTTGTCCGCTACTGGCCACGGTGCAACCGCAATGGCGGGCCCTCGAAGAGCGTGAATGGCGTGACAGTTACAAGGCGCATTTTAAGGCGTGGCAGTTCGGGCCTTTGCATTGGGTGCCGGTCTGGGAGCGTGAAACGTTTCAGCTGCCGTCAGGGCATGAAGTTTTGTGGCTGGATCCAGGGCTGGCCTTTGGCACGGGCAACCATGAAACCACGCGTTTGTGCGTGGAGCGCCTGGTCGAATGGTCGCAGAAGGCCGATAAGTCGGCCGCGATACTTGATGCGGGGTGCGGTTCGGGGATTTTGGCGCTCTCGGCGGCCAAACTCGGTTTCACCCGCGTGGCGGGCTTTGACAATGACCCGGAGGCGGTGCGGGTGAGCGAAGAAAACGCCGAATTGAACGCGTTGGCCGGGTGCGTGGAGTTCTATGAAGGCGACCTGATATCCGGTTTGGAGGGACGCCGAGCGGACTTGATCATGGCGAATATCCTGGGCCATGTGCTGGTCGCGTTTGCCCCGCAGTTGGTGGCGTCGGTTGCTCCGGGCGGGACGTTAGTGCTAAGCGGGATTTTGGCGCAGGAAAATCCCGAGGTTTGCGCTGCCTTTCAAAACTGCGCCCCGGACTGGGCGATTGAGCACCGAATCTTGGGCGAATGGAGTGATGTTCAACTAAAACGCCCGGTGTGAAACCGGGCGTTGAGGGCACGAAAATTGTCTCGGTGGATCAGGTGAAGAGGTCCGTCGGGGTTCGTTTCATGAAGTCCTCCATGTAGGCGGTGGTGGCCTTGCCTTCGATGAACACCGGATCAGACATGATCGCCTTGTGCAGCGGGATCGTGGTTTTGATACCACGAATGAGGTATTCGCTGAGGGCGCGATAAGTGCGTTCAAGCGCGGTTTTGCGGTCCCGACCGTAGCAAATGAGTTTGCCGATCATGGAGTCGTAATGGCTGGGAATCTGGTAGCCGCTGTAGGCGTGCGAGTCTACGCGCACGCCGTGGCCGCCAGGCGCGTAGTAGAGCCCGATAGTGCCGGGTGAGGGGATAAAGTTGCGGGCCGGGTCCTCGGCATTGATGCGGCACTCAATCGCGTGCTTCTCGAATTTGATGTCGCCTTGGTCGAATTCCAACTTTTCGCCGTTGGCGATGCGGATTTGCTGTTTGATCAAATCGATTCCCGTAACTTCCTCGGTAACAGGGTGTTCCACCTGAATACGGGTGTTCATTTCGATGAAGTAGAAATTGCCCTTTGCATCGACCAGAAATTCGATCGTGCCGGCGTTTTCATAGTTGGCGGCGGAGGCGGCCCGAATGGCGGCCTTGCCCATTTTTTTTCGCAGATCAGGCGTCAGGAAGGGGGAAGGCGACTCTTCGATCAGCTTTTGATGGCGGCGCTGCACAGAGCAATCGCGCTCGCCGAGATGCAGCACTTTGCCGTGGGAATCGGCGAGAATCTGAAACTCGATATGGCGTGGTTTATCGATGTATTTTTCGATGTAAACGTCGCCGTTACCGAACGCTTTTTCGGCTTCATTGCGGGCGGAGTGGTATTCTTTGGCAAAAGTGACGTCGTTATGGGCAATGCGCATGCCGCGGCCACCGCCGCCGGCGACCGCCTTGATGATGACCGGGTAGCCGATCTTACGGGCGATTTTTACCGCTTCGCTCTCGCTTTGAACCGGGCCATCTGAGCCAGGGACGGTGGGCACGCCAGCTTTGCGGACCGTTGCCTTTGCCACCGCCTTATCGCCCATCATCTTAATGGAGTTGGATTTGGGACCAATGAACCTGATGTTACATGATTCGCATTGCTCCGCGAACTTGGCGTTTTCGGACAGGAATCCGTAGCCAGGATGAATCGCGTCCACATCGGCAATCTCCGCTGCACTGATAATGCGGTCGGCCCGCAGATAACTGTCTGCGCTCTTAGGCCCACCGATACAAATGGCCTCATCAGCCAGTTGCACGTGAAGGGATTGAACGTCGGCTTCGGAGTAGACCGCCAAGGTCTTTATCCCCAATTCCCGACACGCCCGCACGATGCGCAGGGCAATTTCACCGCGATTGGCGATGAGAATCTTTTGAATCATGAGTTATACGAATTTGAACCCGGCTGGCGCGGGCATTGAGGGAAGAAGCAAGGAGCGCCGTATGCGTCAGCCTTGCTTAACCTTAAAGAGGCGCTGACCGTATTCAACGGGCTGGCCGTTCTCAACCAAGACTTCGACGATGGTGCCTTTCACTTCAGCCTGAATCTCATTCATGATCTTCATAGCCTCAATGATGCAGACGGCAGTGGTCTCGGAGATCTTCGCGTTTTCTTCAACGAAGGGCTTACTGTCGGGCGAAGCGGCCCGGTAGAAGGTTCCGACCATCGGAGACTTTACGTAAACAATACCTTCTTCGTCCTTGTTGGCCGCAACAGGCGCACTGGCTGCTGACGCCGAGGGTGCTGGCTTAGCAGGCTCGGGCGGGAGCACGAAGGGCGGATTGGAGCCTTGGGATTGCGATACGACGGGAAGGCCGGTGGCTCCGCGACGAATCTTGAGTTTGAATCCTTCGTCCTCAATCGCGAATTCGGAAAGTTCCGAACGCTTCATGAGGTCGATGATTTGCTTAATTTGCTTAATGTCCAAGCTGGTGCCTTGATTAAGTTGGTGTGAGTTCGGGTGGTTAGTAACCATCCGAGGGGTCAGCGTTCAAAAGAAATCCCAATCAAAGGCAATCCCTGTTTTTTGGCAGATTTTGCCTGATTTGACCTAAAATCGGGCAAAAATAGCGAAATTTTGAGATAAAACCGCCAATTTTCGACATTGGAAGCGGGCCGAAAGCCGCGCTTCGCGGCCCTAAGGGGGCGGATAGCTTCCTCCGGACGAAGTAATCGCAAGCGAACTCGCTCACTCATGGTTCGCGCGAAAGTTTGTCTACGTCGAGGCCTGGGCACGAATTAATATCCAATTCCCATCGACCTCGAAATCCGTCGCCTTACTGCCAGGGTTC
>JACKPU010000009.1:0-37500 GCA_024233285.1 Opitutaceae bacterium | reverse complement strand
TGTCGCCGGTTCGAATCCGGCCGGCTCCACCATACTTCCCCATTGGTTTACTGCCTTTTCCAACCACGGGCTCATAGCTCAGTTGGTTAGAGCACACGCTTGATAAGCGTGGGGTCGATGGTTCAAGTCCATCTGGGCCCACCATTTTGCCTCCGGCAATATTGGGGTTGGGCGATGGCACAGATTAAGTGAACATAATCAATTTTGTTCTTTGAAAGTCTAGGGTAGAAAATATGTAAGCAGGTAAAATAAACGCCTAGAATTTATAGCGTTTGCATAAACCAGTTACAGCAATTGATGGATGCCTTGGCTTCATCAGGCGACGAAGGACGCAGCAAGCTGCGATAAGCTTCGGGGAGCGGCACGCACGCTTTGATCCGAAGATGTCCGAATGGGGAAACCCGGCACCGGTAATGCGGTGTCACTTCAGGATGAATCTATAGTCCTGATAGAGCAATACGCGGCGAAGTGAAACATCTCAGTAACCGCAGGAAAAGAATGAGAATCGATTCCGTAAGTAGTGGCGAGCGAAAGCGGAACAGCCCAAACCAGAAGGATTTATCCATCTGGGGTTGTAGGACCATAACGTGGAATGCGACAGTTAGACGAACACTCTGGAAAGTGTGACCATAGCGGGTGACAGTCCCGTAGTTTAAAACTCGAGCAAACCTAGTGGTATCCTGAGTAGCACCGGACACGTGAAACCCGGTGTGAATCCATGCCGACCACGGCATAAGGCTAAATACTCGATGAAGACCGATAGTGAACTAGTACCGCGAGGGAAAGGTGAAAAGCACCCCTGTTAGGGGAGTGAAATAGTAACTGAAATCAATTGCTAACAAGTCAGTGGGAGCTCCCTTGTGGAGTGACCGCCTGCCTTTTGTATAATGAGTCTGCGAGTTATTGCCCGTAGCAAGCTTAAGCCGGTTCCCGGTGCAAGCGTAGCGAAAGCGAGTCCGAATAGGGCGTTCAGTTGCTGGCAATAGACCCGAAGCGGAGGTGATCTACCCATGGCCAGGATGAAGCTTCGGTAAAACGGAGTGAAGGTCCGAACCGGTTACTCTTGAGAAAGTATCGGATGAGCTGTGGGTAGGAGCGAAAGACTAATCAAACCCTGTGATAGCTGGTTCTTTCCGAAATATATTTAGGTATAGCGTCTGGCGCTTATGCATGGAGGTAGAGCACTAAATAAGCTAGGGCCCCTACCGGGGTACTGAACTTAATTAAACTCCGAATGCCATGCAACGTAGCCAGGCAGTCAGACGGCGGGTGATAACGTCCGTCGTCGAGAGGAGAATAGTCCAGACCACCAGTTAAGGTCCCAAAATATGGCTCAGTGAAAAAGGATGTGATTTTGCTTAGACAATGGGGATGTTGGCTTAGAGGCAGCCACCATTTAAACAGTGCGTAACAGCTGACCCATCGAGCGAAATTGCGCCGAAAATGATCGGGACTTAAGCCATATACCGAAGCTGTGGGCCTGTCGCAAGACAGGCAGTAGGAAAGCGTCCCAAGTGCCGCGAAGTGGAAGGGGTAACCGACCATGGAGCGCTTGGGAGTGAGAATGCAGACATAAGTAACGATAAAGATGGTTAAATTCCATCTCGCCGAAATCCCAAGGATTCCTGGGGAAGGTTC
This sequence comes from Opitutaceae bacterium, assembly GCA_024233285.1. Taxonomy (GTDB): domain Bacteria; phylum Verrucomicrobiota; class Verrucomicrobiia; order Opitutales; family Opitutaceae; genus Cephaloticoccus. The sequence continues at coordinate 35,862 of JACKPU010000009.1, read as the reverse complement.
GTCCTCCCAGGGTTAGTCGGGTGCTAAGACGAGGCCGTAAGGAATAGTCGATGCCAAGCTGGTTTAATATTCCAGCACCACCATGTTTGCGTTTGACCCATGGAGTGACGGAGGAAGCTAGGACAGCAACGTGTTGAATCGTTGTCGAAGCTCTTAGGCTGTTCGGGGATAAAAGACCGGATAAAGCTGAAAAGCGATAGGACCTTGAAGCTACGGCTGATGGGGATTGTTCGATGCTAAGCTCCCAAGAAAAGCTTCGTGGTTAGCATGCAAGGTGCCCGTACCGTAAACCGACACAGGTGGGATAGATGAATATTCTAAGGCGCGCAGGTTAAATCTCTCTAAGGAACTCGGCAAATTGACCCCGTATCTTCGGTAGAAGGGGTGCCCCGCAAGGGGCCGCAGTTAATTGCATCAACCGACTGTTTAGCAAAAACACAGCTCTCTGCTAAGTCGCAAGACGACGTATAGGGAGTGACACGTGACCAATGCGAAAAGGTGAAAGCGTGAGGTGCAAGCTTCGCGTCTAAGCCCTCGTGAATGTCGGCCGTAACTATAACGGTCCTAAGGTAGCGAAATTCCTTGTCGGGTAAGTTCCGACCCGCACGAATCGTGTAACGAGTTGATGGCTGTCTCGGAGAGAGGCCTGGTGAAATTGTAGTAGCGGTGAAGATGCCGCTTACCCGCAGCAGGACGGAAAGACCCTATGCACCTTTACTGTAAGCTGTTATTGTCGCTTGATTTTTAATACGTAGAATAGGTGGGAGACTTTGAAGCCCGGTTCCAGGATCGGGCTGAGTCACAACGTGAAATACCACTTTTTAATTGTTAGGCGTCTAACCTCGAACCATCAACTGGTCGTGGGACAGTGATAGCAGGTCAGTTTTACTGGGGCGGTATCCTCCAAAAGAGTAACGGAGGATTTCGAAGGTTCCCTCAGCCCGGTCGGTAATCGGGCTACAGAGCGCATGAGTATAAGGGAGCTTTACTGTGAGACCTACAAGTCGAGCAGTTGCGAAAGCAGGATCAAGTGATCCGGTGGTTGAATGTGGAATCGCCATCGCTCATAGGACAAAAGGTACGCTAGGGATAACAGGCTGATCGCGCCCAAGCGTTCACAGCGACGGCGCGGTTTGGCACCTCGATGTCGGCTCATCACATCCTGGGGCTGGAGAAGGTCCCAAGGGTTCGGCTGTTCGCCGATTAAAGTGGTACGCGAGCTGGGTTCAGAACGTCGTGAGACAGTTCGGTCCTCTATCCGCTGTGGGCGTTTGTGATTTGAGGGGTTCATTCTCTAGTACGAGAGGACCGAGAATGACGAACCTCTGGTGTTCCGGTTATCGCGTCAGCGGTAGCGCCGGGTAGCTATGTTCGGAAGGGATAAGCGCTGAAAGCATCTAAGCGCCAAGCCCATCCCAAGATAAGATCACAATCCGGCTTCGGCCGGTGCAAGGTCCGGGTAGACCACCCGGTTGATAGGGCAGAAGTGTAAGCGTGGTAACACGTTCAGCTAACTGCTACTAATGACCTTGCCGGTTTATGCAATTATAACGCTATTATTCTAAGGCGTTTATTTTACCTTCTTACATTTACCTAGATTTTCCTCAATTGCCCGCAAGGGCTCCCCTTCCTGGTGATCATTTGCCGGGGGTTCCACCCGTTCCCATCCCGAACACGGCCGTTAAGCCCCGAGCAGCCAATGGTAGTAGGACGATAGGTCCCGCGAGAGTAGGTTATTGCCAGGTTTTATGGCCCGGTTTGTCGAAAGACGAACCGGGCCTCTTTTTTGCCCTGTTTTCGAGACGGTTGTTCGATTTCGAGCACGTGTAGCAGTCATAATCGCAACGCGCTCAAAACCGTGCGATCCGAGCGGCGCTGCGTGTATCCATTCATCGGATGAAAGCATCGCCGATTTTAAGCCAACGCCAGCGACTGGATCAGCTATCAGGCCCGATTCTTTTCGTTGGAAGGGCGAGCGCCTTTGGGACCTGACGGGAAATGTCCCGGACGCGGTGGCATCAATAGTGCTTTCGCATTGCTGAAAGCTGTTCTGTTACCTTTTGGAGACAGCCAGATTGGCACTTGACCGACCTTGTTCTCCCAAATCGGATAGCGGACAGATTCAAACGGGATTTCCCGAGATCTGACACACCACACAAACACATCATGAATAGATCACATTACACGAGGCTGCTCGCTGCATTGGCGACATGTCTTCCGTTGTCTTTGGCTGCACAGAGTGTGGCCAGTAGCGACGAGATCGTGACGCTCGAAGCTTTCGAGGTCACCGAAATGAAAAGCTTCTCGGATCAAGCGATCGAGGGCAAAACGCCGGTCTCCTTCACGGAAATTGGCAAAGAAACCATCGAGGCGGAACTCGGCTCCCGCGATATCCCGTTGGTGCTGAATACAGCTCCTTCGGTTTACGCCAGTGCTGACTCGGGCGGCGCGGGCGATGCTCGCGTCAATGTCCGTGGCTTCAGCCAGCGGAACATCTCCATTCTCATCAACGGTGTTCCCACCAATGACATCGAGAACGGCTGGCTCTACTGGTCGAACTGGGATGGCCTCGGCGACGTCACCAGCACGATTCAGATGCAGCGTGGTCTGAGCAACGTCACGTTGCCCACGCCCTCGATCGGTGGCACGATGAATATCGTCACTGACCCTGCGTCCACCAAGCGCGGCGGTTCGATCAAGACCGAGGTTGGCAATGACGGCTTCCTCAAGGGCACGGTTGTGCTCAACACCGGTCTTTTGGAAGACAAGTTCGCCCTCACCGTCGGTCTCGTCGCCAAAACCGGTGACGGTTACGTTCGTGGCACCTGGACCGATGGCTATGGCTACTACATCGGCACCTCGTGGAAAGTGAACGAACAGAACCGCCTCGAGCTTTTCGCGATCGGCGCCCCCCAGCGTCACGGTCAGCGCACCTTCGCTTCCAACATCGCCGCTTATGACACCGGCTACGCCCGCAGCTTGGGCTACAGTGAGGCTGAGATCGCTGCGGCACTCAATGTTGGCGCGCAAAATGCCGGCAATGCCTTCAACCCCAACTACGCTCCCGTCAGCAGCAGCTACACCGGCCAGCAGTATTTCTGGGGTGGCACGCATTCCCGGCACGACGCCGGCTTTCTCAACGAACGCGAAAACTACTTCCACAAGCCGCAGATCAACCTGAACTGGTATCTGACCCTGAGCGATCAGCTCAAGGTCACCTCCGTGTTTTATTACTCCGGCGGTCGTGGTGGTGGCTCGGGCACCCTGCATAATACCGTAGGGGTCTACGGTTTCGCCAGCAGCTCCCGCGCCTTCGCCTTCGTCCCCAACAGCGATCCGCTCTATGGCAGCGCTACGGATTGGGATAAGACGATTGCCGCCAACGCTGGCACCACCACTGTCCGTGGCGACCGCACCAAGCCGGCCGGCCAGTCCTTGGGCATTTTGCGCAACAGCGTGAACAACCAGGACCAATACGGCATCGTTTCCAAGGGCACTTACGAAGTCAGCGATACCTTGAGCTTCACGGCCGGTATCGACTGGCGCACTGCGGAGATTGCGCACTATCGCGAGATTCGCGACCTCTTGGGTGGCAGCTACTACATCCCCGGCCCCGGCCAATACAGCGAGTTCGATCCCGACGGCGCCACGCGGCGTTTGGGTCTGGGTGACAAGGTCGACTACTACAACATCAACACCGTCGACTGGCTCGGCCTCTTCCTGCAGGCTCAATACGAGCAGGGCCCCATCTACGCGTTTGGCGTGGTCGGTTATTCCTACGTGGATTACTCCTACAAGGATCCCTTCCGCAAGGATGCCAGTGGCGGCGTTTATTCGCTCGATCCCGGCAAGACCGACGGCGACCAGATCAAGGGTGGTGTGAAATACTCCATCACCGACGACTTCAGCGTCTACGGTAACCTCGGGTTTGTCTCCAAAGCCCCGATCTTCGACGGCGTGATCAACGACGTCACCGGCGTCTTGGTCAACACCGACAACGAAGAGTTCACCTCGGCTGAATTCGGTGTCCGCTACAAGTCGCCCGACGGCAAGTTCAACGTCTCGGCCGGCTACTACTACACCGAATGGGAAAACCGCACGGTTTCCTCGGTCAACGAGCAGCTCAACACCATCACCTACCTGCGTGGCATCAACTCCAACTATTCCGGTGTTGAACTCGAGGCGGCCTACCAGCCCAACAAATGGGTCCGCTTTGATTTGGCCGCCTCGTTTGGCGACTGGTATTACACCAGTGACGTGAGCTCCGAAGTGAATGACATCACCACCGGTGCCTCGCTGCCGTCCTCCGGCACCATCTACATCAAGGACCTGATGGTCGGTGACGCGCCCCAGAGCCAGGTGGCCTACGCGGTCACGGTTTACCCGACCCGCGGCCTCTCGGTTAAATTCCAAGGTCGCTGGTATGATCGCTACTGGGCGGACTACACCCCGGAATCCCGCACCAATGCGAACGACCGTGGCCAGCCTTGGCAGATCCCGAGCTACACGATCTACGACCTGCACGTGAACTACAACCTGCCGCTCGATTTCCGTAATTTCGACGTCAGCATCTTCGGCCACATCTTCAACCTCTTCGATGAGGTCTATGTGTCCGATGCCACCGACAACAGCTCCTTCGAGGCCATCAACAGCGCCCCGTCGCACAGCGCGCAGCGCGCCGAGGTCTTCCTCGGCCTCCCGCTCAGCTACAATGTCGGCGTGAAGGTGAAATTCTGATACGCGGCCAACGCGTCTGCTCTTCAGCGGCCATCCCTCGTGGATGGCCGCTTTTTTTGGCCCCGCAACCGGGCCTAAATCCCGGTGTATGTGTTCGCTGATTACGCCTTGAAAATCGCCTTGGTTTGGCGGCCCGGAGCAGGGGAGTCCCGGCGTGAAAACGACCGCGCCGCGGCAAGCCTAAAAATGCAAAAAATTAACACGGTTTTGCGCACAAACCTGTTGACGATGAAAACGTGCGGACCAATAGGTTGTGGTCGTTGCGGTCGGTGACCACATCCTGTTGTGGTCAACAACGCGTCAATAAGTTCCAGCAACTTATGTTCGCCACGGGCTTATCCGCGTCAAAAACAGCCCGTTCACCCTAAATTTTTCCCAATCGTTTCATTTCCTCCGCATCATGCAGAAATCCTTTCAAGTCGGCGCCAAAACCTTCGTCCTCGATCAAGCCAAAGCGGAAGCGGCCTTTGCCGCCAAGAAGGTCATCAACGGTCGCGAGACCATGACCTTCAATCTCCTCCCGCTCAAATACCAGTGGGCCTACGACCTTTACCGGACCATGAAGGCCAACCACTGGGAGCCGGAAGACATCCCCATGGGCAAGGACATCGAGCAGTGGCGCGACGAGAAGGCCCTGTCCGACGTCGAGCGTTGGATCATCCGCATGGGCATCGGCTACTTTTCCGCCGCCGAGGGCATCGTTGGTGACAACATCCAGCACGTCGTCCGCGAACTCGTCACCGCTCCCGAGCTCAAGCTCGTGCTCGGCCGCCATGCGCACGAGGAAAACATCCACGCCGACTCGTTGCTCTACATGATCGCCTCGCTCGGCATCAACCCGCATGAGTGCGAAGCCATGTTCGAGGACGTTGGCACCATCGTGAAGAAGAACGAGTTCGTCACGCGCATCTCCCGCAACCTGCGCCGCGATATCGATCTTACCCAGCCCGAGAACAAGCGCCTGCTCGCCAAGAACATCTTCGTGTTCGGGCAGTGCATGGAGGGCACCCAGTTCTACGGCCTGTTCGGCATGATCCTTTCGCTCTACCGCCAGAACAAGTTTCCGGGCATCGGCCAGATGTTCCGCTACACCCTGCGCGACGAGTCCAACCACATCGAGGTCTTCCGCAATCTGTTCATGGATCTTGTGGAAGAGAACCGCGACATCTGGACCTCCGAGTTCAAGGAAGAGCTCCGCGAGACCATGCGCGAGGCCGTCCAGTTGGAGAAAGACTTCATTCGCGACTGCCTGCCGGTCAACGCCGTCGGTCTCAGCCTCGACGATTTCCTGACCTACATTGATTTCATTGCGGACCGTCGCCTCGAAGGCTGCGGTCTCGCCACCCTTTCCGGTGGCACCATCAAGAACCCCCTGCCGTGGCTCGCCGAGATGATGGACATCAAGAAGGAGCAAAACTTCTTCGAGGGCCGCGTGACGGAATACCAAAAAGCCTCCTCCCTCAACCACACCAGCGACGACGACCTCTGACCCCCGGCGTCGATCGTTTTTCAAACTTACCCCCAGCCCCTCCCATACCGACTGTCTGATGTGCCGTTTCGCGGTGCGCCGACCTGAGTCATTTGTATTTCCCAAATTCGCCGCGCCCACCGCGTCCACAACCACCACCTCCCGCCGCCAACTATCATGAGCAAGCCCTCCCTCGAGCACGATCTAGCCCTTAAGAAAACCGTCCACACCCCCCTTGAACAGAAACCCCATTACGCCTGGCGCGACGTGCTCGCCGGCGAGACCCTCAACCTCCCGTCCGTCGTTCTGCTCTGCCCGCACGGCGAGGAGCGCTTCGACCTGTCCGAAGTCGCCGACACGCTCGGCAAGGCCCTGACCAACGTCCGCCTCGCCCAGGGCGAAAGCGATATCTTCACCGACGAGACCCGAGCCTGGGTCGTGCGCATCTGCCGCGAGCTCGCCGTCAATCTCGAGGGGCTCGCCCGCACGCAGTCCCCCCTCCGCCTTTCCCTCAACTCCCTCTACGAGCTCATCGAGAAGACCCTCGTGGACAACGGCGAGTATTTCGTCGCCAAGAGCCTCCTGCTCAACCGCGCCCGCAAGATCGCCATCGATCGCGAGACCGCCACCGCCTCGACCCTCCGCGTCATCCGCCGCAACAACCACGTCGTGCCGTGGAGCGAACAGAAGGTCGAGATCGCCGTCCGCAAGACCTTCCTCTCCCTCGAGCGCGACTCGGCCCCCGCCGTCGCCATCACCAAGGCCGTCTCCGCGCGCGCCCACGCCACCAAGCAGTCCTTCATCCACATCGAGGAAATCCAGGACATGGTCGAGGAAGAGCTCATGAAGGCCGGCCACTTCAAGGTCGCCAAGGCCTACATCCAGTTCCGCGAGCGCGCCGCCGCCATCCGTGACGGTGCCGGCGCCGTCGAGCCCGAGACCGCCGAGCCGGCCTCCGTGCCCGCTGCCGGTCAGGAAACCCTCATCATGGTCAAGAAGCCCGATGGCTCCAACGTCTTCTGGGACGGCGCCGACCTCAAGAAGCGCATCGAGTTCGCCCGCATCGGCCTCGACCTCTGCCTGACCAACGAGGAGATCGAAACCGAGCTCCGCCGCGCGGTTTACGACCAGATCACGCAAAAGGACCTCGATTCGACCATCATCCTCAATTCCAAGACGCTGATCGAGCAGGACGCCGACTTCGCCAAGTTTGCCGGCCGCATCCAGCTCACCTACCTTTACGAGGAGATCCTCGGCTGGGACATCATGCACGACGGCATCGGCGCCCTGAAGAGCGCCCACCAGCGCGCCTTCAAGAAATACCTTGAGCACGGCGTCGCCATCAAGCGCCTCAACCCGCGCCTCCTCGACTACGACCTGAAGAAGCTCGCCGCCGTCATCGACCCGTCGGCCGACCTCGAGTTCGACTTCCTCGGCGTCCAGACCCTCTACGATCGCTACCTCATCATCGACAAGACCGGCAAGACCTCGCGCCGCATCGAGACGCCCCAGTTCTTCTGGCTGCGCGTCGCCATGGGCCTGATGCTCGACGAGCCGGGCGACCGTGAGGCCAAGGTCACCGGCCTCTACGAACTCTACAAGAGCCGCCGCTTCTGCAGCTCCACCCCCACGCTGTTCAACTCCGGCACGCTGCACTCGCAGCTCAGCTCCTGCTACCTCTACTACGTCGACGACTCCATCGAGGGCATCATGCTCCGCGGCATCGCCGAAAACGCCTTCCTCTCCAAGTGGGCGGGCGGCCTCGGCGGTTCGTGGACCGCCGTCCGCGGCACCGGCGCCTACATCGGCGGCACCAACGGCGAGTCGCAGGGCGTCATCCCCTTCCTCAAGCTCCACAACGACCAGCTCGTCGCCGTCAACCAAGGCGGCAAGCGCAAGGGCTCTGGCTGCGCCTACCTCGAATCGTGGCACAACGACATCCTCGAGTTCCTCGAGCTGCGCAAGAACACCGGCGACGACCGCCGCCGCACGCACGACATGAACACGGCCAACTGGATTCCCGACCTGTTCATGAAGCGCATGGAGGCCCGCGAACCCTGGACCCTCTTCCGTTCCAACGAGACCGCCGACCTGCACGAGCTCTACGGCGCCGCCTTCGAAAAGCGCTACCTCGAATACGAGAAGCTCGCCGAGGAAGGCAAAATCCACGGCCAGAAGGTCGAGGCCATCGACCTCTGGAAGAAGATGCTCTCGATGCTCTTCGAGACCGGCCACCCGTGGATCACCTTCAAGGACCCCTGCAACGTCCGCTCCCCGCAGGACCATGTCGGCGTCGTCCACTCGTCCAATCTCTGCACCGAGATCACGCTCAACACCAGCAACGACGAGACCGCCGTCTGCAACCTCGGCTCCGTCATCATTGAGAACCACCTCAAGCCCGACGGCTCGCTCGATCACGACAAGCTCCGCGAGACCATCCGCATCGCCGTTCGCGCGCTCGACAACGTCATCGACATCAACTTCTACCCGACCGCGGCCGCCAAGACCTCCAACAGCCGCCATCGCCCCATCGGCATGGGCGTCATGGGTCTGGCCAACGCCCTCTACCTCAAGGGCATCGCCTTCGCGTCCGAGGAAGCCGTCGAGTTCAACGACGAGGCCATGGAGGCCATCGCCTACTACGCCTACGAGGCCTCCTCCGACCTCGCGGCCGAGCGCGGCACCTATTCCAGCTACAAGGGCTCCAAGTGGGATCGCGGCCTCCTGCCGCCCGACACCGTTGACCTCCTCGAAAAGGAGCGCGCCATGCCGATCGAGGTGAAGCGCGGCGGTCGCATGGACTGGGAACCGCTCCGCGCCAAGATCGCGAAGCAAGGCATGCGCAACAGCAACGTCCTCGCCATCGCCCCCACGGCCACCATCTCCAACATCACGGCCACCTCGCCCTGCATCGAGCCGACCTACAAGAATCTCTTCGTCAAATCGAACCTCTCCGGCGAGTTCATCGTGCTCAACCCGCACCTCGTCAAGGACCTCAAGGCCCGCGGCCTGTGGAACCGCGAGATGATCGATAACCTCAAGTATTTCGACGGCGAGCTCCGCGACATCGCCGGCGTGCCCGACGACCTCAAGGAGAAATACCGCACCGCCTTCGACATCGACTACAAGTGGATCATCGACGCCGCCGCGCGCCGTCAGAAGTGGATCGACCAGTCCCAGTCCGTGAACCTCTGGATTCAGACCCCGGACCTCAAGACCCTCAGCCACATGTATCGCCATGCCTGGCACACCGGTCTCAAGACCACCTACTACCTCCGCTCCCTCGGCGCCTCCAACATCGAGAAGGCCACCGTCTCGGTGAAGAAGGAAGTCCGCGGTGCCGCCGGTGAAACCAAGGCCGAAACGGCGACCCGTGACGCCAAGAAGGTCTACACGGACGCGGAGAAAAAGGCCTGCTCCATCGAGGCGATGAGACGGGGTGAGGAATGCGAGGCATGTCAGTAAACTGACGCCTAGATTCGAAGAAGGACCTGACTAGGCGACCCTTTACAAAATCTACGCTCGCGTATTTACTCGGTATCTAATCCTCTATTTAGGAGTCGCCGCCTACGGAAGGCGCTTGTGGCTCAAATCTTGGTGCAATGGCTCAAACGCTAACTCCATTACGATACCCTGGGGGCAAAAGCGTGCTTTCAAATTTTCTTGGAAGCGTGATTGAGGATAATGACATCAAACATTGCATTTACGTCGAACCCTTTGCTGGAGGGGCAGGAGCTGCATTAAATCTGCTTTTTTCGCATAAGGTAGAGCAATTGATCCTGAACGACGCCGACCCTGCAATATATGCCTTTTGGAAGGCAATTCTCCGCAAGCCGGATGAGTTTATCCGTCTCATCGAAGTGACTTCGATAGATATGGCCAACTGGCAGGAAGCAAAGAAAGTATCTACCGTTCCCAAAATTCCCATTCCTATCTGGAACTAGGATTCGCGGCTTTTTTAAATCGCTGCAATCGATCCGGAATTATAGGCAATGGAAGTGTAATTGGTGGGGCTCAGCCAAAAGGAAAATGGCGGCTTGATGCACGCTTCAATAAACTTGCTCAAATTCGACGAATCGAAGCGATCGCTGAGCATCGCAACCGTATATCGGCATACAATCTCGATGCGTTGTTGTTTTGAGACTTTATGTTACCAGCCAATCTAAACGTGACAATTTCTTCGTTTATCTTGACCCGCCATACTTTGTAAAAAGGCTCAAGGCTATATTTAAACAAGTTTGAGCCGAAAATCACTTAGATTTGGCTCGATTCCTTCGACGCATTCGAAATGTTAATGGTTATTGACTTACGATGATGTTCCACAGGTAAAATCTTACTATCATTGGGCAATGTGCTCAAATTTCTCAATTCGCTATAGTGCCCAAGAGTCTAGAATAGGGAATGAAGTAATGATCTTTAGTGATGGCATAAAACTTAGCGCCGGAAATCTTGAACTTCAGTGTGCCTGATGAAGCACTAAAATTATGGGACTCATCGCTGTAATTGGTTCGATCATCAGTGCAACAAGCGAAGCGATCGGGGCTGCGGATGATCTAAAGACGATCTACCAAGCAATTGCCCCTGACAAAATTATGATGAAATATTTGTAGAATGTGTGGAGAAGACGTTTGAAAAGGGCGGCCTCGTATTAACCCGCTCTGCAAAACCGGATCTCCGGAATTCTTACGGGGCAAGTTTTTAGAGAAGATAAAATATTTGGATCTGCAGGCATCATCGGTAAATGAGCTGCGCGACGCAATATTGCCAATTCTTACGGATCACATAACAACTCCTGGTGCAACCTGCCACCAGGAACGCTTCATGTGCCCACGTTCGAACTAATATTTGACCTGTCATTAGATGCTTTTGGAAGGAAATTGCTGCTCACACTCAGCTCTCTTTGCAGATATTGATGAAAAAATGATAGGGAGTCTTTTGAAGCAACAGCATAAAATTGCTGAAGGCGTGGAAAATATTGGGAAAAAGCTAAAAAGAGCCTAGAAAATTTCTTTCATCAGCAATGGACACCAGAATACAAGTTTACAAAACAGCCCAATATTCCAAAGGAATACCAACTGGCTGAGAGAAAACTTCAGAATCCATTTCATCAATCAAAAGCTGAGGAGTTTTAATCATAACTTCGCTAAGCTCGCCCGAAATTTTCCACACTTCGCCAGATTGGGACGCAATCACCCGCCGAACAGATAATGTGATTATTGCGGGCGGTCGTGGAACAGGCAAATCCATGCTTTTTGCGGCGAATGACTGCACAGGCTACTACCGAAGCTGCCCGCCAAAACAAACCGGATGTTACATTTGACCAAATTGAAGCGGACTATTTCGGAGTCTATGTGAAGCTTGAGAGGGTATTTATGATCAATTTGACAATATTCCAAACCAAGAGAAGCCGGCTTCAAATTCTGCTAGCGCAGCACGAATTAAACCTAGAGATTTTCGATTCTTCTTCTGCGCTACACTCGCATGGCTTGAGCGAAAGAAGCATTGCCAAAGATACGTCCGTCATTGGCGGCATTGGTAAAGGATCTGAGTGCCTTTTCCCTATGCCCCTGAAGGTTGATTCATTAAACGACTTAAGTTCTGTAGTCGTTCGTCACGAACAAGATGCCCTAAACAAGTTGATAAGTGACTCATCGCTAAATAGGGCACCTGAAAAAGGTATCACATCTACTCAGACCGTGCAGTTCTGTCGCCGTCTGTCTGAAATATTCCGAACACGGCTCTTTCCAGATCGTGAAATCAGAATGTTTGTCCTTCTAGATGAGTATGAATCGCTCCTTAAGGTTCAGCAGGTCGCGATTAACACGCTTGATGAAGATGCGTCTCCCGGACCTTTCGATAAAGATCGGTGTCCGCCTTTGGCGGTGTAAAGACCAGCGATAGCATTTAACAATGGAGACCCAGTTCAATATCCCCGCGATTATACCGCTATTAATTTAGATTATGATATAGAAAGTTCCGGTTATCGTGATCTCTTAAGAGGTATTGCTGAAAAGCGTCTTCAGGAAGCGGGCTATTCTGACACTGACATACAGAACTATCTAGTCGATGACTCTGGTAGTTTGGATCGCGATGGTATAGATGTAGAATTGAATGAGTTGTGGAAGTCCGGTAAAGGAGGGCGAATGAAAGAACCCTGGATTTTGATGAAAAATACCGGCTAACGGCTATTTATCGCACTTTTATAAAAAGGCGCAGTGCTGTCCCGTTGGCGGGTTTTAATCAGTTCAGTATGCTATCATCAGGCGTTGTATCAACGTTTATAGAACTCTGTAAGTATGCGTTTTTCACGCATTAGAATATAAGGTGGACCTTGTAGAAAATGCGAGATTCCTGGAGCCCTACAAAGTAGGGCTATTTATGAAGTGTCTCACAGACATCTCAAGATGATTGAAGGAAATGTTCCGATTGTAGGTATTACATTGCGCACTTTAGTTACTGATCTAGGATTAATTTTGAGAGCGCGTCTTTTGTGTCATACTTCTGAAACGGAGTGCAATCGTATCGCTGTTGTGGGATATGATGAATTGAACGCGCGCGATGATTCAGAACTTATCCGACTAATAAATGCTGGTGTCACATGGTCTGTTTTTCACTTATTTGGCGAATCTGAAGCTCATAAGCCAAAGTCTAGTTCTAGGCCACCTACGATCGGAAATTACGCTTAGTCGGATTTTTGCCCCTGCGCTCGAGATAACACCAAGAACGCGTTGGCGGGTTGAAGTGCCGGCAAGGAAGTTGGGAGAGTTGTGTAACCCATTAACGAGGAAAGCGGCCTTTAATCAGTTGATGCAGTCGGTAGGGGCATGCTTCGCCGGAGACGCAATCTGAGTTCCAGCTCCAATTACGACCCACTGATGCTTGATTTTTCAGTGCCACCAATAAAGGAGCTCTCGACTATCGAAGTCGAGAAGCCTGATGATTTCTTAATTACGGCTGCCAGCTGGGAGGGGCGCTGTCTTGGGCTGCCTAAACGACTCTCCCAATACAAAGCAAATATCGGAATTATCTTTGCATATAGCTCGCCTTAATAGACTGCGAGAACGACATTTGGGAGAGATGAAGAGGTTACTAGCTGAAAATGTCGGAACGCTTAACACAATACGTTGTAAGCACGACGAAGTGCTATTATCTGCATATGAGCTGCTTCCGCTTTTAAAGGTTTTGCTACAAGCAGGCTCTTCGGATCAGTTGGGATGTCTCCTGTTTTACCAAGAAGCACTTTGCTGGTTTTACTGGAAGCCCTCTGGCATTCGGGCATTTCGGCAATATCCGATTTCTTCACACCGAATCTTCTGACTATCCAGTGGATGATTCTACGGGGCGCTCCAGGGAATAAGTAGTCCTCGCACTATCGATTTGTTTAGAGGAAGGTTTCTGCCTTCGAAGGACACGCTTCTGGTCATTTTTGGGATACGAAGGGCACCGCAGCTACTCAATATGGCAACATCTAGAGCCAAATCAGACAATCGTTGTTATCCCGCGTCCCGCATACCGGACGGGCTGGGACGGTAGAACGGAGCGTCAAAACACACTTTGCTTTCATCTCTGCCGCCAGATGTGGTTAGTTATAGTCACTCGCTTATTGCTTCGGATACGGCCTTACATTTGGATACCATATTGGTAGAGACGGGAAAGATAGATAAGTATAATATATTGATCGCCCTCTCGGGACCAAAGCCCAAACGCTTGGGGTATATAGATTTACACGAAGGCACTCCGCGGTCGCAAATGTAGTTTATGCTAGCCCTACATTATATGAAGGTGGAGAAACTTTTGTGCCTGCTGGAGAGACATGGGGAGATTGACAGGATGACGTTTGGTCCATGAACAGGGCCCAGAAATGGCTCATACCGAAACTTGTTAATTTCTAGGGTCAGTTTGCTGCGCAAATGATGGCAGAAAATGGGGTCAGGCCGAAACTTGTTAACTTTTAAGGCAGACTGACGGGTGAGGTTTCGCCGGTTTTAGTCGAATGGCTGGTGATGCATCTACGCAGTAACCCCTGAGTATCATGAAAATACGCCGCGCCGGTTCTCTTTGCGCTTGGTTTTCTGTTAGTGGTTGAGCGGTTGCGTGAGCACCCCTCGTGTAAATCCGTCGTGGTGCGCTTTGTGCCCTTGGTAGTAGATCTTCCGGCTCCGCCCGCGCGTTTGGAAAATGGAAGCGAGTGGCCGGCGGTTTCGAAAATGGCTGCAAAATTGAATTGTGAAGGCGGCGGATGGTCTGTCGGGTTGATTCGACATTACTTTTCCGGAATGAAGCAGTCGTTAGCTGAGACTTGGGCTCGAAAGGTGGGTGGATGGGGTAAGCAAACAATCCCGCCCAAGGTCTGGCATCTGCTCAAAGAGGCAGCCGCCCGATTCGTCTATGCCGGCAATTTGCGCGTGCTGGCCAGAATCTACGGGTCGGACAAATGGGGCAGTCATTGGTATGCGCAGCATTACGAGCGACACCTGGGCGCCCGGCGAAAGCGGAAAATCGTCCTGCTGGAGCTGGGCATCGGCGGCTACGACAATCCGCGTGGCGGGGGCGCCAGTCTCCGCATGTGGCAAAAATATTTCCCCCGGGGGAGGATCCACGGCGTGGATATTCACGACAAGCGGGTTCACGACGACACGCGCATCAAGACCTTTGTCGGAGATCAGTCCGATGAGCGCTTTTTGCGGCAAGTGATCGCCGAAATCGGCCCGCCTGATATCATCATCGATGACGGCAGCCACGTGAATGCCCATGTGCTAAATAGCTTTGAAGTGCTTTTCCCGCTTTTGGCTGAAGACGGGATTTATGTAGTGGAGGACGTTTGCACATCCTACTGGCCCGACCATGGCGGCAGCAGCACCGACTTGAATGCCGCGACCACGAGCATGGGCATGTTCAAAGCCTTGGTGGATGGATTAAATCACAAGGAATTTGTAGGCCGAGTCAGAAAGCCGACCTACTGCGACGAGAACATCGTCGCGCTGCATTTTTATCACAACCTGGTCTTTTGCCATAAAGGTAAGAACGCAGAGCAGGGGACACTAAACGCATAGACCCCACACCGGGCGATGCCCCTCACTCCGGCCAGAACCACGCGAAGGTGGCGCCGGTCACTGGGAGAAATGGGATCAGGCCGAAACTTCTTAACTTTTTAGGCAAGCCAGAAGGGGGCGGGCTGCCGGTATTGATATGAGCCTTGGTTACATTTAGCTATGCGATCTAATCTGCTGTGATTTGAAAGCGCTCATCGTAGTCCTTGGTTTGGTGGTGTTGGCGATCGGAGGCTATGGCTATTGGCTCCATCGTTCGTTGCATCCGTTGATGTCGAGCAAAGGAGTCCAGGCAGAGCTGAAAACGTTTGTTGCTCCGAATGAACGCGAACCGACGGAACTCATCGATCTAGGTTTTGCCCGATTCGAATTGCCGAAATCATTGGCCGGAACTCCTACGACTCAGAATGACGATCTCTTTATTTCCTTTGGTGAAGGCGCGGCATCAGTGAACTTTTTTGTGGGACCTCCGGTAACAGACGATAACCCGGAGTGGGCGCAACTGTTGGCAGACCTATCACAAGCCACGGACGAGCGGTTCGAAACGTCATATACTCTTCGTCAGCGCGCGTTGTCAGCTCAGCCATTCACGGTTTTCGACATACCGTTCAAGGGCCTCCGAAAAACTGAGGCGGAGGCGGTTCTATTGCTGCTCAAGGCCACGTTTTCGTTGGACGCTCCGATTGTGTGGCAGGGTGACACAGAGCGTGTCGGCCTGTTCTGGGTGCCGTCCGAGCGTGTCGATATCATCACGGTCTTCGACAAGCAAAAGCGCGTTACCCAAGAGTTCCTGCTTAACCCCGACAGCAAGCAAGCGACGGCGCTTGTTGCATCATTGTTAGCCACTTACCGTTTCGTGTCCGATGCCAGCGACATGGAGACATGGAGAGCAGAGGCCCGAAGTGCCGGCGTCCGTTTCAAACCGCAAGAGGATGCCAGCGTAGATGTATTGTCTGATGAAGAGCGCTTGCAACGAATCGCCGACGAAATCCAGGCCCGTCGGGCTCGGCGAAAAGCCCTGGAGCAATAGCCGACCGCAACACGACGATTCCTCTTACGATTCCGACCCTTTGCGACATCGCGCCTTCGCGTTACTTCATCTTCCGCTCGGACTCCAATTCAAGGTCAGCCTGGTCGTCCTTGAGCACCTTCATGTCGCGGAGGATGACCCGGCCCTCGGGCATGTCGTCGCGAATTTCGGCCTCTTCCTTTTCTGTCTTGCGATCGAAGTAGCCCCCGGCGGCGGCCAGCATTTTGGGGATAAACTGGTTGAAATCGCGGTCCTCGGGCGAGTCGGTGAGCACCGTGGTCTTCCACAGCAACTTCGGCTTGAATTTTGCCGGTCGCGGTTCCTGCGGATACTCCCACGCCATGATGTGGATGTAGAGTTTTTCGAAGGTCGCGTTCTGCATTTTCTCCTCAAAGCGCGGCTCATAGCGGCGCATGAGCTGGGTGGGGACAACGCCGGCGAGCGAGTAGATCGGCGGATCGCCTGCGGCGTGAAAACTCATGTCATCCTGATAGGGGTTCGGCTGATAGCCGCGGCCATAGTTCACGGTGATGGCGATGTCGGGTTTCAGCTTGGCGGAGGTGCGCTTGAAACCCTGTCTGGCCAGTTCACCGTGCAGGGCCTTGAGGAATTCGGCTTCGTTCACGGGTTTGACCAACTTTTCCTCGCCGGGCATTTCCTCGATGGAGACGAGCGCATAGATTTTGCCGTGTTCCTTGATCTCGGCCTTGCCCCAGCCCTCGAACGGCTGGTCAACCGCAGAGCGCACTTGGATGATGAGCGGCACGTCGTCACCCGATGTGGCGTAACCGCTCGATGCGAGCAGCGCCAGTCCGAGGGTGGCGGCGAGTAATTCGAGGTTAAGACGGCCAAAACGAAGCGAAGAGAAAGGATGCATGGGCAGGGTAAGTTCTATAATACGACGTTTAGACGCGCGGCCCCAGCTACAGCATCGGTAAATTACTTTGGCCGCTGCGCCGGGTTGTGTTCATTGCGTCCGGGAACTGCGGGCCAGAAAAAGGGGCAGGCCGAAACTTGTTAACTTTTAAGGCAAGCTGACGAGGGAGGCTTTGTCGGTTGTCGTCGAAGTGGCTAGTGACGAATCTACGCATTAATAGCCGACCTCAACACGGCGATCCATATTACGTTCCGACCCTTTGCGACATCGCGCCTTCGCGTTACTTCATCTTCCGCTCGGACTCCAATTCAAGGTCAGCCTCGTCATCCTTAAGCGCCTTCATGTCGCGAAGGATGACCCGGCCCTCGGGCATGTCTTCGAGCACTTCGGCCTCGATCCTTTCCATCTTGCGATCGAAGTAGTCCCCGGCGGCGGCCAGCATCTTGGGGATAAACTGGTTGAAATCGCGGTCCTCGGGTGAGTCGGTCAGCACCGTGGTCTTCCACAGCAGCTTGGGTTTGTAATCTGCCGGTTGTGGTCCCTGCGGGTATTCCCACGCCTTGATGTGGATGTATAGTTTTTCGAAGTTCGCGAACTGCAGTTTCTCTTCGAAACGCGGCTCATAACTCGGCAACGCGACCAGGCCCATGTCATCCATGTAAGGATTGTGCAGCCAGCCGCGGCCATAGTTCACGGTGATGGCGATCTCGGGCTTTAGGTCGGGCGTGGTGCGCGTGAAGCCGCGTTTGGCCAGCTCGGCGTGCATGACCTTGAGCAGCTCGGCCTCATCCACCGGCTTCACCAATTTTTCCAAACTGGGCACCTGTTCGATGGAGACGAGCGCGTAGACTTTGCCGTGCTCCACGATGTCGGCCTTGCCCAAGCCCTCGAACGGCTGGTCCACATCGGAACGCACCTGAATGATGAGCGGCAGGTCGGCGGCCGTGACCATGACGGCGTGACCGGCCGGGGCGAGCAGCGCCAGCGCGAGGCCGGTGCCAAGAATGCGGAGACGCAAGTGGGAGAGACAACTAGGATGGGGAAGAAGCATGGTTGGGATGGCGTGCCGATAATAAGACGCCTGGCCCGGCAGTTACAGCTACACCAGCGATAAATTCCCCAGACGGCATGGCAGACACGGCCCGAAGCAGAATCGATCGCTGCGGCGGCAGTGTTTGCTGCGCAAATGACGCATTGAGTTTGCCCGATAAATGCCTCTGCTGGCGGCTTGCCCCATGGCTTCACCCCAAGCTGCGAGTGACCCGCTGTTTTCCTCCTCCGCGCGTTGGATCTGGCATGCCGGAGCGCGCGACGCGTATCACGACTACCATCGGTTTCGTCACGAATTTGCCGCGCCGAAAAACAGTCACGTCCGACTGCTGATCACGGCCGATGCTCTCTATCAAGTTTGGCTTAACGACCAAGTGGTGGGCCACGGTCCGGCCAAGAGCGCGGCGGGACGCCGTTCGGTTGATGCCTACGAGGTGACGGCTGGTTTGCAGCCGGGCGTGAATGTCCTTGAGGTGCTCGTGCTCGGTTTGGGCATCGGCACGATGACGTATTGTCCGGGCGAGGCCGGCCTCATCTTCGAACTGCAGGCGGGAAAAAAGACGCTGGCCGCGAGCGGGACCAAGACGCGTGTCCGCCCTGAGACAGCGCGGCAGCGTCCGACGGTGCGGCGTTGGATTTTGCCCGGCGTGGAGGATGTCGACTCGATTGCGAAGGTTGGTGCCTGGCGACCGGCCACGGTTGTGTCTTCGACCGCGCAACTGTATCCGCGGCGCGTGGCACTGCCGACGCGCGAGCCGGTTTATCCGCGCCGTAAGGTGGCGGAGGATCGCGTGGAGCTGCCGGATTTTCAAGTGGGCTTCCGGCTCAAGCCGGCGTTGGTCTCCCCGGACGAGGCCAGGCGGCACGAGCAGTTCACCATTCCGGCCACGCTGCGACTCACTTTGGTGTCGCCGGTGGCGCAGACCCTGCGGTTTACCCCCACGCTGGGCAATGTGAAGTGGATGCAGCACGGCGTGGAGCTGTTTCCGGGCGCCTCCGGCCATGTGCTGTGGGACGAGCAAAAGGCACACGCCACGGTCCGGCTGAAAAAAGGTCGCAATGAATTCACGGGCACGCACCTCCCCAACCATTTCGAGCACATCTCGCTCGCGGGGTTTGCGCAAAAAGCGCCGGTGCGCGTGGAAGCGTTGCAGGTGCTGAAGGAAGGCTCAGCGGCGCCGGTGGCCGTGGCACCGTTGTTGTTTTCCAACCCGCAGGATCTCGCGCGTGGCGCGAAGGTCACGCCGACGGGCTCGGTCCGGCGCACGATTTGGGATCTCGGCGCGGTGCACAACGGCTGGATCGCGTTTGACGCGGAGGGGCCGGCCGGCAGTGCGGTGCTCCTGTCGTGCTTCGAGGCGATGGAAGGGGCGCGGATCCAGTGGCCCGACGGCTGCAACAACGCGCTGATCCTCCGGCTCGCCGGCGGCCGGCAACGCTTCGAGAGCTTTTTCCCGTATGGCGTGCGTTACCTCGCGGTGCACGAAATCGGCGGGGCGGTGCAGGTGCGCGATTTGCGCGTGCTCAAGGCGACATGCAGCGGCGTGCGGCAGGGGTTTATCCAGACCGGAGACCCGCTGCTCGACGGAGTTTATGCGATCTCGGCGCAGAGCGTGGAAGCCGGGACCGATGACACGCCGACGGACTGCCCGACCTTTGAGCAGGTGAACTGGAACTTCGACAACCGCCTCTGTTCGCTGGCGGACATGTTGATCCAGGGCAACGCGGACATCACGCGCAACGCCATCGCGCTCTTTGCCGAGGAGCCGCGCCGGCGGGGGCTGGTGGATTCGCACACGCCGACGGAGTGGCGGCGGCAGCCGATCCCGCTGTGGTCTTTCAACTGGATCATCTGGTGCTGGGATTATTATTGGGCGACGGGTGATGTCGATCTTGCGCGGCGGATTTTCCCGGCGGTGACGGAAGGGATTGATGACGCGCTCGGTCGCGTCGGGCCGCTGGGACTTTTTGCGTGGCCGGACGTCTGGCATTTCACGGAGTGGGCGCACGGGCGGGATGACAACCATGCGATCAACACCGCCGAGCAGGCGGGCTTGGTGGCCGCGCTCGATGCCGCCGCCCGGCTTGCCAAGGCCATCGGCAGTCCGTGGCAGCGCCGGTCTGCGCGCCGCGGTCTCATCCGTGCCGTCAACCGCCACCTGTGGAACCATGAGCGCGGCTGTTACGTGGACAGCCTGCATGCCGACGGCAAGCAGTCGCCGGTTTGCAGCCAGCTCACCAACGCGATGGTCGCCCGACATGGTCTCGGCCGTGCGGCGTGGTCGCGTCAGCTGGCGCTCGATCTCGCTCAAAACAAGCGGACCGATCTCCTGCCCATTGGCAGTCCCTACGGCCTCTTTCACATTCTCGAGTTGTTGGATCAGCACGGCCAGGTTGACGCGATCTTCCGCCATGTGCGGCACCGCTGGGGCGACATGGTGCGGGCCGGGGATGGCACGACGTGGGAGACATTTGCGGAACATGGTCACGGCGCGTGGCCGACGCGGAGCCGTTGCCATCCATTTGCCGCCTACGTGGTGAAATACTTCGTCAAATATCTGCTCGGTCTCGAAGCGCTGGCGCCGGGCTATGCGCAGGTGCGCATTCGCCCGCGGCCGCCCGTCGGAATCGTTTCCTGCCATAGTGCCGTGCCGACCCCGCACGGTTTGCTGCACGTGTCTTGGCGGAAAGAAGGGAAACGCCTCCGGACCGAGGTGAACCGACCGGCTCCGATCAAGATTGCCGGCTGATCAAATTCACTCCGGCCACTCCGCCGATTGACGATTTCCCCGGGCCGTGCACGTTCCTCGTCATGCCGCTGCTCACCATTGTCCCGCCGATGCCGGGCGCTGAACGACGCTTCAAACCATTTGTCGCGTTTGTGCAGTCGTGCGGATGGGAGACAGAGTTCGTCCAGCTCGATTGGAACGGCGATCAACCCAACTTCGGCTCGAACGCGCTGTTTCCCCAGGTCGGCGCGCAAACCGTCGGCAAGGTCGTGATGGGGTTCTCCCTGGGCGCGCTCTATTCGCACCTCGGCGCGCGGCAGGCCCGGCACCTGATCCTCGGCTCCATCTCGCCGTTCTTCCTCGAGGATGACGACGAGCCGGAGCGCTGGATGATTTCCTATCGCGAAGGCAACGCGACGATTCCGGCCGACATTCTTGTCGGGGCCGAGGAAGACGAACAGATGCACCGCCGCGCGACGGCCGTGCGCGATTTTTATCAGCGCCATACCTACACCGTCGTGCCGGATGCCGAGCACGAACTCTGGCACCCCAACTATCTGAGCGCGATCAAGACTGCCCTCGACCGTCTCCAGCCGGGTGACGTCACGCCCTTCCCGAGCCCACCCACGCGCCCCGAGCGTTCAAGCGCTTGAGGCAGCGGCAGGGACTTGCCGGCCTCAGCAGATGCGGCCGCGCTTGCCGGCTTTGCCGTGGAGCGCGGGGTTGTCGCCGATCCAGCGTTCGTCGATCGGTTCGCTGGCGAGTTGATAGCGCGTGTCGGTGGAGAGGCGCACCTTGTCGGTCGCGTTGTCCAGCGAGGCGTGAATCATGTGCATCGGGAAGGTCAGGAAATCGCCAGGCTGGAAATGCGCAGTGAGCCAGCGGCCGCCGAATTTCTCGCGGAGCGTCACGCAGTTCTTCGACAACCAGCCGGGATGACTCCAGCCGCCGTCAACCTTGACCTTCTGCACTTCCTTCGGGCGGTTTTCGCAATACGTGTCCACATCGGACTCCAGATACTTTTTGATGCGCTCGGATTTCTTGTGGGAATCCTCAAGCAGCATGAGCGGGCTCTGCTCCAAAGGCACTTCGCCGTAAGGCACCCAACAGGTCAGCAGGCGGTGCGTGCCGCGACCCATGTAAACGAGATCGCAATGCGCCGGCGTGCCATGGCCGCGACCGAGCGATCGTGCCCAGATGTAATCGAAGTGGCGGATCGGCCCGCCGAACAACCGCTGATAAAAGCCCAGCAGCTCCGGCCCGAACACCACGCGCTCGACATCGCGATTGGGATTGGCGAGCGACGGCATGAATTTGGGCGCGTCGTCCTTGTTGGTGACGCCGGCTTCGAGCGGCGCGTTGGGATCGAGATGCCCGGCGGCGGACAGGCGTTGCAGGATCGAGAGGCGCGCCGTTTGGACGATGTCCTGGGGCAGAAAGTTGCGGATGAACAGATAGCCATCGTCCTGCAGCCGGGTGCGCAGAGCCTCCGGGTCATGGAGCAAATGCTCGGAAGAACGCAGGAAGCCAAACGCTTCGTCGCTCGTATCCAGGTTGAGGCCGTGGGCGGTAAGGGTAGGGAGCGTGGAGGTGCTCATGGGATAACCCGGCAAATCTACCGCAGCACCGCCCGCAAAGGAATGGTTGTTTCGGGCATTGGCATGTGTAATATGGTCACAATGTCGCCCCGTTTGCCGGTCATCACCGAATCCCGTCGCATTCCTTCGGCTGGTCTGCATCCCACCGTCGGTGGCATCTCGCTGGCCGGGCATTTGCGGGCCAGCGCCGGGATCGGTCATGATTCCATGCGTGTATTGGGCAACTACGCCGTCGTGTATCTGCTCGGCGGTGGCGGCGTGTTTGCGGATGGCTTGGGGCGGCGGCAGGCCGTGGGCGCGGGCGATTTGCTGGTGCTGTTTCCCGACGTGCCGCACGAATACGGTCCGGATGAGGGCGGGGAGTGGGACGAGATTTATTTCGTGTTCAACGGTCCGGTCTTCGCGGAGTGGCGGGCGGCCGGCATCCTGGATCCCCGCGATCCGGTCTGGCATGCCGAGCCGGTGGCGGCCTGGCACCGGCGGTTTACCGGGGTCTGTCAAGCGGACGGCGAGGGGCCGGCGGCGGCGCTGCTGGAGTTGTCGCGTTTGCAAGGCGTGCTAGCGGAGTTTCGCGCGGCCGGGCGGCCGGTTGAATCACGCCGGGCCGAGGTCGCGCCCGACTGGCTCGAGGCGGTCTGCCGCGAATTGGAGCGGCCCGACGTGATGCCGGCGATGGACAAACTCGCGGCGCGCGCCGGGGTCTCGTATGAACGCTTTCGCAAGCGCTTCGCCGAACTCAAAGGCGTGCCGCCGGCACGTTACCGGCTGCTGCGGCTGATCGACCAAGCGTGCGCGTTGCTCGCCGCGGACGAACGACCGTTGCGCGCGATTGCGAGCCAGCTCGGGTTTTGCGACGAGTTTCATTTCTCCAAACTCTTCAAGCAGCGCACCGGGCTCTCGCCCTCGGCCTATCGCCGCCAGATGCGACGGTGAGTGTAGGGCGGGATCGCTGATCCCGCCAAATCGAACGCTAAAATATCAACGCGGGGTCAGCGACCCCGCCCTACACTTCGAATCACGCGTCGTGGAGCAACGTGCGCAGCAGCTGCACCTGCGCGTCGTCGTCCATGGCGTGATGCCAAGTCTGCGCACCGCAGGTGCGCCTTGCGCATTCGGCTGCCGACAACGGATCATGCGCGCCGTCGCGCGGGTTGATCCAATGCACCGGGCAAGCGGCGGCATCGGCGAGCAACGGCAGATCGTAATGTTGCAGCACACCGGGCAGAACGAGGTCGTGCGGCCAGTTGAAATCCGCGGTGGTGAGCAAATCCGCATAGCTGCCCGGCGCGTCATGCAGCACGACCGCGGAGAACCTGCGGGTCAGCGCAGCGAAGTGCAGCGCGACCGGCGCGGCGGCGCCGCTGGCGTGCAGGATGTTGCGGCCAGCCGCTGAAAACACGCGGCTCAATTGCCACGCGTCGCGCAGGCGCATCGCTTCCACTGGTTCGGCCAGGGAGGCGCTGACGTAGGCCAGGAAGCGGTCGGGTCCGCCCCACGAAACGAATTCATAGGGCGTGGCGGCGGTTGCGGTTTCGCCCCAGCCGCGCAGATCGGCGGCGATCAGATTCACCTTGGGCCACGCGCGGCTGGTGTGGCTGATCGCTTCCATCAGCAGCCCGCCGCGTTCGGCGAGCTTGAGCCGGCCGGCGGGATTGAAATGCCACAGCGTGCTCGTGGCCTCCGCGCATTCGGCGCAGGACACCGGCACGAAGTTGCCCGGTTCGGTCTGCACGAGCTGTTCGCGCCAGGTGTGAAACCAAGTGTGCTGCCCGGGTGACGAGGACAGCACTTGCGGTGCGGCGAGCGTGGGGCCGACGCCGGCGAACTGTTGCAACCAAGCTTGGTCCGGTGCGGTGTGGCCGGCGGCGAGTTTTTCGGCGCGCGCTTGGGTCAGCGTCACCATGTTAACCCCGGTGTTTGGGTGGCACTGCAATTGTTCGGCCGGCAGCATCGCGTAATCGCTTTCGTCCGTGGAGGGCAGGGCGCGCGAGTCGCTCAATCGCCAGTGTCGGCGCAGCCAGGTGCAAAACGTTTTGGCTTGGCGCAGACTGTAGGCATGCCCGCCGGCGTCTTCAAAATACGTGAAATTGTCCGCGGCACCGACGGCTTGAAAATGCGCGGTGGTTTGCGCGGCGATGCGCCGGCTTTCTTCCGCCACATAAACCTCGTCGCCCTGTCCGGCCATCAGCAGCACCGGGCGCGGGGCGAGCGCGCAGAGCAGATCCGAATCGTCCAGTCCGTCGCGCAGCCGGCCCGGCATCAATGTTTCCGGACAACTGCTGTAGCTGCGCTCCAGCACGAGCGATCGCTGCGGCGCCATGCAGCACGATGGGGCCACAGCGGTGACGCGATCAGCCAGCAAGCCGGCGAAAACCGAGGAGTGGCCGCCGCCGGAAACACCGGTGCAGGCGAACCCGTGACTCGGATCCACTTCATCGCGCGTTTCCAGGTAATCCATGGCGCGCAGGACGTCGCCGATGAAATAGCGGCTCGAGGTGTCGCCGGTGAGGTGACACCGCACGCCGTCGTAAAAGTGATCGTTGCCCGGCTGCTTTTCACCGGCGACGCCCGGCGGATCAAACGTGATGGCGACGAACCCGGCGCGGGCGAAATACTGGCAGGGCAGTTGATAGGATTCGAATTGCTTGCCGGAATGACCGACGGGCACGACCACGGCGGGACACGGTTGGTCGAAGGTCAGCGGCAGATAGACGGTCGCGTTGACCTCCCAACCGGGGTGCGATTCGAACAGCACGTTTTCATAGCGAAACCCGCTGCCCTCGCCGCGGCCGACGATGCGCGCATTGAGCGGCCCGCGGATAAACTCGCGCAGGTCGCCGTAATAGCTGCGGAATTGCGCCTGCGCCCATGCAGCGGCCGCGACCGGATCGCGTTGAGTGCGCGTCTGATTGGCGGCGAAGGCGGCGGTGCCCTTGGCGATGAGTTGGCGGCGCACCATTTGTCGGTCGGGTTGGGGTGACGGGGAGACGACCATGATTTTAAACGTTCAGGTAATGCGCGACGATCGGGATGTCGGCCGGCGCGAGTTCATGCGCGAGAAGTTCATGCGGTTGCACCCAAGTGATCGCGGTGTGCTCGTGACTGACGGGCAACGTGGAGCCGGGGCTCAGCGCGCACACGAACGGGATAAGTTCGATGCTCAGATGCGGATAGTGGTGCACGCAGGCGGGCAATGCGCGCCCGACGTGGATATCGCACCGCAGCTCTTCGCGGATTTCGCGCACCAGCGCGGCGGCGGGCGATTCGCCGGGTTCGACCTTGCCGCCGGGAAACTCCCATTTGCCACCGAGGTGTTTGTCCGCGGGCCGCTGGGCCAGCAGCACCCGCCCGTCGCGTTCGATCAGGGCGCAAACCACGGGGAGCGGAGTGGGGTTGGAATCCGAAGGCATCTTTCGAAAAACGAAATCTGCGCTGGCCCCGACGGGGGGTGCAACTCCACAATGGCTGCATGTCTGACGACGAACCGGTCATAGAGCTCACGCCGAAGAACCCGTTTTCGTGGAAGATCGTGGCGTTCTTCATCGCTGCTTGGATCGTGGTGTTCGCGCTCGTTTACAGCCTGAAGGCCACGACCATTCGTTTGCTGCTGCCGGTCATAGGCCTCGTCTTTTTGGTCTATCTGGTCGTTTGCACCATCTACCTGATCAAAAACCGCAAGTAACCCCCCTTTATGAAACAAATCATCAGCCTCATCATTGCCGGCCTCATTCTCGTGTGCCTGGTCGTCGCCAGCGTTTTCATCGTCGATATCACCACGGTTGAGGGCAACCAGATCGGTGTGAAGGAAACGTGGGACGGCGGTGTCGAGCCCGAACCGCTGCAGCCGAAAACCTACATCCTGTTTCCCGGCTTCACCCAAAAGGTCTTCAAATACGACATGTCGTCGCAGGTCTT
The DNA here is from genome assembly GCA_024233285.1 of Opitutaceae bacterium. Lineage (GTDB taxonomy): Bacteria > Verrucomicrobiota > Verrucomicrobiia > Opitutales > Opitutaceae > Cephaloticoccus. The sequence continues at coordinate 9,408 of JACKPU010000009.1, read as the reverse complement.
TGTGATGAACGACGCCGCGATGAGCACCTATGGCGAGGGCCGCAGCCGCGACAGCTACCTCGTCCAGTCTTCGGAAGGCCAGGACATGCGCATTTCGCTCAACATTCGCTGGCGCCGCGATCCCGCGCACGTGGTCGACCTCCACAAGACGGTGCGCGAAAACGTCGAGGAAAAGATTCTGCGCCCCGAACTCATGCGCGTCGTCAAGGACAACGCCACGACCCGCACCGCGCTCGACGCCTACTCCGGCGAAGGCTTGGTCAAACTGCAGAGCGATATTTCCACCGCGTTGATGGCCCCCGATGCCGAGCTGCGCAAACGCGGCGTGATCGTGGAGAACTTCGTCATCGAGCACATCGGACTTGATCCGGCTTACGTCGAACAGATCAAAGCCCGCCAGGTCGCCGTGCAGGAACGTCTCCGCGCAATCGAGGAAACCAAGGCCGCCGAGGCCAAGGCCGACCGGGCCAAGGCCGAAGCCCAGGCCGCGTTTGAAAAGGCCGTCGTCGACGCCAAGCGCGACAAGGAGGTCGGCATTCTCTCCGCGCAGAAACTCGCCGAGCAACAGGTGCTGGATGCGCAGGCTGCGGCCAAGCGCGTGGAGTTTGCGGCCGAGGCCGACAAGAATCGCAACGTGCTCGCCGCCCAAGGCGAACAGGAGGCCGCGTTGCTGCGCGCCCAGGCGATCAAAGCGCTCGGTGAGGCCGAAGCCGAGGCCACCCGCCTCAAGCTCAGCGCTTACGCCGCGGAAGGTGCCGACGCCTACGTGAAGATCGAGGTGTCGAAGTCGATGAGCGACGCCTTCAAGAATATCGACGGCTACCTGCCGCAGGACATGACGGTCAACCTCCTGAGCGATTCGTTCCTCAAGGCGGTGGAATCCGTGGTCGGCGGCAAGACCACCACGCCGATGAAACCCTGAGGTTGTGTGCTGAGGGCAGGGACGAGCAGGCCGCTCGTCCCTCCCTTTTCAGGACGTCGGATCGTTTGTTGTTTCTCCGCAATTTCTGAAACTATTCCGGACCAACCGGGTTATTGAGGCATGAATACTTTCCTCAAAGTTCTTGGCATCATCTTCCTCGCTCTGATCGCGATGAAGCTCGCCCCCATCGTGATCGGTCCGCTGTTCGTCCTGGCCGGGCTGCTGGCGGCCGGCCTGCTGACCTTTGTCGCCGGCTTGTGGGCCGCGGGCCTCGTTCTGCTCGCGCTCATTGCCGTGCTCACGCCGGTGTGGCTGCCCATCGCATTGCTGGTCGGCTTGATCATGCTGATCGTCCGCCTCGCGCGCGGTCCGGCGGCGGCTTGAGTCAACCGATGTAGGCAACCGGCGCGCCGGCCGGCAGCCACGCCTGATGCGGCAGCGCGGCGATGACACCGCTGCGCGCGGCCGGCACGTCGGTGGTTTGACCGGATAGCGGATCGTGCAACCGGCCCAGGATTTCACCGGCGGTGATGCGGGCGCCGAGTTCGGCGGTGGTGGTCCAGAGCCCGGCGGCCGGACTGCCTTGGTAATCGCCGGCCAGCGCGGGCAGGGTTGGGGGGCCTTCCAATTTTGGCGGGGTGAAACCGCCGTCGCCCAGGCCCAACGCCGCGAGACTGCGCGCGAGTGCGGCGACGAGAGCGGTGACGCCTTCGCGATCGAGCAGGCCGCCGCCACCCCATTCGACGCCCACGGCGATCTTGCCGGCGCGATGCGCCTCGTTGCTGAACACGCCCGCGACATCGGGCATGCGCCAGTGATAAAACCGATGATCAAACGAGTTAAGCACGCCGCGCGCGCGATCGTCGTCGCCCGGCACACCGACCATCGGCAGGTGCATGATGGCGGTGCCGCCGCTGTGCAGGTCGATGACGGCGTCGGCCGGCGGCACGAAGGTGGCGAACACCGCGGCGGCGAGTTGGCGCGTGGGACTGCCGGCAGGATCACCGGGGAAGGCGCGGTTGAGATCGCCGTCGTCCGCCGGCGTGCGGCGCCGGCGCGCCTGCCACGCAGCGACATTGATGACGGGCAACACGGTGACCGTGCCGTTCAAGCGGTTCGGATCCAACGCGGTGAAGAACTCCGAGCCGGCGGCGGGGCCCTCGTATTCGTCGCCATGCACGCCGCCGGTCACGAGCAGATGCGGACCGGGATGGCGGCCGCTGGCGCGATGCACGGTGAGCGCGGGCAGACCGGCGACGCCCGGCGACCAGGTGGTGGTGAGTTTGGCGCCGGGCTCAGGCGTCATGGTAAGGATTGGCGTCGGTGCCGCGGGCGGTGTAGTCGCGGCGCGGAGGCACGGTCATGGCTTGGAACTCCGTGCAAAACGAGAGCAGGTTTTTGATTTCCTCCTCGGCGTAGAGCCGGCCTTTTTCCGCCGTGGCCGTGGCGGGATCGCCCTCGACGCCGGAGCCGTTGGAAACGCGCGACCAGTCGTCGATGAACGCCACCGGGCCGTCACCGGCCATGAGGTCGACCCAGATTTGTTCGGAGCGCTTTTGCAGGACGTCGGCCACGGCCTTGTCGATGTAGACCTGATCCGGCGCGAGGTGCAGATACCACGAGGTTTCGTATTCGCAGGCGTGGGCCATGCCGCCGACGGGCGTCTCGCGGATTCGGGCCGCGAGGTCGCGGGCGAGATTCCAGTGGTTGATGGCGGCGGCCAGGGCGTCGTCGTGCTCATTGACAATCTTGCGCGCGACGAGGGCGCAGGGCATCGAGTTGGAGCCGTGGCCGTTGATGAGGATGACACGCTTGTGGCCCTGCTTGACGAAGCTGCGGCAGACATCGGCCACGTAATTGACGAAGTGCTCGACCTCGACGGACACCGTGCCGGGAAACCCCATGTTGTGCGTGTTGAAGCCGTAGTGGATCGGCGGCACGCTCATCACCAGATCGGGCCGACGGCGCGCGGCCTCGTCGCACAACCAAGTCACGATGCGGTTGTCCACATCGACCGGCAGGTGCGGGCCGTGCTGTTCGATCGCACCGACCGGGAGCAACACCACACGGTTGGCCAGCGCGGCGCGACGAGCCTCGGGCCACGTCATGGTTTCGAGCAGCGGTTTGGGTTCAGCAGGATTCATGAGGCGGAAAAAAAGGGAATGAGGGAGTAAGGGAATGAGGGAGTAAGGGAATGAGGGAGTAAGGGAGTGGAGTCAGAGGGAGATGGGGCGGCCGTCGGTGCGGGCGGATTGCCACGCGGCGTGCGCGACCTCCAGGGCGGCGGCGGCATCCGCGGCCGGCATGGGCGAGGGGCCGCCGATGGCGATGGCCCGGAGAAACGCAGTGTCGGTCGCGGTAATCACCGTGCCGTAACCGCCGTAGCCGAGCAGCACGTCGTCGGGCCAGAAATAGCGGTTGGCTTGGTTGTTGTGCACGGCGACAGGACGTGACCAGAGATTCACGGTCAGGCTGCCGCCGGTGCCATCGAGGAAGAGCCGCGGGTGCGCGTTTTGCGCGAGCGGATAACTGTCGCGAAAATCCACCCAGCCAATGTGGCCCTGGGCGAGCGCGCCGCTGGCGAAACGAATGTCGTAGCTCACATGATCCCAGCCGGCGCCGGCGGAACGCTCGGCGGCGCGCGCGCTGACGCTGACCGGGCGGTCGCCCATCAACCAGAGCATGAGGTCGATGTCGTGCACGGCGGTGTCGAGCGGGCCGAGATGCCACTCGCGGCTGTTGAGGTGCAGTGGCGACAGGCGGCTGGCGGAGATGAAGCGCGGGGTGCCCACTTCGCCGTCATCCACCGCGCGACGGGCGTCGAGGTAGGCGCGGTCAAACCGTTCGCAATGCCCGACCATCACCACGCGATCCGGATGCGCGGCGGCGAGATCGGCGATGGCGCGGGCGTCAGCGGGTTCGTGCGCGAGCGGTTTTTCTACCAGCACGTGCTTGCCGTGTGAGAGCGCGAGTTCGACGAGCGTGCGGTGGCTCTCGGCCGGCGTGCAAATGACAACGGCGTCGATCTGCGGATCGGCCGCGAGGGTGGCGGCATCCGCGGCGCCCACGCCGGGGAAATCGCGCTGCGCGAGCTCAACGTGCTTTGGTTCCAGATCGCAGACGAGCCGCGGGGCGCAACCGGGCAGGCGCGAGAATTCGTGGAGGTGATGCCGGCCGTGGTTGCCGACGCCGATGAAGCCGAGACCGATGGTCATGAGGATTGCTCCGCGGAGGAGGTGAGGTTGAGGGCGAGGGAGGCGGCCTGCTGATAGCGCCGGGCACCGGCGGCCCAGGCCGCGGCCGACGGTCCGGGTGCGCACTGCCATACCGGTTCGAGGCGGGTGTCGGCGAGCGCATACGGATCCGCGCCGGTGAGCGCGGCCTCGGTCAGGATGGCGGCGGCGACGGCGGTGGATTGCGGCAGCGTGCCGCGGCGGCGCACGGTGCGACCGTAAAGATCGGCGCGGGCCTGTGCCGCGCCGGGATCGAGCCCGAGCGGCCCGGAGGTGTGGACGGCACCGTCGCGGGGCGAGGCATACGGAAGCAACGCAGCCAGCAGGGATTGCAGGGAGAAAAACACGCCCTCGACCGCGGCGCGGTAAAGATCGGCGGCGGTGTGCTCGGGCCGCAGTCCCAACCATGTGCCGGTGAGGTCGGCGTTCCACCAAGGTCCGCGTTCGCCGGCGAGAAACGGCAAGAACAGCACGTCGCCCGGTTCGTCTCCGAGCAGGGGCAGGCCCTGTTCCGGTGCGGAGTCGGCGTCAAGCGCCAGCACCCGCCGCGCCCACGCGAGGGCGGCGCCGGCGGTGGTGGTTGAAGCGCCCATTAACCAGCGACCCGGCACGACATCGGGATAGGTTTCCACCGCGCCGGTGGGATCGAGGATCAATTGGTCGGTGGCGAGATAGAGCGAACCGGTGGTGCCGCAGTGTTCGAAGAAATCGCCGGGGGCAATCACCCCGGCGCCGAGGGTTTCAATGTCGTCGCCGCCACCGGTTACAACCGGGATGCCGGCGGTCAGGCCGAGGGCTTGCGCGGCGGTGGCGGTCAATTTGCCCGCAACCGAAAGCGTGGGACGAACCGGAGGGAGTTGTGATTCGCGGATGCCGGCGAGATCGACCAGCGATGGATCCCACTGGCCGGTGCGGAGGTTCCACAGCAGCGTGCCGGCGGCGTCGATCGGATCGGTGGCGGCCTCGCCGGTGAGGCGGAAGCGCAGGTAGTCTTTGGGCGGCAGAATCCAAGTCGCGTTGCGCCACGCGGCGCCGGTGGGACCGCGCGTGAGGTGGCGCAGCTTCGGCAGCACGCAGGTGACATCGAGCCTTCCGCCTGTGATTTCGTGAATGGAGCGCCAGCCGGGACGGGTGGTGAGTTCGGCGACCTCGGCGCGTGCGCGGCGGTCCATCACGATCGGCACGGGCGCGAGCGGTTCGCCGGCGGCATTGACCGGCACGACGGCATGCATCTGCGCGGTCACGCCGATCCCGTCCACCGATGCGGGCGCGAGCTCCCGCACCAATGCGACCGCGCGTTCCCACCAGAGAGCCGCATCTTGTTCGCCGACGGGACCGGCGGTGTGCAGCGGAATGGTGGCGGCGCGCTCGGCGACCGGCCGGCCGTCGCGCCAGAGCGCAACTTTCAGGACGGTGGTGCCGAGATCGAGCGTGAGGAGATTCATTTGACGTCGAGCGGCCAGGTGAAGCGCCACTCCTGCCAGCGGGCTACGATGGCGGCGACCTCGGCGGAGATGTCGGCGGGCGGGCGTTCGCCGCGCCACGCGGCAGCGATCAGGCGGGCGACGGCGGGCGACTCGGCGGCGGTGAAGCCGCGGCGCGTGATTTCCTGCACGCCGAAACGCAGGCAACCGCCGCCGAGTTCGGCGGGCAGGCCGACGGGCGTGGCGAGGATATCGGCGGCTTCGAGCCGGTCACCCACGGCGGCGGCTTCGGAGCTCGCGATCAACACGGTATGCGTGGCGGTGAACCCGCGATCGGCGCCGATGACGGGCAGGTTTTCCGCGGCGAGCGCGGCAGCGAGCGCGCGGGCGTTGGCCACCACGGCGGCGGCATGTTCGGACCCGAACTCACGCCACTCGGCGGCGACGGCGGCGAGCGCGGGCAGACGGTGCAGATGATGATTGGTGACGATGGCGGGATAGATGGCGGGGCTGATGCGCTCAAACAGCGCGTCGTCATCGGTCAGCAGAATGCCGCCCTGCGGACCGGCGAAGGTTTTGTGGGTGGAGGACGTGATGACATGCGCGCCTTGGTGGAGCGGATGGGGATATGCACCGCCGGCGATAAGGCCGAGCACATGCGAGGCATCGAACTGCAGGATGCCGCCGTATTCATTGAGCGCATCGGCCAGCGGGCGCACGGGATGCGGAAACAGGAAGAGCGAGGAACCGAGGATCACGACGCGCGGCCGGCGTTCGCGGATGAACGCGACGGTGCGGTCGATGTCGATGTTGTAGGCGACGGGATCGAGCGGCAACGATTCGACCTGCAGCGGGCAGAGCGGGGCCTCGTTGAGCTTGCGGGCGAGACGATGTCCGCCGCCGGGCGCATCAAGTTCGAGCACGAGGTCACCGGGCCGGCAGCAGGCCATGAGCACGGCGATCCCGGCGACGTGCCCGGAGAGCGGGCGCAGGTCGGCGTGGCGGCATTGGAAAAGCGTTTGCAGCGCATCGCGGGCGGCGAGGTCGAGCGTGGCGAGGTGGCGATTGCCGGTGTATTTGCGCGCGGCGGGATCGGTGCCGCGGTAATCGCCGTAGCGGTGGCCGAGGCCCAGATCGATGCTCTGCTCCACCCACGGGCTCATGACGTTTTCGGAGGCGATGAGATTCAAGGTCCCCTCGCGGTAGGCATGGTGGGCTTCGATCAAGGCACGAATTTCGCGGAGGGCGGGTGGAATCGTTGGGGGCATGTAATGATGGCGTGCGATGGGGTGGAGGGATACCCTCGGTTCAGCCGAGGAGGCCGGCGGATGTTGATGGGGAATTGGGTCGCGTGTCGGGGCAAGAAATACCCTTAAAATCGATGCTTAAATACCAATTATGATTGGCCCGAACCAACGGCTTTCGAGCAAAACCAGCGAATTGATCGGTCTATTCTGATAGTTATTAAAGCCAAACAGATGGATTGTTTTTGGGATTGGCGCACCGGGTCGTTAAACGATTCCATCAGGTGATGTCTTCTGAAGTTCCCGCCAGCGTGATCGCCGATCTGCGGTTCATCGGCCGCAGTGGCGGCGCGGTGAAGACCTTGGGTGGTTTCAAGAAGGGCCGGCACACGTTGCCTGATGCGGCGAACGCCACGACGAATGCGTTTCTCGGGCGGCTGTGCGAAAGCGAACTCACGGAACAGGCGGAGCAATTCTTTCAATCCGTCCGCACCGCCCTCGGCTACAAGCGCAAGGAAATCGCGCTGACGACCAGCGGCCCGCAGGCCGTGCTCTCGGCCAGGGATTTTACCTTCGAAATTTTCTACGCGCTCGAGCCGGCGAACCCGGAGAGCTACGCGATCACGCAGACGCTGTTGGATGTGAAGGCCGCCGACCTGCTGCAGCGCGCGGAGTTCAACGAGGTCTTCGCCTCGCTGTTCGCCGAACTGTCTTTCACACTCAAAAAGGGAGTGAGCGTCGAGGCCGTGATCGACGCGATCGAAGGCCTCGACGACGAGACGACGCTGCGCGTCGATTACCCGTCCGACTGCAGCGAGTGCCAGATTTCCGTCGAGGGCGTCGAAGCGCAGGTGCGTTGCACCGGTTCGAGCGTGGACATGGTTTTCCCGCGGGCCGGCGCGCCGCAGGAATTGCTGACCGAGTTCCTCGCCGTGCGCAGCGCGTTTCAATTGAGCAAGACGCTGGCGGGATTGGTGGCGTAATGGTCGGCGGAGACAGGGCTGATCCGCCAGAGACCTTCGGGTTCTCCGTTATCACGCACTTTTGGCAGGGCGATAGAGATCGAACGCCAATACCTTCTGATAGCCGACGAAGTCCTTGTCATCGGTGTAGATGGCCAACCCGTGCCTGATCGCGACGGCGCAGATCAAAAAATCGGTGGCTGAACCCTGAATCCCCTTGGCGCGGCAGAGATTGTAGAATCTGGCCGCCTCTTCGTAGTCCTCGGTGGCGATTTCCAAGTCAGGAAAAACGCGGAGCCGGTCCCGCACGTGTTCATACTTTGCCCGATCCTTGATTCCTGAAAGCAACTCCTGCCGGATTGGCCCCATCAACTCAAGGACCCCTTGCGTCACCAGTTTCTCCAACTCGCGGCGGTGTTGATTCGGCGTGCCGTCGTCTCGTCGAAAAGCCGCCGACCAAACCGGGGTGTCGGCCAGCACCCTCATCGCTTTTGGCGAAGTTTTTTATGATCGAAGCCCGGGGTGAAATCGACCGTGCCAAACAGGTTGGTGATGGCGGCTTGTTCATGACGCCGGATGAAATCCGCCAGAGCTTGGTTCACGGTGTCCTTCTTGGTTTTGAACTGCCCCACGCGCTGGGCCTTCACCAAAAGTTTGTCGTCGATCTGCAGGTTTGTGGGCATGGTTACACAATTGCTCACACATTAGTTGTGTCAAGAGGTGGTGTTGCGAGGTGAGGGATTGAAGCGCGTTTTAGCTGAGCGGTTGAGGTCAGAAACGACTAGGCGCAGCCCGGTCGTGGTCTGTGCCGACTGGATCGGCCTTCTTGGCTTTTCTCCATGCATCTTCGAATTCAGCTGCCGCAATCAACGTAAGATTTTCTTTCGTGAAGCTGACATTCGAGTCGCTCCAAAACCCATAGTCGTCCCCGTCCAGCATACGAAATATCGGTGAACCTTCGGCGTCCAAACCCACCTCGCGTAGCGGAGTCCCGTCGTCGTCAACCTCAAGCAACCACTTCTTCACTTTTGGGAATTGAGGCTCCGCATGCGGATTTGCTGCCGGGATAAAAAACAGTGTTTTCTTAAGGAGCTTGTCTCGCCAGTCAGGCGAACTCCAATCGGTCGCCATGATTGTGCTGCCGTAGTTCATTTTCTTCCGCCCATCGATTCAGGTGAGACGCGCAGGCCGTGCAACGGCCTGCGTTGTCTCGACTGGGGAGTTCGGCTGCTTTTTTTCGTTGTCACTGCGAGGGTGCAACTCGATTGAACTGTTAGTTACTAGGATCATCACGTCCTTGGAATGGTGACTTTTCTTTACTCTTTCGATGTCGGCCTGACTGAACGTCTTCTCCTCAGTTCCCCTGACGACCTTATACGAGTGTGGATCTTTGACTTTTCTTCGGTCGGTGAAGAAAGCTTGGCCGGCTGGTAAGGAATTCGCTATTGGTCCTCCGGCACAAACAATCGTAATTTCGATGGTCGATGTAGACTTGTTGATTACGGCCACGTCACCGGGGATCACGATGTTGCCTGGAAGAATGTCCAATAGCCGCTCGCAACCAGATCCTGCAAATAACCCAAGAATCAGGATAACATATATGATCGCATTCATGATGTGCCT
>JACKPU010000008.1 GCA_024233285.1 Opitutaceae bacterium | reverse complement strand
TGTCACCCCATGACTGCCCGATAATGTCAGGTTCGAGGCCACTCGCACGTCAGCGAAATCGAGCGCACCTGTGGTCGTGGCCCAGGTTGTGGTGCCACTGGTCGCCACCGTGACGTCGAACGTCTGCGTGAGCGCGTTCTCATTCACGATACCCGTTGTGCCAATCGTGAGCACACTGCCGGCGGAAAACAAAAAGCTATCCGCGCCCGTCACTTCAAATACCAGACCGGCCACCGAGCGATTTGCCCCCAACGCAATCACATACTCACCGCCGGCAGCAGCGGCATCGAAACCCAGCACGTCGCTGCCTGCGGGAAGCGCGGGATTCGAATCCCAGTTCGCCGCCGTGCCCCAGTTGCCCGTCCCCGCCGCACCCGTCCAATACACGGACTGCGCCATCAGCAGAGGTCCACACATCAAACCCATCGCGATCAACTTCCCCCACGCACCCACGCCCCACCCTGAAAGACGCCATGGCGTCTTGTGAGGGGACGGCGACAACTGACTAGGGTGTTTCACCTACCAAAGTGTGAGTAATACAACTCAACATAACAAGCTCACAAACCAAGGCATTGAATGAGGCCCGGTGGGGATTTGGCTCGCGGCCCTACACGCAAAACTGAACATCACGCACCCCTCATGAAATCCCCGCGTGCCAATTCCTCGCGTTCCAAATCGCCTGCCCTGAACAGCCCGGTCAATGTTGCCGCAGAACTCACTTTTCACACCCGCCGAACCTACGCCGACCCCTTCAACCAAATCACCCTCGACGTCATTTTCACCGACCCAGCGGGAATTGAGCGTCGGGTGCCGGCGTTTTGGGCCGGAGACAAAACGTGGAAGCTGCGCTACGCCTCGCCCCTCACCGGCACCCACACCTATCGCACGGAATGTTCTGCGAACGACGACCGTGGTTTGCATAACCGCAAAGGCCGTGTCGCCCTCACCCCCTATCGCGGGAAAAATCCGCTGCACCGTCACGGACCGGTGCGGGTCGCCGCAAACCAACGCCATTTCGAACACGCCGACGGCACGCCGTTTTTCTGGCTGGGCGACACGTGGTGGATGGGACTGAGTCACCGGCTGAGCTGGCCGCAGGGGTTCAAGCAACTCACGACCGATCGCGTGAAGAAGGGTTTCAATGTCGTGCAGATCGTCGCCGGGCTTTATCCTGACATGCATGCATTCGATCCGCGCGGGGCGAATGAAGCGGGATTCCCGTGGGAGGAAAATTACACGCACGTCCGGCCCGAATATTTTGATGCCGCGGACAAGAAACTCGCGCACCTCGTCGCCCAAGGCATCACGCCGTGCATTGTCGGCGCGTGGGGCTATTTCATCAACTGGATGACCGAGGATCAGCTCAAGGCGCACTGGCGCTACCTGATCGCACGCTATGCCGCCTGGCCGGTTATCTGGTGCACGGCCGGCGAAGCCAATCTGCCGTGGTATCTCGCCAAGAACTTTCCCGAGGACGACCGCACCATGGTCAAGGGCTGGACCAAACTCATTCGCTACGTGCAGGCAACGGATCCGTTCGACCGCCCGGTCACGATTCATCCGACTGCGATCAATCGCTATACTTCGCGCCATGCCACGGACGACGAGACGTTGCTCGATTTCGACATGCTCCAGTGCAGCCACGCGCAGAACGAAGCCGTCGGAATCATGATCCAGGCCGTCCGCGAGACCTACGCGGCGACCCCGCGCATGCCGGTGCTCAACGGCGAGCCGTGCTACGAAATGCTCGGCGGCACCATCACCGCGCCCTGGCCCCGACGCGCGTTCTGGTCCTGCGTGCTCAACGGCGCCATGGGTCACACCTACGGCGGCAACGGCATCTGGCAGTGCAATCAACCCGGCATTCCCCACGGCGCTTCACCCCATGGCGGCAACTACGGCAACACGCCGTGGCAGGAAGCGATGCACTTCAGCGGATCGACGCATTGCGCCATCGGCAAAGCACTCATCAGCCGCTTCGATTGGACCAAGTTTGAGCCTCACCCCGAATGGGCGGAATACACCGGCGATGTATGGCTGCCTTTTGACGGCGCGAAGTGGATTTGGAGTTCGTCAAACGACCATCCCTCCAAGGACGAACCGAACCGCCGGCGCTACTTCTGCAAAACCTTCACCCTGCCGCGCGGCAAAAAAATCCGCGACGCCCGCCTGCGCTTTGCCGGCACCACGCATGTCGAAGCGCAACTCAACGGCGCGTCCGCCGGGGTCGGCTGGGAATGGAAAACGGGGCCGCAATTCAATGACCGCGGATCACTGCTGCGGGCTGGCAAGAATGTGCTTTCAATCTGGGTCGAACATCGTCCGGCCACGGGTGAAAAACCCGGACTGCTCGCCTGCTTGGAAATCCGGTTCAGCGACGGCACCACGCAACGAATCGTCACCGATGACTCATGGAAAGTTTGGGAGCGCAAACTCAGCGGCTGGGACCAGCCGGAACTCGACGACTCGGGCTGGAATAAGGCGGCCCTCGTCGGACGTCATGGCAGCAAGCCGTGGGGCAAGATCAGTTCCCCGGATGCGAGCCTGCACGGCCCGCAAACCGCCGGAGTTGCCGGACGTGAACGCCTGACCTACGTGCCCTACGCGGAACCGGTGCGTTTGCACGGGCTTACGCCCGGGCGCACCATCCGGCCGGTTATGGTCAATCCCGCCAGCGGTGCCGAACGCAAACTCCCGTCACAAACCGTCGACCCCAGCGGCTCCATCGTTTGTGCACCGCCGGCGCACCACACCCACGATTGGATCGTGTTGCTGCAGCCAGACGACTAACCCGCGGACGCGGGTTAGAAAATCTCAGTCCGCCTTTTTGGCCAGCGGCTCGGGCGGCGTCTTGACGTTGGGGCAATGCGAAACGTCCGCCCACTGTCCCTGCGGACGCGCCCACTCGACGGCGTTGGCGATCACGCGGCGCACGTTATTATCGTGATAGGTCGGATAAGTTTCGTGACCGGGTCGAAAATAGAAGATTTTGCCGTTGCCGCGATGCCAGCAGCAGCCACTGCGAAAAACCTCGCCGCCTTCAAACCAAGAGATGAAGACCTGCTCATCCGGCGCGGGAATGCCGAAGGGCTCGCCATACATCTCCTCGCGGGGCAGCTCGAAATACTTGTCGATGCCACGCGCAATGGGGTGGCCGGGATTGCACACCCAGAGGCGTTCCTTCTCGTCGGCTTCCCGCCACGTCAGGGCACACGACGTGCCGAGGAGACGCTTGAAAATCTTCGCGAAGTGCCCGGAGTGCAGGACAATCAAGCCCATGCCTTCGAGCACGCGCTGTTGAATGCGATCCACGATCCGATCCTCAACCTTGTCGTGCGCCATGTGGCCCCACCACACCAGCACATCGGTCGCGGCCAGCCGCTCGGTGGTCAGACCGTGATCGGTTTCCTGCAAGGTGGCGGTCGTGACTTCCACGGCGGATGAATTTTCGCGGATTCCGGCAGCAATGGTCGTGTGCATGCCATCAGGATAAACGGCGGCGACCTTGGGGTTCTTATGCTCGTGGACGTTCTCGCCCCAGACAACAACTCGGATAGGGTTCATGGGAACTGAGGGTTTGCAGGATTGCCCGAACAGGGCCAGAAACAAATGCACGTTATGACCGAGCCGGTGCCCTACCCCGAAAACCGACTGCGCGATACCGCCGTGGCGGAGCGCCCACAGGAACGGTTGGAGCGCGATGGCGCGGGCGCCTTGAGTGACACGGAACTGCTCGCGATGCTGTTGCGCAGCGGCACGCGCGGCATGGACGTGCTTTCACTGGCGGGTCGTCTGGTCAACGATGCGGGATCGCTCGCGGGCCTGCCACCCAGTGGCGCTGAGAGGACTGCCGCCACAAAGGTATTGGCCGGATCGTATGCTCTCCAACTGGTCACCGCCATGGAGTGTCGCCAGCGTGTGCTGCGTCAGCAACAGGGCGAGTCGTTTTTTTGCTCACCCAAACGACGCGGCGCCGTCGTAGGTTATCTTGCCTGCTGATTGCGGGATTGAGCGTCGAAAAGTTCCGCGGTGTCAGCCTCAACCGCAAGAATCGTCTCATCAAATGCCGCGAGGTGACCTGGCACCGCCACCTCGGTTTCGCGCATCCTCGCGAGGTCTTTTCGCAACGCGATTCGCGACGGAGCTGCCGCCGTGATCTGCGCGCACAACCATCCGGCGATCCTGCGCCCAGCGCCGCTGATGTGTAAGTCACCCGCCGTTGCGCGAAGTCGCGCGCAACTCGACATTTTGCCACTCGATCATGCGTCGGTCGGTCGCCGCTGCTGACCCCTTGCAGCACGTATACTACAGCCTGCGATGCCGGTTTGATTTGAACCCCGATAGCTTCCTCTGCACGTCCTCAACCTGAAGTCATGTCCGCGCCCGATTCAGTCACCTGCTGGAACTGCATCGTTGAGCAACCGGTCAAACCCAGATTCATCGCGATTACGAAAAGGCATTTTGCGAGATGACCGGTCTGCCGCTCAATCTGCGCGCCTGCGATCATTCATCTGCCCTCGCATCACGGCGACCCCCAAGTGAAAAACCCGTTCTGCGCCCCGCGGATGGCGCAACCAACCAAACCTGCTCCGCCTGCCTGCAACCCAGCGGCGGGATGAGAAGAAGCCAAGATGGAGCCGAAGACACTCTGCGTTTCGCCGGGTTTTCAGGATTCCGCCGTGCCGGTCCGCGGGCGATAACCCATCGCCTTCCTTCAAACCGGCCAGATTCTTCTCCACCAGCCGGACGAAAAAGAATCACCACACACCCGGACATTCTCGATGGGGGCAGCGGTTGACCTGAAAAAACTTGAGGAAGTGGTTCAAAACCCGTGTGCTCGAAAAGAAGCAACATGAGTCGATCCTGCGACTGCTGCATATTTTGCCCAACACCTCTCGACCCTGAGCACCGAGCTCATGATCAAGACCGAGCAGCCCGACTCCCCGGCCGTCAAGAAAGCGCGCACCTATATTGCCAGCCACCAGCACGAGGAAATCACCCTCAACGAGGTCGCCAAAGCGGTGAACATGAGCTCCTTCTATTTTTGCAAGACGTTCAAGAAGGCCACGGGCATGACATTCACCGACTACCTCGCCCGCGTGCGGATTGAAAAGGTAAAGAACCTGCTGCTCAATCCGCACAAGCGCATCAGTGAGGCCGCTTACGAATGCGGCTTCCAATCACTCTCTCAATTCAACCGCGTGTTCCGCAAGGTGGCGGGGGAATCCCCGACCGAGTATCGCGCAAAGGTCCACCCCGACGCCACCAACTAGCCCGTGACCGTGGCGGCCACCGTCGGGCAGGCCGCCGAACGCCGGCAGCAAACATTGCACAGGGCTTCGATTTCACCTTGGCCCAACTGGTGCCAGCATCGGGACAACTGCTCGCGTTCAGCATTCGTCAGATCACTGAAGACACCGCCCAAGGCCTCCGCCCCGGTCGCATAGTAGTCGAGCAACGGATTGAGTCCGCACGGGCAATGACTGTGCTGGAAAACGGCGGTCAACGGCTCAACGGATGGCAGCCGGCGACGTTCATTTCCGCCCAGCAACCGAACAAGCTGGCGGAGCGAATCATCCATGTAATGAGCAAGGATCTCCACCCGGGCCATGGCTGAGACTGGCGGTCGCACCCGCAACCGGCGCAGCCATGCCGTTTTCAGGGCGGCATGGTGGGTGCGCAGAAGTTGTGGCAAACGTTCGGCCATCCCCGTGATCATAGCCAGACCGGGCACCGCGTGACTCCGCGCCGATTGGCCAAGCCTGTGCAAATGTTGGCCAGGCGTTTCGCGGTGATGACAAAATATGCGCAGGCCCGGCCAAGCTGCGCGGAGCCATTTCGCGGCGGGTCCGATAACATGACCGCGCAACCTTCAATCACAACCTCTGCAACACTATGTCAGTCATTCCCCTCACTCTCACCATCAGCCTCTGTCTGGTGTTTACGTTCGTGATCTTTTTTCTGCGGGAAACCTCGCGCCGGCGGTATTCCAGCGCCGAGCGCAATGCGCTGATGCCCCTCGCCGACGAAACCCCGCGGGTCGTCGCCGAGCATCACCATGCGCATGACGACCACGAGTGCGGCTGCCGCAGTGGCAAACGCGCGCCCTGCGCCGGTTGCCTGAAGACCCACCGTCACCACGCCTGAACCCGCTGCCTTTCTCCATGAGCGAACAAAAAGTCACCATCGAGTATAACGACAAGGTCGTCCGGCAATTCCTGCTGGCCACCGTAATCTGGGGTGCCGTGGGCATGCTGGTCGGCCTTTTGGTCGCCTCGCAGCTCAACTTCTGGCGCCTCAATTTCAACCTGCCGTGGTTGACCTTCGGCCGCCTGCGTCCGTTGCACACCAACGCGGTCATCTTCGCCTTCGTTGGCAACATGATGTTCGCCGGTGTCTACTACTCGACGCAGCGTCTCGTGAAAGCGCGACTCGCGAGTAATTTCCTCTCGGCGCTCCACTTCTGGGGCTGGCAGCTCATCATCGTCGCGGCCGCAATCACGCTACCGCTGGGCTTCTCGCGGAGCAAGGAATACGCCGAACTCATCTGGCCCATCAACATCGCGGTGGCCCTCATCTGGGTCGTGTTCGCAGTGAACTTCTTCTGGACGCTGGCCAAGCGCAACGAGAAGGCGCTCTACGTCGCGATCTGGTTCTACATCGCCACCATCATCACCGTGGCGATGCTCTACATCGTCAATCACCTCTCCATTCCGACGTCGCTGTTGCACAGCTACCCGATCTTCGGCGGCGTGCAGGATGCGCTCGTCCAGTGGTGGTATGGCCATAACGCCGTGGCCTTCTTCCTGACCACGCCGATTTTGGGCATTATGTATTACTTCATGCCGAAGGCGGCCGAACGCCCGGTGTATTCCTACCGGCTGTCGATCGTCCACTTCTGGTCGCTGGTTTTCATCTACATTTGGGCCGGCCCGCATCATCTGCTCAACACCGCACTCCCCGGCTGGCTGCAAACCATGGGCATGACCTTCTCGCTCATGCTCTGGGCCCCTTCGTGGGGCGGCATGCTCAACGGCCTCCTCACCCTGCGCGGCGCGTGGCACAAACTGCGCACCGAGCCCGTCATCAAATTCTTCGTCGCCGCCATCACGTTCTACGGCATGGCCACGTTTGAGGGGCCCTTGCTTTCAATCAAAGCGGTCAGCGCCCTCGGTCACTACACTGACTGGATTATCGGCCACGTGCACGCCGGAGCGCTCGGTTGGAACGGCTTCATGGCCGCAGGTATGATCTATTGGCTGCTGCCGCGCCTCTGGAACAAGCCGCTATATTCGCAATCGTTGGCCAACCTTCACTTCTGGACCGGCCTCGTCGGCATTCTGCTCTACGTCGCCGCGATGTGGACCTCGGGTATCACGCAGGGCTTGATGCTCAACGCCACGACCGAAGGCGGCACGGTGCTCACCTATCCGAACTTCCTCGATACGCTCAACGCCATACGTCCGCTCATGTTGATGCGCGTCATCGGCGGCGGTCTCTATCTGACCGGCTGGTTTGTGCTGGCCTACAATCTCTACCGCACCATCCGTGGCGCCCAACCGGTCAACGGCACGATCGAGGTCTACATCGAGAAGCCCGAGCCCGCCAATCACATGGGGTTGGGCCGGACCTTCGGCAACGCCCCGGTGTTGCTGTCGGTCTTCCTGACGGGCTTCGCCACGTTGTGGATGATTGGCGACGGCGTCGTCAGCGCGCTCGGCTTGGCCGGTTCGCTCGCCACCGTGGTCGCCGGCTACGCTCTGCTGTATTCCCGCGGCAAATCCTGGCAGGCATGGTATGAAAAGCTGCTGCTCAATGCCCTGCCGTTCAGCGTGCTCGTATTCGTCTCCGTCGCCGCCGGTGGATTGATCCAAATCATTCCGACCGTGCTCGTGCACAAAGCCGATAATGTCGAGGACCGCCTGCAGGTGCCCTACACCCCGCTCGAACTCGCGGGTCGCGACATCTACGTCCGCGAAGGCTGCTACAACTGCCATTCACAGATGATCCGCACCATGGTGCCCGACGTGTTGCGCTACGGCGATTACTCACGCCTCGGCGAGTCGATCTACGATCATCCATTCCAATGGGGCTCCAAGCGCACCGGTCCCGACCTCGCCCGGGTCGGTGGCAAATACCCCGACGTATGGCATCTGCGCCACATGGAGGACCCGCGCAGCATCTCCGTCGGCTCCAACATGCCGGCCTACCCATGGCTCTCGGAGAATGACACCGACATCGCCGCGCTCCCCTCCAAGATCAACGTCCAGCGCATGCTCGGCGTGCCTTATGGCCCGCTCACCGCGCAGCAAATCTTCGACGACGTAAACGCCCAATCCAAGGCCATCTCCAAGAATCTGAAGGACTCCGGTGCTTACGTTGCCCCGGAAAAGGAGATCATCGCGCTGATCGCTTACCTGCAAAAATTGGGCAAGTCCGAACCCGTCACCACGCAAACCGCCAATCGCTGATATCCGTCATGTTCAAACGCATCATCTTCGAAGACTACGCCGCCATTTGCACCCTCGTGGCGTTCATCGTCGTGGCCGGGATTTTCCTGGCCGCCATCTGGCGGGCCATCCGGATGTCGCGCAACCAAGCCGACACCATGGCCAATCTGCCCTTTGAGTCCGAATCGCATCACCATGACCACCGCGCCTAAACCACCTCCGCACGACGACGACGCGATCCGCGAACACTCGTTCGACGGCATCCAGGAATACGACAAACGCCTGCCCAATTGGTGGCTGCTCACCTTTTACGGCACCATCGCGTTTTGGATCGGCTATTGGTTCTACACCGAGCAATCAAACATGCGACCTTCTCCGGAAGCCCGCCTCGAACAGGAAATGGGACGCATCGAAGCCGCCAAACTGGCATCCGCCGGCAGTGTGGACGACGCCTCCCTCTGGCAGATGAGCCGCAATGCCGTGTTTGTGGAGGCCGGTCGCGCCACCTTCAATACGACGTGCGCAAGCTGCCATCTGGTCGACATGCGCGGCACGGACGCGGGCGGTATCGCCCCCAACCTAGTCGATGACACGTGGATTCACGGCAACAAACCGACCGACCTGTTTCGCGTCGTCGACAAAGGCGTGCTGGAAAAGGGCATGCCCGCTTGGGGACCGGTCATCGGCGCCAAGAAAACTTCGGAAGTGGTCGCCTATATCTTGAGCCACCACGCCGAACCTCAGTAACCTGCATTCATGGCAGCGCAACGGCCCAGCCTCGATTCCGTCACCACGATCAACAACGATGGATCGAGGCCGTTCATTTATCCGGCGGATGTCTCGGGCATCTTCAGCATCGCGCGCAAGGTTTCGGCCTTCCTGCTGATCGCGCTCTACCTCTCACTACCTTGGATCAAGATCGGCGGATTCCCCGCCGTGTTTCTCGACGTCGCCAACCGGCGTTTCCATCTGTTCGGCTGGACCTTCGCCGCGCAGGACATGTGGCTGACGTTTTTCCTGATCAGCGGGCTCGGCTTCTCATTGTTCTTCATCACCGCGTTGCTGGGCCGCATCTGGTGCGGATGGGCCTGTCCACAGACTGTTTTTCTCGATCACGTCTACCGCCGGATTGAGCGCTGGATTGAGGGCAACGCCATCCAACGCCGCAAACTCGCCGACGGTCCGTGGACCCCGGAAAAAGTCAGCAAACGGGTGGTCAAGCACGGGCTCTACATCATCGTCTCGCTCCTCATCACCCACCTCTTTCTGGCCTACTTCGTTTCGCTCAAGGAGCTCTGGAGCATGATGCACGAGCAGCCGGCCGAACATTGGAGCGCCTTCGTCTTTGTCTTCCTCGCGGCGGGCGTGCTCTACTTCAATTTCGCCTGGTTTCGAGAGCAGCTCTGCATCGTGATCTGCCCTTACGGGCGCCTGCAATCGGCCATGATTGACGATCACTCCCTGATCGTGGGCTACGACGCCAAACGCGGCGAGCCGCGCGGCAAGCTCGGCACCACCGGCACCGGCGATTGCGTGGATTGCAATCGCTGCGTGCATGTCTGCCCCACCGGCATTGATATCCGCCAAGGGCTGCAGATGGAATGCATCGGTTGCACGGCCTGCATCGATGCATGCGATGACGTAATGCGCCGGATCCACAAGCCGACCGGTCTCATTCGCTATGATTCGCAAACCGCCCTCGCCGGCGGCAAGACCCGCTGGTGGCGCCCGCGCACCATGCTCTACGGCGTCCTGCTCGTGGTCGGCATCAGTGTCGCCTCGTGGGCGGTTTCCACCCTCAAGCCGGCCAACGCCAGCATTACACGCATCACCGGCGCGCCCTACATTGTGACTGAAGATGCCGTGCGGAATCAGTTTCTCATCCGGCTGCTCAACAAGCGCGCCGAGATCACCGATTTCATCGTGCGCGTGGATTCCCCCGTGCCCGTCAAACAGACCGGCTTCGAAGACCCTGTGATCGTCGGCCCCATTGGCGAGGAAGTGCGCCCCTTGGTCTTGCGCGTGCCCCGCACCGGCTATGCCGGTTCCTTCAAATTCACCATCACAATCAGCGATGTTCAGCAGAGCTTTTCCATCACGCGGGAGGTTGAATTTCTCGGCCCGGATGCCCGCCTGCTGAAGGAGGATGAGGAGGATGATGACGAATGAAACAACCGGCTAAGAAGAGCCGCCTCTGGCTCTGGGTGGTCGCGGCTTTTGTGCTGCAACTCGTCGCCTGGGGCGTTTGGTTCAACATCGCCGCACATCATCGCGTCGAGGAAGTCCCGCTCGCACCGCGGCAGGGAGTGAGATAAATGGAATTCGCGGCCATCAATTCGCCCGCCGCGGCTTTCATCGCCGGGCTGGTCACCAGCCTGCACTGCGCCGGCATGTGCGGACCGCTGGCCTGCACGCTGATGCCGGTGAAAGGCGATCGCGCCGATGCCCACAGTGTCAGTGCCCTCTACCACGGGAGTCGGCTGTTCAGTTACGCCCTGCTGGGCGCGCTCGCCGGCGGACTCGGCCGCATGCCCTTGGCCTGGGTCAGCGACAGCGTCTTGCGCTGGTTGCCGTGGATCATGGTCCTCTTTTTCGTCGGACTCGCACTGCGCTGGGATCGCCATATCCCGCGGCCGCTGTTTCTTTCGCGGCTTCTGCTGCGCCTCAATCCGCACCTGCGTTCGGTTTCCAAGTTAAAATCCGCCGCCTTGCTTGGCTTTGCGACTCCATTGCTCCCCTGCGGTCCACTCTACTTTTTGCTGGGTCTCGCCCTGCTTTCCGGCTCCGCGGTGCGCGGAGTCGAGTTCATGCTGGCCTTCGGACTCGGCACCGTGCCGCTACTCTGGCTCGCCCAATCGCAATTCCACTGGGTGCGCAACCGCCTGTCGCCGCTTTGGATCAACCGAGCCCGCCTTACCCTCGCGCTGGCCAGCGCCCTCGTGATCAGTTGGCGCCTGCGCAGCACACTGGGCTTTCCTGGACCGGATGTGAACAACCTGATCTGTTTCTGATGTCCGCCGCCACTGCCAGCGCCTCCGCGACAACCGCCTGTGCGCGCATGAGTTGCAAGCATTGCGGCGCCCCGATTACCGACGAATCCAGCCGAGCCGCTGGGTTCTGCTGCGCCGGCTGCGCGTATGTTCATCGGCTGGTGCACGAAAACGGACTGGACGGTTATTACCGCATCAAGGACGACCTCACGCCGCCGGTGGATGCGGCCGTGTTCCAATCGCGCGATTTTGATTGGCTCGACGACCTGCAGCGCGAGGTCGAAACCGCCGATCTGAAGGCCACGCCGCGCACGGTGCTCGGCATTCAAGGGATCTCGTGTGCCGGCTGCGTCTGGTTGATTGAAAAACTGTTTGAAAAGCTGCCGGGCGCGCGGCGCATCAACGTCAACGCCCAACTCGGCGAAATGGAACTGAGTTGGAACGCCGGCGAATTTTCTCTCGCCGACTTCGCACGGCGGCTGCACTCCTTCAATTACCTCGTCGGGCCGCACGATGCCGAAGCCACCGAGCCGGAAAGCCGCAGCTTGGTGCGGCGCATCGGCCTGACCGCCGCGTTCGCGCTCAACGTGATGCTCTTCACCCTGCCCACTTATTTCGGCATGGAGGAAACCTTTCCCTACGCGCGGCTTTTCGGCACCCTCTCGCTCGTCTTCGGCACCTTGAGCGTGCTGGCCGGTGGCGGGTATTTCTTGCAACGCGCCTGGCAGGGTTTGCGATTCGGACTGCTGCACATCGATCTGCCGATTTCGCTCGGCATCGTGGGGGCCTATGCCGGCTCACTTTACGGCTGGTTCGCCGGTCACGAGGGTTTTGTCTATTTCGATTTCGTCGCGACCTTCATCGTCCTGATGCTGACCGGACGCTGGGCCCAGGTCGTGGCGGTCGAACGCAACCGGCGCCGGCTGCTGGCGTTGCAACCGCGCCCACAGCATATCGCCATCGTCCAACCGGACGGCAGTTTGCAGAGCATTGCTCCGGATCGCCTGCAAGCGGGACAAACCCTGCAATTACGCGCGGGGCAAATCCTGCCGGTCGAAGCCATCCTGCAGGACCCTTCCGCCGAATTTTCGCTGGCCTCCATCAATGGCGAGGCCGCGCCGCGCGCTTTTCAAGCCGGCCGCCGCGTGCCGGCGGGCGCCTTGGTCTTGAATCGGGGCCCGGTGCGGCTGGTCGCCCAGCAAGCGTGGGACAAATCCCTCCTTGCCGAACTGACCGCGCGGCGCAGCGAAGAGACCGCTCGGAACACCCTGCTGGAGCGCATTGTGCAGGGTTATCTCATCGCGATCCTGGCCATCGCGCTGCTTGCCGGTATCGGCTGGGGGTGGTTCACCGGCGATTTGATGCGCACCGGCGCCATCGTCACGGCGATTCTGGTGGTTTCCTGCCCGTGCGCGATTGGTTTGGCATTTCCCCTCGCCGAAGAAATGGCTTCGGTCGCGCTGCGTCGCCGCGGCGTGTTTGTGCGCAACCCGGGACTTTGGGCCCGACTCCATCGCGTGCGCCGGATCCTGTTCGACAAAACCGGCACGCTAACTCTGGAGACACCGGTGCTGGAAAACCCCGCCGCCCTGCTTTCGCTGTCCGACGACGCGCGCCAGGCCCTGTTCACGTTGGTGCAGGACAATCCTCACCCGATCAGCCAGTGCCTCCTGGAAAATCTGCTTGCCGCCGGTCCGGCCCCGGCAACACGCCGCGACGATGTCGTCGAGGTCATCGGCGAGGGCGTTGCCTCGGGTGATTGGTCGCTGGGCCGGTCCGGTTGGCGCAGCCCGACGGGTCTCGCCGGCACGGTGCTCGCCCATCGCGGCAAAATCATCGCCGTGTTTGAAATGCGCGATACCGTTCGCCGTGACGCCCCCGCGGAATTGCAGGCATTGGGACGGCTCGGTTTCGTCACACACATTCTCAGTGGTGACGATCCGGCCAAAGTCGCCGCCATGACCCGTGAGTTGGGCCTGCCTGAATCACACGGCCACGGTCACCTGAGCCCGCAGGCCAAGGCCGCATGGTTGCGCGAAAACACCCGGGACGACGCGTTGATGCTGGGCGACGGGATGAACGACAGTCTCGCCTTTGATGCCGCCTATTGCCGCGGCACGCCGGTTGTCCACCGCGGGGTGCTCGAACAGAAGGCCGATTTCTATTACCTTGGCCGCGGCATCGGCGGCATTCGCGCCTTGTTTGAGATCAATGCGGTGCGTCGGCGCACGGAATGGGTCATCTTGGGGTTCTCGGTGATCTACAACCTCCTGGCGGTCGGTTTCGCCGTGGCCGGGCACATCAATCCGCTCGTCGCTGCGGTTCTGATGCCGGTGAATTCCCTGCTCACACTCGCCTTGGTGTCGTTCGGCATGCGCCGCGCCTTCTCGGTGGGTGAAACGAAAAACGCCCCGCAGCCGAAGCCGCGGGGCACCAAAGTGGTGGTAGGACCTGGATTCGAACCAGGGAAGGCGTAAGCCAGGAGATTTACAGTCTCCCCTCGTTGGCCACTTGAGTATCCTACCGGAGAAAGAGGGCGGAAATTCGCGACTATGGGCGCAGAGTTCAAGGTTTTTTTAGCATCGTCTTGCTCATAGACCGCCCTGAGGCTGAAAACGCTTCCGCCCGGCCCATGGATTACCTGATTTCCCATCCCTATCTGCAGGCTGCGTTGTCCCATTTGCTGACGGTCGCGGGCTTCATTCTGGCCATCTTTTTGATCGCGCGCCTGATGAGTGAAAAGCGCCAGCCCGGCAACACCTTCGCCTGGCTGCTTGGCATTGTTTTGATTCCCTACATCGGTGTGCCGCTGTATCTGCTTTTTGGCGGCCGCAAGTTGCGACGCCTGATGACGCTCAAGACCCGTATGGCGCCGACGCTGCCCGGAGTGAACCCGCCGCTGGGTGACTGCGTTGAACGCCATATCGCCCGCGCGGTGCGCAACGCCGGCGGGTCTGTTCCGCTCGGACAAAACGAACTCAAACTCCTGACCAATGGAGAGGATGCTTATCAGGCCTTGGCCGCAGGCATTGAGAACGCCCGGCACCATATCCACATCACCACTTTCATTCTCGGCCGCGAGGATACCGGCAAACGCATTGTGCAACTGCTGGCCAAACGGGCCCGCGAAGGCGTCAAAGTGCGACTTTTGCTCGATTCAGTCGGCTCAATGTTCATCCGCCGTGGCTTCGTGGCCCCGATCCTCAAGGCTGGCGGCGAAGTCGAATGGTTCATGCCCGTGCTGCCCTTGACCTCGCGCAGTTCGGCCAACCTGCGCAGTCACCGCAAGATCGCCATCTTCGATCACAACACTGCGATCGTCGGCGGACATAACCTCGCCCGCGAATACATGGGGCCCAAACGTTGGCACAAGCGCTGGGCCGATTTCGGCGGCGTGATTCGCGGTCCCGCCGCCGCCTTGCTCAATGATGTGTTCATCGCCGATTGGTGCTTTGCCAGCAATCAGTCGGTCAATGCCATTCGCGCTGAAATACCCACGGACATTGGAATGGAGCACAAGGGCACCGCCGAGTTGCAGGTCATCGCCAGCGGTCCCGACGTCAACGGCGACCCGCTTTACGAGGGTCTCGTGGCCATGATTCAATCGGCCGCAAAACGCATCGTGATCATTACGCCCTACTTCATTCCCGACGAGGTGCTGCAACGTTCCCTCATCGTCAAAGCACGGTCCGGCATCGACATCACCTTGCTGGTCCCGGCCAAATCGAACCACCCCGTCACCGACTTCGCCCGCAAACACTACCTGCGCGAGCTCCGGGAGGCCGGGGTGACGATCAAACTGCATGGCCCTGGCATGATGCACAGCAAAGCCACCATCATCGACGACACCGTCGCGCTGTTCGGCTCGGCCAATCTCGATCTGCGCAGTCTTTTCGTGAATTTTGAAATCGGGGTCTTGGTGCACTCCACCGCCGAGGTCGCCGCCATTTCCGCTTGGGCGCAGTCTCTTTTGGACAAGGCGCGCGAGGCCAAGCCCGCCCAGCGCAAACGGTTTCATCTCGCACATTCGTTGCTGGAAGACCTCAGCCGCCTGCTCGCTCCGCTGTTGTGAACCTGATCTTTGCAGGCTCCTGCAGAAATTACCGCTCCTAACGTCCACGCAGATCACGTCGCAATTCAGCCTCCGCCAAAGCCTCGCGTGCTTCCGCCCAACCCGGCCTCGCCCTGACCACCACGCGCAATTGCTCCGCCGCCTCCGCCCAACGGCCTTGATCCATCAGGACGCGGCCCAGCGCATAACGGGTGGAACTATTCCCGGGCTCCAACCGCAGTGCCTCCGTCAATTGCGTCTGGGCGGCGTCGCCACGCCCCAAACGCGCCAGCAGCACGCCGTATTCAGCCCGCACCCCGCCATCAGTCGGAGTCAATTCGATGAGTCTGCGATAGCGTGATTCGGCTTCGGACAACTGTCCGGTGAACGTCAGCGCACTGGCGTGGCTGCGCAAAATCACCGCGTCGTCCGGTCGCAAGGCTTCGGCCCGCGCGTAATGCCTCAAGGCACCGGCGTTATCACCGGTGCGCAACAAACAATAGCCCAAAGCGTAGTGTGCCTGGGCATGTTCCGGCGACAGTTCGACGGCGCGCGCATAGTGCTCGGCGGCCGCCGAGAAATCACCTTGTTTCACCAAAGCGTTGCCCAGGTTGTATTCCGCTTCGACGTAATCCGGCTTCAGTCGCAGCGCGGCCTTGAATTGCGCCATCGCCTCATCAACCCGCTTCGCCTCGGAAAGCGCCGTGCCGTAGTTCAACCGCGCCCGCGGATTGTCCGGCTGTTTTTCCACTGTATCACCCCAGATCGTGAGTCCGCTGCGGTAATCCTGATTGCGCGCATGCGTTGCTCCGCCCGCGATCAACGCACTGCCCAAAATCACCGGTATCGCCCAGCGCGGCCAACGTTGCCCCAGCCAGCAGCTCAACAAGATCAACACCCCGGCCAGCGGCAGATACATCCGATGCTCGGCGATGGTCTGTGTCACCAAGGGCAGAAAACTCGAACTCGGCGCCAGAATCGCAAACGCCGTAAAAGCCACCAACCCCGCGGCCGGTCGTTTCACCAACGCCCAGAATGTCGCGCCGACCAGAGCCAAGACCACCACGCCCTGCCACCAGACTTCTCGCCAATCGGTGACCACCGCCGTGCCGTAGTCCATCACCAACGGATGCGGCCAGAGCGAAAGTTTCAGATAGAGCACCAACGCTTTGCATTGAGTCAGGGCATATTCCCACGCGCTGACGCCATAGCCAAAGCCCACGCTGCCGCCACGGTTGCCGTGCGTGAGCATCAATCCCACCAATACCAGCCAGCTCGCCGCCAGCATCAGATAAAATCGCCGCCGCAACCGCCACGCGGCGGCAAAGGTGCCCGCCACCAAGGTGCGATCGAACAACAGGACGATCACCGGTGCTGTGGCCACGATTTCCTTGGCCGCCATGCCGACAAAGCAAGCCGCCACCGTCACCCAGCGCCAACCACCCCAAGCCTGTGCTTCCATGCTGCGGACAAACGCATAGAGCACCAACAGGTAGAACAGACCGCCCAGAATCTCGGTGCGCTGAATCACACAGCTGACCGATTCCGTCAGCAGCGGGTGCAACGCCCAAAGCGCGGCGATGCCCGCCGACAATGGCAGTGCCATTGCGCCGAACTTGTCCTTCAGTGCCGGCAGCAAAAACGATCGTCGCAACAAGCCGAAAAGCACCAATGCCGCGCAGGCATGCAGCGCGATATTAAGCGCGTGATAGCCGCGCACATCCAACCCGCCGAGGGCGTAGTTGAGGGCCAACGACAGATTCACCACCGGCCGCCCCGCAGCCCCGGTGGCTTGTGGCGGGGCAATCAACACCTCGTGCAGCGGCCAGAGCTGTCGGATCGACTCGTTCTCCACAATGCCTCGCTGATCATCGAAAACAAACGGCGCCGATAACGTATTCGCGTAGGCGAGCACCACCGCCGTGATCAGGCCCAGCGCCACGAACCAAACCGTCCCTGACGCGGCTTGGGGGTTCGGTTCAGCTTTGGCCTTCATGCCACCTTATCGCCCGCAAAACGGACACCGCGCAATCAAATGCGGCGAATGCATCGCTCCAACACGTTCCGTCTCACTCCCTCACCCACTCGATCACAAACTCACGCCTCCCTCCGTCCACCTCACCGGCCAGGGTCGCCAACAACATCCGGTCGCGGTCGAAAGCAGGCTCTTGCATCGGCGCATACGCATTCAGCGCAACCGCGTCGATGGTGAATTGGTCAGCTCCCGCCGTCGAGCCGGCTTGGTAGGCAAAAGGAACGATGCTGTCGCCCGTGGTGCTCGGTTCATACGGAGCCTCCGCGTCGTTTGACCAGAGCCGAAACCGAATCGGACCGCGCCCCGCCGCCTTGGCGGTTTGTTCGGTTGTGAGCAATGTTGCGACGATCTGATCGTCCGCCACGGCACGCACCTCCAGTCGATAGGTGGCCTTGGCATCCGGCGCCGGTTGCAATTCCCACAAATGCCGCCAAGGCCCCGCTTCCTCGGAGAAAGTGTAACTTTCCGGCGGCGGGCCCGAGGGTTTGGTCAAACCGCTGTTCAAGACGCCGAACACGATGAAATAACCGCCTTCGGCCGCCACCAAGTGCAGCGGACTGCGACTCGTCAGCGTCGTTTGTGCATCCGGTTTGGCTTCAACCGTCAATTCCAGCACATGTGTGGGGGCCACGGGAAACTCGAAGAAGTTTTGCAGCGCTTTGATCTGATCCGGCTTGGCCGGCTGGAGGACCTGGCCGATCAATGTCTTGCTCGTCGAAGGTTCGCGATTGCCCAACAGCGGTGCCTCGCCGATCCGGGCAACAAGGTCCGGATGCACATAGGGTTTGAGGTGGTCGATAAACTGCCCGTCAACCAAGGCCCTGTTGTAGGCCGCTACAATCACCGCCTCACTTGCCCCGGTCGGAGCTTTCTTTTGACACCCCGCCACGCCCAAAAAAACGGCGGCCGCTATGAGATGAGTAGTCCAGCGCATGCCCTTGGGATGGCGATTCCCATGCCCACTGTCAAAGCAGCCTTTGCCCTGATCCCCTGCTTGGTCTCCAGTATCACCCACAATTTTTCGAGGGCCTCTGGGTGCGATGCAGCCGACGTTCAAAATGCTTAACGCCTGGCTTCTTGGGATTGACCTTCCCGCTTCGAAAGATGCCCGCCCGGCAATTGCCCCGGCTTGCCCGCCGTAGCCTATGGCGAAGGAGGGTTTACACGTGATACACCCCAGCTGCACGTTTCATGCGCAACGGTCGGTCCATGGCTGTCGTCACGAACACAGGCTGCCCTCGTCAACTACAAACTACAAAGCCTGACCCCTTTGCTTGCCCCCTTTGCTTGCCCCTTCCCTATGCAATTAGTAGAACCAATATGCCTATTACAGTCATAATCCCGCCCACGGCTCGAATGACAAAGGTCATTAATTGAGGATCCATGGCAAATTGACCTAAAGATTTTTTGTGTATGCTCGAAAGTTTAGTGCCAATCGGAATGGATAAAAGCATCGCACCAGTTCCAAATAATATAAAAATGTAAAAAACCCACATAATCTACTCCAACTTAAATTGAGGATAAAGTGTAGTGTTATTCATTAGTGATCCCTGAGGTGAGGTTCCAACGGAAGCTGCAGGATTTACGCTAAATGTAAAAGGAGGATCCAGAAAAGGGGTCAGGCTTTGTAGTTTGTGTTTCATCGGCGCTTCCTGACCGATGATTGATTCGAACCAATCCGACGGAGTCAGGTCTTGGGGTTGGGGCTTTTTTAGAGCCAAGTAGATAACCGATCATGTCTTGAAAACCTTGCAGCAGCCATGACCGGTATTCCGCCGTCAGACCGCGTGTTGCGCAACAAAGTTTGCGATCGCCTCAGGAGTCGCGGCCAAGCGGTGATTCACGATCGGCCGCTGCTTCAGCGCTTCCAAACGCGGATGCGTGGGCTCCACGCCGATTGATCGCACGATCGTTTCCGGGAACTTGGCGGGGCTGGCGGTGGCCAACACGACACTCGGGCGGTCCTTGGCCAAATCGACAAACGCGCAGGCCGTGTGCGGATCAGCCACGTAGCCATAACGCGCATAAACGTCTTTGATGATCGCCGGAATCTCCGCATCCGTGCAGCGCGATGCGCTGAACGTGTCCTTGTCGAAATTTTTAAACGTATAACCGCCGGTCTGCTTAAACGTCTGCATGACTTCACGGACTTTCGCCGCATCCCGCTTGAGACTCAGGTAGAGGAATCGCTCAAAGTTGCTCGACACCTGAATATCCATCGAGGGTGCCAGACTGGGCTCTACCTTGGACACACGGTAATCGCCCGTGGTGAACAGCCGGTAAAGGATGTCGTTCTGGTTGGTCGCCACCTTGAAGCTGCGAATCGGCACGCCCATTTTCTGCAGCAACCAACCCGCGAGGACGTTGCCAAAATTTCCTGTCGGCACCACGAACTCTGTTTCCGTCCGGGTCGATTCAGGCAGTCGTAGAAACGCGTATAAATAATATACACACTGCGCGAGCACGCGGGCGAGATTGATCGAGTTTACCGCCGACAGCCGGTGCTTCGTGCGAAAGGCCTGATCAGCAAACAACTCTTTCAACGCCGCCTGCGCATCATCGAAGCTGCCATTAACCGCGAGCGCGAAGACATTGTCCGCTCCGGTGCAGGCCATCTGCCGCTCTTGCAACGGTGAGGTGCGGGCTTCCGGATAGAGAATGAATATGGCAGTGCCGGGCTTGCCCAGCAGACCATGAATCGCGGCGGACCCGGTGTCGCCCGAGGTCGCCCCCAGCACATTGATCGACTGACCGCGCACGGCGCACTGATGCTCGTAGAGATTGCCGAGCAACTGCAGCGCGAAATCCTTGAATGCGAGCGTCGGGCCATGGAAGAGCTCCAAGACGTAAGTCTGTTCGTCAAGCTGCACCAGCGGGGCGATGTCAGGATGATCAAACGTCGTGTAGGACTTATCCACGATGACCCGCAGCACATCCGCCGGAATGTCTGTGGCGAAGCGCCGCATGAATTCGAAGCATAGCGCCGGGTAGCTCAGCGCACCCCACTTCGACCACTCCGTCGAAAGATCAGGCAGCGTTTCCGGCAGAAACAAACCGCCATCCGGCGCCAAGCCGGTGGCCACGGCATCGGAAAAACCGAGCGCCGGGGCCTGACCGCGAGTGGAGACAAATTTCATAGAAGGTAGAAGCTAGATACCAGAGGTCAGCGTAGGAAGTTATCGTTTGGTGACGAATGGGGCCGGATTTTTAATCATGGCACCGAGCATGCGTCCCACTTCCGACAACCGCGAACGCAAATCAGCCGATTGCTGAGGACTAATGTAGCCGTGCCCTTCCGCAGTAATCAACCAATGCTCCGTCTCATGAGCTTCGCCATCGGCATCGACCAACTTGGCCACGAACGCAGCCTCATAGCGGCGCTTACCCCAGCCTTCTGCGATATTGGCTCCGACTGATCGTGATGAACGGCGAATTTGGTCAGTTAGCGCATACTTTTCCTCGGCGGGCCATGACTTTGATAATTGAAACACGTCTTGGGCAACCGCATGGGCTCTTTGCCAGACGATCAGATCGGTAAAATGCCGGATGGGCGCTGAACTCGCGCGTCGAACCTGCAATCCCTCTGATCTGACATCTGACATCCGGCGTCTGCTTTCTGTCTGCTCAGGAACCCAATGATTCGAGGTGGAAGGCGTCGTGGGCGAGGCGGGCGGCCTCATCGGCGCGATCAAGGTCGATCACGATCGAGATTTTGATCTCGGAGGTGCTGATAAGCTCGATGTTGATACCCGCATCGGCCAGCGTCTGGAAAAGGGTCGCGGCCACGCCGGAGTGCGTCTTCATGCCGACGCCGACGACCGAGAGCTTGGCGACGTGCTCGTGAATCGCCACCTGGCCGCCGCCGATTTCATCGAGGACGGGCTCAAGTGTTTTCACGGCCTTGTGCGAATCGCCCTGTGGCACGGTGAAGGTGAGGTTGGCGATGCCGTGGCGACCGACGTTCTGCACGATCATGTCGACGTTGACATTGGCATCGGCGAGCGCCCGGAACACGCGCGCGGCCGAACCGGGTTTGTCGAGGATATTGCTAACGATGACCTTGGCTTGGTCCTTGTCGACGGCGACGCCGCGCACGACGACCTTTTCCATGTAAGCGACTTCTTCTTTCACGATGGTTCCCGGGTTGTAGTTGAATGAGGAGCGGACTTCGAAAACGACGTTGTATTTTTTGGCGAACTCGACGGAGCGCGACATCATCACCTTCGAGCCGGAAGAGGCCAGTTCGAGCATTTCGTCGTAGGAGATTTCTTCGAGCTTGCGGGCGTTTTTGACGACGCGCGGATCGGCGGTGTAAACGCCGTCCACGTCGGTATAGACTTCGCACCGGTCGGCTTTGAGCGCGGCGGCCAGCGCGATGGCACTGAGGTCGGACGCCCCGCGACCGAAGGTGGTCACGTGTCCGTCCTCGTTGATGCCTTGGAAGCCGGCGACGATCACGACGCGGCCGGCCTTGAGGTCCTTTTCAATCGGCGCAGCGTTGATGGTCTTGATCTTGGCCTTGGTGTGCACCTTGTCAGTGAAAATGCCGGCTTGGGCGCCGGTGTAGCTCACCGCTTCGACGCCGAGGCCGTGCAGGGCCATGGCGGTCAGCGCGCAAGTTTCCTGTTCGCCGACCGCGAGCAGCTGGTCGAGTTCGCGCTCGCTGGGATGCGGGCTCACGGCTTTGGCGCGGGCGATGAGCTCGTTGGTCACACCCGCACGGGCGGAAACGACAACGACAAGCTCGTTGCCCGAGTCGCGCGTCGACTTGATGCGCTCGGCGACTTTCTTGATGCGTTCGACGTCACCGACAGAGGTGCCGCCATATTTTTGGACGATGCGTGGCATGGTCAGGGTTATCAGGCGTTGAAATCGCTAATGCGGAGCAAAAGGGGCTTGTCCACGACACTGGACAGACGCGTGAGCTGCTTGATCGTCTTTTGCATGGCGCGCTCATGGCTGTCGTGGGTGGTCAACACGAGCGAGGCGGTGTCCGTCGTTTCCGAGGGGCTTTGAATCACACTCGCTATGCTCACGTGATGACGCGCCATCACCGAAGCGACCCGGGCCAATACGCCGGGTTGATCACGCACGGTGAGGCGCAGGTAGTAGCGTCCATGGATGTGTTCCAATGGAGCGGGTTTCACGCCGCCGCCGGCCGGAATCGGCACTTCGGAAGTGAGGTGCACGCCCTTCCCGTTGCGCAGCAAGGCCACCGCATCGGCGATGTCGCTAATTACTGCGCTCGCGGTCGCGTCCTGCCCGGCACCCTTGCCGATGTAGAGCGTGGTGCCGACGACATCGCCGGTCACCGATATGGCGTTGAACACGCCGTTGACACTCGCAATGACGTTGTCCTCGGGCAGCAGCGTCGGATGCACTTTGACCGAAAGTTCGTTGGTCGAAAAATCGCGCGTGATGACCGCCAGCAACTTGATGCCGTAACCGAGAGTCGCGGCGTTTTTGAAATCAGCCGGCGTGATGCGTTCGATGCCCTCGACGATCATCTTGTCGGGATGCACCCAGACGCCGTGTGCCAACCAAGCCAGCACCGCGGCCTTGTGCGCGGCATCCCAGCCGCCGACATCCAGCGATTCGTCGGCCTCGGCGTAGCCCAGGGCCTTGGCCTCGGCGAGCACGCTGGCATACGGCTCATCGCGCTCCTCCATCTGCGTGAGGATGTAGTTACACGTGCCGTTGAGGATGCCGTAGATCTGCGGGAAACGATTGGCCACGAGACCTTCGCGCAGGGCCTTGATGATGGGCACGCCGCCGGCGACGCTGGCCTCGAAGAAGAAATGACCGCCGTGTTTGCGCGCCGTGGCAAAGATCTCCGCCCCACAGGCACTGATCAACGCCTTGTTCGCGGACACCACGATCTTGCCTGCCTTCAGGGCGGCCAAGGTCACCCGCCGGGCCAGCGTCGTGCCACCCATGAGTTCACACACGATGTGAACGTTCGGATCGGTCGCCACCGCCATGGGATCGGCGGTGAGCTTCTTGGCCGGCACCTTGATGGTGCGCTTGCGCTTAAGATCGCGGACCGCGATGGAGTAAATTTGCAGGCCGACGCCGAGGCGCGATTCAAGATCCGCGCGATTCTGCGCGAGATGCTTCCAGACTCCCTGCCCCACTGTGCCGAAACCGCACAGCCCGATGTTGATGACAGTGTCGTTGCTCATGCCGCGGGTTCATCCTTTTTCGTTTTCACAAAGCGGTTTTCCGTGCCGTTCAGCAAGCGGCGGCAATTTTCACGATGACGAATAATGACGAACACCGCCACGAGCGCCGCAGTGATAATCAGCAATCCCGAACGCCCCAGCAGCCAAGCCGACAGCGGCAGTGAAACCGCCGCGATCATTGAAGCCAGCGAGACGTAACGAAACGCATAAAAGGTCACGACCCAGACAAGGCCGCCGATTAACGCGGGCACCGGCATCACAACGAAGAAGCCACCGGCGCCGGTCGCCACGCCCTTGCCGCCGCGAAATTTCGTGAAGATCGAAAAGCTGTGGCCGAGCAAGGCTCCGACCAAGCCGGCGATGCCGAGTTGATACCACACCGGACCGAGAATCTCGCCCTGCATGTCCAATCCCCACTCGTCCAGGTCAAAGCTGACGGTTACACCAGTGTGGGCCAGGAGCGCCCATGAAGCCGCCACCACGCCCTTCAGGACGTCGAGCACGAAGACCACGTTACCCGGGCCTTTGCCCAGCACACGGCGCACGTTGGTTGCCCCGGGACTCTTGCTGCCGACTTCGAAGATATTCACGCCCTTTGACCGCGCGACAAGGTAACCGAAAGGCAGCGAGCCCAACAGATAACCCAGCACACCGGTGAAGAGGACGAAAAGGATCATGGATCAGAGCTGCACGAATTTGGCCAGCTTGATGGCCTGATGCGACTTTAATTCGGCGCGGGCCGCCGGACTCGGCTCGCTGTCCAGATTGATGACCATGAGGGCGGTCTGGCCGGGCTCGTTGCGACTCAGCGACATATTCGCGATATTAACGCCGTCTTTGCCGAGCAAAGTGCCGACGTAACCGATCATGCCGGGCTGGTCGTGATTTTCGATGACGAGGAGCTTGCCCATCGCCTCGACCTCGACCTCGCGGTTGTTGATCTCGACGATGCGCGGCTTGCCGGTCTTGCCGATCAACGTGCCCTTGGCACCGTAAATCGAACCATCCGCGGCCACCGCCTCGACCGAAACGAGCTCGGTGTAATCCACTTCGTCCGTGGATTTGAGGACATGCGATTTGATCCCGAGCCGCTGCAACGACACCGGCGCGTTGACGTAGTTCACCGAGTCGCCGCTGATGCGGCGCAGGAAACCGCGCTGGATCGCCCGGGTGACCGAATTGGCGTCGAGATCGATGATGCGGCCCCAGTATGTGATGTTGAGCGAAGCGATTTGCTGCGGGCCCATTTGCTGGACCAGCGTGCCGAGCTTCTGGCCGAGATCGAGATACGGTCCCAGCACTTTGAGCGTGGCGGCGTCCAGCGAGGGCATGTTCACGGCATTCCGGATCACCCCGCCCTTCAGCACGTCGGCGATTTGCTCGGCGATTTCAATACCCACGCTCTCCTGCGCCTCGGCGGTTGAAGCGCCCAGGTGCGGCGTCAGGTTGACGTTGGGCAGCTTGCGAAACTCGCTTTCTTTCGAGAGCGGCTCGTCTTCGAACACGTCGAGCCCGGCGGCGGCCACGTGACCGGATTTGAGCGCTTCGAGCAGCGCCGTCTCCTTGATGATGCCGCCGCGGGCGCAGTTGAACAGCCGCACGCCCTTTTTGCATTTGGCCAGAGCAGCCTCATCGATCATGTGCTGGGTGGCCTCGGTCAACGGCATGTGGACCGTGATGTAATCACTGTCGGCCAGCAGCTGATCCAGCGTTACGCCTTCGACCTGCATGGCCTTGGCTCGGCTGGGCGCAAGATACGGGTCGTAGGCGACTACACGCATGCCGAAAGCCTGCGCGCGTTTGGCCACCTCGCTGCCGATGCGACCGAGACCCACTATGCCGAGCGTTTTGCGAAAGAGCTCGATGCCGGAAAAACTTTTGCGATCCCACTTGCCGTCACGCATCGAACCGGCGGCTTGGGGCACCGGCCGGGCTCCACAAAGAATGTGGGTGAAGGTCAGCTCGGCCGTGGCGATCGTGTTGCCCGACGGCGTGTTCATCACGATGATACCCCGCTCCGTGGCGGCCTCCACATCGACATTGTCCACCCCTACACCGGCGCGGCCGACTGCCTTGAGCAAGGGTGCGGCGGCCATGACCTCGGCCGTGATTTTGGTTTCGCTGCGCACCACGATCGCATGCACATCGTCGACCAGCGACAGGATTTGCTCCGGAGAGGAACCGTAGGCTTCAACGACGGTTAGACCCGGCTGTTGGCGCAGGTATTCCACTCCTTTGGGTGAGACTTTGTCGGCTACGAGGACTTTCATTGGTGCAAAAGGGCTCCAGTGAAAATTCATCCCCTCTCAAAATGCAAAGTAAAATCCCGACATAGCCTGCGGAGCGTCCGAACTATGACACGGTTAGAAAACGATGATCCGGCTTTGACTCCGCGCTCGCCGGACGCCGCGTTGTCCATTTGGCTGCGGTCATGGATTCAGCCGCCGACCGTCTCGCCGCCCAAATCCGCTTCATCATTGAGGTGGACAAGTTGAAGGAAGTCTTCCGGCAAACTCTCGTCACCCAAAGCCGCCGGGCGGAAAACAGCGCCGAGCATTCGTGGCATTTCGCGCTCATGATCATCACCCTGGCGGAGCATTCCGACCATCAGCCCTTGGACGTGCTGCGCATCCTCAAAATGGTGCTGATCCACGATATCGTGGAAATCGACGCCGGTGACACCTTCGCCTACGACACCAAAAACATGGCCGACCAGCACGAACGGGAATCTCGCGCTGCGGATCGTATTTTCGGCCTGCTGCCGCCGGATCAAACCGCCGAGTTTCGCGCGCTGTGGGACGAGTTTGAAGCGCAGGCCACGCCCGAAGCCAAATTTGCCGCCGCCTGCGATCGCTTTCATCCCATGCTGCTCAATTGTCTGACCGAGGGACATGCCTGGCGGAAACATGGCATCACCCAAGATCGTGTCATCGCGCGCAATGCCCACATAGCCAAGGGCTCGACCGAGTTGTGGAGCTATGCCGTCAGCATGATTGATAACGCCGTCGCGCAAGGCCACCTGCCACCCAAGCCAACCTCATGATCCGACCAGCGACCGAAACCGACGCCGCTGCCATCGCGGCGATTTACAACCACTACATCGAGCACACGATTGTGACCTTCGAAGAGGAGATCGTGAATGCAGCCGAGATGGCCGGGCGTATCCGCGACACGCTCGACGCCGGCTTGCCGTGGATCGTCGCGACCGAAAACGATCACGTGGTCGGTTACGGCTACCTGAGCAAATGGAAATCGCGCTGCTCCTATCGCTATTCGGTCGAGGCCAGTGTGTATCTCGATCAAGCCGCGACCCGACGGGGTTATGGCAGCCGGATTTACCAAAGCCTGATCAACTCCGCCAAGGCATTGAAAATGCATGCCGTGATCGGCGGCGTTTCCCTGCCCAACCCCGGCAGCCAGCGCCTGCACGAAAAGCTCGGTTTCGAAAAGATCGCGCACTTCCGCGAAGTCGGCTATAAATTCGACCAGTGGATCGACGTCGGTTACTGGGAGAAAATCCTGTAAGGCTCAGCTCAGATCCCGAAAACTGCCGAACTCCGGGTCGAACAGGCGCCGATGCGTGCGGACGATCATGCCGTCCGTCAGTCCCGCCAGATAATCGCAGATGCGGCGGGCCTTGCCGTCGAGGGTGCGTTCCTCGGCAATGAGGCGCCCCGTATTCGCCGGCAAAATCGAAATCACCCGTTCGTTGCGCTCCGCGTAGTTGTCCCAGATCGCGTTGAATAACGCGTTGAGCAATGTGCGGGCCTTATATTCGAGCTGCTCGAGCTGAGGACTCTCGAAGATGATGTCGTTGGCCATCTTCTTGAAAAACTCCGCCTCGCGCACCGCCTTGTCCTCCACCACCAGCTCATATCGATAGCGGTTGGTGGCGGCCGCCATGAAATTGTCCCGTTCGCGTAATCGGCAGGCCTTGATGAAGCGACCGATCTTTTGGGAAAACGCGTTCTCCAGCCGATCGGCGCGGATCGCGTCGAACAGCGTGTCCATGTGTCCTTGCTGCTCGGGGCCGATCGCCTCGCCGGCGGCCCAACGTTCGACGCGCTCGATGGTCAGAAAACCCGCGCGCACGCCGTCCACGATGTCATTCAACGAATACGCCGCGTCGTCCGCCCAATCCATGATCTGGCACTCAACGCTTTTGAACGCGTTGAGCGTTTCACCCGGCAACAATTCGGCCGGAATCTTGGCGCCGTCGAAAACCCAATCGCGAATGGGTTGCTGCGATTCGTAAATGAAATGGTTGATCGGCGGGGTCGAAAACTCGGTGTAGAGCTTCTTGTATTTGAGCACGCCATCAATCAGCGCGCGCGTCGGTTGCATGCCCTTCACGCCGGTTTCGTTTTGATACATCGTCTCGCAGAGCAAGTGCAGCGTCTGGGCATTGCCCTCGAAGCCGCCGCGCCGCTTCATCAACTCCTGCAACGTGCGTTCACCACTGTGACCGAACGGCGGATGACCCATGTCATGGGCCAGACAGCAGGCCTCGACCAAATCGCTGTCGATGTAAAAATCGTCGCGCATCACCCCTCCCTGCGTGCGCAGGTAGTGGCAGATCGAACGGCCGATTTGGGAAACCTCGATCGAATGCGTCAGCCGCGTGCGATAGAAGTCGTATTCGCCCGAAAGAAAAACCTGCGTCTTCGACTGCAGCTTGCGAAACGCATGAGCATGAATGATGCGGTCGCGATCAATTTGAAAAACGCTGCGGTAGTCCGGCTTGCGGCCGCCGCCGAACGACTCCGCATCAAACGCATTGTAAAACCGGTTTTCCATCGGACATCGACAGCAAGGCCAAGCCGCTTATCTTGCAAACCCTAACACCGACCATGCCCGCGACCGCCTTCCCCACTCCGCTCGGCGTCTGCCGCATCAGCTGGCAGGGCGAACTCATCACCGGGTTCAGTTTGCCGGAAAGTCATGATGCCAAACCCGTGAGCGACACCCCGCCGGAGTGGATTCAGTCCATCATCAAGCGCGTCGAGCGGCACCTTGAGCGACAATTCCAGGATTTTAGCGACCTGCCCTACAATCTCAACCAAGTCGGCGACTTTCCCCGCGAGGTTTACCGAAGAACGTTGACGGTAAGAGCCGGCAGCACCTGCAGCTATGGTGACATCGCCCGCGCGCTGGGTTACCCACCGGCAACCAGCCGCGCGGTCGGCGCTTCACTCGGCGCGAACCCGTGGCCACTGCTTGTGCCCTGCCATCGCGTCCTGGCCGCCGACGGCAAGATGACCGGGTTTTCCGGACCGGGCGGCATCGAAACGAAGCTCAAGCTGCTCGCACTTGAGGGCGCGCAACTATTCGCCGTTTGAGCATCCGCATTAAAGGCGCTTAGACTCGCACCGAATTCTGTTTGGAGGTTGTTAAACGACGGCGCCGATTCACACTTCGCCTCATGTCCGCCAAAACCATGCGTGCCATTGCCAAGACCAAGCCGGGCCCCGGCTTGGAGATGATTGACGTGCCGGTGCCGGAGCCCGGCATCAACGACGTGCTCATCCGCGTCAAACAGACGTCCATCTGTGGCACTGACATCCATATTTACAACTGGGATTCGTGGGCCGAGCAAACCATCAAGCCACCGATGGTGATCGGCCATGAATTCGTCGGCACAATCGAGTCCGTCGGCGCCAACGTGAAGGGATTCAAAAAAGGCGATCTCGTGGACGGTGAAGGCCACATTGTTTGCGGAATGTGTCGCAACTGCCTCGCCGGCCGCCGCCATCTTTGCAAAGACACCAAAGGCGTGGGCGTGAATCGCGACGGGGCGTTCGCCGAGTTCCTCTGCATCCCCGCTAGCAACGCCGTGCATGTTGATCCGGCGATTCCGCTGGATGTGCTTTCCTGCTTCGATCCGCTCGGCAACGCCACGCACACCGCGTTGCAATTTGATCTCGTCGGCGAAGACGTGCTGATCACGGGGGCCGGTCCGATTGGTTGCATGGCCGCGGCCATCGCCAAGCACGCCGGCGCACGCAAGATCGTCGTGACTGATGTGAACGCGGATCGCCTCGCCCTGGCCAAGCGCATGGGCGCCACCCGCACGGTGGATGTTTCCAAGGAGAAACTGCCCGACGTGCAGAAGGAAATCGGCATGCGCGAGGGCTTCGACATCGGCCTAGAAATGTCCGGCAATCCGAAGGCCTTGAACGACATGATCGACAACATGGCGCACGGCGGTCGCATCGCCCTGCTCGGGATCATGCCCGGCGCCGCCGCGGTCAATTGGAACAAAGTCGTTTTCAACATGCTCACGATCAAGGGCATTTACGGCCGTGAAATGTATGAGACGTGGTATAAGATGACTTCGATGATCCAGACCGGCCTCGACATCTCGCCCGTCATCACGCACCGGTTCGCCTACACGGAATTCCAAGAGGCCTTCGATCTCATGCGCTCCGGCAAAAGCGGCAAGATCGTGCTCAAGTGGGACTGAACTCATGACGCCAGACTTCCAAGCTCATCTCGAAAAGACCCTCGCTGAAATCGATAGCGCCGGCCTCTACAAACGCGAGCGCATCATCACCACGCCGCAAACCGCCCGCATCGGCGTCAGCGACGGGCGCCAGGTGCTCAACCTGTGCGCCAACAATTACCTCGGCCTCGCGGACAATCCCGAGCTCATCGCCGCCGCGCGGGAATCGCTGGATCGCTGGGGTTACGGACTCGCCTCGGTGCGCTTTATCTGCGGCACACAGCAACTGCACAAGGATCTGGAGGACGCGATCAGCCGGTTCCTCGGCACCGAGGACACGATTCTCTATACCTCCTGCTTCGACGCCAACGGTGGTCTGTTTGAAACGCTGCTCGGCCCGGAGGACGCGGTCATCTCCGACGAACTCAACCACGCTTCGATCATCGACGGCATCCGCCTCTGCAAGGCGAAGCGCTTCCGCTACAAGAACAACAACCTCGAGGATCTTGAGGCCAAGTTGAAGCAAGCCGATGCGGCGGGCGTGCGATTCAAACTCATCGCCACCGACGGCGTGTTTTCGATGGACGGCTATATCGCCGATCTGAAGGGCATTTGCGATCTCGCGGACAAATACGGCGCGATGGTGATGGTGGACGACAGCCATGCGGTCGGCTTCATGGGCCGGACCGGTCGGGGCACGCCCGAGCACTGTGGTGTTAGGGAACGGATCGACATCATCACCGGCACGCTCGGCAAAGCCCTCGGCGGTGCGAGCGGCGGCTACACGACCGGACGCAAACCCGTCATCGACCTGCTGCGCCAGCGTTCCCGCCCCTACCTGTTCTCG
The DNA here is from genome assembly GCA_024233285.1 of Opitutaceae bacterium. GTDB lineage: Bacteria > Verrucomicrobiota > Verrucomicrobiia > Opitutales > Opitutaceae > Cephaloticoccus. The sequence goes on along the minus strand of JACKPU010000008.1, from coordinate 106,532 downwards.
AACACCATCGCCCCGGCGATCGCCGCCGCCTCGTTGAAATGCTTGGAAATGCTTTCACGCTCCACCGAACTGCGCGACAAATTGGAGGCCAACACGCGCTTCTTCCGCGAAGGCCTGACCAAGGCCGGACTGGACATTCGGCCCGGCACGCATCCCATCGTTCCGGTCATGCTCGGCGATGCCGCGCTGTCGCAAAAATTCGCCGCCCGCATGCTCGAGAAAGGAATCTACGTGATCGGTTTCTTCTACCCGGTCGTCCCGCAAGGGCTCGCGCGCATCCGCACCCAGGTCTCCGCGGTGCACACCCAGGAGGATCTTGCCTTCGCGATTGAAAAATTTGCCGAAGTGAAAAAGGAGCTCGGACTCTGATGCCTGTTTTTCCGGCACAACTCGACCAACTGAAGGCCGCCGCCCGCCAAGCCTCGCAGCAGGCGTATGCGCCCTACTCAAAGTTTAAGGTCGGCGCGGCCATCCTCACGCGGACCGGCAAGATTTATGCCGGCTGCAATGTGGAGAACGCCTCCTACGGTCTGTGCAATTGCGCCGAACGCACGGCCATCTTCAACGCGGTCGCAGCGGGCGAAAAGAAGCTGAAGATTGAATGCGTCGCCATTTACACCCCCACAACCGAACCCACCGCCCCGTGCGGCGCGTGCCGGCAGGTGATCAATGAGTTCGGTCCCAAAGCGCGGATCGTCTCAACTTGCCGCGGTCGCAGTGTGCTGGATGCAACGCTGGACCAATTGCTGCCGAACGCGTTCGGACCGGGAAATCTGTCAAAGTGAGTCGCGCACGGCGCTGACCACCTCAGCGAGCGGGATTTCGCGCTCCGCACGATCGTTCATGTCACGCAACTTGGCCACGCCTTTGGCCAGTTCATCACTGCCAAAGATCAGCGCCAGACGCGCACCGACCTCGCTGGCCGCCTTGAACTGTTTGCCGAAGGCGACGTCCTTGAGCGGATAATCGACCCGAAACCCGGCGGCCCGGAGCGATTGAATCGCGCCAAGCGCGGCCAGCCGCTCATCGGCACCGCCGATGACGCAATAGACATCCGGCGCCTGGACCAAGGCGGGCATCAAACCGCGTTGCTCCAGCAGCAGCGCAAAAGTCATGTCACCAATCGCAAAACCGACCGCCGGCAATTCCGGATAACCGAGCTTGCCCACCAGGTCGTTATAACGTCCGCCGCCGGCGATGGCGCGCAGCTCGCCCTTGCGATCGAAGGCTTCGAAAACAAAACCGGTGTAGTAAGCCAGACCGCGCACCACGCCGAGGTCGACTTCGACGAATCGCGAAAGCCCCATCGCTTCAAGATTGCCCAGCAGCTTGCGCCAATCGGCCAAACGAGCCGCGATGCGCTCGTCGCCCAATGGTTCCAATAACGAAGTCAGTGCGCCAAGCGACTTGATCTGCAGAAACGCGAGCACCTTGCCCTTCAGTCCGGCCTCAATCTCGCCGAATTGCTCCGCATAGCCCTTGAACGCATCGTCACCGTATTTTTCGTAGCGGTCGACCGCCCCGAGCACGGCCCGAATCCGCTCATCGTCCAACCCGAGCGCGCCGAGGTAATAGAACCACAGGTTGCGATCACTAAGGCGCACATAAAAATCCTGTTCGGTCAGACCGAACGAACACAGGCACTGCACAAGCAGACCGATGAGCTCGGTTTCCGCCTCCGGACCGGTTTCCCCAAAGATGTCGGCGTTGAATTGAAAGAAACAGCGCCCACGTCCCTTCTGCATGCGTTCGTAGCGATAAAACTCGCCGATGCTGAACCATTTGATCGGGCGCTTGAGCGCATTGGCTTTGGCCCCGACCAGCCGGCAAACCGTCGGTGTCATCTCCGGACGCAAAGCCACTTCGCGGCCTCCCTTGTCCGTGAAATTGAACAACTGCCCCTCAATTTCATCACCCGATTTGGCCTTGTAGAGCTCAAGCGGTTCCAGCACCGGCGCATCGTATTCGGCAAAGCCAAAGCTGGTCGCCGTCTGCCGCCAGAGACGGAAGATAAAATTACGGCGCGCCAAATCCTCGGGATAGAATTCGCGGAAGCCGGGCAATGTCTGGAAAGTGGCCATGGGACCGGCAACGTTGCGGAGCCGGGCGAATTCACGCCACCTCAAAATTGGCGCAATAGAAAGGCCGGAGCGTCTTGCTCCGGCCAGAAATTAACCGCAAACCGTCGGGGGTCAGTCTTCGCCTTCTTCGGTATCCGAACTGGGTGTCGAGGCGGTAAGTTGCGAAAGGTCGATCTTCTTGAGCTGTTGCTTGAGGATCTTGCCCGACTTGAATTTGACCACGGCACGCTGAGGGATGACGACCTCGGCTTCGGGTTTGTTCGGATTGCGGCCGATGCGGGATTTACGGACCTGCACTTCGAGCACACCGAAGTTGCGCAACTCGACATTGCGACCTTCAGCCAAGGCTTTCTGGATAATGTCCAGGGTGAGTTGCACCGTATCGACCACTTGCTTTTGGGGAAAGCCGGTCTTCTTGTAAATTTCGAGGACGATCTCGCGCTTCGTCAGATTGTTGGACATGATGTTTTCCTTTCGCTGATTACAACCGGGGTGACTGCTTAAACTTCTAACAGTTCCATGATTGCGTCAATGAATATGACTCGCAAGTGATTCAAAAAGACGTGAAAACCTGTTCTGCTCATGCCTGACCCAGCCGCCGTAAACTCCATGTTCGCCCGTATCGCCGGTCGATACGATTTGGCCAATCGCCTGCTCAGCGGTGGCATGGACCTGTGGTGGCGGCGCCAACTCGTGCGCGCGGTCGACCGGCATACCCCACGGGATGTCTTGGATTTGGCGACCGGGAGTGGCGACGTCGCCTTCGCCCTGAGCGACAAGCTATTCTACTCCAATAACATAGTGGGGATGGACTTCTGTCAGCCCATGCTCGACGAGGCCGGGTTTAAGCAGCAAGCGACCGGCTTGGGAGCCAATATCTCCTTCCAGCAAGGCGACGGCCTGAACCTGCCGCTGACTGATGCCTCCTTTGACGCCGTCACCATCTCATTCGGGCTGCGCAACATGGCCGACCGGCACCGCTGCCTGAGCGAGATTCGTCGGGTGCTGCGACCCGGCGGCCGCCTGTATGTCCTCGAATTTTCCCAGCCCCAGCCCTGGTTTCGCCCACTCTATCTGTTTTATTTGCGGCACATTCTGCCATCCGTGGCCGGTCTCGTGACCGGCGATAAATCGGCTTACGTTTACCTTAACGAGACCATCGAACAATTTCCCGATCGCGCTGCGCTGGGTCGCGAAATCATCGCGGCAGGATTTAGCAGTGTTCGCGCAAACGGTATGACTTTCGGCATCGTGGCGCTGCACGAAGCCGTGGCGTGATCAGTTGAAGGACTTGCCGCAGCCGCAAGTGCTCGTCGCATTGGGGTTTTTGATCTCAAACCCTTTGCCTTGAAGGCCGTCATCGAAGTCCACCGTGCTACCCTCCAGATACGCCAAGCTCGCCGGATCCATGACAATGTTGATCCCCTCGCTCGCAAACGCCGTGTCGTCGGCTCTAGGATCGTCAAACGACATGCCGTATTGCAGACCGGAACAGCCGCCGCTCTCCACCAAGACACGCAGCGGCTTCTCTTGCATTTCTGCTTCTTGTTGCATGACTCGGATGCGGTCGGCGGCTCGCGGCGTGAGCGTAATCATAGCGTCAAACTAGACGCCAAATCGGTCATGTCAAATCACCGCCGGAAACACCAAAGCAGGAATCGCGCCGAATCGAAGATGAATTCCTTGCCACGCTTCTTGCCGCCATCTTTGCTCCCCTCGTGCCAGCGCTGAAGCAACTTTCCAACGGGATTGAATACGAGCTCGTCCGCAAAATTGCGGAAGGCGGCATGGGTTTGGTTTACGAAGCCGACCAACTCGGCGCCGGCAATTTCCGGAAGACCGTGGCCGTAAAGCTCATCCGTGAGGAATATTCGGCCATCCCCGAGTTCCAAAAAAACTTCATTGGCGAAGCGCGCTTGGTCGCCGACCTCATCCACACGAGCATCGTCCAGACCTATCATCTCGGCAACGCCAACGGCCAGTATTTCATGGTCATGGAATTCGTGCGCGGAGTGAACTTGGAGCAGTTCATTGAACGCCACCTCGCACTCGGCCGTCCGATCCCGGTGGATCTCGCCGCCTTCATTGTTTCGCGCGTGGCCCGCGGTCTCGCTTATGCGCATCAGAAATGCGACCGCGAAGGCCGGCACTTGAACATTGTGCACCGCGACATCGGCCCGAAAAACGTCATGCTCGCCTACGAAGGCGACGTGAAGCTGACCGACTTCGGCATCGCGAAGGCCCTCGACCTGATGTATAACGAGGAAGGCAAGGTGATCGCCGGCAAAGACGAATACCTTTCACCTGAACAGGCCAGCTATGCCGTTACGGACGCGCGGGCCGACTTGTTCCCGCTGGGGATTGTGCTGACCGAACTGCTGCTCAATCGTAACATTTTCCGCGCCTTTGATCGCGCCCAGTCGCGACGCAATATCCAGACCATGCCGATCCCCCGCTTTTCCACCCTGCGGCCGGAAATCGACGACAAACTCGAGGCGATCATCCAAAAAGCCCTCACCCGGGATCGCGAGCGCCGCTATCAGAGCGCCTACGATTTCATGACGGACTTGGAAGTTTACCTCTATAGCGACCGCTACGGTCCTACGATCGAGAAGCTCGGAGTCTACCTCAAGGAACTCTTTGCAATCGAAAACAACGATTCACGCCCCCCCATCTACAGCTCCCGCCCCTGAGCATGCGCCATCCTCTTCAGTTCATTGCTCATGAGCGGTCCCGGATTTAGTCATGACCTTCGTCAGCGCCAAACCCAGTCGTTGGTTTTGGCGCCGCAGTTGCGTCAGTCGCTGAAGATATTGCAGGTTGCGGCCACCGATCTGCGCACGGAAATCCAACAGGAACTCCAAAGCAATCCCACGCTCGAGGAGTTGCCGCCGGAGGAAGGCCTGAGCCTCGACGCTTCCGATCCAGAAAATGCCGATTCCAACGACAACACCGAGGACGGTCAGCGCGACGAACTCGATTTCACCAAGGAGTTCGAAATTCTCGGAAAACTCGATGAGGACTGGCGCGACTACATGAGCCAGGCGGGCGGTGCCCAGCCTTATACCAGCGAGGATGCCGAGAAGCGGCAGCATTTCTTCGAGTCCCTCGTCACTGCGCCGTCGCTGCAAGAACACCTCATGCGACAAGCCGCCGTGGCCGATTTGGAACCGGGCGAATTCGAGGCCCTCCAGTATCTGATCGGCAATCTGGATGAGCGCGGTTTTCTTACCCAAACCCTGCCTGATGCAGCATTGCAATCCGGTCTGCCGCTGCACGACATGCAAACCGCGGCGAGAGTGCTGCAAACTTTTGATCCTCCCGGCATCGGCAGTCAGAACCTGACGGATTGCCTTTTGACCCAACTGGTCGCCCAGGATCGGGGCAAATCACTCGCAGCCCGCATCGTGCGCGAACACTTCGATCTCCTCGCCCGACGCCGTATTCCCGAGTTGTCGCGGAAACTGGGCGCCGGCCCCGACGATATTCAACACGCCATCGAAGTCATCGGGAAACTCGATCCCGCGCCAGGCCGCCGGTTCAGCGAAGACACCAACCGGGTCGTCGAACCCGATGTCACCGTCTACAAGGATGACGACGGTGAGTGGCAGGTCTCGCTAAACAGCGACTACATTCCCCGGCTGCGCATCTCCAACACCTATCGCGAGATGATCGCCAAGGGCACCTTGTCCAAATCCGAACGCGACTACCTGCGCGAGCGCATGCGCTCGGGCAAATTCCTCATCGATTCGATTGAACAACGTCAGCGCACGATCGAACGCATCACCCGGGAAATTCTGAAGGCGCAGCTTGATTTCTTTGAACACGGCGTCTCCCAGCTCAAGCCCCTGACCATGACGCAGGTTGCTGAAATTGTTGGCGTGCACGAAACCACCGTGAGTCGCGCCATCGCCAACAAATATCTCAAGACCCCGCACGGAGTCTTCGAATTCAAATACTTCTTCACGACTGGCTATCAGGATGATTCCGGCGCCGCGATTTCCAACACCAGTGTAAAAGAACTCATCGCCGACCTCATCGCCCTCGAAGACAAGTCTTCGCCGCTGAGCGATCAATCCATCGTGAGCAAGCTGCGCGACAAGGGGCTCAATATCGCTCGCCGCACCGTGGCCAAATATCGCGAGGAACTCGGCATACTCCCGAGTAATCTACGGCGCGATTACATGTGAGCCGACGGGCCTGCTACGGCATCGGCCAACGCGCTTGGTTCGATAGTCAGTCCAAGTCCTGAGCGACGGTCCACCCAGTGATCATCAACCCATGCTGCAAACCCGATCATGCCCGCATTGTCGCCGGTGTGCTTCGGTTCGGCCACCAGCACCGGCAGACGCAACGAGCGCCCCAAGGCCGAAACGCGCTGCCGCAACAACGCGTTGTTGGCCACGCCGCCCGACAGCCCGATGCTGGCATAGCCGCCCGATTCGCAGGCCAGTTCCAACTTGCGCAAAAGCACATCGATCACGGCCTGCTGATAGCTCGCGCACAAGTCCGGCAAACGGGCTTTCACCGCATCGATGGGCAGCTTCTCCAATTGATACCGCAGACTGGTTTTCAAACCCGAGAAGCTGAATTCGAGATTATCCCGCCGGCCCAAACCGCGCGGAAAATCAAACGCCGCGGTATCACCCCCCCGGGCGATTTTCTCCACCAAGGGTCCGCCCGGATACCCCAAGCCCAGTAGCTTCGCCCCTTTGTCAAGCGCCTCGCCGGCGGCGTCGTCACGCGTCGACGAGATGACCCGCAAACGCCGGTCCCGGTCGATTTCAATCAGCAACGTATTCCCCCCCGAAACGATCAGACCGAGATGCGGCAGCAACGTGCCAAGATCACGCGCAAAAGCGGCAGGCGCAGCCGCATGCAACGCAATGAACGGTGAAAACGCGTGCGCTCTCAGATGATTCACGCCCCACACCGGCAGATTCAGCCCGACCGCCAGGGCCTTCGCCGAAGCCAAGCCAATCGCAAGGCAGGCCGCCAATCCCGGTCCTTGGGTGACCGCGATGGCCGTGATTTGGCTCCATGACTCGTGCTTTCGCGCCAGGGCCAGCAGGGCCGGAAAATTTCGTAGATGTTCGCGCGTCGCCAGATCCGGAACCACGCCGCCATGCTTTTCATGCAAGGCCATCTGCGTATGGATCCATTCGCCCACCAAGCCGGACCGCGGGTCGAACAACGCGACCGCGGTTTCATCACAGGAACTTTCCAGCGCGAGGATCATGAGCATCAACGCTGGTTCAGCAGCCGCAGTCCGTTCAAGACATCAATTGCCGCATCCAGCTGGGCGTCGGCGATCGGGGTGAAGCCAAAGCGTGCCTTGAACTCCGCGGCATCCGTCACGTCGCTGCGGATTCGCTGCAGCCGCAATTTGCCGTCCTGTTCCGGCGTCATCACCAAAACCACATCAGGTTCGATTCCGTGTCCGTGGATTGAAACACCGCCGGGCGTGCAATAGCGCGCCGTGGTGATGCGCATGCCCTCGCCATTGCGGAGCTTGAAGAGTGTTTGCACCGACCCTTTGCCAAAAGAACGTTCCCCCAGAACCACCGCACGATTGGTGTCTTTCAGAGCCCCGGTCACGATCTCCGCAGCGCTCGCCGTGCCGCCGTTGATGAGCACGACCACCGGCATAGCCAACGGTTCGCCGGTCATCTCCGCCCGCAGCTCTTCACGATCCGACTCTGCTCTGCCTTCCGTATAGACCACGAGTTCGCCCTCGCGAAAGAAGGGCTCAACCACTTCAACCGCCGCTTCCAGCAAGCCCCCGGGATTATTGCGTAGGTCCAGAATCAACGCCCGCGCGCCTTGATCGATCAGCGAGTCAAGCGCCCGCAGGAACTGCTCGCCCGTGCGCGCCGAAAACTCCGCGAGCTGGATGTAACCGATGTTCTGTTCGAACAGCCGGACATCGCGCACACTCTCGACCTCGATTTGTTCGCGCACAATGGACACCTCAAAATCGCGATTTCCACTCGGCCGGTGCAGACCGATCACAACCTTGGTGCCGGGTTTGCCCCGTAAACGATTGATGGCATCGTCCATCGGGGTCTTGTCGCTGACGACACGTCCGTCCACCGACCTGATTTCATCGCCACGCAAAATGCCGGCCCGCTCGCCCGGGGTGCCGGCAATGGGTGCAATGATCACGACTTTGCCGTCGCGTAATTCCACCTGCACGCCAATGCCACCGAACTCGCCGTCCAGATCATCCTCGAAATACTTGAACTCCTCGGCCTCCAAAAACTCCGAGTGCGGATCGAGCGAGCCAACCAGACCGTGAATCGCCTCGCGTGCCAGCCGGTCATAGTTCGCGTCGTCAACATCCACGTAGTGTTTGTTTACCAAGCTCATCACCTCGCGCACATAATCCGCCGACCGGTTCAGCTCGCGATTCGGCAAAAATCCCCATGCCGCGGCTTGTTTTAATAGCACGACCGCGAGCACCAAGCCGAGACACGCGCCGGCCAGCACAGGAAGAATCCGTTTGAGCATAGGCGCGACTGTGTGCATCTGGTCTGCTTTGTAAATGGGATCGTCAAGTCACCAGTCATCGCATCCGTCCACGGATTTTCTGCGTCGTTTTCACGCGGTCGCCGGTCGCGATGGTGTGCTGCCCTTCGCCCGCTTCATGGAAATGGCGTTGTATGATCAGGAAGTGGGCTATTATCGCCGAAATCGAAAGCGTGTCGGCCGGACGCCGGACGCGGATTTTTACACCGCCACTTCCGTCGGCAGCCTGTTCGGTGAATTAATCAGCGAGTGCTGCCGGAATTTGCTCGGAAAAAAAACCTGTGCCGAGTCCACCTTTGTCGAAATCGGCGCGGAGCCTGACGGCGGCATCATGCGTGACGTGGCGCACCCATTCGCAGATCACCAAACCATTCAAATCGGCGACCCCATTTCACTTTCCGGCCAATGCGTGGTGTTTTCCAATGAGCTGTTTGACGCTCAACCCTGTCGCCGGTTTGTCCGGCGACAGTCCGCTTGGACCGAGTTGGCCGTCGCCTGCGAGCATGACCAATTGCGTGAGGTCGAACTTCCGCTGGACAGGCCTCCAACCTATCTGCCCGCGAACGCGCCCGATGGTTACGTCGTTGACGCCCCGCGCGCGGCCGCGGACCTGCTGCAAGAGATCCTTTCACAACCGTGGCAGGGGCTTTTGCTGGCGTGTGACTACGGCAAAACGTGGACTGAAATCTGCACCGCCTGTCCCAAGGGCACGATGCGCGCCTACCGTAACCACCAGCAATCAAACGATCTGCTGGCATGGCCGGGGGAGCAGGACCTGACCTGCCACATCTGCTGGGATTGGCTGCAAGCCGCCATGCAATCCGCGGGATTCGAATCGGCATTGGTTGAATCCCAAGAAACCTTCTTTGTGCGCCACGCCGCGCCCCTCTTGGAGGCCACCATGAAATCCGAAGCTTCCCGTTTGAGCACACGCAAGATGGCACTTATGCAATTGATTCACCCGGCATATCTGGGGCAAAAGTTCCAGGTCCTGCATGGCCTAAGGCGGGCAAAAGATATTTGAGATTCCCCTTGCTTCCGCAGGTTCAAAACCTTTACTCACGACCCTTTTAACCACTGAAGTCATGGCCAGAATTTGTGCAATCACAGGTAAGCGCCCCACCAAGGGCAGCATCATCAACCGCAAGGGACAGAGCAAAAAGAGCGGAGGCATCGGCACGCACGTGACGAGCGTCACGCCCCGCAAGTTCCGTCCCAACCTGCAACGCATCCGCGTCAAGCTTCCGAATGGTGGCACCAAGCGCATGTTGGTCTCGGTCAAGGCCTTGAAGGCCGGTCTCGTTCAAAAAGCCTGAGCGTCAACCGGCTCCCATTTTGTAACCCGCAGCTCCCCGGCTGCGGGTTTTTTGTGCGCTGATGGCGCCTTGCTAATGCAACGGATTTACGATGAACTGCATTCCCATCAGCCATGGAGCCAACTTCCTCATCCACCTCACCCACTAGCACAGCAATCGGGTCTCAGGTGGAAGCCCAGATGACCCGTCTGCTGTATCGGTCGGCGGGTTTCGGTCTTTTTTCCAATTTCGTTCTGGCGCTGATTCTTACCCTAGGGCTTGCCGACACGATTTCGTGGCAAGCCAAAGGTGCATGGTTTGCCACCATAACGGTCCTTTCCTTGCTTAGACTCGTGCTCAACTGGAGCTATGATCGCGAAGCTCCACCTAACGAACTTCACGCCCGATGGCGCGCTTGGTTTGTTATAGGCGTGGCGTTGGCTGGACTAAGCTGGGGCTGGGCAGGCTGGCAGTTCTTCAAGGCCGACGATCTGGCAAGCAGCTTGTTGCTCACCATGATCCTGGCCGGTATGAACGCTGGGGCCGCCCGCTCCTTGGCATCCGTTCCGGCCAGTTATCGGATCTACGTGATCACCACGATGCTGCCCATCAGCGCCTTGTTCCTGACCTTGCCGGCGGGCGGATGGTTTCTGTTCGGGATCACGATCACCTACGCGCTCTTTCTCTTGCGCACGGCTCATATGCATCACGCGGATCTCGTGCGGTTGCATACCCTGATTTATCAAAACGAAACCTACGTCACCGAATTGCAGGCGGCCAAGGCCAAGGCGGAGGAATCGAGCCGCATCAAAGGCGACTTTCTCGCCACGATCAGTCATGAAATCCGGACGCCAATGAATGGCGTCGTCGGCATGCTCCAAGTCTTGCGTGATTCCGATCTGACAAGCGAACAGCAAACTCAGGTAAATATCGCGACCGGATCGGCGGACACCCTTTTGCGGCTGCTCAACGACCTTCTCGATTTCTCAAAAATTGAGAGCGGCAAACTCGAATTTGAATCCATCCCCTTCGAACCGGCAGAGGCCGTGCGCGAAGTGGTCGCCCTCATGCGCCCCAAGGCGATGAGCAAGCGCCTGAGCTTCAATCTCATTTTACCGCCTGGCAAACCGCTATATGTCTTGGGCGATCCGGTGCGTTTGAAGCAAGTGCTGCTCAACCTCACCGGCAACGCCATCAAGTTCACGGAACACGGCCAAGTGGATCTCGCGATGAGCATCAAATCGCTGAACGACCAATCCGCCACGCTGCACTTTAAAATTCACGACACCGGCATCGGCATTGACAGCGGAACACAGGCGAAACTCTTCCAGGTCTTCTCTCAAGGAGACAGTTCCACCACCCGACGCTTTGGTGGCAGCGGCTTGGGTCTGGCCATTTCGCAGCGACTCGTGAATCTAATGGGGGGCAATATCACCCTCACCAGCACACCCGGACAAGGCACGACATTTGGATTTGAAATCACATGGCCGGTGGCGACACCCGCCGCGGCTCCTGCGCGGGCGGCGGCAAAACCCCCGCTGCAAGCACTCCAAGGCCGTGTGCTGGTGGCAGAGGACGATCCGGTCAATCAGCGCGTCATAGAACTGATGCTGCAGCGCTTGGGCTTGGAATTTGAAATGGCCAGGACCGGTCACGAAGCGGTGAGCAAGGCACTCGATCAACCTTGGGATGTAATCCTCATGGATTGCCAAATGCCTGAAATGGACGGCTACGCGGCCACGCGGGAAATCCGCCGCCAATCGCCAAGGCACGTGCCCATCATCGCCATCACCGCCAACGCCATGGCTTCGGATCGGACCGCCTGCATTGCCGCCGGCATGGATGACTTTTTATCGAAGCCGATTCGCACCGAGGACCTGCATTCCACCCTGCGCCGCTGGCTTGAACAAGCCGGCGTCAAAGCGCCTTGAAGACAATCGAAGCATTCTGGCCGCCGAAACCCAGATTGTTGCTCAACACCGCGCGAACCGGCTGCTGCCGGGCATGATTGGGCACATAGTCCAAATCGCAATCCGGGTCGGGATCATCCAAATTGATGGTCGGAGCCAGCATGCCGCTTTCGATCGTCTTGACCGAAATCACGGACTCGATGCCGCCGGCCGCACCGAGCAAATGCCCGGTCATCGATTTGGTCGAGCTTACCGGCACCGTCGTCGCATGATCGCCAAACACCTTCTTGATCGCGAGGGTCTCAAACTTGTCGTTGTAGGGGGTCGAGGTTCCGTGGGCGTTGATGTAATCAATATCCCCCGGCTCCACGCCGGCGCTTTTCAACGCTCTGCTCATCGACAAGGACAGGCCTTTGCCTTCGGGATCGGGCTGCGTGATGTGGAACGCATCGCAAGTCGCGGCATATCCCGCGAGTTCGCAATAAATCCGCGCCCCGCGCGCTTGGGCGTGTTCAAGCGACTCCAGCACAAGAATGCCGGCGCCCTCGCCCATCACAAAACCGTTGCGATTGATATCAAACGGCCGGCTGGCCTTCTCGGGCTCGTCGTTGCGCGTGCTCATCGCCTTCATCGCGCAGAAGCTGGCATAGGCAAACGGCGTGACCGAGGCTTCGCTGCCTCCGGCGATCATGACATCGGCATCGCCGCGCCGAATCGCGTGCGCCGCCTCGCCGATCGCGTGGGAGCCCGTGGCGCAGGCGGAAACGAGACCGAAGTTTGGACCACGCGCGCCATATTCAATCGCAACCATGCCGGCACACATGTTGCCGATCAACGCGGGGATCGTGAAGGGCGACACCTTGCGCGGGCCGCGTTCATCGAGCACGCGTAACTGGGATTCATAGGTGTGCATGCCGCCGATGCCGGACCCGATCATGACGCCGACGCGGTCCCCATCCTCGTTGCGGAGGTCGAGACCGGAGTCCGCAACGGCTTGTTTCGAGGCCACAAAACCGAACTGGGTGTAACGGTCGTTGCGTCGCGCATCCTTCGGATCCATGTGCTGGCCGGCATCCCAGTCCAACACCTCGGCTCCGATCTGGCTGGCATAGTCCGAGGGATCAAAATGGGAAATGCGACGCACGCCGGATTTTCCAGCGAGGAGCGAAGCCCAAAAATCATTCACATTGTGACCAAGTGAGGCCACCACGCCCAAACCGGTGATGACAACTCTGCGTGCCGCGGGTGTTTCCATGCCGATTTTCAAGAAGACCGAAAGTGTGGAAAACAAAAAAGCGTTCTACCAGCAATTCCAGCGCGGAAAGTGGTAGAACGCCAGAGAGAGGTTTTGTTTACTGAGCGCCGGCCTTGGCCTTGATGTAATCAGTAACCTGACCGACGGTCTGCAGCTTCTCAGCGTCAGACTCGGGGATCTCACCCTTGATCTCATCTTTAAACTCTTCCTCGAAGGCCATGATGAGCTCGACAGTATCGAGCGAATCAGCACCCAGATCATCAAGGAAAGAAGCCTCGGGAGTGATTTGCTCCTCGTTCACGTTAAGCTGGTTAACGATGATTTCCTTAACGCGTTGTTCGATGGTTTTTTGGTCAGCCATGTGGTGGTTAATACGAGTTAGCAGGCTTCACATCGCCATGCCGCCGTCAACGGTAAAAACTTGCCCCGTAATATAGCCGGATTCTTCCGAGGCGAGGAAGGCCGTCATGTTCGCAATGTCGGCGGCCTCCCCAAATCGTTTCAGAGGAACGGCCTCCAAAATCTTCGCTGAAACCTCGGGATTATTCACGAAATCATTGGTCATGTCGGTCTTGATGAAACCGGGCGCGACGACGTTGGCCGTGACACTGCGCGAAGCGAACTCGCGGGCAAGGGTCTTGGTCAGGCCGATCATGCCCGCCTTGGCCGCCGAATAATTCGCCTGTCCGGCATTGCCCATGATGCCGCTGACGGAAGCGATATTGATGATGCGTCCCCAGCGGGCGCGCGTCATCGGACGGGTCAGGTGCTTGCACCAATGAAAGCAGCTCGAAAGGTTCGTATTGATGACGTCGTTCCAATCGGCGTCGCTCATGCGAAACAAGAGGCCGTCACGCGTAATGCCGGCATTGTTCACGAGGATGTCGATGGTCGGGAATTCTTTGAGCAGTGATTCCGCGGCGGCCGCGATCGCCGCCCCGTCCGCCACATCAACCGCCAATGCCTTGGCTTTGCCGCCGGACGCGTTGATCGAATCCGCGACCGCGCCACAGGATGACTCGGATTTGGAAACACAAATCACGGTGACTCCATTCTTAGCCAAAGTTTCAGCAATGGCCTTGCCAATGCCACGGCCGGCACCGGTCACCAGCGCCGTTCTGTTGTTAAAGGTATAACTCATCGGGTTTAGGGGACTCAATAGACGTCACGCTGGTAGCGCTTGTCCTTTTTCATTTGCTTCACGTAAGCGACCGCAGCCTCGGCGTCCATGCCGCCCTGCACCGCAATGATTTCGTGCAACGCCGCATCCACATCCTTGGCCATGCGCTTGGCATCGCCACAGACATAAAAGTGCGCGCCGCCATCGATCCAAGCCCAGAGATCGGCCGCGTTTTCCCGCATGCGATCCTGCACGTAGATCTTGGTCGCCTGATCGCGGGACCAGGCCAGATCAAGCCGTTGCACCTGATTCTTGGCGGTATAATCATTCCACTCTTCTTCGTAGAGGTAGTCGGCCGCCTTCTTTTGGTCGCCAAAAAATACCCAATTGCGTCCGGTCGCACCTGACGCCACGCGATCCTGCACAAAGGCGCGGAACGGCGCGATGCCCGTGCCTGGGCCAATCATGATGCAATCCTTGGCCCCGTCTTCCGGCGGCCCAAAATGCGAATGGGACACGAATACCGGCACCGGAGTGTGGCCCACATCAACCCGATCGGACAGAAACGACGAACAGACACCGACGCGGTCACGATTGTTGGTGTTGTAACGCACCACGGCTACGGTGAGGTGAATCTGGTTCGGATAAACTCGCGGCGAAGAGGCGATGGAATACAACCGCGGCATCAAGCGGCGCATCAAGCCGACCAACTCCTGGGGGTCGAATTTGGCCGTCGGATACTCAGCAAGAAAATCGACGAAGCTCCGGTTGTAGAGAAAGTCGTCGAGCTGTTCCTTGGCTTCGGGCTGCAACAAGCCTTCCAATTGCGCCTTTTGATCGTCATCGGTGACCTTCGACGCCACCATTTCGACCATTTTCTTGGTCGGGCCATCGAGATCGAGACCAGTGGAGAGGGCCTCGCGCAACGGCAAAGGTGCTGGCGCACGCAGCGGGGTCACCAACTCGTCACCCGTTGCGCCCAGCAATTGGATGATTTCATCCACTTCGGAAGCTCGATTGGTGGAATAAACCCCCAACGAGTCTCCCGCTTTGTAGACAAGGCCGCTGTCGCCCAAATCCACCACGAAATGACGGGTTTCCTTGGCCGAACCGGGACGATTAAGCACCCGATTCTCGACCACTCGGGCCGAATACGGGTTGTCTTTTGAGTAGGCTGCAGTTGCTTGATTTCCCTCTGACATGCTGCCCGGATGAAGCGCGCCATGATTGGACTCCGCAAGCATTTGTTTCGGGGGCTTGCGCCCGGCGCATATTTCTCGCCAACTGCCCCCGTCCATGAGGCAAAACGAACCCATCCGCCTGCAAAAATACCTGGCTGACGCCGGCATCTGTTCCCGTCGCGCGGCCGAAACCCTGATCGCAGAGGGCGAAGTATGGGTGAACGGCACGATGGCAACCTTAGGCCAAAAAATCGACCCTGGCAGCGACAAGATCACGGTGCTTGGGAAGTCCGTCCAGCAGACCCAACCCAAGCTCACCCTCGCGGTGCACAAGCCCCGCGGCTTGGTTTGCTCCAACGACGATCCGCATAATCCAGCCACGATTTTCGACCTGCTGCCCCGAGAGCTGGCGCGCTACCGTTTCTTCTGCGCCGGGCGCCTCGACAAGGACAGTGAAGGGCTCGTCATTCTGACTACCGACGGCGATCTGGCCAACCGGCTGATGCATCCGTCCAACACGATCGTCAAACGCTACCACGTCATTCTCAAGGACGCCTACCCCGCCAGTCGGCTCGGGCAATTGCTCAAAGGCGTGGTCATCGAGGGCGAGCGCCTCAAGGTTGAATACGCCGCCCTGGTCAATCCAGGTCGGTCAAAGGCCTCGACCAGCCTGGATGTGCACATGCATCACGGAAAAAAGCGCGAGATCCGCCAACTTTTTATGACTCTGCGACACGAAGTGAAGCGTTTGCGGCGTTACCAAATTGGCGCGCTGCGTTTGAAGGGAATCCCGTTGCGTGCCATGAAACAACTTTCTAGCAAGGACATCTCATTACTCTTCAAAGTGCCCCGCCCATTTGCCGGGCAGCAAAAATCAAGAACCGCCGATGCCAATGACTAAGCCTTTTTTCCTCCTGATTTCCCTGGGGCTGACCGGATTGATCGCCCATGCCGCGCCGTTGAAGACGCCCACGGCCGTCCACACCCAACCCAACTCAAACGCCGCAGTGCTCAAAGTGCTGGCGCCGGGAACCGAACCTGAACCCGCTCCGGTCGAAATCATGGCCGCCACCCCGGCCGGCTGGCAGGCGGTGCAAATCGCAGGACCATTCGAAGGCTATGTGCGCAACAGCGACATCGATAAAGGACTGCGCGTCAAAGCCGGCTCCAGCATCTATCTCAAGCCGGCCAATGATTCCGGTGTGCTCGCCATCATGGACGCCGGTGACAAGACCACCATCACCGGACTTCACGGCAAATGGACGCAAATCAACCTCGAGAAGAAAGTCGTCGGCTATGTGCAGGCCGCCGGTTCGGCACCGATCAACACCAACGCGCCCACCTTGGTCGATGTGCCGGCCCAGACCGCCAGCACCCCGCCACCGGTGATGAGCAACCCCGCCCCGGTCCGCAACTACCAATCGACCGGTTCCGACGGGGTGATTTTGCCGCGTCTCTTCCAAGGGAAATTTGTCTCCACCCGCCGGCCCTTCACGCCGCGCCGGCCCTATGACTGGCAGATCAACGATGCCGCCGGCGTGCGTTACGCCTACCTCGACATCTCCAAATTGCTGCTCACCGAACAGATTGAAAAATACACCGACCGCGAAGTCGTCGTCTACGGCGTGCCCACCGCTTTGCCCGATGGGAAAAACATCGTGATCAAGGTTGAAAGCCTGCGTTTGAAATAACCCTTTTGCCCAGTCCGATTTTCATGGAACTGATCGACGGAAACCAAATCGCCTCCACCATAATTGCCGAGCTCAAGGCCGAAGTCGCCGCCATCACCGGTCGCAAGCCTTGCATCGCCCTAGTCCGCGTCGGAGACGATCCTGCGTCGGTTTCCTATGTGCGCAAAAAGGAAAAGACCGCGGCCGAGATCGGCATTGAAAGCCGCATCATCCTGCCGCCCGTGGATATCCCGCACGCGGACTTGGAAAAGGTCATCGACGAGCTCAATGCAGACGACACGGTCGATGGCATTCTCGTGCAGTCCCCCATGCCGAAGCAGATCGACGAACTGCTGATTTTCCGCCGTATCTCCCCGGCCAAAGATGTGGACGGGCTCGGCACGATGAACCTCGGCAAAGTCGCGCAAGACGACGACACCGGTTTCGTCTCGTGCACCCCCGCCGGAATCATGGCGCTGCTCGCCCGCAGCAACGTTGATTTGAAAGGCAAGCATGTCGTCGTCATCGGTCGCAGTCTGCTCGTCGGCAAGCCCGTGGCTTTGCTCGCACTGCAGAAAAAGGCAGGCGCCAACGGCACCGTCACCGTCTGCCATTCCGGCACCGCCGACCTGCCGGCGATCACCCGCCAGGCGGATGTATTGATCGCTGCCATCGGCCGCCCGAACTTCGTGACCCGTGACATGGTCAAACCCGGCGTTGTAGTCATTGATGTCGGCATCAACCGTGTCGAAGACGCCGCCAAAAAGAGCGGCTACCGTCTCACCGGCGATGTCGATTTTGCCGGCGTGGCCGAACTGGCCGGCAAGATCACCCCCGTGCCCGGCGGAGTCGGTCCCATGACCGTGGCGATGTTGATGAGCAATACGGTCAAGGCGCACCGCCAACGCAGCGCGGCCTGAGCGATGTCACCAAAGGGGATTGCCACTCCGTAGCCAAACCCTTTGCTCATGCCCATGGCTTCGCCGAACATTTTGGTGGTAGATGACCAGCCCATCAACGTCCAGTTGTTGAAGCGTAAACTGGAGCGTGAAGGCATCCGGGTCACCACTGCCTACAACGGCATCGAAGCCCTCAAATCGGTCGCCGCCGAAAAGCCGGACCTGATCCTGCTCGACGTCATGATGCCGGATATGGACGGCATCGAGGTTTGCCAGCGGTTGCAGTCCAACGAGGAGACGCGTTCCATTCCCGTGATCTTCATCACCGCGCGCACGTCCAAGGAGGGCAAACTCGAGGGTCTTGGGGTCGGCGCAGTCGATTACATCACGAAGCCGATCGACTTGGATGAAACTCTTGCACGCGTGCAAACCCAATTGCGCTTCGTCGCCATCAATCGCGAGATGGTTGACCTGCAGCGCCGTTTGGTTGAGGCACGCCGCGCCGCCACCATCGGTGCCGTCACCCAGGGCATCGCCCATAACTTGAACAACCTGCTCGGCGTGGTCATCGGCTACCTCGATTTGGTCAAGGCCTACTACGACAAGCCCGATCAAGTCCGCAAAAACGCCCAGCATGTCGAAGACGCCGTCCAACGCATCGTCTCAATCATCAAGCAGCTCAGTTCACTCGTCGTCAAAACGCGCCCGCCGCTCACCAAGGCCAAGTTGCAGCAACTCATCGAAGGCGGAATCACCCGCTTTCAAAACGAATATCGCATCACCCCCGAGGTCACGATCAACAACCCGCTCGGCGACATGCTCATCGACAGCAATTTCGAAATCTTTGAGGAAGTCCTGGCCAAGGTGATGATGAATGCTTGGGAAAGCTACGACAACCGGCCGGGCGAGCCCCGCCCCGTTGTCATTTCCACCGCGCTCGTCTCCCGACCCAATGAAGGTGAGCTCGTGCAAATTACCGTCGAAGACCACGGCCGTGGCATCGATCCGGAGATTCGGGACCACGCTTTTGAGCCGTTCATCAGTTCGAAGAATACCGTGGGAGTCGGCATGGGCTTGACCGTCGCACGGCACGCGTTGCGCAATCTCGGCGGCGAAGTCACCCTCAATGATCGCCCCGGCGGCGGCGCCCAGGCCGTGTTGGTGCATCCGGTGACCAAGCGCATACCCAAGAACACGCCGCACGATGAGTAAGATCGCCTTTCTCGGGGCCGGCAACATGGCCGCGGCGATGGTCCAAGGACTGATTGCGAAGCAGGTTTCACCGCCGGAAGATATTGCGTGCTACACCGCCAGCGGCAAATCCGCGGCCGTTTTGGCTCAATCGGCCGGCATTCGACAAGCCACCGCGCCTGCGGACCTGATGCATGATGCCGATTTGCTCGTCGTGGCTTTCAAGCCCCAACACCTTAGCGGGCTCGACGCCACATGGCGCGAACTCACCGCCGGAAAACTCGTGCTTTCCGTTCTGTCCGGCAAAACGCTCGCGCGCTTGCAGACTGTTTTTCCCGCGGCGCGCAACTGGGTCCGCACCATGCCGAACACCCCGGGGCGAATCGGCGCCGGCATTACCGGATGGTGTGCGGCCAGACCGTTGACTGAGGGCGATCGCAAGGCTGTGCATGATCTATTGGGAGCTTTGGGGCGAGAGCTTGAGACCACCGAGAGCAAACTCGACGCCATCACCGCCGTCAGCGGCAGCGGACCAGGTTATGTCTTCGAGTTTGCGGCCGCCCTGCAAGAGGCCGCCCAAAACGCCGGTTTGACGGCGGAGCAAGCCCGGTTGCTCGTCATTGAAACGTTGTTGGGGTCGGCGCGGCTTTTGGCCCGCACCGGCGAAAGCCCGGATCGACTGCGCGACCAGGTCACCTCGCCCAACGGCACGACACTGGCCGGACTGAACGTGCTCAAAGCCGGCGGTTTTCGATCACTTGTGACCAAAACCGTGCTTGCCGCCAAAGCCCGCGCGGAGGAAATCTCCCAAGAATCATGACTGCACTTAACGGACGCATCCTCGTCACCGGTGGTGCCGGCTTCATCGGCAGCGCCTTAATCTGGGCGCTAAATCAGCGTGGAGTAACGGACATCATAGTGACCGACATGCTTGGACAGGACGAAAAATGGAAAAACCTCGTGCCGCTCAAATTCGCCGACTACGTGGAAGCCTCCGAGTTTCGTCAGCGCATCAGTGCGAAAGGCTCCAGTTTCGGAAAGATTTCCGCCGCGTTTCACTTGGGAGCGTGCTCGGCCACCACTGAAAAAGACGCCAGCTACCTGATCGACAACAACTATGCCTACACGAAGGAACTGGCGTTATGGGCGCTCGAGCATGACACGCGGTTCGTGTATGCCTCTTCGGCCGCCACCTATGGAGATGGCGCGCAAGGGATGGACGATCGCGATGAAAACATCGCCCGGCTGCGCCCCCTGAACATGTATGGCTACTCGAAGCACCTCTTCGATTTGCATGCCCAACGCCAAGGCTGGTTGAAACGCATCGTCGGCGTAAAGTATTTCAACGTCTACGGCCCCAACGAAGACCACAAAGGCGACATGCGTTCACTCGTGAACAAGGCCTACCAACAAATCGAAACCACCGGCCGGGTCGGACTCTTCAAAAGCTATCATCCCGACTACAAGGACGGAGAACAGATGCGTGATTTTCTTTATGTGAAGGATGCGGTCGAAATGACCCTGCACTTCGCGGAAGCCGGTGTGCAGGCCAACGGGCTTTTCAATCTCGGTTCAGGAGAAGCCAATACCTGGCTGACCCTCACCCGCGCCATTTTCAGCGCGTTGAACCGCGATCCACAGATCGACTTCATCGACATGCCTGAAGTCCTGAAGGGTAAATATCAGTATTACACCAAGGCGGATGTCGGCAAATTGCGCGACAGCGGTTACACGCGTCCGATGACACCTTTGGCCGACGCCGTGCGCGATTACGTGCAGAACGCACTCGTGCCGGGCAAGAAACTCGGGGAGTGAAAAAGGCCGCCAAGTAACGGCGGCCTTTTGTTGCAAATACCCTGACGTCTGCTCAAGGCAGTTCGAGCAATTCAGCCTCGGTCCACTCCTTGCGACCCGCTTCCTTGAGACGCAATTCAGTGACTTTCGCCGTTTCGATCGGACCGGCCGCGTTACCCCACTCTTGGCGAATGTAGGTCAATACGGCAGCGATTTTCTCATCGCTCCAATTGTATCCTCCTCCGGCAACTTGGCCGAATGCGGGCATGGCGGCATTGTAAGTGTTGCCCTTAACCGTGATCGGTCCTTTCAAGCCATGCAGCACGATACTGATGAGACGTTCTTCCGAACCGGTCACCCATTCGGAACCCGCCAGCGGCGGATAGACGTTGGGCAAACCTTGACCATTTGGCATGTGACAGGTGACGCACGCTGCAGCATATTGCTTCTTGCCGAGCACCAACGGGTCAATTTGGACCACTTGCACTTCACCAGATCCCGGAAGCATGCGTTCGTCGAAGACTTCGGAGCTGAAATTGCCGGAATAGCGATGCAGGTAGGTGCCTGCATAAAAGATCAAGCCTGACAAGACGAACAACAAGACCAAGGGCAACATGCGATAATTGGCATGGGAGTCGGGCGAACCGTCCGCAGCCTTATCGTGGGCGGAAACCAAGCTCTCATCGGTGGCCGAAGCCTGTGCCAGACGAGGATCGTTAGAGGGATTGGTGCTCATTCGTTGGCTCCTTCCTTGCTGTCGTCGGCCTCGTAAGGAGCGGCCTCAGCGAATGCATAGGTTTGTTTCAAGCTCAAGAGGTAGGCGGCGAGGGTTTCCGCACGCTCCGTGGGAACCAATTCATAACCGGCAGGAGCCACTCCAGCCAACGCTTTAGCGGAGGGTTCGCCCACGATTTTGCGGGTCTCAAAGAGGAAGCGGTAGGCCGGCATGCCTTCGCTGCCGTTGTAGAGATCAGCGAGAACCTCCGCGAGCGACTTCCCGGCGGCCTCGGCCCGGGAGCCATAGTTGGCCAGATCAGGGCCGGTCCGACTTGTGCCGAGCATCGGAGGATTCTGGTATACGTAATCACGCGCCACACTCTGGCGATCTCCCCACCCTCGGGCTTGATCGGCACCGTAATCTGCACGGCGCACCTGTTGCGTGTGGCAGGAGGCACAACCAAGATCTTTGTAAACGAGCCCACCACGGGCGGCGATACCGTTCGCGCGCTCGGGAAACGACTTTCCTTCGAGATCATCGTAATGCGGGCTCAAATCACCGAGTTGAGCATTGGTGCCCAAGACGAGCCCGGCCCATGAAAGCGCGAGAGCAAAAAATAAACCGAAGAAGAACAAGAAACCGTTTTTCATGACGCGGAAGCCTCCAAAGCCTGGGGCTGGTGAAATTGTGCGGCGGACTCTGCCTTGGGTTTGCTCAACAGGATGCGAACGAAATGAACAAGCAACGCGAGATTACCCAGCACCAGCAGTGCCTGCGCAGCGGTGGCCACTTGCAACCACGGACGTGTTTGGGTCGCAATCGCGACAAAGCTCAGTTCGGCATTGTTCAAAGCAACGCCTTGACGCCATCCTGCGATGGCCAGACTCGCGACCAGCACCACAAATCCGAGCAATGATGCCAGATAATGAGCCCGAACAAGGCCAGCTGATGGCCAGGCCGCGCCAAAAAGGCGGGGGACGAGATAATACAATCCCGCGAAAACAATGAGCGTAAATGAAGCCAACGCTAGTTGCAGTTGAGCTTGCTGAAAAAAGGTGAAATGCGTCACCACGGCCGGACCGCGCATGGCGAAAACCGCATCACCAATGCCGGTCAGCAGATAACCCGCAAAACCAGCAGCGGCGAATTTCAGCACCACATTGCCCTCGGTCGAGAACACCCCGCGCAAATTAAGCGCGACGATGATGTGATGGAACAGCAAGAGAGCGGCCGCGGCGATCGCGATGGTCGGAATCCACGCCGGCACCGGACCACCGATCAAATGCCGACCTCCCGTCCAACTGCCGAAAAGGACAAGCGACCAGAAACCGTAAATCGCAAAATCATACGTCGGGAGCACCTGGCCCTTGATCTTGGGCACGATGTAGTAAAGCACGGCAATCGCCAGCGGCGCCAAAAAGATGCTCAACAGGTTCTGGCCATACCAAGCCGCGACGGCATTTTGCAGCACACCACGCACGGGCGCGAACAGAAGCATGACCTGCGCAACGGAGAAGAACCACGGGAAGAGAAAGAGCGCAGCCACCACATACCACTGGGTGGCATACGTGGATTCAGCCCGCCGACCAGTCCAAGCAAGAACACCGGGAGCGCCGCACGCAGCAAAGGCCACCAACATCAAGGGCTGGATATGGCTCGGCAGCTGTAACAGGGAAAAGGATGTCATCTCCCCCGCCGCGATGCCGACGAGCCCAAGGGTGAGTCCCAAATTCCAGAACACAGCACCAACCCCAACGTAGTTGGCACCGCGGATGGGAGCACCACCAAGGCGGATCAGCAACCAAAGCCCTACCGCGAGGCCGGCGTTAACCGTCCAACCATAGAACAGCGCAGTCTCTTGGAGGGCCTGGAGACGGCCATAGCTGAACCAAGCGCAGTCCGCCAAGAAGGAAGGCGTGTGGACTTGGATCAGGTTAAGCAGGGCGAGAACGCCGCCCGCCACCAGCCAGCCCAAGGCCGAAAAGATGAGGAACGAGAGAGAACAACGGGCCGAGCGATCAATGTCGCTGACTTCAGCAGCGGCCGGGTTGTGCAGGATGGTGGTCATTGCGTAAAATGCTCTCCGGTTAGTTCCGTTGATAGCGTTGGGCGGTCAGCTCCATGGCCCGCTCAATGGGCAATTGCACGACGCCCGCTGATTGGTCGATCCAAGCATAGGAGCTGGATTGCTCGGCCTCGTTGGCGCGAAGTTCGGCCAGCCTTTCCTTGCGCTCAGCCGGCGTTAAAGTGCCGATCTGTTCGTATGGGCCAGTCTGGTTAGGCAGGTAGGCCAGATAGACCAGCAGCAAGAACAAGCCGAAGCAGCACAGAATGGCCAAAACGGAAATCAATGAAGCGGGACGAGAAACGGAATTACTCATGGTGGGTCAGGCACTCCTTGATGCGGGGATCGCGAATCGGGATCAGCTTGGCCGAGGGAAAGCTCTTGAGATAAGCCCAAACGCATACGCCGCCGACTCCGACAACCGCCGTGAGAATCCAGAGCAGATTCAGCGAGAGAAACGGCTTCGGATCGCCATGGACGTCCTTCAGGACTGGCATGACGTTGTAGATGATATCAATCAGGATGATCGCCAGAATGAAGTAGGCGATGCGTTTGATGATGTGATGCGTCACCTTGAACCGATAGGATAGCAACGCGAAGAACGGCAGGAAAAAATGGCCGAAGAGCAAGGTCATGCCCACCCACTTCCACTGGTTGGGCTCCCCATTGCTGTTGTTGATTTCGCGCAGGTTATACCAGAAAGTTTCCTCAGGGATATTGGCGTTCCAAATCAGGAAGTATTGGGAAAACGAGACGTAAGCCCAGAAGACGGTGAAGGCGAGCATCAGCTGGCCGATGCTGTGCATGTGGTTCTTGTTGAGAATACCTTTATAATCACCACGGGCATATAGCCAGACCATGATGATCACCCCGATGCTGAGCGCACCTCGGGCACAGTTGGCGAAAAACCACACGCCATACATGGTTGAGAACCAATGATATTCCAAGCTCTTGAGCCAGTAAATCGAAGCGCCGGTCAGCGCGAGGGCGGCAAGCGGGATACCGAACGCAGCAGTCGCACGATTCATATGGGTCCAGCCAATGTTGCCATCAGTATCCTGGCTAAAGGACGCTTTGCGCAGACGATAGGACAACCAGATCCAAAGCAGGAAGAAGCCGGCCGTCATCGCCGAGAGCATGGTCGGATTCAAGAATGCGGCCTTCTTGAGATAAAGAACGTCCTCCCCTACCGTGCCATGGCCGTGGAGCTCATAATTGAGGTTGGTCCATTTCCAGATCAGGCCCGGATTGAGCCATGTGACTACAATCAGCGGTGAAAACAGCAGGGCGAGCCACTTGAAAGCGGCCAAGCCATGCTCATATTGGCGGCGAAGAACGACCGACCAAGACGCATCAAAGATGTGGTGGATCATCACCAAGAGCAGCATGCCAATGGCAATCGCTGTCCAAAAAGACACGCCGACCAGCCATGCGAGGGCCACAACTTTGCCATTACCGGGTAGCAGAAGCCCCAAGGCGGTGATGAAGATGCCGACGAAGCCGATCGTGAGGGCTTTGCTCGCACCGGTGGCGGTGGAGCCGGTTGCCGGCAAGGTTACAGATACGGTGGAAGCAGACGTGCTCATTGGATACCAAGCTCCGATTTGTGGGCTGCGGGCACATCGGCGACCGTGCCGTTGTGTGCGCGTTGCAAGGCGCGCACGTATGCAATTACCGCCCAGCGGTCCTCGACCGTGAGTTTGTCGGCATACGAGAGCATATTGCCCTTGCCGTGCAGGATCGTGTTCAAAATCTCGCCCTCTGCCATCGTGCGCAGGCGATCATCGTGATAGGTCGGCGTGGCACCCATCCCATACTGTTTCGTGATGCCATTGCCGTCACCAAGAGCGCCGTGACAGGGCGCGCAGTAAATGGAATAGCGCTCGCGACCGTGTTCGAGGAACTGACGGTTGACGTCGACGGCGTCCGGAAACCCCCGGGCGAAAGTGCCGTCGGCCATTTTACCGGTGATCAGATGCGAGTCGGTTTGCAGCGGTTCGCCTAGCGGACCAAAGTTGGCCGGCACAACGCCGGCGGGCAACGGCCGATCCGAGCGGCCGTCCGCGAAGAATTTGCTCTCCGTCTGAGGTTTGACTTTCGACTGGTGACGCATGGCCGGAAAGGCCCACTCCGGGAAAACATCCATCGGAGGATGAGAAAACTTGGTTCCGCGGAATCCAAAGATGGAAACGACCAAGACCACGGCCAGCGCAGTAATTAGATAGACGTTACGCATGCTCAGGCCTCCAGCTCCTTGATGTCCTTGCCGCCGATCTTAACGAGCAGCGCCTTGGTGTTGTCGGCATTGAAGCGCGGGTCACGCGTTTCAATGACGATGAAGAACTTGTCGTCCATACCGGCCGCAATGTTGTCATATTTGAGCACCGGGTGATAGTGCCGCGGCAGGCCATTGAGCACGAACATACCGATGATCGTGGCAAACGCCGTGAAAAGAATCGTCAGCTCATAGCTCACGGGAAACGCGAACATCGGGCTGAAGTAGGGCTTGCCACCGACGGCGAGGGGATACTCGACCGCACCGGTCCAAAAGATCAGGGACATTCCGGTGCAAAAACCGATAATGCCTCCGACCAAAGAAATTCGTGGCACGATCGATCGGCGCATGCCCATCGCTCCATCCAGACCATGAATGGGAAAAGGCGTAATGCAGTCCCAGTTTTTGTAACCCGCATCGCGCACCTCTTGGGCCGCCTCGTAAATTTCGGCGGCGGTATCGAAGGTGGCTATCAGGCCGTATGATTGTGCTGACATGGGCGTGACAGATTAATGGTGAGCGTGACCGGCGTGCGGGTCAGCCTGCGGGGTGACGGCTTTGATTTCAGCCATGGGCATCACCGGCAGGAAACGAATGAAGAGGAGGAAGAGCACGCCGAACACACCGAACGTGCCGAAGAAGGTGAAGATATCCACGATTGACGGGCTGAAATACGCCCAGCTCGAAGGCAGGAAGTCGCGCGTCAGGGAGGTGCAGATAATCACAAAGCGCTCGAACCACATGCCGACATTGACGAAAATCGACAGCACCCAGACGAGGGCGGTGTTCTCGCGGACCTTCTTGAACCAGAAGAACTGCGGTGTGATCACGTTGCACGAGATCATGATCCAGTAAGACCAGGCAAAGGGCCCGAATGCGCGGTTGATAAAGGCAAAGCCCTCATACGGATTGGCGCCATACCACGCGATGAAGAACTCCATCGCGTAGGCGTAGCCCACCATCGTGCCGGTCGCCAAGGTGATCTTACACATGCAGTCGATGTGATACTGCGTGATCAGATCTTCCATCTTGTAGACGGCGCGCAGCGGCAGCATGAGCGTCATGACCATGCCGAAGCCTGAGAAGATGGCGCCCGCGACAAAGTAAGGCGGGAAGATGGTCGTGTGCCAGCCGGGGATAAGCGAGACCGCGAAGTCGAACGACACGATCGTATGCACCGAAAGCACGAGCGGGGTCGAAACACCGGCCAGAATCAAATAGGCCATTTCGTAGTTCGACCAGTGGCGGTTGGAACCACGCCAGCCCATCGCGAAGAAGCCGTAGAGACTCGCGCGAAGTTTATTGCCGGCCTTGAAGAAACGGTCACGCAAGACCGCCAAATCGGGAATCAGGCCGACATACCAAAAAAGCACCGAAACCGTGCCGTAGGTCGAAACCGCGAACACGTCCCACTCCAGCGGCGAACGGAAGTTCTGCCAGATGGCGTTGTAGTTCGGGATCGGGAACAGGAACCACGCATACCAGACGCGGCCCACGTGGAAGACCGGGAAGATCGCGGCGCAAACCACCGCGAAGATGGTCATGGCCTCGGCGGCGCGGTTGATGGATGTGCGCCA
This sequence comes from Opitutaceae bacterium, assembly GCA_024233285.1. GTDB lineage: Bacteria > Verrucomicrobiota > Verrucomicrobiia > Opitutales > Opitutaceae > Cephaloticoccus. The sequence goes on along the minus strand of JACKPU010000008.1, from coordinate 78,973 downwards.
CTTTTGGCGCAACAAACAGAGAATGGCCGAGATCAGGGTGCCGGCGTGACCGATACCGATCCAGAACACGAAGTTGACGATCGGCCAACCCCAGTTGACCGGATTGCGGTGACCCCACACACCAACGCCGGTCGCGACGAGGTAGATGATGCCCGCAACCGTAAAGGAAGCGACGAAGCAGGAGACGGCGAAGCACCACCACCACCAGGCAGGCGTTTTGCCTTCGATGATGCCGCAGATCTTTTCCGTGATCCAGTTGAGGCTGCGATGGTTTTCCACCAAGGTCGCACGCGGCAGCACGGCCGGTTTGACCTCGGCGAGCAGGGCCGCCGTGGCTGGCGTAGTTTCAACGGTATTGGCCATTAGCTAAGTCCTCCAAAGCGGTTCTGACCGGCAACCGAGCCGTGGTGACCCTCGGTTTTGTGAGATTCGCCGTGACTGCCCTCGCCGTGCCCTTCCCCATGTCCGGCGGGATGATTCTTGGCGGCATTCTCCTGCCGGCTAAACGGCAGCTTGTGGTAATCCGGCATGTGCGGATTCGGATTGCGCAATTTGCCGAGGTAAGTGGTGCGGGGGCGGATATTGAGATAGCCCAGCAATGCGTAATCCTGCTCGCGGGCCTTGGCCTTCGAAACTTCGCTCTCGGGGTCGAGAATATTGCCGAAGACGATGGCATCGGTCGGGCACACCTGCTGACAGGCCACCTTGATGGTGCCGTCCGGAACCTCGACATCGCCGGGGCGACCAGCCTTGGCCATTTTGACCTTGTGCTGAATCTTTCCGTTTTCGATGCGCTGCACGCAGTAAGTGCACTTTTCCATCACACCACGCATGCGGATCGAAACCTCGGGGTTCTTCACCATCTTGAGGAGTTCGGGCATGCCCTGCGGACCAACCGGCCCGAGATAGAGTTTGTCCAGCTCGCGGTCGTTCCAGTCAAAATAGTTGAAGCGGCGAACCTTGTAGGGGCAGTTGTTCGCGCAATAGCGGGTGCCGATACAGCGGTTGTAGGCCATGACATTGAGGCCTTCTTCATCATGCACCGTGGCATTGACGGGGCACACCGTTTCGCAAGGCGCCAGTTCGCACTGCATGCAAGCGATCGGTTGCAGCGAAACCTGCGGATCCTCAGGGATATCCCGATTGCCGCTTCTTTCACCACCAAATAGATCGGCCATGGCGCGGCTGTCGGCCCGGCCATCGGAGTAATAACGATCAAGACGGATCCAGTGCATCTGGCGACCGCGCAAGGTCTGGTCGCGACCAACAATCGGAATGTTGTTTTCGGCCTGACAGGCCACCACGCAGGCGTTGCAGCCGATGCAGGTGTTGAGGTCGATGCTCATGCCCCACTGATGGGTGCCGGTGTAGTTCGGGCTTTCGTAGAGCGAGTTGCCACGCGGCGTCTCGGTGGCTTTCACCGCCAGCGGAAGCTTCTCCCCTGATTCGCCGTAAATCGGCGGGCTGTGCGCCTCGAGGCCGATCTTTTCAACGTAACCCAAGCCCGCGCTGGAGGGATCCTGCACTTCGTCGAGATTGGCTTCGCGGACGAGATCGCGGCCTTCCATCGACCAGTGTTCCTGCGTGCTTGCGAGGCGGACGCGCTCATCGGTCAGACGCAGCGTGGCCCCCGTGGCAAAAGCGGGCGATATGGCGGTGCGCACCGAGTAGGCATTGAAGCCCGAACCTTCACCGATGCGGCCCGTGACCGTGCGACCGTAGCCAACCGGGAGGACAATGGTGTAATTGGAAAGACCTGGTTGGATATGCACAGGACCGCGCAAGGTGCGGCCATTGATGGTGAGTTCGCCCACCGGCGCCATTTCCATGCCGCGGTCGGAGTCGGCCAAATGAACACGCGCCACTTGGATGGCTGATTCCGTCGGACTGAAACCGAGTTCCTTGGCCAGGCGCGGGCTGACGAGGATTGCGTTTTCCCAGGTGATCTTGGTGATCGGATCCGGGCACTCTTGCAGCCAGCCATTGTTGTTAAAGCGGCCGTCGTCGACCTTGTGGTCCGCTGCGAAACGCACTTCCACGTTCGAAGCCGAAAGCGATTCCGGGGCCGGCGTGCTCTTGAAAAGCGCCCCTACTCCCTTGAGGTCATACTTAACGTTGACGACAGGGTAAGCGGAATCGGCTAGGATGCCGTCGTGCAGGAACTGTTTGAACACCACTTCGGCGTCGCCGCCGGCAAGGCTCGTGATCGTCGAGTGAACCAACGTATATGGATCGGTGTTGGCTTCGCCAAGAATCAGCGCGAGCACTTCGAGCTCAGTGAGACCGCCGAACAGCGGCAGAATCATCGGTTGCACCGGCACCACCGTGCCGTCAACCGTGCGGGCATCGCCCCAAGATTCGAGATAATGCGTCGCGGCAATGTGCGTGCCGGCAGCCTGCGAAGTCTCGTCAACGTAGTAGCCGTAACGGATCACATTCGACACCGACTTCTGCAACGCCGCCCAATCGAGATCTGCCGGGGCGTTGTAAGCGGGGTTGCCGCCAAGCACGACGAGCGAATGGACCGAACCGGCCTTGATGGCAGCGGCGAGGTCGGAAATCGAAGAAGCCTCGTTCGCGTCGATCTCAACAAAATCGACCGTGTGACCGATGTTGCCGAGGAATGAGTTGAGCGCGTAAGCGATGGCGTGAACGGCGGCGGGCTGATGCGCACCGGCGACCACGAGACATTCGCCACGATGAGCGAGCAGGTCTTCCGCACAGGCTTTGAGCCATTCGTCGCGACGCGGGAAATCGAGTCCCTGCGAGAGCACGTCGAGCGGCGAGGCGCCCATGACCTTGTTAGCCAAGGCCGCGGAGAACGCCAACATGTGACTGCTCGCGAGACGCAACCGATGATCAGCCATCGAACCGGTCAGCGTGAAAGCACTTTCGGCGACATACAGGCGGTTCATCGGGTCGTCGCGTTTGACGACCTTGCGACCCTTGGCGAAATCGCGGGCGTAATACAGGCTGCCGCTTTCCGCATGCAGGAAGTCGGCATCGACCGAAACGATGCGCTTGGCCTTGCCGAAACGGTAGACCGGCTTCACCGCACGACCAAAGGCGGCCTTGGCGGCGGCCACTGGCGGCTCGTCCTGCAGCGGCTCGTATTCGGCCCAGATGGCCTTGGGGAACTGTTTGCGCAGTTTCGCCACGAGACGGGCTCGGGTCGGTGAGCTGGACTCACCGGCGAGAAACGCCAAGCCGGCACCGCCGTTGGCGGCGTTGTCCTTGCCCAATGCGGCGAGCAGATCCTTGGCTGCGGCACCGGTCAGCGTGGCGCCGTTCTGCGTGTGAGCGCGTGCGCGATCCGGATCGTAAAGATCAAGCACCGAGGCTTGGGCAAGCAGTGAGCTGGCGCCACCGTGCGGAGTGTAGGACGGATTGCCTTCGATCTTGGTCGGACGCCCCTGATGGGTTTCGGCGAGCAGCGGAATGGCGCTCTTGCGCAACGGCATCGCCGTGGCGAAGTAGAGGGGAAGACCCGGAATCACACCTTCAACGGATTTCCCGAAGGGCATGATGTGAGCTTCCGGGCGACGGCAGCCGGCCAGACCCACGCCGCCCAGCGCGAACGAGGCGGCCATGATCTTCATGAAATGACGGCGATCAACGCCCTCAATGGAGTCCGCGCCCTCGGGAAATTCGCGCGCCAATTGGTCTTTGAAACCAGGCGTGGCAGCCAGTTCGCCGAGACTGCGCCAATACTTCGGGCCGTGCTTCAGCTCGTTTTCAGACGGAGCGGGATGGTGAAATTTGCGTTTCATCGGTGACAGCCTGAGCAGCTTTGCGGGGGCTTAATATTCCAGTCATGGACAAACTTCGCGCCATCGCGCAGCTGACCCTCCTCGCCTTCAGGGTGTGTCCAGGCGAGATCAGTGACTTTGTCGAGCGGACGGACAACCTGTTCGGGATTGCGATGGCAATCCAAGCAGAAGCTCATGCTGAGCGGCTTGCTATGGGCGACCGTGTCCATCTCGTCGATGCGTCCATGACACTCAACACAGCTCACGCCGCGATTGATGTGCACGGCATGGTTGAAGTAAACGTAGTCGGGCACTTGGTGAATCTTGACCCAAGGCACGGGCTTGCCGGTCTCATAGCTCTCGCGCACGACGGCGAGGAGCGGGCTGTCGATTTTGACCTGATTATGGCAGTTCATGCAGGTCTGCGCCGCGGGAACCGTCGAAACCGGGCCTTTATCAACACCCACGTGGCAATAACGGCAGTCGATACCTAGTTGGCCCGCGTGGATCGCGTGGCTGAACGGCACAGGTTGAACCGGAGCATAGCCAACGCGAGTGTAGCTCGGCGTCATGTAATAACTCACGCCGGCGGTGGCGAGGCCGCCAAGCACGAAGAGATAGATAATGATCTGTAACGGCAGCTTGTTGGCCGATTTGGGAAACAGCTTGGACATGGGACAGTAGGTCTCCGGGATGCGGCGTTAAGCGGCCGGGTTGCCACGCGATACCGCACGTGATTCGGGCTGCGGTATCACCACCTTGGCATCACGTTGCCCGGCTGCGGATGAGCGCAGCTGTGGGCGCGGCTTGGCCTGCGTCTTGGTGGCGAGGCCGACTACGGCAAAAAAGCCGAGGCACTTGGCAAAAAAATGTTTTCGCGATGGGTCGTGGCTCACAGTTCGTGTTGTTCAAACAAAATCAGCTAACAAACGAACCCGGCGCGAATTCCAAAGTAAATCAAAATTTCTCCAGAGTTTTTGAATTCGGCCAAATCATTAGCAAAGTCGTGACCCAGTTCGGCTGCTCCTTATCATGCGCCAGACCGCTTTGGAGGTGAAAACTTGGACTTAATCAGCGCACCGGAACGCCAAGTCCAATAAGGAACGTTGAGCAGGAAGATGATCAAGAGCCATTCATGGGAGCTGAAACTGAGATTCATCACCGCACGCACCAACCAGTGCATCGCCAACAAGCCGCCACCGAGCAGCAAGGCCTTCCCCCGCCCCGCCAACGCCACAAATGCGATCAGTTCCAACACCAATCCCGGCGCAAAAAACAAACGCGTGAGATTGGGGTGCTCCGATATGAAATACGGCAGACGGGTCGCCACCCAGCCTTCGGCCGGACGCAGCGTGTCGTAGTAGACGTTCGCATGCGTTTTGATCAGTTGCAGGGAGATATCCGGCAACTGCACCAGCCACAAACCGCCCGAAGCGATGAGCTTGACACAGGCGGAAGTCACATAGCCGGCCACAATCACAAGTTTCGCCCAATGCACCGCCAGCTGATGGTGGGCCAATCTCGGCCAAAACACCTCGCGCAGCCCCTCCCGCACCTTGGTCAGATAGACAATCCACTGCGCGAGGGCGACCATGCTGGCCAACTGCAGGTGATGTCCAATCGCCCCTTGGGAGTTTTCCAAAGTGCCAAAAGCGGTGAGCAACAAAGCTGGCCACCCCAATGAAAGCACCGGAACAGCCCCACTCACGTAAATCAACAGCGCGATGCCGGCGCCCAAACGCAGAAGGCGCCAGCGTTCGGCGTCAGCCAAAAAGGTGAAATCAATCCAGTGTCCCCATCCGTTTGGCACAGGTTGAGCCACATAAACCACCTCAACGGGCAGCAGTCGCCAAACCAGCCAGGCAAAGAGCAAACGCATCAAGACCATTTCCCAACCCCGATGGGCCACGACCGTCTCACCAAGCCATCGCTGCAAACGATTCATCCTTCGGCGATATTGAGTTCACGGCGCGTGATGGTGCCGTCGTCGTCACGTTGCAAAATCACCCGCTTAAGGACAACAAGATCAGTTGGCACTTGGCGACCGGAGCGCGCGCCCAGCGCACGCAGATAATCGAGCATTGCCGCCCCCACCGCGCGCCGCTCCGCATCCGTGGCATCGTTTTCCCAGGCACCGCGCTGTCCCACTAGTTCGCGTAAACGGGCGCGATACATCTTTTTCACGTTGGCCGTGGACGTGCCGAAGATCTCCACGCACGCGTAGGGCTGGCCAGTTGGGTCCGCCACGTAGTAATAATCCGCCTCCGGGTCGAAGGAGGAATACATCGGGAAATAGGAAAAGGGAAACTGCTCTCCGATAAGCAGCAGAGCGATGACCAGCACGGCAACCCGCCACAAGGGCCGGCGCACCGGCCGGTCCGCATCGCATGACTTGGCAGTGGACGTTCCCGAAACGATTTCACCCATACACGAAAACGCTGCGATTCAGCCGCGATCTTGGCGAGTCACAACATTACACAAACAAACCGTCTCGCATCGGCCGCACGAAATCGCATCGGTTCGCGATGTCGGGATTATGCGTTACGAGGATGACCGCCTGACCGTTTTCCTTGGCCAACCTCGTGAGCAAATCAAACACCATGGTGGAGTTCTTCACGTCAAGGTTGCCCGTCGGTTCATCCGCGAGGATAATGCTCGGTTCGTTCGCCAGCGCGCGAGCAATGGCCACGCGTTGTTGCTCGCCGCCGGACAGCTGCGTGCCCAGACGGTGGGCTTTTTCGCGTAGACCGACTTCGCCGAGGAGATCGCGCGCCCGGGCCTCCATCTGCTCCGGCGTAAGTTTGCCGAGCTTGCGCATGGGCATCATTACGTTGTCCAGCGCGGTGAATTCCTGCATCAGGAAGTGAAATTGGAACACGAAGCCGATGTTCTCCCCGCGGGCCGCGGTGCGGTCGGCATCACTGCTCTGCGACATGACTTTCCCGTTGATCGTGATCTCACCATCATCCTGACGGTCCAGCAGGCCGAGGAGATAGAGCAGCGTGCTCTTGCCGCAGCCTGAAGGGCCGACAATCGCGTAAACCTGGCCACGCTGCGCTTCGAAGGATACACCCTTGAGCACATGCACGCGCCCCTCCCCTTGACCGAGATAGCGATGAAGATTGCTGCAACGCAGAGCGAGATCGGAATCAGTTGCCATGGTGCGTTACTGGGCGGTGCCGCGAATCACATCGCCGGGTTCGAGTTTGGCCGCGCGCCTTGCCGGCACAAGACTGGCGAGCATGACCATGACAATCGCGGTTCCCACGGCCGCGACGTAGTGCCAGCCACTCCACGCAACCACAAAAGTCTCGGTCTTAAAAATACCGGTGATTGAAATGGGGATTTTCGAAACGCCGTAAGTCACCAAGGCACCAAACGCCATGCCGAGCAGGCACCCGATCCCGAGGACAATGACCGCCTGCCAAAGAAAGATCTGAGTGATATCCTCACGCGTGTAACCCATCGAACGCAGGATCGCAATTTCCTTGGTTTTCTCCATCACGATCATCGCCAGCGTATTGAACATCGCGAGACCGGCGATGAGGGTGAAAACCGACACGGTGATCGCCGATGAATAGCCCAAAGCGCCGAAGGCTTGCAACCATGACTTCTCCCGCTCCTGCCATGACTTGGCGCTGTGATGCAGCACCTCGCTCATGTGATCAGCATCAGCCGGAGCCCGTTCTTTGTCGATCAGGTCCACCTGCAAAAACGAAGCACCTGTGGGTTTCTGCAGGAGTGAGCGCGCCTCACCGAGATTGAGATAGAGCCAAGAACGATCGATGTCGCTCACCCCGGTCTCGTAGAGCCCCGCCACCCGATAGCGGCGCAGTTGGCCGGTCGTTTCGAGGGTGAATGAATCACCCACATCGAGCATCAGACGTTGAGCCATCTCTTTGCCCAGCAAGGCGCCGGATGGCGTGGTGCGAAATGTTTCCAAATCACCGCGAACGATCTGATTGCCCAATTGCGAGACCCGCAGATGATCGTCCAAATTGATGCCGTAGGCTTTGACCGATTCACTCTTGAAGGAGCTGTTGATCGTGACCGAGCCATACAAAACCTCCGACACCGCAAGCACGTTCGGAAACTGCTTCAGCGCATCGATCACGAGCTTCGGCTCCTGAATGCCCTGGATATACTTCCGCCCCTCCTTTTGCTGCACTTCAAAATCGGAACCATATCCGCCCGCCGCCATGCTCCGCATGGTGTCTTGAATTTCATCTTCAATGAGGATCGCACCCTTGGTGCCCAGAATCGTGCGAATGAAGAATGCCTCAAATCCCTTGGTGGTGGCTTGCGTGACGATGAACAGCCCCACCCCCAGCACGATGCAAGACAGGCTCATGAGCATGGCCCGCTTTTTGGCCGTGAGGAAGCGGTAGGCGATGCGAAGATTCGGCGACATAATCCGAGGGCAGCGTCGGCGAATGATCAGCTCTTGTCGTTGCGCTCTACGAGCACCGGACGAACCCGGTCACCTTCGCGGAAGCGATCAATTTCATCGACGATCACCTGCTCACCCGCACTCAGCCCTTTCAGGACTTCAACGGTCGTCATGCTCACGTAACCCGTTTCAATGTTGCGCAATTGCACGCGACCATCCTGCACCACGTAGACATAATTACCAAAGAGCGCACGCCGCGGGATCTTGGCCTTGGCGTCGCGTTCTCCGACCACGATCGTGATTTCTCCAGTGATGCCCGGGACCAGCTTTTCGGGCGCGATATCCACGTCCACATGCACGATGTAACGCTGAGTGGTAGGATCGGCCGTCGGCAAAATTTTGGTGACCGTCGCATCATAAAGCCACGCCCCGTAAGGCAGAAATCGGACGGAGGCCTTCTGGCCAACCTTCAGATCGGCAAAGTTCTCCTCGCTGATCTTGGCCTCAACCGTGCGGCTTGTGGAGATCAGCGTGGCAATCGGCGAATTCCCACCGATCAGATCGCCAGGCCGGGCATAGACCATTGAAACCACCCCATCAAATGGCGCCGTGATGGTCATTTTCTCGAGTTGGCGCTGCTTAACCTTGAGCGTGTTCTCGTAGCCCTCGATCAACAGGGCATTGTTTACTTTTTCGAGTTCGAAGCGCTGCTCAATTTGCTTCACCTCGCGACGCTTCCGGGTGAGGTCGGCATCAGAATAATTACCCGAACGATTAAGACGCTCCAAATCCGCCAGGTTGTCCTTGGCATTGGCCAACTCCAACTCGATGGAAGAACCCACGGCAATACGCCTTTTCGCCGCCGCATACTCGTCCTTGGTCTTTTCGATATCCAGCACAAGGTCGCCGGTATCGAGTTGGCAAAGCACTTCGCCAGCCTTCACCGGCTTACCGGGGTCAAGCTCGCTCTTGATCACGCGCCCCCCCACCTCACTCTTCAGTTCCATCTCATACTCCGCCTGCACGATGACGCTGCCAGGAACCGCCTTGACGGCCCGCCCGCTGGTCACTTCGGCCACCAGCGCCTGAGGTCGTGAGAGGTAAAAAAAAGCGGCGATGCCGAACGCAGCGCCAACAATGATAAGTATCGTCTTTTTTCCCACGCTGCAAAAATTTTCAAGTTCAGTCAATTGAAGGCATATAGGGCGTCTCAGTCTGCCCAATACGACCAATAAAATCTGATACCCGCATCAGATAGTTATATCTCGCCGAATTCGCGGACAACCTTAACTCATTAAAGTTGGCTTGGGCCTGATTAACTTGAGCGGCCGACGCGTTCCCTCGGATGTGATCATCGCGAGTAAATTTCAAGAAAACACCAGCATTATCCAGAAGGCGCTCACTGATCGCAAGCTGCCGTCCGGCCAATTCCACAGCACGAGCCAGCTGACGAGCTTCACTGCGAACCGTTGCGGAATACTGATTGTATTTGGCTTCCGCCTGACGTTTACGGGCCAAGGAGGTGCGAATTGCACCCTTGGTGGCGAATCCATCGAAAATGCTCCAGTTAACCTGCAATCCCACAAATTGAGAACGCACTCCATATTTCAAACCCGCATTCGCAGTATAGCTTTGCTCATCTTGTGACATGCCGGCTACCAAGTTCAGTTTTGGGCGTAAACGCGTTCGCTGATTCTTATAGTTCAACTCCTCAACTGCGATTTGGTTTCGCAAAACTCGCGCTGCAGCGGTATCCGGATATTCCTCCCTCAAGAACGAGGATAAGATTGCATCAATTTCGCTGCCTGCAGTCGAAATTTGGGGAATGTCATCGGGTATTTCCGCGTCTGAAGGAACCGCCCCCCCCGTCAAGGTCGCAAAATTGCGCTTGGTTCGATCGAAATTCCAAAGAGCGTTTTCAGCGTCGAGGCGAGCCTGATCAGCGGCAATTCGAATCGCGAATATCTCACCTTCGGACATTACCCCTTTGGATAACCGGTCCTCTGCATTGCCTAAGGCTTCCAAAGCCAAGTCGCGGCTGTAGGTGACCTTGGCTAATTGGATCTTCCCCATCACCAAGTCCAAATAGGCCAATCTGATTTCATGGGCGAGAAGCCGATAGGCCTCCTTGAAATTTTCATCAGCAATCTGCCGACGAATGTCCCCGATCCGAGCATTGTTGAATCTTTCTCCCCAATGGAACACCGGCTGAGTAAGCGAGATATTGTAAAAGACCTTGTCGGAATCAAGTGTGCCCGGCTGATCCTCACGGCGGTCTTGGGTTTGGGTCATCTGGTAAAATCCACCGAGGGTAGGATACAAACCCGCTTTGGCTTGGATCATGTCACCATCGGCAGCTGCACGGTCCAAGTTTTGAGACAACATACGAGGCGATTGTTCAGCCGCCCTGACCAAAACGGCTTTCAATTGCGGAAACACATCTTCCGCGAGTGTTGGGGCCGCACTGAGGCTCGCCGCCCAGGGGGCAGCGCCGAGAGAAACGACCAAAATACGAAACACACGCCTGAGGCTGATGGACATATGCATATGGAACAGCAGAGCGCGCTATTGGTTGCATGATTGCAACAGTTATTTCCACTAAGCCGTAATACAAGTGGCCGCTCGAGTTGCAGGCGATTGTGATGCGATTTGCCCTTTACTTGCACGACCTGAACGCGGTTGATTCCATTTCATTGAATCGCAGAACATCAACCCGTCTGGCTCCTCCATTTATAAGCGACCTTTGGCGGCACCGTGAGCTGCTTTGGCAATTCACGGTTCGTAGCGTCGAGATCCGCCACAAAGGCAGTCATCTTGGCCTGATTTGGGCAGTTCTCAACCCGCTATTAATGCTCGGGCTTTACGTGATGGTTTTCGGTTATATCTTCGGTGGGCAATACGGTGTTTTGCAGTCAGAGTCACGCCTTCAGTATGCACTTGGTATTTTCCTTAGCCTGACACTCTTTCATTTTATCGCCGAGGTTTTGACCTTGTCCCCAGGCTTGGTGGTGGCCAACCCCAACTTTGTTAAAAAGGTCGTTTTCCCTTTGGAGGTTCTTCCTGCCGCCAATGTAGCCGGAGCTCTTTTCCATATGACCATCAGTCTGTGCTTGGTGCTCGTAGGGATCGCGGTGACTGGGTCAACTTTTCATGTGGGCATTTTGTGGCTTCCAGTGATCATTGCTCCACTACTTTTGATAGGGCTGGGGCTTGGATGGCTCCTCTCTGCCCTCGGTGTGTTTTTCCGCGACATCGGGCAAGTTACCCAATTTGTCAGCATGGCCATGCTCTGGGGAAGTGGCGTCTTTTTTAGTGCGCAAAATTATCCGCAAGCGTGGACTTTTCTTCGTTTCAATCCTGTGCTGCTTGCCATCAGCTTGGCCCGCGACGTTACCTTGTGGGACCGGCCGATAAATGAAGCGCATCTGCTTTATATTTATGCGTTCGGCATCTTAACAGCTTGGATTGGCAATGCCATCTTTCGGCGCATGAAGCCTGCATTCGCAGATGTGATCTAGCGTCCGGCCCCTAGCGGTCACATACCAAAATCACCCTTGGGGCGGGCTCAGATTCGACTACGCGAATCCGGGAGAAGTGAGCACCCAATGCGGATCGGAAATTTTCCAAGCTATACCAATCGTAGCGCGGCGACATCCATTGTCTAACATGCACATCATCCGCAGGCGGAAACTCAACAACGAGACGGTTCCGGGTATAAGCCGCCAACCCTTCCACGATTTGAGGAAATGTCAGATGCATGCGGAACACCAAATGATGCACTAGCGCCAGCGCCAAGACTGTTTGGCACCCAAGACGCTCAACCGAGGATTCCATCACCCCCGATCCCACCCCATACCGTGGTGACGGATTGACAAAACTCATGACCAAGGCCTGCACATCTGCATTCAGCTCTCGAGCTCGAACAAAGAGGTCATTGATACAAGTCGTGTCATTGTCAAAAGCCACTACTTTGGCGCCTTGCGAAGCAGCATAGAGCGCATACCAACCACTGTTTGACCCTATGTCCAAAACCGTTTCGAGACGCTGTTCATCCAAGATTTTGGCTACTGCGTGGTGCTTCCCTGACCAGCCTTGGGGCGGCACGAAAGATGGAAAATCCTCCCCATAGTAGCCTGCCCATGCAGTCTGCGCAGGTCTGAAATCATATGCAGCGATGAGATTTCGATACCACTGAAATGGCGGGCATTCCGAAGGACGCTGCGGCACTCCCAGTCCTCGGATGCTTTCGCAATCCGATATTCGCACGCCTTGTTCAAAGTCTCTCAAAAGCGACCTGGCAATTCGATCATGCCCTTCGCCCATCATCGCAAGAGGATGCAAAAAATACTCCAAGAACTCCTGTTCCGCCTGCCAGGCCCCATCCTGAGGGCGCTCAATGATCGATCCGAAATCGACAAAGACCGGCGTTGTTCCTTCAAAAAGCACGTTCCAGCCATGCGCATCCCGCAAGGTATAGCCGTAGGAAGCCAAGAGCTCCAGCATATCCAAGGTGTGTATGGCGGCAGCCCGCAACATTTCCGCACCCCACTCATATGGGTATGAAACATGAGGGACGCGTTCGTGCTCCAAAACCAACTCATACCCGGCAATGACCTTCGATGACAGAGATGTGCCAACGATTAGCCGACGATCCAACAACTCATCCACCACTCCCTCGTCGATCAATTTGCGGCAAAGCGCAGCGCCAGTGCCGTGCAGTCCTCGAAACAATCGACCTTCTGCAGCAATGAAGAGCCGTCCATGCGGATCGGCATAAGATGATGGATGATGATTCACAGGCAGAGCAAATGTTTGGATTTCTAAAAATATCCTAGTTTGTGACTGTGATAGCACCATGAATTGAACCGCAAGACTTCGTCTGCAAGTGAAGGCGCAAAATTAAATCATTGGGTCGGTAACTTTCGCTCGAGCGGGACGAATAGACCAAACCTTTGGCTTGCCGACTTACATCGTCAGTGGTCATTGGTTCCTTTCATTTCGCGCCTTCGCAAACAACCCGCATCCACGCTATCTTGATGAATGACAATTCGGCAGTCTCAATCGATAGGCTCAGCAAGGCCTACCGGATTTGGGAACGGCCTGCATCGCGCATTACTGCACCGCTCTGGGAGTCATTGGGCAACCTGCTGCCATCGCCAGAACCCAACGGCAACTGGTTCACCAGACGCGCCGCCGGCCAATACAGAGATTTCTGGGCGTTACGTGACATTTCCTTGGAAATTAGTCGTGGTGAAAGTATCGGTATCATCGGAAGGAACGGATCAGGAAAATCCACCCTCTTGCAAATCATTGCCGGGACCCTGCGACCGACTACCGGAATCGCCCATGTCAACGGACGAGTCGCCGCCCTTTTGGAACTGGGCAGCGGTTTTAATCCGGACTTTACCGGACGGGAAAACGTATATCTCAACGCCGCAGTTTTAGGACTTACGCGCCAAGAGGTAGACGAGCGATTCGACCAGATTGCAGGATTTGCGGATATTGGAGACTTCATCAATCAACCGGTCAAAACCTACTCAAGTGGCATGTTCGTTCGTTTGGCATTCGCAGTGCAGACTGCCGTCGACCCCCAGATTCTCATTGTTGATGAAGCCCTGTCCGTCGGTGACATTTTCTTTCAGCAAAGGTGCTACGAGCGGATGGGGCAATTGGTTGATCGCGGCGTATCTATCATCCTGGCTTCACACGACCTTGCTGCCATCCAGAGGTTTTGCAGCCGCACAATCGTGCTGCAAAATGGGCGTATGAAATTTAACGGTGACGCAACAGAAGGAACAAAAGTTTACGTGCACTTGGAACAACTCGAACGCGAAGCGTCTTTTGCCAAGTCTGCGCCCACAGCCAATTCACCTGATGCGAACATGGCTGAAAAGGCGTCCATTGAAGGATGGCCTGTAAAACTGTCCGCCCCACCCGAGGGAAAAGGGAAGACCTTGGGCAACGGATGGGCTCGCTGCACCGGATTGGCTGTTTGCAACCATCATGGCGAGGAAGCACATCTCTTCAGACAGGGAACAACTATGTCGGTTTTTTATGAATTCGAGATCCTCCACGACATGGAGTATTGCATTGGTTGCGTAACGATTCGCGACAAGACAACCCAACCCATTCATTCCAAAATCACGCTACAGGACGGTGCCCAATCACCCGAATGTATTTCGAAGAACTCACGTCTAAGGTTCCGACAGGATATCGATCTGAACATCGCTTGCGAAGACTATACGCTCGATATCTCCCTGGATATGCTACCGGCCTCGCTACTGCGCCAACCCGGCATCAGCTATGAGGATTACCTGCGCAGCGAACTGCGCATATGTGAGCGGCACGGTATCGCCAGTTTTTCCGTGCGCTTGAGAAATGAGACTTCTCCGTTTCAATTGCTCCACTTCGGTATGACAGGCCTGCCCAGCCGCTCGTATGTGCAAGCCCTACCACCTGCAGCATCATGACACACGAAACCCCCCATTCCCCCGACATCACTTGGGAACCAGATGTCCGCTATGAAGGTGACTATCCCGATTTTGCCACGGCCCTGTCCGCATCCAACGGATACCAATCGGCAGTTATTCTGGAACGAACACGCCTAGCTTTGCACAAAGTGCTGCGCGGCGAAGCAGCCTATGAACGCGATGCCGTGACCTTTGATCATCTTGAGCTGCCTTACCCTCTGCTGACACAGCTTCTTAAAACCGCAGCTACGGCGAATGGCAGGCTTTCCGTGCTGGATTTTGGAGGCTCTCTTGGCAGCACATACTTCCAATGTCGCTCGTTCCTCCAAGGATTGCCCCAACTGGAGTGGAGCATCGTTGAGCAACCCGCTCATGTGGCTTGTGGGCAAAGAGAGTTCCAAGATGACACGCTAAAGTTCTATCCCACGATTGACTCGTGCATGGCCGCCCGGCGACCCAACCTGCTGTTGCTTTCGGGCGTGCTGCAGTGCCTGCCCGAGCCTTGGTCATTTTTCCAAGACGTTACTGCGCGCGAATTTGAAACTATCGTCATCGATCGCACACCTTTCATCGACAGTGATCAAGACCGCCTCACCGTAGAAATCGTTTCCCCCCGCATCTACCCAGCCTCGTATCCAGCCTGGTTTTTCAGTCGCCGGCACTTCGACAAACGGATTCCTGAAGGATGGACCATCACCAATGAGTTTCCTGCCCTCGACCGACAGCTTTTGGACGGGATCGAAATTGTTTACCGCGGCTTCGGAATCACCCGCACGCGATGATTCGGTATTGCACTCTAGTTGACTCCAGCAGCCTTCCTTACGCCCTAGCGCTGCTGCGCTCGTTGCAGCATCATGGCGGCGATTATCATGTTCATTGTCTGGCTGCGGATGAGTTGGTGGCTGCTGTTCTAGAAGAGCAGTTGAACCGTGACGTTACCACGCTACGGCTTTCCGCCTTGCTTCAGGACAATCCCGATCTGACCGAGGCGCGCGGAGCATTAACCGATCGCGCCTTTGCGCTACACCTCCGACCTTGGCTGCTTAATCACCTCCTCCCATCTATTCCCAAAGCCAGTCTGCTCACGCTGCTCCCCCCCCAAGTCTTCTTTTTCCAAGCTCCTCAAATCATCGTCGATAGTATCGGCGAAGCTTCTATCGCGCTTTCCGGGATCAATGGCCTTTCTCAGAAAGAGACGGAGACATACAGCAATGCGTGGATCTCCCTGCGCCATGACACAACAGGAATCGCATGTGCTAAGTCTTGGTCACTCCGCAGTCTTCATCGAAGCAGACATCATTGGTTCACGGCAAACCACGAAAGCAAGCTTGACAGCACATTTCCCGAAGTTGTGTCAGCGCATACTGCCATCGTGTCAGGTGTTTTCTCTCCCACTCCCAATCTGCCGAGTCATAAAATCACCCCAGGGCCTGCCATTAATGGACAGAACGTAGTCGCATTTCATTTTCACGGCCTTCGCCATCTGGATCTGGGAGTCTATGATACTGGTCATGACTTGCGCAGCGCTCCCTTTCCCGCACCCCTACGTGAATTGATCTATCAACCTTATTTGCAGGAATTGGAAATCAACGGCCACGGCACCCATTCGCCTGACGTGATTCCACTTTCTAACGCAGCCGACCCCCGCAGTGCGCATATTCTCGGCCAATTTCTCACTCTAAAAATTGCTGAAATTCAATCGCTTGATGATTTACACGACGCTTTGGCCCACAGTCGCGCAGAAAACAGCCGGTTGGCAGCCGAGCTAAAAACTAAAACCGCCGAGAGTGAACGCTACATCGATCAAGTGGAAAAAGATCGTGATCATCAGCGTCAGTCGTTCTTTGCCACAAGAAAACGATTGGAAGAGGTTCACGATGATCTGCTGCACAATATCGATTATTTGAAAAAATTGGAAGCCGAGGCGGAGGCCCGGAATCGGGCGGCGCAGGAGCGTGAAGAATACGTCGCCAGCTTGAAGCAACAACTGGCCGAACGTCACCAAGGGGGCGCTACTGGATCCGATCTTGTCCACCTGCATCAGGCGCTTCTGCCATATGGAAGCAATATTCGACGGTTGTTGGTAGCCCGGCATGCGCCCGCTCTCATGCCATTTCTTCTCAGCCTCGCAGCCCAAGGAGTGACCATTGAGGTTCTCGCCAGTCCGGAGAACCTGATCGGCCGGCAACACGACCGGGTGCACTTTCTCGGAGGAAACATTTGGGACTGGTTGGGAGGACTGGAAAGCGATTTCGCTGAAGCAACCTATTTGAAGACCAATCCGGATGTGACCCAGGCCATCGCTGATGGTGTGGTCGCAAGCGGATGGGAACACTACCTGCGATTTGGTCAGCGCGAGGGCCGCACCACCGGCATCCCGGAATATCGGGCCGGACTAGCGGATTTTGACGCCATTGCCTTCGATAGTGCTGACGCTGGCGAAATTGTCCCGTGTGTAGTCGGACGCCTGCAGCCTCACCATCAACTTTTCATCAGCAACAGTTTCAACCCTGCCACAGTATGGCTGCCAGCGGACACGCCGCGGACCATAGTCCTCGATGATCTGTTATGTTGCCCGCGACCTTCGCCGACCTGGCTCGGCCCCCCGTCGCCATCAGCATTGCCAGTTCCTCATCGCGATAGCCGAGGAACCATGCCGTTCCCGACATCTCCAACTCAACCCGCAGTCTGGCCCCGGATCACGATCATCGTCACCTGCAAAAACCAGTTCGCCCGTTGCCAAGACACGCTGAGTTCCGTTCTGGCACAACATTACCCTATGTTGGAGTGCTTGGTGGTGGACGGCCAGTCAAATGACGGCACCGTCGACCTGCTGCGCTCAGTCAGCGACCAATTGGCTTGGTGGACCAGTGAACCATTCGAGAGTAATATAGATGCCATCAATCTCGCCCTCGGCAAAGCTACCGGAGACCTCATAGCATGGCTGCAACCAGGCGATCGTCTCACGCCTGGCAGTCTGTATACCGTAGCCCAACAATTTCTACTGCATGCACCGGATGCGATCGGTGGTCGCTGCCGCGTTGTGACGCCTGCGGCATCCAGAACTCAGCGTTGCATTCTGGCGCTCGGAAGGATGCAGGCGCTGCCGGTCGCAGCATTGCAGAATATCGACGGTTTCTGGCTCGCTGACGCTTTTTTCCGAACCCCGGCGATCTACCTGACACGTTCCGCCCTTCAATCGGTCGGTGGTAAAATGACACTTTCACCTGCGCCTACTTACGCGCTCACGATTGCGCTCACTCGCCAAGGTGTCCGTTGGCTCCCGTTGCCGGAAGTTCTGGCCATCCAACCAGAAGAAAACCTCTCAACCGAGAAACGTCCGGCACTTGAGAAGCTCGCCACATCCCTGGCTTTGTAATGAACACCTCTTCGGCAAATTTTGACCAATGGATCGCCGGTCTAAAAAAATGGCACGGCTGGCTGCAGCTATCCGCCGAACGTGCCTACATGCACGCTGAAGAGGAATACAACAGCCACTATGGCGTCAACGCACCCGATCCAGCCGAAGGC
This sequence comes from Opitutaceae bacterium, assembly GCA_024233285.1. GTDB lineage: Bacteria > Verrucomicrobiota > Verrucomicrobiia > Opitutales > Opitutaceae > Cephaloticoccus. The sequence continues at coordinate 60,833 of JACKPU010000008.1, read as the reverse complement.
GAGGGTCTCTGCAATTTACTCAAAACCCACGCCGTGGACACCAGTGGTCCAGCTCTTGAAATCGGCTGCGGAACCGGCTTTCTAACCTACGGGACAGCTCTACATTACCCTGGGCCGGATCTGCTCATAACCGATCCTTCGCCAGCTTTTCTACAAATCACACGCGAGCAATTCGACGCGAATTTCGCCGGACGCGCCCGGCGCCATTTCGCGATCCTCAATGCCGATGACCTGGGTCAATTGCCGGACCGCATGTTTTCGGTCATCTCCATGCGGTCCACGTTGCACCACATCTTGCGCTATGAAGATTTCATCGCCGACACCGCACGATGCTTGCGCCCCAACGGCGCATTGATCATGGGCGCGGAACCCTGTGAAGCGGGATATCTTTTGATGGCGGCAGTTGCCCAATCTATTCCCAATGCCCTCAAGGCGGCCGGGGTCGAGATGCAACCAGCATGGACGGCCAAGCTCACCGAATTCACCGATACCGTTCAATATTGTTGCAACCGCGACATCGATAAGACCTATGCCGAGGACAAGCACTTCTTTAGTCCCCATGAGCTGTCCGACTTGGGGGCCAAGCATGGGTTGGACTTGAAGTTTCTTCCGACAGCTCAATTTCGCGATTTCGCCCCTCCCTACATTCCCGGCTTTCACTGCTTCAGCCGGTTTTTCCTGATCTACATGGAGTTTTGCATGCGGTTTGAACCCGCGTTCATGGAGCAAATCCGCCGGCATCTGATGCCGCAGCTCAAGTTCATTGATGATTGCCACCGGGTGCATGCCGGACCTGCCATCACCGGCGTTTTTCTGTTTAGAAAAGAGTCCTGACAACGCCGCCCGGCAATCTATTCCTCTTTCTGTCCCATGCGGTATTTTTGCACATACTTCGATCAGCACTACCTCTCACGCGGACTCGCCCTTTACGAATCGCTTCGACAACACGCTGATGAGTTTCGGCTGACCATTTTGTGCATGGACGAATCGACTCGAAGCGATCTCGCCGCACGCAAGTTACCCGAAGTGAAATTGCTGCCCTTGGACAAACTTGTGGCAGAACACCCCGAACTCCGTGCCGCCGCAGACAACCGCACCAAATTGGAGTTCTTCTTCACCTGCACCTCTTGGTTGGCACGTCATTTGATTCCAACCGTGCCCGAAGGCGAACTCCTGACCTACCTCGACGCCGACCTTTATTTCTTCTCCTCTCCAAAGCCAATTTACGATGAGATCGGAACGGCATCCGTTGCCATCACGCCTCATCGTTTTCCACCGGCGCTGCAGCACCTTGATCGCTACGGGCGCTTCAATGTAGGATGGGTTTCTTTTCGCAACGATCACACGGGTATCGCCTGCGCCAGCGACTGGGCCGAAAAGTGTGCAGACTGGTGTTACAACCGGCTCGAGGATGAACGCTACGCAGATCAAAAATATCTCGATACATGGGAAACCCGGTTTTCTCCCACCGTCAGCATCAAGCATCGTGGCGTAAATGCCGCTCCGTGGAACGTCCGCGATTCCCGTATCAGCGAAGGTCCATGTGTTGATGATGTTGAGCTGGTTTTTTATCATTTTCATGCTCTCCGTCCCGTCGCCGACCAGCTTTACGACCCCAGTCTTCATCGCTATGATGCCGATTTGAGCGAGGGCCTCCGCCGCTACATTTACCTGCCTTATCTTCAGCATTTACTCCGCCTTTCCGGCGAAATTGCCGGGCCCCGGCCGGAAGTGTTGCCCGCCGCCGACCCCCTTGACCCTCGACACGCTTCGGTGGTCACGCATCTGCTCCAAATGCTGAAGAGCTCGGAGCTGGATCGCGGCAAACGCCTCCTCTCCATCGAAGAAAACGTCCGCGCGACCAAGCAAACGATTGCCTACCTTGAAACCGTCGAACGCGATCGCAACAAAGCCCGTGCCGAGCACCAGCAGACGGTGGATTATCTCAAAACCGTCGAAAAGGACAGCGAGGAGCGTCTGGCTTCGATCCATTACTATCAGGACAAGCTCAAAACCGCCTATGCCGACTTGGAACGCAATGTGGCCTACCTCAAGACCCTCGAGGCCGAGATTCGTGCCCACATCAAGGTCGGTGCAGACAAGGACGCAATCATCGCCGATCTTACCCGGCAGCTTCAAAAAGCCAGGTAACCGACTTCATGGCTCGGTCGCATTTTCCTGTTGGCATGCACTCCCGTCGCACCCTTTGCTTGGAAGTTTCACTCCCTCACCGTGCCCATTGACTCAACCAAGGACCGATTCAACGCGCAGAGCCAAACCCTTCCCATGCGCCACTATTGCAGTATCCTGAATGCTGAGAACGTGCCGATGGGGCTGGCACTCAATGCATCCCTGCAACGGCACGCTGGAAACTATGTGCTGCACATCCTTGCTTGCGATGAAGCCGCGCATGAGCAGTTGGTGAAGCAGAGACCGCCCGGGATGGAAGTGCATGACCTCGCGCCACTTCTCAAGACCGAGCCTCGTCTGCGCAAAGCCCGTGAAGACCGCACCGCTTCGGAATTTGCGGCCACCTGCAAAGCCGCCTTCATGCGGCACATACTTACGCAATTACCCGCCGGCGAAATACTCACGGCGCTCGATGCCAGTCTCTGCCTGTTTGCTTCACCAGAAAGGGTTTTTACCGAAATCGGGGAAGCGTCCATCGCTCTGCTTACACGCAATGCTGAAGAATCCGCCGAACCGATCGGACGTTTCGACGCGGGCTGGGTGACCCTGCGCCACGATGAGACTGGACTCGCTGCCGTGACCTCTTGGGCCGGGCAGTGCGTCACATGGTGTTTTACCATCTTCGAACCGAAACGCTATCTGGAGGCAAAATATCTGGACAGCTGGCCCGAACGTTTTGCGGGCGCAAAAATTCTCTCCACACCCGGACTTGGCGTCGCTCCCTGGAACCTTTCAGGGAAAACGATTACCGCAGACCACGGCGCCCCACAAATCGACGGAAATCCGATTATCGCCTGGAACTTCAACGGCATGAGTCTGCTGGCCCCCGGGATATTTGACAGCGGCCTGCACCGCTACGGCATCGCGCTGTCCGACGAACTCCGGCAGCACGTTTACATCCCCTATCTCGTTTTATTCCTTAACGACCCCAACGCCAAACCAACGGTGCTGCCCCTTTCCTCGAAGGAGAGTGACAAAGCTCCGACCGTGCTGCCATACCTCATGGAGCTGTTGGCGCAGGCGCAAAAGGAACGAACCGCAAGCCTCGTTGCCCTCACTGCCAACCAAAAGGCAATGACCGCTTTGCTGGAGGAAGCACGTCAGGCCGGTGCCGAAGTCAAAGCAATGCGGCAGCGGGTTATTGATCGAGAGAATGACGCCAAGGAATTGGTCCGGGAGTCCGCTGAAAAACTACACATCGCCGAGGTCGACCGGAGCGAGCGCCTCAAGTCCATCACGTTTTATCAAGGCAAACTGCAAGAAGCTTACACCGATCTTGAGCGCAATGTTGCCTATCTGAAAATGCTCGAAGCCGAGATCCAGCGGCATCAACGGTTGGGCGCGGAACGCGACGAGGAAATCGCCGCACTCAAGACGCGTTTGGCAGCAGCGACGACGCCATCGCGCGATCACAGTGCGGCCCGCGAAACGTTGCGCACTCAGTTTACCGCCCACACACGGCATTTCCACAAGTTGGCCGTGGTAAAGTATGATGAGGCGCTGCTGCCCCATCTCGCATGGATGGCCGGCATGGGCACCATGATCCAGGTCTTTGAAAGCCCACCCGAGCTCGCCGTCACCAATCCTGCAGTGATCCGCTACTGGCCGCAAACCCTGTTGGAATGGTTGGCTGAAATTGATTCGTTCTTCAGTGAAAAATCCTACTACGAGGCCAATCCGGATGTCGCCAATGCGGTCGCAACCGGGGACCTTGCCGGCGCATGGGATCATTATCTGCTTTTTGGGGCCAAGGAGCATCGTCCCCTCGGCAACGACGGTTATTCGAGTGGTCTGGCCGATTTTGATGCCGTGGCCTTTGATTCCGCCGCTGCCCCAGCCGTTCTCCCGTCACTCATCGGACGTCTGCAACCCCACCATCGCATTATTCTGACCTCGGCCGAACCGCGTCCCGCCTGGATCCCCGCAGATGCCCCAGCCCAGACCTTTGCCGATGGCACCTTGTTACTGTTGCGCCCTCCAGCTGCATGGCTCGGCCCGCGCCAACCATCATTTCGCCTCGGCGTCGACTGGCCGCGTATCCGACCGGCGGATATTTATCCTCCCGCGCCCCACCAAGCTGACCAGTGGCCGACGATCACCGTGATCACGGTCAGTTACAATCAAGCAGACTATCTCGAGGAAACCATACGCTCGGTCCTCGACCAGAACTACCCCTCGCTTGAATACATCATCGTCGATGGCGGTTCGACTGACGGCTCAGTTGAGATCATCAAGAAATACCAGGATCGTCTGGCTTGGTGGATAAGCGAAAAGGACCGTGGGCAATCCGAAGCCCTCAACAAAGGCTTCGCTCGCGCCACCGGGAAAATCCTGACTTGGATAAATAGCGACGACCGGCTTGCCCCGGGCAGCTTGTTCACCACCGGCCAGATGTTCCTGCTGCATCAAACCGATCTCGTCGTGGGCCGCTGTGCGCGGGTGCTGAATCATGCAGCCAAGGCCCGTCACATTCACCAATGCAAACTGCCGGTGGGCCAGATCAGCACCTTGCCACTATCCGGCCTGCTGGACTTGGATGGCTCATGGCTGAAGGGTGACTTTTTTCATCAACCCGAGGTGTTCTTTACCCGGGATGTTTTCGACCGCGCGGGAGGCAAGCTCAACGAGGAGCTTTACTACAGCATGGACTACGATCTCTGGGTGCGCATGGCAAAGGCCGGTGCCACCGTCCTCGCCATACCAGAGGTGCTGGCCATTTTTCGTGAACACGAAAAACAGAAAACCGGCGGCAGCCACGTTCCTTATCTGCCTGAACTCCGGCAGGTGAATGCCGCCCATCGTGCCGCTCAATTGGAGTCCTGACCATCATGCCTTCGCCTTCATACGACAGTTGGATAAACGGTCTCCCGCAATGGCACGGCCTCACGCGCATTTCGCCTGAACGCGCCTACGCGCATGCCGAGGATCAATATGATGCCCAATATGGCGTGAGCGCGGCCGAGCCCGAAGAGGGTCAGGGGCTTGTGCGACTGCTCCAGAGGGAACAGGTGGATGTAACCGGTCCCGCACTTGAAATCGGATGCGGCACCGGACGCCTGACCTACGGCCTGGCCCACTACTACCCCGGATCCGATTTCCTCATCACGGATCCCTCTCCCACCTTTCTCCGTATCACCGCCAGTCAATTCCCCGCGGGGCCGGTGGGACCGGCGCAACTGCAATTCGCCCTGCTGAATGCCGATGACCTCGGCAAACTCCCGCCTGAGATGTTCTCGTTGATCGCCATGCGATCAACCCTCCATCACATCCTGCAGGTCGATGAATTCATCGCCGCCTGCGCCCGCACTTTGCGCCCCGGCGGCGCGCTCGCCATGGGGGCCGAGCCACTGGAAAGTGGTTATGTGCTGATGGCGGCGGTCGCCCAAAGCATCCTGCCCACCCTAAAATCTGCTGGGGTCACGATCAATCCCGCCTGGGAAACACAACTGACGAACTTCACCGACACGGTTAAGTTCTACTGCCGGCGCGACCTCGTCAAAGTCGCCGCCGAGGACAAGCATCTGTTCACGATCCACGACCTATCCGACTTGGGCCATCGGCATGGTTTGCGCCTGCAATACTTCCCCAACGCCACCTATGCTGACTTCGCCCCGGACGGGACCCCGGAATTCGAAAGCTTCAGTGTCTTTTTCCTGACCTACTTGAAATACTGCATGCAGTTCGACGAAGAATTGCTGAAGCATATCCGGCGTCATATGCAGCCCCAACTCAAGTTCATCGACGAATGCCACCGCAGCCATGCCGGTCCGGCGATCACAGGTGTATTCCTTTTCCATAAGGCCGGAGCCGCCGCCTAGAAACCATGTCAGCCGCCGAATCCATTACCAACGCCTCGGATTTGCCCCGGCGCGTGCTGTTTCTGAACGATGTCAGTTTTCAATACGGAGCTGGCATCGCCCAAGCTCGTCAAGTCGAGGCCATACTCCGTCTTGGCATTGAGACGGGAGTTCTGGCATGGGCCCCCGGAGAAATCGAACTCGAAGCCGTCGCCACCCGTGGTATTGACCGGAATCTTTGGCTCGGCATCCGCGCCGTTGATCATCTGGTCGGCGGTCGCAACCTGTCAGATGATGCAGTGATTGCCGGTCTCCTAGCCGAGGTTGCCCGTTTCAACCCGGATGTGGTGATTGTGGGCAATCTCCATGCCGCCTGTTGGCCCTTTCAGCTGCTTCCGGCCATTCGGCGCCTCGGGTGCCGGGTGATCACCTTTTTGCACGACGCATACCTTTATACTGGTCGTTGTGCTTATCCGGGCGATTGCAAAGCTTACCTCACCGGCTGCACGGAAGCGTGTCCCACCGCCGAGCAATATCCACGGCTCAACCCCAGTTTGATTCCCGGCGCATGGCACACGCGACGCGAAATATTCGGCGGGCCGCGCGGCATCGATGTCGTCGCCAACAGCCAATGGAATCGTCGCATGTTTCTCACCGCCATGCCCTCAGCCCACGGCGTGGACACCGTCGAACTTGGCGCGGACAAGGATGTGTTTTGCCCTGGCGACCCCACCCTCGCACGCCAGCAGCTTGGCTTGCCCGATAACAAGCCGATTGTGCTGTGCGCGGCGGTCAACTTTCAGGAAGCCCGCAAAGGAGGGACTCATCTCCGCGCCATCGTCGAAGCGCTGAAAGACGAGGCGGTCTTTGCCGCCTTCGGTCATAATGCCACTGAAATCCCCGGGCTTATCAGCCTTGGGTATCATCTGCGCGCCGATCAATTGGCCCGTTGTTATCAAGCCGCGGATATCTTCCTCGGCACTGCAACTGAGGAAGCTTTTGGCCAGACAGTCATGGAGGCCCAATTGTGCGGCGTGCCTGCCGTGGCCTTTCACGCCGGCGGCGTATCAGAGATCATTCGTCACGGCCTGACGGGATTTCTGACTCGAAACGCGGACGTGCAAGCCGCCGTCGCCGCGCTGCGTGATTTATTGACCAATCCCGTCAGGCGATCGGAGTTTGCCCATCGGGCCCGCGAATTCGCAGCCGCGCGCTTTTCCCAAGAAGCTCATGCCCTGCGTTGGCGCGACTACCTCGGAGGCAAACCCGCATGCCATGTCGGCCCCGATACTCCGGTCCTGTCTTATCCCGTCGCCGAATCCGGAGAGCCAACCGAACCGAAGCGTTGCCGCCCATCGTGGCCGTCGAAGGGCGATTTGATTGCTCCCGAGCAGGCGACCATCGTCGACGCGACCGCAGGCCTGCCTGGAACGTCTGATGCCGCCGAGCTCACCAAATTATTCGAACTGGGTTACCGTGCAGGTGACATCATCCTGGGAATAGGGCCAGACGTTGGTCGAGGCATCGTTGCCGCAATACAGGGTGCCCTGGCCAACCCCAACCGCACCCTGCCACCGGTCTGCTACGCTCTTGGTTTGAATCATGAAAACCCTGACTTGATGCGCGGTCTGTTTGACCGCACGGGACTGGGCATCCACAGCCACGTCATCGTGCAAGATTTGGGGGATTTCATCACACGATGGGAGCCTCGCCCCACCATGGTTTGGATTGGCCCAAGCCCAAAACCAGTCACCGCCGACGACCTCAATGCACTGAGTGCATGGCTGGCACCCGGCACGCCAGTATTGATCGGCGGCTACCTCACCACCAACGCCGTGGAGGCCGCCCCGCACCGCCTGGCGGTTGACGAGTGGTGTGACACCGGTTCCGCAAAGCTGATGGGGTGTTTTGATTGCTCTGTGCTTTGTGTCAGCCAGAAGTAACGGTCCGTCATGGCATTGTTGATCGCTCATATCGCTGTTCTTGCGGTCCTGTCATTCATAACTGCCGCACGATTTCACCCGGGCTTGCTGGAGCGCCTCGTTACCACGGTGTTGCTGGGCTGGGCGAATATCGTGGTAACCTCTCTTTTGCTCGCTCAATGGGAACACCTTGGTGACGCCGATTGGTTTTTCCGCACCTCACTCCTGAGCGCCGTCCTGCTGTGGTTGGTCGCCCACGTCAAAACAAACGCTCCGTCTGAGTCGAGCGACCGCCCCGGCACCGCCCTCCAGGTATTTGCGTTCGGCACCCTGATGGCGATCACGTGGATTGCCCTGCGAATCGGTGCGACCTACGAACCCAACAACTACGATTCGCTGACCTATCACCTGCCGCGGGCGATGTATTACATGGGGCAAGGGGATTTGGCCCACTTCGACACCGGCAACCCCCGGCAGACTTACTTCCCATTCAACTACAACCTGCTGCAGCTCGGTGGCCTGATCTATGGTGCACCGGTGCAAGCGGTGAACTTCATCAACTTGGTGGCATGGGCCGTTGCTGGCCTTTCCCTCTACCGCATCGGCCGACTGGCTTCACTTGGTCCCAATGCCGCCCTGCTCGCCACCTGGCTGACCTTGACGGCAACCCAAATTCTGGCCCAAGCCACCGCCACCACCAATGACCTGCCCACCGGAGCGGGTGTGCTGGTCACCCTGATGTTCATTTTGCGTTGGCGGCGCGACCGCCTGACCCGCGACGCCATCATGGCCGGAGTCGCCGCCGGTTTGGCCGCAGGCTCAAAATTGACTGTCGTTTTCTTTGGGCCAGCCGCGGGGCTGATCGTCCTCTGGCTTTGCTGGCAGCATTGGCGCGACGGGCGCCTGCGCGATCTGTTCTTAGCACTTCGCGCGTGGGTGCTTCCCGGGATCCTGGCCCTCGGTCTGGCCAGCCCATTCGCACTCATCAATCTCGCGGAAAAAGGCGAGTGGATCAACAAGACCTACGATTTCACACTGAACCGGCCATTTTCGGTCGGCAGCGTCCTCCAGACTTCCAAGGCTTATTTGGTGCAGATGTTCATTGAGCCGTTCCACCGGTTCACTTTCGACCTGCAGTTCACCAATGAGCTCAACGCATGGGGCAAACAAATCTTCTTCCCCAATTGGAACCCCGCCTACGCGTTTTCCCCTCTTTATCTGTTCCCGCCTGATCTTAACGAAGATCACGTCTGGTATGGATTCACCGGACCGCTAATCCTGCTTGCAGGAGCGTTCGCGCTTTTCCGCTGCCGCCGGGAACGCCGGCCACTGGCTTGGCTCGCTGCGCTCGGTCTGGGATGGTTCGCGACCTACTTCCTCCTCAACAAGTGGTCTCTCTACAATCAACGCTATTTCGTTCCCGCCATCCTAATTCTGGGACCGTGCCTCGGGGTTCTCATCGAAATCGGGTGGAGCAAGGCACGTTGGAACCGTTTTACCCGCAACATCATCATCGGATTGAGCCTGTGTTCGTTGTGGCTGGCCGGGATATACTTCTTCAAGAATACCAGCCGCCCCTATGGCCCCTTATGGGCGGGACAACCGCCCCCGGCAGCCTTGCCGGCGCTTCCAACCGTGATGGTGCAAAGGCTGGCCGGCGAACCCAAGATCAACATCGATACGGCTGACGGCAACGAACGTGTCTTCCTCTTCATGAACCTGGGAAGACATCAGCGTTTCACCTCGTTTGATCGGGTCGTGCCCGACGCCTACAATCTGATTTCCCGTTGGGGGTTTGTGCGCAAGGTCGCTTACAGCAATATTGAGCAACTTTCATCCTACACCACGGTTGCGATGCCGGAGAAACGCACGGCCGGCGTGGAGTTTCTCGGCACGCTCGGCTCGGGCCAGCCTGCACTGGATTACTACGGATTGCCACCCCATCCGGAAGAGATCCCAGCCGTGCCGAACAACCGCAACGTGATGGTCACGTTTTATTACGGACCGCGCGACCCAGGTCGCTATGCCGATATGCGGATCAAAGTCACCGGACTCAACTTGCCGGACGAGGCCCGTCTCACCGTGGGAGTGGACTACGCCGACGGCGACAGCGAGATCCTCGCGGAATTCAACCAATCGGGCGACGCACCCGCCTCGGTGACTCGACCGTTCCGGCGCTTCACGGTGCGCATTACCGACCGCCTGACCGGTCGTGAGCTTGGTTCGATGGACGTGCCTTATCTGGTTCGTGACGATCCCACCGAAGCAGAGGCACCACACAATCCGATCCAGCTTTTCTCCCATGAATTGATCACCACCTCGCCAGCTGGTCGAATCACTACGTCCGGGCTCGCCGCTCCCGAAGGTCCCTACCCCCAGTGGAACTTACCACTGATACGCTGGGCCAAGTCTCCCATTCTGCGCATCGAGATTCCCGCCACCAAACACCTGTCCCGGTTGCAGTTTCACTTCGAGCTATGCCTCCACGCCCGTCAATCCGCGCAATTTGATGTGCGGTTTAATGATGAGCTCGTTGCAGCATATGAATGGGACACCCCGACCGGCTGGTTCATCAAAGACCTCACCCTGCGTCCCAAAGCCGGAGTCAATGTGATTGAAATCCGCAACGTCACCGTCGGCACCGAACCGGACTGGGAGGATTATCTCGCCCGCTATCCGGATGTGGCGCATTACCTGAAGACCAGCAATCTCCCGCTTCAATCCGGCGCACTGGAACATTACGAGACCTTCGGCCGCAAAGAAAACCGCATCATGCACCTCAAGCGCACCACCACCGCATTGGAGGGCGATCCGCTCTACTATCTATTCCGCAGCTTGCACGTCGAAGGCTTTCGCAGCCCATGAAAGCTGCTTCCGCATCCCGCAACGCCTACATCGACACTCTTCGCGGCGTGAGCATTCTTGGCGTCGTCTGTGTGCACTTCGCCGGCAGCTTTGTCACGACTGACATTCATGCATGGAGTCCCTCCTTTTTCCTCGGCCTTGTGCTGAACCAAGGGGCGAATTTCGCCGTGCCGCTGTTCGTGTTCCTTTCCGGGTTGCTCGCCGGACTCTCACGCTCCTCTCCCGGGCTTTGGACTTATTACTCCGGCCGGTTCTGGCGGATTGCCTTTCCTTACCTGATCGCGAGTGCCGCGGCTTTCTTTCTGCTTAATCACTACACCAGATGGCAGGCCCTCCCGGGCCTGCAGGAAAAAATTGTCTGGCTGGTGCAGCACGTCGGCTTCTTCGGCGTCGAACCAACGCTCTACTTCATTCCGCTTATCCTGCAGCTTTATCTGTTGCAGCCCCTGTTAAAGCAATTGCCTGGGTGGTGCGCACGGCTGCTGCCCGGCATTACTCCGACGGCCTCCGCTGCGGCCATCACCGCCCTGCTGCTGGCCCTGCATATCTGGATCGGATTAAAATCCTACGAAGGGGCGCTCAACTACTACATCTGGGCCCGGCCCAACGCCGCCTTCTGGGCATTCTACTTTTTCCTCGGTCTTCATTTTTCGACGCTGACCTCCCGGTTATCGCGGCGGGTCATGCTCAACATCGCCGGGATCGCCGGGCTAACGGCAATCGCTGCCATGCTATGGAATTTCCTGCAACTCACGAATCCTGCCGTGGTCGGCCCAAACTTTGAGTTCAATCGCCTGGACTTTGCTTATACCCGGCCCGAATTGATGATCTACGATTTCGCCATGATCATCGCTCTCGGTGCCGGCGTCGCGTTGGGTTGGAGCCCAAGACCCACCCCTTTTGCCTATCTCGGCCGCTATACCTTGGAGATATATCTATGGCACATCCTGGTCCTCTATTATGGGGCCTGGCGCTTCCCCGTCGCCTTGGAGTCCTGCCGAAAAATGCCCGAGCTTATTGTGATTATCTGCATTGCAGCGGCGGTGCTCATAGCCGTCACGACCGACCTGTTGCGCCGCGGCATCGCCTTTGCAAAGGCGCACCGGATCGCCCTGATTACCGTCCCCGAAACACCACCCCGCCGTTCGGGCTGATTTCTGCCTCGATTCGTCCGAATCCGTCCCCACGATACGATTTTTGCAACTCTACTAACGATCTGATCATTCCATGGCTATCGCCACCTCCCAGCCCACCATCGCCGTCGCCATTCCCTGCTATCAGGAGGAACGCACCATCGGGCAAGTCATCCGAGATTTCCGCACTCAACTCCCCGACGCAACCATCTACGTGTTTGACAACAACTGCACGGACAAGACCGCCGAGATCGCGCGACAGGAAGGTGCCTTGGTCATCCGGGAAAAGCGTCAGGGCAAAGGACATGTGGTCGCCACGATGTTCGAAACCGTCACCGAGGACATTTTGGTCATGGTTGACGGTGACGGGACTTACGATGCCACCGCGGTTCATCGCCTGCTGGCTCCGATTCTGGCCGGCGATGCCGACATGACCGTGGCCGCGCGCTTGCAGGAATACGGCGACAATGCGTTCCGGAAATTCCATGTAGCCGGCAATCAAATGGTCTGCGTCATCATCAACAAAATTTTCGACGCGAAAATCTCGGACATTTTCTCCGGCTACCGCGCATTCACCCGTGACTGCGCCCTGAACATCCCCATCACCTCCCGCGGATTTGACGTCGAGACCGAATTGACTGTGCAAAGCCTCTATCGCGGCGCCGTGATCCACGAAATCGAGGCACCCTACGGCGAGCGTCCGGTCGGCAGTTTCTCGAAACTCCGGACATTGCCGGATGGCATGCGGGTCCTCTTGCGCCTGTTCTTGCTCATGCGGTCCTACAAACCGCTGACACTCTTTGGTTCAGCCTGCCTGGTCTTTCTGGCCCTCGCGGGCGTGGCCGGATGGATGCCATTTGTGGAACTGATCAGTGATCAACGGGTGGTGAGCCGGGCCAGCGCCATCGTGGCAATAACGTGCGTGATGCTCGCCAGCCTCAATCTCGCACTGGGCTTGGTGCTCAGCTCGGTGAATCAGCGATTGTTGGAAGTTGAACGCGTGGTCATCAAGCGCATCAACCGCGCCAAGTGAGACCCCGTAAGCAACCAAGGCATGGGCACCAAGGACTTTAACGCACTCGACCTCTTCATATGTCGCTGGCGGTCACGCATCGTGCGCCGCCATCTGCGCCCCGGCACCACGGTGCTCGATTTCGGCTGCGGCCATCAGGCGTTGTTCCTGCGCAGCGTCAGCCACACGATTGAACGCGGCATCGGCATCGATTACGATGCCACTCCCGGACAGCTCGAAACAAACGTCGAGATTCTCAATTTTCACTTCAAAGATCGCTTCGAGTTTTCCGACCAGAGTTTTGACCACATCACAATTTTAGCAGTTCTAGAGCATATCCCTTTGGATCAAGTAGACGGGCTCTTCGCTGAGTTTAATCGGATACTTCATCCTGGAGGTAGCGTGTTACTTACGACCCCTACTCCAATGTCAAAGCCTCTACTTGAGTTCCTCGCCTTCAAATTGAAGGTTATCTCCGCTCCGGAGATAGCAGATCACAAACACTACTGGACGCAGGGCGACATTACAGATCTCGCGAGGCGGAACGGATTCACGCTCGATCACTATTCCACCTTTCAGTTCGGCCTCAACAGCTTCGCTGTCCTCAAGCAAAACTGACCCCGCCCCGGCCCCTTTTCCAAACACATTCCCAGGCTGCACACGCAAGTAGCATGGATTACTTCCTAATACATTGCACCATCTTGATATGGGTTGCGGCGCTGACAGCCCGCAGATTCTTTACTCAATGGCAGGAGCAATTACTCGCTGCTTGGGCCTTGATTTGGGGCAATGTCGTGCTCACCGCACTCCTGACCGCCGCCATGGGAGAATTGGGGGCGTCCTTGGGTCAAATAGCGACCTCCAGCGCTCTTGGCCTCGTTGCACTGTTCGTCGCCACCTTTATCCGTTTATCGCATCGAGATCCGGTTCCGGACGCCACAGACCGAGCCAATCCTCTGCTTACAGGCTGGACCGTGATCACGCTCATCCCTCTCGCCTTCGCCGTGATCACAGTTGCTTCGGCCTTTGCACCGAATAATCCCGATGCGCTAGCATGGCGCTTGCCCCGGGCTATGTATTATCTCGGCCAGGGTTCGTTGGCGCCGTTCGAGACCACCGACCTGCGGCAGATTCTACTGCCTTTCTATTATGACCTCGTCCAAGTCTTGGGCCTGATGCACGCAGCCCCACTGCCCGTGCTGAATTTCTTCAACGTCTCGGCTTGGCTGGTCGCCGGCGTCGCCACCCACCGCCTGTGCCGGCTCCATGGAGTCGGGGCCAATGCTGCAGTGGCGGCCGCGTGGCTTGCCATGGTCAGTTTGCCAACCTTGGCCCAAGCCTCTGCTCTGACGGTCGATTTGCCTGCGGGAGCTGGACTGTTGGTAGCAATGACCTTTGCCCGGCGCTGGGCCACAACCCGTGCGCCGACCGACGCTGCCATTGCCACGATCGCCGGCGGGTTGGCCGCCGGCAGCAGCATGTCCGTTTTGCTGGCAATGGCATCCTATTGGGGCGTAACCCAATTCATACGCCGCCGTCAGGGCGGAACGCGCCACTGGGGATTACTCCTCGGTCTCGGCTTGGTGTTACCTTGGATGGTATTGACCCTGCAAGCCGGGCTGGCTTGGCCAATCAGGTTGGCGCAATTTCTGGCCTCGACTGATCTGGCCACTTTCCAGGCCGTCGCTTGGCGCTGGACGTTTCCAATCGCGCAGCCGGCCGACCTGTTCATCAACGAAGACACTGTGCCCCTCGGCTTGGCCGCGGTAATCATCACGATCACTGCATTCGGCAGCTGGTTTCGCCAGCGAAGCGAAGCGAAAGCAATCGCCGCGTTGAGCGCAGCCGCCGGGTGCTGGCTGGCGACCCTGTGGCTGGTTTCTCTGTGGATTCCCCTGCAACCGCGGGTCGCCATCCCCCCTTTGCTGGCGCTCCTGCCCGGTGCCGCCCTCACGCTGCACTACGGGCTGACCGGCACACGCCACGCCCAAGCCGCCGGATGGATTGCGCTGTCCGGCGTGCTGGCCATCTCGTCCTGGTCCGCCTGGGACTATCTCGACCACAATTCTCGGCAGCCCGTTCGCCCGGTGCTCACCGGCGAATATGTCCCCGCCGGCCTGCCGTCTCTGCCGCTTTTGCTCGAGAATGCCTTGGTCCGCCACGCACGGATAAATGTGGACACCGACGGGACCAGTGAGGCCATTTTTCCATTGATGATCACGGCGCCTGGCCAGCGGTTTACGTCCAGTCGGACCCGCGACCCCGAAGTCTTCAATTTGCTTTCACGGGCTGCCTCGGCCCGGGAAGCCAGCTTTGCCTCAACCGAATCCTCGGCTAGCTACATCATGGTTGCCTTCGAGCGCAAACCGACCGCCGGTGTCGAATTGCTTGCCTCATACCCAGAGGATCAAGGCGGCCGGGACTATTTTGGCATCGAACCGAAGGCCAATGAAAATCCTCCCTCGATTAGCAACCGCACGGTCTTGGTCACACTCGAGCGGAATACACCGGCACAAGTCGGAGACAACCGCGCCCGCATCCATCTCGTTGGTCTGAACCCCCGCGATCATGCCAAGGTAATAGTGGAATGGGTGGGGTCGGATGACTCCGTCAGGCATTTGCACACCTTTCATGCAGACGGAAGCGCCGAATCCACTATCGCGTGGCCGTTCAAGCGGCTCGAATTCAAGGTGCTCGGCATCAACGACAATGCCCCTCTCGGCATTGGTGCGATTACCGACCAACCACGACCGATGCCAGTAGCCCCCACACTGCAACTCGCGCGACCAAAACAGATGGAGTCGCTGTTTGTTTCTGATGTGGTGATATCAAACAGCTTTGCCCCGGTCACGGTCGACGGTCTTCTCCCGGTGGAAGGTCCATTTCCACAATGGGGATTGCCCGTCCTGCGCTGGGCGCGGCAACCCCGCGTCAGACTCGTGATCCCCCCTATTCCCAACCTGACCCACTTGCAGCTCGCGCTCAGCACCCGGGTGCACGTGCGCCGCCATGCAGCCCTTGAGATTTGGTTTAACGGCGAAAAGCAGGCCCTCCTGCCGATGTCTGACAAACTAGCATGGTATGACCTGAATCTCGATCTCACGCCCCAAACCGGGGAAAATGTGATTGAGCTGCGTGACGGCCCGATCAACCGCGTGCCCGACTGGCTCGGCTACCTCGAGGATAACCCGGATGTGAAAGCCTATGTTGAATCTCAACGAATACCACTCGAGGAAGGCGCCCGGGCTCATTACGAGGAATTCGGTCGGCACGAGACACGCATGCTCAAGGAGCGTGAAGTTCCCGAACCGGCGCCGGACGGATATTATTTCATGTTTCGCAACCTCCGTGTCGAAGGGTTCCGCCAGCGATGACCCCGCACCAAGTTCATCGTGCTTCCGTCCTGACCTTGGCAATCGCGGCCTTCGCGATCGCGATCACGTGCATGCTCCTGATCGCGCAAGCGACGCCTTGGTATCGGAACACGGACATGAACATGCACAACGTGGTGGATGCCCTGGCATTGAACACCGACATCGCGCCCAATCCCTTCGCCCAGCCCGCGACTCCACTCAAGGCACTGCTCGCGGTCAATTATCGCGTTCAGCATGCACTCGGCTGGCTGCCTGTCGCCAACCTTGACCAACTCGCCGCCACCAGCGATCCAGTGCGGGCGCTGCCACCCTTGGTGCGCGCAGGCTGCACCCAGCAGACCCTGTTGGTCCTGCTGACCATCCTGGCTGGTGCCGGGTTGGTCTATTCACTTACCCGCGAATTCGACGCCGCCATTATGGCGATCATTCTCCTCAGCGGCAGCGCCGGCTTGCTGTTTCAGGGTCTGCTTATTCGCCCGGAGCTGCTTTGCGTGGCCTTGGGCAACATTGGTGCCCTCTGGTGCGCGACTCGCGCCACCCGCGCCAAGGACGCCTCACGTCGGCATCTTTGGATTTTTGCCGCCGGCCTGTTGGTTGGGTGTTCCACTTTGGAAAAGCTCCCCGGACTGCTGTTTTCTCTGCCCTGTCTGGCTTGGTGCCTTCTGCACCCACTCAAAGCCCGCGGGGACGTCGGACGGCGCGACTGGACTCCGATCCTTCCCACCGTCGCCGGCATCGGGGTGCTGCTGCTGTTGCATGCTTTGATGAATTCCCCCGGGAAACTAGTCGACGACGCGGTCAATCGGCTGCGGTTTTTTGCCTTTGCCGGTGCCCTGCTGCCCCTGCTGCGGCGCCCCGGTCTGACCACCGATTGGCGTGCAGTCGTGCGCGGAGGCATCCGCGATGCCGCCATGCTCGGCGGCGGCATCCTGCTGGTTCTTCCGCTCACCTACCTCCTGCTGCGGGCCACGCTCTCCCCGGCTAACACCCTGCTCTACCTGACTGGTGTATTGAATTTCCTGGCCGCTCCGACTCCTTACATGGCGCAGTTGGCGCCGGCGGAAAATCTCGGGGCCGAAATCCTAAGATCTCTGCAGGATACCCCGCTGTTGTTCGCAGTCGGACTGGCGCTACCGGTCATTGCTGTCGTGATGCGCGGGGCTCCACGCCACCTGCGCCTGATGTCATCACTGTTGGTCGGCGTAGGAATAGGTTTCGTCCTCGTGCTGAGTCGGCGGCATTTCTCCGACCAATACAGTATTTTCGCTCAAGTTCCGCTCCTCCTGGCCCTGCCCTTGGCTTTCAGCGGCCTACTTCGACCGGGCACAGGAACCTGCGCTTCAGGCGACCGCCACTGGCTGATCGTTCCCGCATTGGTCGCCGCCTTCGTGTTGTGCTTAGGCGTGTATATCCGGTTGCAACCCAAGCACTATTATTTCCAAGATGACATAAGGTTGCCCGTCAGCGAGCTTACATTGACTTTCCTTTTCGACCACGATGCTCATCCCGCCCGATACCGACAACTCATGCAGGACCATTACCAAGACCGGGTCGGTTTCCGCCGTCACTTGGATCATTACCTTGAAGACCCCCGATAGCGCTACCAACCCCCGATGCAACGCGCTATGCTGATTTTCCCGGACCATGCTCAAGACTAAACAGAAAATGCAACTTGCCCGCTTGGTGCAGGTGATCGTGCAGGCCGCCCGCCGGGTCGCCGGTCGCGGGACCACAACCCAAGTGCGCCGTCGTGGCGTGACCTGGGCGCTGGATCTGCGCGAGGGTATTGACTTTTCCCTCTGGCTTCTCGGCGCTTTCGAACCGGAGACAATCTCCTGCTACCAACGCTTGATCCACCCTGGCGACGTGGTGCTCGACATCGGCGCCAACATCGGGGCGCACACCCTGCATTTGGCACGCGCCACCGGCCCCCAAGGCCGAGTCATTGCTTTCGAACCCACAGACTTTGCCTTCGCCAAATTGCAACGCAACGTCGGGCTGAACCCGGAACTCGCCGCGCGGATCCACTGCCTGCAGCTCATGCTCGTCGCCCGCGAGGCAGACGGTTCCCCCACGGAGGACCTCTATTCCAGTTGGCCGTTGGATACCGCCGACGCCAACCGCCACCATCTCCACCAAGGACGATTGATGACCACAGCCGGCGCGCGGGCCCGCGCGCTTGACCTTGTCGTGGCTGAGCTCGGGCTGGAACGCATCGACTGCATCAAACTCGACATCGACGGCGCTGAATGCGCGATGCTGCGGGGTGCCGCCGACAGCCTGCGCCGCTGGCACCCCGCCATTGTAATGGAACTCGCACCCTACGTCCTCGAAGAGAAGGGATCGAGTCTCGCCGAACTGGTTGGAATCCTCCGTGACTATGGCTACCGACTATACGACGCCACAAGCGGTGAACCGCTCCCTGAGGAAGTCAGTCAGCTGAATGCCCAGATCCCGGCTGGCGCCAGCCTGAACGTGGTGGCGCGCACGGGCTGAACTTTCCATGCGTGCCCGGAGGAAGACGCACCGACCACCACCCGGCTGGGCCGACCGGCTCATTCCCTTCGCCTGCCTTGGCATCATTCTGGCCTACCTGGCCATGATCGACTTGAAGGGCATATCCACGGACGAGGGTATCCGCCTCGGCATTATCAATGCCGGTCAACCTTTCGTGCTGCATCAACCGCCCTCCGAACTCGCCTGGGATCGGGTGATCGAGACCGGCCAGCCTTTCGCCTACCAGCCCCTCTACTTTCTCATTCAGCGCACCGCCATGGTGTTGGCCCAGACGCAGGACGTCATTTTCCTTCGGCTGGTCAACGTCTTCTTCCTCTGGCTCAGCCTCCAAGGCATGCTGGTGATGAGCCGTGGGTGGCCGCCGCTTTCCCGCCTGTTCCTGCTGCTCTTCTTCGGACTCAACAGCTACATCTTGATGCATGTGCTGCAGATCCGGGAGTATATCGTCGCGGTGGCTTTCTACGTCTGGTCGAGCTGGCTCGTGCTCCAGTTAGTGGACCGACGCTTGGGCCGCAGCTGGCCTGATTGCGGATGGTTCGCCGCCTACGGCTTCTTGCTAACCGCTGGGTTCTTCACCCAAGCCTGGGTCGTCTTTCCTGCCATCGGTCAATTTTTGTTCCTCGTGCTGACCCGCAAGTCCGAGCGGGTGCGCTTCTATGTGCATCTGGCCGTAAGTTACCTGATCGTCATCAGCGCGACGTTGCCCTACCTGCTTCATAACCGCCAGAAAGCCAGTGTTGGACGCTGGGGACTGGAATCTTCAGACCTGCTGCCACAGCTGTCGGACGGATTCCATTTGGTGCTGACCGGCCACATCGCGGGTTACTCTTGGTTCACGGATCTGATGTTCTGGGGCTGGATCGGCTTTCTCCTTGTCTTGGGCTGGCTGTGGTGGCGCCCCTCGGTGGCCGGCCGCGCAATTCTCCAGCGGCACCCGTCGACCTTAGTTCAGGCCAAATTGATGCTCTGGTGCATCGGACTATCATTAGTTTTCCAGATCGGCTATTTCTACAAGGTCGAAAACCTGTCGGTGTGGCCGCGCTATTTCGTCATTCATTCCGTGTTCGCCGCTTGGTTGGTGGCGTTGGCGTTCAATCATCTTCATCTACTGGGTCAGACCCGGCAATTGTGGAGAAAGGTGACTGCTGTGGTTTTTGCCGGCATGCTGGCTTCCGCGACATATCAAGTTCACAGCTACTACAAAGACCCCACGTTCGATACGGGTCTGACGCCCACCCAAAACTGGCGTATCCTTGCCAACGCGGTAGTCCGGCAGCTCCAGCCAGATGACGTGTTGTTCACCCACGAGTTCATCAATCAAGCCACCCTGACCTTTACGCATCCCCTGACCCAGCGGGTCTTCATGCTCAAGGATCTGGAGCATGCTTACCTCGATGGCGCGCCGCGCATCGTTTACCTGGAACCGGTGCCGCTGGCCCACGATCGACCGGCCTTGGTCGCACGGTTTGCCGCCAAAGGTTTCAGAGTAATGGAGCAAGTGCGTCTCCGCGACGAAATTCATCACCTAGATATCGACGGTTGGAATCTGTTGGTCTTCCGCCAAGGCGGCGGCTCGTGAAATTCCCCTCGACCTCGGGTGGTGGTCGAACCTTCTTAACTTTTCCCGCTTTCCCAAGCCTACTCACTTATCACGCCTTGATGAATACCCTCAGCAGCAAGCCGCTCGAGCAGCACAACATAGAAATTCTGCTAAACCGGGAGACCTGGCAACGGAAACCGATGCTGCGTGAGGTTTACCACCGTTTCTACCAGTTGATTTCGCGGCGACTCGACCCCAGCATGAACGGTGCAATCGTCGAACTCGGATCAGGCATGGGCTGCATCAAAGAAGTCATTCCCCAGTGTATTACCACCGATGTCTTCCCCAATCCATGGTTGGATCGCCAGGAAAACGCATATGCCCTGAATTTCGCCGATGGCTCGGTTTCACACCTCATCCTCTTCGACGTCTGGCACCATTTACGTTATCCAGGAACAGCCCTCAAGGAATTCAATCGGGTGCTGCCGCGGGGAGGCCGCGTCATCCTCTTTGAACCTGCGGCCAGTTGGTTGGGCCGATTCGTCTATCATTTTTTTCACCACGAACCGGTTGCCATCCACGAACCCATCACTTGGGAAGCGCCCACGGGATTCTCGGCCGCCGACGCCGACTATTATGCCGCGCAGAGCTCGGCCACTCGCCTATTCTGGTGGAATGAGGGCCGCGAACGCCTGCAGGGGTGGAAAATTCGCGAGATCGCGCCGATCACTTCATTTGACTACTTCGCCTCCGGGGGCTTTTCCGGTCCCCAACTCGGCGGTCGCTTTTTGCACGGACTGATGCGCATCCTTGATCGAGTGACCAGCCCGTTTCCGCGCATCTTTGCCGCTCGTCTGCTCGTTGTGTTGGAGAAAGAAGACTGTTGATATGCCCAAAACCGCCAACATCACCCAACGCCATTTGGAAAGCATCCAGACGTTTTTCGATCAGGCCCCCACTCAAGCCGGTTTTTTCGCCCGCAACTACCGGCGGTTGCTGGCACATTATTACAACCTGCTGATTCCCAAACAGGCCTCGGTTCTCGAAATTGGCTGCGGCTCCGGAGAATTGCTGGCGCATATCCACGGGCGCAGGAAAGTCGGCGTTGATCTTTCCGCCCGGCAAATCGAGGCCGCCAAAATCAGGATACCTGAAGGTGAATTTCATGTGCAGGCGGGGGAGACGTTGGAACTGGAGGAAAGCTTCGATTACATCATCATCTCGGAGACTCTCAACTTTGCCGCTGATGTTCAGCTGTTGTTGGCCCAGATCCATCGTCACGCACACGAGCACACTCGCGTGGTGATCAATTACTACTCCAACCTCTGGCGCCCCTTCCTCTCACTGGCCACTTGGCTGGGTTTCCGGAAGTCACAGCCGCAAAGCAGCTGGATCAGCACTGCCGACCTGCGCAACTTTCTGGCCTTGGCGGAATGGCAACCCATGACCATCCAGGCGCGAATTCTGGTCCCATTCCCTTGCTTGGGTTTGGATACTCTCATTAATCGCTGGATCGCACCGTGGTTAACCTGGTTTTGTCTCACGGTATTCTGCGTGGCCCGGCCCGCGCGAAAAACGCCTGGGCAGCCCTCGGTCTCCGTGGTCATTCCAGCTCGCAATGAAGCCGGCAACATCGAGGCGGCAGTCTTGCGCACGCCGCAGATGGGCGCTGGCACCGAACTCATTTTCGTTGAAGGAAACTCGACCGATCACACTTGGGCCGAGATCCAACGGGTGGCCGCCGCTTATCCTGACCACAACATCAAGATCATGCAGCAGTCCGGCAAGGGCAAGGGCGACGCCGTGCGCAAAGGATTCGCCGCCGCCACCGGTGACATTCTCATGATCCTGGACGCCGACCTCACCATGCCGCCGGAGGAATTGCCCAAGTTCTATGAAGTGCTTGCCAGTGGACGCGCCGAATTCGCGAACGGCTGCCGGCTGGTCTATCCCATGGACCAGGCGGCCATGCAGTTCCTCAATCTCTGCGCCAACAAAACCTTTGGCCTCCTGTTCACTTGGCTGCTGGGCCAACCCTTGAAGGACACGCTGTGCGGCACCAAGGTGTTGAGTCGGGCGCACTATGAGCAGATCGCCGCCAATCGGTCTTACTTCGGCGACTTCGATCCTTTCGGCGATTTCGACCTGTTGTTTGGTGCGGCCAAACTCAATCTCAAGATCGCCGATGTCCCCATCCGCTACAAGGAACGCACCTACGGCTCGACCAATATCCATCGGTGGAGTCACGGTTGGTTGTTGCTGCGCATGGTGCTGTTTGCCGCCCGCAAATTGAAGTTTGTCTGATCTCGTCGTGGCGCTGCTGTCCCACATCGATCAACCTGCCGATTGGGAACACCCCACCCGTTGCATGATCATCCGCGGCTGGTGTTTCGACCCGCAGCACGGAGGCATTCACGGCATACGCCTGCGCACCGCCGACCGGTCACTGCACGGCGTGGTCGGCCTTCCACGGCCTGACGTCAAGGCTGCGCTGGCCGATGTTTCGGACGACAACACCGGTTTTGAGATCCGCGGCACGTTGCCGTCCGGCCGGCAGCGCATCGTCATCGAGGTCCAAGGAGAGGATACTGCTTGGCGCGAGATTTTCACCAAGGACATCACGGTTTCACGTCCTCTCCTCCCACTCTGGCTCGGGGGTGGCGATTGGACCGAATTGATGTTTTTCCAGATGCCGGCGCACATGGCCCACCCCCCGCGGACCGTTCGACCTGATTCCTTTCCGCCACTTCGCGCACGCCACAAACTTCCGCAGATTTCAATCGTCACCCCCTCCTATCAACAGGCGGCTTACTTGGAAGAAACCATGCACAGCGTGCTGGAACAATCCACCCCGCTTCAATACGTGGTGCAGGATGGCGGTTCCACCGACGGCAGTGTTGCCATCATCAAGCGACACGCGGCCCGGCTTCACGCCTGGACCAGTGCACCGGATTCCGGCCAGGCAGATGCCATCGCGCGTGGCTTCGCCGCGACGGATGGTTCGCCGGACGACGTGATGGCGTGGATTAATTCCGACGATTTCTACCTGCCGGGAGCCTTGCGCTTCGTCGCCGACTACTTTGCACGCCATCCCGAAGTGGATGTCGTATACGGACACCGCATCGTCGTTGATGAAAAATCCCGGGAAATCGCCCGTTGGTTTCTCCCCCGACACGATGCGACCGTGATGCAGCTCAACGATTTCATCCCCCAGGAAACCTTGTTTTGGCGGCGGCGTATTTGGGCCCGGGTCGGCGGCCTCGATACCTCGTTCCAATTCGCCATCGACTGGGATCTTTTGCTGCGGTTCGAAACCGCCAAAGCCAGAATTGTCCGGCTACCCTATTTTCTCGCCTGCTTTCGCGCACATGCGGCACAAAAAACCTCGGCCGTAATGCACAGCACAGGCCAACAGGAAATCACCCGCCTGCGCGAGCGCACCCACGGTCGTCCATTCCCGGCCCACGAAATTGAACATCACCCGCTGCTCATGCGCTACCTCCGGCGCAGTGCCTTCATCCAGTTCCTTTGGCAATGCGGCATCCGGGCGCCGTGAATCGGTGGCAAGGGTTGATTTTTGGGCCGCGGGCCGGTTAATGGAGTCGAATGCAACTCTCCATTGTCGTCCCCGTTTACAAGGAGGAGAAAAATATCCCCGAATTTTTGCGACGGCTTCGGCCCGTGCTGACCGGTATCACGGATGACTACGAGATCATCTTTGCGCTCGACCCCTCGCCGGACCACACCGAAGCAGTGATTCTGGCCGAGCGGGAAAGCGATGACCGCATCAAACTGCTGGCATTTTCCCGGCGTTTTGGCCAACCCATGGCGACCCTCGCGGGGATGTCCTATTCACGGGGCGAAGCCGTGATCGTGATCGATGTCGATCTGCAGGATCCGCCCGAGCTAATCACCGAGATGGTGGCGAAATTTCGCGAAGGCTACGAAGTGGTGCTGCCGCAGCGCCGCCAACGCACAGGAGAGCCTTGGATTAAGCGCGCGGTGGCGTCCGTTGGCTATCGGGTGATCAACAAAATCGCCAATGTGCAGATTCCACCCAACACCGGTGACTTCCGCCTGATGTCGCGCCGCGTTGTCACCGAGCTGCTGCGGTTGAAGGAAACCCATGGTTTCTTGCGCGGCATGGTGGCCGTCGTGGGCTTTCGGCAGTGCCTGATTCCCTTTGACCGGCCGGCGCGCTTCGCCGGTGAAACCAACTACAACCGGTTTTTCGGCTCCCTGCGCATCGGCTTCAACGGCATCTTTTGTTTCAGCACTTACGCCCTGCAGTTGAGCACGATGTTGGGGTTCTTTATTGCCGGCTTTTCATTTTTGCTGATGACCATTTATCTCTTCTACAAATTTATGGGATGGGAAATTCTCTGGGGCAACCCGACCCTGGTCATCCTGATCTCATTTTTGGGAGGCATCCAATTGATCAGTGTCGGCATACTCGGCGAATACATTGGCCGAATCTATGAGGAAGTGCGCGGCCGTCCCCGCTATATCGTCGATCGGGCAGTTGGCTTCGATCCCCAAACCTGACGCCATGCCGCGCCCCCACTGGCCCAAGGTCTTGCCACCGCTTTCGCCGGAACAACAGCTGCGCAGCAACGAATTCATGCGGTTGTGGCATGAAGAGCTCGCGGCGCGCCCCCGTTACGGGCTGGTCGAGCAGTTCAACCACTCATTTCCAGTCCGCCATTCACCCGCTGGATTTCGCACCACCCTGGAAATCGGGGCGGGCCTTGGCGAACATCTCGCCTACGAAAAACTCACTCCCGACCAGGAACGAAATTACTACTGCAACGAAATGCGCGAAAACATGGCCGCGGCCATCCGGCAGCGCTGGCCCCGGGTCAACACGGTGGTGGGAGACTGCCAGCAGCCCCTTGATTTTCCCGACGGATTCTTTGACCGCTACATCGCCGTGCACGTGCTGGAACACCTTCCGAATTTGCCGGCCGCCATTCGTGAGGCGCATCGCCTGCTGAACAAGGAAACCGGGAGAATGTTGATCGTCGTTCCGACCGAAGGCAGCCCCGCCTATTCCCTCGCACGAAGGATTTCCGCCGAGCGCCTGTGGCGCCGGCATTATGATGCGCCGTATGCGGAATTCTATCGTCGCGAGCATATCAACCGGATCCCGGAAATTCTCTCTGAACTCGACGCTTGGTTTACGATCGAACAGCGCGGCTGCTTCCCGTTTCCCTTCCTCCCTTTTCACTTCTGCAACCTTTGCATTGGCTATGTGCTTCGCCCTCGCCCATTGACGATCTGATTCGCACTCATGCAGCACGCTTTCATCACCGGCGCCGCCGGATTTATTGGCTCCACCCTCGTTGACCGTCTCCTGGCCCATGGCGTATCCGTCACCGGCTGGGACAATCTTTCCACCGGACAGCTGCGTTTTCTCGAAGGCGCCTTGCGCCATCCGACGTTCCGGCTCATTGAGGGCGACAATCTCGATGAACGGGCTTTGTCCGCCGCAATGCGAGGCAGTGACTTCGTCTTTCATCTTGCCGCCAATGCCGACATCAAGGACGGGTGGTCCCACCCGCGCAGGGATCTCGAACAAAATACGATCGCCACTTTCAATGTCCTCGAAGCCATGCGGGCCAACGGCATAAAGCGCATCGCCTTTTCCTCCACCGGGTCGGTTTACGGCGAGGCCATGGTCACACCGGACAAGCCCACGCCGGAAACCGACCCATTCCCCATCCAAACTTCCCTTTACGGAGCCTCCAAAACCGCCGGCGAGGGCCTGATTGCTGCATACGCGGAGGGCGGACAGATCGACGAAGCCTACATCTTCCGTTTTGTTTCGATTCTGGGCGAGCGCTATACCCACGGTCACGTCTTCGATTTTTACCAACAATTGCGCGACCATCCACAATTGCTGCATGTGCTGGGTGACGGCACCCAACGCAAAAGCTATCTTTATGTGCAGGACTGCATTGATGCGATGTTGCACGTGACCCACACTCGCACGGCCCGCGATGCCGCGCACCATACGCAAATCTACAACCTTGGCACCGCAGAATACGTCGATGTGCGGCAAAGCATCGCGGTCATTTGTCAGGAGCTCGGTTTGCAACCAGAGCTCAAATTCACCGGGGGAAACCGCGGCTGGATCGGCGACAATCCCTTTATCTTTCTCGACACAAAAAAAGTGCGTGCCACCGGCTGGAAACCGGCCTTGACCATCCGGGAAGCGTTGATCCGCACGCTGCAATGGTTGCAATCCAATCCCTGGGTTTACGACGTCCGCAGCTCATGACAACAGACGACGGCAAAGTCTCCGCCCGCTGGCATTGGCTGATCCTCATCGCATTGGTCGTCGCGGAGTTCTGGCTCTTCGACAGCATGACCTCGCGCCATCACGCGAACATCTACCCGCGGTGGAACGACCAGATTCAATACCTTTCCGAAGCGTATAAGGCTTTCGAGATCGCCAAGGCCGATGGTTTCTTTGCCGGCATTAAAGCCACCCTTACCAAAACCTCCCTGCAGGGCTGTCTGCATGATCTTGCCGCCTTGTTTGTGTTCAAAATCGCTGGATCTGCCTCCCGAAGTGCTGCGCTCAGCTTGAACATGCTCGTGTTCATCGCCTGGCAGATCGCCACCTACTTCACTCTCGTTCGCCTGACGGGATCGAGATCCCTCGGCTGGCTGGGGTTCGGCCTCCTGCTCTGTTTGGCGTGGCCGTGGTCAGGTGACGCCGGATCAGCCGTGGACTTTCGCCTGGATCATGCCGCCATGTGTTTGTTCGGCATCAGCGCGCTGGTCGCATTATTGACCAACGGTTACCGCCACCGCGGTTGGTCACTGGTGTTTGGGACGGTCGTTGCACTCACCATGCTCGAGCGCTTTCTCACCGGCGCCTATTTCGCCGTCATCTATTTGATGACTGCCGGCGCGTTACTGGTCACGCAGGATCGCTGGAAGCGATTATCAAACCTGATTTTGTCCGGACTGCTGGCCACCGCGATTGCCTTGCCGATATTTTGGTTCAACCGCGAGGCAATCTACACCTACTACTGGGTGGGACATGTCGCTGGCGCCGAAGGGGACGCACGGTTCCTTGGTCTCGACCATTTGCACTCCCTGCAATTTGTGACGACCAACCTCGCTCGCATGCATCTGGGAACTTGGTGGGCATGGACTGCAGCCACGGCAATGATCGCAGCCGCCTTGCTTTGGCTGGGCAGTCGAAGGTGCAAGCGAGGCCCCGTGTTCGGCTCATGGTTGTTTGTTTCACTGCTCTGGTTGGTTGCGCCGATCATGGTGCTGAGCGTGCATCGGCAAAAATCTGCTTATGTGCTCGGGGTGGTCGTGCCGGGTGTGCTGCTGCTTGCTGCCTGGCTCTATCACCAAGTGGTCACCTGGATCGACCTCAGTGCTGCTTCTGCCGTCTGGCATCGGGCACGGTCGGCCATTGCGGCAGCGGTGGTTGTCTCTGGTTTGTGTTTTTTCACCATACGACAATGCACCAATCCGCATGATCCCGTGTTCGCGCGCGACGCTCGCATCGTGAACAATCTGGCGGATCATATTTACAAAACAGCCCACGCTCAAAAGATCGCCACCCCGGCAATCGGGGTGGATCAAGTGGTCGACTTTATCGATGCCCAGATTCTTGGCGTGGTTTGTTACGAAAGGCATAAGGTTTGGTATTCCTTCGTCACCATGCTGCCCAACAGCATCCTGACCGAGCCGGACGAGGTGATTCTCTACAAGCTAAACCTCTGCGACTTCATTATCCTCACGGATCAAATGCCCGGCGGTGGACATTGGCCCTATGATCAGCAGATGCGACGACTTTACCCGCAATTGAAATCATGGTGCGATGAACATCGTCAGCTCTCGCTGCAGGTGCATATTTTCGGCAGAGATCTGTCACTCTATCAACGCCCTGCCCCTCTTTAAACCGGATGCGTATCGTTATCTCAGGCACCAGCTCAGGCATTGGTCGTGCCATCGCCGGTCATTTGCTGAACCTCAATCATGAGGTCTGGGGCCTCGCCAGGTCAGATCAAGCTTCACAGGCAGCCTCGCATCCACGCTTTCATCCGGTGGTGTGCGATGTGACCGACCCGGAATCCATCCAAGCCGCCATCGCGACAGTCAGCCAATCGACCTGCGCGCTCGACGCTGTCATCACCTGTGCTGCGGCCCACGGGCCGATCGGCCCAGCCATGCAATCCGATCCCAAGGCTTGGTGTGATGCCGTTGACCTCAATCTAGGTGGCACGTTGCGCGTTCTCCAGGCATTTCACCCTTTTCTGATTCAAGCAGAGCATCGTGGCAAAATAGTCTGCTTCTCCGGTGGTGGTGCGACCAAGGCTCGCCCAGGATTTTCCGCCTATGCGGCAGCCAAGACCGGCATTGTCCGCCTGGTTGAAACCATCGCCGTTGAGGAACGAGGTTCGCCGCTCGACATCAACGCCGTGGCGCCGGGTGCCATCCGCACCCGTCTCATTGACGAAGTGCTGGCCTTGGGACCCGCCACCGTTGGCGAAAAGGAATACCAATCCGCGTTGCAAGCCAAGGCAGACAGCGGAGCCGCTCTCACTCGCGCGATCAATCTGGTGCTCTGGCTCATCTCTCGTGAGTCCGATGGGCTGTCAGGCAAACTCTTCAGCGCACAATGGGATTCATGGCCGATCCCCTCTGCAGAGATCGCCGAATTCGCCGCCTCGGATTTACTGACCCTGCGACGCAATACAACCTTGAGACGCATGCCATGAGCCCATTGATCTACGCAATCATCGGTTGCGGTTTGATTGGCCGCAAACGCGCCGCAAGTCTTGCGCCGGGACAACTGGCGTGGGTATGTGATCCCGATAGGCAGCGGGCTGAGGAGTTGGCCGCAACCCATCCGGGATGCCAAGTCGCAGCCGATGGGACCAATGCCTTGGCGGATGCACGCGTAAACGCTGTCATCATCTCCACCATCAACCATGCGCTCGCACCGCTGGCCATGGCGGCCATCAAGGCCGGCAAGCATGTGTTGATCGAAAAACCCGGAGGTCTCAATGCACAGCAACTGCGCAGACTGCAGGCCGCCGCCAATGAAAGTGGCGCCATCGTTCGCCTGGGCTACAACCACCGTTATCACCCGGGTATCCTGAAAGCTCGCGAGCTTCATCAATCAGGCGCGCTGGGACCACTGATGTTTTTGCGCGCCCGTTACGGACACGGCGGCCGCGTCGGCTATGATCGCGAGTGGCGAGCCAATCCCGCATTGTCCGGCGGCGGCGAACTTATCGACCAAGGCGTGCATCTAATCGATCTTGCCGGTTGGTTTTTAGGCGACTTCACCCGTATCGAAGGCCACGCCCAAACTTGCTTCTGGGACATGCCGGTGGATGACAACGCATTCCTCTCGCTGCAAACCGCCGCGGGGCAGACCGCATGGCTCCATGTCAGCTGCACCGAATGGAAAAACCTGTTCTCACTCGAAATCTATGGCCGCGACGCCAAAGTGGCCGTCGACGGCCTTGGCGGCAGCTACGGAATCGAACGATGCACCTTTTATCGCATGCT
Organism: Opitutaceae bacterium; assembly: GCA_024233285.1. GTDB lineage: Bacteria > Verrucomicrobiota > Verrucomicrobiia > Opitutales > Opitutaceae > Cephaloticoccus. The sequence continues at coordinate 30,934 of JACKPU010000008.1, read as the reverse complement.
GCCGCAAATGGGACCTCCCGAGACAACCCAATGGGATTATCCCGCCCCGGACACCTCTTGGGCGGCGGAACTGGCGGCCTTTGCGGAAGACATCGTCCTGACCCGCCAGCCCCAGCCCGGCTTGGCTGAAGGCATTCGCACTTTGGAAATCGTAGAGACAATTTATCAGCACAGCGGATATAAGATCTCAACCGCCGGACTTTCGACCCTATGATCATCACCCGATCACCCATGCGCATCTCCTTAGGCGGCGGTGGCACCGACCTCCCGTCCTACTACCGCGATCACGGCGGTTTCCTGATTGCGGCAGCAATCGACAAATACGTTTACATCACCCAGCACCGCACCTTTCAGCAGGAGATCATTCTGAAATACTCGAAACTCGAGCGGGTAAAATCTGTGGCAGAAATCGAGCATCCCTTGGTGCGCGAAGCCATGCAGCTCGTGGGTGGTGACCTGGACCACTTGGAACTGACCTCGATGGCGGATATTCCGGGCGGCACCGGTCTTGGCTCTTCGGGCAGCTTTACCACCGCCTTGCTGAAGGCACTTCACACGCAGCGTAAAAACATTATCTCGCCCGTCGAATTGGCCGAGCAGGCCTGCCACATCGAAATTGATCGGCTGGGCGAACCGGTCGGCAAACAGGATCAATACATCGCCGCTATCGGCGGCGTTACCGCGTTTACTTTTCGTCGCGACGGACGGGTCGAATATCGGCCCGTAAAAATCACAGAGGAAACGCTCTTCAATCTCGAAGACAATCTGCTCTTGTTTTTCACCGGTTACTCCCGGTCGGCCTCAGTCATCCTCCGGGACCAACACGAAAAGTCCCGGCAAAACGACCCTGCAATGCTGGAGAATCTGCACTACACCAAGGAATTGGGGTTGCGATCTCTCGCCGCACTCGAAAACGGGCGTTTGGAAGATTTCGCCCGGCTCATGGACGAGCATTGGCATCGCAAGCGTGCGCGAAGCGAAGGAATGAGCAATTCACAGATCAACCATTGGTATGAGCATGCCATGAAAAACGGGGCGATTGGCGGCAAGCTCATTGGCGCGGGCGGCGGTGGCTTTCTGATGTTTTATGCCGCCGACAAATCGAGGCTCAGGCACGCCATGCGTGAGCTCGGGTTAAGCGAAGTGCGTTTCCGTTTCGACTTCGAAGGCACCAAGGTTGTCGTGCACAGCTAATTTCGCCAGACGTCATCTGCGGGCATGATTTTCAACACCTATTGGTTTGTTGTATTTTGCATCGTATTTTTCCCGGTTTACTGGCTGCTGGCCCGGCCGTTTGGGCGGAGGATATGGCTCCTCGGTGGATGCGTCGTCTTTCACTCCTGGTTTGCCGGCCCGGCCGGAGTCATACCCATATTCCTGCTCGGTCTACTTACCTACGGAGCGGCGCTGAGCCGCAGCAGGCTCGCCTGCTCGGCCATGATTACTTTGTGCGCCGCGGCGCTGCTATTCTACAAATACACCCATTTTATTTCCATCGAGCTTCTGGGGTGGATCAATTCGCCATGGGCAGATGCACTACGCATTTCCACCGAGCAGCTTTTGCCAGCGGCGCCCCCGTTGGCGATCAGCTTCTTTGTATTCGAGTTCGTCCATTATCTGGTGGAGGTCAGGCGTGGCGAAAAGCCGATCAAAAGCCCGCTTAGTTTCGCGCTTTTTGCGCTGCATTTCCCTTCATTGGTCGCGGGGCCGATCAAACGATATCAGTCCTATGTCGAAGAGCTGGATCATGGGGTCAAGTCGGTCACGGTTGACGATGTTGCAGCCGGCATTCAGCGATTCGCCTGGGGAGTGGTGAAAAAGATCGTGATCGCGGACAACTTGACGCTGATGCTTGGTTATCACGAAAGTCAGTTTGAAGTCCTGAGTCCGTTCCAATCCTGGCTGTTTCTCGCCGGGCTGTCCGCCCGAATCTTACTGGATTTTAGTGGTTACACCGACATGGCGCTCGGACTTTCCCGCATGATGGGAATCAAACTGCCGGAGAATTTTAACTGGCCATACCTGGCCTGCAATTCGCGCGATTTCTGGCAGCGCTGGCACATGTCACTCAGCTCTTGGATTCGTGACTACATCTACATCCCTTTGGGCGGCAACCGCCGTGGCCCGCTCCGCCGCATGCTGTATGCACTGTTCGCATTTGCACTCTGCGGCTTGTGGCATGGACCGGCCTGGCATTTCGTCCTCTGGGGCTTGTGGCATGGCTGCGGATTGCTAATCAGCAGTAGCTATCCGACTCTTATGGGACCTTTGGGTCGCAAACTTGCCACCGTCTTTCAAGCGGCACCGGTCTTGGGCTGGGCGCTCACGTTGTTGCATGTCAGTTTCGGCTGGCTGCTATTCTTCTATGATCCTTCACGCGCATGGAACATGGCTCTCCAATTGATCGGCCTCACTTGAACACTCGCTGTCTCAGACTCTCAAGCTGGGCCCTTTTGGTCGGAATCATAGTTGGCTTTTTGTCCGCCACCATCGAAGGCCACCGTGCTGCCGATTACAGCAAGCCGCTGCGTTTTCAGCGATTTCACCAACGTATCAGTCCCGATGCGCTGTTTTACCCCCCTTATGCGATGCTCCAAAGCCTCGCCTTGTCACGGTGGTCACCCGGTCAAACGCTTGTGATTATTGGCGGGAACTCCATCATGAACGGGGTCGGCCAGCCGCTCGATGTGCTGTGGAGCATACGTTTGCAAGAGCGCTTGGGGCCCGCATTTCACGTCGTAAACCTGGCGTTCCGCAGTGGGTATCCCGCCCATGCCGGCGCGTTGGTCGCAGAGCAATTGATCAGGCAAGGTTACCCGGTGGTATATGTCACCAACACCAACCCGACGGCGGGCGCGGGAGTGAGCGCCAAACCACCCTATGGCTATCTTTATTGGCAGGCCCGAGCACAAGGAGAAGTCGCCCCCTATGGGCCGCGGGACGCAGCCGTCCAATCTTGGTTGGCGAGCTTGGATCAAGCACAACGTCATGAAGTAATGGAGGAGCGAATTAACGCCTCTCTTGAAGCTTGGACCCGGCATCAATCGCTCTGGCACCATATCGCCTACCGCCATTTCTTCAGTGTCTGGTCTCCATTAATGGCGCATCGGTTCTGGCAGCCCCGCGCCACCGTTCCCGACTTTGAACCTACGGCCCCGCCCCTGCACGAACGTTATAAAGCCCCGCTGGAATACGAAATGAACATGGTTCGGGGTTACAGCTATTTGTCCGGTGTTCATACCAATGATGGAACGTGGGCATTCAGTGAATCAGCCGCACAAAATTTGCGTGAAGAAATTAGCGCTGCATTCCCATCCTTGATACGCCCGCACATGCTGGTGCTGCTCGACGAAAACTCTCCCTATTACCGTGACCAGCTCGCCGCCGATGAGCAGGCTCGCAACGACGCTGTCTATGCCGGCTGCGCAGCCATCTGGGAAGCGATGGGCATCAAGTGCATTGTTACCGGCCGGGGATTTACTGCGATGGATTACATTGATCGAAGTCACCTTTCGGGAGATGGTGGAGAGAAACTTGCAGCACTGGTTGCATCAGAGATTCAAACCATCACCCCCCATGAATAGCCTCAAGTTGCGATGGCACGCTTTCAACGACCGAGTCCCCCGGTCGATTCTCATTCTCAGCAGATTTGCCCTGGGCATCGTGATCGGATGGCTCTTTCACTACCTGCTTTATCGACTCTCACTCCCTGTCGAACCCTTCATTTACGTCGCGTTTTGACCATGCTCCCAGAAAGACTTCCCGTCGCAATCTTGGCCGGAGGATTGGCGACCCGCATGCGACCGTTCACCCAGAGTGTTCCCAAGCTGTTGCTCGAAGTCGCCGGTGAGCCCTTTTTCAACCACCAACTCCGATTGTTACGCGGCCAAGGACTCACCAACCTGGTCCTGTGCGTCGGGCACCTTGGCGAACAGATTGTCGACCACTACGGAGATGGTTCGAGGTATGGCGTAGAGATTACCTATAGTTTCGACGGCCCTGAACTTCTCGGCACGGGAGGAGCAATCACCCGTGCTCTACCGATGCTGGGCAACGCATTTTACGTTCTATACGGCGACAGCTACCTGCCCATCGATTTCCTGGAAATCGGTCGATATTTCCTCAAACAGGACAAACCTGCCCTGATGACCGTGTATCGAAACCATGATGCCTACGACACCAGCAATGTGTGGTTTGAAAACGGCGGCATTCAGCTCTACTCAAAAACGGATCGTCGGCCCCAGATGCAGCATATCGATTACGGCCTGTCCCTTTTCCACTCATCCGTTTTCGCCGGCCCAACCCACGACGCAGCGATCGATCTCGCACAAATCCAGTCCGATCTCAGCCGGCGCAACGCCTTGGCCGGCTACGAAGTGCACACCCGGTTTTACGAGATCGGCTCGATTTCAGGCCTGCACGAGCTCGACGAACACCTCAGAACACAATCGCATCCTCTCTGACTCATGTCCTACTCTGAACAGCACTTGGCTGAAACCGCCCGCATCTGCACCCAGCTTGACCCCGCAGCCTGCGAACATTGTGTGACCGAGCTGCGCGCCTTGCGCGACCGCGGCGGCCGTCTCTTCATTCTCGGCGTGGGCGGCAGCGCGGCCAACGCATCGCATGCCGTGAACGACTTCCGTAAAATCGCCGGCATCGAATGCTACGCCCCGACCGACAACGTCTCGGAACTCACCGCCCGCACCAATGACGAAGGCTGGGCGAGCGTATTCGTGGAATGGTTGCGCGGCTCACGGCTCGCAGCTCGCGATGCCATCCTGGTGCTTTCCGTCGGCGGTGGAAACTTGGAGCACAATATTTCGCCGAATCTGGTGCATGCGCTTGAATATGCCAAGGCGGTGGGGACCAAGATCCTCGGCATCGTCGGCAAGGACGGTGGACACACGGCACGGCTGGCCGACGCCTGCGTAGTGATTCCAGTGATCAATCCCGCCAACATCACCCCTCACTCCGAGGCATTCCAAGCCGTCATCTGGCACCTCTTTGTTTCACATCCCCAGCTTAAAGCCGCGGAGACGAAATGGGAGTCGGTAGCCCCTCAAGCGTGAAGCCCGGCCTTCCTGCGGTATTTCTCGACCGGGATGGCACGCTCAACGTGCCACTGATGCGCGATGGCCTGCCCTTCGCTCCAGCCACTGCGGACGAATTCGAACTTTATCCCGACGCAGTCGCCGGTTGTAACGCGCTGCATGCCGCCGGTTATATTCTCATCGTGGCAACCAATCAGCCCGAACTCGGCCGTGGCACACTTGATCCCGCGGCCCTGGCTGCCATGCATGCCAAGCTAAACACGTGGGTGCCCGTCATCAGCCGTATCGAAGTTTGCCCGGCGCCCGGCCGTGGGGTGGCCCATCCCGAAAACCGACGACGCAAACCCGAACCCGGCATGATTCTCGATGCCGCCACCGCGCTCCGTCTGGACCTCGAGCGCTCATGGATGGTGGGCGACCGCTGGCGCGATGTTGACTGTGGTCGAAACGCCGGCGTGCGCACCATTTTCATTGATCGCGGATACCGGGAAACCTTGCGCCAGACTCCACATTTCACCGTGCCGGACTTCGCGTCCGCCGTTACAACAATCCTTGCAGCAAACCTTCAGTGAGGGCTGGATTGGTTCATGCCACACCTCGATGATCTCCGAATTCAGATCTATGCCGATGGCGCCGACAAGGCCGGCATTCTGGAGCTGTATTCGCGTCCCTATATCAAGGGTTTGACCACCAACCCCACCCTCATGCGCAAGGCCGGGGTCACGGATTACGAACGCTTCGCGCGCGATATTCTGCAAACGGTGACCGCAAAGCCGGTTTCGCTCGAAGTGCTGGCGGATGATTTTCCCGAGATGAGACGTCAGGCGCTTAAAATCGCCTCATGGGGCCATAATGTCTTCGTGAAAATTCCCATCACCAACACGCGGGGGGAATCCTCGGTGTCATTGATTCGCGAACTCACTGCGGAAGGCGTGCCGATGAACCTGACCGCATTGCTGACGATTGACCAAGTGCGCGAGGTTCGCGCCGTGCTTGATCCCAATGTGCGCGTCGTCGTCTCCATTTTTGCGGGCCGCATTGCCGATACCGGAATCGATCCCATGCCGGTCATGCGCATGGCGCGGGACGTCCTCGCTGATCACCCTAACGCCGAATTGCTCTGGGCCAGTGTGCGCGAGGTGTTGAATATCATCCAAGCCGAGCAATGCGGCTGCGACATCGTTACCGTCACCCATGACATCCTCGCCAAGGCAGCCAAGCTCTTGAACATGGATCTCGCCGCCCTGTCCCTCGACACCGTGAAGATGTTCGCCAATGATGCGGCATCCGCCGGTTACCGCCTCTAAAATCATTGCCATGTCTCAAAGCCTTCCAGCGCAGGACCCTAACGCACAGATCAACCTCCTGCGTCAGCAACTGATCCTCGCTCAGGTTAGGATCATGGAATTGGAGGATCAGAACACCTCATTCAGTGAGCAGATCGCGGAGAATGAAACCTTGCTCAAATCCGCCCAGCAGCTGGCCGACGCTAAACTGGACGAGGTCCGCCACCTGACCGGGGTGCTGGCCACCGCCCAAGGCCAAATCGAGCATCAGCAGCAACAGCAACACGACTTGCAGCAATCGCTCGCAGAAACTCAAGCTGCGTTGGCCTCGATCCAAGACCGGCTCAGAGTCGCAGAGCAGGCTGCGCTTTCGGCCGAGAATGAATTGGCTCGCATCAAAAGCTCCCGGCTCTGGCGTTGGACACGATGGCTGAGACAGCCGGAGGACCGGACACCGCCAGCAACCCCATGACGACACCGGCGACAGGCAGGTTGCGTGGTGACGTCGAAACCAGTCGTCCCCTGCGTCTCGGCGGCCGTATCTGCGGGATTGAGGGCTGGTGCCTCGTGACTGGAGAATCGTCTCCTCCCCCCGTTCGGTTGCGCACCGGCACCGCCACGCTGTCGTTGACCGCCCGAGAACCGCGCGAGGATCTGCCTTCTCTTTTCCCGGGAGAAGCGGCGGCGGAACATTGCGGGTTTACCATTGCCGGTGCCCTGCAGCCAGGACTCCACGTTGCCCACATCGAAGCGGAATATCCCGCGGGGATCTGGAGCCCATTCAAGCAGTTCACCATCGCTGTGCCCCCGGATGAATTCCACGCCGGCTTGGACGAGCCGATCAAACAGGGGGTGTTGCGTGACCGCGTGAAAGTGGGTGGGTGGGCGCTTGACCTCAAGGCTCCCGTGGTCGGGGTGTCACTGCACTACGGTCACCGCCAGATCGCCTGCCAGGTCGATCAGCCCCGCGCCGATGTGGCTGCGGCATTTCCCGACGTGCCGCATGCGGGCCGCTGCGGCTTCATCAGTGAGGACTTTCTCGTCGCCGGCCATGGCGCCGTGCGTATTCACGCGCGCTTGTCTGACGGACGGTCGGTCATCCGCGAAACGGACGTCACCTACAGTATCGCCTCCGACGAAAATCATGCGGTCGATCTGGTGCTGACTGGCCAACGGATCGGCCTTACTCATGAGAAGGCGGTCACCCCGCCCGCCCCCGCACCGACCGACCGCACTCTGAACATCCTTTTCATTTTGCACGGCAGTTTTGCCGCGAACAGCGCCATTCATGTCAGTGCGCTCGCCAACGAGCTTCAGGCCATGGGGCACGATTGCTGTGCGGCCGTCACCCACGACCTTGAAACCATGGCACGACACTGCGCCCCCCGCTTCCGTGGTGTTCTCTATTCTGACATATCAAACCGAACTCTGTTCAAGGATGGCTCCGGCCCCGCCATCATTCACGCATGGACCACGCGCGAAAACGTGCGCCAATTGACCGAGCAGCTGCGCCAAAGCCATCCTGCCGCCAAGATCGTGATCCATTTGGAGGACAATGAACGGCAAATCCTGGCACTTCAGCTCAAACGCACTGCGGATGAACTGGAAAACCTACCTTCCACGGTGCTGGACAAACTCGTGCCGGCCAACCTCTCCCATCCACAGCGGAGCCGGGATTTTCTAAATGCGGCCGACGGCATCACGGTGATTACCGATGGACTGCGCGAGTTCTGTCCGCCCGAAAAACCGTGTCATTTGATCTGGCCGGCCGCCGACGCCTCTCATTTCTATCCCCGTTCTCGACCCGATGAGTTTCGGGCCATATTGGATCGGCGACCTGATGAAACCGTTTTGTTTTATCATGGCAACGTGCATGGGGCGAATGTCGCCGAGGTCGGCGAACTCTATCGTGCGGTCGCTCTGCTCAATCGCAGCGGACACCCCGTGACATTGATCCGCACAGGATTGGATACGGTGGACTTTCCGGAAGCCCTAGCGCCTGAGGCCCGTCAACACATCCTCTTTTTGGGACAAATCCCCCATCACCATCACCTGCCCGCCTTGATGTCGCTGGCCGATATGTTCGTGCAACCCGGTGAACCGGACGCGTTCAACAATTATCGGTTCCCTTCAAAATTGCCGGAGTTTTTCGCGATCGGCCGCCCGGTCATTCTCCCCCGCACAAATTTGGGTGCGATGCTCCGTCATGGAAAGGACGCCTACGTGGTTGATCGGGCCGACGCCTCAACCATCGCCGCAGCCGTCGTGGCATTACGAAATGACCCCAAGCTTTGCGATGAGCTGGCACAAGGGGCCCTGGAATTTTCCCGCCGGCATTTCAGTTGGAGGGAAAGTGCCGTCAAACTTGCAAATTTCTATGCTGAACTGGCACGCTGACCCGCAATGACCTCACCCTCACTTCGCCCGCAGCAGCGCCTCTTGGTTACCGGCGGTCGAGGCCGGCTGGCAGCATTGATTGCCGATCATTTCCGCACTCCAAGATTCAAGGTCGAACTGTATTCCCGCCACGGAGGCGACGGGTTTCACCCGCTGAACGACTTGCTTGAGCCCAGTCAGGTAACAGCCGGGGACGTCATTCTCCATCTGGCTTGGAGCACGCTGCCGGCAACCTCACAACAGCACCCCGGCTCCGAGGAGCAATACGATCTCCCGCTGTTAAAGCGACTGCTTGCGACCTTCGGGCAACGACCCGCCGGCGAACAGCCGCATTTCATGTTCTTCTCGTCGGGTGGTGCGGTTTATGGCAATGCGCCTGGCCGGCCCAGTCGCGAAGACGACCCATGTCATCCGCTTGGTCATTACGGCCGGGCCAAACTCGCCGCCGAAGCACTCATCACGCAAGACGCTTCTCAGCATGGACTGCCGGCAACGATTCTGCGAATCTCCAACCCCTACGGTTATCCGGTGCCCCCCGGCCGCGCGCAAGGGATCATCTCCCATGCGATCCGCGCCGCCGCCGAAGGCCGGACTCTGCCACTGTGGGGCGACGGCAGCGCGCGCAAGGACTTCATTTATTACACGGATTTTCTTTCTGCTCTGGATGAAGTCATCGGACGTCGCCTGACGGGCACATATAACCTGGCAGCTGGCGAATCGCACTCGATTTCGGACATCCTTTCCATGGTCGAACACCACACGGAGACGAAACTCTCCCGGCACGCAGGCCCGGCGCCGGATTGGGATGTAAAAGACAGTCGCATTGCGAACGACCGGCTGGTCGCTGCAACGGGTTGGGCTCCGCAAGTCGCCATCAACGAAGGCATCCGGCGCTCGGCTGCCGGCTTCCTCAATCATTAAGCCCATGCAACCCCGCCCATCCGCATCCGCCCGGGGTCTCGTGCTGGCCTTTACCCTCACGCTCGCGGGCGCCATCGGTGTGCTGTTTCTCTCTTGGCAAGCCAGTCTGCTTGACCGCTACGAATTCCGCCAGTTGCAGACTGCATTGAGCACCTTCTGGATCGCCAGTGAAGGTTGGAAACTGGATTACCCGCTGCCGCTATTCGGCCCGCCTTGGTCTGTGCCGATGGAATTCCCCATCTACCAGACTCTCGTCGCTTGTTTGCACAATCTCACCGGCTGGGGTTTGGAACAATCTGGCAGGCTTGTCTCCATTTCATTCCTGCTGGGCAGCCTGCCGGCGATTTATGATCTTCTCGGCATCACGGGACTGTCCCGTTCGCGCCGGCTGATCGTGCTGATCTTTATCATCACATGCCCAGTGTATCTGTTTTACGCGCGAACCTTCATGATCGAAACCACGGCACTCTGCTTCAGTGTCTGGTTTCTTGCATCGCTCAGACGAGGTTTGGTGGCCTTTCATCCCGGCTGGCTTGTCCTCACTCTCTGCTTTGCCACAGCCGCTGCACTCACCAAGATAACGACGTTTATCGTATTCGGGATTCCTGCCGCAGCCTTGGTTTTGAGCCAAACCGTATTCGCACGAACTGTCCCTTCCAGAACCCGAGTTTTAAAACTCTGCCTGAGCGCAGGTATCGCCGCCCTCTCTTTCTTTATCGCATGGGCATGGTTCCGGCACGGGGACGCCGTTAAGGATTCCAATCCCTTCACCGGCTTCCTGACCGCGCGCGAGCTGCAGGACTGGAATTTCGGCCCGCTTTCCTTGCGCACAGACTGGTCGTTCTGGATCAAGATACAAGAGGTGATCTCCGGTTACATCCTCGCTGACGGAGCGTTGGCCATCGGTTTGATCTGCACGGCATTCGCCACCAAAAACATTCGCTGGGTCGCAGGTCTGTGTTTGGCAGGATTTTTTTCGGGACCACTTGTCTTCGCCAATCTCTATCACATCCACGATTACTATTACGCAGCCAATGCCATATTCTTGGTCGGAGCCGCCGGGTTGCTGCTGGCTTCAGCTTGGGACAATCCGCGACTACCAGCGGGTCTCAACTGGAGCATGCTTTTGCTCGTGCTGATCTTCCAAGGCTATGCCTTTTATCGCGGTTATTATTCACACCATCGAAACCCCGCGCCGCCTCCGCCTGAAATCGCAGCAATCATTCGTGAGGAAGTTCCCGCCGATGGCGTGCTTTTAATCTTCGGCGACGATTGGAACCCGCTGATCCCATACTATTCCGAGCGACGTGCGGTGATGGTGCCTGGTCGGCGGGAAAACGAAAGCCAGATCATTGATGCAGTGATTGCAAATCTCCCCCCCCATCGCCTTGCGGCCATGCTAATCACTGGTCCAGTGCTGCAAAGCGAGGAGGACTTTCCCGCCACGCAAGCCGCACGATTTGGTTTCTCCGTCGAGCCGGCCGCCGTCAAAAACGGCTATGCGCTGTATCTGCCGAAATCCAACGCGGCTCCAACAATCGCCACGCCAAACCCTGCACCACCCGCCGATTCGCACGAACGTTTCATTGGGACGGAGAACATCCTCACTCCTGAACAATTCCCAATGTGCACACCGGCCCCGCTCCGGGCGCGCAGCCAATTTGGCGTTCAACCCGGCATGATTGATAATCAAATGGTGGTTCTGGCACACGCTTTCTCAGAGCTGATTTTCTCCCCTCCGCCCGGCGCCCGAAAGATTCATGCCGAGGTGGGACTGGCTCCCAATGCCTACGCCAACTCTCTGCCTGAGGCCACGGACGGTGTCGTCGTTCAGCTATTTGAGGAGACTCCTGAAACCGGCCGCAGGCTGCTGCTGAGTCGAGCCCTCAATCCATCCACCGATGCGGTAGATCGCGGCCCGCAAATACTCAGCTACACCCAACACGAGGAATTCACCGGCGAACTCATCTTTTTGATTTCGCCCGGCCCGGACGGTAACAACGCCTACGACCAAGCCTATTGGAAGCATATCCTCATCGATTGATCACTCGATCGTGAGCCCGCCGCGCAACCAGATCCAATCACGCGTATCCCGCCCAGCCGGTCCAGGGCCAAACGACACTTCAACCTCTCCTGACTCAGGCAACTCAAAGGGCATGGTTAGCTTTACCAACCCGCGATCTTCCGGTCGGTTAGCCGGATCAATATGGCGGGCAGCCAGCACACGACCGGTTGTGTCGAAAATTTGAACCTCCACCCCGTCGCTGGTCTCCAGCGGCCCTTGATAAGCGTCCGGATTGAACCACATTTCACACCGCAATTCACGCTGCCCTTCCGGCAATTCAAATATCAACCGAGTCAGCGGGTGGCAGCTCATGGCTGGTTCCCTCACTAACACCTGCACAACGGGCTCAAAAGTGCTGAAAAATCGAATCGGCAACGGTCGCATGCTGGCGAAACGTTTCCGCTGATCCAAGGGCAGTTCATCCAATCGATGCCAGTCTCCAGCCAAAGACGGCGGATCGGGCATGGCTCCTGGAGCCCACTCGGCCCGCCCCAAATGACCGCGCCGCATTTGATCATTCACCCAAGGCTCTTTCTCAACAGGGAAAAACAGCCATGCCCCCTCTGCGACCAGCAACGGTCGATCAGCAAACCCCCGTTGCTTCAATTCATCCAATAACGCGGACTTTGTCCGCCACTCTTCAGCCGCGATCACCGCCACCCCGACGGCTTCATCCTTCAGGTTGGTGAAGGCGCGATGCAGCTTCTCCACATCCGCCTCGGCATCGCCGCGCAACATCAGTGCCCGACGGCGCGCGTAATACGCCAACATCGAGTTCCAGTCCCGTCCCGTGACAATGATGACATCATCCGCCCCAGTGACACGTTGCACCAAGCGCGATAGTTCGTCTCCACCTTCTGGCGCGCCGCGCTGGATGGGATAATAATGAATGACATACCAGAGTCCCTGCCCCACGAACAACGCGATGGCCAGCAACATGGCGAGCTGCCTTCTCGAGCGTAGTCCACCCGCGATCATGACCCCTGCCGCGAGCTGCACAAACAGCAGATTTGCGACGAAATAATACGCATGATAAGCATACAGCACCGGGAACAAAACCAGCGGCGCAATAAAACCAACCAAACAGGTGAGACCAATCCACCGGTGCTGCCGAAATCCAAACAGTATCAGACCGGCAAAAATCCACAGCATCGGCCACCCCAGGAGTTCGTTGCCGATAATCCGGACTTTCATGGTCCACAATTCAGGAGAAAGTCTCAGCGCAGTGTTCCCAATATTGAAATCACTCATGTGCACAGAGCCCAAAAAGTCCGCCACCGGGTTTAGCGATTTGATCGCATCCGCCTTGCGAATCCACCAGGCCGTAACCCCGGCCATGGGCAGCAAGATGCAGATCATACTTACGATGTCCCTTATCCGATATTTGAAATTTCCTTCACGCCAAACATGCCGCACGCTCCACAATCCCACCGGCAACAGATAGACCATCAGGGTTGTTACCTTGACCAAGGCCGCCCCCATTCCGGTTGCCAGCGCCACGACAACCCACCCCCATCGCCGTCTCCCAACCCCGCGCTCAAAAGCCACCCAAAACCACACCGCAAACATCAGAGCCATCGTCTCGATGAGAAAAGCCCGACTGTAGAAGAGGTAAAACGGACTGGATATCAGCAATGCCAGGACCACGCCGCGATGAGGCATTGGAAGTCTCCAGTTTCCCAAAAGAAGAAACACTGCAGGCAACATCAGATAGAAACAGGCCATGCTGACGGCACGAGCCGACTTCACCAGACCCAGACCAGTCACATGGTGCACCGTTACCACCGTCCATTGGTATAGCGGGAACTCCATGGGAATCGACCATGGCTTGCCCAGCACAGGCGTCGGATATGCCAACTCAAACGTGCCAGCCTCTTTGATAAAATAGGCTGAAAGCGCGGTTTGCGCCTGCCGATACTCCACCCCCGGCAGATTTCGCGCGGTCCAGCCAACCGTCATGGCCCATCCATTAAAAAGCAAAGCGACGATTAACAAACCAACGGCAAGCGGGGTCTCACGAGTCGTTGCTTGGGTGGGGTGATCCGGGCTGTCCAAGCAAGCATGCGAACCCAACCGTTCATGGCAGGCGAGCAGAATGAACAGGCTTTACTCCCGACCCCACCCATCCGCTTAATTTCCGACTCTCTTCATGGCATCTCCGATCACACCGCGCTTCCATATCGACAGTCCTGCCCACTGGGCTCCTGTAGTCGCGGGTTTGGAAATCGTAGGATGGCTGTATCCGGGAGAAGCAGAGGTGTGCATCGATATCCGGGCCCGCGTGGATGGCCGGCCACATCTGGGCATTTATGGACTTGAACGTCCGGATACGCAGGCCGCCTTTGGTTCCACGCTCGCCGCTTTGCGAACGGGATTTATCCAGCGCGTGCAGATCTGGCGCGGTGCGCGTGAGCTGGCCCTTGATTGGCACGACGGCACGACATGGCGTGAGTTTTTTCGCACCAATCTCGATACCCAGGCACTCCCGCCCTCTGCCACCAAACCTAAGCGCATACTCCGAGCCGCGCTCGTATACCAAAGCCTAAAATACCTCTACCGGCACTTTCACCATGCGCCGTGGGGCAAACTTTGCCAGGCGGCGGATGACGTGCTCGCCGAGATCCTTACACCGACATCGGACGTTGTCATCGGCGAGCGCTTCATCGGACATATCGAAAACCCGGGTTACTGGATCAACTCCGGCTATGACAAATTCCGCATCACCGGCTGGATATTCGGCGTTGGGCGCAACATCGCCCAGCTAAGCGCGACCACCGGCGTATTGACCGAAAACCGACTCGTTTATCCCAAGGACCGGCCCGATGTCGCCTCGCACCGTTCCGACCACGCCAACGCCCTGAAGTCCGGCTACTATGGTCTGGTTGATGTGCGCAAGGACACGCCGAGTCCGGCCAATCTGAAGATCTTCGCGGAAACCGGCGACGGCACCCGTCCGTTGGCCTTCGCCCGGCGCATGTATCTGGACCGGCGCGATGAACATGCCGGCCCTGTTCCCATATTCCGCCCCGGTCTTTTTCTCAAAGTTCTCGCCGCGTTCCTCCGTGGGCGCCTGCTCGATCGCTACCGGTTTGACAGTTGGCCGCAAGCCCGGGCCGAAATCGCACGTCTCCGCGCTCATCTCGCTCAAACGCTCGATAGCGGTGCAACGAAACCACTGTCCACGACCATCACCAAGCGACGCGATCAGGACCCCTATACGCGGTGGCGCTGGCATAACCGGCTCACCCCGCGTTTGCGCGAAGTGCTGACCGTCGACGCCAAGAGCTTGCACCGCACAACCGGGCCACTCTTCAGCGTGGTCGTCCCGGCCTACAATACTCCCGAGAAATACCTGCGTGAGTTACTTGAGTGCCTGAAGGGACAAATCTATCCACATTGGGAGTTGTGCATCGCGGATGATGCGTCACCGCAACCGCACGTGCGCCGAATTTTGGAGGAGGCCGCCCGCCAGGATGCGAGAATCCGTCCGGTGTTCCGCCCCGAGAACGGTCACATTTCCAAGGCGACCAACTCCGCCCTTGAGATTGCCACCGGCACCTATGTCGCCCTGCTGGACCACGACGATCTGCTGCCGCACGACTCGCTCCTGCATGTCGCCGAGGCCATCGCCCAGCATCCCGGTGCCGGCTATCTCTACACCGACGAGGACAAGATCGACGACACCGGCCGGCACTTTGACCCCCAATTCAAGGGCGACTGGAATCCAGAAATGGCCCTCACGCATAACTACACGCACCACCTTACCGTCATCCGGCGCGAGGTGGTGGAGCGCGCCGGCCGGCTGCGTCCAGAATTCAATGGAGCGCAGGACATCGACCTGTTTCTCCGCTGCTGGGAATTGATCGATCCGCGCGATGTCGTCCACGTTCCTTACATTGGCTATCATTGGCGCGCACATGCCGAGAGCACGGCGACCCGCGGCGACCAGAAGAGCTACCTATTCGATGCCGCCCGCCGCGGTATTGCCGAGGCGGTGCAGCGTCGCGGCCTTCGCGCCGGGCCATTTCTCCCGCCCATCGCCGGCGATTACGCGCTTTGCCTCCACCAACTGCGCTGGAGTCCGGATATCCTGCGTGAAAGCCCGGTCACCATTGTCATTCCCACGCATAACCGTGCCGACTTGCTGGCCAAGTGCCTCGATTCCCTCGCCCGCACAACCCCGATCGAATCGGTCAAGGTCGTCGTCGTGGACGACCGCTCGGACGAGCCGGCGGCCTTGGCGTATCTCGCCGAACTGCCCAATCGAACCGACCTGCGCGTGGAAGTTGTGCGCCACACTTCAGCGACGACCGGCTTCAATTACTCCTCTCTGGTAAACCTCGGCACCGCCCGGGCCGATACCCCATTGGTCCTTCATCTCAACAATGACGTCGAGGCCTTGACGCCTGGTTGGTTGGAAGACATGGCCGGCTGGCTCAGTGTGCCGGGAGTGGGAATCGTCGGCGCCAAGTTGCTCTATCCTGACGACACCATCAATCATGCAGGCATATCCCTCAGCCGGGAAGACGGGTTGCCCCACGTGATGTTCGAGCGCGAACCTTCCGGTGATCTAGGCTATCTGTTCCTGCCCCATGTCGCCCGCGCGGCCGCGGCCGTAACCGGAGCCTGCCTGTTGACGCGCACTGACCTCTATCGTCAGCTCGGCGGTTTTGATGAAAGCGAACTTCAAGTCGCCTACAACGACGTGGATTTTTGCTTGCGCGCCGCCGATGCCGGTTTCCGTTCGGTCTTCACCCCGCAAGCCGTATTGCGCCATGTCGGCAGCGCAACCCGCGGCCAAGCCTACGCAGAACGCGAACACCTTGCCTACATCGCGCGCCACGGCTCACGCCGCGACCCCTATGTCGGCGACGCCCTCGACTTCCCGCCACGCAACCTGCCGCTCAACCCGTATCAGCAGCGCTACGCCCGCACCGCGCGGCCCTTCCGGGCTCTTGTCGTGACCCATAATCTCAAATTCGAAGGCGCGCCGATTTTCATTTTCGAACTGGCACGCTATCTGGCCGGTCAACCCGGTGTCACCGTGAGCATTGTCTCTCCCGAGGACGGCCCGCTGCGGCGCCGCTTCGAAGAAGCAGGCTTCAAAGTCGAAATCTGGGACACCGCCCCGCTGACGGGCGCCCGCGATCCCGCCGGTTTCGATGCCGCCCTCACTCGCTTCGTCGCCAAATACGATTGGTCCGGCATCGACGTCGTTGTGGCTAATACGATGCTGGTCTGGTGGGCTGTCCACGCGGCGGATCGTGCGGGAAAACCGACCGCGCTCTACATTCACGAAAGCAATGGCGTTAAGCGGTTCTTCGCGCCGATCCTGCCCGCACCTCTCCACGGTTTGGTGGAGGACGCCTTCCGCAAGGCGACGCGCGTGGTCTTTACCTCCCGTTCCACGCTCGCGATCCACGAGGAACTCAACCTGAACGACAATTTCCGCTCGCTCGCCAGCTGGGTGGACTTTGGCCGGATCGATGCCTTCGCCGCCCAACACACTCCGGCGGAACTGCGACGCAAACACGGACTCGATCCTGACGCTGTTGTGGTGGTCAACATCGGTTCCGTCTGCGAACGCAAGGGCCAGCACATCTACATCCGCGGCCTTGATCTCTTGCGCAAAGACCTGCCGGCACTTTTCCCCGGCCGCAAAATCCAATGGGTCATGGTCGGCGCGCGTGACGGACTCTACATGGAAACCTTGATGGAGGATATCCGCCTCATGGGTTTGGAGGACATCGTGCAGATTTTCCCCGAGACGCCCGACATCTACGATTTTTACCGCCTGGCCGATCTGCTCGTCTGCACCAGTTTCGAGGAGTCCTTTCCTCGCGTGATCCTTGAAGCGATGGTCTTCGGCAATCGTATCGTCAGCACGGACGTGAACGGCATTGCCGAAATGCTCACCAACACTGACGAAGCCTACCTCGTGCCGGCCGGCGATCCCTTCAAACTCGCTGCGGCGCTCAAACTCGCTCTCACCGATCATTTTTCCGGTAACACCAAGATGCTCTCAATGGCTCGCGCCCGCGCGGCCCGCAACTATCACGAATCACGCGCGTTTCCTCGCCACCTTGAGGTGGTGCGCGAAGCTTGGTTGGGCTGACCCCGATGCACGAAACGGAATTCAGTTTTTTCAATCTCGAGTCACCGGATGCCGTAAGCGTGCTGCCCGGTGGTGGCCATGCCTTGCGCGGGTGGATCTGGCCCAAGCCCGGCCACCACATCGTAGACGTGCGCGCCCGGGTTGCTGACCGCATCCACCCCGGCGTGCACGGCATTCCAAGGGCCGACCTCGCCGCTCACTTCAAGACCGGCCCGCAACCGGCGCTGGCTGAATTCATCATTAATGTGACTGTCGCCGAAGGTGACGGTGGCGTGCAACTTGAGGCGTTGCTCATCGACGGCCGCTGGCGGCCATTTCATACCTTCGCCTGCGCCGCTGATCGCACCACGCCGGCGGCGGTGACTCCACCCAGTGCTCCGCTGCGCTGGCATGAATACGGTCGCATGCTTGAGGCGTTGCTAAGAGCCCGCCGGCATGACCCTGACCGCCCGCTTGCCGAACTCGCCCGCGACCTCGTTCGCGCCGTGCCAACCCAGCGGGCCTTGCGCCATCCGCCCCTGCCGTTCCACGGACATCTTGATGAACCGGCCGCTTTCAGTCGTTGCGGGTTCGGGCGAACCGCCGTCCTCGGTTGGCTATTCCATGAAACCATGGAAGTCCGGCGCGTGCTCGCCACCTTTGATCTTCAAGCGTGGCAAACCGTCGCTCATGGCCGGCCCTCGCCCGGTCCCGGCGGGCATTTCTCGGAGTTTACCGCTGCCGCCAATGCCGGACTATTCGGCATCATTGATGTGCCGGCCCAACTACCATCTCCGGCCACGCTGCGCCTTTATGCCGAACTCACCGACGGCAGCCTGCATTTATGCGGTGTGCAGCGCACACACCTCGTCACCAACGAAGAGGAAAAGGCGCCTTACGCCCCCGGCGGCATCACGCACGCCCACGACTCCCTGCAACGCGCCTTGAGTGAAGCCGGTTTCGATCTGACTAGGGATGCAGAGTTCGACCGCGAGATCGATCGCATCGCCACCGACCATGCACTTCGCGTGCCCAAATTGATCGCGCCCGTCGCGCCAATCGTGAGGCAGGAACCCTCCCACGCCCCCACTCCGGGACGCGTGTTGTTCGTGACGCATAATCTCAATTACGAGGGCGCACCTTTGTTTCTTGCCGACCTGATTGCCCATCATGCCAGGCAAGGCTCAGCCGTCACCGTGCTTTCACCAGAAGACGGCCCTCTGCGCACCCAACTCGAAGCGATCGGCGCTCACATACGACTGACCGATGTCCGGCCACTATTTGCCGCCACTGATCGATCGGATGCCCTTGCGGCCATCGCTGTGATTGGCCGTTCGATTGATTTCTCCGGCTATGACCTGGTCATTGCCAACACCTTCACGACTTTCTGGGCGGTGCATGCCGCCAAGGCCGCCAACACCCGCGTGCTGCTTTACGTGCATGAGAGCACGACGCCGGCTGGCTTTTACCACGGGCGATTGGCTGCACCGGTCATCGTGCTCGCCGATGAAGCCTTCGGCCTCGCAGATCATGTGGCGTTCACCACGGCCTCGACGCGCAGTTATCATCTCGACTACGGCAAACCCAGCAACCACCGGCTCGTTCCGGGCTGGATCGACGTGGCCCGAATCGACCGATGGGCTCAACAGCAGTCACGGCCGCAATTGCGCGCGGACTTCAACCTGCCGGCGGATGGCCTTCTGGTCAGCAATGTCGGCACCGTCTGTGATCGCAAAGGCCAGCACATCTTTGCGCGCGCAATCGATCTTTTCTGGCGACGCCACCCCGCGCTGGCGCGCGTCACCCGCTTCGTCATGCTCGGAGGTGGGCAAACTCCGTTTGACGCCGTGTTGGCGGATTTGCTCGCACAGATTAACCGACCAAATATCGAAGTGCATCCCGCCACGGCGGACTATCTGCGCTATTATGCCGCGGCCGATCTCTTCGTATGTTCCACTTACGAGGAATCGTCACCCCGGGTGATTTTGGAAACCATGGCTATGGGGACCCCCATTCTCAGCTCCGGTGTCCAAGGCGTTCCGGAGCAAGTAACGGATGGTGTCGAAGCGGTTTTGGTGGCGCCCGGTGATACCTTGGCGCTTTGTGACGCCATGGCCCGCCTGCTGCAATCGCCTGCACTACGCCATCAACTCGCCGCCGCCGCCCGCGCCCGCGTGGTCCGGGAATTTGACAGCCGCATTCTCCTTCCCCGCCATGCAGCGCTCGCCGCCGAAACCGCCGCCGGCCAAACGTCATCATGATTGAATTCGGTCCTTGGAAGTTCGCCGTTGAGGTCCATCCGGAAGGTTGGAGTTTTCCCGCCACCGCAACTTGGGTTGCCGGATGGATATCCGCGCCGCAGGAACGCACTGTCAGTGATCTGCGCGGTTGGATCGACGGTCGGCCCGCGTTGGCCATCTGGGGCATACCCAAGCCGGGACTAGACGAGCAATTTATCAATCGCCCGGGCCCACCCTATACGGGCTTCACCCTGTTGGTTACGCCCCACCGCGGCGCATCCTTGTTCCGGCTTGAAGTGCTGGATCAGTCGGGGCGTTGGACCGAGATATTCCGCCAGAGCATCACGACAAGCAGCGATGCCCCGGTGGCACCTGAGCCCCGCCGTCTCGCAGAGGACCTGCCGGCCTTGGCCATGGAATTACTACGGCTCAAACAACGCCGTCAGGGCGTGTCGTGGCACGAATTGGCCGACCAAACGATTTCCAGCCTGCTGGCCGAGCCACTCGACTCATTGCCTAATCCTCCCTTCCACGGCGCACTGGAGGAGCCGCGACGCGAGGGTTGGATTCGTTATGGCCGGCTTTCGATCACCGGATGGCTGGCGCATCGCACCGCCAAAATCCGTCACGTCACCGCCATGGTGGACCCCTTGTTGGAAAATACGCTGCTCTATGGTCTCAAGCGAAGCGACGTAAACGACATCTTCGGTGATCTGCCTGGACGGGAAAAATCCGCCTTTGTCGGACACGTGGATCTTCCGGCCGACACGCAAACGCCATGTTTGCTCAAAATATTCGCCGAGCTGGAGGATGGCACCAAGCATTTGGTCTTTGCCCAACGATTCACGCCGAAAGTGATTGCGGGAGAAGCGCCCCCATTGCCGACGTTTTCGCGGACGACCTTTGCCCGGGCGGCATGGGCTCTTAAGGGTGCCGCTCGTCGTCATGGTCTCGTAGACGAATCGTGGTTGGCACTGTCCCGGCCTCTGCGCCGTGCGTGGGCCGCCTTCGCCACGGAGGCGCCGACCGCGGCGGCCGCGGTGCCCCGCAGCTTGACTGCCGATGCACCGCTCCTTGATGCCGCACCGTTGCGAGTGGCCATCGTCACCCATAACTTGAATTTCGAAGGCGCTCCTTGGTTCATCTTCGAGCTGGCGCGTCACTTTGCGGCCCAACCGGGTGTCACCGTCACCGTGCTTTCCCCTCAGGCCGGCCCCATGCAGCGGACCTATGCCGAGATTGGTCTGGATGTGCGCATGGTCGACGCCACTGCGATCTTCAAAGCCACCACCACCTCGGAGGCTGAAACCGCCTTCGACAGTCTCGCCCGTGACCTGCCGTGGACCGAGCACGACTTGGTGATCGCCAACACCATGGTTTCCTTTTGGGCCGTCTTGGCCGCTCAACGCGCGCGCAAGCCGGCGCTGTTGTATGTGCATGAGAGCTCACCGGTGCACCGGTTTTTCGCGCCCATACTGAATCCGTCTGTCCATCCCTTCGTGGAACAGGCATTCCAAGCCGCCGCCAAGGTCGTGTTCACGGCAAAGTCCACTTGGGCAGTGCATAACGCGCTGGAGCATCGCGGGAATTTCGCCCTGCTGCCGAGTTGGATCGATGTGGGCCGAATCGACCGTTTCGCCGCCGCCCACGACACGGTTGCATTGCGACTGAAACATGGCCTCGACCCTGAAGCCATTTTGCTGGTCAACATTGGTTCGGTTTGCGAACGCAAGGGACAGCACGTGTTCATTCAAGCCGCCGATCTGCTGCGGGAGGAACTGCGATTCACTTACCCGGATCGCAAAATCCAATTCGTCATGGTTGGCGCTCGTCCGGGGCTTTATCTCCAATCGCTGGAAGAAGAGATTGAGCGACGCGGGCTGAATGGAACCGCCCTTTTCCTGCCCGAAACCGGGGATATCTTTGATTTTTATCACCTAGCGGACATCTTCGTCTGCACCAGCTTCGAGGAATCATTCCCGCGCGTCTTGCTGGAATCAGCCGCCTTTCACCGGCCCATCGTCTCCAGCAACGTCAACGGTATCGCTGAAATGCTCGCGCCAAATGAAGCCTGGCTTGTGCCCCCCGGGGACCGCTACCAGCTCGCCAAAGCCATCAAAGAAGGCTTGGCGGCCCTTTTTGCCGATGACGATGATCGCATTCAACGGGCGAGGGCAAAAATCGAGTCCCGCTACCATGAAAGCCGCTCCCTGCCCCGCCACCTCAACCTCGCCCGGTATGCCGCACGGCGGGCGTAAGTGGCGAATGCTTGCTCCCCGGTAATGCGGCCGACTTAGATGCCAAGCGTCCCGTGAACGAAAACGACTCTTACCTCTTTGATATCGAGCAACCCTCCGACTGGGTCTTCGGCTCAGATCCGGTGTGGATCAGCGGTTGGCTGTTGAGCAAGCGAGGGGCCGGCTTTTCCGATATTCGCGCCGTGATCGACGGCATTCACTTTCTGGGCATCCTCGGCCTGCCGCGGGATGAGATTGAAACCAAATTCCGCGGCCACCACGGCCTGCCCCATCCGGGCTTTCTTTTGCGGGTGCGTCCCCCGTCAGGGGCAAAATTGCTGCGCCTTGAGGTGCTTGATGCCGGCGGTGCTTGGGTCGAAATCTGGCGCACGAAAATCCGGGTCCATCTGGGACAGGGCAAAGCCGGGCGTTACAACCTCAGCCTCCTCCCCGACCACTTGCACCGGTTGCTCCAACAAAAACGCGCCGAGCCACACGCCGACTTGCGCCCGCTGGCGGAGAAACTGGCGCGCGAAGGGGCGTCGGTTCCGCTCGACACCCTGCCCAATCCGCCATTTTTCGGCGCCTTGGAGAAACCCGAGCTGGTGGGTGGCACCCAATTCGGAAAAGTCCGTGTTGAAGGCTGGATCATTCACCAAAATCAACGCATCCGTCGTCTGCTGGGAAGCACCCATCCTCTGGTGGAGAACGAGCTTGATTTCGGCACCCGCGAAAGATTGGAAGCGGCAGAGCTTTTCCCGGACCACCCCCACGCCCGCTTGTCACAATATTTTGGCATGCTGGACATTGATGAGACTCCAGCGGGGCCCGCCATCCTCAAGCTCTTCGCTGAACTTGAGGATGGCTCCAAGCACTTGGTTTTCGCCCGTCGTTTTCATCAGCGTTCATGCAACCAGTGGGAACAACCGATTCCCGCGTTTGATCGCCGTTTGTTTCTGGGTTGCGCGCGCGAACTGATGTCAGCCGCCCGCCGGCAGAAAATCCGCTTGGGAAGTTTGCGTGCGATCTGGCATGCCATCGGAAAAGCATCGCGCACTTACCGACGACATTCACCTGCTCAGGTGCCGGCATCAGATAAGTCGAATGATCAATACAAGGCTTGGTGCAAAGCAGACCGCATCACCCCGCGGTTACGGGAGCACATGGAGAAAATGTCGCGCCAGCTGGTGGCTGCCAACGTTCCCCGTATCTCCGTTATCGTGGATACCCGTG
Organism: Opitutaceae bacterium; assembly: GCA_024233285.1. Classification (GTDB taxonomy): domain Bacteria; phylum Verrucomicrobiota; class Verrucomicrobiia; order Opitutales; family Opitutaceae; genus Cephaloticoccus. The sequence continues at coordinate 7,407 of JACKPU010000008.1, read as the reverse complement.
AATGCGATCACGCGCAGCTCACCCGTTTGTCAGAAAGCATCACCAGCCAACTTTATCCGCAGTGGGACGCATGGTTTGTCGGCACTGCCTCTCCTTTGAGTGACGAGCGCTTGCGACATGAATCCATTCACGGGAGAAAGGATGTCGTTCGTGCTTTCCAAACCGCGTTGGATAAGTGTCAGGGCCAGCTGGTTACTTTGGTGCCAGGCAACTCCCGATTGTCGCCCGACGCACTCCTTGAAGTTGCCCATCGCGTTTCCAAAGATCCTGATTTGGAACTGGTATATACCGATGAAGACCGGGTTGATGCCGACGGCCATCGATCTGAACCCAACTTCAAGCCAGATTGGTCGCCCACTTTGCTGCTTTCCGGACTTTACCCAGGCGCCTTGAGCGTGATTCCCCGAAAGCGACTCATTGAAAACGGTGGCTTTAGAGAGGGATTCGATGCCGTGCTGTGGCACGACGTGTTGCTGCGCGTTTGCGCGGCATTGCCCAGCGAAAAGGTCGCCCATTTGCCAATCGTGGCCCATCATGGTTGGGCCGGCACTGGTCGAGGGACTGACTTGGCCCACCCTTCATATGAACAGGGGCGCCGCGCACTGGCCGACGCAGCGACACGGCTAAAGTGGCCGGCCACCTCATTTCTTCCGGAAGTCGGGCATCATCGGCGTGAGCGTTTTCATCAGCTCAGATGGGACAAAAACCCAAGCTCACAACCAAGCGTAACCATCGTGATTCCCACCCGGGATCACCTGCATCTGCTGCAAGAGTGCGTCGAGCTAATTGAGGAAACCGTGGACTGGAGCCGCACAAGGCTCGTCATTGTCGACGACCACTCGCGCGACGCCGACGCGGTTCACTACCTCGAAAGAATCCAACGGCGGACCGACATCCAGTGCATCGTGGCCCGCCTGCCAGATCCATCGGCTCCGTTTAATTATTCCAAACTCGTCAATGCAGCCCTGCCGCACATTGAAACCCCGCTGGTCCTGCACCTCAACAATGACGTCAACGCACTTGAACCCGGTTGGCTGGAGGAAATGACGGCGTGGTTCACGTTTGCCGACGTCGGAGTTGTCGGAGCCAAGCTAATCTACCCCGACCGATCACTAAACCATACCGGGATTGTGATTGGTCCGCACGGCGGTTTGGCCGATACTCCCTTTGCCAAGGTGCCGGAAGATGAAGTCCCGCTGGCCTGGCATGCGGCAACTCGAGAAGTGTCCGCGGTAACCGGCGCCTGTCTGCTGACCAGAACCGACCTTTACCGCCAGCTCGGAGGTTTTGATGAAACCGATTTCGGTGTCGCCTATAATGACGTGGATTATTGCCTGCGTGCACGCGCCGCAGGCTACCGTGTGCTCTACACTCCACAGGCCAAACTGATGCATTGGGGCAGTGCCACCCGCGGTGTGACCTTCAATGAAACCGAGCACATTGCATTTGTGCGCAGCTATCCGGCTTATCGGGATCCATACCTGAGCCCTCATTGGCAACTGGATGGTTCTCGTTTAAGCAGCACGCAAGCCGGTCCTGATCGCTCACACCTCGGCAGCCCTCCCCGGATGCTGCTCCTTACGCACAACCTTAACCTGGAGGGAGCCCCTTTATTTTTGCTGGAATATGCCACTTACATGGGGCGGGAAGCCGGCTTCCAGCTTGAAGTAATCTCCGCCCAAGAAGGTCCGCTAAGGGAACAGTTCACTGCTTTGGGCGCCTCGCTCACGCTCGTTGACACCGCCCCGATCTTTGGCTCGGCAGATGCGGAAATATTCCATGCCCAAATATCCGACATCGCCCATCGCATCGATTGGGACAAAATCGATTTGGTGGTTTGCAATACCCTGCAATGCTTCTGGGGTATTCATCTAGCCTCCTCAGCCAACAAACCCTCGTTGCTTTACATCCACGAAAGCACGTCGATCTTTCGATTCTTCGAGGAAAAAATGCCGCTGGCCTTGCATGGCATGGTTGCTCAGGCGCTGGCCGACTCCACCCGCAGTTTGTTTCTTTGCCAAGCTACACGCGCCTACTACGAAGACTGCAACCTGCGCGACAATTTCCGAATTGTGCCCAGCTGGATCAATCTCCCGGCCATCGACACTTACCGTTCAGCCCACCCGCGCGCCGCATTGAGAGAACGCATGGGTTACGCTGAAGACGATATTGTGATCGCAAACATCGGCACCATATGTGAGCGCAAAGGCCAGCATATCTTCATCCGTGCCATCCGGCATTTCCTGCGACAAGGCCACCCCGGAAAGTTTCGCTTCGTGATGGTGGGCGCACGCCCGGGGATTTACTTGGATTTGCTCGTTCGCGACATCAAGCATCTCGGAATTGAGGAGCACATCACGCTTATCCCGGAGACTCGCGCAGTCTTCGATCACTTCATTTCGGCCGACATGTTTGTATGCACCAGCTATGAGGAATCGTTCCCTCGCGTCGTCATGGAAGCCATGGCTTTCCGCACCCCCATCATCTCGACCGACGTTCACGGCATTGCAGAAATGATTGGCCAGCGGCAACAGGGCTACTTGGTCAAGCCCGGGGATCATTTGGCACTATCAAAGATGATGTGGACATGCCTGGCCAAAGAACGCAGCGGCAAATCACTCACGCCTACCGCCTATTCCAAGGCCCTGCGCTGCTACGATATGGCTAAGGTTCTGCCATTGCATGCGCAGATCGCCCATAATGTCGCTCTCACGGGTGCCTAACCTTGCTGGACCTCGATGTCATGGGATTGCCCGATAAATATTGAGTGCCATTTTATACTCCAAGGGACATATGCAGGCCTCGACGCCAAATGCGCCGTCTTCGGGTCGCCACAATAAAGACCCAAGACTTCTGTGTTCGATTGAACTGCACCGAAAGCTTGCCATGAGCGGCACTCCATAAGCTTCATATTCCTTCTTCAGGTTCCATTCATTCATGCAATCCATCACGAAATTCCGGGCCCCGCTGCTGGCCGCTCTCGTCGTAGCTGGTGTGGCGCTTGGGTTCGCCCTCGCCACCAATCATACTTGGGAAGACTACTACATCACTTTCCGGTCCAGCAAGAACCTGGCCACGGGCCACGGCTTGGTGTTCAATATAGGAGACCGCCTGCATACTTTCACGTCGCCGCTGGGAGTGCTTCTGCCGGCCCTTTCATACCTGCTGACCGCCAACAGTTCTGATGCGGGCGCGCTGTGGATCTTTCGCTTGATGTCGTGCGCGGCACTGGGCGGAGCCGCCGCGCTTCTTTGGATGATCGCCCGTCAACGCAAATTCGCCCTGATTCCGGCACTGTTTCTGATCGCCGGGCTCGCCACCGAAGCCAAGACGGTGGACTTCACCATCAATGGTATGGAGACAGGATTCATGATTCTGTTTCTCACCTATGCCATCTGGGCGCATATCACCCCCGCCAAGCGGCAGTGGGCGCATCTCGGCGGAGCATGGGCCGGGCTTATGTGGACACGCCCGGATAGCTTTATCTATATCGGTTTGGTCGCAGCCGGGTTTTGGTTGTTCAACGACCAGGCGGAGAGCAAGCACAGCCGCAAAGAGCTGTTCCTGCTCTGCCTGCGCGCAGGGCTGCTTACCACGGCACTATATTTGCCCTGGCTCCTGATTGCTTGGGGCTATTACGGCACCCCGGTGCCGCACACGATAACCGCCAAAAGCGGCATCGGTGATGTCCGCACGTTCGGCGGCGTAATCAAAACCATTTTTGAGATACCCTTCAATACAGGCTATTCAAGCAACACCCTGAACCAGCCCTTCCTTCCCTCGTATTACATGATCGGCGGCTGGCCGGCCGAGTTGATTTCGTATGCCCGGGCCTTGGGCACTGTTTGCGCGCTGCTGTGGCTCCTGCCCTTCCTTCGCTCAACTGTTCGGGTCGCATCATTCGCCTACTTTGGCGCCAATGTCTATCTGTCATACTTTCCTTATTTTCCGTTTCCTTGGTATCTCCCACCGGTCACATTGCTTGGCCTGATCACCATCGCGGCATTCTTCAGCCAGCTATGGGATGTCGCCAGCTTTGGCGGCATGAAGTCTCGAGCCCTGAAGCGCACCATTACCGTGAGCGCCGCAGTCATGTTGCTTGTTTCTGCTTGGACCATGTGGGAGAGCGGCCGGCAACTGGCCGCCCAGCAAGAGTTCATCGAAGACGGCAACCGACGCAAAATCGGTGAATGGCTGCGCGAGAATGCAGAGACCGGCGACACCGTTTTCATGGAGCCACTGGGATACATCGGTTATTTTTCAGATCTGAAGACCTATGATTTCCCAGGCATGTCGTCCCGCGAAATGGTCGAGGCACGCAAGCAAGTTGGCAATGACTGGACCGATCTTATTCGGCACCTAAGGCCCGACTGGCTGGTGTTGCGGCCACATGAAATCCGTCGACTCAATGATCGCGACCGTTCCCTTTTGAGCCATTTCTACACACACGCGAAGACCTTCAACGTTCTGGAGCAAGTCGATGATCTACCCGTTCGCGGACGTGAATACTTGATCCACGATTCGCAGTTTACGGTCTTCCGGAACATCAAACCGATGGGCATGCCCATCAAAAACATTCAATATGAAAGCCCCTTCCCTGTATCGTTTCAGGTAATCGGCGATTATGGCGTCACCTTGGTTCATGCGCCTGGAACGATGACCGTGGACGTTCCCGAAAACGCCCAAACCCTCAAGATATCCTATGGCTACCCGCCCAGCGCTTACGAGGGGGCCGATCCCACGGACGGAGCCGAATTCAGCATTGAGTGGAAATCAGACGATGAGGAGAAGGTGATCGTGACTCAAACCTTGCGTCCGGCGACCAATCCCGCTGACCAGCAGATGCAGACATTTGAAATCAACATTCCTCCGCATGAAGGCATGGATGCCAAATTGATTTTCCGCACTCGCAGCCTGGACACGATGAATAAAGATTGGACCTGCTGGGGCCAACCGGAATTTCGTTAAGTGCATGCATGGGCAGTCACCGTTCAGGCCTCATTCGCATAGTCCCGTTTCTGGCCGTTTTACTGGGGCTGATGCTGGTTGCAGTCTGGCTGCGTGCACCAACTTTTGCCTTTAATCACTGGAATGTTGATGAGGCCATTCATGCCGCGGCCGCACGCATCCTGCTTGAAGGCGGAGTGCTTTACCGCGACGCCATCGATCAGCGCACGCCACTGACCTATTATCTAGAGGCGGCTGTATTCGCGCTGTGCGGTGTCAACAACCTGACGGCGGTTCGCTTCGCGACGGCACTGCTTATTGCCGCCACCGGCACCTGTTTGTTTGCCGCGGCGCGCAATCTCGGCCGACCCATGGCTGGTCTTGGCGCCGGGCTGCTTTTTGTCGTGTTGGGCACGGCAACATTCGCAGTTGGCGACGCCAATGCGGCCCACACGGAATGGTGCGTTGCATTCTTTTCGAGTGCAGCCATTGCCACTTTCGCAATTCGGTCAATTTCTGAGGCGAAGCGGTCATTTGCCACCGGAGTGTTACTGGGACTGGCGTTCCTTTCAAAGCAGCCCGCGTTGCTTGACTTGCTCGCGCCCGGCACAGTGATCCTCTACGCCACCCATCGTCATGGCGTGAAAATCAAGCAAGCCATCGCCCAATTAACCGCGCTCAGCGCTGGCTGGTTGCTGCCGGTGGTATTATTCGCCGGATATTTTGTCTTCAAAGGCGCGTGGTCCGATGCCGTCTTCTACACTTGGACCTACAACCTGACCTATTATGGACCTGAGACCGATTGGATTGATCGCATCGTCGCCGCGTTTCGTGGCATGGGTCTCATTGTCACGACTGCGCCAATCATCAGTGCCGTCTGCTTCGCAGCGGTCGTAATCATATTGATCAAATTAGCGCAGCGCCAGCCCACCGCACACGAACGCAACTGGCACACCATTTGGCTTTATCTGTTAATGTGGGCGGGCAGCTCATGGGTTGGAGCCGCTTCAAGCGGGCGGGATTTTCAGCACTATTTCATTACCGCATTACCGGTGTTTTCGCTTGGGTCAGCGCTCAGCTTATCCGGCATGATTCGCTACCTTCCAGCGGGCAAATGGAAAGCCGCCGGCGCGTGCATTATGATCGCAGCTGCATGGCAGCCTTTGTCCCGTGCGCTAGACAATCGGGGACGGAAGCTGCCAACCGATCCTTCGGTGCAGGTTTCACGCTACATCAAGGAGAACAGCCAGATCGACGACACCGTATTCGTGTGGGGTTACCATCCCGACATCTACGTTTTTGCGGACCGCAAGCCGGCCAGTCGCTTTCTGTATGCGTCTTTTCTCACTGGCCTGATTCCTTGGACCAACGTCGATCCCACCAGAGAAACGTCCTATGCTATCGTTCCCGAGGCGATGGGAAAACTTCTGCAGGATCTGGAAAGATCAGCCCCGAAGTTCATTGTCGATTGCAGTGCAGGGCCCAATCGCTACTGGGGAAAATATCCCGTTGATGACTTTCCTCGTTTGGCCGATTACCTCAAGGCCCATTACCGCCTTGAAGCTACGGGGGAATTTATCCCCCAAGGTTTTAGACTCTATCGTCGGCTTGCGCCCGGTGAAACGGCGAGCACCGATCTTCCGCAACCGCTTTCAAAAGACGAAATCGCAGACTTCACCCTTCCGGTTGTCGGCAACCCCATCCAAGCGGCGAATGGAACCGCACCTTGGGGAACCGAAGTCAGAGTCCATGATGGTCGCAAAGAGTATTTTCTCCATGCCCCCTCGCGCATAACTTTTCCCCTTTCAAACCTCCAAGGCGGAGCTTTGCTACGTGGTGGATGCGGAATCCGTCCGGCAGCGTATGCCGAAAATAATCCAGGGCCGACGGACGGGGCAGAATTCATCATTCGCTGGCGTCCCTTGGCTGGCGAGGATACGGTGCTTTGGCAGCGCTTTCTGGCACCGAAAACGACCGAATCCGACCGGGGTATTCAGTCGTTTAGCATAGTCATCCCGCCAAGTGACGCCAATGGCGGCATCCTGGAACTCGAAATTCGACCCGGCCCGGCAGAAAATTTTGCCAGCGATTGGACTTTTTGGTCTGATCTGATGCTGGAAAATTACCAGTAGACTGTCATTAAACACAGCATCTATATAAAATCCAATGTCATCGCCTTCGGTTAACTTGCTCCCCCCCTCACTTTTGCACCGGTTCCGCCACGTCCCGTTATTTCTGTTGTTGTTTTTTGCTGCGCTCACCTACCCGCTGATGCCGTCTGTGAACTTGGATGCCTCGTGGCGCATGGCCTTGGGCAAATTCCTGATGGACGGAAAGCAATTCGGCACCGAGGTCGTGTTTACCTACGGTCCACTGGGCTTCCTGATGGGGAAAACCTACTACGGGTCTGGCTTCCTTTATCAGGCCATGCTCATATGGCAATTCTTCGCCGCCTTTGTC
>JACKPU010000007.1 GCA_024233285.1 Opitutaceae bacterium | reverse complement strand
TGCGGCTCTGCGCCTCTGCGTGAGACAGTCCGGATCCTACCGGATATAGATCCGCGTGGGGCAGCGCGGGGCGTTGACGCAGCTCCAATAACGCGCGGTCGGGGCGGTGCGGACGAGTTTTACGTCGCAGTGCGGACAGGTCGGCGTGGTGTAATCGCCGGCGGTCACTTCGGCCAGAATGGCGGCCCGGTTCGCGGCGGGCAGCAACGCGAAACGATCGCACAGGCCGGCGCCGGAGATCGCGGTGATGTGATTGGCCACGCCGTAGGCGATGGCGTCGGGCTTGAAATCGCCCATCGTGAGCACGCGGCCTTCGTCCTGATTGAGCAGTGCCATGGTGCCGCGAAATTCGCGCAGGGCCGAGGCGTTGACCTGGTGGCCGCCCCACGGCAGGCACCACGCGGCAAACGACGGCTGGTCGCCCTCGGGCACAACGATCAGGGTGACCTCGCCGTTGGCACCGACTTCGCGCAGGGTGACGAGCGCACGGGAGGCTTCATAGAAGCGCCGCACGAGCAGGGCGAATCGCTGCCATTCCAAATGCGGCAGCAGTTCGGGCGTGAGCGCTTGCACCGGCGCGGACGAGACGGGCGCCGGCGCGGGCACGGCCGCCGCGTGCCGGTAATACCACCGCCGCCGGGCGCGACGCAGCGCGGGCACAAACGGCGCGATCGCGATCACCGTGATCACGAAATAGAACGGCCAGAGCGCAATCGCGATGCCGCCGAGAGTGATCGGCGCCGGCGCGGGCCGGGGGCTCGCCGGCGCGGCCGGTGCCGGCGAAGAGGCGACCGGCGCAGGCGACGGTGTGACCGTGCTGCTAACCGGAGCCCGGGCCGGCGCGGTGACCTTGCTGACGCGGCCATCCAGCAGCCAGACCTCGAATTCGGCATAACTCAGAATCTGACGGCTCTCGCGGGTGAGCTGGGACTGGGGCGCGCCATAAGCCGCGGTAACCTCCTCATACGTCATCCCGACGGTCGGTTCGGCGCACAAACGCGCAAGCAGTCCGCTCACGATGACGATGAAGGCAATGGGCCAAGCCGGTTTGAACACGGCGCCCAGCTTTGCCGACGTGCGCCGGCTGCCAAGCGATCATTGGCACTAGGTCTGTTTGGACCCGACTCCGCGGCGTTTAAAATGGTTGCGAGCGACCGACACTTTCATTGGATGATTCGCACCCGCTACCCCATGAAAACGAAACTGCTTGCCGTTGGATTACTGTTGGTCGCAACCGCCACTTCCGCCCTTTCTCAAACCATCATCGGCGCCTGGAGCATGGGTGACGACGACGCCGGGGCCGCCAATGGTAACGCGGTGAACGCGACTTTAACCGCGAGCACGGGTTCCAATCTTTCGCTCGCCGGCACGGGCCTGACCTACACCAACACGACGCGGCCGGACTCAAGCGGCAGTCTCGCGGTGCAATTCACGGGCAGCGGCAGCTACACCATCGCGAGCAATTTGGGCATGACCAATAATTTCGCGATGGAGACCTGGGTGAATTTTTCCAGCCTCGCGTCCACGCAATGGGTGATGCTGGTCGGCAACGGCGTGAGTTCGGGCACGGGCATCCTCTACGACACGGGGTTTGGCGGCCGGCTCGGTCTGGCCCGCAGTGGTGACAACATCTATTTCAGCACCTACGGCCTGGCCACCGACACGTGGTATCACGTCGCCTTGGTCGTGGATGAGAACAGCGACGCGAGTCTCTATTTCAACGGCAGCCTTGTGACCGGCACACCGATTACGGTCGGCCCCTATGCCAGCCAGTTTTCCTTGGGCGACGCCCAGGACGGTCATGCGTATTTGCATGGCATCTTGGATGACGCACGCCTGTTCACGTTCGCGACCGGCACATTCAATCCCGGCATGCTGAGCTACCCCGCAGTGCCGGAGCCCTCCACCTATGCGCTGCTCGCCGGCGTGCTGGGCTTGGGCTTGGCGGTCTGGCGTCGTCGTCGGGCATCCTGATCCTGCTCGGCGGTGGGCCAAGCGGCGCCGGGATTTGCAACCGTGCCGCGGTTGGTTTTGCTCACCCCCATGCGTCTGTCCTGTCTGTTCGCCGTGCTCTGCGCGGTCACCTCCCTGGCCGCCCTGCCCTTGCCGGATCTGGCGGCGCAACGCTGGCAACAACGGGTGGTCGTGATCGATACCCCGACGACCGACGACGCGACGTTTCAAGCCCAGGCCGCCGCGCTGCTGCCCGCTTGGTCGGGGCTGCGCGAACGCGATGTGCTGATGCTGACGCGCACCGGTGCGGAGGCGTTTCAGTTCCGGCTGATCGGCAAGGATGGCGGAGTCAAGTTGACGACCGCGCAACCCGTGTCCCCGGACAAGCTGTTTGCCATCATCGACGCGATGCCGATGCGCCGGGCGGAAATGCGCGCGCAAACGGCAGAGGCATTCGAACTGCCGGCGATTGGCGAGGAAGTGCCGTTGGCGCGTATCAAGATCATCTGCGAACACTACGGCCTCCCGGAGCTTTGGGCGAAGATTGAGCGCGACCCGCCGCCGCAACCCTTCAAGAGCGATGGCGTGACGGGCTGGTTCGACGCGTGGCGCGGCCAGAGCCTCTACCCCGCGGGATTTCTGCACGACCTGAAATACTGGGCCGGTTATCCCGGCGAGGATGTCGAGCGGCTGATCGCCGACGCGGAATTGATGATCGATGTCGCGCGGATTCTGGATTCGACCGAAATGGCCGAGACGATGTTTCACGGCGTGCGCATCGGCGGCGCGGAGATTTTCGGCGCACCCTTTTCGTGGGGTTTCGGCCGGGTGAAACCTTGAGGCGGTAAGGAAGAAGGAAGAAGGAGGAAGTAAGAAGGACGGAGCGCGGAGATGGTGAATCGCAACGCGATTCGCCCTCGAGTGAAACGGAAGGGTTTCTGAACCGGGTGCCCGTCCACCTCGATCATGGGGACGCGCCGCCCCCGGCGCGTAGTTCGACGCTCAAACGGATTTTGCATTCACGACTCAAGCCGCCGCGCCGAGGGCGACGCGGCCCCAGCTCCAATCATCCACAGCGCGCAGCGCGGAGATGGAAGATATGGGGCTCACGCAGAGTCGCAGAGCCGCAGGGATGCCGATGCCCAAGCTGTTTCATTTTGGATGACGATTCTCTCACCAGCTTAATCCTCTGTTATTCATTCCTCCCTCAGCGACTCTGCGACTCCGCGTGAGACTAAATCACGGCGGCTCGATTGAGGGTTGCCATGACCGGCGGAGCCACCCTTGATGGCCGGCCCGCTGCTCGTCGCGGCGGGCTTTCCCGCCCCGTCCACAGTCCAGTTTCACTCTTCAACCGCCCGTATCGGGCGCAGGCGTCGATCCCCAACGTCGGCGTTTTGGTCGGGCGATTTTCATCGCATCATGACCAATCCGTTTCGCAAAAAGCGCGGCAATTTCAAAGACGACGCCCTGTCGGGGCTGACCGTGGCGCTCGCGCTCGTGCCCGAGGCCATCGCGTTCGCGTTTGTGGCCGGCGTGCCGCCGTTGGTGGGGCTTTACGCGGCCTTTTTCATGGGTCTGATCACCGCGGCGTTCGGGGGGCGGCCCGGCATGATCTCGGGCGCGACCGGCGCGATGGCGGTTGTGATGGTCGCTTTGGTGCAGGAAGGCAACCTGCGCGGCGGCGCCGGCGCGGGGTTGGAATACCTGTTCGCTGCAGTCATCCTGACCGGGGCGCTGCAAATCGTCGTCGGCACCCTGCGGTTGGGGCGGTTGATTCGGCTCGTGCCGCATCCGGTGATGATGGGCTTTGTCAACGGCCTCGCGATTGTGATCTTCCTCGCGCAGCTCGACATGTTCAAGGAGCGCGACGGCGCGCTCGTGGGCGACTGGCTCTCCGGTTCGGCGATGTGGCTGATGCTCGGGCTGGTCGCGCTGACCATGGCGATCATCAAGTATCTGCCCAAGCTCACCAAGGCCGTGCCCTCCTCGCTCGCCGCGATTCTGGTGGTATCGGGCATCGCGTTTCTCGGCGTCAACACGCAGGTCGTGGGCGACCTCGCCAGCGTGCAGGGCGCGCTGCCGCAGTGGCATCTGCCGCATGTGCCGTTCACCTGGGATACGCTCTCGTTCATTTTCCCCTATGCGGCGATCCTCGCCTCGGTCGGGCTGATTGAATCGCTGATGACGCTGCAGCTGATCGACGAAATCACCGAGACGCGCGGACGCGGCAATCGCGAGTGCGTGGCGCAGGGCGCGGCCAACATGGTCAGCGGCTTCTTTCAAAGCATGGGCGGCTGCGCGATGATCGGGCAGAGCTTGATCAATATCCGTTCGGGCGGCCGCGGCCGCACCTCGGGCATCGTCGCGGCCCTCGGTCTGCTGGTCTTCATTCTCGTGGGCGCGCCGTTCATCGACCGCATCCCGATCGCCGCGCTGACCGGCGTCATGTTCATGGTGGTGATCGGCACCTTCGAATGGTCCAGTCTCACGACCTTCGGCAAGGTGCCAAAGAGCGACATTCTCGTCATCGCGATCGTGACCGGCGTGACCGTTTACGCGGACCTCGCGATCGCAGTGCTGGTCGGCGTCCTGGTCTCCGCGCTGGTGTTCGCGTGGAAGAGCGCGCAGCACGTGCGCCTCGTCACTTTGGAAAATACGCATCAGCGCCGCACCTATCTGCTGGCGGGGCTGCTCTACTTCGGCTCGGTGCGCGAGTTCGCGGAACTGTTCAAACCCGCCGAGGATCCGGACGACGTGGTCATTGATTGCCGCGACACCCGGGTGTGCGATCTGTCGGGCCTCGAGGCGATCAACTCCCTCGCGGAGCGTTACCGCAAGGCCGGCAAGACCCTGCACCTGCGGCATCTCTCACCTGACTGCCGGCAGATGCTCGAACGCGCGGGCAACCGCGTGGACGTCGAGATCATGCCGGACGATCCGCACTACTCCGTCGCGCGGATTTGATTTTCGGGGCGTTCGCGATTTTCGCGATTGCCCCGGGGTTGGGCTTTGGTCAGCTAACCGGCGTTCGCCCTGCGGACACCCCAACTATGACCCCAACACCTTCGGCCGGCCGCCCCGTGCGCGTCGGCATTCTTGGCACCGGCGGCATGGGCGGCGCCCATGCCCAACGCTTTCGCGACCACCCCGACGTGCAGATCACCGCGCTCGGTGACGTTTCGCCGGAGCACATGGAGCGATTCATCGCCACGCACCTGCCGGCCTATGCCCCGCGGCCGGCGATTTTCACCGACGCCTCGGCGATGATGCATTCCGGGCTGATCGACGCGGTTGCGATCATCACCCCGCATACGCTGCACTTCGATCACGCCATGCTCGCGGCCGATGCCGGCCTGCATGTGCTGATGGAGAAACCGATGGTCACGGCCGCGGCGCAGGCGCACGCCCTGGCCACGCGCTTCGCGTCCACCGGGAAGGTCTTTGTCATCGGCTACAACACGCCCTGCACGCCGGCCTTCGCGTGGCTGCGCGAGGCGATTCGCACGCGGCGTTTCGGCCGCCTCGAATTGATCAGCGGTTATCTTTCGCAGAATTGGAAACACCTCACCACCGGCAGCTGGCGCCAGATTCCCACGCTCTCCGGCGGTGGCCAGGCCTATGACAGCGGCGCGCATCTGCTCAACTCACTGTGCTGGTCGGTCGAGTCCGACATCGCGGAGGTCTTTGCGTTTCTCGATCAGCTGGGCACGCCGGTGGACATCAACGCTGCGATCAACCTGCGCTTCGCCAATGGCGTGATGGCCTGCCTCGCGATTGGCGGCAATTGCGTGCGCGACGGCGCCGACATGCACTTCATGTTTGAACAGGGCCGCGTGGACATCGACGGCTGGATGGGGCAATGGATTCGTGCCTACGACGCCAAGGGCGAGCTGACGGATCTTGAGCTCCTCGGCCGGGCGCAGACGCCGAACGACAACTTCATCGACGCGATTCTCGGCCGCGCCGAACCGCGCACCTCGTTGCAAAACGGCATCGTGCACAGCGAACTGATGGATGCGATCTACGCCTCCGCGCGCACCGGTCAACCGGCCCGTCCGGCGCGGTCCTGAGCATTCAGCGCTCGAGCGTTTTGTCGGCGGTCTCGCCCACTTCGCTCGCTTCGATGTCGATCGCATCGCCACGACCGGCGGTCGGCCGGGGACCGGGACCGCGGGTCGGACTATGCCCCGGCGCGGGTCGGCCGCGTCGCCGGCCGGTGATCAGCAGCGCGAGATAACCCACCACTGCGGTGCACGCGACGATCAGGGCGGCAAACAAACCGGCGAAGACCGCGACGACGGCCACCGCCGCACCAAGGAGCAGGCGCAGTAAAGGCATGCCTTCAAGACTCGCGAGCCCGGCGAAAGTTGCACGGTTATTTTTCGCCGCGCCTTACTCCAGCACCCAGAGGTAGCGGCCGCTGGCGCTGCGAAACCGGCCGGTCGCGAGATCGCCGTCATCAATCTGCGCGTCGATTGCGAGCATGTCGGCCACCGTCGCGGTCACGCCCGTGGTGGAGACCGAGGCGACGACCCCGAACCGGTTTTCGTCCCAATTCCAGCGCCCGCCGAGCGTGTTCGTCGCGGTCCACGCCGTGGTGCTGATCTGGTCGCTCATGCCCGGCGGCACGACGCCCGAACCGGCGTTGCCTGGCCAGACGCCGTTTTCGAGCGCGTAGGTGTCAAAGGCCTGCGCAAACGTGCGCAGATCGCTGATGAAGCGCGTCGCCTGGGTGCGGCGCTGCACGCGTTGCAGAGCGGGAATCGCGATGGCCGCCAGCAGGCCGATGATCACCACCACAATCATGATTTCGACGAGGGTGAACCCGCGCCGGGAGCAGGCTGGCTGTCGTGTTTTCATGCTGCCAACTCTGGCGGCGATGGGCGAATAGACACGCGCAATGACACCGCGGACGTGAGTTTCACCCGGTTTTAGCACGGGTTAAAAACCCTGTGAAAAACCGGCCGCAGCGCGGCATTGCCAGCGGCCCGCGGCGGCGGCAAGTTGCGGGCATGGCTTCGACCACCACCCCCGAGCAAATCGTGAATCGGATTCTGCGACTCGCCGCCATCAACGGCTGGTGCGTGACCGTGGCGGCGGGCCTGGGAGCGCTGGTCTCCCTCATCATGACCGACCTGATCGCCGGCTTCACCGGCGCGATCGTGATGGTGGGCGGCATCACGGAACTGCGCGGCCGCCGGGCCATTTTGCGGGGCGATGCCGCGGGCATGCGGAAACTGTTTGTCGCGCAGCTGATCGTGCTCGCAATGGTGTGGAGCTATGCGGTCACGCAATTGCTGACCTTCGACGCGGCGGCGCTGATCGCCGGGTTGCCGGCCGAAGTGCACACGATGTTTGCCGACGCGGCGATCGATCCGGCCACGCTCGAACGGATGGCCAGCATCGCCAACACGGCGGTTTACGGCGTGTTGCTGCTTGCGACGCTGATTTATCAAGGCGGGCTCGCGCTTTACTACCGACATCGCGCGCCGCTGGTCGCGAGCGTGCTGGCCGGCCGGCCACCAGTGGTGTCGTAATGTAGGGCGGGATCGCTGATCCCGCCAAATCGAACACGCCACGTCATCCGTAGGCGGGATCAGCGATCCCGCCCTACACGTCAATCCGACGGCGGCGCCGGTTCGCGCAGGGTGCCGAGCATGACCAACGCGCCGAGCACGCCGATGGCGCCGGCCACATACCACCACGCATCACCCATCTGACCGTAGCACCAGACGCCGACGCTGCCGATGCTGGCGGCCATGGCCCAGACGATCCCGCGGATGCCGAAATAGCGGCCGCGATACGCCTCGGGCGCAAGTGTGCTGGTGTAGCTCTGGCTGATCGGCAGCGCGAGCATCTCACCCACGGTGAAGATCACCATCGCGACAAAGAAGCCGGTTTGCGTGCGCATGAAACCGAACGACGCGCAGCCCGCGCCGACGAGGGCGAACCCGAAGACGAGCACGCGCCGCAGATCGAAGCGCCGCGCCCACTGGTTGAGCGGCAGTTCGAGAAACATGATCAGCGCGCCGTTGAGCGCCATGACCACGCCGTATTGTTCGGGGGTGAGACCGCGGCCCGTGGCGGTGAGCGCGAGCACGTTGAAGGTCTGCACAAACGCGATTTCCATCAGCAGGCTGGAGATCACCAGGATGACGAACGGCCGGTTGCGCCGCATGTTGCCCAGGGCCTCGCGCCAGCTCTGCCACATGACGGATGGCGAGGTCACCTTGCCCGTCACCGTGCGCAATCCGTGCGGCAGCCAGAGCATGGCGAGGCCGGCGAAGATCAGCGTGGTGATCGCATCGCCGTAAAAAATCAGCGCCGGAGCGCGGCTGAACAGGATGCCGGCGACGGCCGGACCGGCGGCGAACCCGGCGTTGACTGCGAGGCGCATCAGCGCGAACGCGAGCACGCGTTGGTCCGGCCGCACCAGATCGGTCAGCAGGGCGCTGGCCGCCGGATGATAGAGGAACGAACAAAACCCATGCACGAACGCGACGGCCATGAACTGCGGCAGCGTCTGGCAGTAGTAGAGCCCGACGATGCTCAGTGCACTGGATACGAGCGCGACCACGATGGTGTTGCGCCGGCCGATCGCGTCGGCGAGGTAACCGCTCACGATCGGCCCAAACAGTCCGCCCGTGGCCATGGACCCGAGCACGATCGCGACGTGGCCCATGCCGATTCCCTTGCCGGTCAAATACAGCGCCAGAAACGGCAGCACGAAGCCGCCGAAGCGGTTGATGAATTGCCCGCCCACGAGCACATGCACTTCTCGCGGGAGGGCGCGAATCTCGGTGAACATGCGGGTAACGAAAGCGATCATGGGAAAGGCGAAGTGTGCGCTGTGTCATACGGCACGCGAGTCGGATTTATCCAGCGGTGGTGGTAGAGATTTGGTGGTTTGATGGTAGGGCGCGCTGTCCCTAGCGCGCCGTGGCAATGTTCGAACCGGCGGTCTGGGACAGACCGCCCTACCTCAGCGCCTCCGCGAGCTGCTGTTGTTTGGAGCTGGGGCCGCGTCGCCCCCGGCGCGGCGGATTGGGTCCGGAGTGCACAAAGCCATTGAGATTTAAACTACGCGCCGGGGGCGGCGCGTCCCCACAAACAAGGGTGGACGGGCACGTCCCGGTGCCCGTCACGGCGCGCAGTGGGACCTGCGCGCCCACCTTGGATGCATCAGGAATCGCAACCGGGATTGCACTGCGGCCCGGGCTGCGGATTAATGCCGCGTTAATGTCACGTGAAACCTGTTACCGTTGCTTTCGTCCCGCCCGCGTGTGCTGGTGTGGCGAACTCGTGCCCATGGCGACACGGACGCGGTTTGTGCTCCTGATGCATCCGAAGGAGTTCAAGCGCGAGAAGGCAAACACCGGACGAATCACGCACCTGTGTCTGGCGAACAGCGAGATCATCGTGGACGCGTCGTTAGAGGAGAACGTGATTCTGCGGGAGCGTCTGGCGGATCCAACGTATCACTCCGCCCTGCTCTATCCCGGGGAAGCGGCCTGCGATTTGAGCGCCGAACAGCCGCTGCCGGCGGCGCTGACCGCGCGCCCGCTGCAGCTGTTCATTTTGGATGCGACGTGGAGCGCCGCGCGCAAGATGCTGCGGCTGAGTCCGGTGCTGCAGGCGTTGCCGCGGCTGATGTTTCGGGCGACCGCGCCCAGTCGCTATCGCATCAAACAACAACCACAGGACGGGTGTCTCTCCACCCTGGAGTCGGTGCACGAATTGCTGCTCGTGTTGGCGCGCCGCGGTTTGGATCACTACGCGCTGCCTACGCAGCTGCTCACGGCCTTCGCCCGCATGCAGGATTTTCAAATGGAATGCGCGGCCAATCCGGAGCTCGGCGGTTATCGCCGCGCGCCCTACAAGGAAACCGGCGCGCGCAAGGAATTGGTCGGCCAAAGCGCCCGCCGCCGGCGGTATTTGCGCGTGGATTAACGGTGGGGCGGGATTTCCGAATCCGCCTTTGATTGCGCTAACCCAAATGAAAGGCGGGATCAGCGATCCCGCCCTACAGCTGACCCGGACGAGCGCGACGCTCGTCCCTACCCGCTGCGTTGGCGCAGCAGGTCGATCACCACCGGCGCGAGCAGATCGGCCACGAGGGCGTGGCCACGATCCGAGGGATGCTGCATGCAGCGTTCGAGCAGGAATTGCCGGGGATCGCCAGAATCGCGGTAGGCTTGGTTGATATCGATCAGCGGCACGCGCCGTTCGATCGCGAGCGCGCGCATCGCGGCGGCGTAGGCCTCGATCCGGGCGTTGAAGGTCTCGGCCTCGGCGGGATCGTAGGGCGGCTTGGCGTAGCGTTCGAGCAGGAGGGGCGACCAATACATGCGGTTGGGCGTCATCAGCACGACGGCGCAGCCCCGCGCCTGCAAGGTCTCCACCATGTGACGCAGGTTGGCGCTGTAACGGTCCACGGGCACCCGCGGACCCGTGGCCGGCGGATCGCGCCAGACGTCGACGGCGGCATCATTCAAACCGAATTGGATCACCACGAGTTCGGGGTTCAGCGCGAGCACATCGGACTCGAAGCGCGCCCGGGCATCATTCGTGTTGTTGG
The DNA here is from genome assembly GCA_024233285.1 of Opitutaceae bacterium. GTDB lineage: Bacteria > Verrucomicrobiota > Verrucomicrobiia > Opitutales > Opitutaceae > Cephaloticoccus. The sequence continues at coordinate 140,314 of JACKPU010000007.1, read as the reverse complement.
CCGGCACGCCGCGATTGGCGACGGTGTGATCGAGTCCCGCTTGAATGAGGCGCGCCTGCAGGTGTTGGGCGTAAACGGTCCGGACCTCGGCCGGTCGCCGGGCGGTGGTGGAATCGCCGAACAGCACGACCAGTGGCGGCAAGGGAATGGTTCCTGCGGTCAGTTGAGCCGGATCGAGTGTGATCCGCACATCGCCATACATCGTGGTGATCCAGCATTCGCCGGGGCGGCGTTCGTAGAGATACGGATACGAGGCCCGGATGTAGTCCGGCAATTCGCGCACCCGACTGTAATCGGCGGCCACGATCACGGGCTCGCTCCACGTGCGACCGTCGTCCGATGAAAGCGCGAGGGCGAGTTCGTCGCGCGTGACCGGCTCGGCGGGATCATAACGCGGCGGCGGATTCCAGAGCAGCGCGACGGTGCCGTCGGCCAAGGTCGTGAGCTGCGGGCAGCATTTGACCGTGGGAATGGTCGTCGGTTGCAGCTCCCCCCACGTGGTGCCGTCGTGGGATGTGGCCGCGTAAAGCACGCCGGTTTCGTTGCGCAGCAGCAAGTAGAGCGAGCCGTCGCGCCGTTCGATCACCGTGCCCTCGCAGGATCCCGCGTGATCGTGCGCGCCTTGGCCGATATCGAGGACGTTGCTGCGCTGCCACGTGCGGCCTTCGTCATCAGACAGAAACATCACGGTCGCATGCCGCCACGCCGGGATGATTTCCTGACCGACCAGCACGATGCGACCGGTACGGGTTTGGATCATCGAATGCACGCAGCCGCACCACGGCCGGTTGAGCAAAATCGGCGCCTCCCAGGTGAGCCCGTCGTCCTGACTGCGGCTGACATAGAGCGGCAGAATCCATTGCGCGAAAATTTCCGGTCCCCCGCCCCATTGCCAACCGGGGGCGAATTGTTTTTCGGCCAGATTGATCCATGCCGCGATCACCGTCCCCGCCCGGGTGCGCAACAGTGCGTTCTCCGTGCTGGGTTGAAACCGTGACGTCTCCGCGACGAACGGATACGCGGTCCAGGTCAGCCCTTCGTCGTGACTGATATGGGCGGCGGCGGCATCGAAACACAGGATGCCGCCATCCCCCCGCGTGACAAACGGCCCTTGGTGCCGGAACGGCAAAACCCGCGCGGCCGGATGCAGGTCCATGTCAGCCCAGCAACTTCTTCAAGGCGGGCTTGGTCACGCCGAGCTGCTTCGCCGCGACCGTTTCGTTGCCGTCGACGGCCGCGAGCACGCGCCGGGCAAGCGCCGCCGAAACCGCCGGGATAATCGGCGCATCCGCCGCGGCCAGCGTTTTGGCCAGAAAATCATACGCGCTCTCCACCGTGATGGCGCCGGCGGTCGGCGCGGATGCCGCGGCCTCAAACGGCGCGGCGCTTTGCGAAATGGCCGAGCCGCCGAGTTCGGCGGGCAGATCCTTGACGAGAATCGCGTCGCCCTGCGCCACGACCGCGCTGCGGTAGATGACGTTCTCGAGTTCGCGCACGTTGCCCGGCCAGGTGTGCTTGGCGAACAGCGCGAGCACTTCGGGCGAGACCTTGGTCACGCGGGTCTTCTTTTCGCGGGAAAGCTTTTGCAGGCAGTAATCGACGATCTGCGGAATGTCGCCCGGCCGGTCGCGCAGCGGCGGCATCTTGATGCGCACGACATTGAGCCGGTAGTAGAGATCCTCGCGGAAGGTTTTCGCCTTCACCATCGCCTCGAGATCCTTGTTGGTCGCGGCGATGATGCGCACGTTGACGCGAATCGTTTCAGTGCCGCCGACGCGCTGAATTTCGCCCTGCTGCAGCACGCGCAAAATCTTCGTCTGCGTGGCCAGCGCCATGTCGCCGATCTCATCGAGGAAGATCGTGCCGCCGTCGCAGAGTTCAAACTTGCCGATGCGCTGGGTGGTTGCGCCGGTGAACGAGCCCTTTTCGTGGCCGAAGAGTTCGCTCTCGATCAGGTTCTCGGGGATCGCGGCGCAGTTGACCGCGATGAACCGTTTGTTGGCGCGGTGCGAGTGCTTCCAGATGGAATTGGCGACGAGCTCCTTGCCGGTGCCGCTCTCGCCGGTGATCATCACGGTCACGTCGCTGGCGGTGACCTGGCCGATGATCTTGAACACGTCCTGCATGACCGGGGCGGAACCGACGATGCCCTCGCGGTAATCGTCGGGGTTGACCGTCGTCTGGTAATCGCCCGCGGCGCGCATGTCGGCGTGCGCCTGCACGCCCTTGGCCGCCAGCGCGATGACCTTGGCCGGATCAAACGGCTTCATGATGTAATCGAAGGCGCCGTATTTCATCGCCTCGATCGCGGTCTGCGCGGTGCCGAACGCGGTCATGAGGATGACCAGTTGGCGCGCGTTGATGGAGCGGATGTGCTGGAGGGCCTCGATGCCGCTCATGCCGCCCATGCGGATGTCGAGAAAGATCAGGTCGGGCGGCGGGCCTTTCTTGACTGCGGCCACCCCGTCCTCGCCGCTGCCCGCCTCGCTGACCTTGTAGCCCTGCGTGGAAAGCACGCGGGCCAGAGAGTAACGCATGTCGGCGTCATCGTCGATGATGAGGATGGTGGCGGGCTTGGTGTCGGGCATTGCGTGGGCTGCGAAGATGCTGCTGGCGATTCGCAGATTCCGGGTTTTGTTGTGCGACATGCTGTCATGGTCAATTAAGTTGTTTCGCATCGCCGGCATCCGGCTCGAGGTCCACGCGACCTTTTTCCTGTTGCTGGCCTATGTCGGCTGGGAGGGCTGGACGGAGGCCGGGGGCACCGGTCTGTTCTGGCGGGTGCTGACCATCAGCGCGTTTTTCGTCTGCGTGGTGCTGCACGAACTCGGGCACTCGTTCACCGCGCGCGGCTACGGTGTGGGCATCTCGCGCATCCTGCTGATGCCGATCGGCGGCATGGCGGAGTTTGACTCGCTCCCCCGCGCCCCGCGCAAGGAGCTGCTGATCACGCTGGCCGGACCGGCGGTGAATTTCGTGCTCGCGGCGCTGCTGTGGTGGCCGGTCGCGCACATGCCGGACACGATCTATTTCTATTCGTTCAACGGCCTGATCTATCAACTGCTCATCGCGAACCTCGTGATGGGCGTGTTCAATCTCGTGCCGGTTTTCCCGATGGACGGCGGCCGCATCCTGCGCGCGCTGCTGGCCACGCGTTACCCGTATCTAAAAGCCACGAAAATCGCCGCGACCGTGGGCAAGGTGTTCGCCGTGATCGGCATTCTGGTGATGCTGTTCTGGCTGGACAGCGTGCTCGGCGCCCTGCTCTTCACCTTCATTCTGTTCGCCGGCGAAGCGGAATACCGCGCGGTCAAGCGCCGCGAGGCCGAGGACGCCCACTGGCGTCAGATGCTGGAGCGCTTCTACGGCCGGCCGCCGGATCGCCCGATCATCAATGTCACCGAGTGATTGTCACCGACTCTGTGGGGGCGTCGTCGCTCCTTCCGGTTGGGCGACCGCCGCGGGCGGCAGGGACTTTTGCAGCGCTTCCAGTTGGCGGCGCAGTTCGGGGCTGCGGACGAGAATCAGGGCCCGTTCGGTCAGGCCCCGGGCTTCCTCCACCCGGCCGTGCTTGGCCATCAGGACGGCGACTTGGTGCAGCAGGCGCACGCGGTTGGGAAACAAGCGCAGGCCGTTATTGAGCAAAGTCAGCATGTTTTGGCCGAGTGGCAGTTCCGCCACGGTCCAAATGCGCGCGTAGAGCTCGTAGACCTCGGGCATCGGCGGCAGCTGCGTGCGGGCTGTGCCGAGCTGCGCGAGCACCGCGGCCAGTGCCTCGCGCGAGGGCTTTTGTCCGGGATGCGCGGCGAGCCATTGTTCAAACTCGATGCGGGCCAGTTCATACCAAGCCCGCGCCCGCACCACGCGGCCCTGCGTGGCGGCCGACAGAAACGGGTGGGCGGCCGCGTCATTGCGGGCATCGACTTCGCAGAGTCCGATGGAGGCGAGGAGCCGCGCATCGGTTTCACCAAGGTCGTGCGCACGGCGCAATATGCGGCGGGCTTGCGCGACGTAGTCGTCCACCAACGCCGGATACACCTCGCGCACATAGTCAATTTCGAGCCGGGCCAGTTCGCCGCGCACGCGACTCGATTCCAACGGCGTGGCGTCACGGAGCTCGAAGGCCGGCACTTTCACCGGTTGCGGGGCGCGCAGAGTGAACTCGTCGTTCAGCGCGGAAGCGGCATACGCCCGCAGCGCCGCATCCACCGCGGCATAGTCCAGGCCGAGGCATTCTTGCAGCAGCGCCTCGGTCATGGGCTCGTTGGCGGCGCGCTCGGCCAGACGCCACAGCGCGCGGGTGCGGGCGGCGATGCCGTCTGCGCGCGGCTGTTCCGGCAACTGCACGCCCTTGGCGTTTTTGCGACCCGGATCGTAGGCCCAACGCATGAACAGCGTCGCGGTCGCCTTGATTTGGGCGATGGAGAACGCCCCGGTGCGATCGCCGAGCACCTCCGCAATCGGGGCCAGGGCGAGCGGCGGTGCTTTTTTGTCGGGAACCGCGGCCAGCCCGAACAGGGCCGGGGCCAACGGGCGCACGCGGATCACATCGCGTTCGGTCTTCGGGGCGTTGATATTTTGCGAGGCCGCCATGATGTCCAAGGCGCTGCGCAGCGGCGGCACCGACAGTTCGGCATGATCGTAGAGCCCGAGCAGCCCCTCTACAAACCAGTCCGGCGGCGCCGGCGCGCGCGACTCCATCAGATAGCGGATGTAACCGGCGGAGAGCGTGAACTCATCGCGATCCTGCAAGGTGGGATCGATCACGAAAAAGATGGCCAGGCTCTCGTCGTCCCAAAACCGGAAATTGGGCAGCAAACCGACCTGCAGATCGGGGCCGACCTTCATTTTGCCCGATGACTGCAGGTTCGCTTCGTGCGTTTCGATCTTGGCGACAATGTCGCGATTCACCGCGGTTTGGTTCTCCGCGTTGTAGAACACATAATAGCGCGGCTGGCCGCGTTTGATCTGCAGTTCGCGCGGCAGCAAGAGAGTCAGCAACTCATGCAGCCGATACTGCCGGCGGATGAGTTGCACGGTGAGATCGTCGGGGCAACGCGAGACAATCTCCGCATCGGCGACGGCCGCATAGCGCCAGGGCTTGGCGGCGTTTTCCTCGACCGCGAACGGGGGGAGTTCGACGATTTGCTCCGCGGGGGCCGACCGCACAACCGCGGGCATGACGAGCAAGGCGAGGCAGAACAAGCGGACTAAGGGGATCAGGGCTTTCACAAGGAGCCGAATTTGTGGCGCAATCGCCGGCTTGTCGATTTTCGATCGGTCGCGGCACAAATGCGTCATCAGACGGGCGCGCGGGCTTTTGGCGTTGCCGCCGCGACCGCGTGTGTTTCGCTGCATACTCCGCCGCTTTGCGGTGTCCCCTCCCCCATGCGTATTCTCTACTTCGACATCGACTCGCTGCGCGCCGACCACCTCGGGTGCTACGGGTATCATCGCAACACCAGTCCGTGCATTGATCGCATGGCGGCCCAAGGCGTCCGATTCACGGGCTGTCACGTTTCCGATGCGCCCTGCCTCCCCTCGCGCACGGCGCTGTTCGGTGGGCGCTTCGGCATTCACAGCGGCGTGGTCAATCACGGCGGGGCGGCGTCCGAACCGTTCAACGAGGGCCCCGGTCGCGATTTTGTGTCCACGCTCGGCCGCACGAATTGGATGCGCTGCCTGCACAACCTTGGGCTGCACACCGCGACGATCAGCAGCTTTGGCGAACGCCATTCGGCGTGGCATTGGTATGCCGGCTTCAACGAAATCCACAACAACGGCTGGGGCGGCATGGAAAACGCCGACGAAGTCGAACCGCTGGCGCTCGATTGGATCAACCGGCAGCCGGACGGCGCGGACAATTGGTTTCTGCACGTCAATCTTTGGGATCCGCATACGCCTTACAACACGCCGGACAGCTACGGCAATCCCTTCGCCGACGATCCCCTGCCCGGATGGTATACCCCCGAGGTGCTAGCCAAGCATCGCGCGGGTTTCGGTCCGCACTCGGCGCGTGAAGTGCTCGGCTTCGATGCGGATTGGCCGTATCCGCAACCCTACCCCCGGCAGCCCAGCGAAATCAATTCGATGGATGACGCACGGAAGATGTTCGACGGCTACGATTGCGGCGTGCGCTATGCCGATGATGCCGTCGGGCGCATTCTCGCGGCCCTGGAAATGCGCGGCTGGCTCGATGACACGTGGGTGATCATCTCCGCCGACCACGGTGAGAACCTCGGCGAATTCAACATCTACGGGGATCATCAAACCGCCGACACGATCACGTCGCGCGTGCCGCTGATCATCCGTCCGCCCAAGTCGGTCACCTGCCAGCGTGGCCGGGTGGATGACTCGCTGCTTTATCAAATCGACATGGCCGCGACCATGATCGAACTCGCGGGCGGCGAGGTGCCGGCCACGTGGGACGGCCGCAGTTTCGCGCCGCAGTTCAAGGCCGACGCGCCGAGCAACGGGCGTGACTCGCTGGTGCTTTCCCAGATGGCCTGGAGCTGCCAGCGTTCCGTGCGCTGGGGCGACTGGCTCTGCCTGCGGTCCTATCACGACGGCTATCACGGCTTCCCGCCGGTCATGCTGTTCAACGTGAAGGAGGATCCGCACCTCCAGCACGATCTCGCTGCCGCCAAACCCGAACTGTGCGATCATGCGATCGCGTTGCTCGATCGCTGGATGGCCGAGATGATGGCCACCGCCACGCATGCGGACGATCCGATGCGCACGGTCCTGCTCGAAGGCGGCCCCCTGCACACCCGCGGCGTGCTCCCGGCCTATCTGCAACGTTTGCGCGACACGGGCCGGGCTGACGGCGCAGATCTGTTGGCCAAGACCCATCCGCGCGACGCTCTTCAATCCTGACACCCCATGCTCCGCACCGGCATCCTCAATCCCCACGTCCTGCACCTGCTCGCCCGAATCCGGCACACCAATACGTTGGTGATCGCGGATCGCGGCTTCCCGTTCTGGCCGCAAATCGAAACCGTGGACCTGTCGCTCGTCGATGATGTGCCGACGGTTCAACAGGTCTTGGCAGCCATCAAGGCGAACTTCGTGATCGGTCCGGTGTGGGCGGCGGAGGAATTCAAAGCGGCCAATTCGCCGGACAAGCTGGCCGCCCTGCAGGCGCTGGCGGGTTCGCAGTTGCGCTTCGAGCCGCATGTGGAATTCAAGAAACGCGTGCCGCGCGCCATCGGCTTGATTCGCACGGGCGACACCACGCAATACGCCAACCTGATCATCGAATCCGCCTAAACGCCGTGGAATACCGTCAACTGGGTCGCACAGGTCTCAAGGTTTCCACACTGAGTTTCGGCGCGTCGTCCCTCGGCAGCGTGTTTCGCGAGACGGACGACGCAGAATCGATCCGCACGGTGCACACGGCGCTCGATCTCGGGATCAATTTCATCGACGTGTCGCCCTATTACGGTGCGACCAAGGCCGAGACCGTGCTGGGGCGCGCTCTGCGGGAGATCAAACGCGAGCGCTATTATCTCGCGACCAAGGTCGGCCAATACGGCAGTAATGACTTTGATTTTTCCGCGGCGCGCGTGACCCGGGAATTTGAAAACAGCTGCGCGCGGCTCGGCGTCGACTACATCGACCTGCTGCAGTGTCACGACATCGAATTCGTCGATCTCGACCAGGTCGTGCACGAGACCATTCCCGCGCTGCTCCAGCTGAAAGCCGCCGGGCGCATCGGCCACATCGGCATCACCGGCCTGCCGCTGAAAGTCCTGGCCGACGGATTGGATCGCGCCGCGCCCGGCTCGATCGACACGATCCTGTCGTTCTGTCACTATGAGCTGAACGACACCTCGTTGGAATCGCTGCTGCCCAAGTGCCGCGAACTTGACGTGGGCGTGATCAACGCCTCGCCCACCGGGATGGGCTTGCTCACCGAACGCGGCGTGCCGTCGTGGCATCCGGCGCCGGCGCCGATCGTGGAAGGCTGCCGTCAAGCCGTGGACTACTGCCGCTCGGTCGGTGCGGACATTGTGAAGCTCGCGGTGCAGTTTTCGATCAGTCACCCCGAGATCGCCACGACGCTGGTGGGCACGGCGAACCCGGACAACATCCGCAAAAACATCGCCTACGCCGAGGCGCCGCTGGATCACGAATTGCTGGCCAAGGTGCGTGAGATTCTCGCCCCAATTCACAATCACAACTTCACCCGCGGTCGTCCGGAGAACCGCGATCCGATCATCGGATGAGTCCTGTTGATGCCGCTTTGCTGCGTATTCACCCCACCGACAATGTGGGCGTCGCCCGGAATCGATTGACGGCGGGAACCAAGCTATTGCAGGGCAGGCTGACGACGGACATTCCCGCCGGTCACAAAGTCGCCCTCACCGCGATCGCCGCGGGCGAACCGGTGAGGAAATACGGATTCGTCATCGGCGTCGCCAGCCGTCCGATTGCCGCCGGCGAGCAGGTGCATGAGCACAACGTGCGCAGCCGGCTCGGGGCGGACACGGCATTGGATTACCCCGGCAAACCGGTGCCGGCACCTGATGATGCGGCGGTCGATTTGGGCCCGGCGACGTTCAAGGGTTATTTGCGACCCGATGGTCGCGCCGCCACGCGGAACGAAATCTGGATCATCAACACGGTGGCTTGCGTCAACGTCCCGGCGGAGCGCATCGCGCGTTTGGCGACGGAACAATTCGCCGGTCCCGGATCCGGCATCGATGCGATCCGGTCTTTCAGTCATCCCTACGGTTGTTCGCAGTTGGGGGATGATCTGAAGCATACCCAGCAAATTTTGGCCGGACTCGCCCGGCATCCCAATGCCGCGGGCGTGCTCGTCCTGGGGTTGGGGTGTGAAAACAATCAATTGCGCCAGCAGCTTGATCGCATCGGCGCAGCCACGCCGGGCCGGATCGAGTATTTCAACGCCCAGGAAGTGGGCGACGAGATCGAAGAAGGCGTGGCGCGAATCGGCCGGCTCGCGGCCCAGGCGGCCCGCTTTCAACGCCAGGAGCTGCCGGTTTCGCAGCTCGTCCTCGGCATGAAGTGCGGCGGCAGCGACGGATTTTCCGGCATCACCGCCAATCCCGTCGTGGGCCGCGTGACGGATTGGCTGACGGCGGCCGGCGGCACGGCCGTGCTGACCGAAGTGCCGGAAATGTTTGGCGCGGAAGAAGCCCTGCTGGGGCGCTGCGCGGACGCCGATGTGTTTGCGGCCGGCGTGGAGATGATCAACGCATTCAAGGCCTATTTCCGGCGCCATGGTGAACCGATTGGCGAAAACCCCTCGCCCGGCAACCGGGCCGGCGGGATCACTACCTTGGAAGACAAGTCGCTGGGCTGCGTGCAAAAAGGCGGACGCGCCACCGTGAAACAGATCGCCGGATATGGTGATCCGGTCACGCCCGGGCTCGGCGGACTCGCGCTGGTCAACGCACCGGGCAACGACGGGGTGTCCTGCACCGCGCTCGCCGCCGCCGGGGCGCACGCCATTCTCTTCACGACCGGACGGGGCACGCCGCTGGGTGTGCCGGTGCCCACCATCAAAATCGCTTCGAACGCGGATCTCGCCCGGCGCAAGGCCAACTGGATCGATTTCGACGCCAGCCCGGTGCTCGATCCGCAGCATCCGATTGACGACGTGGCGCGGAACTTGATCGCCGCCACCGTCGCCATCGCTTCGGGCGAACAGTCCGCCCGCAACGAACGCAACGGCTTTAGTGAAATTGCGCTGTGGAAGCACGGCGTGACGCTTTGAATTCGATCTCATCATGTTAACGCTCTCGCTCGAAACCCCCGGCAAACTCGTTGCCCTCGACATTCCCGCGCCGGCGGATTCGCCCGCCGCCGACCAGGCGCTCGTGCGCATACATCGCGTCGGCGTGTGCGGCACGGACCTGCACGCCTACGCCGGCCGCCAGCCGTTTTTCACCTACCCGCGCATTCTCGGGCACGAACTCGGCGTCGAAGTCGTCGCCGTCGGCGCGAACGTGACGCATGTCGCGATCGGCGATCGCTGTGCGGTGGAGCCCTATTTGAACTGCGGTCGGTGCATCGCCTGCCGCAGCGGCAAACCCAATTGTTGCCGCACGCTGCAGGTGCTGGGCGTGCACACGGACGGCGGTCATCGCAGTCACCTGATCGTGCCCGCCGCCAAGCTGCACCGATCGGCGAAACTCAGTTTTGATCAGCTCGCTCTCGTCGAGACCCTCGGCATCGGCGCGCATGCGGTGGGCCGGGCGCAGCTCAAGGCGGGCGAATCCGTCGCGGTGATCGGCGCCGGTCCGATCGGCCTCGCGGTGATGCAGTTCGCCAAGGCCGCCGGCGCCCGCGTGATCGCGGTCGACATCAGTGCGGCCCGACTCGCGTTTTGTCGCGAACGCATCGGGGTCGATGAAACGCTGGACGCCACCAGCGGCGAAGTGGCCGCGAGGCTCGAAGCGCTGACCAACGGCGATCTGCCGACGGCGGTCTTCGACGCGACCGGCAGCGCGAAGTCGATGCAGGCGGCGTTTGATTATCCCGCGCCGGGCGGCCGGTTGATTTTCGTGGGACTCGTGCAGGCGGACATTGCGTTTCACGATCCGCACTTTCACCGGCGCGAACTGACCGTGCTCTCCAGCCGCAACGCGCTTCCGGGCGAGTTCACCTCGATCATCCAGTTGATTGAGGCCGGCAAAATCGACACCGGCCCGTGGATCACCCATCGCGCGGCCTTGGCGGATGTGCCCGCGCGCTTCGAATCATGGACCAAGCCGGAAACCGGCGTGATCAAGGCCATGATCGAAGTGGATTAAGTCAAATGATCCGGGCACAATAAAGCCCGCCGGGGTTTCCGGCGGGCGAAATTGGTGGACCCTAGCGGGTTCGAACCGCTGACCTCCTCAATGCCATTGAGGCGCTCTTCCAACTGAGCTAAGAGCCCGTTCGCATGTGCGAGGGGCCAGAAAAATCAGGGTAAACGGCGCGAAGGCAAGGACTTTTTCTCAACCATCTTCGCGCATCTTGAATGTCACCTCCCACACATCCCCTTTCCCATTGGGTGTGGCCCCGATGGAACGGACCCTGGCAAAAGCCTCCAGGACGGACTGATCAAACTCGCGGCTGCCGGACGAGGTGATGATGCGAACATTGGAAAGCGCGCCGTTGGCCGCGATGTTGAAGCGCACTTTGGCCTGCAGCAAATCACTCAGCCCGGCCGGTTTGATGTGCGCGGCGCGCAGGCGTTGCAACAGGAGCGCAATGTAGGCGTCGAGCGCGTCGCTTTCCGCCCGGGTCAGCGCCTTGCCACCTGCGCCGGTCGTGGCGTTGACCGATCCGCCGGTAATGCCGGCGATGTTGATCTTTTTCGGCGTCACCGCGCGTGGCTGGCTGACCGCGGTCGGGTTTTTCTGATTGGCGTGCAGTTTGTCGAACTCCGCCTTGGTCATCTTTTTCGGCGGTTCGACCTTGGGTTCGGGTTTTGGCGGAGTCGGCTTGGGGGCGGGCTTGGTCTCGACCTTGCGCGGTGTGGGCTTGGGAGGTTCCGGCGCGGTCTGAATCACCGGCTCAGGCTCTGGCGCCGGCTGAATCGGCGTCGGCTCGGGGCGCGGCGGCCGCTCGACCTTCGGCAGGTTGAATTGCACCGGATCGCTGGCGATGGCGGCCGGGGCCTCGGTCGCGGCGTAGTTGTCGCCCTCACCGGCCACGAGTTCAAAAATCTTGGGCGTCTCCTCGATCTGCTGATGCAGGACGTAAGTGAACAGGAAGATCAGCGCCACCACCAAGGCGTGTAACGTCAGCGAAAGGAAAAACGCGCCTGATCGGTTCGCCTCCATGCTTAGTCCGCGGTCTGGGTGTCGAAGGAGATTTTGGAGAGATTGTGTTTCTTCAGCTCGTCCATCAGCGAAACCACCTTCTGGTATTGCAGACTCCAATCCGCGCGAATGCGGATGACGGCCGGCTTCGGTTGCCGGGCTTCGTTCGCCAACAAAGCCGGCAGCTCATTGACCGAGATCGGGCGATCGCCCCAAAAATGCTGTCCCTCGCGATTGATGCTGATGGTTTGAAACCGCTGGTCCTTGTCCTGCGGTTCCTGCGCGCGTTTGCTCTCGCTGGGCAGGTCAATTTTGATCGCCTGCTCCTGATTGATGAGCGGTGTGGCGATCATGAAGATGATTAGCAGCGTGAACCCGAGATCGATCAGGTTCGTCACATTAAGCTCCGAAATCGGAGCCGTCTGGCGCTGTCGTCTGAAGGTGCGAGCCATGAGAAATTGGTTACTGCTTAATGGTTATTGGTTATTGGCCGAAGTCGCCCGGCTTTTGGTGGTTCGCAGGGAAGCGCCGATGATGCGTCTTAGTTCGTCACACTCGGATTGGACACCGCGCAACTGTGCATGTGTCGCCAGTTTGGATTTCTCGACAATTCTAAGCCACACGGCGGTTTCATTCAGTTCTTTGATGACGATGCGCAGTTTATGCGCGAAATCGGCCCGGCTCTCCGCGGAGCGGGACTCGGCATAATTCGCGGCGGGCGAAGTGCCGGCGCGCACCAATTGGGCGGAGATTGTTCGTCCTGCCGTATCGCGTTCGAGGTGTTTTGCCACTGCGATCAAGCGCACAGCAAACTCCACCAGCCGATCTTCCAGCATGGCCGGTGTCAGTTTGTTTGGACTGTCTTGGGCAATAACCATTAGCCAATACTCAATAAGCTATGGAGAGCGAAACTACTCGCTCTCCAGCTCGATGCGGTCGGCGAGCGAGCTCGCGTAGTTTTCCAGTTCGGTGATCAGGCGGCGCGTGCTCGCGAGCAGAAAATTGTAGCCGAACATGGACGGAATCGCGACGACAAGACCCGCGACCGTCGTCAACAATGCCGAGGCCACGCCCGGCGCGATGCTTTGAATGCTGGCGGATTGCTGCACGGAAATCGCACTGAATGCCGCCATCACACCCCAGACGGTGCCGAGCAGACCAAGGAACGGCGCGCCCGACACGATGGTCGCGAGAAAGATCATGCTCGATTCGTAACGGAGCGATTGCCGCGCCAAGGCGCGTTGCAGGGCGTTTTCAGCGTGTTCCAAGCGGGCACGCGTGCTGTCGCGCCCCTTCTCTTTGCCGATGGCGGCGGCGCGCCAGTAGCTCTCCACCGCGTCGGCGAACAGATCGGCATACGGAATCGAACGGCGCTGGCGGAACGACTCCGGCAGATCGAGCAGCGAACGCTCATCGCGCAGCCGCAGCTCGAAGCTGTGGTTGAGAAAGCGCAGCCGTTTCAGCTCGAAATGCTTCCCCAGCATGACGGTCCACGCGAGGAGGCTGAAAAGCGCGAGACCAACGACGATGATTTGTCCGACCGTATCACTCGTCGTGAAAATGTGGATGATGTTCATCCCCAAGACCGGGGACGTGGGCAGAAAAGCAGCGGGCATTGCGGAAATGACAGTTGGCGGCTTTGGCGGTTTCATTCAACGGAAATCCCGGCAAGTGACGCGCGAATCTGTTTGCGACGGCGCGCAACGAAATTTTCCCTCCTTGGCTCCACGTCATGGATTTCAAAACCCGCACTCTTCAGGAACTCCGCGCCAACCGCGCCAAACTCGCCGCCAAGCACTCGCTCGTGGGCTTCGACGGCTTCGTGGACACGATTGTGACCCCGGTGGCCCTGCGGGCCGGCCAAGGCGAGAACTTCACCCCGATCGGCACGATCGCGGAGTTTGGCCAGCGCATCCTCGCCGCCGCCGGCAAGAGCACCAACCTCGAATTTTATCCGCGGATGGACAAGCTGGGCGGCAACGGGCCGATCATGGCGAACGCCCTGCTCGCCCAAGGCGCGGGTCTGACCTACGTCGGCGCGCTCGGCCGGCCGAATTTGAATCCGGTCTTCGCCGACATGGCGGAACGCTCCGAAGTGTTCAGCCTCTGCGATCCGGCGGCCACCACCGCGGTCGAGTTCACGGACGGCAAGCTCATGCTCGGCATGATGCGGAGCCTCGACGAAATCACGCCCGATCAAATCGATGCCGTGCTGACGGCGGACGGTTACAAACAGGCCCTGGCCAAGGCCGACCTCATCGCCCTCGTGAACTGGACGATGATTCCGAACATGACGGCGGTCTTCACCGATCTGGTCACGCGGGTGCTTCCGCAGATCCCGGTCAAACCCGGTCGCGTGTTCTTCTTTGACCTGGCTGATCCCGAAAAGCGCTCGCGCTCCGATCTGGTCTACGCGCTCGAAACCATCGGCAAGTTCGAGCAATTCGGCGCGGTCACGCTCGGCCTGAATTTGAAGGAAGCGCAGCAGGTTTTCTCCGTGCTCGGTTTCGGCACCGAAACGGAAACCGAAAGCGGCTTGCGCAACATGGCGGCCAAAATTCGCGAACGGCTGGATTTGACCACGGTCGTGGTGCATCCCAAGGAATCCGCCGCTTGTGCCAACCGCGACGGCACGCATTGGGTGCCGGGACCGTATGTGGCCAAGCCGTTGATCACCACCGGCGCGGGCGATCATTTCAACGCCGGGTTCTCCGCCGGCCAGATCATGGGGCTTTCCCCGGAATCCTGCCTCGGCGTCGGCGTGTGCACGAGTGGTCATTACGTCCGCACGGGCCAGAGCCCGTCGATCGGCGATCTCGAAACCTTCCTCGCCAACTGGCGCTGATTCAACCATCTTTCTCCCATGCCTCTGAAATCAAAACCCGCCGGTCGGCTCATCTCGTTTGAAGGTTCCGAAGGCAGCGGCAAATCGACCCAAATCTCCCTGCTGGCCGCCCATCTGCAAAAACTCGGCAAGGAAGTCATCACCACCCGCGAACCCGGCGGCACCGAAATCGGTGAGCAGATCCGCAACATCATCGTGCACAATTCCAAGGGCGACGAGATGTGTCCCGAGACGGAGCTGCTGTTGTTCACCGCCGCCCGCGCCCAGGTCGTGCGCGAGGTCATCGTCCCGGCGTTGATTGCCGGCAAGTTCGTGCTCAGCGATCGCTACCTGGATTCCTCGACGGTTTATCAAGGCATCGCGCGCAACCTTGCGGCCGATCCCGTGGCCCAGATCAATCGTTTCGCCGTCGGCAATGTCATGCCGGACATCACGGTCATCATCGACGTGCCGACGGAGGTCAGCATCGCCCGGCTCAAGCAGCGTGTGACCGACCTGCCGGATCGCATGGAGCGCGAGAACATCGATTTCTACAACAAGGTGCGCGAAGGCTACCTGCTGCTGGCGAAAAACATGACCGACCGCGTGATTCTGGTGGACGGCACCAAGCCGATTGCGCAGGTCGCCAAGGCCATCTGGGAGCACGTGCAGTTGCGCCTGGGCTTGTAACCATGGCCGAACGCGTCGCATGGCCCTCGGCCTTGGTCGGCACCCCGACCGTTTCAGTGATTGAAGCCGCCATCGAGCGGCAGCGGCTGTCGCACAGCGTCCTGCTCCACGGCGGGGATCTCTCCACGCTCACGCAAGTGGCCCAGGCGATCGCGGACCGGCTGTTGAACACCGCGGAATCGTCCGCGCACTTTGCGCCGGACCAGCATCCGGATTGCTTTGCCCTGCGTCCGACCGGCAAGGCGCGCATGATCACCGCCGAAAACACCCGCGACCTGATCGGCAAGGTGCAGGTTTCGGCCAACGTGGCGCCACGCAAGGTCGCCATCGTGCACGAATGCGACCGCATGAACCTGCCGGCCGCGAACATCTTTCTCAAGACGCTGGAGGAGCCGCCGGCGAATACCACGCTGCTGCTCTTGACCACCCGGCCTTACGCCTTGCTGCCGACGATTCGCAGCCGCGTGCTGCTGTTTCGCTTTCCGGCCACGGGCGTGACCATCGAACACGCCGGGTTTCCGGCCTGGCTGGCGGATTATCAGGATTGGTTGGGACGGCTGGTGGAAGGCGTGTCCGGCAAGCGCGAAGTCGCCGATCACATTTTCACCCTCTACAGCCTGGTGGCCCGCTTCGATGCGATTCTCGATGCGGCGACTTCGGAGGCATGGAAGCTTGAAAAGGAAAAGCTGCCGCCCGATCTCGAAAGCGACGAACAGGTCGCGATTGAAACCGGACTGGCCAATGGCATCCGCCAGGGGCTTTTCGCCGATCTCGAACACGCCACACGGGCCTTCGCCGTGCCGCGGTTGCGCGCCGGCGATGAAGCGGCCCGCACGGCCCACCCGGCGGCGATCGCGGCGTTGGAGCACAACGTCGGCCTGCTGCGGTTGAACCTGAACCAGGCGGCCGCGCTCGAGAATTTCCTGCTCAGCTCGCTGCGGCTCTGGGCCAGGCGCTGAGCCAAACCGATTCCCGAATCCCGCCATGCGCCGCCCGCGCAGTTTATGCCCCACCCGGTCCGCTCCCTGACCAAACACGAAACCCGTTCCTCCCTCGTCTGGTTCAATTGGAACGTCAGCCTGCGCGGGGTGTTCGAAACCATCTGCGGCGGCACGACCATGGTGTTCGTGGCCTATGCACTGGCCGTCGGGGTGCCGCGCAATGCGATGGGCTATTTCAGCGCCGTGCTCAGCGTGGCCTGCATCGCCCAATTGCTGTGCCTGCCGCTGGCCAATCGCGTGCGCCGGCGCAAGCGCTTCATCCTGTGGCTCGCGATCACCGAACCGGCGCTCGTGCTGCTCGCCATCCTCTCGGCGCCGTTGCTGCCGCCGGCCTGGCGCCCGCTGGTGCTGTGCGCGGCGGTCTTTCTGGCGGCGTCCTGTCTGCATCTGACCCGCCCTTTTGCGGACGACTGGCTGGCCACGACGATTCCGAGCGGTTTGCGCGGACGTTATCTGGGGCGGCGCATTCGCGTCGCCAGTTTCGCGATTATCGCCGCGACGTTAATCGTGGGCCTGGCGGTGGATGCGGTCGGCACGCGCAATTTGACGGGCTTGGCCGCGTTGCTCGTGACCGGATCCGCGTTCGGCATCGGCGCGGCGCTTTCCCTGCAACGGGTCACGATGCACGAACAACTCGCGCCGGTGGCCTACCGGCTCTCCGATTGGCGCGCCGTCTGGCGCAACCGGCGATTCATCAAGCTCCTCCTCGGCACCTTGATCTTCACCCTGCCCTTCTTTTTCGCCGTGGCCTATTATCAGGTGTTCAATCTTGAGGTGCTGCACATGCGGCCGTGGCTCATCGCCACAATGGGTGTGGGCTATCTGCTGGTTAAATTACTGCTCACGCCGTGGTTTGGACGGCTGTGCGATCACGTCGGTCCGCGGCGCCTGCTCTGGCTGGCGGGACCAATCTACGCGGCCTTCTTTCTGTGCTTCCCCTTTGCGTCGGCCGATCGGGTCTGGCCGATCATCCTGGGCTGGGCCTTTGTCGCGATTGCCGACGGCATTTACGGGGTGGCGGCACCGGCCTCACTTTATACGACGGTGCCGGCGGAGGGCGCGCGGCCGGCCTATTTCGCCCTGTATAATCTGATCAGCCTGGGGGCCTACGCGATCGGCGGTGTCATCGCCGTGCCCATGCTCGGCGCCCTCGCCAGAATCGACTGGCAATGGGGCCCCGCGGCCTTGGGCGGCTATCATTTGTTTTACGCCTTGTGCGGCTTGGTGATGCTGCCCTGCACGGCGGCCGTTTTGCTTTTCCCCCGCGGCCGCGCTTGAGCAATACCGCCGGCTTTCATCATGGTGTGCACCAGTTCCGCCACCAACGGATTGGGGAATTTGCGGGTCGGTGTGATGGCGTAGAAGGTCTCGTGGATGCCGGGAATGTCGTGGGTTTTGATCAGCTCCTTTTGCCGGATTTCATCCCGGACCACCACCGGAGGCACCAGCGCGAGCCCTTCGCCCTCGCGGGCAAGCAAACGCATCATCGCCATGTCATCCACTTCCGCCAGCACGCGGGGCTGCACCTTGGCCGCCGAAACGATCTGATCAAATGCCGTGCGCAGACTGCTCTCGACACTCGGCAGGATCACGGGGACGTCGTGAAAATCATCCGGGAATTTCAATCGTTTGCGCCCCCACACCGGGGCCCCAACCAACCCGACCGCCTGGTCGGCCAGCAAATGCCCGTGCCACGCCGTGCCCGCGTCGCGCCGGGCGGCCTGATTCGACAGGACGACATCCACCTCATGCGATTGGAGCGAGAGCAACAGCTGCCGCATGGACCCGGAGCGAATGACCACCTCGACATTGCTGCGGTGCAGCGCCGGCCGGAGGAATTCGAGCTGAAAATTTCGTGACAGGGTCGCAACCGCCCCCACCCGCAGAATCTGGCGCCGGGCGCCGGGCGCGCGATGGCTCATCACATCAAGCAACTCCTCGCCGTGCCGGCCGATGATCTCGGCATAATCCAATGCCACCCGCCCCGCCGCGGTGAGTTTGAGGCCGCCTTTGCCCCGCTCGAAGAGCGCGTGCCCCAAACTTTCCTCCAGTTGCTTGAGTTGAATGCTCAGGGCCGGAGGCGACAGATTCAGTTTCTCCGCCGCCCGGCGCAGGTTCAGTTCACTGGCAATCGCCCGGAAGTAGCGCAGATGGTGATAATTGAGGAAGGCCATGTGTTTAAGTTAAGTTAACGTTTTGTTCAATTACCTGTAATCGACTAAAACGCAAGCGATCCCTAGAATGCCGTCATGTCCGAAGCATTCCTGCTGATTCTCTGGTTGATCCCACTCCTGCCGGCCTGCGCCGGTCTCTTGGTCCCGACCCTGCCGGCCCGCCACGGCGCGCTTGGGTCCACGGCCGCGGCGTTCGGCGCCCTGGCGCTTGCCCTGGCCGCGACCGCCTGGCGATGGCCGTGGATGGAAGTGACCACGGTTACCGGCCCGGGTCTTTTGGTGCTCCGCTGGGATCTGCCGGCCGCTGTCATGGTCCTGCTCGTGACCTTCATCGGCATGGTCGTGATGCGGTTCTCCCGCCGCTATCTGGATGGGGACCCCGGCCAGGGACGATTCTACGGTTGGTTGAACCTCACCCTCGCCTCCGTGCTCTTGGTGATGATGTCCGGACACTTGCTCCTGCTTTGGGCGGCGTGGGTGGCGACCAGCCTGTGCCTGCATCAATTGTTGCTCTTCTATCCGGGCCGCCCGGCGGCCCGGTTCGCCGCTCGCAAAAAATTCGTCATCAGCCGGATCGGCGATGTCGCGCTGCTGGCAGCCGCCGGTTTGCTGTATCGGGATTACGGCACGCTGGAATTGACCGCGTTGTATGCGCAAGTCGCCGCGTCCGACGGCCAAGGCCTGGGTCTGGTGACCGGGCTCCTCGCGCTCTGCGCGATGTGCAAGTCAGCTCAATTGCCCTTTCACACTTGGTTGCCGGATACCATGGACACGCCGACGCCGGTCTCTGCGTTCATGCATGCGGGCATCATCAATGCCGGGGGATTCCTGCTGATTCGGGTCATGCCGCTGCTGGTGCAAGTGCCCGTGGTCATGAATGGACTGGCGCTGATCGGCGCACTCACCGCCGGCCTCGGGGCGGTCGTCATGCTCACCCAGCCTTCGATCAAGCGCGCCCTGGCCTATTCCACGGTCGCACAAATGGGCTTCATGATTTTGCAGTGCGGCCTGGGTGCCCCCGGCCTGGCGCTGATTCACATCGTGGCGCATTCGATCTACAAGGCGCACGCCTTTCTCAACGCCGGTTCCACGGTGGGGGCCGCCCCCCGGGCCGCGATTCCCCTGCGCCAATCCGCGATCGTTTACGGATCGGCGGGCAGCGCGCTGCTGGTTGCCGGCGGGATGACCGCACTGCATGTGACCCAAGGCAACGTGGCCGCCCCATTCGCCCTCATCACCGGTTTCGCCGCCGCTTATGGTCTCATCCGCTTCGGTTCCCTCACGGCCGGCTGGCGCGGTTGGGGACAGGGTTTGCTCGTCGCGCTGGGGGTTGTGGGCCTGAGCCTCTTGCTGCACGCCGGCGCAGAGCGATTGATTCCCGCCACCAACTACGTGCCGTCCGGCCTGGTGCTGATAGCCATCACGACGCTCTTTGCCGGACTCTTTGTCTTCCAACTGATGCTGTGGCGCGCGGGTGAGAATCCGCTGGCCCGTCGCGTCTACGTTCACGCGCTGAACGGCTTTTACCTCGGCACGCTGGCCAATCGCGCGCTCGGGCGCCTGTGGCCCAGCAATCCGCCGACCGTCCAATCCTGAAACGCTCAACACCATGCCCACCTTGACTGCATCCGATTCCACGACCCTCGACGTCGCCCTCCAAACCGCGCTGCAACGCGTCCCCCCGCTCTGGCCGCTGCGCCATTTCGTGGCGGTGAATCCTTTCGTCGGCCTGACCGATCTGCCCTTTGCCCGGGCCTGCGAACTGCTTTCCCGCACCCAAGGCGCGGTGCCGCTGCAGCAGGCCAGTGATTATCTGACCGCGTATCAACAAGGTGAAATCACGCCCGCCCAACTGGCCGCCGCGGCCGGACCTGATTGGACGCCGGAGTCCCTTGAGGCGGCGTTGCGGGACGCCGGTGAAACCGGGTTTGGCGCGTGCAAGATCAACACCGTGGCCGACCTGCTCGATGCCGAACGCCCGCACGCCCACTGGCATCAGTTCATCGCCGAGGAAATCTCGAAATGGTGCGCCGTGCATTTCGACGAGAACCAAACCACCTGGACCTCCCCGTGGCGCCGCGCAGGACTTTATGCCGGTTGGTTGGCCGCAGCCGGGGTCGATCGCAATCCCGAGGCCGCCGGGCTGCGGGGTTTCCGCGCTTATGTGCGCACCCTCCCCTCATCCCCCCGGGCAGCAATCCAGCACAGCTTGGAAGTCTTGAACCCGCAAAACGTCGACCAAGCGGACTTTTTTACGCGGCAATTGATGACCATCGCCGGCTGGGCCGGGCTGGTGCAATATCAGGTGCGGGAGGACGCGCTCCGCGGGCGGACCAATGATGCGCTGCTCGAATTGCTGGCCATTCGACTGGCGTATGATGCCGCCCTCTACCAAGGCTGCGTGCTGGACGGCGCACTCCGCGCGGCTTGGCGTCACCAGCCCGCCGCACAACTCAATCGCCGCTTGATTGACGCACTGTGCCGCTGGCAATCCGCCTACGAGAAATCGTGGCAAGATCAACTGGCCGGGCAGCTCGCCGCGGCGAAACCGGCACCCCGGGAGGCTCGCCCGCCCGCCCAAGCCGTGTTCTGTATCGATGTGCGCTCGGAGGTTTTCCGGCGGAGCTTGGAGGCGGCGCTGCCGGGCGTGCAAACGATTGGGTTCGCCGGCTTCTTCGGCTTTCCCCTCGCTCATCACCGGCCCGAATCGCCCGCACCCGGGGCGCGTTGCCCGGTGCTCTTGGTGCCACCGGTGGCGAGCACGGATTGCGCCGATGATGCCGCGGTGACCACGCGCAACGTGCGGCGTGCCGAAGCCGGCGCTTGGAAGGCCTTCCAGCATTCCGCGGCGTCGTGTTTCTCCTTCGTCGAGGCCGCCGGGGCGTTCTTCGCCGCCAGTCTGGCCAAAAAGAAACAGCATTCGCGCCCCGTCTGCACGTCGGCGGACCGCCCCAAACTCGCTGCGGCGGATCTGCCGACCCGGATCAATCTCGCACTGGGCGCCTTGAAGAACATGGGGCTGAACCATAACCACGCGCGCCTCGTGCTGCTCTGCGGCCATGGCAGCCGCAGCGCGAACAATCCGTATGCGTCCTCACTGGACTGCGGTGCCTGTGGCGGCCATGCCGGTGACATCAATGCGCGCATCGCCGCCGATACCTTGAATGAACCCGCGGTGCGGGCCGGACTGGCGGAGCGCGGCATCACCGTGCCGGCCGACACGTGGTTCGTGGCCGGACTGCACGACACCACGACGGATGAGGTCATCCTGCCGGATGCCGCCGCCGTGCCCGCCAGTCACCAGCCGGACCTCGCAGCCTTGCAGGCCGCCTTGGCGCAGGCCACTCACTCCACCCGGCAGGAACGGTCGCGGGCCTTGGGACTGCAACCGACCGACGATATTGCGGCTGATGTGTGCCGGCGGACCGGTGACATCGCGGAAGTGCGACCCGAGTGGGGTCTGGCCAACAATGCCGCCCTGATCGCCGCGCCCCGTTCGCGCACCGCCGGGATGAATCTGGGCGGGCGCGTCTTCCTGCACGACTACGACCAGCAGCAGGACACCGACAATGCCGTGCTCACCCTGATTCTGACGGCGCCCGTGGTGGTCGCCAGCTGGATCAACCTGCAGTATTACGCCTCGCGCGTCGACCCGCAGCGGTATGGCAGCGGCAACAAGGTGCTGCACAATGTCACCGCCGGCCTGGGCGTTGTCGAAGGCAACGCCGGCGATCTGCGCGTCGGTCTGCCGTGGCAGTCCATCCATGACGGTCACCGCTTCATGCACGAACCGCGCCGGCTGGCGGTCTATGTGGAGGCACCGACGGATCGGATCATGGCGGTGCTGAACGCGCATCCGGCGGTGCGTCAGCTCTTCGACCACGGGTGGATTCACCTCGTGGCGATCGAGGGCGCAACGGTCAAACGTTACGCCCCCGCGGGTTGGCAGCCGATCAGCTGATGACGCAATTCAACGCATAACGGCCGGGCTGAATGCGATATTGAGGCAGCGTATCGGGACCGCAACTGGCGGTCCCGAGTCCGCGCTGCACGCAATCAAGGTTCAGATAAACCTCGGGCCGCGGCTGCAGATCAGTCGTGTGCTTGGCGGCAAACAGGTCCGCCGCGGTGAAATGACTGGCCGAAGCTTCGAAGGTCGGCGCGCCATTGAACTGAATGCCCCGCCCCTTGCCGTCATGCAGGCGGATCCAGCGCACGTCGGTTTTGTTGCCGTATTCCTGCGGGAGGATGTAAGGCACGTAATCAGCGGTCACCGTTGACTGCCAGCGTCCCAACAGGGCGCTGCGCTTGCGGTCGGAGTAATTTTCCCATGGCCCGCGACCAAACCAATCGAGTTGCTCCAGCTCGGCCGGCAAGATCAGTGAGACGCCGACGCGCGGCAGCTCCGGCAGTTTTTTGTCCACCAGGAATTCGGCCGCCATCGTCAGGCGACCCTCCGGTGTCAGCCGGTAGTGCTGGGTGTGGCGCACGGTCTTTTTCGCCCCGGGCGCCAACCAGCGCTGGGCGACTTCGATGGCCACGTGGTCAGCCGCAGGGGTAACCTTGACCCGGTTGGATGTCAGCTCGAGCCGATCGTAGCCCGCTTCAAGCCAGAGTGTCAGCGCGCGTTTGGCGGGCCCCCAACCCACTTCGGTGAATAGCTTCAAACCGTCATTGTCGGTGCCGGCGCGCCAGAGATTGAGCTGCGGACCACGTTGAATCAGCGTGCGGCCATCGCGCTGAAATTCGGTCAGCAGACCGGAGTTACGATTCACCGCGAACGACACTCTGCCGAGCGCGATCCGCCAGCCCTCCGCGGTTTTATCGACCACCGGCTGGGCTCCCGCACGGTCGGGGTTGCGTCCGGTGCGCTGGCGCAGAAATGCCGTGGCCGGCACCGCGTGCTGTTGCCAGGCAACTTCATGGCCGGCCGCGCACCAAGCGGTGGCTTTGCGCTGATAGAAACGGAAGGTCATGTGCACCTCGGCGCCCGGCGGCAAAACCAGGGCCGGGTATTCGAGACGGAATGCATCCTTCTGCTGCGGTGCGGTGCGAAATGCGGGCAGCGCACCGGTGGCTACCGTCTCGCCGTTGATCAGCAAAGTCCACTCGCCGCGCAGATCGCTCAGGTCGGTGAACCAGCGGCGATTCTCAATCGTGAAACGGCCCTTGCCGGCATGCTTCACGCCGACGCGGACCGGCTGGGCGAGATGTTTGTATTCGAACAGGCCCGGGTGCGGCTCGCGATCCGGCCAGACCAGTCCGTCGCACACAAAGTTTTTGTCGCTCGGTTCGTCGCCGAAGTCGCCGCCATAGGCCCAGAACTCGCGGCCATCCGCGGTGCGCTGCTTCAAGCCGTGATCCACCCACTCCCAGATGAAGCCGCCTTGCAGGCCATGGTGTAGGTCGAACGCGTCGAAATAATCGCCGAGGCTGCCGTTGCTGTTGCCCATGGCGTGCGAGAATTCGCACAAAATCACAGGCCGTTGATCCGGATTCTTCGGATCCGTCACCCACTGCACCAGCTTGGCGATCTCGGGATACATCGGGCTGACGTAGTCGGACGCGGCGCGGCCGCGCGACCAGTCGAAGGTAATCGTGCCTTCATAGTGCACGGGGCGGCTCGGATCGCGGTGCTTGATCCACGCCGTCATCGCGTCGTGGTGCGGCCCGTAGCCGGATTCGTTGCCGAGCGACCAAGTGATGATGGACGGGTGGTTCTTGTCGCGCTCTACCATGCGCACACCGCGGTCAAGAAAGGCCGGCGCGTAGCGGCTGTCATGCGCGATGTCGTGATAAAAGGCATGCGCTTCGATGTCGGCTTCGTCCCACACGTAGAGACCGTATTCGTCGCACAGATCGTAGAAATACGGATCGTTGGGATAGTGCGACGTGCGCACGGCGTTGATGTTGTGCCGTTTCATGACGAGCACGTCCTGCAACATGCCCTCGCGCGTGACGGCCTTGCCGCGCGTGTCGTCATGATCGTGACGGTTGACGCCGGTGATCAGCACCGGCTGACCGTTGATCAACAGTTCGCGGTGCTTCGTCTCGACGCGGCGAAAGCCGATGCGCGTCGCGGTGTGCTCGATGGCCTTGCCCTGCGCATTCAGCAGCGTGACCACCACGGTGTAACGTGCCGGCGACTCCGCCGACCACAGCTTGGGTCGGGCAACCGGTAGTTCAAACGCGAGCCGCTTGCGCGGATTGATCCAGAAATTGTCGGTGGGAAACGCCTGTGCATGCGGCTTGCGCAGCACGGCCTTGCCCGCCGGATCGTAGAGTTGCACCTGCAGTTTGCAGCCTTGACCCCACTCATCAGGCGCACCGAGTCGGGTTTCGAGTTTCAGCGCGCCCTTTGTCAGCGACGCATCCACCTCGCCCCGGGCGAACACGTCCTCGAGGTAGCATTCGGCCTGCGAATAGAGGTAGACCTCCCGGTGAATGCCGCCCATCCACCACTGGTCCTGGTCCTCGATGAAGCTTGCGTCCGACCATTTGACCACGACTGCCGCCAAGGTGTGGGTCTTGCCCGCGCTGACGTAAGGCGTGAGATCGAATTCGGAGGGCAGCCGCGCGTCTTTGCCCATGCCGACCGGCTGGCCGTCCACCCAGACATAAAGCACGCTTTCGGCGCCGCCGATGTGCAGCACGGTGCGACGGCCCGCCCACGATTTCGGCACGGTAAACGAGCGGCGGTAGAGGCCCGTCGGATTTTCATCCGGCACGCTCGGCGGCTGATTGCCCCAGGGCATGATTACATTGGTGTAATGCGGCCGGTCGTGGCCGTGCATCGTCCAATTGCTCGGCACCGGCAGCTTGCCCCAGCCCGCGCCGATCGTCGCGTAATCCGCCTGCACAAAGTCCGCCGGCACCTCCTCGGGTCTGGCCACCAGGCGAAAATCCCATTCGCCGTCGAGCGACTGCCACCACGGCGAGGCGGTGCGGTCATCCTTCCGCGCCAACGCCGCCGTCGGATAGGGATAAAGTGTCGCCCGGGCGGGAAGCCGGTTGAACGACAGCGTTTCGGGGGATTGCCAGGACTTGAGGGGACCGGTCTGCAAAAGCTGCATAAGCCACCGAGCGAAACAG
This sequence comes from Opitutaceae bacterium, assembly GCA_024233285.1. Taxonomy (GTDB): domain Bacteria; phylum Verrucomicrobiota; class Verrucomicrobiia; order Opitutales; family Opitutaceae; genus Cephaloticoccus. The sequence continues at coordinate 114,753 of JACKPU010000007.1, read as the reverse complement.
GTGGCCGTCCGGTGTGAATCAAAATCAATCGGCCGCCAGGGCCGCGCGCACTTCGGCCACAAATGCATCGCGGGTTTCCATGTGCGGGTTATGTCCCGATTCAACCAGGGTTTTCACTCGGGCGGAGGGAAAATGCCGGGCAATCGCCGCGTGATCCTCCGGGCGCACGTAGCTCGATTTGGCTCCGGTAATGAAAACTGTCGGACCGTCAAAATGATCGTCCGCCGCCAATGGGTTTCGCTCCAAAATCGGCAGCGATTTGCTGAGCACCGGCAGATTGATGATCCAGCGCCAGTTGCCGCCATCATCGCGTTCCAGATTGGTCGTGAGAAATTTCCGCATCGCCCAGTCTTTGACGATACCCTCCATTCGCGCCTCGGCGTCGGCGCGCGATTTAAGCGTCGCCAGATCGAGCGCTTTCATGGCGGTGTATTCCGCCCGGCCGCCCGGCCAGTTGTAGTCCCGCGGCGCCATGTCCACCACGATCAGCCGGCGCACGCGATCCGGATGCCGGCAGGCCAGCATCATGGCGGTTTTGCCGCCCATACTGTGGCCCAGCAAATCAACCGGACCACTTGTGTTTGCCTCCAGCCAGGCCAGGAGGTCGGCCATCATCGCCGGATAATCCATCGGTTCGGCGTGCGGCGATTGACCGTGATTGCGCGCATCAACCGCATACACATGGGCTGCGTCCGCCAGATCGCGCCCGACCGTCTGCCAGTTGCGCGACGAACCCAGCATGCCGTGCAGCAGCACCAGCGGCCGATGACCGGCGCCGCCGAGATCGCGATGAAACAAAACCACGCTCATCCCACGACCCAAATGCGCGACCGAGCCGACGCAAGCCGACGCTTGATTCTTTTTGCTTTGCGCCGCCGCCGCTTTGTTTGAGCGTGGAAGACCCGATGACCGCCACGCCGAAGAAACTGACCCCGATGATGGAGCAATACTTCGAGGTGAATCCCCAGATTTTTTCGCCAATGTTTAGGTCACTGTTCGCTGAATTTTTTCAGAGTGAGAGCGATCATTTTCGGTCCGTGGATGTTCGCCAAAATGCGCCGATTTTTGGCAGGTGGGTATAAAGAAAGGGTATAAGTCTTAAAATTGGACGTCAAAAAATGCCCGATGCATCAGTATTTTATACAGACAGACTTGCTCTTCACTCGCGTTAAAAAATGAACCCTGATTTACGCTCAAACGGGTATAAACGTGTGGGTATAAACTGCGTAATTGAATGGATGGCGCAACATTGTATCCCGGTTTATCTGGCCAAATTTCGGCCTATCTTCACCACCGTCGAGATCGTCATCACGTTTCGAAATGAATGCTGAACGCGCTTCCATGAAAGGTAGTCCGTAAGCAGTCGATTGCGGCCTGTCGTTTTCGATGGGGAGAGCCGTCAATAATCCAAATGAGTGGCGTAAGCTGAAATGCAGCCAGCCTTAGAAATGAATTTTTTGCACATTTCGACCTAAGCCTGTCTCAATGGCTGAATTTCGAGATATCACGGGCTTGATAATTGTGCCTACTTCGTACTGACATGCATGATTAGCAGTGAACGAATCGCAGTGGTGCGATGGATCATGCGGCCGTTTTCGGAAACGTATTCCAAGTTCCCGCCGCAAAAGAGTTGCCTGGGTTTGATGGTGCTCGATTGCCCGAAGGTGCAGCCGTTGATACGCACTTCGCCATGCGGTCGATCCATCCGGTTAGTGGTAAGAATGACCCGACCGTCGGCCTGCCATTCAAACCCATAACGGGTGTGCAGGGTTTCCACTACTAATCGGTCGCGCGGTTGCATGTCGGCCAGATTTATCTCGGGCAATCCCAGCGAACTATGGGTCTGCAAGAATGCTTTCCAATCCGAACCCGCTGCTCCGTCATCATTGGAAGTTTCGCTTTTCATCATGGAATCATTTTGCGGAGGTTCAGACCCATGGAAAGGGCCCGCGTTCCTCTTTCAGCAGAGCCAGAAGCAGGCCGTATTGCCGGGTTGGGTCATCCGTCGGATTTCGGCATGAACCGTGCCAACAGCACTGTAATATTATCAGGCCCGCCGGCTGCATTGGCCTGCGCCACCAACCATTCGGCTCCATCGGCAAGGGTCGCCTTGCACAACGCTTTCTCGTAGACATCCGGTATCTCGGCCTCCAGTGGCCCGTGAAGTCCATCGGAACAAAACAGGAAATCCTGCCCCGCCTCCCATGGCTCCACGTTGACTTGCGGATCAAGCGGCCCGCCTTCCCCGCCCATGACCTGCTCCAGCATCGCCCGGTAACGCAGCCGGCTGACTTCCTTTTCGCTCATCTCTCCGCGACGCACCAAACCCGCGCCCACGCTTTGGTCCGCCGTCAGCTGCACCCACTTACCGCCGGCGCGACGGTAAATGCGACTGTCGCCCACATGGCCCAGCACCGCGGTCCCATCGGCCAAGACCCATAACGCTGACAATGTCGCTCCCATGCCCTCTTTCAGCGGATCAGCCGCCGCTTGCCTGACGAGAGCCTCATGCGTTTCCTTCAGCGCATCGCGCATCACGGTGCCGCGATCTGCGGCCTGTCGGCGTTGATGAATGGATCGCGGCAGTTGGGTGACGCAAAATTCACTGGCGATTTCCCCCGCCTTGGCTCCGCCCATGCCGTCGCTCACGATCAACAGGCAGCCATGTTCCGGCCAGATCTGCGGTTCAGCCGGCATCCGCGCCAGCACCTCGCCCAGCGACCACGCGCCCCAGGCATCTTCGTTGTTTTTGCGTCGGCAACCCAAGTCACTGAGAGCGGTCCATTGCAGACCGACCGTGGCCGCTTTTTTAGTATCTTCGCTCATAATAATAACTGTTTCAGCTTGGCGACTGCGGACTGGCCGTCGATCTCACCCACCAGACTGATTTCAGGGACGGTGGACATGCCGGAGCTGCCCTCGGGCAGACAGCGGATGTAATACGTGCGCCCCGGCTGAAACACAAATTCCACCTCGGCTTTATCGCGCATTAACGAGTGGGTGATGATCAGTTTCATGGACCCCGCCGGGACATCCCGTTCAAACCAAGTGCCGTTATTCAGCACCCCAACCTGACCGACATCCGCCCGTTCCACCTTTAACTTGGCCAAGGCACTGCCAAACTTCGATGGGCGAAAAAAAACGACTTTCGCCAAGGCGGTTTGGGTCCCGGCGCCATGGGCTGCACTCTCCGCCCTCATGGCCAGATCTGCTGCTTGTCTCGACTCATCTGATGGAGGAGATGTTGCCGGATCAGCAACCGTAGCAGGCGGTATCAATGCGATCCGAAAGCCCACGAAATCAAATTTACCATCCGGCTCATTCGCCATGCGGTTGGCTGATCGGCAATTGTCCCCCGGCAACCAAGCACTACCCATCGCCGAACTTCCCCATGCCCCGCCTCGGCGCACGCGAAGCTTCCCTGCAGACGGACCGGTGGGATCGGTGACTGCTCCCCCCGGATACTCACCCCACCAATCCAGACACCACTCCCATAAATTGCCGTGCATGTCATGCAGCCCCCAGGCATTGGGCTGCTTCAAACCCACCTCATGCGGAGTCTTTCCACTGTTTTGTTTATACCAACCCGTTGCATCGAGATCACCGGCGAAGTCCCCCGTCGTGCCCGCGCGACACACATACTCCCATTGAGCCTCCGTCGGTAACGTAAACACGTAACCGGAAGCGAGGCGCCCTGCCGCCAGTTCCCGCTCGGGCAATCTGCGACAAAATTCCATCGCCATCTCCCAACTGACTGTTCCGACCGGCAGATTGTCACCGCGATGCTTGCTCGGATTATCGCCCATGATGGCCTGCCACTGACGCTGCGTCACTTCGGTTTTACCCATCCAAAACGATTGCGACATTGTCACTCGGGTGACAGGACGCTCGTGGGCCTGGCCCCCGGACGCGGAACCCATGTCAAATGTTCCGGGTGCGATGGGCATCAGGGATAGTCGCAAATCTGAAATTGTCCACGGCTGACCTATCCTCGGTTCGTTTGCTGGAGTCTCCTCCACTTTTATGGGCCCGGGGTTGGGCACGGTTATCCCAACAGGGGGCGCCGCCTCCCTGATTTTGGCGGACTCAGTTCGCAAAGCCTCTAACCATTTCGCCGACGCATCTGCCTTCGGCTCCTGACTCCAGACCGGCGCGCTCCCGCCGTTGAATTTCAGTCCGAAATCAATCCGCTGTTGATCCGCCACATTGCGAGCATTGCGTTCCAAGTCCACAGCGGTCGCTTCAAATTCGGTCACCGCCTCGATCATCTCGGGATGCATTTCCCCTAATCGTTCACTCAAGCCGCGCAACGCCGTTTTCGAAAACTCTACCTGTTCCAGTAATAGCGTCACATCATCATCTGAGGCAATAACAGGCGCCTCCCACAGCGATTTGCCTTCGCGCACGTAGGCTTCGATCTCGCGCCACGGAACGTTTCGTATGGTGCGCAGGCGGTCGGCTCTTTCAGCCGCGCAGCGGACGATCGGACGTTGCCGGGTTAGCCGCGGCACTGGCGCCCGCCATTTCGCGACAGACTTCGGCGCATTTGCGGCAGGCTTCGGCGCATTCCTGGCAATGATCCATTTTGTGCTTCGCGCATTCTTCGCCGCAGGCGTCGCAGATTTCGGCGCAAAGCTGGCAGGCGCGTTCGACGAAGTCGGAACCGCGCGCCATCTCCCGCACGCAGTGCCCGCACATATCTGCGCAACTGCGATCCAGTTCGATGCAGCGCGCCATCATTTTGACGTCATCCTCGTGCAGGCAGGCCGTCGCGCAATGTTCGCAAGCGACGAGGCATTCGTTGCAGGCTTCAATACAGTCATTATATTTTTCGTGTGACATATGTTTCCTTTACTTTTGGTTGTGGTTGCCAATCGCAGTTGGTTCCCAAAAAGGGGCGGCGAATTCATCGCACAATTCAGAGGTGGCAGCCGGCAGACTAGACCATATCAGGAAAGGCGCATATCAGATGTCGAACTGAGTCAGTGCTGGGAGCTTCCCCCATAGTAGGCCTAGATCCATTAAGCACGGCCTCAATGTCTCGCAAATTAGAGTCCCTAAAGGCTAGGCTTGTCTTTTCCATGCCCGGCAAAGCCCGCGGCCGTGCTTCTCGGATATCCGTGTTCGTCGACAACCGAAAACGCGGAGGCACGCCGTCTTCTACAATACTCAGCTCCCCTGAACCTTCGGCACAAACAAACGATTTGGATTCGTCGTGATGGTGATGATCGTCGCGGTGATGGTGTGCTCACTTTCGCAAGCGCCACAGCGTCCACGTCGCCATGCCGATCACAATGATCCCCGTGCCAATTTGGAAATACGGCTCGGTGGTTTCAATATTCCACTGGCTACCGAAAGAGAGCGCCATCGCGGCGTGACCCCGAATCACCAAAGACTGCGAAAGTGCCGCCGAAAATCCCAACAACGCCGCTTGAATGACCGTTCCCCGTACCCCGATGGAAACTGCATGCGCATTTGCCGCACTTTCGAAGATTATCGCCACGGGAAAATGTAAGGCCGGGGGCTCTGGGCAGAATCCGTAGGTTAACCTGGAATTCACTGGAGGCTGAGACGGCGCAGCCGGAGGGCATTCAGCACGACACTGACTGAACTCAGGCTCATCGCCGCTCCGGCGATCATGGGATTGAGTAGCACTCCGAAGAACGGGAAAAGAACTCCGGCTGCAATCGGAACTCCGGCTGCGTTATAGATGAAGGCAAAGAAGAGATTCTGCCGGATGTTGCGCATCACGGAGCGACTGATGCGGAGGCCCCCGACTATTCCACGCAGGTCCCCCTTAACGAGCGTGATTCCCGCGCTTTCGATGGCTACATCCGTGCCCGTGCCCATGGCGATGCCCACATCGGCGGCGGCCAGCGCAGGGGCGTCGTTGATGCCGTCGCCAGCCATGGCAACGACATGTCCCTTCGCTTTTAGCCCGTTGACGATGCGTTGCTTGTCTTCCGGCGAAACTTCGGCGTGCACCTCATCGATGCCTAATTCGCGAGCGACGGCCTCGGCGGTGCGGGAGTTGTCGCCGGTGCACATCACCACGGTGATGCCGAGCGCGTGCAGGGCATCGATGGCTTCGCGTGACGTCTCTTTGACGGGATCGGCGATAGCCAGCAACCCGAGCAGAGTTTCACCCTTCGCGGCCCAGATCACAGTCTTGGCCTCTTCCTGCAATTTCTCCGCAGTCTCGGCCAACGCGGGCTCGATCTTAATTCCTGCATCTTCAATGAAACCTCGTTTGCCGACACGGATGACGGCCCCGTCCACCGTTGCTTGCACACCACCCCCGGTGACACTTTCAAAATCTTCGACGGAAGGGAGAGAAAGTTCGTTCTCTTGAGCTCGATTGACAACAGCTCTGGCCAACGGGTGTTCCGACTGATGTTCGACGGCGGCAACGAGGAGCAAAAGGTCGGCTTCATCCGTCCCGTCGGCTGGCTGGATACTGACCACGCGCGGTTTCCCGGCGGTAAGAGTGCCCGTTTTGTCGGTGATGAGGTGGGTGACCTTCTCCGCTCGTTCAATTGCTTCTGCATTCCTTATCAGGATGCCATTTTGAGCACCTTTACCAACGCCCACCATGATGGACATGGGGGTGGCGAGACCCAAGGCGCACGGACACGCGATGATCAGCACGGCGAGAGCGTTGACGATGGCGTAGGACATGGCGGGGGCTGGCCCCCAAATCATCCAGACCGCGAATGTGATCACCGCTATCGCGACCACGGCCGGAACAAAATATCCGGCCACCTGATCGGCCAGTTTTTGGATCGGTGCACGGCTACGCTGCGCATCGGCGACCATCTTAACAATCTGCGACAAAACCGTATCTTCGCCGACCGCGTCGGCCTTCATCACGAAACTGCCGGTTTGGTTGACGGTGGCGCCGATCACTTTGTCGCCGGCCTTCTTTTTTACGGCGGCCGGCTCTCCGGTGATCATGGATTCGTCGATGGTGCTTTTCCCTTCCTCGATTAATCCGTCGATGGGGATTTTCTCCCCGGGTCGCACCCGAATCCGGTCACCGCTTTGCAACTCCTCGACCGCCACATCCTGCTCTTTGCCTTCGTCGTCCAATCGGTGGGCTGTCTTGGCGGCCAGATCGAGCAGCCCTTTGATGGCTTGGCCGGTTTGGCGACGGGCGCGAGACTCCATCCACTGGCCGAAAAGAATGAGCGTAGTGATGACCGCACCTGCTTCGAAGTAGAGCTGAACCTCTCCACCGTGCCGAAAGGAATCCGGGAAGAGGTGTGGGAACAGCACTGCGACAACGCTATAGCCATAGGCCGCACCCACCCCGAGCATGATGAGGGTGAACATGTTCAGGCTGCGATTGAGGATCGAGCGCCATCCGCGGATAAAAAAGAGACTGCCAGCCCAGAGAATGACGGGCGTCGCAAAAGCCAACTCCAGCCAACCTTGGGCGCGCGGAGAAAGAAAGCGGTCGAACGACATACCTGGAATCATGCTGTCGAACGCCAGCGTCAGAATCGGGATCGTGAGGATGCCTGCGATCAAGGCCTTGCGGCCGAGCTCCCGGGCCTCGGCGTCATCATCATCGTCGTCGGCCGCAGGGCTCATGGGCTCCAGATCCATGCCGCATTTCGGGCAGGCCCCGGGGTGATCTTGTTGCACTTCGGGATGCATGGGGCAGGTCCACACGCGAGAGACCGACGGTGCTTTATAGGCAGGGTTGCGTTCCAGTCGCATCCCACATTTTGGGCAGTCACCGGGCTGGTCGGACTCTACCCCTTCGCACATGGGGCAATAATATTTAGCAGCAGCGGAAGGCTTCCCATCGTGCGCGGATTTTCCGTGGTCATGATGGCGATGGTGGCAGTGGGTTCCGTGATCAGACACATGCTCACCGTGGTTGGAGGATTGGGGATCGTGCTCGTGTTTCATAAAGGGTCTTTCACTGAGGAGACGGGCGCCCCGCGGGGATCTTACAAATCGGGGTCGGAATTTGTGCAGTCGCAGTCCAAACAGGCAGTTTCGGCGCAGTCGCCGCAAAATGTCTCAAGTCGGGCCCGTAGATTTTTGCGGGCGCGGTGAAGTATCACACTAGCATGGTTGGGTGTGATATCCAACGCCTCGGCGGCTATCTGCACCGACTCTCCTTGAAGGTCGACCCGCCGAAGCAACTCGTTTTGCGGCGAAGGCAGGTTGCCGATCACTCCTTCAAGGCACCCACAGAGTTGAGCTTCCCACCCCACGGGTGGTTCGACTGTTTCCTCCAAAGCCGTCAAAAGCTCACCGAACGCAGTGTCACGCCGTATCGAGGAGCCGCGTGCGCGGTGATGATCAATTATCGCATTCCGCAGCAGCTGATAAAACCAAGGGAGCGCCTTGCCATCGTCGTGCAACGTATCGGCGACTCGGAAGGCCTTGGCCAATCCGTTTTGAAGGATGTCTTCGGCATCGGTGCCCGAGCCCACCCGAGACGCGATAAACGCCTTGAATGCCACATGATGCGCATTGAGTTCGAGAACGACTTCGTCGGCGGAACGAGGCATCCCGCGATTCCAACGTATTCCGGTGTCAGAGGGAAGTTTCTCGTTTGCCAACTTCTGGCCGTCGATTTGTCGATCGGCCAAGGTAGGAATCGGAAACGAGATCATTGCATTACGTGCACCCGATGAAGGATGGCCAAGATGAACTTAGAAGCCGCCAAAGAGGTAATTCGGTCCGTAGATGAGGGACCCTCCAAAGTGCGCCGTAATGGGCACCGCCAACGCGATTGCCGCTAAAACAATCCGGTATACGGCGGGGGTGCGTTGAGCGCGGCGGTGTTCGACGAACAGCACAAGGAGTCCCGCCAAGGCAATTACGGCGGTCGAAACTCCCAGCCATCGATGCCATGCCAACGTATTTTGAAGATTGGTCGGATAGTTGGCCTGCGACGCCGCCAACCAGCCCAGCGGTGCGGCGACCACTGCCGCCAGCGCTCCCGCCACATAGTTGAAACGCGAAACGGTGCTCCAGATCGCGGTCGCCCGCCAGAACCCAATCAACTCGAAGAACGCCGCAAACGTAAGGAGTCCGATAGGCAGGTGCACGGAGAGCACGTGGAGTTTCCCGAGCAGTAGACCTGCCTTCCGGAGCCAAGCGGAGCTATCGCCGCCAGCTCCGTGATCGGTAGCGTGATTGTGTTCATGGCTCCCCTGCTCCTCTGCCTCGTGTTCCGCACCAGTCGTCACTGACGCCGTATTGACGGCCCCGTGATCCGTGACGTGGGCGTGGCCCGTGCGCTCTGCCGGTTCATTTGTCCCGGTTGCAGTGAACTGAGCGCGCACCTCGGGTGGTAGGTTCGCGAGATAGGCTTCGGGGTCGGCGTTGAATTTACGCAGACAGCTTTTGCAACATAGCCCGATCTCTTTGCCTTGATAGACGGCGACGATGCCTTCGGCTACCTCTTCCTCGGGAGTCACCGGACATTGAACATTGATCGACGCGGCCTGCGCCGTGGCGAACGTTGCGACGAAGATACCGAACAGGAGGATGAATTTTTTCATGGGTGCGGCGCGGGTTGGCGATCTATCCAACGCCATCGGCGAACGCGGCGTGGGTGGCTATCCGACTGATCTAGTGATCGTGACTTTTGTGACCGTGAGTCTTGGTTTTCGCGGCTTTCTTGAGGGCATCGATTTTGGCCATGAAGGTGGCAGGATCTTTTTCGAAATCCTTGCGACATCCTTTGCAGCAGAATCGCACGAGTTGGCCTTCATAGACAAAGTCCAGCGTCTCTCCGGGTTCGAGGGCTTCATCTGAGACGACGCATACGGCGGGATAGGTCGGACCTTGCTCGGCGATGATAGCGGCGGAGGCGGGTTCTAGGGCAGCTTTTCCCGGTTCGGCTGCGTTTGCATGACCGAAGCCGACAAGGGCGGACAGGATGAGACTGCCGAATACGGCTCGAAGTGAAATTCCAGTTTTCATAGTGAAACAGCGGGGTTGAGGATCAGTGGATTGCTCAATGGTGTGATCCACCGTGGTCCATGCCGGGCATGGCGGTGTGATCGTCCATTTTCATCTCGTGCTTGGCCGCCTGCGTTTTGATCGATCCGCAAGTCAGCATCGCGGCTCCGTAATAGGGATTGGCGATTTTTTGGTCGGCTTGCAGCCAGTCACCACCTTTGCCTCCGAAGGCCATCGGGCAATGCGCGACGTAGAGATCGCGGTCACCTTCAGTGCCAACGTGTTTGATCAGCGTGATCAGCTCGCCCGAAGCCTCTTTGAAGGCGACCCGGGCAGCTTTGAGATCGGCGGCGTCGATGATCATTTGAACGGGCCCGGTGAAGTCTTCAAAGGTCGGGCCTCTTTTCGCTGTGGTCAAAAGAGTCTGGGCTGCGGCTTTAGTGGCCCCTAGATCGTCAGCCGCCAACGCGGCTTGGACGTCGAGATAAGCAGGCGTGAGACTGGAGACGAAGGCGGGCTTGAACTCGTCGCCATGGGCGGCGGCGGTGAAGGCGGCGGCGGTGAGACCGACGACGAGGAGGAGGATACTACGGAGGGATTTCATGATGTTTTTATCGATTGTGGATTTGGATGGTTTGATCTCGGACCCGGAGGTCAGAAAAGGATGCGCACACCGCCACCCCACTTGAAATCGGAGTGCCAGCGCAGCTGTAGGGCGGTGTGTTTGGAGAGCACATAGTCGAGGGCAACGACGCCTTCCCAAAACGTGTGGGTGTCGTATTGACCCTCGAGTTCGAGGGCCATGCGTGGGGTGAGCATGAACTCTCGCGTGAACGCGAAGCGCGCTCCTCCATCGGTGTCGAGCCAGCTACGCGTATGGAGGTTGAAAGGAAGGGTGTAGGAAATTCCCGCGACACCTCGCGTCTCACCAAGCGTGCTGCGTTCCCCGAGGAAATCAGCGCCGGCAAAAACGGTGGTGAAGCGATTGAGGTAGCGGCCGTAGCTGGCGATGCCTTCCCACTCCACGTCGGGCACGTTGTCCCAGCCGATTTCCCACTCGCCGCGGAAGATGTTTCGGCTGTTGGAGAGTTCTGCCCAGCCTTCGGTCATGTTGGAGGCAAAGGCACCACGGCCGAAGCGGTAATACGGGTCTGCGTAGAGCTTCGCCCGCACAGCGGCGGTCTCGGGCGCGGGATCAAAGCCCTCGTATTCCACTACACGGGCCATCCCCGCCTTCATGTGATAGAGGAGATGACAGTGGAAGAACCAGTCGCCCTTTTCGTTGGCATCGAACTCGATCACGGTCGTGCGCATGGGTTCCACATCGACCGTGTGCTTGAGCGGTGAATACGCGCCTTGGCCGTTGAGCACGCGGAAGAAATGGCCGTGCAGGTGCATCGGGTGATGCATCATCGTCCGGTTGATCATGATGAACCGCACGACCTCGCCTTCTTTGATGAGGATGTCGTCGCTGGCGGATAGGGGCGTGTTGTTGATGAACCAGACGTAGCGCTCCATGTCGCCGTCCAGAGTGAGGCGGATTTCGCGCACAGGTTTGGCAGGATCGAGTGCGGTCGGATGAGTGGAGCGAAGTTGTGCGTAGGGCCCCCAGGGACGTTCAGGTGATCCGTCGCGAGCGAGCGGGCCTTGTGAACTCAGGTCACCGGCAAGCCACTCGAATGCTCCCGGAGCGGAGACCATGGCAGGCATGGGTTCGCCAGGTTTGATCGGGGATGGAGCTGCCCCCTCTATCACTGGCATTTTCGGATGCCCCATCGACTTGGCTCCCATACCGGGCATATCGGCGTGCTGGGTTGGGGAGATACTGTCCTGCGTCATCGTATCACCGGGCATGTTCATCGTGCCGGGCACCATGGACGTGGATCGCGGGGGCTCTTGCTGCGGCATGGTCATGTCGTCACGACTCATCTTGTTCATGCGGGACATGCTGCCGTCGTCTTTCGCAGAAGCTGCCATGCCTTCCATCCCCGGCATCGCCATGCCGTCCGTTTTCATGTCGCCCATGTTCATACCGGGTTGGTCAAAGTCCCCGGCATCCACGCGATCCTGAGGCATGCCCATCGTGCCTGCGGGCGTAAGAGCAAAGACTTTTTTTGCCTTCAACGGCCCCATGCCCGCATACAGATCCGGCGCGGGAATCAACGGGGCCGGATGTTCTGTCCCGGAACCTACCCAGAGCGAGGCGCGTCCGACCCGGTCGTGTGAAGTCGCGCGCAACTCGTAGCGGCCGTCGGCGGGCACAGTGATGAGCACATCGTAAGTCTCGGCCACGCCGATGAATAGCCGGTCCACGTCGAAGGGTTCCACGTCTTGGCCGTCCGCTGCGATGACGGTCAAGGGACCTCCGGCGAATTCGATATGAAAAAAGGTGGACGCTGAGCCGTCAACGATACGCAGGCGCACCCGCTCACCAGGTTGGACGGGCCAGTTCTCTTCGGTCTTTCCGTTAACCAAGTAGCGGTCATAAGCGACATCCGAAATATCCATGGCCGGCATGCGTTGGAGCTCGCGGGCGAAGTAGTCTTTAAGATGGCCCGTGTGAAGTGCTCCCAGAATGCTTTGGCCGCTGCGTTTACGCAGGCTGTAATATTCGTTCCCCGCCCGTAGCGTGCGCATAACCTCGTGCGGGTCTTCGTCTGTCCAATCCGACAGCAAGACCACGTGCTCCTTCAAGCCAGGGTAGCGGGGATCGCCGCCGCGCGGTTCGATGGCAATGGAACCGTAAACGCCGCTCTGTTCCTGGAGGGACGTATGCGAGTGATACCAGTAAGTGCCGGACTGGCGGATAGGAAATTCGTAGGTGAAGGTCGTGCCGGGCGCGATGGGCGGATACGTGATGAACGGCACACCGTCCATATCGGGTGGCACCAGCAAGCCGTGCCAATGGATTGAGGTCGGCACGTCCATCGTATTGGTTACGTGGATGCGGGCGGTGTCGCCCTCGTCAAAGCGCAAGGTGGGTCCGGGGATACCGCCATTCACAGTCATCGCGGGCACCGAGCGTCCGGTAAAGTTGACCGTGCTTTGCGCGATGGTGAGATTGTATTCCACGACCTCCGCCGACACAGAACTAGCAGCAACGACCAAGACCAGGGCGAGGATGGTTCGCGGCTTTGGTATGGGATGAGATGAGCGGCTAATAGTCATTTTCTTGGTTAGGTGGCCCGGCGGGCGAACCGCAGCTTCAGCTCCTCCAGTGAGCAATAGAGCACGGGCACGACGAAGACGGTGACGATGGCGAACATCATGCCGCCGAAGGTAGGAATCGCCATGGGGATCATGACGTCTGCGCCGCGTCCGGTCGACGTAAGCACCGGAAGCAAGGCGAGCACCGTCGTCGCGATGGTCATCATCGCCGGACGAACTCGCTTCGTCCCGGCCTCCAAGATACGGGCACGGATGGCGGCGATGCTGTCGGACGGGGCCTCCTCAAGGCGTTGGCCAATGTAGGTCGCCATGATCACTCCGTCATCGGTGGCGATACCAAACAGAGCGAGAAAGCCCACCCATACGGCGACACTTAGGTTGATTGTATGGATCTGGAACAGGTCTCGCAGGTGATGCCCAAAGAGATCGACGTTGAGAAACCACGGCTGGCCATAGAGCCAAGCGAGCACGAATCCGCCGGACCACGCATAGGCGATGCCGGAAAACACCAGCAATGTCACCGCGACGCGTTTGAACTGGAAATACAAGATGAGGAAGATCGCAAAGAGCGCGATAGGCAGAACGATGCTTAGCCGCTTTTCGGCGCGAATCTGGTTCTCATAGCTGCCCGTGAACTTGTAGCTCACACCAGCGGGGACCGTGAGATCGCCAGAGGCTATTTTTGAACGCAGATAGGCAGACGCCTGCTCGACCGCGTCTACTTCGGCAAAGCCCGGCGTTTTGTCAAAAATGACGTAGCCCACCAGAAACGTATCTTCACTTTTGATCGCTTGCGGACCACGCGTGTAGTCGAGGGTAGCGAGTTGCTTGAGTGGAATCTGCGTGCCGTCCGGCGCCGCCACGAGGATGTTTTCGATGCCTTCGGTGGTGTCGCGGAGTTCCCGCGGGTATCGAATGCGCACGGGGTAACGTTCACGCCCTTCGACAGTGGTCGTGATCGGCCGGCCTCCGATGGCGACTTCAATCACGTCCTGCACGGTCTGAATTTTGATTCCATAGCGCGCGATCGCATCGCGATCAATGGCGACCTCCAAATAAGGTTTGCCGACGATACGGTCGGCGAGAACCGCATCAGCGTTGATGGCAGGAACCTGCTTCAGGAAACCTTCAATCTGGAGTGATACCTGTTCGATGGTGGCCAGGTTGGGGCCATAAACCTTCAGCCCCATGGGGGCGCGCATGCCGCTTTGCAGCATGACCACGCGGGCGGCGATGGGTTGGAGCTTTGGGGCCGACGTGCTGCCGGGCACTGCCGCTACCTGAGCGATTTCCCGCCAGATGTCATCAGGAGAGCGAATGCTGTCGCGCCATTGACGATATGGCCGTCCGTCGGGATCTGGGACCAGTTGCCCCGCTCCGTCCCGCGTAAAGTCCCCCGTAGCCGGATCTACGGCGAAGGTGAGCAATCGGCCGTCGGCATCCGTTCGGTATTCCGATTTATACGACACAATGGTCTCAATCATGGAGATCGGCGCGGGATCGAGTGGGCTTTCCGCCCGCCCCAGTTTGCCCACGACGGTGTCCACCTCGGGGATGGCCTGAATCGCCATGTCCTGTTTGCGAATGATATCCGTTACCTCGCCGATGGACGCGTGCGGCATGACGGTCGGCATGTAAAGATAAGACCCTTCGTCGAGGTCGGGCATAAACTCCTTGCCCAGACCCGGAAACGAATGAAATGCGCTTGTATAAACCGGATTGTTTTTCGCCCAACCAGGTAGCCATCCAAATATTTGCCCCACGCCCAACCATGCACTGAAGCCCCAGATCACGAGCAGGCTGCTCAACAACATGAAGACGAGTTTGACCCGCAGCAGTCGCGCCAGAATCACCGGATAGAAGTGCACGAACGCCATCATGCCCAGCAGCAGGCTGCCCACCGTGAGCAGGACGAAGACGATATTGTGCACCGGCACAGCAGGACCGAGCGGAGCCCACGAGCCCGCCAGAATCACGACGACCACCAGAGCGAAGACGAAATTGAAGGCATATACAGTTCGCCGCTGCCAAGCAGTCGGGATGCGATCTTTCGTTGCGTTGAAGACGGCGACAGCGATCAATAACAGACCCAGCCAGATCGGGAACCACGAGACGAGAAATGGGGTGACAAGCCCGGCGACGGCGAGCGCTCCCCAGAGACTCAAAGCGGCAAACCGGGAGCGAAAACGCCCTGCCACAAACCAATGGGCCAACGGAGGAATAATCGTCAGCGCGACGATGATCGAGCCGACCAAGGCAAAGGTCTTGGTGTAGGCGAGCGGGCGGAACAGTTTCCCTTCGGCCCCTTCCATGGTGAATACCGGCAAAAAGCTGATCACGGTGGTGGCCACGGCGGTGAGGACCGCGCCGCCCACTTCGGAACATGCGCGGTAGACGACTTCCAGCCGACTCTCCTCGGGTGGCGCAGAGTCGACGTGCTTGAGAATGTTTTCGATGAGCACGATGCCCATGTCCACCACCGTGCCGATCGCGATCGCGATGCCGGACAGGGCAACGATGTTGGCATCTACGCCGGCCAGCTTCATGGCGACAAAGGCGAACAGCACGGCCAGCGGCAATACGCTGGAGATCAGCAAGGCGCTGCGCAGGTGCATCACCATCAGGACAACTACAATGATGGTAACGAGTATCTCGTCGCGAATCGCGTCCTCCAAAGTGCCCAGCGTTTCGTGAATCAACCCGCTGCGATCATAGAATGGCACAATCGTGATTTTGCTCTCGCTCCCATCGTCGAGCGTCTTGGTGGGCAGACCAGCAGTGATGTCGGCGATCTTGGCCTTTACCCGTTGGATAACTTGAAGCGGGTTCTCGCCAAAACGGGCCACGACCACGCCACCCACCGCTTCAGCCCCGGCCTTGTCCAACGCACCACGACGCAACGCCGGCCCGTATTCGACGGTGCCCAATTGCGCCAGCGTGATCGGAACGCCGTCGCGCGAAGCCACCACGGTTTTGCGTAGATCATCGAGACTTTTGACGAAACCGAGACCCCGGATGACGTATTCGACGCTGTTGACCTCTATGGTGCGGGCTCCCACATCGAGATTGCTGCCTTTGACGGCGGCAAACACATCGGCGAGCGTGAGTCGGTAGGTGCGCAAGGCGTCGGGATCGACGTCGATTTGATACTCCTTCACGAACCCGCCGATGGAGGCGACCTCCGCCACCCCGTCCACGCCCTGCAAGGCATAGCGCACATACCAATCCTGCGTGCTGCGCAACTCTTGCGGGTCCCAGCCGCCGCTCGGTTTACCGTCCGACCCTCGACCTTCGAGGGTATACCAAAACACCTGACCAAGCGCGGTGGCATCGGGGCCAAGCTGCGGTTGCACGCCAGCGGGCAGGAGCCCGGCGGGCAGGCTGTTGAGTTTTTCCAGGATGCGACTGCGCGTCCAATAGAACTCGGCGCCTTCCTTGAAGATCACGTAGATCGACGAGAATCCGAACATCGAGTAGCTGCGCACCGTCTTGACCTCAGGCAGACCGAGCAGCGCCGTCGTGAGCGGATAGGTGATCTGGTCTTCAATGTCCTGCGGAGAACGCCCCATCCATTCGGTGAAGACGATCTGCTGATTCTCGCCGATGTCGGGGATGGCATCCACCGGCACGGGATCGCGAGGCAACGCGTCGATTTTCCAGTCAAAAGGCGCGGCAAGAACGCCCCAAAGAATGAGACCGACGGTGAACAGGATCACCACCAGCTTGTTTTCGAGGCAAAAACGAATGAGTCGATTGACCATGACGGGGAGGCTCGCGGTGGTTACTTGAGGCGCTCGACGACGTCGCCGCAGGTGAGCATATCAGCCCCAAAGTAAGGGTTACGAAGCGACTCGGTGGCTTGAAGCCAATCGGCCCCACCTTCGCCGGCCATCGGGCAATGCATGCGCACCACCGGACTTTCGAGCGCCGAGACTTCCCGCTTCAGCGCGACGATCATGGCCGATGAAATCCGCGCGAAGGCGGGTCTACGGATCGTATCCAATGTTTCGGCACCGACAGTGAGATGGAGCAGTTCGGCCAATTCGCCGACATGTCCGGTCACCTCCATCATGGCCCGAAGGGCTGTCTGGGCGGCCGACAAATCATCACCTGCGAGGGCGGTTTGCAGCGCAAAATAGGCAGGTAAAAGGTCGCGGGCCGTGGCGGAGGCAATGACCAAGTCGGCCGGTTTAACCATGCTCTCCATGGCGGGCGTTTTATTGTTGTCCCCTCCATGATTGTGGCCCGGCGCCGGTCCACCACCGGTTGGATTCATCATACTGGGCTTGGCGAGAATTTGCAGGGAGCTATCGATTTTGAACGCTCCCTGGGTGACGACCTCATCGCCCTCGTTCAGCCCCGTTGCAATGATGACGAGCCCAGCGGCTTCAGCGCCGAGTTCGACTTCCCGACCTTCAAAAGTGGCCGATTTAGAATCCGGTAGTTTGACATAGACGATCGCGCGCTTCCCGGTGCGCAACAAGGCTGAGGCGGGGACGACCAGAGGGGCTTGTTCGGGAGTCAGGGTCCGGTAACCGAGTGATTCAACGGGCACCAAGGCCATGCCGCAGATATCGCAGGCCCCGGGACCATCCTTGACGATTTCGGGGTGCATCGGACTGATCCATTTTCCGGCGAGATCGGGCGCGAAAACCTGATTGCCCCCTGCGAGCTTCACTCGCACTTGCCCGCGGGCAAACATGCCGGGCTTGAGGCGTTGGTCAGGATTGGGGACGTTGACGCGCACGGCCACGGTGCGGGTCTTGGAGTCGACTTGTGGCGCGATGAAGGCGATGTGGCCTGAAAAGGTTTCGCCCGGCCATGATTCCACCGTGAACGTGACTTCCTGACCGTATCGAAGTTGGGCGATATCCGACTCGAAGGCTTGGAGGTGCAGCCATAGCTCCGAGAGATCGGCGATCCGGAAAAACGGTTCACCGGTTTTGACGTAGTCACCTTCCTTAATGTTTTTCATCACGACTACTCCTCCCGCCGGAGCCCGCAACTCGAAGGAGTCGGTGACGGTGCCGCGAGCGAGGACGGCGTCGATCTGCTCCGGCAGGACATCCCAAAGACGGAGTTTTTCACGCGCAATGCGGACAAAATCGCCGCCGGGAGCCGCAGTTTGGGCCGAGAGCAGCTCGCGTTGCGCAGTGACGAGTTCGGGGCTGTAGATGCGGGCGAGGTGTTCGCCCCGAGCCACGGACACGCCGGTATAGTTGACGTAGAGTTCGTCGATGCGTGCAGGGAAACGAGCGGTAAGTGAACGTAACTTCGTCTCGTCGTAGTCGAGTTGACCGACGAGGTGCAAAGTCGCCTCAGGGAAGCGACGTTCAACCCGCGTGGTTTGGATATCTGCCAAGGCCACGGCACTTGAACTCATGGTCATGGCGCGCGGTCCCGCGTCTCCGGAGGCAGAGTCCGAAGTAACCGGAATCAAATCCATCGCGCAGATCGGACATTTGCCCGGCCCCGGTTGGCGAATCTGTGGATGCATCGAACAGGTCCAGACTTCGGCCTTCTGTTCGGCGGATGCGGGCGACGCGGCGGTCGTCGCGCCATCGTGCTCGGTGTGGGTTTCGGTTTTCCCACCGAAAGCCATGCGACCGACTAGGAGGCCGACGACGAGAGCGCCCACGGGCACGGCGAAAAGGAGAATCTTGCGTTGCATAAATAGGGTGCTGCCGAGGGGGCGATGGTTTAAAGAGGACGATTGGCCAGACTTTGGAGCGCGATGCGTTGTTGAGCGGCGTCGGCGTGGGCTCGCCACAGCTGGAGTTCGAGATCGAGTTGAGAGCGCTCGCTGTCGATCAGCTCCAGCAACGTCGCTCGATCCCCCTCGTAGGCACTGCTCGTGTTTTCGACGGCCTGGCGGGCGAGCGGTAGCAAGTCGTCTTGGTAGAGACGCACCCGTCGCGTCGCGTCTTCCAATATCGAGATCGAAGCCAATGCGTCCGCTCGCAGTTGGTTGCGCCGGTCAGCGAGTTCGCTCTCCGAGGCTCTGCGGGTGGCGGAGGCTTCGCGGCGAGTCGAACTCGTGCGACTGTTCCACACCGGGAGATTCACGGCAAACGTGATACCCCAAGGATCACGACCGGCGTCCGGCGTGCTCGGGTTTACGGTCGGCGAGCCGACTTGGATGTAGGTAAGTCCAATCGTAAAATCGGGACGGGTCTCCAAACGGGCGAGTTCCACGCGGGCGGCAGCGCTGGCGACCTTGCGCTCCAGCATGAGCAACTCGGGATTTTCCGCCTCCACCGCTGCGAGCAGCGCACTGCGATTAGAGGGATCAATGCCAACGATTGCCGAGGGCTCCCATTGAGGCCAAGGCAGCACGTCACCGGTCGGCAGAGCCATCAGAGCAACAAGCTGGGCGGAGAGTTGGGTGCGTTTCTGTTGGAGGGTCTGAAGGCGGTCACGCAGTTTGCCTATCTCCACGCGGAGACGGAGCAGATTGTTAAGGCTAGCGCCGGTGCGGGTCCGCTCCTCAACCATAGGAGCCAGCCGCTCTAAGAGCGCGAGGTTTTGGGCGGTAAGCTCGATAGTTTTACCTAGATAACCGTAATCGTAGTAAGCCGTGCCGACCTGCCGGGCGAGCATGAGTTGGCGCGCCTCGAAGGCAAAGTGGATGGCTTCGGCCTCGGCGTTGGCGGTCGCTTTCCGGCCAGATAATCGTCCGAACCACGGCACGCGCTGGCCGAACATGAAAATATTCTTCTGGGGCCCGGTGCGCGTTTGCACCGATTCAACGAAGTGAGTCACCTGAAACGTTGGATCCGGAAGCGCCGCAGCCTGAGGAACGCGTTCCCGCGCTGCCTCGTAGCGCGCTGCGAACGCCCGTAAGTCCGGGTTCGCGTCCTGTGCGCGTTGCAAATAGTCCCCGAGAGTTCTCGGAACGTCGAGGGAGTTAGCGTCGTTCGCAGCTCCCACGGAACGCGAAGGTGTCGTGGCAAAGACTAGGACGCTAAGAGCGCCGAGCTGAATCGTGCGCGCCGCCAGAGTTGAAACGAGAGAAGGCATGAAATAGGAAAAGTGGACGGGGCAAGAACGATTGATTGACGCGTCTGCCCACTGCTGTCCTTACGCCCGTTGATGGAAAAAACCCTCGGAATATTTCGAAAATTCTGCGAATTATCCGATTCTTCGAAGGAAAGTGACCGCTTGAAACCCGAAATGGATGTTAATTTCTAATAATTTTCCGAGGGGATTTAACCCGTGAGGGGTAATTACTATTAAATCCACGTCATGAAAACTTCCTCCGACGACGAAAAACTATGCCAGTTGCTCCGCGACAATTGGGCCGTTAATTCCCAAACTAACCCAAATTTTCGGACGGCTGTTTGGGCACGCATCGAAACCTATCGGCATCAGCCATCGACTTGGGGCGGCTGGTTGCGCAACCACATTCGCGGGGTCGCCTCGTTGGCTATAGCAAGTGTCGCCATTGCCATCGCTGGAGGTGGTTTTATGGCTAGAGCCTCTTCGCAACATGAACGCGGTCAACTCATAGAACGTTATCTCGCGAGCATTGATCCGCATCGCCAGGTCGCGCCAACCAATCACCCATGAAATACGGGTGGTTAACAGCTGCGGCCTTGCTCGTCCTCGTTGCTATCACCGCATGCGGATCGTTTTGGTGCTTTCACCATCTTGGGACCCGCGAGGAGGATCATAACAGCAGCGCCTTGGCATGGTTGCATGCAGAGTTCGACATTCCCTCCGATAAAATGGCGCAAATCGAAAAGGCTCACGCAGCATATCGGTCGATCTGCGCCGTGCACTGCCGCGAGATCATCGCTTCGCGTGAAGAGTTGCAGTTGGCCCGCGAGAGCGGAGCCTCCGCCGATTCGCTGGCTTCCGCTATGGAACGGGTTGCGGCAGTGGATCGCGAGTGCATTGCGGCCACCCAAACCCACCTGCGGGAGATCGCCGCAATTATCGGCGGTGCGGAGGGACAACGCTACTTGGATATCGTTTTGCCACGATTAGCGCATTTCGATCATCAAGGCCCGGCTTCGCTCGATTTGGAAATTGATCACACGCATGCCGAGCATTCCGGAGGATGATCCGACCGGAGTTTCGGACGAGGCATTGATGGAATGCCTGCAACAAGGGCAGGACTATGCCTTGGCCGCCCTCATGGAACGATGGGAAGTCAGCATGAAGGTGTTATTGCTCAGACTGGGCGTGCCACTATCAGATATTGAAGACATCGCTCAGGAGGCTTTTCTTCGACTCTATCGTTCGCGCGAGAAATACAGGGTTGGCGCACCCTTTAAACCGTGGCTCCTCACCATCGCAGGTAACCTCGCCCGCAATCGACTTCGCTGGAGATTGCGGCGGCGTGAAGAAAGTATTCAGGCACTGGATAGCGATCTTGTCGGAGGTTTCGATTTAGAAGATCAGTCAGCCCCGAACGCCCCGGCCGAAATCGAGAAGAAACGGCGGGGAGCGGTGGTCCAGTCTGCAATCAATGCTCTTCCCCGCCGGCTACGCGAAGCATTGGTATACGTCGAAATAGAGGATCTCACTTACCGACAAGCCGCACAAGTCGCCGGCTGTTCTGAAAAAGCCATTGAGACGAGGCTTTATCGGGCGAAGCAATCGCTGCGATCAACCTTGCGTAGTCTCTGGGTAGATTGACCAGAGTGATCGACGACTTGCGCCGCGCGCCGTCCGCTTTCGACGGCACCTTCTATACTCCACACATCGGCCTCTGTCCGAGTATGCGCGCCGGCGAGAAAGAGATTCGGCACCGGCGTCGCCTGCCGAGGAAGATGCGGATGCACACGAGGCTCCAGGTGAGCGTGACTATGCGCAACCCGGCTTTTCGCCGCAATACGCGAGCAGGTCGATGCCGAGCATGACGACAACCGCGCCGACCAATGCCCACCAAGCCCCCATCGGGATTTGCACGCCGCCCATGTCAGCCGCCCTCTTCCTCGCACGAGGCGCAGTCCTCACCCGCGAGTTCCACGTCGATGGTGACGTGCTCGAATTCCTCCTCGTCCAACGCCTCGCGCACTTTTTGCTTCGCCGCAAGGATCTCGTCGCGGGAGGCATCGGACGCCATCTGAAGGTGCATCGAAAGCACGTGGCTCTCGCCGTCGAGCGACCAGACATGGATGTGATGCGTGTCTTTCACCTTCGGGAACTGCCGCACTTGCTGCGCGAACTCCTCCACGTCGAAGGATTCCGGCGCACGCTGAAGAAACACCTGCATGACGTTCTTGAGATTCCGGCCGACGTTCCATAGCACGAAGAGCGCGATGCCGATCGAGAGAATCGGATCGATGATCGGCACGTCCCACACCGCCATCACACCTGCCCCGACGAGCACTGCGATCCAGCCGAGCGTGTCTTCCAACAAATGCCAGCTCACCACCTTTTCAGTGAGCGACGACCCATTTTTCACGCGCATAACGGCGGCGCCGTTGAAGAGTATGCCGCTGACGGCCAGCGCGATCATACCGGGAGCGTTGACCGCCTCCGGCGACATCAGACGCCCGATGGCTTTCCAGAGGATAAATCCAATGCCGGCAACAAGGACGAGGCCGGTGATCAATCCGCCCAGCAGCCGGTAGCGTTTGTAGCCGTAGGTCTGCTCGGCGGTGCGTCCACGCTGCGAACGCTTGTCGAAATACCAGGCGAGCCCGAGCGACAAGCTGTCGCCAAAGTCATGCACCGTGTCGCTGAGAATGGCGATGCTGTTGGTCCACACGCCGCCGATAATCTCGAGGATCGTGAAGCTGAAATTCAGGAAGAACGCAACCTTCAGGTTGCCGGAGCTGCCGTGGTCGTGTCCTTCGTGGGCGTGGCTCATGGGTGAATCCTCGCTTAATTAAAAATCATCCCAGCCCACCCGAGACAACGAGGAACAGAGCAAAGCCTCCGAGGAAACAAACCGCCGACCCGCGGCTGTCCTCCGCGTTTTCGTGCGCTTCGCGAAGCATGTCCTCAATGGCGGGCAGGGTGTAAAGGCCGGCCACGAAAACCAATGCGGTCATTTTTACCGCGTCGCCCTGATTCCGTAACACCAACCAACCGAGCAGAGCGGCTCCGATGACCGGCACCACGAACGAGGCGGAAAGCCAGATGCGCTTCGCCCGGCCGACTCCTTTTTCCCGAAAGGTCGCGATGACGGCGAAGCCCTCGGGGATATCGGCCATCACTTGGCCGAGTGCCAGCACGAGCCCAAGCTCGCCGGAAACGGCCGAGCCTGCCCCAATTAAAAGGCCATCGCCGAGGAGGTCGGTCGCAACCGCAACGTAAACCATCCACGCACCGGGACCGGGTCCCGATTTCTTGCTCCGCTGCCAGCGTTCGATGACCGCATCGATAAACAAATATACCGCTCCCCCGCCCAGGAAACTGGCGGCGAGCACCCAAGCTGGCGAGGTTCCCAATGCCTCGGGGATCACTTCAACCGCGATCACCGCAAGTATAATGCCCGCCGCCGCGTGCAGAGCGCGATTAAGCGTGCTCTGCGAGGGCTTCAGCCACTCGGCGAGAAGACCGCCCCCGAAATTTCCCACCGCCGGCAACAGCGCCAGCGCCAACACGCGCAAGAGTCCGTCGTTCATGGGCACATACTCCGTTCGTTGGCTCGCTTGAGGTGCCTTTGCCCGCCGGAATCGGACGCAATAGGGAGAAGAGGGAGTCTATTCATGACGATGCGGGAAGTTCGCGGCCCCGCAGCCCGCGAAGACCGCAGATCGCACTCGCCATATCCTCGGCCCCGAAGAGCGCGGTGTCGGCGACCAGCACATCGGCACCGGCGGACAAGATCATGGCGGCCGTGGCGAGGTTAATACCACCATCCGCTTGAATAAGGTAGGCGAGATCGAGCACCTCGCGCCGGGTGAAGGCGGTTTCGATCTTCCCCACCATCGAGGGGAGAAATCTTTGGCCACCGAAGCCGGGATTCACCGTCATAACGAGCAGCAAATCAATGACCGCGAAATAACGCTCCGCCGCCGCGATCGGGGTGTCGGGATTAACGGCCAAGCCGACTTTGCAGTCGGCTTCACGCACGACCCGCAGCGTATGCTCAAGGCCGCTTGGATGCTCCGACTCTACATGGATGGTGATTCGATTTGCTCCAGCCTCGGCAAACCAGTTCATGATTTTATCCGGGCGACGGACCATCAACTGCACGTCGAGCGGGAGGGAGGTGTGGCGTCGGATCGCGGCCACGGCTCCGGGGCCAAGCGAGAGATTAGGGACGAAGTCCCGTCCATCACATCCACGTGTAGCCAGTCCGCGCCCGCGTCGTCCGCGCGACGCACCTCTTCGCCGAGGCGCGAAAAGTCGGCGCCGAGCAATGACGGTGCAATGAGGCGCTCTCGAATCATGACAGCTCCTTGAATCTATGCGGAAACATGCCGTCAGAATAATCGAACGGCTCCCCAAGACTATAGGACTAAAGCCTAAAACCTGTATAGGAGATGCCGCAGATGTTACTCAAGAAATGGACGTGCCGTCATTCAGTTACGAGGAGCCTACGTTGCTTTCGGATCTGTGCGAAGCAGGCGCAGAGCATTGAACACGACCAATAAAGTCGCTCCAGTGTCCGCCAGAATCGCCATCCAGAGACTGGTATAACCGACCAGTGCAAGCGCGAGGAAGACCATCTTTAGGCCGAGTGAAAACGCGATGTTGAAACGGATAATCCCCAGCGTGCGTTTGCCGAGCCGAACGGCTTCCGCAATCTTGCCGAGTTCATCCTGCATTAACGCGATGTCGGCGGTCTCGATGGCCGCGTCCGTGCCGGCGGCACCCATCGCAATGCCTATGTTGGCCGTCGCCATAGCGGGCGCATCGTTCACGCCGTCGCCGACCATGCCGACGACGCCGTGTTTTTCACGCAGCGATTTCACGGCCGCCACTTTGTCGTCAGGCAACAGATCGCCGCGGGCTTCGTCGATGCCGACTTGCCGGGCAATGAAGTCCGCCGTGCGCTGGTTGTCGCCACTCAACATAATGACCTGCTCAACCCCGGCGGCGTGCAGCGCAGTAATGGAAGCCTTCGCGTCAGCCCGTAAGCTGTCACCAATGGCAATGATGCCCAGGACCTCGCCTTGGCAGCCGTCGTGCGGCCGGTGACCAACGACCACAACCGACTGGCCTTTCTCTTCTATGATGGAGAGACGGCGTTCGATTTCTTCGCTGCAGACGCCTAGTTCGTGTGCGAAGCGGTGGTTGCCCACAAAATGAGGGTGCCCATCGACCACACCTTCCGCACCGCGGCCGGAGCGGTTCTGGTAGCTTTCGGCCCGGTTGAACGTCACATCCTTTCCCCGGGCGTAGGTAACCACGGCTTTGGCGAGGGGGTGAGCGGAATGATCATCAATGGCGGCGGCAATCCGCAGGACCTCCGCCTCGGAGGGTGCTTTGACTAGTTCGACGGCTTGCACCTTCGGTTTCCCTTCCGTGATGGTCCCCGTCTTGTCCACCGCCAATCCCTTCAGCCGACCGACCGCCTCCAAGTGGGCTCCGCCTTTGACCAGGACACCACGCCGGGCAAGCGCCGTCAGCCCGGCCACAATGCTGACGGGCGTGGAAATCACCAAGGCACATGGACACGCGATGATGAGCAGGACGCAGGCGCGATACAGCCAAGTGTTCCAATCTCCGTCCATCAACAGCGGCGGCACCAAAAAGACGAGCAGCGCCACTCCGGTAACGGCAGGTGTGTAGTAACGGGCAAACACATCCACGAAGCGCTGGGTGGGCGCCTTCTGTTCCTGGGCTTCCGCCACCAGCCGAATGATGCGCGCCAGCGTGGTGTCTCCGGTCGTCTTGGTGACTTTGATTTCGAGGGAGCCTTCGCCGTTGATCGTTCCGGCAAATACCGCGTCGCCAGGTTTCTTGTCCACCGGCACGGATTCGCCGGTAATCGGCGCTTGGTTGACGGCGGATTCGCCGCTGAGGACTTCCCCGTCGAGCGGTATACTCATGCCGGACTTGGTCGCGACGATCTCGCCCAACGCCACCTGATCGACTGGCACTTCGTCAAATCGTCCTTCTCGTTTCACCACCGCCACCTTCGGGGCCAGTTCCAGCAAGGCTTCGGTGGCGCGGCGGGCACGACGGTCGGCCCAGCCTTCCAGCCACTCTGCCACGCCAAAAAGAAAAACCACGGCCGAAGCCTCCACCCATTCGCCGATAATCGAGGCACCGATGGCGGCAATCACCACGAGTAAATTGATATCAGGGCGAAGCCTCTGGATCGCTTTCCACGCTTTGGGCAGGAGAAACCAGCCTCCGGCCGCCATGGCCGCGAGAGAAATCCCCGCAACAACCAAGCCCGGTGCTTTGCCTCCATGGGCGATCAACCCTGCCGATACCAACACCCCCGATACCACGAGACTGATTGATTCCACACGATTGCTCTCATGCGTGTGACCCACATGCTCGGCGTGGCCTTCGTCGTCATCGTGGTTATGTCCGGCCGGTGCATCATGACCACTTCGGGGTTGTTGCTTCTCACCACCTTCGTTTTCAGGAGAGTTGTCGGATGTTTTCATAAAAATGGGCGAGGCTTGATTTTGTTGCCGGCGCAGAAGCAACGCATCCGCCACCATAACCGGATCGCTTCGAAACCGGCCCCAAAAATAAATCCGGCGACGCCGGTTCCCACCATGATGAGCATGTTTGGTTTGAAGCATAATTCGATACCAAAACCGACGATCCAACCGACAATAATACCAACGAGAATGCCGGTCATGGTGTATTCCGGCTTTCGGAGGCGCTGGCGTCGTTTGCCTCGCAACTGGTAAGATGCCTTCATAACTCGGTTAGTCATTTCACGCCGATCAAGGTTGCATCGGAGCAGAGCCGGCAACTTCGTTATATTCGACTTCCGATATCCCCATCGCCGTGCGTAACCGGGCCAGCGCAACGTTGTGACTGTAGTAGGCCCGGAGTTGGTTGGTCCGTGCGCTCGTCAGCGCCACCTGCGATTGCAGCAGATCGAGTTGAGGTGTCGTGCCGGTCTGGTAGCGCGTCAGGGCAATGCGCACCGCTTCCTCGGCCTGCTCGACCGACTGCTGGGTGGCACCGATCAGTTCGGTGGCTTCCTCCAGCGAAGACAGGGCACGGCGCACCTCGACCTGCACAGCGAGTTCTGCGGCCCCAAGCGCAAGACGCGCTTGCTTAATCAAGGATTCGGCCTGCCGGATCTTACCGACGGTGGCTCGGGGGTTGGCTGTCCACTGGCCTTCGGCCCCGATGCGCAGACCACGGCGCGAATCGCTGAAACTTTCCGTGGGGCCTTTGCGCAGTTCACCACCAGCGGTCAGTGCGATGCTGGGATAATAGCCGGCACGGGCCGTCAGTTCACCGGCCTCGGCGGCATCAACAAGCTTGGCGAGTCGTAGTAATTCCGGACGACGGGTGCGCGCGGTGGCGAGCGCGGTAGAAACTTCGGGTTTCGATGCTTCGATGGTGAGCGATCCGACGAACTCCGGAGCCTGATCGGAGGCGGATTCGTCACGAGCAGGTGCCAAGCCAATCGCCTGGCGTAGCTCATGAGTAGCCAGCCGATAATCGTTGCGAGCCTTGATGAGCGGCGGCTGGGCATTGGCCAACGCCACCTCGGCGCGAAGCCGCTCAAATTTCGAGACCGATCCCGCCTCAAAACGCTCCGTGGTATCACGCAATTGGTGCTGGAGCATCTCTATGTTTTGCTCCTGCACCCTAATCTGCTCGCGGGCGAGCAATACCGTGTAAAAGCGGGTGCGCACATCCAACAAAGCCGAGTTGATGGTCTCTTGCAGACCAAAGACAGCCGCCTCACGGGTGTGTTTGGCAGTATTGATTGCAGACCTGATACGGCCTCCGGCATAGACCATCTGGCGGACCGTGAAGTTCATCCGCCAGAAACGACCTGACGGAATGATAACCGGCTGGCCGGCGTTCAGAGTGCCCGCCTGAAAGGGCTGGAGATTGCTCTTTTGGAAACTACCGGTAGCCGACACGTTTGGCAGGCTCGCCGCAGTGAGCGTGGTGACAATGCCTTCCTGCTCACGGAGATTCTCCCGTGCCCGCCGGATGGCGAAGTTGTGATCAAGCGCAAAAGCCAGTGCCTGATCGAGATCGAACCGGTCCGGCACATTGTCGGTCATGGCGGGCGCGGTCGGAACAATGGATCCGGTGCCGGAAGTCAGCAGTAGCGCAAGCAATATCCGGATTTTCATTTCAAGGGTATTTGAAACTGTGAAATTCGGAGGGACCCGCATTCTCGCTCGTGAACAAACTCAGCAGCACAATGAAGTTATGCGGCGGGCGAACCGTGGCAGTGGAGGCAAGGGTCAGGCCTTCAAGGTTCAAAATTGCCCTCTCCGGACTCTTCGATGCGTAGCGAAACCGTGCTAAGCCGCGCGTCACATCGGGTGCCACGGGCTTTTTTTCTTGGTCGTAAAACTTTACGATCAGCCTGGTGCCGACCGCCTCCACGTTGATCCAACCACCCCCGGGTCGGGGTTGATTTACACCGGTCTTGGGCAGCTCGTAGACCTGCTCATTAACAGGAGTCTTGGCGGGCTCCTTGGTCGGCAGGGCCGATTTTTCGACAGCAGGCTCAGTCGCTCCAACCAGGCTCACCACAGTGATAAACAATAGACTTCGCAAATACGCTTTCACTAATGATGCCCTCCATGGTGCCCAAAAACATGAGCGAATCCGCCCGAGTAGTGCCCGTCACCATAATGCGGATAGGCAAAAACAAACCGCATCCGCGGATATCTGACGGTGCGGGCGACCCGGGCAGGGCTGGCCAGAAGGTAATCAATGATACGCACCGACACGCCCGCGTCCCTCATTTGGTCAATCTGCGCCAATGTCAGGTCGTAGGCAGCGCCGTTTCTTCGAAGGTAGGCCAAGGTTGTGTCGTCAGGAACCTTCAGGATGGCGAGCCTTTCGATGTCCGCGAGCGTGAGACGTTCACCGCGCTGCAGGGTTTTTACCAGCGCGGCCGGCGCCCCGCGTTCAGCCGCCATGGTAGCCGTGAGGGAACGGGGGGATGCAGCGGTGGCACAGCCACCGAGTGTGACCGAGCTCATCGCGAGAAGAAACAGGAGTATTGTTTTCATGGGGTTGGCTGCACGGCTGGTTGACCGATGATAACCGCCGCGACACTTAAGGTTGCCTCCGTTGGGTGTTAACCAGCCAGACTGGCAAAGTGCTTTTCTTCATGCAGGGGACATTGAATGTGATGAGGGCTAAAGTCCGCATGCTGTTCCAGGATACTTTGGCGGAATCGAGGGCCAACACCCGGACGGGAAATGTGGTTACACGGCGGCTTCCGCAGTTTCGCCAGTGCTGATCCGGCGCGCGGAATCGAGTGCTTGGACGTAGATTTTACCATCGCCGCGATGGCCGGTGTGAGCGGCTTGGGCGATGGCATCAACGACTGTCTTGACCAGATCGTCAGGCACCATGATTTCGACGCGCACCCGAGGGGCTGTTCCTACAATGATTTCCTTTTGACCTTCGTTGGTATCTCCCCGACGGCCGCGACCAAAACCCCGAATGTCCGAAAAACTGGCTCCGGTAAGTCCGGGAATGATATGCAGCGCTTCACGCACGGTTTCTTCCTTTGAGGGACGAATGAACGCTATAATGGTTTTCATGCTGATTCCTCAGTGCTCGTGTTTGTCGCCACCTGCGTCGTCGCAGATGCAGGCATATTCAGCGCGTTTGCACTCGCCGCAGACTTCGTCGTGAAACTCCACGCGGTAGTTCTTCGGTTTGGCCTGCGCCGTATCTCGAACCTGCACCACGATGCGATAACCGTCGCCTTCCGGCAACTTAGTCGTCGATACGAGCGCTCCGTCTTTGGGGGCGAACGCGAGCTTAGCCTTGCCGGTCTTCGCTTGGGCGACGACAGAAATAACCTGCCCCGAAGGAGCCAGGGGATTAAGGTCTTTATCATAGAACGACACAGAAACAGAGCGGTCTTTTTCGACGAAGAACTCCACGTGAGGAGCTTCCGTGGTGACAATCTTTCCCCCTTTGGGACCGGGGATCGGCTTGGCAGCGAGCGCTACAGACGTGGCGAGCAGCGCGAATGAAGTGTGGATAATTTTGCGGATATTTTTCATGGGGACAATTAATGGTTGAGTTTCAGGAGTGATTGCCTTCGTGGGCACGAACTTCGATGCACACGGTGCCACCCGGCAGTGGGTCGAGCGGCACGCTGTAACTGGCGTAGTCAGGACGTCGGTAGCGGCGTGGAATCTGGCGCGGCTCAAACTGCTCCACGGTGCTGCGCAGCACGGCACCGGCGGCATCGTAGAGCGTCACGTCTAGATGGGTCTGGGTCGTGTCTTCGGCCTCGAGTCGCTTGACGATGTAGCCCTTGACGACGAGCGGGCCTTTTTTTCGCTCCAGCCAGACCTTTTCTACGCGCACGACCGGAGAGTCGACGCGCTCCAGTTTGATATGAGCCACATCGGAGGGAGCCCGAAAAGGCGTGGCGCAGCCAGGCAAGCCGACCACACCGAGGAGCAGAAGACACGGCAGAGTTTTCATGCGTTTCCTTCGTTGGGGGTTGGGGAATTTACGGAACGAACCGGATTTTTATCCCGTTCCACCCAAGTATAGAGCGTGGGCAGAAGCAGGAGGGTGAGAAAGGTGGCGGAGATTATGCCACCGATGACGACAGTCGCCAAAGGACGCTGGACCTCGGCCCCAGCCCCGTGAGCCAATGCCATCGGCACGAACCCGAGTGAGGCAACCAAGGCGGTCATGAGGACGGGGCGCAGTCGGGTGAGTGCACCTTCGATCACGGCTTCGCGCACAGATTTCCCTTCTTCGCGCAATTGATTGATAAACGAAATCATCATGACTCCGTTCAGCACAGCGACGCCGGAAAGAGCGATGAAGCCCACCCCCGCGGAGATGGAAAACGGCAAGTCACGCAACCAGAGCGCAAAGATGCCACCAGTCACCGCAAGCGGGATTCCCGTGTAAACGATCAACGCTTGGCGCACGCTGCCAAACGCCATGAAGATCAGCAAAAAAATCAATGCAAGGGCGGTGGGAACGACAACCGCGAGGCGGGCGCGGGCTTCTTGGAGGTTCTTGAACGCGCCACCGTATTCGACGAAATAACCATCGGGCATTTCAACGCCGGCCGCGATTTTTTCCTGTGCTTCCAAGACGAAACTTTGCACGTCTCGGCCCCGCAAATTCACTTGGATTGCCATGCGGCGTTGAAAAGCCTCACGGCTGATCGTATTGACGTTCTCCGTCACGCTTACGTCCGCGACTTGGCCCAGAGTGATCAGGCTGCCATCGGCGGTTCGCACGGGAAGACGAGCCACTTGATCAAATTTTTGACGTTCGGATTCAGGCAGTCGGGTGACAATTGGGTAGCGACGATTGCCGTCCACAATCACCCCACTTTGAAACCCGGCGAATGCGGTCTCCACTACCCTGTTTACTTCTTCGGCGTGGACGTTGTATTGCGTCATAGCCGCGCGATTAAGGGTGACTTGCAGGACGGGAGCTTTTCCGGCGGCATCGAATTCGACATCGGCAGCGCCAGGGATCTTTTCGACGATTTCACGGATTTCTGCAGCCAAAGGTTCCAGCACTTCATAGTCGTCACCAAAAACCTTGATCGCGATATCAGCGCGACTGCCGGAGAGTAGTTCGTTAAAGCGCAGTTCAATAGGCTGAGAGAACAGGTAGGATTGGCCGGGAAAATGGATGGCCAAATCCTTTGCCATGAGGTTGGTGAGTTCATCCTTCGTGATCGTTCGACCATCAATCTTGCGCCACTCTTCCTTGGGTTTGAGGAGCAGGTATGAATCACCTACATTCACGCCCATGGGATCGGTTGCGACTTCGGAGGTGCCGATCCGTGCGAACGTGTGAGTGACCTCAGGGAATTTTCCCAAGACGAGTTTCTCGGCGGCGGTCTGCATTTCAATTGACGAGGTCAGGCCGATGCTAGTCGTCCGGATCATTTGAACTGCCAAATCACCTTCATCGAGCTGGGGAATAAATTCCGCGCCCAATTTAGAGAAAACGAGGAGCGAAACCGCAAAGATGCCGATCGCGATTGCGCTGATCAACCAACGGGCTCGCAGACAAAAATTGAGCGCAGGCAGGTAAAGGCGCTTCGCGAAACGAATCGCGAAGTTGTCTTCTTCGCTCACTTTGGCGGTCATGAAGAAAGACGCCAGGACGGGCACTACCGTAAGCGCGAGCAGCAACGCACCTACCAAAGCAAAAACGACGGTGAAGGCCATCGGGGTGAACATCTTCCCTTCGACACCGGTGAGGGTGAAAAGCGGGAAGTAAACGATGGTGATGATGGCGACGCCAAATACCGTAGGCGTGCCTACCTGTTTACACGCCGTAAGGATGGTGTGCAGTCGTTCCTCTTTGGAGAGCAGTCGACCAAGCTGATGCTGCCGCTGGGCAAGCATACGCACGATGTTCTCGGCAATCACCACTGCCCCATCCACGATGAGACCGAAGTCCACCGCACCGAGGCTCATAAGGTTACCGGAGACTCCGTAGCGCACCATGCCGGTGAGGGCAAAGAGCATTGAGAGCGGGATGGCGGAAGCAACGATGAGTGCGGCGCGCCAGTTACCCAGCAGCGCGATGAGCACCGCAATCACGAGGATGGCACCCTCGAAGAGATTTTTTTCCACCGTGGCGATGGTTTGGTTCACGAGGTTTGTGCGATTATATACCGTCTCGATCTCGATGCCGGCCGGTAGTTTTCCGCGCAGTTCGTCGATCTTCGCATCGACGCGCTCGGATACGACCCGACTGTTCTGGCCGATGAGCATTAGGGCGGAACCCACCACGGCTTCCTGGCCGTCGTGCGTGGCCGAGCCGGTGCGCACACTGGATCCAATGCCGACAGTGGCGACGTCGCGCACTCGAATGACGGCGGCCCTACCGGTGAATTTTAGTGGTAGGTTGGCAATATCATCCATGGTTTGCACCCGGGCCACGGATCGCACCGTCACGCTTTCTCCGCCTTTTTCGACAACAGAGCCCCCGGCGTTATCGACGTTTTCAGCAATGGCATCGGAAATTTCACCGATGGTGAGTCCAAGGCTGGTGAGTTTCGCCGGGTCAGGCGTGATGACGAACTGCTTGTCGTAGCCACCGGCCGTGTTGACTTCGGTCACGCCGGGAACGGTTCGTAGGGCCGGCTTGATCAAGTAATCTTGCACCAGCCGGAGTTCCCTCTGCCGCTCGATGGCGTCGGCCGGGGCATTGGTGGCATCGGCGGAATAGTGGACGGTATAGTGATAAATTTCGCCGAGGCCGGTGCTGATCGGTGCCAGTGAAGGCGTCACCCCCGGAGGGAGTTCCTCCAAGACAGATTGCAGCCGCTCTCCGACCAACTGGCGGGAGCGGTAGAGATCGGTGCCTTCCTCAAAGATCAGGGTCACCTGCGAGAGTCCGAACTTCGAAATCGAACGGACCTCCTCCAAACGTTCGATGCCACCCATCTCCACCTCAATCGGATAGGTGACGAGTTTTTCGATTTCTTCCGGGGCGAGTGCGGGCACCGAGGTATTTACCTGGACCTGCACATTCGTAATGTCTGGCACTGCATCTACCGGCAGCCGTGAAGCGGACCATAATCCAATACCGATGAGGCCGAGTGCACCAAGCAGCACGATTACGCGTTGGCGGAGTGCGAACTCTAAAATTTTGTCGATCATGTGAAATAGATTTTTCTAAAGGATAAGGAATCAGTGACTGTGGCCGCCGCCTTTGGTAAGGCGCAGCTCGGTGAGCCAGATTTGTCTAACCGGAGAAGTTACGACCGCATCGCCTTCGAATAGGCCGTCGGTGATTTCGACGGCGTCTTCGCCCACCGCGCCCACCGTGACCGGTGTTCGTAAAAACGCTTCGCCGTTGACTACGTAAACGAAGGTGCCGAGAGCGGTGTCGAGAAGAGCCGCACGGGGAATAGTCAACTTGGGCGCATCTGGCGCGGATCGGATCCGCAGCTTTAATGTTTCACCCAATTCGTATGGTTCGTCCCTCGCCGGCAGGCTAAAGATGAGTTCAATACGATGAGCGGCGACCTCGAGACTTCGAGAGATTGCGATGAGCTTCGCCGCGGGGGCAATTGAAGCGGCTTCGCCAACCACGCTATCTAGTGAAGCGTTCATCCCCGTGGTCAGATCGTTGGCGGATTGCGGTGAAACCAGAGCTACCGCTCGCGGCTCGGCCAAGGTAGCGTAAACCTGTGCAACAAAGTCTCTCGTGACTGGAAGCAACCGTTCTTCGACCTCTGCCGTTTCCACTCCCATGGCGACTAGCACCTCTGCCGGAAACGCCACTCCACGTCCTTCTTTATAGGTGGCCCCGGCTTCGCCACCTTCTTCACCGTGTCCCTCGTGATCATCGTGACTTTCCGTCCCGTGCTCATCATGGCCTTCTGTATGATCGGCTTCCGTAGGCGATTGCGGATGTTTAGGAGTTTCCTTGCCACATCCTCCAACGAAGCCGCTGAGGGTTAGTGCAAGCAGACAACCGATGAGTCGAGTGGGATTCATGGTTGCACTTCGACAGCGTTAAGATCGAGTCCGGTCAGCTCTTCGAGTTGGAGGCCGGCTGCGAGCGCTTCTCCTTGCGTGTCCAACAGAGCTTGGACGGCTTCGAGATAGCTATTTTGTAACTCCACATAGGTAGCGATCGGAACCGCACCCAAACGATAGTGGCGGTCGGCCAGTTCAGCTGCCTCGCGGAATTTATCAGCTGCATCTGGAGTCCAGCTCTCTGCTTCGGACACCTTGGTCGCAAATGCCTGAGCAGCAGTAATGACTCGGCGGTCAAGTTCCCGCCGAGCGACTTCCACCGCCGCCTGAGCTTGTCGTTGGCGGGCTTCGGCCAAGTGGACCGCACTGCGAGTGCGCGACGTGATAGGGAGAGGCAGGCTAACTCCGATCCCAAAAGTGGACTCTCGTCCGCCAGCGCTTTCCTGCGCATAGAATGGGCTCACCGCGATAGCCGGATACCGCTCATTTTCTGCAAGCCGCACGACGAAACCCTGTTGTTCCAGCTCAACCAGGCGTTGCCGGTATTCGAAATTATTCTCATGGGCAGCCGCTAGGAGAGATGTGCGGTCGGGGACGGCGTGAAAGACTATCGGTCCAGGGCTTACGCGCAGTGGTGTGTCCGGGGAAACCCCACGGAGTTGGTTCAATTCGATCAATGCAGCTTGCACAGCCAACTCGGCCTCTGTCGCACGACGTCGTAGGGAAAGCTCCGCCGCCTCAATTACTCGTGTCTCCAAAAGCGGAGTAACGCCCGCAGGATCGCGGGCCAAAAAGGTGTCTTTGAGCTCCGTGAACCTTTCAGCCACCTCGCGCACGGCATCGGCGTTGGCTTGGCTCGCATGAAGCGAGTAGGCAAGAGTTCGGGCACGAGATTTGAGCGCAATTTCAAATCGCGAGAGACCTAGCTCCGCCAATTCAAGATTTCGATTGGCTATGGATTTACGCAAGGCCAGGCGACCGGGCCACTCAAACGTTTGCGTTACCGCCACCGACCAGGCGGTGCCTTCAGCAGCCAGCTGACCTCCTGCGCCTTTGACACGCTTGCGACCGACATCGAAGGAAAGTTCAGGGTCCGACCAAGTGGCGGAGTAACGGCTCCCTACCTTGGCGGCGGCAAGTTCCTCTAGGTAGAATTGTCGTTCCGGATTGTTGTTGGTAATATCTTCGACGAGCGAGTTTAGGGAAACGGCTTGACTGGATTCGGCAGGCTCGGTTTGAGCGTGTGCAGCTCCAGCGAATGCGAAGAGCATCAACCCGAGAGTCGGGCGGACGAGATAGTGGGATGAAAAAACGGTGGGCTTCATGAAAAAATGAACGGACGGAATAAGGCTGGGAATGGATTAGAACATCCCGAGTGAAGCGGACGGACACAGGCGTCCCACAACGGGATGGAATATGATAAAAAGGTTGATCAGTCCGCGCAGGGACTAATCAACCAAGAAGCGAAGGGGCGCGCGCTAAAGGCGCAGCCCGACGAACAAATTGCCAAACCGAAACCCAATGCTTGGGTTTTTCGGGCACGGATACCGCAAGCCCAGTCTCAACCGCCAAGACCGGCATCAAAAGCTTCAGACAAAGAAAGCAAGTGCAGACAGACAACGACGGTGTTGGCGCCTTGATTATCTCATTGTTCAGCTTGATGAGACTGCTCTCAACCACATTGCATCCATCATGCGTGCAAGGGCTTCCGCTGTTCTCACAGCATTCCGCTTCAGCCCCATGAGGGACTTCCGCTGCAATCAATCCCGCCGCCTCCAATCCGCAGTGCTGGGTCGTCGGCAACCAAAGGGCCAACAAGACAATTGCGATGATATGGCGGAGCGAATACACTATTTGTATCAAACGACACTGTGCATTTTTTGTCAATCGCAACCTAGCATCTCTCACCTGTCTGCAGCCTGCTGCGCAGCCAATGTAACGACTAGCTGGCATCGCTGTGTCGATTGCGGACAACGGAATCAACGGAATGAAAAATCGTGAAGCTGGACCGGAACCTTACAGACGCCGTGTTCGATTTTTTTTTGCTCTGCCCTGTCCGGCAGCGGTCTCTCGGTTCGGTGGTCGAAATACCAAGCCTCGCGATACTTGCCGTCCCTGAAATGCCCTTTCTTCCATTTGTGCTGCGTCCAATTCGGTGAGTGAAGATAAACATGCACGCATATTGCGTAGCAAAAAAGCAAGCAGCACCTCGTAATAAAGAAGGCAAGAAAGCGGCATCTCGCAGACCCGTCGGCTTTGGCTCGGGCATCGCTTGCGCTTCCGCCCGTTTCCAAACCGCCGGGACTGCTGGCCGCGAGGTGGCGCGATGTAGAGCAGCCAGCGGCTCACGTTGATCGCCGCCCGCTGTCTTGGGCGCGCCGAGGGAGCCTTACCGCCGGCTCCGATCCAATTCATCGTTGGATTCGATTTTAATATCCGTCACCAAGGGTCCGAGAAATTTGTCTCCGTCATTGAAACTACCAGAGTCGCCAACACTGATCTGCACCGCCTGGCCTTGGCTAACTGCAGTATAAAGGGCCTGCAAATGGCGACCACGCACTCTGACTTCGTGCGTTGCGAAGATAATCACGCAACCCGCTTCGTCAGCGGCGAGCTCGACGCGGAGCAAAAGCGCATACGGCAATGCTATCCGCTGGCGATGGGAATGCATCCGCAGACAGGCTGGTGGCACCTCCTGCGTGTCAAGGCACCCGGTGTTGCGGACCATGAGTGCCACGCTGCCTTGGCTCTTGGATTTACGTTCACTCATAACTTCATGCGCACACCCTGCCCTCGCGCTTCGGCATGCCGATGACCGGGTGAGTCATCCGTCCTCATAGACTGGGATGGCGCGCGCTCCGCCACACCCACTGGAATGCGGTTAACTGCCGGCTGAGGCAGAAACCGGGCCTCTGGAAAAGCATGGAGATAGGCCCGGATTTGTGCGCGCGTCTGTTGAAGGTAATTCCAGGCGCGGGCGAGATGTGACCTGAGCGGGTAACGGATCGACTGCATGAATTCCATGGCTGACGTTCGCGCCTCGGAGCGAAGACCGGCGGCATCAAGGAAGGCATCGCGGTCGGGCACGAATATCCGGACTGCTTCCCGGCCGCGTGTCGCCGCGACATAGAGGCCTTCGCGTGAGGCGGCCCCTGCGAGGAAAACTTTGTCAACGGTGAGGCCTTGCGACGCATGCGACGTGAGCGCGTAGCTGTAGGCAACCTGCCGGGAACGCAGGGTCGAACCATCCGAGAGCACGAGATGCCCGGAAGAATTGACGGACTGAACGGTCACCACGCTTCCGTTTGCCAACCGGCGGACTTGGCCCATCGGCGTCACGGCATGGGCAACTGATCGCAGTCGCATCCGGTCACCGTCAGCGACGGGATTCGGGTGCTTTTCGCAGACCGTCCACGCGAGTCCGGACTGGCGAGGAGAGATGGACACTTCCCCTCCCTGGCCAGCCACGATCAGTCGACGTTGGTCACGGCGAATCACGCATAGCTCTTCGCCCTTGATAAAATGTTTCGTAGCTTTGTGGGCCACCAGAACGTCGCCCGGTCGGTAATTGCGGTGATCCTTGTGCTGGGCGCGGGTCCAATCCTTGGCTCGCAGGGCGACAAAATCGCGATCCGGGCCGATCAATTGCCCGTCAATGCGGAGCTCACGACGTGCAACTATGTTGATCTGATCAATTTCCGCCCAAGTCGGAGCAACCATAAGCGCACTCTTCGCGCGCTCCTGCATCCCGTTGCGCGTGCGGACTTGCTTGGTTTCACGGGTGGCTTCCAACCATTCTGTCACCATGCGTTGCCGACGCTCAGTAGGCGAATCGATTTCGACGATCGCACCCATCCGGTCCAGCTTGCGCAAACCCGCAGCCAGCCGACCGGCCGCCAGGTCCTCTGCGGCCTTCCGGTAAGCCGGATTTACCGCCTGCCGATGAACCTCGTTGAGCGTCACGACCCGCACGCGGCTTTCCTTTTCAATGATTCGGGCAGCATCACCCGCCTCGACGCTTTTGTGCTGTGCCGAATCCCCCACGAGCAACAGGCGCGCCTTTTGAGTAGTGGTAATGTCCACCAGTTCCTTGAGTTGGCGAACGGATAGCAGACCGTATTCATCGACAATAGCGATTTTATGGCGGAGGGATCGCTGCAACTGGGGATCCACAAGCAAGCGTTGGATCGTGCCCGCCGACTGCAACACGGCACCGGCTGAAGAACGGCCTGCGGAGGCCTGCGCAACGCCGTCCTGTTGGAGAACTTCCACGGCTTGGGTGCTCGGGGCAAAACAAGCAACCGTGGTCCCGTAGCGCGTGACACCTTCAATGACGGTAGACAAGGTCTGCGTTTTGCCGGTGCCGGCCCGGCCACGGAGGATTGTCACGGAATCGCAGGAATCGAGGACTCTTTCAACCGCGCCGCGCTGTTCGCTGGAGAGGTGCGCAAGTTCGGCCGAGGGCAGGAAACCAATGCCGCCGTCATGCATCCCGACGCCGGCATTGAGGTGGCGAATAAGGTCTCGTTCGAGAGTAAGTGCCTCTCGCGTGGAAATTCGGCCATCGGCCCGAAGCAGGCGGTCGTCACCCGCAACAGATGCCTTGACGGCATCAAGCGGGTGCTGGCCATAGGTTTCACGCAAAACGGCGACCGTAAATTCGTATTCCGGCACGACGGTTTGCCGCTCGAACAGGTGCTCGCTGACGCGGGCAATAGCGTCAGACGGACTTATGGCCTCGGCAGAAGTGCTAGGTGGGTCGAATTTGAGCGCCCGGAGACTTTCCAGTTCGCCGCCAGTGACCTGAGCGAGCTGGCCTTGCCGGACTTGATCCGAAGTTAGCTCATATTGCTTCGCGGCGCGGTTTTCCCGGACAAGAATAGCAATCTCATCACGGGAGAGTTCACGGCCAAGTTCGGCCTCACGGACCGCGATGGCTTGATCGCGCTGATGCGCACGCTTGGAAAAGCGTTCCAACAGCTCCGCAGGAACACCGGCCAGCTCGAAGCCGTTCGGATGCCGTTCGATCTGGTAGCCCAAGCGCTGGACCTCGCGGGCGAGTGCGTTGCGGTAAACCTCGGTGAGATACTTGGTCCGTTCGAATATATTCGAGCTTTCGAGGGCCAGCAGCCGGCCCCCTTTCGAATCACTTCGAGTCACATTGAAAATAAAAGCGTGCGAATGTAGGTGGGGATCGAGAGCCCGACTCTCTCCGTGCCGAAATACAGCGGTGGCAATGGCACCGGAGATGACATAACGCTTGTTGATCCCGCGGCCGTCCTGATGGCAAGCGAAGCTCTCCAGTTCGCCGAGGGCTTCGTCCACGGCGGTTTTGTGAGCGGTTAGCAGTCGGTCATCACCGCCGATAAAGGCTTGGATCGAGACCGACTTCGGGGCGTTGAAGGTGGCGTCATAGCCGGCGCGCCGGCTGGCGGCCATGCGCGCGGTGAGCTTTTCGCCGGTCTGGGCGTGGTGATTGGAAGCGACGCGCTCGAAAGCCTCATCAGTAATGGTGGCACCTTCCGTGAGACCGACGGCGGCGCAGAGCCGCCCGTGACAGGTGCCTTCAACCTTCATGCCTTGGGCATAGTAGTCTGCTTGGCGGAGGTATTCGCCGAGGGCTTTGCTGTAGGCCTTGCAGGTGCGGATCGTCAGCATCTGCCACCTCGCGCAGCCAATGTCTGTTCACCGGAAATATAGCAACGTGCTGAACAACCCATC
The DNA here is from genome assembly GCA_024233285.1 of Opitutaceae bacterium. Taxonomy (GTDB): domain Bacteria; phylum Verrucomicrobiota; class Verrucomicrobiia; order Opitutales; family Opitutaceae; genus Cephaloticoccus. The sequence continues at coordinate 74,404 of JACKPU010000007.1, read as the reverse complement.
AACGAATCCGAACTAAACGGCTCAACCGTTGAACAAGAACGCCAATAGTAACCGAGGTAACAACGAACCAAGCTCAAGGAATTGATCAGACCAACAACCCAATCACTGACCAAACTCGAAATGTAATCTGATTCATCCGACAAAAATAAAACAAAAGAGTAAGGGAGGACACCAACGTCCAAGCGTTTCCGCTTAGACCGCGCCCGAGGCGCTCCCCTTGCACGACTCAACGACCAGGCATACTGTGCCCCATCCGCAACCATGTCGTTACCCATCCACTCCTCACTCAATCCCCTTCGACCCACCACCCTTGCCCAAGCCGTGGCCCAGGCGCGACACCCACGCAACCACGCGACCGCGCAGTTGGAGCCACATCGCGAGGAATTACTGCAATTGAGGCAGGCCGGCGAGTCTGTCGAATCACTGGTCGGCGGCCTGCGGTTGATCGGAATCGAGGTCGGCCGCGAAACCATGCGTCGCTGGCTGGATCGTGAACTCAGTCGTAAGCCAGCGAAGCGGCGAAAACGCGCAGTGAAGCCTGCGGCAGCCCAACCTGCCATGGCGGCAATTCCGGATTCTGAATCCGTATAGGGGACGACAACTATCATGCCGCCAGCCTGACCGGCCCAAGACTCCTTGAGGAGTCCGCGCAGCGAACACTCAGTTGTCCCCGTGTTCGCTCAGGAGTGCGAAGGAATCGAAGGGCGATGTGGTCCCTGGCCAAGGATCGGCAGTTGCCAGGCGATCCGCCAGTTCGGCGTGCAGGGTAAGGCGAACACCTTCACTGGTCCGGTAACCGGGAGCGCGGGCGTCGATGAATTCCGCTATTTGCTCGGCTTTCTTGACCGCGCGCTTCGCGAGCGCCCGGTCATAGATTTTCGTATACCAGCCCAAGCGGTCCGCATTGGCCTCGCTCCACTCGGTGACAAGCGCTTCCAAGGTCTTCCGTTTCGCTGCGCGCCGGAGACGTGGCAGTTCATCAAGGAAAAGCCCTTCAGCGGGATGCCCACGCACTAGGGTTTGTTGGAGCCGACTAAAAAACAATCCCCACCACGGTGGATGGATGCGTTGCATCCGGGCAGCGACAGTATGCGGCAGAGCATCGGCAAAAAACGTATCCGTGATCCCCCGAACAGGACGGGTTGACCAATAGCTGCGAGCAGCCGCCGTGCAGGTTTTTTGAACGAAGGGTTCGTGGCGACGGCGGACGGCGTAAAATGCCATTTGGTGTCGCTTCATTTCGGAAGACAACCGGTTGAGATCGGATGACGAGCTGTCATCGCGGCTGCTATGACGCGCACAGTAGGCGCCAAGGTAGCGGTCTTGAGCGATCTCCATCGCACTCCGCACTGCAAGGTAGTTGGAGCCGCCTGCGCGGTCATAGGCGGGCTCCTTGACGCTTTCGCATGCCAAAGTGACTTGCACGGCTTGAACGTGAAGTCGTTTGTTGCGAATAACTGCACTTACCTCGGCCACAAAGGGCACAACCAGGTGCGGGTAATCTGAAAGGCAGCCGGGAGCGCGTTTGGTTTGCAGATATGCGTGTCTCACTCCCCAATCGGTGACGACTTGGGACCAAGAGTGATATCCAGTGGGCAGAGTGAGTTGCAAAGGACAGATATTTTAGCACAGGTCGGCCGGTTGGCCAAGTAGATCGGCTTCCCGACTTTTACAGAGCGCGTCTCTCAAATGGAATACGCGGTATACTCCGGAAGGCTGTTGACGGGTGTGTTTCGGAGTGGGCTCTAGGGTGTCTGGAGTCGCCGGAGCTCCGTGCATCGGAATCCGATGCCCTGCCACGCCGCGTCCGACTTTGGAGGCCGGCGCGGCTAACTGGGGCTCTGGCCGCCCCAGCCCCAGGCCATTCCAAGCAAAGCGAACACAGGCTCAACTCAGTGTTCGCTCCGCTGGCTTTATCTGCGGCCCTTTCATCTCAAAGGTTCGAGTCATGCAGCCACTCGTCTCACTTGCCCCGTATCGTATGAAAAATAATTCGCGCCGAGCCTCCCGGCGGTTAACTTGGCCTCTGTCCCGTTCCGGGAGGATTATGTCGACCAAAGGAAGAATTTTGTCCGTCACCGCTCCATCCGCGTTGGATGCAGAGGTCTTACGGGCGTGTCAGCACGCGACCCGTGCGCCGCGCGAGGAATTGCTCACCGTGGCGTTGGCCCGTGGTTGCCGGCATTACGCACCCCTCTGGCCGGAACTAGTGCCGACAGAGCAGTCCGGCCTGCCGCATGAGGTTTTGGGCTGCGCGCTGTTGGCCGGACCAGCGACCCCAACGACCTTCCAGTCCATCCGGTGCGGGACTATGGTTCTAAGCGACTTGGGTAATTCACCGGACGTGATTGCTATTGCCGCCGAGCAACTGGGTGTATGCAGCCGGGTCGCACATATTACGCGGGTGGCCCTGGCGAACGATAACCATCCGGAGTTCTGGGAACGGGTCCAAGCCGCTTTGCCCAGTCAATCAATCGCGGAACAGGATTTTCTGCCTGGAGTGTCTAGACTGGTATCTGAGACTCGCCTCAGCGGTTTGGGAAAGGGACCGAGGCGGGTCTGGTTGCGCACTGAGTATCGGCAATGAACGCGGCCCAGACGATTGCGGAAGCCCTCGATCGGCACCTGACGCAACCCACGAATATCGTCGTCTTCGGCGCCGCCGCACTTCTGCTCGATCACAAGTTTGCCAACCGCATGGCCGGGCGATCCACCAACGATGTGGATATCATCATTCCCAAGGAGCGGGAATTACGTGTCGATGCCGACCAGACTTTTTGGCGAGCGGTGGAAAAAACGAATAGCGAACTTGAGCGACAAGGCCTCTACATCACGCACATTTTCCCGGAGCGCGAGGTGGCGCTTACTCCGGAATGGAAACGTCATCTGGTGCCCCTGTATAACGAGAAGCTGACCAAGCTCAACCTGCAGAGACCACGTATGCTGGATCTGGTGGTTTCCAAGATGGGCCGGGGAGATGCGCAGGACTTGGCGGACGTGCGCGGCATGCTGCGATTGCATCGAGAGACGTTGGGTATACAGATTACGGGCGACGAGATCGCCCAAGCAGCCCGGCGTGCGAAAGTGCCCGAGGTTTATCGCGGCATATTCCCGCACGCTTGCGAACGCATCGTCGCCGTCGCCCGTGAACTGGAGCAGAGTCAAGGCCTTCGGCCGTCACAATCGCCGCTGCCCTCACCCGAGCAGACACCGCGCCAAGGACCGCGAATGGGGATCTGAGCGTGGACCGAAACACCGAAGGCGGCTCAATCTTGCTAACAGACTGCGCACGGCAGTTTTGCAGTAACTTGGTTCGTCGCTGATGGTCAGCAATCAACGGCAGCAGAATGGCGCTATGAATGCCGACTCCGTACTCAAAAAATTCTCAGGAGTCTTTATCGCTTCGGGAGAAATTCGCCGGGTTGTTTATGAAGCCAAGGATATCGATGAAGCGAAACAGCTCGCAGCAAAATGGGGTGTAGGTGTCGAAGGAGAAACGGTGACTATCTCCACTGAATCCCCTCCTCCGCTGCCTGAAGCTTACGATGAGAAAACCGCCCGTTATCTCCTTGGAGGCATCTCGCGGACTACACTTTACGCGGAACTTGCCACCGGGCGTCTAAAGCGACTGTCAGGGACGCGTCGGGTGCTCGTTACGCGTCGCTCCATCGAGCGTCGGTGTGAACTTAATTAGCACTCCCAGTGATGAGGCATCAAGCGACACTCGATTGCGCATCTGCGAAGGACGCGTTGAAATCCACCTTTTTGGCGGATGCCTGACTGTGGTCTTTCTGCAAATGTCCGTAGGTTTTCATCGCAAGAGTGCCACCGTCCGCGTGGCCCAGCCAGCGGGAAACCGTCGGAATGTCCACTCCACTGGCAATACAGACGGACGCAAAATAGTGGCGCAAATCGTGGTTGCGCAGCATCGGCAAACCGAGGCGCCCACAGGCCCGGCGCATGGCCGTCCGAGGTTCGCTGGTGATGACAAGCTTGGTTTTTGGCCCGACTCTCCGGCTTTTGATGCGATCAAGCACCAACCGCAGCGCCGGGTTCACGGGGATGGTGCGCTCCGCGGATTCGGACTTCGTGCCCCAGATTTTGAATTCATCACCGTGGTCATCTCCTACGGTAGATTTCGTCGCTTCCTCCTTGCGCATGCCGGAATAGGCCAACAACTCGGCATGGTCGGCCATCTCAATCGCCATTGTCTCCAGGTAGATTCGCTGTTCAGGGTTGGGCTTGAACTTGTCGGACTCGTCGGGAACCCGGCGCATTTCCGCAAAGATGCGTAGCATGTCCGCCCGGTCCGGCAATTGGAGTCTCGCCCCACCTCGGCCAGCCTGTCCCCTGCCTTTCGCAAACAACCCGCGTCTCAACGTGGATGAAACCGCGAAAGGATTTTCTATCAGGACCATCTTCTCTACGGCGATGTCGAGGAGCACGCGCAGAACCCAAAGAGTCTGGTTCACGGTTGGAACCTTGAACCCACAATGACTTCCTTTCTGAAACTTCCATTTCCACTCGGCGTGGTGGAGGAGATACTCGCGCAATTCGGCCACGACATCGGCTGTGACGTTGCGGGCAAGAAATGCGTCAAAACTCCCCCGCCGCCAGTTCCTCTTGAGTCGCTCAATATTCCCGCTGCGCCCAACTTTGGTGCTCTGGGCCACGGGGATGGCGTCAAGGCGTGTTTGCATTTCAACCAGCAAGCCGCCGAGTGTTTGAAAATTGGCGCTAATAACCGCCCCGCGCTGCCGGTCCTTTTCTACGTCAACTTGACGCTTGGCGTGTTTGAGCTTTGCGACGGTAAAAACTTTCGTTTTCAGTGACCGGAATGTCCGAGACCCATTCATCCGATACCGCGAATAATAGATCCCAGACTGTGAATTCACATACAGACCTGCGGGACCAGCCGGTCGCCAAATCGAAAGTTTGTCGCTCATTTTGGGTGGGTATAAATGGGGGGTATATTTACCTATGACTCCGATGATGCAACAGTATTTCGAGGTGAAGCGCGGACTGCCCGAGGGCACGCTGCTGCTCTTCCGCCTCGGCGACTTCTTCGAGATGTTTTACGACGATGCCGTCACCGCTTCACGCTTGTTGGGGCTGACACTGACGAAGCGGCAGGATTATCCGATGGCGGGCATTCCGTTTCACGCGGCGGATAATTACGTCACCAAGCTGCTCGCCGCCGGGCGCAAAGTGGCGATCTGCGATCAGGCGGAACCGGCCAAGGCCGGCAAACTCGTCAAGCGTGCGCTCACCCGCATTCTCAGTCCCGGCACGACGCTGGCGGCCAATCAACTCGAGGCGAACCGCAATCACTACCTCTGCGCGCTGCATCTGAACAAAGCCGGTTTGCACGCCGCCTGGCTTGACCTGTCCACCGGGGAATTTCGCATCGCAACCGACCCGCGGGTGGAAAATCTCCTGCCCGTGCTGACCGCGCTGGATCCGGCGGAATTGGTGTTGCCGGAGGATGAGTTTGCGCGCTGGGAATCCGCGCCGCACGACGCGACCGACTTGCATGCGCTGCATCAGTTTTGCGCCGATCGCATCCGCAGCGAAGTTCCGGCCTACAATTTCGAAACCGCCACGGGCGCAAAGACGGTCATGGACACGTTGGGTGTGCTCAATCTGGAAGGGTTCGGACTGGCGCCGGATCATGCCGCGCTCGGCGCCGCCGGGGCGCTGGTCTACTACGCAACGGAAAACCTCTGCGCCCGTCCGGAAAACCTGCGCTCACTGCAGGAATACCGCAGCGAAAGCACGCTCCTGCTGGATCCGGCGACGTTGCGCAACTTGGAGATATTCACGTCGTCCCGCGGCACGCGCGACGGTTCGCTCCTGCACGCGATCAATCGCACGAACACCGCTGTCGGCGCCCGATTGCTCGAGCGCTGGTTGAGCGCGCCCACGCTCGATCTTGGCGAGATCAAACGCCGCCAGAATCTCGTGGGCGAATTCGCCGCCCAACCGATCCGGTTGGCGGCCTTGCAGGAAATCCTTGCGCAGGTGCGCGACATTCCCCGCATCTTGGGTCGTCTGCAAAACCGCTTGCGCAATCCGCGCGAGCTCGGCGCGGTGCGCGATACGCTGGAACAAATCCCCGCGATTCTCACCGAACTCGCCGGTTTCGAAGGCATGGTCGCCACGGAGTATCGTGAACGCATCGTGGAGCTGCCGGACTTGTCCGATTTGCTGGCGCGCGGGCTGGCCGACGAGTTGCCGGCCGATGTCGCCGACGGCAATTTCATCCGCACCGGACACGACGCCGAGCTCGACCGCTTGCGCTCGCTCGCGACCGATAACAAGACTTGGCTATCCGAGCTGGAATCATCCGAACAACAGCGCACCGGCATCAAGAGCCTGAAGGTCAAATTCACGAACAATTTCGGGTATTACATCGAAGTGACGAAGGCGAATCTGCACTTGGTGCCGGAGGACTACATTCGCCGGCAAACCACGGTGAACGGCGAGCGCTACGTGACCGAGGAGCTCAAGCAGAAGGAAAAGGAAATCCTCCACGCCGAGGAGAACACCCTCGCGCGGGAGCAGGACCTGTTCAACGCACTCGTGTCCTCGGTGTTAGCGGAGGCAGATTCGCTGGCGCGCACGGCGGATGCGTTGGCAGAAATTGATGTGCTGTCCGGCTGGTCCGCCCTGGCGCGCGATTGGAATTACACCAAGCCGGAAATTGATGAAAGCGATGTGCTCACGATCGTGGAGGGCCGCCATCCCGTGGTTGAGCAGATGCTCAAGTCGCCCGCGGCGAACACGGCGCGCGGCACCAGCGCGGCATTTGTGCCGAACGACACCGAGCTGGCGGCGAGTGAAGCACAGCTCGCCTTGATCACGGGGCCGAACATGGCGGGCAAATCCACCTACATCCGGCAGGTGGCACTCATCGCCCTGCTCGCCCAGATCGGATGCTGGGTGCCGGCGCAATCGTGTCGCATCGGACTGCTGGATCGAATCTTCTCCCGGGTCGGCGCCAGTGATGATCTCGCGCGCGGCAACTCGACCTTCATGGTCGAGATGAACGAGACCGCTAACATCCTGAACAATGCCACGAATCGTTCGCTGATCATTCTCGATGAAATCGGCCGCGGCACCTCGACCTATGATGGACTTTCCATCGCCTGGGCAGTGGTCGAACATTTGCACGCCGATGCAGACGCCGGCCCCCGCACGTTGTTTGCCACGCATTATCAGGAGCTCACCCAGCTCGAAAAGCACCTGCCACGCCTGCGCAACTTCTCGGTCGCCGTGAAAGAATGGAACGACGAGATCGTGTTCGTGCGCCGCGTCGTGCCGGGTGCCGCCGATCGCAGTTACGGCATCCAGGTCGCCCGACTCGCCGGTCTGCCGCTCACGGTGATTGATCGCGCCAAGACCATCCTGGCGAAATTGGAAAGCGACGACGCGGTGGTGGCCCTGCCCGCGCCGACCGCCAAACCCAAAAAGAAGATCACGGTCACGCCAACCGACGACTCGCAGATGAGTCTGCTTTGAGCCGCTTATTCATCGGCCAGCGGAAAATCCAGCAGCCGGGCCGCGTCCCGCATGCGTTTGTCCTTGGTGAACAGCAGGCCGGCCTCCACCCCGGCAAAGGTCGCAAGATGAATCGCGTCCAGGGTGCGCAACGGCACCTGTGGATGCACCCGCGCAATCATTTCGGCGGCTTCGCGCACCACTTCGCCGTCGATCTCCACCAACTCGACGACATCGTCCAACAAATGAGATTCGAAGAGCTGCCAGATTTTTTGACGATCAGCGGGAGCCAGCGTTCCGGCGCGTTCCTTGGCGAGCAGCGCGGACCACAGTTCCGCATAGAGCAATTCGGACGATACGATACGCCGGCCCGCCACCACGCGCTCGCAGTCGCCAGAGTCGGGTTCCGGCACGTAGAGCTTCACGACGACTGACGTATCAAGATACATCCCGGATGTCGCCGCGGGCCGCGCTCACCGCAGCCGTGGAATCCGGCGTCATTGGCATCGTCGCGCGGAAAGCCGCCAACGATCGCCAAGGCTTGCCCGTCAACATCGGCTTGTGCCGCACGAGCATGGCTTTGGGTTCGCCGTCAGAGGTGATGACGATCTCCTCGCCGCCCGCCGCGCGCTGTAGCAAGGAAGACAATTGGTCCTTCGCCTCCCGCACCGAGACTTCCGTGCGCGTGCGCAAACCCGCCGATTCCTCAACCTTGCCGGCGGGCGCCGACAGGGCCTTGGACCCTAAAACGCGTTTGGTCTTTTTCATGTGGCCACATGTGGCCACATGCGCTCATTTGTCAAACGTTTACGTCCTGCGCAGGTCCCAGATGGCGCGGCCTTGTTTGATCACTTTCGCGAGGGTTTCGGGCGTGATGGATTGCTTCGGATCATCGCCGATGCCGTGTTGCGGATCGACGTGCGATTCAATGCAAAGGCCGTCGGCCCCGTAGGCCACGGCGGCCAGCGAGGCCGCGGGCACGTAGGCCGCCTTCCCCACCGAATGCGAGGGATCGACCACGACGGCGGCCCAAGTTTTTTCCTTCAGCAGCGGGGTCGCACTTTCGTCCGGATGATTGCGGTAGCCGTCGAGTGTGGGCGTGGTGCCGCGCGGACACAGCATGATATTGGGATTGCCGAAGGCCGCGATGTATTCGGCGGCGGAGATGAATTCATTCAGCGGCCCCATGTGCACGCTGCGCTTGAGCAGGACGGAAACCTCCGGCCGGTCGCCAATCGCCCGGCCGATGGCGCGGAGCAGCGAGTAGTTAAGCGCATTGCGCGCGCCGACCTGCAAGACGGTGACGCCGGCGTCGAGTGCGAGCTGCAGCTGCTCCTCATCCATCACTTCAGTGTCCACCGGCAGCCCGGTGCGGCGCGACGCTTCCATCAGGATATCGAGTGACTTGTTATCGCCTTGGAAGCTGTAGGGATTGGTGCGCGGTTTCCAGACCCCGCCGCGAATGACATGCGCGCCGGCTTCCTTTACGGCCGCTGCAGTTTCATAAAACAGAGTAGGATTCTTCGGGTCGATCGTGCATTGCCCGGCAATCACGAAGAGTTCCTCGCCGAGGGTGACGCCGCCGATGATGAGTTTACCGCGGGCCAGATCAGAACGCCGGTCCATGAGTTTAAACGGCGACTGAATCCGATCAATGCGATCAACGTAGTCGAGACCCTCGAGGCGGTTGATCATCAGGTCGTCGCGCTCGTCGCCGACGATGGCGTAGATCGTGCGCATGGCTCCGGCGATCGGCTGAATCTGGCAGCCGAATTCGGAGACAATCGCGGTAACCTCGGCGAGTTGCTCGGGGGTGAGTCGGTTGGCTTTGGGCAGTATCATGTTGGTTTGGGTTAAAATAAAAAGGCCGCCCGGATTGGGCGGCCTTCAAGGAGAGAAATTGAGTTCAGCTCATTGATTCGGGCAGCCGCCCTTGTCCTCGGAGGCATAAAAGCCCCAGAAGCCAAAGCTGAAATAATAGGCGGCGACGGTTCGCATGTTCGTGGTTCGTGCCCGGCGAAGATGGATTTGTCAATCTTGCGAATGCCTCAATGCCGACCCGCAAACTCGGGCGGCAATGGCGCGGTCGCGGCGAAATGATGAGTCCGCCCCTGCCACTCATAATCGAATACCGTCTCCAACGAATGGAGGAAGAGTCGCTTGTGACGGTGCTGCTTCTCGAACTGTCGGTTGGCGCCGAAGTCGCCGTAGGTCGCGTCGCCCACGATGGGCAGATGTCGTTTGGCACACTGCACGCGCAGCTGATGACTCCGCCCGGTGATGGGCTCGAGCTTGATCAGCGACAGGCCGCCCCAGGAGCGCAGCAACGTCATCTTGCTCTCGGCCGGAATGTGACCGGATGCGTTGGTGCGAATCTGCCCTCCCCGCTTTTGCACCGCGAGCCGATCGCGCCACAATTGCGTGCTTGCCGGTGGCTTCCCGAACACGAGCGCGTTGTAAACCTTGCGCACGCGCTTACGGCGAAAATGCTCGCGCATGACCGTCGCCAGTTTCTCGTCATTGCACACGAGAATCACGCCCGAGGTCGCGGAATCGAGACGGTTGAGCAACCAAACCCGACGCACCTCGCCGGCATCCTCCCAGTGATAGCATTCCGCAGTCAGATCGTAGTTGGCCCGCAACAACGAACGCGCCTCTTCGCCGCGGGTATTGGGATGCGACAGCACGCCGGCAGGTTTCGCCAACGCCGCCAAACCGTTGGCGTCCGATGCGATGACCGTGACCTCGCGGCCAAGCGGCAAACGTGACCAGAAAGCCTGCCGGTCGGTGCTCACTGGTAGTAAAACGTAAACGTCATCTCCTGCGACTCGCCGAGCACGCGCTTCATGTCATCGGTCCATTCACCGTAGGGCGAGCGCGTGGTGATCGCGCTGACGCAGCTTTGTTTGCCGAGTTCGCCCGCCGTGCCGTCCACGCCGACGATCCGTGCAACTTCGCCGCGATCGTTGAGCACGAACTTGACGACCACTTTGGTGCCCGAACCGGGATAGACCCGGCTCTGGATCAGAATGCGATCCCACTGGATCTGCACGGTCTCGATGAGTTGCTGCAAATACTGGCCGTAATTGCTCCAACGCGCATCGACAGCGGTCGGGCCGATGTTGGCGGTGCCGATTTTGTTTTCGGTGAAGATGGCCGGACGGGCGCGCTTGACGGTGGTGTCAAGAGTCGGCCGCGGCATGGGTTTCTGCGGATTGATGCGCGGAGACTGGCCGGTGGCATTCGGGCTGTCCGGCGCGTCCTTTTCACCCTCGACGTATTCGTCGACATCGGCCTGTCCGCCGGGCAACTGGGCAATGTTGGAGCCGTAGCCATCATCGGCCGTGGCCGGGATTTTTTCATAACCGCTCAACGGAATCTCCTCGCGACGGGCCGGGTTCTCCTCCGTGGCCTCGGCCGGTTGTTGGACTGGAGGCACACTCGGCATCGGCGGTGGCTGTTCCAGCAAGGTGCCGGATACGATTTGATTGGTCTTGATCTCGGTCTGGCCCTCCAGCGCCGGGCGGTCCCCGCTCATGTCGGGTGATTCGTTCTCCTGGGCCGCCTGCTGATTCTGTGCGCCGAAGTTTTCGGTGGAGTCCGGCACGTTGTCCGGCGCATCAGGATTCGTTTCCACGAAATTGAACGGTGCGGGTTTTTCGGGCACCTGCGGCACTTCGGGGGCGGACGGTTCCGGCGCGAGTTCAATATTGAACTCTTGCGGCGCAAACGCGCCGACAGGCGCGCCGTGGTCGAATTTCAGCAGGGTCGGCGCCACCAGGAAGAGCAGCAGGTGCACGAGGATCGTGCCCAGCACGCCGATTTGAATCGAGCGAACCTCGGGGTCGCGCGAAAATCGCGGCGTCGGAAAGCGACGGCCGGTGCGTTTGCCCGCAGGCTCTTGGGTGGTCTTCATCAATGAGGAATGGCGCCAGTCAGGGCAGCAGACCCGCGTTCGTCAAAATTTGTTTCGTTTCTTCCAACGGCAGACCGATGATATTGGAAAGCGACCCCTGCCGGCCGGCAATAATCAGGTCGCCCTGTTCCTGAATCGCATACCCCCCGGCCTTGTCCAAGGTGTGCACTTGGGAGAGATAGGCGTTGATCGTTTCGTCCGTCAGCACCTTGAAGGTAACCTCGCTGGCCACCCCGCGATCGATCCGTAGGCCGCTGGCCTGGTGGCGCAGCGTCACACCGGTGAACACGGTATGGGTTCGGCCGCTCAGCCGCCGCAGCATGGCGCGCGCCTCGGTCTGATCGGCGGGTTTGTTCAGCGCCTGACCGTCGAGGAACACCGTGGTGTCCGCTCCAAGCACGAAACAATCAGGATGCCGCGCGGCCACCCAATCGGCTTTGAGCGCAGCGTTGTGCGCCACCATGATTCGTGGATCGGTGGCGGGATCCTCGTGCTCGGTCACCTCGGCCGTGACAACCGTGAAGGGCACGCCGAACGAGGCCAGCAGTTCACGCCGGCGGGGCGAAGCCGAGGCGAGAATCAAGCGCGGGGCGGTCATTGTGTGGCCGGCAGGATATCGCGGACGTCGCCGGCCACCCGGGCGAGTTCCACCCGGCTCACGTTATATAGATAGACGGCCTCGACCAGATTGTCCCCGGCCGTGGCCAGCCGGCCCTGCGCCTCGATCATTTCGCGATTGTCGGCCACGCCCTGCTCGAAGCGTTTTTCGGCCAGCTCAAGTTCTTCGCGGGCCAGCGTGAATTGGGTTTCAGCCACGCCGATTTGTGCAAGCCGCGAGGTGGCATCCTGCCGGGCCAGTTCCAACTCGGCTGCAACCTGCGTCTCCAGGTTCCTGACTCGCAGCGACTGGGCGCGTTGGCGCGAGCGGGCATAACCGGTCAGGGCGCGGGTTTCGGCCCCGTCGAAGACCGGAAAGCTGATGGCGGCAGCGGCCGACCAAATTTTCGCTTCGTTGCCGTCAAACGCGTATTCTGTCGCATAGCCGTAATTGCCGAGCAGCGCGAGCGAAGGCATACGGGCATAGCGCGCGGCCCGCACTTCGAGTTCGTTCTGCTCCAGCAAGGCGCGGGCGCTTTGCAACTCGGGCCGGCGGGCCATCGCGTCATTGGCGACGCTCGCCTCGTTGGGCAGCAAGCGGGCCAACGCCGCGGGCGCCAATTCGACCGGCGCATTCAGCTCGAGCGCGAGCAGCCGCTTCAATTGCAGGGCGCTGCCCCGCACCACGGTGGTCTGCTGCAGGCGCGCCTGTTCGGCCACCGCAACCTGCGCCTCCGCACGGGTGACATCGATCTGCGTGGCAACGCCGGCGTTGAGTTGATTTTGGGCGAGGTCGAGCAACCGCCGGGCCCGGGCGATGTTGTCATCCAGCAAAGTCGTGCGCTCGAGATTTCGCAGGTGGGCAAAATACGTTTCGGCCACGGTGGCCATGATGGTTTGCCGCACGCCGGCCTCGCCGAGTTCGGCAACATTCACCGCCATTTTGGCCGCTTGGTAACGCGCGAGATTGACCGGATTGAGCAAATCCAAGCGGGCGTTAAGTTGGGCATCAAAGCGATTGGTCACGCCGGCGCGCACGAGATTGGCCCCCACGGCGGCGGGCAAACTACGGCGTTGAGTGGCGTCGAGCGTGATCTGCGGCAGCAAACCGCTGCGGGATTGCCGCTGCTGTTCGAGCGCTTGGTTGACCGATTCGCGGCTGATCAGGACCTCAAGGCTGTCCGATTCCACCCGGGCCAGCGCCTCGCTCAGCGTCAACTCGCGCGCATGGGCCCCGAGGGCAAACAGACTGGCAAGTCCGGTCAGGAGGCTGGCGGAAATGAGCTTCGGCATGGTTTGGCTATACCAATCCCCGGGCTTGGACAGACTGCAAGCCTTGCGAGTTGTCTCCTTGCGGAAATCCTGCCACTGGTAACGGTTTTGTCACCATGCGCATCGGCCTCGCCCAGCTCAATACCATCGTCGGAGATCTGCCCGGCAACCGGGACAAGATTCTCGCCGCCTACCGCGATCTCGTCGCCCAAGGGGCCGAACTGGTCGTCTTCCCGGAGTTGATCATCTGCGGCTACCCGCCGCGCGATCTGCTGTTCAAGCGGCGGTTTGTGAGCGACATCGTCGAAACGTTGCGGGAAATCGCGGCACAAATCGGCGACGTGCCCGCGCTGATCGGCACCGTCGAGCCCAACCCCAGTGGCTTGGGCCGCGACTATTACAACGCCGCCGCGTTCTGCCAGAACGGCCAGGTGGTGACGACCACCCGCAAATGCCTCTTGCCGACGTATGACGTGTTCGACGAAGACCGCTACTTCGAGCCCGCGCCTCAGCCGGGCGTCGTGGTCTTAAACGGCCGGCGGATCGGCGTCACGATTTGCGAGGACATCTGGACGCACCCCATGATCAACACCCGGCGGCTCTACGCCGGGCTGGATCCGGTGGCCCAACTCGCGACGGAAAAATGCGACCTCATGGTCAATCTATCGGCCAGCCCGTGGCACCACGGCAAAGGTCATGTGCGCCAGCAGCTCGTGACCGACGCCGCCAAGCAGCTGGGCTGCCCGGTCGTTTACGTCAACGCCGTCGGCGGCAACGACGAACTCATCTTTGACGGCCGCAGCGTCGTGGCCGATGCCACCGGCAAAGTGTTGTTTGGTCTGGCCGCGTTTCGCGAGGCCTGCGTCGTCGTGGACACCGTTTCGCCCCAGCCGGCCATCGATGCCAGTTTCGCGCAGGAGGACCTGAAGGATATTCACGACGCGCTCGTGCTCGGCCTGCGCGATTACGCGCACAAGAGCGGATTCAAACGCGCCCTCGTCGCCCTGTCCGGCGGCATCGACTCCGCGCTTGTCGCGGTGATCGCCGCCGAGGCCTTCGGCAAGGAAAACCTCATCGGCGTCTCCCTGCCCTCCGCGATCTCCTCGCAACACTCCCGCGATGATGCGCGCGTGCTCGCCGCCAATCTCGGCATCCGGTTTGAAACCATCGCGATCGCAGACGCCGTCAACGCCTGCGAGTCCGCACTCGGACCGATCTTTGCCGGACGCACGCCCGACGTCACCGAGGAAAACATCCAGGCGCGCATTCGCGGCGTGTTAATGATGGCGCTTTCCAACAAGTTCGGCTCGCTGCTGCTCACCACCGGCAACAAGAGCGAGGTCGCCGTGGGCTATTGCACCCTCTATGGCGACATGGCCGGGGGGCTCGCCGTCATCAGCGACTTGTTCAAAACACAGGTTTATGCGCTGTGCCGCTGGATCAATCGCGAGCGCGAAATCATCCCGTGGAACACGATTGAAAAGCCGCCCAGCGCCGAACTGCGGCCCGACCAGAAGGATCAGGACAGCCTGCCGCCCTATGATCAGCTCGACGCCATCTTGCGCGGTTACATTGAGGAGGGCCTTTCCAGCCGTGACCTCGTGGAAAGCGGTTTCCCGGTCGAGGTCGTCCGCGACATCGTGCGCAAGGTCGATCTCAACGAATACAAGCGCAAACAGGCCGCCCCCGGTCTGAAGATCACTCCCCTCGCCTTCGGCGTCGGCCGTCGCATTCCCATTGTGCAGAAATATGTCAGTTAACGCCATGTCATCCGCAGCGCTTTTCGCCCGCGCCCAGCAACTCATTCCCGGCGGCGTCAATTCGCCCGTCCGCGCGTTTCGCTCCGTCGGCGGCGCGCCGTTCTTCGTCAAGGCCGCCCGCGGGGCGACGCTCACCACGGCGGATGATGTCGAGCTGATCGATTTCGTCTGCACGTGGGGACCGGCGATTCACGGGCACAATCACCCGCGCATCAAGGCCGCCATCGCCGCGGCCTTGGAAAGCGGCACCTCGTTCGGCACGCCCAATCCCTACGAAGTGGAGATGGCCGAATTGATCGTGCAGTTCTTCCCCTCCATTCAGAAGGTGCGCATGTGCAACAGCGGCACCGAGGCGACGATGTCGGCCATTCGCCTCGCCCGCGGTTACACCAAGCGCGACAAGATCATCAAGTTCGCGGGCTGCTATCACGGGCACAGCGATTCATTGCTCATCAAGGCCGGCTCGGGTGCGCTCACGCATGGCAATCCCGACAGCGCCGGCGTGCCGGCATCGTTCGCCCGGGAAACGATTGTGCTGCCTTACAACGATCCGGCGGCACTGGACGCGGCTTTCGCGGCAAATCCCGGACAGATCGCCGGCGTGATCATCGAGCCGTATTGCGGCAATGTCGGTTTCATCATGCCGGACGCGGGCTATCTGCGCTACTTGCGCGAGATCACGGCCAAGCACGGCACCGTCCTCATATTCGATGAAGTGATGACCGGTTTCCGTCTGGCCAAAGGCGGGGTGCAGGAGCTCGAAGGCATCACCCCCGATCTCACGACGCTCGGCAAAATCATCGGCGGCGGTCTGCCCGTGGGGGCTTTCGGCGGTCGGGCCGACATCATGGACCACCTCGCCCCGGTCGGTCCGGTTTATCAGGCCGGCACCTTGAGCGGCAATCCGCTCGCCATGGCCGCGGGCATCGCCGCGCTGCGCTTGCTCGAGGAACTCAATCCCTATGCGCGTCTCGACGCACTCGGTGGTCAATTGCGGGATGCGGTCATCGCGGCCGCCGCCAGCAAAGGCATGCCGGTGCAAGTGCCGCAGCGCGGATCGATGTTCAGCATCTTTTTCAACGCCGCGCCGGTGCGCGATTATGCGACTGCGCTGCAAAGCGACGCGAAACTGTTCGGCCGCTTTTTCCACGGCTGCCTGGCCCGCGGCGTGTATCTCGCGCCCAGCGCCTATGAGGCTGGCTTCCTGAGCACCGCACACGAAGGCAGCGCGATTGCGCGCGCTTGCGAGGTTCTCACGGAAACGATTCGCGATCTTTGATGCGGAAAAGTTGCCTAAGAATTCCGGCTGGCATTAGTTATCCGCTCATGCACCGGCTCGCATTCATCCTCGGCATCTTCTGGGCATCCGCCGCCTTCGCTCAGCCGGCTGATGCGCCGCTGATCAAACTCGACGAGTTGACCCCGGGAATGAAGGGCGAGGTCTGGACAGTGTTTCGCGGGACCAAGCCCGAACCGTTCGAAGTTGAGGTGACCGGTGTCGTGCGCAATGCGCTCGGTCCCGGCAAATCGCTCATTCTTTGCCAGCTGACCGATGAGCGCGTCCAGAAGATGGGCGCGGTCGCCGGCATGAGCGGCAGCCCGCTCTACGTGGAGGGCAAACTCGCGGGCGCCCTTTCCTACCAGGTGCAGAAATTTGAAACCGTGCGTTACGCCGGATTCACCCCGATTGGCGATCTTCTCGAGGTTGGTGAAAAATCCGTGGTCTTTGCCGCCCAACAAAATCACGAAGCTGGCTCACTCACCCGCGTGCAGGCCGATGCGAACGATGGGTTTCGTCCGCTCTCCCCCGTGTTCGCGTTTGGCGGGGTCGCGCCCCGCGTGGTCGATTGGTTGAAACCGCAGTTTGCCGCGCTCGGCCTGCAGGTCAGCGCCTTGGGTGGCAGCACGGTCGGAAACGACGGTCCGCTTGCAGACACTGAACCGCTGCGGGCCGGCGACGCGGTCGCCGTGGCGATCGCGTCCGGCGACATCACGTTGGCCGCCACAGGCACGGTTTCCTATGTGAGCGGCAACCAAGTCGTCGCTTTCGGCCACCCGATGCTGAGCCTCGGCAACGTGTCGCTGCCGATGGCGCGGGCAGAGATCGTTACCATTCTACCTTCCAACGAGAGTTCTCTCAAAGTGGCGAACACCGGCGAGATCATCGGCACGATTGATCAGGATCGTCTGTCCGCGGTGGCCGGCCGGCTGGGCCCAGGCCCGGAAATGATCCCGGTTGGAATCACCATCGCGTCCGGTGACGGGCCGGCGCGCAGCCTGAATTTCCGCGCCGTGCGGCACCCTCAATTGACACCGCTGGCGATCGGCACCGGGGCCGCGCAAGCCGTGCTGGGCTCGAATGATGCCGGCCTCGCCAACGGGGCGCGCTTGGTTGCGGAATTCGAATTCGAGGGCGACGAAAGCGTATCAACCGAAATGCTGTTCGGCGGCGCCCAAGGCGTGCTGCAAGGACTGGGCGATTTTGCGCGCGATGTGAGCGCCCTGTTGCAGAACCCCTACGCTTCCGTTTTCCCCAGCGCGATTCGGGTGAATGTGACGCCCCTCGAGAAAAACCCCGTCACCACCTTGGAATACGTGCAACTCGCCCGCAACACCGTGCCCGGCGGCGGCACCCAAACCGTGACGGTCGGTTGGCGTGATTTTCAAGGCCAAGCCGGGCGTGAGATCGTGAACATCCCGATCGATCCGGCATGGCAGGGCAAGCAACTCGATGTCGTGATCACCAATGGCAGTTCGCTCGATCAACTGACCGGGCGCAGTTTTGTGGCGACGTCTGCGCAGCTGCGCAGTTTTCCCGCGTATCTCGATTTCGTGCGTCAAGCGCGCTCGGCCGAGGGGCTTTATGTCGCCGTCGTGGAAAGCTCGCGCGTATTCATCGACCAGTCAGTGGAGAGCCGCGACCTGCCGGACTCCGTGGCGCGTATCGCTCAGCGCGCTGATCAAAACCGTTACCAAAACCGCGTCGCACTCAATGCGATTTGGGAAACACGCGCGCTGACCGACCGGTTGGTGCCCGGCCTGTTGCGCAAGTCGTTTCGGGTCGAAGACTGATTTTTATTCATGCGCACCGCCCTTATCCGCCCTTTCTTGGTCTCCCTCCTTCTGCTGGTCCCGACTCTTGGGGCGGAACCGTTTTCCACGGCCCGCCGCATCGATTTCTTCCGCGAAGTCGCGAGCCGCAATCTCGTCGGCCTAGCGGCGCGGTCCGATGGCCGATTGATCAATGCTGCGACCGTATCGCGTCTGCCGGGGACAATCGAGACTGACCTGCTTTGGAGCGTGGCCGCCGATGAGCAAATGATCTACGTCGGCACGGGGCCGGACGGAAAACTGTTCAGCCTCACCGCGGATTCGCGCGACGCCAACGCGGCGATACTGGAGGCCGAGCTGCCCGACTCGCATATTCTCGCCCTGGCCGCCGTGCCGACTGGCGGGGTGCTCGCCGGCACTTCACCCAAGGCATTCCTGGCCTTGGTGCGGGACGGCGAAATCGTCGCGCAAACGCGACTGCCCGCGGGGTCCATCCTGGATATCCTCGTCTATGCCGATGACGACACCGGCAAACTTTTGGCGTTGGTTGCGACCGGCGCTCCAGGGCGGATTTTTCGGGTCGATCTCGAACAATTTTCCGGTGCCGGCCTGGCGGCTGGCGATAGCGTGACGGTCGAAACCCTGGCTGATCAGGGCATCACACCATGGGCCGTCGTGCGCGATGACAACATCCGCACGTTGTTGCGCTTGGCTGATGGACGCGTGATCGCCGGTTCGGCGCCCAAGGGTAACATCTACCAATTCGCCCCGGCCGGCGGCGCCCCGCGCGTCCTGGCCGAAAACCGCAACGCCGAAGTTACGGACTTGCTCGCGTGGGACGACGGCTTCTTCGCCGCCATCACTCAAACCAACGAGTTGCGCGAGGCGCGCGTCAATCGTCCCAAAGCGGCCACTCCCCCGGCCGCGGCGAACAAAGAATCGAACGACGATCAGACTGCGGGCGAGATTCCGCCGCCGGCTCCGCCCCCCGCCGCGCCCGCGGAAAAATTCCGCGGCCGCGCCCAATTGGTCTGGTTCCCCGATGGCGGGTTTCCGGAAACCGTGGCGAATCGGAACAACACCGCTTTCTATCAACTGCAACGCCATCAGAATTGGGTGCTCATCACCGGTGGCGAGGAAGGCGAACTCTTGGGTTATGATCCGGTTAAGCGGCTCAATCTCACCTTCGCCGGCGCGGTGGCGGCGCAGGTGAATGCCATTCAACCGCTGCCCAACTCTGCAGCGTTTCTGCTCGTCGGCAACAATCCGGCCGGCCTCGAATTGTTGGACTTCACGCCTGACGGAATGCGCACGGCCCGCACTGACACCATTGATCTGGGCGTGCCGGCGGATTTTGGTGCCCTGCGGTTTGATCACACGATCTTGCCGAAAGATACCGCGTTGACGGTTGAAATGCGCGCCAGCTACGGGAGCGACGAACTCGAAGGCTGGACCGATTGGATCACGGCTACCGGACAAGATGATGGCTGGACCGCACCGGACTTGCGCGGTCGCTACTTTCAAATCCGTCTCGCGGCCAAGTCTCCGCAATTCGAGATCCCCGCAGCCACGCTCTACACCCTGCCGCAAAATCAGCGCCCGCGTTTGCAAAATTTCCGCGTGCTCGCGCCCAACTTCGCCCTCATCCCCGCGCCTGAACGGGCGGAACGGGCCAGCACCACGCTTGGTCAGGTTCTGCAAGGCGGCAAGAGTTCCGGCGCTCGAGATTCCTTCATGAGTTCCGAGGTCGTGCCCCAGCCCGGCACACAGGTCGTGCTCTGGGATGTGGATGATCCCGATAACGATTCTCTCGTCGGCACGTTTTCCATAAAAGGCCCGGGCGAAACCGCTTGGACCGACCTCGTGGTTGCAAGCCCCGCCGGCTATGCGCAGTTCGAAATTTCCCATCTGCCCGAAGGCGTCTATCGCACCCGCTTGCAGATCACGGAGACCACGCCGCGACTTCCGGATCAACGGCTCACAGTGACGTTCGAAACGGATGACTTCCTGATCGATCGCACACCGCCGCAAATTCTCAGCGCAACCGTGGAACGAAATGGCAACGTGGTGACCGCCCGCATCCAGGCCCGCGACCAGCTCTCACTCCTGCGCGGCGCCGAATTTAATTTGAACAGTGGCGCCAACTACGCGGTGGAAAACCCAGTGGACGGCATTCTCGACGGTCGCGAAGAATCATTCACGATCGAGCTCACTCCGGTCGAACTCGGCAGCGCCACCAGCGTGGAGATCGTCATTCTCGATCAAAACGGCAACAGTGCGGCGCGGCGTCTGGCGCTGCCGCCGCGCTAAGCGCATTCACGCCCGCGGGTGCGCCTTGGCGTAGATTTCCTGCAAGCGCGCCACGCTGACGTGGGTATAGATCTGCGTCGTTGATAGCTGTGAATGGCCCAGCAGCTCCTGCACGAGACGCAGATCCGCGCCCGCATTCAGCAGGTGCGTTGCATAACTGTGCCGTAACTTGTGGGGGGTGATGTCGAGCGGCAGATCCGCGAGCGCGAGATAACGCTTTAACAACAGCTGAACTTGCCGAACCGGTAGCCGCGCGTGGTTCGCACTGATGACAATCGGATCCTTGGGGCCGGTGTGGCGGGCCTGCTCCGTCTTGAACTTTTCCAATACGGCAAGACCCACGCGTCCGAGCGGACAGAGCCGCTCCTTGCGTCCCTTGCCCATCACCCGGGCGACGCCGCTCTCCCATTCGATCATGCCATACTCCAAGCCGACCAATTCGCTGACGCGCAGACCGCCGCCGTAAATCAGTTCCATGACCAGCCGATCACGCCACGCCGTGAACGGATTGATACTGCCGTTTTCCAACAAGCGCTGCGGACCGAGCAACAGCTGTTTCATTTGCTCCTCGGTCAGGAATTTAGGGAGTCGCTTTTCAAGCTTGGGCAATGGAATCCCGGCCAGCGGGTTTCGCTGCAGGCGACCGCGCTGCAGCCAATATTTCATGAAGGCGCGCAAACCCGACACGTGATTGTGCAACGTGCGCCGGCCGTAGCGACGTTGCGACTCGATGACGAAATCGCGCATCTCCCGCGGCTCCAGATTATCCAGCCCCTCGCCCCACAAATTCGCTTCTTGGAGCCACGCATAGAAGTCATCGAACGCCTGTCGATAATTGCGCAACGTGTAGGGCGAATAGCGTCGTTCCTTCGCGAGGAAATCGGCGAATGGCTCCCACCATTCGGCGACAACCGGCTCAGGCAGCGGTTCAGGCTTGGACGTGGGTTTCGGCATCCTGCATCACTTGATTGACGGTATGTCGCAGCGCATCCTCCGGATTCAAGCCGCGCTGCCGGGCCGCTGCCGCCAAATCGAACAGCGCCTGCCCGAGCTTGGCTTCATCGAGGCCGGCCGCCAGCCGACCAATCCGCTCGCGGTCAACCGCGCGGATTCCTTGCAGCTGCTGCTTTTCAATCTGCTTCCACACGACCTCGGCGAACATCAACGCAGGCAGGCGCGGCGGCTGCGGTTTGAAGAGGCCCGATTCCACCTTGCCGCTGCGTGCCTTTTCCTGGGCCTTGATTTGCTCCCACTGATGCAGCACCTGCTCGGAAGTGTCCAGTGACCCAGTGCCAAAAACATGCGGGTGCCGGCGAATGAGCTTTTCGTTCACCTCCCGCGCAACGTCGTTGAGGTCAAAGTGCCCCGCCTCCTCGGCAATCTGCGCGTGGAAGAGGACCTGAATCAACACGTCGCCCAGTTCCTCCCGCATGTGCGGCAGGTCGAGGCGGTCGATCGTGTCGATGAGTTCGCTCACCTCATCGATCAGGCAGCGCACCAGCGATGCGTGCGTTTGCTCCTGATCCCACGGGCAACCGCCGGGGGCGCGCAGGCGGGCGATGGTCTGACGCAGCTCTTCAATCGGAGTCATGGGGTTATGGCCGCACCAACCCGCCCAAAGCGCAAAACGAAAACATCGCGGATTGCGTCTTGCGCCGCCGATGCCAGTTTGCCGCTATTCACGCACTATGTCGGACAAGCTGACTGAAATCATGGCCCACAAGCGGATGGAAATCGCGCCCCGGATGCGCGACGTTTCCTTGGCCGAGCTGGCGGAACTCAATGCTGCGCTGCCGACGCCGCCTTCGTTCGCCCAAGCCCTCCGCCGCACGGATGGCCAGCTGGCCGTAATCGCGGAGATCAAGCGTCGTTCGCCGTCCGCCGGCGCCATTGCGACCGGCATCGCCGCACCTGATCAAGCCGTCAAATACCGCGCGGCGGGCGCGAGCGCCCTGTCCGTTCTGACCGACACGAAATATTTCGGCGGCGACTTAAACGACCTGCGATCCGTCACCCAGCTATTCCGGGAACAACCGCCCGCCATCCCCTGCCTGCGCAAGGATTTCATGGTGCACCCGATCCAGGTGCGTGAAGCACGCGAAGCCGGCGCGAGTGCGATTCTGATCATTGTGCGCGCCTTGGATGATGACGAGATTTCCCAACTGCATCTCGCCGCGAAGGCAGCCGGACTCGATGCGTTGTTCGAGATTCACAATGAGGACGAGCTGCGCCGCGCGGTCGCCCACGGCGCCGGCATCATCGGCGTGAACAATCGCGACCTCGCCATTTTCAAAACTGACCTCGCCTTGAGCGAACGGCTCATCCCGCAGTTTCCGTCCGGGGTGATCGCGGTCAGTGAAAGCGGCATCGCCACCGCGGTGGACGCCGCCCGCGCCCGCATCGCGGGCGCCCACGCGGTGCTGGTCGGCGAATCGTTGATGAAGGCGCCGGACACGGCTGCATTGCTGCAGACCCTGGCTTCCGCCTGAAAAAACACCCGGCCATGTGCCGGGCGTTTTTTAAAAGTCAGGCTCCCTTGGCGTTGGCCTGAAACAGGTGCACATCGCGCTGTGGAAACGGGATCGAGCAGCCCGCGCCTTCGATGGCCGCTTTGATTTTCTCATTGAGGTCCATCTTTGTCGTCAGGAAATCGCTGCGGTTCACCCACGGCCAGACGATCAGGTTGACGCTGCTGTCGGCCAGTTCCATCACGCCGACGATGGGCGCCGGATCCTTAAGAATGCGTTCATCGGCGTTCAGCACCTCCCAGATGGCCTTCTTGGCCACGCTGATATCGTCGTCGTAGGCTATGCCAAACGTCAGGTCGATGCGGCGGGTTTCCTTGGCGGCAAAATTGGTGATACTGCCGCCCGTGATCGCTGAGTTGGGCACGATGACGGCAAGGTTATCCGGCGTGCGCAGATTGGTCGTGAAAATGGAGATTTCCTCCACGATGCCCTTGACGCCTCCCGCATCGATAAAGTCACCGATTTTGAACGGCCGAAAGATGATGATCATCACGCCGGCGGCAAAATTGGAGAGCGAGCCCTGCATGGCCAGGCCGACGGCCAGGCCGGCGGCGCCGATGATCGCCACGAGCGAGGTCGTCTTGATGCCAATCATGTCCAGCGCGGCCATGATGACGACAATGAGCAGCAGCACATTGGTGATGCGCGTCAGGAAGCGGTTGAGCGTCGGATCGAGTTTGGCGCGCTCGAGCGCATTGGAAATGAGACCGCACAACAGACGGACGATCCACTTGCCGATGATGAAGATAGCGAGGGCCGCGAGGAGGCGGATCCCGAACGCGAGCCCCTCCGTGGTCAGCCAAGTGGTGACTGCATCCATGGTGGCATTGATCGAGTGGCCGGACTCGGCGGTGGAAGTCAGGGTTTGGGTGGTTTCTGCTGGTTCCATAACTTGATTATGGCGGTCGATTTGCGCCGGGGTCAACGCCTGAGCCCTGATTTGACCTTCGTCCGCTTTCGCGCTGTGTTGCGCCCATGCCGCTTTCCCTTTCCGCCACGCGAGACCTGCTCCAAAAGCTCGGCCACTCGCCGCGTCGATTCCTGGGGCAGAATTTTCTGATCGATGGGAATATCGTGCGAAAATCAATCGAGCTCGCCGCGGTCGCCGCCGGGGAACGGGTGGTCGAAGTGGGACCGGGGTTGGGCACGCTCACCCGGACTTTGCTCGAAGCCGGGGCGGACGTTTGGGCGATTGAAAAGGATCCCACGCTGTTTGGACATTTGCAGACGGAGCTGCCTTCGCCGCATTTGCACCTGATGGAGGGCGATGCGGTCGAGCACCCGTTGGCCGCGCTGCCGAATGACGGTGTCCCCTTCAAGATTGTCGCCAATCTGCCTTATGCCATCTCCACGCCGTGGATGGACGGGGTGCTCAGCGGCCCGCTGCCCTCCCGCATGGTCCTGATGCTTCAGCTCGAGGCCGCCGAACGTTACGTGGCGCAACCGGGCGGCAAAACGTTCGGCGCCATTTCGATTTTCCTGCAGTCGGCTTATGACACCGCCCCCGGGCACCGCGTCGCCGGCACCTGCTTTCACCCCAAGCCGGACGTGGATTCCTACCTGTTGCATCTCGTTCGCCGCGAGACTCCGTTTGTCTTCAACGCCGCGGCCAAGCAGCTGATCCGGGCGTGCTTTCAGCAGCGGCGCAAACAACTGGGGGCGCTGTTGCGGGGCAAACTGCCGGATGACGGTGCCCGGTGGTTTCACGATCTGGAAGCCGCTGGCTTGTCGGCCAAATCGCGCCCCGAACAAGTGCCGGTGACGCTGTGGCAAAGATTATCCACTCATCCAGCCCTGTCTTGAAACTTGAGCCACTCCGACTAGTCATAGGTCCAATGCTGCGTTCTTCATTTTTTGTTTTCTTACTGGGAATCATGACCGTGGTGACGGCCGGAGCTCAATCCACCCCGGGATTGGCGGGCTATGTTGACGATCGCACTTACGTCGCCCCCGGCGGCGTTTATCGCGTAAAGATTCCCGTCATTCCCGAACTTGGCGGCACGATCTCCGACACGGCCAATGTCGTCGTCTTTCGCGACGATTACACCGTGCACGTCAGCATCGGGGCGTTTCGACTTGATGCCACCCAGCGCTGGGAATTGTCCACCCGTGGCCCCAAAGCCTATCTCCCTGCTTTTTTCGCCACCTACGTGATGCCGGACTTTCAGCGCATGTATCCCGGCACGCACATTGAGAGCGGAGTCTTTCAGCCCAATCGGCTCGGTGGGGCGGTCATGTGCTTCACTCTCATGCCCGGCGGCAGCATGTTTGCCGGGCAACTGCCGGAAATTCGCGTGGGCGGCCCGCCGATTGCCAAGCGCGGCAACTTGATCTTCGTCCAGTATGGCGTGGTCTACGTGATCAGCATCGAACTGACCGAGCGGGTGCTGGAAGGCAGCACTTACGACAAGACGCCCGAGGAGGAAAATGAAATCCTGCGCGAACGCCTCAATGCCGTGCTGGCCGGCATGGAATTCGCCGAACCCGCGGAGTAGCCACACGGCAACCACCATGGGCGATGCCCCAAGCAAAAGCCCCGGTCGCATTGACCGGGGCTTGGTTTTGAATGTGAGTCCGGCTTATTTGTAACCGGGCAGGAATTTCTTCTCCGCCTTCACCATCTTGAGCGTCATCTCCTTGATCTCGGCCGGGGAGCAGACGGCCGAGGTCAGCGGATCGAGCATCAGCGCGTAAATCGCCTTTTCGACCGAGCGTTCGATGCAGGCCTGCGCACCGAGATCGAACATGCGCATGTTTGAATCGCAAAGCGCCGCCATTTGCGCGGGCAATGCACCGTAGCGGGTCGGGTTGATGCCGTTGCGATCAATCATACACGCGACCTCCACGCAGCCGTCGGCCGGCAGATTGCTGATCAACTGGCCGGCGCCCTGCACGTTGTTCATCACGTTGCCGTGAATGCGGAACGGACTGTCCTTTTCGCGCGCCTCGATGATCCAGCTGGCGTATTCCCAACTGCGCTCCCACTCCATGGCTTCCTTACCGGCGAGCATTTGAGCCCGCTGCTTGTCGGCCATCTTGCGCCAAGTCGGCCAGTTGTCGGCGTAAAAACTGGTGCCGCCATCGTAGCCCTCGCGGGCGTATTTCTGCACCAAATCCTTCCGCTTGCGATAATACGGCAGGTATTCGGATAAATGCCCGCTCGACTCCGTGATGAACGCGCCGAAGTGCAGCATCATGTCCTTGCGCACAATGTCCTTGTGCCACTCCTCGGAAAACCAGGCGTGCTTGCTGATACGTTTCGGTTTCTTCGGCCGACCTTCCTTGAAAGCGCGGGCCAAATCTGCCGCCGCCTTGCGCTTGAGCAACGGATACAGGTCGCGCCCCTTGTGTTCGAGTTTGGTAAACCAGGCCAGATGGTTGATGCCGGCGCACTCCCAATCCATCTCGGCGATCGGCACGCCAGCACGCCCCGCCAGCAAATGACTGGTGCCCTGCACGGAGTGACACAAACCCACAACCTGCATGGATGAGGTGCGACCGGCCGCCAGGCACATCATCGCCATCGGGTTGGTATAGTTGAGCACAATCGCGTCCGGACAAAGCTCCTCGGCGTCCTTCAACACCTGGAGAAAGACCGGAATCGTGCGCATCGATTTAAACAGCCCGCCGGGGCCGATCGTGTCGCCAATGCACTGGTCGATCCCGTATTGGGCGGGAATGTCATTGTCGTAGCGCACGCAAGCGGTGCCGCTGACCTCGATGCAATTGACGATGTAATCGGAGCCGGCCATCACCTTGCGCCGGTCCGGCGAACCGACCACGGTCCAGTTCTTTTTGCCAAGCTGCTCGGCCAGGCGCGTGATGAGTTTGGTCATCGTCGCCAGGCGTTCGCGGTCAATGTCGACCAAAGCGATCGTGCCGCCTTGATCGCCCGGAATACGCAGCACGTCATTCATCAGACGCGGCGTAAAGCCGCTGCCGGCGCCAAGCATCGTGATCTTGATCGGCCGCAGCATTTTACCCGGCAGGCCGCGGGCCGCGGCATCGTGGGTGTGTTCGCCATGGCCGATGGCCTTGGGTTTTTTAGCACTCATGGGATTATTGTGATGGGATTTAACGGTCAGGGGTTCGAAGGATTACATCGTGCCTGTTATCGGCGCAGGGCACGATAGCAAAAGATTGATTATGAATGTGCAAAATGTGATTTTTCGCCATGCCCGAATCAGACCCATTCTCCTACGTGCGGGTGGCCGCCGAAGAATTGCAGCATTCACCGGATTATCAGTTTGATAACATCAAACGGGAAGCGCCGGCGTCATTCGTGATTCAGCGCACCATGGAAGGGGCTGCGTATTTCGCGAACGCCGCCGGACGCCGGCTCGTCGGGCCGGGACAGGCCATGCTGTTCACACATGCCGAACCGTCGTCCTATGGCTATCCGCCTGAGGCAACCGAACCCTATCGTTTGCGCTTTCTTTCATTCTACCCCGGCGATTTAAAACCGCTGTTTGATCGCTTGCGGAAGGATTTTGGCGCCGTGGTGCGCATGCCGGACAACGCCGAGGGCACGGCACTCTTTGACGAAATCATGCTCCGCTACCGGCAGCGCAAATTTCGCGATCGCCTGGAGGAGGCCGAATTGCTGCACCGCCTTCTAATCGCACTCTACCGCGACCAAGTGCATGAAGTGCAAAGCGCCGATCCCATCGAGTTCGGGTATCATTACGTGCGGAATCATTTTCGCTCCCCCATCAATCTGAAGGGAGTTGCGCAAAAATGCGGGATCAGCCGGGAGCACTTCATCCGCCGTTTCGCCGCGCGATATCGCGAATCGCCGGGCGCGATGTTGCGCCGCCTGCGTCTGGAGCACGCGCGGGCCATGCTGCTCTCAACCCGATTGAGTATCCAGGAAGTGGCTATCGCCAGCGGGTTTGCCAGCAGCAACACTTTTGGTCGTGCCTATCGCAGTCGGTTCAAACACCGCCCCGGCGACCAGCGTTGACCTTGCTCACTCCGCCAACCGGCGCTGCAACTTGAAAACATCCCGCAGATTCTCGCCTAGTTCATCCTGCACGCGTTGGAATTCTTGATAGAGTTTGGTCCGCTTTTTGTCCGGGCGACAGCGGGTCGATTCCTTCACCGCCACGATCCCCTCGGTGAATTTTGTGATTTTGACCCGCGGGTTGGTTTGCCGCGCCAGCGCCCATGCGGCTTGAATCGCACCGCCCAGAGCCGCGCCTTCATCTTCAACCATCCCGACCACCGGCACCCCGAATACGTCGGCCATGATCTGTCGCCAAACCGGCGATTTCGCTCCGCCGCCCGTCACGCGAATTTCTTTCGCGCGCACACCCAGCGCAGCAAGTCGATTGAGCCCGTAGTTCATGCCCATGGTCACCCCTTCCATCGCGGCCCGGGCGATGTGCGGAGCATTGAAATTCTTTGCATTCAAACCAAGCAAGACCCCGGTGCCATCCGGCACGTTCGGCGTGCGCTCGCCCGCCAGGTAAGGCAGCAGCACGAGTCCGCCGGCGCCGGCGGGTGCGGATTCCACCGCCTCGGCAAAATCGGCGTGCTCCTGCCCGAAGAGCGCCCGCGTTTGCTCGGTGACCGTCGTCACGTTCATCGTGCACAACAATGGCAGCCAGCCGCCCGTCGAGTCGCAGAACGCGGCGATTTCGCCCTGCCCGTCGACGACCGGCTTTTCGGCGTAGGCGTAGATCGTGCCGCTGGTGCCGAAGCTTGCGGTGACGACTCCCGGCTTCACGTTGCCGGTCCCGATCGCCCCCATCATGTTGTCACCCCCGCCGGCCGATACGACCACGTCGGTTGCAAGACCATACTTGGCCGCAATCTCGGGCCGCAACGCGCCGACGATGGCATCGGAGGAACTGATCGGCGGGAGCCAGTCGGCGAGTCGCGGATCAATCGCATTGATCACTGCCTTCGACCAGCGCCGCGTGCGCACATCCATCAACGCCGTGCCGGAGGCATCACCATGCTCCATGAAATAACGGCCGGTCAGATAAAAGTTCAGGAAATCATGCGGCAGCAGCACATGGCGCAGCCGTTTGTAATTCGCCGGTTCATGCCGCTTGAGCCAGAGAATTTTCGGCGCGGTGTAACCCGGCAGAAATGGCAGTCCGGCTTTGCGAATGACTGCTTTGACGCCCCCCAGTTTTTTCGTGAGCCATTCGCATTCAGCCGTGGTCGAGGTGTCGCACCACAGCTTGGCCGGGCGAATCACCGCGCCGTTTTCGTCCAGTGGCACAAAACCGTGCTGCTGGCCCGAGATGCCGATGCCGCAGATGCGTTTGGCGTCCACCTTCGCCACGACTTCAGCAACGACGCGGTCCAGTGCCTTCAGCCAATCCTGCGGATGCTGCTCCATATGACCGGCAGGCAGACCGGCAATTAATTGGTGGGGGGCGCGGGCCTCCGCCACGACTCTTCGTTGATCGAGATCGAGCACCACCGCCTTGGTGCTCTGGGTTCCGGAATCGATGCCAATATACAAACTCATGGGGTGCCTGAGTGGGACAGAAAACCCCGGCAGCGTGAAGCTCGCGTTTTGCAAATGTGCTTCATCCTATTCTTGGTCCTCATATGCCGCAGTTGGCGGCAATTGACTTTGACCCCGCGCGGCACGGCGACCAAGCTGCCCGGCTCAAATCGTCAAACCGCTTTAACATGTCCGAGAATCCGACCATCATCTACACCAAGACCGACGAGGCTCCCGCGCTCGCCACCTATTCCCTGCTGCCCATTGTGCAGGCGTTTACCAAGCACGCCGGCATCAATGTGGAAACACGCGACATCTCCGTGGCGGCCCGCATTTTGGCTCAATTTCCCGACCGGCTAACCGCGGACCAACGTGTCGGTGACCACCTCGCCGAGCTTGGCGCCCTCGCCAAGACCCCCGAGGCCAACATCATCAAGCTGCCCAACATCTCCGCGTCGGTCCCACAGCTCAAGGAGTGCATCGCCGAGCTTCAGGCGCACGGCTACGCGATCCCTGACTATCCTGAGACGCCCAAGTCCGACGAAGAAAAGGATATCAAGGTCCGCTACGACAAAGTGAAGGGCTCCGCCGTCAATCCGGTCTTACGCGAGGGAAACTCCGATCGTCGCGCGCCGAAGGCGGTCAAGGATTACGCCCGCAAGCATCCCCATTCCATGGGCGCTTGGTCCGCCGATTCCAAGACCTCGGTCGCGACCATGCGCGGTGATGATTTCTTCGCCAACGAGAAGTCGGTCACCCTGCCCGCCGCGACGACGGCAAGCATCGAGTTCGTCGGCGCTGATGGCGCAACGAAAGTCCTCCTGCCCAAGCTCGCACTCAAGGAAGGCGAAATCCTTGATGCCACCCGGATGAGCCGGAAAGCACTGGTCGCCTTCTATGAAGAACAGATTGCTAAGGCCAAGGCCGACGGCGTGCTGTTCTCGCTGCACCTGAAGGCGACGATGATGAAGGTCTCCGACCCGATTTTATTCGGTTATGCCGTCCGCGTTTTCTTCAAGGACCTCCTCGCCAAACATGCCGCGACTTTCAACGAACTCGGCGTCGATCTGAACAATGGTTTCGGCGACCTCGTTGAAAGAATCGAAAAACTCCCCGCTGAACAGAAAGCCGCGATCCGAGCGGACATCCAAGCCACCTACGCCGAGGGCCCGGCGCTCGCCATGGTGAATTCCGACGAGGGCATCACCAACCTCCACGTGCCTTCCGATGTCATCATCGACGCCTCGATGCCCGCGATGATTCGCGCCGGGGGCAAGATGTGGAACGCCGCGGGCAAGACGCAGGACACCCTCGCGGTCATTCCTGACCGCTGCTATTCCGGCGTTTACCATGCCGCGATTGAGTTCTGCAAAAAGCACGGCGCGCTCGATCCGAAGACGATGGGCTCCGTCCCCAATGTCGGGCTCATGGCCCAGGCCGCCGAGGAATATGGTTCGCATAACAAGACCTTCGAGGCGCCGGCCGACGGCACCATCCGGGTGGTCGATGAGTCCGGCAACGTGCTGCTGGAGCATGCCGTCGACGCCGGCGACGTCTGGCGCGCCTGCCAGACCAAGGACGCGGCGATTCGCGACTGGGTCAAACTCGCGGTCAACCGCGCCCGCCTCTCGAATACCCCCGCTGTGTTCTGGCTTGATAAGAACCGCGCGCACGACGCCCAACTGCTCGCCAAGATTGAAACCTATCTCAAGGACCACGATACCGCCGGCCTCGATCTAAGGGTGCTGCCCCCGACCGAAGCCTGCACGTTCTCACTCGAGCGCATCGTCAAGGGACTGGACACCATTTCGGTCACCGGCAACGTGCTGCGCGATTACCTCACCGATCTCTTCCCGATTCTGGAAGTCGGCACCTCGGCCAAGATGCTTTCCATCGTTCCGCTGATGAATGGCGGCGGGCTCTTTGAAACCGGTGCCGGCGGTTCCGCGCCCAAGCACGTCGAGCAATTCCAAAAGGAGGACTACCTGCGTTGGGACAGTCTTGGTGAGTTCTTCGCACTCGCCGCCTCGTTCGAGCATCTGGGCATTGTCGCGAAAAACGCCAAGGCCAAGGTCCTCGCTGAAACCCTCGATACCGCCAACGGCAAGTTCCTCGAACACGACAAATCCCCCGGTCGCAAACTGGGCACTATCGACAACCGCGGTTCGCATTTCTATCTCGCCCTTTATTGGGCCCAGGCGCTGGCCGAACAAGCCGCCGATGCCGAGCTCGCCGCGATCTTCAAACCGGTCGCCGAGAAACTCGCCGGCGCGGAAAAGGAAATCGTGGCCGAACTCATCGCCGTGCAGGGCAAACCGGCCGATGTCGGCGGCTATTACCAGCCGGACGACGCCAAGGCCGACGCCGCGATGCGACCCAGCGCCACGCTAAACGCCATCTTGGCCGGGTTGTGAGCCATGCGCACCCTATCCCTGCTGCGCCACGTGGCGCTGGCTGAGGCGGTTTCCTATCTGTTGCTGCTCGGCGTGGCGATGCCCTTGAAGTATCTCGCCGGGCAGCCGCTCGCGGTGCGGATCGTCGGCATGATTCACGGCGTGCTTTTCCTCGTTCTTTGCTGGGCGCTGCTGCAGGCGTGGATCAACAAGCTCCCCGCCAGGCGATGTCTGGCCGTGTTCGTAATTTCCTTCGTGCCGATCGCGCCGTTCTATTTCGACCGGCGCATTCGACACTGGGAAGCAGAGCTGGGCGGATCCGCTTAAAGTCTGACCACTTCTCCGCTTTCGCGGCTGCGAATTGCGGCTTCAGCCAGCTGGCTGGCGGCCAAGGCGTCCTCCGGTCCGGCGCCATAGAATGTCGCCCGGCCGAGAATGCAGTCCGCCGTGTGTTCGAGCGCCGCGCGCCAGCCCTTATCGACCAGGTAGTTCACATGCGGAAAGCTCTGGTCCATGAAACGCTGCAATTCAGCGTCCTCCCCATCAAGTTCGCCGGAGTCGCGCCGGAGTCGCATTTCCCAGCGCATGCGGCGGAATGCCTCCAGCGCGGACGCGCCCAGCTGGGCGAACAGCGGTTTGTGCGTGTATTCGCCTCCCGGATGCGTATGGCCGGCATATGTAGTCACGACCGGTTCATCGCGACAACCGTAGGTCTTTAGTTCGACAAATTCTTCGAGCACGAGCGCACCATATTCGCGGGTCACGATTTCCAGCCGTTCCTTCGGCAGGTCCCAGGTCACCTGCCCGGAGTTCATGATCGTGGCCACGCAACCGGATTTGAACTTCAGCGTGTAGATCTCATCGTCCGGTCGACCGCAGGCGCAATACACCGATTCCGCTTCCGCACCGGTCAGCCAACGCAACAAGTCGAACACATGGCACACTTCGTGAATGACGCGAATGCCGGGCGGATTCGATTTTCCCCAATCCCAATACGCATCGCTGATGCGCGCATAGATATTTGTCGCCCCGCCGCGCTTTTGTAAAATCCGCGCGATGTCGCGGCACGCGGGCGCAAACCGACGATTGAGTCCCACATGCACGATCTTGCCGCTGGCGGCCCGCGCTGCGATCACCTGTTCGCATTCCGCCGGGGTCGAAGCCAAGGGCTTTTCCACGTAGACGTGCTTGCCAGCCGCCAGCGCCGCGCAGGTCAAGGGCACTTGGAAATCCTCCTTCGTGGCCACGACGACCAAATCGATCTCGGGATCCGCAAATACCTCCCCGCTCTGCGTCGTGCCATGCGGCACGCCGTAGGTTTTCCGGGCCACCGCAACCGCATCGGCGTTCACATCGCAAACAGTCTTGAGCCGGATATTCGCAGCACGGCTGAGGTTCGGCAAATGCTGCGATTGGGCGATGCCGCCGCATCCAATCAAGGCGGCCGTAACGGAAGGGTTTTTCATGGGCTGATAACGTCTTGGGGCGGGAACGGAAAGCCCGGCATCCTGCCGGCCTCGTCCGGAGGCGACAAGGCCAGTTTGCCGACGGCACGCAATTGATGACAGTCGCGACGAGGTTTTCGCATCGTCAACCCCCGGGATTTGATGCGATGAGCAAGTCCGCCCCGATCATGCCCGCCACTTCACGCCGCTCCGCCTGTTTCACGGAATCACTCATTCGCGAGATGACCCGTGTCGCGCAACGCCACAACGCGATCAATCTCTCGCAAGGTTTCCCCGATGGGGATCCGCCGGCGGCGCTGGTGCAGGCGGCCAAGGATGCAATGGACGCCGGCCGGCATCAATACGCCATCACCTGGGGCGCGCCGGAACTGCGAGAAGCCTTGGCCACCAAGCTCACTCGTTTCACGGGTATGGAAGTGAATCCCCAGACTGATCTCGTCGTCACCTGCGGTGCAACCGAGGCTATGATGGTCGCGATGATGACGGTGTGTGATCCTGGCGATCGGGTGGGATTGTTTTCGCCGTTCTATGAAAACTACAATGCCGACGCGATTCTAACCGGGGCGACCGCGGTGCATGTCCCGCTGCATCCGCCGACCTATCGCTTTGACCCCGCCGAGCTGCGCGCAGCCTTCGCTTCGGGGTTGAAGGCCTTTGTGCTCTGCAATCCCTCGAATCCCTGCGGGCGCGTGTTTACGCGCGAGGAACTCCTGCAAATCGCAGCCCTCGCAGAGGAGTTCGACGTGTTCGTCATCACGGACGAAGTTTACGAACACATCATTTTTGACGGCCGCGAACACGTTTACTTCGCCGCCTTGCCCGGCATGGCCGCACGCACCCTTTCCTGCTCTTCGCTCTCAAAGACTTTTTCAATCACGGGCTGGCGGCTCGGCTACGTGCATGCGCCGGCGACAATCATCGCCCAAGCCCGCAAGGTGCACGACTTTCTCACCGTCGGAGCCGCCGCGCCATTGCAGCATGCCGTCGTGACCGCCCTCAACTTCCCGTCCTCGTATTACCGGGAGCTCGCGGCCGAATACGCCGCCCAGCGCGACATTCTCTGCCACTATATTGACCAGACAGGCCTGGCCTACACCAAACCCGAGGGCGCGTATTTTGTAATGGTCGAGGTCAGTCCGCTGGGATTCGCCAGTGACATCGAGTGTGCGCACTGGATGACCCGGGAGATCGGCGTCGCCCCGGTGCCCGGATCGAGTTTTTTCCCGCAACCGGAAAATCGCTACGTGCGGCTCAACTTCGCCAAACGCCCGGCCACGTTGCACGCGGCCGGCGAACGATTGCTGCGGTTGCGCGATTTTCGCGCAACATGATGCGGGGCCATCCTTCGGCGAACGCTACTTGAGCACCCCGCGCCGGCGCATGGCCTTGGCGTAGATGACCAGCAGCAGGGCAACCACAAAGATGACGGCGCTGAAGATCACGACTCCGATTCCGCCCATGACCTGCAGGCCATCAGACAGCACGAAGTTGTGAATCGTGGTGATGACCATCGCGAGGAAGGACACGAGAAACACCGGATGCGCGAGGCGGTTCCGCAAAAGCAACAGCATGGAACCGATCAATGCGCCCCACGTGGCAATGCCCCAACAGAGCACCACCCAGCTCGGGAAGCTGTAAAAATACTCCAATTGCTCCGGCGTAAAGGCCTTCATGTAGGCCTCGTTTTGCGTCTGGGTCATGACGAAGTCGAATGCTCCGACGGCATTCCAAACCAAGGTAAGCACACCGACGACCCAAAGATGCCAAGGCGTCTTGGTCGGGGCTTCAGGGGTAGCAGCCATGCTTCAGTTCATGTCGATCTCGGCGGTGCGGTCAATCCGCCACTTCGAGGCCACCCGCGGCTTGGCAAGGCGGAATGCCGTGGCAAACTCCGCACATGCGAATCCTCTCCGCCGGGCCGCTCCTTTCCGTTTTGTCCTGCCTGCTGGTGTGGTCAGGTTGCAATCGCAACCGCAGTGCGGTCGATCGGGCATACCGCGAACATGCCTTGCACGTGGGCAATGGCATCGAGCCCTCCACCCTTGATCCGGCCATCAATACCGGTTCCGCCGAAAGTGCCATTCTCGGGGAAATTTACGAACCGCTGGTCGAACGCGGACCGGATGGGCTGTCCATCTTTCCCGCCGCGGCCGAGCGCTGGGACGTCTCGCCGGACGGCCTGACCTACACGTTTCATCTGCGCAAGGACCGGTGTTGGTCCAACGGTGATCCCGTCACCGCGGATGATTTTCTGCAGTCCTTCCGCCGCGTGGTTGATCCGCGTCTGGCGGCGGAGTTTGCCGTGCGTGGTTCCAGTGTTGTCGGCGTGCCAGAGTATTTGAAAGGAGAGCTTACCGATCCTGCCCGGCTTGGGTTCAGCGCCCCGGATGCGCACACCTTCGTCATCACCTTGTCCGCCCCCAATGTCGTTTTCATTCAAAACTTGATTGCCTATCCATGGGTGCCGGTGCACATGCCGACGCTTGATGCGACCGGCGGTCGCCTGCGCGACAATCAAAGTTGGGTGAAACCAGGCGTCATGGTGACCAACGGCCCGATGCAATTGCAGGATTGGCGCCCCAACTCCCACCTGACGCTTGCGCCCAATCCCCATCATCCCAACCGCGATCAGGTCTGGCTGAAGTCGATTTACTTTTACCCGATCGACAGCCTCGACGCAGAAGAACGCGCGTATCGCGCCGGGCAACTGCACGCGACGACTTCACTGCCGGCCGACAAGATCGCCGCCTATGCGAAAGCGGATGATCCCGCCCTGCAAATCAACCCGCGTCTCGGTGTAAATTTCATCATCTTCAACACGGAGCGGCCTCCCTTCAACGATGCCCGGGTGCGGCGGGCCTTCTCGGCGGCGATTGATCGCGTCGCACTGGCCCAAGCCGCCTACAAGGGCGGCTACACGCCCGCCGAATCCATCAGCCAGCCGGGAATGGGCGGTTACCAACCTGAAGCGCGGATCACAACAGAACCCGAGGCAGCCCGCGCACTGCTTGCGGCCGCGGGCTACCCGGATGGCAAAGGATTTCCCGTCGTGACCTATCTCTATAACACCGCGGATCGGAATCGGACCGTGGCCGAAATCCTGCAGCAAATGTGGCGCCGCGAACTCGGCGTCGAAGTCGAACTGGTGAACCAGGAATGGAAAGTGTTTCTCGATTCGCGTCGCAACCGTGACTACGCCATCGCGCGATCCGGTTGGTTCCCGTTCGCCAACGAACCGACCGATTACCTGGAACTGTTTCTGACCGAGAGCTCTTACAATGACACTGGCTGGGGCAATGCGCGCTTCGACGAGCTTTATGCCCAGGCCCTGCAGACGGCCTCGATCCCCGCACGCCACCAACTCTACCGCGAAATGGATCAAATCCTGCGGGACGAGAGCCCGGCGGCTCCGCTCGTGCACAACAGCACCGTGCGCTTGGTTCACCCATCGGTCAGAAACTGGCCGAACAACGTGATGGATGCCCGCTCCTTGAGCGCGGTTTATCTTGTGGGCGAAGCCCCTTGATCAGCATGGAGTTCATCAGCGAAAAGCTCACGCCGCAGGGCGATGAATTCGCGTTGCCGCCGGCCACCGGTGAGCCCGCCCTGCCCCTGCGGTTTGTCTGGCGAAAACAGGCCTACACCGTGAAGCACGTTAACCGGCGCTGGAAAGGGATTGAACCCGACCGCACGCATGGTGGGAGCGAGCGCTACGTTCATCGCCACTGGTTTGAGTTGGCGATGGATGACGGCACGCGTTGGACGGTTTACTTCCTGCGCCAACCCGGCTCGCGCCGCGCCGCCAAAGCCCGCTGGTGGCTCTACGGCCTGCCCGACGGCGGCTAGAGATTGAACAGACCGGAATCGAATTCAGCCACCCCCAGACCCGTGGCGATGGGCGGATCATCGGCGAAGCGCGGCTTGCCATCATGGACCGTCGGGCGGCCGTGATAAAATACGAGCACGCGGCCATTGAATTCCACCGGAGCTCCGGGACTGACCACCATGCCGCAGTCAAAGGTCCCGCGCGGGCCCAAGGGCAGGATCGGTTGGCGATTGAATGCGCGCCGCCAACTCCAACCGTCCTCACTCGCGACCAGCTGCAAATCCATGGTTTGGTCGATCGTGTGGTGACAGTGGAGCAGGCCTAAATACCCGCCGCTCGGTGTGCGCGAGGCGCTCAGCCAGTAGAATTGCAGGTCAGGGGCATCCTCGGCATCGGGTTCGAGAATGAGCGCGGGACCGACGAACGGCTCTGTAAAGGCCTTCGCCTGCCAGACCGAAATACAGCGATGAAGTTTGCCCAAATTATCGCGCTCCACGGGCAGGCGTGGATTGTGTTTGAACGTCTGCTGATGAATCAGGTGCGTGCCGTGACCAAACGGCGTCTTCAATTCCGGACGGCCGGAAACCATCGACGCGGCATCATTGGCGCCGGTGATGATCGGACGTTCGTAAAGCGGCCGCCACTTCAGTCCATCCGCACTCCCGGCGAGGCAAAGCCCGGCGGTCAGTTTGGGATCAGGGCGGTCCCAATAGAGCATTTTCCAACGCAACTGCGGTTCAGGCTCGCCGGGCTCATGCAGGATGCTCATCGGCAGAAACGTGCCCCAACCGTTTTCATGGCCGGAGGCGCGCATCACCTCATTGGTGCCGTGGCCAAGATCCGGCTTGCGCCAAGTCACCGCATCCGCCGATCGCGCGACACAAAGCACATTGTCGAGAGGACGTTGCCCAAATCGAACGACGTAATACAACAGCAGCTCCCCGTCCGCGATAAATGCGGCGACCGGGAGCAAGGAACCACCCTGTTCCCAGGCTTGATCAGGCTGAAGAATCGGAACAGGCGAACGGCGCAGCAGTGGAACGATCATAGGGTGGAGACGTAATTCAAGTTGGTTGCGGGGACGAGATTCGATTTCCCGCCAAAGCGATGCGTTCAAGCAACGCCACGCGCTCAGCCGGCGTCGTGGAATTCAAACACGGTTTCTGCACCACGATCAGCGCATCATCCGTGCACTCGAGCAGGCCCCAGCCCTCCGGCACCTCGGCGGGCGCGATCAATCCGGCTGGCGTCACCAGATAGAGAAAACTCGCCGCCCGCCAGCGCACAAGGCGCGCGAATTTGGTGCCCTCATGCAGCTTGTGCTGGGCAACACGCAATTGCGCGGTGAGCCGATCGTGCGTCTCGTGCCGCAGTCCGCGCAAATCGTAGGCATCGAATTCGGGAAACAAGGTTTCGCCCCGGCGCAAATCCGGGCGATGCACGGCAATCAAATCCCGCAGCGCCTGCAAGCGATCGTGCAAACGCGCGACCGTCCGGCCCATCTCGACTTCCGCCGCACTGTCACGGAGGAAGTCCGCCCGGGAGACTTTGCATTCAAACACCGCGGTGACTGCATTCTCGGTCAGCACTCGCGGCGTGGCCGCCGCTGCATCCGCGCGATAATGCGATCGTGGCAAACGCACCTCTTGCGCGCCGAGCAGCAGGCGGTGCATCCGGGCCCACTCCAGCGCCAGTCGCTTCAAATCAGCATGCGCGGCAGACTCGGCACCCCGTTTGCCCATGGCGAGAATCGACCGTTTCAGGCGTGCAGCTGCTCACGCAGGCGCGCAATCGACTCGAGTGGAATGATCAGCCACAGCGGACTGTGCCCCTTTTGCTGGTAGTGCAGCGTTGCCTGCGCGCCGGTGCGGTCGCGCGTGATTCGCGCCGTGAGCGTTTTGGCGGGCGGACCGGACAATTCCGCCAACGGCACCACATTGATCAGCTTGATGCCGAACAGGCGGTCGAAGCAACGACCGATGACGCCGCGGTCATCATGGCGGGGCGCGCTCGGTTCGGCGGCGGCCAGGATCAGTTCGGTGAAATCGCGCAATTCAGACGGATTGGCCAGATCGGCCATCGGCCAGCTGAATCCGCGCGTGTGGGTGCCGGTGCGGCCATCGCCCTTGTGGGCCGCCACACGCAGACGAAAATGCGGATGCCCTTCAATCGGCTCGAATTTTATCGTGAGCCGAAAGGTCATGTGGCCCTGCTTACATTCGTCGATGAGCTGCCAGTCGTCGGTCATGGGTTTGATACGTCGATGGAGTTGCGCACCCGTTGGAGCGAAAGATCGTGCACGCGGGAGAGGCAAAGCAAGGCGGTCAGCGCTCCGATCAATGCCAGCAACATGTCGCTCTGGGTGTCCCACACATACCCTTGGGTGCCCAGGAAGGCATCTGCGCCCTCCCCGCCCAAAACCGCCGCCCACCATTCGAGCAGTTCATAAAACGCGCTGAACGCCAAGGGCACGCAGACGCACACAAAACCCAGCCAGCGGCTGTTCGACCGCCACTCCGTGGTGCCCAATGGCGAAGTCCGAATCAACAGTTCCCGGCTCAGGATGGCGGGCATGAAGCCCTGAAAAAAATGCCCCAATTTGTCGTAATTATTGCGCGTGCCACCTGTAAGGTCGCGAACCCAATCACCCAAGGGCACCTCGGCATAAGTGTAATGCCCGCCGACCAGCAGCACCACGCTGTGCAGCCAGATTAGCAGCAACAAGCAGGTGCTGAGCGGAAACCTCACGCGAAACCACCACAACAATGCCAAACCCGCCACCGCTGGTGCGGCCTCCAGCCACCACGTGATCCGATCGAGCGGGTTGATCCACGACCAGACAATTACCGGAGCGAGCAACAGGGTGAACCAGCTGATCCGACGATCGGGAGTTGCGGCGGGCATGACGGCAGTGGTTCAGTGCTTCGTCATGCCCGGTCTGTTTCAGAGCGTGGCGCAGAATTTCGCCAGCCGCTCGACTCCCTTTGCGAGAATTTCGTCCGATGTCGCGTAGCTGATGCGCATGAAGCCCTGGGCGCCAAACGCCGAGCCATGCACCGCGGCCACCTTGTGTTCATCGAGCAGACGTTCGCAGAATTTCAGATCATCGAGCCCGAAGCTGGAAATATTGGGGAACAGGTAGAACGCGCCCTGGGACAACAGACAGTTGATCCCGGGGATCTTGTTGAGCTCGGCATGCAGGAATTTGCGCCGCCGATCAAAGGCGATCAGCATTTCATCCAACGCGGCCTGGGTCTTCGCCTGTTCGGTGTAGGCCGCGAGCGCGCCCCATTGCGCAAAGGTCGTCGCATTCGAGGTCATCTGGCTTTGCAGCTCGGCCACCGCCTTGGCGATCGGCGCGGGCGCGACGATCGTGCCCAAGCGCCAGCCGGTCATCGAAAACGTCTTGGCAAACCCGGAGACGATGATGGTGCGTTCACGCGCCTCGGCCGAGAACGAAGCCGGCGACACGTGCTTGGCGCCGTCATAGAGCAAATGCTCGTAAATCTCGTCCGACATGATGTAGAGGTTGTGCTTCACCGCGACGGCGGTGAGCGCCGCCAATTCCGCGGGCGTGTAAACCGCACCGGTCGGATTCGAGGGCGAGTTGAGAATGAGCAGCTTTGAACGCGGCGTGATCGCCGCCTCCAGCATCGCGGGGGTGAGCTTGAAGCCTGTCGCATCGGTCGCGAGCACCTGCTTCGGCGTGGCGCCGGCCAATTTGACCATTTCGGGATAACTCACCCAGAACGGCGCGGGGATGATCACCTCGTCGCCGGCCGAGCACGTCGCGAGAATGGTCAGGTAGCAGGAAAATTTGCCGCCGGGGCTGACCACCACTTGCGCGGCCTTGGTCGGGATCTGATAGAACTCCGTGTATTTTTGCGCGATCGCATCACGCAACGGCGGTATGCCCGGCGTCGGCGCATACTTGGTCTTGCCATCCTGCAGGGCCTTGATGGCGGCCTCCTTGATGTGGACAGGCGTGTCGAAATCCGGTTCACCGGCGGCGAAACCACAGACGTCTTCGCCCGCCGCGATGAGCGATTTCGCCTTGGCATCGACTGCAAGCGTCGGCGACGGCGCTATGTTCAAGGCCCAAGTGGAAAGGGTCGGCAGATTACTCATGATGTGCGCCGCGCACTAAAGGGCACATCGACCGCGCTTGGCAAGCCCCCGGCTTGCCGATGACCTGATGACTCAGGATTTCCGACGGCGGGTCGGCTTGGCCTTGGCTTTGGGCTTGGTCGCCGGCAGGTCGTCAATCGCCATCCTCAGGAGCACCCCGACGCTCACGTCCTTGATTTTCGCGTAACGTTTCAAGGCCGAGCGCTGATCCGCACTCAGGCGGACCGAGATTTGTCGATGCGGCACGTGGGGCGGCTGGCAGCCGGCAAAATCAAATCGCTCCAAGGCGGATCGGATCACTGCGCTGGCCGTGTCCAAGCCAAGCGCCTGTCGACAGGTTTCAATCTTGGCCAACAAATCCAGGGGTAAATCGAAGGTGACGGGAGCGGCGGCTTTTTTTGTGCGTGGGGCCATGGTTGAAGCGGCAGGACTTGCGTCATACGCAGCATGAAGCTTGCCTGCGCCGCAATGTTAAAAACATTTGTTACGCTATGGCATTGACTCCCAAGGTGGTTGCTTGATTTTCGGCGCATCACCCTATCCCCTAACAAATCTGACTCATGGCGCGTGTAGTAATCGAAAACTTGGTCAAGACCTATCCCGAAAAGAACGGCCCCGGTGTTACGGCGGTCAAAGGCATCAACCTTGAGATAGAAGACCGGGAATTCATGGTGCTGGTCGGCCCGTCAGGCTGCGGCAAGTCCACCACCCTCCGCATGATCGCCGGACTCGAAGATATCACGGGTGGAACCATCAGCATCGACACGAAAGTCGTTAACAATGTCCTGCCCAAGGATCGCGACATCGCGATGGTGTTTCAGAATTACGCGCTCTACCCGCACATGTCGGTTTACGACAACATGGCCTTCGGCCTGAAGTTGCGGAAGTTCCCCAAGGCCGAAATCGACAAGCGCGTGCGCGAAGCCGCCGCCATGCTGGGCTTGGACGCATTGCTGGACCGCCGCCCCAAGGCCCTTTCGGGCGGCCAACGCCAGCGCGTCGCGGTGGGGCGCGCAATCGTGCGCAAACCCAAGGTGTTTCTCTTCGACGAGCCGTTGTCCAATCTCGACGCCAAGATGCGCGTTTCCACGCGCACCGAAATTTCCAAGCTCCATGCGCGCCTGGGCGCGACGATGATCTACGTCACGCACGATCAGGTCGAGGCCATGACCATGGGCGACCGGATTTGCGTGATGAAGGACGGCAACATCATGCAGGTGGCCCAACCGCTGGACCTATATAACCATCCCTCCAACATGTTCGTGGCGGGCTTTATCGGTTCGCCGCCGATGAACTTCTTCAAAGGCAAGCTCCAGCGTTCCGGCAATCATGTGGTTTTCGTGGAGACGAACACCCGCGGCAACCCGATCAAGGTTGAACTGAACGACACCCTCGCCTCCAAGGCGTCCGCCTACATCGACAAGGAAGTCGTTTTCGGCATCCGTCCGGAAGACGCCCAGGACTCCCTGACCCTTTCCACGCCCAATCCGGCCCACACCATCGAAGTCACCGTCGAGGTTTCCGAGCCCATGGGCGCCGAGACCTACCTTTACCTCGACACCGGCGCGCATTCTTTCATCGCCCGTGTCCGCGCCTCCGATCGCTTTGATGTCGGCCAAAAGGTCCAGATCACCTTGCAGATCGAAAAGGTGCACCTGTTCGATCCGAAGACGGAAAAAGTGATCAACTGATCCCGGCGGATCAGCGGCCCAAAAACTCGGTATTGGCCGGTGGCGTGATTTCCTCGGCCAAAAAGGCTGCATCAAACACCGTCGGCGAAAGATCCAACCCGACTGCGGCGCGCACAACCTGAAAGCGGGTTTTATCCCGCGTCCGCTCGTTCCTCAAGTCGATGGCTTTGATCATCCACTGATAGCCCACCTT
This sequence comes from Opitutaceae bacterium, assembly GCA_024233285.1. Lineage (GTDB taxonomy): Bacteria > Verrucomicrobiota > Verrucomicrobiia > Opitutales > Opitutaceae > Cephaloticoccus. The sequence goes on along the minus strand of JACKPU010000007.1, from coordinate 31,310 downwards.
CTTCAGGTCGCGCAGCGTGAGTGATTTGTAGGGCTCGCCCTTGGCATCGAGCAGCTCTGATTGCACCATGGCACGAAACTGCGTGTCGAGTTGCACCCGCACGGCGGCCAGGCGCCCGTCATCCGCGGGATCTTCCGCCGGCGTCTGCAGCCGAAACGTATGCGCGGCACGGCCCAGGACCTTGCTTACGCCTTCAAAGACAAATTCGTCCCAGTAAAGATACGGCATGAGCAGGTCGAATGGCGTTAATTCCGTCCCCGCCAGCAAGGGACGATAAACACCGTCTGCGGGCATGACTTCCGGCGAGGCTTGCCCCGGCCGCCAATTCCAGATGCGTGGTGCGGATCCGGACTGGATCAACAACCGATGCACCCTGCCCTGCCCGTCTTCCAAAACGACCCGGGAAATCGGTCCGGTTTCATTGCGACTGCCCCACAAGCGACCGGCATAAATCACTTCGTCGCCCCGGCGGGGCATGACCCGCAGTTCGAATTGCAAATAGTAGTCGCCGGCGATACCGAGATTGCGAAACTCGGCCAAGATTTCCGCGCCCTTGGCCTGATCCGGCTCGCCAAACTGCACGAATTCGGACGGCACCCGGGTGGTCTTCGACGCCGGGCCCGCCCAGACCGAAGCACCGGCGGCCAAACCCGCCAACAAAAACGCCCGCCAATATTGGGCGGGCGTGAACTGGAATAGGGGCCGCACGGACTTAGTTGCCGTCCTTGGCCTCGGTCGATTCGGCCGGAACCGTGACCGCCGGAGCGGAGGCATTGTCGGTCGTGGCCGCAGGCGTGGCAGGAGCTTCAATCGTCGGCAGCGATTCGCCAGCGCCAGCGCCGTGATTGCGCTGATAAAGATGGCCGAGATAGAGCACAAAGCTCAGCACGAAAAAGGCGATCGCCGCCTTGATGGTCGTGCCGCTCAGGACGTTGGTGGTATCCGCACCGAAGGCGGATTCAGTCATGCCGCCGCCGAGAGCCGCACCGGCACCGCCGTCGTTTTTGGCCTTCTGCATCAAAACCAGCAGAATCAAAAGCACGGAGATAATGATAAGGAAAAAGGTAAGGATCCCGAGGAGAATACTCATGACAAAGGGTTAAAGCATCAGACGAGTGTCCGGTTTGTCAATGCAGGGCTTGGCGAAACAATTTGTCCGTGCTTGGGTCGAAAAGTGCCATGAAACGTCTGTTTTTCCCCGGCATAATCACCCTTTTCCTCCTGCTGGCAGGATTGTCGGCCGGCTCAACGACAGACGGAGATCCCGCCCCGCCGGCCCTGCTGCTGAGAATCAGCGTGCCCCCGATGTGGGACAGCATTCATGAGGCCGACATCACCAACTCCTTCCACCATCGGATTGCAACCAAGCTGAAACACGCCGGCTTCGTCGGTGAAATCGGCGAACTGAATCGATTTGACGACCCCGCCCCCGCGATCCCGGTGATGGAGGTCAATTTGCTGCAATGGCGGCCGGAGCGAGCCGGTAACATCGTCTGCGTATTTGGCGTAAACCTGATCACTGCCGGCAAGAACACCAACTTGGGGCTATTCACCGGCACCGCGCCCCAGTGGATGACCACGGCCAGTCACACGTGGGAGCTGCGCCGCGGATTGGACGACTCGGCCAGCCGGGCGATTGACAGCTTGGTCAAAAAGCTCCGCACCGAAAAGTTTCTGCCACCGGCCAATAAAAAACTCTGAGCGGGTTCAAAGCTCCACGCCCAGCTTTTCGAGCACGCGCTGCAAATCGTCGTTGCCGTGATACTCAATCACGATGCGCCCTTTCTTCGGCGTATGCATCACCGCGACCCGCGCGCCCAAGTGGGACGTGAGCTTCTTTTCAATTTCAACCACTGCGCCTGAATCCCGCGGCGGCGTCGATTTGGCACGGGCCGACTTCGGGCCGGCGCCCTTGCCAGCGTCCTGCACGAGCTTTTCCGTCGCCCGCACGCTCAGCCCTTCCTCAATCACGCGGCGCACGAGCAGGGAACGCTGCGCGGCATCGGTGACACCCAACAACACCTTGGCGTGGCCCACGCTCAGCAAGCCCTTGCCCAGATAACCCTGAGTCTCCGCATCGAGCGAAAGCAATCGCAGGCTGTTGGCCACGCTGGCCCGGCTGCGGCCGACGCGATACGCCGCGGCTTCCTGCGTGAGATCAAAATCGCGAATCAAACTGGCATAACCATGCGCCTCTTCGATCGGGTTCAGGCCTTCACGTTGGAGGTTCTCAATCAATCCGAGCGCCGCCGAGGACGAATCACTCGCCTGGACCACGCGGGCCGGAATCTGCTTGAGCTTCAACTCCTGATACGCACGCCAGCGACGCTCGCCGGCAATGAGTTGGTATTTGTCGCCCGTTTTGCGAACCACGATCGGTTGCAGCAAGCCTTCGGAACGAATGCTTTCCACCAACTCCCGCAGCTGCTCTGGCAGGAATACCCGACGGGCCTGATACGGACTCGGTTCCACGGCGGAAACGGCAATTTCCAAATAACCGGGAGCGCCCGTTGGCGCAGGCGCCGGCGTGGCGGGGGCGGATTTGGTGGCAAAGGGCTGGTCGTTGGCGGGGGCGGCCGGCGGTGCGGCTTTGGCGATCAAACTGCCGAGACCACGACCCAGGCGGGATTTTGAGGCGGCGGACATGGGTTATTTGGCGGAGGGGATAAACAGGGTTTGGCCAACTTGCAGGCGCGTGGGGTCGCCGATCTTATTGGCGTTGATAATGTCCTGCATGCGCGCACCGGTCTTCTGCGCAATCGATGAAATCGTATCGCCCTTCTGCACTGTGTAGCTGGTGCCTTCCTGCGAGTAGTTTTCGGAAAACGTCGTCTGCACCGCCGGACGCTGCGCCATGCCTTTGGCCACGGATTCGACCGCGGCATTGGTCTGCTTGGCCAAGGCTGAGAGTTTGCGATTCACCTCCTGCAAAATGTCACTCTTCGACGCGCTGGCGGAGGACTTGACGATGCGATTGAGGTCAGCCACCGCATCGTTCAGTTGCGCCACCGTCACGTAGGTCTGCGCCGCATTGTCCGCGCCACTGCGCAGCGCGGCGTTTTCGCGTTCAAGCTGCTCCACCCGCAGGGTCAATTCGCCCACGCGCTGGATCAGACCGCGCATGTCCTCCCGCATGTTGGCCATCTCGAATTGAATCGAGTTGCCCTGGCCGTGAGCGACCAAGCCCATGAACGACAATGCCAATGTTAAACGCATCCACATGAGTCGCGAGCTTGCGAAAATAAGCGCCGAAAACAAGACCTACGCACGAAAAGGCTGCGCGGCGACCAGTTCCGGCATGCGTTGCGATGGAATTCGGGTGCCAGGCGCCAGCATGACGCCACGTAAAAACTCACCGGCGGGCAGCATGCGGCCGCCCGGACGCTGCAGGCGTTTGACCCGCAATATCCCCCGGCCCGTGCCAATCAGCAGACCATCCGCATCGCCGCCACCAATGATCCCGGGCGCCAATTCCCCGTCGATCGTATCCGCCAGTCCGAACTTGATCGGCTGGCCCTCAATCGTGACCGCACAGGCCGGCCAAGGAAACAAACCATTGATCCGCGCCGCCAGCACTTGCGCCGGCTGGGCGAAATCCAGCACACCATCCGCCTTGGTCAACCGGCGGCAGAACGTGGCCGCCGCATGGTCTTGTTCACGAAAAGCCAACCGACCCTCCGCCAGCGCCGGCAAGTTCCGGGCCAGCAGCGGAACGCAGGCCGCCGCCAATTTCGATTCGATTTCAAGGGCCGTATCCTGCGGTTCGATCGGCACGGTTTCCATGTCCGCCACGGGCCCCGCATCCAATTCGCGGACGATGCGCATCAGGCTCACTCCGGTTTCCGTCTCGCCCATGGCCACCGCCGATTGAATCGGCGACGCTCCCCGATACTGGGGCAGCAGCGAGGCATGCAAATTAAGCGTCCCCAATCGCGGCGCATCGATGAACGCTTGGCGCAGAATATGCCCGTAGGCCATGACCAGCGAAACATCCGCTTGCAGGGCCTGCAGTTGCGCCAATGCCTCCGCCCGCAGCTTTTCCGGCTGATAGACCGGAATGTCCCGGGCCTGGGCCCATTGCTTGATCGCATTGGGGGTGATTTTTTGCCCGCGGCCGACCGGTCGGTCGGGCTGCGTGAATACCGCGTCAAGCTGCGCGACCTCACGTCCCGCGCCTTCCAGCCACTCCAACAATGGCAAGGCAATCGGGTCGGATCCCAGGAAAACGAGTTTCAAAGCAGGCACCGCGCTGTTCAGTCACGATTGCGCGCTCACGGCAAGTCTCTCAGTCCTCCAGCGTGCCGCCGCCCTGCTCGGCATCCTCCGCCATGCGCCACTTCGGTTTGGTTGCCGCCAAGGTGTTTTTCGACGTATAGGGCGTGCCCGGCGTATGCTTCTCTTTGCCCACCAAATCAAAATAGACCGGGCACCCTTCCAATTTGAATTCGGCAATGACCCCGGCCTCGAGATAGCGCCGGTAGCTTTCCGAGAGTTTGTCCTCCCGGTTGCAAAAGATGCGGACGCGAAACGGTCGGTTGCCGGTTTGAGTCGCGTAGTAAACCCGGAAACGGCGCCCGCCCACTGCCGGCGGCGGTGTGCGCTCAGTCAGCGTGCCGAGCAGTTTGTTCAATCGCGCCGTGGGCAGTTTCTTACCCAGCGTGCGGTTGAGTTTGACCGCGGCATTCATCATACGGTCCACCTCGTATCCGCTCAGGGCCGACACATAAATCAGCGGCGCACCGGGAGTGAAGAACAGGCGGTCGAACACGGCCTTTTCGTATTTTTCGCGATACTCGCGCTCGTCAGAAAATCCGCGGATCCCCTCGGGGTTCGCGAACGCCTTGTGCACGAGATCCCACTTATTGATCACCACCACGATGGGTTTGCGCTCCTTGACCGCTTCGCCGGCGATCGCTTTGTCCTGCTGGGTCACGCCTTCCATCGCGTCGAGCACAAGAAAGACCACGTCGGCACGTTGGATCGCATCGAGCGACCGCAGCCGCGAAAAATACTCCACCGGCGCGGCGAGCTTGGTCGCCGCCTTGATGCCCGCGGTATCGATGAGGCGGAAAGGGTAGTCCTGGCCATTGCGGCCCTTGAACAGGAACGGCACTTCGATCGCATCGCGCGTGGTGCCGGGGACGTCGCTCACGATCAACCGGTCGCTGTGCAGCAGCCGGTTGCTCAACGACGACTTGCCGACATTCGGTCGCCCGATGAAGCAGATGCACAAGGGGCCGTCTTCACCGCGGTCGCCGCTGTCATCCTTAACCGGGGCCGGACCCAAAGCCGCGGCAATCGCGGCGCGCAAGTCCGCCTCACCGTTGCCATGTTCCGCCGAGACCGCGATCGGCTCGCCCAAGCCCAGCCGATACGCCTCGGCGATCTCGACTTTTTCTTCGTCGAAGTCGGCCTTGTTCACGACCAATCTCACCTCGCGTTTGCTGCGTCGCAACTTGGCCGCGATACGCTCGTCCAGTGGCGTCACCCCGCTCAAGCCATCGATCACAAACAGGATCAAACCGGCCGTATCGATAGCGAAATCGACCTGCTGTTCCGAGGCCACCGTAATGCGTTCCGGAGTGTCGCTGCCGGTCAGGCCGATGCCACCGGTATCGAGCAAGGTGTAGGCACCGTCTTCAATCTGAGTCGAAATCACGTCGCGCGTGATGCCCGCCTCGTCGTGCACAATGGAAATCCGCTTGCGCGCAAGCCGGTTGAATAACCGGCTCTTGCCGACGTTGGGTCGGCCGACGATGGCGACGATGCGATTCATTTTTTGGCGGATTGGACGAAGCGTTCGATCCGGTCGCACGCTTCGATGATTTGTTCGTAGCCGGTGGCAAAACAGGCGCGCACGTGACCTTTGCCGTTGGGGCCAAATGCCGTGCCGGGCACGACCGCAACCTTCTCCTGCTCGAGGAGTCCCTGCGCAAAGCTCTTTTCGTCCAGCCCGACCGCCGTGACATCGGGGAAGGCATAAAACGATCCGCGCGGGGCGTGGCACTTGAGGCCGATTTCGTTGCAGCGGCGCACGATGAGATCGCGCCGGCGGTGATACTGTTCGCGCATTTTCAGCACGCTTTCCCAGCCGCGCGTCAATGCCTCCAAGGCGGCTTCCTGGGCAATGATTGATGCGCACATCATGGAATATTGGTGCACTTTCATCATCGCGTCGATCAACACCGTGGGGCCGCAAGCGTAGCCGATGCGCCAGCCGGTCATGGCAAAGGCCTTTGAGAAGCCGTGCAGGAAAATCGTGCGTTCGGCCATGCCGGGCAGGCTCGCGATGCTGGTGTGCACCCCTTCAAACGTGAGCTCCGAATAGATCTCGTCGCTCAACACGAGCAGATCCTTCTCGCGCGCAAATTCGGCGATCTTCTGCAGCTGCTCCTTGGTGCAGGTGCCGCCGGTCGGATTGCACGGCAGATTGAGCATGAGGATTTTGCAGCCGGGTTGCCACGCCGCGCGCAAGGCCTCGGCCGTCAGCGCAAAGTTGTCCTTCGCGTAGGTCGGCACCGCCACCGCTTCGCCGTGCACCAAGGCGATGCTCGGGTGATACGAAACGTAGCACGGCTGGTGATACATCACCTTGTCACCGGGGTTGCAGAACGCGCGGAAGGCGAGATCCAAGGCCTCGCTGACACCCACCGTGACCAACACCTGATCCTCGGGGCGATAATTGATGCCGAAGTGTTCGGCTACGTAGGTCGAGATCGCGCGGCGCAGTTCGATCAGCCCCAAGTTCGAGGTGTAGTAGGTCTTGCCTTTTTCGAGGGCGTAAATCGCTGCCTCGCGGATGTGCCACGGCGTGACGAAATCGGGTTCGCCCACGCCGAGCGAGATCACGTCCTGGCCCTTCATCTTGGCGACGAGTTCAAAAAAGTCGCGAATGCCACTCTTGGGCAGCGAAGCCACATGACTTGCCACCCACTGTTTCGGGTCGGTGCTCATGGCAATACTCCGTTACGGGGCCACGGTCAGCCGGGTGCCCTCGGGCTCACCCTGTTCGAGCAGATAGCCCTGGTCCTTGTAGCAGCGCAGTTGGAAGTGGGTCGCAGTGGACAGGACGCCTTCGATGGTCGAAAGCTTTTCCGACACAAAGCTCGCCACCTTTTGCAAGGACGCGCCTTTGACAAAAACCAGCAGGTCATAACCGCCGGACATCAAATAACACGATTCCACCTCGTCGAAGCGGCTGATCCGTTCCGCATGCCGATTGAAACCACCGCCGCGTTCCGGCGTAATCCGCACCTCAATCACCGCCCGCACCGTGGCGGCGGCGGCGGCCTCGCGCGAAAGATCGAGCACGGGACGCCAGCCGAGGAAGATTTTATCTTTTTTCAGCTGTTCCAGGTGCTGATTAATCTCGGCTTCGGACATGCCGGCCACCTGCGCCATTTGCGCCGGGGAGAGGCTGCCGCCTTCGATCAAGAGCTTGAGAACAGGATTCATAGGGAGTGGCATAGTGACAAACTCCCGAAGCAGTAATCCACACTATTATTGGCTGGGTTGAAAAATAGCGTGAAATCCGCTCTTTGGCCGGTTTCACTCACCATTTCCATGTTCGAATCCCTTACCGACAAGCTGGGCAGCGCCCTCCGCAACCTTCGCGGCGTGGGCCGTCTGTCCGAAGACAACATGGCGGACGCCCTCAAGGAGGTCCGCACCGCCCTCCTCGCCGCCGACGTCCATTTCAAGGTCGCCCGCGAGTTCGTCGAGCGCGTGCAAACCGCCTGCGTCGGTCAGGAAGTCCTCAAATCGGTCACCCCGGGCCAGCAGGTCGTCAAGATCATCCACGACGAGCTCGTCAAACTGCTCGGCGAGGGCACCACCGCCCTCTCCGACCACCGGCCGCTGCGCATCATGATGGTCGGCCTGCATGGCTCCGGCAAAACCACCTCGACCGCCAAACTCGGCAAACTGCTCAAAAAGCGCGGCTACAATCCGCTCGTCGCCGCATGTGACATTTACCGGCCGGCCGCCATTGATCAGCTGGAGATTCTCGCCAAGCAGGAAGAGCTCGGGTTCTACGCCGATCGCGACTCGAAGGATGTCCCCGCCATCGGATCCGCTGCTGCCGCCGCCGCCAAAGCCGGTAATCACGACGCCATCATTTTCGACACCGCCGGCCGGCTGCAGATCGACACGGATCTGATCGAAGAGGTCAAAAAGCTTCGCGCGACGATCCAGCCCGATGAAGTCCTCCTCGTGGCCGACGGCGCTCTCGGTCAAGAAGCCGTCAACGTCGCCAAGACGTTCAATGAAGCCGTCCAGCTCACTGGCCTGATTCTCACCAAGCTCGACGGCGACGCCCGAGGCGGCGCCGCCCTTTCGATCAAATCGATTACCGGCGTGCCGATCAAATTCGCCGGCACCGGCGAAAAGACCGACGCGTTCGAACAGTTCCACCCGGACCGCCTCGCCTCGCGCATTCTCGGCATGGGCGACGTCGTTTCGCTCGTTGAAAAGGCCCAGGAGAACATCGATCAAAAAGAGGCCGAACGCATGGCCGAAAAGATGCGCAAGGCGGAGTTCGATCTAGAAGACTTCCTCGCGCAGATGCAGCAGGTCAAAAAGATGGGCTCGATGCAGAGCATTATGGGCATGATTCCAGGCATGAGCGGCATGCAGTTGCCCGACAATGCCGATCAGCAGATGAAGCGCACCGAAGCCATCATCCATTCGATGACCAAGCACGAGCGGCAGAAACCGCAAATCCTCAACGGGAGCCGCCGTCAGCGCATCGCCAACGGGGCCGGGGTCAAAATCGTCGAGGTCAACCAACTGCTGAAGCAATTCCAGCAGATGCAGAAAATGATGAAGATGATGAAGGGCGGCGGTTCGAAGAAAATGATGCGCCAACTCGAGGCCATGCGCTCCCAAGGCGGTGGCTTGCCGGGTATGTGATCCGGCCTCCGCGGTTCAGGCCGTGCCGATGGCGTGCACGCTTTCGAAACGAATAACCGCGCGGTTTTCCTCGCGGGATTGCTTCAGGTCGACGGTGAAGACCGCCTCCCAATCGTTGAGCCCGTCCTGATCGACGAGCACCTGCGCGACCTGCCAGGTCCCGGCCTCGGCTGATTCAGCCCAATGCGTGTGCTTGGCGGACCGACCCTCGGGATCGAGGCGGAAGCGACCGCGCTCGGTAAAGTAAGATTCGAATTCCCGGTAGTGCGTCTGGTTCTCCAATTCCGGCTCGTCGTGCTGGATCGTCGCTGACCCGCCGCCGGTGTGCCAGCGCAACGCGCCCTGCAGCCACGTGAGGATATCCGCCCGCACCAATCGGCGGAAAGCGGTCTGGTCCCGCGTAATGTCAAAACTCGCCGGCCGCGCCGGTTTGTCGCCCGCCACCTCCGCCGCCACCCAATCGGGATCGCGCATGCGCTCCCATTCCTCAAGCAGACTGGAGTCGATACCCCGGATCAATTCGCGGAAATAGGCCTCCATTTCCTGCACCTCCTCCGTCTTCGCAGTATCCGGCACAGTCTGAGCCAATACCTTCCAGACTTGGGAGAGATGCCGCAGAAAGAGTCCCTCGCTCCGCTCCAAGCCATAATCCCGGATATAATCAGCAAAGGACATATACCGTTCGAACATCTCCCGCGCGATCGACTTGGGGCGCACGTTCTCGTTTTCCACCCAAGGATGGGCCGCGGCAAAGGCATTGAACGTGTCGTAGATAAACTCGCGCAACGGCTTGGGATGTTCCACCTCGTCGAGCTTGGCGATCCGCTCGTCATATTCGATTCCCGCCGCCTTCATCTCGATCATCTTGGCCGTTTTCAGCCGATCGACCTGCTTGCGCAGGATCATATCGGGGTCCTCGACGATGGACTCGCACAAGGTAAGCACATCAAACGGATAATCCGCGGACTCCCGGTCGAGTCGCGGCAACGTATCGATCAGGTAAAGTGAAAGCGCTTGGTGTAACGAAAAGTCGTCCTGCAGTTCCACATTGACGCGCACTTTGCGGCCACCTGGAACGCGATTCGCCATTGGGATGAAATCCACGATCCCACGCTCGACCAAGGCGCGGAACAATTGCCAGGCCCGCCGACGCAAGGCCGCCTTTTTCGCCGGCGTCTCGTGACACTCATCGATCAACCGCCGCACGGCCCGGCAGCCGTCGCCCTCGCGCCCCAGCAGCAAGAGCAGCATGCCGTGCGATATCGTGAATTTCGACGTGAGGCCCTCGGGCGGCGCCGCCTGCAGTCGTTCGAAGGTCTTCAGGTCCCACGAGACCGCGCCTTCCGGAGCGCGGGCCTTGACCAGTTTGCGCAGCTTCTGGGGATTGCCCGCGAACTTTTCCTCCGCCTTTTTGTTCTCGATCACATGGGCCGGCGCCTGCGCGATCACATAGCCGCGATCATCAAACCCTTTGCGCCCGGCCCGACCCGCGATCTGCCGAAAATCGCGCACCGCGAGAATGGCCGCCTTGGTGCCGTCGTATTTCCAGAGTTGGGTAAAGATCACCGTGCGAATCGGCACGTTGATGCCCACGCCAAGGGTGTCCGTGCCACAGATGAGTTTGAGCAGACCTTTCTGGGCGAGTTGCTCCACCACGATCCGATACTTCGGCAACAAACCCGCGTGGTGCACGCCGATGCCGTTGCGGAGCCACCGCTTCACGTCCTTGCCGTAGGGGCTGTTGAATTTCACCCCCTCCAACTCCGTCGCGATCACCGCCTTTTCCTCGCGGGTGCACACATCGAGGCTCATCAGGGCCTGCGCCGATTCGGCGACCTCGCGCTGCGTGAAATGCACCAGATACGCCGGCGCGCGCTGCTCGCGCAGGATCTGCCCCACGCGCTCAGCCAACGGTATCTCGGAATATTCGAAACTCAACGGCACCGGCCGCCGGTCGCTGCGCACCGTGACGCATTCCGCTCCGGTCATACGCTGGAGTTCGCGTTCGAAAAATTCCGTCGCTCCGAGCGTGGCCGACATCAGCAAAAACCGCGCGCCCGGCAGCGTCAGCAACGGCACCTGCCAAGCCACGCCGCGTTCGGCATCCGAGTAATAATGAAACTCGTCCATGATCACCGCCTTGACCGCGGCCGCCCGCGGGCCGCCGCCCAAGGCGATGTTCGCCAAAATTTCCGCGGTGCAACACAACACCGGGGCATTGAGGTTCACGCTCGCATCGCCGGTCATCATCCCGACGTTTTCGGGCCCGAAGTCGCGGCACAGCGCGAGGAACTTCTCATTCACGAGTGCCTTGATTGGACTCGTGTAGATCGAACGTTGGCCGGCGCAAAGCGCCTTGAAATGCAGTGCCGCCGCCACGAGCGATTTGCCGGAACCGGTCGGCGTCGCGAGGATTACGTTGCGATCCGCAAACAGCTCCAGCACCGCCTCCTCCTGCTCGGGATAAAGTTCCAAGCCGCGTTCCTCCGCGGCTTGGAGAAATCGCGCCAGCACGTCTTCGGGACTGGCGGCGGCGCCCACGGGGGCCAGCGGGGCGGCGGGCATGTTCAGACGGGACGCCGTCCCCTTAACTGAGCTTGCCTTGGATCAATTTGCTGGCGGCGCCGAAATCGATCACATCAGCCTGCGGATGCTGCTTGAGCGCAGCCATGACCTTGCCCATCTCGCGTTTCGTCGCGGCGCCGGTCGTGGCGATGGCATCATTGACCGCGGCCTCAAGCTTTTCCGCCGAAAGCCCCTGCGGCAGGTATTTCTCCAGCAGCACGATCTCCGCCTTGTTGGCGGCGATCAGATCATCGCGGCCCGCCTTGGCGAACTCGGTGTTGGCGTCGGTCAGATTCTTCACGCCCTTGCGCATGGTCGCGATCACAAGCGCGTCATCAATCTCCACATTCGCATCAAGCGCGGCGCGCTTGATGGCGGCATCGGCCGTGCGCAGGGCCGTCGTGGCCACCGAGTCGCGGGCCTTCATGGCGGTGATGATATCAGCACGGAGTTGAGCGTAGATTGCGGACATGATCACCATCATGCGCAACCGTGACTCGCTGTCCAGCGCGGGCAAAAATTGCGCCGGAGAAATCCGGACGACGGGACGCGGCGAATGTGCTAGCGTGCCGCCATGCGAATGAGCGACCAACGGATGTATGAGCGGGTGCTGGCCAGCGATGCCAGCTACAACGGCCGCTTCTTTCTCGGTGTGCTCACCACCGGCATCTACTGTCTGCCGGGCTGCACCGCGCGGAAACCCAAGCGCGAAAACGTGCGATTCTTCCCAACTTGCGAAGCCGCCCGCGCCACCGGACTGCGTCCGTGCAAAAAATGCTTTCCCGATGATTTCGCCCAAGGGGCCGATCCGGTGCTTGAGTCGATCGAGGCGCTGGTTGCGGAAATTCGCCGGGATCCCGTGGCTTTTCACGACACCCGGACCATTGTGCGGCGCTCCGGTTTCGGCTCGAGCCGGGTCTTCGAGCTTTTCCGGCTGCACTATCATCAAACCCCGGCCGACCTCCTGTTGCGGGCACGCATTGCACACGCTCGCACCGCATTGTTGGCAACTTCGGCGCCCTTGACCGAGGTCGCGGCCAACGCGGGTTTCGAATCGCTCTCGGTTTTTCACGAGCACTTTCGTCGGCTGACCGGACTGACGCCGGGCGATTACCGCAAACTCTCCCGGGGCGCTTCGTTCACCATTCACCTGCCCACGGGTTACCCGCTGCCCTATTTGCGACGGGCGTTGAGCCGCGACGGACACAGCGTGAACGAACACTTGGCGGGCGATGGCTACACCTGTGCCACCCGAATCAATGATCGGCCTGCACTGGTTTCTTTCCAGTTGGCCGATGAAACCATCGAAGTTGCGGCTTCGCCCGATAATGTCGCCGTTCATCAGATGGTCAGCGGACTGCTTGGCTTGGGGCAGGACGCCAATGGATTTGCGCGCCTCGCGCAAAAGCTTGGACTGGCGCGCCTCGTGCGCGGTCGGCCCGGCCTGCGCATCAGTCAGACCCATTCTGTTTTTGACGGCCTGCTTTGGTCCATCGTCGGCCAGCAGATCAATTTCCCTTTCGCCTGTCAGTTGCGCCGAAGACTCATCGAACTTGCCGGCACGCCGCTCGACCACGGATTGATCGCGCCGCCCGCAGCGGCGGCGGTCGCGGCGTTGAAGCCCGCCGACTTGATCGCGTTGAAGTTCTCCCGGCAAAAGGCGGCCTACGTTATCGATGTGGCGCGCCTCGTGGTGGAGGGAAACCTCGATCTGCACGCCTTGGCCCAAGGCTCGGCAACGCGGGCCGAGCGGACCTTGTTGGATATTCGCGGGCTGGGTCCTTGGTCGGTGAATTATCTGATGATGCGCGCTTTGGGCTTCGCCGACTGCGTGCCCTACGGCGACACCGGTGTCACCAGTGGCCTGCAAGCCCTGTTCAAACTGGAACAGCGGCCCGACGTCGATGCCACCCGCCGACTCATGGCCGTGTTCGCGCCGTATCGCAGTCTGGCGACCGCCCATCTCTGGCAATTCAATCAACCCATGCCGACATGATCTGCTATTCCGACACCTTCCCGACGCCGTTCGGCCAATTCAGCGTTGCCGTAAACGATCAAGGCGCCGTCGTCGCCACCGCCTTCGGTGGAGAGAGCAAACTTTTGTCACGCCTGAAAACGTGTCACGTAATACGTGACACTGTCAGAACGGCTGACGCCCGTGCGCAACTGTCTGAGTATTTTGCCGGCAAGCGGCGGGAGTTCGATTTGTCGCTGGCTCCGCAGGGCACCGCCTTTCAGCAAAAGGTATGGCGCGCATTACAGCGTATTCCACGCGGGCGCACCACCACCTACGGCGCGCTGGCGGCCAAGATTGGTTTACCGCGTGCCGCCCGCGCCGTCGGCCGCGCGAATGCCACCAATCCCATCTGCGTGATCGTGCCGTGTCATCGCGTCATCGGCGCGGATGGATCGCTTACCGGATTTGCCTTTGGGGAAAAGCTCAAGCGGCGACTGCTTGAGCATGAAGCCTCACTCCGCGCGCGCGCGGTGTAGGTTCACCACGAACTGTTTGAGCTTCGCCAGATCTTTCACCCCGGGCGCGGATTCGACACCGCTGTTCACATCAACAAAGCGCGCGCCGCTGGCGCGCAGGGCGCCACCGATGTTGTCCGGACTCAATCCTCCGGCCAGCAGCCATGCCACTTGCGGGTAGTGCTCACGGTGCCGGGCAAATTTGCCCCAATCACTCGTGTGTCCGGTGCCGCCGAATTTTTCCTTCGCGTAGGCGTCGAGCATCATCACGGCGGCGAACCCAAGCCACTCCGCGGGCACGTCTTGTTCAACGGGAAGTTTCGGCGCCAGCCACAACCGGTCGGATCCGACAATCGACGCCCAGTTCGCGATGGCCGGCACGCCGAGTTCCGGGCGGAAGTGAATCTGAAACGCATCAAAGCCCGCCGCCTTCATGGCCGTGAGCTCATCCGATTGTGGCTCCACGCACACCGCGACTTTTTTGCTCGGCGGCAGCAATTTGGCCATGCCGGTGTATTGGCGCAGCGAAAGATAGCGCGGCGATTTCGGGTAGAGATTAAAACCGAGGTAGTCGGCGCCGCACTTGTCGGCGAAGCCCGCGTCGACCAAGGACGTGATGCCGCAGACCTTGAACCGCACGCCGTCGATCATGACGCGACGTAGGCGTTGAGGCTGGCGATCACATGATCGACCTGCGCGTCGGTAAGCTCCGGAAAAATCGGCAGGCTCAGGCAGTTGGCCGCAACCTGCTCCGCGATCGGGAACGAACCAACGCCATGACCCAAATGGGCGTAGCATTTTTGGAGGTGCAGCGGCACCGGGTAGATCAAATCTGTGCCGACATCGCAGGCCGCGAGATGCGCGCGCAAGGCGTCCCGCTGCGGATGCGTCAGGGTGAATTGGTGCAGCACGCTCGCGCCGTAATCGACTTCCGCCGGCAACGTTGCGCCGGGGAGTTTGATACCCGCACGATAACGGGCCGCGATGGCCTGACGGCGCTCCGTCCAGTCAGCCAGATGCGGAAGCTTGACGTTGAGCACCGCCGCCTGAAATCCGTCCATGCGGAAATTACCACCGATGATGTCGTGATAATAACGGCGATCGGAACCATGCACACGGATGTGGCGGGCCTGCGTATGGATCGCTTCGTCCTTGGCCACGAACATGCCGCCCTCGCCCACGCCGCCGAGGTTCTTGGTCGGGTAAAAACTGAAGGTGCCGACATCGCCCATCGTCCCGACCGGCGTGCCTTGGTATTTCGCGCCGACCGCCTGGGCACAGTCTTCGATCACGAAAAGCTTATGCTTCCTTGCGATCGCCATGATCTCATTCATCCGAGCCGGCTGACCGAAGAGATGCACCACGATCAGCCCTTTTGTCCGCGGCGTGATGGCGGCTTCGATCTTGGCCGGATCGATGTTGTAGGTGCCCGGTTCGATATCGACGAACACCGGCGTGGCACCGGTGTAGCTGATGCCCCACGCCGAGGAAATGAAGGTGAACGGCGTGGTAATGATTTCGTCCCCGGGGCCAAAACCGCCGATCATGCAGGCCACGTGCAGCGGTGCCGTGCCACTGTTCATGCCGAGCGCACGCGGATATCCCAGCGTCGCGGCGAAGTTGCGTTCGAAATCCTCGACGTCCTTGCCGAGGCAAAAACGCGTCGCATCGTAGGTCGCGGTCAATGCGGCCAGCGCTTCGGTGCGGATGGACTGATGTTGCAGGCCGAGGTCGAGGAACGGGACTTTCATGAGCCGAGCTTTTTAACCAGAGCTGCCACCAAGCTGTCGAGATCCGGCGACTTCGCCTCAAAGGCAATGGGCAGGCCCTTCGCCTTCATCGTTTCGCTCGTGAGCGGACCAATGCTGCCGGCCAGTGGCGTTTTCGCGCCTTTGGACAACTTCAGCGCCCCGGCTTGCGCCACGAAGGATTCCACCGCCGAGGAACTCGCAAACAGCACCGCATCGGCGCCCTGTTTGCGAAAATCGGCCGCCGCCGGATCATCGGTAAGATCGGTCTGCTCCGTCTTGTAAACCTGCAGCCGGTCCACGATCGCGCGGGCGTCCTCGAGTTTCACCACGAGTTCGTCGCGATTCAGATTGCCGGTGATGACCAGCAGCTTCGCGCTATCGAGACTGTCGGTCGCAATCAGGGCATCGGCCAGCGCGGCGGCCGTCGCCTTTTCCGGCTGGCATTCCACTTTCAGGTGCAGCGCCGCGACCGCCTTGGCCGTGCCGGCCCCCACACATGCGAAACGGAGCAGCCCCAGAGCACGAATGTCGTCGAACAACCGGAAGAACTCTTCGAAGAAGTATCGCACGCCATTGGCGCTGGTGAACACGATCCAGTCATAACTGCCGAGTTCGAGCAGGGTGTCGGCCAGGTTTTGCTTGGAGATTTCCTTCGAAATCGTGATCAGCGGCAGCTCGATGACCTCCGCCCCAAGCGCGGTCAATTTGACGGCGAGTTCGGGCGTTTGCTCGCGCGCACGGGTCACCGCCACGCGACGGCCGGCCAAAGAATTTGCTTTGCTCATATCAGTCCCAGATTTTTGAGAACGCGGGCGGCCGTATCGGCTGGCGCATTGTAGTCGGTTTCGTCGAGCGGCAGACTCCGCAACCCGACATTTTCGTGAAAGAGATAAAGCGTGTCGGCCGCCGCGTGCACCGCAAAGGCCGTGTGACAACCGCCGCCCAAGGCCGCTTGAAACGCCCGTTCCACGCGCACACTCCGCGCCGTGGCGGCATCAAGCACGCCGGCAAACCTTGCGGCATCCGCCACGCGGGTTTGCACGGCAATGGCGCCCTGCCCGACCGCCGGAACCATCTGTCCGGGATCAATGACATGAAACTCCAAACCGGGCCACGCCCCGATGCCGAGTCGCGCCAAACCGGCCGCCGCCAGCACCGTGCCATCGGCCAGGTGCTGCTCGGCGATTTTGCGCAGGCGCGTGTCCACGTTGCCCCGAATTTCGACGTATTCGACGTCGGGGAAAATCATCTGCAACTGCCCGCGCCGACGCGGACTGCCCGTGGCTATCTTGGCCGGCTTCTCCACCCCGGCCCGCAGCACCAGCACGTCGCGGACATCCGCGCGCGGCAGGTAGCCGGCGATCACGAGCTCAGCCGGCAGGTCGCCCGGCAGATCCTTCGTGCTGTGCACGGCGAGATCGGCTTCGCCTTGGATGAGCGCCTGTTCGAGCTCACTGGTGAAAAGTCCCTTGCCGCCCTTCTGCTCCAAGGACCATTCCGCCTGGCGGTCACCGGTGGTGACCATGGTTTTGAGCTCGACCGCCACGCCGAGCGTCTGGCGCAGATGCGCGGCGACCATCTCGCTTTGGGCGAGCGCAAGCGGACTTTTGCGAGTGGCGAGGATGAGTGGTCGGGATGACACGAGAAATTATCGAATTGGGTTGGAACGGCCCGCCGGGAGGTCGGGCCCTACCTTGTTACAGCTTGGTTGATATAAGAACGCTACGGAGTTTTGGGCTGAAAACAAGAATCGGCACCGACGCTGGCGCCGGTGCCGATTCGAAACAAAACCGAAGGTGCCGTTTAGGCGTAGGAAGCCTGCACGCCCTTGATGTTCTTCTTGGTCATCCAGGGCATCATGCCGCGCAGGTAACTGCCGGTCTTCTCGATTTGGTGCTTTTCGCCGGCCTTGAGGAGCTTGTTGTAGTTCTTCAAGCCGCCCTTGTATTCCTTGACCCACTCCTTGGTGAACTTGCCGGTCTGAATCTCCTTCAGGATCTTCTTCATCTCGGCCTTGGTCTTCTTGTTCACCACGCGCGGGCCGCGGGTAATGTCGCCATACTTGGCGGTCTCGGAGATCGAGAAACGCATGCCCGCGATGCCGGACTCATACATGAGGTCACAGATGAGCTTCAGCTCGTGCAAGCACTCGAAGTAGGCCATCTCGGGCTGGTAACCGGCCTCGACGAGGGTTTCGAAACCCGCCTGCACCAGCGCGGAAGCGCCGCCGCAAAGCACAGCCTGTTCGCCGAAGAGATCCGTTTCGCACTCTTCCTTGAAGGTCGTCTGGAGCACGCCGGCGCGGGTCGAGCCGATGCCCTTCGCCCACGCGAGCGCGGTCTTCTTGGCGGCCTTGGAGCTGCCGGGCGCAACCGCGATGAGGGCGGGCATGCCCTTGCCTTCGACATAGAGGCGGCGAACCATGTGGCCGGGGCCCTTCGGGGCGACCATGATGACGTCCACGCCCTTCGGCACCTTGATCAGGTCGAAGTGAATCGCGAGACCGTGCGAGAACAGGAGGGTCTTACCCTTGGCGAGATTCGGTTCGATGTCCTGCTTGTAAACATCGGCCTGCACCATGTCGGGCAGCGCGACCATGATGACATCGGCGCGGCGCACGGCCTCGGCGGTGTCGTAAACTTCAAGTCCGTGCTGTTTGGCAACATCGCGGGACTTGCTCTTGGCATAGAGGCCGATGATGACCTTGCAGCCGCTCTCCTTGAGGTTCAACGCATGAGCGTGACCTTGGGAACCATAGCCGATGACGGCCAGGGTTTTGTTTTTGAACACGCCGATATCGGCGTCTTTGTCGGTGTAGACTTTGGCAGGCATGGTAAAACGGGGTTGAGGTTAGCGTTTGAGAGCGAGGCGGCCGGTGCGGGCAAGCTCCAGCACGCCGAAAGGTTCGATCAAGTTGAGGAAAGCGCCGATCTTTTCGTCGTCGCCGGTGCACTCGATGACAAGATTGTCGTGCGACATGTTGACGATCTTGGCGCGGAAGATGTCCTTGATCTGGAGAATCTCCGGCCGGTTGCGCGTATCGGCGCGCACCTTGACCAGGACGAGTTCGCGGGTGACGGCCGAACCCTCGGCAAAGTCGATGACCTCCACGACATTGACCAACTTCCGCAGCTGTTTGATGCACAGGTCGAGCGCATGGTCGTCGCCTTTCAAGACGGCGGTAATGCGCGACAGTGCGGGATCGTGCGTGGGCGCGACGTTGAGCGAGTCGATGTTGAAGCCGCGGCCGGAAAACATTCCGGACACCCGGGCCAAAACGCCGAACTTGTTCTCAACGAGGACAGAGATCGTGTGTCGCATGATGGTTTAGGTTGATGATAAAACAGAAGTGCTGAGGCTTGCCGAGCCGAAGCTCGAGACGAGCGAGGGCTGGTGGACGCTGAGGGACTCGAACCCCCGACAACCTCGGTGTAAGCGAGATGCTCTAACCAACTGAGCTAAGCGTCCATGCCGAAGGGTCAACATAAGCCGGGCGGGTGCGGGAGTGACAAGCACTTATTCCCCGGGACAGGACAGGCTCATGTCATAACCGCGGGCGCCTTTGGCTGCAGCCAGCCGGTGCGCACCATCAGTTCGGCGTTCATGAGCGCGTTCAGGGCCGCCCCTCGCCAGAGATTGTCACCGCTGACCCAGAACGACAGGCCGTTGTCAAACGCCGTGTCCAGTCGCAGACGCCCCACCCCGCACTTCACCTTTTCCGCAAAGTCCAGCGGCGTGGGATAGCGCTTGTTCGCCGGGTCGTCGACCAGCTCGGCGCCGGGAAATTCCGCCACCGCCGCCCGGGCCGCCTCAAGATTGACCGGACGCTCAAACTCGGCGCTCACCGAGATCGAATGCGCCCGCACGACCGGCACGCGGACCGTGGTGGCCGAAATCTTGAGATTGGGCAGGCCCATGATCTTGCGGGTCTCCTGCGCCATCTTGCTTTCCTCGCCGGTGTAACCGTCGGGGCCAAAGCTGTCGATATGCGGCAGGCAGTTGAAGGCAATCTGCGTGGGATAGACCTTGTATTCAATCGGCCGGCCGGCGACATGCGCCTGAATTTGGGCCTCGAGCTCACGCACCGCCTCGGCGCCGGTGCCGGACACCGATTGGTAGGTCGAAATAATCGCACGCTTCAGACCGAATTTCTGATGCAGCGGCCAAAGCCCCATCAACATCACCGCGGTCGAACAGTTGGGATTGGCAATGATGCCTTGGTGCGTGCGCAGCGACTCCGGATTGATTTCCGGAATCACGAGCGGCACATGCGGCTCCATGCGCAAAGCCGAGCTCTTGTCGATGACCAGGCAGCCGGCCTTCACCGCATCAGGAGCCAGCGCCCGCGTGACCGAACCGCCCGCGGCAAAGAAGCAAACATCCACCTCGCCGAATACCCCCGGCTTGGCTTCCTCGATGACCCAGGTTTTGCCACCCTTCTCGATCGTCTTGCCCGCCGAACGCGCCGACGCAAAAAGTCGCAGGCGCGCAATCGGGAAATTCCGCTCCAGCAAAAGGCGGAGCAGTTCTTGACCGACGGCGCCCGTTGCGCCGACGATTCCGACTGTGAAGGATGATGTCTTAGCCATGGAGAAACCTTGGGAACGGGTCACTAAAGCCTGTGATGCGCTGGGTATCAAGCCCACACACCGGGTTTTGCTTGTGAGCATCACCACGAGCACGCTGCAGTTCTTCACCGGCGGCCATGTCATAAAAAGCTACGCCATCTCCACCTCGCGCAAGCCGCCTTCCAATCAAAGGGGTTCGCTCGGCACGCCACGCGGGCTGCACGAAATCACCGAGCGGATCGGCGGCGGCCAGCCCATCGGCATGGTCTTTAAGGGCCGGGTCCCGCTCGGCCGGCACTTTTCCGAGATGCCCGAAAACGCCACGGACACGAATCTCATCACCTCGCGCATTCTCTGGCTGGGCGGACTCGAGGACGGCATTAATCGCGACGGCGAGGTCGATACGCACGACCGCTACGTTTACATCCACGGCACCAACCACGAGGACCGCATCGGCGAACCGCTCAGCGCCGGTTGCGTCCTCATGCGCAACCTCGACATCATCGAACTCTACGACCACGTCCGCGTCGGTGATCAGGTGCTGATCGTGGATTGACTAGGCTCAGCCGTTGCGGCCGAACAGCAACCGCAGCGAATTGATCACCACCACCAGCGTGCTGCCTTCATGCGCCGCGACGCCCACGGCCAGGGGCACGGCGCCGAAAGTCGTCGCAAGCACCATCACGATCACCACGCCGAGTGAGATGACCAGATTTTGCCGGATTACCCGCACGGCGCGACGACTGAGGCGCTGCGCCGACAAAAAGTTCTCGATGCGATCATGCATCAGGATGATTTCCGCCTGTTCCAAGGCGGCATCGCTCCCGCGCGCGCCCATGGCCACGCTGACATCTGCCGCCGCCAAACTCGGCGCGTCGTTCACGCCGTCCCCCACCATGGCGATGCGATGACCCGATTCGCGAATTTCCTGCACGGCCGCGACCTTATCTTCGGGTGAAAGCCCCGCACGCACTTCGTCGACCCCGAGCTGCCGGGCCACGTTTTCGGCGGCATGCCGCCGATCTCCCGTCAGCATGACGGTTTTGATGCCCGCATCATGCAGGGCCCGCAGCACCCCTTTTGATTCCTCGCGGATCTGGTCCTGCAGAAGAATGCGACCCACCATGCCGTCGCCCAGCACCCAAACCTCGCTCAACTCTGCGGGCGCTTGCGGCAGGTTGCGGGCCCATTCGGCCAGAGGCCCGGATTCCAGCAGTTCGCGCCGGCCGAGGAGCACACTGGAGCCGTTCAATTTGCCGCGCAGGCCCTTGCCGGTGAGCGACTCGAATTCCGACAGATCGCGCATCGCCACGCCCTCAGCCTTGGCGTGACGCACAATCGCCCGTGCGATCGGATGCTGTGACTTTGCTTCCAAGGCATAGGCCAACTCCATCACTTCCTGCTCCCGGCCCTTGGGAAAACTTTCGCAGCCGACCACCGCCAATTCGCCGGTGGTCAACGTGCCGGTCTTGTCGAGCGCGACCGCGGTAATCGCGGCGAGTTTCTCAATCGCAGCGCCGCCGCGGAACAACACGCCGTGTCGCGCGCCCCACGCAATCGCCGCCAGAATGGCCGAGGGAATCGAGAGCACCAAAGCACACGGACTGGCGACCACCATCAAGGTCATCGCGCGATAGAAGGCCGAACGCACCGCCTCGGTGTTTTCGAACGCCGGCACGCCGAACCCGAGCCACCACACCAAGAACATCAGCGCAGACCCGCCAATGACCGCATAGGTATAGCCCGGACCGAATTTATCGGTGAAGCGCTCACTGGGCGCCCGCAGCTTCTGTGCGGTTTGAATCAGCCGGATGATTTTTTGCAGCGTGCTTTCCGTCGGCAGCTTTCCGACTTTGAAATCGAGCGCGCCCCACAGATTCAAGGTGCCGCTGAAGACCTTGTCGCCCACCCCCTTTTCGACCGGCACCGCTTCACCCGTCAGGGTCGATTCGTCGCTGGCGCTGCGCCCCTTGGTCACCTCGCCGTCGGCCGAAAACGCTTCGCCCGGTTTGACGCGCACCAAGTCGCCGACTTGCAACGCCTCCACCGGCACCTCGGTTTCATGGCCGTCCGACTCGACGCGCACGGCGTGCTTGGGGGCCGACTTGAGCAACGAGTTCACCTCACGGTGCGTGCGATCCAGGGCATACTCCTCCATCGCCCCGGAGGCCGAGAAAAGAAATAGCAACAACACGGCCTCGCCCCAGGCGCCGATCGCCATCGCGCCGAGCGCCACGGCGATCATCAGAAAGTGAATGTCCAGCTTGCCTGACTTAAGATTCTCCCACGAATCCTTCGCTGCGTCCCACCCGCCGGTGAGGATGCCGAGGAAATACAGCCCCCGGGCGATCCACGGAAAATCTGGCAGCAGGTGCCCGGCCGCAAATCCGGTCAGACCGAAAACGCCGCAGGCGGCGGCAAAGCCCGTCAGTTCCTTCCACTCCGATTCATGTTCCTCGACCACCGGTGCGATCTCCGGCCACTCAACCTCGCGCCAGAGCCACATCTTTTCGGCGGTCACGCAGCTGTCGCGCGAGATCTGGGTGCTGCCGCCATTCTGCGAAACCTTGAACCCCTTCAGACCATGGATGTCGCCCGTGCGCTCATGTAGCGAGCTGATCGCGTTCATCGTCTCGGTCAGGCCGGCCTGCAGCTTCGCCAGGTCCACCTCGCCGAGCGTGGCGATTTCGATCTTATGCTGATCGGCCGCAAAACGCACGGCACTCACGCCGGGTTGCTGCCGCAAGAACTCCGCCAGTAGTTCCCCCCAGTCGGTGTCGGCTTGGCGATGGTCATGCATGTGCAGGCAGCAATACGCGGCGCCGCAGCGGTCGCAAATGCAAACTCCGGCCCGCCCGCTCAAATCGATTGCCATGCCCGTAACCGCCACGCAGCCTCCGCCGCATCCTGCCATGAAACGCAAACTCACCGCGGTGATCGTCGGCGCCGGCCATCGGTCTTTGGTTTACGCCAGCTACGCCAAACACGCGCCGGCTGAACTCGCAATCGTCGGGGTCGTCGATCCCTCCGCGCCGCGCCGCGAACGCGCCGCCAAGGAATTCGATCTCACGCCCGCGCAATGCTTCGCCAGCGTCGAGGCATTCGTCGCCGCGCCCAAACAGGCCGACTTCGCCATCAACGGCACGATGGATCGATTGCACGTGCCGACCTCTTTGCCCCTGCTGGCCGCCGGTTACGATATCCTGCTGGAAAAACCCTTCGCCACCTCACGCGACGAATTGGAGCAGCTGGTCGCCGCGGCTCGCCACCACCAACGCCGCGTGAGCATCTGCCACGTCCTGCGCTACACGCCGTTTTATCGCGCGATTCGCGAATGCGTGCAGCGCGGTGAAATCGGCGATGTGCTCAATGTGCAAGCCTTGGAACACGTGTCCTATCACCACATGGGCGTGGGCTTCGTGCGCGGCAAATGGAACCGGGTGGATCGCTGTCACTCCACCATGCTCATGGCCAAGAGCTGCCACGATCTCGACATCATTGCGTGGATGAAAAGCGGGGTCGCCCCGGTGCGCGTTTCCAGCGTGGGCAACAATTTTCAATTCCGCCCGGAAAAAGCCCCGGCCGGGGCCGGCACACGCTGCCTGGTCGACTGCCCGATCGAGGCCGACTGCCTGTATTCCGCGCGCAAGCACTACATTGATCACCCGGAACGCTGGGCATTCTACGTGTGGGATTCGCTGGAGCACATCGAACACCCGACGATCGAAGACAAGATCGCCTCGCTGAAAGGCGACAACCCTTACGGCCGCTGCGTGTGGAAGTGCGACAACGACGTGGTCGATCATCAATCCGTCGCCATCGAGTTTGCCGACGGATGCACCGCGACGCTCAACATGATCGGCGGCAGCGCCCGGCCATCGCGCAAACTCCACCTCGTCGGCACCCGCGGCGAAATCGAAGGCTGCTTCGAGGACTCCACGTTTGTCATCCGCCATTTCGACACCCGCCCCGGCCACGAATACACCGAGGAGGTTGTCGACCTCAACGTTCAGGGCGACATGACCGGCGCACTCGGCGGCCATGGCGGCGGCGACCTGCGGCTCGTGCAGGATTTCGTCAGTGTGCTCCGCGGCGAAACCCCGTCGATCTCCTCCACTTCGCTCGAGGATTCCATCAACGGGCACCTGATGGGCTTTTGCGCTGACCAAGCGCGACTCGCCCGCACCGTGGTCGAACTTCCCCCGGTCTGACCGCCTTTTCGTTTGCGCGGGCGGCGGCAATCCCTTGCGTTGACCGCTTCATGATTGGACTTCGCGACGACACCGACTTCGGCCTGCCTCCGGCACCGCCGCCAAGTCAAGCCGTCGCCCTGAGCGCCCAATTGTTTGCCGAGGGCGGCTGGTTGGAGGATGGGCTCAAGCTCGAACATCGCCCGCAACAGGATCAGATGGCCCGGGCCGTGGCCGCGGCCTATGAAGCCGACGACGCGCTGCTGTTCGAAGCCGGCACCGGCGTCGGCAAGTCGCTCGCCTACCTGCTGCCCGGGATCATCCACGCCGTGGACCAACAGCGTCAGCTGATTGTTTCCACCCACACGATCTCCCTGCAGGAGCAGCTTGAAACCAAGGACCTGCCGCTGTGCCGGCGCGTCTTTGCCACGCAACCGGCGCTCGCGCCGTATGCCACTTTCAAGTCCGCCGTTCTCGTGGGCAAATCCAACTACCTGTGCACCACGCGGCTCGCCCACGCCCTGGCCGATCGCGCGTCGTTGTTTGCGGATGCCGACTACGACGAATTGCAACGCATCGCGGCCTGGGCCGGCACCACCGAAACCGGCCTGCGCCACGATCTGCGACCGCCGCCGCGCGCCGAGGTCTGGGACGCGGTCAACGCCGACTCGTCCTCCTGTTCGCGCAAGCACTGCGATTGCGACAAATGCTTCTACCAGCGCGCCCGCGCCCGCATGCGCACCGCCCAGGTCATCATCGTCAACCATGCCCTGCTATTCGCCCTGATCAACGCCGGCGGCGCGCAGGCCAATGGCGCGTCACGCGAGGCGCGCGGCGTGCTGTTTCCGGATGACTTCCTCGTGCTCGACGAGGCGCACACCGTGCCCGAAGTGGCGACCAATAATTTCGGTCTTTCGCTTTCCAGCTACGGCGTCGATCGCGCCCTGAAATACCTTTTCAATCCGCGCACCAAACGCGGCCTCATGCGCAAGCATGGCGGCGCCGAGGGCCAGCAGCTGGTGCTGGATGCCCTCGAAGCCTCGCAACAGTTCTTCGATTTCATCGCGATGAAATTGCTGACCCCGCGCGCCATTGTGCGCATGCGCGAACCCGACGCCGCCGAACCGATGCTCGATGGACCGCTCGGGGCCCTGCACCGCTTGCTCGGGAAGATTTCCGACCGGCTCGAAGAAGGCCGCGAGCGCGACGAACTGCTCGAACAACGCCAGCGGATCAAAGGCATCCAGGCCGGCCTCACCGAATGGCTCACGCTCGGTGACAAGGGCCATGTTTATTGGGCCGAGCGCAGCGGCCGCCGGCAGACGATCGTGACCCTGCGGAGCGCGCCGATCGATGTCGCCCCGGCACTGCGTCAGCACCTCTTCGGCTGCGGCACCAGCGTAATCTGCACCAGCGCGACGCTGGCGATGGGCGGTGAGATCACGCCGTTTGCAGCCCGCATCGGTGCAGACCATGCCTCCCGGGCGGCGGTAAAATCCCCCTTCGATTACGCGCGAAACATGCGCGTGTTCGTCGCGACCGATGTGCCGCTGCCATCCCCGCGCGAAGCCCGGCTCGCGATCGAAGTGCTCACCGACTACGTGCGGTTCTGCACCGAAGCCGTGGCCGGCGGCTCGCTCGTCCTGTTTACCAGTTACACCGACATGCGGGCGGTCGCCACGACCCTGGAACCGGCTTACCGCAAACAGGGCCGGCCGTTTCTCATGCAAGGCATGGAGCTCTCCCGCACCGAACTGGCCAATCGCATGCGCGAAACCGGCAATGCCGTGCTCTTTGGCACCGACAGCTTTTGGACCGGGGTCGATGTGCCCGGCGAGGCGCTGGCCCAGGTCATCATCACGCGCCTGCCGTTCGATCCGCCGACTCACCCCATCACCGAGGCCAAGTGCGAATACATTCGTGATCAAGGCGGCAACCCGTTCAACGAGCTCACCCTGCCCGATGCGTTGATCAAATTCCGCCAGGGCATCGGCCGGTTGATCCGCACCTCGACCGACCGCGGCCTGATCACGCTGCTGGACTCCCGCGTGCTGGCCAAGGCCTACGGCCGGCTCTTCCTCGACTGTCTGCCCAACGCCGAATTCACTCGCTTGACCAAGGTGAACCGGGAAAGCACATTCCTTCCTTTCGCCTAAGCCGCGCCTACCCGTCCCATCCTTCAACGCATGATTCAATTCCGCGCCGCAGCCCTAACTGACATTGGTCGTGTGCGCCGGCGCAACGAGGACCGTCTGCTTTTGGACGAGTCCAACCTCATCTTCGGCGTGGCCGATGGCGTGGGCGGGCTGCCCGGCGGGGCCGAGGCCGCGGAACTGGTCTTGCAAGTCGTGGCCGAGGGCCTGGCGAAACCCGGCACCGATGCGTCCGATCTGCGCGCGATCGTCGTCGAAGCCAGCGCCAAAGTTCACGCGCTGGGCCGCAAACTCAGCCCGGGCACCGGCATCGGTTCGACGCTCACCCTCGGCCATATTCAAGGCACCACGCTGGTGATCGGCCATGTGGGCGATTCGCGCTGCTATCTGCTGCGCGGCGAAACCTTACTCCCTCTCACCACCGACCACTCGGTGGAGAACGAGATCATCGCCCGGCGCGCCCGCGGCGAAGACGTCTATTTTCACGAAGCCAATCGGCACGCCCTCACGCGCTGCATGGGCCAACCAGGGCAGGTCGAAGTCGACCTGATCGAGCAGCCTTTGCAAAGCCGCGACCGCTACCTGTTCTGCACCGACGGCATTTCGGGGCTCGTGGATGAAAACGAGCTCGCCGACTTTCTGGCGCGCGATGACGAGCCCGAAACCGTATTGCGCGAAATCATCGCCCTCGCGATTCGTCGCGGCGGCCCGGATAATGCCACCGGCGTGCTCCTGCGAATCGACAGCCTCGCCTGATGCCGGATCGCGTCGCCCAATTTGAGGCGCTGGTCGCGCGCCAACCCGAGAACGAGCTGTTCCGCTTCAGCCTGGCCCAAGCCCTGCTCGACGCCGGACGCGGCTCCGAGGCGGTGCCTCATCTCGAATTCTGCGTGCAAAAGAAGGCGGATTGGATGCTCCCCCGCATCCTGCTCGGCAAGGAACTGCTCAGGGCCGGTCAAACCGCCGCCGCCCGCCCGCTGCTCGAAGCCGCCCTGCAATTGGCCATCGAACAGGACCACGACGACCCCGCCGCCGAACTGCGGGAGCTTCTGACTGACCTCTGATCCAGATTGGGTCACCAGAGCAAACGGAGATCGCCAGGTCTTGGTGAGCAAACGCTCATTCATATCCATTCCGTGTTTTCGCGCCAATGGCTTCACTGCGCGCATCCAGATCGTTGGTCTGACCAATGTAGTGCCGGCCAGAATCTCCACGAAGGATATAAACCCAGAACTTGGCGCTCACATCATGCTAAACCACTTGGTTTTAGAGTGGTGCCAGGGGGCGGGTTTGAACCGCCGACCAAGGGCTTATGAGTCCCCTGCTCTACCACTGAGCTACCCTGGCAAAAAGGAATGGCGTAAAAGGCACAATTTTTCCGCCATGGCCACAAGTTTTTTCTAAATGTCGTCCGGCCCCAGCCAGCGGAAGTAGGTAATGACGAATTTCTTCCCATTGCCGAGGGGATCGTCCTGATTGGTCCGCTGCACGATCGCTTCGCAGTAAGCGACCGCCTCCGGCGTGGCTCCGGCAACACCAGCATCGGCTGGGTTGATAGCATCGCCGTAAGCGCGGATGCGAAAGGTATCTGAGCGCACCGCCAACATTGGATCGATTACGTTTCGAATATCGTCCTGCGTTACTGTCGTGATACCCAATTCGTCCAATGAGTCCTGGACAATCTGGCTATCCCAAAAGCCAGCTACGGACCGAAATGGCCCAGAGCGCACTTTAGCGGTTCCAGTTTTCTGAGAAAAATTCCCAACCAAGGTATTAGCTAGGTCGCCTGTAAGATCGTTACCAAAACTGTCGGCGAGTTCAGGCTCCGACGACGAACGTGCTGCATTGTAGGCTCGCAACACAGCAGCCCATGCGTCCGATTCGGTCGTATTTACATTGAACAGACCTCCCTGCAAAGTCCCCGCTCCAGTATACCAAAATGCCTTCCCAGTATAGGCATGGTATCGCGATTTTAAAGAAGCGCCCGGGGCACATAGTGGAATTTGCTCCCACGTGTGAATACTGGCCCGGTTCGTAGGATTAAATGCAGAAACTTCCCCTCTTGGATCGGTCTGAAGCGGAATCCCAGTGCCCCCTAGCGGAACCGCAGTTTGGTCAAATCCCAGTGACGCCTTGTTTCCTTCATCACCAATCCAAAATGCGTAGCCGCCGTTTCCTTCACTAACTCTAAATGTCCTAACCATGTCGCGGTTGGCAGTCACCGTATTGCTGCCAACAAGAGTGACGGCCGTAGTCGTCGATGGAATGGAGGCATACGTGATACGATTGGGACCGCTCGATTCGAAATTCCCACTCACATACCAATTCTGAGGGAGTGCACTAGTGCTCGTGGGATTCCATATTCCCATTAGAAACGGATATGCGACTGACAGACCGCGAATCGAAGCTGAGGCCGTGATCACATCGCCTCCAGCGGCTACCTGCAGATTTGCCATTGCAATGCGCAGACCAGCGATCGCGCGCTGCCGAGCCTGAACTTGGTAACTGGCCGCGATGCCAACCTGAGTGTCGACCCGTCCGATCAGGGAAATTGCATACGTAACCAGCACGAGCATGGCTAATAGCGTGAGCACTACTACAAGGGCGAAGCCCTTTGTGCCTGATGATACGCGCCTCATTAGCCTGACCTCCCTGCGATCACCACGCGCGCACTGAATACCCGCGACTGCGCTTCCACCACGGCCCACCACCAATCGGCATCGGTGGCATAAAGGCTGGGACGCTGCACCAATCCAGCTTCCATCTGTTCAAGCTGCGCCGCACCGCTGTCAGTCAACACTCTCAGCATGACGTCGACCACATCCGGAAATTGATTCCCGGCGCCGCGAAAATCGCGATCTTGGGGGCCGAGGGGATATAACGCGGTAAGTGAACCATTGCTATTTCTGCGGTAACACCACACTCCAAAATCGACTACATTATCGCAGAGCGCGTCGTCGGTTCCGGGACTATCTAAATCGCCATCGTAGTCCGTGGCCTCATAACCACCTGTGAAGGTAGTTCCGCCATCGAGAAATATTCGCGATAACGTGTAGCGAATAGCCGGAGGATTTGTTGCAGTTGTTGGTCCGGAAATGGGCCGACGGCTAATTTGATAGGCCACCATTGCAGGCGAACCTCCACCAGTGCGTTGGTTCGTGGTCAGAAATCGCAACCAAACGCCACCCCGGCCAAATCGTGACGCTTCCAGATAGCGCCCGGTCGAATCCGTCGCTGGCGAAAGAATCGACACGGTGTCCGGCTTGTTGGCGACCACATAGTCTTGTCGCCACTCATGCGCGCCAAGGCTTCCCGTGCTCAGGATATCCACCGCGATAGTCGCCTCACCCGCTTCGCGAAAAATGACAGACTGCAAGTCGCGCACGAGAAAATCCAACGCCACTTTCGCCTGCACGTTGGCCGCTGATTGGTTCTGTGTTTTCTGCCACAGATCCAAAGCTGTCCGCGTGACCGCAATCAGGATACCTGCCAGCACGACTGCCACGGCAACCGCGACCAGCAATTCGATCACCGTGAAGGCACGCAAAACTCGATTCCGCGCAATCATGGCGACAAGGTCACAAGAAACTCGACCAATTGAAAATTGCCCGTGCTATCCAGATTGCCGGCTGCTTTGACTGCGGAATAGGGCCACCCCACACGAACACGCAACGGCAATACCGGGCGCCCTGGCTGATACGCCAATTCGCCCGAGGAAAACGACCTAACGTCGATATAGAAATAGGCAGGCGTAGGCGGCACATTTAGTTGGGATTCACGACGCACGTTGGTGCCTTCTTTGTCCGCAACCAGCACCACGCCATTCTGCATTCCACCCGGGAACGCCCCGGCCATTTCCTCGCGCAATCGCGTTTCCACTGCATCTGGCAAACGCAATGCCGTCTGTAAGTCAGCAGCCTCTTCCGTGCGACGTAACAGACCGGGCAGCAGAGCCAGAATCACCGCTACGCCGGCCACCACAACGCCGATGGCAACAACCACTTCGATCAGGGAAAAAGCACCGATTTTGTGACGCATGCTCAAAAGCCTTGGCGATCGTTGATCATGCGGGCCAGCGCGTAACTCGAAACTGTCAGGCCCCGCACCTGTTCGGGTGAGACGAATATAATTGGATAGGTGCCTCCTGGCTGGTTACGCACAGTGCCAACCACAATAGAACCAGCACCAGCCACCGTGCCGTTAGGCGTGATATCACGATATTCCCAATTCTCAGTAGCGGTGTCGGCAATCGCAACCGAGATGGTGGAGCCGAGAAAAGTAGAGCCAAGACCATTGCCGGAATAGCCTCCGACCCAGTCGCCCGGTTCACGCATGTCAGCTGTGAAACGGGTCCTGCTTGGCAGCACCGCCACGTGCTCTGGTAGTTCAAAAATCGAAACCACCACTGGTGTGCCCGTAACCGTTTCAACGACGGCCACCACGCGCCGATACCGATCCGGATTACCCGGATCATTCTGCACCATCAGGGCCACATTCACGCCTTTCGTCACAGCCCGCGTGCGCGCGGCATTCAACGCGTTGGCCATGGTGGCTTGCGCCGAGCGCAGAGCGACTCCGCGGTCCGAGCCACTCAAGCCCGCAAACACGACAGCGGCCAGCACCGCAATAACGCCAATGACAACCAGCAGCTCGATTAGCGTGAAGGCGTGTTGCTGTGAATTCGGATTTGCACGAGCGCGC
>JACKPU010000006.1 GCA_024233285.1 Opitutaceae bacterium | reverse complement strand
ACCCACCGGCGTTACACCGCCCACGCCTCGGTGCAGGCGGAACTGCCTGACCTGCTGCCCGATGCCCGGATTGTCTGGGACGAAAACATTCTGACTTCTCGCGGCGCAGGCACGGCCTTGGACTGCGGCTTGGGCCTGATTGAACGGCTCTGTGGCCAGGAAACCGCCCAAAAGATCGCTGAATCCATTCACGCGTGAAACTGCATAGCAATCAATGGGGTTGCGCAGGCTGGCAGAAGGTTTACACCCTTTTTGGACTGAGGGATAAACCCCAGTAATTATCATGGGCACCACTGCCCAAACGAACACCCCCGGTTGCTTCAACGGGAAGCGACGGGGCGAAGCTTTCTAAAACACCGATGTGCGGCATCGCCGGATATGTCAGCGCCGGGAAAATCCCCGCGAATCGCGCCACTGCGGTTGAGCGCATGTGTCGGGCCATGGTGCATCGCGGACCGGATGATACCGGCGTGGCCGATCTCCATGGCGCAACCCTGGGCATGCGCCGGTTGGCGATCTTCGACCCGGCCAACGGCCATCAGCCCATGAAATCGTCCGACGGGCGATTTACCCTCGTGTTCAACGGAGCCATTTACAATTTCCGCGAACTGCGCCGCGAATTGGAATTGCAAGGCCACGCGTTTCGCACGCAGTGCGATACCGAGGTCCTGCTCGCCGCCTACGTCGAATGGCGCGAGCAATGCCTCACTCGCCTGCGCGGCATGTTCGCGTTTGCGGTGTGGGACGCCGTGGAGGGCACCCTGTTTGCCGCCCGGGATGCGTTCGGCATCAAACCACTCTACTACGCGCGCCGTCCCCGCGGCGGCGTGGTCTTCGCCTCGGAACTCCGCGCGCTGTTCGCCAGTGATGCGGTTACGCGTGAAATCGATCCCGCCTCCATCGGCGAATACCTGGCGTGGTTCACCGTGCCGGCGCCCCGCACGATGTTCAGCGGGGTGGCCAACCTGCCGCCCGGACACTGGCTGCGTTGTGATCAACTCGGCCGCGTTCACACCGGCGCCTGGTGGCATTTTCCGCAGGCCCGCGGTGATATAGCCGGCACCTACGAGGACTTTGTGGCGGGACTGCGCGCGCAATTGGATGACTCCATCCGCGCCCACCGGCTCGCTGATGTGCCGGTCGGCGCGTTCCTGTCCGGCGGCATTGATTCGTCCGCCGTCGTCGGGTTGATGGCGCGCAGCGGCGCGGCGAAGCTCAAAACCTTCTCGCTGGTCTTCGACGAGAGCGATTACTCGGAAAAATCCAGCGCCCAACTCGTCGCCGATGCATTCGGCACCGACCACCACGCCGAACTCATCACGGGCGAACGGGTGGCAGCCGACCTGCCCAAAATCATCGCGGCCTTTGATCAGCCGACCGGCGACGGCATCAACACGTATTACGCGAGCCAGACCGCCCGCCAGGGTGGCGTGACCGTCGCACTCTCCGGTCTCGGCGGCGACGAATTGTTCGGCGGTTACGCCGCATTCACCGACATCCCCCGCTTGCATCGCTGGCTGCCGCGCTGGCGTGTGCTACCCGCCGGTCTGCAAAAGCGCATCCTGCGGCATCTGCAATCGCGACCGGACACACGCGCGCGCAAACTCGCCGATCTTCTCGCCCATGCGCGCGATCTGCACGAATTGGCCTCGTTGCGACGCCGCGTGCTGCCCGAAGGCACGCGTCTCGAATTGCTGGCGCCGGAAGCGCGCCGTCACGCCGAACGGCTCGGTCCCCATCATCCGCTGCTCGAGGACTTCGCCAGCGAACTGGCCGGTGCCGATGCCTTTCAAACGGTGAGCGCGTGGGAAATGCGCACCTACATGGCTGACGTGCTGCTCCGCGACAGCGACGTGTTCAGCATGGCGCATTCGCTGGAACTGCGGGTGCCGCTGGTCGATCGCCCGCTGATCGAATGGCTGTGGCCGCAGCAAACCGTGTTCAAATTTGATCGCCGGGTCCTCAAACGCGCGTTGGCCGATGCCACGCGCGACATCGTGCCGGAGGCGATTCGGCAACGCCCCAAACAGGGTTTCACGCTGCCCTTCCCCCTGTGGATGCGCGGTGCGCTGCGGCCGTTTTTGGAAGAGTCCTTTTCATCCGCGTCGATCGCGACGTGTCCGTGGTTGCAAGCCGATGCCGTGAAACAGCTCTGGCGGCAATTCAGCGATGGTCACGACAACCGCGCATGGTCGCGCGTCTGGACCGTGGCGATGCTTATCCAATTTTGTCATCAAGGCAGACGCACATGAAGATTGTGTTGCTCACGCCTGAACTGTTTCGCGCCGAAGGCGGCATCGCGCGCATCATGCGGCTTTACCTCAAGGCCCTGTGCGAGCTTTGCGGCGCCGACGGCCGGGTCAGTTCGCTGGCGTTGAATGACGCCGACGATCCCGTGCCGCTTCTCAACCGCTACAGCAACGATCGTCTCGCCGGGCACTTTGGGGCCGACCGTCACAAGCTGCGTTTTGTATGGCGCGCCATTCGCCTGGCCCGCGATGCCGATTGGCTGGTCTGCGGCCACCTCGGCCAGTTGATTGCCGCGCGACTCGCGCGCACCGCGAATCCCACGCTGCGCTATGCCTTGGTCGCACACGGCATCGAAGTCTGGCGACCGTTCACCTTGCTCGAACGCTGGGCGTTGCGCGGCGCCGACCGGATCCTATGCATCAGCGAATACACGCGCCGCCAGCTGTTGCGGTTCTGTCCGGGAGTGGACCCAACGCGCCTGCTGATTGTGCCCAACACGCTCGATCCGAATCTGGCGCAATCCACCGCCATCGCCGCGTCGGTCACTCCAACAATCCTGTCCGTCGGACGTCTGGTCCACGCCGATGCCTACAAGGGCTTTGACACGCTGATCGAGGCCATGCCCGGGGTGCTGAAAGTCATCCCCGATGCGCAATTGCGCATCGTCGGCACCGGCGACGATCAGCCGCGTTTGCAGGCCCTTGCCGGTCAATTGGGCGTGAGTGCGAACATCGTGTTCGCCGGCAGAGTCTCCGACGAAGAACTGGCTGCTGAATACGCGCGCTGCACGGTGTTCGCCCTGCCCAGCCGCCGCGAGGGGTTTGGGTTGGTTTATCTTGAGGCCATGATCCGCGGCAAATCCTGCCTCGGAGCGCGGGCCGGCGGCACCCTGGAGGTCGTTTCACCCGATACCGGCGTCTTGGTGGACTACGGCAATGTGCCCGAAATCGCGATCGGTCTGATCCAGCTGCTGCGCCATCCGTGCGATTCGGAGGTTGTGCGCCGTCAAGCGGAGTCCTTTGCTTTCCCGCAATTCACCCGACACCTCGCCCAAGCCTTGAACCTCTGACGCATGGCTGAACCAACCGCCCCCCATTTGATCATCGAAGCCGGTAAAGCGGAAAAACACTACTGGTCCGACCTGTGGCGCTATCGCGAGCTGATGGCCTTCCTTGCGTGGCGCGACGTCAAGGTGCGCTACAAACAGGCCGCGCTGGGGGCGGCATGGGCGATCATTCAGCCGCTCGTTCAAGTGGTGCTGCTGACCTTCGTGTTTGGCAAACTTGCGAAGATGCCCGACGGCGGCATCCCCTATCCCTTGATCGTCGCCTGCGGGCTGCTGCCGTGGCAGTTGTTCTCCAGCGCTTTCAGCGGCGCCGGCAACAGTCTGGTGGGCAATTCAAACCTGATCAGCAAAGTGTATTTTCCGCGGCTGGTCGTGCCCATTGCCGCATTGGGCGTGGCAGTGATCGACTTCTCCATCGTGCTCTTGCTGACGCTGATTCCGGTCTCTTATTTGGGTTACGGGCCAGGTTGGCAAATCCTGCTTTTGCCAGGCTTCGTTTTGCTGGCGCTCACGATCGCGTTGGGCGCCGGGCTGTGGGTGACCGCCCTGACGGTGCGTTTTCGCGACTTTCGGTTTATCACCCCGTTTTTGCTCCAGATCGGCGTGTTCGTCACGCCGGTGGGCTACCGCACCGATTTTCTGCCCAACTGGCAGGACCTGCTTGCGCTCAACCCCTTGTCCGGCGTGGTTGACGGCGTGCGCTGGTGCCTGCTCTCGGGCCAAACCAGCCTTTATCTGCCGGGGCTCGGCATCTCAGTGCTGGTTGCCCTGATCATGCTGATCACCGGCTTGTGGTATTTCCGCCGCGTCGAACGCCAGTTCGCGGACATCATCTGATTGCTGACCATGCCTGCCGCGACGACCGTTACTATTCTGGGCCCCTACCGGTCGGGCACCTCGCTCACCGCCTGCGTGCTGCACGAGTTGGGAGTCACATTTGGCCCGCGGCAGGGCATGGTGCCGGCGGACCAAAGGAACCCAAGCGGCTATTTCGAGCGCGACGACATCAATGCCGCCAACACCGCATTGATTGAATCCGCCGGCGGCACACTGGGCGAACCCGGAGCGCCCGAAACGATAGCCGCGAACGGGAATCTCAGCACGCTGGAGGCGGCCGATTTGGATTGGTTGCGCAACTCGGCCGTGACCGGGATCAAAGATCCACGGCTGTGCGTCACACTCAAATCGTGGTTCAAAGCGGAGCGGTTGCAATCGGAGCAGTGCCGCTTCGTCCGAGTCACGCGCGACATCGACCGAATCGTGTCGAGCGCAACGAATCATTCGCATGTCGCCGCCTACTGCGACGGAGATTCCAACAAATTACGCGCCATGAGCGACTATTATACGCGCTGCGCCGAATGGCATATCCGTGAATTGGGTCTGCCGGCCATGACGCTACGGTATGAGGACTTGATCGCCACGCCCTTGAAAGTCGTTGGCCAGATCGCCGGTTTCCTCGGGATCGACAATAAGCGGACCATCCAACGCGCCGCTCGCTGCATCGGCAAGCAACGAGCCCTCAGCCGTCTGCGCCGGCGACACTTTGCCGCCATGTTGCGGTTCAAACTTGGGGCGCTGCGAGCCCGCTTGCTGCGCTTCACCATCAAAAGCTGACCCGACATGCCCCCACCCGCCATCGAAGTTTCCGGCCTGAGCAAGCGCTATGTGATCGAACATGAGTCGCGGCATGACAACCTGCGCGATACCCTGCACCACACCGCGCGCAAACTCTGGCGGCGTGTCCGCTGGGGCACGAGTTTTGAACGGGAAGAATTCTGGGCACTGCGTGATGTCTCTTTTCAGGTTCAGCCGGGTGAAGTGCTCGGGGTGGTCGGTCGCAACGGCGCCGGCAAAAGCACCCTGCTCAAAATTCTCTCGCGCATCACCGAGCCCACCCACGGGCGCATCGCGCTCCACGGTCGCGTCGCCTCGCTGCTCGAAGTTGGCACCGGCTTTCATCCCGAACTCAGCGGCCGGGAAAACATATTTCTGAACGGTGCTATTCTCGGCATGCACCGTGCGGAGATCAGAAGC
Organism: Opitutaceae bacterium; assembly: GCA_024233285.1. Classification (GTDB taxonomy): domain Bacteria; phylum Verrucomicrobiota; class Verrucomicrobiia; order Opitutales; family Opitutaceae; genus Cephaloticoccus. The sequence continues at coordinate 172,157 of JACKPU010000006.1, read as the reverse complement.
AAATTCGACGAGATCGTGGCTTTTGCCGAGGTGGAGAAGTTTCTCGACACCCCGGTCAAACGCTACAGCAGCGGCATGTATGTGCGCCTCGCCTTCGCCGTCGCCGCGCATCTTGAACCGGAGATCCTGATCGTCGATGAAGTGCTGGCGGTCGGAGATGTGCAGTTTCAGAAAAAGTGCCTCGGCAAGATGCAAGATGTCGCCCGCGGACAAGGACGCACGGTTCTGTTTGTCAGCCACCGGCTCGAAGCCTTGCGGGAACTTTGCACCCACGGTGTCTTGCTCGAGTCCGGCAGCGTCACCCAACAAGGTGACATCGAATCCGTGCTCAACGCCTACGTAAACAGCATGGCCAGCGGTCAGACGGCCTCGCCGAGGCGACACATCCAAGAGATAGAACAGCCTTCCAGCGTTCAACATGGCAAGTCGCTCAACCTGACGTTGACCGTGCGCGTTCCCGAGTCCGCTCATGAAGCTCACATGCGGGCGACCATCTATTCGGATTCAGGCCAGCCCTTGGTCGGCATGGGGACGCACCTACAGGCGGATTACGTGCCGCCGGAAGCGGGCAAGACCCACCGGATCACCTTGAGCGTTCCCACTCTCCCCCTCAGTCAAGGCAACTACCGCTTCAATGTGGCCCTGTGCAACGGTCCCGCCGGCGATGTCGTGCTGGACAGGCTGGAAGACGTGGCCCAATTCCAAGTCATCGGTCCGAGCCCCTTTGCTTTGGGTCGATGGCCTGATCGCGGTAGCTTGGTCCTGAATCAAGACTGGCAACATCAAGCCCTCCGCTAGACCTGGCACTTCAAACAAAGCTGTGAACATCCTCTTTTCATCAACTGTGCAGTGGAATGTCGGCGACGAGTTCATCCTCCGGGGCGTGATGTCCGCACTCCGCGAGGCCGGCGTCTCCTTCAATCCGGTTCTGTTCAACCGCAATCCCGCCGTCAGCACGCCATGGAATCCGCGCTGGGCCTGGCCGCGTCGTCCTTATGCACCGCCCGAGAATTCGGCGCAGCTGACCGCGGACGATCCGGTGGACTATGTAATTTTTGCGGGCACTCCAGAGTGGACCAGCGGCGTGCGCGCCAGCCGTCTGCATGAGTTCATTCTGCGGCGCAAATTACGCTGCGCCTTCCTGGGGGTCGGTCTCGGCAATGCCGTCACTCCCGATGAATCCCTGTCCCGGATCCTGCGTGATCAAACCGATCTGTTCATGGCTCGCGATCAACTCGCTTTGGCCGCGGCGAGTCCGCATGTGGCCGCCGAGAAATGCTCGTGTCCGGCCATTCTGTGTTGCGCCGAAGCCGAACCCCGGCCCGCGCGACCACGCAAGGTCGGTCTGGTTATCCAAGCGGATCAGACGCTGTGGCAATCAGTGCCGACCAAGGTCATGCACTATCTTCTGCAACAGTATCGGGAAATCTCGGCCCGCTACGAAACGGTCTACATTGCCCACTACCTCGATGATCTGAAATTGGCGCAGAAACTGGGTCTGCCATGCCGGTATTCGTTTCGCGCGGAAGATTATGAAGGGCTCTTCAAGGATTGCGACCTTGTCGTGACGGCCCGGGTGCACGGTGCCGGTATCGCTGCATCCCTCGGCATACCTTCCATTCTCATCGCTCACGACGGCCGCGCTGAAACCGGCACTGGATTCGGTGCCATCGTCACGCCACCCGACACCGAGCTGCTGCCACTTATTGAAAGCACGGATTGGGCGCAGCGATCGCAGGACATCATCGCCCTCAAACATTCGGTGCGCGCGACCTATGTCGCCAAACTGCGGGCCATCCCGGCATTGGGCGTCGCCACGCGATAAGAGCGCATCGCTGGCACTTCCGCACCGCGTGCGCAAGGCAGGCAGCTCCGCACACCATCTCCTCTCTACCTCGTGCTGAATCTGCGCGATAAACTTCCGCCATCACATCCGCTGCGTCGGTTCTACCGTCGGCTGCAGGCTTGGCAGGAGGTTGCCCGCGCCAGTCAGCGCGTAGGGTTGCCCGGAGCAGCAACCTATTTCCCTTTGGGTGGTCTCGGTGATGATTTGCTGACCACGGCGCTTATTGAACCTTTGGCAGAACAAACGGGGCGGTCCATCTGGGTGTTGAGCAATCATCCCGAGCTGTTTGACGGCATGGTAAAGGTCGCCGCCGTTTTGCCCCCGACCCCCGAAACTGCCGACCGGCTTGGGGCCTTGGGGGTGCGCGTGGTGCGGACGCTCTACACGCAAAATCTCGACGGCGGCTCCCGGCATGCCAGTCCTCCGGAACACATCCTCGCCACCATCGCCCGCAAAGCGAAACTCACAGGCGAATTCACGATGCATCCGCGAATGATCCTGCGGGATGAAGAAAAGAACGCCGCCGGCTTTGCCCGCGACGCCATCGTCATGCAAAGCTCCGGTATGGGCGCGCGGTTTCCGATTCCCAACAAAGAGTGGGACCCCAATCGCTTTGCGGAAGTCGCCGCCACCCTGGCACCGCGACATACCGTGATTCAAATTGGCAGCCCGTCAGATCCCGCCATCCCCGCGGCGCGCGATCTGCGTGGGCAAACCACCGTGCGACAAATGGCGGCCATTCTGAGTCACGCGCGATTGTTTGTCGGTTTGGTCGGATTCCCGATGCATGTCGCCCGGGCCGTCGATTGTCCGGCCGTCATCGTTTACGGCGGTCGCGAGGCCCCTTGGCAATCGGGTTACTCCGCCAACCTCAATCTCTACAATCCGGTGGCGTGCGCGCCTTGTTGGCTGGTTGATCGTTGCGATCATAATCACCAATGCATGCGGGATATCAGCGTGGCCGAGGTCACGACTGCGATTGCCACTAAGCTTGAGCAACCCCGCGCCCCGCTCGTGGCGGATATCGCGCGGCTCGATCCATGAGAATCGCCTTTGTCTCCACCATCCTCGGCTACCCTTGGGGCGGCGCTGATGCCTTGTGGACCGCATCGGCGGAGGCCGCGGCACGCGAGGGCCATCAACTGCTCATGGCCTTGGCGCCCAAGACGGCCAGACACCGCCGCATACGTGCGTTGATTGCCCGGGGCGCTGCGATCAGGCATCGGCGACGCCATGCCGACACGGGGTCACGCCGCTGGCGGGTGTTGCAAACCATGCTGCAGCTCGTGGGCCGGCCATCGCTGGTAAAGCGCCTGCAGCAATTTGATCCCGCGACCGTGTGCCTTTGCCAAGGCGGCACGGCGGATTTCCTAGTGGAACCCGATCTCTTCAGCTGGCTCAAACGCGCACAAGTGCCTTACGTGATTTTATGTCAGGCCAACCGGGACGACTCGAAATTCTCCCCGGAAGATTTGCGCGCGGGACGTGATATTCTCAGCGAAGCCAAGGCCGTGGTCTTTGTTTCGAGGCACAATCGCGTGCTGGCCGAAAGACAATTCGGCATCTCCCTGCCCCACGCCGTTGAAATCCAAAATCCGCCACCGCTCCGCGATTGGCCCGAATTGGCTTGGCCGCCTGCATCGCCGATCAAATTGGCCACCGTATCCCGGCTGGAGTCCACCGCCAAAGGACTGGACCTGATCATTCCCGCGCTGGCCGCCTCACTTGGCCACCAATCCGACTGGCAATTGGATCTCTACGGCGAAGGACCGGATAAGGAAAAGCTTCAGCAACTTGCCGCCGCACATGGCATCAGTGACCATATTCACTTCCGCGGTTTCGTTGCAGATATAAGCACCATCTGGCAGGACCATCACATGTTGCTGCTCCCTTCCAGATTTGAAGGTTGTTCGATCGCGATGATGGAAGCGGCTCTTTGCGGCCGCCCCGTGCTGGCCACTCCAGTCGGCGGTGTCGATGAATGGATTGTGGATGGCGAAACCGGTTTTGTTGCCAAAGACATCAGTCCAGCTGCACTGGTTGATGCCTTGCGCCGGGCCTGGCTCGCCCGCGCTGATTGGGCCCAAATGGGGTCAGCGGCAAAACAGAGAGCGCACCAACTGCTTGATCCCCATTCCGGAGACAAACTCCTGAAAGTGATAACCGGCGCTGTAATCTAGTTTATGCTCTTCCATGCGTCACTTCGTCAGTTGCTTGTCCGTCACCGTGCCTGGCGGCTGCGGCTGAACGGCATGACGCTGGCCAAACCGCATTGGCTGGCGGGCGGCATTGACGTCAGACTCGGCATTTCCCCACAGGGAAAAGGAAGCATCACGATGCGCGAAAACGCGCGACTGGAGACCGGTGTTGTCCTGCATGCCTATGGTGGAACCATACGGCTCGGACGTAATCTCTTCGTGGGTCCTTACACCGTCATTTACGGGCACGGAGGGGTGGAGATTGGCGATGACTGTTTGATCGCGATGCACTGTCGCATTGTGTCGTCCAATCACGCCATCCCGCCTTTCGGCGCCGATATCCAAGGGTCGCCTGACGAATTGCGGCCGACAAAAATCGGACGCGATGTGTGGCTCGGCGCCGGGGTCACGGTGTTGGGCGGCGTGACAATTGCCGATGGTTGCATCGTGGGCGCCGGATCGGTCGTCACCCGGGATCTCCCGGCAGGAGCAATTGCCTACGGCGCGCCTGCCGTGATCAAGTCCCATCGAGAAGGCAGTCCACGATCATGAAACTGTCTGTCGTTCTCCCAACCCACAACCCGCACGCCGGCCGGCTTGCCCGCACCTTGGACAGTCTGCGTCGGCAGACAATGGCGGCGGACCAGTGGGAAACCATCCTGGTGGACAATGCCTCCGGCACGCCGCTCGAACTCGAAGTGTGGCGGGATTCGGCCCCGACTGATATGCGCATCGTCCGCGAGGAAACGCTGGGGCTGACCGCAGCACGTCGCTGCGGATTGCTTGAAGCCCGCGGCGACGTCATCGTCATGGTCGATGACGACAATGAGCTCAGCCCCGATTATCTTGAACAGGCCGCAGCCCTCATCACGGAACACCCGCAGCTGGGCGCCGCCGGGGGCAAGAGCAGGCCCGAATTCGAAACGCCGCCAGCCGATTGGGTCAGCGAATTCCACGGCCTGCTGGCGTGTCGCGATCTGGGTGATGAAATTCTGATCGCCACGAGTTTGTGGCACGACGGGAAAAAGCGAAACGAATACCCCGCTTTTGCCCCCATCGGCGCAGGCATGGTTTTGCGGCGGGCGGCCGTTGAGGTCTGGCTGCAGCAGCCGCAATCCCGACTGACCGACCGACGGGGCGGCGAACTCACCTCGGGCGGCGACAATGACATCATTCTGGCCCTGTTGTCGCAGGGCTGGCACGTCGGCTACTTCCCCGCGCTTTCACTCACGCATCTGATTCCCACCACCCGCGTGCAGGCGGACTATCTGGCGCGACTCAACCACGGCATCGCCAAATCATGGATCGAGGTGTTGACCAACTATCAGGCATGTCCATGGAGCCCGATCGCACCGTGGACCCTGCCTTTGCGCCAAGCCAAAGCGTGGCTCACTTACCGGGCTTGGGCTGGCCCCGCAGCCCGGGTGCGTTGGCGTGGTGCCTGTGGCCACTTTGAAGGCCTCGCCGCCGTTTCCCACACCCACTAGCCTTGATCCGCTCATGAGTTTCGCCGGCAGAGCCCTCTATCATACCTGGCACCGCCCCAAGGGCTGGCTTCAAGACCTCATTGCCGACGGTGGACCGTGGGAGCGTAAACGCACGCATCGCGGTCGCGAGGCCATGCGCCAAGCGGCTCATCAACTCAAACCGGATCAAATGACCAAATCGGGCCTGCCACTGACGGTGCATTTCCTGACGGGCGAACGCTTTTGGGACATGAGCGCATTTTGTCTGCGATCACTTCAACAACACTCGGAACGCCCGGTCCAAGCAGTCGTTTATGACGACGGCACTCTCAGTGCCGCGACCGGTGAATTCCTGTGCGCGCTCGCTCCCGGATCAAAGATCGTTCCGCTTTCCGCCACGCAGGAGCGGCTTGAATCTCTTCTGCCCGGTGATCGTTTTCCCGTGTTAAGAGACCGCTGGCTGCACTATCCCAACATTCGGAAACTCACCGATCCCCATCTCGGGGTGGACGGTTGGAAACTCGTGATTGATTCCGATCTGCTCTTTTTCCGTCGGCCGACCTTCCTGCTCGATTGGACGGCGCGATCGGACCGGCCGTTGCATGCGGTCGACTGCCAAACCTCCTACGGCTACTCGCGGCCTTTGCTCGAACGCGTGGCCGGCCGGCCGCTGGCTGAACGATTGAATGTTGGGCTGTGCGGATTACAGGGGGAGACCTTGGACTGGGAGCGCATCGAGTGGATCTGCCGCGAACTGATCAACGCAGAGGGAACCAACTATTATTTGGAGCAGGCGGTTGTCGCCGTCTTGCTGGCTGGGCAGGACTGCGCCGTCGCCCCGGCGGACGACTATATCACCCTGCCCCGCCCACCTGAAGTGAACGCATGTCAGGCGGTCATGCATCACTATGTCGCCAACTCCAAGCGTTGGTATTTTCAGCACAATTGGCGACGCGTGCTGCAATCGATGGATTAAATGGAATCCGACCCATCCTGCATCGCGTTCGCCGTCACGCTGTAAATCAGATGAGCCCCCACCTATCCGACCTGCCCCGGCTGGTTTACATCGGCGAAGTTCCGGTGCGAAACATCTCGGCTGGCCCAGCGTTGCTGTATCGTCTCTTGGAAAGCTATCCGCAGGGCAGACTGCTGATCGCCGAGTCGAACGATAACGCACCCCGGCCTGACTGCGAGCTGCCGGTCCCCCACCAACGCTTTCCTTTGCTCAACCGTCGGATCATGCGCACGCGATTTGCCCGCGCTTATGGGGCGTGGGTGTTTCGCCGGGCTCCGGCCCACGGCAGGCGCCTGGCAGCGCGATTGCGTCATTTTCAACCCGAGGCCGTTCTGGGCGTCGCCCACGGCTTCGGATGGCTGGCCGCGGCAGCCGCGGCCCGCACCCTGCAAGTCCCCCTGCATCTGATCGTGCATGATCACTGGCGATCCTACCTGTCCATTCCGCCGGGTTTGAATGCGGCGGCGGACCGCCTCTTCAGCGCCACCTACCGCGGTGCCGCCAGCCGCTTGCCCGTATCGCCGGAAATGGAGGCGCTTTATCGCGAGCGCTATGGCGCTGCCGGTGTGGTGATCTATCCAAGTCGGAGCGCGACTGCGGTGTCACTCACCGCGCCACCACTGCGCCCTCCGCAGCCAGGCGCCTTCGTCTTTGCCTATGCCGGTTCCGCGCCCTCCGTGGGACAACGCCGCACGCTGGCCGATTTTGCCAACGTTACGGCCGGCTTGGGGGTGAGACTGCGCATTTATCAAAGCCTCACGCTCGAGGAACTGCGCGCCGTCGGTCTGCGGACTGACAACGTCGATATCGTGGCTTTCCGGCCAGTTGATGCATTGCACCGCGATCTCATCGAATCCGCGGATGCCATGTATCTGCCCATGAGTTTCGCGCCGGAAGATCGGGACAACGTCGAGCTCTGCTTTCCCAGCAAACTGACCGATTACACTGTCGCAGGCCTGCCGATCCTCGTGCGCGCCCCGACTTACGGCACGGCGACGCATTGGGCGGAAAGCTATCCGCAGGCCGCCGAGCTTATCACAACCGAAAGTGAAACAGATCTGGCCGCAAAGGTCCGCCGCCTGCTGGAAGATATACCCCACCGCCACGCGCTGGCGCGTGGCGCCCTCGAGGTTGGCCACCGTTTGTTTGCCCAATCATCGGTCTTTCAGGTTTTCAGCCAGGCCATCCAAAAGCCTCAAAATGAATCCTAGACTCGCTAAAGTGCTGCGTAGTCCGCGCTCCGCGTGGAATTTAATGCGATTGCGTTGGGCGCAAGCCCAAGCGGTTCGCGATCGCTCCAAGATCGGCCGGTCCGGACCGATAGCCGAAGCCGAGCTCGATCGAATCCATTGGAGTGAAAGTCTGAGCAACCCGACCCGCTTTTACGAGAAGTGCCATTGCTTCTATCAGCACAATTTACCCGCCGATCTGCGCGCACACCGTGACTATTTCACCGTTTGCTCGCGGGGTTTCGGCGAGGATGCATTTCACGTCTTGTGGTTCTTGCTCTTTCGCGAAATCCGCCCACGTAGCTTTCTTGAAATCGGGGTCTATCGCGGGCAGACCATCAGCCTGATCGCATTGCTGGCTCGCCAGCAAAACCATGAGTGCAGCATCACCGGGATTTCGCCGTTCTCTTCAGTGGGCGATTCCGTTTCCACCTACTTGAAGACAATCGACTACGAGGCGGATACTTTGGCCAACTTCGCCCACTTCAATCTCCCTCAACCAAGGCTGCATCGCTCGTTGTCCAGCGACGAATCCGCCAAGGCATTGATCAAATCGCAGCCTTGGGACATGGTCTATATCGACGGCAATCATGATTATGATGTCGTCGCCGCAGACTGGGAGCTGTGTAGCCAGCAAGTGCAACCCGGCGGTGTGATCGTATTGGATGACTCCGGGCTGAACACCACATACCAAGCGCCCCGATTTGCCACCAAGGGGCATCCTGGACCATCACAATTGGCCGCAGAAATTGATCGCACTCGTTTCAAGGAAATCCTGCAGGTCGGCCATAATCGTGCATTTATGGCCCTGAAGCCATGAACACCGAATCATCCCCGCCCCGCTGGCATCTGCTGACTTTTGCCAATGGCCGTTATCGTGCCGCGCGGGACCGGCTCATCGACTCGGCTCGCACGTTCGGCGCCTCTTCGGTTCACGCGCATGATCCCCAGACCATCAGGCAATATGATTGGGCCCGATCAAATCGTCATGTCCTGCGGCAAAAACACGGTGCGGGCTACTGGCTATGGAAGCCCTATCTCATCCTCGAGGCCCTGCGGCAAATCCCCGCCGGCGACTTTCTGCTGTATGCCGACGCCGGCACTTTGCTTGTTTCCTCGCCGCTGGCCCTGGTCTCATCGTGTCAAAGCCAAGACGGCATCTTACTTTTCCAAGTGCATGGGTATTTGAATGACGCCTATGTAAAACGCGACTGTTTCATTCTCATGGGGTGCGATACCGCACCCTACTGGCAGGCCGAACAAGTCAACGGGGCGTTTCTCTTCTTGCAGCACAACGACCGGACTATCGCTTTCGTCGCCGAGTGGGCCGCATGGGCCGACAGTCTGGGGCTCATTACCGACGAGCCCAATCGCCTGGAGCGACCGAATCTCCCCGGTTTCATCCACCACCGCCATGATCAATCCATCCTTTCCCTGTTGGCGGAAAAACACGGGATGAAACGATTGCCCGATCCGAGTCAATGGGGCGAACCGCACCGCCGTCAGGACGACGGGAAATTCGCCCCCTACCCGACCGTCTTTGATCACCATCGACAGCGCACCTTGTCCATGCGCGAACGCCTCCGCATGTGGCTGGGGGCCAGACGCCATGCGCTATTCGGACCCAAAAACCGCAATTCACGATGACGAAGTCGTCAGACTGCAGCCGCACATCGGCCCGACCGGCATGAGCGATCATCATCAATCCCTCCCGCGCCACGCGTTGACCATCCCGTTGCTGGCCTTCGCTTGCTGCGTCATCGTGGCCAATCGCGACGGACTCCGGCTGTCGTTTGACGGGTATTATTACGTCGAATACGCCAAGCAGCTGCGCCACAGCCTGCCGGAATCCTTTGGCACGGCCTGGCCGTTCGGCTGGCCGATGCTGGGAGCGTTGACCGGTCTGTTCGGCTTGTCGGCCTATCACGGGTTGCTCGCGTTGGCGGTTCTGGCCTGGGCCTGGCTGATCAAGAGCGCCATGCAGTGCTGGCCTTGGTCACAGACCGGAACCACGGCGGGTATCCTCATATTTACGGCGCTTGCCACCCTCGCCGCCAGCATCAGCTACACGCTGGGCGTATTCAGCGAAATCCCCTTCGCCGCGGTGACTTTCGCCTTTGCCTGCTCCTTGGCGCGCTGGCCCGAGCGAAGTGCCATCATCGCCTCCTGTAGCCTCGCATTGCTCGCGTTCGCGATCCGCTACACCGGCGGACTTCACTTGCTGGCCTTGGGCCTCTGGTTGATCGGCACCACCGGAATGCTTCGTCCGGCCGGTCGCGTAAAATTCGCGTGGGGTGCCGTGGCCCTCAGTGCGTTGATCGCCATCGCGCTGATCACTTGGAATCGAATCGCCACGGGATATTTCAGCGGTCACCCGCGGGGATATCCCGGGGTGCCCGATGCCTGGTGGAGCATTGCCGCTGATTTTGGTTGGTCGCCGATCGCTTTGCTCGGCGGTATCGGCACCCGCGATTTGCTGGGATTCGGCAGTATGTGGCGCATCCCCTTTGGTCTGCTCATTTATAGCGGACTGCTCATCGGCACATCCATCGTGGCTTGGCGCACAACCAGTTCGCTGAAACGCTCCATCGCATTCGTAGTGCTGACCTACGCCATCGGCATCGTCATTCTTCGCCGGGTGGGTGATTTTGACGCCCTTTACAACGCCCGCATGTCACTACCCTTGCTCCTGCCTGTCTTGATTATCTTCGCCGGATCATGGGCCCGGCATCGTCTGGTCGTATTTGCTGCTGTCGTGCTACTCTCGGGCAATATCGCACTCAACGTAAGAGGCATCAGTCCTCAGATCAGCGCGGACGTGCGCGGCTTGGCGGAACGACTGGATCCGCTCGCCCCTGCCGAAGTGGTCGTCGTCAACGACCAAGCCAGAACCCTCAGTGCAATCCTGCGTGCGCCGGTCGTGCGCTTCGATCGCCGGATTCCCGACAACACCCGCTACGTGATTTTTTCCGGCGCGGGAAGTCCTGATGGAAACAAACCCCTGACGCCAAGCGAATGTGAACAAGCGAATAGCTTCGCCGCCAGGAAAACATTTGAGGTGGTCATTAATCAGCCGGATCTGCTCGTTTTGGAATACAGCCCCTCCTCCCCATGAGCGCACCGCTGGTATCAATCATCATCCCGGCCTACAACGCCGCGCCATGGATACGCGAAACGCTCGACTCAGCCTTCGCCCAGACTCACCCACAGTGCGAGATCATCGTGATTGATGATGGCTCCCGGGACGACACCGTCGCCATCGCCCGCAAGGCTGGTGCGTCACGCCCGCATCAATTTCGCCTCGAGACCCAAGCCAACGCGGGAGCATCCGCCGCCCGCAACCACGGCCTCAGGCAGGCGCAGGGCGAGTTCATCCAATTCCTTGATGCCGATGATCTGCTCTCACCCCGAAAAATTGAATTGCAGATCGCCAGTCTCGCGCTGGCTACCGCCGGTGCAGTGGCCACCTGCCGCTGGGGCCGTTTTGAAACCGATCCAGCCGAAGCGCGCTTCGTCGACGAGGAGGTGTTTCACGATTTCGCGCCGCTCGATTGGTTGGTGTTGCACGCCTCCGCCGCGAAAATGATGCATCCGGCGGCCTGGCTCGTGCCCAGATCCATCGTGGATGCCGCCGGGCCATGGAATGAAACCCTGTCGCTGAACGACGACGGTGAATACTTCGCCCGCGTGGTGCTCGCCTCGGGTGGCATCACGTTCACCCAAGACCCTGCCGCCGCGACGTATTATCGCTCCGGGTTGAGCGACAGCCTCAGTCACCGCCGAACGGTGCGCGCATGCGAATCGTTATATCACACGGGCGAACTGCTCGCCCGCCATCTATTGCAATGCGAAGACAGTCCGCGCATCCGCCAAGCCTTGGCCGATCACTGGCAATACCTGGCCTACGAGCTTCACCCCCATGCGCCGCGGCTTTCCCGCGAGGCGGAACATCAGGCCCAAGCACTCGGCGGTTCGCAAATTCCGCCCCCGCTCGGAGCTCGCGCCGCCCGGCTGGCCCGCTTCATCGGCTGGCGCTTGGCCCGAACCTTGTCCCATAAACTGCCGCGATGAGCCGCGCCCGGATCACCATCGCCACCAGCGGCCCGCTTTGCCGCAACCCCCGGGTTCACCGGGAGGCGGATGCCCTCGCCCAAGACGGTCATGATGTCACGGTCGTGACGGTCGCCTACCATGATCGTTTTGAGCGTCTCGATGCCGACCTGATGCGCGAGGCACGCTACCGCAAAGTCAGGATCGACCGGCGGCCATCGCATCCCACGGGCCGTTTGATTTCATTTTTCGAGCGCGGATTGACCAAGCTCGCCCGCGAACGACATTGGCAGAGCCCGCTGGCCTTCGGTCCGTTTCACGCGCTCGCAAGGACGATTCGACAGCAACGCTGCGATTTGTTGATTGCGCACACCGAGCTCGCGCTTGCCGTCGCGCACCGTCTCCGCGGGGCAGGCCTGCCGGTGGCCGCCGATATCGAGGACTGGCATTCACGGGACTTGCTCCCTGATGCACAAGCCAGCCGCCCCCTGCGATTGTTGGAGCAGATTGAAGGCGATCTGCTTCGTCAGGCGCGTCATGTCACCGCCACCTCCCAGGCCATGGCGACAGCGCTTGCCCGGGCCTATCACGCGCCGGAACCCGTGGTCATTCCCAACACCCTGCCTTTGACGCCAAACGCGGTGCTTGAAGCGGGCCGGCTATCGAGCCCGACCATCCCCAGTCTGATCTGGGTATCTCAAACCATCGGACCGGGTCGCGGCCTCGAAGCCTTCATCCGCGGCTGGGCCCAAACCCGGATCGCCTCCCATCTCACATTGCTCGGCGAAGCGGTCCCGGGCTTTGCCGACAAACTGCGGGAGCTGATTCCCGCCAGCCACGCGGAGCGCTTTCGTCTGCAAGCCCCGGTGCCACCGGGTGATCTGCCGGCAACCTTGTGTGGCCATCATATCGGATTGGCCTTGGAGCCGGCTTCGCCCGATAACAAAAACCTGACCATCAGTAACAAGATCTTTCACTACTTGGATGCGGGTCTCGCCGTCGTGGCCACACCAACGGCGGGACAGCGCGAAGTCTTCGCGCAAGATCCGCGCATCGGTTTCCTCGATGATCTCGCTGACCCCAACGCACTCGCACTACGTTTGGATGAGCTGTCATCCCACCCCGACCAGCTGTCCGACCGCCGCGCGGCGGCCCGTCGATTGGCAGAGCAACAGTATTGCTGGGAAAAAAGCCGTCTGCCGCTGCAACGGGCGGTGCGGCATTCACTCGGGATAACCTGACCATGCGCCGCGTCCTGATCGTCAGCCCCCACTTTCCGCCTGTCAATGCACCGGACATGCAGCGCGCCCGCATCGCCCTGCCCCATTTTCGCGCCCTGGGTTGGGAACCGGTCGTGCTGGCGGTTACACCGGAGTCGGTCGAAGGCGCGGTGCTCGATCCATTGTTTGAAAAGACCTACCCGCCCGACATCAGGATTATTCGCGTGGCGGGAATTCCGTCAAAATTCACGCGATGGCTCGGCATCGGATCACTCTGGTGGCGTTGCGGCCGCGCTTTGCGCAAAGCAGGCGATCGGTTGCTGGCGACTGAAAAATTCGACTTGGTCTTCTTCACGACCACCCAGTTCGACGTCTTCACCTTTGGTCCGCGTTGGCTGCGGCGCTTCGGCGTGCACTACGTGCTGGATTATCAGGATCCGTGGATCAACGACTACTATCGACAGACCCGGACCAAACCACCGGGTGGCTGGCTGCGCTTCGGATTTTCCCAATTCACCGCGCGGCGGCGGGAACCGCCAGTCGTGGTCAACGCCGCGGCGATCGTCTCGGTGTCCTCTCGTTACAACGATGAGTTGCATGCGCGCTATCCGGACTACGACAAGGCGCGGCTGTGCCACCTGCCGTTTGGTGCGGCGGCGGCTGATCTGGCCATCGCGCGCGAGTCGCAGCCCTCACAACCATTGGTGCCGGTCGGCGACGGTCGGATTCATCTGGTCTACACCGGTCGGTGCGGCCCCGACATGGAACGCGCGCTGCGGATTCTATTCCGGGCCCTGCGTTATTTCCGCGATGTGGCGCCGGATGAAGCGGCCCGACTCCACCTGCATTTCATCGGCACGGGTTATGCGCCCCCGCCACTCGGGCAAAACAGCGTTTTGCCGATTGCCGAAAGTGAAGGCGTTGCCTCCCAGGTCACGGAGATCTGTTACCGGGTGGCTTATTTTGATGCGCTGCATGCTCTCGTCCAGGCGGATGCCCTCATGGTCGTTGGTTCCGATGATCCATCCTACAGTGCGTCGAAGATATTCCCCTACCTGCTCGCCCGCCGGCCCTTGCTGACCATCGTGCACGAAGAGAGCCTGATGTTGAAACTCGCGCACACGCAAAACCCCGCTGCATCATTCGGTTTTGGCCATCAAACCGATTCCCAGATTCTGGACACGCTGGCCCACCGTATCTCTGACGAATGGTTCGTTGGAAAGGGCTGGGAACAGCCGGCAGCGGGCGACCTCAACTTGCTTGAACCGCATCTGGCAGCGAGCATGACCCGCCGACTGGCTGCGGTATTCGACTACGCCTTACAATCACCCCCGGCATGAGACAACCCACCGACGCTTTCTCCTCGCTCGATCAACCGATGCCGCCACCGGACAAAGTGGCGTCGCAGCGCTTGTTTCAGTTCGGGCGCGCCGCCTTGGTGCTCGCTACCGCGGCATTCATTTGGGATGCCGGCGGCCAAGTCGACGGCACCACGCTGACCGGGCTGGGCATCCTGCTGCTATCAAGCCTCCCCGTGCTCAACTGGGCGCGGCACCGCCGCACCTGGTTTCCCGCGTTTGAAGTGGGGATGCTGACCTGCATCCCCTTTTACGCAATTCCGCTGCTTTCGCAGAATAGCGAAACCCGCAGCTATCCGCCGGATGTGCTCTTCATTTCCAGCGCAGCGGTCCTAATCTACCTGATTGCCGCCAATGCCGGTTTTGCATTCGTCCGTATTCCTCCCAGACCGTCGCGCTGGGCCGTCACCTCGTTGATCCCCCAGCATGCCTATCGTTATGTCCCGATCGGATTGCTGCTGAATACGATTTACCTCTACTTCATCACGTTCACCCAAATCGTGCCCGCGGAATTCTCGGGCACACTCCGCGCACTCTTTTTCGGCGTGGGCACCATGAGCACATTCATTCTGGCCCGGCTATGGGGCTCCGGCCTGCTCCCCCGGGGGCAAATCGGATTTCTGGTCGGCAATCTCTCGATCCAAATCATCTTCTTGTTTTCCCAGCTGTATCTGATCAACGGCATCTCCTTGATCGCGCTGTTTCTCATCGCCTTTAGCGCCTCACGAAGACGTGTGCCGTGGGTCTTTTTGTTGGTGTTCACACCGGTGGTGGCGTTGCTCCATTTGGGCAAGTCCGACATGCGCCGGCTCTATTGGGAAAATGATCGCCCGCCGCCAACGCTGACTCAATTGCCGGCGTATTTTACGGAGTGGGTCGGCTACAGCTTGGAAACGAGCCGCGAACGCGAAGAAGGCCTGGTGAACCAATCCACCATCTTTGAACGGGCGTCGCTGATCCAGATGCTTTGCCTCTGCACCGAGCGGGTTCCCCGCTTTGATCCCTACCTCTGGGGCGAGAGCTATATCGATATTCCGGCGCAGGTCGTGCCCCGCTTCCTCTGGCCCGACAAGCCTTCAAGTCTGATGGCCAATGTGCGGTTGGCGATCTACTTCGGGCTGATTGATCCCTCCGATCCCTACAGTGTATCCATTGCCTTCGGCATGATCGCGGAGTCTTATGTGAATTTCGGCCTCTTCGGCGTCGGCCTGCTGGGATTTCTGTTCGGCACCATCTTCAAACGCGTGTCGCTCCTCGCCCAGGATGTGCCGCAGTTTTCCGCGCTCGGCATTCTCATGATTCTCCTCACGGCGTGGAGCTTCCAAGCGGAGTTGGTGTTGGCCACGTGGTTGTCTTCGCTGTTTCAGGCCTCGGTGGTCTGCATCGGATTGCCGCTGGCCTACCGGCATTTCACTTCACACTGATCACAAAACATGGGCTTGCAGTCGACTCAATCTCCGGCGGCGGCCTCACCGCAACGACTGGCCGTGGTTCTTTCCCACCCCATCCAGTATTACGCGCCTTGGTTTCGTCGAATCGCCGCCGAGGCCTCGCTCACGACCCGCGTCTTTTACCTGTCCGACCATGGCATCGCATCGCACCAAGACGCGCAATTCAGCCGGACCTTTGCTTGGGATACCGATCTGCTTTCGGGCTATGATCATGAATTTGTGCCCAACAGCGCGAAGCATCCCGACGTCACCCACTTCCAAGGACTGAAGAATCCCGGGCTGCGGCAAGCATTGGGCTCATTCAAGCCGGATGCGCTGCTGCTCTTTGGTTATGCCTACCGCCCGCATCTTGGACTGCTGATGCGTCGCCCGGCCCCGGTGATCTTTCGCGGTGATTCTCATCTGCTGGGAGGACCGCCGCCATCGCGCTTGAAACGCTGGCTGTTAAACCGCATTTACGCCCGCTGCGCCGCCTTTCTGCCGGTGGGGCGGGCCAATGCTGACTACTTCCGTCATTACGGGGTGCCGGAAGCCAAATTGTTTCCGGCCCCGCATTGCGTCGATCAATCGCACTTCGCCATCACCTCAACGCGACAAGCCGAGGCCGCCCAATTGCGCGCATCGCTGCACATTCCATCCACCGCCCGGGTGGTTTTGTTTGCAGGGAAACTGATGCCGAAGAAGCGGCCGGACTTGCTCCTGGCCGCTTTTATCCAAGCCCGCGCACCCGGTGCGCATTTGGTGTTTTCGGGCGATGGGGAGATGCTCGAAAGCCTGAAGGCCGTGGCCGCTGGCAATCCGCATATTCACTTTCTGCCTTTCGCCAATCAATCGGCCATGCCTGCGCGCTATTTGCTGGGTGATGTGTTTGTGCTGCCATCGGAAGGGCGGCACGAGACGTGGGGACTGGCGACCAACGAAGCGATGCACTTGGAGCGGCCGGTCATCTTGAGCGATCACGTGGGCTGCCATGCCGATCTGCTCATTCCCGGCCAGACCGGCTGGCTGTTCCCGGCAGGCGATCAAGCAGCCCTGGCCGGGGTCTTGCACGAGGCACTGTCCCTGCCGCAGGAAAAACTCGCAACCATGGGGCGCGCAGCCGCCCAACACGCAGCGGCATTCAATTATGACAACGCCACGGCCGGACTGCTCGCCGCGGTCAAGTCCGTCGCCCGAACTTCATGATGCACCATGCACGGTAATTTCGCCCAACGCTTAGGCCGGATCCCCCTGGCCTTGCTGCGTCGCCCGCAGGATTTGCTGCGCTACGTGAGCCAATCACCGTGGACCCGCCGTTCGCCGCTCGAACTGGAACTGCCGTGGTTTTCCTACGCCGCCATCGACTTCCTTGCCGCCGTCATCAAGCCCACCGATCGCGTATGTGAGTTGGGCGGCGGCGGCTCGACGTTGTGGTTCGCCCAGCGCGCCGGACATGTAGTCACCTTGGAAAGCGATCCGGCATGGGCCGCCCATATTCGCACCAAGCTGCCGCCGGAATCGGCTCGGAAAGTTGAGATCATTGAAAGTCCGCTGCCGCCAGCATTCACCCCTTTCGATCCCGCGCCCTACCTCGCTCCGCTGCAAGGCCGGCAATTCGATTGGATCGTCCTCGATTTCATGGATGACGAATTCGATCGCCGCCCGGCCGCCTTGCCCTGGCTTGAGCAACATCTGCTCAACCGCGGCGGCGCGCTGATTGTCGACGATGCCTGGCGCTACCCGTCGTTAGCCAGCAAGCATCTTGCGAAAACCCTGCGTTTCCCGTCATTAGGGCCGGCTCGTTACGGCGTCACGCGCACCGACATTCATTATTACCAACCGACCGGGGAATCGAGTTGATGAAAATA
This sequence comes from Opitutaceae bacterium, assembly GCA_024233285.1. Lineage (GTDB taxonomy): Bacteria > Verrucomicrobiota > Verrucomicrobiia > Opitutales > Opitutaceae > Cephaloticoccus. The sequence continues at coordinate 154,477 of JACKPU010000006.1, read as the reverse complement.
GCCATCAGCTTTGGCGCGTTCTTGCCGGTGCCCCCTTTGCGTGGCGGTGCCACCGAAAAAATCTGGACCGCCTATGCCACGCGGTTGGCGGCGCGCGGACACGAGGTGATTGCCTACTCCCGCCAATGGCCCGGACTGCCCGACGATGCCATGCTTGACGGCGTGCGGCATGTGCGCCTGCCCGGCCACGACCACTATCCGCGACTCTGGCAGAATCTGTTGCTCGATTTGCGTTGGAGCCTGCGCGTCCGGCGCGCGCTCCCGAAAGATGCGCTGGTCATCTCGCACAACATCGCCTTGCCCTGGCTGCTGACCACACCGCCACGTCGCCACGCCGCTCCGGTTGCGGTCACGCTGGGACGCATGCCCAAAGGGCAATTGCGATTCTATCGCCGCGTCAGTCGCATTTATGCCTTCAGCGAGGCTGTCCGTTCCGTCGCGCACGCGCAATGTCACGCGGTCAGCCCCCTCATCCGCGTGATTCCGAATGCGATCGATGTCGCGTCATTCGCTCAGCCTCGCCATGTGCATGATCCCGCCGCAGCCGTGACGATCGGATACATCGGTCGCTTGCATCCTGAAAAGGGCCTCGGATTACTGGCGGCGGCAATCCGCACCATTGCGCAAATCCCCGATCTGCCGGCTTGGCGGCTGATGCTCATCGGTCCGTCGGACGTGGCCGCAGGTGGCGGTGGCGCGGCCTGGCTGCATGACCTGCGGAGGATGCTTCCGGATTCATCGCCCCGGGGAGTGATTGAAATCCTCCCGCCAATCTGGAATTCCGCACAGCTCGCCGAGCAATACCGGCAGATCGATGTTTTCTGCTACCCCAGTTTGTCCGAGCAAGGTGAGACCTTTGGGGTTTCGGCCTTGGAGGCCATGGCCGCCGGCGCGGTGCCGGTGGTTTCAAATCTGGACTGCTTTCGCGATTTCGCCCGCGACGGCGAAAACGCGTTCGTTTTCAATCGGAATTCGGCAAACCCGGCGGCGGCACTCGCGGAGAAAATCACCAGGCTGCTCCGCGATTCCGCCCTTCGTGTGAAACTTGCAAACCAAGCGCAAGCCACCGCCCGGCGCTTTGATTATGAAGTCGTCGTGCCTGAACTGGAAACCGATCTCGCGGCGCTGCTTTAAGCACGCTGGTTGCAACCGCACCCAAAATCACCTAGCCCCATGAGCACACCTCCTTTTCATGTCTGAGCCGGTCCCTGAAGCCCCTTACCTCGCCCGCGGCTGCGTCACCCCGTTTCCCAAACGCGTGATCCTCGCCCGCTATCTCTGGGTGCTGGTGCAATCCACCCTGTTCCGCTGGAGTCCGCGCCCGTGGCATGGTTTCCGCGCACGTTTGTTGAAGTGGTTCGGCGCCGATATTCCCGATCCAACCAAGGTCGTGGTTTTCCCAACCGTCAAAATCACCTTCCCGTGGCAGCTGCGCTTGGAGCCGCGTGCCATGCTCGGCCGCCGGGTGACGGTTTACAACCTCGCACCAATCACCCTGTGTTATGGCGCCAATGTCAGTCAAAACACTCACCTCTGCGCGGGCACCCACGATTTCAACCGCTGGTCAATGCCGCTCGTGACCAAGCCCATCGTGATTGGGCGCAATGCTTGGGTCGCCGCGGACGCCTTCGTCGGTCCCGGCGTCACGATTGGCGAACTCAGCGTGATAGGAGCGCGATCCGTCGTGATCAAGGACCAGCCGGCGCGCATGATTTGCGCGGGGCACCCCTGCCGGCCGTTGAAACCCCGCGCCGAGCCAACCTGATCCGCCCGCCTGATGGCTGAAAACTCCATCCCCGTTCACAATCTCGGTCCCGAACGTCGACCTGACTCCGGCGCACCGTTTCCCCTCAGTGCCGGTGAACGCAAGCTTGAGCTCGCGACGCTGATCCACGTCGCAGTTTTGGTCATCACGGCCACATGGGCTTTCGGCGGCAATGCCGACTGGGCGCGGACCCTGATTGGGTGCTGGGCGACCTTGGCGGTGCCGTTGTTGATCGCCAACGTGCGGGCGGCCATTCGCGAAAGGAATTACGCACCCCGTGTGCTGCACTGCCTGTGGCCTTTGCTCGCATTCAACACATTGGTGTTGGTTTCACTCGCGTTTCCCGGCTTCCGGCCGGGCTACTACGGTGACGAACTGCTCTACATCAACAACCGCGTGTCGCCGTGGCTCCCCAGCAGTGCGCGCCCCATGGTCTCGCTCGAAGCCCTGTGGCTGTTCACGGGAGTCTATCTTTCCACCTTCAATCTGCTGCTGGCCATTCGCAGCCGCCACGCCCTGCGCAGCCTGCTGTTCGTGAACGTGTTCAATGCCCTGAGTTTGGCGGTGTTCGGCACGTTTCAAAAACTGACCAATGCGGAGGGACTCTACTTCGGACTGCAACCTTCGCCGCAGCCCCGATTCTTTGCCTCGTTCATCTATCATAACCACTGGGGCGCCTTCTGCGTGTTGATGATCGCCGCCGGGCTCGGCCTGTTCTTTCACTACCTGCGCCGCCACACCGTGCGCGAATTGGCCGGCACTCCCGCGATCTTCGTGCTGATCGCCGTTCTTGCCATCGCCCTGACCGTGCCAATGAGCGGTTCACGCTCCTGTTCCGTGCTCACCCTCCTGCTGTTGGGTGGCGCCTTGGTGCATTGGATGCGGATCATGGGTCGCCGCAGCCAGTCCACGGCCGGCCGATTGGCTCCCGCCGGGGCGGGTTTGGCGGTGCTGATCGCACTAATCGCAGTCACCTACCCGTTGGCCAAACCCGCGATCCAAGAACGTTTTCGTGATACGCAGGAGCAGTTACAAAAGGCCAAGCATCCCGGATCGACCCGCGCACGCACCATTCTTTACCGGGACACTTGGTTCATGGCGCGCGACCGCCTGCTCTTCGGCTGGGGCATGGCCTCTTACCCGCACGTGTTTACCATCTACAACACGCAAAATCGCGGGATCTACGACAACTTGCCGCACTACTATCACGACGCTCATTCCGACTGGCTCCAATCGCTGGCCGAATTGGGTGTGATCGGATCGGCCCTGTTGGCGTTCTGTGTGCTGGCGCCACTTTGGCGGTTCCGTCGGTCCATCGGCACCAGCGTATTGTCGCTCTACCTGCTGGGGGGCGGACTCGTGATTTTGCTCTACGCTTGGGTCGAGTTTCCTTTCGGCAATCTCGCCGTCAGCATCTGCTTCTGGCTGTTGCTGTTCACGGCGCTGCGCTACAGCCGGCAAGACTCGGCCCCCTGACCCCCGGCATGGTTTCTGTTGTCATCCTGACGCTCAACGAGGAACGCGACCTGCCGTGTTGTCTGGCCAGTCTGGACGCATGCGATGACATCGTGGTGCTCGATTCCGGCTCAACGGATCGCACCTGTGCCATCGCCACCGAGGCCCACGCCCGTGTCTTCACGAATCCATTCAAGGACTTCGCGACACAACGCAACTTTGCCCAGCGGGAAATACCCTTTCGTCATCACTGGGTGATGCATCTCGACGCCGACGAAGTGATGACCCCCGAACTCTGGGCGGAATGCATCGCCGCGGCCAAGGCCAATGACGACAGCGTGGACGGCTACTGGATAGCGCCGAAAATGATGTTCCACGACCACTGGATCCCTCACTGCACGGATTATCCGGCCTATCAAGCGCGTCTCGTCCACGCCCGGCGGTTTCGCTTCATCGAAGTGGGCCACGGACAGCGTGAAGCCCCGGATATGCGGATGCGTCATCTGCGCGCCAATTACCTGCACGATCTCACTTCGGGCGGAGACGAAGAATGGTTGGCCAAACACCGGCGCTATGCCCGCGCCGAGGCGCGCGAGCAATTGCAGCAAGCGGGCGCAGGCAGTCTGGCGGAATTGGTATCGCGTGATGCCCTGGTCCGGCGACGTGCGTTGAAACGCCTCTCGTTCAAACTCCCCTGCCGCCCCTGGCTGCGTTTCGTATACCAGTATGGGCTGCGCGGCGGTTTCCTCGATGGCGCCGCCGGTTGGCGTTACTGCCAACTGCTGATGCGCTACGAACAATTCATTGATGAGGCCAGACGCGAGCTGGCGCATCCGCCTCGTTAAACGATGCCACGGGTCATATTCGTCAATCGCTTCTATTGGCCGGAAGAACCCGCCACGAGTCAGTTGCTGACCGATCTCGCCGAAGCCGTCGCTGCAGCCGGCTTCAAAGTAACCGTGATCACCAGCCATGGCCGAACGGCAGCCGCCCGTCGTGAATCGCATCGCGGCGTGGAAATCCTGCGGGTGGGGCCGGCACGACACGACGGCCGGTCACTCGGATTTCGGCTCATCGACTTTGTCGGTTTCATGCTCGCTGCGCTCTGGCAGCTGGTGCGGACCGTGCGCGGCGGTGACGTAGTCGTCTGCATGTCGGATCCCCCCTTGCTTGGCACCCTCGCACAACCGCTGCTGGATTGGCGTGACGCGCGATTGATCCATTGGATTCAGGATATCTACCCCGAAGTTGCCATCGCCCTGACCGGGCATCGTTGGCTGCGCATCCTCCAGCCATGCCGCGATCGCGCCTGGCGCCGAGCGGACCGCTGCGTGACGCTCGGTCCCGATATGGCGACCGTCCTCAACAAAGCAGGCGTGAGATCCGAACGGGTCGACATCATTCCCAATTGGGCACCGGAGGGTCTGAGCGAAGCACCTGCCGCCGAAAGTGACGCGATCAAATCCGAATGGGGCGTAGCCGGAAAGTTCGTCGTCCTCTACTCGGGCAACCTGGGACATGTGCATGATCTCATGCCCGTGCTGGACATCGCGGCAGAACTGCAACACGAGATGGACATCGCATTTGTATTTGTCGGCAGTGGTGCGCAACAGGCGGAATTGCGCCGTTCCGCCCAGCAGCGCCAGCTGGGCAATGTCTCGTTTCAAGCGCATCAGCCGCGTTCCCGCCTCGGGGCGACGCTTTCAGCCGGCGATTTGCACTGGGTCACGCTCAAGGCCGGCTGCGAAACCTGCGTATTGCCGAGCAAATTGCACGGTATCATGGCGGTGGGCCGGCCAGTGTGGTTCATCGGCCCGGCGCACTCCGAACTCTTTCATCGCATCGAAAACGAGGAGATCGGCCGCAGCTTTACGCGAACCCAAGTCAAGGAAGCAGCCGCGGCCATCCTGGCCCTGAAGCACGATCCGAAGCGCAGCGCCGCCATGGCCGCGGCCGCGCGCCGCGTGCATCAGCGCACTGGATTCGCGACATCGCGCTCGGCCTGGTTGAATCTGCTTGGCCGCCACCCGCCCTCGCCCCAACACTGACTCATCGCATGGCGAACTTTCGCAGAAGCACCGTTGGACTGCTGGTCTTGGATATCGTATCCGTTTGGACCTGCTTCAATCTCGCGCTTTACCTGCGCGCCCTGCAGGCCCCGGTTTTCGTTCCGCTCGTCTGGCCGCTGCTCTTTTGCCTGCTCGCGATCTATCTCATCGACGGATACAAGTCGCAGACTGACATGATGAGTCTGGATTACACCAGTCAGCACAGTATCGCATTACTGGCCGCGTTGATTGTAACCTTGCTTTTGACCTTTGTATTTGTGCCCCATGGTTACGAATTGCAGGCCAGTCGCAGTGTGATCCTGGTCTCCTTCGCGGCGCTGGTTCCGGTCACCCTTTCATATCGCCGCATCATTTATGCGCGGGCCCTGCGGGTGCGCGAAGTGCGCAACGTGGTATTTGTGGGCGATCCCGCCAGCTGCATGAATTTCAAGCAGGAATGCGACAAAGTGGGCATTGGCTATCCGGTGATCTACGCGCTCGCCTTCGAGGACAACGGAACATCCGCCCCTCCCATCCCGGCCGATGTGCGCATCGATCCGCGCAGTTTCAAAAGCATCCTGGATGACATCGAGGCCAATCGACTGCCGGTGCAGGCCATCGTCTTGCGCGAATCAAGCCGCTCGCTTCCTGAAGACATTTCGCAACGGCTGATGCGGCTGTATTTCAGCGGCATCCCCACCTATACGCTTGAACTGTTTCACCAGGTGCATTGGCGGAAGATCCCCCTCTACCGGCTCAATCATACGTGGCTGTTCCAAGAGGGCTTTCCCATCGCCCGCGAACCCGTATTTGAACGCGTCAAACGCGCCAGCGATGTGATCCTCGCCGGCATCGCGCTAATCGTCACCTTTCCCCTCATTCTGCTATGCGGGCTCGCCGTGTGGATCGAGGATCGCGGCGCGATCTTCTTCACTCAAAACCGCATCGGCCGAAATCGCGTGCCCTTCAAGGTTGTCAAATTACGCACCATGCGGCCACCGCGCGCCAACGACAGTCATTACACCGAGGAAGGAGACTCCCGCATTACCAAAGTCGGCCGCCTGCTGCGTGCAACCCGGCTCGACGAATTGCCGCAATTGTGGAACGTCCTCATCGGTGACATGAGCCTGATCGGTCCGCGGGCGGAGTGGGATGTTCTGGTTGAGCAATACGAAAAGGAAATCCCCTGTTATCACTTCCGTCACCTCGTGAAACCCGGCATCACCGGATGGGCCCAAGTCAACTATCCCTACGGGGCCAATATGGAGGACACGATTCGCAAACTCGAGTTCGACCTCTACTACATCAGGCATTTCTCATTTCTCCTCGATGCCGCCATCGTCTTGAAAACGATCCACATCATGCTGTTTGGCAAAGGACGTTGAAAAAACGCGTTCGAGACACAGTGTTATCGAATGAAGGAGTATGATTTCGCAGTGCTTGGCGGTGGCTCCGCCGGCTTCAACGCCGCAAGGGTGGCGGGCAGCTTCGGATTGAAGACCGCCGTCATCGACGGCGCCCGCCGGCTCGGGGGACTTTGCATCCTGCGCGGCTGCATGCCGTCCAAAACGCTGCTCTATATCGCCGAGGTCCTGCATCACGCGAAACACGCGAACCGCTTTGGCCTGAAGGTTCCGCGCGCCAGTGCGGACATGAAGGCGGTGCATGCCCGCAAGAAGCACATCATCGGCGACTTTGCCGCTTACCGGCGCAAGCAGCTCAAAAGCGGAAAATTTGACCTGATCCAACACCACGCACGCTTCATCGACGCCCACACCGTGGAGTTGAGCAACGGCCAAAAACTCCGCGCCAAGACCTTCCTGATTGGCACCGGCTCCAAGGTCAGCCTCCCGGATGTTCCTGGTTTGAGCGCGGCGAAATGCTGGACCAGTGATGATGTGCTCGATCTGGATTTCCTGCCCAAGAGTGTGATCGTCCTCGGCGGCGGAATCGTGGCTTGTGAACTCGCCCAAATGCTCAACCGCTTGGGCTCCAAGGTCACCCTCATTCAGCGCAGTCCGAACATCCTGCGTGACCATTCGGACGAGGCCTCGACAGTGGTGCAACAGGCCTTTGTGGACGAAGGGATCGAATTATTCGCCGGCACCGCTCTGAAATCAGTCAACCGCGATGGCCAGGGCTACCGGGTGACGTTCGTCCACGATGGCAAGACCGTGACACGCCGCGCAGCGCACTGCCTGAATGCCCTCGGCCGCACGCCCAACACGCAAAACCTGAATCTGACTGCCGCCGGGGTCCGCACTCGGCCCGACGGCCAGATTGTCATCAACCGCTGGCAGCAGACCAATGTTCCTCATATCTACGCCGCGGGTGACTGTTCCGGTCCGCACGAGATCGTGCATGTGGCGATTCAGCAGGGGGAACTTGCCGCCCGCCACGCGTTGGGTGCCAAGGGCCTCAAACCCGTCGACTACAATCTGCTGCTCAACGTCGTGTTCACCGATCCGCAACTCGCCACGATCGGGCTCCTCGAAAATGACCTCAAAGAGAAGGGTCTGCCCTATCTGAGCGCATCGTATCCTTTCAACGACCACGGAAAATCCATCCTGATGGAGGCCAATTACGGTTACGTGAAAGTCCTGGCCGCGCCCAAAACCGGCCGACTGCTGGGGGCTGAAATCGTCGGCAAGGATGCCGGCGAGCTTATCCACTGCTTCTCCACTCCGCTGGCCATGAAGGCCACGGTCTTCGATATGTTGAAAGCTCCTTGGTATCATCCCACGCTGGCGGAGATCATCACCTATCCGCTCGAGGAAATTGCCGACCAAATCCAAGGCGCCTGATCCTTTTCCCCATGGCAAACTATCCCGTTCCCGAATTCCTCGCTGAGTTACTCGAGGCCCGTTCCCCTTCCGGCTATGAAACCGAGGCCCAGGCGGTGTTTGACCGTCACGTCAAACCTGCAGCCGATCGCTATGAAAATGACGCGCTCGGCAACCGCATCGCCACGCTCAATCCCGCCGGCGATCCCACCCTCATGCTCGCCGGTCATCTGGATGAACTCGGATTGATCATCACTTACATCAATGACCGCGGCTTCCTCTATTTTGATACCATCGGTGGTCATGACCGCGTTGTGATTTCGGGTCGTCGCGTCCGCATCCAGACCGCCGCGGGGGTGATCAAGGGCGTCACAGGCAAACGCGCGATTCATCTCATGGATGAGGCCGACCGCAAAAAAGTGCCCGAGCGGCACGAGATGTGGATCGACATCGGAGTCTCCTCAAAAAAGGAGGCGCTCAAACGCGTCAGCATCGGCGACGTCGCCACTTATGACCACGGTTTCGAACTGATCAACGGCAGCATCGGCGCCGCGCGGGCCTTCGACAACAAGGTCGGCGCCTACGTGGTCGGCGAAACTTTGATCCGGCTGGCCGCCGGCAAAAAGAAACTCGCGGCAAGGGTTGTCAGCGTCGGCACCGTGCAGGAAGAGATCGGCGTCCGCGGTGCCACGACCGCGAGTTATTCAATCAATCCGCACATCGCTGTCGCCATCGACGTCGGTCACGCCACCGACCATCCCGATTGTGACAATCGGAAATACGGCGCCTTCAACCTGGGCGGAGGCCCCATCATTTGCCGCGGCGCCAATATCAATCCCAAGATTTTTCAGCATCTGCTGGAAGCGGCGAAAAAGACCAAGATCCCCTACCAACTTGAAGCCGATCCCCGCCCCACCGGCACGGATGCGCGCGCCCTCCAAACGGCCCGTGGCGGCGTTGCCACCGGACTCGTAAGCATTCCCCTGCGCTACATGCACACCCCGAGCGAGCTGGTGGATCTGAAGGACGTCGAGCACACGGTGACCTTGCTGGTCGAATTCGCCCGTCGACTGAAAAAGGGCGATTACGCCCATTGGTGACGCCCGATGATCATCCAACAAAAAGCCCCGGAGAGTCCGGGGCTTTTTATTGCCTTGATCAGGCGGCGTTCTTGTTCGATTCCGCTTTGGTTGAACGCTTGAGCGTGGGGCGGCGTCGACCCGCAACCACCGCGGCATCAATGACCACTTCGGTCACATCCTCGCGATGGGGAATCTCATACATCACTTCGAGCATGAGATTCTCCATAATCGACCGCAGCGCCCGCGCGCCGGTCTTCAAGTCGATCGCCTTTTGGGCAATGGCCTTGATCGCATCAGACGTAAAACGCAGATTAACGCCGTCGATCGCGAAGAGCTTGGTGTATTGCTTCACCATCGCGTTCTTCGTGCGCAGCAAGACCTTTTCCAGATCCTTGATGCCGAGCTGATTCAGAACAGACACCACCGGCAGGCGGCCGATGAACTCCGGAATCATCCCGAACCGCACCAAATCTTCCGGCGCGACCGCCTTCATCATCTCATCCGGAGCGAGATTGTCATCCGGTTTCGATGATGCGGAGAAACCAAGCGAGCGATGGCCGCGGCGGCGCTGCACGATTTCATCCAGGCCGACAAAGGCACCACCGCATACGAACAGGATGTTGCTGGTGTTTACCTGCACGTATTCTTGATTCGGATGCTTGCGCCCGCCTTGGGGCGGAACGTTGCAAACCGTGCCTTCGAGAATTTTGAGCAGGGCCTGCTGGACGCCTTCGCCGGAAACGTCGCGCGTGATCGACACGTTCTCGGTCTTGCGGCCGATCTTGTCGATTTCATCGATGTAGATGATGCCGCACTCGGCGCGCTTCACATCGTAATTGGCATTCTGCAGGAGGCGCAGCACGACGTTCTCCACATCGTCACCGACATACCCCGCTTCGGTCAGCGTCGTGGCATCCGCGATGGCAAACGGCACGTCGAGCACCCGGGCCAGCGAACGGGCCAGCAGCGTTTTGCCCGAGCCCGTGGGCCCAATCAGCAAAATGTTGCTCTTTTCGACTTCGACATCGTTGAACTCGGGCGAAAGCGAAACACCGTCTTTGCTCTGTTGGGTCGCGTCAAAGTTCAGCCGCTTGTAGTGGTTGTAAACCGCGACCGACAAAACCTTTTTGGCGTGATCCTGTCCGATCACATGCTCGTCGAGCGTCTTCTTGATGTCGGAAGGCTTGATCAGTCGGAACGCCGGCTTTGCCTCGGCCGCCGGGGTCTTGACCTCGCGATCAATGATCGTCTTGCAGACATTGACGCAGGAGTCGCAGATATAGACCCCCGGCCCGGCGATGATTTTCTTAACCTCCGCTTGGGATTTTCCGCAAAACGAACAGAGGGTCATGCGCGACGACTTGGCCATGGCGTAATCAGTCCCTAGCGGACAACCTGTGTCGAGTTAGAATTGGCCGCGGCAGGCTTTATGCCGCAGTTTGCACCGCAAGCGAATGGGCCTGTTTGGTGGATTCGACCACGTGGTCAACCAAGCCGTATTTCTTGGCTTCGTGTGCGCTGAGATAGTAATCGCGATCCGAGTCCTTTTCGATCTGCTCGGGCGTCTTGCCGGTGTGCTTGGCGATGGTCTCGTTGAGCGTCTTGCGCCAACGCAAAATCTCCTTCGCGGCGATCGAAATATCCGCCGCCTGGCCGCCGGCTCCGCCGGAAGGCTGGTGAATCATGACCCGGCTGTTGGGCAGTGCGAAACGTTTGCCCGGAGTGCCGGCCGCCAAGAGCACCGTGCTCATGCTGGCCGCCATGCCCACACAGTAAGTGACGACGTCACACTGCAGGAAATTCATCGTGTCATAAATCGCCATGCCCCCCGTCACCACGCCACCCGGCGAATTGATGTAGAGCTGGATGTCCTTCTTGGGATCCTCCATCTGCAGGAAGAACATCTGGGCAATGACCAGATTGGCGACCTGATCATCAATCGGGGTGCCGATGAAGATGATGCGGTCTTTGAGCAGACGGGAATAGATATCCATCGACCGCTCGCCGCGGCCGGTGTTTTCGAGGACAATTGGGACGTAGTAACTCACGGTATTCAGGCCTTCGGTTCGATTGTGCTTACCGTAGCCTTGGAAACGAGGAAATCAACTGCCTTGTCGAAAATGATGTTTTGCTGGATGCCGCGCAGGGCGTCGCGATTCTTAGACAGGTCCTTGATGAACTTGTCCGGCTGCTGGCCGGAACGCATCGCTTCGCGATAAATGAACTGGTTGATGTCGTTCTCCTCGACCTTGAGTTTTTCAGTCTCGGCGATCTTGGCGAGAACCAGCTGGAGTTTCACCCGGCCAACCGCGGCCTTGCGGGCGTTTTCCACGAGCTCCTTCTTGTCGTTCTCCAGCTGCTCTTGGGACACACCGCGGCGCATGTTCTCTTCAATGAACTGGCGCAGGACGCCCTGCGTTTCACTTTCCACGAGAGACTCGGGCGCATCAAAGGTAAGCTTTTCGAGCAGGGCATCCGTCACCTGACGGCGCTGCTCCGAGCGATTGCGGCCTTCCTTTTGGAACTTGATATTGTTGCGCACGTTGTCCTTCAAGGCGTCGAGGCTGTCGGCTTGGTTCGACTTGAGAAACTCCTCATCAATCGGCGGCAGCACACGTTCGCGGATTTCCTGCACTTCGATGGCATACGTGGCCGACTTGCCCGCCAAGGCCGGCGCGGCGGAGAACTCCGCCGGGAAGCTCACGGTCACGTCCTTCTTGTCACCCGTCTTGAGGCCGGCCAATTGCTTGCCCAAGCCGGGGATCACGCCTTCGTGTTCGCCTTCGACCTCTTCCCAGGTCTGCGGGACTTTGCCATAAATCTGTTTGTCGGGCACGAGTTCGGCCACGGGCTTGCCGTCCACAGTGCCTTCGTAGGAGAGCTTAACGTAGTCGCCCTTTTGCGCCTCGCGGGTGGCCACCTTGAACTCGGCGCGCTGGCTGCGCATGCCCTCGATCGCGGCATCAACCTCGGCGTCGGTCACATCGGTCGGAGCCACTTCGGTCTTCAAGCCGGTGTAGTCCGGCAATTCGAATTCGGGACGCACATCCACCGTGACGGTGATCGTGGCTTCGGCGCCGTCGGCGATCGTGCCGGGCTCAACATTGACCACATTGAGGACATCCAGCTTCTGCTTTTCCAAACCTTCGCGATAGGCCTTCGAAACCACCTTTTGCTGCAGCTCTTCGGTGATTTCCTTGCCGAACCGGCGTTCAATCATGGCCAAGGGGGCCTTGCCGGGACGAAAACCGGGCAGGCGCGCCTGCTTAACGAATTCGCCCACCACGGCTTTGCGCTCGGCGGCGACTTCACCTTGGTCGAGAGTCACGACCAAGCTCTTGCGGGTATCGGAGATGGAGTTGAGTTGAACGTTCACGGGTTTGGATCGACTGATTTGTAAAAAGTAAACCGCTCACCCTACTCCACCGCATTCGACGGTCAATGCCTGATTCTAACACTTGCAGCCCCCGCGACGGAGTCGTTTCGTTGCTTTCCTATGTCCAGCTTGCGGCAAATCATTGCATCCCAAGGCACAGCGCTCGTGCTTGATGCCGCGTCGAGCCGCGTGCAGGTCGGCTGGATCGACGCCAACGGACCGGCGGCCTGGTGGTCGGAAACCGAGGAAGCAGGCGTCGCCCTGTTTCGCGGTGTGAAGCAGCTGGGCCGCAATCCCACTGATGCCGGAGCGCTGATATTTTGCGCAGGCCCCGGATCGATTTTGGGCATCAGAACCGCCGCTACCGCCATTCGCACGTGGCTGACTTTGGGCAATCGTCCTGTTTTCAGCTACCAAAGCTTGGAATTGGTCGCCCGGGCGCTCAATCAAGCCGACACGACGATCATTGCGGATGCGCGCCGTCAGCTCTGGCACGCCCAAATCATCGGGCACCCCCTGCAGCGCGTTTCCGCCGAGGCACTGACGGGCCGGCTCGTTATGCCGGATGGATTCCGGCATTGGTCTGCCCTGCCCGCTGGAGTCGAAACGACCTCATACGATCTCAACGTGCTGCTGCCTGCCACAGCCGACGAGCCGATCTTTCATTCATGTGATGACCCGGACGCGTTCTTGCATAGCGAGCCGGATTACAAAACGTGGACCCCGCAAATCCACCGCGCGCCATGAAGCAGCGAAATCATTTACCGGAACCACACCGCTGCTGGGCCCAGATCGATCTGGCGGCCTTGGAGAGAAACCTACGGCTCATCCGCGGTTCGCTTCCCGCCCACATCCGTTATGTTGCGGTCGTCAAAGCCGACGCTTACGGCCACGGCCTCCATCACGCCGCCGCGCGCATGATGCATTCCGGCGCGGATCTGTTTGCCGTCGCCAATGTCTCCGAGGCCGCCCAGTTGCGTGAACTCGGCCCCGGCTGGCCGATCCTGCTCTTGAGTCCGGTGTTGCCCGAAGAAGACCGTTTCCTCGTTGAACTCGATCTCGCCGCCACGGTTTCCACACCCGAGGAAGTCACCCGTTTCGAGGCCATCGGCCGCGCGGCCGGCAAGAAACTCAAGGTGCATCTCAAAATCGATACCGGCATGGGGCGGCTTGGCGTCTGGCATACCGACGCACCGGCCCTTTGCGCGCAGATCCTCGCAGCCGATCATCTGGAACTTGCCGGCGTGTTCACCCATTTCGCCAGCCCCGACGATGACGCGGCCTTCACCGCCGAACAGCGTCGTCGATTCCTCGACGCTTTGGGTCGCTGCAAAGGACTCGCGCTGGATTCGCTGTTCATCCACGCCGACAACAGTGCCGGACTAGAAACCATGCCTGGGAAAAGTCCTTTCAATGCCGTGCGCGTGGGGTTGTTGCAGTTCGGCATCTTGCCCCATCCCAATTCCATGCTCGCGCAAGTGCGCACCGAACCGGTCTTCAGTTTTCATACCCGCGTCGGCATCGTGAAAGCGCTACCGGCGGGCACGACCATCAGCTACGGACGCACCCACACTCTGACCCGTGATTCCAAGGTCGCGGTGCTATGTGCAGGTTACGGCGACGGCATCCCTCGCGCGGTCAGCAACAAAGCCCAGGTCCTGATTCACGGTCAGCGTTGTCGCGTGCTTGGCCGGGTGACGATGGATCAGACCATCGTCGATGTCACCGGTTTGCCCGACATAAAATGCGGAGACGAAGTGGTTCTGGTCGGCCGGCAAGGTGAAGCGGAGATCAGCATCACGGAATTCAGTCGCTGGGCCGACACCATTCCGTGGGAGACACTCTGTTCGGTCACGAAACGCGTGCCACGCCTCTACCGCACTCCCCTTGGAATCTGAGCGCGGATATAACCTTGCGACGGGTGGATGACACAGGTTCTTCTGAAAGCGTGGACTTACATTCGGAAGCCGCCACCCAGCCCATGGTCACCAGCCGGCGTGATTTTCTGAAACTGTCCGCGCAAACCCTCGGCTTGGTTGGGCTTGCCGGATTGACGCCCAATGTCCGCGCCGCAGAAACTCGGTCCATTGGCGGGTCCGAATCCATCCTCGTCCTAATTCATCTGGCCGGTGGTAACGACGGACTGAATACCATCGTGCCACTCAGCGATGACCGTTACTATCGGCTGCGCCCGACTCTGGCGATCAAAGCGACTCAAGTGCTCAGATTGAGTGACCACCATGGCCTGCATCCGGCCTGCCGCGGATTGCATGATCTCTACCTGGGCAAACGGCTGTCGGTGCTTCCCCATGTCGGCGCCTCATCGCTCAGCCATTTCGGTGCCACCGATGCATGGAGCAGCGTCATCCGCCCAACTCATGCTCCCGCCTCCGGCTGGCTCGGCCGCTTGTTGGCTCAAACGTCGGATGCAAACACCAGCGCTCCAGCGGCCATCCACTTTTCCGATCAACTTCCCGCCTGCCTGCACGGCGCCAAAACCCGCACGATTTACAGCCTCCAAGCTACGGATGCGTTTGAACGTCTATGCGCATCGGCGCGCGCGAAACCTCTGATCCGCCAACGTGTGAGTCGCAAATTCCCTTCTACGTTGATCGGTCAGCATCTGCAAAAAGTCGCGACCCTCATCGCCAGTGAAAGCGGGGCTCGCATCTATCACCTGACGTTGAGTGGGTTTGATACTCACAGTCACCAGGCTGCGGCGCATGCCCAGTTGCTGCAGTCTTTGTCAGACGGCTTGGCGGCCTTCGATCAGCAGCTGCAGCAAGCCGGCATCGCCGACCGCGCGCTGACGGTCGCTTACTCCGAATTCGGCCGCACCCTCCAGGAGAACGAAAGACTGGGCACCGATCACGCCCCGGCCGGGCCAGTCTTCCTGATTGGAAATCCAGGTGCGATCAACCTGCCCGGTCTGCATTCGGTGCACACGCGCGCGCCTGAGCCCGCCATGGATACCCCCAGCGATTGCCGGCAGGTGCTCGCGGCCTTGGCGCGCGACTGGTTGCACTGTCCAGAGGCCGTGCCGGTGGCTTGAGCGACGGCGGCGGCGGGTTACTTCCCGATGCCGTGCACCCGAAAACCGATCGCGCCAAGCGCCTCGAGATTCAGGATATTGCGACCGTCGAAGACAAAGGCGGGCTTGGTCATGCCGTCATAAATTCTGCTGTAATCGAGCGTCTTAAATTCGTCCCATTCAGTCAGCACCGCGATCGCGTGGGCCCCCGCACATGCCTCGTAGGCGGAATCGGCCACCGTCAGGCGGACGTCCTCGGATTTGCCCAAGACATCGCGACGAATTTCATCAGCCGGCACCTTCGGATCGTAAACCGAAACATTGGCGTGCTCGCCCAGCAAATCCCGGCACACGTTGATGGCCGCCGATTCGCGGGTGTCGTTCGTGTCCTTTTTGAACGCGAATCCGAGCACCGCGATCTTCTTGCCCGCAACCGTGTTGAACAAAGCGCTGACGATGCGCGCGGCGAAACGACGCTTCTGCCAATCGTTCATCTTGACCACACTTTCCCAGTATGCCGCCACGTCAGGCAGGCCAAAGTGTTCGCAGAGGTAAGTCAGGTTGAGAATGTCCTTTTGAAAGCAGGAGCCGCCGAAGCCTACCGAGGCTTTCAAAAACTTGGGGCCGATGCGGCTGTCCTTGCCGATCGCATTCGCCACTTCGTCCACATCCGCCCCCGTCGCCTCGCAAAGCGCGGAGATGGAATTGATCGAGGAAATGCGCTGCGCGAGGAATGCGTTGGCCACGAGCTTCGAAAGCTCCGACGACCAGAGATTGGTGGTCACAATGCGCTCACGCGGCACCCACCGGGCGTAGACATCGACCAGCGTTTGCAGCGCCTTCTGCCCTTCCGGCGTGCGCTCGCCACCGATCAGAACGCGATCGGGATTCAGCAGATCCGCAATCGCCGTCCCTTCGGCCAAAAACTCGGGATTCGATAGCACTTGGAATTCCGCGCCCTTGGTGTTTTCGGCGAGGATGGTTTTAATCGTCTCGGCGGTTTTCACCGGGATCGTGGATTTTTCCACGATGATCTTCGGCGCGGTCGCGACCTCCGCGATGGTTCGCGCCACCGATTCAATAAAGCGCAAATCCGCCGCACGTCCGGCCCCGACGCCATAGGTCTTTGTCGGCGTATTGACCGCCACAAAGATAATATCCGCATCCCTGATCCCACCATGCACGTCGGTGGAGAAAAACAGGTTTCGTCCGCGGCATTCATTGACCACGTCATCCAAGCCCGGCTCATAGACCGGCAGCGTGTCCGAATTCCAGGCCGCGATACGCGCTTCGTTCATGTCCACCACGCGGACTTCGATATCCGGAGCCTTCAGGGCGATCATCGCCATGGTGGGCCCGCCTACGTAACCAGCGCCAATGCAACAAATTTTCATATATTGAAGGGCCAGCTTGGGATTTGCGGCGTCAAATCCAAGGACGATTTTGCTCTAAAATGACCGCGCCACTTCAGCTAGACGCCGCCCGGCCTCGCGCAACTCAGGCTCGGCCAGCACGCCAAAACTCAAGCGCATGTAGTTCACGGCAATGTCGTCACCGAAACAGAGATCTCCCGGCACATAAAGCACCCCCGCATCAATACACCGTCGGCAGAATTCGGCATCCAATCGCGTGTCCACATGGTCCGGTCCCTTGAGCCAAAGATATAGTCCGCCCTGCGCCTTGTTCCAAGTCCAGCCCGCTTGCTCAACCCCTTCTCCAACCAACGTCTCATGCAACGCCAGCATTTTGGCCTCATAGCGCGGCCGGATGGTCGCGAGCTGAGTCGTCAGACCGCCGGATGCAATCACGCGCTCCAAGACCGCTTGGTTGAAATTGGGTGATCCGAAATCGTGATGCCCCTTGGTGTGCAACATCCGGGCGAGCCACTCTCGGTCCGTGCAATATCCGTAACCGACTTTGAGTCCGGTCGCGAACGGTTTGGTCAGGGTTGACAGGTAAAGTTTCGGAAAATCCGACCAAGCATCGATGCTCAGCACACTGGGTGCCTCCGGCCTCATGGTATAGTAAAGATCCCGATAAGCGGCGTCCTCGATCACCGGCAAAATCAGGCTTCGTCGGGCAAGCACGCGGGCCAGCATCACCTTTTCCGCCGCATCCAGACTGCGGCTGGAAGGATTGGAAAAATAACTCACGAAATAAACCGCCTTGATTCGTTCGGCCTCACCGGCGCCCACCAATTTGTGCAGGAGTTCGTCCAAGCCGGCTTCATCCAGCCTGCCAGCCGCATTCACTGGCAAGGAGACGGCACGAATCCCCATCGCCTTGATCATTTCCAGATAGACGAAATAGGTCGGACGATCGACCAACACGATGTCACCGGGCTCGCAGAGCACCTGCATCGCGAGATATAGCGCCTGCTGCGAACCGTTCGTGATGAAAAAATTCCGCTCGGTATCGGCCTCCGCCAAATCCGGCTCCCAAGTCCGCAAATGGGCCGCCAGCATCCGCCGCAAGCCGGGGCGGCCCTGATTGGTGCCATATTGCAGCGGCTCCATTGCTCCGACCTTCGCCAGGTCCTCAACCGCTTGCCGCACCGCCGGCAATGGCAGGCTGCCGTTGTCCGTGAACCCTGCGGCCAGCGATAACAGCGAGGGATTTTCCAACGCGGCATTCATCAAAGCCGCAATGGTCGGAGGTCCCGCGCGGCGACCGGCGGCGGAAAAGACAATGGGACGCGATATATCGTTCGGCATGAAACAAAAAGGGCGCGGAATGCTCCGCGCCCAGCAAGGATTAAGGACAATCAGGCGGGCGACGGCTCGGGCGACCCGCCGATGGCATCAGGCGAAGACTCCTCTTTCGATTTCTTGCCAGCATCGTTGCCCTTCGGCTTGAGTGGCGGTGGGGCCACAATCACCGGGCTGCGCACTTCGCCGTGCTCGAGAATCTCCAACACATGTTTGCCCTCAATTGTCTCATATTGCAGAAGGGCTGCGGCGATCTTGTCCAAAGCCTCGCGATGCGCGGTGATGAGTTCCTTCGCGCGTGCGTATTGCTCGTTCAAAATGCGCGAGACTTCCTCGTCAATTTTGCGCGCGGTGTCCTCACTGATATGCTGCGACCGCGTGATTTCGCGACCGAGAAACACCGTGTCCTGATTGTCACCGAGCGCCACCGGACCGAGCGAGCTCATACCGTAATCGCACACCATCGCGCGGGCGATCTTGGTCGCCTGCTTGATGTCGCCATAGGCCCCGTTACTGAAGTCGCCGGTCACCAATTCCTCGGCAATGCGTCCGCCCATCGCCATGGCGATCTGGTCGAGCAGCTTTTTCATCGGCCGCGTCAAAATATCCTTGGTCGGAATGTAGGTCGTGCTGCCGAGGCTCTGTCCACGCGGAATGATCGTGACCTTGTGCACCGGAATGGTGCCATCGTCCAACAAGGCCTGGACAATCGCGTGACCGGCTTCGTGCCAGGCCACGAGTTTCTTCTCCGAATCGTCCATGACCCGCCGGCGCTCGCGGCCGAAAAGCACTTTCTCACGTGCATCATCAACGTCGATCATCTCGACCTTTTTCTTGTTGCGGCGCGCCGCCAGCAACGCGGCCTCATTCAGCAGGTTCGCCAAGTCAGCGCCGGAAAGCCCCGGCGTGCCCCGCGCGAGGACGGCAACGTCAACGCTCTCGTCCAAATTGATCTTGCGGGCGTGCACGCGGAGAATCTCCTCGCGGCCCACGATGTCGGGCAGATCCACGTGAATCTGCCGGTCAAATCGGCCCGGACGCAGCAACGCGCTGTCGAGCACATCGGGACGGTTCGTCGCGGCGATGATGATGACACCCTCCGCCGTATCGAAGCCATCCATCTCAACCAACAGCGAATTCAGCGTCTGCTCGCGTTCGTCATTGCCGCCGCCGAGACCCGCGCCGCGCTGGCGGCCGACCGCGTCGATTTCGTCGATAAAGATCAGGCAGGGCGCGCTCTTGCGGCCTTGTTCGAACATGTCGCGGACGCGGCTCGCGCCGACACCGACAAACATTTCGACAAAATCGGAACCGGAGATGGAGAAAAACGGCACGTCGGCTTCGCCCGCGACCGCCTTGGCCAGCAGAGTCTTGCCGGTGCCGGGAGGACCTACCATCAGCATGCCCTTGGGAATGCGTCCGCCCATTTTGGTGAATTTCTTCGGATCGCGCAGAAACTCGACCACTTCGCTGACCTCTTCCTTGGCTTCATCACAACCCGCGACATCCCCAAAGGTGATCTTTTCGCGGTCACGCGTGAGCAGCTTAGCCTTGCTCTTGCCAAAACTGAGCGCGCCGCGACCGGCCTGACGCAGCTGGCGGACAAACAGGAAATAAAGCAGACCGATGATGAGAACGAACGGGATGATATTGGCCAGCAACTGCGTCCACATCGTGGTCGCGGGCTGTTCGACGAAGATCTCCGTCTTTTGCAGCCGCTCCATGTTGGCATCCGTCAATCGTCCCGAAGAGCGGAAACTGGTGGTGGTCTGTTCGCTACCCGCCTTGACCGGCATCGCTTCCTTGAGCTCACCGGTGATGATCGCCCAGTCGCGACCGCCGGAGAGGTCGGCCTTGATGACACCCTCGCGAACACCGCCTTGATCGGCGAGTTCAACGACCTGCTGAATTTTGAGCGTGACCGGCGAACTCAGCCGGCCGGGGCTCCACAACAGCAACATCGTCAGGGCCAAACCAACGATCAGCCAAATCAGGATAACCTTGGGTTGGAATCGGTCGGGCGGCAGGTTTTTCAGCGGCCGACGTTTCTTGTTATTCTCGGAATCGGACATTTAGGAGTAAGAGTAAGGGCAGACCGTGGATGTTCCGCCGCAATAAGTCAATTGGACCCGGCGCTTTGATCCTCTCGTGCATGCCATCTTTTTTTCAAGCCACGCTCGTAGGTCAGCATGCCACGACGGATCCGGGCAAATCCCTCCGCGCCAATACTCTGACGCGTCGGCTTGCCCTGCTCCACCGCGTGCAGGAGCAGATCAAAAGCCTGCCGGGACAAGGCCGGCGCACCGGCAAATTTGAGCAGCCACCGATGTAGCAAGCGGCGCAAAACTGCACGCGGCAACCCGGCCGTCATTTGCAGATCGAGTTGGGCCCGCGGCATTTTTCGGGCGGCTTGCGCCGCATAGTCATCCAGCGCGGCGTCATCTTCCGCCAGCAACTCACGCGACAATGCCGCACCCGCCAGCGCATCACGCCCGGCGGCATCAATCCACGCGGGCAGCACATCGAGCCGGATCCGATTGCGAAAGAAACCCCTCGTTTGGTTGCTGGCATCCTCGCGCCAAGGCAGGCGCGCTGATTGCATGGCCGCCGCCAATTCGGCGCGTTGGATGCTTAACAGCGGCCGTAAATGCACCCGTCCATCGGTCATCTTTTGGCACGGTCGCGGGGCCGACAAGCCCCCGGCGCCGCTGCCACGCGCCAGACGCATCAGCATCGTTTCGGCAATGTCGTTTTGCTGGTGCCCGAGCCACAGCAGACGCGCACCAGCCCGCTGCATGGCACTCGTGACAAACTCAAACCGCAAACGCCGGGCATCCGCCTCGCTGTTCACGTGCTGCGTGGTCCGACGCCGACCGCCCACGAACTTCACCGCCAGCGCCCGGCACAACTCACGGCAGAAGGTTTCGTCCGTATCGGCGGAACGGCCGCGCAGTCGATGATTAAAATGCACAACCACCAGGCGTTCGCGGCATTCCGGAAAATGAACCCACAAAAGCAGCAGCAATGCAACCGAGTCCACTCCGCCGGACAGCGCAATCGTCCAAAGCTCAGATTTCCGGCGCTGGTCAATCCACGCCAGCACCGCCGGGTGGAGTCGGCTTCGCGGCAGCAGTTCGCCCAGCTTGGCGGCGCGTTTTTCGAGCGTCGCTGGCTGCAGTTTCATGCTACCGGAAAGCCGCGCGGCCTCAATTGAAGCTCAGGTATTCGCCGCCAAAATGCGGCACGAGCGCAGCGGGAATCTTCACCCGTCCGTCCGGCTGCAGATTGTTTTCCAAAATTGCAGCCAGCACGCGCGGCACCGCCAGGCCCGAACCGTTCAGCGTATGCACAATCTCCGGTTTGCCGGTTTCGGACGAGCGGAACCGAATCTGGGCGCGGCGGGCTTGAAACGCCTCGAAGTTCGAACAACTGGAAACCTCGAGCCAGCGTTTCTGGCCGGCGGCCCAGACCTCGAGATCGTATTTCTTGGCCTGCGCAAAACCCAGGTCGCCACCGCACATCAGCAGCACACGGTAAGGCAATCCGAGTTTTTGCAGCAATGACTCGGCGTCACCCCGCAGCTTTTCCAGTTCATCGTAACTGGTCTTGGGATGCACCCATTTGAGCAATTCGACCTTGTCGAATTGATGCACTCGGTTGAGCCCGCGCACATCCTTGCCGTAGCTGCCGGCCTCGCGCCGGAAACACGGCGTATAGGCGCAGCGGTAAACGGGCAGCGCAGACTCATCGAGAATTTCGTTGCGATAGAAGTTCGTCAACGGCACCTCCGCGGTCGGCACCGCGTATAGCTTGTCGTGCGTTTCATACATCTGCCCTTCCTTGTCGGGCAGCTGGCCGGTGGCGGTGGCGCTCGCGGCATTCACAAAAATCGGCGGGGAAACTTCCGTATAGCCCGCCTTCGCGTTTTCGGTCAGGAAAAAGTTGAGCAACGCGCGGACAAGTCGCGCCCCCTCGCCAATGAAAAACGGAAAGCCCGCGCCGGTGACCTTGGCTCCACGCGGAAAATCGAAAAGTCGTTCAAAGCCCGCGATCTCCCAATGCGGCACTGCGTTCGCCGGACCGGCAAACGGCACGCCGTGTTCGGCCACCGTTTGGTTCTCCTCGGGCGTTCGACCTTCCGGCACCGAAGCGTGCGGCAGATTAGGAAGCGTGAGCAAAGCGTCATGCCAGCGTTCCTCGGTCTCCTTGAGCTGCGCTTCCTTTTCCTTCACAGCCCCGGCCACACCTTTCATCTCCTGCACCTTGGCCAAAAATTCCGGCGTGCCCTTGGGCAGCGCGGCCATCGCGGTGTTGGCGGACTTCTGTTTCGCGCGCAGTTGCTCGACTTCGGTCACCAGACCGCGCCAAGCCGTGTCGAGCGCGAGCACCGCGTCGATGTCGGCATCGAGATGTTTTTTGGCAATCGCCGCCCGAACGAGATCGGGCGACTCACGCAATAGTTTCGGATCGAGCATGGAGAGGGTTAATTTTTCTTCTTCAGGCGGTTGTCCGCCACTTGCAGCCGCGCATAAACTTCCTTGGCCTGCAACAATTTCAAATTACCTGCCGGGGCCTGCACCACGACATTGGTCGGCGCATTGAGCGGATAAGGACCGTAGAGCAACGGATCGGTCGGACCGAATATGCCCACCGTCTTTACGCCCAGGGCGGCCGCCAGATGCATCGGACCGCTGTCGTTTGAAATGACCCATTCGCTGCCCTGAATCAAAGCAGGCAAGGCCACCAAGCTGGTGTTGCCGGTGAGGTTGAGAAAACGATCGGCCGGCAGGCTGCCTTTGGCGGGAATGAAATTGTTGCCGGCCCAAATCACCCGGCGGCTGCGATTCGTGCGCAGCAGGAGCTGGGTCAACAGCTGGAAGCCGCCCCACTTTTTTTCCGCCCGCCGGCTGTCGGGAAACATCAGGATCGGTGCACTGCCCTTGTCCGCGTCCGGGAAGCCGGGCTTGAGCTTGTCCGGCTGGCTGAATTTCAGCTTGCCGCGCAGCTCGGGTTTCGCGTCCAGCACGGGACAGAATTGCAACAGGATGTCGATGGCATGACTGCGCCGGCCGCCCGCCGGCAACGGCACTTTTTCGTCATAGAATACGCCGGACAATTCCCGGCAATCGGTGCGCCCGATGGTCTTCTTGGTCAGCGCGCGCGAAGCCATCAGGCCGGTGCGCAGCAAACCCTGCATGTCGAAGACGTAATCGAATTTCGTTTTCCGCACTTCCTTCATCATGCGCAAAAAACCCTTCGTGCCGCCGTTGCGTTCGAAGACAAAGACTTGATCCACCGCCGTGCAGGCTTGCACCAGCGGCGCGAAAATGTCGCGCGCGACCCATGAAATGCGCAGATCCTTGCACTGCGTCTTCATGGAAACGGCCACCTGCAGTGCGTGCACGATATCGCCGAGCGAGGATGGTTTGATGATCAGGATTTCGGTCATGAGAAAACGAATCGCCAAAATCTGCTTTTGACGGTGTGGCTGCAACCTTTCATGGAGGTTGAAATCAAAAAAGTGAACCGCCAACCCGCCCTCGCGTGCTGAAACCCATTCTCCAAGCCACCAGCTGGTGCCTCGCCCGCTCGCCCGAAGTCCTGTTGCGCGGCGCTTCCAGCGTGCTCGGAGAACTGTTCTTCCAGGTCCGCCGCCGCGTCATTCTCTCCAACCTGCACCACGCTTTTCCCGAACGCGACGCCGCCGCCCTGCGCCGTTTGGGGCGGGAAAGTGCGCGCCGGATGGTGGAGACCGGGATGATCTCGCTGGCGATTCCGGGCCTGACCGATGAGCGCTTGCGCCGGATCGTCACCGTAACCCCGGCGGTGTTGGAATTCATCAAGGCCCAGCAAACCACCCCAGTCCCGCATTTACTCGCGGCGCCGCATCTCGCCTATTGGGAAGCGATCGCGACCTTCGCGGTGGCCACGCCGCCGCCCTTTCCGGAAATCGCCTCGATCTTTCGGCCCATGGACAACCCGTCCGTTGATGCATGGGTCAAAGCCAGCCGGGAGCGTCACGGCATCAAGCTGCTCTCCCGCAAGGAAGGCTTCCAAGAAGCGATCCGCATTCTTCGCCGCAACGGCTCGGTGTTTGTGCTATTTGATCAAAACGCCGGTTTGCAGGGCGCACTCAGCACCTTGTTCGGCCGGGTCTGCTCGACCAGTGAGCTCCCGGGCCTGCTCGTGCAAAAACATTCCGCGCGAGTCTTGGCGATGTATGCCAAGCGCAAAGCGTTTTGGCGCGTGGAAATTCAGGCCGAGGTCATCCCGACCGATCAAACCACCGGCGGCGTTACGCTCGCGCTCAATCGTTGGCTGGAAGACAAGCTCCGCGACTCGGATGAGTTTTGCGCGTCCTGGCTTTGGGCACACGAGCGCTGGAAGAACCAGGATATTCCGGCCAAACGTCTGCGTTTGGAAGCCAAGCGAAACCTGCTCGCCGAGGATTTGGCTGCTCGCCACCAATCCGCCTTGCCGCGCCGCACGCGATTGTGGATCCGTCTGCCCAACTGGCTCGGCGATGTCGTCATGCTTATTCCGCTGCTGCGCGCCATCCGCCAAGGCCGGCCGGATGCAGAGATCACGCTCATCGGCAAATCCGGTTTTGCCCCGTTGTTGCAACACTACGCGCTCTGCGAAAACTACATCGCGTTGCCGGCGCGCGGGCGCGGTTATTTCGCCCGGTTCAAACGCCTCGCCGCCCGTTACCCCGATTGCACCCTGCTGTTCACCAATTCCCTACGAGGCGATGTGGAGAGCTGGCTGACGGGCAGTCCTCAACGCTTTGGCATCAAACGCCCCGGCAAGCCGCGTCCACTGCTCACCCACAGTTTCGCGGTTCCCACTGATTACAACGAAGCCCAGCACCATCAGCTCGAACTCTGGACCGACTATTTGAAACACTTCGGTTTAAACGTCGCGATTGATACCTCGCCCCTGGATTCGCCGCAATCGAACGTCAACCCGACGATAGGTCTGATCGCCGGCTCCGAAAACAACCCCGAAAAGCGCTGGCCGGTCAGGCATTGGTGCGAGCTCATCGACCGGTTGCCGTCCGGCGTCCAAGTCGTGCTCTTCGGCACGGCCAACGATCGCGCCATCACCAACGAGATCGCCGCGCGTTGCGAGCGAGCGGTGGAAAATCTGGCCGGCCGGACCGACTTGGCGGAATATTGCGCGGCGCTGAAACGCTGCACCGCATTGGTGACCAATGACACCGGCGGCATGCACTTGGCCAACGCCCTCGGCGTGCCGCTCGTGGCGTTGTTCGGCCCCACCAATCCCGTGCGCACCAAACCCGTTTTCGCCGCTCCGGTGCATATTCTGCAGCCGCCGGGTTGTGCGCCGACCGGCGGCGGCAAGCTTGACGACCTCAGCCCGGCGCAAGTGCTGGCGGTGTTGCAACGGGAATGCCCCGCGCTCGGTTTGACAGTTTAGCGTTGCCCGCCCCGCCCGGCGACACCCAACCTTCAATGTCATAACCATGCCGCTGCTTTCCGTTCGTGACCTCCGCACCTACTTCCATACCCGCAACGGGATTTATCGCGCGGTCGACGGTGTGAGTTTCGATCTCGAGCGCGGCGAGACCCTCGGTATCGTGGGCGAATCCGGCTCGGGCAAGTCAGTCACCTGTTACTCCATCATGGGTTTGGTTCCCCAACCTCCCGGGCGCATCGAAAGCGGTTCGGCGGTTTTTGACGGGGTGGACCTGCTCAAATGTTCGGCTGCGGAAGCGCGACGGATTCGCGGCAAACGCATCGCGATGATCTTCCAGGATCCGATGACGTCATTGAACCCGTTCATGCGCATCGGCGACCAGATTATCGAGCCGCTTTTGATCCACGAAAAGATGCCCAAAGCCGAGGCGCGGCAGCGCGCTTTGCAAATGCTGGAAGCCGTCGGGATCAAGGATGCCGCGTCCCGCATCGAGTCATTTCCCCACGAGTTTTCGGGCGGCATGCGCCAACGCGTCATGATCGCCATGGCGTTGATCACCAAGCCCGACATCCTCATCGCCGATGAGCCCACCACCGCCCTCGATGTGACGGTGCAGGCACAGATTCTCGACCTGATTCGCAAGATGCAGCGCGAGCTCGGCATGGCGGTGATTTTCATCACGCACGATCTCGCGGTCGTCTCCGGCCTGTGCGACCGCACCCAAGTCATGTATGCCGGCCGCATTGTTGAAACCGCCCCGACCAAGGAACTTTTCACCAACCCGCAGCATCCCTACACCAAGGCGCTCCAGCGTTGCATCCCCGCCCTCCAACCCAAGGGCGTTGAGCTCTATGCCATTCCCGGCATGCCGCCCGACCTTTCGAAGCCCATCAGTGAGGAAGAACTGCTGGCGCGTTTCAAACTCCCGCCCGAGACCGTCCCGGTGAAATTGGACGATTCCAACCGCAAGCTCGGCGGCGTGACGATCGCGATCAACGACATCAAAACGCACTTCCCCATCCGATCCGGGTTTCTGATCAAAAAAGAGACCGGCGTCGTGAAAGCCGTTGACGGCGTCAATCTGCAGATTCGCGAAGGCGAAGTGCTCGGTCTCGTCGGCGAATCGGGTTCCGGCAAATCCACCCTCTCGCGCACCATCATGCAACTCGTGCCGACGACCGCGGGCACAATCGTGCTGGAAGGGCGCAACCTCACTTCCAGCTCAGCCGGAGACATCCACGCCACCCGCCGGCACATGCAGATGGTTTTTCAGGATCCATACGCCTCGCTGAATCCTCGCATGACTGTCTTCGCCACCCTGGCAGAGCCACTGCTGGTGCATAAGATTTGCCCGCAGGATCAAATCACGGCGCGGGTGACGGAGCTCATGAAAACCGTCGGTCTTGCGCCGCGCTTCATGCAAAAGTATCCGCATGAATTCTCCGGCGGCCAACGGCAGCGCATCGCCATCGCCCGCGCCCTCGCCCTGGAGCCGCGCGTAATCATCGCCGATGAACCGGTCTCGGCGCTGGACGTTTCAATTCAGGCGCAAATCCTGAACCTGCTCGCGAGCCTGGTGCGGCGCATGAACCTCACCATGATCTTCATCGCCCATGATCTCTCCGTCGTGAAACACATTTCCGATCGGATCGCCGTCATGTATCAGGGCAAGATCGTCGAGCTCGGGTCCGCCGTGGACATCATGGAAAACCCGCAACACCCTTACACGCAGAAGCTCATCAAGGCGATCCCCCGCGTGGACGCCTGAGCTTGCGTCCCGCGCATCACCACCCGATCTGGCGGCGAGCTTCGTAAGTGGCGACCCCGGCGGCCGTGCTCAGATTGAGCGAGCGCAGCGCCGGATTTTTCTGCGGAATCGTCACGCGCTGACCGGCGCCGATCTCGTCGTGCAACCACTCCGGCGCGCCGTGGCCTTCGTTGCCAAACACCAAACCATCCCCGTCGGCATAGCGCACATCCCAGAACGACTGCGTGGCCTTGGTGGTGAACAGCCAAAGGCGCTGCGGTCCGGCGTTGCTTTTCCGAAATGTAGCCCAATCAGCATGCTCGTGCACATCAAGGGAACGCCAATAGTCCATCCCGGCGCGGCGCAGATTCTTGTCATTGATCACGAAGCCCAAGGGATGAATCAAATGCAGGCGTGTTTGGGTCAGCGCACACATCCGGCCGATATTTCCGGTGTTGGGCGCGATCTCTGGCTGGAATAGCACGACGTGCAGCATGGCCCAAACTCAGGAGACTTCGACGCCGGGTGACAAGAACAGCCAATTGCTTTTCCGCCTGCAAATGCTCTAAATCGCTTCCGTATCGTGAGCCCCGTTGCCAACAAGTGCATCGTCATCGTGGATGATGAAAAATCCTACGGGGAACTGTTGTCCCAGCTGGTGCGGGACAATCTCAATCGGCCGGTGGTGGCATTTGCTCATCCCGTGGCTGCGTTGGAGGCGATGCCGGGTCTGAATATTGGCGTCGTAGTGACCGACTATTTCATGCCCGAGCTGGATGGCGCTCAATTCATCCGCCGCGCCGCCCCCCGACTGCCTGGCGTCCCGTTTCTGATCATCACAGGTCATCCCGTGCGTCTGTCGGACAATTTTCTGGATGATTTGCCGGCGCTGAAAGCCGTGCTGCCCAAGCCGTTTCGCTGGCAAAAGCTTGCCGAACTCATCGTGCGTCATTGGCCCGACGAAGCCAGCCGCCCCAAACTCTCAGCCTAGGCGCAAACCTTGATTGTCCGCCTGCAGGATCATCGCTTCGCAAGTCTGGGCACTGCTGGTGAAGACCCCGCGCATCGCCGCGAGCACCACTTCGGACTGTTCGCGCCGGACCACGCACATCACGCTCGAACCACTGCCACTCAACCAACCGGTCAACGCGCCGGCCTCAACCCCAGCCGCAAGCGCTTCGGCCGCTCCCGGAATGCCCGGCAGCCGATAGGGCTGATGCATGAAATCGCTCACCGCATGGCGAAGGCGTTCGTAGTCACCCGACATCATTGCGGCGACGAAATAGGTGGCGCTGTTGATGCTGCGCACCGCATCAAAATAAGGCAGCTTCCCCGGCAGGGTGCCGCGCGAAGCATGTGTTGAAACCTCGAGCAGCGGTGAAGCCGTCACAAAGGCCAGATCAGCCGGCACCTCAATCCGCACCGTGTCGATGTAAGCACCGGTATCCGGATCGGAACGCGCGACGCAGAATCCGCCCAAAACACCGGCGGCGGCATTGTCGGGATGACCTTCCAATTCGGTCACCAACGCGACCATGCGCGCCTTGGTCAGTCCGGTGCCGGTCAGGCTGTCGAGCGCCGCGATGATGCCGGCACGCACTGTCACGCTGGACCCCAGGCCGCGGGTCGCCGGCACTTCTCCCTCGATGCGATAACTGAATCCAAAGGCGCTTCTCCCGGTGCCGGTGAAAAACAAGGCTGCGGCCGCGGATACCATTTCCTGCGCCCGGCCGTCGGATGAGCGCGCGGGGGTGATATCAGGACTGGAGTCGGACCGCGTGACCGTGACGCGGTTGGCAATATTGACCGCCATGCCGAGCGTGTCGAAACCCGCTCCGCAATTGGAAGTGCTGCCTGGAACCGTGATGGTGACGGAGGCGGGAGTGCTCATGCGCGGGAGTGCTTCATTTCCTTTTCGATTTCGCGTTCCTGCACCTTCTTTTTCACCGTCTCGCGTTTGTCGAACAGCTTCTTGCCGGTGCAGAGGCCAAGCTCCACCTTGACCAATGCATCCTTGAAATACATGCGCAGCGGAATCAGCGCCTTGCCGCCGGCATCCAGCGCCTGCGCGATTTTGCGCACCTGGTGGCGATGCAGCAGCAGCTTCCGGATGCGCCGGGCATCATGATTGTAAATGTTCCCGAAAGCATAGGCCTCGATGTGCGCGTTGTGCATCCACAGTTCGCCTTTTTCGTAACGCCCGAAGGCATCGTTGATCTGCGCCCGGCCGTTCCGAATCGATTTGACCTCCGTGCCGCGCAGGGCCACGCCGGCTTCAAACCGCTCGTCCACGAAGTAGTCGCGCAGCGCCTTGGCGTTGCGGACTTCGGTGTAACGGGGCTTGTCTTTGGCTTTGGCGGACATGCGGGGAAATAATGGGCACAAAAAAGCGGCTCCGGCAATCGCGGGGCCGCTTATAAAACAAATCACCGGAAGCGGCTCAATTGTCGCCCATCTCGTGGCTGATCTTGCCTTCGATGATCTCGCGCAGAGCCACATCCTCCGAGGAGAGCTTTTCGAGCGACTCGACGAGCGGACGGTTGCCCCGCTTGAGCTGCTTGACGCGGTGCGAAACCACGTTGATCAGCAAATTCGGATCGGGAATAACCTTAAGGGCGTCCTTGATGTAGTCGTCTCTCATAACTGTATGTTGGCGAAAGTGAAACCGGCGATAGGTAGGCCAAAGCCCGGTCACGTCAAGGGTATATTCCCGCTTGCCGCCCCGCCCCGGCCGGCAAGATTTGGCGGCATGCTTATCGCGTGGAGCACCGTCAGCAGCCGGACCGAGGCCGAGGCGATCGCCCAAGCCGCGATCCAGCAGGGCCGGGCCGTTTGTGTGCAAATCGACGGCCCCGTTTCCTCGCTTTATCGCTGGAAAGGCCAGGTTGAAACCGCCGAAGAGTATCGCCTGACTTTCAAGCTTCTGCCGGAGCAAAGCTCGGATTTGGAGCAGCTTGTCCACGCGATGCATCCCTACGATGTCCCGGAGTGGGTCGTCGTGCCCGCCAGCCACGTGAGCGAAAAATACTTGTCATGGGCCCGCACAACCCCTAACTCGTCTTCCTTTTAGCAAGAAACATCACCAACTTTTAAAGCCATGTCACAGCACAGCAGCCTCCAAGGATCCAAGGGTATCGTCATTAAGCGCAACGTCCTCAAGCGTTTCGAACGCGTTGAGCTCCTCCGCAAGCGCGGCCAATGGAAGGAAGGCGATCGCGTCCAAGGTCTGCGCAAGACCACCCCTGAGATCTAATCCGTCTCGTTTTCATTTCCGGGCAGGTTTCCAACCGAAACCTGCCTTTTTTGTGACCTTTTGTTTTCACGCATGAATTTCCTTTTTCATCTCCGCGTCGCCTTGATCGGATTGATTATGGGGGCGGCCGACCTCGTTCCCGGCGTCTCCGGTGGCACCATCGCCTTCATCAGCGGCATCTACGACCGGCTGATCAACGGGATCAAGAGCTTCGATCTCACCACCCTGCGGCTGCTGTTTGGCGGCAAGTTCCGCGAACTCTGGGCCCGCGTTCCGGTGACGTTTTTTGTCGCCCTCGGCCTTGGCTTGGTGACGGCCATCCTGAGCCTCTCCCATGTGCTGTCCGGACTGTTTAAGTCACATCCGGTGCAATTGTGGTCGTTCTTCTTCGGCTTGGTCCTCGGTTCGATCGTCCTCCTGATCCGCGAAACTTGGCGCTGGCACGTCGCCGACTACCTCGCCTTCATCGCAACGGCCATCGGCACCTACTGGCTGGTCGGCATGCAGGCGTTCCAAACGCCCTCTTCCCCATTCTATCTGTTTCTCGCCGGCGCCATCGCCATCTGCGCGATGATTCTGCCCGGGATCTCCGGTTCCTACCTGCTCGTGATCATGGGCAAATATCAACAGGTGCTCGAAGCCGTGAATCACCGCGATTTCGTATCACTGGCCATTTTCATCTCAGGCATCGCGGTCGGCATCCTCTCATTCGTGCGCATCGTCAGCTGGCTGCTGCATCGCTGGCGCCATGTCACCCTCGTCGCCCTGACCGGCATCATGGCCGGCGCCCTTCGCACCGTCTGGCCGTGGAAGGAAGTCCTCACCACGCGCATCAACAGCAAGGGTGAAGAAGTCCCCTTGACCCAGATCAATCATCTTCCGGCATCCACCGACGGATTGCTTTGGGCTGTCATGTTCGTTCTGCTTGGCGCCATCGTTGTCCTCGGCATCAGCCGGCTGAGCCCAGACCATCGCAATTCGCATCAAGCCTGACACAGGGCGCAAACTGCGCTGGTGCTTCCGCCGGGAGTCGAACCCGGATCAATGGCTTCGGAGGCCACTACACTATCCATTGTGCTACAGAAGCAGAATAAGCGCGGGTGCCAAGCAGTAGGCACCCGGCGTAAGGCTTCAAGCTGATTTCCCGCCTCGGCGGTTGAATAGCAGCTTGCAGCCCTCAGAAATTGCCGGCGCGCCCGGTCAAATATGGATCGCCTCACCCAAGGAAGCCGCCGCGGCCTCCATGTTCGCTTCGCTGAGCGTCGGGTGCGCATGGATAGTGTGATGGATTTCCTCCACCGTCGCTTCCATGTCGATGGCCAGACCGTATTCGGCAATGAGCTCGGTCGCTTCGGAGCCGATGATGTGCGCGCCGTAGATCTCACCGGTTTTGGCATCAGCGATGACTTTGACGAACCCATCACTCTCGGCGGACGCGACGGCCTTGCCTGAGGCCGTAAACGGGAATTTGCCGATCTTGATATCGAGCTTCTTCTCCTTCGCCGCCTTTTCGGTCAGACCGATGCTCGCCACCTGCGGCTGGCAGTAGGTGCACCCGGGGAATGTCTTCACACGCTTGGGTTTGCCATGGCCAAACATGCCGTTGACGGCGTTGATGCCTTCGAAGGTTGCCACGTGCGCCAGCCAAGGCGGGCCGATGATGTCACCGGCGGCGTAAATGCCTTTGACCGTGGTCTGGTAGTCGTCGCCGACCTTCACATAGCCGCGTTCGAGTTCGAGCTTCACATTGGCGGCGAGCGCTCCTTCCAAATTCGGCGTGACGCCGATGGCCGAAAGCAAGACCTCAGCCTCCACTTCGGTCTTCTTGTCACCGGCCACGAGATCGAGTTTCACTGACTTTTTGCCAACGCGGAAGTTCTCGCACTTTGTGTTCACGTGCACCGCGATGCCCTGTTTGTCGAACGAACGGTGCAGCAGCTTCGCCACTTCCTCGTCCTCCACCGGCAGCACTTGCGGCAGCATTTCAACCAGCGTCACCTTCGCCCCGAGGGCGTTGTAAAAATAGGCAAACTCCACCCCGATCGCACCGGCACCGACAATGACGATCGATTTCGGCATTTTGGTATTCGCCAGGGCTTCGCGCGACGTCATCACACGCACCCCGTCATATTCGAGGTCCGGAATGCGGCGCATTTTGCAGCCGGTTGCCAACAGCACGTTCTTCGTGCGGAGAAACTTCCCTTTCTGTTCGCCGTCGGTAATCGAAACCATGCCCGGCGCACTGATCTGACCGCGGCCCACCCCGTAATCGACCTTGTTCTTCTTGAACAGGAACTCGATGCCCTTGGCCATCTGGCCGGCCACGGTGCGCGATCGGCCCATGACCTTTTCAAAATCAAAGGAAATCTCCTTGGCGCTCAGGCCGTAATTCTCGGCCTTCTGCATCTTCTGATAAAGCTCGGCGCTCTTGAGCAGCGCCTTGGTCGGGATACAGCCCCAGTTCAAGCAAGTGCCGCCGGCGCGTTCCGCTTCCACGCATGCCACTTTCTTGCCGAGTTGCCCGGCGCGGATCGCCGCGGCGTAACCCGCCGGACCGCCGCCAATGACAACCAAATCGTATTCCGTAGTTTCAGCCATGTTTGTAAGATTTGGTCAATACGGTCGCTTGCCGGACATGCCCGGTCAAACGCAAAACCCGCCTCGACTGCTGCGCGTCAGACGTCGATCACATCATCGCGCGAGTCGCGGCGGCGTTTTTGCTTGGGTGGTCCCGGCGGACGCCGAAAGAGCTGGCTCGCCACAAAGTTCGTCAAGCTCACGATAAGCGCTCCGCCCACCGCCGCCCAAAATCCGCTCACGTAGAAACCGTCCACCAATTTGCCGACCAACAAAAACAACAAGGCATTGATCACGATCATGCCGAGGCCCATCGTCAGCAAGATGAACGGCAGGGTGAACAACACCAGCAACGGCTTCAAAATGGCGTTGAAAAAACTCAACAGGACGACGACCACGAGCAGGACTGTGCGATTATCGCAGGCAATTCCGGGAATGATGTGGGTGGCGACCGTGACGCCGACGGCGAGCACCAGCCAACGCACCAGCAATTGCAGCAAAGGTGAATTCATGCTTGTCTGACGACCCTTCCTTTCCGTGGCGCCTTCCGCAATGAAAATTCTGATCGTGCAGGATTACCTCCGCAGTGGCGGCACCGAACGCCAATCGGTCCTGCTGGCCAACGCGTTTGCCGACGCAGACCACCAGGTCACTCTGCTCACGTTTCGCCCCGGAGGGCCGCTGGCCCCAACCTTATCGGGAAAAGTTACTCACCATTCGCTGCAGCCTTTCGATACCCGGCTGGACTGGTTCGCCCCGGGATTGACGCGGATGATCGAGCGACAGCCGCCCAACATCATTCTGCTCATGGGCCGCATGGCTAATTGCCACGGACAAGGCATCGTCAAAGAGATCCGGGATCGCTGGCCGGATACCGCC
Organism: Opitutaceae bacterium; assembly: GCA_024233285.1. GTDB lineage: Bacteria > Verrucomicrobiota > Verrucomicrobiia > Opitutales > Opitutaceae > Cephaloticoccus. Next base: position 120,333 of record JACKPU010000006.1, on the reverse strand, counting down.
GTCATCGGCACCATGCGCACCGGCAAGGCGCTCCCCTGGCTCTTTCGCCTCTCCCTGCGAAACGTGCGACATATCGTGGCCAACAGTCATGCGGCCAAGGCCACGCTGGAGGAAAACCATCAAATCCCCGGCGATCGCATCACGGTCATCCACAATTCACTCGTGTTTCCAGACCGGACTCATGAGCGCAACTCCGCGCTGCGCCAACAGCACGGCGCCAACGACAACACCGCGGTCCTGCTCGACGTCGCGATGTTCCGGCCGGAAAAGAACCAGCGCGAACTCATCGACATCGCCGCCGGCCTGCCGGACGACTTTCCTTGGCAACTCTGGCTGGCGGGCGATGGCCCGGCGCTCACATCGTGCCAGGCGCACGCCCGGCGCCTGGGCGTGCAGGATCGCGTCAAGTTCCTCGGCTTCCTGCGCAATCCGGAGCCGCTCTATGCCACGGCCGATGTCGCCGTGCATGCCTCCCGCAGCGAATCGCTGTCCAATTTCTTGATCGAAGCGCAAGCCCACGGGTTGCCTGCCGTCGCCTACCGCGCCCAAGGCGTGGAGGAGGCCTTCATTCCGGGCGAAACCGGCCAAGGCATCGACTTCGGCGACCATGAGGGCTTTCGCGCCGCCCTGCGGAGATTCGCCGACGCTTCGCCTGAGATCCGGCAGCGGGCCCGCGACTTTGCGCGGCGGGAGTTTGCTCCGGCCCGCCAAGTTAGGGCCTATCTCGACCTTTTCGCCAAATTGCTCAACGTGCCGTCATGACCAACAAGCAGCGCACAGATTTGATCGAGCGTTACATCCGCACCCACCGTTACGCCGACCTGCGCATCCTGGCCTCCAAATTCAGCAGTTCGCTCTCGACCGTGCGCCGCGCCTTGGACCAGTTGGAGGCCAAGGGCGTCGTGCGCCGGCACCACGGAGGAGCTTCGCTGGTGGAGACGGATATCGTCGCCCAAGAATACGATTTCATCTCCCGCAATTCCCGCTTCGCCGACGAAAAGTTCGCCATCGCCAACTGCGTGGCCAAGGAAATCCAACCCGGCATGACGGTCATTCTCGACGGCGGCAGCACGAGTTACGCCGTGGCCCGCCTGCTGGTGGACAAGCGTCTGCAGGTGATTACCAATTCGCTGCCGGTCGCCAGTTTGTTCAGCGATGTGGGCAGCGTCGAAACCATCGTCACCGGCGGCACGATTTACAACCGGCTCGGTGTCGCGCTAGGGCCGATGTGCGAAGAGGCGTTCGGCCAGGTTCACGCCGACATCGCCGTGCTCGGCGGCGCCGGCATCACGGAAAATGGCATCTGGAATCACAACGCCCTGATCGTGGCGGCCCAGCGCAAGATGATCGCCGCCGCCGAGCGGAGCATCTTTGCCCTCGACGATTCCAAATTCGGGCGCAAGGCCCTGAGCCTGACCACTCCCTTTGACGCGCGGTTCACCATCGTGACCAACCACCAGCCGGCGCCTGCCGTGACCAAGGCCATTCGCCAGGTTCGCGCCCGGCTCGTGCTGGCCGACAAGTGAAGTCGCGACGCTCCTGACAGCGTTATGTCAGGAAAGCACGGCCGGGCTTTCCCGCTGGTTGCATTTCCGGCGCAAGCCCGCTTCGTAATCTGCCGTGCCATCTTCGCTTCCGTCTCATCAGTGCATCCGGCTCCGCGGTGTGCGGCAGAACAACCTCAAGGGATTCGATCTCGATATTCCCCTGGGCCAATACATCGCCGTCACCGGACTGAGCGGCGCAGGCAAGTCCTCGCTGGTCTTCGATACCCTTCACGCCGAGGGACAGCGGCGCTATGTCGAGACCTTCAGCGCCTACACGCGCCAGTTTCTCGACCTGCTCGACAAGCCACGGGTGGACTCGATCGAGAACATCCGTCCGTCCATCGCGATTGAACAGACCAACACGGTCAAGACCTCGCGTTCCACCGTCGGGACGATGACCGAGCTGACCGACTACTTCAAAGTCTGGTTCAGCCATGTCGCCCGATGCTTTGATCCGGCCACCGGACTACCGGTCGAAGACGACACGCCGGCCACGATCTGGCGCAAGGCCTTCGCCAGCCACAAGGAGCGCACGCTGCTCGTTTGTTTCCCCATCACCCGGCCGGCCAAGCTCAAATGGTCCGAAGTGCTCGGCAACTTGAAGACCCAGGGCTACGTTCGCGTGCTGGCCGCAGGCGCGATTCACAAGCTCGACGATCTGCTGGAAGCTCTGCCCAAGGGCTTTCCGGACGCATTCCACGTCGTGCAGGACCGCGTGGCCATGCGGTCCGAAAATCAATCGCGCTTCCTTGAGGCCACCGAGACCGCGCTGCACTTCGGGCAAGGTCAGGTGCAGCTGTTCGTGCACGAACAGGAAGGGCGCGACCGCACAACCTTCCCGGTCGCAGGACATTATTCCCGCGGGCTCCATTCGCCTGAAACCGGCCGTTCGTTTCGCGCCGCCACGCCCGCGCTCTTTTCCTTCAACTCGCCCCTCGGGGCCTGTCCGCGTTGCCGCGGTTTCGGTCGCATCATCGAAATCGATTACCGCCTCGCCCTGCCCGACCAATCGCTCTCCATCGACGCAGGAGCCATCAAATGCTGGGAAAGCGACATCTACGGCGAATCGAAAAAAGACCTGCTCGTCTTCACCAAGAAAAAGAAGATTCCCACCCATGTGCCGTTCGCGTCCCTGTCCCAAGACCAGCGCGATTTCATCATCAACGGCGAGCCCGGTTACGGTGAAGAAAACGGCAAGACCTGGCCCAAATATTGGTATGGCGTGAAGGGCTTTTTCAATTGGCTCGAGAAGAACACTTACAAGATGCACGTGCGCGTCTTCCTTTCGCGCTACCGTGCCTACAACACCTGTCCGGACTGCCACGGCACGCGACTCCAGCCCGAGGCCCTTTGTTGGAAATGGCGCGATTACACGCTGCCTCAACTCTACCAACTTTCCGTCACCGAACTGCTGCAACTCGTCGCGGCAGACGGCGGGGCGCCGGACGCCTCCTCCTCCAGTCACCAATCGACCCTCGCCCACGAATCGATCCTCACGCGGTTGCGTTATCTCGAACAGGTCGGATTGGGTTACCTGACGCTTGATCGCAGTTCCCGCACGCTCTCCGGCGGTGAAGTCGAACGCGTCAATCTCACCGGCTGCCTGGGCACTTCGCTCGTCGACACCCTCTTCGTGCTGGACGAACCGAGCGTCGGTCTGCACCCGCGCGACATTGATCGGCTGATCGAAATCATCCACACACTCACCGCCGTGGGCAACACCGTGGTGGTGGTGGAGCATGACGAGGCCATGATCCGCGCCGCCGATCATGTCATCGAAGTCGGTCCCGAGCCCGGCGGTCGCGGCGGCCAGATCGTTTTTCAAGGCGACGTGCCCGCGCTGCTCAAATCCAAGGACAGCATCACGGGCGCCTACTTCGCGGGACGTGAAACCATTGACGCACCCGCGAGCCGACGCCCAGTCGACGCGCAGCATCCCGCACTGCATTTCAAGCAGGTTTCCAAACACAACCTGCGCGATCTCTCCTTCAGCGTGCCGCTGCAACGCTTCGTGTGCCTGAGCGGCGTCTCGGGTTCGGGCAAGTCCACCCTGCTCGACAACGTCATTCATCAAGGCCTGCTCACCCAACGCAATCAGCTCACCGAGGATCCCGCCGTCATCAGCTCGCTGCACAGCGATCTGGAGCTCGGCGAAATCGTGCTCGTCGATCAATCGCCGCTCTCACGCACGCCGCGTTCCAATGCCGCGCTCTACACCGAGGCGTGGGACGATATCCGCAATCTGTTCGCCAACACTCCCGCAGCGCAGGCGGCCGGGTTCAACGCCTCCAGCTTCTCGTTCAACAGTGGCGAAGGACGCTGCGATCACTGCCAGGGGCTCGGCTACGAACGCGTGGAGATGCAGTTCCTTTCCGATGTCTTCGTGCCCTGTCCGGTTTGCGAAGGCCGACGCTTCAAACCCGAGGTGCTGGGAATTCGCTGGAACGATCAGTCGGTCGCGGATGTGCTTAACACGAGCGTGTCCGATGCCTTGTTGCGGTTCGAAGGCGAGCCCGGCATCCAGCGCAAGCTGCGCGTCCTCGAGTCCGTCGGCCTGGGCTATCTGACACTGGGCCAGCCGCTCAACACGCTGTCCGGCGGCGAATCGCAACGGCTCAAACTCGTGCGCTATCTCGCCGGTCACGCCGGCGCCGGCAGCACGGGCGCGTTGCTCTTGCTCGACGAACCCACCACCGGCCTGCACCGCCACGACGTCAAACGCTTGCTCACCGTCTTGCAGGCCTTGGTCGAGCAGGGGCACAGCATTGTCGTGATCGAACACAATCTCGACGTGCTCAAATCCGCCGACTGGATCATTGAGATTGGGCCTGAGGCGGGTTCCGGCGGCGGTCGCGTCATTGCGGCCGGCCCGCCCGAAACTGTTGTCAAGGCCACCACCGCCACCTCGCCTTTCCTCCGCGCAGCGTTGCGTGGCGTGCACGCATCCGATGCCGCTCTGCCCGAACTCCAGGCTGCGGAGGCCCCTGGAACTTACCACCCTGCCAGCGCAGGCGCCGAACTCACGATTACCGGCGCGCGGGAAAACAACCTCAAGAATCTCTCGCTCACCATTCCGCATCACGAGCTCACGGTCGTCACCGGGGTTTCAGGTTCGGGGAAATCCACCCTCGCGTTCGATATCGTGTTCGCCGAGGGCCAGCGGCGGTTCATGGAATCGATGTCGCCCTATGCGCGCCAGTTTGTGGAACAGTTGCCCCGGCCCGCACTGGATCGCTTGACCGGCATTCCGCCGACCGTCGCGATCGAACAGCGCGTCACCCGCGGGTCGCGCAAATCAACGGTCGCCACCATCACCGAAGTCGCCCAATACCTCCGGCTGCTCTACGCGCGGCTTGGCGTGCAACATCACCCCGACACTGACAAGCCCGTCGAACCGCTGTCACCGGCGCAACTGCGCAAATTACTCACTCGTGTGCAGGCCACGCCCAAAGCGAAGCGGGCCAAGCATCTCTACCTCTGCGCCCCGCTCATTCGCGGGCGCAAGGGACATCATCAGCCCATCGCCACATGGATCGCCAAACAGGGTTACGAGCTGATGCGGGCCGACGGCCAGTTGCTCGCTGTCGCGGCCTTCACCAAGCTCGATCGATATCGCGAACACGACATCGAGGTCGTCGTGGCGGATCTCAAAACGCACCCACAATCGGCCGAAGCGCTCGATACCGCGTTGCGCCTCGGCAAGGGCGCGTGCTTTCTCCTCACGCCCCAAGGTGAAGTCCTCTCCTGGTTTTCCACCACCCGCACCGACGTCGAGTCCGGCGAGTCATTCCCCGAACTCGATCCGAAGCACTTCTCTTTCAATTCACCGCGCGGTTGGTGCCCGACCTGTCGCGGCCACGGCAAGGTCTATCCATGGATGCTCGAGCCCAAGGAAGATGAAGACGATCCCTTGGCCCGGTTGCGCAGCTTCGGCATCGACGCGGCCGAGGATGTCTCGGACGACGGCACGGCCTGCCCCGATTGTCAGGGTCAACGACTCAATCGCACCGCGCGGGCGGTGAAACTGCACTTTCGCGGACGCAAGGCTGCGCTGTCCTTGCCTGAATTGCTGCGCGACACGCCCGCCTCACTGTTGACCAATCTTCACCAACTCGCCCTCGACGCGCGCGGCAAACTCATCACCCAGGACATCGTGCCGCAAATCGAAGAGCGATTGAAGTTCCTCGATCACGTCGGCCTTGGCTATCTCGCGCTCGACCGTCCCACCGAGACTCTGTCCGGCGGCGAAGCCCAGCGCATCCGCCTGGCCGCGCAACTCGGCTCCAATCTCTCGGGTGTCCTCTATGTGTTGGACGAGCCGAGCATCGGTCTGCACGCCCGGGATAACGACCGCCTGATCGAAACGCTCCAATCGCTCCGCGCCAAGGGAAACACCGTGCTCGTGGTCGAACATGACGACGAATTGATGGAGCGCGCCGACCGCATCATCGATCTCGGCCCCGCCGCCGGCGTGCACGGCGGCGAACTCTTGGCCAACGGCACGCCGGCCGAGATTAAACGCAGTGCCCGGTCGCTCACCGGACTGTTCCTCAAGCAGGGCATCACCCACCCGCTCCGCGGCAGCTACCGCTCGTTGCCTGCGGTCTCGGGCAAATCGCGCGCTTGGCTCGAACTGCGCAACGCCGCCTATCGCAATCTCCAGGGCTTTGATCTGCGCGTGCCGCTGGGCCGCCTGACAATGGTCGCCGGTCCCAGCGGCGCCGGCAAATCCACCCTCTTTCGCGACGTGCTCCACCCCGCGGTCAACCATGCCATCAAGGCGAAAAAACCGCGCCTCACCGGCCGCCAGTTTGTGAGTGCGACGAACTTTGCCACCGAACCCGCCGCCACAGGAAATGGTCGCAAGGCAAACAACCCGCCCTTCGCGGAACTGCGCGGCGCGGCCAGCTTCAAGTCCGTGATCGAGGTGGATCAATCGCCGATCGGCAAGACCCCGCGCTCCACCCCCGCCACGTATCTCGGCATTTTCGATCTCATCCGGCAGTTCTTCGCCTCGCTGCCCGATGCGAAAATTCGCGGCTACAACGCCGGGCGTTTCTCGTTCAATACCGCCGGCGGTCGCTGTGAAACCTGCGCCGGTGCCGGTCGCATCAAACTCGAGATGGCCTTCATGCCGAACACCTACCTGCCGTGTGAGGATTGCGGCGGTTCACGCTACGCGGCCGAGCTCGCCGACATCACTTGGAAAGGCAGGAACATCGGCGGGGTTTTGCAGCTCACGTTCGAGGAGGCCGTGGCGTTCTTCGACTTCCATTCGCAACTCTCCGAGGTTTGCCGGCTGATGGTGGATTGCGGGCTTGGCTACCTGACCCTCGGCCAAAGTTCGCCCACCCTCTCCGGCGGTGAAGCCCAGCGGCTGAAGCTCGTGACGGAACTGGCGCGCGGACTCGCCAGCTACACGGAACGATCACGCGGGGAAACGCCCCAAAATCTCTACCTGCTGGAAGAACCCACCATCGGCCTGCACCTGAGCGACTGCGAAAAGCTCATCCACGTGCTGCACTCGCTCGTCGATCAAGGCCACACCGTGGTCGTGATCGAGCACCATCTCGATTTGCTCGCCGAAGCGGATTATCTCGTCGAGCTCGGGCCATCCGGCGGACCGGACGGCGGTCAGTTGCTCTATCAAGGTCCGGTCAACGGTATCGCCAAAATCAAACGTTCCCCGACTGCGCCCTATCTTGTCCCCAAACTGCAACGCCGGCCAACCGCAAGCTCACGCGCCGACGGCTAACGCGGACTGGACCGTCGTCAGCAGCTGTTCACGGCTCACGGGCTTCACCAAGCAGGCGCTCAGCCCGGCCAAGGTCTCGGCTCGGGAAATCAAATCCGGGTTCATGTATCCCGTCACGAGAATGCGTTTCGTCTCGGGGAAATGCTCCCGCACACGCATAAGGAAATCCAAGCCGCTTTCGCCCGGCATCAAGTGATCCGTAATGATGAGATCCACTTTCTGCAGACCCAGAATCATGTCCGCCTCGGCGGCGGTGTTGGCCGTTTCCAAATGATAGAGTTCACCCAAATGCAGGCTGAAAGCGGTGAGCAATTCCTGTTCATCATCCACCAACAGAATCACCGGAGAGGAGTCGGCTGGTGGCATAACGGGTGATTCAAGCGACCAGCTGGTCGTGCAGTTTGGCCGCTTCAGCAACGACCTTCATGAGCTCGGCCAAGGAGACCGGTTTGAGCAGGTAGCGGAACAGCGCCGCCTCGTTCACACTGCGCAATAGCATCTCGGGCTTCATGTAACCGGTCACCAGGATGCGCTGCATGTGCGGAAACTCTTCCCGCGCCCGCACCAGAAAACTCATGCCATTGCCACCGGGCATGAGGTGGTCGGCCACGACAACCTTGAACTGCTTCTTATGCAGCAGATACTCCGCTTCCCGCACCGAATTCGCCGTGGTCACTTCGAACTGGCCTTTCAACGCCGCCGTGAAGACATCGAGCAACGGCTGCTCATCATCGATCAACAGAATCGCATCTTTCGGTGCAGTCTCTTGGGGTGCTTCAGGATCAGCGGAGCTCATGCGCTGACCACACTGGCGCGCCCCTCGCGCATGGCAAATCCATTTCCGGCACCGGGTAATATACCTTCTGGTTTTAGGTTGCTTCACCCAAACCCGGTTTGTTGCATGCTCCGGCTGACGTTATGGACGAATTCGACCTGCATGCCCTCAGCCGCAATGGCTCGCTCCAATCACTGCCCGCCGGGTATTTGACACTGGAACGGATGACGGCACGCAATGCGGCCGGCAACACTCCGCTGCACACGACCGCACGCTACGGCAGCCTCGGCGACGTTCCCGCGAATTGGCTGACAGCCGAGACCCTTTCGCTTAAAAACGATTCCGGTTACACGCCGCTGCACCATGCCGCGGCCAGCGGTAAACTCGACCAAGTCCCGCCGCGTTTTCTGACTACGGAACTCCTGTCCGCCCGCAGCAACTCCGGCTATACCGTCTTCCATGTCGCGGCCGCCGGCGGCCATCTCGACCAGATTCCGGCCGCGCTGATCACTGCCGAAACGGTCCTGCGCCGAACCGACCTCGGCAACAATCTCCTGCACGAAGCCGCCGAAGCCGGCACGATTGACCGGCTGCCTCCCGAATTCGTCACGAAGGAAAATCTACTGACCAAAAACATCAGTGGCGAGACCGTCTATCATGTGGCCGCGTTGAACGGAAACTTCAACCAACTGCCGGCCGCAACGATCTCCAACGCAGCCTTGCTGGAAATGACCAATTCCGGTGACACGGTCTTCCATGCCGCGGCCATTTCCGGTCACCTGGATCAATTGCCGGCGGAATTGCTGACGCACGACAACCTCGTCACCGCCACCAAGTCGGGCTTCACCGCGATTCATGCCGCGGCCGAAACCGGGCAGCTCAAACACATCCCGGCCGCCCAGCTGACCCGCGATCTCTTGCTCACACGCAACGACAACGGCGACACCCCGCTCCACGCCGCCGCTTACGAAGGACATTTGGATCAGATCCCCCTGCCATTGATGACCGAGGATCTCCTCAACGTGCGCAATTATGAAGGGCTCACCGTCGGTCGCATTGCGATCAATCGTGGCTTCATCAATCAGCTGCCCCCCCATCTCCGGCCCAAGGCTCCCGGGTTACTGGGCAAAGTGCTGCTCAAAACCGGCATCTCACGCCCCCCGTTCGCCTGATCCGCCAGCAAAGTGGTTTGGGAGTCAGCCATTTGGGCGAAACGCACTTTGCGCTTTCCGCCGCGCCCCGGGTGATTTTCACTGCCCCGCTCAATTTATCAATGAACACCACCATATCCGAAATCTCTGCCCGCGAAATCATCGATTCCCGCGGCAATCCGACTGTTGAGGTCGATGTGACACTCGCCGACGGCACGCTCGGCCGCGCCGCAGTCCCCTCCGGCGCCTCCACGGGCGAACACGAAGCGCTCGAACTGCGCGATGGCGCGATCAAAGGCGCCAAGGCCGCCGCCAAATCGCGCTATCTCGGCAAGGGCGTGCAAAGCGCCGTCGCCAACGTGTCCAAGCACATTGCCCCGGCCCTCGTCGGTTTTGACGCCTGCGATCAGGTCGGCATCGACCAAACCATGCTCAAGCTCGACGGCACCAAAACCAAATCGAAGCTCGGCGCCAACGCCATCCTCGGCGTCTCGCTCGCCGCCGCCCACGCCGCTTCCACCGCTCTCGGTCAGCCGCTCTACAAATACCTCGGTGGTCCCAACGCCAAGGTGCTGCCCGTGCCAATGATGAACATCATGAACGGCGGCGCGCATTCGGACGCCCCGATCGATTTCCAGGAGTTCATGATCCGCCCGGTCAACTTCGACACCTTCGCCGATGCGCTCCGCGCGGGTTGCGAAGTGTTTCACGCCCTCAAGAAGGTGCTGAAAGCCAAGGGCCTCTCCACCGCCGTCGGTGACGAAGGTGGCTTCGCGCCCAATCTCGCTTCGACCACCGATGCGCTCGACGCCATCGCCGAGGCCGTGAAATCCGCCGGCTACAAACTCGGCAAGGACATCATGCTCGCGCTCGACGTCGCGTCCTCCGAATTCTACGACGCCAAGACGAAAAACTACGTTTTCAAGAAGTCCACGGGCCAGAAGTTCTGCGGCGACGAGTTCGTCGCCTACTACAAGGACCTCGTCGCCAAATACCCGATCGACTCCATCGAAGACGGCTGCGCCGAAAACGATTGGGACACGTGGAAGAAGCTCACCGACGCAATCGGCGACCGTTGCCAACTCGTCGGCGACGACCTCTTCGTCACCAACGTCGAATTCCTCAAGAAGGGCATCGCCACCGGCACTGCCAACTCGATTCTCGTCAAGGTCAACCAGATCGGCTCGCTCACCGAGACCCTCGACGCGGTGGAGCTTGCGCACAAGAACCGCTATACCGCGGTCATCTCGCATCGCTCCGGCGAAACCGAGGACACCACGATCGCTGACATCGCAGTCGCGACGAATGCCGGCCAGATCAAAACCGGCTCAGCCTCCCGCACTGACCGCGTCGCCAAATACAACCAGCTCCTCCGCATTGAGGAGGAACTCGGCTCAACCGCGATCTACGCCGGTCGTCTCTAAGGCGATTGCCCTAGGCTTCAAAGCCGGTCCCAAAGGACCGGCTTTTTTTACGCACACTTACCTCGACGCGCGGTCCAAGTCCACTAGCTTACTATTATCATGCGCCTCCCCATCCTCTCCGTTGTCGCCCTGAGTCTCGCGTGCCCTCTTGCCGCTTCCGCATCTGAAGAATCACCCGAAACCAAGGCCGAACAAGAGGCCCGCGTGAAAGCCAATCTCGCCGAGCATGCCGAACGACGCGCCAACAAGGAATCGGCCAAGGACGAATCACGGCCGGACGCTGAGGCCAGCGCGCAGGCCAGTGACGAGGCCGACGAGCCCACCATGATGATGCCGGCGTTTACGGTCAGCAGCAGTCGCATCTCCGAACTCGATATTGAGATCAAGAAGCTCAACAAGGAGATCGAGCGCGCCAAGAAGAAGCTCAAACCCAGTGAGCTCGACGAATCGCTCAACAGCGACGACGCCCCCAAGGTCCTCGCCATCTTCGGCGGCAAAACCGCCGGTCAGCGCAAAAGCGTCGCCGCCGAACGCGTCAACCTGATGGAAACCGAGCGCGACATTCTCGAAGCGATGAAGCACGTGCGCACCCGAAAGGAGGAGGCGGAGCTCAAGGAGCAACTCAATGCCTTCAAAACGATGCGGCGCCAGCTCGACGAAGTGCTGCGGTAAACCAGCTCAATCTTTTCAATTGTAGGGCGGGATCGCTGATCCCGCCTTTTTCATTTAACGCATCGGCGTATTGGCGGGGATCGGAATCCCCGCCCTACACCTCACTCCACCCGCAAAATATACCCGCGCAAGTATTCGCTTTCCGGCATCGTCACCAAGACCGGATGGTCCGCCGGTTGATGGCAGAATTCGACCACCTGCACGCGGCGCTTCGCATCCGCCGCCGCTGCCGCCACCACCCCGCGCAATTCCGCATCCTGCATGTGATGTGAGCAGGTATACGTCGCCAGCATGCCACCCGGGGCCAGCCGTTGCATCGCCCGTAAATTGAGCTCCTTGTAACCGCGCAGGGCGCCGTCCATCGCCTTCTTCGATTTCGCGAACGGCGGAGGATCGAGCACGATCACATCCCACAGCGCCTCGCCTTGGCGTTCCTTGGCGTTGAACCAGTCGAAGACATTCACGACCTCAAAACTTGCCGTGACGCTGTTGCGCTCCGCGTTGCGTCGCGCCTGTTCAATCGCATCGGCGGCACTATCGAGCCCCAGCACTTCCGTCGCCCCGGCGCGGGCGGCGTGCAGCGCAAACGAGCCTTGGTTGCAGAACGTGTCCAACACGCGCTTACCCGCGCAGTATTTTTCCAACACGCTGTGCTGCTCGCGCTGATCCAGGTAAAACCCGGTCTTCTGGCCATGCTGCAATTCGAGCCAATAATCAAATCCATCGATCGTCGCCCAGCGCGGTTCCCACGGTTCGCCAGACAGCGTCCGCACTTCCTGCGCGAGTCCTTCCAAACGGCGCAGGTTCGAATCATTGCGAAAGATCACTTCCTTCACGCCGGCCAGCTCGACCAGCAAGCGGGCAAGCTGATCCGCCACCGCATCCATCGCCAATGTCTGAATCTGCAGGACAACCGTGTCGCCAAACTGATCGGCCACCACCCCGGGCAGTTCATCCGATTCCGACCAAACCAAGCGTTGGAATTTTCCGGCCCCTCGACGCGCCAAGGCCCGGGTCAGCGCCCCGCGCAGATACGCTTCGTCGAGCTCGACCCGATCGCGACTCAAGCGCCGCCACACAATCTGGGAACGCGAGTTGTAGAGCCCCGTGCCCAAGAAGCGTCCGGTGCGGTCACGGCATTCGACGACCTTTCCGTCGAAGTCGCTTGGCAGCAACGCCTCGATCTCATTGGCAAACACCCAGGGATGCCCCGCGAGGACGCGTCCCTTGGCATTAGGTTTGAGTTTCAGGCTGTTCGTCATGGGCGCATCATCCCGGCCCATGTTCCCGGGGGAAGCTAAAACTCCAAGCTTTCCCTTCACACGCAATCCTGTTGAGTTGACACTTTACGCCATGTCACCCGCCCAGGAAATCGCCCGCCGCCGCACCTTTGCGATCATTTCGCACCCCGACGCGGGCAAAACCACGCTCACTGAAAAGTTCCTGCTCTACGGCAACGCCATTCATCTCGCCGGCGCGGTCAAGGACCGCAAGAACGCCCGCGCCACCGCGTCCGACTGGATGGAAATCGAAAAGCAGCGCGGCATTTCCATCTCCTCCACCGTCCTGCAATTCGAATACGAAGGCTGCGCCGTCAACCTGCTCGATACCCCCGGACACAAGGACTTCTCCGAGGACACCTACCGCGTGCTGACCGCCGTGGATGCCGCGCTCATGGTCATCGACGCGGCCAAGGGCGTCGAAACCCAGACCCGCAAGCTGTTCGAGGTCTGCCGCCGCCGCGGGGTGCCAATCTTCACCTTGATCAACAAGTGCGACCGCCCGACCAAGGACCCGCTCGAGTTGCTCGACGAACTCGAAACCGTGCTCGGCATCCAATCCTCGCCGGTCAACTGGCCTTTGGGCAACGGTCCGTCCTTCAAGGGCGTGTTTGATCGGCGCACCCGGCAGGTCCACCTGTTCGAGCGCGTGCCCAGCGGCGCATTCAAGGCCCCGGTCAAGGTTTCCTCCATCGAAGATCCCGCCGTCCGCGAGAAACTCGACGAATACAGTTATACACAAGTCACCGAGCAGCTCGAAATGCTCGACGGTGCCGGGCATCCCTTTGATCTCGCCGCCGTGCACGCCGGCCAGCAAACGCCCGTGTATTTCGGTTCCGCCGTGAACAACTTCGGCATCCAGCTTTTGCTGAACGGTTTTTTGCACGACTCTGTGCCACCGGCCCCGCGCCAGTCCGTCAGCGTCACCGTGCCCGGCCTGCCCGCCCCCACCGAGGCACGCGAAATTCCGGTCACTTACGACAAATTCTCCGGCTTCGTCTTCAAGATCCAGGCCAACATGGATCCCAAGCACCGCGACCGCATCGCGTTCATTCGCGTGTGTTCCGGAAAGTTCACCCGCGATATGACGGTCACACACCAGCGCACCGGCAAAACCGTGCGTCTGTCGTCCTCACACAAACTCTTCGGTCAGGAACGCGAGACCGTCGACGAGGCTTGGCCCGGCGATGTCATCGGTCTGGTCGGCCACGGCGAATTCGGCATCGGTGACACCCTCACCGAGGACCGCACCATCGCCTACGACGAAATCCCGCGTTTCCCGTCCGAGGTCTTCGCTTACATTTCCAACCCCATCCCGGCCGATTCGAAGAAATACCGCGCCGGGCTCGACCAGCTCCTGCAGGAAGGCGTCGTGCAATCGTTCAACGCGCGCAACGCCCCGCCCGGTTCCACCCTCTTGGCCGCGGTCGGCGTGCTCCAATTTGAAGTCGTGCAACACCGCCTGCGCGCCGAATACAAGGCCGAGTCGCGTCTGACCACAGCGCCGTGGACCCTCCTGCGCTGGGTGGAACCACATCCCGCGCTCGAGGATGTTTCCTCCATCGTGGTCGCAAGCGGCGTCAGCTTCGGCACCGACAAATTCGATCATCCAATCGTCCTTTTCCCCAACGAATGGACGATGAATTACTTCGTCGAAAAGAATCCCGAATTGAAGCTGCACGAGCAGCCGATCGAACTCACCTGATCGCGATTCAACCATGAAACGGATTTTCGTCGTCCTTCTGTTTCTGGCCGCCTCGACGGGCGCCACATTCGCCGGCGAAAAAACACCGCAGACCATTCTCATTGTCCATGGCGCCTGGGGCGGGGCCTGGCAGTTCAGCCGGATTGAACCGTTTCTGCGTGCGGCCGGTTACGACGTGCGCCGCGTCACGCTCACCGGGCTCGGCGAGCGCGCACACCTTGCGACCGCGGACATCGGCTTGGATACCCACATCGAGGATGTGCTCAACGTCATCCGTTTTGAAAACCTGCATGATGTGATTCTGCTCGGACACAGTTACGGCGGCATGGTGATCACCGGCGTGGCCGACCGGATGCCCGAGCGTTTGCGCCAACTGATCTATCTCGACGCCATTTTGCCCGATAACGGCGAGTCCGCCGCCGACGCGATCGGCCCGGCCGCCCAAAAGCTCTTGGCCGCGGCCGCGCATGGATTCATTCCCGCATGGTGGGTCAAGCCGGGCAAACCTTACCCGATCGATGTGCCGCAACCCGCCAAGACGTTCACGGACAAGCTGGTTCTCACCCACCCTGACGCCGCGGCAATCCCAAGCACTTACCTTCTCACCATTGAGGAGGGCAAAACCGCCGCGGAAGATGAGTTCTTTGCTTTTGCTCAACGCGCCGCGACCCGGGGCTGGCCTGTGATCAACATGTCCGGCGATCACAATCCGCATTGGCGGCAACCGGAAAAAACCGCGGCCGTCATCCTTGGTGCCATCGCACGCTGATCGCGCCAGCCCGCCGGTTTTTCGCTCGCTTGCCTTTCGAAAAATTCGCTCGCTCGTGCGCATGACTTTTGCGCTGCGCATCGCCATTGGAATCTTCACTGCCTGTCTCGCGGTCGGTGGGCTGCGGGCCGAGGATGTCTACAAGGGAGCCATCATCACCGATGCGGCCACGGGCAAGGTGCTGTTCGAGGATAATGCCGACATCGTGAGCCCGCCCGCGAGCATCACCAAACTGATGACGTTTCTGATTGTGCACGACCGCCTCGCCAGCGGTGCAATCACCTTGCAGACGCCGGTCCCGGTCGGAGCGGCCAGCTCCAAGATCGGCGGCACGCAGGTTTGGCTCAAACAGGGAGAATCATTTCCCGTCGAGGAAATGCTCTACGCCTTGATGATTCAGTCGGCCAACGACTGCGCGCATGCCCTCGCCCTAGCGGTCGCGGGTTCGGTTGACGCCTTCGTGGACCTCATGAATCAGCGCGCCGCTTCGCTGGGCATGACGCATACGACTTTTCGCAGTCCGCACGGCCTGCCACCCGCTAATCGAAAAATCGCCGACGGCGACCTGACCAGCCCGCGCGATCTCGCCACGCTGAGTCGCTACCTGCTGCAAAACACCGACATTCTTAAATACAGTTCGGTGACGGAGCGGTCATTCCGCGCCGGATCGCCCGATGCGCGGATCGACATGCGCAATCACAATCACCTGCTTGAAAATGTGGAGGGCGTGGACGGCTTGAAAACCGGTTACACCCGGGGCGCCGGTTTTTGTCTTGCTGCCACCGCCCGCCGGGACGGTCGGCGCATCATTGCTGTCATCATGGGTTCGCCTGCGGCCAAGACCCGTGATCTCAAGATGGCGGAACTGATCCAACGCGGATTCGCCCTGTTGCCTCCGACCGACTCGCCGCTCTCCGTCGCACCGTTGCCCGCGGAGCAACCCGCGGTTCGTCCGCAAGCACCCGCTCCCGAATCCGTCCCGGCCGACGACACTCCGGTGATCAAGTTCAGTATTCCCAAGCGCTGAGAGCCATTCATCGCCTGCAAGCAGGCCCCCTCTCCTTGGGTGGGCGCGGTAGCGCCGGCAGGGCCCGACCGCCGGGCGGGCCGTCCCGCTCAGTGATGATGCCGCATCAGCAGCATCGCCAAACCCAGCACCACAAAGATCGCGCCGAGCAAGCCCGCTTCCCAGCGTTCGAAATGGCGCAGCCGTAGCTTCTCAAAGCCGATCAGGGTCAGCCAAGTGAACAGGGTCATGCCGGCCAGCGTGGCCGCCGCCAGAATAACGGTGAGCAGCACAAAGCCACTCCAGCCAAACTGCACGGCGGAGAGATAAACCGGCAGAAACCCTTCGCAGGGCGAAAGCGTCAACATGAGGAAAAGTCCGCTGATTGCCGCCCAGTCTCCCGGCGACTTCGCCAGACTGCTGTCTTTCAATTCATGTTCCCAATGACTGCCGTGCTCCGGCTCGTCACCGCAATGCTCGTCGGCGTGATGTTCGCTGCCCGGCATGGCATGATGGCAGATGCCCGCACCGCGCGCCTGGCGCCAGAGAAAATAAGCCCCGATCACGATCAACACCCCGCCGGCCACCGGACCGAAGGCATGACCGATTTCCTCATCGAGTTGAAAACCGAACCAGGCGATCAACAAACCGATCACTGACGTCAACGCCACGTGGCCGAGTCCCGCAAACAAAGCCACGCCAATGGTCTTGGTCCGGCTCCATCGACGGGTGCGGGAGACCAGCACGAATGGCAGCCAGTGCGTCGGAATCGCCGCGTGAAAGAACGCCACGGTAAAACCCGTCAGTGCGATGGTGGTGAGCAGCGTTGAATTCATGCGAGAAACACAGGCGAGTCGTTTACGAAGCCGCACTCTAGCAAAGTCGTCAACCCCCTCGAATTACGCCGCATGCAACGGAGCAGCACCCCCGCTTCTTTCCGGACCGTCCCGGCCAAATTGGTTTTTCAACCTTCCGCAAGTGTGCTTTCTTGGCGGTTTCATGACCATCGATCCGCAACCCGTCCGCGACTATCTGCTCGATCTGCAATCGCGCATTTGCACGGCACTGGCGGCGGAAGACGGCGGCGGCGAATTCAATCGCGACGAATGGATCCGCCCCGAAGGCGGCGGCGGCATTTCACGCATCATGACCGAAGGCACGGTGTTCGAAAAAGCCGGCATCGCTTTCTCCCATGTGAAGGGCACGAAGCTGCCGCCGTCGGCCACCGCCCACCGCCCCAATCTGGCCGGCAAGCCGTGGGAGGCCATGGGCGTTTCACTCGTGATCCATCCCCGCAACCCGCACGTGCCGACCAGTCATGCCAATGTGCGCTGCTTCATTGCCGATCCGACCGGCGAAAATCCCATTTGGTGGTTTGGTGGCGGCTTCGATCTCACGCCCTACTACGGTTACCCGGAGGATTGCGTGCACTGGCATCGCACAGCGCATGACGCCGTCGCACCCTTCGGCCAGGACCTCTATCCGCGCCTCAAGCAATGGTGCGACGATTATTTCTTTCTCAAACATCGCAACGAACCCCGGGGCATCGGCGGGCTGTTTTTTGACGATTTCAACGAACTCGGTTTCGAGCAAAGTTTCGCCCTGATGCGCAGTGTCGGCGATGCCTACATCCCCGCCTACCGCCCGATCGTCGCCCGGCGCAAGGCCACGCCCTTCACCGAGCGCGAGCGCCAGTTTCAGCTCTATCGCCGCGGCCGTTACGTGGAATTCAATCTGGTGTGGGACCGCGGCACCCTGTTCGGTCTGCAAAGCGGCGGGCGCACCGAATCGATTTTGATGAGCCTGCCGCCACTGGTGCGCTGGGACTACGGCTGGACCCCCGAACCCGGCTCGCGCGAAGCCGAACTTTACGACGTCTTTCTCAAACCCCGCGACTGGTTGAACTCATGACTTCCCGCCAACGTTTTCTCGCCGCCTGCGCCTGCGCGCCTCTCGAACGCCCTCCCATCTGGGTCATGCGTCAAGCCGGACGCTACCTGCCGGAGTATCGCGAACTGAAGGCCAAGTCGTCGTTCCTCGAAATGGTGCGAACACCCGAGCTCGCCCTCGAGGTCACGCTGCAACCGCTCCGCCGCTTCCCGGGTATCGATGCCGCGATTTTGTTTTCCGACATCCTCGTGATCCCCGAAGCACTCGGGCAGGCCTACGCGTTTCGGGACGCGGGTGGCATCGCGATGGAGTATCGCATTGAAAATCGTGCCCAGGTCGACGCCTTACGCGGACCGGAGGCCATCGCGGAGAAGCTCGCCTACGTGCCGGCTGCCCTGCGTTTGATCCGGCGCGAACTGGCCGACACGAAGGCCGTGCTCGGATTCGGCGGTTCGCCGTGGACGCTCGCCACTTACATGGTCGAGGGCGGTAGCTCGGACGACTTCGAACGCATCAAGCTGCTGTTCTACACCGACCGGCCCCTGTTCGACGCCCTGCTCGAAAAGCTGACGGAATCGCTCATCGCGTATTTCAAGCTGCAGATCGAGGCCGGCGCGGACGCGATTCAAATTTTCGATTCGTGGGGCGGCATCATCGCGGGGCCCGATTACGAAGCGGCCTCCTTGCAATGGATCCGGCGCATTGTCGCCGCGCTGCCGGCGGATTTCCCCGTCATACTTTACGCCAAGGGCACTTCCCCGCACCTGACCGACCAAGCGTTCAGCGGCGTGCGGGTCGTCAGCATCGACTGGACCGCGGATCTCGCCATCGCCCGCCAAAACCTGCCCGCTAATGTCGCCGTGCAGGGCAATCTTGATCCCGTGCTGATGCAAACCACGCCGGACATCGTGACCCGCGAAGCCAGCCGTTTGCTCGAATCCATGCGCGGACTCAACGGCCATATCTTCAACCTCGGCCACGGCATCACCCCGCGCGCCAAGATCGAATGCATGGCGTCCCTGGTCGAAACAGTTACGGGATGGAAAAACTAAACGCAGAGAGCACAGAGTTCCCAGAGAAGTCTGCGACAGGATGAATCCACCTTCCTCCAGTTCCTCCGTGGTCTCTGAGCCCTCTGTGTTAAAAAAAATTGCCATTCTTGGCGCCGGCATCACCGGGCTGACCGCCGCACATCGCCTGACCAAACAAGGCCACGCGGTAAGGCTCTTTGAACAAAGCTCGCGCACCGGCGGGGTCATCGGCAGCGAACGCATCGACGGGTGGCTGCTGGAACACGGCCCCAATTCGCTCTTGGAAAACGAACCCGCGCTCACGTCGTTGCTCGCGGAGCTGAAACTCGGCGATGAAATTTGCCCCGCCAGCACCACGGCGCGAAAGCGGTTCATTGTCCGCGGCGGCAAACCGGTCGCCGCGCCGATGTCGCCGCCCGCCCTGCTCGGCACAACGCTGTTCTCCTTCGGCGCCAAATGCAGGTTGCTGGGCGAAGTGTTTCACCGTCCGCGGCAACGCAAACACGATGTCAGTCTGGCGGCGTTCATCGCGGATCACTTTGGCCAGGAGATCGTCGACTACGGACTCAATCCATTCGTCAGCGGCGTTTACGCCGGCGATCCCACCAAACTCTCCGCCCGGCACGCCTTCCCCGCCTTGTGGGCCAGTGAGCGCGAAAAGGGTTCGATCATTCGCGGGATGATCGCCGCGGCCAAGGCCCGCAAAGCGGCCAGACAAAAGCGCGGCGGCATCTTTTCCTTTCAGCACGGCTTGCAAACGCTGCCGGACGCGCTTGCGAGTGCGCTGCCGCCCGGCGTGTTGCAGCTCAACGCGGCCGTGGAATCCCTGGAACCCGGCAATGCCTGGACCGTGCGTTATCGCCACGCAGGCGAACAACGCGCAGAGACCTTTGAGCGCGTCATCTCCGCCCTGCCCGCCGGCGCCTTGGCCACGTTGCCGATCGGCAGCGATTGCACGGCTCCGCTCGCATCCTTGGCTGAAATCGAGTTCCCACCGGTCACCGCGCTCTTCTTGGGCTATCGCCGCGACCAAATCGCCCATCCGCTTGATGGCTTCGGCATGCTCGTCCCGGCGGTTGAACAACGCTCCGTGCTGGGCGTCTTGTTTTCATCCACACTCTTTCCCGGGCGCGCGCCGTCAGACCATGTCGCCCTGACGGTAATGGTGGGCGGCACGCGCCAAACCGAACTCACTACGGTGTCCGAGGATGAGCTCTTCGCGCGGGTGCAAACCGATCTTGCGGAACTGCTCGGCGTGCACGGCCCACCCGTCTTTCAGCGCCGGCGCACGTGGCCCCGCGCCATTCCGCAATACACCCTCGGCTACGAACGCCACCTCGACGCGATGGCCGCCTGCGAGCGGCAGTTTCCGGGGCTTTTCATCGGCGGACAATGCCGCGATGGGATCGCGGTTCCGGCCTGTATTGCCGCGGGCGAAAAGCTGGCCGCGCGCGCCACGGCTTAGAACCGGGCTTAACCTTGACTCACCCGGGGGGCCACCTACCCTTCCGCGCTCCTGTTCTCATGGCTCAAGAATTGAAAGACACCCTGTTGCTTCCGAAGACGGATTTCCCCATGCGGGCAAATCTCGTGCAGCGTGAGCCTTCGCGAATTAAACACTGGGAAAAACTCGATCTCTTCGGGGCCATGCAACGCCAGCGGGCGCACACGGGCAAAGTTTTCGTTTTGCACGACGGCCCGCCCTTCACGAACGGTGATGTGCACATCGGCACGGCGCTGAACAAGTCGCTGAAGGACTTCGTCAACCGCTACAAATCCATGACCGGCCATCGCACGCCTTATGTGCCCGGCTGGGATTGTCATGGCCTGCCGATCGAACAAAAGGTCATCGCCGAGATTCGCGAACAAAAGCTCGACCTGACGACCGCGCAAATCCGCGAGCGCTGCGATGCGTTTTCGGAAAAGTGGATCGCGGCGCAAAAGTCGCAGTTCAAGCGCGTCGGCGTGCTCGGGGACTGGGCTCACGAATACAAGACCAAGGCGCCTGCGTTCGAAGGCGACATCCTCCGCACCTTCGCCGCCTTCGTGGAACAGGGACTCGTTTACCGCAGCAAGAAGCCCGTCTATTGGTCCATCCCCTTTGAAACCGCGCTCGCCGAGGCCGAGATCGAATACAAGCCGCACGTCTCTCCCGCCATCTGGGTGAAGTTCACCGTGCCGACCCAGGAAGCGGAGAAATTTGGTCTGCCGGCGGACAAGCCGCTGTCCGTGGTCATCTGGACGACCACACCGTGGACGATTCCCGCGAATCTCGCGATCGCACTGCATCCGCAAGTTGACTACGTGGTCGCTGATCTGGGCACCGAGCGCATCATCGTGGCCGAGGCCTTGCTCTCGCCCGTGCTCGCCGCCGCCAAGCACGAAGGTGCGGCCCCGATCATCAAGACCGTCAAGGGTGCCGAGCTCGAAAAGCTCGCGCCGCGCCATCCGTTCATCGACCGCGCTTCGCCGATCGTGCTGGCCGACTACGTCACCACCGACAGCGGCACGGGTTGCGTGCACACCGCGCCAGGCCACGGCGGCGAGGATTATCAGACCGGACTTAAATACGGCTTGGAGATTTACTGTCCCGTCGGCGACGACGGCTGCTACGTGACCGATGACAAGCTGCCGGCCGATCTCGTGGGTATCTCGTGCCTCGAGAGTGTCGAAGACTTGAAGGCCAAGAAGACCTCGCCCGCCAACATCGCCGTGCTCAAGAAGCTCGACGAAGCGGGCGCGCTGCTGGCCAAGCAGCGTTACGAGCACAGCTATCCGCACTGCTGGCGTTCCAAGACGCCGATCATATTCCGCGCGGTCGACCAGTGGTTCGTTTCACTCGACAAGGCCGGACATCGCACCAAGGCCCTCGAAGAGATCAAAACGATCGCCGACCACAATGGCTGGATTCCCGCGTGGGGCGAAGCCCGGATCCGTGGTGCCGTCGAATCGCGACCTGATTGGTGCATCAGCCGCCAGCGCTCGTGGGGCGTGCCGATCCCGGCGTTTTATGATGCCGACAAGAACGCCTGGCTCGATGCCTCGGTGGTTCGCGCGGTCGCCGACAAGTTCTCCGAACTCGGCTCCAATTGCTGGTATGACCTCAAGGCCGAGGAGCTGCTGCAAGGCGTCACCCTGCCCGCGGATTGGCCGGCGCCGGCCCAACTGACCTGCGGACGCGATACGCTCGACGTCTGGATAGATTCGGGTTCAACCCAAGCGGCCGTGCTCAAGCGAGGCCAGGGCGGCACGCACTGGCCCGCGGATCTTTATCTCGAAGGCAGCGACCAACACCGCGGTTGGTTCCAATCGTCGCTCTGGAACAGTGTCATCGCTTTCGGCGCCGCGCCTTACAAGGCCGTCCTCACCCACGGATTCATCGTGGACAAGGACCGGCAGAAAATCTCCAAGAGCAGCACTTATCAAAAACCGCAGACCGCCGAAGCCTACATCGGCCAATACGGCGCGGATGTCATCCGGCTCTGGATCGCATCGCAGGATTTTCGCGACGACATCCCGGTCGATGACGAGATCTTGAAGAACGTCGGCGAGGCCTACCGGCTTTTCCGCAATACGTTCCGCTTCCAGCTCTCCAATCTGTTCGATTTCGACGCCGCGCAGCATGCCGTGCCGGTGGGTGAAATGGACGCCCTGGACCGCTGGGCGCTGCACCAGACCGCGGCGCTCATCAACGAGTGCACCAAGGCTTATGAGCGCTACGAATTCCACCGCGTCTATCAGCTCTGCAATCAGTTCTGCGCAGTGACGCTCTCCGCGGTTTATCACGATATTCTCAAGGACCGGCTCTACACCCTCGGTGCCACGCATCCGCTGCGCCGCTCATCGCAAACCGCGATTCATCACATCTTCCATTCGCTCGTGCGCCTGCTCGCGCCCATGCTGTGTTTCACCACCGACGAAGCCTGGAGCTACGCGACCGCCGGCACCGAATACGCCGACGGTTCCGTGCATCTCCAAGACTGGCCCGTTGCACCCGCGGAATGGAGCGATGCGACCATCGCCGCAGATTACGACCATCTCCTCACCGTGCGCGCGCAAGTCAACGAAGCCGTCGAACCACGCCGCGCCGCCGGTGAACTCGGCAAGTCGCTTGACGCTGTGATCACACTCTCGGGCACGACAAATGACGCGGTTTACGCGACACTCGTCAAATATCGCGACGCCCTGCCCGAGCTGTTTATTGTCTCCGCGGTTTCATTGGCGGACGCTGCCGCCGGAACTCCGCTTCAAATCACCGTTCAAACCGGAACCGAATCCGGCCTGACCCGCTGCCCGCGTTGCTGGCGCTGGGTCCCCGCCCTCGACGAAAGCGCGGCTGGCAAGGTTTGCCCGCGTTGCGTGGCGGCTCTTGCCCGTTAGTATTTCCCCAACCCCATATCCCCATGGCTAAATCCAAAAAGAAAACACCTGCGAAAAAAGCGCCCGCCAAGAAGGCGAAAACCGCGGTTCGCAAATCCAAGGTCACCCCTGCCAAGACCAAGGTGAAGAAACCCGCCACCCCCAAAACCAAGGCCAAGGTCGCCCCGAAAGCGGCCAAACCAGCCAAGGCGGTCAAGCCGACCAAAGCCACCGGGAAGAAAAGCTCTCCAGCGAAAGCCAAGAAAACCACCAAAGCTGCACCGGCCGCCCCTGCGGTCGCCAAGCCAAGGTCCCAAGCCTCTCCCACCACCATGGAAAAGACCTCCAAGAAAAATGCCCTGCGCACGAGCATCCTCGCACGCAAGGCTTCCGCCAAGCCCATCGGCTTCACGCTCGACGAAGTGCGCGCGATCGCCAAAACCAACACGAGCAAATCGACGGAAGCCAAGCCCACCGCCAAGGGCAAAGCCACGGCGGTCTCCAAAGCCCTTGCCGCCGCGGAAAAGCCGGCGAAACCGAATCACGTGAAAGCCGCTTCGCTGGCCGACATCCTGGGTTTCAGCCCGGGCAAGCGTTCCACCAAATCGGCGCCACTTGAAAAGCCCGTGCCGGAAAAGTTCAAGCGCTTCCACAAGCTGCTGCTCGATCTGCGCGAACACCTCACCGGCCAGATCGACCAGCACTCCGAGGAAACGCTCAAGCGTTCTTCCAAGGACGATGCCGGCGACCTTTCCTCCTACGGCCAGCACATGGCGGATGCCGGCACCGACACCTTTGACCGCGACTTCGCGCTCTCCCTGGTCTCCTCCGAACAGGAAGCGTTGGCCGAGATCGAAGCCGCCATCAAACGCATCCACGACGGCACCTACGGAGTTTGCGAAATCACCGGCAAACCCATCGCAAAGGACCGTTTGCTGGCCGTGCCATTCACCCGATACTCGGCCGAAGCGCAGAAGGAGATCGAACGCAATCGCCACCGCGTGCGCACGCAAGCCGGTCTATTCAGCGAGCACGGCGACGATGCCGGCAAAATGATGGATGTTGACGACAGCGGCGACTAAGTCACCGCTCGTCCGGTTCCTCTCATGCAAGCCGGCCAGCCCACACCAACAACCGCCGCACCCGCGAGTCGCTGGCAGCGCATTCTGTCCTATCGCCTGCTGCTGGTGCTGGCCGTCGTGATCTTCGGTTTGGATCAAGTGACCAAACTGTGGATCATCGAGCGCATGCCCCTCGGGAGCTACGGCCCCGGTGAATCCATCACCGTCATTCCGGGCTTTTTTTATCTGGTTCACGTCGGCAATACCGGCGCGGCTTGGAGCATGCTGACCGGCAAAAGCACGCTGCTTGCGTTCATCGCCATCATCACCCTGGCGGGCATCTATTTCTTCCGCAGCACCCTCGGTTTGCGTGACCGGCTGGCCCAAATCGCCTTTGGCCTGCTCTGCGGCGGGATCGTTGGCAATCTGGTGGACCGCATCCAGCACCAGCATGTCGTCGATTTTCTCGATTTTCATTTTGGTTCCTACGTCTATCCCACGTTCAATGTGGCGGATTCTGCCATCTGTGTCGGCGTGGTGCTCTACCTCTGGCACTCGTTCAAAACGCAGCCTGCCGCGGTCGCGGAAAAATCCTGATCGAGACTCGACGCGGACCACCGGGCGCGCTTGGTTGACGCCGTGCCCCCCGCCCCCCCACTGAAACTCGGCGAACCCGTGGTGGTCGCCGTCTCCGCGCCAAACGAAACCCGCTGGGGTTTCACGCAATTCCCCGCGTATTCGCCGCTGCCAGATGGACGCATCCTCCTGGTCTACGCCGATGCCGAGGATGCCAGCGAAACACACGGCGGCGATGCGCCGTCTTTCGTTTCCGCGGACCAAGGCGAAACCTGGACGCGATTCACCAACGACCTTGTGCCGAGCCGGCCTCACTTTTCGGTCACCCCGGCATATGACGGAGAGTTTCTCGTTGTCCCCGCAATTCGCTACCTGAACGTGCAGGAGGCCAACGTGACCCTGCCCAAACCTGTGTCGGAGGCCTATGTCTACGGTCCGTTCTACACTTACCGGGTCAGCGATTTCTCACCCGAAGTTCAGGACTACTACCGCAACCTTTCCGCCCGCCGTTGGATCCCAGCGATCAAACAGTGGCAGGACGAGACCATCACCTATCAAACAAAGGATTTATTGGCTTGGCGGCGGGAGAATAGCGATGTCATGCCCCGCACATTCTTCGAACGCCCCGCCCTCAAGCATAAAGGCGAGCTCATGTATGCCGACTATCGTGTGCGCTATGCAACCGAGGACGGTCACTACCCAAGCAAGGGCGGCACCAATCTGATGGTTTCAAACGATAATGGCCGGAGCTTCACCAAACGGTCCATTGTCGCCTTGGATTTGAATGGTCAGGACCTGTATGGTGAACCTGCCTTGGAGGCGACGACCGATGGCGGACTCGTCGCGGTCATTCGCAGAGCCGACCATGAACAAAAGCCCATGGCCATCTGCTTCTCGAAAGACGACGGCCACACTTGGACCGCACCGGCAGACTTCTGCAATTTCGGCGTCTTCCCCTACCTCATCCGCCTGCCCTCCAACTTACTGGTCGTGAGCTACGGACGCCCGGGCGTCTGGCTGCGTTTCAATCTGGACGGTAATGGTCGCGACTGGACGGACCCGGTCTGTCTGATCCCCGGTGATGCATCCACCATTCTCAACCACACGTGCGGCTACACTAGCATGCATGTTTTAGGGCCACGCAGCTTCCTCGTCACCTATTCGAATTTCGACCATCGCGACGCCGATGGCACCGCGCGCAAGGCCATCATCAGTCGCCGCGTCGATCTCGACGACTGAGCTTACTCGACGTTGGCGATCTGCTCGCGCACGCGGTCGAGTTCGTTCTTCATCTCGATCACATGCCGGGCGATCTCCAGATCGTTCGCCTTGCTGCCGATCGTATTCACTTCGCGGCCGATTTCTTGCAGGATGAACTCGGCCTTGCGGCCGATTTCTCCGTCAGAACGCAGCAACGTCGAGAACTGCACCAAATGACTGCGCAGGCGTGTCAGCTCCTCGGTGACATCGCAGCGTTCGGCAAAAAAGGCGATTTCCTTGAGCACGCGTTCATCATGCAAATCGAGTTGCAGGCCGCTGTCGGCCAAGCGCTTCAAGAGCTGGTCCCGATAAGCCGGCGCCACTGCGGGCGCGCGGGTCGCCACGGACTCCACCAAACGCTGGAGCGTCTCCAATCGGCCGAGGAAATCGATCAGCAGGGACTCGCCTTCCGTGGCTCGCATCGCCGCAAAAGCGCGCAGCGCCTCCCGCAGCGTCGAAAGCACGGTGTCGCGAGTCGTCTCGTCCGCTAGTGAAAGGGTTCCGGATCGCTGGCTGTTTGCAATCTGCCAGACGAGTTCGGGCGTAGGTGAAAACGGAATGGACTGCGACTCCGCCAAGCCACGAAGTTGCGCCAGTGTCTCCGCCACCGCATCCTGATCCCAGTCCGCCTTGGAGGTTGCGTCGCCTGACAATTCAATGCGCACATGAACCTTTCCCCGGGCGGCGACTTCACGCACCGCGTCGCGTGCCTCGGCTTCCAACTCATCCCATCCGGAAGGTGCGACCACGGTCAGATCAAGCACCTTCCGGTTCACCGAGTTGACCTGCACCGTGAGGGAAAACCGACCGAGGGCCGCAGTCGCCCGGCCGTAGCCAGTCATGCTTTTCATGCGCGCGCTCCCAGGATTTTCGCCACTTGCTGCACGTCTTTGTCGCCGCGTCCCGAAAGATTGATGATGACGATCTTATCCTTCGCCAAGGCCTTGGCGCGTTTAATGCCATGAACCAAGGCATGGGTGCTTTCAAGCGCCGGGATGATGCCTTCGAGCCGGGAGCAAAGTTGAAACGTCTCCAACACCTCGTCGTCCGTTGCATAGGCAAATTGAATGCGGCCGCGTTCACGGTAGAACGCATGCTCCGGCCCCACCGCGGCGTAATCCAATCCGGCGGAAACGGAGTGCGTCAGCTCAATCTGGCCGTCCCCGTCCTGCAGAATGTAAGTCTTGCAGCCTTGCAATACCCCGAGGCGACCGCCTTCAAAACGCGCCGCGTGTTCGCCGCGTTGGATGCCCAGCCCGCCGGCCTCGACGCCCGTCATCTTGATTTGGGTGTCCTCGAGAAAATCGAAGAAAAGACCGATCGCATTACTGCCGCCGCCGACGCAGGCCACCAGTTCGTCCGGCAACCGGTTCTCACGCGCGAGAATCTGCTCGCGAGCTTCCCGACCGATCACGCGGTGAAAATCGCGCACCATCATCGGATACGGGTGTGAACCGTAGGCCGTGCCGAGAATGTAATGGGTGTCGCGCACATTGGTGACCCAATCGCGCATGGCCTCATTGATCGCCTCCTTGAGCGTCTTCTGACCGGCTTCCACGCCGCGGACTTCGGCCCCCATCAGCCGCATGCGGAAAACATTGAGCGCCTGCCGCTCCATGTCGTGCGCCCCCATGTAGACCACGCACTCCAAGCCGAATTTCGCACAAACCGCCGCCGTCGCCACGCCGTGCTGGCCGGCGCCGGTCTCGGCAATGACGCGTCGCTTGCCCATGCGCTTGGCGAGGATGGCCTGGCCGATGGCATTGTTGATTTTGTGCGCGCCGGTGTGCAGCAGGTCTTCGCGTTTGAAATAGATCTTCGCGCCGCCGCAATGCTCGGTCAGACGCTTCGCGTGATAAAGCGGGGTCGGCCGGCCCGCGAACTCCTGTAAATGCTGCGCCAACTCAGCTTGAAATTCCGGATCCTCGCGCACGGCCAGATAGGCTTTTTCCAAGTCCTGCAGCGCGGTCATCAAGGTTTCCGGCACATAAACACCGCCATAGACGCCGAAATGTCCGGCGGCATCCGGCAAGGTAAAGCGATCCAGTGGTTCAGTCGTGGCGGAAGACATGGGAGCGCTATCGCAACCGGCGGTTTCGTCCGGCGCAACGCCCTTTTTCCGCGAGCCGGCTACGTGCGCTTTACCGCCACGAGGGTAAAGTCGTCGCGCTGCGGTTCGTTGCCGGTAAAACGGTGCACACTTTCCAAAATGCCGTCGTTCAACTCCTTGGCCGTCCGACTATGCAAGGTCCGCACCGTGTCGGCCAAACGGGAGTTGGAGAATTCCTTCTCCTCCTCGTTCGGCGCCTCGGTGATACCGTCAGTGTAGAGGATCAAAAAGTCCCCGGACGCAAACAGCTCGGTCCTGTCTTCGATCACTTCGGCGAAGATTTCGTCCGGCACCATGCCCAGCGACATGCCCTCGGAGCCGACATACGATTCGTCAGGCACGCCCGTCAGCGCGTTGCGCCGCGACAGCAGCGGGAGTTCGTGGCCGGCCCGCGCAAACGTCACGCTGCCAGCATCGAGGTCCACCACGGCATAAAGCATCGTGATGAACATGCCATTGCTCAAGTTGCCGCCGAGGGACCGATTCAGCTCGGTCAAGGTCTTTGCCGGCGAATCATGACGCGGCGCGATTTGCCGCAGGCTCGTGCGACAGATCGCCATCAGCAACGACGCCGGGATTCCCTTGCCCGAGACATCCGCCACCGCCACTCCGATTCGCCGCGGGGACAACGCGAAGACATCATAAAGATCCCCCCCGACTTTTTGCGCCGGCGTGTATCGTGCATCGATATCGAGCCCGTCGATCTCCGGCATGGCATCCGGCAGCAGCATTTGCTGGATGCCGCTGGCCAGCGAGAGGTCCAGGTCGATCTGTTTTTTCTCGATCTGATAGTTGAGAAAGCGCGCGTTGTGCAACGCGAGCGCTGCCTGTTCGGCCAGCGATTGCATGAGCGAGAAATCCGTGCCGGTGAACGGGGAACCATCGGTCGAGTTGGCCACCGCCAGCACGCCGAAAAACTCGTCGCGAAACTGCAACGGCACGGCGATGACCGAACGGACTTTCAACGACGCATCCTCATGGCGCACGATACGGTCATCCGCCGCCGCATCGGCAATGAGCTGTCCCTTGCCGGTCTGCACCACGGCTCCGACGACGCCTTCGTTGTCGGGAAAACTTTCCGAACGCAGCACCTGTTCAATGAACTTGGCCCGGGTGGTGAGTTTTTCGCGCGCGGCCGGCGGCAGCGGACGGTGAGGCGGAAACAGGCCCTCCACGGCCACCCCGCGCATGTTGCCGTCCCCCGTGCGTTCAAACAGGGCCGCGCTGAGCGACCCGGAACACAAAATTGCCGCATGCACAATGCGCTGCCGCAATTCATCCTGCGTGAGCCCCTCGCCCAGCGCCTCAACCATGTGATGCATGAAATCCACGACCAGCTCGCGCTCTTGCTCGACTTGCTGCTTTTCCTCCTCCAATCGGGCGACTTGCTTCTGGGCGCGATAAAGCGGCACCAACATCGCGAGCGCGCCGAACAGGATACCGAGAAAAACCAAAAACATGGGGAATGCCGGTTTGGCACGCCGGCGAGGTCGCGGCAATGCGAATGCGCAGGAAACGGATTACTTGTGATCGACCCGGTTTTTCAAGAACGCCAGCACGTCCTGAAACTTCGAACGGTTGCCCTCGTCGGCCGAGATCAGGTTTTCATGCGCCTCCAGCACCATGCGGGCGTTTGAAAGCTCATCCTGCTGGGCCTGAGTGAGGGCATGGTCGCATTTGTCGAAATTCATCCTGAAATCGCCCGCGTCCACCGTCATCAGCCGGTGGAGGCCAAGATTGCGAATGAGCTCGAGATTTCGCTGCCCCACGCGTGCGAGGACGAATTGGCCTTTGCCGCCGGTCGCCTTGCGCAACTGCAGGGCCGCACCGGCCAACACGCCAAGAAAGGTGCTGTCCATGCTTGAGCAGTGCTGAAAATCGAGCACGAAGCGCGTCTTGCCCTGCGCCACCATGTTGGTGATGAAGTCCTTCAAGCAGCCGCTGTTTTGAAAACAAGCCCGCCCTTCGATGCGCACGACGGCGGGATCGGAATACGCATCAACCAAGAAGACTGGCTTGTCAGAGTCGGCCATGCGGTAATGTCACCAATTTCGGCTAAAAGGCAAAGCGGGCTCACCATTCCGGTCAGCCCGCCTAATGTCGAATCAGCTCTTGGTTACAATTTGACGAAGCACGAAGGGCAGGATGCCGCCATGCTGGTAATAATCGACCTCGATGGGCGTATCGATGCGGCAGATCACCGGCACGTCCTCGCTCGAGCCGTCCTTGCGCGTGATGCGCAGCGTAAGATCCTGCTGCGGCTTCACGTCCGGGGAAAGCCCGCGCACATCGTAGGTCTCCGTGCCGTCGAGATTGAGGGTCGCGGCCGTCGTGCCCTCCTTGAATTGCAGCGGGAGCACGCCCATGCCCACGAGATTCGATCGGTGAATGCGCTCGAAAGACTGCGCGACCACGGCTTTGACGCCGAGGAGGTTTGTGCCTTTAGCAGCCCAGTCACGGGAGGAACCGGTGCCGTATTCCTGACCGGCGATGACGACGAGCGGCACGCCGCGTTCCTTGTATTTCATCGCCGCATCGTAGATCGACATTTCGGTGCCTTCCGGTTGCAGCGTGGTGTAGCCGCCCTCCTTCGGTGCGACCATCAGGTTCTTGATGCGCACATTGGCAAAGGTGCCGCGGGTCATGATGCGGTCGTTGCCACGCCGTGAACCGTAAGAATTGAAGTCGACGAACTCGACGCCGTTTTCCACGAGGAAACGACCGGCCGGCGAGTCCTTCTTGATGGCGCCGGCGGGCGAGATGTGATCGGTCGTGACCGAGTCGCCAAAAATGCCCATGGCCCGCGCGCCCTTGATCTCAGCGATGGTGCCGGGCTCAAGCGAAAAGTCCGTGAAGAACGGCGGCTCCTGAATATAAGTGGACTGGCGGTCCCACTCGTAAACATTGCCGGTCGAGGACGGGATCTCGTTCCACTTCGGATTCTGCTCGGCGAAATCCGCATAGAGTTTCTTGAACACCTCGGGCTTGAGCGCCGACGACATTTGGTCGCGGATTTCCGCCAGCGTGGGCCAGAGGTCCTTGAGGTAAACGTCCTTGCCGTTCTGGTCCTTGGCGAGCGGCTCGCTGGACATGTCGAGGTCAACCCGGCCGGCCAGCGCGAAGGCGACGACCAGCGGCGGCGACATGAGGAAGTTCGACTTGATGTTCTGGTGCACGCGCGCCTCGAAGTTGCGGTTGCCCGAGAGGACCGAAGCGGCCACGAGGTCGTTTTTGACCACGGCTTCCTCGATCGCCGGATGCAGCGGACCGGAGTTGCCGATACAGGTCGTGCAACCGTAACCGACGGTTTGGAAACCGAGCTGGTCGAGATACGGCGTCAGGCCGGTCTTGTTCAGGTAATCGGTCACCACGCGTGAGCCCGGCGCGAGCGAGGACTTCACCAGTGGATTGACCTTCAGACCGCGTTCGACGGCCTTCTTCGCCAGCAAACCGGCCGCGAGCATGACGCTGGGATTGGAGGTGTTGGTGCAACTCGTAATCGCGGCGATGAGCACCGAACCATTGCCAATCTCGCCCGTGACGGCCGGCACTACGTCCGGCGTGGGTCGGTTGTTGGCCATTTCGCCTTCGGTCGCCACGTTGGTCTCGCAGGCCGCGGCCTTGCTCGCGTTGACCGGATCCTGACTGCCGCCACCGGAACCGCCATTGCTCAGTTTCACGGCGGTGCGCTGGGCGTAATCTTCCGCTTTCTTGCCAAAGCCGCTGTCGGCCACAGACCGGCTGAAGGCCGAGACAAAGTTTTCCTTCAGCTTGGGCAACTCGATGCGGTCTTGCGGACGTTTCGGCCCGGCGACGCTCGGCACGACGGACGAGAGGTCGAGCTCGACGTCCACCGAGTAATCGATCTGGCCTTTCTGTGGAATGCCCCACAGTTCCTGCGCCTTGTAGTAGGCTTCGTAGAGTTTAACGTGCTCTTCGGAGCGGCCGGTGCCGCGGAGGTAAATCGCGGTTTCCTCGTCGATCGGAAAGAAGCCCATCGTCGCGCCGTATTCCGGCGCCATGTTGGCGATGGTGGCGCGGTCCACGAGCGGCAGCGCCTTCGCACCGGGGCCGTAGAACTCGACGAACTTGCCGACGACCTTCTTTTTGCGCAGCAATTCGGTGATGGTCAGCGCGAGGTCGGTCGCGGTCACGCCTTCCTGCAGCGCACCGGTCAGATGCACGCCGACGACATCGGGCGTGAGGAAGTAAACCGGCTGGCCGAGCATACCGGCCTCGGCCTCGATGCCGCCGACGCCCCAACCCACCACGCCCAGACCGTTGATCATGGTCGTGTGCGAATCGGTGCCGACGAGCGTGTCGGGATAGATCGTGCCGTGGCCGTCCTTGAGCACGCCCTGGGCGAGATACTCGAGATTGACTTGGTGCACGATGCCGATGCCTGGAGGCACGACTTTGAACGTATCGAAGGCCTGCATGCCCCACTTCACGAATTGGTAGCGCTCGCGATTGCGCGAGAACTCAAGCTCCAGGTTCTTCGCAAACGCCTCCGGCGAACCGGCAAAGTCAACCTGAACGGAATGATCCACCACGAGATCGACCGGCACGAGCGGCTCGATGATCTTGGGATCTTTGCCGAGCTTGTGCACCGCGGAGCGCATGGCCGCTAGGTCCACGAGCAGCGGCACGCCGGTGAAGTCCTGCAAGACGATGCGGGCCACGACAAAGGGCACTTCCGCCGTGCGCGCAGCCTTGGCCTGCCAGCCCGCGAGGGAGGCCACGGCCTCCTCGCTCACCCGCTTGCCGTCGCAATTGCGCAGGAGCGACTCCAGCACCAGACGGATGGAAACCGGCAGGCGATCCACCGCATAGCCGGCCGCCTTGAGGGCGGGCAGCGAATAGTAGGCATGGGAGGCGCCGTTGGCTTGGAACGTGCCGCGCGAGTTGAACGGATTGGGAAGGCTCATGGATGATTGCTGGCGATACGATTAAAACGGGAAGCGCAGCCTGCGACGGCTGCACTGGAAAATCAGCCGGCCAAGGCGGCTTTGACAGCTTCGAAATTCGGCAGGTCCTTCGGCGTCGGGGTCTGTTCGGCATATTTGACCGTGCCATCCTTGCCGATGACGAAGGCCGCGCGAGCGGAGGTGTCGCCAACGCCGGCCAGCATGGGGAACAGCACGTCGTAGGCCTTGGTGACGTCCTTGTTTAGGTCGCTCACGAGCGTGGTCTTGATACCGTTCGTCTTGGCCCAAGCCTCCTGTGTGAACGGGCTGTCCACGCTGATGCCGACGACTTTCGCGCCGAGGCTTTCATAAGCGGACAGGCCGGAGGTCACGTCGCAAAACTCCTGCGTGCAAACTCCCGTGTAGGCCAACGGGAAGAAAAGCAGCACCACGGGACCTTGCGCGGTCAACTCACTGAGTTTGACGTCAATCAGGCCGTCGGCCGTCTTGCTCTTGAGGGTGAAATCGGGGGCGGTGGAACCTACTGCGATGGGCATGATGAAATGAGTTGAGGGTTAATTTCGGAATGGAAGCCAAACACTTCCACAACCGGGATGGCAAAGGTAGAATCCGCCTTCGCCAACTGACAAACCGATTTTCCGTATAGAAGGGCGGATTCTATTATCCCAAACGCCCCCATAAGATTTGTTTGCGCGGCCCGGCCCGGCCCGCGTTAATGATCGGCCCTGCTATGAATCTGACTGACGATCTGCAATGGCGCGGCCTGCTGGCCGACTGCACGGACCTTGATGCGCTCACCAAGCGCCTGAGTGAAGGACCGGTGGCCTTGTATTGCGGCTTCGACCCCACCGGCGACTCGCTCCACGTCGGCCATCTGATGGGCCAGCTGACGCTCCGCCGCTTCCAACTCGCCGGCCACCACCCCATCGCCCTCGCCGGCGGTGCGACCGGCATGGTCGGCGATCCCTCCGGCAAATCCGCCGAGCGCAACCTGCTCACCCGCGAGCAGCTCGCGCACAACGTTGCCTGCATCAAACAGCAGCTTGCCCGCCTCCTTGATTTCGAGGCCGCAGACAACCCCGCCGTGCTGGTCGACAACGCCGATTGGACCGCACCACTCAGTTTTCTCGATTTTCTGCGCGACATCGGAAAACATTTTTCCGTCAACCAGATGCTCGCGAAGGACTCGGTGAAGTCGCGCATGGAAGGTGACAGTGGCATCAGCTACACGGAGTTCAGCTACCAGCTGCTCCAAGCGCACGATTTCTACCACCTGCGCAAGACGCAGAACTGCGAATTGCAAATCGGTGGCTCCGATCAATGGGGCAACATCACCGCCGGCACTGATCTCATCCGCAAAAAACTCGGCGTGCCCGCCTGGGGTTGGACTTTCCCGCTCATCACCAAGGCCGACGGCACCAAGTTCGGCAAAACCGAGGGCGGTGCCGTCTGGCTCGATCCCCAAAAGACCAGCCCCTACAAGTTCTACCAGTTTTTCATCAACACCGAGGACGCGAAGATCAGCGAATACTTGCGCAAATTCACGTTCCTCAGTCGCGAGGAAATCGAAGCGCTCGAAGCCGCGCACACCGCCAACCCCGGGGCGCGCGAAGCCCACAAGGCCCTTGCCCGCGAGGTCACCAAACTCGTGCATGGTGAAGCCGCGCTCGACGCCGCCCTCAAGGCCAGCGCCATTCTGTTCGGTGCCGAAATCGGCGACACCAGCGAGGAAACATTTCGCGATGTCGTCGGCGAAGTGCCGACGAAGGACTTCGCCCGCGACGGACTTGAAGGCAGCGGCGCGCTCCTGATCGAATTGCTCGTGCACTGCGGTCTCTGTCCGTCCAAGGGTCAGGCTCGCAAGGACATCGACGGCGGCGGCATTTATGTGAACAACGTCAAGTCGCCCGACAACACCCGCGCCATCACGACCGCCGATCTGCTCTTCGGCAAATACCTGCTGCTCCGCAAAGGCAAGCGCAGCTACGCCGTGATCAACGTCGCCGACTGAGCCCAGCTTCTTCATTTCCCGCGTGGCGCCGCTGGACCCGCGCGGCGGGCATTACCTGCTAAGTGGTCCGCACGATTCGGCGCGGTTGCCCCACGATCCTTGCCCCAGTCAAGTTTGCCGCACGCGGGTATCCCGTTTCGAGGATCGACCCGGTCCCCACTTATCCAAGGCCGGCGGCACGCGTTTCGGATTTCTCGGCCGGCAGTTGAACATGGTCCCGCCCGATTCGCACCCACTGCCGCTGGCACTGCCGATCGCGGATGACTCGCTTGTGCGTTGCGCATTCGCGACACCCTGACACCGTCCCCACGACGTGCGCCCCACCCTCAGTATCCTGCAACGATTGCAAAGCGATGAATCGGTCAAAATTGTCGGCTTCGGCGACAGTATCACCGGCGTCTACTATCACACCGGGGCGGTTCACGCCTGGCCCGAACTGTTGGGTGATAAGCTGCGGCAGCGCTTCCCGGCTGCGGACGTTCAAATCATCAATGCCGGCATCAGCGGCAACACCAGCGCGCAGGCACTCGCACGTCTCACTTCCGATGTGCTCGTGCATGCCCCCCATCTGGTGGTGGTGATGTTCGGCATGAATGATGTGGTGCATGCCAGCCCTGCGGAATACGCCGGCAATCTCCGTGCGATCGTGCGCGGCATCCAGGCGAAGGGCGCCGAAGTCGTCTTGGTGACACCTAACTACGCTTACGATGAAGACCCTGCCCGGCCGGTCAGCCGCATCAGCGAATTCGCCGCCATCATGCGCCAGGTGGCCGGCGAAACCGAGGTCACGCTGGCCGACGCCCACGCGTTTTACCGAACCGAGCACGATCGCGGCCCGGAGACTTGGATGCGACTGATGAGCGATCCCGTGCACCCCAACCTGCGCGGCCACAACCTGTTTGCGGACGTGATCATGGCAGCGTTGAGTGCCGAACCTTTCGTGGCGACCGAGCCACCGGCATTCCCCGCTTCGCTCCCCCGTCTGCGATCCCGATTGGCGGACCGTCAGCCCGTGCGCATCGTCGCCATGACTCCGTGCGACACCCTCATCGCCACCGCCTTGAAGGCCATTTCGCCCGCGACCTCGGTGACCGTGATTCCGTGGAACGCCACCGGCAAATCGATTCTCGAGCTCGAACAGGAGGTCTTGCAGCTCGGCTGGACGCGCTATCGTGATGAACCCACCCTGGCCCCACCCGACTTGTTTGTGGTTACGGCACCACCGCAGCTCGAAGGCGTCACGCGCGAACAATTCTACCGCGCCTTCGCGATGATCCTGAATCGCGCCCAAAGCTTTGTCCCGGGCAGATGGGATTGTCTCCCGATCCTGCCATCGTTGTTCCACTCCTCTCCGGCTGACTCACACCGCGAAGTCGAGGAACTCATGCTCCACGGTGTGCAGGACAAAGGTCTGCCCGTCGTGCGTCGGCTGGCGAATGAATCCAATCCACCGGACACCCTGTTACGCGCGAAACTGGAAGCGCTGCTGCGCGCGGCGCACTGATCGCGATCCAAGCCCGCGCCGGCTTCAGAAGAACATCGCTTCGCTCAGCGCCGTTTCCGACGGGAGCAGACTCATCGAAGTGGAGAGCTCGGACAGCGCGCCGTTGAGGTTGCATTTGAAGTGGGCATGCCCGCTCTTAAGGTCGCCCTGCCAGTGGAATTTTTTCTCCGCATCGGCATAGTGAAACTCGATCGCGAGCTTGTGCTCGCCCTCGGATTTGAGCTGGCAGTCAATCTCAGCGGCACCGCAGGCGGCCAGGCGGCGCTGCAACCAGCCGGCCAGGGCCCGGCCCTCCGCCGACAAATCGGTGCCGTGGGCAATCACCACTTGCTTCAGGCCCTCGGCGACAGCTTGCGGCGCATACCCGGCGATGAACTGCCCGACGGTCTGACGGACGGGTAGCAACCGCGAATAGACCAAATCGCGCAACGTCGACGGATTGGGCCACGGATACGTCAATGCCCCTTCCGGCGCGATGGCGCTGTCGAGCAGCACGCGCTTCGCGCGGCCCAGCAGATAGCGGTAATCAGCGAGTTTGGAACTCGCGGAAAAGCGATGCGCCCAGTAATACAGCGGCAGATCGGTCGAGAGACAGATCGAAACTTGGTTTTCCAAGAATCCGCGCGCTGCCCTCGAGTAATTCAGCATCACAAATTCCACGCAGCGCTTGTCGCTCTTCGATTTGCCGAAATGACACTCGCCGTAAATCTTCGCGCGAATCTCCATGCCGCCCTTGTCCTCGGCGGCCGATTGCGGGCAGAGCACGACTGTCCGGCAGGGATAGCGCCGCGAAAACTTGACCAACGTCTGAAACTGCGCCGCCGCGTCGTCCGCGGTGGTCTGCAAACCGAGATGCAGGACGAAGTTGACCTGCGTCGCCTTGGCATCGTCGGCATCGGGTGCCGTGCCGCCCTCCGCGGCGGTGTCGCTCCACATCCGCGCCAGACGTTTGGAGATCTCGCCCACCGGCACCTCGATCCCCGGCAAAACATCAAAGATCGACGACATGGCTCAGGGTTGGCGCCAGTGGTGATTGTTCTTGGCCAACAACGCATCGGCGCTCGGCGGCCCCCACGAACCCGCGGGATAGCTGTCCATGCCTTCGCGACCAGCCTCGGACCAATATTCGAGCAACGGTGTGCAAAGCTTCCACGAAGTCTCCGCCTCGTCACCGCGGATGAACAAGGTGCCGTCACCAATCATCGCATCCAGCACGAGCCGTTCATAAGCCTCGGGCGTGTTCGAACCGAAGGTGGTGGCGTAGCGGAAGTTCATCTTCACGGGCTGCGTGCGCGTCTCGAGTCCGGGCACCTTGGCATTGAGGATGAGGCTCAGGCCTTCGTCGGGCTGGATCTGAAACGCGAGCGTGTTGCCGGCCAGATTGAACTTTTCGCTCTCGGCAAAAAGCGTGCCCGGTGGATGGCGAAAATTGATCGCGATCTCCGAAACGCGTCGGGCCATGCGCTTGCCTGACCGCAGGTAAAACGGCACACCTTGCCAGCGCCAGTTATTGATCGAAAGGCGCAGCGCCGCGTAAGTTTCGGTCTTCGAATGCTCGGCAATGCCCTCCTCCTTCAAATAACCCTGCGCGGGTTTGCCGCCGAGCATGCCGTCGGCGTATTGCGCCCGGGCGACATCGCCATCGGGACCGAGCCGCAGCGGCTGAATGGCTTTGAGCAATTTGACCTTTTCGTCGCGAATCGATTCCGCATGAAGCGACACCGGCGGCTCCATCGCTGTCAGGGCGAGGAGCTGCATCGTGTGATTTTGAATCATGTCACGCAATGCGCCGCTCTGCTCGTAATAACCGCCGCGCGAGCCGACGCCGACTTCCTCGGCCACGGTGATCTGCACGCTTTCAATGTAATTACGATTCCACAACGGCTCGAAAATCGCGTTGGCAAAACGCTGCACCAACAGGTCCTGCACGGTTTCTTTGCCAAGGTAATGGTCGATGCGATAAACCTGATGCTCCTCAAACACGGAGCGGATCGTGCCGTTGAGTTCGCGCGCTGAGGCCAGATCGTGGCCGAAGGGCTTTTCGATGATGACTTTCGCGTGGTGCGGCTGATCCAAGTGCTTTTGCGCGAGCCCGGCTCCGCCAAGGTTTTTCAAGATCGGTGCGAAGACCGACGGCGGAGTGGAAATGTAGAACAACACCTGCACATCGCGGCCCACCCCTTTCTCGATTTCATCAATGTGCTTGGCCAGGCGCTTGAATGCATCGGCGTCATCATAACCGCCGGCCACGTAGGTCGTGTTCTTGGCGATGCGCGCCCACACGTCCTGGTCCAGTTCACGGCGCGAAAACTCCTTGATCGCAT
The DNA here is from genome assembly GCA_024233285.1 of Opitutaceae bacterium. GTDB lineage: Bacteria > Verrucomicrobiota > Verrucomicrobiia > Opitutales > Opitutaceae > Cephaloticoccus. The sequence continues at coordinate 81,195 of JACKPU010000006.1, read as the reverse complement.
CCGCGGCCAGCGTGCGGAATTCATCGTCGGGAATCTCCTTGCGGCCGTAGCCCACCAAATGGAAATCGGTCGGCAGCAGGTTGTCCACGCCGAGATTGTAGACCGCAGGGATCAGCTTCCGGGCGGTCAAATCGCCGGAGGCACCGAAGATGACGACGACCGTCGGGGGTGCGCCGCGATGCTTGCTCAGACCGTGGAGGAAAGGATGACGCTGGGATTCAGCCATGGAACCCACAGTCTCTGAATCTGCGCCGCGTGCAAGCAAGGCATTTGGTGGTCATATTCGGACTGTTCCCATCGGTCCGGGTGCGTCCCAGTCTAATCGCGGCCCGGTCGAAAGTGCTTCGGAAACAACGGCACGTTGGCGAAATGCCGCACCTCCGGCGCGCGTTGCCCGCCCCGACGCGGCCAAGCCACCTCAACAATATCGAAACGCACCGTGCGTGGCGCCGGATGCAATCCCCGCAGGTAAGCCCGCGCCGCCCGTTGCACCACGCGCTTTTTCCGCGCGTTCACGGCATGATAGCCCGACACCAACGCATCCGCGACCCGTGTCTTGACTTCGACGAACACCAACACTTCGCCGTCCATCGCCACCAGATCCAGCTCCTCGCGCCGATCCTGCGGATTGCGCCAATTCGCGGCCACGATGCGCATGCCCGCGTTCGATTCCAAATGCCGTCGCGCCAGCAATTCTCCGCGCGCCCCGGACCCACCGGGACGACATGCCGCCCAGAAAAGCTTCAACCAAGTGAACATCGCGAACCGTTTGCGTTCATTTGTCATTGCGACACCCCGCAACCACTGACAATCACAGAGTTACCCGAATTCGTTCCGCGCGCTCCCCCATGGCTACACCACAGATTGCCAACGCCCTTCGCCGTTCCCTCCTGATCAAGGTCATTTCCAAACCGGCTCCCAGCCGCGAAGATTTGGATTCCGTCATCGAACTCACCGCCGCCAAGGTGGTGGACGCGCTGCAAGCCCAGTCGATGACCTTCTACCTCATCGAGGGCAACGACATCGCCTTCAAGCACATCTACTACTCCCCCACGCTCTGGGGCAAAGACAAGGCCCGGGAAGCTCAGTTTCAAGAAACGCGCGACAAGCTGCTCGCCCTGAAACTTCCGCTCGGCACCGGCAACGTGGGCAAAGTCATCCAGACCGGCGAACCGCTATTTTTCACGAAAAACGGTCCCGATGCTGGCAGCCTCATGTCGATGGCCAAGACCACTGGCTTCGAGGTCAACTCGATGCTCACGGTCCCGCTCAAGACCAACATCGTCGTCGGCGCCATTCAGGTTCTGAACAAGGAGCCCGCCGCCGGCACGGATGGACTGTTCACCGACAAGGATCAGGCGCTGCTGGAGGAGGTCGCCGAATATTCCTCCACCCTTATCCAGCGCATGGTGGACCCGAAGTTTCAGCTCAGCGCCGATGACACCGCCCGCTTCATCTCCAAGCTGACCGACCTCCCGCTCGTCACCAAAATCGACGAGATCGAAATCGACGACAAACTCGTCGAGGTGACCGGTGACGCGATCATGCGGCGCGAGGGCATTTTCCCGCACCGCCAGCTCTCGCCCAACTCCGTCGCGGTGTTGATGACCAATCCGTTGGACTACGCCAAACGCGAGGCGTTCTCCCAAGCCACCGAGATGCACATCGAGGAAGTGCGCGTGGTCTCGGCCACCCTCTTCGACTCGCTGCTCAAACAGTTCTTCAAGGATTCCAAGGCGCAGGCCGCCACGCCGGACGATGTCGATATCGGCTCCGTCGCCGACATCATCAGCACCGCTTACGACGATACCGGCGGCGGTGGCGGCGACGTAAAGGCCGAGGATCTCGAAAGCGAAGATTCCGCCCCCATCATCCAGCTGACTAACCGCATCATCGAGGACGCCTACGTTTCCGGCGCCTCGGATATTCACATCGAGCCACAAGAAAAGGAGCTCATCGTCCGCTACCGCATCGACGGGCTTTGCCAGGAAAAACTGCGTCTGCCCAAGCAGGTCTCCAACGCGCTCGTCACGCGCTTGAAGATCATGTGCAACCTCGACATCGCGGAGCGCCGCCTGCCGCAGGACGGACGTATCGTTTTCAAGAAATACACGAAGAAGAACATGGACATCGACCTGCGTGTCGCCACCGGTCCGATGAAGGACGGCGAAAAGGTGGTCATGCGTATTCTCGACAAGTCCAAGTCCACCCTGCCCCTGCCCGCCCTCGGCTTCTCAGAGGAAAATTTGGCCAGATACCGCGAGTGCATCCGCCAACCCTACGGCATGATTTTGCACTGCGGCCCGACCGGCTCCGGCAAATCGATGACGCTCTACTCCGCCCTCGGCGAAGTGAACACGCCCGACGTCAACATCCAGACCGCCGAGGACCCGATCGAATACACCCTCACCGGCATCAATCAGATGCAGATGAACCGCCAGATCGGCCTCACCTTCGCCACCGCCCTCCGCTGTTATCTGCGTATGGACCCCGACATCATTCTCGTCGGTGAAATCCGTGACGAAGAAACCGCGCAGATCGCCGTCGAAGCCGCCCTCACCGGTCACTTGCTCGTCTCGACCCTGCACACCAACGACGCGCCCTCGACCGTCAATCGTATCGGCGAAATGGGCGTCGAACCGTTCAACATCTCCGCGTCACTCGTCTGTGTTTGCGCCCAGCGCCTCCTCCGTCGCGTCTGCAAAAACTGCAAACAGCCCTACACCCCGGAAGGTCGCGAAAAGGAAATCATGCACGCCGCCATCGGCTGGTCCGGCGAGATCTTCAAGGCCAACCCGCAGGGCTGCCCGATGTGCAACGGCACCGGCTACAAAGGCCGCGTGGGCATCCACGAGCTCATGACCAATAGCGAGGAGTTGACCGAAGGCATCAACAAGGAAGTCGAGGTCGCCACGCTCAAACGCATCGCGATGAAAAACGGCATGAAGACCCTGCATCAAGACTCCATGCTCAAGGTCAAGATGGGCCTTTCCACTATGGAAGAAGCCTTGGCCAACGTTCCCCCGGACTTGATCCTGTGACGGAATCTCCAATCTGGGTTTATCCAGAAATCGGGATAGTGAATTGACTGTAGGGCGGATCTCCCAATCCCGCCTTTTCGTCATATCGCACTTGTGCAAAATGGCGTAAGTGACACTCTATGCAGCAGTCCAGCAACTCAGAGCATTCACCCCAACGGTCAGGTTTTTACCCCTATGAAAAAACTCACGCTCCTGATGATTATCGCGGTCGGTTTTGCTGCCGGCTCGCTCGTAGCCGAACCGACTGACTACGCTCGCATTTCGTTCATCGGTCCCGGCACCGGTAAATCCGAGATTCCCAAGAATGAATTTATCGTTCTCGTTCTGGAGGGCGCGTTTTTCACTCATGACCAAACGCCGATTCCCACGGACGGATTGGTGGACTACATCAACCAAACGCTCAACGCCCAAGGCGCCTCCTACCTCGCCGTCCATGTTCGTGATGGCGTGAAATACGGCGATGTTGTCTCCTCGCTCGATCAACTGCGCAAAACCGCCGCCAAGAACATCGGCGTCAGCATGATCGCGCTCCCCGCAGGCAGAAACCCGTGAATCGTCAGATGCAATGAACGGTTGGGCTTCATTGGCCCAGCCGCTCATTCACAGTTCGATAAACATCGGCGCATCCGGACCCAGCGGCCAGCCGGTGAAGATCCAGACGACCAGGAGCAGTGACCAGACAATCATGAAGGCGATGGAATACGGCAGCATGAGCGAGATCAGCGTGCCGATGCCGGTCTTGGGCGCGTATTTTTGCGCGAAGGTCAGCACCAGCGGAAAGTAAACCATCAGCGGCGTGATGATGTTCGTGCAGCTGTCACCCACGCGATAGGCCGCCTGCACGAACTCCGGCGAATAACCGACGAGCATGAACATCGGCACCAGCACGGGGCCGAGCAGCGTCCACTTGGCCGACGCGCTGCCGATGAACAGATTGATGAATGCCGTGAACAGGATCACTGCCACGGTCAGCGGGGCCGGCCCGAGGCCGGATGCCTGCAAGAGCTCCGCGCCCTTCACCGCCGTGATCGTGCCGAGATTGGTCCACGCAAAGTAGTTCACGAACTGCGCGCAGAAAAACATCAGCACGAGATACGAGCCCATCGTCGCCATTGATTTGGACATGCCCGCAATGACGTCGTGGTCGTTTTTCACGGTGCCCGCACCGACGCCATAAGCCACCCCGAGCACGATGCCCGTCAGACAGATAAAGACCACAATGCCGCGCATAAACACCGAACGCGTGAATGCGGGATTGGCCGGATCGAGCAAGAAACCCGCGCCGGGCACCGAGCCCAACGGAAGCACGCCCCACACCACGATCAGCGTCACGATTGCCGCGGCCACGCCGGCAAATCGCAGGCCGCGCTTTTCCGCCGCGGTCAAAAGGGATACTTCCGTGGCCGGGGTTTCGCTACCCTCGGATCCAGCCAAGCGGGGCTCAACCAAGCGATCCGTCACCCACGTGCCGACGGCCGTGACCACAAAGGTCGCCGCGACCATGAAATAGTAATTCGCCGTGGGCAGGATGACATAGTCGGCCATCAGCAGGCGCGCCGACTCCTGCGTGATCCCCGCGAGCAGCACGTCCACAGTGCCGGGCAGCAGATTGGCGCTGAAGCCGCCGGAGACGCCCGCAAACGCTGCGGCAATACCCGCGAGCGGATGCCGCCCAACCGCTGCGAAAATCGCCCCCGCGAGCGGAATCAACAGCACGTAGCCCACGTCGCTGCCGACATTGGTCATGATCCCGGCAAAAACGATGACCGCCGTCAGCGCCGCCGGCGGCGCCTTGCTCACCGTCACCCGCAGCACGGCGCCGATCAGACCGGACGATTCCGCCACCGCGATGCCAAGGATCGCGACCAACACGGTGCCAATCGGCGCAAACCCGGAAAAGTTCGTCACCGCATTCATCAGCATGCGATGCAGCCCCTCGACGGTCATCAAACTGACGACATCAACCGTCTCCTTCGTAGCCGGATTAATCACCGACACACCCATGGCGTGGAACAAGCCCGACAACAGCACCACCAGGCCGGCCAGCGCCGCGAAGAGGGTGGCGGGATTGGGCAGCGCATTTCCTACCCATTCAATACTGTCGAGGAAACGCTGAAACACCCCGCGTTTGGACGCGGTCGGAACAGAGGAAGCGGACATGGGCAGTCTTGATGCCGGGCCCGCGCGGCTTCGTCAATCGCGGGCACCGGTGGTGGATTTTTTACTCGAATCAATTCCCCACCGAACCGCATGGTAAACCCGTGATGACGGATTCAACCACCCCGCGGCCCAACATCCTGTTCATCGTGCCTGAGGATCTCGGGCCGCAGCTCGGCTGTTACGGCGACCCGGTTGCCCGCACCCCGCGGATCGATGCCTTGGCCCGCGCCGGCGTGTGCTTCACCAACGCCAGCGTGCCCTACTCCATTTGCTCGCCTTCGCGCGCGTGCTGCCTGACCGGGCTTTACCCGCAGCAAAACGGCCACCTCGGCCTCGCCACGCACAACTTCGAATACTACCGCCCCGACACGCCCAATCTGGTCACCCGCCTCCAAACCGCCGGCTATCGCACCGGCATCATCGGCAAACTTCACGTCAATCCCGAGTCCGCGTTCCCCTTCGACTTCACCAGTCTCATGCATGAGGCGAATTTCAAGCGCGAGGTGCCGATGGAAACTTACGTCAACTCCGCCCGGCAATTCTGGCGCGAGAGTGACGGGCAGCCGTGGTTCCTCACCGTCAATTTCCCCGATGCGCATCTGCCGTTTGTGCGACAGGCCGACGGCCGTCCGGCTCGTTTGCACAATCCGGATGACGTGCGTCTGCCCTCATGGGTGGGAGTGGATTCACCGCGGCTGCGCGAAATCACCGCCGACTACTACAATTGCATCGCGCGCGTGGACGAATGGACCGGCGCATTGCTGGACGCACTTGATGCCGCCGGCCTCGCGGACAACACGTTGGTTTGCTTCATCTGCGATCATGGTCCGCAGTTTGCCCGCGGCAAGGGCACGGTGTATCAAGCTGCTCTGCACGTTCCCTTCATCATGCGCGGCCCCGGCGTCACCGTCGGCACCGTCCGTGATGAGCTCGTGGCGAACGTTGATCTCGCGCCAACCGTGTTGACCGCCGCCGGCCTGCCGCTGGACGACGAATTCCTCGGCCGGTCTTTGCAGCCACTGCTGGCCGCGGCGCCTGCGCCGGATTGGCCGCAGGAACAGTTTGCCGTCACCACCGGCTCGTTTCCTTACAACTGCTTCATCAGCGAATCAGTCCGATGCGGTCGGTGGAAACTCATCTGGACACCGCCGCAAACCGGACCAAATCCCATTGCCGGCAGCTATCTGCACAACGGCACGGAGCGGCCCTTTCGCGTTATCACGGCGTTGCAGACCGATGAATACGCCGCGCTGCCTCCGGCCGTCGCCGCCGCGTATGCCCGGTGGGAAAATCCGCCCGTATACGAACTCTACGACCTCGAGAACGATCCCGACGAATGGCACGATCTTGCCGGTGACCCCCGGCACGCCGCCATCCGCGACCAGCTCGTCGCGCGGTTGCAGAACTTTCAACGCGCCACTCGTGATCCCTTCGCCGATGCCGCCAATCGTGAGGCTTTCATCGCCGAGCAGCAGGACTATCGCGACGGCCGCTATCAGGATGTGCCCGACTTCAAGTGGGCCTACGTCAAACGATTCCGGTGTTGGCGCGAAAACGCCGACATTTGAGTCATCACTCCGTCGATTCCCCGTCGTCCGCCTTCACCGGCGGGGCGGTCCATTCGTCGAGCAAACGTCGCGCCAGCGCATGCGTCGGCATCTTGCGCAGCACTTCACGCAGCAGCAAAACCGCGGGCTCGGTGTCGCCCTGATTGCGGAGTTCGGACGCGTAATCCACCACCAGTTGGGAACGGGCCAGCGTGCCATCCAGCATCATGCGGGCGGCCAGGGACATCTCGAGCAACGATTGGGAGCCGCGCGCGACGCGCATCTGCCGGCCCAGCACATCGGCTTCGCGTGACTTGAGCCAGGTGGGTCGCGCTTGCTGCACGTCGCGAATCATCGTGGCCGCCTCCGTCCACTGCTTCGCCGCAATCGCCTCGTCCACGCGGTTGAAGAACGTCTCCTCGACGAACACGGGCACCGCGAGGTTGACCTCGGGTTTGACCTGCTGCGCCTGGCGCTCGGCGAGCACAGCCGACGCCTTGGCCTTGAAATCGTCCAACGCGCGGTTCTTCGGGTAAAGTCGCTCGGCTCGCGCGATCACCTCCAGCGCCGCCTCATACCGCTGCGCCCGCACCAGTGTGTCCGTGATCAGCCGGTAGGTCTGAAACACGAGGCGCCGGCTTTCGATATACTTCAGCAGTGCGACCTGCGGGGCCTCGATCGGCTCGGCCGCGATGTCGGCGAGGATACCGGTCAGCTCCGCCGCGTCGAGTTCACGCGCGGAACGACCTTTCGTGCTCATCGCGGACAGTCGCTGGCTGGTCGCCCGCGCATCCTTCCACTCGCCGTTCTTGAGTTGGGCCTGCGCCAGCAACAGCAAATAAGGCCGCAAATCGTAACCCTGTTCGGTCGCGCGATCGACGCACACTTGCACCATGTCCACCGCGCCGATTTCCGCCAGCGGCTGCGCAATCAAAAGCGTGTTGGTCGCAAATCCGCCGAAACGGAAAAAATAATCCTCCAGCGAGGCCTTGGCCTGCGCATCCGCCCCCGCCAGTTTTTGCTGCACCACCGCGTAGGCCTGGTTGCGCGGATCCGTCGGATTGAGCCGGCGCAATTCCGCAAGGTATTCGTTCATCGGCGCGACGTGACCCAGTTCGCGTTCCACCCGCACTTGCAAACGGATGATCTGCGCCGTGCCGCCGGCTTCCTGACGCCATTGCGTCAGATAGTCCGCGGCTTCCTTGATTCGCCCCAATTCGATCAACACGAGCACGCGCTGTTCGTTGAACACGACGCTGTCCGGACTGGTATCGAGAATGGTGAGCGCCTCCGTCGCCTGCCCGTCCGCGATGAACGCCGAGAGCTTCTGTTGCAGCAACCACTCGCGTTCCTTGTCGGACAACTCGATCGCCGGATCATCAAGGTAACGCGCGCACGCATCCAGGATCGCGCCGTGATCCTGCCCTTGTCCGGCAATGGTGAGGTAGTTCGTCAGGTAACGGCGGCCGGGATAGCTCGTCGTCGCCTCCATGCCCTCCGCGAGCACCTTGAGCGCGCGCTCGTTCTGCTGGATGTAGAAATAGAATTCGGCCAGCGCGAGCCGGGCCTTGAGCGCCTGCGGATAGCGCGCCAAGCCGAGGCGAAGCTTCATCTCACCCTCCGACCAGCGCTGCTGCTTCATCGCCTCAATGCCGGCGTCGAGATAGGCTTGGCCGCGCTTTTCCCGCACTTCCTCTGTCCGCAACGGCAGCAACAACACGTCCGTATAGGTCACGTAGTTATGCTCGCGGCGGTCCAGCCACAGATAGATCGCCGTCGCTCCACCCACATAGGCCGTCACGGTCAATAACAGGCACAGCACAAGGATACCGCGCACACTGATCGCGAGGCCGGAATCGACGTGGCCTTCCTTGCGCTCGTAAAATCCCCACAAGCCGAAGCGCCAGCGGGCCGTGATGACTTTCGACGCTCCCCAGATGAATTTGATACGAGTCGCGCGCAGGCTCATGAGATTAGGCTTTGGCGCCGGCTACTGCCTCGGCGATGTTTTGGGGATGCGCCTCGGCTTCACCGTGTTCGTGATTGAAGCGCATGGAAACCGTCTTTGAGACGCCGCGTTCCTCCATTGTCACGCCGTAAATCGCCTGCGCGGCGGAAACCGTGCGCTTGTTGTGCGTGATGATGATGAACTGCGAGTTGTCCACGAACTTGCCGAGCAGATTGGTGAAACGGCCGATGTTCGACTCATCGAGCGGTGCGTCCAATTCATCGAGCAAACAGAACGGCGACGGCTTCACCATGTAGAGCGCGAAGAGCAGCGCCACGGCCGTCAGCGTTTTCTGGCCGCCGGAAAGCAGGGTGATGCTCTTCAGCTTCGTGCCCGGCGGTTGCGCAACGATTTCGATACCACTTTCGAGGATGTCCTCGGCGGCAATCAGTTCGAGCGCGGCGCGCCCACCGCCAAACAGGGTCTGGAAGGTGTATTCGAAGTTCTTTTTGATTTGCTCGAAGGTGACTTCAAACTGCTGCTGCGAGGTCTGGTTGATCTCGTCGATCGCCTTGAGCAAATCGGTTTTCGCGTTGGTCAGATCGTCGATCTGCGCCTTGAGGAAGTCGTGACGCTGTTTGAGCTCCGCGTATTCCTCGATGGCCACCAGGTTGACCGCGCCCATGCCATTCAGGCGCTGGCGCAGGGCATCGACTTCGGATTTGATCGCCGTCCAATCCGTCTGCTCCAAGGCCGCGAGATCCTGTTCGGTCGGCTCGCCGCGGGGCTCCTTCTTCTTGCGGCGACGTTTGGTCGGCGCGGGTTCGGCGGCCGCAGCGGCAGAGTCGGCGGACTGCCCTTCGGACGCTTCACCTGAAGCGGCCGGGGTCTCGGCAACGGGTTCCGAAGCGGCAGTGCCGTCTTCGTCTTCGTCGAGGTCGAGTGGTTGCAAACCCTCGGGTTCATCCTCCGAACGCCAAAGCTGCATCTTCCAATCGATCGTGGAAATCTCCGTGGAGAACTCGCGGCGCACCTCCTCGATCAGAAATTCCACGCGCTGGCGGTTCTCTGCGAGTTTCACTTCATGGCGACTGAGTTCGTTATGCGCGGACTCGGTTTGCTGCCGGAGGCTGTGTTGGGTGCCCTCGACCGCGGAAATTCCACGCTCCAACTCCACCAACTCCACCCGCACGGCCTCAACCTGCTGTTGGGCCACGGTCAGGGATTCGACCATCTCAGCCGCGCGGCTGCGCTGGGCGGCGGACTCGTTCTCGAGTTCGGCGATTTGCTCGCTCCAAACTTCGATTTCCTGCTGACGCTGCACCAGCAACTCGCTGAGTTGCTGACGCCGGCGTTGCATTTCGTCGAGACCTCGATCGAGCACCTCGACCTTTTGGCGGTGCTCGGCGAGTTCGAGACGGGCCTGGGCCAGCGATTCGCGCTTCACATCGCGATCGGTGCGAATCTCCCCCAGGCGGGTTTCCAATTGTTGAATCTTTTCGCGCTGCGCGGCCGTGGACGTCTCGGCCTCCCGCAAGCCAGTCTGCGCCTTTTCCCAGCGCTCATGCGCCTCGTTGCGCGCGACTTCCAGCGAAGCCACTTCGCGCTCCATCCGTTCGATGCGCTGGGTGATTTCGTCCAGCGTCCGCTGGGCGTTGCGTTGTTCGGCCTGAACGGCGGCGACGTTTTGCGTGACCGTGAGCACTTCAGCGCGCTTGGCTTCAAGCGATTGTTCGGCCTCGGTGAGACGCCCGTTGATGCCGTCGATGACGAGCCGTTGCTCGTCGTGAGCCTTCTGTTCCTCGGCCAGGGCGCGGGCGGTTTCGCGCAGGTCGATTTCGCGCTGCACGATGCTGTTCGCGGCTTTCTTGCTGTTGCGATAACCACCGTAGACCAAACCGCGCCGGTCCACTAAATCGCCTTTCCGGGCAGCCACGGCGAGGAAGCTGAAATGCGGATTCGCCTTCCAATATTCCAGGAACGCCGGCAGGTCGTCGGTCAAATAACAAGACCCCAGAACACTCACGGCCGGATGTGTCGGATCGGCATTCACCAACGCGGTCGTGGCCGGCTGCAAAAACGCCGGGAGTTCCGCGTTTTGCGCGTTGCCGGAAATCGCATCGCCCACATGCAGCACCACCGAGCCGATTTCCTCGGCTTCGAGTTGGGTAAGGATTCGCTGGGCCGTCGCCATGTCGCTCACGCTGATGGCTTCCGCCGCGGCGCCGAGAATCGCTTCCACCGCGCGGGCACAGTCCGGCTTGATCTCAAGTCCCTGCGTGATCGGCAACGCCTTCGCCCCGGCCAGGGCATTGTCCAACCGGCCTTGCAGAATCGCCTTCGCGCCTTCGCCGAAGCCCTCCCACTTTTCCTGCAATTGTTGCAGCAAACGCAGACGGGCGGTGCGCTGCGCGAGCGCACGGTCGATCTCCTGCTGTTTGCGCTGCGCTTCGCGGAATTCGCCGGTCAGCGTGGCAATGGTCTGCTGCGCGGAAACAACCTCGTTGTGCGCGCGTGATTTTTCGGCCAGCGCCTCTTCCACGCGCACCTCCAATTCGCTCGCCAGCTGGGCCGCCGAGGTGGATTGCTGGCGCACTTGCTCCAATTCCTGCGCGAGTGCGTCGTGTTTGTGCACGCTGGTCTTTTGATCGACCTCGTAACCCGAGCAATCGGTGCGCAAACGCGCGACGGTGCTGTCTAGTTGGAGCAGTTGAAACTTCGCCTGCTGCAGCTCCTGCTCAAGCTTGCTCAGCTCGCCCTCGGCAATCGCGAGCTCGCGGTTGCGCTGCTGATAGACGTCGTCGGAAGTGCCGAGCAGCGTGAGCTGCTCCTCCTTGTCCTGCGCGCCGGAATCCGCCTTTTCGGAAACCTCGCGCAGCTGCATTTCGAGCTCGCCGAGATTGTTGCGCGAGGATTCGAGGCGGTCCTCCAAGCCGTTGCGCTTGATCTGCGCGAGATTGGCTTGGTTTTCCGCGGCTTCCTTTTGCGAACGCAGGTCGTAAACGGCCTGCTGCGCGTCCTGCACGCGCTGGTTCAAACGTCCGCGCTGCGCCTTCTTTTCCTCCAGCGCGGATTGCTGGGTTTCAAGATCATGCCGGCGCGTGTCGGCTTCGGTGCGGAGTGATTGCACCTTGGCGTCGAGTTCGCCGAGCGTAGCGGAAATTTGGGCATGCTGATGGCCGCTCCACGCGAGCGCGAGGTGACGCAGGCGGTGATTGAGGCGCTTGTAACGCAGCGCCTTCGAAGCCTGACGGCGCAGGCTGCCGATCTGGCGACTGACCTCGGCGACCACATCGGCGACCCGCGCGAGATTTTGCTCAGTGAGCGCGAGCTTGTTCATCGCCTCGCGGCGCTGGCTCTTGTATTTGGTGATGCCGGCAGCCTCTTCAAACACCGCGCGGCGTTCCTCGGGCTTGGATGACAGGATCTGATCGATCTGGCCCTGCGCCATGATCGAATAGCTGGTCCGACCGACGCCGGTGTCCATGAACAGCTTGTGAATGTCCTTCAACCGGCAGGCCTGGCCGTTGAAGAAATATTCGCTCTGCCCGTCGCGATGCACGCGGCGCATGATCTCGATCTCGTGAAACTCACTGCCGAGCTGCTTTTCACAATCGGTGAGCAGCAGCGAGACTTCGCAAAGTTGCGCCGGTTTGCGCGTATCGGCGCCCTCGAAGATGACATCCTGCATCTTGCCGCCGCGGAGGGCCTTGGCGCTTTGTTCACCAAGCACCCAGCGGATGCCATCGGCGATGTTGGACTTGCCGCAACCGTTCGGGCCGACAACGGCCGTGACGCCGGGTTCGAATTTGAGAGTCGTGGGGTCGGCAAAGGACTTGAAACCGTGAAGCTTGAGCGCCTTGAGATACATGAAAGGGATGAGTGTGGGAGAACCCGCAAGCCGCGGGCAAACCCAAACCCTCGACAGCTGATTTTAACTCGTAAAGGCCCAATTTAAGGCTTGCCGCCCGCCGGAGGGCTTTGCCGCAAAATTCACGTGCTGTTTGATTCCGCCGGGCTAGCGGTTAGGCCTGTGTCCTGCCCATGACGTCGTCCGATTCCGTAAAACGCTACCTCCCCTGGCTGGTGGCCGTGGCGCTGTTCATGGAACAACTCGACGCCACCATTCTGAATACGGCCGTCCCGGTCATGGCGACAGGCCTTGGGGTGGAGCCGCTGGCCCTGAAGGCGGTTCTGACCAGTTACACGCTCAGTCTGGCGGTGTTCATCCCGGTCAGTGGCTGGATGGCCGACCGCTTCGGGACCCGGCGCGTGTTCATGTGGGCCGTGGCGGTGTTTGCGCTCGGATCGTTGCTCTGCGGCCTGGCCGTCAATGTGCCGATGCTGGTCGCCTCGCGCGTGCTCCAAGGCATGGGGGGCGCGATGATGACGCCAGTCGGACGCATCGCCTTGGTGCGGACTTTTCCCCGCTCCGACCTGTTGCGGACGATGAACTATGTGATCATCCCCGCGCTGATCGGCCCGATGATCGGTCCGTTTGCCGGCGGCTTGATCGTGCACTGGCTGCATTGGCGCGTGATCTTCTTCATCAATCTGCCCTTTGCGCTCGCCGGGCTCTGGCTGGTGCGACGCTACATGCCCAACTACGTCGACAAGGACGTGCCGCCGTTCGACCGCCGCGGTTTCCTGCTTTTCGGCGCCGGTATCGCCCTGCTCTCCTACGTATTGGAAGTGTTTGGCGAACACACCATGGCCGTCGGCAAACTCACGCTGCTGACCGTCGCCGCTCTTGCATTGCTCGCCGGCTACGGGTGGCATGCCAAACGCACCGACAAACCGGTGCTCTCGCTCTGGTTGTTCCGCATCCGCACGTTCCGGCTCTCCGTCATCGGCGGTTTTGTCACACGCCTCGGGATCGGCGGCATGCCGTTCCTCCTGCCGCTGCTTTATCAAATCGGTCTCGGCTATGCGCCATGGCAGGCCGGTTTGCTGACCATGCCGACCGCCGCGGCGGCGATCATCATGAAAATCTCCAGCCGGCGACTGCTCGCCTGGTTCGGTCATCGCACGATTCTCATCAGCAACACGTTGATGATCGGCGTGATCATCTGCCTTTTCACGCTGATCGGCCCCGGTTCGCCCATCTGGCTGATTCTGTGCCTGAGTCTCGCGCAGGGTTTCTTCATGTCGCTGCAATTCACCAGCATGAACTCGTTGATTTACGCCGACGTATCTGATCGCGACGCCAGCAAGGCCAGCAGCGTCGCCAGCACGAGCCAGCAACTGTCGTTCAGTTTCGGCGTGGCATTCGCCTCGCTCGTCGCGGGTTGGTTCCTGCGCGGCCTCGATCAGACCAATCCCGCGGAAGTCATTCCCGCCCTCCATCACGCGTTTATCACCATGGGGCTGCTCGTGGCGGTTTCTTCGATTTCGTTTTGGGGCCTCCATCGTGACGATGGCAACAATGTCAGCAATCGCACCCCGCGCCCGGCCGCCGACTGAGCCAAACCGCCCGCGCCAGCCACGCCGGTATGATTGGCATGCGGGAACCTAGTCATCGACTGCCTGACACAAAGGGCATATCGTCCGCCTCATCCACAAAATCATGAAATCCCAATTTCCCATCCTGCCGTGGCCGCGCGTCCTGTTTTCCTGCTTGCTCCTCGCCGGCGCCACCGCCTGGGCCGAACCGGGGTCCGTCCCCGAGGACGAGGATGCCATCGTTTCAACCACTCCCATGGAAACCGAAGCCGACGGCGAATCCGGTGCCTTCGGCCAGCTGGAAGTTGATCCGGCGATTCTCGATGAGATCAACGGCAACGACCTGGTATACACCATCACGTCGGAGCCGCTCCACGGTCGCGTGGGCCTTTCCGGTGACGACAACGGCGCCGATCTCTTTCAAACCAAGAGCTCGCGATTCGGCTATTACGCGTATCGGCCCGAAGAGGACTTTTCAGGCGCAGACTCGTTCGCCTACCGGGTCTTGAACAAGACCAACGGCCTGGTGTTCAAAAACACCGTTGCCATCACGGTGAAGCCGCCGCCGCCCATCGTGCTCGACGAGATGGAGGTCGAGGCCAGTCATCTCAACCTCACTAACGTCCGCAGCGTCGAGCTGACCACCCGCCCGAACACGCCGGTCACACAAACCGTCCCCAGCCACGAGGACTTCATGGCGCCCGGTTATCGCATCGGCCTCGAAAAGTCCAAGGTCGCCTACGTGCTCGACGATCAGGCCAGACCGCAACACGGCACCGCCAAGCTCGATCGTGCGACCGGCCAGCTCACCTACGCCCCGAACCCCGGTTTCATCGGCGAGGATCGCTTCAAATATTACACGGTCGACGAAAACAATCCGCAGCTCGGCGTGGAGAACGTCATCGCCGTCAACGTCGAACCCATTCGCAAACTCAAACACATCACGGCGGACCGTTCCCGCAGTCGCGAAGTCGACCTCGTTTTCGTGATCAACAACTCACCCTCGATGGAGGCCCATCAGGCGCGCATTGCCGCCAGCTTGAACCGGTTCCGCCGGCTCTTTCACACCCGCGATCTCGACTACCGCATCGGCGTGTTGACCACCGACTTCGTTGACGGTGCACGCAACCACTACAAGAAGGTGCGGTCCGTCGAAATCGATGCCGCAGGGCAGCCTGTGCTCAACCGGCGCGGCGAGCCCGTGAAAGTCACCAAACAGGTCGCGAGCAACGGCGCACTGGTCACGCTCCCGGTCATGCCGCACCCGTGGGTCACCCCGACCACGCCCGACGGCATTTTCTCCGAACTCGTGAAAGTCGGCACCAACGGCGACAGCAATCGCACGGCTTTCACCGCCGTCTACAACTTCGTCGCGAACTACTACAATAAGGAGCACTCGTTCCTGCGTCCCGAGGCCACGACCATTGTGGTGTTCTTCATGGACGAAGAGGAAACTCGCATGGCGGTGTGGACCAATGAACGCGATGGCTCGCGCAAGGCCCAATGGATTGAAAGCGGCACCCTCCCCAATCTGATCAAGGACTACAACGCCGATCACCCGAAAGCGCGTCAGACCCTCGACGGCTACATCAACTACTGGGTCATCCGCCCCTTCATCATCGCGAAAGGCAACAAGCGCGGCAAACTCGAGATCAACGCCGTGGTTGCTTCCGACAACATCTCTCATCGACGCGCGGCTGAGCTGACCGGTGGCACCGTGCTGAACATCGACAGCGACTTTTCAGAGCCGCTTGCGGCGCTCGGCGACCGCATCGCCGAAACCGTCGCCGTCGCCCTGGAGCCCGTTTCAATCGGAGCCACGCTTTACGAGAAAAGCATTCGCGTGCTGGTCGACGGTGAACCCGTGCCGGCAGATCCAGACAATGGCTTCGTTTACGACGAACGAACGCACAGCATTCGATTCAACGGCGAGTCGAAGAAACAGGCCTTCACCGCCAAGATCGACATTACTTACGAAGAGCACCTGTGAAGGGACCTGACCTCACCGCCCTAAAGGAGCCTGATTGCAGGCGATAGTGAGTTCCTTTAATCGCCTGCAAATATAGACGTATCTTTGGCGCGGCAGTGCCGGAGGGCCCGACCTACGGTCGGGGCGGTCTCTCATAACCGGGCCGCTCGGAGATCGGCCCCTACCTCTCGAAAACCATCACCGCGCAGGAGCGCTTCACTTGTGGTCCCACGGCAGGTGGATCGCCAGTTTGGGCTGTTTCCATACCTCGTAGACTTCGAACATCTTGCCGGGGTTGAGAATACCATTGGGATCGAGCGCCTGCTTAATCGCCTGCATCGCGCCTACCTGAGCGGGCGGATGTTGAATCCGCAAAAACGGGGTCTTCGCCAGTCCGATGCCGTGTTCGCCGGAAATTGCGCCACCAAGTGAAACGACGGTTTGCATCAACTTCGCCACCGCGGCCTCCGCGCGACGCGATTCATCCGCGTCGCCGCGGTGAAACATGATGTTCACATGCAGATTGCCGTCGGCCAGATGCCCGAAGGTGGGAATCGCCAGCCGCGATGATTTTTTCAGTCCTGCGAGAAAGCGCATGAACTTTCCGTAGGCGCGCATTGGAATCACGATGTCCTCGTTGAGCTTGGTGTCACCGAGCTCGAACATCGCGCCCGAGCACTTGCGCCGCACCTGCCAGAGCTGTTCGGCCTCGTCACGGGTGCGCGCCGCACGATGCGCCAAGGCATGTTCCTTCGCCCAGCCCAACACGACTTTCGACACTTCCTTCACCTCGCTGATCGCCCCGGTCAGCTCCAGCAGGATCACTGCGCGATTCGGCTGTCCGGCAAACACGGCCCGCCCGGTGGCACGCTCGGCGCAGATCACGCTTTCGCGATCGAGAAACTCGCAAATCGCCGGTTGCACGCGCAGCCGAAACAGCGCCCGCGCCGCGGCAATCGCCTTTGCTTCGTCGGCAAACGCGGTGAGCAAGGTCCAGCGCGCAGCGGGCGCCGGCAAGAGCTTGAGCACCGCGCCGGTCACGACGCCGAGCATGCCCTCACTGCCGATCCACAAATCACGCAGATTGAATCCCGCGGCGAATTTCTTGGTGGCCGTGCCCCACTCCACAAATTCACCCGTCGGCAGGAATCCGCGCACCGCGATCACAAAGTCGCGCGTGACCCCGTATTTGCCGCCGTGCATGCCGCCGGCATTGCAGGCGATGTTGCCGCCGATCGTGCAATATTCCTTCGACGACGGATCGGGCGGATAAAACCAGCCCGCCTTTTCCGCCGCGCGTTGCACATCGCCGTTCTTCGCGCCGGCCTGCACGTGCGCCATGCCGGCCTCGGTGTCGATTTTGATTCTATTGAGCCGGAGCATGTCGATAACCCAGCCGCCTGCGATCGGTGCCGCCGAGCCCATGAGCGTCGTGCCGCGTCCGCGCACCGTCACGGGCACGCGGTGCTTGTTGGCCAATTCCAGCACCACGCCCACGTCCGCTTCCTTGCGCGGCGTGATGACCGCCTCGGGCAAAAACGAAATCTTGCTGCTGTCGAACGAAGCCGCCCAACAGCCCGACTCGGACGTATCGACCACCGTCCCGAGACGGCGTTTGAGAGCGCGGGTGGCTGAGACAAAGGATGGCATAACGGACAGTTCGCATCATCCGGGGCTTTTCGCCAATCCCGAATCGCGGCATAGGCAGGACGATGATTGACCGCGGCAAACGCAGCGGTTTGTCTGAGCCTCCTTTCCGCAAACCCTCCCGATTTCATGAGCCTCCAGATCAAGTCCGCCTCGGAATGCCAATTTGACCAACTCTCGCTCGGCGAGATCATGCTCCGCCTCGATCCCGGCGAGGGCCGCGTGCGCACCGCCCGCTCCTTCACCGCATGGGAAGGCGGCGGCGAATACAACACCTCGCGCGGCTTGCGCAAATGCTTCGGCCTGAAGACCGGCGTGTGCACCGCTTTCGTCGACAACGAAGTCGGTCACCTGATCGAGGATTTCGTCATGCAAGGCGGCGTCGCCACCGACTTCATCAAGTGGCGCGAGGACGACGGCATCGGCCGCACCGTCCGCAACGGATTGAATTTCACCGAGCGCGGCTTCGGCATTCGCGGTGCCGTCGGCACTCCGGATCGTGGCAACACCGCAGCCTCCCAGCTCAAGCCCGGTGACTTCGATTGGGACTACATTTTCGGCAAAGTAGGCGCACGCTGGTTTCACACCGGCGGGATTTTCGCCGCTCTTTCCGCCACGACCGCGGAACTGACGATCGAAGCGGTCAAGGCAGCGAAGAAGCACGGCACCATCGTTTCCTACGACCTCAATTACCGTCCGTCGCTCTGGAAGACCATCGGCGGTTTGAAAAAAGCCCAGGAGGTCAATCGCGAGATCGCCAAATACGTCGACGTCATGATCGGCAACGAGGAGGACTTCACCGCCTCGCTCGGTTTCGAGGTCAAGGGCGCCGACCACAACATCTCCAAGATCGAGATCGATGCCTTCAAGGATATGATCGAAACTGCGGTGGAGGAATTTCCCAACTTCAAAGTCGCCGCCACCACGCTCCGCCGGGTTATCACCGCGACGAAGAACGACTGGTCCGCGATCCTCTGGCACGACGGCAAATTCCATGAAAGCCGCCAGTATCCGGAACTCGAGATCCTCGACCGCGTCGGCGGCGGCGATTCGTTCGCCTCGGGTCTGCAATTCGGATTCTTACAATTCAACGATGCGCAAAAGGCCGTCGAATACGGTGCGGCTCACGGCGCGCTCGCTTCGACCACGCCCGGCGACACCTCGATGGCCACGCGCAAGGAGGTCGAAAAACAGATCGCCGGCGGCGGCGCTCGGGTCGTGCGATGAGCGCGGCGGCGCGCTTTCGTTCACCCCGACTGTGCTCGTTAATCGTTCCTCTACTCGCCTGCTCTGCCCTCATGTCCGCACCCACTGATATCGGCACACGGCGGGAATTGTTCGTCGATGCCGCGCTGATCGATTCGCTCACCGGCGGCGCCCGTCAACAGTTGCAGCATCCGCAGCCGCGCGAAGTTGTCATGCACTTCGACGAGCCTTGGGAAGGCACCGGCTGCGGCTATGTCAGCGTGTTCCTAGACGGCGACACCTATCGGATGTATTACAAAGGCTTCGCGATCAAAGTGGAGCCGGGCAAGATAGTCAGCGAATCCCACGATCACCGCTACACCTGTCTCGCCGAAAGCAAGGATGGCGTGCATTGGACCAAACCCAACCTCGGGTTGCACATGGCCAAGGGCTCCACTGCGAACAACATCGTCCTCACCACCGGCGAAATCGGTGCCCTCAACGTCGACGCCGCGCACCCGGCCATTTTTCGCGACGAGAATCCCGCGGCCACTCCCGACGCGCTTTACAAGGGCGCCTTCCGTTCGGACGGAGAACACGGCTTGGTGCTCATGAAGTCGGCTGACGGGGTGCGTTGGACGCCACTGGTGGATCACCCCGTCATCACCGCCGGTGCGTTCGATTCGCAAAACCTGGTCTTTTGGGACGCACCACGCGGTGAATATCGCGCCTATTGGCGCACGTTTCCCCGCGGCAGCAGTCAAAAGGGCGACTGGCATCCCGAAGGCCCGCGCTCAATCAGCACCGCGACCTCGACTGATTTGGTGCATTGGTCGGAACCAGAGCCGTTGGTTTATCCGAACGATCCGCGCGAGATCGAACTCTACACCAACACCGTGACGCCTTATGCGCGCGCCCCGCATATCTTTCTCGGATTCCCCGCCCACTATCTTGAACGGTCATGGGGCGACTCAATGCGCGCGCTGCCGGACCGCGAACATCGCGAGCTGCGTTCCAGTGCACAAATGCGCTACGGCACCGCAATCAGCAACACCCTGCTCATGGCCAGTCGCGATGGCGTAACCTTTGAGCGCTGGCCCGAGGCTTTTCTCCGCCCCGGTCCGGAGCGCACCGGCACGTGGAATTACGGGCACCAATATGTCGCCTGGCAATTGGTCGAAACGCCTTCGACGCTCGCACCCGACGCGCCCAACGAACTTTCGTTTTACGCGATCGAGAATTACTGGACTGGTCACGCCGGCGGCAGCTCGCTGCGCCGCTACACGCTGCGCCTCGACGGCTTTGTTTCCCTCAACGCCCCCCTGAGCGGCGGCGAATGCGTCACCAAACCCGTGGTCTTTTCCGGTGAGGAACTGCGACTCAACTTCGCGACCTCCGTCGCGGGTGATATCCGCGTCGAATTGCAGGATTCCAACGGCAATGCCCTTCCGGGCTTCGCACTCGAGGACTGCGAGCCGATCTTTGGCGATGCGATTGACCGTCTGGTAACCTGGACTGGCAAAGGCCGCTTAAGCGAAATCGCCGGCCAGCCGATCAAGGTGCGCTTCGTGCTGCGCGACGCCGATCTCTACGCCTATCGCTTTGCTGCGACCGAGTAAATTCAGCCACGCGACGGTTCGGCCATCGATTCGCGAGCTTGCCGCGAGAGTTCGGCGATATGCCCGTCATTGGCCATCACTTGTTCCAAGTGACGCAAACGGTCCGGACCGGCGGTATTCATCATGATTTCACCATAGGCGCGCTCGACCCAGAAACGGGAAACCCCATTGAGGTAATCGCGCAGTTCTTGCACGCGGGCCTCGGGATAGCGTTGACACAGGTTCATGGTAAACATGCGCCGCCAGCCATTGCCACCAAACGCCGCGTGTTTGGTGTTATGATTGAACACCAAAATGTCGCCCGGCTGGGTTTCGAGCGCGATCGCCGGCACGTCCTTGCCTTCCATGCCCCAGAACTTGGCGGATTTGTTGAGCTGCTCATGCAGATCGTCAGCAAACTTGTCACCGATGCGATGACTCCCGGGAATCACACGCAAACACCCCGTGTCGCGCGTGAGCGGATCGAGATAGAACGCGATTTTGATATGCATCGTCTCGCGATGCCAGCCATCCGAATGCCAGCCAGTGTCGCCGGAATAATAGTTTCCGTCGCTCGGCATGTAGTTGAAATCATCACCCAGCAGCGACGACGCGATGCCGCTGATGCGCGGATCGTCGAGCAAGGTGCACAGCACGGCACTTTGGTCGAGAAAAGGCACGATGCAGGAGCGCTTGCGTCCATCGTGGGGCCGGCCGTCGTGGCCCCCGCCGCGCTTTTGGAATATGGTGGTGAACTCTCGGATAATCTCATCGATACGGTCCTTGAGCAGACCGGGGAACGCGAGGAATCCGAAGGTTTGAAAGAAAGCGATTTGCTGCTCGCTGAGAGGCTGGGGCGCGGAAGGGCTAGGCATACACCTGCTCTCTCCCAAGGAAATTATGAGCCGTCAATCACGGCTGCACCCGCACGCGCCGAACATAAATCGCCTTGCGCGTCCCACCGTGGCCGGCGGGCTTCTGAAACCACGAATAGGCCACGAGAAACGCATTGTCATCCAAAGCCAGCAGGGAGGTGTAGCCGCAGGAGTCGTGCTGATTATAGTCGCTCGTGATCGGCACGAGCAGATGCGGCTCGGACCAGGTTTCGCCGCGACCGTCCGAGGAAAAACTGAGATCCGCGCCCGGGCGACCCGTGCTCATCACCAAGATTCCGTTGGCCAAGCGCAGCAACCGCGGCAACACGCCATTTCGCCGCAAAATCTTCGGCGGCGTCCAGGTCACGCCGAGATCCACAGAG
Source organism: Opitutaceae bacterium (assembly GCA_024233285.1). Taxonomy (GTDB): domain Bacteria; phylum Verrucomicrobiota; class Verrucomicrobiia; order Opitutales; family Opitutaceae; genus Cephaloticoccus. Next base: position 59,400 of record JACKPU010000006.1, on the reverse strand, counting down.
CGACAGAGGTAAAGCGGGCCGTCGCCATTGCCATCGGTCGTGCGGAGCACGGCCACCAATTCGCCATCCGGTAGGATAACACTCGCCGGTTCGGAAAACCCGTCCCGTTGCGCCGCGTGACAATCAATCGTGGAATCGGGCCGGTAAAGGATCCGGCCTGCCAGCTGCCATGAACGGCCGCCATCGACCGACCGATAACAGCCGCAGTGCCAGTGGGCGAATTCCGTGCCCTCGAGTCGAGCGGGATAGACCACACCGATCAGCGATCCGTCCGGGGCGAGATTGACATCGCCCCACCACACGACCGGGAAAACGCCTTCGGCCGAAGCGCGTAACAGGTCCGGATCATCCAACCGCGCGCGCTCCGTCTGCCAGCATTGGGCCGCTGCATCCCACCGCGCCAACGGCACCCCTTGCAGTTCAGCGGGCAACTCCCGGTGCAGGTAAGTGACGTAAGGCTGCTGGCCGTAACTGCCAATCGCCGTGCCGCGCGTCGGCGGCAATTGATAGTCAGCCACCAACGCGGGCCGCGGGGTGACATCCGCCGTGCCCACGCGCACGCGCTGACCATCCGGCAAAACCAGACCCGCCACGGCATCGGTGGGAAAAGCCCGAGTCCAAGTCATGCCGCCATCGGCGCTCACCCCGCGATTGGGTTCGTCGGTGCCTTTGCCGTAGGCGCGCGCGCTGTCCTTGTTGATGTGAAACGTAACCGCAATGCGCCCGTCCATCAATCGGTCCAGCACCGGAAATTGATAATAGCCCCAACGATCCACTCCGGGCTCGTTGCAGAATGGCGATTCGGCCACGAGGACCGGATCGCCCCACTCCAGCCTCATGTGCAGGTGCCCCCCGTGGCCTCCATGGCGGCTTCACGACAGCCCTTAAGATCCAGCTTACCCGTGCCCAGCACTGGAATCGAATCAACGCGACGAATGATTTTCGGGATCCACAAGCCGGGCAATCCATCCGCAAGCAGTTTCTCGCGCAGCTGCTCGCCCGAGACCTCCTTGGTCGTGAGCAAGACCAACGCCTCGCCCTTGGTCAGGTCAGGCACGCCCATCACCACGGCGCAGTAACCTTCCTCCCCTTCCCAACCGAACACCTCGACGATACGCTGTTCAATCGTGCCGTGCGGCACCATTTCGCCGCCGATTTTGGAGAATCTCGAGAGCCGGCCTTCGATGAACAAAAAGCCCTCCTCATCCAGCCGCCCGAGATCGCCGGTGACAAACCAGCCGTCTTGGAAAGCGCCGCGGGTCTTTTCCTCGTCGTTGAGGTAACCACCGAAGACATTCGCCCCGCGAAACCAGACGATGCCCTGATCTCCCAACGGCACTTCCTCGCCGGTTTCCGGATGCACGATCCGCACCGTCATGCCCGGCAGCAAACGACCGACCGAACCGGCCTTTTTGCCCACCTGCGGCTCGGCCGTGAAGGTCGTCACCGGCGGATGCGGTTGATTGATGTTGCTCGCCGGGGTCGTCTCCGTGAGTCCATAGCCCTGCATGATCTCAAGGTGAAACTGTTCGAGAAACGCCTGGTAGAGATCGTCGGGAAGTTTTTCCGCGCCGGTCACCACGAGTTCGAGCGACTTCAATTCGCCCGGCTTGGCCTTGCGCAGAATCGGTCGCACAAAGGTCGGCGCGCCGATCAAGACCGTGGCTTCCTCGTCGCGGATCGCGTCGATGATTTTTCGTGTATCGAGCGGACTCGGCACGGTGACCACATGACAGCCGCGAATCATCGGATACCACAGCGTGATGGTGAAGCCGAAGGAATGAAACACCGGCAGACACGCCAGCAAGGACGCGCTTTGCGGCAGAATGGAAAGCGACGAAACCTGCGAGCAGTTCGCGAGAATGTTGCGATGCGAAAGGGCCACTCCCTTGGGTTCGCCCGAACTGCCGCTGGTAAAAAGCAGGCCGGCCTCGGCCCGATCGCCGACCTGCGGAATGCCGAGCAACATCGGGATGAACTGGTTGGGTAGCACCCACGCGGCGATCAACCACGGCAGAATCGCCTTCTTGCCCCCCATCGCCTCGATCTCCTTGCGCAAATCCCAGGTGCGTTCCGGCCACGGGAAATTCGGCACCTTTGCCTTCATCGCGTCGGCCGAGATCACCGTTTTCACGCCACCGATGCGCATGCTCGTTTCCAATGCCGCCCGCCCGGCAGTAAAGTTGAGATTGACCGGCACCTTGCCTGCACACGACACCGCGAGATTGGCGATGAAGGCACCCGCGCCCGGGGGCAGCACAATGCCCACGCGATGTTCCGGCACGTGGCGGCGAATATGTCGCGAAAGCGCGGCCGCCGCCGCCAGCAACTGCCCGGCCCTGACCGGACGCCGCTCCATCGTGCGGTCCACCACCTGCAAATGCCAAGGGTGCTTGGCCAATGACCGCACGCACTCACGCCCTAAATGCCGCCGCAAAACGGGACGTTGTTCGAATGCCTCCGCGCCCAGATCAAGCATGGCTTTGCGCAAATGGGCCGGATCGGCCTCGGCCGGAGGAATCGGCTTACCGATGGCCACGAACACATGGGTCGGCATGAGCCGCGGCGATTTCCACAGGTAGGTGTTGCCGGCAAAAGAAAACACCGAGCCCCAGATGCCGTCGATGAACGCAGGGATCACCGGCACATTGGCCCGGCGCGCCAATACCTCGAAGCCCCGCTTGATCGTCATCAATTGCCCCGTGCGTGAGATATGCCCCTCGGGGAAAACCGCCACGACTTCGCCAGCTTGCAAGGCCTTGAGCGCCAAACGCATCCCTTCGGTTGCACTGTCACTGCTGACTGGAATTGCACCGCTCCATCGGAAAACCAGATCAAAGAACCAATGCACCCGCAGGCCCTTGTAGCCCATGAACCGGATCGGCCGCGGACAGGCCAACTGCAATAGGACCGGGTCCACGTAAGACAAATGATTGGCGACGATCAGCACGCCGCCTTGGGCCGGGATATGCGCGGGATCAAAGGTGCGCACCCGATAAAGCATCCGGGCGATGGTTGCCGCGATGAATTCGGCGAGTCGGGGCAAATAGGAACGCTTGGGGGGAAGCGACAGGGGCATGAGCTGAAACAATGGGCGCCCAGCCCGCGGATTTTTTCAAAGCTTTTCGGCGGCCTTTGATCGAAAATCAACCCGTCCGCTGGCCGCTTGGTCTGGCCTGTTGCATCGCCCGCAAGTCCCGGGCCAGCGCTCCGAATCCTCCGGGGAAATCCGCTTCCAAACGGCGTGTGTCGCCGCGATGGCGCTGAACCTCGCGCAGGGCACAATCAATCTCGTGCTGCAAGCTCGGTCGCGAGGTGCCATACACGCGCTGCTTCAGCTCGGCGCGCGAATACGGCTGCCGGCCGTGTTCCCGTCCTTCAGTCCACGCCACCTCGGTGACAGTGGCGTCGCGCCCGCACAGATACCACGCCTCGATGGCCGGCACCGCGAGGCCGACACAACGCAGCACGCGCTCACGGCCGCGCGCCGGCGGCAGTTTTCTGGTCGTGCGCCGGAAAACCGCGCGCAACTGGCACAACCGGCAATGCGGATGAAAGTAACCGTCCGCCTCGTGCTCGGTCGTGTGCACCACGGTGTCATCCGAATCGACCACCACAATCAAGCCGTCGGCGTCGGTGCGAAAATGCAGATGGCGGATGATCGGCGGCAGCACTTGGGCGACGTTGGGCCAGCCGCGCGCCCGCAGATGCGGTTGCACCCGCTGCACCCGCTCACCCAGCACCGCCTCGGCCAGCACTCGCACACCGGCCTCATCGGCCGGCGATTCACTGAGCAGGGCCAGCTTCATCACTCTTCCGGCACCCCGCCAAGGATGCCGCTGAACCAGATGTCACCCAGCGACCCCTCGCTCAGCAAGTCCGCCAGATCGTCGCGATCGGCCAAGCGTTCGAAGTGCGCCGAGGTTCCGTGCTTTTGCGAGATGATGATTTCTTCCGGATGATTTTTGAACAGATCGAGCAGGTAGGGTGAATGCGTTGTCGCAATGACCTGCACCGGTGGACGGTTTTCATTGAAATCGCCGGGATAACTGAGCCGGTAAAGCAGGTCGCGCACTTCGCGCAACATGCGCGGATGAATGCCCCGATCGATTTCCTCAATGCACACAACCGACGGCGGGGCGGGATGAAACGCGAGAAACATCATGCCCAGCGCATACAGTGTGCCCTGCGAGAGATTGTCCGCCGACACTACCCCCGAATCATCACTCAACGTCAGCGCCAGTTGCACGGTCTGGCCCGACCGCTGAAATTTAATCGCCCCAAACTCCGGCATGATGCGCACAAGCTCATCCTGCAACCGGCCAAAGGCGACAGGGTGTTCCGTCTGAAGATTTGCCAACACCACGGCCAGATTGGCGCCATTGGCTGCCAGTTCCAGACCCGCGGCCGCCACCCCGCCCGCGGCCATCGCGTAGTGGTCAAACAAGTAGGCCCGGATGCCCGAAATCCAAGCCTGCAGGGTCTTGCGCGCCGCAACGTCAATGCCGGCAAACTCCACCTGGTCGCAGACCATTTCCGACACACAAGACAGTCGCGCCGTTGCGGAATCATTTGGGGGACCAAACCGAAATTCGATCGCCGGTCCTGCAGATCGTGTTTCCTGCGACGTTGGATTGGTTTCACCCGCCAATCGCGACAACGTGCGCAGCCGTAACAGTGCCTGAATGAGACTCGTCTTACCGCTCCCATTCGGCCCGATCACGAGATTGAACGGCTTCAACTCCACGCACGCTTCGCGCAGCGCCTTGAATCTCCGAAAATCAACGGAAGTGATCACGCTTTGACCATACATGCGTCCCCGGCCGGGACAAGGTCTTCCGCACGCCTACTTGCCCAGCAACCGATTCAGCAGATCACCGGCGCCGCTTTGTTCGACGGCGAGCTTAACGAGCGCGCTTTGCAGTTCGGAAGTGTCCGGCTTAAGCAAGGAGCCGCCAACCTTGAGCGGCAATGTGCACGCCGCGTAGCCCAGCGCGTCGGGTTCGGCAGCGAGCACATGCAGGTATTGCAAGGCATTGCCAGTGCGACCGCGGGCCTTGAGTTGCAATTCCAAGTTCAATGGCTGCTCCAGAAAGCTTTTGCCATCGACGGCAGTGAGCCCGCCTTTGCCGGCAAGGCGCATCTCAGGGGAGATCAGTGAGAAGTTCTGCAGCGTCGTGTTGAGGTCGTCATCGCGGATGATCGCCACAGTCAATTGATCATAGACAATCGCCGTCAGAAGCCTGGAAAACTCGCTGACCGCCTGCGCTTTGTTCGCAAAATTTGTCGCGTCCTTGCCGCCCTTGCCCAGCACGCCGGCGACATTGCCGATGAACGCACCGACGGCGGCGATTTTGCCGGCTTGCTCGACCTTCGAGGAAACGTCCGCAGACAGCAGACGGAACACCCCGCCGGTGCTGGTCAATCTGGCTTCGCCGCGCGTGCGGTCTAGCAAGTCTATCGGCGTGCGTCCCTGCCCGATCAGTTTCGAGTCCAAATCAAAACGCCCCTCGACTTGAGGGGCGCGCGTGGGGTCGAGCGCGCGAAACAGCGGGCCTGAATCAAAGTCCTTCACCTTCACATCCGCGTTCAGATCGTAAGGGCGGGCACGGCGCGCATCGAAGTTGACTGCACCTTGCAAATTCAGCGCACCCGTCTCGCCAGCGCCGGCCTTGATGCCGTCGAGCTTGAGCGCACCGGATTCCAAACGAACCGAGCCACCGACGTTACGCAGTTCAAACTGCGGCGTGTAAAAAAGCGATTTCACGTCCAAGGCGACCTCGCCGGTCCAACCCTGCCAGAACGGCACGCTGTCCGCGCCGCCTGACGCTACAGTCTCATCGCCGGACGGTGCCGCGGCCAAGACCACGGAAAGCACCTGCATGTCTTCGACGTAAATTTGCTTTCCACCCAACCGGGCGTTGATCCGGCCACCCGTTGCATCCAACACCAGCGAACCGGCGACAATCAGATCAGAGACCCGGCGCGGGCTTGCCGCCGTCACTGTCAGAGGCACGTTGAAGGTAATCGTGCCCGCTTCATCAAGCGATGCCCGCAACGTGCTTTCCACCGTGGGCAAGATCGCTTCCGGCGCAGTCAAACCGCTCACCTTGACGCTTGCCTGCAGTTCTTGAGTCGCTCCTACCGTAGCGGAAAAATCTAGGCCCACCGTTCCGCCGGTCAGCGTCAGCATTCCCGCCGCCGGCGGCTGCTTGCCCAACGGCACCAAATTGAGATTCACGGTGCCGGTGGCCTTGATCGGCGCATCGCCACTTTGCAAACCGCCGGCGCGCAGATTGGCCTCGATCAGGGTTTCCTCCCCGCTGGACAACTGGAAGTTGGACAGCGCAACCTGCCACCCTTGCGGATTATAATCGGCACTGAGTTCGGTCGAAAAACCGACCTGGTCGAACACAAGTCGGTGCGCCCGCGTCAAATTGAAATTATCAACGTGCAACGGTGCCGTGGTGCGCAGCACCATCCCGCCATCACGGGCCGCCGCCACCAATCGACCATGCAACCCTTCGCCCTGCAGTTCGATGTCGGTCAGCATCGGTTGCAGCCATTCCAGCGGCATGGCTCGCGCCGCCACGGCCAGCAATTCGCCTTGCGGATCGGCCACTTTCAAACCGCCGGTGGCAGCATCGAACTCGAACGGCTGCAACGCCCGAATCGTCAGCACCGGATCGGGCCGCGCAATCTCAACCTCGAGTTTTTCCACCCGCGTCTGGCTACCCTGCTGAGTCAGGTCAAATTCACCATAAACCGTGAGCGTGCCCAGATCAGCCCAGCCCGGCACCACCGTTTCCAAACGGTGCACCGTGGACTTGATGCGCCCGGCCGAGTGGATTTCGGCAAAGGCGGCATCGGTTTCAAACATGCCTGCGCCGACGGCTTCAAACGCCGGCAGACGTCGCCCGAGCACGAACGGTGCGACGTCGGTATCGCGCATGTCCAACCGCCATACACCGCCTAAGCGCGGACTATTGGCGGGGAAGTTGGCCTGCACATCAAGCAGGCGCTTGCCCACGGATTGCAGCGTAACCGCGTAATTTTCGCCCCCGCTGACCTGAGCCGCCGCAAGCTCGGCGCTCAATTGCACGCCCTGCGGAAAAGCGCCGCCGGATGCCTGCGCGTTTACGTTGAGCACGATCTTGGCAAAGGTGCGGGGCGAATCCATGACCGCGCGCAGATTCCCGCCGAGATCAAGCAGACTGACCGGTGCCGCCGGCCCGGAGAAATCGGCCCGGGCGGTCAGCGAGAAGTTACTCTCCGACCCGACCCGCAAACCGCCGCCGACCAAACTGACCTTGACCGGCAAAGGCGGCTCCACATCCGTGCCGCGAAGAATGACCGTGCCCTCTAATACCGCCCCTTCAAGTGACAAATCCACGGGGAGCTGCAATTGCGCGAAGACGCCCTGGAACATCGTTTGCAACGGCACGGCCGGCGCATCCGCATACGCCGAATTGATCAAAGAGAACTGCGGACCGCGCGGCAGACCTCGGGCCACTTCCTGCGCCGGAGCATATTCCGTCAGATCAAGCGTCCAACCGCGCGAGACCAATCGCGTGACGGCAACCTTATCGCGAAACACAGCCGCCAGCACCGGCAGATCCGCCTCAAGTGACGGGAGTGTCAGCACCGCGCCGGAATAACTTACTCGCACCGCCGCGGCGCTCACTCCGCTCCAGCCCACATGCACCCGTTGCAGTTGCGTTTGATACTGCGGATTCGCCGCCAGCACCCGACGTGCGAGCCATGTTTGCACCGGGGCCAGACACAGCAATCCGCCGCAGAAAACAAACACGCAGACGACAGCCAGCAGGCTCTTTTTCCACGGGGCACTCATGGTTGCCGGCAAGGACACCGCAAATCGCGGCGAGTTGCGATGTCCTAATGAATTATTGTGTCATCGCCGCCGGATCAGCCGGCGATATACGCATCGGTCTGTCCCATCGCTTTGCGCAGTGAAGCCAAGGCCACGTTGTAACGATAAAAGGCCTGCAATTGATTGAGTTTGGCGCGGGTGAGTTCGACCTGACTGGTCAACACGTCAAGCTGCGTGGCCGTTCCGGCGCTGTAACGAACCTTGGCCAGACGCAAGGCCTCGTCAGCCTGTTCCACCACCTTGCCGGAAGCTTCGACCAACTCCCAGGCCTCGGTCAACGAAGAGTGGGCGCGTCGCACCTCGACATCGATGGCCAGCTGGCTCTCTTCCAACGCGAGTTTGGTTTGCATCAAACGCGACTTGGCCTGCACCACGCGACCGGCGGTCGCCCGACCATCAAAAATGTTCCACTGCGCCTGGACACCCGCCGTCCAGCCGTCGCGGCGATCAGACCAGCCGGTGCCCGGGCCGCCGCGCACCCAGTCATAGCGACCGAAGGCGGACACCTGGGGCAAGGCGCCGGAGCGATTGGCCACAACCTGCTCCTCGCCCGCTGCCTCCAGCTTGGCGAGACGTTGCAGTTCGGGACGGTTCGCACGCGCCGCGGTGATCGCAGCGCGCAGATCGATGGCATCATAGCCCTCGACCTTGAGCTCGCCGACAAACGTCGGCAGCCGCGTCGCCTGATCGGCGGAGGCGTTGGTAAAGCCGAGCACTTGGCGCAACTCTTCGATCGCGAGGCGGTAGTTGTTGCGCGCCGTGATCAGGTCGGGCTGGCCATTGGCCAAGGCGACGCGGGCGCGCAGCACTTCGAAATTCGAAATCGAACCGGCCTCAAAACGATTTTGTGCATCCTTGAGCTGACCCTCGAGGAGCTTGATGTTCTCGTCCTGCACCGTCACGAGCTCCTGCGCGAGCAACACGCTGTAAAATCGCGTGCGGACGGCGAGGAGTTGCTCGTTGATGACGCCCTGCAATTCGAGCTCGGCCGCCTGCTTGGCGAGCGCGGCGCTGCGGGTGGCCGCGCGCACGCCACCACCGGCATAAAGCACCTGCGTGGCTTGGACGGTCACATTCCAGTTGCGATCCTGCGCCGGGAGTGACGATGAGACCTCCTCATCATTGCCCGAGACGCCGCCAGATACACCGACGTTCGGAATCTGGCTGGAACGGATTTCAACGATCACGCCTTCCTGCTCACGGATGCGTTCACGGGCTTGGCGAATCGCATAGTTGTTGTCCAAGGCGAAGAGGAGCGAGTAATGCAGGCTCAGCTCGTCAGGCACCTCGTAATTGGGGTCGGGCTGCCCGTCGCGTTGAAACGGCGCGGTCTGCGCCGGCGCCAGCGAGACGAGGCCGAGAAGCAAGCCGATGAAGGCAAGAGAGCGGTTCTTAGTCATGATACGTTACGATTAAAGTTATCCGGCAACCAATTCAGCCGAGGGTTCCACGCGGCGGTCGCGGGAATGATCCCGGGCCAGCAGCACATAAAAGGCCGGCACGACAAACAAGGTGAAGAACGAGCCGATCGCCATGCCAATGACGAGCACGAAACCGATGCTGTTGCGGGCTTGGGCACCGGGACCGGTCACGAAGATCAGCATGATGTGACCGAATACCGTGGCCGCCGAAGTCATCAGCACGGGGCGCAGACGCGTCGCCGACGCCTGCCTGATGGCCTCAAGCTTGGAGCGGCCCTGCTCCTGCAGAGAGTTCGCGAATTCCACGATCAGGATACCGTTCTTGGAAACCAGGCCGACCAAGGTGATCAGACCGATTTGCGAATAAATGTTAAGCGAGGTGGCGCCGAGGAAGATCGGCAGCATGGCACCCACGATGGCCAGCGGCACCGAACCCAGCATGATGATAAATGGATCGCGGAAGCTGTTAAACTGCGCGGCCAGCACCAGAAAAATCAAGATGGCCGCCAGCGCAAACGCCTGCCAGAGCGCATTGCCTTCGTTGCGCAACTGGCGCGAGCCACCGGCATAATCAATCGAGTAACCGGCCGGCAAAATTTCCCGGGCCTTCGCCTCGAGCTTCTTCAGCGCAGCATCAACATCGGGTCCCACTCCGGAAATCTTGACCGAGTTCAGCTGTTGGAAGCGATTCAGGGTGCGCGGCTGCACGGTCTCTTTAAGCGTCGCCACAGTGGACAACGGAATGAGTCTGCCTTGGGGCCCGCGGATGTGGTAATCGAGCAGCTGCGCGGCATTAAGACGCTCACCTCGCTCAACCTGCGGAATGACGCGGTAGCTGCGTCCGTCATTGATGAAACGGTTGACGTAACCGCCGCCCAGCATCGAACCAAGGTCGCGCGCCACGTCAGTGAGGCTGAGCCCCATTGCCGCGACTTTATCCTTGTCGATTTCGATCTCAACCTGCGGGAGGTCGTATTTGAGGTCGCTGTCCGCAAAGAAGAACGTGGGCATACCGCCACCGGCGTTGGCCTCGGTGTTGGCATAAAGCACCAGCGAATTGGCGAACTCTTCCATCTCCGAGTGGTCCGCGGTCGATCGAATCACGAACTCAATCGGCAATGAGCCGCCCGATGGCAGCGGGTCCGGCGTGGTGACGATCAAATTGATGCCCGGCACGGCGGCAGCCGGGCCTTGCAGGGATTGTTCGATTTCCGTCGCGGTGCGCTCGCGCTCCGACCACGGTTTCAGAATAACACCGGCAAAGCCGAAGCTGGCGCCGGTGATCTGAAAGGAGTAATCATACTCCGGCACCGATTCGAAAATGCGCTGAATCTCTTCGGCGTAGATGATGTTTTGATCGATGGTCGCGGTCGGTGACGGCAGCAGTATACTGAACACAATGCCTTGGTCCTCCTTCGGCGCGAGTTCCTCTTGGATGAACATCGGGTTGGTGAACGGCAGCAGCAGCAGGACCAACATGGTCGCACCCGAAAGCACATAGGGCAGCACCGGGAAACGGCGCCCCAACAGCAGTTCATAGCCCACCGTAAAGAGCGCACCGATCAAGAAAATCGCGACCATCGCCATGGCGATGCCACCCATCACTGCGCCACTGAAGACAGCCTTGCCGAAAATCAGCGAGGCAATCAGCACCGCCATGCCCCAGAATGGAATCCAAAGCACCAGGGCGATCGGCAGCAGCCACCACGAGATCCGGCGTTCTTCGCGCACGGTGATGATGCCGCCGATCAACCGATCGTAGCGGGCACGCAGCTTGTCAAACATGTGATTGGTCCAGCCAGTGAACCCCTTCTCTTCATCCGCGGCATCCTTGAGCAAATACGCACTCATCATCGGCGAGAGCGTCAGGGCTACAAAACCCGAGACGACAACGGCACCAGCGAGCGTAAAGGCAAACTCACGGAACAAGGCGCCGGTCAAACCACCTTGAAAACCGATCGGCGCGTAAACCGCGGCCAATGTGATCGTCATCGAGATCACCGGACTGACGAGCTCGCGCGCTCCCAAGATGGCCGCATCAATTTTGGAGCGGCCCTCGCGAATGTGCCGCTCGATGTTCTCGACCACCACAATCGCATCGTCCACCACGATACCGACCGCCAGCACGATCGCGAGCAACGTCAGCAGATTGAGGGTGAAGCCCAGGATGAACATCATGAAGAGCGCACCAATCAGCGACAGCGGCATCGCCACAATGGGAATCAGCACTGAACGGAATGAGCCCAAAAACAGGAAGATGACGACCGCGACGATCAACAGGGTTTCACTGAGAGTCGTGACGATCTCGCTGAGCGCGTCCTCAATGTATTTGGTGGAATCGTAACCGATGCTCATTTGAAGCCCCACCGGCAGGTCGCGCTCAATGTCGGGCAGGATATCGCGCACACGCTTGATGACTTCGATCGTGCTTTCCGTCGGCAGCACCCAGAGACCCATGAAAGTCGCTGTCTGACCGCCGAAGCGGACTTCCTCATCGTAACTCTCCGCCCCGAGCACCACCTCAGCGACGTCTTGCAGGCGAATCAAAGTGCCGTCGCGGTTGGCCACAACCATGCGCTTGAATTCCTCGACGCTCTTGAGATCGGTGTTTGCCACCAAACTGACACTCAACATGGTGCCCTTGGTCGAACCCACTGCCGCCAAGGCATTGTTGCTCGCGAGGGCGTTCCGCACCTCAGCTGGACTGAGCCCATGCGCCGCCAGCTCGTCGGGCTTAAGCCAGACGCGCATCGCAAAAACGCGACCGCCGAGCACTTCGGCTTTTTGCACTCCGGGCACCGCGGACAGACGCGGTTGCACCATCCGGTTAAGGTAATCGGTGATTTGATTCTGGCTGAGCGTATCGGAGTAAAAGCTCAGATACATTGAGGCGAATTGATTGTCCGCCGTCTCAACCTCGATCGTCGGCGTTTCGGCCTCGGGTGGCAGCTGGTTGGACACTTGGTCGATCTTGGCACTGATCTGCGCCAAGGCGGCGTTAGTGTCGTAGTTCAATCGCAGGTATACCTTGATCTGACTAACCCCGGCGCTGCTGCTTGATTCGATGTAGTCAATGCCGTCGGCGCTGGCGATAACCCGTTCGAGCTGGGTTGTGATGTAACCGCGCACGGTGTCGGCGCTCGCGCCGAAGTAAACCGTGGTGACGTTGACCACCGCGCTGTCACTGCGGGGATATTGCCGCGTGTTTAGCTGGAAGTAGCTGAGCAGACCGAGCACCAAAATAACGATGCTCAAGACCACCGACACGACCGGCTTGCGGACAAAAAGATCGGTAAACCGCTTGTTAGCCATAGTAAGGTAGGTTTGGCGGGAAAATTACTGTTCGATTCAGGTGTTGGCCGGTTCCGGCGTCGGAGAGCTGGGCAGCTCAATGTCGTTGTTGATCTGCACCGCCTGTGCGTTGCGCAGTTTGAAAACACCGGAAGTGACCACCACTTCGCCGGCTTTAACGCCGGAGGTGACGCCCACGTAATCGCCCCGCGTCGCACCCAAGGTGACAAACGACTGCCGCACACCGAGGTATTCCTTGCCTTCAGCGTCTTTCATATTCTCCACGATGAAGACGGAATTGCCGTAGGACGCGTAATGCACGGAAGTTGCTGGAATCGCGACGATCTCTTCCTCCTCACCCAGCGCCGCCTTGATCTGCACAAACATGCCGGGGCGCAGTTCGTCCTGCGGATTTTCCAAGGTCGCCTGCACTGCAATGTTACGAGTCTGGTCATCCACCACGACATTGATCGCGGTGACTTCCGCGGTGAATTCGCGCCCGGGAAAAGCGTCGACCAAAACGGTGACCTCACGCCCCGGTTCCAAGCGCGGGAGGACTCGCTGCGGGACGCTGAAATCGACAAAGAGTTCGTCTAGCTTTTGCAAGGAAACCAGCGGCGCACCGCGCCCGATGAACTGGCCGAGATTAACATGACGGATACCAAGACGACCACTGAAGGGCGCCCGCACCGTTTTCTTGGCAATCTGAGCTTGGAGGGCGGCGACCTCCGCCTCGGCTTGCAGGAGCTGGGCGGTAGCGGTGTCGGCGTCGGACTGACTGATGGTGTTCTTGGACAAGAGATCGGTCGCGCGGTCACGCTGCAACGTGGCAAGATCGCGACGGGCTTGGGCGGCGGCCAGTTGCGCCTCTTCCACCGAAGTATCGAGGCGGGCGATGATGTCGCCCTCCTGCACAAAGGCACCATTATCCTGCGGGAAAGCCACCAAGACACCGTCGGCATCGGCGCTTACGGTGATACCTTTGATCGGGCTCAGGGTGCCAATGGCACTGGCGGTCGGCCGCCATCCCATAAGTTGCGCCTTCTTGGTGGTCACGGAAGTAGGAGGTTGTGCGTGCGAGACGGCCATCGCCGTCTTGACTTGCGATGCTTTGGTCGCGCCAAGCACGAGAACGATCAGCGTGAAGCCGCCGACGGAGAGGAGCAGTTTTTTGAGCATGGGAGGTCGGATTAAAAAATAATTATTCGTTCGCAGCGACCGGCTTGCCGCAGTTCGGCGCATGACGTAGCACCTTGTTGAGCAAACCAACGAGCGTTTTGCGCTCTTCTATGGATAACGGCTGCATGAGGGCGGCCATCAACTGGAAATGTCGGGGCAGAATCTGTCGGATAAACGCGTCACCCGCCGGCGTGAGATCGACCGACATCATGCGCCGGTCGTCAGGGTTCGGCTCACGCCGCACCAGCCCATCGCGCTCTAGCGTGTCGATCAATCCCGTCATGGTCGCTCGCGTCACTCCGGCGGCGTCAGCCAGCTCGGCGGGCGTGCGCCGACCGTTGACTGCACAACGATGCTCGGCATCCGGTGCCGGAACGCAGCTTGCCCGCCAAAGCAGCATGAGAACACCAAAACGACCAGAAGAGACGTGGTTTTCGGTCAGCAAACGCTCGACCACGCCGTAAACCTCATCACTGGTGCGCAGCAGATTGAGGTAGGCTTCACACGCTGAGGGATCCAAATCAGGAAATTCCTTTGCTGCCTCCAGCAGGCATTCATAACGCGGCAGATCTTTGAGCAGCAAAAACGGCATGATGACACAGAAACAAAATTATCAGGCGGCTGATAATTAGGAGGCTAATAGTAATTGCAAGTCTCAGGAGCAATTTCCTGAGAAATGTAACAGTTGCCGGCGCGGCAATAGACTAGCGGAGTGGACCAAAACCCAACTCCGCCACACCTTACGACCTCAAAGCGACCGGCCGGCCGCGACCAATGCTTCGGTCGTGATACCGAGCTCCTTGAAAATGACTGGGCCGGGCGCGCTGAGCCCAAACCGGTCGATGCCAATGACTTTGCCTTGCGGGCCCACATAACGGTGCCAGAGCGGCGTAACGCCGGCCTCAATCGCCACACGTCGGGTGCAAGCAGCCGGGAGCACACTCTCGCGATACTCAACCGGCTGGCGGTTAAATCGCTCCATCGAAGGCATCGAAACCACGCGCACACCGGCGCCCAGCTCCTTGGCCGCGGCCACTGCGAGATTCAACTCGGTGCCTGTGGCCAACAGAATATGGGTCAAGGGTGCGGTTTCGCGCACGGCCACATAACCACCCTTCAGCACGCCTTGGCGGCGCGTTTCAGCAGGGATTTCGTTGAGCAAGGGCACCGCCTGACGGCTGAGGGCGATCAACGTAGGTCCCTCGGTGCGGGCAAGCGCCGCGGCATAAGCGCCGGCCACTTCCTCGGCATCGCCAGGGCGAATGACTTCGAATCCTGGAATCAGGCGCAACGCGGAGATCGTCTCCACCGGTTGATGGGTCGGACCGTCTTCACCAACCCCAATGGAATCGTGGGTGTAGATGTAAACCACCGGGAGCTTCGCCAGCGCGGCAAGGCGCATCGCGGGGCGGGAGTAATCCGCAAACACCAAGAATGTCGCCACACTGGGGCGGAACAAACCATCATACGCAATGCCGTTCGCGATGGAGGCCATGGCGTGTTCACGGATGCCAAAACGGATGTTACGGCCCGTGCGGTTGGACGCGTCAAAATCCTTGTCCGACGCGATATAATTCAGCGTCGAGCCGTAAAGGTCGGCGCTGCCGCCGATGAGCAGCGGCATTTCCGCCGCCAACGGCTGGAGCACATCACGGCCAGCCGCGCGGGTGCCACCATGTTTGGCGTCAGCCGGGAAAACCGGCATCGCCGCCAAAAGTTGCTCCGCCGTCGGAGCCTTGGCGGACGTGTCGAGTTCGGCGGCCTTTTCCGGATTGGCGGCGCGCCACGCCTTGTAGGTGCGCTGCCACTTGTTGGCTGCACGGACGAGGCGCTTCTTGTGCGCCGCGAAATAGTCGCGCACGTCGTCGCTGACGAAAAAGTGCTGGTCGGCGGGCAAACCGAGACCGGCGCGCGCACCTTCGGAGAATTTCGCCCCACCCTCGCCGTGCCCCTTGGCGGTGCCGGCGACTTCCGGAATGCCTTTGCCGATAAGTGTCTTTGAAACGATGAGCTGCGGTTTGCCGCTCTTGGCGCGACGGGCCTTTTTGAAGGCCTTGATGACGGCGTTGATATCATGACCGTCAATTGTCTGCACGTCCCACCCGATGGCCTTGAATCGCGCGGTGATGTTGAGGCTCTGGGTTTTCTCGGCCATTGCGTCGAGGGTGACGTCGTTGGCGTCGTAAATGAGGATCAGATTGTCGAGTTGCTGGTGTCCGGCGAATTCCATCGCCTCCAGCGCCACGCCTTCCTGCATGCAACCGTCACCCGCGAGACAGACGACACGGTAATCAAACAGCGTATGCTCGGCGGTGTTAAAGCGCGCCGCGGCCATCTTGCCGGCGACAGCCATGCCGACGGCATTGGCGATGCCTTGGCCCAGCGGACCGGTCGTGCATTCCACGCCGGGCGTTTCACGAAATTCCGGGTGCCCGGGCGTAATCGAATGCAGCTGACGGAAAGCCTTCAGGTCATCCAGCGAAATTTCGTAGCCGCTGAGATGCAGCCAGCTGTAAAGAAACATCGAGCCGTGCCCGGCGGACAGCACGAAACGGTCGCGGTTGCGCCAACGGGGTTGATCCGGGCAATGCACGAGTGCGCTGCCAAAGAGTGCCGCGCCGACCTCGGCTGAGCCGAGGGGCAGGCCGAGATGACCGGAGGCGCATTTATGCACGGCATCAATGGCGAGACCGCGAGCTTGGTTGGCTGCTTTGGCGAGGATGTCAGTCGGTAGGGTCATGAGATTGGTTTAAAAGAGTAAATGGCCGGGGCCTGAACGTGAAAGCAGAAACTGGGCGCAAAAAAGGCGAACCTCGTGGGTTCGCCTCTTTTTAAGACTTAGATTCGCGAGGCATCAGGCCTTCACGCGCTTGTCAGCGCGGACTTCCTTGATGGCCATGGCCGCCTTGCCCTTGCGATCACGCAGGTAATAGAGGCGGGCGCGCATCGGCTCGGACTGACGGTCGACCTCGATCTTCTCGACGTTGGGCGATTGCACCGGGAAAACCTTCTCGACGCCCTCGCCATAGCTGATGCGACGGACGGTGAACGTTTCCTGCATGCCGGCACCCTTGCGGGCGATGACAATGCCGGCGAAAATCTGCACGCGCTCTTTGTCGCCTTCGCGCACCTTGGTGTGCACCTTGACACCATCACCCACGCGGAACGACGGAACGTCCTGCTTAATCTGGGCGGCGGTGATTTCTTTGATGATCGGGTTCATGGCTTTGAGTTTATTTGAGTAAATCGGGTCGGACTTGGCGGGTTTTTTCCTCCTGTCGCGCGGTTCGCCACTTCTCGATCGCGGTATGATTGCCGGAAAGGAGCACCTCCGGAACGGACATACCTCGATATTCCGCGGGACGCGTGTATTGAGGAAAGTCGAGCAACTTGCGGGTGAAACTTTCGTGCGTCAACGACTTTTCCTCACCCAGCACACCGGGAATGAAGCGGGCCAGCGCATCGATCACCACGGCGGCCGCCAGGGTCCCGTTGGTCAGCACGTAATCGCCAATGCTGATCTCCTCATCTATGACCGTGTCGCGGATGCGCTGGTCGATGCCTTCGTAATGACCGCTCAAAAAAACCAAGTGCTGCTCCTTGGCCAGCGCCTCGGCCTTGGCCGCGGTAAACGGCACGCCATCGGGCGTCAGATAGATCCGGCGGCAGCCTGGGGTCTGCACCGCCTCAATGGCGGCAACGACCGGTTCGCACTTCATGACCATCCCTGCGCCGCCGCCGAACGGACGGTCGTCCGTGGTGCGGTGCTTGTCGGTCGCCCAATCGCGGATGTTGCGCACGTTGATCTCCAACAATTTCGCCTCACAGGCACGGCCCAACATGCTCTCGGACAAGAATCCGTCGAGCATGGCGGGAAAGAGCGTGAGAACGTCGATACGCATGACAGTCGGCCCATAAACGCAAAAATCGCCCGCGCCGCAAGGCAGGGGCGATTTGCAAAAATCGAATCAGGTTGATCAGGCCTTGGTGGCCGCGGCCTTGCGGGCCTTCTTGATCATCGCGCCCATCGTGTCGGTGGGCTTGGCGCCCTTGGCGATCCAGTAGTCGACGCGGTCGAGATCCAGCTTGAGCTGGTCACCCTTGTTGCGGGGAGCATAGGTGCCGAGCTGTTCGACGGCGGCGCCATCGCGGCGGGAGCGGGCCTCGGCCACAACCACGCGGTAATGCGGGTTATGGATTGCGCCAACGCGGGTGAGACGGATTTTGAGTGCCATAGCAGAAGAGTTGCGGAGCGTTACTTGATTTGAAAAGCCGTGAAGCACACCCGGCCATAAATGGCTTGTCAAGCCCCCAATGCCCCGACTCTGTCTGACCTCTTATGAAAGCCGGAATCGTCGGTCTGCCCAATGTCGGCAAGTCCACTCTTTTCAACGCCCTCACCCGCTCCCGCAAGGCGGAAGCGGCCAATTATCCATTTTGCACCATCGATCCAAACGTCGGGGTCGTGACCGTGCCCGACGAACGACTGGGGGTGCTCCAGAAAATCGCCAAGACCCAAGTCGTCATTCCGGCGGCCATTGAATTCGTCGATATCGCCGGTCTCGTGGCCGGCGCTTCAAAGGGTGAGGGCCTCGGCAATCAGTTCCTCGCCAACATCCGCGAGGTCGACGCCATCGTTCAGGTCGTGCGCTGTTTCGAGGATTCCGACGTCATCCACACCATGGGTTCCGTAGATCCCGTGCGCGACATCGAGGTCATCACCACCGAGCTGGTCCTGGCCGACCTCGACGCGGTGACCAAGCGCATCGAAAAGACCCAGAAGAAGGCCAAGTCGGGCGACAAGGAAGCCCAGGCCGAACTGGCCCTGCTCCAGAAGCTCGAACCTCACCTCAATGCCGGCAAGACCGCCAATACGCTTGAACTGGCTGACGATGAAAAGGCGCTGCTGAAATTCTTCCAACTCCTTACCGCCAAGCCCGTGCTTTTCGCCTGCAATGTCGCCGAGAGCGACCTCGCGAACGCAGAGCAGAATCCTTACGTGCAAAAGGTCGCCGAATTCGTGCGCACGCACCACGACGCCGCTTATGTGCCGATCAGCGCCAAGATCGAATACGAACTCATCGATCTCAGTCCCGAAGAAGCCAAGGAGTTCCTCAAGGATCTCGGCGTCGATGACTCCGGCGTGTCCAATCTCATTCGCGCCAGCTACGCGCTGCTCGGACTGCAAACCTACTTTACAGCGGGTGAAAAGGAAGTGCGGGCGTGGACGATTGTGAAGGGTTGGAAAGCGCCGCAGGCCGCCGGCGTCATTCACACGGATTTCGAAAAAGGCTTCATCAAAGCGGAAGTCGTTTCCTACGCCGACCTCTCCAGCCTTGGCAGCGTCGCGGCCGCGCGTGACGCCGGAAAATACCGACTCGAAGGCAAGGACTACGTGTTTCACGACGGCGACGTCGCGCTGTTCCGATTCAACAAATAATCGCAACATCCGAAAGCACTTGGGATTACCCACTAGATAGCCGTGGGTAATCAACCTTAGGCTCATTCCCTTGCCGGAGTTACGGTGCCAAGCATGCTCGCGGCATGCTCGCTCGCCGACTCACGCTGACAGCTCTAATCACGATCATTTTGGCTGTTGGCGCGGATGGGAAAACTTCGGTGAAGAGCAAAGAAACTTACATCGCCGGCAACTATGTCGCGGGCTCGCCGCCACCGGTCCTGTGCACGCCCGACGAAGCGCGGCAGCAATCGCGCACTTTGGCCGCCATGACACCGGGCGCCTTTGTGCTGCGCGGCCGGGGTAATTCCATGCTGCCCCTTTACCGCAGCGGCACACTGCTGGTCGTCCAGCCGGTCGCGTTTGAGAATCTGAGTCGCGGCATGTCCGTGGTTTTTCAACACGAAGGCCGCGTCATCACCCATGTGCTCGTGGCCAAGACGGGGAATGGTTGGCGCACAACGGGCTTAAACAACCGCCGGCAGGATTATATCGCGGTCAGTGATCGCAACATCCGCGGAGTGGTTATCGCGGCCTTCACGCCGCTCGAAGGCGATGTCGTCACGATGCGTTGAGACCGCACCAGCGGCTCAATGCAGAACTCCGCCGGGCAGCTTCACATCGCGGCGCACCCGAATCGCCGTGGTGACGGCTAATCGAATCCCCTGCTCCATCCGGACAAGGCTCATCGCCGGTTTCCCCTGTGACGGCAGCCACGGCACGTGAATGAATCCGCCACGGATGCGCCGTTGCCCGCGCAACTCGTGCATCAAACCATAAAACACGTGGTTGCACACAAACGTGCCGGCGGTGTGCGAAACCTCTGCGGGCAGTCGCGCAGTTCGTAGTTGTTGCACGATGGCATTCACAGGCAGGGTCGACCAGTAAGCTGTCGGTCCGCCGCGCACAATCGGGCGATCCGAAGGCTGGGCCCCGCGATTGTCGGCAATGCGGGCATCGTCCAGATTGATCGCCACGCGCTCCGGCGTGATGGCAACGCGGCCTCCCGCCTGCCCCAGACAAATCACGAGGACCGGATCGTGTTGCTCTATCAGTCGCCGCAGTTCTCGCAACGCCGCGTGAAACGCACACGGCAACACCGCACCAACCACATCATGGCCCTCCAGCTGCCAACCATGCAGACGCCGCGCAATCTGTTCGGACGGATTTTCCGTCGCGCCACCAAACGGTTCGAATCCCGTGACCAAAACGGATGCCATGCAACTCATGCGTAAGCGGCCGTGCGTCGGCGGCAATCTTCAAACCAGCAGCGGGCCCAGTCGCATCCGCGCGGCGATTAATGCTCGGCGCAACTCGCGCGCAAAGTGCACCGCGTTCCCGCCGTCACCGTGCACACAGATGGTGTCGGCCGGCAGGACCACCTCGCATCCGTCCACACTGCGGACCTTTCCGGTTCGCAGCAATTCGACCATGCGTTGCGCCGCCATCACAGCATCGGCAATCAATGCATCTGGGTCAGCGCGTGCGACCAGCGTGCCATCCCGATGGTAGGCTCGATCTGCAAAGACTTCGTGCGCCACGCGCAGTCCCGCTCGTTGGCCCGCCGCCGGCAATTCACTGCCCGCCAATCCGACCAAAACAAGACGCTCATCGCATGCCTTGACCGCCGCCGCCACGGCCTCGGCCATCACAAAATCCCGTGCCGCCATGTTGTAGAGCGCACCGTGCGGTTTCACATGACTGACGCGAGCGCCCGCCTCCTGTGCCAGCGCGATCAGCGCCTGCGTTTGCTCGCGCACCCAGTCGCCAATTTGCTCCGGCGACACTGCGCGTTCGCGCCGGCCAAACTGTTCACGATCGGGAAAGCCGGGATGCGCGCCGATCGCCACGCCATGTTCCATGGCCAATCCCACAGTCGCCCGCATCGTCGTTTCGTCACCGGCGTGCGCGCCGCATGCGATGTTGGCGGACGTGACGAGCGGCATCAGCTCGACATCATGCCCAGCGCCTTCTCCGAGATCACAGTTAAGATCAATGGCCATCACGGAATTTGTCGCGCAGTCCCTGCCGCACGAGGGCGAGGTTTCGTTCTTGCTCCCGCCAAAGCCGGTGCGCCTCGGCGAGTTTGATGTTGGCAAACCGCACGCTGTCGCCCGGTTTCAGTTGGGCGAGCAACGAAATGTCCGCCCGAATGACATGCGCGATCCGCGGGTAACCACCGATGGTTTGCGCGTCGGCAAGCAACACGATCGGCGCGCCGTCCGGCGGCACCTGCACCGTGCCCGGGGATACCGCCGAGGACACGATTTCGTTTGGGTTATTTCGCAGCAATCGCTGCCCGCTCACTCGCAGGCCCATCCGGTCGGACTGCGGTGTGACCTTGAACGTGCCCCGACTGATGCCGCCGTTGAATTCCGCGGCCTGAGTTCCCACCACCGTGCGCAGGACCGGCTCGCTGGACGGCTCCGGCAGGATCCTTTCATCGATGGACCAAGTTCCGATAACCGTGCGCCTGGTCGGAATCAGCGGGAGCACGTCGTCTTTGCGCAAGGCCCGCCCCTGCCATCCGCCTAGACCGCTGCGCAAATCCGTGCCGCGCCCGCCCAGAACCACCGGCACGTCAATCCCACCGGCGATGGCCAGATACGCGCGGCAGCCCTGTTGCGCCGCCCCGAACTTCAGACGATCGCCGGACTTCACCAATCGCGGACGGTTCGATTCCAGCCCCCCCATCAAGGCACCCGTCACGGCCACAAGCACATCACATTGGAACTCAATCTCGGCCCCCACCAAGGTCATCTCCAAGCCGGCGGTGTTGGGTTCGTTGCCCACCAGTAAATTCCCGAGATGCAGAGCAAACGCATCCGCTGCACCGCCGACGGGCAGACCGAGTCGGCGCTGGCCGGGACGCCCTAAGTCCTGCACCGTGGTCAGCAGACCCGGGTTGATGACCTTCAACGCCATGCCGCGTATTCCTCCGCTGAAATCGGTTTGAACTTCACCCGGTCACCAACCCGCAAATGCACCGGATCCGCCAGCGCGGTATCGACCAGCGTCAGCGGGGTTCGGCCGATCAAGTTCCAACCGCCGGGCGATTCCAGTGGATACACCCCGGTTTGCGCGCCGCCAATAGCCACGCTGCCCCGTGGCACCGTTGTGCGCGGCGTATTGCGACGCGGCGTGTGCAACTTGGACGGCAAGCCAACCAAATACGGAAATCCGGGCATAAAACCGACCGCACCGACCGTGTAGGTTTCCGCGGTGTGCAGTTGCACGACCTGTCGTTCGGTCAGACCGGCATGGCGCGCCACGGTGATCAAATCAGGGCCGTTATCACCGCCATAACAGACGGGAATCGTGACGATTTGCGGTTTGAGCGCGACCCGCGCAATCTTTCGCTGCGCCCGGCGCATAACTTCCCGGCCAAACGTTTCGTAGTCGGCGATGCGTGTGACGTCGTAGAATACCGCGAGCGAAGTAAACGCCGGCACCAGTTCGATCATGCCCGCCGGTGGATCAGCTTCCAAAGCCGCGACGGCAGCGCTTACCCGGGCAAGAGTTACCTCATCGGCAAGGCCACCCCACTCGATCACCACGGCATCGTCGCCCAAGGCGGACAGTTCCATACCCCGACGCTTTAACCCGTCGCCGGTTAACTGCAAGGCCCCAGCCTGTCACCTAATCCCGGTTACGCGTCCCGCTCATACTTGGCCGGATAGGATTGAAGTTTTGCGCCAAAGCCGGATTGCTTGTCGGTCATGCGCTTAATCCGCGACAGATCCATCATCCTCGGCAGCGTTCTGCTGCTGGCCGCATGCCGTGAAGCCAAAGTCGAGTCGTATCGCGTGCCCAAGGAGGCTTCGCCGCCTGCTCCGTTGGATATGCCATCTACCCAGTCAGGACCGGACATGGCCTCCACACCGGTGCCAACCGCCTCAGGTGCGGAACTGGTTTGGACCACACCCGATCATTGGGTTGCCCAACCCGGCGCGCCCATGCGCAAGGCTGGATATAAAATCACCGCCGCCGACGGTGGCACCGCGGAATTGACGGTAACGGCGTTTCCGGGCGACGTCGGCGGAGATCTCGCCAACGTCAACCGCTGGCGCAACCAGTTGCAACTGGCGCCGCTCGCCGCCGCCGAATTGCCGGCCACGCTCCAAACCGTTTCTACCGATGCCATGGAGTTCAAGTTGACCGCAATCGAGAACGGCACACAGAGCACGCTCGCCGCGTGGGTCATGCACGATGGCAGCTCGTGGTTCTTCAAGCTCACGGGCTCCGCCTCGGTGGTCGCGGCCGAAAAACCGGCGTTTGTCGAATTCCTCAAAACCATCAAGGCGGAGTAAACCATGCGCGAAAACTGGAAAGCCTTCGTAGATTTTTTCACTTCGCTGAAGCTCACCGTCGTGTTGCTGGCGCTCTCGATCGTGCTGGTTTTCTGGGCCACGCTCGCGCAAGTGAAGCTGGGCGTATGGGGCGTGCAGGAGCATTTCTTCAGGACGTTCTTCGTGTTGCAAAAAATCCCCGGCACCGACATCCCGGTGCCGGTTTTCCCCGGCGGTTACTTCATCGGCGGACTGCTGCTGATCAACCTGATCACCTCGCATATTCATCGCTTCAAATTCAGCTGGGCCAAATCGGGCATCCAGCTCACCCATTTCGGTTTGATCCTGCTGCTGCTCGGGGAACTGTTCACCGGTCTGCTTCAGGAGGACTACTCCCTGCGCCTGGATGAAGGCCAGACGAAGAACTACTCCGAGAGCTTCCGCGATCAGGAGCTCGCCATCGTCGAGACCACCAATTCCGACTACGACGATGTCGTCGTCGTGCCGGACAGCATTCTCGCCAAACGCGGCGAAATCCAGCACCCCGCGCTCCCGTTCCGCGTCGTCGTGCGGGATTTCTTTCCGAACGCCACGCCGCAGACTCGGGGCCAGCTGCCCAATGACATCATCCCGCCGGTGACGATGGGATTCGGCAAGGAGTTCACCGTCGTGCCCCTGCCCCTGACTTACCGGCAGGATCAAGCCAATCTCTCCGCCGCGGTGATTGAGCTCATCGGACCACAGGGTTCCCTCGGCACTTGGCTGGTCTCGGCGCATCCCTTTGTGCGTCCGCAACCGTTCGAATACGAGGGCCGCACCTTCACGCTCTCCCTGCGCCACACCCGCAATTACAAGCCTTTCTCGCTGAAACTGCTCGAATTGCGCCACGACGTTTATCCCGGCACCGAAATTCCGAAAAACTTCTCCAGCCGGGTCCGCCTCACCACGCCGGACGGCCATGAGGACCGCGAAGTGCTGATCTACATGAACAATCCGCTGCGTTTTGCCGGACTCACGTTCTACCAATACCAAATGGACAGCGCGAACGGCTACTCCGTCCTGCAGGTCGTGCGCAACCCCAGCTGGATGCTGCCATATATTTCCTGCGTGCTGATGATGGTCGGCCTGCTCGTCCAGTTCGGCATCTCCCTGTTCCGTTTCATCGCCAAACGCCGCGCCGTCGCATGAAAAAATTCATTCCCTACTTCGTTCTTGCCCTTGGAGCACTTTGGATCGGCAGCACCCTGGCCCCGCGCCAAACCGAATCCGAATTCGATCTCGACGGCTTCGGTCGTCTGCCCGTGCTAGCCAATGGCCGCATCAAACCCCTCGACACTGTGGCCCGCAGTTCGCTGCTGCAGCTGCAAGGACGCCAAAGGGTAAAGACGGACGAAAAAAGCTCGATCCAGCCGATCGAATGGCTCGCCACGCTGGGGTTTGACTCAGCCAAAGCCAACACCTACCGAACCTTTGAAATCGTCCATCCCGACGTCCTGGCGCTTTTCAAATTGCAGCCCGACGACGGCGACAAAAAGAAACGGTTTTCATTCAATCAGCTCAAGGAAGGCATCCCTGAGCTCATGCGCCAGTCGCAATTGGCCCAGCAACTTGAAGCCCAGCAGCGCAGCCCCTTCCAGAGCGCAGTCGTTCAGCTTCACGTCAACCTGAACCTTTATCACGAGCTCAAACACACGTTCGTGATGCCCGACAGCGAGGACTTCCTCAGCGAACTGCTGCACTTTCAAGCCAGCCTGCCGGCGGGAGTTGCGGCCATTCGTGCGCGGCAGCAAGGCGAAGATTACTCGGAGGAAGCGTTCAATAAACTGATTGCGCTTGGGCAGCGCTATGACGCGATGTCGTCCAGCACGAGCATCCGTTTGATTCCGCCTTACGCAGTCGACCATGGCGACGGCTCTCATGATCACAGCGGGCACGCCCACAACGAGTGGCGCACGACCGGCCGGGCTTTGTTGGAAACTTTTGAGAGCGGTGGCATTGACCCCAATGCCCTCGCCTACGCCGGGCTGGCCCACGCGTGGCGCGCGCAGCAACCCGAGCAGTTCAACCGCATCATCGAACTCTACGGTGACCAGCTGCATCAGTATTTCGCCAAGGAACTTAAAAAGACCGACGTCGAAACGCGCTTCAACGCCGCGCAACCGTTCTATACCAGCATGGTTCTCTACGTGCTGGCCTTCATTCTCGCGATCATATCCTGGCTGAAATGGCCCGATACGCTCGGCCGTTCGGCCTTCTGGCTCACGCTGCTCGCATTTGTCGTCACCACCGCCGGCATCGCCACGCGCATGTGGCTCGAAGGCCGCCCGCCCGTCACCAACCTCTATTCCTCCGCCCTCTTCGTCGGTTGGGGTTCGGTGCTGCTGTGCGTCATCCTTGAATCCATATACAAGAACGCTGTCGGCAGCGTCGCTGCCGGGTTGATCGGTTTCGGCACCTTGCTGATCGCGCACCACCTCTCACTCAGCGGCGACACGCTGGAAATGATGCGCGCCGTGCTCGATTCAAACTTCTGGTTGGCGACGCACGTCATCATCATCACCATCGGCTATTCGGCCACCTTCCTCGCCGGCTTCCTCGCGCTGATCTATATCTTGCGCGGTCTGCTGACCAGCTCGCTCGACAAGGCCACCGCCGACGCACTCGCCCGCATGGTTTACGGCATCGTTTGCTTCGCCACCTTGTTCAGCTTGGTCGGCACTGTCCTCGGCGGCATCTGGGCCGACCAAAGCTGGGGACGTTTCTGGGGCTGGGATCCGAAGGAAAACGGCGCGCTCATCATTGTCCTGTGGAACGCGATCATCCTCCACGCCCGCTGGGGCGGCCTCGTGCGCCAGCGGGGTCTCATGTGCCTCGCCGTCTTCGGCAATATTGTGACCGGATGGAGTTGGTTCGGCACCAATCTGCTCGGCATCGGCCTGCACAGTTACGGGTTTACCGAGAAGGGCTTCTGGTGGCTCGTTTCGTTCGCCGTCAGTCAGATTGCCATCATCGCCGCCGCGCAGATCCCGGTCGATCGCTGGCGCAGTCAGGTGCGTTGATTGCACATCGGGCGAACTCCCCCGGCCTTCATCCCTTCAGCAACTCTCCGGCATGCGCCAGCGCACTCTTTGCATTGCGATCGCCCAGCATCCGGGCGAGTTCCCCCAGCCGCGCTCTGCGGTCCGCTTGAATGGGAGTAATTGTGACCACGGCGCGTGACTTGCTCTGATCCTTTTCGACCACGAGATGGCAGGTCGCCTGCGCCGCGACTTGCGGCAAATGCGTGACGCAGAGCACTTGGTGATTACCCGCGATCTGGGCCATTTTTTGACCAACCACACTGCCAATCTCGCCGCCGACGTTGGCGTCCACTTCATCGAAAACCAGCAACGGCACGCCATCGAGATCGGCCAGCACGGTCTTGAGCGCGAGCATCACGCGCGCGAGTTCGCCACTGGACGCAATGCGATTCAACGGCAACGGCGCTTCACCCACATTGGGTGAGAACAGGAATTCCACGCCGCAATCGCCCTGCGGGCCGAGCGCGGCCAAGGGCACAAGGCGAATCTGAAAATCGGATTTGGCAAAACCGAGCTGCGCAATCGTCTTGGCCGCAATGCCTGCGAGGCTCTTGGCTGCCTTCTCCCGCTGCGTGCGCAACCCCGCAGCTTCACGCTTGGCGTCCTTGAGTGCCTCCGCCGCCTGCTTTTCCAATTTTGCCAGCGCACCCTCGATGTCACCCTGCTCCTCCAACTGACGTCGCATGTTGTCCCGGGCCTGAACCACCGCCGTCAGGTCGCCGCCATGCTTCCGCTTGAGATCAAGCCAAGTGTCCATGTTCTCCTGCAACCGCTGGGCCTGCTCAGGATCGAACTGCAACTGTTCCATCAGATCGGAGACCTCGTCCGCCACGTCGGACAACTCCACCGACATGCTCTTGATGCGGTCCGCCACCGCCGCGCTCTCGGAATCGATTTCGCGCAATTCATGGGCATCGCGCAGCACTGCGGCCAACTTCGTTTGCACGCCTTCTTCCCCGATCAATCCCTCCGAAAGCCGTGCAGTCAATTCGGTCAGCGCCTGGGTTTGACTCATGCGCTGGAAATCACGTTCGAGGTCCGCAATGAAATCTTCGCTCAATTCCAAGGCGTCCATGCGCGCGAGCTGATTTTGCAGGAACTCCAATTGCGCCGGCGACAACCGCGTTTCGTTTTGCAGCCGCTCCTGTTCCGCTTCGAGTTCCTGCCAGCGCCGGTAAAGCGTTTGGTATTTTTCGAGCTGGGCACCGCATCGGCCGTAGAGGTCGAGCAGCTCCAACTGACAGTTTTCCTTCAACAAACGCCTCGGTTCACTCGGACCGTGAAAGTCGACCCATGCCTCGCCGATTTGCTGCAATGCGCTCAGCGTCGCCAGGCCGCCATTGACCGTGATCTTTGGCGCCTTGTCCCGCGGCAGGCTGCGTTTGAGAATCATCACGCCATCCTCGGTCGGCGGCAAATCGAGCTCCGCCAACAGGGCATCCATGCGCCGCGGATCGGTGAAATACAAACTGGCCTCAACCTCGCAGCTGTCCGCGCCCTGCCGGATGATCGTCTTGTCGGCGCGTTGGCCCGACAACAGGCTCAACGCCCCAAGCAGGATGCTCTTGCCCGCGCCGGTCTCGCCGGTAACCGCGGTAAATCCCGCTTCAAAGTCGAGCGCGACCTCCTCCAACAGGGCCAGATTGCGAATCCGCAGCGATTGCAGCATCCGCTCATACGGCATGAAATCCAGCCGGGTTTCAAGCGAGGTATGCGCGATTCGCGCACAAGATCCGCCCAGGAATTTGGCCCAGTATTTTTTCTTGCACAACGGGCGGCGGCTCGTGCTTACTCTCCGACTCGTTTTTTGGACCCTTAGCTCAGTTGGTTAGAGCGTTTCCTTGACATGGAAAAGGTCACTGGTTCGAGTCCAGTAGGGTCCACCATCCTGACCGCGCAAATCGTTGATTGCGCGGTATTTTTATGCCTGTTCGGCAAACCAATCCCGGGCTTTTTCCCGATCGGCGGCGATCTGGGATTTCAAGGCGTCCAGGCCCGTAAACCTCTGTTCGGCGCGGAGGAAGTGGTGGAAGGCCACGTGCAGGTTGTCACCCGGCGCGAAAGCGCATTCGTCCAAGACGTGAACCTCCAACACCGGCACACCCTGATCATCCACCGTGGGCCGCACGCCGTAATTGGCAACGGCTGCCACGGGGTCAACATCGTCGTCCCGCCTTACCTTGACGGCGTAAACGCCGAGTCGCGGCGGCTGCGCCGGATGCCAATCAAGGTTGAGAGTGGGAAAACCGATTTTTCGCCCCAGCTTCTGTCCGGCCACCACTACCCCACGAGCAAAATAAGGATAGCCGAGCATCGCGTTAGCCGACTCGATTTCGCCGGATTCCAACAAGGAACGAATTCGCGTGCTGCTGATGGGCTCATCGCCCAATCGCACGCGGGCAACACTGTGAACCCTGATGCCAAGTTGCCGTCCTTCCGCTTGCAACAAGTTCACATCGCCCAAACGTCCGCGACCGAATCGCCAGTTCTCGCCCACATAAACCGCTCTCAGCGCCGGCAAACGCGCCTTCAGCCGCGCCAAAAAACCCGCAGCTTCCACCGCGGCAAATTCGGCGGTAAACGGCTCGGTGATGACCGCGTCGACGCCTAGATCAGCCAGCATCCGCACCTTGTCTGCCGGCTGCATCAGCATGCGCACGGGCTCGGCACCGGGGCGTAAAATCGCACTGGGGTGAGGCCAGAAAGTCAGCACGCCGGCCACTCCGCGGTCTTTGGCCGCATCCTCAACCGCGAGCCGAATCACGGCTTGGTGACCGCGGTGCAGGCCATCAAACATCCCGATCGCCAGATGCAATGGACCGCGCGGCAACACGGTTTTCGCCAGACCGTTGAACTGCAGGATCGTGCTCACAAAGCCACACTCGGGGCCGCTTCGTGAATCGGAATCAACCGTTGCTCGATTTCAGTGAGCGGCATTTCGAGCAACGCATCCAAAGTGACGGCGTCGGCAATTGTGAACTGACCGCTGGCGGTGCGGCGCAGCGCCGCGAGATGGCCGCCACAGCCCAATTTCTCACCGAGATCGTGGGCGATCGTCCGGACGTAAGTGCCCTTGCTGCAGCGCAGGCAAAAATCAAACCGCGGCAATGCAAAGCCGGTGAGCTCGAAGGCGGAGACACGAATGAAGCGCGGCTCGCGCACGACGTCCTCGCCTTTGCGGGCTTTCTTGTAGAGCGGCACCCCGTCAATCTTGATCGCGGAATACATCGGCGGCGTCTGGTATTGATCACCGAGGAAGCCGGTCATGGCTTGCTTGATGTCTGCCTCGGTCAAGGCCGGCACCGGACGCGTCTCCATCACCTGCCCCTCCGCATCCTGCGAATCGGTGATTTTTCCCAGCTCGACCGTCCCGGTGTATTCTTTGTCGAGACTGATCAAGTATTGGGAAATACGCGTCGCCTTGCCCACCAGCATGACCAGCAGGCCCGTCGCCATCGGATCGAGGGTGCCGGCATGCCCGATCTTGCGCGTCTTCAATTTGCCGCGCAGGCGAGCCACCACGTCGTGCGACGTATGATCAGTCGGCTTGTCCACCAACAGGACGCCGTTCAACTCCTTGTTGTTTCCCGTCATGAATTGCTTGAGCCCGACTGCACCGCCGCCATCTGCGCAGTAATCGCCGACACCAACGCCGGATAGAATTCCGCCACGCTCATCTTGATGCTGAGGCCCGCTGCACAGGCATGCCCGCCGCCGCTGAACTGCGCGGCGATCCGATCCACGCGGTAGTCCGGATTCTTCGCCCGCAAACTCGCTTTCACGCCGCCATTGTCACGCTCTTCGATCAGCACGCCGATTTCGACGCCATCGATGGAGCGCGCATAATCCACCAACCCCTCAGTGTCTTCCGGATCCGAACCGGTCGTCTTAAAAATACCTTGGGGCAGCAGGCCGATGCAAACGCGGCCTCCTTCCTCCAGTTTCAAGGACTGCAAAAACGACTCCAACAGGCGCAGCTTGCCGATTGATTCGCGTTCGTAGAGTTCGAAACCCGCCTCGGCCGGACGCGCCCCGCGGGCCAGCAATTCGGCGGCGAGCATGAACGAACGCCACGAGGTCGAATGAAAGCGAAACTGACCCGTATCGGTCAAAATGCCGGTGTAGAGCGCTTGCGCAGCATCGGCATCCACCGTCAGTCCCAGATCGACAAAGATACCGGCCAGGATTTCAGCGGTCGCCGCCGACTGCACTTCGATGAAATCATGCTCCGCGTAACCGACATTGGAGATGTGATGGTCAAACATCGCCAGAGGACGGGGAAAAGCACCGCTCAATCGGATGCCACACCGGGCTGCATCTGCGCAATCCACATAGACCGCGGTGTAATCAGCCGCCGCCGGCAGGATCTCCTCTGCCGACATCACCCGCGTGTTGCGCGTGAGAAACTGTAACCGCCGCGGGACGGGATCAGCGTTGACGCACACGGCATCCAAACCCGCGGCCACCAAGACGCGGGTCAAAGCGACTTGAGAGCCAATGCAGTCACCATCTGGTCGCGCATGCCCCACCACCGCAATCTTGCGGCCCCGCAATTCGGGCAACAGCGCATGAAAGCGCGCGCTCAACTCGGGATAAAACCGTTCCATCAGGACTCCTCCTCGGTCGGGGTTTCCTCCAAGTCGTCCAACATCTGCACGATGCGGGTGCCGCGCTCGGCCGAAAGATCGAGCACATACTCCAGCTTGGGCAGAAACTTGAGCACGATCCGCCGGCTGAGCTCGCGACGAATCGCCGCGGATTGTTTGCGCAACCAACGCAGACGGTTCTCGACATGATCCTCGTCTCCCACGATCGACACGAAGACGCGTGCGTCGCGCAAATCAGGCGCCACGCGCACTTCGGTCACCGTCAGGCTCACCGCCTCCGATTGATAGAATTTGCGCAGAATGTCGCTGAGCTCCCGTTGAAGGAGCACGTTGACACGCAATGTGCGGTTACTCATGGCGACGGATTGATGGAGGCAACGACCGGACGTCCGTCGGTTTACAGCGACGCCCTGACCTTTTGCACCTCATAGCACTCGATGACGTCGCCCACCTCGTAGCCGTTGAAATCGTCGAGCTTGATGCCGCACTCGAGGCCGGCGCGGACCTCGTTGGCGTCGTCTTTGAAGCGCTTGAGCGTGCTGACACGACCCTCGTGCACGATTTCCTTCTTGCGACGGAGGCGGGCCAGCGCGTTGCGGGTGATCTTGCCATCGGTGACCAAGCAACCGGCCACAAACCCCTTGGCCAGCGGGAAGACTTGACGCACTTCGGCGCCGCCGAGCTTGGCTTCCTTGAGCTCGGGTTCGAGCAAGTCGGCCATCATCTCGCGGACTTTGTCGCCGAGTTCGTAAATGATATCGAAGGTCTCGATGCGCACGCCGTGGTGCTTGGCGAGCGGCGTCACGCCACTTTCCAACTTGGTGTGAAAGCCGAGGATGACCGCCTTGGAGGCGCTTGCCATGAGCACGTCGTTCTTGGTCACCAAACCCACGTCGTCGGCCACAATTTCAAGGGACACCTTCGGGCTTTGAATACCTTCAAGAATATTGCGCAGTGCCTCGGTCGAACCGAAGACATCAGTCTTGATGATGACCTTGAGCGTCTTGGCTTGTGTGGCGGCAATGTTCGCGAACAACCGCTCGACCGAAACTTCCTTCGGCACGGAAGCCGCTTGGGTGGCGACCTGCCTGATCTGCAGCTCTGCTTCTTCAGCCAGGCGTTCGGCTTCACGCGGATTTTTCGCCACCTTGAACGTCGCGCCGCTCTCCGGCGTGCCGGACCAGCCGATGACACGCACCGGTGTCGACGGCGGCGCCACTTTTACATTGCGTCCCTGATCGTCGAACATCGCGCGAACGCGGGCGTAAAACGGTCCGCAAACGATGGCGTCGCCCACCTTCAAGGTGCCGCGCTGGACGATGACCGTGGCCATCGGGCCGCGGCCAAAATCGATTTCGGATTCCACGATGATACCGCTGGCCTCCGCCTTGGGGTTCGCCTGCAGCTCGAGCATCTCCGCTTGCAGGGTGATCATTTCCAACAGGGTATCGACCCCCTCGCCCTTCAGCGCGGAAACCGGCACGGTGACGGTTTCGCCACCCCAGTCTTCCGGCGCGATGTTGCGCTGTTGCATCTGGTTTTTCACCTGATCGATATTTGCACCCTTAACGTCAGTCTTGTTGATGGCGACGATCAGCGCCACGCCGGCATTTTGCGCATGCTTGAGTGCCTCATCGGTCTGCGGCATGAAGCCGTCGTCCGCAGCGACCACGAGGACCGCCACGTCGGTGACATCGGCACCGCGGGCACGCATCTTCGTAAAGGCGGCGTGACCCGGCGTGTCGAGAAAGGTGATTTTCTGGCCGTTGTGCTCGATCTGATACGCACCGATGTGCTGGGTGATGCCACCGGCCTCTCCGGCCACCACGTTGGCTTTGCGAATGCGGTCGAGCAGCGAGGTTTTGCCGTGGTCAACGTGACCGAGAATACACA
This sequence comes from Opitutaceae bacterium, assembly GCA_024233285.1. Taxonomy (GTDB): domain Bacteria; phylum Verrucomicrobiota; class Verrucomicrobiia; order Opitutales; family Opitutaceae; genus Cephaloticoccus. Next base: position 26,291 of record JACKPU010000006.1, on the reverse strand, counting down.
CCACCGGCGGCCGCGGCTCGAGGTTCTTTTTCTCCTCTTCCTCGGGATCGACCTTCTTCTTTTCCTTCTCCGGCTGCGGCGCGGAGTCACCGCGATGCTTGATCTCAAGCATGAAGCCGTGCTTTTCGGCGACGGCAATGGCGACGGATTCTTCGATGGTCGAATTCATCGAGGCAAATCCACCCTGCTGATTCAACTCGGAGATCAGTTTGAAAGGTTTCATACCCAGCTCGGCCGCAAAATCGCGGACAATGATGGGCGGCTTGATGACAATGAGTTTGATCTCACCTGCAGCGGCGGGCGCAGGCGCGGCCGGCGCAATCGGCGGCGGCTTTGGCGCGGAACCGGCGCCAGCGTTGGGAGCCGGCGGCGGGGGCGGCGTGAATGCCGCAGGGCGTGGAACCGGCGGCGGGGCAACCGGAGGAACCTTTACGGGCGCGGGCGCAGAAGGCGCCGCCGGCCGCGGCGGGGCCTTGGCCGCAGGCGCGGGGGTCGGAGGCGGCGGCGGGGCCGCCACTGGCTTCGGTGCGGGCGCAGCGGGCTTGGCGGTTTCCGCGGCTTTCTCGGCCTTTTCGCGCGCAATATCGCTTGCACTTTTGACAAACGCTCCGGCCGGCAATTTCACCTGCGGAGCAGCCGATTCGGCCGGGGCCACATCGGGTCGCGATACGGCGGGCGATTCCGCTGACTCAGGCTCAGGCTGCTTGAACTCCTGCACCAACGCGTCGGCCGAGATGTTATCGATCGTGCTGGAGACGCTCTTTACGTCAAAGTTGCGCTCCTTGAGCAGGGCCAACAGCTGTTTGTTGTCCATGCCGATCTTCTTGGCTAGTTCGTGAATGCGGATGCTCATCAGTAATGTGTCAGGTGCTCTTGTCTGTGCTTGGGTGTTGCTGTGATAGGAGGGTTATTGTTGGGCCGCGACGCGGGCGATGATGTCCTTGGCCTGTTCGGCGGTGAATCCGGCGTCAACCAGATCGTCTTCTTCAACGCCCTCGAATGCGCCGGGCGAGTTGATGCCCATTTCGACCAATTTTCCGGCGATGCCGGCATCAAGTCCGAAGGTGGACACAAGCAAATCGATCGCGGTCTGCACCGGATCATCGCCCATGGCTTTGAACTCCTCGATGTCGAGGCGCCAGCCGATGAGACGCGAGGTCAACCGCGCGTTCTGGCCCTTGCGACCAATCGCCACGGCGAGATCCTCGGTCGCAACCTTGAGCAGGATGCGGTGGCTGGCTTCGTCGATGATGATGTCGCGCGGCACGGCGGGCTTGAGCGCCTCAATGATCATTTCGCGCGGATCAGCAAAATAGCGGATGATGTCGATTTTCTCACCGCCGAGTTCGCGCACGATGGTCTTCACGCGCGCGCCACGGGCGCCGACGCAGGCGCCGACCGGATCCACTTTCGGATCCGTGCTGGTGACGGCGATCTTCGTGCGATAACCGGGCTCGCGGGCGAAAGCCTCAATCTTGACGGTGCCGTCGGCGATCTCGGTGACTTCGAGTTCAAACAAGCGGCGCACAAACTTCGGGCTGGAGCGGCTGAGAATGATCTCCGGACCACGCGGCGTGGAGTCGATCGCAAGCAGCAGACAGCGGATGCGTTCGCCGGGTTGGTATTCTTCCCCAGGCACCTGCTCGCGTGAGTTCATGACCGCCTCGGCCTTGCCGAGATCGATGTAAAGATCGCCGCGTTCGCGGCGGCGGACCGTGCCCGTGACCACGTTGCCGACCTGATCCTTGAAATCGTCGTAAATGCGGTCCTTTTCAAATTGGCGCAGCCGCTGCATCACGGCTTGGCGCGCCGTCTGGGCGGCGATGCGGCCGAGCGTGGATGGATCGATTTCCTTTTCAACGATGTCGCCGATCTGCGCGCCCGGGGCGATACCCTTGGCTTTCTCAATGTGGATTTCCGTCTTCGGATCACTGACCGAATCCACGACTTTGAGCAGCGCCCAAGCGTGCATTTGGCCGTTGCGCTCGTTGATCTCGATCTTGAGTTCCTGACCGGAGTTAACTCCTTTTTGGGCGGCAGTTTTCAGAGCATTGGTAATCGTGGCGATCATGTCGGCACGACCGATCCCCTTCTCCTTCTCCATGTATTCCAGGACGGATAGTATTTCGCTGCTCATAAGGTTTGTATAAATAGGAAAAAAAAAGCGGGCCGAAGGGCCCACTTTCAGAAAGTGAGTGATTAAAGAGGGAAGAACTTATTTTTTCGATGCAGGACTGTCAAGTGCCCACACTGCACCGCATTAGCAACGGTTTACGTTGCCAGTCCTTCCAGTTCCAAGCCCCAGTCGATCAAACCCTGCACCGCCCCTTGGCAAAACGGTGACATTACCCGCCCCACTTCGGCACGTGCGGCTTCCGCGAATCCCGGCCAATCCCCCGGCCACCAGTGCCACCACAGTCCCGCCAAATCACGCCCCGATGCCGCTGACACCAGTGGCAGCATGGCATCGCAGATCATCGTATCCAAGCGCGTGCCGCCCAAAGCCCCGCCGCAGAGATGATCCGCGATGTATAATTTGATCACCGACAATCCGGCGGAGCTGCGGGCCGATCGGGTCGCAGCATTCAAATCGACCCGGGGCCATCGCGCACCGGCCTTGAGCAATTCAGCCGGCCAAGCAGGACAGGCCCCGACCCATTGCGCGTATTGTTGCAACCGGCGGCGCGGTTGATTGGCCGGTCGCACGCCGCCACGCGCCCAATTCGCATGCTCTTCAATCAGCATGACCTCAATTGCCTCCGGCGAGACGGCCGACCATTTCGCCAGCGGGTGTCTTGCCGCCAGATTCAACATCGGCACGCGATTGAAACGATACCCCAAAACCTCCATCGCCGTTTGGTGACAGGCCTCCGCCAAGCCCAATCGCTCGATGCGCAGCTTGGCAAAGTGCACCTTCCGCTGCCACCGCCGCATCGCACCCTGGACCACGCGTTCATGAATCTGCGCCGGGGTCGATTCCCGCAACCGCTCACGCAATTGGTCGCAACCACGGTTGGCCATGAGCTCAACCGCATCCTCGGCAGCATACTCCTCCAAATCATGTCGCAACACCGGCAGCAAGGCGACCACGGGGATCACGCCGCCATCACCGCCGATGGTCTGATGTGCAGCGACCGGCGGAAACAACACCACGTGCAAACAAACGTCTCGATACGCGGGATCCTTCGCATGCCGATGCGCCACCCAGTCCTCCACATACAAATGCAACTCTACATCGCCAGTTTTGAACGTGTCGCCAACACGGATGCGCGCCTGCAGGAAATCAGGCCCCGCCAGGCCGTTCCAGCGACCGCGATCCACCACCACCACGGGCCGGCCATCCGGCGTGACCAGCCGTTGCTCGTCGAAATCACCCCGGTCCCAGATTTTCTGCAACAAGCGCTCCGAAAACGTAAACGGCCCATAAAGCCCCTGCACTTCGGCCACCGTGAGCTGGGGATCGGCTTCACTCATGCGCTCAGTCTGCCCCGCTTAAGAAAGCTGGACAAGCTCCCGTTTTCGCAAAACTTGAACCCACGCGAACCGGAGAGGTGGCAGAGTGGTCTATCGCGGCGGTCTTGAAAACCGCTGAGCCGCAAGGTTCCGGGGGTTCGAATCCCTCCCTCTCCGCCATGCTTCGCTCGTGAGAGCTCCGCATGGCACGGCCATGCCTCACCCGAGTTTGGTGCACACCCCGCGATCTGGCCGCGACCGCGAAGCATGCCCTCCGAAGCCATCGCCAAGGAGGGCTAATCCGTCGCAACGAGCGTCACACGCCTTTCAGAAAATCCCGGGCGGTTTCAAACCCCGCTTTTTCACGCGCCACTTCACCATTGATGTCAGCGTCTTCGAGTTCGATAGAAACGTAACCCTTGTAGCCGGCATCACGCAGCACGCCGAAGAGTTCACTCCACGGCGCACTCCCTTTCCCCGGGATTGTGTAGCGCCAGTTCCAACCGCCCCAGGCGAACGGTTCGCCAAACACTCCGGCCTGCTCGTGGCCGATTTCATATTGGCGTTCCGCATCCACCAAAGTGTCCTTGCCGTGCACATGCACGACCTGCGGAGCGAATTCGCGCACAAAACGCAGCGGATCGATGCCCATGCGGATCAAGTGCGAGGGATCATAGTTGATGCCAAAATGCGGTGAGTTCATCTCCCGCAAGAATGCGCGATAAGACTCGGGATTGCAGCAATGCGCGTTGCAACCCGGCCAGCCTTCGATCGCGATACGCGTATTCGTTTCGCGCAAGACATCGCGCAGCTGGCCATAGCTCTCGACCATATAGCGAAACGTCTCGCGGCGCGGCAGCGTCACGTCCTCGGCCAGCATCACGACAAAATGGATACGCCCTCCGGCCGCCTCCGTATCGCGCACGGCCTGCTGCGCCAAGGCAACGGTTTCACGTCGCTCGCCCGCGTCCGCGGAAAGCATGCCGGTCCATTCGCGCTCGAACAGATCGACCGTGCCCACGGCGACCCCGGCTTGTTGCCAACCGGCAATCGTCGCCCGCTGGTTGGCGAAGATGTCGACGCAGGCAAAGCCGGCGGCTTTGGCCCAAGTTGCGGTTTCCGCCAGCGGCCGGGAAGCCAAGGGGCCGGTCAGACGCAGGCCAATGGGAAAGACGCCGTTGCAGGTGCGCGCGTGTGCAGTGTTCATCAGGGTAATGGGGTCGTTGAGCCGAAAGTTCAGGATTCGTGCATGGACGGCTTGCGCATGTCCAGCCGCTTCATTTGCCCCGCTTGCGGCGCAGCCTCACGCGCATTTCCCGCGGCGAAAGTTTAAAGTGCCGGCGAAACAATTTGGATAACTGATACTCGTCCCCCAGTCCGACCGCCGGCGCGATCGCCTTCACCGGCAGGCCGGTGGACAACATCAGGGTCCGTGCCTGATTGAGCCGCAGTCGTTGCAATTCGCGCATCGGCGTGGTGCCGCTCAAGCGCCGGAATTTGCGCACGAACGCGAATTTGCTCATGCCGCAGTGCCGGGCAAGATCGTCCAAGTGAACTCGTGCCGCCAGTTGCTTTTGCATGTGGCGGCGCAATTCCATCAACCAAGGATCAACCGGGGTCGCGCCCAGCCGCCGGGTCTCGGTCAGCAGCGCCCGCAACAACGGCGTCTGCCGATCCGGCGGCACCCCGGCCCGATGATCCCGCACGAGCCATGCGGCCATTTGCCGCACCCGGCCGTCCGCATCGCGCAGGCGGAGTTGAAAATGCTTCAGCGCCGCGTCGTCGGCTTCGAATACGAGGAAAAATGTATTCACCGGCGCGGTGTCGTCCGAAATTTCCTTGTGCACATGACCGGACCGATAAAGCAACAGATCGCCGGGTTCGGCCATGAGCGAGTGGCCGTCGATTTCCAATCTCATCCTCCCGTCCAGCACCACGATGAGCTCATGCACCTGATGCGAGTGCGGCGGCATGTGCCAGCCGATCTGCGGCTTCACTTCGCCTCCGCTTAGAAATGTCGGCTCAGCCATGGACATGGGCAATTTTTGACAAGTCTTAGCAATCGGCGCCATTCACGCGAGCCCGCATTTCTGTTAACCTTTGTGGGTATGCCCCAAAAGAAAGTCCGCATTGCTTTCGCCGGTGTCGGCGGCATGGGCCAAGCCGCCCATCTCCGTAATTACGCTACGCTGCAGGACGATTGCGAAATCGTCGCCCTCGCAGAATTGCGTCCCAAGCTCGCGCAGGCCGTCGCGACCAAGTATGGGGTGCCGAAGGTTTACGGCACCATCGGCGACATGCTCGCGCACGAAAAGGTCGACGGCATCGTCGCCTCCCAACCGTTTTGGCGCCACGGCATCCTCGTGCCCGAGATTGCCCGATCCAAGGTCCCGGTCTTCACCGAGAAACCCATCGCGGCGTCCTACGCCGTGGGCGAACGCATCGTCGAAGCCGTCGCGCAGAGCGGCACCTGGCACATGGTCGGTTACCACAAACGCAGCGATCCGGCTTCTGAGCTCGCCCGCAAGACCGTGCAGGAACTGAAAGCTTCCGGCGAACTCGGCAAACTGACCTACGTGCGCATTTCCATGCCGCCCGGCGACTGGGTGGCCAACGGCTGGACCCAGAACATCCATACCGACGACCAGATGCCAAACCTTGAGATCGACCCCAAGCCCGCCGACATGGATGAGGCCACGACCAAGGACTACGAGGCGTTCGTCAATTACTACATCCACCAGGTCAACTTGATGCGGTTTCTTGTCGGCGAATCCTACAAGGTCACCTACGCCGATCCCGCCAAAGTCCTGTTCGTCGCGCATTCCACGAGCGGCATTCCCTGCACGCTCGAGATGGCCGCCTACCAGACCACCATCGACTGGCAGGAAACGGCGCTCATCGCCTTTGAGAAGGGCTACGTAAAGCTCTCGCTTCCCGCCCCCCTCGCTTTCAATCGCGCCGGCACGGTCGAGGTTTTCAAAGACCCCGGCAACGGCGCCACGCCCACCACGATCGTGCCGCAATTGCCGTGGGTTCATGCCATGCGCAATCAAGCGCTCAACTTCATCAAGGCCGTGCGCGGCGACCAACCCGCCCCCTGTCTCGCGCCCGAGGCGCTCGAGGACCTGCGCGTCGCCCGCGATTACATCCGCCTGTTGAAAGGAGTCTGAACCATGGCCCTGCAATTTCGCAAAATCATGCTCGCGGCCGAGCGCTATGAGTCGGCCGGCGTGTTCGACGTAAACGGCGACGGCATACCCGACATCGTCAGCGGCGCCTTCTGGTATGAAGGCCCCGACTTCAAAAAGCAGCACAAGATCGGGCAGGTCGCCGCGTTCGACGAATACTACGACGACTTCTCGACCATCCCGATGGACATCAACGGCAATGGCCGGCTCGATTTCATCACGGGCGGTTGGTGGGGCAACACCCTGCGCTGGCGGGAAAACCCCGGCGAAACGGGCAAGGAATGGCCCGAGCATGTCATCGCCGAAACCGGCAACATCGAGACCACGCGTGCCTGGGATGTGGACGGCGACGGTGAACTCGAAATCGTGCCCAACACGCCCGGCAAACCGCTGGTCGTTTACAAGCTCATCCGCGATGCCAACGGCAAAGGCACCGGCAAGTTTGCCGTGCACCAACTGAAATTCAAAGGCCGTGAAAACGATCACCAAGGCCACGGTCTCGGTTTTGGCGACATCACCGGCAACGGTCGAGGCGACTTCATCCTGACCAACGGCTGGCTCGAAGCGCCGGCCGATCCCTACAACGACGAATGGATATGGCACCCCGACTTCAATCTCGGTCGCGCGCCCAGTGTGCCCATCCTGGTCGTTGATCTCAACGGCGACGGCAAAAACGAACTCATTCTCGGCGAAGGCCACGCCTACGGCCTGAGCTGGTGGGATTATCAGATCGATCCCGCCGGTAAACGCACCTGGACGCGCCACGAAATCGATCCGCTCAGCAGCCAGTATCATGACCTGCAATGGCTCGACATTGATGGCGATGGTCAGCCCGAACTCATCACAGGAAAACGTTTTCGCGCCCACCCGCAGGGCGACCAAGGCGACAAGGATCCGTATGGTTGGTATGTCTTCAAATGGACCGGGGAATCCTTCGTGAAACACGTCATCGATTTTGGCCCCATCGGGACCGGCAAGGGCCTCGGTATTCATTTCGCCGTGGCGGATCTCAATGGCGACGGTCGCCTCGATGTCGTCGCCCCGGGCAAAGACGGCCTCGCGATTTATCTCAATCAAGGCGACGGCTGACAAGGTAGGGGCGGTTGTCTTCAACCGCCCTAAGAATAGCGCACTTATAATGGGCCGTTGAGGACAACGGCCCCTACCTCAATCCCCCAAACCCCATACCCCAAATGAAAATCGGCATGAACCTCCTGCTTTGGACCGCCCAGGTAACCGAGGCACACGATCCGCTGCTCGTGGATTTGAAGAAAACCGGCTACGACGGCGTGGAAGTCCCCGTCTTCGAAGGCAGTTCCGAGGCCTATAAATCGCTCGGACACAAACTGCGCGATCTCGGCCTGGGCAGCACGGCGGTGACCGTCATGTCACCCGAGGCCAGTCCCATCAGTCCGGACGCGAAAATCCGCCAGGCTGCGGTTGATCGCCTGCAATGGGTGCTGGACCGCTGCGCGGAGTTTGGCGCCGAAGTGCTTTGCGGACCGCTCCATTCGCCCCTCGGCGTTTTCAGCGGCACCGCACCGACCCGCGACGAACAGTTGCGCGGCATCGAGACCTTTCAAAAAATCGCGCCTTACGCTCAGGATCGCGGCGTCACACTCGCAATTGAATATCTCAACCGCTTTGAAAACTATTTCCTGACCACGGCCGCCGATACGGCGCGCTGGGTTGGCGAGGTCAATCACCCGGCCTGCGGCATGATGTGGGATACGTTTCACGCTCACATTGAGGAAAAGTCCGTCGCGCCGCTGGCGGCGTGCGGAGAACACCTCGTGCACGTGCACCTGAGCGAGAACGATCGCGGCACGCCGGGCACCGGCCAAGTCAACTGGCCGGACACCTTTGCCACGCTCAAGCAGCTCAATTATGACCGCTGGCTCGTGATCGAGGCCTTCGGCCGCGCCCTGCCCGATCTGGCCGCCGCCACCCGCGTCTGGCGCGACTTGTTCGCCGCCCCGGAGGATGTTTACCGCGACGGTCTCTCGTTTATCCGCAATTCGTTGAGGTAAGGCCCCGCCCGCCGGGCACAAAAAACGACCGGGAATTCCCGGTCGTTTTTGCGAAATTGACCTCAGTCGCGGCGTCCACCGGCGAGGATCATCAGGATGTGCAGGAGCGATCCCAAGGCCGCCACGAACGCAGCCACATAGGTCAGCGCCGCGGCATCCAGCGTCTCGTTAACGCCCGGCATTTCATCGCGATCAATGATGCCGAGATTGACGAGCTGGGCCTTGGCGCGACGACTCGCGTCGAACTCGACCGGCAGAGTCACCAGTTGGAAGAGCACGATCACTCCCAGCGCGACCGCGCCGAGTGTTAGCAGGTTGTAACCCATCGCCGAGCCCGCGAAGGTCAGCAGCAGGATGCCGCCGATGATCACGTAATTCGAAATGCTCGCGGCGATCTGCGTGGCCGGCGCCATGGTCTGGCGGACGGTCATCATGGAATAGCCGACCTTATGCTGAATCGCATGACCGGCTTCGTGCGCGGCCACGCCCAATGCCGCGAGGCTGGTGCCACGATAGTTCATCTCCGACAACGCCAGCCGCTTGTGAATCGGATCGTAGTGATCGGTCAGCTGACCGGGCACCTGAATGATTTCAACATCGTTGATACCGGCCGAACGCATGACGGCCTCGGCAGCCTCGCGCCCCGTGATGCGACCACGGGAGCCGATGCGGACGTTCTTGTTGTAAGCACGTTGAATGCGCGACTGCGCATACAGGCCGAACAACATGGGAATGATAATCAGAATGATCCAGATGAGCATGTGAGAAATGGGTTGTGCCTAACTTAACCACTTCCACCGAGTTGCAAGTCGAACCGGTCCAGATGGAAAAATGCCGCGGAGTTATAAACTCCGCGGCATTCGCAAAACCTTGCAGTAGTCGGACTCAGGCCAGCGGCTTGACGTCGACCCACTTGCGCTCGGCCCATGATTGGAGACCGAGTTCGGCGAGCTGCACGCCCTTGGCGCCTTCGAACAGATTCCACTGGAAGGGCTCGTCCTTCACCACGTGGCGGAGGAACAGTTCCCATTCGATCTTGAACGCATTGTCGTAAACGCCTTGGTCCGGCACGCGCACCCAGCCGTCCTTGTATTTGATCGGGCTGTCGACGTCCGGATTCCAGACACAGCGCGGCGTCGCGGCGATGGACTGGGCTTTGCAATCGCGCAGACCGGCCACGGCGGTGCCGTGCGTGCCATCAACATGCAGAGTGAGCAGATCGTCCCGGTCCACGCGGGTCGCCCATGAGGAGTTGAAGTGACAGACCACGCCGTTCGTGAGTTCAAACGTCGCGTAAGCGGCGTCGTCGGCGGTGCACTTGTAGGGTTTGCCGGCTTCGTCCCACCGTTGCGGAATATGGGTCGCGCCCAGGCAGGTCAGGCTCTTGATGTCACCGAAGAGGTTCTGAATGACATACTGCCAATGGCAGATCATGTCGACGATGATGCCGCCATCCTCTTCCTTGCGGTAGTTCCACGACGGGCGTTGCAGCTTCTCGTGTTCGCCGGTGAAAACCCAGTAGCCGAACTCGCCGCGCACGGAGAGGATCTTGCCGAAAAATCCTTGGTCCATGAGCCACTTCAGCTTCACAAGGCCGGGCAGCCAGAGCTTGTCCTGCACGACGCCATGTTTGAGGCCGGCGGCTTCGACCTCTTTGGCGAGAGCGACGGCTTCCGCGGAAGTCGTGGCGGTGGGCTTTTCGCAATAAACGTGCTTCTTGGCGGCGATCGCCTTGCGCACTCCGATTGGGCGTTGGCCGGTCAGGGTCGCGTCGAAGTAAATCTGATTGTTCGGATCCGCCAAAGCGGCGTCCAGATCAGTCGTGTAGCGCTTGACGCCAGTGCGGGCAGCCAGCGCGGCGAGCTTGGTCTCGCTGCGCCCGACGAGGATCGGATCGGGCATGATCACCTCGGAATCGCTTAGCTTAACGCCGCCTTGATCAATGATCGCCTTGATCGAGCGGATCAGATGCTGGTTGGTGCCCATGCGGCCGGTGACGCCGTTCATGATAATACCGACTTTATGTGTAGTCATAGTGGGAAACGAGGGGTTGGAGAAAAACTTGAGTTTACCTTGCCGCCCGGGCTTGCGTTAGAACAGTTCCGACTTTTGATAGCACAATTCCGACATGCCTGCCTGGAGCCCCATCCTTATCCAAAAAATTGAGATCCATGCTTTGGGTTTCGTGCTGCGCAAACTCCAGCTCAACCGGCATCGCGACACCGAGGTCAGCACGCACCGGCACGATTACACGCAACTCATCCTGTTTCTGACCGGCGAAGGCCTGCAAACCGTCAACCGGCGCCAGCGCCATGCCCACCCCGGTGATTTGTTCATCATCCCGGCGGGCACGCCGCACGGGTTCACCGCCTTGGAAACGAGCCGTCCGGTTTGCTTGGTGCTCGATTACGAGGTCAAGGACAGCCCCAAACCGCGCACGCTGCATCGCCGCCTGCCACCGGAAACCCTGCACGAACTGCATGGGTTGCTCGCCCAAGTTCCGCCCAAGGGCCGGCTGACGCTGGCCGACTACGCGCCGATCCTCGCGGTCATCGCCCGACTGCTCGGTCACAGTCCGGTCGCCCCGACTCCCCCGCCCGCGCCGCAACTATTTGAAAAGGTGCGACCGTTGTTAAACGCGACGACCGCGTTGTCGGAAGTCGCCCGGCAAACCGGCTACCATCCCGATCACCTCACCCGCCGGCTCAAACATGAGACCGGGCTCGGTCTGCGCGCGATGCGCAACCGCCTGCGCTTGGCCTCCGCCCAACGCGCTTTGCGCGAGGAAGCTTCGATCGCCGAGGCCTCGGTGCGCGCCGGTTTTGAAGATCCCAATTACTTCGCCCGTTGGTTTCGCCGGCAGACCGGTCGCAGCCCGAGCGCTTTTCGCGACAAAAACTAAAAAGCCCCGGATTGCTCCGGGGCTGGTGGAAATGAAAGGGCGGATTGATTACTCCGCCGCCTTGGTGCACTGCGGCTGGGCGCCCGGCGGCAGAGGCGGCACGTCGCCCTCGCCCGCACGCGGCAAGGTGCCATCGAGCTCTTGGCGCCAGTGGGCCACGTCTCCACCCGGCACGTAGCAATACATCATGTGCAACGGCGTGTCGCCGATATTGGTGAGCTGGTGAAATTTGCCCGGCGGCATGTAGACCATCTGGCCGGCGGTGATCTCTTGTTTCTCGGTATCGACGCACATTTCGCCGCGACCTTGGAGAATCATATAAACCTCCTCCTGTGGTTGGTTGTGCCACGGCACTTGACCGCCATTGGGCTCAAGGACCACGTAGCCCATGGAGAAATTATCGGATTTGATGGGCTGCGGGCCGTTACCGACCAGACCGCGGCCATAACGACGCGCCGGAAAGGTGCGTCCGGGAATATTGGCAATGTCTGCGATGATCATAATTTGGAATGGAAAGGTGTTAAATGCGCACCCATGCTGGCGCTGTAAATGGCAAATCCGGATTTATCCCAAAGCCTGCATCCGACGCCCGAGGCCGAGGCGCGACAATTGCTCGAGACCCAAGGCGAACAGGGACTTAAAGGTGCCATCGCGGTGCTGATGACGCAATTCAACGTGCTCCAAACCCGCGCGCAAATGATGCTCACCATCACCACGTTGACGCTGACCATCACGGGATTTTCCGGCCCGAAGATCGCCGCTTCCGGCATGTTTTCACGCGTAGCAATGGCCGCCGGGCTGCTGTTTACCCTGGCTTCCACGCTTTTAATTCTCGGCGGGAGTCTGCGCATCCGCTGGGTCACCCAGTTCAAGGGCGATTCACCGCTCCAATTCGTCACCCGCGTGCTCACTTACCGCAACGCCAAGACGCGGCTTTTCTTTGCGGAAATCTGCCTGCTCGTCGCCGGCCTCGCGTGTTACGTGGCCGGCGTCGTCGCGTATTTCATTCTCGGCGAGTAAGTCACGCCGCCAGTCCGGCGCGTCGCAGCAACGCCTGCAAATCGGGTTCGCGGCCCATGAAGTCGCGATAAAGCGTCATCGGATCGGCCGAGTTTCCGCGGCTCAGGATTTTCTCCACGAATTCGCGGCCGGTTTGCCGGTTGAAAATGCCTTCGCGTTTGAAACGAGTGAAGGCATCCGCATCCAGCACCTCCGCCCATTTGTAAGAATAATAGCCCGCGGCATAACCCACCGGATCGCCGAAAATGTGGCCGAACCGCCGGATGATCGTTGGCGACGGCGGCTCGGTCGGCGCCAGGCAATCCGCAATGTCCGCCCGCATGGTCGCCTCAAGGTCGACGGCATTCAGGTAACGCTCGGTATTGAGATGGAACAGCAAATCAAGTTTCCCAAAGCTCACCTGCCGCATCGTGGCGGTGGCCGAGCGGAAATTCTTCGCCGCGATCATCTTGCTGAACAGCTCTTCGGGAATCGTCGCGCCGGTCTCGTGATGGCGCGCAAACAGGTCGAGACTCTCGCGCTCCCAGCACCAGTTTTCCATGATCTGGGAAGGCAGCTCCACGAAGTCCCAGGCGACATTAACGCCGTTCAACGACTTCACTTCCACTTCGCCGAGCAAGTGGTGCAGCAAATGGCCGAATTCGTGGAAAATGGTCTCCACTTCACGGTGGGTCAGCAGCGCGGGTTTGCCGTCGCTCGGCGGCGTCATGTTGCCGCAGATCAGTCCGAGATGCGGCGCGCGCGTGCCATCGGGCTGTGGTCCGCCGGTGCGCAGGTAATTCATCCATGCACCGCCACGCTTGGATTCACGCGGATGCCAGTCCGAGTAAAACGAACCCAAGTGCACCCCGGCGGTGTCGAACAAATCGTAGAACAGCACCTCGTCATGCCAGACCTCAACCGCACCCGGCGCCCGCGGTTTGACCACCAGGCCGAAAACGCGGTTCACCAATTCGAAAAGCCCCGAGATCACCCGATCCATCGGGAAATAGGGCCGCAGTTCTTCCTCATCAAAGGCGTATTTCGCCTGCCGCAGCTTTTCCGACCAGAATGATATTTCCCATGGCGCGAGATGCCCGGCCGGCCGCCCGGTTTGCTTGGCCTTGAATTCTTCCAACTCACGGATGTCGGTTTGAAACGCGGGCGTGGCGCGTTTTTGCAGATCCTCCACAAAGGCCAGCGCCTTCGCCCCGGTCTTCGCCATGCGGCGGTCGAGTTCGGTGTCGGCAAAATTGGCCTTGCCGAGCAGCGCGGCCTTTTCGGCGCGCAACTTCAAAATCTGGCGAATCAACTCGCTGTTATCATACGGAGCCTTGCTGCCGATGGTGCCGGCCCCCTCCCACACTTCGCGCCGCAATGAATCGTCCTCCGCGTAGGTCATTACCGGTTCCATCGACGGCTGATGCAGCGTGAACCGCCACCCCGGCTTGCCCTTGGATTCGGCGTTCCGACGCGCCGCGACCCTGGCATGCTCGGGCAGCCCTTTGAGTCGCGCTTCGTCGGTTACGATGAGTTCCCAAGCGTTGGTCGAATCGAGCACGTTCTCAGAATATTTTTGCGTAAACTGCGCGAGCTCGGATTGCAGCGCTTCGAGGCGTTGCCGTTTTTCGGCCGGCAAGTCCGCGCCCGCTTGTCGAAAATCCGCCATCGTCTCGTCCATCAAGCGACGATGAATACCAGTGACCTGCGCAGCGGCCGGCGTTTCCGCAAACGCTTTCAATCGCGACCATAGCTCGGTGTTGAGCGGCACACCCGCATAAAACGCGCTGACCTTTGGCAGCATCTGGTTGTGCGCCTCACGCAAAGCCGGACCGTCGGCCACCGACTGCAGATGCGTGACCAAACCCCACGCCGTGCCGAGCAGTTCGCGTGACTTTTCCAGCGCACCAAAGGTGCTCTCATAGGTCACGGAATCAAGGGGCTGGGTCGCGATGGCCTTGATTGCGCTTTCCGCCTCGGTCAGGGCCGTGGCGATCGCGGGTTCAACGTGGGCCGGTTCAATGGCCCGCCAACGAATTTCAAAGCCGGCATCGAGAAGAGGATTGTTCTGCATGAGAGCAGAAACCCGCGCGCGGTGCCCCTTGTCAAACCGCAACCTTACCAGCGGTAGCTCGCGCTCAAAACCACCTGGCGTCCCGCCGCGGGGACGGCGGGCACTTCCTGGTAATCGGAATCCCAGAGGTTGTCCGCTTGCAGCGAGAGTTCCAACCCGCCGACGGCTCCCGGCCGCCAAACCAAGGCCAGCGCACTGTCCAGCGCGTGGTCGCCACCGACCACACGCAAAGGGTTCTCCTCTTGGATCCGTGCGTCATTGTCCATGCGTAGCTCCCATCGCGGTGCAAGCCGCCAGACCACCGCCGCAGTCAGGCGATGCTTCGCATAATTCAAGGCATAGAAACTCGCCTGCACGTTCGCTTGGCCGTAGTCAGCGTCCTTGGTCAAGGCCGTATATCCGAAGGTCAGCGAGACGCGGTCCAAGTCGCGACGCGCGACAATTTCGAAGCCGGTCGTGCGGATGTCCACAGCGTTGGCCTCACGGGCGTTCGCGTTGGCGCCATACGTCCAATCGACCAGCGCATCGTCCTCGCGCTGAAAGAGCGCGGCCTCGATTTGCCATGCGCCCGTCAGGATGCTCGCACCGAGCTCAAGATTGCGACTGATGGTGCGGCCGAGATTGGGATTGCCACGAAAAAGACCGGAGGTCGCGGACGAATTCAATGCGGTGTAGGTCGGGAGCTGCGTCGATTCGCTGTATTCCAGGGCGACTGATCGCAAGGCGCCCTCACCCGCAAATCGGCGGCCCAACTTGCCCAGCGGCGAAACGCGTCCGCCCTCACGATTCGAATCATCCCACGTCGCGCCAAGCTGAGCCGTCCAAGCTCCGCCGGTGGCCGCAGGCCAATCGCGCTCCGCCGCCAAGGATGCCTTGTAGAGCTCGCGGGAATTGTAGCGGCCCGACCGCAGCGAGGTGCTCTCCAGCCGGTCGGATATCACCTCGGCGCGATAAATGGCCGTCCAAGCTCCGTTCACCTCACGTCCGTCAATCGCCCATCCCGTGACTTTTCCTTCGTGTTGGTAGGGGTTGAATTGTCCCGGCACGAGCCGGTTGTATTCATAATCATCCTTGTTGCGGCGGTAATACACGCCGGCTTCAACATGACCGCCGTGGTCCCGGGCCACGCGATGATTGGCCACGGCGAGCGTCGTCTGCAGGTTCTCCGTTTCGTAGACCCCAAACGGCGTGTAGAGGTTGGGCCACCCAAAGAACTTGGCCTGATAACCGGCAAACACATCGGTCTGGCTCACCGCGGTGCGCAGCTGCAGGCGCCCACCCACCCGTTGAAAATCATGATCGCCATAGGTCACACTGCCATCGCCCACGGAGCGCGCGTATTCCACATCCGCCGCCCAAGTGCGCCTCACGGAATCTGTCCGCGTCACGCCCTGATAAAAATCGCCGCGCCGCAAATCATCCGTGCCCGCGCCCAACGACAACCGCCCACCGTCCACAATCGGCTTCCACCCATGGACGATGGTGCCGACCGTGACATTGGTGCTCGCAAGCGCATTCGCCACACCGGTTCGCACGGTGGGATTCCCCAGCATCGCCGGCGCCACGGGAATTTCGGCCAGATAGTGACCGGTCTGGGGATCGAGCAAGGTCACCGCCCCGATCCGAAACCCAGTATTCTCGAAAATACCGCCCCGCACGATGATATCAGCCTGCCCTTCGGCCAGATTACGCCCCTGAACGTCCACCAGCGGTTCATACCGCAACGCCGACACCGGCATGGCGTAAGTGCCAACCGGCGCAGGATTCGCCACCCGCGGCGCATCCACCACCAACTCGGGCAGGTCAGTCACCGACTGGGCCTGCACCCAAGTGGCGCACAACACCAAGATTCCGCATCGCAAACGTAACATCGGCCCACGCGTAGCATGATTTGCCTGAAAAACAAGGGATTGTTATTTCTAATTCCCAAATTGATTAACCATCAGACCCACCTGGCTTACGGGCACAAAAAAGCCCGGCGTAAACCGGGCTGATGAAAGGATGCGATGATTACGCCGTGAGTCAGGCGTCGCCGTCGTTGCCGATGGCTTCGACCGGGCAGCCTTCGAGTGCTTCCATGCAGAGGCTGATTTCTTCCTCGGTGGTCGGCTGCTTATGGACAAAGGAGTAGCCCCCCTCATCGTGACGGGTGAAGAAAGCGGGAGCCGTTTCGCGACAGAGATCACAGTCGATGCATTGCTGATCGACGTAGAACTTGCCTGCTGCGTTTTCCGCCCATTTGTCTGCTGAGTTGGCCATAAGTTCGCGATTGAGAAAGGAAACATTACGCCGCTGTCAAGCGGTCATGCGGTCATTTGTAAGATAATGCGCATTTTGGGCCGTTTCACAACGCAAGAATCAAGTTCGGCGGCTTGTATTCGCCCGCGCGGCGGCTTAACTCGAAATCAAATGCTATCTGATCGCTCGTATATGCGGGATGACTACCGCCCCCCCCAGACGTCGGTGGTGGTGTGGTTGATCGCCGCCATTGTCGCGGGGTTTCTGCTGCAAACCATTTTTCTGCGCTGGTTTGGCGTCGGCCGCAGCTTTGTGGACCTGTTTGCGCTGAGCGTTGACGGTATCACGTCGGGCAAGGTCTGGACGCTGCTGACCTATTCCTTTCTGCACAGCCCCTCCAATCTGCTGCACGTCATCGCCAACCTCTTGGGGCTCTACTTTCTCGGGCGCGAATTGCTGCCGGTCATGGGTTCGAAGCGCTTCCTGTGGTTTTACGGCGCGGCCGCGGCCAGCGGCGGCTTGCTCTGGCTGGCCGCCAACTGGACTACGGGCGGAGTCGTTTGGGGGGCGAGCGCCGCAGTCTACGGTTTGCTGACCATCTTTGCCTGCTTCTACCCCAATCGTCAGGTCACTTTCCTCCTGTTCTTCGTGGTGCCGGTGACGGTCAAGCCGAAGTATGTGGCCTACGTCCTGCTCGGTCTGGATCTGTGCGGATTCCTGTTCTACGAAATCATGGGCGCCGCATCGCCCTTCGGTTTCGCGCATTCCGCCCACCTCGGCGGCATGCTGGCCGGCTGGGTCTACTATCGCTACATCCACGAGGGCAAGTGGAGCTTCGGTCGCGCCGCGAGTTTCGAAATGCCCAAATGGGCCCGCAAACGCGAGACGGCCAGCGCCAGTGCCCCGAAATACAAAGTAAACCTGACCGACCGCAGTGATCTGCGGGCCGAGGTGGATCGCATTCTCGACAAGATCAACAGCCAAGGATTCGGCTCGCTGACCGACGAGGAAAAGCGCGTGCTCGACAGCGCCAAGGATTTGCTAAGCCGCCGTTGAGCGAACCGGCCCCAGGCCGGCGTTCGCACGAAACATTTTTTGCTCCGACCAATCCAACGCATTCATGATTTTTCGCCACCACCTGGCCCGGGCCGCTCTTTCGTTCCTGATTCTTGCCACCGCCGCGATTTTCCCGGCCGCTGCAGCCGACCGCAAATTCGTCACCTCGCCAACCCTCGCCACCGAAGCCCGGGTCATGGTGCAATTGCTTTCCCAAGCCCACTACAACCGCGATGCGGTGCGCAGCACCAACTACGCCGAGGTCGTCAAGGACTATATGAGTGTGCTCGACGGCCAGCGCATGATGTTCCTCAAATCCGACCGCGAAAAGTTCGACCAAGCGTATGCCACGAGCCTCTATTGGAACGTAAGCCGGTTGGGCAACATCGACGCCGCGTATGAGATCTTCTACGTCTATGAGCAGCGGGCCGAGGATCGCGTGAACTGGATATTCCAAAATCTCGACGCCGCTGCGGAAGGACTGGATACCGACGAGTATTATCGCATCGACCGCAGCAAGGTCGAATGGCCGGCGGACCAAGCCGAGGCTGATCACCTCTGGCTGAACCGCTTGAAGTTCGAACTCATTGCCGAGATTCTGAATAAGAAGACCCCCGAAGAGGCCAAGGACGCCGTGCACAAGCGCTACGAGCGACTGTTGAAAAACATTGCCGACCTCGAGGGCAATGACGTGGCCGAAATGTTTCTCGCCACCATTGGCCGCCTCTACGATCCGCACACCACCTACCTTTCAGGCGATACGTTTGAAGACTTCGGCATCCAGCTGAAACTCGAGCTCGTCGGCATCGGTGCCATTTTGGGCATTGAGGACGATTATTGCGTCGTGCGCGACATCGTGCCCGGTGGCCCCGCGGACTTGAGCAAGCAGCTTAAACCCAACGACAAGATAATCTCCGTCGGCCAGGAAAGCGGCGAGCCCGTCGAGATCATCGGCATGAAGCTACGAAAGATCGTCGACATGATCCGCGGTGAGAAAGGCACGACGGTGCGCCTGCTGGTCCAGCCCGGCGATGCCATCGATCCGTCCGCCCGCAAGGAAATCCCCATCGTCCGCGACGTGGTCAAACTCAACAGCGCCCGCGCCCATGCGGCCATCTTCCAAGTCCCCGGCAAAAACGGCACCACCATGCCCATCGGCGTAATCAACCTGCCATCGTTCTATGGACCGTCGGATGAGGATGAAAGTGAGGAATCAAAATCGAGCGCCTCTCTCGATGTAGCCAAGCTGATCGACCAGTTGAAAGCAGCGGGCATCCAAGGCCTCGTGCTTGATCTGCGGCGCAATGGCGGCGGCCTGCTTTCCGAAGCCATTGAAGTCACCGGCCTGTTCATCAAAAATGGCCCCGTCGTGCAGGTGAAAAACTATGCCGGTGACATCCGCGTGAGTTCGGACGAAAATGATGCTGTCGCCTACGACGGCCCGCTGGCTGTGCTGGTGGACCGCTTCAGTGCTTCGGCTTCCGAAATCGTCACTGGTGCCCTGCAGAACTACGGACGTGCCATCGTGGTGGGCGACAGCTCCACCCACGGCAAAGGATCCGTGCAGGCCCTGGAGGAGATGAAGCGCTACGTGCCGCAGCTCGCCTACTCTCCGTTCAAGACGGGCGCCACCAAGTTCACCATTCAAAAATATTACCTTCCCAACGGCAACTCCACCCAACTCAAGGGCGTCGTGCCCGACATCGTGCTGCCGTCGATCGAGGACTATCTGCCGATCGGTGAAGCCGATCTCCCGCGCGCACTCGCGTGGGACGAAATTCCGACTTCCTTTTTCGAGGCCCAACCGATCCCGGATGAGGTGCTGCTCATGTTGAAAAAGGACAGCCGTGAAAGACAAAACAATCTCGAGGAGTTCAGCTACCTGCGACGCAACGTTGATTGGTTCAAGGCCCGGCAGGAGGAAAAATTGGTTTCGCTCAATCTAGAGCGTCGGCAGGAACGCCAAATCGAAGACGAAGCGTTTCGCAAATCGCTCAAAGAGGAAAAGCTGGAACTGGCCAAACTCGACTTCCCCAGCGAGGAGTTCCGCTTGGGCCCGATCGAGGAAAAACCTGCGCCCGAGCCCAAGGAGGAAAACGCCGATGCGCCCGAATCCCTTGAGGATGAGCTGCTCAGCACCGACGAAAACAGCGGATTCGCCAAAGTCGATGTGCACCTGAAGGAATGCCTTCGCGTCGTCGGCGACGCCATTGAGCTGGCGCAGGACAAAACCCGCTGGGCCAACCACACGCCACCACTCACGCTCAGCTCCGCCGACAAGGGCTGATCAAATCCAAGCCCAGGCAAATCGCGGACGTCCCGTCAGGTCCGGCAAAAACTCGTGCCGTGAAAAACCCGCGGTGACCAACAATCCGGCGATGGCCTCATGTTGGGCGATGCCCGTTTCCATCGCCAACAGCCCGCCTTCGTTAAGGTGCGCCGGGGCACCGGCAATGATGCGTTGGATCGACTCCAAGCCATGCCCTCCCGGGGTCAACGCGATGCGGGGCTCGAAATTTTTCACCTCGACCAGCGTCTCATCGGTTTCGCGATCGCTCAGATACGGCGGATTGCTGACGATCAAGTCGAAGCAAGTATCAGCCGGCACCTGCTGATACCAGTCGGATTGCAGCAACTGGACACGTCCACCAAGTCCGACTTGCTCGACGTTTTCCTGCGCCAGCGCGAGAGCGTCCGTGCTCACATCGGTCGCCAGCACCTGTGCCTCCGGCCAGTGCGTGGCCAAAGCCAGTGCAATCGCCCCCGTGCCGGTGCCCAAATCGAGCACACGGCGCGGAGAAGCCCCGATTTTCTCCGTCAGCAAAGAAACCAGATATTCCGTCTCCGGCCGCGGAATCAGCGCGCGCCGGTCCGTCTTCAAGGCCAGGCCCAAAAAATCGGTTTCGCCGAGGATGTATTGCAACGGCTCGCGTTGACCGCGCCGCCGCAGATAGCCGCGAATGGTTTCCAACTCCGATTCTGCCAGCGGCCGCTCAAATTGGAGATAAAGCTGCATGCGCTTCAAACCGAGCGCATGGCCGACCATAAGTTCGGCGTTGAGGCGGGGTTGCTCCACGCCCTTTCCGCCGAGGAAGTCGGCGCTCATTTTAATGATTTCCAATACCGTGCGCATGAGCTTCAGCGAACCGGCATGCCGGGCGTTTCTCCCCGATTGATAGCCGCAAGTTTTTCGGCGAGATCTTCGCGTTGCAGGGCCTCGAAAAGTTCGTCTACCCCGCCCTCCATCACCTCGGGCAGATTTTGCAAGGTCAGTCCGATTCGGTGATCCGTCACCCGGTTTTGCGGGAAGTTATAAGTGCGGATGCGTTCGCTGCGATCGCCGGATCCGATCTGGCTGCGCCGCTCGTTCGCATATTTGGCCCGCTCCTCCTCCTCGCGTTGCTTCAACAGGCGTGAGCGCAGCACCGTCATCGCGCGGGCCTTGTTCTTCAGCTGCGAACGCTCATCCGCACACTGCACGATCAACCCGGTGGGTTTGTGCAGTATCTGCACCGCCGAATCGGTCGTATTGACGCCCTGACCGCCGGGGCCGCTCGCGCGCGAAACGGAAATCTCCAGATCCTGCGGATCAATCTGCACATCCACTTCCTCCGCCTCAGGCAGCACCGCCACCGTCACCGTCGAGGTGTGAATACGGCCATTCGCCTCGGTGACCGGCACCCGCTGCACCCGATGCACCCCGCTCTCGAACTTGAGCTGCTTGTAAACATCCGTGCCACTGATGAGAAAAATCACCTCTTTGAATCCGCCCTTGTCCGAGTAACTGCTGCTCATGGGCTGGACCTTCCAGCCGCGATCCTCCGCGTAGCGCGAATACAGGCGAAACAGATCCGCGGCAAAAAGACTGGCCTCATCACCGCCGGTGCCGGCCCGAATTTCCATCACGGTGTTGCGTGAATCGGTCGGCTCGGGCGGTATCATGCCCTGCAAGATTTCATGATGCAGGGCGGCGAGTTCCATCTTCATCGCCGGCAGTTCGGTGGTCACCAGTTCGCGCAAATCGTCATCCGCCGCAGGATCGCGCCCCAAGGCCTCGGCCTCGGCGATGTCCCGGGCGAGTTTGGTGTGCCGGCGATGTGATTCGATCAATTCGTGCAGGCGCTGGTGTTCCCGCGTGACATCGGCGGCCCGCCGCGGATTGGCGTAAAACGCTGCATCCGCCATCTGGGCGGCGAGTTCGTCGTGGCGTTGCTGAAAGGGGAAAATGTCTGGCAGGGTTTCCATTCAAGGGGGAGTCAAGGCGTTGATTTGCGAATTGCGTGCGCCGCGGATTTGCGGCTTCCATTCAGGCACAAAAAACCGGCGGACACCCTACCGGTGCTGATTCGCAATGCCCACGACACTTTTCACACAAAACACCATCGCTTGTATTTGGGACTTCGACAAGACGCTAATCCCCGGCTACATGCAAGCCCCGCTCTTCCGTCGCCACGGCGTGGATGAGTCCGTCTTTTGGGCCGAGACCAATGCCTTGGTGGAGAACTACCGCAAACGCGGCTACCACCTCTCGGGCGAAATCAGCTACCTCAACCACATCCTCACCTACGTGCTCGCCGGCAAATTCGGACGGCTGAACAACCGCATGCTGCGCGAGTATGGTGCCGACATCTCCTTCTACCCCGGTCTGCCTGATTTCTTCAACCTTTCAAAAAATTACGTGCGCGAGAAAGCGGAATATCGGAAGCACGAAATCGAACTGGAGCACTACATCGTCAGCACTGGCTTGGCAGAAATGATCCGCGGCAGCGCCATCGCCAGCCATGTCGACGGCATCTGGGGCTGCGAGTTCATCGAGAATCCGCTGCAACCTGGTTTTCTCAAGCAGAGCGAAATCGAACTCTCCGCCGACGCCGTCATTGCCCAGATCGGCATGGTCATCGACAACACGACCAAGACCCGTGCGTTGTTCGAGATCAACAAAGGCACGAACCGGAATTCCGCGATCGACGTCAACGCCAACGTCAAGCCCGAGGATCGGCGCATTCCTTTCCAGAACATGATCTACATCGCCGACGGTCCGAGCGACATACCGAGCTTTTCGGTCGTCAAAGGCGGCGGCGGGCGCACTTACGGAGTTTACAACCCGGAGCACAGCGGTGAATTCGAGCAAAACGACCGGCTGCTGCAATCCGGCCGCATTCACGGCTACGGTCCGGCCGACTACGCCGCCAACAGCAGCACGGCCCGTTGGTTGCGACTGCATATCCACGCCATCTGCGATCGCATCGTCAGCGATCGTGAGACTGCTGTCGCCCAGAAGACCACCAAGCCGCCGCGGCACCTCAATCCCTCCCCGGAAGAGGAGGCGGCCCGACTGCGGGCCAAACAGCCAAAGCAATCGAGCTTCCTCGACACGGAATGACAAAAACGCCCGCGATTACTCGCGGGCGTTTTACTGGGCGAAAGTGATTTCCCGTCAGTCGGTGGGACTGACCACGATGTTATCAACCGGCACTTCCACTTCGACGTCCGTGGGCGTTTGCGCCGGCGGCGACTCAGAGGTGGTATTACTGTTATTCACCGCGTTGGTGATCGTGTCAGTGTTAACATTCAAAGTGCCATTTGAAGCCGTGTTAGCCACCTGACTCAGCGTAGCAGCCACTGTCGCCACCGATTGACCGGTGGATGATGCCGCGGCGCGAGTCACCGAAGCGACGACGGTATTCGCCACCGCTGCTGCGTTTGCCGAGGAGGCCGTGGCAGCCACCGCCGCTTGCACGACTTGAGTGGCCACACTCGCATTGGCTTGGGTCGCGGCCGCGGCTACCACGGCCACCAACGAGCCGCCGTCACCATTCGTGTTACCGGCGGCCGCCGCCGTGTTGATCACTTGGGTAAGAGTGGCGGAAGTCACGCCACTGGTCGGATCACCGACCAAAGTGGCAACCGCCGCAGCCGTTGCCTGCATGGCTTGATTGACCACCGCCGCTGTGGCTGGGTCGGCAAGCGCCGCAGCCAAGCTGACGGACGAACCGCCAGTGCTGGCATTGCCGGGCGTAATCACCACCGGATTGGGTAGCTGGGGGATCGAAAATGAGACTTCACCACCCGAGACAGTCACCACCACTTCCAACCCTGCCACGCTGACCGTGTAAGTCGTGCCGCGCGCCGCCGCCACCCCTTTGGGCGTGCGCACGCGGTAATCGTGGATGCCCTTTTTGGTCGGATCCAGATTGGCAACAATGTCTCCGCCGCGCAGTTCAATGCGGGTGGTTTCAGTGCCGTCATCGTTGGCCTTGACCTCTTCAATCATGAAGACGGAGCCGGCGGCGGCCGTCGTGATCGCGCCCTGGAAAGTGCGCAAAAAGAGCTTGGTATCATCGCCCACCGTAATCAGCGCGCCGGCCGGAACCTCCTGTCCCTCCCGCAACGGGGTTTCTTCCGAAGCGTCAGGGAGGAGCACCATCGCGGACTTCGCCCCGGTCATGCGCATGACGGTCGCATTCTGGCCCAGCAATGCCGTGGCCGTGAACAACAGGAGCAAAACTCCCAAAATTTTCGAAAAGTTCATGTGTGGATAAAATGAGAACCAGAAATCGCTGGACCGTTCCAACCACCGGTGTCTAGAGCACCGTGATTTTCACGCAAGCAAATGTATTGCAACAAAACCACCACCACCGCTGCGGGCTACTTTCCCGTCATCTTGTGCGTTCCATCCCAATCGCGCCCCGGTGGATTGGCCTTCATGGCGGCCACCATGCGCAGATAGACTAGGGCTGGATTCGCTGCCGTGTCATGCGCGCCGACCGGCTGGCGCAATTCCAACCGGGACGCTTCGGCGAACTGCGCTGCCGCCGCATCCCAGTCGCGGGCGAAGTAGGATTCCAGTCCGGCGGCAAAACGATCCAAGCAATCGAGAGTCTGGTCGCTGATGTTTTCCTTCAGCCCCACGATTTCGTGGATAGGCACCGCCGACGTCCGGCCCTTGACCACGATGCGGCCGAGCGGCCGGAAGACGATGCGGTCGCCGCCGTGCTGCACGCAGGCCGCGCGCGTAGCCTCGGTCGTCAGCGAATACACGCCCCAGTGTTTCGCGCCGCTTTCCATGCGCGCGGCCAGATTAACATCGTCACCCATCATGGTGTAATTGAAACGCGTGCGACTGCCCATGTTGCCCACGACGCAAGGACCTGTGTTCAGGCCAATCCGCGATTGCATACCGTGAACCACTGCCGGCCATTTGGTCCCCTCGCCCCGCCATTTGACCCGCAATTCGCCCAGCCGCAGTTGCACGCGTTGTGAAGCCAGACATGCGCGATAAGCGTGGTCCGTGAGTGGAATCGGCGCCCCGAACATCGCGACCACCGCATCACCGATGTATTTGTCGAGGGTGCCCCCTTCCTCGGTGATGATGTCCGTGCAAGCCGTAAGATATTCGTTCATTAGCTCCACGAGGCGTTCGGGCGGGAGCAGTTCGGAAAACGAGGAGAATCCTTGGATATCGCTGAAGTAGGCCGTAATCGGCGCCTGCATACCCCCGAGCCTCGGCGGTTCGCCCGCGTCGACCAGTTTGTCCACCAACGCCGGGGAAACATAGCTGCCAAACATGCCTTTGATCTCCTGCTTGGCCTTCTGCTCCTGCCAAACCCGCCGCCCGATCACGATGAACTGGCTGCCCATCAATCCGAGCAACGGTCCGATCCAAGGGAACCAGAGGCTCCATTTGATCCAGCCCCACATCGTCAACCCCAAGTATGAGACCACAATCAACGTTGAAACCGTCGCCAGCAACGTGATCGAACGAGTGAGCGCCAGCCACACACACACGTAGGCCAGCGCCAGGACGAGCAACCAAGACGCCCAATCCGGCACCCGGCGCGCGTAATCCTGCGCGAGGACATTGTTGACCACATTGGCATGCATGAGCACGAGCGGCGAATAAGCCGAACGCGGTGTAGGACCCGCATCGGCACGGCCGGTGACAGTTTGCCCGACAAACACGATCTTGCCCTCGTAATCCGGGGGCTTGGGCGCGTTGGGCAGCTGCTCGACGTAATGCGAGTGCAGCTTGATCATCACTTCCCGATAGGTGCGCGTGGGAAAATCCGGCCGCACATCATCGTGATCGTAGCGAAAGTTGATGAAATACATGCCCTGCTTCGATATGGGAATGCGCCGCATCCCGTCGTCAGTGGGTAGATATACCGCATCGCCCAACTTCACGCTCACCTCATCCGGTGCCACCTCGTAGTAGGCCATGAGCGTCTGCAGCGCGAGAGAGGGAAACACCTCTTGCCCGATCCGCACCACCAATGGGATTTCCCGTATGATGCCGTCAGCCCCGCGCGGGGCGTCAACATACCCGAAATAGGCCGCCTCACGCAGACCGG
>JACKPU010000005.1 GCA_024233285.1 Opitutaceae bacterium | reverse complement strand
TCCCTCGTCCTCCGGCGGCTGCTCATGCCGGTAGACCACCTCAAGCCTGCCGGCTTTGCCACCAGCCGAAAACCGCGCCGTCAATCGCCATGGCGTCTCCCTAAATGCCTCGGTCATGCAGGTGTCTTCGCCGTAGGCCGCCAGGACTTCGGTGGCGTCGGGATATTTCATGGCCTTGGGAATGATGCCGATGATCTCGCGCAGCACTTCGCCCGCCTCCCGGTTGTCGCTCCGCAACAATTCGGCCGCGCTGTATAGCGCCTGCAACTCCTTGATGCGCTCGTTCAAATTGCGCACCAACTTGCGATTCTCATCCTCCAGCATGCGGCGCGCCGTGATGTCCCGGCAAGTCCCCACCGCCCGCACCGGTCGCTCGTCTGCATCGCAATAGATCCGCCAACGTTCCTCCACATGCTTGATTTTCCCATCCAAGGTCACGATCCGGTGCTGCACCCGGCAGGTCTGGGTCAAATTCAGCGAATTTCGAAACGCATCATCAACCGCCACCCGGTCTTCCGCATGCACCAAGGCCAGAAACGCCGCGTGTGAAGGCGTAAATCTTTCCGGGTCGGTTTCAAAAATGCGATGCGTCTGTTCGGACCAGCCAACCTCGAAAGTGCTCAAATCGGTTTCCCAACTGCCCAGCGTGGCCACTTCCTGCGCTTCCAATAATCGCGCCTTTTGCTCCTGCAAACGGGCGCTGAGCTCGCGCTGCTCATTTTCACTGTGGCGTAACTCGGCTTCTATCTGCTCCCGCTGGTGTAGTTGGCGGCGCAGACGCAATTGCGTCATGACATGCCTGCTCAAGACTTCCAGCGCGCGCAGTTGCGCCCGCTCCAACTCACGCGGCACGCGATCAATCACACAAAGCGTGCCCAGCGCATGACCCTTCGGCGTCACCAACGGCGCCCCGGCATAGAAGCGAATGCCATTGGGCTCGGTCACGTAGGGGTTGTCGGCGAACCGCTCGTCCTTGGTGGCATCGGTGACGACCAGCAGTTCCCGCGGACGATTGATCGCATGCGCACAAAAGGCATGCTCGCGCGGAGTCTCGTCATCCGCCATGCCAACCTTGGCCTTGAACCACTGCCGGTCGCGGTCGATCAACGTGATCAATGCAATGGGCACCCGGCAAATTTGCGCCGCCAATTCAGCGATGTCGTCAAAATCGGGCTCCGGCGGCGTATCCAAAATATCATAGTCCAACAACGCCTGCTGCCGATCCCCCTCATTGTCTGGTGTGGGAGCCCTCATGTTCACATTTGATGCCCGCACTCCCCTAACTGACAATCTTTAACGGATATATTATATATCCGCTGCGCCCCGGGTCGGGATTATAGAGAAAATACTACAACCCGTCCGCAATGTTCACCGCGGATAATCCAGTCCGATCGACCGTTCGGCTCCGGGGTGATATCCCCATGCAGAGCCCCGGTGGGCGCCGCGGTGCAGACGGTGATGATGTCGTGGTGGGTCGCCGCTGCACTGGTCACGCGACCGAAGGGTTGCACACCGTCCTGCGGCGCCAGCGCCAGTTGGCCCGTGTCCACGGTGATATCTCCGCGAGCGAACGCGCGGGCCCGCAACGAGGCGTGGGGCCGGGTGATTGCAAATTCGGAGCCGCTTGCACGCACCGCTCCCGCCGCGTCCTCATGATTGATCTGGAAGCGTGCTTCCACCGTGATCGGCTTGGCCGCTTCCACCACATCGCGAATGATGAGCACATCGGGTTTGAGAAACACCAGCGTGCGCCGGACACCGGTCACGTCGGGATTGACGAGTTGATAGGCGTCGGTCGCATCGCTCGTCACCCGCATCCATTCGGGGCCGGTCGCGTAGTCGATCACCTTGGCAAACGCCCACGAGGCGTTCGTGCCCTCACTGCCGTCGTGATACTGGTGCCCTTGGCCATTGATCAGCACCGCGGTGTGCGCCTCGGTCTGACGCAGCGCCCAGCGGGGCTGCTGGTTAACATAGGCCGCGCGATAGGGATCGTGCAGCAGGCGCTCTCCGTAGGCTTTGAAGATGACGCTGTTGCGATCGGCGTGTTCGTGATTGGCGGGACCGCCGCTGCGCAGGGCCACGAGGTTGTCGTCCACGCCCCAACCCGTGCGCGAGATCACGATGTCGTTGCGCATGCGAATGTCGTTCAGCTCGACGCCGGGTTTCGCCGCCGGCAACGCCGCGTCATACCAGATCAGACCGTAAAGATGCTTCACCGCGCCGATCTCGTTGACGACATACTGGGCGAGCGGATCGTGATGCGTGCGCGCGATCCACGCCGCCACCGAAACCTCCACGCCGTGATTTGAATCGCCGTGGTTGACCACGTCGTCCTGCCACTTCGGCATCGGCATGGTCCAGCCCTTGATATGCGTGAAGTCCTGCACCTTCCGTCCGCTGTCGCGCGTCGGCATGGTCTGGCTCAACGCACAGCGCACCGAACCGGAGAAGTTGATCAGGTTGCGTTCGTCGATTCCTTGCGTGCGCCACAGGACCTCGGCGAACAAAGCGAGATACAGGATCGTATAGCCCCAGTAACTCACGCCTTCGTCGTAGCACCCGTCGCTGCCAAACATCGTGGCGAACGATTTCGCGCTGGAGCGCGCCAGTTCCAGCCAGCCTTCGGCCTCGGCGTTCCGACCGATAAACCGACACGCAGCAATGCCGAGACACGCGGTCGGAACCATCTTGAGATTCGTCGCATTGAGAATCAGCGGCCAGCGTTGCAGGCTCAGGTGCCGGAATTCATCCACTTCGCTGCGCGGACTCCAAGTCCAGCCCTGCACGCGATCGGGATACTTGAGGCCGTAAACCGTGGCGTAGCACGCCGGGATGCCTTTGCGCAGCACGTTATCCTCCACCTCCGCCACTTCTTCCGCGGTCAACGCATCGCCCAGACAATCCAACGCCAGCAGCAACGCCACCGAGCCTTCCGTCGCGCGTTGCAGGCCGAGGATCTGCCGGCCGCCTTCCATGAAACTGTCCCACTCGGGGAAATCGCACATCCGCCGCATCGCGAGTTTGGCGAGCGCCAGTTGCGCGGGATCACGCTCCACCCAGTAGAGAAACGCCGCGCGTTCGAGGATCTGCTGCGCCTTGAGCAGATGCAGCGGATGGTTCGTCAGCCGGAGCTCCTCGCGCAGGAATTTTTCCGCCGCGGTGACGTCGGCCGCCTTTTGCTCGGCCCAGAACGCGGCAAAGCGCGGATGCTGCGTGTTCGCGCGGATCCGCGCGTGATCCGCGGCATCAAACAAAAGACCCCGGCGCAAGGCTTGAGGCGATGGAATGGACATAAAATCAGCGCGCCGCGTGGTAGCGCGCAATTGCGACCGCGGCATAACTGCCGATCTCGTCGCCCAGCTCGGCCGGCCGCACCTCGCAATCGCGCGCGCTGTCCGGCAGCGCCTCACGGTTGATCACGGCCTTCATCGCCGGCGCGATGAATTTTTCACACCGCTGGTAAATGCTGCCGATCACGACACGCTCGGGATTCACCAGATCGATGAAAATCGCCAGGGCCTCGCCCAGCTTTTCACCAACCTCGCCCCAGATCGAAAGCGCCAGCGCATCGCCCGCCGCGGCCGCTTCGCCAACGGCCCGCGCCGTCAATTCCGCGGGGGCAAGATTTTGCAGGAGCGACTGTCCGCCAAACGCCGGGACGCGCCGTTTCGCAATCTGCGCAATGCCGCCGCCCGAACACCAGCCCTCGAACGAGCCGGCCTTGTTGAATCCCACCGGACCGTCGGCACTGAGCCGCACGTGGCCGACTTCGCCGGCGTTGCCTGACGCACCCTCGTAGAGCCGGCCGTCGAGAATCAAACCCGCGCCCATGCCCGTGCCCATGGTCAGAAACATCATGCTCTGGCAGCCGCGCCCGGCGCCGAACTGCCATTCCGCCAGCGCACAGGCGTTGGCGTCGTTCATGAGGAACGCGCGGCCGCCGAAACGCTTCACCAGTTCGTCGCAAATCGCGATGCGATCCCAGCCTGGCAGATTCGGCGGCGAAAGAATCAGGCCTTGCTTCGAATCGAGCGGACCGCCGCACGAAACTCCGAACACGACGTCGGGCGTGGGGCCGAGTTTGCGGATTTCCGCATAAATCCGATCAAGCGTGCCGTGGACGTCGGTCGTATTGAAGCGCGCCACTTCCCGCACCTTGTCGGTGCCCTCGGGCACACTGAGCGCGCACTTGGTGCCGCCAATATCCACGCCGATGATAGTCATATGGGAGCAGTCAATTGATGAAAGTATCCGGCCGTTTCAAGCGCCGGGCCAGTTGCCGCAGCACCGGCAAGGCCTCGCGGCGCAACAGCACAACCACCGTGCCGCCGCTTCCGCCGCCGCTGACGCGGGCACCATAAAAGCCGCGCGCCACGCCCAGCTTGCGGACGCCTTCGACCATCTCATCGGTCTCTGGACAGCCCAAGCCGATCGAAGAGTAACCGGCATGGGATTGATAAAGCAGCTCACCCAACGCGCCGAGCGCATCCGCCCGGTTGCGCTGATTGATCCCGCGCAACAGCGCGACCGCGAGCTCCGCGCGGTGATTCTCCTCGACCGGAAAACTCACGGCCGCCCGCACCGCATACTTTCGCCGCGCCTCGATCTTCGTGAGCGCATCGTCCACCCCACCGCAGCGCTGGAGAAACGCGCGGCCGGTAATCACATCCGGCAGAATGTCGGTTGAAAGCGAACGCACTGCCGACGGCGTCAGCTCCGCCGCATGGTTGAGTTTTCGCCCGGTGCCGTGCTCGATCAGTTTGCGGCCCATGAAAGCGCCGGCGCGGGCCGTCGCATACGGCGAATCCGACACCGCATGCTTCACCCCGCTCGGCCAGCCCACCGCCATCACCCCGGCCGGCAGTTTCACCGGCTCGCCCAGCAGGTCCGGACGGCACAGAATCGGCAGCAGCGCGCCGCGCACGCCGTAGGCCGAGGCGAGTTGATCCATCAAGCCGCACGGCGCACCCACGATTTCGTTTTCCGCCCGTTGCGCCAGGCGCGCGAGTTTCGTGCCGGCAAAAGTCTTGCCGGAAAGCTTTTCCAAAGCCCGCAGTGTCGCCACCTCGAGCGCGGCGCTGCTGCTCACGCCCATCGATTCGGGCACACGCGACGCGATTTCAAATTTCAATCCGCCGCGCGGCCGCCAGCGTTGCGCCGCGGAAAACAGCCAGAGACAACCATAGGGATAGCGCACCCATTTCGGCGCGTCCTGCGGATCGGTGCCGGGCGCCAGCGTGCTGCAGCCCTCAGCCTTGCTCACGAATACAAATTCCGGCGACGCCGTTTCTGTGATCGTCACGCGGGTGGTCACCTTGAGCGGCATTTCCAAGACGAGCGCACCGCTGTAATCGGCGACCCCACCCATAAAATCCAGCCGGCCGGGGGCTTCTCCTGTGACGCGGGCCATGATCAGCAATGCTCCTTCAGGAGGCGTTTGAGAATGGGACGGATCTTTTTCGCCAAAGTCGGATTGGCATAACCCATCCACGCCACGGGCGTCGTGGTATCGAGCGGGGCGCGCAGCGGTTTGCCGTCCGGCATTTCGATCACACCTCCCGCTTCCTGCAAAATCAGCGCCGTGCAGATGTCGTAGGGATGGCAGCACAGCGAGGCGTTGCCGAATCCGAGTTTGGCATAAACCGGCGGACGAATGTCGCCGAGCATGCGATCGTGACCGATGAGCAACTCATAGACCTGCCCGCCGGTGGAAATGTATTGGTCGTCAAACACGAGCTGGCCGCCGCGTTTGCCAAGGAGGCCGAGCTCGCGCCACAACCCTTCCTCGATGCGACCGAGCAGCTCCTTGCCCTCGGGAAAGAACCGCGCGATTGACGCGAAGCCGTGCTCGAAATCCGTCGCGCGTGACGGCTGCAGCTTCAGCTTCGACCACTTGCGGTCGCGAAGATCAAACGAGCGCGCGACCACGCCCTGCCCACGCACGGCGCTGAGCTGATCGCTGCGCCACATCTTGCTGGTGGAGAGTTCCGTCATCGCGGCCACCGTGATGTCGGCCAGCGTGTTTCTGGCCCCGCGTTGCGGGGCGATCGCGGCCAGCGCCCAAGCGCTCCGCTTGTCATACATCAGGTTTCGCGTCCCGTCGATCGGGTCCATGATGCATTTCCAGATCGTCTTGGCCACCGGCGTGCCGCGGGGGAAAGTCACCGCCTCGTCGTCTTCAATGCCTTCCATCACGAGTTGCACGGGCCACTTTTTCGGCCAGTGCGCTTCGAACCACGCAAAGATCGCGTCCTCGGTGATCTTGTCGACTTGGTAAATCGTATCCGCCGCAGTCACGGCGGCGATCTTCGCGAAGGACGCCGCGCTTTTCGCGCGCGCCGCCACCAGCGTGTCGCGAATGTGATCCTGCAAGGCGCAGAGCAGTTTACGGGCGGATTCGAGGTTGGGCTTCACAGATTTAGACAAGCGGGATTTTAACCACAGATGAACACAGATTCACACGGATATAAACCCTGACACCCAATCTTCTGGATCTGTGTCTATCTGTGTTCATCCATGGTTAATTTTTCAGTTAGGAATTTGATTTCGTTTGTAATGCACCGATGGCACGGCTTTCAGCTCGGCGGCTTTTTCGTCGGGGTCGGACTCGTTGGTCATTGAGCCGCCGCCGACTTCGGGGCCGGCGAGGTATTTCAGCGTGTCGGGTTTGCGCAAGGGCGGATGAAATTCCAGATGGAACGGATACATCCTGTGATCACCGCCATCGGTCGGCGCCTGGTGAATCGCCATCACGTAGGGCATGGGCATCTGCCAGAGATTGTCGTAGCGTGTGGTCACCTCGCGAATCATCAATCCCAGCGCGCGTTGCTCGGCGGGGGTGAGTTCGGCGAGCGAGGCCACCTGACGGCGCGGCAGGATATACACTTCGTAGGCGTAGCGCGCGAACCACGGCACGCAGGCGACGAACGAGTCGTTCTGCGCGATCAAGCGCGGGCCGGCCAGTTCGCGCCGCAGGATCTCCTGACCGATGAATCCGCCGGTCGCGGCGTGATACTTGCGGCCGCTCTCCACCTCGCGCGCAGTGTGACCGTAAATCATGTTACCCGCGTAAATCTGGCAGTGCGGATGCGGGTTCGAGGTGCCGACCAGCGAGCCTTTGTTTTCAAAAATCAAAACATGGTCCACCTCCGGCCGCGCGCCGAGCTCGCGGTAGCGCTCGGTCCATAGTGCCACCACGGCCGCACATTCTTCATCGGTCAAATCAACGAAGGTCTTGCCGTGGTCCGGGCTGTAACACACGACCTCGGCCGTGCCCTCCGCGGCTTTCGTTTCATAGAATTCATCGCCGGCCGAGGTCGTTTCGCTGCCAAAGCAAGGCAGGTCGTTGGTAAACCAGTAAACCCCGGTGTAGGCGGGGTTCGCGCCCTGCACGCGTTTGTTTCCCGGACACAGCGCACAGGTTGGATCGTAGGCCGGCGGCGTGATTTCGGCGGCGCGGTGCGTATCCCCAATCCATGGGCGACCGCCGCGATGCGCGGTGTAAAGCACCCATTCCTCGCGGAGGGGGTGCCAGCGTTGTTCCCAAACCGGGGCTTTCGGAGTCTCGGCCATGAGCCGCGCAGCGTGCCGAACCGGGCGGGTTTATTGCGAGCCAAATTCGTGCGAAGCGTCCAACGCCGCGCCTTGTTTTTGTCCTAGCGATGGCGTTGGATCCTCGGCCATGCCCCCGCCGCTCGCTGTCCGCCCCGCCACCGCCCGGCGTTTCATGTTGCACGCTTTGCTGCTCAATCGACCTGCGCCGGACATCGGCACCGCCCTCGCCCATCACGGATTCGTGCAGATCGACCCGATCAATGTCTGCGG
This sequence comes from Opitutaceae bacterium, assembly GCA_024233285.1. Taxonomy (GTDB): domain Bacteria; phylum Verrucomicrobiota; class Verrucomicrobiia; order Opitutales; family Opitutaceae; genus Cephaloticoccus. Next base: position 255,717 of record JACKPU010000005.1, on the reverse strand, counting down.
GCGCATGCACGATCTCATTCTGCGCAACCGGGTGCAGGGTTACCGCGAGGGCGACCTCATGCGCCACGTCCATGGCGAGGAGGAGGAACCGTTGCCGGCCGAACAACGCGTCGCGTTCGAGCATCATCAACCCGCCACCGGCAACCTCGTGGTGTTCGAACCCGCGGCCTGGCCGCATTTGCTCGCAGTAATGCGCGCCCGCACCCGCATCAGCAGCGCATGGAGCGGACGTCTGACCAAGGCCGAGCGTGCACTGGTCCCGCGCATCATGGCCGCCATCGCCGAACGCGGCCCGCTGGCCTCCGACGCGTTTTCCGACGTCGGCCAGTCGCGCCAGATCTGGGGTCAGGCGACCCTGCCGAAAGCCACGATGCAAAAGCTGTTCTTTCACGGGGAATTGCTGATCGCCCGGCGCAAAGGCAGTCGGCGGTTCTACGATCTGCCCGAACGCGTGCTGCCCGCCGCCATCCTCAAACTGCCCAAACCCAAGCCCAAGGAAACCGCGCGCTGGGAGGCGCACTTGAAGCTGCGCCAACGCCGGCTCGCCTTGCTCAAGCGCGCCGAACTCGCCGCCATCGAGGACCTGGTGCAACCGGTGCAAATTGACGGCGGCCCGCTGCTGCATTGCCTGCGCACCGATGTGCCGCTGTTTGATGCCCCCGTGCCAGCAGTCCCGCCGCGCCTGATCGCCCCGCTCGATCCGCTGATCTACGATCGCCGCGTCACCCAGAGCGTGTGGGATTACGACTACACGTGGGAAGTCTATACGCCGCCGGCCAAGCGCGTCCGCGGCTACTACGCCCTGCCCGTGCTTTCGAATCACGAACTCGTCGGCCACGTCGATCCCAAGGCCGACCGGCCAAAGCGCAAACTCACGGTGGTCTCGCGCTCGGTCCGGCGCGGTCACGCCACCGTCAGTGCCGTGCGCGAACTCGCGCAGTTTCTCGGCTTGCGATGAAAACGTCAGGCGGGATCGCTGATCCCGCCCGACAATTCCACACTTCATCTTTGCATGATGGGCGCGGTGTGTTTGCGTGACACCCCGCCGCCGTGTCCCGCCTGCTCAAAACCCTCAAATCCACCTTTGGTTACGATTCGTTTCGCCCGCTCCAACGCGAGATCTGCGACGCCACGCTGGCGGGCAAAGACGTGTTTGCCTTGCTGCCCACCGGCGGCGGCAAATCGCTCTGCTTCCAATTACCGGCACTGATTCGGCCCGGGCTGACCGTCGTGGTTTCGCCGTTGATCGCCTTGATGAAGGATCAGGTGGATCAATTGAAAGCCACGGGCGTTGCAGCCACGTATCTGAATTCGACGCTCGGCGCCAAGGAGGCCAGGGCGCGCCTCGCGGGATTGCATCAGGGAAAATACAAACTGCTCTATGCCGCGCCGGAACGGCTCATGCTCGAGGGCTGGCAGGAAAACCTGAAGGCTTGGGGCGTCTCCTGCCTCGCGATTGACGAGGCGCACTGCATCTCCGAATGGGGTCACGATTTTCGACCCGAATTCCGCCAGATCGCGCGGTTGCGCGCCGTGCTGCCCGACGTGCCGCTCATGGCGCTGACCGCCACCGCGACCGAACGCGTCCGTGCGGACATCGTCACGCATCTCAAGCTGCGCGACCCCGTGACCTTCGTCGCCAGCTTCAACCGCCCCAACCTCACCTATCGCGTCACGCCGAAGGATCAGCCGCTCAAACAGATCATCACGTTCATTCGCAAACGAGAAGACGAGAGCGGCATCATCTACTGCGCCAGCCGCGCCGCGGCGGAACGCGTGGCTGATTCGCTCGCCGGCCGTGGCTTCTCCGCCCGCGCCTACCACGCCGGGTTGAGCGGCGGCGAACGCGAGACCAACCAGGAACAGTTTCTCCGCGACGACACGCGCATTATCTGCGCCACGATTGCCTTCGGCATGGGCATCAACAAACCCAACGTGCGCTGGGTCATCCATCACGACCTGCCGAAAAACATCGAGGGTTACTACCAGGAAACCGGCCGCGCCGGTCGCGACGGCCTGCCGGGTGATTGCCTGCTGCTGTTCAGTCCGGGCGACGTGGCCAAGCAGACGCATTTCATCGACCAAATCACCCAGCAGCGCGAACAGCAGGTCGCCCGCAACCAGCTGCGCCAGATCGTGCACTACGCCGAGAGCGCCGGTTGCCGGCGCGCGGAGTTGCTGGCGTATTTCGGCGAGACCTTTCCGGGCAGCAATTGCGGGGCCTGCGACAACTGCCTAGAACCGCGCGAGACCTACGACGGCACGATTGCAGCGCAGAAATTTCTCTCGTGCATCTATCGCATCAAACAGGCCACGCGGTTCAGCGTCGGGCTCAACCACATTGTCGAGGTGCTCACCGGCGCCGACACCGAGAAGATTCGGCGCTGGGGCCATGACCGGCTGTCCACCTACGGCATCGGCAAGGAGTTCAATCGTTCCCAGTGGGCCGCCGTTGGCCGCGAATTGATGCGGCTCGGTCATGTCGGCGTGGCTGAGGGTGAATACTCCACGCTCGAACTCACTGACTCGGGCATGGACTTGTTGCGCTCCCGCGCCCCGGTCACACTCACCAAACCGCTGGACCTGCCTGTCGCGAAACGGGTCACGCGCCGCACCGGGGATATCGCCTGCGACGAGATCCTGTTCGCGCACCTGCGCGGCGTGCGCAAGAAACTGGCCGACGAACGCAAGGTGCCCGCCTACGTGATTTTCGGCGATGCCACGCTGCGCGCCATGGCCCGGGAGTATCCGGTCACGATCCAGGACATGTCGGGCATCTTTGGCATGGGCGAAAAGAAGCTCGCCGAATTCGGCCCGATCTTCACCGCCGCCATCGCCGAATTCCTCGAAACCAACTCACAGCAAACGTTCGATTAGCGCAGAAACAGTTTGTAAGCCGGGTTCTCGGTTTCGTCGCAATATTGGTAGCCCAGCTTCTTCAGAAAGCGCTGCAATGCAGGCTTGTCCTCGGTGGGAACCTGCAACCCCGCGAGCACCCGGCCGTAATCCGCACCGTGATTGCGGTAATGGAAAAGGCTGATGTTCCAGTTCGGCGACATCGCGGTGAGGAAATCCATCAAGGCCCCGGGCCGCTCCGGAAACTCGAAGCGATAAAGCACTTCGTTCTCCGCCAGCGGCGAGCGTCCACCCACCAGATGGCGGATGTGCACTTTGGCCATTTCATCATTGGTCAGATCGAGCGTCTTGAAGCCCAGCCGCGTGAAATGTGCGGCGATCTTTTCGCTTTCCCCACGCCCGGCCACGCGGATGCCCACGAAGATGTGCGCCTCCTTTTGATCGGCGATCCGGTAGTTGAATTCCGTGACGCTGCGGCGGCCGACGAGTTTGCAGAATTTTTTCAGGCTGCCCGGCGTTTCCGGAATCGTGACCGCGAAAACCGCCTCGCGGTGCTCGCCGATTTCCGCGCGCTCGGCGATGAAGCGCAGCCGGTCGAAGTTCAGGTTCGCGCCGCAGGCAATCGCAACGAGGGTCTCGCCCTTGAGCCGGTTCTTTTCCACGTAGGCCTTGGCTCCGGCCACGGCGAGCGCGCCCGCCGGTTCCAGCACCGCGCGCGTATCTTCGAACACGTCCTTGGTCGCCGCGCAGATATCGTCCGTGTCCACCAAGATCACGTCATCCAGATGTTTTCGGCAAAGCCGGAAAGTCTCCTTGCCCACATAACGCACGGCCACGCCGTCAGCGAACAGTCCCGCGTGATCCAGCCGCACGCGCCGCCCCGCCTTCAGCGAACGAGCCATCGCGTCGGCATCCACCGGTTCCACACCGATGATCTTTACTTCGGGCCGGACCCGCTTGATGCACGCCGCCACACCCGCCGCCAGCCCGCCGCCGCCGATTGCGATGAAGATCGCATGCAGCGGCCCTTGGTGCTGGCGCAGGATTTCCAAACCGATCGTGCCCTGTCCTGCGATGACCTCGGGATCGTCAAACGGATGCACGAAAGTGAGTCCGTCCTTCTTTTCCAAATCGCGCGCATGCGCACTGGCCTCGTCGAACGAATCGCCCACCAGCACAACCTCGCCGCCGCGCGCCTTGACCGCCTGCACCTTCACCTGCGGCGTCGTCACCGGCATCACAATCACGGCGCGACAGCCCAGCCGCTTCGCCGCCAGGGCCACGCCCTGCGCATGATTGCCGGCCGAGGCGCAAACCACGCCACGCGCCAGGGCCTCCGCCGAAAGGTGCGCCATCTTGTTGTAAGCCCCGCGCAGCTTGAACGAGAACACGCTCTGCATGTCCTCACGCTTCAAGAGCAGCGTGTTGTTGAGCCGCGCGGACAGGTTCGCGGCTTTTTCCAAGGGCGTCTCCCGGGCGACGTCATAAACCCGGGCGTTCAGTGTTTTTTGCAGGTAATCAATCATGGCGTTAAGGCAGGAACCCCACCCCTCCTGAGGGGGTGGTTCTGACAGGATCCGATCCCCCTGTCGATGCCAAATTCCATCCGCCTCCGCCAATGCTCCCTACCTGAAAATAAGTAATCGGACGCATGGTTAATATTCATGCAGATGCGTCTTTATATTTCGGAAAATTCCGCCCCCGTTCGAAGTTTGCCAATCTCACTGTCTTTGCTGTATACCATGACCATGCGTGCTCCCTCCTTCCCGTCCCCCGGCCGTTTGCTGGCGGTCTGCCTCGGCTTCATGCTGGGCAGCCTGACCGCCAGTGCCGAATGGGATCTGGCCGACTTCGAAGCGCTCGGCGGCCCCAATCCGCAGGATAATCTGCCCGGCGGCATCCGTTCGCCGCTCACCAAGCCGACGATGCCGGCGCCGTTGGATCGTTTTATCCAACCGTGGGAGCCGCAACGCGCCCTGGTCGTGGCCCTGACGCCGTCATTTCTAACGAACCAGCCGGAGTCGTTGCAGACCTACCTCAATCTCTTCCGCATCGCGGCGCGCTACATGGACATTCTGGTCGTGGTGCCGTTCGACCGGCCGGAAGTGCAGGTGCAGGTTGTGCAGCTGCTGGCCAAGAATCCCGCCGACGAGGCGTTGCGCAATCGCATCCGCTTTGTCGCCGCGACCAACAGCACGGTCTGGGCCCGCGATTATCTGCCGCAATACGCCCTCGGCGCCAAGGGTCGCCTCGTCATGCTCGACAGCGGCCGCATCGATTTCACCGCCGATCCGACAGAGGCGCTCAATCTGTTCAGCAACCCCGACGTCAACCCGTCCGCCACCTATTACCGCCAGTTGCAGCGCAATCTCGGCGACGACGTCACGCCCGCCTACCTCGCGAGCTTCATCCGCACGAACTATCGCTACAATCTGCAACTCGTCCGCCCACCCATCGCCCTTGACGGCGGCGACTTCATCACGCTCGGCGGCGACGATGTCATCCTCTCCCAGTCCACACTGCGGTTCAACGGCGGGGAGGATGAATTCATCCAGCAAGTCATGGAGACCTACTTCGGGCTGAAGCACGTGCACTATCTCGAAACCCTGCCGGGCTACACGATCGATCACCTCGACTTCATCCTGATGCCGGCCGACGAATCCACCATCCTCATTGCCGAGCCGCCGCCGAAGATGGATTCGCCGCAAGTCTACGACACCATCCTGCACGACGAAGTCACCCGCGTGCTCACGGACAACCGCAACTACCTCGCGGAACATTTCCCCGACAAAAAGCTCATCCCGGTGCCAATGCCGCCCATCGCGCGCACCCCGCGCAGCGAGGTGTTGCTAGCGATCCGCCAGCAGGTCCTGCAGGAGCTGTGCAACATCTACCTCGTCAAATGGAGCGACATTGCCGGCCGCCCGCCAGGCGATCCCGTGCAGCGCGAAAGCCAGAAGCAATTCGAACGTTCGCTCGTCGCCCAGTTCGGCCAGGTCAATTTTGAGAACGAGAAGGACCTCGACCGCGTCGCCCGCGTCATCCTCGGTTCACCGCTCGCCGACCTGGAGGCGCGGCACGTCAAACACGCCGTCGCCTACCGCACCTACCTCAATGCCCTGCTGTTGCACAATGCCGCGGGCAAGCGCGCGGTCATCATCCCCCGCTACAAGCCGGAAAACGCCGAGGAGGGCATCATCCTGACGAAGATGGAGACCCGGGTGCAGGCCGCCTTCAAGGAAGCTTTCCCCGACGCGGACCTGCACTGGCTGGATTGCGATTCGATCATCGGCAGCTTTGGCGCGGTGCACTGCATCACGCACACGATCCCCGAATGGAAGGGCCCCGCCCCCGGGCAATGAGACCGTCGTGGTGACACAATGCCCGCTTGCCACCCTGCGCCTTGGGGCGATAGGTGGAGGGCGATGAAACCTCACGGATTAGGAACCAAGGCTCTCCACGCCGGCCAGACGCCGGACCCGACCACCGGCTCGCGCGCGGTGCCGATCTACCAGACGACCAGCTACGTGTTTCGCGACACGGAGCACGCTGCGAATCTCTTCGCGCTAAAGGAGCTCGGCAACATCTACACGCGCATCATGAATCCGACCACGGATGTCATGGAGCAGCGCATCGCCGCCCTCGAAGGCGGTTCCGGCGCGCTGGCCCACAGCTCGGGCCAGGCCGCCATCACCGATGCGATTCTCAACCTCGCCGGCGCCGGTGATCACATCGTGTCCGTCGCCCAGCTCTACGGCGGAACCTACAACCTCTTCCATTACACGCTGCCCAAGCTCGGCATCGAGGTCTCGTTTGTCGACGCGGCCGATCCCGACGCCTTCAAGCGCGCGCTGAAACCCAACACCAAGGCGTTTTACGGCGAGGGTCTTGGCAACCCCGCGCTCAATGTCTTCCCGTTTGAGGAAGTCGCCAAGATCGCGCGCGAAGCCGGTGTGCCGCTGATCATCGACAACACCTGTCTCTCGCCGATCCTCAACCGTCCCTTCGAATGGGGCGCCAACATCGTCGTCCACTCGACCACCAAATACATCGGCGGTCACGGCACCTCGATCGGCGGCATCGTCGTCGACGGCGGTAATTTCGATTGGGGCAGCGGCCGCTTCCCGGGTTTCACCGAGCCCGACCACAGCTATCACGGCTTGGTGCATTGGGACGCGTTCAAGAGCTTCCCGCCCGCCGGCGGCGCCAACGTCGCCTACATTTTGAAGATGCGCCTGCAGCTGCTGCGCGACGTCGGTGCGTGCATCTCGCCGTTCAACGCGTTCCAGATGCTGCAGGGCCTCGAAACCCTCCACCTGCGCATGCCGCGCATCTGCGAAAACGCGCTCAAGACCGCCGAGCTGCTCGCCGCGCACGACAAGGTCGCGTGGGTCAACTACCCCGGCCTCAAAGACAGCCCGAACCACGCCGCGGCCAAGAAATACCTGAGCGGCGGTTTCGGCGGTCTGCTCGGTTTCGGCGTCAAGGGCGGCTACGAAGCGGGACGCAAGTTGATCGAAAGCCTCAAACTGTTTTCGCACCTCGCGAACATCGGCGACTCCAAGTCGCTTGCGATTCACCCCGCGAGCACGACGCACAGCCAGCTCACCGCCGAGGAACAGCTCTCGACCGGCACCAAGCCCGACTTCGTGCGCCTGTCGCTCGGCACCGAGGATTTCGAGGATATCCAGGCCGATCTCGAACAAGCCCTCGCACAAGTCTGAGCCACGACTCAAACCTTAAGCAAACTCGCGCCCGCGGTCGTCCTGATCGCGGGCGTTTGCTTTTAGAACCGCCACCAACTGCGTTCGACCTTCACGCCGCCTTTGGTGGCTTTGCGCGAATGGTCGATCGCCTCGATCATGATCTCCTTGAGCGTGCCGCCGCCCTCGACGCCGGTCCAGTCGACGGTATCCAACACCTCCCCTTCGGCATTGAGAATCCTGAGCGTCGGGTAGCGGCTGATCCGGTATTTCTGCTTCAGGCGCCGCACTTCCGCCGCCACCGCCGGCGGTTGCGGCGTGTTGCGCAACCAGTCGCTTTTGAAGAACACAAAGCTGCCGGCAAAGATTCCGGCGAACTGTTCGTCGTGTGCAACCTCAGCCTCGAACGCCCGGCAGGGCGGGCACCAATCGGAACCGGTGAACAGCGCGAGAATCAGTTTGTTTTCCTCTTTCGCCGCCGCCTGCGCCGCACCCAGATTCGTCAGCCACAACGCGCCGCGTGGAGGCACCGGTTTTGCCGCGGGCGCGGCGGGCGCAGGTGCGACCACCGGTGCCGGCGGGGCCTTCGCTGCAGCGGTTTCATCAGCTGGCGCGGAGAACGTGCCGCGATACTCCCGCACCTTGCCGTCGATCAGCATGACGCGGCCGCCCGGATAATTGAGAACCTCGCGCCGCCCCGACGACATCTTGCTCTGCGGTTCTCCCAATTCGGCGATCACCGCGGCGCGCGGGTCGCCCACTTTCACGGCGAACAATGTCGTCGCACTCAAAAGCAAACCTGCGAGCCACAATCTTAGCATGGCCCCACCAAACGCCGGGCTGATGCCGGTGACAAGCCGGTTGTCAGCCTACCATTTCCACTCCCCGCTCACGTAAGCGCCCAAGCCGGGTTGCGGATAGCCGTTCACCTCCTCGTAGCGCTCGTCGAACGCGTTTTCGACACGCGCCTTGAGGGTCAGTTGCTCGTTAATCGCAAAGGCCGCGTAAACCCGTGCCACAGTGTAATCCTCGCCATCAATCGTGACGAAGGTCGCGGCATCCACGTCCTCGCGCTGCGCCACCCAGCGGACACCGGCGCCGAGGCTGAACCCGCCGCCGAAATCGCGCCACAGATCGGCGCTGGCCCGATGCCGCGGCCGGCGCAGCAGGCGCGTGTCTTGCGTGAGATTCTCCGCCTCCAAATAGGTGTAGCCCACTTGCATTCGCGTGGTTTCGTTCCATGCGAAATCGGCTTTCAATTCGACGCCGCGGGTGCGCGCCCGCTCGACGTTTACCACCGTGCTCGGCAACGAGGCGAAGTCATAAACGATCAGGTCGCTGAACCGGTTTTCAAACCACGTGGCGCCGAGCGTGCCACGCTCGCCGGCCAGATAATAATCGACCCCGGCATCCCAACCGCGCGCGCTTTCCGGCCGCAGGTTCGGGTTGCCGGTGTAAAACGCGCTCTGCCCGTAAAGATCGAGGAAGCTCGGCGAGCGAAACGCCGTGCCGTAACTCGCACGCCATTTCACGCGTTGCGCCGTAACCAGCCATGCCGCGGTCGCCCGGCCGGTCGTCTTCCGGCCAAAGGTATCGAAGTCATCGCTGCGCAAACCTGCGGTCAGGTAAACGTCGTCCACCGGTGAAAACTCGTCCTGCAAAAAGAACGCGAGCAGCTCCTGGCGTTCGTTGATCGCGCCGAAACCGGTGTTGCGCGTGCGGTTGATTTCGCCGGCAAACCCACCCGTGACCCGATGCCGTTCGAAGCCGGTAAACGTGCTCTGCCAGTCGAGCACCGCGCGGCGGTTCTTTATCAAAGTTACCTGCGTGCCCGACGATCCCGGGTTCGCCGAACGGAATCGCCGGTCCTGTCCGCCCAAGGTCACGCGCGTGTGCCAATCGTCGCCCGTTTTCACGTCGGCAAACACCGTCGCGAGCACGTTGTCCTCCTGTTCGGTGTTGTCGGGATCATTCGTAAAACGATCACCGGGCGATTCGTAATGACCGTGAAACCAGCGCAGCGTGCCACCGACCGCCACCGATTCGTTCACGACGCGATCCAGCCGCAGCGTGGCGTTGACGCTGTCGAATGCGTTGTTCGGCCGGTCGTTGTCCGTGTGGCCGCCTTGCAGCGAAACGTTGTAGGCCGTCGCGCCGCGCTCGCCTTGCGCACTGACCGCACCCTGCACGGTGCCGAACGACCCCGCCTCGATAGCCACCCGGGATTGCGGTTCGCCCGCGCCACGCTGCGCCCGCAACGACACCACGCCGCCAATCGCCTCGCCGCCGTAAAGCGTGCTCTGCGGTCCGTGCGCGATTTCCAAACTGTCGCACGCGCTCACGCACGCGCCGCCGAGAAACACCGCGTAGTCCGTGTTCGGATCGTTCATCCGCAGCCCATCGACGAGAAAAAGTGTCTGATTGGAATTCGCCCCGCGCAAAAACAGCGACGTCGCACCACCGGGCGCGCCCGAAGCCAGCATCGGCGCGCCGGCCACATCGCCAATCAAATCGGCCAGCGAACTGACCTGCCGGCGGGCGATTTCATCCGCGCCGATGAAGTCGGTCGCGGTGCCCAGGGTGCGTTCGCTCACCGGGGTGCGCGTGGCCGTTGTAAAGAACGGCGCGAGTTGCTCCGGCGCGGATTGCGCCAACCCGGTCGCCGCCCCCAACATGGCAAGCAAGAGGACAAGCAGACCGGCCGAACGAATCCTGTAGAATGGGTTGAACATGAGCACATGACCCCGCGCTCGGCCATGAATTCGAGACGCCAAACAGCGCGGGCGCGGTGAAGCTGAAAATGGCTGGCTCACAACACAAGCCCTTTTCATATCATCAAATCCGGATTTTCGAATATGTCTCTTGCCAAGGCCGCGCCCGGCTGCCTAATTGGCCTCTTCATGGCCGAGACTTCCGACAGCACTTCCGCCCTCACCGCGCTCGTGCGTGAACGTATCGCGCTGCTCGACGGCGCCATGGGCACGATGATTCAGGAGCGCCAACTCACGGAGGCGGACTTTCGCCACGACGCGCTCAAGGACCACCCGCAGGACCTCAAGGGCAACAACGACCTGCTCGTCCTCACGCGGCCCGACGTGATCGAGGACATCCATTTCAAGTATTTCGAGGCCGGCGCCGACATCGCCACGACCAACACGTTCAGCAGCACGACCATCGCGCAGGCCGATTACCACCTCGAGCACCTCGTGCCCGCAATGAATCGCGCCGCCGCCGAGCTCGCCGTGCGCGCCGCGCGCCGCGCCGAGGCCGCCACGCCCGGCCGCCGTTGCTTTGTGACCGGCGGGCTCGGGCCGACCAACCGCACCGCATCGATGTCACCCGATGTGAACCGGCCCGACTATCGCGCGATCACGTTTGACCAACTCGCCACCGCCTACCGCGAACAAGCCGCCGCACTCGTCGCCGGCGGCGTCGATGCGATCCTGGTCGAAACCATCTTCGACACGCTCAACGCCAAGGCCGCGCTCTTCGCCCTCGACGATTTGTTCGATGAGATCGGCCGCCGGCTGCCCGTAATGATCTCGGTGACGATTACCGACGCCTCGGGCCGCACCCTTTCCGGCCAGACCATCGGCGCGTTCTACCACAGCATCCGCCACGCCCGCCCATTCTCCGTCGGCATCAACTGTGCGCTCGGCGGCAAGCAAATGCGCCCCTACCTCGAAGAGCTTTCCGATCTCGCCGAGTGTTTCGTGACCTGCCACCCCAACGCCGGCCTGCCCAACGCGTTCGGCGGCTACGACGAAACCCCGGACGACATGGCCGGCATCATCGGCGACTTCGCCCGGTCCGGTTTCGTCAATGTCGTGGGCGGCTGCTGCGGCTCCACGCCCGATCACATCCGCGCCATTGCCGCCGCCGTGCGCAACGAAAAGCCCCGCACGCCGCGCGAACGCTCCTCCACCCTCCGCCTCAGCGGCCTCGAACCGCTCGTCATCGCATGACCCAGTCCGCGTCCCAATTTATCGTCGTCGGCGAACGCACCAACATCACCGGTTCGCCTCGTTTCAAAAAATGCCTCCTCGCGGAGGACTGGGACGGCTGTCTCGCCATCGCCAAGCAGCAGGTCGAGAACGGCGCCAACATCATCGACATCAACGTCGACGAGGCGTTGATCGACGGCGAAGCCACCATCGTCAAATTCCTCAACCTGATCGCGGCCGAACCAGACATCGCCCGCGTGCCAGTGATGCTCGATTCGTCGAAATGGTCCGTGCTCGAGGCCGGCCTGCAGTGCCTGCAGGGCAAGGGCATCGTCAACTCCATCTCGCTCAAGGACGGCGAGGACGAGTTCATCCGCCGCGCCAAACTCCTGCGCCGCTACGGTGCCGCCGCCGTGGTCATGGCCTTCGACGAAAACGGCCAGGCCGCCACGCGCGACGAAAAGGTGCGGATCTGCACGCGCTCGTATGAGCTCCTCACCGAGAAGGTCGGCTTCCCCGCCGAGGACATCATTTTCGATCCCAACATTCTCACCGTCGCGACCGGCATCGAGGAGCACAACAATTACGCGCGCGACTTCTTCGAGGCCACCGCGCTGATCAAAAAGAACCTCCCCGGCGCCAAGGTCTCCGGCGGCGTGTCGAACGTCTCGTTCTCCTTCCGCGGCAACAATCCCGTGCGCGAGGCCATGCACACCGCCTTTCTCTACCACGCCATCGCCCAAGGCATGGACATGGCGATCGTGAACGCGGGCATGCTCGGCGTTTACGATGAGATCGAGCCCACCCTGCGCGACCTCGTGGACGACGTGCTGCTCAACCGTCACGCCGACGCCACCGAGCGCCTGATCGAGCACGCCGAGAAACTCAAAGCCGAGGCCGAAGCTGAAAAAGGAAATCCAGACGCGCTTGGCGCGACGAAGCGCAGCGAAGGCGGCTGGCGCGAACTGCCGGTCGAGGCCCGCATCTCGCACGCCCTCGTCAAAGGCATCGACGCGCACATCGAAGCCGACACCGAGGAAGCCCGTCAGAAACTCGACCGCCCGCTCGACGTGATCGAGGGGCCGCTGATGGACGGCATGCGCGTGGTCGGCGATCTGTTCGGCGCCGGCAAAATGTTTCTCCCCCAGGTCGTCAAATCCGCCCGCGTGATGAAGAAGGCGGTCGCCTACCTCACGCCGTTCATGGAGGAGGAGAAAAAGAAGCTGCTCGCGGCCGGCGGCACGGCCAAGGCGCAGGGCAAGGTCGTCATGGCCACGGTCAAGGGCGACGTGCACGACATCGGCAAGAACATCGTCGGCGTCGTCCTCGCCTGTAACAATTACGAGGTCATCGATCTCGGAGTCATGGTGCCCTGCGAAAAGATCCTCGCCACCGCGCGTGAGAAAAAGGCCGACATCATCGGTCTCTCCGGTCTCATCACCCCGTCGCTCGATGAAATGGTGCACGTGGCCAAAGAGATGAGCCGCGAGAAGTTCGACGTTCCGCTGCTGATTGGCGGCGCCACCACCTCGGCCGCGCACACCGCCGTCAAGATCGCCCCGGCTTATGCCCCCGGCGTCGTCCACGTGCTCGATGCCTCGCGCGTCGTCAACGTCGTCAGCGCCCTGCTCAGCGACGCGCAGAAACCCAAGTTCATGGCCGAGGTCGCCGAGAAACAAGCAAAGCAACGCGAGGATTTCGAAGGCCGCCGCAACAAGCGCGCCCTGCTCTCCATGGCAAAGGCACGCGAGCGCCGCCAGACCTTCGATTGGAAGACGGTGGACATTCCCAAGCCCGAATTCCTCGGCACGCGCGTCTTCAGCACGGAGGCCGCAAGTAAGAATGAAGAATTAGGAGTTAAGAATTCAGACTCCGGACTTCATCCTGCTTCCTTCTTCGCTCTCACCTTGGATGAAATCGCCGATTTCATCGACTGGGGTCCGTTCTTTTCCGCGTGGGAACTGCACGGCCGCTTTCCGGACATCCTGACCGACGAGGTCGTCGGCACCGAAGCGACCAAGCTCTACGCCGACGCGAAAAAGCTGCTCGCGCAAATCATCGCCGAAAGGCGCTACACCGCCAAAGCCGTGATTGGCTTTTGGCCCGCTAATTCAGTCGGTGATTCCGTCGAAATCTATGCGGACGAACAGCGCTCCAAGGTCCTGCACACCTTCCATTTTCTCCGGCAGCAGCTCGAAAAGCCCGTCGACCAGTTCAATCACTGCCTGGCCGATTTCATCGCGCCGAAGGACAGCGGGCGGATCGACTACTGCGGCGGTTTCGCCGTCACCGCCGGTCACGGCGTCGAGGAATTCACCGCGGAGTTCAAAAAGGCGAACGACGATTACAATGCGATCATGGCCCAAGCACTCGGCGACCGCTTCGCCGAAGCGCTGGCCGAATTGATGCACAAGAAAGCCCGCGACTTCTGCGGTTACGGCAAAAGCGAAAACCTCGAGATGAAGGACATCATCCGGGAAAAATATCGCGGCATCCGCCCCGCTCCGGGTTATCCCGCCTGTCCGGACCACCAACAAAAGCCGCCGCTTTTCGAACTGCTCAAAGCCACCGAAGCCACGGGTATTTCGCTCACCACGAGTAACGCGATGTCACCGGCCAGCAGCGTGAGCGGCTTCTACCTGAACCACTCAGAGTCCAAATACTTCGCCACCGGCAAATTGGCCAAGGACCAGATTGAAGACTACGCTGAGCGGATGGAGATAACCGTCGCGGACGCCGAGAAGTGGCTCGCGCCCTATCTCGATTATTGAGTCTCACGCAGAGGCGCGGAGACGCAGAGCTTCTATCCTAGCCTGAGTGCCGCAAGGCGAAGTCGATCATCGCGGTGTAGAGTCGGATGCGTTCTTCGCTATCGGCTGGACCATGCGCGCCTTCGAACTCGATGAATTCGCATGGGGTTCCGTGCTGCCTAAGCGCCTCGGCGTAGCGTCTGTTTTGCTCAGGCGGACATAGCGTATCGTATTTGCCGGTGGCAATCATCACCGGGGCTTTGACCGATTGGACATAGGTCATTGGCGAGGCCCGTCGATACGCTTCGGGTTTGGTCTGCGGAGTGCCGCCAAATTGGACCCAGTTCGATGAACGAATACACGGCGTGGCTTCATAATGGGCATGAACAAAGTCGCCCACGGGCACATTCGCGATCCCCGCCCGCCATAGCTCAGGTTGCACCCCCATCGCCAGAAGGACCATGTAGCCGCCCCACGAACTGCCGGAGATCAACGTATTCATTGGGTCGACTTCGCCGGAGTCCACCAAGGCTTTGCGCACGGCCGCCACATCACTCAATTCAACCTGCCCGATATCCGACAAAGACGCATCGCGCCAAGCACGCCCAAAGCCATTGCAGCCGCGCGTATTCACGAGCACGACTTTGAATCCGTGATCCACAAGCGAGTGAACGAAGGCGTTGTAGCAATCGACATGATGATAGGAGAAACCGCCATAGACCTCAAAGATCGTGCCCAGAATGCCCGCTTGCCCACCGGCAGGTTCCACCACCAAACAAGGCACGCCGGCAATTTCTCGATAAACCCAAGGCGACAACGGACGCGTGGGTTGGAATTCAGGAAACGGCAAACGCTCTTGGCCAACAAAAACCCTGACGTGATCCGCGCCGCTTGACCAAAGCCCGACCACTTGCTCGCTCGCATCCATACCCGCACGAAAACAATACCCATCCAGCGGCTGAATCGTTTCGCAGCGGCCATCGGCCAGATACCACCGATGTAAATCGCAGCGCGCCTGCAAGTGACGCGTCAGCAAAAGCGATTGTCCATCCGGCACCCACTCCGCCCACACTTCGCCGGTCAAATCGCACGACACGTCAGAAACCTTGCCAGTCAACGGATGCCAAATCACGGGCCGGGCGAAGCCGGAATCTTCGACATGGGCAACGATGCGATAATCCCCATCCACCGGACTCCATCCCCCCGCCCAGCACCCGTGAATCCCATTGTGGCCAGATAGTTTGCCCCGGATACGGCCATCCAAGTCGATCACGATCAACGAAGGATGCAATCGATCCGCCTCAATGCCGGTTTCCAACAACACATAGCGCCCATTAGCGGAGAGCCCGTCCAACCGCACGTAGTCCTTCGATTTAAGGATGCATATTCTCTCAGCTGCGGATCGGATCATATCCACCCGGAGCCCGTCCTCCGACACACTCGCAATGACCGCGTGATCGTCATGCACCGAATAACCACAGGCATGGACCTGTTCAGAAAAAGCGCGCTGCCACTCACCGTCCAATTCACGCCAAAAGAAATCTCCGAGTTGGTTTCCATAGGTGTCGATGAATTTAACATCGATCCGCGTCGCGCGCTTCGATTCAGCGACCACCGGCATCACCGGTTTGCGGTAGCTGCATCGCTCGCGAATCAACGGCTCGTTAACCGACATAATGTGCAAACGCTATGGGGGTTACCCTCTTTGATCGATAGCATAGGCCGTCATAGTAGGTCTGCAGTATAGATCATCTCCGACGCAAACATTGACCAGAATCCCATTTAACTCACGGAAGGCCAAATCAGGCAATTGAGTCCCAAAAATCTCGCTCATGCACCATCAATAGTCGGTGCCCGTTACGGCGCATATGCACGGCCTTTTCGACCTTTCGGCCATAGCAGGTGAAAGCCCAACATGGATTACCTTCATCACCGATAATCAGGTAATCCAAGTCGTCGCGTATTGTATCAATAAAATTGCCACCTCGTTTAGTAACCTCACCGGCAAATAACCTTCTCGGACCCTTACTTGATATTCCGGTAAAACAGAATGTCCGATCAACTAGCTCAATCTCGGGATCAACAGCACATATTCCTGACACTAATAAGTCAGTAGGCTGCAATTCAGGTATAGATCGTTTAATCCACGGATTCGCTGAAAACTCAGAGAAAAAATGCAGCATCAAGCGGTGCTCGGATTCAGTAATTCGCCGATCTTGAAGGACCTTAACCACGACTGCTTCCACTTCGGTCAGAGGCCAAAGGCCACGAAATTCAGCGTTGCGATCAAGCCAATCCACTAAGCCATCCAACTCGGTCGTGTTGATAGTCAGGTCTGCAACAATTCCGTGAAGAACTCCATGTAGCTCCTGCACCGCATGCGTAGCCCAATCGTAGTAGCCACTGTTCGACTTCGCCCGCTGACAAAGAGCACAAATTTCGATAACTTCATCAGGCTCGAGTATCCCATCAGACATTGCTCTTGTAAGGGCATTTAGGAGCTCGCGAAACACGAGGTCTCGCTTACCCAGTCGTTCGTGATCGGTAATCCAATCTTGGAGCTCTCGGTGCTCTCTAGGATTAATAACATGATCTAGACCTATGCCTTCTAGAAACCCTTCCAACACGTGAAGTGCAGTATCACGTCTTTGTCGGCCGGTTAGATAAACATAATCATGAGATTCTTCACCGTTGGCCATGTTGGTTTCGTAATCCTTTAAAACATTTGAGCGAGGCGAAAATAGAAACGTTCACCGTGCTAAGCGCTATGCCACCAATAGCCGTTGTAACCTATATCCCGAAGCTACCAACCACCGATTCGACCACATCCACTCGCCAAGCCGATCGAGCACGTGATCGCCACCGCAGCCTTTAATCAGGAAGGCATGACCGCCGGTTTGAAAGACGCGGATTTCGGCCGGGCGTTTGGCGGCACAAAAGGGACTGCATGACCCTACCTTCAAACCACCAAGCACCCGCTGGAATCGGTAGGGGCGGTTGTCCTCAACCGCCCTTGCACACGACGCGGACCAAGGGCCGTTGGGGCCAACGGCCCCTGCCTCAATCCGGGTTTATCCGGGCAATCTGTGGTTAAACAAAACGACTTCGGGCCAATTGACTTGAACGTCCGGTAGCCCGCTCCTTGTGTGGGATGAAGCCGCGTCGTCGCGGCACACATTAATGGCCCTGCTCATCTTCTACGTCCTGCTGGCACTGCTGGTTTCCTTTATGTGTTCAATCCTGGAAGCCGTGCTGCTGACGGTGACCCCGGCCTCGATCGCGGGGGCCAAGGACCGGGGCCGGCGCTGGGGTGACCGCATGGAGGCGCTGAAGATCGACATCGATCGGCCGCTCTCCGCCATCCTGACGCTCAACACCATCGCGCACACCATGGGCGCGGCAGGGGCCGGCGCCCAATACGCGCGGTTGTTCGGCAACGTCGGCGAGGCGATCTTCGCCGGCGCGTTGACCCTGGCAATTCTGGTGGTCACGGAAATCATTCCGAAAACGCTCGGCGCGCGCTTTGCCGTGCCGCTGGCCGGACCGGTCTCCGCGATCCTCGTGTTCTTGATCGTGGCCCTGAAGCCGCTGGTTTGGGGCTCGAAGCAGATCACCCGGCTGATCACGCCCAAGGACCGGCACAATCCGAAGCAGCAGCGCGAGGAAATTCTGGCGATGGCCCGGATGGCGGGCAAATCGGGTTCGCTCGGTCCGCGCGAGAGCCAGTTCATGCAGAACCTGATCCAGCTGCACGGCATGAAGGCGCGCGACATCATGACGCCGCGCACGGTGATTTTCGCCCTGCCGCAAAGCACCACGCTGGCGGAGTTCGTGGAGCAGATCGAAGGAAAGTCGTTCACCCGCATCCCGGTGTTTCGCACCACGCGCGACGACATGGCCGGATTTGTCATTCGCGAGGAAGTCCTGATCGCCCACCTGAAGGACAAGGAGGGCAAAGGCACGCTCGAACAACTCGTGCGCCCGATCGCCGTGACGCCGCAGGACACGCCCGCCGACACGCTGTTTCAACGCTTCATCTCCGAACGACTGCAGATCATGTTGGTGGCCGACGAATTCGGCACGATCATGGGTTTGGTCAGCTTTGAGGACGTGATCGAAACAATCTTCGGCTTCGAGATCGTGGACGAG
This sequence comes from Opitutaceae bacterium, assembly GCA_024233285.1. Taxonomy (GTDB): domain Bacteria; phylum Verrucomicrobiota; class Verrucomicrobiia; order Opitutales; family Opitutaceae; genus Cephaloticoccus. The sequence goes on along the minus strand of JACKPU010000005.1, from coordinate 237,315 downwards.
AAGGACAAGGTGCCCGACATGCAAACGCACGCGCGCAACCTCTGGCGCGAGCGCGCCAAGAAGATGGGCATCGAGATCGCGGAGCCGGATGACGAGTCGGAACAGAAGCCGCCGCAGTCCTGAAGACTGACGGCGGGCATGGGACTGCGTGACCCTACCTTAAATGCACCCGCGCTCGAACCGGTAGGGGCGGTTGTCCCCAACCGCCCTTGAGACGATTCGTTTGCATGCGATGTGCAGAAGGGCCGTTGGGGACAACGGCCCCTCCCCTTAATTATGCGCCATCTGACGGGCGCGGATTCAATCCGGTTGTTCTCTTGTGCCGAGGTGAGGCCCTGTGCGAACGTTACCGGCGGTTACCCGTTACCATGAAAGCACTGAAATTCATGTTCTTTGACTACTGGCCCTACGAATACGCCAAGGGCTTCGAGTATGTCACCAACACCCCGCGCAAGTCGGAACACAATCCCCTGTTCAGCCGCCCCCCGCAATCACGCTTCAAATCGCTGGCTTACCACTCGGTCATCCATGACCGCGAGGAGGCGATCTTCAAAATCTGGTATGGCACGCGCTATTACGATTTCGAGACCCACGAGCACGAGGAGTATCTGGTCTATGGCACCTCGCCGGATGGGATCAACTGGGACTTCCCCAATCAGGATGTCGTGCCCGGCACGCCTTTTGTAACCGCCAAGGAGGTGTATGCAATGGGCGCCTCCGTCATCAAGGACAGCGCGGACCACAAGATGCCTTACAAGCTGCTCATGCGACCGAAAGTCGAACCGAAGATTACACCGGCCATCTTTGCCTATTACTCGATGGATGGGATTCACTGGCAAAAGGTGCAGGAGTATCCGGTGCTGCCCAACGACACCGATTGCCAGGTCAGCTTTTACCGCGACAGCGATACCGGAATCTACAAGGCCTGTTTCCGCGGCACCATTGGCAACCGCCGCGTTTTCCAGTCCCAAAGCCGGGATTTCATTCACTGGTCCGAGCCGGTGCTGACCTTGGACACTTGCTTCGAAGACGGCCCCCAGGTCCAGATCTACAACTTCCAGATGTCGCAATACGGCAACTACGCGATCGGCCTGGCCCCGATCTACAACACCCGCGAGGATGATATGGGGACCGGGAAAATGTGGGGCACCACCGACATCAAGCTGGCGTTCTCCCGCGGGGGCTACAACTGGAAGTGGGCGCACAACCAAAGGCGGTTTATCGATTTGGATGCGGCGGGTGATTTCGACAGTCACGCGATCTACACTGCATCCGATCTCGTGTTTCTGGATGACGAGATCCGCATCTACTACGCCGGCATTTGCCATGACCACGGGGACTATGCGAGCTACCACACCAAGACCCAGGCAATCGGCTACGCCACGCTGCGGCCGGATGGATTCACGAAAATCAAATGTGCCGGAACGGGCGAGTTGCTGACCCGCCCTTTCAGCGTGGCCGCACCCGATCTCTACCTAAACTGCGACTCGCGCGACGGTTCCATCCAAGTCGAACTGCTGGAAGAGGACGGAACGGTGATCGACGGATTTGCACAGGCAAACTGCCGCGTTATTGCCGAGGACAACACCAAGAAGAAGGTCGAGTGGATCAACCCGCCGGACTTCTCGAAAATACTGAAACGCGTCATCCGCCTGAAACTCTACGCCGACAAAGCGGAGGTCTACGCCATCACCTTTTCAAACGGGAGCGACATCAACCGGTATTGGGATTTCAAAGAGGCCATCTTTTCCCGGCCGATGCGCGATGTGGATGACGATGCGTTTTTCATGCACGTCTGATGGCGTGCCGAACGGGAATGGCCGTCCCGTTTAACGGGCGGCCTGTATAACGCCGATCAGCTCACTCGGCCCCGCGAGCGTCCGCCGCCGCTTCATCGCCCGCCACGTCCGCGACGCCGTAGAATTTGACGCCGCGTTCGATCTTCTCGCGGCCCTGCTCCATGCGCCACTTGTTGGTATCGCGGAGTGAATAGACGCAGCCGCAGTATTCCTGCTGATAAAACTGTTCGCGCTTGGCGATCTCGACCATGCGGTTGGCGCCGCCGAGCTTGCGCCAATTATAGGTCCAGTAAGTGATGCCGGGATACTTGGAAGCGGCTTTCACGCCACAGGCGTTGATCTGGTTCATGTCTTTCCAACGCGAGAGGCCGAGAGCGCTGGTGATGACCGAAAAACCGTGTTCGTGGGCGTAGAGGGCAGTGCGGTCGAACCGCATGTCGAAACACATGGTGCAGCGCGCACCGCGTTCAGGTTCCCATTCGAGGCCCTTGGCGCGGGCGAACCAGTTGTCCGTGTCGTAATCGGCGTCCACGAACGGCACGCCTTCCTTCTCGGCGAAACGGATGTTCTCCTGCTTGCGCAGCTCGTATTCTTCGCGCGGGTGGATGTTGGGATTGTAGAAGAAGATCGTGTATTCGACGCCCGAGGCGGTCATCGCTTCCATGACCTCGCCGGAACAAGGCGCACAGCACGAATGCAGCAGGACCTTGCGGGCACCGCCGGGCACTTCGAGTTGCGGACGTTCATAGTTTTCGGGCATGTCCGGTCACAAAATGCAGTTCGGCCGCCAACTCAAGCCCGCAGGGACGCGCCGGATTGACACCCAGGGTGCTAACCGACGTTCTGTCGCCCGTGATCAACCAGACTGGCATTCCGACAGCCTCCTCACAGGTTCGCAGCGTCGGTTGCTTTGCGTCGCTCCGTGACGCCCGTTTAGCCTACGGCATCAATGCGCTGTGCTGGCCGCGCGCCTTGGCGGGCGATTTCGGCGAGGTGGTTGCCGCGCTGGGGCCCGGGGAAGGTCTCGTGCCGCTGGATGAATCGCGTTTGCAGGCGCTCGCGTTGAGCCCGGCCGGGCAAGTGGCGCGGGCGGTCATGCTTGCCGATCTGCGTTTGCTGCGCGATCACGGTCTCGCGCCCGAACTCAACTGCATTTACGCCTATCCGCGTGACGAGGACCCCGTGGTGTTTCCGACCGATGTCTATTCGTGGCACGCGGACAGCGCGCCGATCGAAACCGCCACCTGGCTCTGCACCTACCACGGCGCGCCCTCGGAAGGCCTGCCCAACGCACAGGCCCGCCGCCAAGCCGATGATCCGGCGATACGCGCCGAGCTCTGGCGTGCCTATGGCGGGCAGGATGAAGCGGAGTTCACGGCGTTTCTGCGCGAGCACGCTTACGATCTGCACTACGCGGCGTCACCCAAAGCCCAACCGTGGTCGTTTGGGGTCGGTCATCTGTGGCGCATCGCCGTCGATTGGCCCGGCAGCCCCGTGCCGCCGTGCATTCACCGCGCGCCGCCGCAGCCCGCCGACCCCTCGCCACGCCTGCTGCTGATCAGCTGAAAACGCGCCCGGCGCGGGAAGACCGCTAGGTCGAGGGTGGAGACGCGACCACGCCCGAGGGCAGCGGTTGGGGCGAGCGCGTGGGACCACGCAGCCGCCACCAACCGCTCGCGGCATCGCGCTTCAGCCGGTCGATGCAGACCACCCGCTCGGCTGAGGGGGACTGCGCATCCGCATGGGTGTGATACACCATAAACCGCTCGCGGCCGTCGGGAGAGAGCACGACCGAATTGTGTCCCGGGCCGGAGACGCCCGCCACCGGATCGGTTTTGAGCAAAGGATTGGCTGGATCCTTTGTCCACGGGCCCAGTGGATGCCGGGCGCGAGCCACACCAATCCCGTAGCCGGGATACATGTAGTGGTTGGCCGAATAGGTCATGATGTAATGTTCCCCGTCATGCCAGACGGCGGAACCCTCGTTGCAGCGGTTCCAGTCCCGGATTTCCATTTCCCAAGGCTGATCCGCTTCCAGCAGTTTCACGGGGTCGCCCAGCGGGGTGAACAGGTCCTCGCTCAGTCGCACGCCATAGATGACCCCGTAGTCGTAACCTTCCCGCCGGCCGTTCCGGCTGAAATACAGCCAAGGCGTTTCGTCCCGATCGATGAAAAGATGGCCGTCAATCGTGGAGTAGCCCGGATCAAACCACGGAGTGCGCAAATCCCGATACGGCCCCTCCGGCCGATCACTGACGGCCAGCCCCATCAGCATCCGCATCGGACTCACCCCGCGCAAGGTGCCGCTATAAGTCAGATAAAATCGGCCGCGATACGCACATACCTCCGGGGCCCAGAGCCGGCCGTCGACCCAGCTGTCCGCCGCGCGGCGCCACAACCAGCCGCCTTCCGACCAGCTCATCAGATCAGGTGAATGAAACCAACGGAATCCCTCCTCCGGATCGGTAGTGCCCGTAAGATAATACCGACCGTCGTGCCACCAGGCGAAGGGATCGCCCATGACGACGGAAGTGGTGCCAACCGGATTCGTGTAGCAAGAGCCAACGGCCATCACCCACGTTCACCAAGACACGCCCCGCCTGTCGATCCCGGACCTGCCCAAGCCCGGGTCAGACGCGATTCACGCGCACGCTTCCGACTTGCCGTCCCAACGATTGAAGAAGGTTTCGTTGCCCTCGCCGGCGATGCGGCGGCGGGTTTCCAGCCACGACGCCGACCAGACGGCGGCGTCATGCAGTTCGCTCGCGGGATTGGCGCGGCTGCGCGCGACGAAACCAGGGAACGCTTTGCGCCCGGTCGGCTGGCTGATGGGGTTGTAACGCAGGTCGAAACTCCAACGCACACGGTCGCTCAGATTGGGCAGCGAACCGTGGCAGGTGCGGCGGTGCAGAAACAGCACGTCACCGCGTTTCATCGGCAGCGGCACGGCTTTGTTTTCCGCGATGAGTTTGCGCGGGATGCCCGCGCCCGCGGCGCCGAGCGGACAGTGCTCGACCAGCCCCTCGCGATGACTGCGTGGCACCACTTGCAGGCAGCCCGATTCGACCGGCGAATCCCAGAGCGGAAACCACACCGTGATCATGTCGGTCTCGTCGGCCTCCGGCAGCACCACGCCGTTGTCCTGGTGCCAAGGGGTCGCGCCTTGAATGAGCTGGCCGGCTTCATCCTGCACCCCGCGTGATTCGGGCAGTTTGAGCCGCACATGCTGCACGGGGTTGGAATAAATTTCCGGACCGATGATGCTTTCCATCGCATCAAGGATGCGGGGATGCCGCAGCACGTTGAACACCGCGGGACCGGTCCAGATCGGCGTGTCGGCTTTGATATTTTTCTGCGGCAGGGAGAAATCAAAATGCTGCGCAAGCACGCGTCCGCTCTCGCGGCACACTTGGATCAAACGCTCGCTGAATTCGAGCTCAGCGTAGGTGGACTTGATTTCACCGCGCGCATAGAGTTCCCCCGCCAGCGCATCGAGCACCCCTTCGTATTCCTGAATGATGGGGTCGAGATCGGCGACGGGATCGAGATAATCGCGCACCACGAGAAAACCCTCGCGGTTGAATTCGGCCACTTGTTCAGGCGTCAATCCGGTAATGGTCATCATGGGGCGGAACAGGTTTGGGGTGCTCGGATTAAAACGGCGCACGCTTCGCCGGGGCAAGGTTCGATTGACCGGAGAATGCGGACAAGGTAGGGACTAAGTATAGATGAACGGCGGCGCGAGACCCATAAGGATGCCGTAAATCGCATAAATACGCATGTCCTCCTTCTTGATGAATGAGATGACGCCAGTGACCAATGCCGCACTTGAACAGCCCAGCAGCAGGATCACCCCCACTCCTCCCAAAGCTTCCCACACCCGGGATGAAGCCGGCAAAACGACGGCGCAAAATCCCGCAAACACGGAGAAGCAGGCATGGAAACTAAGTCCTGATGGAGCCGTATTGGTATCAATCAAGGTCGTGTCGGCCGGCATCTCATAAGTGACGGATGACTTCGATTTGGTCCGCGGCAGTCCTTCCAGCTCAACTCCCGTTTCAGGTTCGCTCTCTGCCGCGGGCTCCTCGGGCAGGACATTGCCGGGATGTTCAATGGAGTGAATCAAGCCGGCCAGGAAATGTTCAAATTGATCCCGCTCAAGCGGCTCGCACACGAGCGCAAATGCCTCGTTTCCATTTCGGTCCAGAAACTTCACGAAGAGGAAGCGCCTGGTCCACACCACGGCATTCAGAAAGCCAAACAACAGGAGCATCCATAAACTCGTGTGGGGCATCATGAGCTCGTCGCCCGGCTCCCCCATGGCCTTGAGCCCGACCGCACTGCCGAACGCCAACAGCAACGATCCGCACAGACGCCAAAGATAGCGCTTAAACTCGCATCGGATTTCAGGATCCAGATTCCTTAGTTCGATATCCTTGCGGATCACTTCCCCCAGCCGCTTTCCGCGGATACTCAGCAATTCCCCGTCGTGGGAAAGCACCATGTTGCCCAGCACAGATTTTGAGATAAAGATGGAGTGATCCTTATGGTCCATGAGCGAAGGCTTGCTACCCGGGAGGCCGGCACAAACGCAGAAAGCGCGCTTTCAATATTTGTCCATCACCACCCAGATGATCCAAGTGACACTGATGTTGAACAAGACAAGGCCGGCACCGGCAAAGACCGGATTAATGTAGAGGCCGGCAATGAAGTAAGCGTTACCGGCGACCATCAACACCAGGTAATCGCGCAGGCGCTTCGACTTTCGTTTGGGTGGCGGTGTGATGGCGTTGAGACCCGCAGCCTCGGCCCGGGCATGATTTTCCCGCAGGATCGCCAGCACGTCATTGTCCACCGGCGGGGGTATCGCCGGCGGCTTCATTCCCGGCCGCGTGCCATTGGCGCTGCGATAGAGGTCGTTGATGTCGATGGGCGCGCTGTCGGCGGCTTCACCAGCGCGGGGATTCACCCGGTCAAACTCCCGCTCCTTGAATTGGTAGTGGCGCCGGGGAGGATCGGGTTCGTCGTGCATAAGGCCGAGCCACCATCGTGCAAAATCCTCCAGCCGACGCAATCCTGACAAAACGTCCGCCACGTATCGGCGACGGTGGCGTCATCCGAACCAACGCCGTGCGCGTCGTTAAGGACTGGACGACCGTTTCACACTTCCGCCGGATCCACGCCGCTGCCGGCCGGGGGCGGAATGTAGCGGGTATTGACGCGCGGGATAAGCGCTTCGATTTCCTGCTGCCACGCGTGCAGTCGCGCCGTCATCGCCTCCAATCGCGCCGTCATCGCTCGGCCGCCGCCATGTCATGCGCTTCACCGATGTCCTCGCGGAGGTGGTAGAGTTCAGTGTGTCCGTCCTCAAAAAATTCGATGAGCTTCCAATCACCGTCCCGCACACTCGCCGCCGGCGTGCCTCCTTGGTTCGAATAATGCGGATAGTGCCAGAAGATCGGTCCGCGCGAAAACTCTCCGCCCCGCAGGAGTGGCAGCAGGCTTCTCCCGTCAACGTGTTGCTCGGGATCGAGCGGCAAGCCGGCGGCTTCAAGGAGGGTCGGATACCAATCGGGCGACGTCGTCGGCTCGGCGCATTCGCTGCCGGCGGCAATGACGCCCGGCCAGCGCGCGATCTGACAGACGCGGTTGCCGCCTTCATACATCCAGCCCTTGCCTTCATTCAAAGGCGCGTTGCAGGTCGGCGACCCTTCCGCAGTCGCCAAACCGCCATTGTCGCTCTTGAACACCACGAGCGTGTCGCCGGCAAGTCCCTCGGCGTCCAACGTATCGAGCACGCGACCGATGCTGGTATCCATGCTTTCGACCATCGCGGCGTAAACCGCATGGCTTTGAAAACGCCGGCGCATCACGCGTTCATGGTATTTGTGCTGCACCGGAATGATCTCACCGGGTTCGAGTGCCTCCTCGTCCTTCAGGCCGAGCCGCGCGGCCTTGGCGCGATATTTTTCCACGAGATGTGCCGGCGCCTGCAACGGCGTGTGCACGGCGTAGTGCCAGAAATTGAGGAAGAAAGGCTTCGTGCGATCACGGGTCTTGATCTGTGCGATCGCCGCGTCGGTCAGCGCATCAGTCAGATACTGCCCCTCCGGCCCGTCGGGAAATGTCTCGATACCCCACGGGCTGAAGTAGCCGTTGTTGGGCAGGCCCCAGCCGCAACCGGCGAGGTTCACCTCAAAACCATGTTTATCCGGATAGGTCAGGCCATTCCCGAGATGCCATTTGCCTACATGCCAAGTCTGGTAACCGCCGACGCGCAACGCGGTCGCAATGCTGCGTTCGTTCATCGGCAAATGGTGCATGTAGGGCACGTCGCTGAGTTTGCCGACGCCATGGCCGCCGATGAAATTGGTCACCCCCACCCGCGCGGGATATTTGCCGGTCATGAGGCTCGCACGCGTCGGCGAACACACCGGGCAGGACGCATAGGCGTCCGTGAATTTCATTCCGCCGGCGGCAAGGCGATCCAGATTGGGCGTCTCGTAAAAGCTGCTGCCGTAACAGGTCAGATCGCGCCAGCCGAGGTCGTCGATCAGAAAGAAAACGATGTTGGGGCTCATGGTTTCAGCGGAAACCGTGAGCCCGCCATCCGGCAGGTCAAAGGCTTATTGGCCGGCCTCAGAGTTTAAAACTCACGAAGACACCGGCGGAGAACTGATTGGTGTCGCCGCGCAACCGGACCAGTGGCGAATCCGCGGCGCTGCCAAGCAGTTTGTCGTAACCTGCGAAGGCGATCAGCACCGCCTGCCGCGAGACCGGCCGGATATAACGCAGCCCCCAGCCGGCCGAGCCAACCCCGCCGTCCGCCGCATAATACGGCAGGCCGCTCGTCACCACATCCGCAGTGGTAACGCCAAAATAGGCGTCATGGTAGGCGCTGTTCGCCCATTGCACGCGTGGACCCGTGACCAAAAACGCCGGCGGACCTTTGCCACCGTCGTTCGACGTCAGTCTCACGGTGTAATCAAACGACAGGTCGACCGTCAGCCCTTCGTGGCCATTCACGCCCTGCAACACCTCGGCTTCGACTGACCAGTCACCGACCCGATGTTGGACAAACGCGCCCGCCTGCACCGTGGTGTCGACTTCATGCAGACCGCGCAATTCCACCGGGTCGTCCCCGGCGATGCGGAACGGACTGTCGCCATCGGCATCCCGGCCGAAATCAAGTCGCACCAACGGCCCGATCGACGTCGCACCATCGGACCAAGCGACATAACGCGCCCCACGGGCGATCGAGGCACTGAAAGCCTCGCCGTAACTCACCCGCACATCGGGCACGAGCAGGACTTGGTAATCGTCGGCCCCGCGGAAGGTCGGGGTCGTGATCAGTCCAGCCCCCAGTTCAGTGCGCCACGCCGGCGCATCCGACTGGGCTTTCAGCCAACAGGATGCCGCCACACTCAAAACACCAATGAGCCAAAGCCGGTAGAGACGAGTTATCATGGGAACGAAGCGAATTGCTTGCGGCGATGCCGTCAACTCGGACCGAGTTATAATCGGCGGCGCCGGTTCCACAACTGCGCACCCAATTCACCTTTTTTTCGCACAACATTTCCCCGGGTCGTTCGTCCAACCTGATGACGCCATCGTCGCCCTCATGAATGACCGCGCATCAGCCTCCCCAGCCTCTGCCGACGCCGCACCAGTCAGGGTGCAGGTGTTGTATGCAGATGACGTGCGCGAATTGCGGCAATTGATGCGGCACGCACTGACCGTAGCGGGCTTTGCCATCACCTGCGTCCCCGACGGCGCGGATGCCTGGGCGGAGATACAACGACATCCCGCGCAATACCATGTGCTGATCACCGATCATCATATGCCGCAAATGAGCGGTTTGGAATTGGTCCGGCGCCTCCGGCAAAGTGATTTTGCCGGCCGCATCATCGTCATCAGTTCGGAATTGGGTGAGTCCACTGATCTCGCCTACCACGAGCTGAACGTGGACGCCCTGCTGAAGAAACCCGTGAAGTTCACCCAATTGCCGGACTTGATCCGCCGCCTGACCGCCGCGTGCCGTTGACGGATTTCAGTCCGCCCAACCGCCAAACAGGTCGTCCCAGCAATGCGCCACCGCCGGCAGCTCCGCGGCCGGCAGTTTCGGTTCGAAGGGCAGTTGCTCCACTGTCGCCAGCTCGAATACGAATTCAGCCACGGCGTTGAGCGAGGCGGCCATCACACCGTAGTCGACTCGGCTCAAATCATCATCCGGCCGGTGATGAAAAAAGCGCCCGCCCGCACAATTCGGCCGCATCAGCGTCAAACCCGGCACGCCCGCGGCGTTAAACGGAAAATGATCGGCATAGGGGAGCACCCCGAAATCCCGCCGGTAATACTGCCCATGCCGCGCGAAATAGGAGGGCAGGCGTTGATCAATCTCCGCCGGCGCGCTGCCGGAAATCAAATTCCAGCCCAGCAGGGAGCCGAAACTGTCGAGGTTGAACATGAACAAGCCGTCGCGTTGCAACGCCGCGCGGTGCCGCCGCACGTAGGCCGAGCTGCCGACCGAAAGCTGCTCTTCCGCGCCAAATGAAATCAACCGGATCGTGCGTCGACGCGGCAATGGCGCGAGCACTCTGACGAGCTCGAGCAAGCCCGCGGTCGCCGAGCCATTGTCGTCCGCGCCGACTGAATCGGCCTGCGTGTCGTGATGTCCGCCGATGAACAGAACCCCGGACGCGGGATCGGACCCCGGCAATTCCGCGATGACATTGGCGGACTCCGCCGGTTGCGGTCCACCGACCACACGGAACCGGGCCCGCGTCGCGCCGCGTTCCTTCCATTTCCACGCCTCAAGATAAGCGACATTGAGTGCCGGCACGACACCGCACCGGGCGGCGTAGGCCGGGAAGATCGCATCGGCCAGCGCCGACGCGCCCGGATAGCGCACATCCACCATCAGCAGCCCGGCCGGTTGTGCCGCGATCAGCCGGCCGTAGTTTTCGCACGACTCAATGTGGCAGCCAAAATGCATGACGATGCGACCGCGCATGAGTTCAGGCAGATCGCTGCGCTGATATCCCGTCGCACCTTCAAAGAAGACCAGCGGGGCCTCCACCCAATCGCCGTTCGTTCCAGGCGCGTTGGCAAAGAGGGAGCAAGCGGCCGCGTGCCAAGCACCATCATGGAAAACTTCCAGCTGCTGTTCGCGCACCACGCGCGCCTGCACCGGAAAAGTCTCCTCGGTGACCACCGCCCCACCCCGCGCGAACTCGTCCCGCAGCCACTTCGCTGCGGCCGCCTCGGACGGCGTGCCGGCCAATCTCACACCGATGTCTTTCACGAGGTAAGTGAGATGGCGCTTCAGCCGGATCGGATCGATGGACTCCATGCGCGGCAAACAAGCCCGCGGGCGCGGCCGGCGACAATGCAAAACGTCACCCGGGCAATTCCGGTTTGCCCCGGCGCACCCGTTGCTTCCTCATCCCGCGGCATGAACACGATCGTGCTGCCCCTGCACTCTGCTACCGGTAATCCCCGCAACTCCGAAGGCTCGTTTGTCACGCTGAAGGATGGCCGCATCCTCTACGCGTGGTCACGCTATACCGGCGAAAACTGGGGCGACCACTGCCGGGCGGATATCGCCGGCTGCGTGTCGAGCGATGACGGCAAAACGTGGGGACCACACCGCATTCTCGTGCCGAATGAAGGGCAGTGCAATGTGATGAGTGTGAGCCTGCTGCGCCTGCAAGACGGTCGGATCGCCCTGTTCTACGTGCAAAAAAACTCCGCCATCGACTGCCGGTTGCGCGTGCGATTTTCGGATGACGAAGCCCAAACGTGGACCGACGCCGTGCTTTGCCAGCCCGTCTCGGGCTATCTGGTCACCAACAACGACCGCGTCTTGCAGCTCCGCGACGGACGTCTGCTGGTGCCCTCGGCCTACCATCGCCCCAAGTCGCCCGACGGTAACATCGAAGCGGGTATCGAAATGCACGCGGAGGCCTGCTTTTTCATTTCCGATGATGCTGGCGCGACCTGGCGGGAAGGTCCTCAACGCCTGCGCATCGCAGACACGGTCGAATCGGGTTTGCAGGAACCGGGATTGATCGAGCGACGCGACGGCAGCCTCTACGGCTGGGCCCGCACGACCGACGGCTGGCAATGGGAGTTCACGTCGCATGATCGCGGCGCGACATGGAGCCCGCCGCAGCGTTCGCGGTTCGCCGCGCCCTGCAGTCCGCTGTCGATCAAACGCATCCCGGAATTGAATCGCTGGATCGCGGTCTGGAACGACCCGCAGGCACCGGTCACCAGCGAAACCCAATGGGGCAAGAATTCCAGTTGGGGGCGCACCCCGCTCGCGCTGGCCACGAGTGCGGACGAGGGCGCGACCTGGTCCGCACCCGTCTTGATCGAAGACGACGCCGAGCGGGGGTTTTGCTACATCGCCATTCATCCGGTGCGAGACGCGGTGTTGCTAGCGTATTGCTGCGGCGGCCGTGAAACCGCCGTGCTGCAAGACTCGTGCATTCGACGCCTGGCGCCCACCGAGCTGCCGCAATGATTTCCCGCCGAGGCTTTACCCGGGTTTTTAATCCCTTGCCGAAAAGTGACTTGGCGGCATTCGGGCAAATTTGACGGATAAAAACCCGCGATGGCGGGTCAGAGGGAGGGCCAACGTCAACCTCAACGAAAGGAAATCTATGCTAAGTTGGTCACTCACATTCCTGATCATTGCCTTGATCGCCGGAGTGCTGGGCTTCACCGGCATCGCCGGGGCCGCCGCAGGAATCGCGAAGATCCTGTTCTTCATCTTTCTCATCCTCCTGATCGTCTCAGCGATCGTCGGAGCGCTGCGCGGGAAACCCCCGGTCTGAACCGCCCCGCCTCCCATCCGTTTGAACCTCAATTTATCTCAGCCATGAAATCTACTCTCATTCGCAATCGATTGCTTCTCACCTTGGGCGCCACGTTGGTGCTCGCCGCGGGTTGTTCCAAACAGGAACGGGAAACCGCGACCGCCAAAGTCGAGAACGCCTATCAAACCTCCACCGCCGCCGTCGGCGAAGCGTGGAGCGACTTGAAGGACTATACGTTCGACAAGAGCGCGGAATTCCAACGCCGGGCCGAGGCGGTCTCTTCCGATCTCGACGCCAAGATCGCCAAATTGAAGGCGGACTACCAAGGCGAAAAGGCCTCCGCCTCCCGCCAGGCCGCGATGGAGCGCATTGCCAGCGCCCGGGCCACCCTGGCGGAAAAATTGGCGGCATTGAGCAATGCGACCGCGGCAACTTGGGACAGCGCCAAGGCCGAGGTCATCGCCGCGACCAAAAAACTTGAATCCGCCTATGACGCGGCGGTGGCCGACACGGCGGACAAATAAAGCGCCGCGCCAACTCCATGCACAAGCCGGGGCATCCTGCCCCGGCTTTTTGCTTAACGCCTTTCGCCCCCCACCTCACCCTCCATCGTCATGCGATCGACGATTCCCACTGCAACGCTGCGCGCATCCGGGCGCTGGCTCGGACGACATTTTATGCGCGGCGTGCTGATCCTCGCGCCGATTGCGATCACGATTTCGCTGTTGCACTGGATATTTCAATCACTCGACGGTCTGCTCCGGCCCTTCATCGATACGCCCGGGCTGGGGTTTCTCATCGTTTTGGTCAGCTTCTTCCTGGTCGGCTGGTTCGCCTCGTTTCTGCCGATCAATGGGCTGCTGCGGCTGCTCAACCGCTGGTTGGAAAGTCTGCCGGGCGTGAACTTCATCTACACCTCCGTCCGCGATTTTTTCAAAGCGTTCGTGGGTAACAAACGCCGGTTCAAACACACGGTGCGAGTGCAGCTGTTTACCGAGGATGTCTGGCTGATCGGCTTTTTGACCGACGAGGACGTGCAGGACCTCGATCTCGGCAAGGATTTCGTGGCCGTCTACGTTCCCCAAGCCTACAACGTGGCGGGACAGCTTTACCTGGTCCGTCGGGAAAGGGTGCACCGGATGCCTGATTTGCGCCCGGGTGACGCCATGAAATACACCGCCACCGGCGGGGCGATTGACCTCAGCGGGCCCGATTGAGGCGCTTGACCGGCCCAAATCTCCCGCCGGCGCAAATTGTGACAATCCGGTGACGCCTGGTCTTGCCCATCGCGGGCAAGCCGTTCCATCGTCTGCGGCAGAACCCCGTTATGTTCGGCACGATCCTCACCATTCTCGGCAGCTTGGGCCTCTTCCTTTTCGGCATGAAGGTCATGAGCGAGGCCCTCCAAAAACTCTCCGGCGAACGCCTGCGCGGCATGATGCGCACGATGACCAGCAATCGCTTCGTCGGTCTGGGCACCGGCTTCGGTGTCACCTGCCTCGTCCAGTCATCCTCGGCCACAACCGTGATGATCGTGAGCTTCGTCAACGCCTCCCTGCTTACCGTGACCGAGGCGATCGGCATGATCATGGGTGCGAACCTGGGCACCACCACCACATTCTGGATCGTATCGTTCCTCGGTTTCAAATTCAGCATTTCCGCCATCGCGCTGCCCATGATCGGTGTGGCGCTGCCGCTGATCTTTTCGCGCAGGCCCAAACTGCGCGACACCGGCGAATTCATCATGGGCTTCGGCATCCTGTTCCTCGGTCTCATGTTCCTGAAGGACTCGGTGCCGGACATCCGCAACAGCCCCGAAGTGCTGGAATTCGTGCAGGATTACACCGGGCGCGGTCTCGTCTCGGTGCTCTTCTTTTTCATTTTCGGCACCATCCTCACTGTGGCGGTCCAGTCCTCCTCGGTGGCCGGCGCAATCACCCTGACCATGGCCTACAAGGGTTGGATCGATTATCCCAGCGCCTGTGCGATCATCCTCGGTGAGAACGTCGGCACCACCATCACCGCCAACATCGCCGCCATGGGGGGCAACACCAACGCCAAGCGCGCCGCCCTCGCCCATTTCGTATTCAACATCATCGGCGTGATCTGGGCCATCGCCCTGTTCACCCAATTCGCCGACTTGGTTGACTGGATCATGCCCGGCGATGCCGGCAGCAGCAGCAACATCCCGCTGCACATGGCCGCGTTCCACACGCTGTTTAATCTGACCAATATCATTCTCTTGATCGGTTTCGTCAGTCAACTGGGCCGCTTGGTCGAGCGACTCGTTCCCGACCGGCACCAGAAGGCCGCCGACCACGTCGTGCACGATTCGGCTTTTCTGCCCCAGACCGGCGAATTGAGCATCGCCGAGGCCGAGCGCGATGTGCAGCGCATGGGCAAACTCACCCACGACCTGATGACCGGGTTCGTGGAACTCTTCCTCAATCCGGACAAGGACCTCAGTGACCGTGTGCGCGAATTGAAGAAGCTGGAGGAAGAAAGCGACCGCCTCGCCTTTCAAACCACCAGCTACTTGCTCAAATGCTCCGCCAATCGGGTCAGCGAGAGCTCCATGCACAAGGTGACCGCCATGCTGCGCGTCGTGGCCGAACTCGAGGACATCTGCGACTGCGGCTACCGGCTGGTCATGCTCGCGGAGCGCAAATACCGCAAACGCCGCGTGCTGCCGCCGGAAACGATCAAACAGGTCGAACAGTTCTCCCAAATCGTGCTCCAGTTCATGGACTTCTACGCCGCGCGCATCAGCCGGGGTGTCGCCACCCAGGACATGGAAACGGCTTATCAACTGGAGAACACGATCGATCGTTTTCGCAAGGAGCTGCGCCGCGAATCGTTGAAGCGCATGAGCGCAAGCGGCGAAACCGTGAAGGCCGAGATGCTCTACATCGACATGCTCAACAACATGGAAAGCATCGGCAATCATTCGCTCAACGTGCTGCAAGCTCTGCGCCATCGCGACTGACACACTTCGCTGCGTCCAAGGGTTGCCACCACCCACATCCCACTGTAGCGATGACGCCTTCTGATGGGGCGACTTTGGACAATCACCGGGTGGAGAGGACTGGGCGTCGCCCTGTTCCAGCACGCCATTCTTTTCGTCCTCATCGTCACTTCCGCGTTGGTGGCCATGCGGGTCATCGCACTGCCCCCCACCAACGTCACCGTCATCTGGCTGCCCGCGGGCATCGCCCTCGT
The DNA here is from genome assembly GCA_024233285.1 of Opitutaceae bacterium. Classification (GTDB taxonomy): domain Bacteria; phylum Verrucomicrobiota; class Verrucomicrobiia; order Opitutales; family Opitutaceae; genus Cephaloticoccus. The sequence continues at coordinate 221,474 of JACKPU010000005.1, read as the reverse complement.
GGCGCTACTGACCAAACCGGGTTGGAGCGCACTGCCCACTCTCTGGGTCGCGCATTGGGCGGTCATGGCCCTGGCCAATGATTACGATTTCCTCTCCTACCGGCCCTACAGCTTTCTGATCTGCGCGGTCAACACCGCCGCGCCGGCGCTCAGCGCGTTGATTTGGAAACGTTTCATTCACGGCTCTCCGTTTTCCGACGGCGTCCAATTTCTGCGCTTCACCTTCGGCGTCGCGCTGCTGCCGGCGATTCTGACGGCTTGGCTGGTCATCGCCATTATTCACGCCGCGGGCTTCCTGACCGGCATGGGCTGGGAGGAATTTCTCCTGCGCAGCGGCATCATCACCATATCGGGCGCCTTGGGCGTATTCTTGGTCGTGCCGTTGTTGCTCGCGCCGTGGCAAACCGTGCGCTCACGCGGCAAACGTAATCAAGCGATCGCCCATGCCGCCAATTTCGCGGCCACGCTGCTCGTTGCCTGGCTGGCCTTTCATTATTCATCACTCGCGTTGTATCTGACGATTCCGCTGGCCCTGGTCGCGGCCATCACCTGCGGCGCGCGCGGCGTGGCCACCACTGTGCTGATCGTTTCGATCTACGGACTGCTGGCGACAGCCAGCGGCTTGGGACCGTTTGTCGCGATCAGCGGCGGCCCCTTCACCCCGATTTTTGAAATGGGCGTGTTCGCCTTCTGTCTCGGCATCCCGGGCCAGTTCGCCGGCATAACCCTCGATCAATTGCGCCTGCAACAGGACCGGCTGGAGGAGCAGGTGCGCAACCGCACCAGCGATCTCGCCGCCGCCAAGGAAAAGGCCGAGTCGGCCGACCGGGCCAAGTCCGAGTTTCTCGCGACCATGAGTCACGAAATCCGCACGCCGATGAACGGCGTGCTCGGCTTCGCGCAAATGCTGCAGTCCAGTCAGCTCGACGTCGCGCAGCGCGACTACGTCAACGCCATCCTTTCCAGCGGCGAAGTGCTGCAAACCCTGCTTAACGATATTCTCGACCTGTCGAAGATCGAAGCCGGCGCGATGACCCTCGAACAATCCCCGCTCGAGCTCCGGCGTTTGTTCGACACCACCATCCAGCTCTTCCGTTCCTCCGCCCAGCGCAAGGCCCTCGATCTCAAGCTCGAAATTTCGCCCCGGGTGCCCACGGTGGTTCTGGCCGACGAAACGCGCCTGCACCAGGTGATCAACAACCTCGTTTCCAACGCCCTCAAGTTCACCGAGAAAGGCGGCGTCACCATCCGGTTGGATGCCGCCGTTGGCAGCGACAGTCGGTGCAATCTCTCCATCGCGGTCAGCGACACCGGCATCGGCATCACCCGCGAGCAATTGGACCGCTTGTTCAAACCTTTCCAACAGGCGGACTCTTCCACCACCCGGCGGTTCGGCGGCTCCGGCCTCGGTCTCTTTATCACGCGCAAACTCTGCGAACTCATGTCCGGTCGACTGGAGGTGAACAGCAGTCCCGGGGACGGCTCTACCTTCATCGCACACGTCCAACTGCCCTTGGCGGAGACTCCTCGGTCACGCGCGGCGGCCAGCCCCGCCGTGTTCACTACTGCCGAGCAGGCACTGAAGGTGCTTGTCGCCGAAGACAACCCGCTCAACCGCAAACTCGTCGAGGCGATGCTGCTGAAAATGGGACATCGCGTCGAATTCGCCGTCAATGGACGCGAAGCGGTTGAAGGCGCCGCGCAGGATAAGCACGATGTCATCCTGATGGATTTGCACATGCCGGAAATGGACGGATTGGAAGCCACGATGGCCATTCGACGCCGGGAGACCGAACAGCATCTCCGCCGCTTGCCGATCATCGCCGTGACCGCCGACGTGCTGCAGGGTGACCGCGACAAGTGCATCGCCGCTGGCATGGACGGCTACGTGACCAAGCCGCTTGAACTTTCCCGCCTCCGCCAGGCGATCCTCGAAACCACCCGACCCCACACATGATCATCGACGTCGCCATCATCGGCGCCGGGCACAACGCCCTCGTTGCCGCCACCTACCTCGCGCGCGCTGGACTCAACGTGCACATCTTAGAACGCCGGCCCACCATCGGCGGTGCCACGTTGAACGAAGAGCTCTGGCCCGGCTACACGCTTTCCACCGGCGCACATTTGCTGCACGCGTTTCCCGCGCAACTCGTGCGCGAGCTCGGCCTCGCCGAAAAGGGCCTGACCGCCTTTCCGCGCGACGAAGTCATCTACCTCCGACGCGACGGGACGTATCACTCGCATCTCGATTTCGATCTGCCCAATCACGCCACCGCCCGCGCCAAGCTCACTCCCGACGAGCTCGCCGCACTCAACCGCTACGACGAGTTCAAAAAGCATTTCGTCGGTCTCGTCCGCAACTACCTGCTGACCGTGCCGCCGACCATGGACGAACTGCGCCGCGCGGCCGCCGGCACGCCGGCCGAGGATGCGTTGAAACTCGCCACCAGTCTCAAGCTCTGGGAACTGCACGATCACTTCCTGCCCACGGCACGCCTGCGTGAACGGGTGGTTTCGGAAGCCTCCGCGTTTGCCGCCAACCCCGGGGCCTTCGCCCTCGCCTACAGCGCGATCGACTGGCCCGATCCGGTCACCGGAGAAAAAGGACCGTGGGGATTCGTGCGCGGCGGCATGGGCCGGTTGCCGGCCATCCTCGCCGACATCGCGCAGGCCGCCGGGGTCACGATTCACACCGACTGCCCGGTGCAATCCATCGTCGTGGCCAACGGACGCGCCACCGGCCTGGCCTTTGCCAATGGCGAACGCATCGCAGCCCAGCGCGTGCTTTCGACCGCCGATCCCAAGCGCACGTTTCTCAAACTGCTGCCCGAGGGGGCCGTTGACGCCGGGCTGCGCACGCGCATCAGCGGACTCAATTCGCATGTGAGTTGTTACAAGTTTCTCGCGGCGATTGATGAGCTCCCGCAATGGAACGGCTGGGATGGCGACCCGGACCTGCCGCACCGCGGTTCCGTGCAGCTGGAGCTGAACCGCGACGCCATCACGCGCTGTTATGCGGAGGTGGAGGCCGGCCAGGCTCCCGCACGACCGATGATGAGCTTCAACATCCCCTCGGTGCTCGACGACTCGCTCGCGCCCGCCGGCAAACACACCGCATCGGTTTACGTTTACTCCGCGCCCGCCCGCCTCGCTCACGGCACTTGGGACGATCAGCGCGAGGCCGTCGCCGAACGCCTCATCGATCAAATCAGCGAATACGCGCCGAACTTCCGCCGCTCGATTCTCCACTACGAACTGCGCACCCCGCTCGATCTCGAACGCAAGCTCGCGCTCACCGACGGTTGCATCTGGCATCTCCAGCACACGCCCGAACTCCTGCTCGGCAACCGCCCGCTGCCCGAGCTGTCCCGTTACCGCGCGCCCATCGCCGGTCTCTATCTCGGCGGCTCCGGCCAGCATCCCGGCGGCGAGGTCAGCGGCATCCCCGGCCACAACGCCGCCAAGGAAATTCTCAAGGACCTGCAACCCACCTGATTCATGCCCACCCCACTCCATTTGCTCTTCGATCCGTCCGAACTGCCGCGGATCAAAACGACGCTCGCGCGTCCTGAATTCGCCTCGTTCTGGCGCTATGCCCGCGAAGCGGACCTGGCCGATGACGAGCGTTTCCTGCGCGAGGAAATCAAACTCGATCACCCCAACGCCGATCTCGCCCGCGCCGCCAACATCCTGCAGCGCTCCGCGTTCGTGCACGCCATCGAGCCGGACCCACGCCAGCTCGCCATCGCCCGCCTCGCGTTGCAGCGCGTCCTGGAGTTCCCCCGCTGGGATTGGATTCTGGAAGCCGGTCGCGACACGGTCGGGGCGATGCGCAACGGCACCACCAGCATCGCCGTCGTGCTCAGCGTGGACTGGTTGGCGAACGACCTGACCGAAGCGGAGCATGCTGCCGCCGTTAAATTCATCGCCGATGAAGCCGCGCCGGCCGCGGAGCGCGCCGTCTTTGGCATGACGCACCACGACCAAGTCGTCGGTTGGGGCATGGACCCGGCGGCGCAGGGCTTTGATCAAGCCTACCTCGACATCGATTTCAGCCGCTGGCCGGCGATTCTCGACGTCAACAATCTGCGCATCATCGCGACCTCGGGCCTCGCCGCCGCCGCCGCGTTTCTGCATGGCCGCCATCCGCGCGCCGCGGAATGGGCCGCGATGGCCGACGCGAGCATGCGCCTGTTCGTGTCACGGCTGCCGCAGGATGGATCATTCCCCGAGGGCCCGGATTACTGGCACTTCACGTTCAACTACTACATGGTCTCGGCCGAACTGCTGCGGCGGCATTGCGGCATCGATGGGCGCGACGCCTTCGACTTCCCCGCCATGGCGCGCTACGTGCAGATGGTCTCTGTCCCCACGATCAGCGCCCCCGACAGCTGCCTCAACATCGGCGATGCGTTCAAGATGTCCGGCGCCGAGCCGCTCGCGTGGATCGGCCGGCACTTCCGCGATTCCACCGCCAACCAACTCGTGCTGCAACCGGGCACGATTCGCGATCTGCCCGTCTCGGCATGGGCCGCCATCTGGTTTGACCCTACGGTGCCGGCCACCCGCAGCGCCGATTTGCCGCGCGACCGCGTGATGTTTCCCGGAATCGTGATTTCCCGCAGTGGCTGGGGCGCCGAAGATGCCGTGCTCTCGCTGCGCAGCGGCGAACCGGAGAACCATGAGCACGCCGATCGCAACAGCCTGATCTTCACGGCCCACGGCGAGCGCCTGTTGCACGATCCGGTCAAGGCCAGTTACATGCGCACGCAGCCCAAGTGGCAGCTGCGCCTGACCGCCGCGCATACCGCCCTGCTGATCGATGGTCGCGGTCATCAGTATCACAACGGCGAGGAGGGCACCAACGCTTCGCAGGCCCACGCCAAACTCGTCGATTACCGCACCGGTCGCGATTGGATGCTCGCCACCAGCGACGCGGCGGACGCTTACACCAAGGCCGGCCTGCCGGTCACTCGCGCCCAGCGCACCGTGATCTATTTCAAACCCGATGTCGTGATCGTCTTTGACGAAGTCGACCTGACCGCGGCACTGCCGGTGCAAACGCGCTGGCAGGCGGACAACCACGACGGGCAAGCCGGTGTCACCTCCCAGTCAAACGGATTCACCATCACCCGGCCTAATGCCTGGTTGCAGGGCCGCGTGGTCGCGGGCGCCGCCTGCACAATAAATCATGACATCCTGCCCCTGCCGGCCGACGAAGGTGTTTATCCCTTCGCCGAAGTCGTTTCTGCCGCGGCCCAATCGCATCGCTTGTTGACCGTCTGTTCCGCCACGCCCACGGGGGATGTGCACGCAGATTGGAAAATCACCCGGGAGCCGGACGGCTGGCTTGTCACCGGCACTCATCGCGAACGTGCGGTCACCGCGCTGATCCATTCCCGCCCCCATGGTGCTCCGGTGGTGATTCTCTAATGATGCGGGCGCTCCCAGGATTCCGGGTTGCGCTGCTCGCTCTGCTTTCGGTCGCAATCCTGCGGGCCGAAACCGACGGCTGGCTCGATCTCAACCGGCTGGATCCCGCGGCTGCCCAGACCAAATTCGCCGACCGGACCGATCGCCAATCCCGTCTTGGAGCGGCCCTCGCCTTACTCGGCGTGCAACCACGCACCGAGGCGCGGGTGCATGAAGCCCGCGGGATTTTGGAAGCATTGCGGGCGGCCGATCCCAACGACGCCACCGGTATCGCCGCAGCGTATCAAATCGCCCGCATCGACCAGCTGTTTGCGCAGCCTGCCAACCCCGCGGCGGCGATCGCCACCTACCGGGCGCTGCTGGCCAGCCATCCGGGCAATGCGATCGCGGAACGCGCGGCCCCGAAACTCGCCCTGTTGCTGCTGTATACGGATGTCGCCGAAGCCGCTTGGGAAGAGCGCGTAACCGAGATCACGACGCTGCTGCCGTCGCTGCAATCGCGCGCCGCCCAGCGCGACACGCGACTCGTGCTCGCGGATGCCCTATTGCGCTTGCGAGGCGATCACGCGCGGGCACTGCCCTTGTTGGAATATTGCCTGGAGCGCGATCTGGTCGTGCGGCCGCCCGGTATCGCCAACGCCTTGTTAACTGCTGCCGAATGCGCGCGCGTCACTGGCCGCAAAGCCGAGGCCGCCGCTTATTACCAGCGCTACGTGCGGGAATTTCCCCGCGAGCCCAGCGTGTCCGAAGCCGCCCGCCGCGCCGAGCGATTGGAAAAGGAGGCGCAATGATGAGCCCGCGCCGCTGGAAACTTCCTCTGTTGATCGCCATCGGAGCACTCGCGTTCGGCTTCAGCGCGTGGCGCGTCGCCCAACCGCGGCTGGCCGATCACGCCGAGGGCGTGACCGTGCTGCGGTTTTCCCACTGGCAACTCGAACCCGGCGTGCGCGAGGCGTTCGACCGGCTCTCGCGCGCCTACGAAGCACTCCACCCCGGCGTGCGCATTGAACAAATCGCGATTCCCGGCCGGCTTTACCGCCAGTGGACTTCGAGCCAGCTCATCGGCGGTGATGCGCCCGACCTCGTGCAAATCGGCCTCGGGATCGGCCGCGAACACTACAGTTATTTCCAACCCATCACCGCCGAGATCAACCAGCCCAATCCCTACAACGCCGGCACCGCGCTCGCCGGCGTGCCGTGGCGCAACACGTTTCTCGACGGCATGCGCGCGGGACTTGATCTGGAGACCCGTGAATACTACGGCGCCTCGCTCTTCAACGCGCGCGTCCGCTTTTACTGCAATCTGGATCTGATCAAAGCTGCCACTGGCACCGAAACCCTGCCCCGCAACTACGCCGAGCTCGTGGCCCTGTGCGCCAAGGTTGAAGATTACGCCCGCCGGACCGGCGAGAAAATCGAGCCGATCGCCGGATCAGCGTATGCGGCCACCATCATGCTCGGCGATTTGTTCAACACTCAGACCCAGCGGCTCGCCACCCGGCTGGGCGTGGCCACCGGACTGCCGCCGACCATCGAGGAGCTTTACCTCGCGCGCCTGCAAGGCCGCTGGTCGCTGCAGGATCCGGCGATCCGTTCCGCCGCCCGGCTCATGCAGGAAGCCAGCCGACTGCTCACCCCGGGCTTTGAACAGATCGAAAACGACCAGACGATCTTCCGCTTCGCCCAAGGCCGCGCTGCGCTGTATCTCGGCTACAGCCTAATGGCCACGAGCATCTTCGAACAGTGCCCGTTTCGCATCGGCATCATGCGCAATCCGCTGCCCAATCCCGACGACCCGAACTATGGCGAGCACATGATCGCGCGCAGCGCGGAAACCAGCATGAACAGTTACGGGGCATTCGGCATCACCCGCACGTCGCGGCATCCAGAACTCGCGCTCGATTTCATGCGCTTTCTCACCAGCCGCGCGTCGTGCGTGACCTTTACCTCCGTCTCGCAAAACCTGCCCACGCTTGTTGGCGTCGAGCCACCGGAGTCGATGCGGGGATTTTCGTCCGACACCACCGGCTATCCGCCGACCCCGGGCTTCTTCAGTTGGGGCGAAGTTCGCGCCGCGATGCTCAATCACCAGCACACGCTGTTCGCCCCGGAGGGATCGGTGGACCAATATTTGCGCAAACTCGAACCCGACTTGGTGGCTGCGATGCGCACCGATTTGTCCCGCGGCGCCATCAATCGGTTGGAGAGCGTGCGCCGCACCGATCTTTCGCTGGCCGCGGGCCAGGAGATTCTGACCCGCCATCCCGACGACGCGATCTTGGCGCGCAAATTCGACGGTCAGCAGGAGACGCAGAACGAGATGGAGGCCAACGCCTACTACACGCAGCTGGTGCTTGATCGCACTGCAGCCGGCCAGGGCCCGCAGTAATACTGAAATGTCGGGGTCTGCACGCTGGACTGCGATCTTGGTTCTGCCAGCGTCGCGGTGCCCATGTTCCGGCATTTTCTTCTGCTTCTCTTCGGCGTGATGATCTGCTCCACCGCAGTCATCATGATGAACGCCAGCCACACCCATCCCACGGTGCTGGCGGCGTGGCGGCTGATTCTTGCCAGTCTGGTGATGGCTCCGGTCGCGTGGCACGAATACCGCAAACATGCCGGCACTTTCACCAAGGCGCACCTGCGGCGCACGATGTTGCCCGCAGTCATCTTCGCCCTGCACATGATCACATGGGCGATCGGTGCACGCATGACCATTGCCGCGCAAGCCAGCCTCGTGGTCAATTTCGCCCCGGCGGCGATTCCATTCTTCCTGCATTGGTTTGTCGGCGAACGCATCAACCGCGCCGAGATCATCGGCACACTGATCGCGCTCGGCGGCGTGGCCGCGTTGACTGTGCGCGACGCCCTGGCCGGCGGCGGCAGTGCCTGGGGCAACGTCATGTGCTTTGGTTCGATGCTGCTCTTCGCGTGCTATCTCGCCCTTGGGCGCAAGAACCGCGACTTCCCGTCCATCTGGCTCTACATGGTGCCGGTTTACGCCCAAGCCGCGGTCATCTGCACACTCGCGGCGTTGCCATGGTGGCATACCTACGCCCTGGACGACTCGCGCGAATGGTCACTCATGATCGGACTCGCCCTGCTGCCGACCATCATCGGCCACACGACGCTCAATGCCAGCATGCGCCACTTGCGCGGCCAGATCGTCAGCCTCTGCAATGTCGGCCAGTTCATCTTCGCGGGCATCATGGCGTGGTTTCTGTTCAATCAGGTGCCGCCCGCCAGCTTCTATCTCGCCAGCGCGTTGGTCGTCACCGGCGTCAGCATCGTGGTCTTTGCCGCGCCCTCCCCGCCACCCCGTCTGCGCTGAATCGCACGAATATTCGCATCTTTTGATTTCGCCTCTGGTTCAAGGCCTGCTTGGCTGACGCCGCTTTCATGAACACCTATCATCTCTCCCCGCGCGGCCGTGATCGGGCCGCCGGCACTGCCAAGCAGCCCTGGCGCACGCTCGCCGGCGCCCGTGACAATCTCCGCGCCCTGCGCGCCGGCGGCAAACTCACCGGCCCCGCCACCGTCTTGATTCAGAGCGGTCATTACGAACTCACCGAGCCGGTCGAGTTCGGTCCGGAAGACTCGCACACGCGTTACGTCGCCGCGCCCAAGGCCAAGCCGGTTTTCGATGGCGGCCAGGCTCTCACCGGCTGGAAGGTCGGCGAACGCAACGGCCGCACCGAATGGACGCTCGATCTGCCCGAGGTCGCCGCCGGCAAACGCTTCTTTCGCTCGCTCTTCGTCAACGGCCGGCGCGCGCCGCGGGCGCGTTTTCCCAAATTCAGTCCGGACACCCAGGGAGCCAAGAACGTCCTGCGCATCGGCGAGATACTCGAACCGGAGAAGACCGAGCTGTTTGCGGGACGCGACACGTTCAAACCGAAGGCCGGCGATGTTTCCGCCGACTGGACCTCGCTGCCCGACGCCGAATTCGTCGTGCTGCACTATTGGATTGAAGAGCGCCTGCCCAAACCCGTGCTCAATCCGCGCACCGGCTGGGTCAGCTTCGCCCGTCGCAGCGCCTTCGCGCTTTACGAGGCCTACGAGGACGCGCATGGCAACAACGCCCTTGCCCGCTACTACATCGACAATCTCTTCGAGGCCCTGACCGAACCGGGTGAATGGTATCTCAATCGCGAGACCGGCCGGCTGCACTACCTGCCCAAGCCCGGCGAGACCCCGGTCAACACGGAGATTCGCGCGCCGCGCGTCTTCGCGTTCGTTCGCGCCAGCGGACAGTATTTCCATGATGGCAAGGAGACCCACGACCCTCATGGCACCAAGCACGTGCGCGGTTTGGAATTTCACGGTCTCGCCTTCCGCCACGCGGATTGGTTTTCGCCCGTGCCCGACATGCCCAAGCACCATCCGCAATTCGGCCAGGACCTGCCGATCGGCGGCAGTCCGCAGGCGGCCTGTTATGTGCCCGGCTCCATCTCGTTCCGCGCCGCGCGGGATTGCGCGGTGATTGACTGCGAACTCAGCCAGGCCGGACTCTACGGCATCGATTTCAACGATGGTTGCCGCGACTGCGCTGCCGTGGGCAATCATCTGCACGATCTCGGCGCGGGCGGCATTCGCGGCGGCGGCGCCGATCTCGATGGCGATCCCGAGGCCCTGACCAAACACCTCACGATCACCGACAATCACATCCACAGCATCGGCCGCATTTTCCACCAAGGCGTCGGCGTTTTTCTCACGCATGCCGCCGACTGTGTGGTCGCACACAATCACATTCATGATTCGTGCTACACCGGCATCTCGACCGGCTGGACCTGGGGATTCCGCGAGACGCCGTCGCGCAACAATCGCATCGAACACAATCTCATTCACCACATCGGCGCCGGCATCCTCAGCGACATGGGCGGCATCTATACGCTCGGCGTCCAGCCGGGCACCGTCATTCGCGGCAACCATGTGCACCACATCTGGTCGCAGGCCTACGGCGGCTGGGGCATCTATCTCGACGAGGGCACCGCGCATTTCCTCGTCGAACATAACCTCGTGCACGACACCAAGGACGCGCCGTTCAACATTCACTACGGCCGCGAAAATGTCGTGCGGCATAACATCCTCGCCCGCGGGCAGCACTCACTCACTTCGGTTTACCGGGTCGAGGAGCACCGCAGTGCGAACTTCTTCAACAACATCCTTGTCGGCCCCAGCGAACGCGTCATCACCGGCGGCTACAAAGGCGACATTCGCGACGCGCTCGAATCCAACGCCAATTGCATCTGGTTCGACGGCGGCAAACTTTCGCCCTGCGGCCACCCCGGCACGCGCAAGGATGTGCCGCGCAAATTCTCGTGGTCCGAATGGAAAAAGGCCGGGCACGATGCTTTGACCGTGATTGCCAATCCCAAGCTCACCGAAGGCCGTAAGACCTGGACCCTCGCGAAGAACTCGCCCGCGTTCAAACTCGGCTTCAAACCGTGGGATTGGTCCAAGTGCGGCGTGCGACCGAAGACTCAACGCGACAAATGATGAGCACAACTCCTACTCAGCGCTGGTTGATGCTGGCGGCATTTTTGCTGGCCGCCTTTGCGGCGGCCGGCCTCGGCGGCTACGCCACCGCCGAAAGCGTGACCACGTGGTATCCGACCCTGATCAAACCGTCATGGAACCCTCCGGCGTGGATTTTCGGCCCGGTCTGGACGCTCCTCTATGTGTTGATGAGCGTCGCGGCTTGGCGCATCTGGCTGCGGCGGGACCGCCCCAACGCTGATCGCGCCCTCGCGCTGTTTTTCATTCAGCTCGGGCTCAACGCCCTGTGGTCGGTGCTCTTCTTCGGCCTGCAAAGTCCCGGCCTCGCCCTGATCGACGTGATCATTTTGTGGCTGCTGCTGTTCGCGATTTGGCGGCGCTTCCGGGCCATCGATCTGATCGCCGGCTGGCTCTGGTTGCCCTATCTGCTCTGGGTAAGTTTTGCCACCGTGCTGAACGCCACCATCGTGTGGTTGAACCGATGACTTCCTTCCCAGTATTACGCAGGCATGCACCATCTCACACAATCCAACTATGAGATTCGCAGTGAATGGGGTTCGCAGGCCGTAGATCAGCTATCAGCGGCGGACGTAATTATCATTGTCGACGTCCTGTCATTTTCTACCTGCGTGGATATCGCAGTCAGTCGCGGCGCCACAGTGCTGCCTTATCGTTGGAAGGACGAAACCGCTATCGCTTATGCTCGCGAAAAAAACGCCGAGATCGCCAGCTCGCGCAACCGCTTTGCCGGACATTACTCCCTCGCCCCTTCTTCGCTCATCAACGTGCCAACCGGACTTCGGCTCGTTTTACCCTCCCCCAACGGTTCAACGCTGGCGTTCCAAGCGAAAGATACAGGCGCAAAAGTCATCGCGGGTTGCCTGCGCAATGCCACAGCCGTGGCCCGGTGGGCCAATCGCAACGGTCGCACATTCAACGTCATTCCCGCCGGCGAGCGTTGGCCCGATGGTTCGTTGCGCTGCGCCATTGAGGATCTGCTCGGTGCAGGTGCCATCATCAGCAAATTAAACGGGACTCAGTCGCCTGAAGCCCAAACCGCCTGTGCATCTTGGACTGGTCTGGAGCAGAAACTTAGTGACACCCTCTTACTCTCCGCGAGTGGACAGGAATTGGACCAGAAAGGATTTAAGGCTGACGTGGAATTGGCCGCCATGCACGATGTGAGCAGCACGGTGCCGCTGCTCACAGACACCGATTTCATCAACGCCAACCCGCCCGCTCATGACGCACGTCCCGATGATCCACCACCTCTCGCTCCCGGTCATTAATCTTGAGCGGTCCGCAAAGTTTTACGAAGCGGCGCTGGGGGAACTGGGTTACAAGCGCACAGTTGATTTTCCCGATGTCGTCGGCTGGGGGTTCATAGACAATGGCGATATCTTTTCGATTCGTCATCGGCCGGACGAAAAGATCCTGTCTGGCGACGGATTTCATCTCGCTTTCATCGGACGCACGCGAGAGGCCATCGACGCTTTTTACAAGGCTGCGCTCGCAAACGGCGGCACCGACAATGGCGGTTCGGGCCTGAATCCCGAATACGGTCCCGATTATTACGCCGCTTTCGTTTTTGATCCCGATTGCTACCGGATAGAGGCCGTCATCTCACCGCATTATCATCACTGAGCTATGCCAATTGAGATCATTCTCATCCGACACGGTGAATCCCAACATCACATCAAAGGATTGACGGGAGGATGGACGGCCTCGCCGCTGACAACCAAAGGTGAGCGCCAGGCAAAATGTGCAGCCAAGGCACTCGCAGCCCTGTCTCCCGTCTCTTCAATTGATCTGATCAGTAGTGATCTGATCCGGGCCAGACAGACTGCGGATATCATCGCTGCGCATCTGGAAAATGTCAGGCCAACCTATCACCAAGAATTACGTGAGCTGGGCAATGGCATTGCCAAAGACAAAACGCTCGATGCGGCGAGGAGTCTTGCCTTGCCTGTCACTGAACCGGCGTATGATTGGATTCCTTATCCCGAAGCGGAAAGCTGGCGGCTCATGTCCGCGAGAGTATCAAGTTTCATGGACACAGCCTTGAGCCAATCCAAAGCCGAGCGACTGCTGATCGTCTCTCACGGGAATGCCATGGTGGCCCTGGTGCAATGGTGGTTGGGACTGGGTGAGGCTTACTGGAATAAAGTTTCCTTTGAGTTCGATTGTGCGAGCTTTACACGGCTGACCATCAACAGATGGGAAGAACGAGTCGTTTCAAAACTGAATGACACTACCCACTTGAGCGCTTTGGCCTAAACAACCCGCACCGCCCCATGTCCAACCCCACGCACCGCGGTCTCCTTCACCATCTGATCATCACGGTTTCAGACGTCGCACGCTCGTCGCCGTTTTATACGGCGATGTTCGAGTATCTGGGCTACGAATTGAACGGGCGGCATCATGGCGAAGGTCATGCCTATGAAGACTGGAAGCGCTGGGATTGGGACATGCCGCACGAAATCAGCATTGGCCAAGCCAATCCCAAACTCGCCGAAGTAACTCACACCCGTGGTGCCGTGGGGCATCATCATCACCTGGCCTTCTGCGCGTTGGATCGCGAGGATGTGGACCGGTTTTATGCCGAGGTGCTGGTTCCGTTGGAGCAACAAGGACTCTGCCAAGTGGAGGATGCGCCCTGCGATTGTCCGGAATACGGCGAGGGTTACTACGCCACGTTCTTTACCGACCCTGACGGATTGAAATACGAGTTCGTGATCAATCCGAATCACTTGAGAAAGAAGCGAGCACGTCACCAAGCCTGAATGCTTTGCAGTCGGCACGTTCACTTCGGCTAAACATTTAATATGCACTAGCGCATTGGTTCATATCGCTGGTTTGGCGTCGTCCCACGTTTACCTACCGGGCTAAACCGGACAGACTGACGCTATGAACATTGATCGGACCTGGCCGCTTTCGCCTTCGGAACAACTGAAGTCCCAGTTGTGCACCGCCATTTCCTCGGGTCGTCTGCGCACCGGTCAGAATTTGCCGACCGTGCGAACGCTGGCGGTGAAACTGGAGGTCAATCCCAATACGGTTGCGGCGGTTTACCGCGAACTCGCGGACGAAGGATTTGTGACCAAACACCGCCGCGGTGGCACCAAGGTCGCCCCGGGGTCGCCACTACCCAGCAGCAACGATCGGAAGCTTCATGCCTTGGCCGATCAATTGATCCGCCTCGCCAAACAGCAACGCCGTTCCGGCGCCGAGCTGCTGCGCATGGTCGCGGGTCGTTGGGTGGCCGACGATCACATGTTCACCAGCCGTCCGGACCACTATCCCGTCTACGATTTGCTGAAACAACATGATCACGACCAAGCCTGATGCCATTGCCGACCACGGCCCCGATTATTGCGAGGGCACATTTCCGCGCGGCGATTTTCCAAGCTACGATTGGGTCAACCGGCCAGCCGCGTTGCCGGCGGACGTTTGGACAACCGAGACCACCCACCGCGACGGGCAGCAAGGCGGACTGCCGCTCACCACTGCCCAAAGCCTGCGCATCTATGAAACAATGTGCGCTTTCACCGGAAAATCCGGCGCGATCCGGCAGGCAGAGTTTTTCGTCTATCGTTCCGCTGATCGCGCAGCCCTGACGGCGGCACTCGAACAGTGGCGCGCCGGTTCGCCCGTTGAACCGACCACATGGATCCGGGCCACGGCCAAAGACGTGGAGCTCATTCGCACCCTCGGTGTGCGGGAAACCGGCATGCTCGCTTCAATCTCGGACTATCACACCTTTCACAAGTTTACGCCGGCCGGGCGACGCGCCGCGGCAGACAACTATCTGAACGCGGTGCGCACCGCAATCGATGCCGGTATCCGTCCACGCCTGCATTTGGAGGATGCGACCCGGGCACCGCTCGATGTGATTCGTTGGTTTGTCAGTTTGGTGCAGGAAGTTGCCAGGCCTTACGACGATGCCTTGCGACCCAAATTCCGCGTCTGTGACACGATGGGCGTCGGCCTGCCTTACGAAGATGTGGCCGCTCCACGCAGCGTGCCCCGGATTTTTACAGCCCTGCGCGAGATGGGCGTCCTCTCGGACGATCTCGAATTTCATCCGCACAACGACACATGGATGATTGTGCCGAACTGCCTCGCCGCCATCCGCGCCGGCTGCGGCGCGATCAACGGCACGTTGCTCGGCAAGGGCGAACGAACCGGCAATGCGCCGCTCGAAGCCGTGCTGCTGCATCTCGTCGGCATGGGCTACTTTCGAGAAACACCGCCCGACTTCACGGCGTTGAACGCCCTGGTGGATTTTTATGCGGAGATGGGTCACGGCGTGCCGCCGAAATATCCGCTTTACGGTCGCGATGCACACCGCACCCGTGCGGGCATTCATGCGGACGGGCTCAACAAATTCTGGTGGATGTATGCGCCATTCGATGTGCCCAAGTTACTGGGCCGACCACTGGAAGTTTCCCTCACCAAAGACTCCGGCTTGGCCGGTGTGATCTTCCTGGTGAAGCAACATCTCGGACTCGAACTGACGAAAGACGATCCGCGCGCGCGCAAGTTGCACGACTGGGTAAACGCCCAGTTTGATGCCGGCCGCCAGACCAGCATCGAATGGGAGGAACTGGCACTACTCGCCAGGGAACTTACTTCACCACATCCGCCGACTTGAGTTCGGCGAGGATGCGGAGGGCATTTTCGTTCTTCGGGTCGAGTTTGACGGACTGCTCGTAAGCGGCGATCGCCGCGGTGGTCTGACCGTTTTTCAGCAGGGCTTCGCCGAGGCTGTCATGCGTGTTGCCGGAAAGCGGGAAGAGTTCGACGTTGAGTTTGAACACCGCGATTGCCGCCGGCAGCTGATCCTTGCCGAGATAGCGGTAGCCCAGCGAATTGAGCTGCGCCTCGCTCACGTAGTAATCGCCAAAGTCCTGCTCCTTAAGTTCAACAAAACGCGCGAGGGCCGCGTCCACGCCATCGCGGTCGATGATCTCCTGCAAATGATCGGCCAGCGCATGTTGTTTCACATCCACGAACTCGACATCGAATCGCAGCGTGGACCCGGGCGGAATCCGGTCACCGGCGCCCTTTTCGCCATAGGCCAGGTTTGACGGGATGATGAAGGTCGCGTGATCGCCGACGTGCAGCAGCGCAAAACCTTCGTCCCAACCTTTGATCACCTGACGCTGACCCAGCGTGAAGGCGAACGGCTCACCGCGTTCCCGCGAGCTGTCAAAGACCGTGCCGTCAGCCAACTTGCCGGTGTAGTGCGCGATGACGACTTGGCCGGGTTGAGGTGTCGGTCCATCACCCTCTGCTGTGATCGCATACTGAAGACCGGATTCGGTGGTGGTGTAAGCCGGCGCCTCTTCGGCGCCCAGCAGGGTGGCGGAGAAGACACAGAGGCCAAACAAACCGCGCAGGAAGGGGATGGATTTCATAAACTCAACATGGGCCGACGGTCTGCCATCGGCAACTCAGATGTAGGGCGTGATCCCGATCCTGAGTTGCGCCCAATAAAAAGGCGGGGATCGGAATCCCCGCCCTGCAATTCACGAGACTATCGCTTGATCACGGGTTGTGATCGATCGGGTCATCCGGCTCCTGGAAGCGCGTTTGATAGGTCTTGTTGCTTGCGGCAAGCTTCAGGAAGACATCGAGCGGCACGACTTCGGCCTCCTCACTGAGTCGGCCCAGAATGTTTTTCACCTTCTCGATCGTATTGCTCTCGCGCACATGCATGAGCAGGAAATACGGACGCTTCGGGTTGAGTTGGATAAGCTCCTCCAAATCGGCCGCGGCATCCACCTCGGGACGTTGCACGTCGAGGTAGTAGTCGTAGCTGAGGAAGGGCACACCGTCGCGCAGATCGAACGTGCGGGCCGCGCCGTAGCCGTTGATGAACCCGATGACGTCCGGGAATTCCTGATAATAGCGATCCACAAGTTCCTTCGGCAGGTCGGTGTTGCCGACGTGCCGGTTGCCCTCGGAATAGTCCATGATCTCCATCACGCGCAGATCGAGCGCCGCCATGAGGTCGCGGGCGTCCTTCATGAGCGGCGGAAACTTGTCGGCCGGAATCGATTTCGGATACATGTAGCCGGGGCCGCTCAGGCCGCCGACGAAGTAATCGTTGGGCGACTTGTCTTCGTAGAAGAACTGCAAGGCCACGGGGTTGAGCCGGAGCCAGCCCATGAGCACCTGCCAACCGTAGGGGATCTCGCCACGGCCGGGTTTGGTCCAGGTGCCGATACCCATCGAGTCGGTTGCGAGCGCGGCGATGTAAACCTTCTTCTCCGCGGTCAGTTCCTCGTCGCGGGCGACATTGTGGTTGTTCGTGAACGTGAAGTCGGGCGACAACGGGATCTGACAGGTAAAGGACACGTTCGGCAGGTTGTGCAGGCCTTCCATCTTCAAACCGAAGTTGCCGGTCAGCGTGGTGTGCTGACCTTCGGTGTCCTTGGCGTAAGAGTGCCAGCCGATGACCGTGCTGGCCGGGTTCTGCTGGCCAAGCAGATGCTTGAGCAAGGCGAGCTCTTCGGGGTGTTTCGGGTTGGCCGAAAGATCGGCGCAGAAGGCGCGCTGCATGATCGCAAAGTCGGCGACACCGGGCTGCATCTGCATGCCGGCGTGACCGCCGAGCACCGCGTAGTAATCGCGCGAGCAGCGATCCCAATATTTGTCCACCGCCCACTGGTAGATCTCGGCATCGGATTTGCCGCGGAAGATATCGCGCAGGTCCTCGACCTTTTTCAGGCCGTGCTTTTCGGCGAGCGGAATGAGTTCCTCGCTGACCACGATGGCGTCGAGCACGCCGGCGGCGGTAAAGGCGACATTGACGGAGGCGCGCACTTCGCGATCCCACACCACGTAACCCTTGGCGTATTTCCCGAAAAGGCTGAGCGCGGCGTCGGCATCGTTGAGCCCAAGGCGGGTGAATTGCGTGCCGTGGCGCTCCTCCATGAACGTGATGAGCGGGCGGACCGTCTCCCATTGCCAGTGTTTGGGATACTCGAGATAAACCCGCGGGTAGTCGCGATTGGCCAGGCCTTGCAACGAGATGATCAGGACGTTCGTCGGGATATCACCGTCCATGCGCCAGTTTTCGGACATGGGAATGATCGTGGCGGTGGCCGGCGGAGTCTCGGCGCGCTTGGGCGCCGGCTGGGCCAACGCAGGAGCCGCCGCGAGCGTGACGAGGAGAACGAGGGAGAGAAAATGCTTCATGGCTGTAATCAGTTGAGGGCTTATTCGGCGGTGCCGGTGCGGCGGGCTTCAGCGCCTTCCAGGCGCTTGAAGACGAACACGAGCGGCTGGGTGCGCGTGCTGCGCACTTCGATCAGCGTGAGGCGTTCACCGTTGGTCGAAACGGTGTAGGTGCCGAGGACGTTGACCGGATGTTCGCCCTGCTGCGTGGCGAGCACGACGTCGGTATTGAGCCGCAGGACATTGCCGTCGCCAATCCATTGACCGCTGACGGTCTTGGTTTTGTCGCCGCCAATATTGGCACCGAGGTAACGGGCATCCGGCCACAACTCGACCGGGATGACGGCGGCGGTTTTCGACAGATCCACCTTCGTCACATCCTGAAACGTGCGGCGCCCCGCAGCGAACTGCCGGGTGAGGGTGACTTCATTGCCATCAACCTCGACGATCAGATCGAGCGCACGCCACGCGGCCAGATTGGTGCCCAAATCCGGCTGCAAGCGCCACGTTCCGGCGAGCGGATGGGCAGCGGCCAAGCCGACGCCCGAAAACAACAAGAGAATAATGAGAGCAATTCGATGCATGACGCCCTCACCCAACCCCATCTCCCGGGCAGGGCAAACGCAATCGCCCCCCGGGCCCTTCTGTTCAGGTCATCTCCACGACAAACTCTGTCTTAAGATCAAAAGAAGTGCAGCGCGGCGCCCTGATCTGGAGGTGCCAGACCGGTTCCAGCCGATGATCGACCAAATCCTCCCCCTGCATGATCGAGGCGGCCCACGGCGCCAGCACCGTCAGCCGCCAGCCCGGCAGTTCCAGCACCGCGCGATGCTCCGCCGCCTGAATGCGCCACTTGCTGCGCGAGTGCAGGTGAAACACCAACGCCATGCGTTCCACCAGCTCGCCACTGTCGCCGACGACAAAGCGCCCCGGTTGCTCCGAATCCAGCGTGCGGTTGCAGCGCGACATCGACTCGCGCCAGACATGGGAGAGATCGATGGCCGCGTGAAACTGTCGGGCGTCACCGTGTCCGTCCGGAATGACCGGAACCTCCGGCAAAGCCTGCCCCGGAAACGTGCCGTCTTCGCGCACCGGCGTGAGCACGTTGTGCAGGTCGGTGCGCTTCAATAAGAGATGGCGGATGTCATCGTAGCGCATCACCCCGCGATCGATCAGCACCGGCACATCGTTCAGCTCCAGCGTAAACGCGCCCTTGTCGAAATGCGTGTGGCTCGCGCGGGCCTTGCAGCCGCTCATATGCAAACGCACCTCGCGGTCCGGCGCGAGTTGCCGGCGGCTCGTGATCGCGCCGGTGTGCGGCAGCCGGCCGAATTCCGGCACGATGCATTCCGGTTCCGGCAGCTCGAGCGGCGCCGCGATAAACGCGAACGGTCCGTCCACCATGTATTGCCGGTAATAGGTCGAGCCGCGCGCCTGCAAAAGCGTGCCCTTGGCGATGCGTTTGTAGACATCGTCCGGATAGAACGCTGCGAGCAGCGCGATTGCATCGCCGGTGAAACATTCATTCGAATTATCCCCGTCCAGCAACACGCTGGCCGGCCGCATCGCCGACATCACGGCGACGAAATTTCCGCTGCGGGCCAGCCGTTCGGGCAATACCTCACGCATCTCTTTTCCCCGGGCGCGCGCATACGCCATCAATCCCGGCAGGACAGCTTGCAAGGTCACGCTGAAATAGCCCACACCCTCATCCACTCCACCATCGGGCAACAAATAATGATCCATGCCCTCCTGCATGTCGACGTAGGCACGTTCAATGTAGGGACACATCCGCGGCCAATCGGACTCCAGGAGCAATCCGCCCAAAATCCGCGCGCGGCAGAACCACGGGCCTTGGTTGATGTGGTAAACATACTCCCACTTCACCATGTCGCGCTGGATGATGCTCAGGCCCTTGTCCCAAATCGCCAGCTTCACGAGTTCGCGCGCCCGATCAGTCAACGCGAACCACAACATGTCAGCCACGAGCGCACAAGTGGTCACCGCCATTTCCTCAAGGAAACAACGCTGATCCCACACGTTGCCGCGCACCCGGCTTTCGGCCGACTGGCACCAATGCGTCGTGTGCACAAAGGACATCAGGTAGCGCAGTGCATGACGCATGAGCGTCTGATCGTCGCGCACCAATCCCACCAGTGCGCAGAGGACGGGCTCGGCCATCCACGGTTCGCGCCCTTTTTCGCGTTCACGCAGATAACGGTAATCCGACCACGGCAGGTAATCGCCAATCTCTGCTTCGGGATTGCGGCCCAGCGATTGCCGGGCGCGCTCCTCCAGCATCGCGAAATGCCCTGACCATCCGGGATGCTCGGCGCGGGAGCGCAACGCCGGCAAATCGGCCTCGTCGAACAACAAACCGCGCGCAAATTTCGGCTCCGGCCACTCGCTTGGCGGGCGAATCAAGCCGGTCCACGCCGCGTCGTAGCGCGGACGCGCCTCCTCCAACTTCGCCAGCAGGGCGGAATCGCCGACGCCCCACCAGCGCAGGTTGCACAACCCCGCGCCGGACAGCGTCGCCCAAAACGTCATGCGCATCGCGGAGGCCGGCCCCACAATCGGCCGGACAATTTCCAACCGCGAACCGTCACCGATCGCGGGTGCGCCCAAGTCCTCCCACTCTCCGTCCACGCAAGCCGCCAATTGCGCCGACACGCCTTTCTGCAACACGGCACAGAAAATATAATGGTCAAAGCGCGCAGGCAGCTCGCCCATCTGCAGCGTCAGGTTGCCCGCCACTGCTCCGGCCGGACAGTTATCCCAATCGACTCGTGTGCTGTCCCACCAGGCGCGGTGACGGAAATTCAACGCCGCCCCGGGTTCAGCCGAAAGCGGCAGTTGTGGCAACGTCGTCTCGTCGTGCAGCGGCGCGAAAATCGACTCGGCGGGATTTAGTTCCCAAAGGAACATTGGGGGCATGCCCCTAACAAGACTCGTCGGTTAAGCCCTATTCAATCCGTTTGTCTGCCATAAAAAAACCTGCGGTCAAAACCGCAGGTCTTGCGACATGCTGCAAAGGATCGGCGTCAATTCGCACCAATCGATTCCGGCCAGCGGCGGAATGCTGAGAAATTGGCGTTGGTCTTGTCGTAGGTTTCACGCCGCTTCACGTATTCGGCGTAGTCGGTGACCTCGTCGGGGCGCTTCACGCTGTGCACGAGAAAATCGGCTTCCGGCGGATAACAGGCGACGTTGCCCTTTTCATAGAACTCCGGATTGGCGTTGCCCTCGTCATCGAGGGTTTCCGGCCAGAGTCCGACATTGTTCGGCACTTCGGCGGACTGATAACGCAGGTCCGCACTCCAGCGAATGTGATCCGAATAATTGGGCGTCGAGCAGTGGGGGGTGCGGTTGGTCATGAAGACCACGCCACCTTTTGGACACGCCGCCGTGATCGCACGGCGCGGATCATCCGGCAGATTCTCATCCTTGATCACAAGAAAGCCGGCATTGCCACCGGTATGATGCGGGACGACCTTACCTTGGTGCGTGCGCGGAAGGATTTGCATGCAGCCGTTCTCCACTGTCGCGTCCACCAAAGGCACCCAACAAGTGATGATGAGCGAGTTGTCGCAGTGCTCGGCAAAATAGCCGCTGTCCTGATGCCACGGCACCACGCCGCGGCCGATGCTCGGCAGTTTGGGACGAATGCGATAGACCGAGGAAGCGACGATCTCCTCCGTGCCCAGCAGCGCACTGACCGCGCCGATCAGCTTGGGATGCGCAATGACATCAAACATTTCCGCAGCGTGGAATCCACCGCCGCGCAGGCCTTCCAAATGACGCATGAGCATCTCGCCGTTCTCCTTGGAATCGCGATAGATCGCCGCCAGACGTTGGTCAAATCCCAGCTCCTCGTGCAGATTCACCAGCTTGCCCTCGGCCTTGAGCTCACGGGCCTTGCGGTCAATTTCGGCGTGCAAAGCGGCGCGCAAGGGGTCGAGATCGGCCGGATCAAAAACATCGGGCACGATCACGTAACCTTCTTCGTGAAAGAAACTGACTTGCTGTGGGGTAAGCTTTTTCAGGGCGGTCATCATGACCCTCACCTTGCCACAATCCGCCTCGGGGTGCAATGGGCGGCTGTCACCATCGGTGGTATTTTATCACCCATGTTCCTTCCTCGCTCAAAGTTTGACCCTGACAGGCGCCTCACGTCGAATCAGCCATGGACTTCAATGGTCAGGTTATCTGGATAACCGGCGCGTCTTCCGGCATCGGCGCGGGACTGGCCTTGGCGCTCGACCGGCTCGGAGCCAAATTAGTGCTTTCGAGCCGAAATGAGGCCGCACTGGAACAGGTCCGCGCCGGTTGCAACCGGCCTGTCGACCACTTGGTGCTACCGCTGGATCTGGCCGAACCCCGCGACTTCCCCTCACTCGCCCAACGCGTGCGGCAGCTCTGCGGGCGGATTGACTTACTGGTCAACAATGGCGGTGTCAGCCAGCGTGCGCTGGCGCTGGAGGCCAGCGTCGAATCTGAACGCACCATCATGGAAGTCGATTATTTCGGCCCCGTCGCCCTGACGAAGGCAGTGATGCCCATCATGCGCGCACAAGGCGGCGGCCGGATCGTAGTGATCAGCAGTGTGATGGGCTATGTGGGCACGCCCGGACGTTCCAGTTACGCCGCGGCCAAGCATGCGTTGCATGGTTATTTCGATTCGCTGCGCGCCGAAGTCTGGCGCGACAATATCAAAGTCACCTTGGTCTGTCCCGGCTACGTCAAGACTGCCGTCAGCGCCAATGCACTGCGTGCGGATGGCAGCCAGCACGGGCAGACGGACGAGACCCACCAACGCGGCATATCGGTCGAGCGCTGCGTGCGCGCCATGATCCGCGGCATCCGCAATGATCGCGAGGAGATTGCCGTGGGCGGTTTCGAGGTCAGTGCGATCTATCTCAAGCGCTGGATGCCGTGGCTGTTCTCGCGCATCGTGCGCCGAATCGGCTTCAACACCGGCAGGCAGCAGCAACCGTGATCGAATCGCCTGGCCGCAGGACGAGCCAACAGCCGGTTGGCATGGGTTTCAAAACGTCCGCAGGTTGGACAATCCACCGTCGGGCCGAAGGGTCTGACCGGTTATGAATCCGGCGGCGTCTGATAGCAGAAATTCCACCATCTGGGCCGTTTCAGCCGGATCACCAATTCGCTGAAGCGGATGACGTTTGGCGGCCATTTCCCGTTTCGCGTCGCCGGCGAGCAGCGCGGACGCGAGTGGCGTGTCGGTCAATGAGGGCGCGATCACGTTGACGCGGATCTTGGGGGCAAGCTCGGCCGCGAGCGATCCGGCCAATCCCTCGACCGCTGCCTTGGCCGCGGCAATCGAAGCATGAAACGGCATCCCCTGCGTCACCGCGACGGAAGAAAACAAGACCACCGCCGCCGCCGGCGATGCCTTCAGGGCCGGCAGGACGGATTGGATCGCTGCCACCGCACCAAGGCAATTGACGCGGTAATCGGTCAAAAAATCGTCCGGCGTGAGCCGGTGAAAGGGTTTCAGTGTAATGGTGCCGGGGAAATACACCAAACCGTCGATCACGGGTGGTGTTGCCAAAGGCCCGGGTTCCCGCGCGTCAAAGGGTTGAACCTCGATCCCAAGTTCCGCCAGCGGACCGGCTTCCCGCGCCGCGGCCAGGACGGTGTCGCCTCGATCGAGCAACCGACGCGCCGTGGCCAGACCAATGCCAGAATTTCCGCCGATGAGCAGGATGGTGCGTGACATGCCGGAACGTGCCCAGATCCGACTAACCGTCAAGCGGTGGGCCTGATGTATTCAGTCCGGATCGTGGCGGGGCGCGGCGATCGTCCTCCCACGATCTTGCGGTGCCGAAGCAGCCAACGCGTGGTTGTGCCTTGGTCAGTTTCGATTCAAGTCACGGTATGCTCGGGTCGCGTGTCACCGCTTTGCTTATCCTTCTGACCATGGCGTCGCCGGTCCGCGGAGATGAACCCGCGCGCCTTGCTCCCTTTGCCGTGAATGCGACACGCAGCACGCCGGGGGCAAGTGACAGCCCGGGCGAAACCCGCTGGATGGCAGGGACATCACTGAGTGAGGCCAGCGCGTTGGACGAGGCTCTGCGGCTGGACCCGGCCTTCAGCCTCTTCCGGCGAACCAGCAGCCTTGGCGCCAATCCGACGGCCCAAGGTGTGTCACTTCGTGGCATCGGTCCCAGCGGAGCAAGCCGCACGCTGGTGCTGCTTGATGGCGTGCCGCTAAACGATCCTTTCGGCGGTTGGATTGCCTGGACTCAGGTCCCCACCTTGGCACTGGCCGGAGCGGAGATCCGTCATGGTGGAGGGTCAGCTGCGTGGGGTAATGCCGCGCTCGGCGGGACGATCGCCCTCTACAACCAGCCCGTCGCCAACTCGCAACGCGAACTTCGGCTCGAAGCCGGAACCTTAGACACCGCTTCCGCCATCCTGACAACCGGGATCAGCCGCGAAAAAACCGCGGTGCGCATCGACGCGAAGCAATTCTCGACTGCAGGGTATCATCCGCTCCCATCCAGTGACCGGGGACAGGTGGACCAGCCGCTGGATTCCTCTCACCGCTTATTGCAGGCCCAGCTTGCACACGATTTCGACCGCGTGTCTGCCCGGCTTACATGGCGGCACTTCGACGAGGAACGCGGCAACGGCACGGCGCTGCAGCGCAACGCTTCACGGATCGACACCGTGGCACTGACCCTGCGCGGGCGAATCACAGCGGACTCGTGGCAGGCGACCCTCTACCGGCAAGGTCAGAACTTCAGCAGTTTCTTCAGCGCCGTGGACCAGGAGAGGAACTCGGAGATACCGGCAAACAACCAATCCGCCGTGCCCAGTGACGCGATCGGGGCCGGACTGACCTATGCCGGCGAGCGGGCCGGAATTCGATTCACCACTGGCATCGACTACCGGCAAGTCAGCGGTGAAACCCGTGAAGACTACCTCTTCACCAACGGAAATTTCACCCGGCGACGGTTCGCCGGTGGCGAGCAAGTCTTGGGCGGCGCCTTTCTGTCCATGGAGCATAATCCCAACGCCAAATGGTCCGCACTTGTGCAAATCCGCATCGATCATTGGAGCTTGGACAACGGGCATCGGCGCGAATTCAACACCATCACCAACTCAACGACGCGAGACGAGCAGAGTCCTGCGCGCCGCGGCGTCGAGCCCCACGGCACCGTCGCGATGACCTGGCAGCCGCACGAGTCGTGGACCCTGCATGGCTCGGCCTACACCGCCTTCCGTGTGCCCACCCTCAACGAACTCCACCGTCCGTTTCGCGTGGGCAATACGATTACCGAAGCGAATGCCGCGCTCACGCCCGAGACACTCCGCGGCATTGATGCAGGCTTAACCTACCGCGCCGGCAACACCCGGGCTTCACTCACCGGGTTCGCCAACCACCTCGATGACGCCGTGGCCAACATCACGCTTGCGAGCACACCGACGCTGGTGACGCGACAACGCCTGAATGTCAGCCGCCTGCGCATAAGAGGTGTGGAAGGGCGAATCGAACGCAAAGCCGGCTCTGATTTGGCATTCGAGGCGGCGTTCTTGTATGTGGATTCGCGCGTGGTCGCAGCCGAAGTGCAACCCGCCTTGACGGGCCGCCGGGTGGCGCAAGTGCCCCAAGGCACGATGACGGCAAGAGCCAGATGGCAGCTGCGCCCCACCCTGCAGATCACCGCGCAAGCCCGCTGGACTTCGGCTCAGTTCGAGGACGATGAAAACAAACTTACGCTCGCGGCCGCCGGGACCTTTGATCTGGCGGTCGAACAACGCCTCACGCCTGCGCTGACTGCGACGCTGGCGATCGAAAATGTCTTCGATCGCGCCGTGCCGGTGGCGCAAAGTGCCGGCGGGCTCATCAGCTACGCCAGTCCCCGTTCCGTGCGCGCCGGTTTGCGCTTGAAATTCTAGCCCAAACTCATGCCGGCGGATTGTCCGGCGCATGAGATTTGTCGCCAAATAAAAAGCCGGCAGACGGTGCTGCCGGCTTGGGAAAAACAAACTCTGCGACGTTCAGGCGAAGCTGCCGCCACGGGAAATCCCCATGGCCTTGCGGCGGGCGCGACGATCGGCGGCGGCTTTCTTTTCGTAGCCTTGGCGACGATGCTCGGCGAGTGGATCACCCGGCAGCTTGTTCTTCTTGCGGTAGGCCGCGAGCGCCGGAGCCACATCGGTGAAGAACGCCTGCTTCAGGATGAGCTCGGCATCGATGACGTTGTTCTTCGCCTGGGCCTTGCGCAGCGCCACGTGATCGACGATGGCGGCCTTGGCGAAAAGCTCCTGCGCCATGATCACGGTTTGGAGCATGGCCTCGACCTTCGGCTTCTCATTGTGGCACTGGTCCACCATGTAGGCGATCTTCGGCATCTTGCCGCGGTCGGCGGCAAAGAAGTGGATTTCGTGGAAGATGCGGAAGATTTGATACGGATCGATCGAACCGAGCGTGAGATCGTCGTCGGCATAACGGCGGTCGTTGAAGTGGAAGCCGCCGAGCATGTCCTCGTCGAGGAGCCACGCCACGATCTGCTCGATGTTCTGCGCGTTGTAGTGGTGGCCGGTATCAACCAGCACCTTCGCGCGCGGACCGGCCTTCTTCGCCAGCAGGTAGGCCATGCCCCAATCGCCAATGTCGGTGTGATAGAACGCCGGCTCAAACGGTTTGTATTCGACCAGCATCGTCTGCTTCGGGCCAAGCTTCTTGTGCAAGGCCTTCAGGCAATCTTCAAAATAGCCTTTGCGTTCACGAATGCTGCCTTGGCCGGGATAATTCGTGCCGTCGGCGAACCAGAGCGAGAGGTATTCGCTGCCCGTGCCCTGCATGATCGCGACCGAGTCATAGCAGTGTTGCAGCGCTTGCTGGCGGACCTTCGGGTCATTGTGTCCGAAAGAGCCCCACTTGTATTCCTGATCTTGAAAGAGATTCGGATTGATGGCGCCGATCTTGACGCCGTGCTTGCGCGCGAGGCGGCTGACCTTGGCCGGATCTTCCCCGGGCGTAAAATCCCACAACACATGGGTGGCCACGGTCGGGCAGCAGCCCGTCAGGGCATGGACCTGGCCGGCGTCCGCCAGCTTGTCGTTCATGTCGATGGCCGCGGCATCCTGGAAAAATTTCCCGAAGCGCGTGCCCGTGTCGGCGAAACCCCAACTGGGCGTTTCCACTTTGAAGGTATCAAGCGCCTCGACGGCGCGGCGGAGGAGTTTTGGCGTCATACTGTCATCGTTATGGCGCAACCCACCGGGCAAGTCAGGTCCGAAATCATCAATCAGCGGAAAGCTCGCTTGCCGCGCGCGCCCCGCCCTGCCGTGCTGCCATCATGTGTGATGACTGCCTGCGCCTCGGAGTGCCCTGGCTGCCCGAACTGCACGGCGGCAAGCCACGGGCGCGTCCCCGTGCCCGGCAGCCGCTCACCGCGAGACCCGTCGCGCCAACCAAACCCAAGCGCAAAAAACCGTCGCCGTGAGTTTGCCGGCAATGTTCGTATTACGAACATTCACCTGAGGCGGCTCAGAGCGGGCTTGGTTCCTTCGGGGCCGGGGTAAGACGCAGCAAGCTGAACGCGAAGGTAGCGAAGCCGGCGCAAGCCAGCACGAACCAGTCGCCGTGTTGCACATAAAAACTCTCGCGTCCCACCCAGCGGCGATCACGCGTCACCGCCACGGTATGCACACCGCGGAAGTAAATGCTGCCGTTCGCATCGGTCATGACGTCGCGGACGTTGCCATATTCATCGATCCAGCCGCTCCAACCGCCGTTGCCGACCCGAACTACGGGACGCCGCGTTTCGATCGCGCGAAGCACCGAATGCGCCGCATGTTGATAAGCCGCGCCGCCCTCGCCAAACCAACCGTTGTTGGTCTGCACGGTGAGCAAGTCCGCGCCAGTGCGCACACTGGACCGGGCCAGCTGTGGAAACGTGTCCTCGTAACAAATCAACGGGCCGATGACGGCCACCCCGCGCTGCATCGGCAGCAGCAGCGGTCGAGGATCCGCACCAGGCAGAAAATCCCCGCCCACCGGCACAAACTTTTCGATCCAGTTCAGCACGGGGCGCAGAGGCACGTATTCGCCAAACGGCACCAGACGGCGTTTCGCGTAATAGGCATCGGCCACGCCACCTTCGGGCGTGACGACAAAAACGCCGTTATACCACGCTTCGTCCGGCTCGTTCAGTCGCTCGATCGCAATCGAGCCCAGCACGATCGGTGTATTGATGCGCGCGGACAGTGAAGCGACAAAATCGCGCGTGTAGGGATCGCCGCGCACGGCCCACGGCGTGACGGCTTCGGGCCAGAAAATCGCATCAGGCCAATCGCGCGCCGCCTTGAGCGTCAGTTGTTCAATGGTCGCCGCGATCTCCCTACCCTCTTCCGGATCCCATTTCAAATTCTGCGGCACATACGGCTGCACCAAGGCGATGCGCGCGAATTCGGCGCGCTGCTGGCGAAACGTATCGCCGAGCATGAGGAACGAAGGAAACATCAGCACGAGCAGCGCGAACATGAACTCGGGGCTGCGTTTCTTCAGGCCGTGCTTGGCCTCGCGCAGCAACCGGTGGGCATAGGCCGCGATGCCGAGATTGAAGACGATCAGAATGAACGAGACGCCGTAGGCCCCGGTGATGGCGGAAATCTGCAGCAGAATGGAGCGCTTCCACTGGGTCGCCGACAGCGGCAGCCACGGGAAACCGCCGAACAACCACGTGCGGGACCATTCGATGAGCACCCACGTTCCGGCCAGGCCGATCATGACCAGCACGCGCTGCATCGGCTTGCGATTCTGCAGCAACGGCACCGCCCACCAAACCGCCAGATACCAGAGCCCGATCCACATGCCGACAAACGCGCCCAGCAGGGCCAGCCCGCCCCACGTCACGTGGTGGAGCCAGCTGAGATTGATGCACCACGCCACGATTTGCGCCGCAAACATCGTGCCGGCGTAAACCCGAAACGATGGCCGCAAATACGCCCAAAAGATCGCCGGCGCGGCAAACGCGTAGGCAAACTCAGGAGCATTGAAGGGTGGAAAGCTGACCACCGTCAGCACCACCGTGAGCACGAAGATACCCGCGGCCCACACTTCCGTGCGCTGCCGTTCCCAGAACGACGGCTGGTCGGCGTAGGGATCGTCCGGCGTTGTGATTGTCGCCTGATTGCTCACGGGCAGGACAAACGAAGCTCAGGCTCCGTGACAGTGTTTGTATTTTTTGCCCGAACCGCAGGGACAGGGATCGTTACGACCGACCTTGGGCGTGTCGCGCCGAACAGTGACCTTGGGCAGCTGAATGTCGTCATCGCCGCCACCGTTTGCCGGCGCCGCCGTCTGCGGACCGCGTTGGGCCGCCGGAGTCGCCGACGGCTCATCGGCCGGGCCGACGGCCTTGGCCGAACGACTGAGCAGCGAAAGCATGTTTTCAAACACCTCGAGATTGGAAGCGCTGCGGAACAAGCCGGTGCAGATCTGCAGGCGCACGTTGTTCATCAACTCCTCGAAATAGCGGAAGGCCTCACCCTTGTATTCCACCAGCGGATCCTTCTGGCCATAGGAGCGCAGGAAGATGCCCTTCTTCAGCTCTTCCATCTCGGTGAGATGCTCCTGCCAGTGATGATCGATCGCATTGATGATCACGTAGCGCTCGACCGGGGCGAGCGCCTGCGGATTCTCGACCGACTCCTTCACTGCGTAGGCCTGCTTGATGCGGTCAAGAATGTGCGCAGCGATCGAGTCGAAGTCGCCCTTCAGCTCGTCGGCCTTGAGGCTGATCGGGAAATGCGAGTTGATCCATCCGACCAAGTGATCGATTTCGGTTTTCCCGGGCGCGCTTTTCCCGTCGAAGCCGGCATTTTCCAAACGGGAGAAAATCTCTTCCTCAACCTGTTCGAAGATGATGTCCTTCGGGCGCTCGGCGTGGATGGCGGCATTGCGGATGCCATAGACGACCTCGCGCTGCTGGTTGAGCACATCGTCATATTGCAGCAGGCGTTTGCGCACCGAATAGTTCTGTTGCTCGACCTTTTTCTGGGCGCTCTCGATCGAGCGATTGAGCCACGGATGCTCGAGCTCCTCGCCTTCCTTCATCGAGCCTTCCATGAGGCGCGAGGCGAGGTTGCCCTGCAGGAAGAGGCGCATGAGGTTGTCCTCCAATGAGAGGAAGAACTTGGTCATGCCGGGGTCGCCTTGACGCGAACAACGACCGCGCAACTGGCGGTCGATGCGGCGCGACTCGTGACGCTCGGTGCCGATCACGTAGAGACCACCCGCTTCGCGGACGCCGGGGCCCAGTTTGATGTCGGTGCCACGACCGGCCATGTTGGTGGCGATAGTCACGGCGCCGGGCAGGCCGGCGCGGGACACGATCTCGGCTTCCTGCTGGTGAAATTTGGCGTTGAGGACGGTGTGAATGATACCGGCGCGCTTGAGCATGCGCGAGAGCACTTCGGATGACTCGACCGAGACGGTGCCCACCAGCACGGGCTGACCGCGTTTGTGCGCGGTTTCGATCTCGCGCACGACGGCGTTGAACTTGTCGCGCCGGGTCTTGAAAATGGAGTCGTTGTTGTCCTTGCGGATGCAGGGCTTGTTGGTCGGGATGACCTGGACCGCGAGTTTGTAGATGTCGCTGAATTCGGCCGCCTCGGTTTCCGCCGTGCCGGTCATGCCGGCCAGCTTTTCATACATGCGGAAATAATTCTGGATCGTGATCGTCGCGTAAGTCCGGGTCTCGCGTTCGATCATCACGCCTTCCTTGGCCTCGATTGCCTGGTGCAATCCATCGGACCAACGGCGGCCGGGCATGACGCGACCGGTATTCTCGTCGACGATCATGACCTTGCCTTCCTGCACCACGTATTCGACGTCCCTTTCGTAGAGCGAGTAGGCGCGGAGCAGCTGGGAGATGGCGTGGATCTCTTCGGAAACCTCCGTGAAACGCTCTTGGGCGGCGAGTTTCTTGGCTTCGCGGTCTTCCACGGTGCCGGCGCTGTCACGATCAAGCTCGGAATACTCGGTGGCGAGGTCAGGCAGCACAAACGCGTCGGGATTGTCCGGCCGGAGATGCCGGCGGCCATTTTCCGTCAAGTCGGCCTGCTGCTGACGTTCGTCGATGCCGTAGTAGAGATCTTCCTTGAGACGGTAGTATTCCGCCTTGTTGAAGTCGGAACTCATCTCGGTCTCAAATTTGTCGAGCGCTTTGCGCCACTCGGGATTTTCAAGCAGGCGAAGGAGCTGCTTGTTTTTCGGGTGCCCGATCTTGACTTGCAGCATCTTGGTGATGGCGGCGCGCCGGTCATCGGGCGACACATCTGGCTTGTCGAGCAGAGCCTTGGCTTCGGACACGAGGTTGTTGCACAACCGCATCTGCACGCTCACGAGGCGGTCGACTGCGGGACGCAGGCGCGTGAACGGTTGTTCGCGCTCGATCGGTGCCGGACCGGAAATGATCAGCGGCGTGCGCGCTTCGTCCACGAGGATGGAGTCGATTTCGTCCACGATACAGAACCAGTGATCGCGTTGGACCTGGTCTTCTTTGCGCGTGGCCATGCCGTTGTCGCGCAGATAATCGAAACCGAATTCGGAAGCCGTGCCGTAAGTGATGTCGCGCGCATACATTTCGCGCCGCAGGTTGGAAGGCATCTGCTGCTGGATGCAGCCGACGGTCACGCCAAGGAAGCTGTAGAGGTGCCCCATCCACTCGGAGTCGCGGCGGGCCAGGTAATCGTTGACCGTCACGAGCTGCGTGTTCCGGCCGGTGAGCGCATTGAGATAAAGCGGCAGGGTTGAAACCAAGGTCTTGCCTTCACCGGTGGCCATTTCCGCGATGCGGCCTTCGTGAATGGCCATGCCGCCGATGAGCTGCACGTCGAAGTGCACCATGTCCCAGGTCAGTTCATGTTCGCAAACCGTCGCGGTGGTGCCTTGGAGGCGGCGGGCGGCGTTTTTGACCGTGGCGAAGGCCTCGGGCAGAATCTCATCCAGCATGGCCTTCTTGTCCGGGGCGGCGGCGAGGCGGGCGCGGAACTCGTCCGTCTTGGCCCGAAGCTGTTCATCCGTCAGGGACTGGTAGGACTGTTCCAGTTCATTAATGCGCGCGACAATGGGGCGGCAGCGTTCCAGAAACTTTCTGTAGTGCCTCCCGGCAAACCGTTTGATCAGAAATGACAACATGAAGGGTCAGACGATACCCCGGGGAGCCCGGTTGGCAAATGACAAATACGTTCCAAATAGGGCTTCACCCCACGTGAATCGTGCGACTATTATGACGCAACTTCGCAATTAGCACGCATCCTGCTCCCAGCCCCCCAGCGCATGCCCGAAAATCCCTCTTCCACCGCTTCCGCCACCGACCAGCCCACCGATTTTTTCCGCCCCTACGACACCGGGAAGTTTTTTGATGAGATGCTCCTGCCCGACGGTTCGGTGCGCCCGCACTATCAGCGGCTGCATCAGCGCCTCGTCACCATGACCGCTCCCGAATACGAAGAACGGCGCCGCGCGGTCGATCTCTCGTTCCTGCGTCAGGGCATCACGTTCAACGTTTACGGCGACACCAAAGGCGCGGAGCGCATCTTCCCGTTCGACATGGTGCCGCGCATCATTCCGGCCAAAGAATGGGATCACCTCGAAGCGGGCCTGATCCAGCGCATCACCGCGCTGAACCTGTTCCTGCACGACATCTATCACGACCAGAATATTCTCAAGGACGGCACGATTCCCGCCCACTACGTGCTGTCGGCGAAAAACTTCCGGCGCGAGTTCGTCAACTTCGAGGTCCCGCGCGACATTTACATTCACATTTGCGGCACCGACCTGATTCGCGACGACCAAGGCCGTTACTTGGTGCTCGAAGACAACGCCCGCTGCCCCTCCGGCGTGAGCTACGTCCTGGAAAATCGCCGGGCGCTCAAGCGAACCTTCCCCCGCAGTTTCGAGGCTATCGGCGTGAGACCGGTCGAACATTACCCGGACGAGCTCATGCGCGTGCTTAATTACATTGCGCCGACCAATGTCAGCGACCCGACCGTCGCCCTCCTTACCCCCGGCGCCTACAACTCGGCCTATTTCGAACACACTTATCTAGCCCGCCAGATGGGCATCGAGATTGTCGAGGGGCGCGATTTGCACGTGCGCGACCAGCACGTGTTCATGCGCACCACCAAGGGCCTGCAACCCGTGCACGTCATCTACCGGCGCATCGACGACGACTTCATTGATCCCACCGTCTTCCGCCGCGACTCGATGCTCGGCGTGCCCGGCCTGATCAGTGCCTATCGCGCCGGCAATGTGTCCCTCGCCAACTCCATCGGCACCGGCGTGGCGGACGACAAGGTCATGTATCATTTCGTGCCGCGCATGATCAAATATTACCTCGATCAGGACCCGATTCTACCGAACGTGGACACTTATCTCGGCAGCGAAAAGGAAGACCTCGCCTACATTTTGGAAAACATCGAACAGCTCGTCGTCAAAGCCGCCAACGAATCAGGCGGCTACGGCATGCTCATCGGTCCGCAATCGACCGCGAAGGAATGCGAGGAGTTCAAGCGCCGCGTGAAGGCCGACCCGCGCAACTACATCGCGCAGCCCACCATCTCGCTGTCGCGCCACCCGACCTACGCCGGCGGTGAGTTTGCCGGCCGGCACATCGACCTGCGGCCCTTTGTGCTCTACGGTGAGAATACCACGGTCATACCCGGCGGACTCACGCGCGTGGCGCTGCGCAAGGATTCGCTCGTCGTCAACTCATCCCAAGGCGGCGGCAGCAAAGACACCTGGGTGCTATACGGAGAGGATTGAACCATGCTTAGCCGCGTCGCCAACGGACTTTACTGGATGAGCCGCTACATCGAGCGGGCCGAGAACACGGCGCGCCTCGTCGATGTCAATCTCCAGCTCCTGCTCAACTTCCGCAACCTCAACGACAGCACGCTCGCGGGTCATTGGATGCCCATCGTGCAGAGCACCGGGGACGAATCGCTCTTCACGCAGCTCTACACCAAGGCCAGCGGTGAAAACGTCGCCGAGTTCTTCGTCTTCAACGACGCAAACCCCAATTCGATCGTCTCGTGCATCTACCATGGTCGCGAAAACGCCCGCACCGTGCGCGACCAGATCACCGTGGAATTCTGGGGCGAACTGAACCGCATCTACCTCTTCCTGCGCTCGCCCGCCGCCCGCGAACTCTGGCAGCAGAGCCCCTACGATTTCTTCGTGGAAGTGCGCAACAGCTCGCTCCTGCTCCAGGGCCTCGCGGACGCCACGATCATGCGCAACGAGGGCTGGCACTTCATGCGCGCCGGCCGCTACATCGAACGCGCCGACAAAACGACGCGCATGCTCGACGTGCGCCACGACACCGTGCCCGAAACCGGCGAACCGGTGCTGACCCACCAGGCCGATGCGCTCGGCTGGTCCGCCATGTTGCGTTCGTGCAGCGCGTGGGATGCCTACAAGGCCCTGCACGGGGCCGAGGTGCAACCGGCGCTGGTGGCCGAGTTTCTCCTGCTTTCGGAGGACTTCCCGCGCTCGGTGCGGTTTTGCGTCGAACATCTCAACCGCGCCCTGCGCGCGATTTCCGGCGTGGGTGAGGGCCGTTTCTGCAATGACGCCGAAAAGCATGCCGGCCGCACGCTCGCCGAACTGCAATTTTGCTCGCCAGCCGACATTTTCAAAACCGGGCTGCACGAGTATATCGATCAGCTTCAATTCAAACTCGACGCCATCAGTGACGCCTTGTTCCAAGCTTACATTTTCCAACCGTTCCAAGCCGAAACGGACAACGTCCTCCAGCAACAGGAAGAGCAGCAGCAACAGATCCGCTGAATTCCCAGCCGGTCTCCCTTTCTATTGCGCAGGATGAAATTAAAGGTTTTCCACCGCACCCACTACAGCTACAGCCGGCCCGTGGTCGACAGCTTCAACGAAGCCCGGCTCCAGCCCGTGGACAACGCCGATCAACAACGGCACAGCTTCATTCTCAAGGTGCTGCCTTCAACGCGGCTGAAGCACTATTTGGATTTCTACCTGAATTGCGTGCACCTTTTCGAGCTGCCCAACGCGCACGCCGAGCTCTCGGTCGAGGCCACCTCCATCGTCACCACCAGCAACAGCCCGACCTTGGACGCCGATTCCGCCACCTGCCGGCTGGCCGACTTGGAATCCGCCGCTGTGCTCAATCAATGTTACGACTTCCTGCAGGGCAGCCCCTATGTGGACATCGGGCCCGGCACCTGGCGCATGGCCATCGACATCATCGAACAGGAGACCGACATCTGGCAAATCGCGCAGCGCATCATGCGCTACGTGAACACGGAGTTTCGTTACGAACCGAACTCCACGCATGTGCATTCCACCATGGAGGAAGTCCTGCAACTGCGCTCAGGCGTCTGCCAGGATTTCGCCCATGTCATGCTCGGCCTGTGCCGCGCGATCAAGTTGCCCGCACGCTACATCAGCGGCTATCTTTACAACGGCCCGGCCGAACATTTGAAGGGCGCGCAGGCCAGTCACGCCTGGGTCGAGGTTTACATTCCACCGCACGGCTGGATCGGCCTCGATCCCACCAACAACCGCATTGTGGACGGCCACTACGTGAAGATCGGGGTCGGACGCAATTATAGCGACGTGCCGCCGGTGCGCGGCACCTACCGCGGCACGCAGGAGCGCAAGATGACGGTTGATGTGCTCGTCAGCCTGCTGGACGAAGCGGCCACGGTGCCCGCGACCCACGCGGCGGCCTAAACCTGCGTCTTGAAGTAGTCGATCGTGCGCTTGAGGCCTTCCTCCAGCGCCACGGTCGGTTCCCAGCCGAGCATGGTCTGCGCCAGCGTGATATCGGGCCGGCGCTGCTTGGGATCATCCGCCGGCAACGGTTGATGCACGATCTTCGACTGTCCGCCGACGAGCTTCAATGTGAGTTCCGCGAGTTGCAGCATGGTGAACTCACCGGGATTGCCGATGTTCACCGGGCCGACGGTTTTGGTTTGGTTCATCAGCCGCACAAAGCCCTCGATCAGGTCGTCCACGTAGCAGAACGAACGCGTCTGCTTGCCGTCGCCGTAGATCGTGATGTCCTGCCCCTTCAACGCCTGCACAATGAAGTTGGAAACCACCCGCCCGTCGTTCGGATGCATGCGCGGACCGTAGGTGTTAAAGATGCGGACGATGCGGATATCGACTTTGTTCTCCCGGTGATAATCGAAGAACAATGTTTCCGCCACCCGCTTGCCTTCGTCGTAGCAGGAGCGACGACCGATGGGATTGACGTGCCCCCAATAGCTTTCCGGCTGCGGATGCACCTCGGGATCGCCGTAAACCTCCGACGTGCTCGCCTGGAACACCCGGGCCTTCACCCGCTTGGCCAGCCCGAGACAGTTGATCGCGCCCATCACCGAGGTCTTCGTCGTTTTGATGGGGTTGAATTGGTAGTGCGGCGGCGAAGCGGGACAGGCGAGATTGTAGATCTGATCCACCTCAAACTTGAAGGGATCGATCACATCGTGGCGCACGAACTCAAAGTTCGGATTGCCCAGCAAGTGCGCGATATTGCTCTTCCGGCCCGTGAAAAGATTATCGAGACAGATCAGTTCATGACCGTCGGCCAGCAAGCGATCACAAAGGTGTGAACCGAGAAATCCGGCGCCGCCGGTGACTAGAATACGCATGCGACGAATGAGACAAACCACCCCGGACTTGGCGAGTCCGCAGTGCGGATCCCTCAACCGATCAACCTGTCCCCGGAACGGCTATCAAACACGACCGTGCTGCCGGGCGGCAACTCCGCTTCGATCACCGCGCCATCCGGCGAAACCAAGCGACGGCGTCCGCCCGCCAGCGTGTGCACAATCACCAAACCGGCACCGGCGAGCGTCGTCTCGTCGTGATCATTGATCACGTGACATCCTGCTCGACGCCCCAACGCGCGCAGCACCGCCGGTTGAGCGGGCGCCACGGCAAAGGCACCCCAAACCGCTTGCGTCGCCGTTCGCGTCACAGCCGCGGGCTGCCCGTCGGCCCACCGGCCGAGAACTTCCACGCCATCCGCCGCGAATGCCGGCACCGCAAGCGGACCACCCAAATCCACATCCGCGGCGACGCCGTCAAAAGAGAGCGCCAGTCTGGCAGAGGAGGCTTCATGCAGCGTGACGGACAAGCCGGTCAACTGCGCAGCCAATTCGGGCCCGGCGGCCTCGCCATCGCCCCACCCTGCGAATCCGGTTAAGACCACATGCCGTCCTTCCGTCGCGACGCGTTGACGCAGGATCGCGCGCTGAGTGGCATCAAGCACAGCCGCGGTCGCATAAATCACGAGTTTGTAGGGCGTCAGGTCCATCGTGGCCAGTTCGTGAGGCAGTGCTTCGTCATGCACCATGCCGGATTGATTCAATCCTGCGATCAAGCCATCCACGCCCAAAGGGGTCACAAGGTCGCCCTGCGTCGTCGGCATAACGCCGAGCTTCACGCCCTCCGGGAGGAGCCGTTTGCCGACCGTATGCACGAAAGACCAGGGATCCTGCACGACAAGGACATCAGCCCGCCGCGTGTAGGTGTCCGCCAAGCGAGCCTTAACCAACCGCATGATCGCGGCGACATCTGCTTGTAGTCGCGGGTGATCCCACCAACCGATCGGTCCGTAGCGCACCGCCTCCGGCGTGCCTGCGGTGGGGCCGAAATCATACCACCAGGCTCCGGCCCCGCGAGTGATGCCTTGCAGCATGTTGCGCAGGTGGACGGCCACGTCCGCGTTGAGGTCACTTTTGAAAGTCGGATCCCAAGGACAACCGCTCACGGTTGTGGGCTGGTCCATTTCATCCAGCCAGAGTTTGCCCGCACGTCGCACCGGATCGATCAACCCCCGCGAGTGACCAGTGCCGCCCATGTCCCGGGCGGCGGGTTCGTAGGATTGCGGGGCGCACAAACAATCCAGGACCGGCGATGCGAGCACCCGATCCAGGGAGAGATGTCCGCCCGCTGCATGCCGACCGAACAGATTATGAAAATAGCCGAAGAATGCGGCGGTGATGACCGGACGCGGCCACGCCGCTTTGACCGTGGCGGAAAGGTGCAGCACGACCTCGGCGAGCTTCTCGTGTTGAAACTGAAAATAATCAATCACCGCCCGCCCTTGGCGCGGATCGCGCAGCGGGCCTGCGTCGGCAATCTCGCGTGCCGCGGTATCCGGCACGGCAATGTCGTTCCAAGTCAGATCGGGTTGCCGCCACGCGGTCGCGAGCGCCGCCTCATCGCGATAGCGTTGCCGCAACCACGCGCGAAACGCTTCCGTGGACGGTTCACCCGTATCCGGATCGTGTGCTAGAAACCCAAACTGGTGCCATTCACCGTAAACCCCGTTGGCCACTTGGATGCCAAACACCGCCCCGCCTTCTGGCGTTTCCGCCAGACGCGCGCAGAAATCCCGCAAATGCGCACTCGCCCAATCCAGCCACGGCCGGGAGCAAAAGCTCGCCCGCCGCGGCCGGCCGGCATCCTGCGCCAACGGACGCTGCAAACTCCAAGGATGCTCCGGTTCGGGTTCCACTCCGCTGTAGCCAACCGTCTCACCAGGATGGCGATCCAACCACCACTGCGGCGCGTTGACATGCACGCGCAGCATGACCGCGGCATCCGGACACGCGGCGAGCACCCCGGCAACCTGCCGGCGTGCGAGGGCAATGTTCAGCTGGTCGTCCTCGCCGATCATCTGCTCGAACCACAGGTCGGCTTGAAACAAACGAACGCCGTTGGACGCAAACAACGCAATGTTGCGCGTGGGAATCTCTTCCCAACTCCAACGCGAGCCGGGGGCATCCGTGAGACCGTAAAGCAACGGCGCCGACTCCACGCCATTCAACATGAGTCGCGGGCGTCCGGCGCGAACTTCGATTTTCGCTGACAGCGGTTTCATCGAATCAAGCCGTGCGCGCCGCTGCGCCGGTCTCATAGCGCTCAATCCAACCGCGGTGCCAGGCGCCATAATCGCCCGCCTCGATGTGCGCCCGGGCCTGCGCCATCAGATCGAGGTAAAAATGCAGATTGTGCAGTGTCAGCAGCGTGCAGCTCAAAATCTCTCCCGCAATTGTCAGGTGCCGCAGGTAAGCACGCGAAAACTGTGTCGTGTAATTGACGACTTCCTCGCTGATCGGACGCGAATCCGCGCGGAACTTTTCGTTGCGCAAGTTGAGCGGTCCGTCGGGCGTGAAGACTAGGCCGTTGCGCGCCACGCGCGACGGCAGCACGCAGTCAAACATGTCCACCCCCAGCGCGATCATCTTCAAAAGCTGCGGTGGGGTGCCGAGGCCCATCGTGTATCGCGGTTTGTCCACCGGCATGAATGGCGTGGTCGCGCCGACCTGTTTGAGCATCTCCGGCTCGGGTTCGCCAACGCTCACCCCGCCGACCGCATAGCCGGGAAAATCCAACGCCGCGAGCGATTCGGCGGCTTCACGACGCAGATCGTCAAAGGTCGACCCCTGCACTATCGCAAAAAGGTGCTGGCCGTTGGCGAGAAACCCACTGTCCGCCGCAATCTCGCGACACTGTTTCGCCCAGCGATAACTGCGGGCGACGGCCTCGGCGCAAGCGTCGCGTTCACATGGCCAGGGCGGACATTCATCGATCACCATCGCGATATCGCTGCCAAGGTTTGTCTGAATCGACATCACTTCCTTCGGACCAAGAAACAGTTTCGCCCCATCGAGGTGAGATTGAAACTCCACGCCGTCATCCCGCATCTTGCGCAGCTTGGCCAGGGAGAAGACTTGAAACCCGCCGCTGTCAGTCAGGATCGGGCCGTCCCACCCCATGAATTTATGCAAGCCACCGAGATCCCGGACCAACTCCGAGGTCGGCCGCAGGTTGAGGTGATAGGTGTTGCCGAGGATGATTTGTGCCCCGATTTCGCGCAGGTGCGCCGGCGTCAGGGACTTGACCGTGCCTTGGGTGCCGACCGGCATGAAAATCGGTGTCTGCACAATCCCGTGCCGCGTTTGCAGGCGGCCGCGGCGGGCGCCGGTCGTCGCATCGGTCTTAAGTAATTGAAAATGATTGGCCATCAGGCAGGTGCCACACACTACCCGCACGCTTGACCCCTGTGTCAACCCGTCGGTAGATGGTTCCTTTGTGCTGCTCGTCATCGACAATTTCGACTCCTTTACCTTCAACCTCGTCCAATACTTCGGTCAGTTGGGCGTGACGCAGCGCGTTTTCCGCAACAACGAGATAACCCCCGATCAGGCGCTGGCCCTCAATCCTGACCGCGTGCTCGTTTCGCCCGGCCCGTGTTCGCCGAGCGAGGCCGGCGTCTCCCTCGACATCATCGGGGCGTTTGCCGGCAAAAAGCCCATCTTCGGCGTCTGCCTCGGCATGCAATCCATCGGCCAGTATTTCGGCGGCAACATTGTGCGCGCCCAACGCCTGATGCACGGCAAGACCTCGCCCATTCGCCACCAAAACACCGATCTGTTCAAGGGGCTGCCGCAGGATTTCGCCGCCACGCGTTACCACTCGCTGCTGGTCGATCGCGCCACCATGCCGGACTGCCTAGCCATCACCGCCGAGACGGCCGAAGGCGAAGTCATGGGCCTGCGCCACAAAA
This sequence comes from Opitutaceae bacterium, assembly GCA_024233285.1. Taxonomy (GTDB): domain Bacteria; phylum Verrucomicrobiota; class Verrucomicrobiia; order Opitutales; family Opitutaceae; genus Cephaloticoccus. The sequence continues at coordinate 180,750 of JACKPU010000005.1, read as the reverse complement.
CCCTGCCGATCTGGGGCGTGCAGTTCCACCCGGAATCCATCGCCACTCAACACGGCATGACGATTCTGCAAAACTTTCTGGCCCTCAACTGATCCCGCTTATGCGCTGCCCCAAGTGCACTTCCATTGAAGACAAGGTCATCGACTCGCGCATCAGCCGCGAGGGCAATTCCATCCGGCGCCGGCGCGAATGCCTCGAATGCGGCAACCGTTTCAGCACCACCGAATCACTCGTGCGGGACGGACTGGTCGTCATCAAACGGGACGGCCGGCGTGAAGAGTTCGACCGTGAAAAACTGATCCATGCCGTGCGGGCCGCCTGCCACAAGCGCCCGGTGGATATCGAGCAAATGAGCATGCTGGTCGACGATGTGGTCGATGTGCTCGAAGCCCAGTTTGAAAGCGAGATTCCCTCCAGCGCGATCGGCGAAAATGTGATGCAACGTCTGCGCACCATCGATCAGGTCGCCTACGTGCGCTTCGCCAGCGTGTATAAGGAGTTTCGCGACGTCTCCGAATTCATGCAGGAAATCAGCAGCCTGCCCAAGCCGAAGAAATGACCGCCGATCACGCCGATCTGCGGCGGTTGCACTTCATCAACGCGCTCTTTGCGCACGTCACCGGACAGGACCTTTATCTGGCCGAACAGATCAAGTCGGCCATTGCGTTCAGCTTGACGGAACTTGAGGCGCAAATGTCGGCGCACCCCGACTACGCGGCCAAATACGACGCTGCGTTCAACGCCGCCGCCGCGCGCCTGCTCGCGCAGTCCTTCTCCCACCTGCCGTCGCATGGTTTCTTTCACTGGGATGCCACGCGCACCTTGACCTCCGCGACCCCGCTCTTCGCGCGCGATGAAATCATGACCGGGCTCAAGCAGCTCGCGAAACATCGCGATGCAACCCTGCTCGTCACCAATCTGCGCCCGGCACTCATCCCGCCGCCCAAGCGCGCCGTCGGCCGCCGCCTGCGCGACTACGACGAACTGCTGAACTTCATCCGCGATCTCGCCGCCGCCCGCACCGCCCCCACCGCCAATCTGCAATTGCTGTTTCTCTGAGTGTCATGTGGAAATCAGGAAAGCCGGAAGAAACACGACCCCTATTCATGCTGACGGCATTCCCTGACTTCCTGATTCCCACATTTTAAGCCATCTCCATGACACTCTTCGAAAAAATCATCGCCCGCGAAATCCCCGCCAAGATCGCCCACGAGGACGAGCACTGCATCGCCATTCACGACATCCAACCGCAGGCGCCCGTTCATATTCTGGTTATACCCAAGAAAGCCATACCCCGGATTAACGAGGCGTCGCTCACCGACCAAACCTTGCTCGGCCACCTGCTGCTCACCGCCGCCAACTTGGCCGGCCAACTCAATCTCGCCGCCGGTTATCGCATCGTGATCAACAACGGTCCCCACGGCGGAGAATCCGTTCCTCACCTTCACGTCCACCTGCTCGGCGGCCGCCAGCTCAACTGGCCCCCGGGCTGATTCTCGCATGTTTCAGCCGGTAGCTTCGGGCGTCCATGCCGGTAAAGCCGCGAAATACCCGGGCAAAATACTGGCTCGAACTGAATCCGCATGCGAAAGCGATGTCGGTGATCGAATCACCTGTCTCGCGCAGCAGAGCCTTGGCGCGATCAATCCGCAGTCGGTTCACCAACACGAGCGGACTGTCCCCGGTCAGCCGGCGACAGAGAGTGGTAAATCGTGAACGTCCCAAATCGCAGTGCTCCGCCATTGCTTCGAGCGTCCAAGCCTGATCGCACGTTTGCCGCAGCTGACCGGCAAACGATTCGACCCGGCGCAATGATTCTTCGTCCGCCCCGCGATTATCCGCGCCGCTTTCGATGCAACGTCCCAGCTCCAAGATCGCCAGGCGGCCCAACGCAGCGAGGTAGTCGTTACCATAACGACCGGGATGAGTCAGTTCCTCGACCAACGTCGGAATGAGCCACGCCGCGCGGGTCGTGGCGGGATGCGCGTGGCGGTCGCATTTCACCAGCATCTCACTCAGCTGCCTTGCCTCCGAAGTGGGAATGCCGAAAGCCGGATGAAAACCGAATCGGCTTCTGGGCCGATCCGTTCGACCCGATAGCCCGAACTGCACCCAGTGCCAGTAATGACCGGGTTCGAACTCATCCACGCTGCCGTGCTCTTCCCACGGTAATGAAAAGAAAAGCGAGCCGGCCTTCACCCGCTCAACGCGACCTTGCACGTGCCAGTTTAGCGCACCCTTTTCGAGATAGATGATCTCAAGCCCATAATCCCGATGCGTGCCCAGCGTGCGCGCACTCCCGCGACCAAAATGACGGATACCCTCCATTGATGTGCACGATTTACCACTGTGCGGGATTGAACGCAAGTTCCGTCCACTTCTGTTAAATTGGCTCCGCCCATGAAACTTACCCCTTCCCAGATCGAACAATTTCGTCGCCGCGGCTACCTGGCGGTGCCCGGTTTTTTCAACGCGGAGGAAACCGCCGCCTTGCAGGCCGACATCGCACGCCTCAAGCGCAATGGGTTCCTGCGCAATGTCGCCACCGACGGCGACGGCAAAACCACTTCGCAGACCAAGCAAAACCTCCAGCTTTGCCCGGCCAATTTCTACAGCACGTTGATCCGCGCCCTGCCCTTCGCCCCCAAAGTCGTGGACACGGTCACCCGCCTGATCGGTCCCACCATCACGCTGCATCTCGATCAGATTTTTCTCAAACCCGGCAAAACCGGCATGGGCACCGCCTGGCATCAGGACAATGCCTATTTCAAAATTCCCAAACCCATTCGCGGCACCGCCATGTGGATCGCCATCCATGATGCCACGATTGAAAACGGCACCATGCGCATCGTGCCTGATTCCTGGGAAACGCTGCTGCCCCATCAGCGCGATGGAAACAGCGATCACCACATCCGTTGTTTCCCCGACGAATCCAAGGCCATCAATGTCGAGCTCAAGGCTGGCGGCGTGCTCTTCTTTTGTTACGGCACACCGCACGCCACCGGTGACAATCTGACCGACACCGAACGCGCCGGACTCGCCTATCACTTTTTATGCGAGGACCAGACCAGCGAGGAATTCTACACCACCGGCCGCATCGGCAATCCGCGTCCAAGGCTGACCGGACCGCACGCCACCGGTGGCTTTGAGGAATATGGCGCCACCATCGCCGGCACCTGGGAAGGTGAAGTGAAGCGCGCGATCGGGCCGGCCAAGTCGTGAGAACTGGCTCGGGCCGGTCAATGAACGTTCCTCAGCGGAGGAAGGTCAGATGATCTCGCGCGCGTCGCGATCAGGCAGCGGCGGAAACTTCGCATGCGGGAGCGTTTGATACCAGTAGGCGACTGAGGCCAGGTCATCCTGCAACGCGTGATAGCGCGGATGTTCCAAGCCCATTTCCTTCCAGCCCAAATGACGCCACCCCAAGGCTTGGATCGTGACGCGCAGGTCTTTTTTGAAGAAAACCGGATCCTGCGTGTGAAAACGATACATCGTCATCCGCGCCCCGGTTTGGCCGGATTTTCCGACCACGTGCTGAAACCCAAAATACGGTGAGGAAAAATCGTTCTCATCGTAGCACCAGGCGCCGCCAAAATAATCCTCCGTGCCCGTTCCGCAGATGGTCGGCCACTCCTGATCGCCATCGAGATACATTTTCACTTCGCCCTCGCCCCACCAGCCCGAGCAATTCTGCTGCCAGCTCATGAAGGTGCCGACGTAATGGCCGTGCCCCTGCACGCCGTCCAGAATGGTATAAACATCCTTGTAGGGCACGGGATTCGTGCGGCGGAACTGCGCGTGAAAATACAGCGAATCGTGCGACACCGGCTCGAGGGTGTAATTGATGGTGTAAAAGAAGTGCGCGATATCAGTCGGCGAATCGTTTTCCACGGTGATGCGTGCGTGTCGCTTGAACGGCATCGCGAAGAAACAGTTCATTCCGCCCTTGGGATTCACGTTGATGGGCAATGCATTGATATTCTGGTCACGATTCCATGATTGGCAGAAGAAATCACCAATCGGGCACTCAACCGAGGGGTGCTCTGATCCGTCCCAATAAATCCGCAGAATGACCTGCCGCCGGATGCGCTGATCAAACGTGATCCAAATGTGCCGGATGATACCGGGACCATCGTGATCCATGAGCGTGACGGTTTCGCCGGATTTCAACGGCAGACACGGCGAGATTTTCCAACCGCGGCCCAAATGCACGGCCTGCTCCCACGCACCGGGTGTGAGCGACGTTTCCTTCGTCGCCATGCCTCCCGCGCCTTTGTCACCCCGGAAATTTTCCGCCGAGAGCGATCGGGATTCGGCCTGCCGTTTGAGAAAAAGATTCGAAAGATCAATCGAGGGGTTCACGGCAACAGCGATGGCTTTTCACCGCTCAAGCGCGAGCCTCAAACTTGCCGTCGGTTCGTTTGGCGATGAGGCGTTTGAGTTCCAACTGCATCAACAGCACGGCCACTTCATGGACCGGCTGCCCGCTCTTTTCCGCCAGCAGGTCGGCCGAAAGCAGTTCGCCACCCGAGAAGAACGCCATGATACTCGTTTCTGCTTCAGACAGCTCCGCGGCGGCTGTCGCGTCATCACCTGCCTTTTCCCGGAGCGGGATCGGCGAAGGCCTGAGCCCATCCAGATAGTTCAATTCCGCCAAGATATCGTCCACGCTGGTGAGCAACGTCGCCCCGTCGCGAATCAACTGGTGGCACCCTGCACTGCTCGCTTGGTCAATCCGGCCCGGCACCGCATAAACCAGCCGCCCTTGTTCGCCGGCAAAACGCGCCGTGATCATTGAGCCGCCGTTGACATCGCTTTCGACCACAATCACGGCGTCGCAAATCCCCGCCACCACGCGGTTGCGCATGGGAAAGCTCTGTCGGTCGGCGCGTCGACCAAATGGAAACTCAGAGATGATCGCCCCACTCGCTTCGATCTGGCGATAGAGTTGGAGATTTTCGGGCGGATAAATGATATCGATGCCAGAACCCAACACCGCCGCCGTCCGCCCGTTGACCGACAGCGCACCCTCATGGGCCGCCGTATCAATGCCGCGGGCCAACCCGCTCACGATGCAAAAGCCCAAACGCGCAAGTTCGGCGGCAAAGCGTTTGGCGACAGATTGACCGTAAAGCGTCGTGCGCCGGCTGCCGACAATCGCGATGCAAGGGTGGTCAAATCCATACTTCCCCTTGCGGTAGAAACCGATCGGCGGGTCGTGAATTTCTTTCAACATGCGCGGATACCCGGCGTCATCCTGAATGACAAAATCCGCGCCCGCCTTGGCCATGCGATCCTCCTCGCGTTTGAGATCAAAATGATCGCGCCAGTTCACCACTGTGCCGCTGATCGCCGGGCCCACGCCCTTGACTGATTCGAGTCGTCTCACCGGGGACTGGAGCACGGCACAGGGGTCGCCACCCAACTCTTCGAGCAAGCGGTTCAACGTGATCGGCCCGATGTTGGGCAGCGCATTCAAGATGAGAAGCGCTTGCCGGGCCGTCAGTTCGCCGTTCATGGCTCCAGTTTCAGTGCAGCGGGGAGAAAGTCGAGCAACTGCGTGGTCCGAACCGCCTCAGCCCCGTGGGTGCGTGCCAATTCATCTGCAGCCCGGCCATGCCACGCCACTCCACAACAGACCGCCGCCAAAAGCTCCGTAGGACGATGCGCGATTTGCGCCCCAATGATGCCGGCCAGCAAATCGCCACTGCCGCCACGCGCGAGCACCGGACCGCCGGACAGACTGTGAAAAACCGGACCGCCCGCACAAACGCGGGTGACCGGCCCCTTGAGGGCAACCACCGCACCGGTTGCCGATGCAAAATCACGGAGCGATCTTTCCCCGGCGATCCGTTTGAATTCGCCGGCATGAGGCGTAAGCACCAACTGAGCCTGCGCGCTTGCCAGCACTTCCGGTTGCAGCGCATCCGCATCAACCACCACCGGGACGGCCGCGGCTTTCAGCATTTCCGACACGAGAATCAGGGTTTCGGATTCGCGGCCAATACCGGGTCCGACAACCAACGCCGCAGCCTGATTCAGTCGTTCGCGCCACAAATGAATACCTTCGAGGGCAAGTCCTCCGTCCGGGGTTTCGGGCCAACCCACCCAAATGGCTTCCGGCACTTGGGCCGCAAATGCCGGGACCAATGACTCCGGCACGAACGCACTCACCAGGCCCGCCCCACTGCGCAGCGCAGCGGTTACGGCCATCAGGGCCGCGCCCGGATAGCGGCGCGAACCCGCGAGCACAAAGAGATGCCCCTGTTTCCGCTTTTCAGTGCGGGGATCGCGCCAAGCCTGCCGCGATGCCAGCGCAGCCGCGGTGATCACAAAATCATCCGCATCAGGCATGCCGGCCTGAAAGAAACCGAGATCCAAATAACGCAGACGCCCCGCATTCGCGCACTCAAGCGCCTCGCGCTTCAACACGCCGGTGCCATAAGTAAAGTCGGCCCGAAATGCACCGGGAGAATCGAGCCCGCTGGGCAAATCCACCGCCACCCGCATTCGCACCGACAAGGCGTTGGCGGCAGCCAGCGCCTTGGTCGCGGTGGCATCAAGCGGCGGTCTGAATTGAAAGCCGAACACGCCGTCAAGTGACAGGACGTAGCTCTTGTCCAGTGCCTCCAAGGACCTTGGTTGCACCCGGTTCGCATGACGCTGCATGAGATCGCGCCACGCCCGCTGCGCCAACGGACGCAAGGAAGACGAACCGTAAACAAAAAGCACATCGGCCGCCGCCGCAGGATACCGACTTAGAATCGCATCAGCTGCGATCAAAGCATCACCACCGTTGTGGCCTTTGCCAACCAGCACCAGCACGCGCCCCGTGGGAGGATACCCGCCGATCTCCCGAAAATCACCGAGAATCGATTTGGCGACCGCCTGACCGGCGCGTTGCATCGCCTGCCATTCCAAGGACTCATCCCCGCCGAACAATCGTTGTTCCAGCGCCTTGGTCTCAGCGCCGGAGAGAACCGGATGCGCCCAAGGATGATTCATGCTAGTTCTCCGAAGACGAGGGTTTGCCCGGGGGAGGCGTGCGCTTGATTGAATTTTGAATGGCCTTCCAAGTCTCCTCATCGCGTTGGCGCAGCCACTCGCGACGGCGCTCATCCGGTTCGGTAAACAGCAACGGTGCGGAAGTATCCACGCCGTGCGTGAGCACCGGGCGGGTCAGCGCGGGAATGGAGCGATAATAATAGGCATCACCCTCGCGCAGCACTTCATAAAAGCGTGCGTATTGACCGGCCTCGATGTCCCACAACGCCACTTCGGTCCGGTTATTGTCCCACACCGCGTATTGCTGCCACTCGTTGAAAACCGCTTCCAATTCGCTGAAGTCGGGCTTGGTGCGCACGGCCACCAGCGGCGGCGGAGTGTCGTCCTTGACCGGCACCTCGATGATCTCCGGTCCCGGCCGGGGCAGCAGCCAGACAAACCCCGCCCCCAGCAAAAACCCGAGCATGATCCACGAAGGGGTTTTTGAAAGCGGCGGTGATTTGGGTTCGGTTTCGTCCATGGGTGCAATCAGGACCGCACCAAGGCGGCGACGGCCATCGCGTGAGTTTCCGTATGGGAAAGCGAGATCATCACGCCGGTTCCACCCAGTTCGCGCAACAAGCTTGCGGCTTTGTCATCCAGCCGGACAAGCGGCTCGTTGCGCTCACCGTGATAGACGGAAATGGAAGTCCAATCGAGATGTCCGCCGATACCGGTGGTGAACGCCTTGGACACGGCCTCCTTCGCCGCCCAGCGCGCGGCGTAGTGCTTGTGCGGAAATTTCAATCCGCCGCAATAAGCCTGTTCCTCGGGAGTGAACGTGCGCTGAAGAAAGCGCTCGCCGTGGCGTTCAAGCACACCACGGATCCGCTCGACTTCCACGAGATCACAACCCAACCCAAGCAGAACGCCGTCGGGCGGCAAACTGAAGCTCATCGCACTCATGCGTTCATCCGCCGCTTCATTTCACGGACGGCCTCGGCGATGCCAGTGAACAGCGCGCGACTGATGATGCTGTGGCCGATATTGAGTTCGTGCAGGTGCGGCAGGCTGCGCACTTCGGCAATATTGACGTAGTTGATGCCATGTCCGGCATTCACCACCAGGCCAAGCTGGTGTCCCTGCACACACCCCACCCGCAGGCGTTGCAATTCCGCCGCACGCTGCGAACCGTGATACGCATTCGCGTAAGCTCCGGTGTGCAATTCGATCCACGGCGCGCCGAGTTTGGCCGAAAGTTCGATCTGCGGCTCGTCGGGATCGATGAACAAACTGGTTTTGATCCCCGCGGCATTCATCGCATCGACACAGGCCTGAACGCGGTCGCGATTGCGCACGACATCGAGCCCGCCTTCCGTGGTGATTTCCTCGCGACTCTCCGGCACCAGACAGACAGAGTCCGGTTTGATCGCCAAGGCCAGCTCGGTCATTTCCGGCGTGCAGGCCATTTCCAGATTCAAACGCGTGGCAATGGATTCGCGCAGGCGATGGATGTCGCGATCCTGCACGTGGCGGCGATCCTCGCGCAGGTGCGCGGTGATGCCGTCGGCTCCGGCGCGCTCGGCTTCAAGCGCCAAGGCCACCGGATCGGGTTCAATCACTCCGCCGACCGCCGCGCCAGCCGCACGATAACGTGCCTGCCGGACCGTGGCACAGTGATCGATGTTTAGACCAAGAAGAATCATGGGGTGACGATACAAACCAAAATGTGGATGGCAGGGAATCAGGAAAAACCGGGGCTTGTCTGTTTCTGCCATCCCTGAGTTTCTTGAGCCAGCCATGTCTGCCCCATCGCCCAAACGCGAAAACCTGCTCGTCAACCTGATTTGCAACGTCGCCCTGCCCACGTTGATTCTGACCAAGTTCAGCGGCGAAAACGCTCTCGGTCCCAACCTCGGCCTCATCGTGGCGCTTCTGTTTCCCGTGAGCTACGGAGTGCAGGACTTTATTCGCCGGCGGCGGGTGAATTTCATCTCCGCCATTGGTTTCGCGAGCGTGTTGATTTCCGGCGGCTTGGGGTTGATGCATTTGGATGGTTTCTGGTTTGCGGTGAAAGAAGCGGCGATCCCATCGATCATCGGCCTGGCCGTGCTGTTTTCGATGCGCGCCAAACTGCCGTTGGTGCAGGAGATTCTCTACAACCCGCAGATCATGGACGTGCCGCGCATCGAAGCCCGGCTGGACGAACGCGGCACGCGCGCCGACTTTGCCAACCTGATGCGCAGTTCCAGCAAACTGCTGGCCTTGTCGTTTTTCGTCAGCGCCGTGCTGAATTACGGGCTGGCTCGCTACCTGTTGAAGAGCCCCACGGGCACCGAGGCGTTCAACGCCGAGCTTGGCAAAATGCATTTGTGGAACTGGCCGGTGATCGTGGTGCCAAGCATGGCGATGATGATGTTCGCGCTTTGGCGTTTTCTCAAGGGGCTGCAAAGCGCCACCGGCCTGACCCTGGACGAACTGCTGCAACAGCAGCCGGCCAAGGGCAAATCAACCGGGCAATAAAAAGGCGGGATCAGCGATCCCGCCCGGCAAACGTTTAGTGCTCCGGTCGCGTCAACCGCGCTTATCCATCGGCACGTAGTCGCGCGTGACGGGGCCGGTGTAGATCTGCCGCGGACGGTAGATGCGCCCCTTGGGCTGGGAGGCGACTTCACGCCAGTTGGCGATCCAACCCGGCGCACGACCGATGGCGAAGATGACCGTGAACATGTTCACAGGAATCCCAAGGGCACGCATGATGATGCCGGAGTAGAAATCGACGTTCGGGTAGAGCTTGCGCGAGAGGAAGTAGTCGTCTTTAAGCGCGGCTTGCTCGAGATTGCGGGCGATCGCAAGCAGCGGATCTTCGATGCCGAGCTTGGCGAGAACCTTTTCGCAAGCCTCGCCAATGATCTTGGCGCGCGGATCGAAATTGCGATAAACCGCGTGGCCGAAGCCCATGAGGCGCGTGCTTTTGTTGCCGGATTTGGCGGCTTCAATGAAACGGGTGCCGTCGTCGCCTTCGTCATGAATCATCTGCAGCATATTCATAACCGCGGTGTTGGCACCGCCATGGAGCGGACCGGAAAGCGCGGAAATGCCGGCGGAAAGCGACGTGAAAAGATTCGCGGCGCTCGAACCGACCATGCGCACGGTCGAGGTGCTGCAGTTCTGTTCGTGATCGGCATGGAGGAGCAGAAGAAGGTTGAGCGCCTTGGCGACTTCGGGTTCGGCCACGTAGTCCTTGTAAGGCTCCGAAAACATCATGTGCAGGAAGTTTTCGCAGAACGGAATATCCTTCGGGTGCACATACGGCATGCCGTTTTGGTAGCGATAAATCATCGCCCCGATCGTGCGGAGCTTCGAGATGGCCATGGCGGCCGCGAGATCGAAGTTCTGCAGATCCTTTTCAAAACTGTTGGTCGCGAGCTCCGGATAATGCGCCGCCAAAGAAGCGACGATCGACGAGAGCATCGCCATCGGCGGAGCGTCGTCCGGGAAGCCTTCAAAGATGCGCTGCATCTGGGTTTCAATCGCGGCATTCTTGCGCAACAGGGTGCCGAAATCACGGCGTTGTTTCTCCGTGGGCAATTCGCCGTAGATGACCAGGTAGGCGGTCTCGACAAAATCGCTGTGCTCGGCAAGTTGCTCGATGGGATAGCCGCGGTGGCGCAGGATGCCGTTGTCGCCATCAAGGTAGGTGATCTGGCTATCGCAGGACCCGGTGTTGCCGTAACCTTGGTCAAAACAAATGTAACCGGACTCCGCACGCAGACGACGGGTATCGACCGCCATTTCACCCTCTGTGCCCTGAATCACGGGCAGGTTGTAGGCTTTGTCGTCGATTTGGAGGGATGCCGTCTTTGCCATAGGTAGTTAAACCAAGCCCTTTCGGGCGCTCATGCAAAGCAAAGAAGCTCAATAAATGCCACTTTGGCGCATAATTAGTCCTGCGCCCGACACTGGTTAGGAAAAGTGAACGGCCGGGCCTCAGCCGCGGGCTGCGAGCGTCACGAAATTGCGGTAAAGGGCGATCCCCTTGGCTTGGCTCTTTTCCGGATGAAACTGCGTCGCGAAGCACCGTCCGCGGGCGATGGCCGCCGTGAATTTGATCCCGTAGTCGCACTCCGCGAGCGTGAGGGCCCGATCTGCCGGGACGCAGTGATAACTGTGCACGAAGTAAAATGCCTCACCTTCGGTCGCGAGTCCCGCGATCAAGGGTGAGTCAGGCTGGGTGAAGCGCACGGTGTTCCAGCCCATGTGCGGGACCTTGAATTCCGACGGCAAACGGAAGCGCACGACCTTGCCGGGGAAAATACCCAAGCCCTCGGTGTCGGCTTCTTCGGAAAACTCAAACAAGGCCTGCAAACCAAGGCAGACCCCGAGAAAAGGTCGGTCCGCGGCAATCCAATCACGCACCGCCCGATCCATTCCGCTGGCGCGCAAAGCAGAAACGCAGTCAGCCAGCGCCCCCACTCCCGGCAGCACGAGTCCGTCCGCACCGGCGATTTCTTCCGAGTGCGTGACTATCCGCACGTCACCGCCGGCGGTTTCGACGGCCTTGGCGACACTGCGCAGGTTGCCCATACCGTAATCGATTACGGCGATCTTCGAAGACTCGCTCATGAATCAAAGCGAGCCCTTGGTGCTCGGCAGTGAACCGGCCGCGCGTTCGTCGATGCGGGTCGCCTCATCGAGCGCACGGGCCAGGCCTTTGAAAATTGCCTCCGCGACGTGATGCGGTTCTTCGCCGTATTCGAGCTTCACGTGCAGGTTGCAAGCCAGCGCGTTGCTGAACGCCCGGGCGAATTCCTTGACCAGGACGAGATTGAAATCGCGCACAAACATCGTCGGCGGCACGGCGTCGTAAATCAGACAGGCGCGACCGCTGAGGTCCACGACCACGCGCGCGAGTGACTCGTCCATCGGCAGGAAAAAGAAACCATAACGGCGGATGCCCAGCTTGTCGCCGAGCGCCTGCTTGAACGCGTTGCCCAGCACCAAACCGACATCCTCAACCGTGTGGTGATAATCCACCGCCACGTCGCCGACGCATTTTACCTCCAAGTCAAACAAACCGTGCTTGGCAAAAAGCGTGAGCATGTGGTCGAAGAACGGCACGCCGGTGTCGATTTTAGAAACACCCGTGCCGTCCACCGCCAGTTTGAGGGTGATGTCGGTTTCAGCCGTCTTGCGGCTGAGGGACGCTACGCGTTCTTTTGCCATGATTGGAGAGTATGCCAGAGGACGAGCATCTCGTCATCCGTGCCGACGCTGATACGCAGAAACGGCGCGGTCAAGGCATGGCTCGGGAAGTGACGCACCAAAACTTTCCGGCCGCAGAGGAAATCATAAGCCGATTTGGCGACCTCGGGGCCGGCCTCTCCTTTCGCATTGCGAGGCTCGGTAAAAATGAAATTGGCCTGCGAGGGGTAGGTAAACCAACCGGCCTCGGCGAAGATTTTGAGGTAACGATCCCGCGTAGCGCAGACGCGGCTTACCACATCATGATAATAAGTCGTGTCACCAAGCGCCGCCAGCGCCGCCACCTGGGACAGGCGGCTGACGTTGTAGCTGTCACGCACACGATCGAGCAAGCCGATGACATCCGGATGGGCGAGGGCATAACCCACGCGAATGCCCGCCAACGCATAGGCCTTGGAAAACGTGCGCACCACGACGAGGCGAGGATGGCTGGCCAGCAGGCTGACCGCGCTTTCCCGGGCAAAGGGCGCGTAAGCTTCGTCCACCACCAGCACACCGGCCAAACGCGAAAGGATTGTTTCAATCTCAGCGTTGGTGAAAGCCACGCCGGTCGGTGCATTCGGCGAGGTCAGAAAGAATACGCGAGAGCCCGACGCAACCATTTCATCCACCGGCAGACGCATCGACCGATCAAACGGGATGACGGCGGACGCGCCGTCCTGCACTCCAACGAGCACGGGATAGAGCGAATAACTCGGCAACATGAAGCCGGCGCTGCGATCTGGTCGGCAGAAGCAGCGCATGAGCAGATTGAGAATATCGTCCGAGCCGTTGCCGACACAGACATTCTCCGGGGCCAGGCCATGGTGCGACGCAATCGCTGCGCGGAGTGGTCCGCTGTTGGGATTGGGATAAAGCCGCAACGAAGCGCCTGCCTCCCCTACTTCACGTCGGATCGCCTCCGCCACTTTCGGACTCGGCGGATAAGGGCATTCATTGGTGTTGAGTTTGGTCCAGCCAGACTCCGTCGGCTGCAAACCGGGAGTGTAGGCATGGAGCTTCGCCACATGCGGCAAAGCCAATGACTGAATTTCCGGGGAGTTCACGGTCAGCCTTGGGTGCGGATGGAAACCGAACGGCCGTGCGCATCGAGCTGTTCCATCGCAGCAAATGCCGCGACCACCCGGTTGCCGGCTTTGACGGTCGTGGAATCGTAGCGCACAAAACTCGTGCGGCGCATGAAGTCCGCCACGCGCAAGCCGCTGAAGAAGCGGCCCGTGCGACCGGTGGGCAGCACATGACTCGGACCGGCGGTAAAGTCGCCGAGAGCGGTCGGAGTATGATTGCCGATCATGATCGCTCCGGCAGTAGTGATGCGCTTGATGAGCACGTCCACCGACGATTGCCTCACCAGCAACTCGAGATGCTCGGGGGCGACGTAGTTGGCAATCGCAGCCGCCTCAGTCGCACTTTTGACGACAATCGCAAGGAATCCCGCGTCCAAAACGCGTTGTGTCTTTTCCGACCGTGTCAGCGTTGTGAGCTGCTTTTCCACCTCCGCCATCACGGCGCGAACGATTTTTTCCGCCGTCGCAACGAGGTAAATTTTCTCACGCCCGGAGCCGTGCTCAGCTTGGGCAAGCAAATCGGCGGCCACAAAATCCGCCCGCGCAGATTGGTCGGCGATAACCATGACTTCACTCGGGCCGGGCAGCGAATCAACCCCGACAGTGCCGAAGACCTGACGTTTTGCTTCGCACACGTAGGCGTTGCCCGGGCCGAATACCTTGTCCACCGCCGGAATCGTCTTGGTGCCGTAGGCCATGGCGCCAATGGCCTGAACGCCGCCGATACGGTAAACTTCCTTGATGCCGAGAAAATGGAGCGCCGCGAGCAGCCCATCGGCAATGCGGCCGCGTTTGTCCGACGGCGTGAAAACGGCGATTTCCGGGCACCCCGCGATCTTCGCCAGCGTGGCCGTCATGAGCACGGTGGAGACGAGCGGCACCTGACCGCCGGGCACGTAAAGGCCCACGCGACGAATCGGATCAAACTTTTCGCCCACTGTGGCGCCCTGGGGATTCTTGCCCTGCCACGCCTTGGCCAGGCCTTCGCGATTGAAAGCGACGATATTGGCGTGAGCCGCCCTGATCGCCTGGCGATCTGCCGCAGGCAGACGCTTGGCCGCGGCCGCCAATTCAGCCACGGGCACACGAAACCGCCGCGGGCTTAACCTGGCCCCGTCAAATTTCGCCGCGTAATGCGCGACCGCCGCATCACCCCGCTGCCGGACATCGGCCAGAATCGAGGCGACTGCCTCCGTGATCTCACGCGGGACTTCGGCCCCGCGGCAGAACTCGGCAAGGTCACGATCAAAGGTTTTGGTGCTGGTATGGAGCAGACGCACAGCACAAACCTAGCGCTAAAAAAAAGCGCAAAGCAACTCCCGCCATCAATTCGAAATCAACAATGGCACCTCGAACGAACCGGCCGGCGCCGGCTGATTAACCTCAACCTTGTCGAAATTGATGGCGACCGTCTGGGTGCTGCCATCGGGACGGGTTGAAACCGTAGTCAGGACTTTGGGGAACTTGATGCCGGCGACCTCCATCGTGCCACTCTCGCGAATGCTCTCGCCACGCAGAGTCTCGGTCAAAACGAGGCGACCGGTCTGTTCGTTAAAATAGCGGTAGAAGATGATTTCGGGTGAATGCACAAAGGCCAGCTTGCGGCAGCTTTGGCCATCGACCGTGACCGAGCCCAAATCGTCGATCCGGCCTCCGACCGACTCCAAACCGCGGAAAAACGAAAGGTTTTCCCAAGCATTAGCCCGCAGATTTTTGATCTGCGGAGCTTGCAGCACCGCGAGGTTCCACCGCGTATTGTCGCCGGCGGGATTGACCCGCTGCCAGGCGTCGTAGCCGTCCAGCACGGTGATCTCGATGCCACGCTCTGACGTAATGACACTGCGCTGGCGGAAGGGACGTTCAAAGAGGATCTCAACCCTGATTGGCTGCGTGTTTTGTGCATCCGCCCCCAAGTCCAAGGTGCCGTAAAAGTGGAGGGAGTTCACGGAATTGAGTGCCGACTCGCTGCCGAGATAGGCACGGGCCTTGGCGATGATGGCGGGCTCCGCCGCGCTCAAACCGGCCGCAGCAGCCAAGGATACGAAACAAAGGAGAAGAGAGCGCAGAACGGTGTTTTTCATGGCAGATTACAATAGGGATTATTCCCACTCGATGGTGGCGGGTGGTTTGGAGCTGATATCAAGCACTACACGGCTGACCTCCCGCACTTCGTTGGTGATGCGGTTGGAGATGTGTTGCAACAAATCATAGGGCAAACGGGCCCAGTCGGCGGTCATGGCATCAATGCTTTCGACCACACGGACCGCAATCACCCAGGAGTAGTTCCGTTCGTCGCCCACGACGCCGACCGACTTCACCGGCAGAAAGACGCAGAATGACTGCCAGACCTTCCAGTAAAGGCCGGTCTTCTTCATCTCTTCAACGAGGATCGCGTCGGCTTCGCGCAGGACTTCGAGTTTGTCCTTGGTGATTTCGCCGAGGACGCGCACGCCGAGACCCGGGCCCGGGAAGGGCTGCCGCCAGACGACTTCCTTGGGCAGGCCCAGAGCCGCGCCAACGGCCCGGACCTCGTCCTTGAAGAGCTCACGCAGCGGCTCGAGCAGCTTGAGCTTCATGCGCTCGGGCAAACCGCCGACGTTGTGGTGGCTCTTGATGAGCGCCGCCGGGTTGCCGGCGATCGCCACCGATTCGATCACGTCCGGATAAAGCGTGCCTTGGGCGAGGAAATCGGCGTGGCCGATCGATTTGAGCGACTTCTCAAAGACCGCAACAAAGGTGCGACCGATGATCTTGCGCTTCTGTTCGGGTTCGTCGACGCCCTTGAGCCGGCGCAGGAACAATTTCGAGGCATCAACGACGCGCAAATCAATGTGGAAGTGATCGCCGTATAGTTTTTCGACGGCTTCACGCTCACCTTTGCGCAGCAGGCCGTTGTCGACAAAGACGCAGGTGAGCTGCTTGCCGATGGCCTTGTGGATGAGTGCGGCCGCCACCGATGAATCGACTCCGCCTGACAAACCGAGAATAACCCGGGATTTGCCGACGATTTTGCGGATTTCCGCCACGGAATGGTTGATGTAGTCCTTCGTGGTCCAGTCCTGTTTGGCGCCGCAAACATTGAGCAGAAAATTGCGAATGACATCGACCCCACGCTCAGTGTGAAACACCTCGGGGTGAAATTGAATGCCGTAGAAATCGCGTTTGCGGTCCTCAATGACCGCATAGGGCGAGTTATCCGTGGTGCCAATCGCGGAGAAGCCGGGCGGCATTTCAGTGAGCTTGTCACCGTGCGAGTTCCACACCCGCAGCTTGCGCGGAAGCTTGGCGAACAAACGACCGGGCTTGGTGATGGAGAGCGTGCCGTGGCCGTATTCACGATGGGTGCTCTTGGCGACGGCACCGCCCAGCAGACGGCCCATCAATTGAATGCCGTAGCAGATGCCCAGCACCGGCACGCCGAGCTGGAAAAGTTTCTCGTCAGGAATCGGTGCGTTCTTGGCGAAGACACTGCTGGGGCCGCCGGAGAGGATGATGCCGATCACGCCATCCCGCTTCAACTCCTCGGCCGAAGTGGTGTAATGATAGATCTTCGAGTAGACTTCGCATTCGCGGATGCGCCGCGCAATGACCTGCGTGTATTGAGAACCGAAATCGAGGACGGCAATCGTCTGTGGCATACGGGATAAGGGAGCGGTAAAGGGAAAAGATACAGGAAAAAAGAAACCGGCATCAAGGCGACTAGAACTTTAAACGCGCATTTTCATGGTCACATCGGGGGCACCGGCACAACTCCACCTCGCCGGCCACCTCGTAGATGCGATCACATCGAATGCAATGAAACGTGGTGCGCCGCCGTTTCAGCTCAAAGCGCGTGTGATCCCGGCGGTCATAGTAAAGCCAAAGGCCCAGAAACAGCAGGCCCGTGACTGAACAGTAAATGACGATGGCTCCGGTCACGCTTGAATGATGACAGCTTAGAAAAGAAAAACGCGCCGAAGGAAGCTTCGACGCGTTGGAAGAGAGTTTTCTCTGATGAGGCTCAGGCCTTGGCTTCGCCTTCAGCAGCTGGAGCGGCCTCGGCGGCCGGTTCCGCCGGTGTGGCTTCGTCCTTGGCCGGCTTGGTCGCCTTCTTGGCCTTGGCCGGCTTGCGACCCTTGGACTTCTTGTAGCCCTGATCGTCAGCCTTAACCAATTCGATGAGCGCCATCTCGGTGGCATCGCTGGCGCGCGGCCCGAGCTTGTAGATGCGGGTGTAGCCGCCGGTGCGATTGGCGAACTCCTTGACCTTTTCGTTGAAGAGAAGCGTCAGGGCGTCCTCATCACGCAGATCGGCGTGAGCCAAACGGCGCAGATGCAGGGCATCCTTGGCATCGGTCTTTGCCGCGGCACGCTTGGCCTTGGTGATGACTTTTTCAACGAAGGGACGCAAGGCCTTGGCCTTGGTCACGGTGGTCTTGATGCGATCGTGCGTGATCAGCGAGGCCGCCAGATTGGACAGCATCGCCTCACGGTGTTCACGAGTAACGCCAAGGGTAGCGCGGTGTTTTTTGTGACGCATTGGTAGGTGGGTTGAGGGGCTCCCGATCGGCAATCCGGTCGCAGCGTAGGGCGGCGCGGACGGCGCGAGAGCCGGTTAGAATTAGAGTTCTTTCTTCGAGTCGAGAAGGCGTTCGTCGAACTTCATGCCCAGCGAGAGACCGAGAGCCTCGAGCTTGTCCTTGATTTCGTTGAGCGACTTCTTGCCGAAATTGCGGTATTTGAGCATCTCCTGCTCCGACTTCATGGCCAGCTCGCCGACGGTGGTGATGTTGGCGTTGTTCAGGCAGTTGGCGGCGCGAACGGAGAGTTCGATTTCGTTGACCGACATATTGAGGAGCTTGCGGAGCTTGTTCTGCTCTTCGCTGACCTCGGACTGCTGGTTTTCGAATTCGTAGGCCTCCTCGGAAACGCGGTCGAACACGTCGAGGTGATGCTTGAGAATGGAGGCGGCTTGCTTGAGCGAGTCGTCCGGCGTGATGCGGCCGTCGGTCCAGACTTCGAGGATGAGCTTGTCGTAGTCGGTGATCTGACCCACGCGAGTGTTTTCGACCGCGTATTTGACGAGCGTCACGGGTGAGAAAAGCGAGTCGATCGGAATAACACCGATAGCCTGCTCTTCTTTCTTATTCTGCTCACCAGGATAGTAACCGCGACCGGTCTTAATCTCAATTTCCGCGTCAAAGGCACGCTTGCTGTCGAGCGTGCAGATGACTTGATCCGGATTGATGACGGTGATGTTGGCGTCAGCCTGGATATCGGCGGCGGTGACGGGACCGCTTTTGTTGACGCTGATGCGCAGGTTGAGAGCCTCGCGTTTGTGCGAGACGATCAGGACTTTCTTGAGGTTGAGCACGATGTCGGTGACGTCCTCAACGACACCGTCAATGCTTTGAAACTCGTGGCTGACGCCCTCGATTTTGATCGAGGAGATGGCGGCGCCCTCAATGGAACTGAGGAGCACACGGCGCAGCGAATTGCCAATCGTGTGACCGTAACCGGCCTCGAAGGGTTCGGCGATAAACTTGGCGTAAGTCTCCGTAGAGCCTTCTTCGACCTTGGTGAGCTTGTTCGGTAATTCGAACTTTCCGAGACGTTTGGGCATGGCGATTAACTCTTGGGTTGAGCGTGATGGTTGAGAAAAACAGGCGAATCAGAAGCGCGAGTAGAACTCGACGATGATCTGTTCGTTGATGCCCTGCTCCATTTCGTCACGGGTGGGCAGGCGGTTGACTTTGGCCTTGAGGGCCTCGTTGTCCATGCTCAGCCAGCCGGGCACGGTGCGAATGCGGTTTTCCTCGAGGTTGCGGGTGGCCATCTGGCGGGATGCCGGGGCGCCCTTGACTTCGATTTCATCACCGGCTTGCACGCTGTAGCTCGCGATGTCGACCTTGTGGCCGTTCACGCGGATGTGGCCGTGGTTGACAAACTGGCGGGCGGCGGCACGCGACTTGGCAAGACCAAGAAGGTAAACGACGCTGTCCAGGCGAGTTTCGAGCAACTGAAGAAAGCGCTCGCCGGTGACGCCACGTTCACGCTTAGCCTTTTCGAAAAGGCGACGGAACTGGCGCTCAAGCAGGCCGTAGATGTAACGGAGCTTCTGCTTTTCGTTGAGGCCGATCGCGTATTCGGATTGCTTGTTGCGACGGAGGCGCGGGCCATGCTGGCCGGGCGGATAGGCGCGACGCTCGAGGGCCTTGCCGGAACCAAGGATGTGTTGGTTGAAACGACGGCTGAGGCGGGTGGTTGGTCCTGTGTAACGAGCCATGGAGGGAGGATATTTTAGTGTTAAAGTCGGATCAGACGCGGCGACGTTTGCGCGGACGGCAGCCGTTGTGCGGCACCGGCGTGACGTCGATGATCGAGGTGATTTCCAAACCGATGGCTTGCAGGCCGCGGATGGCGCTGTCGCGGCCCATACCCGGACCGGAAATGCGGATGACGATGTCCTTCAAACCATGCGCCATGGCGTTGCGAGCGGCGTCCTGGGCCACAACCTGGGCGGCGTAAGCAGTGGATTTCCGGGAACCTCGGAAGTTGCACTTGCCGGCACTGGACCACGAGATGACAGCACCCTTCTGATCGGTAATGGAAACGATCGTGTTATTGAAGGAGGCAAGCACGTTGGCGATGCCCGAGGTGATATTCTTGGAGCCCTTGGCCTTGCGGATCTTGATCGCGCCCAGCTCTTCCTTCAGGAGGTCTTCAGCGGTGGGCTGCTTGGCCACGCCACCAATGGTTTCAACCGGCTTCTGCTCGGTCGCAACTTGAGTGGTTTCAGCGGCAGGCTTGGCGCCCTTGGCAGGCTTGGTAGCCGGAGCTGCTGTTGCAGCCTTCTCGGTCTTGGGTTCGGACTTTTCTTCAGCCATGATGGGAATGGATTATTTGGCGGCTTTCGTCACACCGATGGTCTTGCGCGCGCCCTTGCGGGTGCGGGCGTTGGTGCTCGTGCGCTGGCCGCGCACGGGGAGGCCGCGGCGGTGACGGATGCCACGGTAGCAATTGATGGCCTGAAGACGCTTCAGGTTGGCAGCGATATCGCGGCGAAGGTCACCCTCGACGAGCCACTTGTGCTCGCTGATGACCTGCATGATCTTGTTGAGCTGCTCCTCATCAAGATCGTTGGCGCGCATGTCGGCATTGAGGCCGGCTTCCTTGACAATGATGTCAGCGCGCGCGGGCCCAATACCGTTGATGTAACGGAGGGAGTATGCGACTTTCTTGTTCGCAGGGATTTCTACACCGAGGAGACGTGGCATGGTGATTTAGGTTAAGAGTTGGTTTGTAAAAGTTGAGAGAGAAAAGTGTTACTGCGGAGGCACTGTGAGGACCTCAGGGCCTTGTTCTGTCGTGAGCACGGTGTGTTCGAAATGCGCGGACGGTGAGTTATCAGCCGTAACGACCGTCCAGCCATCCGAGAGGGTTTTCGTCCGGTAACCGCCCATGTTGACCATGGGTTCGATTGCAAGGGTCATGCCGGGTTTGATAACCGGTCCGGAGTTGCGGCGCCCAAAGTTGGGCACTTCCGGGGGTTCATGCATTTGCTCCCCCACCCCGTGGCCAACCAGATCACGCACGACACTGTAACCGTGCGATTCAACATAGGATTGAATGGCGTGCGAAATGTCACCAATCCGATTGCCGATCGTCGCCTGCTTGATGCCGATGGCGAGAGATTCCTCGGTGACACGAACCAGCTTTTCCAAGCGTGGATCGATCGCTCCGACGGGGATCGTCAGGGCATTGTCGCCGATGAAGCCGTTGTAAGCCACGGTGACATCAAGGGAAACGATGTCACCGTCCTGCAGAACGCGCCGAAGTGACGGCACCCCATGCACAACTTCCTCATTCACGGAAATGCAGGTGTGGGCCGGATAGCGGCGGGAACCGATTTGATATCCGTAATCTGCGCTGCGCGCACCGAGGGCCGCCATGAAATCGCGGCCTGCCTCATCCAAGTCTTGGGTCGTAACGCCGGGTCTGACCAGTGCCTTCACTTGCTGAAGAACGGTGGCAGCCACGGCACACGCTTCACGCATCCGGGCAATCTGCTGCTGGTTTTTTACCATGCTCATGCGGCGGAGAGTTCAGGCCGTTCAATCAGAAGGCCAAGCGTGCGATAGTGATTGATGACTGCAGGGTCGGCGTTTTCGCCGACGACGACCGCCGTGAGCGTTTCCGCCCGGGCGTCGAGCCATTCATCAAACACGATTGCTTGGAGCAGCGTAGCCGGGAAGTCACTGAGGACAAAACCCGCATCAGGTTTGCGCGCGAAGAACCAGCGGCGAAGCGAAGCCAGCGTTTGGTCAGCCCCTTTGGCAGGGCCGCGCGAAATCTCCGACCGGGACGATCCGGCGGGAGAGACGTGCTCAAGATTCAAAGAACGAACCCAAGGCGAAAGGCTTTCACCCATCGATCCCAGGCATACTAACTTGGTTTTGGCGGAGACGCCGCAACCTGAGAAAAGGTCGAAGATGGACGTCATCACGACCGGAGTAAAGAACTAAAGTGCAAAAGCCTGAATAGCCCAAGCAATGATACCGATCAGGAAGATGATCGTCATCGGGACCACGATTTTCATGACGGCATCCGAACTAAGCGCATCGCCGGTCATACCTTGACGGGCGGTGCTGCGGGCACGAACACGTCCCTTTTTCAAAAAGCCGTCATAGTGACGCTGGAGCAGGAAGGTCTCCACTTGGCGCATCGTGTCGAGGATGACGCCGACGGTGATCAACATGCCGGTGCCGCCGAAGAAGATGGCGATGCGTTGCGGAACGTTGAGTTCGAAAAGCAGGAAGTCCGGCATGACGGCGATAACCGTCAGGAAGAGTGCACCGGCAAGCGTAAGCCGGGTCATGATAAAGTCCAAAAACTGAGCCGTGGGTTCGCCGGGACGCACGCCAGGGATGTAGCCGCCGTATTTCTTCAGGTCATCGGCAATCTGGATCGGTTTGAACATGACCGAAACCCAGAAGTAGCTGAAGAACAGGATCAGGCCGGCGTAAATTGCATAGTAAGTCCAATGACCGCGCAGCAGTTGCTCGGAGAATTCGATGAGGAACTTGATATTAAACGCCGCACCGATTTGGGCAAAGATTTGCTGAGGAAAGAGCAGGATCGCGCTGGCGAAGATCACGGGCATGACACCCGAGTAGTTCACCTTCAAGGGCAGGAACGAACTCTGGCCACCCATGACCTTGTTACCCACGACGCGCTTGGCATATTGGACCGGGATTTTGCGCTGCCCCTGGACCACCATGATAATGCCCATGGTGACCACGAGGAACAGAAGCACCATCACAATGCCTTGGGGCAAACCGAGTCGAGCCACACCGATGGGGGCAAAGAAGAGTTGGTAAGTCGCGGCGGCGGCGGCCGGGATGTCGGACAAGATACCGATCGTGATGAGCAACGACACACCGTTACCAATACCGCGCTGGGTGATCTGTTCACCAAGCCACATCAGCAACATGGTGCCGGCGGTCATATAGATGACCGAGGTGATCAAGAAGCCCACCTTCCCCACCATTACAATGGGGCCGTAGAGATTCACATCATAACCGGGGAACAAACGACCGGGGTTTTCCAAGGCCAGAATCAACAGGGCGCCTTGCACGATACAGATAACGACCGTGGCGTAACGCGTATATTGGGTCAGCTTTTGCCGACCGACATCACCTTCCTGTTGGAGACGGCTGAGTGCCGGAACCACTGCGGTCATTAGCTGGAAGATAATCGACGCACTGATGTAAGGCATGATGCCAAGCGCAGCGATGGCCCCCTTAACCAGCGCACCACCGGTGAACATATTGTAGAGACCAACCAGCGCTCCCCCGCCTCCTGCAGTCTGGTCAGCAAAAAATTGCTGCAACGGATGAGGATCGATGCCCGGCAACGGAATATGCGCAGCCACCCGGGCCACAAACAGGAGTGACAGGGTGTAGAGAATGCGCGACCGCAGCTCGGGAATCTTGAGCGAATTCGTAAAGGCGGAGAACATTAATGGGAGGTATCTAAAATCCGGACGCTAAGAGAAAGTGGGCGAAGTAAGGTTACTCGCCCATGGCATCAGGCGACGATGGCTTGGCCACCGGCTTTTTCGAGCTTGGCCTTGGCCGACTCAGAGAACTTGGCCGCAGTGACCTTGAACGCACGGGTGATTTCACCGTTGCCCAAGATTTTGACTTGGGTCTCGCGTCGGCGGAGTAAACCGTGCTCGGAGAGCACCGCAGCGTTCACTTCCGTGATCGACGCGTCGAGCGATTCCAGATCGCCGAGATTCACAATCGCGATCTCGGTGCGGAAGTTGGCGCTGTTGAAACCGCGGTGCGGAAGCTTGCGGTAGAGCGGCATCTGACCGCCTTCGAAGCCGGGGCGGATGCTGCCGCCGGAGCGGGCCGTCTGGCCTTTGCCACCGCGACCGGAGGTCTTGCCATGGCCGCCGCCTTCGCCGCAGCCAACGCGCTTTTTGCGGTGCACCGCACCGGCAACATTTTTGAGTTCGTGGAGTTTCATGATATTCCTGGTGTTGGGTCGCCTCGTCCGCAATTGGAGCGGACAAGACTCGGATTAAAGGTGGATCAGCTTTTCAACGCTTCCTTGAAATCGGCGGAGACCCGCAGCTGACGCAGGCCTTGCAGCGTGGCGTTGACCACGGCGATGTGGTTCTTAGAGCCAAGGGACTTGGTGAGAACATTTTTGACGCCGGCTGCTTCAAGCACCGCGCGCACGCCGCCACCCGCGATCAAGCCGGTGCCAGTCGTAGCCGGTCGGAGCAGAACGCGACCGCCATCGTATTCACCAATGACTTCGTGAGGGATGGTGTCGCCGTTGATTTTGACGGTCACCATGTGCTTGGTCGCATGAGCGGTGCTCTTGCGAATGGCATCCGGGACTTCGTTCGCCTTGCCGTAGCCAACGCCGATCTTGCCCTTGCCATCACCGACGACGGACAAAGCGGAGAAGCTGAAGCGACGGCCACCTTTGACGACCTTGGCGCAGCGGTTGATGAAGACGACCTTTTCAATCAGGCCGGATTCCTCAGCGGCAGAAGCTTCGCGCGAGCGATTGTCACGACGGGGACCACGACCGCCGCCATCGCGCCGTTGCGGGCGGGGGGACGACGGAGCGGGTGCGGTTTCGGTGGTCGCAGGAATAGCGGAATTTGTTTCGGTATCTGTGCTCATGGGCGCGGCTTAGAATTGAAGACCACCTTCGCGGGCGGCTTCGGCGAATTGTTTGACTTTACCGTGATAGCGAGCGCCGTTGCGATCGAAGACCACGGAGGTGATGCCGGCTTCCTTGGCTTTGGCAGCGAAGGCGGCACCGAGTTCCTTGGCGCCAGTGACATTGGCGCCGAGCTTCTTCTTGCGCAGCTCGCCATCGAGCGAGGACAAGAAGGCCAGGGTCACGCCATTGTCGTCGTCCACGGCCTGGGCATAAATATGCTTGGCGCTGAACTTGACGCTGAGACGCGGGCGGGCGGCGGTGCCGTTGATTTTCTTGCGGATGCGCCAGCGGCGCTTCTGCAAGAGTTGGGATTTGCGAACAGTGTTCATGGGAGGCCCCTTGAAAATATGGATTGCGATTAGGATTAGGCGACGGTCTTGCCTTCTTTGCGGCGAACACGCTCGCCAACGATGCGGACACCTTTGCCCTTGTAGGGCTCCGGCGGATAGTAGCTGCGGATTTCCGCGGTGACGGCGCCGACCAATTGTTTGTCGGGTCCCTCGACCTTGACCTTGGTCTGGTCGGTGACGGTGATTTTGATGCCTTCGGGGATATCCATCAGGATCGGGTGCGAGTAGCCGAGCGCGAGGTCAAGCTGCTTGCCCTTGAGATTGGCGCGGAAACCAACGCCCTGAATTTCGAGCTCCTTGGCGTAGCCTTCGCTGACACCTTTGACCATGCCGGCGATGATGGAGCGCGCGGTGCCGAACATGGCACGCGCAAAACGGGTGTCCCCCACGGGGGCGACGGTGATCATTTCTTCCGCGCTTTTAATGGCGACCGCGGAATCGAAAGTTTTAGAGAGCTTTCCCTTGGGGCCTTCGACGTTCACGGTTTGACCCTTGATGTCGACCTTGACCTTGGCGGGAATGCGGACGGGTTGTTTACCAATGCGACTCATGGTGGGTGTGCTCCTTACCAGATTTTGCAGATGAGCTCGCCACCCGCCTTGTTACGGCGGCAGTCCTGGTCTTTCATGAGACCTTTGGACGTGGAAAGGATGGAAATACCGAGGCCGTTCAAAACGCGCGGAATCTCGGTGTAGCGATAATACAGACGACGGCCGGGTTTGGACACGCGTTGCAGGTCGGTAATAACCGGGGTGCCGCCGACATACTTCATCTTCACGACGAGGGTCTTGTGGCCTTGGCCATCTTCGCCGATGGAATAATCGGTGATGTAGCCGTCACCCTTGAGGATGCTGGCGATACTTTCTTTAAGCTTGGAATGCGGTGCTACGCACTCGTCGAGCCGGGCCCGCGACGCATTGCGAAGGCGGGTCAGGAAGTCACTGATGGGATCGTTCATATGGATGTTAGGTTAAAGCCTGCGGGTCATATCCGACTCCCGAAGGCCAAAGGGAAATTACCAGGAGGATTTGGTGACGCCGGGGATCTTGCCGGCAAGGGCCAGTTCACGGAACTGGATACGGGAAACACCGTATTTACGGATGTAGGCGCGCGGACGGCCGCTGAGCTTGCAACGGTTCTTCAGTCGCACGGCGGAAGAATTGCGTGGCAACTTGGCCAGCTTCTTCTGCGCGTCAAAGAAATCCTCGTCGGAGGATTCAGGGTTGGCCAAAACGGCCTTCAATTCAGCCCGCTTGGCCTTGTGTTTCTCAACAAGGCGCTCGCGCTTCTTGTTGCGTTCAATGGCGGATGTTTTCGGCATGGTCGGGAAAGGGTTAGGCGGCGGAGGCGGCCTTTTCGGTGCGGCGGAAGGGCATGCCCAAGAGGCGCAACAACTCACGGCCTTCGTCGTCGGTCTGGGCCGTCGTAACGATGGTGATATCAAGGCCCATGGTCTTCTTGACGTTTTCCACGGTGATTTCCGGGAAAATGGTGAAGTCGGTGATGCCAAGGTTGTAATTGCCGTTGCCGTCGAGCTTGGACGAGATGCCGCGGAAGTCGCGGATGGTCGGAAGGGCAACGGCGATCAGGCGGTAAAGAAACTCCCACATGGCGTTGCCGCGAAGGGTAACGCAGCAGCCAACAACTTGACCTTGCCGGAGCTTGAAGTTCGAAATCGCCTTCTTGGATTTGGTGAGCACGGGCTTCTGGCCGGCGATCAAACCGAGGTCGCGCTGGATGTCGGCGATTTGGTTCTTATCCGCGTCGGCATCAATGCCGGTGTTCAACACGATTTTGGTGATTTTCGGCACCTCGTGTTTATTGGTGTAGCCACGGCTCTTGGTGAGCTCAGGGGCGACTTGCTCGGTGTAAACTGTTTTAAGTGTAGGAGATGTGCTCATGATGATGGCCACCGGATTTCCGACCCGGCGGCGAAATGAGTGATTTTAGGAGGAAAAGGGTCGAATAACGCAGGTTATCAGCAGCTTTGGCAAGCGCGCAATTGGCTCAAGCCGTGGTGGCCGCAGCGGCCGGCTTGGCCCGCTTGCTCGCATCGAAGTTGGACTTGAGCATGAGGTTGGAGATGTGAATGGAGCCCTCGCGCTCGGCAATACTGCCTTGCGGGTTCTCTTGCGACTTCTTGAGGTGACGCTTGATCATGGCCACGCCTTCGACACGGGCACGACCCTTGGCGGGCAGCAGCTCAAGAACTTTGCCTTCCTTGCCCTTGTGGGCGCCAGCGATGACGACGACTTGGTCGCCACGTTTGATGTGAAATTTAGCCATGTTAGAGAACCTCCGGAGCGAGCGAGATGATCTTCATGAAATTCTTCGCGCGGAGTTCTCGCGCGACCGGGCCGAAGATGCGGGTGCCCTTGGGGTTGTTGGCCGCGTCGATGATGACGACGGCATTGCTATCGAAGCGCAGGTAGCTGCCGTCCGCGCGGCGCACGGGCGCCTTGGTGCGGACAACGACAGCCTTCACGACTTCGCCCTTTTTGACGGACGCGTCGGTGGCGCTTTCGCGAATGTTGATCGTGACGATGTCGCCAACACCTGCGGTGTCGGTGGCTTGACCGGCTTTGCGGATCATCTGGGCTTTGCGGGCGCCAGTGTTGTCAGCGATGGTGAGAGTGGAACGCAGTTGGATCATGACAGATCTCCAGATTCTTTGGGTTTAGGGATGCGTGAACTGCCGGTTATTCCTTGGTGACCTTGGTGGGCACGCTTTCCGCCACATCGTTCTCAGAGACAGCGAGGTCTTCGGTGCTGATGGCACGCTCAAGCACGGACACGATGCGCCAGCGCTTGAGGCGGCTGAGCGGACGCGTTTCCATAATCTCGACCTTGTCGCCCACATGGGTCTCGTTCTTCTCGTCATGCACGTGCACGACGGTCTGGCGATTCACGACCTTGTGATAAAGCGGGTGCGGAGTCTTGTAAGGAATCGTGACCTTGATGGACTTGTCGCCGGAGCGGCTCGTGACGAAGCCGATGATGGTCTTG
This sequence comes from Opitutaceae bacterium, assembly GCA_024233285.1. Taxonomy (GTDB): domain Bacteria; phylum Verrucomicrobiota; class Verrucomicrobiia; order Opitutales; family Opitutaceae; genus Cephaloticoccus. Next base: position 152,849 of record JACKPU010000005.1, on the reverse strand, counting down.
CGACTGTTGTGACGGACGTGGTGTGACATGGCGGGATGCGGCTCAGGCGGCTTGGCGGTTCTTTTGATTAAGGATGGTCTCGAGCCGGGCGATGTCTTTGCGCAGGGCACGCAGCTCGTGGGTCTTCTCAACCTGGCCGGTCTGCTTGCGCAGACGCAGCTGGAGGAGTTGCTCGCGCAGTTCGCGCAGCTTGGTGGTGATCTCGCCGGGCGAGAGTTCGCGGATTTCTTTCGAAGTCATGACAGTGCGCGTTAGCGGGTGATGAAGCGGCAGTGGAAAGGCAGCTTGGCGTCGGCCAAGCGGAAGGCCTCTTTCGCGATGGTCGCGGGCACGCCGGAAAGCTCGAAGAGGACCGCGCCGGGTTTGATGACGGCGACGTAATACTCAACGGAACCTTTGCCTTGGCCCATGCGGACTTCGGCGGGCTTCTTGGTGATGGGTTTGTGCGGGAAAACGCGAATCCAGAGCTTACCCTTGCGCTTGAGATGGCGGGTGATCGTCACGCGAGCGGCCTCGATTTGACGGCCGGTCATGGGACCACGGGTGAGGGATTGCAGGCCGAACTCGCCGAAGGCGAGCGTGTTGCCGCGCTTGGCATTGCCAGCGCGGGAGCCCTTTTGGGATTTGCGGTATTTGGTGCGGGAAGGTGCGAGAGCCATGGTGCTGTCTCCTATTCAAATGGATCCGACGAGGGATCAGTTGTTGTCGGACTCCTTTTTGCAGATCCAGCACTTGATGCCGATCTTGCCGTAAACGGTGTTGGCTTCGGAGAAGCCGTAATCGATGTTTTCGCGGAGGGTGTGCAACGGCACACGGCCCTTGCGCTGCCACTCGCGGCGGGCGATATCACCCCCACCGAGACGGCCGGAGCATTGGATACGAATACCTTCGGCGCCGAGCGTCATGGCGATTTCGACGGCCTTCTTCATGGCGCGGCGGAATGCAATGCGGCGCTCAAGCTGCAAAGCGACGTTCTCTGCCACGAGCTGGGCTTCGATTTCGGGCTTCTTGACCTCTTGGATGTCGAGGAGGATTTCCTTGCCGGTCAGCTTGGCGAGTTCGTCCTTGATTTTCTCGATCTCCTGGCCTTTGCGACCGATTACGATGCCGGGACGCGCCGTGTAAATCTTGACGCGGACGCGGTTCGAGGCGCGCTCAATGAAGATGCGCGGCACGGAAGCCTGCTTGAGCTTCTCCATGAGCTTTTCACGGATGATCTGGTCCTCGACGAGGAGCTTGCTGAAGTCCTTCTTGCCGGCATACCAGCGGGACTGCCAGTTGCGGCGGACGGCGAGACGGAAGCCTACGGGATTGGTTTTTTGGCCCATGGAATAAATCAGTTGGAGTTGCCGTCGGTGAGGACGATGCGGATGTGGGACATCGGCTTGCGGCGGGGTTTGGCGGTGCCGCGTGCGCCGGCCTTGAAGCGCTTGAGAACGGGACCGTTCTCGATGAGGGCCGACTTGATGGTCAGGCTGTCAGCGGAAAGGTTGTTGTTATTCTCGGCGTTTGCGATCGCGCTCTTGAGCGTCTTGACGATCAAACGGGCGGACTTACGCGGAATGAGCGTCAGGTATTCGACGGCTTCAGGCGCCTTGCGCCCCTGAATGGTGCGCGCGACTTCTCGCATCTTCTTGGGCGACATGCGCGCGTATCGGGTGAGGGATTGGACTTCCATGGAGGTGATTCCTTGTTCAGGCGACAGCAGGTCCGCGGGTGCGGGTCCCCTGCCCTTTCAGTTGGTTGATCAGATTAAAGGTTAGATTGCTTTCTTGGTGGTGGCGCCGTGCGCCTTGAACGTGCGGGTCAGCGCGAATTCGCCGAGCTTGTGACCGACCATGTTCTCGGTGACATAAACGGCCACAAAGGCCTTGCCATTGTGGACGTTGAACGTGTGGCCGACGAAGTCAGGCGTGATGGTGGATCGGCGTGACCAGGTCTGGATCGGCTTGCGAGCGCCAGCCTTGGTCGCCTTCTCGATTTTTTCGAGCAGGTGGTAATCGACGAAAAAGCCCTTTTTGATGGAACGTGCCATAGTGGGTGTGCGCTAAAGTTTATTTGCTACCACGCGGCTTGCGGCCGTGGTGGTGAACGATGATCATGCTGTTGGAAGGCTTGGACCGGCGGCGGGTCGGGAAACCCTTGGCCAGTTGACCCCAAGGCGAAACGAGGTGTTGGCGACCGCCACCACTCTTGGAGAGACCGTTACCACCACCGTTCGGGTGATCAACCGGGTTCATTACAATACCACGGACGCGCGGGCGCTTGCCGAGCCAGCGCTTGCGACCGGCTTTGCCGAGCGACTGGTTGTTGTGGTCGAGGTTGCCGACTTCACCGATGGTGGCGCGGCAACGGGGATTGACCAAACGGATTTCACCGGAAGGCATCTTGAGCTGGGCGAAGCCGTTTTCCACGGCAACGAGCTCGATCGCGGTGCCGGCGGAACGGGCCAACTGCGCGCCACGGCCGGGAACGAGTTCAACGGCGTGGATACGGGTGGACGGCGGGATTAGCGACAGCGGGTAGTTGTTGCCCACGATGAAGTCGTTACGACCGGCTTCGTTCGAGGCGACGATCTTGGCGCCGACCTCGAGGCCGTTCGGGGCGATGATATAGCGCTTCTCGCCATTGGCGTAAGCCACGAGCGCGATGTTGGCCGAGCGGTTCGGATCATACTCGATCGCCTGCACGGTGGCCGGAATGTCGAGGATGTTGCGCTTGTAATCGATGACGCGGTAAAGGCGCTTGTGGCCGCCGCCGCGACGACGGGTCGTGATTCGGCCGTAAACGTTGCGTCCGCCGGACTTGCCTTTGGACTCGGTGAGGCCGCGCTCCGGACGCTTCTTGGCCAGATTGGTCTGGCGGTTGAGCGTGGTGAAGCGCTGGCTCGCGGTCAGGGGGCGTGAAGTTTTGAGTGGCATGTGGATGTTCCTCCAGGTTGGGCTCAGACGAGCTCGATCTTATCGCCAGCCTTGAGGGTGACGATGGCCTTCTTGAAGTCGGAACCGCGGACCGTGCGACCCGTGCGGGTGCGCTTGTTTTTGCCGCGGTAGTTTTGGATGTTCACGCGTTTGACGGTGACTTTGAAGGTCTGCTCAACGGCGGCCGCGATGCTGTGCTTCGTGGAGGTCGGGGCGACTTCAAAGGTGTATTGGCCGAGCTCGGCGGATTGCTTGCTCGATTTTTCCGTCATGCGGACGATTTTGAGAACGGCGTTGGCGTCCATTAGTTCTTACCTCCGTTGATGCGGGCGATGATGGATTCGAGGGCCGTCGTGCTGACCACGATCTTGCTGTATTGGGCGAGATCGAGGGTGTTCAGCTCGGCGGCTTCCTGCAGGGAGACACGCTCAATATTCCGGGCGGCACGGGCGGCTTCGGCCGAGAACGGCGCGTCAACGAGCAGAATCTTGCCCTTGGGGGCGATGCGCTTGACGACCTCGCTCATGAGCTTGGTTTTCGGCTGTTCCAAGCGGAACTGCTCGATCACGGCGATTTCGCCGGCGGTCGCACGATCATAGAGCGCGCGGCTGAAAGCCAGGGCCTTAACCTTGGCATTAACCTTCTTGGAGTAGTCGCGGGGCTTCGGACCGAAGACCACACCGCCACCCACCCAGAGGGGGGAACGCGTGGAACCGGCGCGAGCGCGACCGGTGCCCTTTTGGCGCCACGGCTTCTTGCCGCCGCCGCGGACTTCACCGCGGGTCTTGGTCGAATGGGTGCCTTGGCGGCGATTGGCGTTGATGGCAACGATCACTTCCTTGACCGCTTGGAGGCCTTTGTCGCCTTCGAAGACGGGCAGGCCGGAGAATTCCTTCTCGCTGCTGGATTTGCCGTCAGAACTGTAAACTGTGAGTTTCATGGCAGTGCGTTATCCTTTTCAGGCGTGCTTGGGCTGGCCCTTGATGGCGCTGCGGACGATGACGTCGTCGCCGTTGGCACCTGGAATGGCGCCTTTGACCAAAATGATGTTTTTGTCGCTGATGACCTTCACGACTTGAAGGTTCTGCACCGTGCGGCGAACCGAACCCATGTGACCGGGCATCTTCTGGTTCTTCCACGAACGGCCAGGGGTCTGGCGCATACCGATCGAACCGATGCGGCGGTGGAACATGGAACCGTGCGAAGCGGGACCGCCACTAACGCGGAAACGCTTCACGACGCCGGCGAAACCTTTGCCCTTCGAGATGCCAATGACATCGACGAACTGACCTTCCGCGAAAATCTCAACGGTGACAACGTCACCAGTCTTGGCGGTGGGAGCCTCGTTGAGGCGGACTTCGCTGAGCACGCGGGGCGTGGTCTCCAGACCGGCCTTCTTGGCGTGATTCACTTCCGCGCGGGAAGCGTTTTTGGTCTTCTTTCGGGAGAAGCCGAGTTGGACTGCGTTGTAGCCGTCACTCTCGGTGGTCTTGACTTGGACCACGGAGCAGGGACCGGCTTCCACGACGGTGACAGGGACTAAGACGTTGTTCGCGTCATAGACCTGCGTCATTCCGAGTTTTTTACCTAAAAGCGATGTAATCATAAGGCTAAGCGGTAGGTGGAGAGTTTCCGTTTAACGACCTACATTAGTCAGGGGCTCCAGCGGTGCGTCAGGCGCACATGGGCAACTGTCTAACTATGGAGTTAAAGAGTTTATACGTTGATCGTGATGTCTACGCCCGAGGGCAGGTTGAGTTTCTTGAGTTCGTCCACGGTCTGCGCAGTCGGCTCAATGATGTCGATGAGCCGCTTGTGCGTGCGGGATTCGAACTGCTCCATGGATTTCTTGTCCACGTGCGGCGAACGGTTGACGGTGACCTTCTCGATGCGGGTAGGCAGCGGGATGGGGCCGGAGACACGGGCGCCGGAGCGCTTGGCGGTCTCAACGATCTCAAGGGCCGACTGGTCGATGACACGATAGTCGAAACCTTGGAGTTTGATGCGAATGCGTTGGCCTTTCATGGCGATATAAAGAACGGGTTAGGTGCGGGCAGGAGCCTTGACGGAGGCTTCAACAATCTTGGACAAGAGCGAGCTCGGGACCTGCTCGAAGTGCGACGGCGTGATCGAAGCACTCGCACGACCCTTGGAGAGCGAACGAATGTCGGTGACGTAGCCAAACAGCATTTCCAACGGCACGTGCGCGGTGATGATCGCGGCACCAGCCTTGGTTTCCATGCCTTGGATCTGACCGCGGCGGCGATTGATGTCGCCCATGAGGTCGCCCTGATATTCTTCAGGGGTAGTGACCTCAACGGCCATGATCGGCTCGAGGAGAATCGGGTTGGCGGCCTTCATGCCTTCCTTGAAGGCGAAGATGCCGGCCATCTTAAACGCGAGTTCCGAAGAGTCCACGTCGTGGAATGAACCATCAACGATGCGCACCTTGACATCGACCACCGGGTAACCGGCGACGACACCGTTGTTGGCGCCTTCGAGGATGCCGTCCGTGGTGGGCTTGATGAATTCCTTCGGGATGACGCCACCAACGATTTCGTTGATAACCTCGACGCCCTTGCCCTTTTCATTGGGCTCAATCTTGACCACGGCGTGACCATATTGGCCCTTACCGCCGGACTGACGGATGAATTTGCCCTCGCCGGTAGCTTCCCCGGTGATGGTTTCGCGATAAGCGATCTGCGGCTTGCCCGAGGTGGCCTCAACCTTGAACTCGCGCTTCATGCGATCGCGAATGATGTCGAGGTGGAGTTCGCCCATGCCTGCCAGAATGGTCTGGCCGGTGTCGGTGTCGGTCGAAACGCGGAGAGTCGGGTCTTCGGCCACAAGGCGTTGAAGCGCGTTGCCCATCTTTTCCTGGTCAGCCTTCGAGTTCGGCTCGATCGACATGGCGATAACGGGCTCGGGGAAGGACGGCGGTTCAAGACGGACATCGTAGTCCTCGTCGCAAAGCGTGTCACCCGTGATGACATCTTTCACGCCGACGAGCGCGCAAATATCACCGGAGTAAGCCACGTCGATTTCGTCGCGGTCCATGGCACGCATGAGCACGAGGCGGGAAACACGCTCGGTGCGACGGGTGCGGGGATTGTAGAGCGGCATGCCCTTCGGGAGCTTGCCGGTGTAAATACGATAGAACACGAGCTTGCCGACGAACGGGTCGCTCCAGAGCTTGAACGCGAGACCGGCGAGCTTGGCGGAGTCGCTCACTTCAACGGTAACGCTGTTGCCGTCGGAGTCCTGGCCCTTCATGGCAGGAACGTCGAGCGGACCGGGCAGGTAATTGACGACACAGTCGAGCAAGCGCTGCACACCTTTGTTTTTAAAAGCAGAACCCGGGATGGCACCGACGAACTTCATCGAGACCGTGGCCTTGCGGACACCAACTTGGAGCTCCTGCACGGTGATTTCTTCGCCACCGAGATACTTCTCGGCGATGACGTCGTCAAAATCAGAAATAGCTTCAATCAGCTTCTCGCGGTATTCCTTAACTTGCTCGGCATATTCAGCCGGGATTTCGGAGGTGCGGGGCTTGAGACCGAGCGGATCCTCTTCATCACCGAAAACGTAAGCAACGCCTTGGACCAGATCGATCAAACCGCTGAAATTTTCTTCCTTGCCCATGGGCAGGAACAGCGGGTGCGCATTGGCCTTGAGCTTCTCGCGCATTTCTTCAACCGCGCGGAAAAAGTCGGCACCGGTGCGATCCATCTTGTTGACGAACGCAATGCGCGGCACGCCGTATTTGTTGGCCTGACGCCAGACGGTTTCGGACTGGGGTTGCACACCGGCAACCGCGCAGAAAACGGCGACGGCGCCGTCGAGCACACGCATGGAGCGTTCCACCTCGGCGGTGAAGTCAACGTGCCCCGGAGTGTCGATAATATTGATGCGCTGCTTGATACCCTGCCAAGGACCGGTCGAAGCGTCCCAAGCACAGGAAATAGCCGCGGCCGTGATCGTAATGCCGCGCTCGCGTTCTTGCTCCATCCAGTCGGTGACGGCCGAACCTTCGTGCACTTCACCGATTTTGTGGACCGCGCCGGAGTAAAAAAGAATACGCTCGGTCGTCGTGGTTTTGCCCGCGTCAATGTGCGCGGCAATGCCGATATTGCGCGTCCACTCCAAAGGATACGGGCGTTCCTTGGCGTTGGCCGGCGAAATCTTCGACTTCTCAGTGACGATGGAAATGGTGGGAGCAGCGGACATGGTTTTACCAGCGGAGGTGGGCAAAGGCGCGATTGGCCTGGGCCATCTTGTGAGTGTCTTCCTTCTTCTTCACGACGACGCCCGTGTTGTTGTAAGCGTCAACGATCTCAGCAGCGAGCGCATCACGCATCGGCTGACCCTTGCGGGAGTTGGCGGCGGCGACGAGCCAGCGCAGGGCAACAGACTCCTGACGCTCGAAGGAAATTTCAACGGGCACTTGATAGGTGGCACCACCAACGCGGCGGCTCTTGACCTCAAGACGCGGACGCGCGTTTTCCATCGCACCGAGGAGCAGGTCCACGGGATTTCCTTTGTCCAACTTTTCGGAAACCTTCTCGAAGGCACCGTAAACGATGCGCTGGGCGGTGTTCTTCTTGCCGTCTTTCATGACGACATTGACCAAATGGGCGACCAACGGGCTGTTGTAGCGGGCGTCAGGCGCAACCTTGCGCTTCGTGGCTCTGTGACGGCGTGACATGTTTCAGATAAGATTAAAGGGTTACTTGGCCTTCGGGCGTTTGACGCCGTATTTCGAACGACTGCGGCGGCGCTTCTCAACGCCGGTGGCGTCCAAGGCACCACGAACAATGTGGTAACGCACGCCGGGCAAATCCTTCACGCGGCCACCGCGCACGAGCACGATGGAGTGCTCTTGCAGGGAGTGACCTTCGTCCGGGATGTAGGAAATCACTTCGGTGCCATTGGTCAGGCGGACCTTGGCGACCTTGCGGATGGCCGAGTTGGGCTTCTTCGGAGTGCGGGTCATGACCTGCACGCAGACGCCGCGGCGAAAGGGGTTGCTGTCCAAAGCCGGAGACTTCGACTTGGCAACAACCTTGCGGCGGCCCTTACGGACGAGCTGATTGATGGTCGGCATGTGATTTTTTGCGTGTGAAAATTGGAGAAAAGAGGACGAAGCTAGCACCCGGCAAATGCTCGGCAAGAACTTTTTGGCGAAAAGTATGAAGGATCGCGAAAATCAGGTTTTACACCTGCTGCGCGAGTCAGACTTGCACTCTCTGCGGAGTCGCAAAAAGCGTTCGAGAAATGTGGGAGCCGACCAACAAAGGAAATCCCCTCCCCCTCCACAAGCTCGATTTTCAGAAACCAGCACAAAAAAAACGCCCGGCCACGAGGGCCGGGCGTTAAACCGCACGGAGCTAGGCTCAACATGCGATTTTTGGCGGGAGGGGTGCCAGAATCGGTGATGCCACTGGGCATGACAAGAAGATTCTTTCTCTGAAAACAACAAGGGCGCGACCAACTGGTCGCGCCCTTGGCAAATCATGTAGGTGTTTCGATCAGCTCGCCTCAGTCGCGGCGGCCTCTTCGGTTTCCTCAACCGGCAAAGCTTCGCCAAACGGCAGCGTAATCTTGAGCTGCTTGAACTTCGGCAGGCCGGTGCCCGCCGGAATCAAGTGACCCATGATGACGTTTTCCTTGAAGCCCTTGAGCAAGTCCACCTTGCCGAGCGTCGACGCATCGGTCAGCACGCGCGTGGTTTCTTGGAAGGACGCCGCGGAGATGAACGATTCGGTCTCGAGCGAGGCCTTGGTGATGCCAAGGAGGATCGGTTCGGCCTCGGCCGGCTTGCCACCCGCTTCCTCAATACGGCGGTTTTCCGTGAGGAAGGAAGAGCGATCAACCTGCTCACCCCAGAAGAACTCGCTGTCACCTGGATCGGTGATACGAACCTTGCGGAGCATCTGGCGGATGATGATCTCAATGTGCTTGTCGTTGATCGTCACACCTTGCAGGCGGTAAACCTCCTGCACTTGTGAGATCAAGAAGTCGTAGAGGGCGCTCGGGCCGAGGATCTCGAGGATTTCATGCGGGTCGGCGGCACCTTCTGTGAGATGCTGGCCCTTGTGCACGACGTCACCCGGCTGCACGATGATGTGCTTACCGGTGGCGATGAGGTGCTCCTCTTCCTGACCAGTCTCCTCGTTGCGCACGACGAGCTTGCGCTTCGCGCGGACGGTGCCTTCGAAGGAAACGACGCCATCGATGCGGGACATTTCGGCGGCATCCTTGGGACGACGCGCTTCGAAGAGCTCGGCCACACGCGGCAGACCGCCGGTGATGTCCTTGGTCTTCGATGCCTGACGCGGGGTCTTGGCCAGCAAGGCACCGGGAGCGATGGTATCGCCTTCGTTGACCGCAATCTGGGCGCCCACCGGAATCGAGTATGCAGCCAAGGGATGGTTCTTGGCATCGCGGACTTCGATCTGCGGATTGAGATCTTCCTTGTGCTCGATGACGACCGTGGCAATGCGGCCCGACGATTCGTCGAGTTCACGCTTAACGGTAACGCCCGGGATCATGTCCTTGAACACCAGCGTGCCGCCCTTTTCGGAGAGCACCGGAATGTTGTAAGGATCCCATTGAGCCAGCACCGCACCCTTGGCGATTTGTTCGCCATCGGGCACGTGCAGGAACGAACCCACCACAATATTGTAGGTTTCCAGTTCACGGTCCTCGGAGTCGAGGATCTGGATCGTGCCGGTTTTATTCAGGACGATCGACGCACCATCGGCCGTCTCGACGAGACGCAGACCGCGATACTTCACCTTGCCACCGGCGCGGACACGGATTTCAGGTGTCTTGAAACCGCCTGAAGCCACACCACCGATATGGAAGGTGCGCATGGTCAGCTGCGTGCCAGGCTCACCGATGGACTGGGCGGCGATGATGCCGACGGAGTCACCGGCCTTGGCCATCTTGTTGGTGGCCGGGTTGATGCCATAGCTCTTGGCGTCGATACCGTAAGGGCTGTTGGACGTGAGCGGCGAAAGCACCTTCACGCGTTCAATGCCAACCTCGTCGATCTTGGCGGCGATTTCCTCGGTGAAGAGTTCGCCGGATCCGATGATGAGCTCAGTCGGATTGATCGGGTTGTATATGTCGTCACTGGAGCAACGGCCGACGATGCGTTCGCGGAGGCCGACGATCTCGTCGTCACCTTCGAAGATCGCCTTCTTCCAGACGCCATCACGGCTGCCGGTATCTTCCTCGCCGATGACCACATCCATGGCCACGTCGCAAAGCTTGCGGGTCAGGTAGCCGGCGTCAGCGGTCTTCAACGCGGTATCGGCCAGACCCTTGCGGGCGCCGTGGGTGGAAATGAAGTATTCCAACACGGTGAGGCCTTCGCGGAAGGAAGACAGAATCGGTCGCTCGATGATTTCACCGGAAGGCTTGGCCATGAGTCCGCGGGTTCCGCACAACTGGCGAACCTGCTGCTTGTTACCACGGGCACCGGAGTCCATCATGATGTAAACCGGATTCACTTCATCGCGGCCGTCGTTCTGCTCGAGTTTCGAGAAGACTTCCTTGGCGATCTTGTCAGTGGTGCCGGTCCAAAGGTCGATGACCTTGTTCTTCCGTTCACCCTCGGTGATGATGCCCTTGTTGAACTGGCCTTCGACTTCGGCGATCTTTTTGCGAGTATCGGCAACGATGTCCTTTTTCGCCTCGGGGATGATCATGTCATCGATACCGATCGAGATACCGGCGTGGAACGCGGACTGGAAGCCGAGCTCCTTGAGCTTGTCGAGCGTCTCAACCGTGACGGACTCAGCGGACACCTTGTAGGTATTGAGAATGAGGTCGCCCAACTTGCCCTTCGGCACCGGGAAGTTCACGAAACCCACGCCTTCCGGCCAGATCTCGTTGAAGATCGCACGGCCGACGGTCGTGCGCAGGACCTTCTTTTCCTTGTTACCGTAAACGGTTTCGCGACCGTGATCCGGATTCGGAATATCGACCCAGCTGTGGATGCGCAGGGCGCCATCCGCCAAGGCGAATTGCACTTCCTTAACACCGCTCAGCAAGGGGACGCGCTCGTTCTTGGCCGGCTTTTTGCGCGGCTCGATCGTCAGGTAGTAAGCACCGAGCACGATGTCCTGGGACGGCGTGAGGATCGGCTTGCCGGACGAAGGCGAGAAGATGTTGTTCGTCGCCATCATGAGGAGCTTGCACTCCATAATCGCTTCGAGCGATAGCGGCACGTGCACGGCCATCTGGTCACCGTCGAAGTCGGCGTTGTAAGCCGTGCAAACCAGCGGGTGAACGCGAATGGCCTCGCCTTCAATCAGGACCGGCTCGAAAGCCTGGATCGAAAGACGGTGCAGGGTCGGCGCGCGGTTCAGGAGAACCGGGTGGCCCTTGGTAACTTCCTCGAGGATGTCCCACACTTCGGGGGACTTCTTCTCGATCATCTTGCGGGCACCACGAACGGTGTGCACGAAGCCGAGTTCCTTGAGGCGGCGAATGATGAACGGCTCGAACAGGACGAGCGCCATCTTCTTGGGCAGACCGCATTGGTTGAGCTTCAGCTCAGGACCGATGACGATCACGGAACGGCCGGAGTAGTCGACGCGCTTGCCGAGCAAATTTTGGCGGAATCGGCCCTGTTTGCCCTTAAGCATGTCGGACAGCGACTTCAGCGGACGGTTGCCGGCGCCGGTCACGGGACGACCATGGCGGCCGTTGTCGAACAGCGCGTCAACCGCTTCCTGCAGCATGCGCTTTTCGTTGTGAATGATGACGTCAGGCGTCTTCAGCTGCATCAGGTTCCGCAGACGGTTATTGCGGTTGATGACGCGGCGATAGAGATCGTTGAGGTCGGAGGTCGCGAAACGGCCACCTTCGAGCGGAACGAGCGGGCGCAGGTCCGGAGGAATGACAGGCAGCACTTCGAGGACCATCCACTCCGGACGGGACTTCGAGTGAATGAAGCCTTGGATGACCTTCAGACGCTTCGAGAGCTTCTTCTTGATCTGCTTGGAGCGGGTGGCGCGCATCTGCTCCTGCAGTTCGGCGACGGTCGCCTCCATGTCCGTGCGGGCGAGACTGTCACGGACGGCCTCGGCACCCATTTTGGCGACAAAGGAATCTTCACCGTATTCGTCGATAGCCTGGCGATACTCGGTGTCGGTGAGCAACTGATGAGGTTCGAGCGGGGTCTTGCCCGGATCGATAACCATGTAGTTCTCGTAGTAGATGACGCGCTCAAGCGAACGGGCCGTCATGTCGAGCAACAGACCGAGTCGGCTCGGCATGCTTTTCAAGAACCAGATGTGCGTGACCGGCACGGCCAACTCGATGTGGCCCATGCGCTCGCGACGGACGCGGGCGATGGTAACTTCAACGCCGCAACGATCGCAGACGACGTCCTTGTATTTGATGCGCTTGTATTTGCCGCAGGCGCACTCGTAGTCGCGCACGGGGCCGAAAATCTTTTGGCAAAAAAGACCGCCCGGCTCGGGCTTGAAGGTGCGGTAGTTGATCGTCTCGGGGTTCTTGACCTCGCCCTTCGACCATTTGCGAATGGTCTCGGGGGAGGCGACGGTGATTGAGACGCAATCGAACGGGCTCTCGGTTTCACCGAGGGCGTTGCGGGCTTCTTCGCGGGCGACTGAACCGGCGGTTTCGGAAGGTTGAATGCTCATGGATGCTTTCCCTGTATTCGTTTAAAGGATGCGTTAGTGACTCAGGTGCCGAAGCCCAGCGAGTCGCGCTTGTTGAGCTTGATGTCCAATCCGAGGGATTGGATTTCCTTGATGAGAACGTTGAAGGACTCGGGGGTGCCGGCCTGCAGCGTGTTGTCGCCCTTGACGAGCGATTCGTAGATCTTGGTGCGGCCCTGCACGTCGTCGGACTTGACGGTGAGGAGCTCCTGGAGCGTGTGCGCCGCGCCATAGGCTTCGAGCGCCCACACTTCCATTTCGCCGAAACGCTGGCCGCCGTATTGGGCCTTGCCGCCGAGCGGCTGCTGCGTGACGAGGGAGTAAGGACCGACCGCACGAGCGTGAATCTTGTGCGAGACCAAGTGATTCAGCTTCATCATGTAGATGTAGCCGACCACGACCTGCTGGTCGATTTGCTCGCCGGTGCGACCGTCGAAGAGGACGCTCTTGCCGGACGAAGGCAGCTGGGCCTCCTTCAGATATTCGCGGACCTTCTTTTCCGGGATACCGTCGAACACAGGCGTCGCCACCTTGATGCCGAGCTTTTTACAAGCCCAACCGAGATGGGTTTCGAGCACCTGACCGACGTTCATGCGCGAAGGCACGCCGAGCGGATTGAGACAGATTTGCACCGGGGTGCCGTCCGGGAGGAATGGCATGTCTTCCTCAGGCACGATCTTGGCGACCACACCCTTGTTACCGTGACGACCGGCCATTTTGTCACCGACCTCAAGCTTGTGCTTGGTGGCGATGTAAACCTTGACCTGCTTGATCGCGCCGGTGCCATCACCCTCCCCCGCCTCGACGGCGTTGACCTTGCGTTCGCGGTCGCTTTCGAGCTCGTCGAACTTGGTCTGGAAGGAACCGATGATCTCCATGATCTTGATGCGAACCGGGGACGGGTCGATCTGGACGTGCTTGGAAACAGCGGCGAGTTTGCGCAGGAGCGTCTTGGTGATCTTGCGATTGGCCGGGATGATGATTTCGCCGGATTCGCCGTTGATCACATCGAGCGGAATCTTTTCGCCGAGGAGGATGTTGGAGAGGGCCTCGGTGAGTCCTTCACGCAACTTGTCCATCTGCGTCTTGTATTCCTCCTGGATCTGCTTGATCTGGCGGCGGCGGTCGGAAGGCGACAGGCGCTCGACTTCGTTGTCGATGCGGGACGAAACCTTGACGTCCATCACGATACCGGCGGCACCGGAAGGAACGACGAGCGAAGTGTCCTTAACGTCAGCGGCCTTTTCACCGAAGATGGCGCGGAGGAGCTTTTCTTCCGGCGCGAGTTCGGTTTCGGACTTCGGCGTGATCTTGCCGACGAGGATATCGCCCGGCTTGACCTCGGCACCAATGCGGATGACGCCGTTGTGGTCGAGGTTCTTGAGCGCTTCTTCGCCGACGTTCGGGATGTCGCGGGTGATTTCTTCCGGCCCGAGCTTGGTGTCGCGCGCGGTGACTTCGAATTCCTGGATGTGAATTGAAGTGAAGATGTCTTCCTTGAGCACTTTCTCGGAGATGAGAATGGCGTCTTCGAAGTTATAACCGTTCCACGGCATGAACGCGACGAGCACGTTGCGCCCGAGGGCCATCTCACCCTTTTCGGTCGAAGGACCGTCGGCGATGATCTGGCCGGCCTTGATCTTCTGACCGTGCTTGACGAGCGGCTTCTGATTGAAGCAGGTGCTCGCGTTGGAACGCATGAACTTGCGCAGTTCGTAAACGTGCGTGCCGTTCTTCGGATCGTTCTTCAGGTTGCGCGGCAGTTCGCCGTCCTTCGTGATGACGATACGCTTGGCATCAGCAGAGGCCACGATGCCGGCCTCTTCGGCGACAACGACGATCTTCGAGTCGCGAGCAACGCGCTCTTCAATACCGGTGCCGACGAACGGCGACTCGGCTTGGAGGAGCGGCACACCCTGACGTTGCATGTTCGCGCCCATGAGCGCGCGGTTGGCGTCGTCGTGCTCAAGGAACGGAATCATACCCGCGGCGATCGAAATGACCTGCTTCGGCGAAACGTCCATGTAGTCCACTTCGTCAGCGGAGACTTCGAGGAACTCGCCGTCCTTACGCACGGTAACCTTGCCGACAAAGTTGCCCTTGTCGTTGATCTCGGCGTTGGCCTGGGCAATGACCTTGGCCTCTTCCTGGTCGGCGGTGAGGTATTCGATCTTGTCGGTCACGCGACCATCTTTGACGACGCGGTAAGGCGTTTCGATGAAACCAAACTCGTTGACACGGGCGTAGGTCGAGAGGGAGTTGATCAAACCGATGTTCGGACCTTCGGGGGTCTCAATCGGACAGATGCGACCGTAGTGCGAAGGATGCACGTCGCGGACTTCAAAGCCGGCGCGTTCGCGGTTGAGACCACCCGGCCCGAGCGCGGAGAGACGGCGCTTGTGCGTGACCTCGGCGAGCGGGTTGATCTGGTCCATGAACTGCGACAGCTGCGAACGGGCGAAGAAGTCGCGAATGACCGTGGTAAGAGCCTTCGGGTTGATCAGCTTTTGCGGCGTGATCGAGTCGACCGATTGATCATACATCGTCATGCGCTCGCGCACGAGACGCTCGGTGCGGCTGAGGCCGAGGCGGCACTGGTTGGCGAGCAACTCACCGACCGTGCGGACGCGACGGGAACCAAGGTGATCGATATCGTCCACCACACCCTCGCCGCGCTTCAGGCGGACGAGATACTTGGTTGCGGCCACGACGTCGCCGGACTCCAAGATGCGCTGTTCGAGTTCGACCTTGAGGCCAAGTTTTTGGTTGACCTTGTAACGACCGACGCGACCGAGGTCATAACGCTTCGGATCGAAGAAGAGTCGCTTGAGCAGCGCCTTGGCGTTGGCGGTGGTCGGCGGTTCGCCGGGGCGAAGACGCTTGTAGATTTCCTTGAGGGCTTCCTCCTCGTTGCGAGTCGGATCCTTCTTGAGCGCGCGAATGATGGCGCCTTCGTCATTCGAAGTGTCGATGACGCGAATCGTGTTGATGTCGTGCTTCTCGAAGGTGCGGACGATCTGCTTGGTCAGCGGCTCGAACGCACGGGCGAGCACAACACCCTTTTGGGCGTCGATGGCGTCTTCAACCAGCACGAGGGTGGAAACATTTTCCAGATCCAGCGCCTTGGAGACCTTGAGGTCCTGAATCGTGTAGAACAGGTTCAGGATATCGATGTCGCTGGAGTAACCGACGGCGCGGAGCAGCGTCGTGATGAGGAACTTGCGACGACGACGTCGACGGTCGAGATAGACATAGAGCAGGTCGTTGTTGTCGAACTGCACTTCGAGCCAGGTGCCGCGGTCGGGAATGATACGGAAAGAATGGAGCAGCTTGCCGTTCGGGTGCGGAGTGACCTCAAATGCAATGCCGGGTGAACGGTGGAGCTGCGAAACAACGACGCGCTCGGCACCGTTGATGATGAACGAGCCGCGCTCGGTCACCATGGGGATTTCACCCATGTAGATCTCCTCGTCCTTGATGAAATCCTCTTCGCGGAGGCGAAGCTTCACATAGAGGGGCACCGAGTAGGTGATGCCGTCGCGGATGCATTCGATTTCCGAGTTCTTCGGATCGCCGAGCGTGTAGGACACGTATTCGAGCGTCAGACGACCGTCGTAAGACTCGATCGGGAATACCTCACGAAACACGGCCTCGAGTCCTTGCGGCTTGCGTTGCTTTTCGGGCAGGCCTTTTTGCAAGAAATCCAGATACGACGTAATCTGAATTTCGATCAGATTCGGCGGCTGGATGACTTCGCGAAGGTTGCCGAAGTTAATGCGTTCGGATTGTGTGCGGTCGGCCATGTGATTACCCGGTTGGAGGAGAAATGAGAAAAGGGCGCGCCTTAGAAACGGGCGCGACTAACTGACGAAAGAACGGTAGGAAAAAAGGCAAAGGACAGGCCGCGGAAAAACACGGCCTGCCCCGTAGAAATCGGACGTTTTGAAACGAGTTCGGCCAAGTGATTACTTGAGCTCGACCTTCGCGCCAGCGGCTTCGAGTTTCTTTTTGATCTCTTCGGCGTCGGCTTTGGAAGCGGCTTCCTTGACGGGCTTCGGAGCGCCTTCGACGAGGTCCTTGGCTTCCTTGAGGCCCAGGCCGGTGATGGCGCGGACTTCCTTGATGACGCCAATCTTATTGGCACCAGCCTCGGCGAGGATGACGTCGAACTCGGTCTTTTCCTCAGCGGGAGCGGCAGCGGCGCCACCAGCGCCAGGAGCGGCGGCGACGACGGCAGCGGCGGCGGAAACGCCCCACTTGGCCTCGAGATCTTTGACGAGGGCGGCGAGTTCGAGAACCGGCTGTGCGGACAGCCACTCGATGACTTGGTCTTTGGTGATGTTGCTCATGGTATTGACTTTCCTGAAGCGGCTAGCGGTTTCGAATGGTGAAACACGTTTAAGAGACGTATCCCCTAGCCTGGCTTTCTTGGATTTTTGGCTTTGCAAGACCGCGGCGATCAGGCCGCGAGTCTTTCAAAAATGGTTGGGTTGAAGGTTAGGAAGTGGCGGGTTCTTCTTTTTTGACCTTGGCGTCGAGGACGCGAACGAACGCCGCAGCGTTGCTGGTAAGCAGGCTGAGGAACTGCGCGCGGAGGGCGTCGAACGGAGGCAGATCGGCGATCGCCGCGAGTTCGGCGGCCGAAACGAGTTTCTTCTCCATCACACCGACCTTGACCTCGAGTTTCTGCTTCGATTCGAAGAACTTCTTGAGGATCTTGGCGACGCCGGCGGAGTTTTCGCCACCGACCACAATGGCGGTCGGGCCGTTGAGGGATTCGTCGATCTCGGGCAGGCCCATGGCCTTGGCGGCCACGCGCAGCGAGCTGTTCTTCACGACGTGAAACTCGGCATTTTCCTGCCGGAGATCAGCGCGCAGTTCAGCGACGTCGGAGACAGTGACTCCGGTGAAGTTGGTGAGGATGACGTAGTCCGATTTCTTGAGGTGGGACTCGACCTCGGCGACGAGGAATTGTTTTTCAGCTCTCATGGTCGTTGTCCTCAGTATTTGCTGAACTCGGCGGAGTTGATACGCACGCCGGGGCTCATGGTGGAGGAAAGGGAAATGCCTTTGATGTAGCCGGTGCCCTTGAAGGTCGCCGGACGGGCCTTGCCAATGGCCTCGATCACCGTCTGGGCGTTTTCGAGGAGTTGCTCGGCGGTAAACGAGCGCTTGCCAATGCCAAGGGCGATGCAAGCAGACTTGTCCATCTTGAACTCAACGCGACCGGCCTTGACGGCCTTGATGCCGGCGACGATGTCGTCGGTCACGGTGCCGCTCTTCGGATTGGGCATGAGGCCCTTGGGACCGAGGACGCGGGCGAGCGTGCGGACCTGCTTCATGGCTTCGGTGGTCGCGATGGCGACGTCGAAGTCCAGCCAGCCCTCATTGATCTTCTGCATGATGTCCTGCAGGCCGGCATGATCAGCACCGGCGTCAAGCGCAGCCTGGGCATTGTCGGTGAAGACGAGCACGCGGACCTTCTTGCCCGAGCCATTGGGAAGCGGCGTGGTGCCGCGGACCATCTGCTCGCCGGCGGTCGGGTCGACGCCAAGGCGAAGCGCCAGTTCGACGGTCTCGTCGAATTTGGCCTTCGGGAATTTGGCGAGCACCGCGACAGCGTCCTGCAGCGTGTAGTCTTTCGTGAGATCAGCGGCTTTGGTGCCGTTGACGTATCGTTTGCTATGTTTGTCCATTAATTACTCCTTGCGGTTCGAGCGTCCTGAAGGACTCCCGCGTTGAGTGGTTGGGTTGAGAAAAATCAGTCAACGACCTCCAGGCCCATGTTGCGGGCGGTGCCGGCGATGATCTTGATGCCAGCTTCTTCGTCGTTGGCGTTCAGATCCTTGGCCTTGATCTTGTAAATTTCGGCCAGCTGCTTGCGGGTGACCTTGCCGACCTTCTCCTTGTTGGGAGTGGCGGAGCCCGAGGCGATATTGGCGGCCTTCTTAAGGAGGACCGCCGCCGGGGGGGACTTGAGGATGAAGGTGAAGCTCTTGTCCGTGTAAACCGTGATTACGACGGGCAGGATCATGCCGTTCTGGTCCTTGGTCTTGGCGTTAAACTCTTTACAGAACGCCATGATGTTGACGCCTTGCGCGCCAAGCGCGGGGCCGACCGGGGGCGCAGGATTGGCCGCGCCGGCGGGCAGTTGGAGGCGGATATAACCTTGAATCTTCTTAGCCATGTGAGTGGGTGTGGCGGGTGTTCAGTGGATGATGCGTTTAATAGCGGAGGTGTCAGAGAGGCGACGCGTCATTCGGTGAGGCGCTGCACCTGCCAGTATTCGAGCTCGACCGGCGTAAACCGGCCGAAAATGGAAACAGAGATCTTGAGCTTGCCGCGTTCGGGATCGATTTCATCGATGCGGCCGGTGAGGTTGGTAAAGGCGCCGTCAGTGATCTTAACCTCTTCACCCACAGAGTATTGCACCTTCGGCACTTCCTTGCCGTTGGCGGCTTCGATCCGGGCGAAGATTTCATCAACATCGGACTGCTTGAGCGCGGCCGGACGTTCGCCGCCGACAAAGCCGATGACACCGTTGACCTCTTTGACGAAATACCACGGCTTGTTGATCACCTTGCCGTCACCATCATAGAGGTGCATCTGGATGAAGACGTAGCCCGGATAGAGCTTGCGCACCTTGGTGCTCTTCTTGCCGTTCTTGACCTCGGAGACGACCTCGGTCGGAAGCAAAACCTCGAAAATGTAGTCCTGCAGCTCCTCGACAGCCGTAAACTTGTCAATGTAGGCCTTCACCTTGTTCTCCTGACCGGAGAGGGTGTGCAGGGCGAACCATTGGGCGGTGGCGGGAACTGAAGTTTCGGCGGACATGGGCAATGTGGGTAACGGGCTTAGCTGACCAAGCGCGTGAAGAGATCGACAAATTGAACCAGAGAAAAATCGCTGATGCTGGTGAACACACCCAGCAGCACGGACGCAGTGATGACGACGATAGTATAGTCGCGCAGTTCGGTCTTGGTGGGCCACGAAGCCTTTTGCAGCTCGCCGACCATTTCCGAGAAGAAGAGACGCGTCCGACTGAAGAATTTCATATGCTGTTTGAGTGGCAGGGGCGGAGGGAATCGAACCCCCAACCAACGGTTTTGGAGACCGCTACTCTACCAATTGAGCTACACCCCTGTGCGATAGTGTTTTTAGACGACCACGCCGAGGCCCCCGAAAGAGGCCTCGGCGAGGCAGTTTAAGTGTTTGGTAACGAGATCTTATTCGATGATCTCGGTGATACGGCCGGCCCCGATCGTGCGACCACCTTCACGGATGGCGAACTTCTGGGTCTTTTCCATCGCGATGGGCGAGATCAAATCGATCTCAACCGCGATGTTGTCACCGGGCATCACCATCTCCACGCCAGCGGGGAGATTGACAACGCCGGTCACGTCGGTCGTGCGGAAGTAGAATTGCGGGCGGTAGCCATTAAAGAAGGGCGTGTGGCGGCCACCTTCGTCTTTCGAGAGAACGTAGATTTCAGCTTTGGCCTTCTTGTGGGGCGTGATCGACTTCGGAGCGGCGAGAACTTGGCCGCGCTCGATGCCTTCTTTGTCAATACCGCGGAGGAGAATACCGACGTTGTCACCGGCCTGGCCGCTATCGAGCAGCTTGCGGAACATTTCGATACCGGTGACGACGGTCGTCTGGGTGTCGCGGAGACCGACGATTTCGACGGTGTCGTTGACCTTGACGACGCCACGCTCAACGCGACCGGTGGCAACGGTGCCGCGGCCGGTGATCGAGAAGACGTCCTCAACGGACATCAGGAAGGGCTTGTCCATTTCGCGGGCCGGCTCGGGAATGTCCTTGTCGATCGCAGCCATGAGCTCGCCGATGGCCTTCTCGCCTTCCGGCGTGCCTTCGAGGGCGGCGGTGGCGGAACCACGCACGATGGTGGCGTTGTCGCCGTCGAACTGATACTTGGAAAGGAGTTCGCGGATTTCCATCTCGACGAGCTCAAGGAGCTCGGGGTCGTCAATGAGATCGACCTTGTTGAGCCAGACCACGATCTTCGGCACGCCGACCTGGCGGGCGAGAAGGATGTGCTCGCGGGTCTGGGGCATCGGGCCGTCAGCGGCGGAGACCACGAGAATGGCACCGTCCATCTGGGCGGCACCGGTGATCATGTTCTTCACGAAGTCGGCGTGGCCGGGGCAGTCAACGTGAGCGTAGTGACGATTTTCAGTCTCATACTCCACGTGTGCGACGGAGATGGTGACGATCTTGGAAGCGTCACGGACTGTGCCGCCCTTCGCGATGTCCGCGTAGGTCTTGACCTCGGCGAGCCCCTTGCGCGCCTGAACAGCGAGGATAGCGGTCGTCGTGGTGGTTTTACCGTGGTCGACGTGGCCGATGGTGCCAACGTTAACGTGCGGTTTCTTGCGTTCGAATGTGCCTTTAGCCATGGAGTTGAGACTTATATGTTAGACTTGTTTTGACCTCGTGATTTTTACGTCGCAGAAGTCGTGCGACGTTGACCTGGAGCCCAGAACCGGATTTGAACCGGCGACCTCGTCCTTACCAAGGACGTGCTCTGCCAACTGAGCTATCTGGGCAGACCAAGGGAGGGTCAAAAAACGAAAAAGAGCGAAGAACGTGCAGGGCGCAAATTACGCCGTCAACTGCAAACTTGAGCTTTCTTCTAAAAATCTAAGGGCCAACGAAAATACGGTAGAATCCCGGGCTCAATTGTTCCCCCAAATGCTTGGATTTGAGCAAGTGATCACGAATGCGCTGGTCTAACTCCACTCCGCCTGTGCTGGCAACAATCGATAGTTGCCCCACCACACCGGCGGCGGTGACCGCCCCGGTCAATTCCAGCGGCTGCCAGAGATCCCCGCCCAATCCCTGCATCCCAAGTGGGGCTTGATAGGTAACGCTGCCTGTGGCCATCGATACTACCTCCACATAGCCTCCACGCGGCGCCAAATTACCAATCTTCAAATCTCGCGCCCCTAACCCACTGAGTCGGGCCATATCCTCTACCCCAGAGACAAGATCCGTCGGCTGCCGCAGCGACTCACCATACTCCGGCAGGTTTAGTGACAAGGCGTCGCGCTGAAACACCAAGCGAGCTTTAAAGTCCTGAAACATCTGCCCGGGATCACTCAAAACATTGGATGGCAAACTGTTCTGATCACTATTCCACTCCGTGGGCAAAAACATCGGCGTCGGATCATAAAAGAGCGCCTCCTCGACCACCAAATCCGCTGTCGCTGCCTGCTCCAGGCGCGAAAGCCCGATTTTGGATGACGCCGGCTCCGTCGCCGAACGCACCGGAATAGGCGAAACCGCCTTTTCGAATCGAAGCGTCAGCAACCCCACGACCCAGGCCGAGGTCAACACCGCAGTAACAATCGCCAGCCACCATGTTGCGCGTTGGCTCATGATCAGCGACTGCCTGCCACGGGAATCCGTGGCTCAAGCGCGGCGATCTGCACCTGGAAGCCCGCTTGTTGCGCCACGCTCGTGATATCGGTCAAATCCGCCACCGGGATAGCCGCATCCGCCCGGACCAAAAGCACCGGCGATTGGGTTTTGCCCCCCTGCTCCGACAGCCATTGTTTCAACTGGTCAAAATTTAGCGCCCCCTTGTCGGTAAAGATCAACCCCGACCGGGCCACGCTGATCACGTGCGTTGTGCGCGCCGCGCCATGGGCGGCGCCTTGGAATTGTGGCAGTGAAAAATCCACGCCTACACCCGGGGCCAGCACGAAGCGGGATCCGAACAAGGCGAAAAACATCACCACTACGCCGACATTGACCCAGAACAGCGCGTCAAGGCTGCGCGGCGCGGACCGCAGTCTCGCGGCCAGATCCAAGGGCCGCGTGATCATGATTTCTTCCCTTCCGCGGCCGCCCGACGGTAATCGGTCAGCAAATACCGCATGATCTCATTGCCCGACCATTCGATGTCCCGGACGATCGCCCGCACCCGGCCGGTCAGAAAATGATGGGCCAGATGCGCCGGGATCGCCAGTAGCAGCGCCCCGATGGAACACAACAAGGCCTGCCACATACCCTCGGACAATGCGCTGACGGTCGCATAATCGCGCTCAAACGCATAAAACGTCGTGGCCATGCCCAGCAGCGTGCCGAGCAATCCGACCAGCGGCGCCACCTGCGCGACCGCCGCAATCGAACCGAGCCGGCGCTCAAGCGCCGGCAACTCGATCACTGCCGCCTCCTGCACGTGGAATCGCATCGCCTCAGCATCATCATCCGCATGCAGCAGGGCCGATTTAACCACAGCGGCCACCGGGCCCGGAGTTTCCTGACAAACTGTCAACGCCTCGACGATGCGCCGTTTCTCCAGGATATTCTTGATGCCATCAACGAACTCCGCGGCCTTGATTTGCCCCCGGTGCAGATAGAGCACGCGCTCCAGAAAAAGCAGCAGGCAAAGGAAGCCCAATACCAGCAGGACCCACATCATGGGCCCGCCCTCGGCGAACAAACTGAAATCGAAAACAGACATCGGATGGCGGAACGGTTAAAGATGGAAATTCAACAACTCAAGAGTTGGCGGGGCTCAAACGGGCAATGCGATCGCGTGCCAAAGCGGCACCGGGCAGGCCGGTTTCGATGATCAAATTCCAAGCATCCCGAGCACGGTCATAGTTGGCCTGCTGCTCATAGAGCGCACCGACCTCCAGCAACGTGCGTGTCATCCAATAGCGCCCTTTCGACCCGAGGCTGTCGGCCAGGCGGGTATCAAGCAAAAACGCGACTACCACATCACGCCACCACACCGCCTCGGCCCGGGCAGGCTGATTGCGACGCATCATCAGATAGCCCAAATTGAAACCCGCCTCGACCCGCACATCCACCGGCGCATCCACGCGATCGCGCAATTGTTCGAACAGCACGATGGCGCGCTCGGCATGATTGGGATCACTCACCGACTGCGCATTGTGACACTCGGCCAACGCCAGTTGGGCCAGAATCACGTCACGGTGATTCTGAAAGTTGTTCACGAGGTTCTCGTAGGCCTGCTGCGCTTGGGGAAACTGGTTCAGTTTCCGCAACAAATCGCCTTGCTTGAGTCGCGCATAAAAAACCATCGGGCTGGCCGGGTAATCCCGGGCGATGCGCTCGATGAGTTTGTTCGCCTCCTCCAGATTGCTGTCCTGGCCGCGGCGTTCGGCTTGCAAGGCCGCCTGATAGAGCGCGTAGGGCGCGTAAGTCTGATTATCGGGAAACTTATCCGCCAACTCGGTGTAAAGCCGTTGCGCCTCCGCCGTCTGGTCCTGCTCGGCGTAATACCCGGCCTCGATAATGATGGAGTAAATCGCGGCGTCCGAGCGGGCATAATCCGAGCGCAGTTTTTGCATCAACTCCACCGCCTGCTCGGGCCGGCCGAGTTTGAACAGGGCCTCGGCTTTCAACAGCTCGACCGAGCTCTGCACGTCCAAACGCAGCCTTTGCTCGATCCCCTCTGGCAACGCATCCTTGAGTGCGTCCACGAGCCGGAGCGTTTCCTCGGCCTGGCCGGCGAGCAAGGAGAGCCGGGCTTGCAACCAGCGCATCCGCGCCCGCAATTCGCCCGGCAGTTCTCCGCCATTCGCCGGCGCATCGAGCAACGCATTGACCCGCGCAAATGCATCCTCAACCCGATTGGTCCGTTGCAAGGCCCGCGCCAGATTCCATTCCGCCTGCCAGCGATTGATCGGATCGAAACGAGGATCGGCGCTCAACACGCTCATTTGCTGCAACGCCGTGTCGAGTTGCCCGCCCTCGATATCCGAGAGAATCCGTTGAAACATCAGGTCACCCGCCGACACCCCCGGCGGCGAATCACGCAACACGGCTGAATACGCATCCGCGGCGTTGGAATAATCCCGCGCACGAAACCAAGCCTCCGCCACCAGCACGCCGAGTTCGCCGCGCAAATTAGCATCGGCCGTTCCGCTCAACTCATCTCGAGCCTTGGTCGCAAAGTCAGCCGCTGCGCGGTAACGCAGTTGTTCCCATGCGGACGCCGTCAAAACCCCGTAGGCCTCGGCTTTGCGCGGCGAACCGGGAAACTTTTCCAGCAAAGTCCGCGCATCGGTCTCGGCCCGGGCATAATCCTTGGCCGCCAAGGCCAGTTGCGCGCGGACCAGCAGCAAATCGTCGAGCGCGGGATGCGAAGGCGCATTCCTGATCAGGTCATCCAACTCGCGACGAAACTGACTGCGCAATGGCTCCTCCGTGGAGCCCGCGGCCAACACCCGCAAGGCCGCCCGCTGTTTGACCGGATCCGCCCCCCCCGCGAGCAAGCTCTGCAATGCCGCCCGGCCAGGACCCGCCTGCGCACCAGCGATCAAACCGAGCAACATTTGAAAATCATCCCGCTCCGCTTGTTCACCCGCGGGCAGGGTCAGCAGCTGCCGCTGTAAAACCCCGATCGCTTCGGTCTTGCGGCCCAACGCATCAAGCATGGCCGCATAAGTGCGGGCAAAACTGTAACCGGTTTTGCGCCCCTGCAGCCGTTCCATGTTCTTGCGCGCTTCTTCCAGGAGCGATTCATCGACCGCACCCATGCGCAGGCGCGCCTGTTCACGCGCCAACATGAAACGCGCTTTGGCCATGGCCGAAACCGCCGAGCTCTCCGCCTGCTCGTAAAAACCTCGAGCCTTGCCGGGATCGCCGGCGGCATCCGCCAGCACGCCCTGCAAAAACAACCACCAGCCGCGATCCGCCTCCGGCAGGTCTTCCAGTTTGATGCCCGCAATCGCGGATTCCGCCGCCGCGAAATCGCGCCGCTGCGCGGCCAGGAGGCCGGACCGCAATTTCCACTCCGGCCCCTTCAACCCGACAAATCCATCCAATGCCTCCTGCGCGGCCCCGAACCGGCCGTCATCAATCAACGCGGTAACCAAGGCCAGAGTCACACCCGCCCGATCCACCTTCGGCTGGGTCAGCAACTCGCGATAAAGCGTCACCGCCGCCGAAGCGAAACCCAGTTCCTGCGCCCGCTGGGCGGCGAACAGACTCAACGCGTTGCCCCCCGCCGAAGCGATCTCCAGCGCGCCTTTTTCGGCCAGCGGCACCGGTTGACGCAAGGACTCCTGCGCCACCGCAGCAACGGCAAGACTCAGCAGAAAAATCAGATATGGGCGCATGCGCACGGCGGGGAACTTGCGACGCGCGATGAAAACAATCAACCGCGTTATATACACTTACGTCTCGCTCCGACCCGATCCACGGTCCTACGGTTCCGGTAAATCCCCTCCCATTATGACTACCGCCCTCATCGTCCTAGGCATCATCGCCGTTGTCATCGTCCTCCTCGCACTCTGGGTCGTCGGCATCTACAACGGTCTGGTCACCCTGCGCAATCGCTTCAAAAACGCCTTCGCACAGATCGATGTGCAGCTCAAACGCCGTTACGATCTCATCCCCAATCTCGTCGAAACCGCCAAAGGCTACCTCAAGCACGAACGCGAGACCCTTGAGGCCGTGATCAAGGCGCGCAACATCGCCGCCTCCGCCGCCGAGGCCGTCGCATCCAACCCCGCCAACGGCGGCGCGGTCAAAAGCCTGATGGGCGCCGAAGCCGGACTTGCCGGCGCCCTCTCCCGCCTGATGGTCGTCGCCGAGCAATACCCCGATCTGAAGGCCAATCAAAACATGATGCAGCTCACCGAGGAACTCACCTCGACCGAGAACAAAATCGCTTTTGCCCGTCAGGCCTTCAACGACAGCGTCATGACCTACAACACGCAGCGCGAAACCTTCCCCACCGTCGTCTTCGCGGGCATGTTCGGCTTTCAACCTGCCGAACTCTTCAAGATCGAAGATCCCACCGAGCGCAACGCCCCCCAGGTCAAGTTCAGCTGATGGGTCCGGCCGTTGTTCCCAACGGTTCCTTGGCTTAACCGATGGATTTTTTCGAAGCCCAAGCCCGCGCCAAGAAGCGCTCATCGCGCTTGGTCTTCCTCTTTGCTCTCGCAGTGTTGGGGACGATGTCGGCGGGCTATTTCGCCGCGTGGTTCTTTAAGGGTGAGTTCTACCGCGTGCGCGACGAGGCCGAGGGTGCCTACTTTGTGACCGACGGCGGACGCGAATGGTTCGATCCGCAGCTCTTTGCCGTCGTCTCGCTCGCCACATTGCTCGTCATCGGCCTGTCGTCCGTGTTCAAGTGGCTCAGTTTTCGCCAGGGCGGGAGCGCCGTGGCTGAGAGCGTCGGCGCGCGCCGCATCGATCCCGGCCGCGCCACGCCCGCGGAGCGTCGTCTGCTCAATGTCGTTGAGGAAATGGCGATCGCTTCGGGTGTGCCGATGCCGGCGGTTTACGTGCTCGATCAGGAAAACGGCATCAATGCGTTTGCCGCGGGCCTGACCACCAGCGATGCCGTCGTGGCAGTGACCAAGGGCACGCTCGACAAGCTCACGCGCGACGAGTTGCAGGGCGTCATCGGCCACGAATTCAGCCATATTCTCAACGGCGACATGCGGCTCAACGTCAAGTTGACCGCGCTCGTCTTTGGCATCCTCGTCATCGGATTGATCGGGCGCGGTGTGATCTGGTCGCTGCGCGGCATGCGCGTGCGCTCCTCCGGCAGCAATAAGAACTCCGGCGGCATCGTGATCGCGATCTTCGCCGTCGGCCTTGCGCTGCTCATTATCGGTTACGTTGGCTACTTTTTTGGCCGGCTAATCCAGGCCGCCGTGTCGCGGCAACGCGAGTTTTTGGCCGACGCGTCCGCCGTGCAATTTACGCGCAATCCCGCTGGCATCAGCGGCGCGCTCAGCAAGATCGGCGGCTACGCGCTTGGGTCCCGGCTCGCGAGCAACAAAACCACCGCGATCGGTCACTTCTTTTTCGCGCAAGGCTTCAAATCGAACTTCGGCGGCGCGTGGGCCACCCATCCCCCGTTGGAAGAACGTCTGCGCGCCATCAATCCGTCGTGGGACGGCAAGTTTTTCGATCCGCCGGAAGTGGTCGATGTCACCAAGGACAGCTTCGCCACCAAGGGCTTCGCCCAAGCCGAGGGCACGTCCTACGCCGTGCCGCCCAAGATCGACCCGCAACGCCGCATCGCCTTTCAACCCGCCGCAGCGGTGGCCGACATTGGCCAGCTGACTGAAGCCCATTACCAAGCCGCCGCCGGTTTGCTGGATTCGATTCCCGATGCGGTTCGCGAGGCCGCCCGCATCCCTGCCAGCGCCACGGCGTTGGTTTACGGCCTGCTGCTCGGCGACAAAGCCGAGCCGACGGCACGCATGGAAGCGCTCGTCAAGCAGCACGACAGCGCCGCGGTCCCGGCTTTGACGCAATTGATCCCCGTCTTGCGCACGCTATCACCCGAAACGCGCCTGCCCCTGCTGCTCCTCAGCGCTCCGGCCCTGCGACAACTCACGCACGCTGACCTTGCGCGTTTTCTCGGCACGCTCGACGAACTCGTGCACGCCGACAATCAGATCACGACCTTTGAATTCGTCCTGCAAAAACTGCTCACCCACCATCTGCAGCTCGCACAGAAACCCAACCGCACGCCGGATTACTTTTCGTTCAATCCTCTCGTCGAGGACATCGCCGCACTGCTTTCGGCGCTGGCCCGCGCCGGTCAGCAAGACGAGTCAGCCGTGCAACGCGCCTATGCCAGTGGCACGGCGCAACTGCGTTTAATCGAGCCGGCGTTGCTCGCCGCCGGGCCAGCCGTGGTCAACTTCGCCGCGCTGGACCGCGCTTTGGATCGTATCGCCGCCGCCGCCCTGCCGATCAAAAAGCGGTTCCTGCTTGCCGCCGCTCACGTCATTCACAGCGACGGCACCATCACGATTGAGGAAGGCGAGCTCTACCGCGCAATCGCGGCCGCGATCGATTGTCCGCTGCCGCCGCTCGGCACCACCAATCCGTGATTCAGGGTCGGACTTGCCCGCGCGCAGGTCAGGGTATTTGTTAGAAAAAGACATGTCTCACCCACTGCCCGCCAACGAATCTGAGCGCCTGCAGTCACTGCACGACTACAGGATCCTCGATACACTGCCAGAACAGGAATACGACGATCTGGCCGCCTTGGCCGCGCAGATCTGCGATGTGCCCATCAGCGCGATCAGCCTGATCGACGAAACCCGGCAATGGTTCAAGGCCCGGGTCGGGCTGAATGATTCCGAAACATCCCGCGACACTTCGTTCTGCGCGCATGCCATCTGCGAGCCGGACAATATACTCATTGTGCCTGACGCCGAACGTGACCGGCGTTTCATGGACAACCCTCTCGTGCGGCAAAACCCGCACATCCGTTTTTACGCAGGGGCCCCGCTCGTATCCTCCAGCGGCCACGCCTTGGGAGCTTTGTGCGTGATTGATCGCAAACCCCGCCAACTGACCGAGGAACAACTCAAGGCGCTCGGCGTGCTGCGCCGTCATGTCGTCACCGCGCTTGAACTGCGCCGTATGGTGCATGAGCAAAAAACCAACATCACGCGCCTGCAGGAAACCCAATCGGCTCTCGAAGCCGCCCGGCGTCAGGCGGAGGAGGCAACCCTGGCCAAGAGTCGCTTCCTCGCGTCCATGAGCCATGAGATCCGCACCCCGATGAATGCGATCATCGGCATGACCACCATCTTACGCGACACCTCGCTCAACTCGGAGCAGAAGGACTGCGTGGAGACCGTGGCCAACAGCGGCGAAGTGCTGTTGGAATTGATCAACGACATTCTCGATTTCTCGAAAATCGAGGCCGGTCACCTCGAATTGGAACGCACGCCATTCAATGTGCGTGAGTGCGTTGACACCGCCATCAGCTTGCTGGAAACGCCCGCGCAGGCCAAGGGGCTCGCCCTCCACGCCAAAGTGGATCCGACCGTGCCAGAAGTGTTGACCGGCGACGTGACCCGACTCCGTCAGGTCATCATCAACCTGCTTTCCAACGCCGTGAAGTTCACTTCCAGTGGATCGGTCACGCTGCAGGTTTCAGCCCGCTCGACCCCCGCAGGCCAAGTTGAACTCGCCGTCAGTGTGAGTGATACCGGCATCGGCATCGCCCCGGACCGGCTCGATCGCTTGTTTCAACATTTCTCACAAGCCGAATCATCCACCACCCGCCGTTTCGGCGGCACCGGCTTGGGTCTGGCCATCAGCAAGCGCTTGGTCGAACTGCATGGCGGTCGCATCTGGGTGGAAAGCACGCCCGGCCAAGGCACGGTTTTCAAATTCACCGTTACCGCCGGCGTGGCCCAAACTGCCGAAGCCACCCCTTCGGCGCTACCGGAGGCGCGATTCGATGTGACCTATGCCAACCGTCATCCGTGTCGCCTGCTTTTGGCGGAGGATAACATCGTCAACCAAAAGGTCGCGCAGCAGTTGTTGAAGCGATTGGGCTACAAAATCGACACGGCCGGCAACGGATTGGACGTCATCGCCATGCTGCAAAAGGAACCTTACGACCTAGTGCTCATGGATGTTGAAATGCCCGAACTCGACGGCCTCGGTGCGACGGAACGCATCCGCCGGGAGTTCCCTGTGGAACGCCAGCCCGTGATCGCCGCGCTCACCGCCAATGCGGTCAACGGCGATCGTGAACGATTTCTCGCCAAGGGGATGGATGAGTATCTCTCCAAACCCCTGCGCATCGAACAGCTCATGGCTCTGCTGGCCCGCACTCCGGAATTACTGGGTCGTCACCGCCAGACCGGCGGCACAACTGCAAATTGACGTTGCACGTTCACGCAGCTCCGCGTGACGTTTCCCGCGATGCGCACTGTTGACGTTTCTGACGTAAAGAAAAACTCCCGCCGCGCCGATGCCGACTTGCTCGCCTGGTGGCGCGAAGCCCGCTTCGGGCTCTTCATCCACTGGGGCCTCTATGCCGTGCACGCCGGCGTGTGGCGCGGCAAACCCGTGCCCTACATCGGTGAATGGATGATGTTTCGCGAGAAGATCCCCGTCGCGACCTACGAAAAATTTGCCCCCCGCTTCAACCCGCAGCACTTCGATGCCAAGGCCTGGGTGCAACTTGCCAAGGACGCCGGTCAGCGTTACCTCGTAATCACGTCCAAGCACCACGACGGATTCGCGATGTATGATTCGGCATCAAACCCATACAACGTCGTGAAGCGCACGCCGTTCGCGCGTGACCCGATGAAGGAACTCGCACGCGAATGCCGCAAGCAGGGCATCAAGTTCTGTTTCTATTACTCACAGGATCTCGACTGGCATCATCCCGACGGAGCGTGGAACACGTGGGATTTTGACGAGAAGCAAAAGCAGCCCGAGCGCTACCTGAAGGAAAAGGTTTTCCCGCAACTGCGCGAACTGCTCACCAACTACGGACCGATCGGCATGATCTGGTTCGACACCCCGCTCACGCTCTCCAAGGCGCAAAGCGCACGCATCCGCCGCTTCGTCAAAAAGCTTCAACCCCAATGCCTCGTCTCCGGCCGTATCGGCCACGGCCTCGGCGACTACAGTCTGCCCCGCGACAATTTTCTGCCACCCGCTCGACTCAGTGGTGATTGGGAAACCTGCGCCACGCTTAACCACACCTGGGGATTCAAGCGGCACGATCATGCCTGGAAGAGTGCGGAAAATCTGATCGCCACGCTCGTCGATCTGGTCAGCAAGGGCGTCAACTATCTACTTAACATCGGACCCGATGCCGATGGCGTGGTGCCGGCCCCCAGCGCACAGCGCCTGCGTGCCGTCGGAGCCTGGCTCAAGGTCAACGGCACGGCGATTTACGGTTCTTCGCCCAGTCCGTTTCCCTACGAATTTGACTGGGGCCGCATCACCACCAAGGGCAACACGCTCTATTTCCATTTCTTCAAGAAACCCAACCGTCACTTTCGTTTGCACGGCTTGAATACTGCGGTGAAGTCGATCGCCCCGTTGGCGGATCGCAAAAAACGATTCACCTTCAATGAGCGAACCGATCCGGCCACCGGCACCCCTATTTTGGAAGTCGACTTCAAAGGCTTCAAAGCCACCAAGCCGGTCACCGTCATTGCCGTCCAACTCAATGCCGCGCCGGTCGTGGAGCCTCTCACCCTCCAACAACCCGACGATTCGCTCACTCTCATCGGCCCGATGGCCCGTGTCGGCAGCGACGCCAAGCAGCCGGAAATGCGCATGGGCGGCAACGGCCTTACCGAAAACTGGCGCAATGCCAAGGACTGGCTCGAATGGCAATTCACCGTCCTTACGCCCGGCACCTACGATGTCACCGTCGTGACCACACACCAACACCTCGAACCGTGGAGCGGCGGGCACACCCTGCGTCTCACTTGCGACGGCCAGAATCTGAAGCGCATCACCAAGCGCGAAGCCATTCTGCCCGGCCTGCGTTCGGAATACTTCCCGCAAATCGCCACCCGATTCGGTAAACTCACTTTTGCCCGGGCCGGCACCCAGACCCTGCGACTGCAGCCCACGCGCATGAATCTAAAAAAGTCCGGCAAGACGCTCTTCTCTGACGGCGGCATGCAGTTTTGTGAGATCCAGCTCAAGCCGGTTTCACCCCAGGCATGACGGATCGCCAGCAACAGCTCCTGGATGATCTCAATCTCATCGAGGATGCCCAAGAGCGACTCACCATCGTGGTTGATCGCGCCCGCAAACTCGCACCATTGCCGGAAACGCAGCGCACCGACGAGTATCGCGTGCCCGGCTGCGTGTCCCAAGTCTGGCTCGTCAGCGAGCTGAGCGACGGTCGATGCCATTTTCACTGCGATGCCGACGGTCCGCTCGTCAAAGGCCTCGTCGCGCTCGTGTGCGAATTCTACAGCGAGACAGCACCGGCCGACATCATCGCCGACGACACTGATCCGCTCGCCGAACTCCACCTGTTGGCCAACCTCTCGCCCACGCGCCGTAACGGCCTCGCCGCCGTGCGCGCCACGATCAAGCAATTCGCGACCCGGCAATCAGGCGGTTAACTGTCGCACACCCAATCCGGCCAGCGCGTCCTCGCGTAGGCGCGCACTCCGGCCACCGCAGCCGTGGCGTGCTCACTCAATTCTCCGCGCCAGATCGCGCCCATCACGACCGGGGCAAACCCATCGAGCGGCAAAATCCGCACCCCACGGGGACGCGCCTTGGGATTCACCAGCACGTTTAGTCCGATCCCATTGCCAGCCGCGGCGTAGCGCGCCACCAAATCGATCGACGTCACCTCGATCAGTGCCGGCCAGCTTACGCCACGCTTTTTCAATTCGCGGAAAAATCCGCGCACGATGCCTGTATCATGCGGCAGGCAGATCAGGGGCTCGCTAATGATTTTCTGACGCCACAATTCCTCCGCCGATTTGATCGGCGATTTCGTCGGCACCTCCAGCACGAGCGGCAACTTGGCCAGTTTGGCCGTGCGCAATCCCGCCGGCGCCTTGGCGTAAACCGGCGCAAACGCCACGTCCACCTGGCCGCCGTGCAACCACTCCTCGACCTGCGACTGAAATCCCGTGCTGCGCAGGCTGAACTTCAATTTGGGAAATTGTTCACGCACACGCTTCATCACTTCGGGCAAATGATCACGCAGCACCAGTTCGGCTCCACCGATACGCAGTTCCGGCACATCCCCGCCGCTGAGCTGCGCGCGCAACCCCGGCAGCGCGTTGAAGAAAGGGTGCACGTGGGCGTAGAGTTTTTCGCCTGCCGGCGTCAGCCGAAACGGCGTGCGGTCAAAGAGCTTTACACCGAGCTCTTGCTCCAGTTTGCCGATCTGGCCGCTGACCGCGGGCTGTTGAATCCCGTAGGGAATCGCCCGCACCGCCGCGCTGATTCCGCCGTGCGTCGCCACGTAATAGAACAGCTCAAGATGGTGCACATTCATCGCGCCTGAGGAAGTCTGCCGTCGCACCACCATGCAATGAATTTTCCATCAGCCGGCGGTCATCGAAATAGTCGATACCCGGCATCAGACTTATCAAATCACGGTCCCGCGCTGACTTCGATATTTTGGAAACCGTCCGGTCGCCAATCGGCCCGGCGCTTCCAACCCAATATCGAAACATGCACCCTATCGTTGATATCGCCCTGATCGCCGTGCAGGCGGTCCTTGTCATCGCGTTGGCCGACTTCATCGCCGGCCTCATTCACTGGATCGAAGACGCCTACTTCGATGAAAACACGCCGTTCATCGGCTCGCGCATCATCCGGCCCAACATCGTGCATCATCACGTGCCGCGCTACTTCACGCAATTGAGCTGGTGGCAAAGTTCGCGTGACCTGCTGCTGGCCAGCCTCCTGTTGGTCGCCGCTTCCATTCCGCTCGGCTTCTTTGGCTGGCAAGTCGTGCTCTTCGCCCTTGTCAGCACCAACGCCAATCAAGTCCACAAATGGGCGCACCGGACCCGGCGCGAAAACGGCCGCCTGATCAGCCTGCTGCAGGACTGGCGCATCCTGCAAACGCCCCATCATCACGGACTGCATCACACCGATCCGAAAAATACCTACTACTGCCCGGTCACCAACCTCGTGAACCCGATCCTCGAGCGCATCTCATTCTGGCAACGTCTCGAAGCCGTCATCGAAAAGTTCACCGGCATCAAACACCGCGACGACACCTCCATCCGCGGCCAAGGCCCCGGCCCCGATTGGCTGGCCCACTATCGGCGCCCGTCGTCTTTCCTCAGTCTCCAAGAAAATTCCTCAAACGTGAAAGCTTCAGCGAAAATGGTTCCTAAACTTCGAACCTGCCACTACCGGCCCAAGGCACCCCTCGCCTCAACTCGCGGTGCGGCGTCTGCTCTCACCATTGTGGGGCTCATTATTGTCGGTTGGACCGTCGGTATGTGCCTACAGCCTCTCGTGGAGAGTCATAGACGGGATCCACAATCTTCCAAACACGCCGAGACCGTGGTTGAAAAAGACAGCCATCATGCGGTTGAAACCGACCCAGACCTTGGCAACCTCATCGAAACAAAGGGGCAATCTGACGACTGACCCTCTCACGAAATCCGTGTTCAACTGCGTCCATCCGTGGTTAAAACCGTTTCGACCGTGAAGTTCTACGACGCCCACAATCACCTGCAGGACGAATGGCTGTTACCGCACATGGATCGCATCGCCGCGGATCTGACGGATGCGGGCATCGCCGGCGCGGTGGTCAATGGCACAACGCCCGATGACTGGGCGCAGGTTTCCGCGCTCGCGACGCGATTCGCGTGGGTCGTGCCCAGCTACGGCGTGCATCCTTGGGATTGCGGCAACCGGCCCGCCGATTGGTTGGGGCGTTTGGAGTCACGCTTGGCTAGCGAGCCGCGCGCGCATGTCGGCGAGATCGGACTCGACCGGTGGATCCTGGATCGGGCCAAGCCGGATGACCCGCGTCTGGCTGGACTTCGACGCGCCCCGCTCGATGAACAAATCGAAGTCTTCACCGCCCAACTCGCGCTCGCCGCCGCCGACAATCGCGCCGCGTCGATCCACTGCATCGATGCATGGGGTGCGCTGTTCGACACGCTGCGCGCTTCCACCCTGCCCGCGCGCGGCTTCCTCCTGCATGCTTATGCCGGCCCGGTGGAAATGATCAAACCGTTCGCTGATCTCGGCGCGTATTTCTCGTTCAATGGCTCTTATCTCGACTCGAAACGCGAGAACCAGCGCCATGCCTTCAAATCCGTGCCCGCCGACCGCCTGTTGGTTGAGACCGATGCGCCAGCCATGCCGCTGCCGCCCTCGCTGGAACGCCACACATTGCCTCGCTCCCCCAGCGACACGCGAATGAACCACCCGGCCAACATCGAGGCCGTTTACACGGGCCTGGCCCAGTTTCTCGGCCTGCCCCGCGCCCAGCTCTGCCAGCTAATTGAGTCAAATTTCCACCGACTTTTCTCCGAGCAAAAGTAACCCATTAGGTTACTTTTGAACTAACCTTTTCAGGATTTCTTCGCAATAAGAGTAACCTATTGGGTTACTTTTGGAGGGTGATTGCCTTTACCGCCTCACCCGCGGCAGCGAGACCAAAGGCCCCGGTCACGAACACCGCGGTGCCAAAACCGCTTTCGCAATCGAGCTTGAGATTGCTGCCCGTTTCGGGTTCGGCCTGACACGTGCCGTCGGCCCACGGGAAAACCTGCGGTTCACTCGACCATACACAGCGCACGCCGAAGTGCATCCGGCCGGTCTGCTCGCCCGCGGGGAATCCATGCTCACGGCGCAGTTTGCGACGCAGCAGGCGCAACAACTCATCACCCCATGCCTCGCCCAAATCGCCGGTGCGAATCTGCGCCGGATCGCGCCGCCCGCCCGCGCCGCCAATCGTCACAACCGGCAGGCCGCGCTTATGACATTCCGCCACCAGCAACGCCTTGTTGCCCACACTGTCGATCGCATCGATTACACAATCGAAACCACCACTCAGCATGCGTTCCGCCGAGGCCGCCGTAAAAAACTCCGTCTTGGCCGTGACCTTGCAGCCGGGATTGATCAAGCGGACGCGCTCGGCGAGAACTTCAACCTTGGGCCGGCCAATCTGACCGTCGAGCGCGGGGAGCTGACGATTGACATTGGTCACGCAAACATCGTCGAGGTCGATCAAGGTCAACGCCCCGACCCCGCTGCGCGCGAGGGCTTCCACCGTCCACGAGCCGACGCCGCCGACACCCACGACACACACCTGCGCCGCACTCAATCGCGCAAGGGCCTTGCGACCATATAGCCGACCGATCCCGCCAAAGCGCGAGAGGTAATCCTCGTTCATACGCGATGTCCTACTCCTTACTCGGCTTGGTCATTTGCCCCAAGGCCTCCTTCACGTCGCGTCCCGAAGGCTGCTGGTAAATCCGCAGGTCGAACTGGTCGATGACCGCCGTGAGGTGATCAAAGATATCCGCTTGGATCGCCTCGTAATACGCCCAGCGCGTATCCTTCGAGAAAACATAAATCTCGATCGGCAGGCCGTGCTCGGTCGGCGCGAGCTGGCGCACCAGGAAGGTCATCTCCTGATGAATCTGCGGATGCGCTTTCAGATAGGCGACGCAGTAGGCGCGAAACGTGCCGAGGTTGGTGATCCGGCGGCCGTTGCCGAGGATCGTGAGATCGGTGCCCTTCTCCTTGTTGGCCTTGTCGATTTCCTCACGCTTGGTCTTCAGGTAATCCTTGAGCAGGTCAAATTTGCTCCACCGCTCGATCAGATCCTCATCAGCAAAGCGGATCGATTGCAGGTCAATGTTGAGCGCGCGCTTGATGCGGCGTCCGCCGGACTCCTGCATCCCCCGCCAGTTCTTGAATGAGCCGGAAATCAGGTCGTAGGTCGGGATCGTGGTGATGGTCTTGTCCCAATTCTGCACCTTCACAGTCGTGAGCGACACATCGATCACGTCACCATCCGCCCCGGCTTTCGGCACCTCAATCCAATCGCCGATGCGCACGAGATTGTTGGTCGAAATCATGATGCCCGCCACGAATCCGAGAATGGCGTCGCGAAAAACGAGCAGGAGCACGGCCGTCAACGCACCAAGACCGGACAACAAATAAATCGGCGACTTGTTCAAGATCGTCGCCAGCATCAGGATGATGCCGAGCACCGTTGCGATGAGCTTCATCGCCTGGAAGAAGCCCTTGACCGGCATGTGCGAAGCCTTTTCGGCGCGCGAAATGATCAACGCCACGGCATCCAAAAATCCAAAGAACACCGCCAGCCAGATGAACGTGAGATAAATGTTCACGGCTGCGTGCACACCCGCAAGCATCTCCGGCGTGTTGCCCAGCACATCATCGCCGTAGAAGTTGATCGCCATCGCCGGCGCAATGTGGGACAGCCGCGTGAACACGCCGCTCTCCAGCAAGGCGTCATCCCACTTGAAGCTCGAAAATTTCACCACGGTCGAAACGACCTGCAGGATGATGCGCTTGGCCACAAAGTTGGCCGCCCACGCCAGAATGAGCAGCAGCACCAAACCCAGCCCTGTCGAAGTCAGCGACGCCTGATCCGGCGGCAGACCTTGGGCCATCAGCCATTCATAAACTGCGGTGAGCAAGCTTTCCATCCCTCCAACCTGTGCGAATCCAGCGCCAACAGGCAACCCGCTAAACGATTTTCACCCTTTGAGCTTGAGAGATTCCAAGGCTGCCGCTGCAGCCGCTTCGCGCGTCGCTGCGTCCCCCCGGATATTCACAAACGGCAGTCCGCGTGATTCCAGCGTCTCGCGCCACAACTTCCGGCACATCGCCCGGCCGGCGGGATCCGGGAAACAGCGCTGCGGATCCGGCTCAAACGCGATGTCCGTGTCGCAGAGCAGATAGAGCGCATAATTACGGCTGCGTTTCTCCGCCTCAGTTCTCACCCATTCCGGACAATGACCGGGAAACAGCAAATCCGCCCACAGCACATTGGTCAGCAGTTCGGTGTCGCCGATGACCAAGCCTTGCTGCGCCGCGGCCACCGCCGCTTCTTCACCGGCGATCTGGCCGCGCGCAATCGCATCCAAGTCCTCCGCCACAATGCGGCCGTTGTGCGCATCCCAGAATACGCGCACATACTCGGGTGCCACCGGCGCGCCGAAACGCCGGCCAAGCGCCGCCGCCAGCGTGCTCTTGCCGGTCGATTCCGCACCGAAGATGGCGATGCGTTTAACCACGGCCGTGCTCCCTCCAAGACTTCAGCCACTCATAATGACCGCCGATCGCCAGCACGAGAAACAGCAGGTAAAGCACCGCGAACCAATACAGCCCGGCCATCCAATAAACGACCACAGCTGAAAGGTTGACGATCATCCAGCCCGTCCAGTTCTCGAGTTTCTTCCGCGCCTGCAACCATTGCGATAGGATGCTGAACGAGGCGATGAACGCATCGCGAAACGGCATGGCCGCGTCGGTATTCGCATAAAGATACCAGCCCCACAATCCCGTGCCCGCCAGTCCGGCCGCCACGCAGCCGACACGGCCCGGAACACTCAGACGCGTGACGGGCAGCACCACGCGGTTTTCACCCGGCTTGGCCCAGTGCCACCAACCGTAGCAAAGCACCAGGAAGAAGAACCCTTGCAGCTTCATGTCGGCATACAGCCTGACTTGATAAAACACGACCGCCGACAGACTCACCTGCACCAAACCGATCGGAAAATTCCAGATGCTCTGCCGGATGGTCAGCCCCACGCCGATCAGGCCCAGCACGGTCGCCAGCTGTTCATACCACGAGGCCCCGATGATGGCCTGCCAAATGTGCTGCAGGATCTCGATCATGCGTGCGTCGCCGCGTAGGCTTCGAGGGCTTCACGCGTCACCGCATGGCGCGCCGCGCAACGCGGGCAACGGATTTCCACCTTCGGATCATCGCCAAACAATCCCTCCGCGTCCTGCCGCATGACCGGCAGCAAAACCTGCATCATGCGTTCCTGATTGCAGCCGCAATGCCAGCGCTGGATACGCCGCTCCATCAAGGTCAGCGTCTCGGTCTCATCAAGCTTGGCCACCTGTTCAGCCGTGAGCCCGCGCAGCCACTCAAGGTCGCAATCCGGATGCTCCGTGATCATCGCAAACTCTTCTTCTCCGAGTTGGAAATACCGCGCGGCGCGTTGTTCGCTCTGCGTATAAAACGCCTCGGCGGCCTTGAGCGGATCCGCCTCCTCAAAGTTGACCATGCTGCGCCGCGGCGGCATCCGGTCGCGCACGACATCGGCATAGAAAATATTCGCCGGCAGCCGCTTCACATCCTCGTCGAACACGCGGCCGGTCACCGACCCGATTTCGTTGTCGCCGGTGAGAAACAGGTTCACCAGCGGCTCCTGAATATTGATCGTCCACGCCGTCATCTCGTTCCATGGGCGCGACGCGCAGTGCAGCGTAAAGGCCGCCAGCGCACGCTTGAACAGCGCGTCGTGCTCCGGCTGCAACTGCACGCGCTGATCGGACAGGTGCAGGTAGTAATCCACGAAAAGCTCGCTGAAGTTCGCCCGCGCCAGCAGCACGTTGCGCTCGCGCACGAAATAGGTGCGCACCTCCAGGCCGCTCTGAGCGGGATTGACGGGATTCGATTCAGACATGCGGACAAGGAGACACACCTGACTGGAATCTCAAGTCGGCAAGAATCCGTCAAATTTCCTGCCAGGACGATATTCCACCCTGGAGGGTCCGTCTCCCGACGGACCGCTGCCTAGAGCTTGATCTCCTTGCAGCGATAGGCCTGCCGGTAACGTCGGGAGAAATACGTCGGCGACAGCCCGACGGCATGCGCGACTTCCGCCACGGTGGCAAACCGCCGGCTCTCAATCAACGCATGCGCCCGCTCAAGTCGGCGTTGCAGCAATAACGCCGCCGGCGCCATTTGGTAAGCCGCCACAATGCGGCGACGCAGTTGCCGGCTGCTGTAGCCGAGCGCCTTCGCCAGTATTTCGACATCAAACGTGATCTGGGCCAGGTTGGTCTTGATCAGATCCTCCAGCTTTTCCAACCACGCCTGATCCGCAGCCTCCGGACGCGGTTCCATTCGGGGCAGGCGCGCTTGCAAACGCTCCAACAGTTCAGCCACGGAAAAGGGTTTCCCCAAATAGTCATCCGCGCCGGCCTTGAGTCCTTCGATCCGGTGATCCACCGCGGCTTTGGCGGAAAGCATGACGACGGGAATTTTTCGCCAACGTTCGTCGGCCCGGATGCGTTGGCAAAGTTCGTGCCCGTTCAAATGCGGCATCATCACGTCGCTCACGACAATGTCCGGCACCGCTTTCTCCAACTGTTCCAACGCCACCAATCCGTTCTCCGCTTCGCGCACCTCGTAATGCAAGTCGAGGTGCATGCGCAGATAGGCGCGCATGTCGAGATTGTCCTCCACCAGCAGCAACGCGGGCCGCTTCCGCGATCCATCATCCGCTCCATTCGCGCCTTCCGCCGGCAGCGGCGCGCGTCCGCCGATGGTGTGCGGACGAGCCTCCGGCGTTTCCATGGTGTCAATGTCATCCGGATCGAGATGATCGCAACCGAGCGGCAGCGTGAAGGTAAACGTCGTGCCCACGCCCGGCTCGCTTTCCACCGTCAACGCTCCTCCGTGCATTTCAACCATTTCACGCGCAATCGCCAGACCAATCCCCATGCCCTCGTGGCCGCGCGCCAAGCCGGCATCGCCTTGGAAAAACCGCTCAAATACGCGCGCCCGGGTTGCTTCGTCCATGCCCGGCCCTTCATCTGAAACCGCCACCTCGACCTGCCCCTCACCGGCGGCATCCGTCCGCACGTAAACGTTGACGCGAATCGTCGTGCCGGCCGGCGAAAACTTCAACGCATTGCTGATCAGATTGCCCAAGACCTTGTCTAGCTTGGTGGCATCGAAAAACGCCCAGCATTCATCGGGTGCATCCAGCTTCATGCGGATGCCTTTGAGTTTCGCACTTTCTTCAAAGTGCTCCACCTGACGTCGCACAAACAGGCACAAGTCGCGACGATTCGCCTTCAACGCGAAAGCCCCGGCCTCCAAGCGCGCGAGGTCGATCAACTCCGTCAGCAACCCGTCGAGTCGGTCGATGTTGCGAAACACCAGCGGCAGTGTGGCGCGGCCATACTCAGTCGACTGCAACTCCGCCGCCAGCGTCTCCAGCGGTCCGCGGATCAGGGTCAGCGGCGTTTTGAATTCGTGCGACAGGTTCGTGAGAAAGTGCTGTTGGAGGCGCTGCGCTTCCTCCGCCGCGCTCTTGGCCCGACGCAGTTCGCGCTCCGCTTCGAGCCGGCCCGTGACTTCGCGAAAGTTGTTTACCATCGCGCCGAGCCGCGGATCGTCCGTCGCGTTGAGCACCGTGCCTTCGAGGTAAATGTAGTGACCTTGTTTGTGGCGGAAGCGCACGATCTCCGTTTCCACCACGCCCGGCGCCTCGGCCAGATGCTTGAACCGCATGGCGATGCGCGCGGCGTCATCCGGGTGACAGAAATCGATCAACGTCCGCCCCTCCATTTCGTGGGATTCGTAGCCGTGGATGCGTTTGTTGTAGGGACTCTCGTATAAAATCTTCGACGTCTTGTCGAAGAGCGAGATGCCTTCCGATGACCGCTCGATCAACGCGTGAAAATGCTCCGACTCCAGTCGGGCTCGTTCGTGCTCCACCCGTTCCTCGGTCACATCCTCCACCGCTAGCACCCATGGACCATGCGCAACATCACCTTGCGCGCGCAACCGCCACCAGCGTTTACCCTGGCCGGCCAGCGCGTAATGCACCCCGCGCCTGGCCGAACCGAGCCACACGCGGGCCGGCGCCGGGTCGTCCAGCCCCAGCGCCTCCCACCACGTTGCTCCCGGTTTGATCGGCCGCACCCCCAGTTCGGCTATGCCCCGACTCAATCCTTCGCTGACCTCATTCACCCGGTCGCCGTGCAAAACCAGAAACCAAAAATCAGAAAAGAGATGAGCCGATAGCATGGGGTTTGGTAAGCGGCGATGCGCCCGAATCGGACAAAATGCGACCCAGAACGGCCATCCATGGGCAACTCGTTGTCAATCCCAGAGTGCATCACCTTAGGTGGGGTTGATCAACGTTTCCAATATTCGTATGCCCATCCGAGCCAAATATCTCCTGAGTATTGTCCTTGCTCTCTTGACCCTGCCATTGTCAGCCCAAACCACCATGTTTTGGGATACCAATGGGGCGACTGCTGATGCCGCCGGTGGCGATACGGCCCCGGGGGTCTGGGACACCGGCAACACCGCCAATTGGTCGACTTCAAATGTTGGCACCGCCGCAACCACCACGTGGACGGCCGGCGATTGGGCCGTCTTCTCGGCCGGATCTGAAACGCGCGGCACTTACACTGTAACCGTCAACGGCACCGTCGATGTCGGGAGCATCATCCTCGCCGACGGCCACGTCACCCTGTCCGGCGGCACCCTGACGAATCTCGCCACCCTCATCGTCTCCCAATTCCAAACCGGGCACGTCGCCAGTGACATCACCGGTTCGCAATCGATCAATCTTACCGCCACCGGCGCCACGCTCACGCTCTCGGGCAACAATACCTACACCGGCAACACCACCTTTACCGCCGGCAACCTGATCTTTGCCAATCGCCATGCCTTTTACGGCGGTGAGATTGACGCCACCAGTGCCGCCAAATTTTCCGCCGCAGCCTCCACTTCGCTCACGTTCATGGTGGGCGACGGCGCCAATTTCAGCTCCGCCGACCTCACCGCGATCGCCGCCCACACCACCTTCGGCGACGATGTGACAATCCATCTGGACACCAGCAACGACAGTGCCGGTTCCATCCCCATCGCCGCCAATTTCGCGGACTCCAACAGCGGCGCCAACGTTCTCAACCTGAGCAAAATCGGCAACGGCATCCTCACTCTCACCGGCGACAACACCTACACCGGCATCACGACCGTCAGCAGCGGCGCCCTCTCCTTTGCCGATGTCAATGCCTTCTATGGCGGCGTGATCGACCAGACCAATGCCGGGCAACTTACCGTCGCGGCCGGGGCTACCGCCGGCTTCGGCGTCGGTGGCGCCGCCGGTTTCTCCTCCACCGACCTGAGCACCATCACCACCCACGCCGATTTCGATGCCACGGCCTTCCTGGGACTCGACACCACCAATGTCGGCGGAGTCTACGATTACACCCACACTTCCGCCATGAACTTCGCCAAGCTCGGCACCGGCACGATGACGCTTACCGGGGACAACACCGGGACGGGCGCGATCGCCGTGCAAGCCGGCACCCTCAATCTCGGCGGCGGCGGTGCGGTCTCGCTGGCAACCAACACCCTCATTGTGGACGCCGAACTGATCTTCGATCACAGCAACGATCTGACCTACTCCGGGGCCGTTTCCGGTTCCGGCCACCTTGTCAAGACCGGCACCAGCACCGTCACCCTCAACGGCGACTTTTCCTTCACCGGTTCCGCGGAGGTCGCCGACGGCACCCTCGCACTGGCCAACCCGGTCACCTTCGGCGGACCCGTTACCGTCGACGGCAGCTCCTCCACCCTTCAGGCCAGCAGCAGCGTCAGCGATTTTGCCGACTTCAACGGCTACACCCTTTTCCAGACTCAGGCGGGCGCCACCGGTTTGACCGTGCGCAACGGCGCGACCGTCACCGGTGGCCAGCTCGGCTTCGACAGTGCGGATGCCGCCACGACCGCCCTGCGGGTAGAGTCCGGGGGCAAAATCGACGAGGTCGCGTTTCTTACCGTGGGCAACAACCCGGATGCCGTCACCCGCGCGGAGATCTCCGGCGCCGGCAGCTCCGTCACCGTCGCGGCACTCTCGCTCATCGGGGCGGGGGGCCTCGGCCAGATCACCGTTTCCGATGGAGGCACCCTCGATTCCCCTGCCCTCTTGATCGGTCTTGATGGCATCGGCCAGCTCACGATCAATGACGGCGGCACCGTGAATACCGGGGCTATCCTCCTCGGTGCCGATTTTATTGTGCCGCAACCCTTCACCACGGGATCCATTGAGCTCAATGCCGGCGGTGTCCTGCGCGTCCACGGCGAGACCGGTG
Source organism: Opitutaceae bacterium (assembly GCA_024233285.1). Classification (GTDB taxonomy): domain Bacteria; phylum Verrucomicrobiota; class Verrucomicrobiia; order Opitutales; family Opitutaceae; genus Cephaloticoccus. Next base: position 108,865 of record JACKPU010000005.1, on the reverse strand, counting down.
AATTCCCGATCCCGGGCATTGTGTCCGAAGTCGAGAGCGCGTCCTTCACTCTGGCCGGCGGCACCCTTGAGGTCGTCACCAACAATCTCAGCGTCGCGGTCTCCACGACCCTGGGCAGCGACACCGCCTCAACGGTCGACGTCGACCCCGGCCTCACCGCCACGTTCAACGCCGTGATCGGCGGCGGGGGCGGGCTCACCAAGACGGGCGCCGGCACCCTCACCCTCAACGCTGCCAACTCCTACACCGGCAACACCACCATCAACGAAGGCACCCTCGTGCTCGGAGCCGACGGCGTGATCGCTTCAACGACGCTCATTGTCGGTAACGACGCGATCTTTGATGTCTCCGCGGTCGCCGACTTTACCGTGGGCGAGTTCCAGACCCTCGGCGGCACCGGTTCAATTGAAGGTGCCCTCACCCTCGGTTCCGGCGCCACCCTCGCGCCGGGCAACTCCCCCGGCACCCTCACCTTCAGCGACGGCCTCACCCTTGAGGCCGGAGCCATCCTCAACTTCGAACTCGGCACCGTCAGCGATCTCATCGCCGTCACCGGTGGCACCCTCACCGGCCCGTCATCTGGCAGCGTTATGCTCAACCTCGCCGACTCCGGTGGTTTCACCGCCGGCATCTACACCCTTTTCGATTACACCAGCGCCACGCTGAGCGATTTTGACACCACCGATTTCAGTCTCGGCACCACCATCGCCGGATATGATTACAGCTTCAACCTTACCGGCACCGCATTGCAATTGATCGCGGTCACAAGTGCCGTGCCCGAACCCGCGACCTACGCCGCGATCCTCGGTGCCCTCGCGCTCAGTTTTGTCATTTATCGCAAGCGCCACCCATGAGTTCGTGAATGACGTATATCGCTATGGGCTGATGCAGAAGAGCTCTGCGATACTGAGTCTTGAGATATCCATTTCGGACAAAAACCGGTTCATTTCGGACATTTGAAAATCGGTATTTGTGACAAACCTGAACTCCGGTTCTTAGGCGGTGTTTCCGCTCATTCAGTTGCCGTGCACTTCATCGGCGCGAATGACCATTACTAACACTCAATCTGCCAATCCATGAAAAAACTGCTTATCCTGTTATGCCTTGGAAATCTTTTGGTCCTGACCGGTCGTGCCCAGTCCGTCGGGGTCAGCAACATTGATCTCTCCCCCACCACCACGGTGTGGCGAGGTAACACAGACATCATTGGAGGAACATTCACCACGGATGCCAGCGCTGATTCCTTTCAGCTCAATTCCGTGACCCTGCAATTGGGATACACCTATTTGGTGGAAAATTTCACCCTGCAATTGATGACCGATAGCGGCTCCAACGCTCCGGGTTCGGTGATCGCGACGTTATCCGGTGTGCCAAACCCCACCGTGGGAAGCGGAGAATATGCCAATTTTACCTATACCGCAGCGGCCGTTACCTTGGCTTCTGAGACCAAATACTGGATCACTTGGGGATACACCGAGGGAACCGGCAGCATGCTCATGCCCTTCAACGATTCAGGGAATACTACTGGCGCATGGACACTGGAAAATGTGCATATTTTCAATTTCGACGCCTCCAACTGGCTTTCTCCTGTTTCGGGCGCACCATTGATGTCAATCACCGCTACCGCCGTCCCCGAGCCCTCCACCTACGCCGCCATTCTCGGCCTCGGCGCCCTCGGCTTCGTCGCGTGGCGCAAACGCCGAAAGTAGATCCAAGCGCAATCTTGGCCGCAGGCAGTCGGCACAAGGCTGCTGGCTTGATTCACGTTTTTCCGTTTTCCAGCTGCTATCCCGGTGCAGGCCCTCCTAACCGGACATTTACGCCCCCGAAACGGACATTTGGAATTTGCAGCTTGTGACCCGCCGCACTCGCCGGCTCATGGTGCAAGCATACGGCGGATCAGCTCAGGCAAGGTCAGAAGTCAGTAGTGCTCCATCTCTCGTAGCTCTCACCCAACTCCTAGACCAGCCAACTTCATCCCAACTGCTGCCATGTTGAAACTCCGCCCACTACTCGCCCTCGCCTGCGCGCTCACATCATTCGCTTCCGCCCAGACGACCACGACCATCTTTTCGGCCACTTTCGAAGGCGACACCCTGGCCGCCTTGCCGACCGGCTGGAGCACGGCGACGACTTATGGTCTGACGAACGACCCCATGGGCTACGTGGTCGCGAACCCCGAAAGCGAAGCCGGCAATTCAAGCAGCCAGGTTTTGGGCATGCTCACCGCCACCGGAAGCGCTGCGCTCCTCACTTCGGCGATTGATCTCACACCACACGCCGCCGCCGCCAGTTTCACCCTGTCATTCGACTACTACCACAACGCGGGCGCAAATACCTCGCTCATCATCGCCTTCGCCGACAGCACCTCCGGATTCACCGATTCGGTATACGACAATGGTTTCAAGTGGGTGGCGGCCGATTCACAGGTGGACAATCTATCCCTTACCGGGCTTGAAGCCTATTTCGATTCAACCGGTGCAGCGACATGGGAACACATCACTTTAGATGTCACCACCAGCGTGGGACATTATATCGCCGCGACCAATGGAACCTCGACGGATTTTCAAATTGGATTCCAAAACTGGGTTGGAGGTGCCGGTGGCGGTGCTCAGGAAATCTATATCGATAATTTGACGTTCACCGCCACTTCGGCCGTCCCCGAGCCCTCGACTTACGCCGCCATTCTCGGCCTCGGCGCGTTCGGCTTCGCCGCTTGGCGCAAGCGTCGCACTGCGCTCACGGCAAAATAAGCAGGCCCAGTCCTGACCGCCTAAGGGTGCCGTCAACACCGCGTGTATGCGTCGGATTCGGACATAATGATGTCTAAAACGGACATCACCCAGCCTGTGCTTGTCTGCGGTAAATGACCTGGCCAATCAGGGATCGAACCTCTCTACACCATGCTCAAAAGCCGCGCCCTGCTTTGCCTCGCTGTAGCTTCCATCCTGACCTCATTCGCCACCGCGCAGACGACGCTTTTTTCGTTTGATTTCGAAGGTGACACCGTCAGTCAAAAGCCCGCCGCTTGGGCAGAATTCAATGCTACCGGTGGCGTCGTGGTTGCGAACACGCTGGGAGCCGGGAACACGAGCAATAATTTGCTGAATTTTCCGGGCGGCACCGGCAACACCCACCTCAATTCCCCGGGCGTGGATCTTACCAACTTCCTCGGCACCCACACCCTGACGTTCTCGTTCGACTACTATCAGGTGGGCACAACCCCGAATGACACTTCCTTGCTGATCGCTTTCACCGACACCGACGATGAGTCCGGCGACGGGTTCAGTTGGGTCGGAGCCGATTCTCAAACGGTCGGAATCAATGGCATTCTGTTCAATATTGATCCCGCGGGCGACGCGAGCTGGCAACATTTCGAATTCGATCTCACCAGCGCCATCGCCACCTACATGGACGAGCGGAACGGCACGCTGACCGACTTCCGCGTCGCCTTCCAAAACTGGGTATCCGGTCCGGCCGGCGGCAGTCAGAATATCTACCTCGATAACATCACGCTCACCGCCACCGCGGTGCCCGAACCCTCGACCTACGCCGCCATTCTCGGTCTCGGTGCCCTCGGTTTTGTCGCTTGGCGCCGGCGGCGCAAGAACCGCTGAACGGCGTTACTTCGCCTTCTGTTCGAGCTTGCGCTCGAGTTTCCTGATCTTGGGCGCGATGACCGCTTGGCAATAGCCCTGCGAAGGATTTTTCGCAAAGTAGTCTTGGTGGTAGTCCTCGGCCGGCCAGAATTTCTTCAACGGCACGATCTCAGTCACGATCGGATCACGGAATATTGCTTGGGCGGACTTTAACGAAGCTTCCGCGGTGACGCGTTGCTCTTCGTTGGCGTAAAGAATGATGGAGCGATACGAAGTGCCCACGTCCGCGCCCTGCCGGTTCAACGTGGTGGGATCGTGGATCTCCCAGAAGAAATCGAGCACCTCGCGCAGGGTGATCTTTTCAGGGTCGAATTTGATGCGAATGACCTCCGCATGGCCGGTGGTTTCCGAACAAACCTCCTTGTAGGTCGGATTCTCCGTGGTGCCGCCCGCATAGCCACTGACCACGGACTTCACGCCGGGCAATAATTGGTAGGAGGCCTCGGTGCACCAAAAGCAGCCGCCGCCTAGCACGAGGGTTTCGGTATTCGCTTCAGTCGTCATGGGAGAGAGGAACGCGCCCAGCAGGGCGGAAATGAACAATGCCTTCATGGGGATGAGAGTCAGCATAGCCACAACTATTCCCCGCGCAAGTCAGCCACCTTCGCGAATCGGCTGGAGTCCCGCCGGTGTTGCGCTTCCATCTCCCCACCCATGCCCCCTGCCCCGTTGACTCCGATTTGGTGCGCCGAGGAATCCGCGTCCGCTCCGGACAGTTACGTCGCCTTTCGGGCCACCTTTGCAATCGCTGCATCGGGTCCGGTCACGTTTCAGGTGCTGGGTTCCTCTTGGTTCAACGTCTGGCTCGACGGTGCTTGGTTCGACGAAGGCCCGGCCCGCTTCAACCGGGCGCACCCCGAATACCAAACCTACACCGCCGAGCTTGCCGCCGGGCAACACACCGTCGCGTTCCTCGTCAACCATATCGGTGTCTCCACGCGCATCCTCGAACCGATTGCGCCGTTTCTTGCCTGTTCCGCGGAGCACGCTCGCGAGCCAGTCGCCCTCGCTTGGAAATGCAAACGCTTCGCCGCCTTCACCGGCGGGGTGCGCCGCGTCAATCCGCAGCTGGGTTTCATCGAATGGTGCGACACACAGCTTTTGCCCGCAACGTGGACCGCGCTTGCATTCGACGACTCTACTTGGGGAACTCCCGTAGGCGCCACGCTTGAACTCGGTCCGCTGCAACCCCTCACCATCGCCAATCCACGCGCCCTCACGCATGGTCTGCAACTTCTCGCTGCCGGCGAACTCGTCGAGACCTTCGGCTATGAACGCGACGATGTGCCCGCCCGGTTTTTTCTGCGCGATCTCGCTCCTGCCGAGCTGCCGCCGCAAGGCGTCTGGCGCCGCTACGATTTGGGGCGGGTGCGTTTGATGCGGCCGCGTTTCGTGATCAACGCCCCGGCCGGTGCGGTCGTCGAATTCGCCTATGCCGAAGCCCTCGTGCACGGTCGCGTGTCGCCGTGGATCAACTTGTCGGCCGGCGATTCATGCAATCTCGACCATTACATCGCGCGGGGCGGGCCACAGGAATTCTTTCCTCTCACCCCGCGGGGTGGCCGTTTACTTGAAGTGCACGTGCTGGCCCCGGTCGGCACGGTTGAGTTTATCCGCGAGGAAATTGTCGAACGGGCTTACTACGGCGCAGCGGCGGGCGCGCTGCAAACCGGCGACGCCTTGCTCGATCGCATCTGGTCCGTCGGCGTCGAGACCCATCGTGCCTGTGCCGAGGACGCAATCACCGACAATCCCACGCGAGAACGCGGCCAATGGGCCGGCGATGTCGTGACCGTCGGCATGGATATCGCGGCCGCCGCGTTTGGAGATCTGCGGCTTTGCCGTCGCAGTCTCGTGCAATGCGCCCAGTGCGCCCGGGATGACGGCATGGTCGCGGGACTCTGTCCCGGCGGCGCGGCCTTTCTGACCACCTACGCCGCACAGTGGATCAATGCCTGCGTGCACTATTGGGAACTGACCGGCGACCGCGATCTGCTGGTCGAAATGCTTCCGTGCGCGGATCGCAATCTCGCCGCCTTTGCCGCCAAGTGGACGCCCGACGGTCTGCAGGACGATCTCGGTTGGGGCTTTGTCGACTGGGGCTATGTGCGCAATCCCGGCGCCAGTGACATGGGGGTAAACCTGCACTACTTCGCCGCCCTCCAAGCCATGGTGCGTTGGTGCGACGAACTCGGACGCGATGCTCTCGCGACGAACTATCGCTCCGTTGCCAAAGTCGTCCACGCTGTCATCGCGCGCTACTACGCCGCTGAATTCGCCCAAGGTGGCGACACGTGGACACGCATCGGTTATCACCGGGCCGCGCTCGGCTTGCGACTGGAGTTCTTTGATGCCGCGCAATCCAGCGCGGGTCGCGCGTTCCTGCGCGAACACATGCTCGCCTGCTTTCCCAATCGCCACGATGCCCCGCGTCTCAGCGATCCGGCGGCGAACAATCCGCAACTCATCACCCCCTACTTCGGCCATTACGCGCTGCCCGAACTCATCCAACACGGCGGCATGGATTTCGTCCTCGACCAATACCGCACCTGCTGGGGCTGGTCGCTCAGCGGCGGCCGCACGACTTGGGTCGAGGTCTTCGATACCCGTTGGAGTCACTGCCACCAATGGGCCGGCTGCCCCACGTGGCAGCTCTCCCGCTGGCTGCTCGGCCTGCAACCGCGCTTCGATCGCGGCGCCATGCATTACGATTTCGAACTGCACACCGGCTCGCTCCCGCAAGCTTCTGGTGCCGTTCCCATCGCCGGCCGCGCTGATGCCATCTCGATCTCGTGGACTAAATCCGGCGGCCGATTGCACTACACCCTGCAAACCCCGATTCCGCTCACCTTGCATCTGCCGGAAAAACTAGGCGGCGAAATGATCACAGTGACGGGTGACTTCCGCACCAGCTGGTCAGAGCAAGATGTTTGATTGTTTAAACACAGAGGCCACGGAGGGCACAGAGATTGACTCCGTTCTCTGAGACCTCTGCGATCTCTGCGTTAAGACAAAACGCCGCCCCACCTCACCGCGAGAACTGGCGGTATTTGATCCGGTGCGGCTGCTCGGCGTCCTTGCCTTTGCGCCGACGGAAGTCCTCCAGGTAGCTCGTATAGTTGCCGTTGAACACGTGCACATGACTGTCGCCCTCGAAAGCCATGATGTGCGTGGCCACGCGGTCGAGAAACCAGCGGTCGTGCGAGATGATCACCGCGCAACCCGCGAAGTTCTCCAAACCTTCCTCCAGCGCGCGGATCGAGTTCACGTCGAGATCGTTGGTCGGTTCGTCGAGCAGGATGAGATTCGCGCCGCTCTTCAGCACGCGCGCCAACAGCACCCGATTGCGTTCACCGCCGGAGAGCACGCCGACCTTCTTCTGCTGGTCCGCGCCGACAAAGCCGAACTGCGCGCAATACGCCCGGCTGTTCACGGTGCGTGCACCCAGCTGCATCATTTCCTGTCCCCCGCTGATCACTTCCCAGATCGTCTTGTTATCCTCGAGTGAATCGCGCGACTGCTCGACGTAGGCGAACTTCACCGTATCGCCGACCTTGAACGTGCCGGCATCGGGCTGCTCCATCGCCGTAATGAGCTTGAACAGCGTCGTCTTGCCCGCGCCATTCGGCCCGATCACGCCGACGATGCCGCCGGGCGGCAGGGCGAAATCGAGATTCTCAAACAGCAGCTTGTCGCCGTAAGCCTTCGCCACGCCCTTGGCCTCGACCACCAGATTGCCGAGCCGCGGACCGGGCGGGATGATGATTTCAAATTTCTTTTCCTGTTCAGCGACGTCCTGCTTGAGCATCTGCTCGTAGGCATTGATGCGGGCCTGACCTTTGGCCTGCCGCGCTTTCGCCCCTGAACGAATCCATTCGAGTTCGCGCGCCATCGCCTTCTGGCGGCGATCCTCTGTGCGCTGTTCGATCGCGAGGCGCCTCTGCTTTTGCTCCAACCATTCCGAATAGTTGCCCTTCCACGGAATCCCGTGACCGCGGTCGAGTTCGAGAATCCACCCGGCGACGTTGTCCAAAAAGTAGCGATCGTGCGTCACCGCGATGACGGTGCCTTCGTAACGCGCGAGATGCTGCTCCAACCAATGCACGCTGTCCGCATCGAGGTGGTTCGTCGGTTCGTCGAGCAGCAGGATCGCGGGTTTCTGCAGCAGCAGCCGCGCGAGTGCCACGCGACGCCGCTCACCCCCGGAAAGGTTGTCCACGATCGCATCGGCCGGCGGACAGCGCAGCGCGTCCATCGCCTGTTCAACGATCGGCGCGGTGTCCCACGCACCGAGCCGGTCAATCTCCTCCTGCAACTTGGCCTGCTTGTCCGCAATCGCATCGCGCGCCGCGTCGTCCTCCGCCTCGGCCAGCTCGTCCCAGCTCGCATCATACGCCGCGGTCAAATCGGTGAGGCGCTTCACCCCTTCCTCGACGCAGGCCTTGACGGTCGCGCCGGCCGTGAGCTGCGGTTCCTGTTCCAGCAGGCCGACGCTGTAACCCGGCTCAAAGTGCACGCGCCCGTCGATCTCGGTGTCGCGCCCGGCGAGAATGCGCATCAGCGACGATTTGCCGGAGCCGTTGAGACCGAGCACTCCGATCTTCGCGCCGTAGAAAAACGAGAGCGAGATATCGCGGAGGATCTCCTTGCGCTCGATTTTTTTCGAGACGCCGAGCATCGAGAAAATGATTTTTGGTGCGTCGCCGGATTGGGCCATGGCTCCCAACAAATCGCCCGGCCCGGCGCCCGCAAGCGCAGACGGGCCCAGACCAAGACGCCGGCCCCTGTGGGACCGGCGTCCGGTTCTCAACATGCCCCTTTTCTCTGTCTGGCCCTGGGTTTGTCCGGGTCAGAATTCATATCGCAGACCGAGCGCGTAGAGCACGGGGTCGAGCCGCGCCTCGGTCAGTTTGGCCGCACCGGCGTAAACGCCGCTCGCCAGCTTCGCATACTTCACATCCACGTTGAACGCCCAGCGATCGTTGAGCTTCACGTCGAAGCCGCCTTGCAACGCGAGCCCGACGCTCGAGCTGTCCAGACCGAGCGGCACACCCGCGACCGAGAGGTTGTCATCAAAGATCAGCGTGTAGTTGAGACCCGCGCCGACATAGGGTCGCACGTTTCCGCCGGGATTCGCGCGATACTGCAGCAGCAAGGTCGGCGGCAGGTGCTTGAACGACCCGAGGCCGCCCACGCCCTTGAGCGAAACGTCGTGCGTCTGCGGTATGGTGAGGACGAGCTCCGCCGACCATGTGTCGGTAAAGGCATAGGCCACGTCGATCTCGGGAATGAGCTTGTCATTCACCGCGATCGCATCGGAGGCGAAATTAATGTTCAGCGCGCTGAACGCATCGGATTTGTCCGCCGTCTGCAGGTAGGTCGCGCGCAGGCGCACCGACCAGGGCGAAGCGGCGGAGGCCGCTGCGGCCGTGAGAATCCCGAGGATCAACACCGCGGACTTGAGGATGATTGGCTTTTTCATGGGTCATACGGCGTCACCGGCAACCCGTGCCCGTGACGGTGCGACCATCATACCGCGGCGGCCGGCGGCCCGCTCATCACAACTTGGTTTTCCATGCGCAGGATTTGGTGCGCATTTTTTGCTCTCCCGCTTCCGGCTCGACCCCGGCGTCACCATGCGTTTTAACACGGTCGCTTTGCGCGCGACACCCCCTGATTCATCCCAACATGAATAACGAGATTCTCTGGCTCGTCCGTCTGGGCCTCGACCAAAACCTCTTCACCCGCGCCCAGGCGCAAAGCGTCCGCGCCGCCCTCGGCGAAAGCGCCGAGCTGATGGACTTCGCCCAGAAGCTGATCGATGACGCGATCGTCGAGGACTTGGAAACGCTCGAAAAAGTCGCCGGCCTCGCGATGAGCAAAGGCGCCAACGGCGCGCCAGCGGACGATCCGTTTGCCGATGACGACGACGACTCACCCTCGCTGGCCGAGTCATCGCCCACCGAGTCCAGCGTCAGTCTCGATTTCCCGTTCGCGGGCATCGCCGATTTGGACGACAGCGCTCTGGCCGAGGCCGTGCGCAGCTTGCTCAAGGCCACCGCGCGCAGCGGCGCGAGCGATCTGCATTTTTCCACCGGCGCGCGTCCCTTCATTCGCAAGGATCGCAGCTTCGAGTTCATCCACGAGCACTCGCTCACCGCCGACGAATCGCTGCGGCTCAACACCGCACTGCTCGAAGAGGGGCAGCGCAAAACCTATCTCGAACGCAAGGACTACGACTTCGCCTTGGCGCTCAGCGGCAGCGATCGCTACCGCGTGAACCTGATGTTCCACAAGGAAGGCGCGGCCGGTGCCTACCGCATGATTCCCGAAAAAATGCGCAGCCTGGCCGACCTCGGCTTCGAATCGCACCTGCCGACGTTGGAAAAGATGCTCTCGTTTCACAACGGGCTGATCCTGGTCACCGGTCCGGTCGGCTCGGGCAAGACCACGACCCTCGCCTCCATGGTCGATTACCTCAACCAGAGCCGCGAGGATCACATCATCACCGTCGAAGACCCGATTGAAGTCGTGCATCCGCCCAAGGGCTGCAACGTCACGCAGCGCGAAGTCGGCCCGCACACCAAATCATTCGCCTCCGCCCTCAAGGGCGCCCTGCGCGAGGACCCCGACATCATCGTCATCGGCGAACTCCGTGACCTCGAAACGATTGAGATGGCGATCAGCGCCTCGGAAACCGGCCACCTCGTGATCGGCACCATGCACACGAGCGATGCCGCCACGACGCTCAACCGCCTGCTCGATGTCTTCCCTCCCGCCCAGCAAACCCAGATTCGCGCCAGCGTGGCCGAGAGTCTCCGCGGCATTGTTTGTCAACGCCTCCTCCCCGCGGCTGGCGGCGGCGTCACCCTCGCCTGCGAAATTCTCATCAACAACACCGCGATCGCCAACATGATCAAGGAGGGCAAGTCCACCGGCCTGCGCAACGCCATGGAAACCGGCGTCAAGGAAGGCATGTGCCTCATGGACAACGTTGCCTTCGGCCTCTGGCGCGACGGACAGATCTCCGCCGAAACCGCCCTCGCCAACATCGTCAATCGCGTCCTCCGCGCGAAAGTGACCTGAGTTTCATGGCCGCAAAAAGTCACAAAATTCACCACGCACTTGCATGCATCAAGGCGCCTATAGGCGCACGGCAAAGCTACTCCGGAGATAACGCAATCTTTGCGCCTCTTTGCGGCCAACCTCCGCTTCTTCCTTCCTAACTCTTCCTTCTTCCTTCCGCCCATGCCCGCCATCGATTCCCTCCTGCGCAAGATGATTGAGGCCGGTGGTTCCGACCTGCACCTCACCGTCGGTCTGCCGCCCAAGATTCGCAATTCCGGCTCGCTCGTGCCGCTGGAGGATACGCCGCTCGACGCCGCTCGCATGGAAACCCTGCTCAAGGAAATCTGTCCGCCCGCGCGGTGGGAGGAGTTTCTGGAACGCAAGGACCTCGACCTCGCGCACGAAGTCGAAGGGCTCGCCCGTTTCCGCGGCAACTACCTTTACAATCACTGGGGCCAGGCCGCGGTCTTCCGCCAGATTCCCGCCAAGATCCTATCGTTCGAAGATCTCAAGCTGCCCGAGGCGCTGAAAAAACTCTGCCACCTCGACCAAGGACTCGTTGTCGTCACCGGTCCCACCGGCTCGGGCAAGTCGACCACGCTCGCGGCGATGATCGACTACATCAATTCGAACCTCTGCAAACACATCATCACCATCGAGGACCCGATCGAGTTTGTGCACCCGGTGAAAAAATCCGTGATCGTGCACCGCGAGGTCGGCGAGCACACTGGCTCCTTCGCCGCCGCGCTCAAAGGCGCGATGCGCCACGATCCCGACATCCTGCTACTCGGCGAAATGCGCGAGCTCGAGACCATCAAGCTCGCGCTCGGTTGCGCCTCGATGGGCATGCTCGTCTTCGGCACGCTCCACACCAACAACGCGCCGAAGACCGTCGACCGCATCATCAACACCTTCCCGGCCGACGAACAGAACCAGGTGCGCATCATGCTCGCCGGCTGTCTATCCGGCGTCGTCGCGCAGCTCCTTTGCAAACGCGTGCCCAAGGGCCGCTGCGCCGTGCACGAAATCCTCCTCACCCACGAAGCGCTGCCCAACACGATCCGCAGCGGCCAGATCGCCAACATCCGCTCGATCATCGAGAGCGGCAAGGCAGACGGCATGATCACCATGGACAACAGTCTGATGGATCGTGTCAAAGACGGTACCATCGAGGCCAAGGAAGCCTACATGAAGTCGTCCAACAAAGCTCTCTTCGCTCCGCTCCTCAAACCGGGCGATTTGGCCGGGGAGCACTGACTTTAAAATATCTCTAGAAGCACCTTCTGTCCCATGAAAAAATCCTTACCCTTATTGCCGCTCTCGTTCTAACCGTCCCGTTGGTTTACGCGCAATCCAGCGCTGATGAGGAAGAAATAGTCCTGATCACTCCGTTTGAAGTAACATCAGAACATGACTACGGCTATCTCAACACGGCCAGTCGGATTGGATCGAAAGTAGCTACTCCAGTGGCTGATGCACAGTCTTCCAACTTCATCCCCACAGTTCCAATCACCGTGGTAAAACCGGCCGACGCTTTGGCCATTCAATTTGTCGTGTCCAACAACGCCGACAAACAGGATCGACGCAATCAGGAGCTCAACTCTGCGGTGCAGGACATCAAAGCCGCCGTGCAAAAGACCGCTGGCCTCAGGATGGAGCAACGCGAGGTGCGATTCGCAAGCGGCGATAGAAAATTTCTATCTTTCTCAAAATCCAACCCCACCTCTCACGCCAATATCGTCATCTTCGCCGACATTTCTCCGACTGTTAGCTTGGCCGACCGGGCCAAGCAGGTCCGTGACTTGCTGGATGCCGTCAAACTCTCCGGCAACACCCGCCTCGCCGACGGATACATCGGCCTCTACATCAAAAACTCTTCGTCCTATCGTCGCGAAATTCTGGCCAAGATTTTCGCCGACCTTGAATTCGTAAAGGAAGGTTTGGGGCCGGAGTTCGAGATTCGCGCCACCGGTCTCAACCAACGCGTGAAGATGCGCGCATGTTCTGAAACCGATGTGGAGCTATGGATCGATTACAGTTTTGTCATCGATTCGATCCGCGCGCTGACGAAGCCTAAGGACTGAGCTTACGACATCATCCAAGAGCCACAGATACCCGCTAACAAATATCTTCTCTCGCAGCTAACTCCCCACTCCTACCCACACGTTGACTCTGGAGCAGTAGCAACCATATCCTTCAGATACTAGAGCAAGTGAAAGATAATAAGATAAATAGTGCTCCGGGTGAATTTACCGATGCTGTGTTATTTGTAATCGGCGGAGGGTTTTTCTTATTACTCACGGTAGTTATTATCTCCTCATTTCTGCGCGGCACATACGACATCGTTCCAACGATATTGTTTGCTGCAATGAACGCTTTCATATCGGCCACTGCATTTCGACGCCTTCGCAGTTCAATCAAAGCTAGGGCTAAAAAAGAAGCTCAACAGCGCGGACCAAGAGATTGGATGGGGAATCCCATCAATGGCGATGACTTATGAGTCGGCTTGAAGGTCCAATGCTGACGCACCAAAGCGTCACTCAGAATGTGCGCCCAGCTGTGATTTCCTCAGGCAGCGGTTCACCATTCGCCGCAAGAATGCGCCGGGCATAAGGCGCCAGTTCTTCCGCCGGCACTTCGACCACCTGCCCATCGCGATACTGGATCACCGGCAGACCGAAGCGCAGGTTTTCCAGCACGGCATCCGCATAGGCCTTGCGCATCGCGCGCATGGACCGGCGCGTCTCTTCTCCCGGCGTCATGGCCAGTGGTTCTTCAGCGCGATCTGATGGCGATTGCTCAACCAAGGCAAGCTTGGCGGGATCAGCCACAGTGAACACACCGTCTTCTTCCTCCGCGATCAAACGAGGCTGCGGACCAGTATTGTCGTAAAGCCGCCAATGATCGAACAGCGGTCGATAAAGCGTCGCCAGATTGCGCGCGCCGAGATGAAACCGCCGCTGCTGCACGGCGTCCGGAATATCGTGCCCGCCTTTCGCCACGCGCTGCCGCACGCGTTGACGCGTGATGTCCAATTGCGGAATCCAGAGGAAATCCATGCGCAGTCTATAGCCGGCCGCACGCATTTCCTTCAGCAGCGGAGCATAAGCACGACCAGACAAAGTCGTTTCAAACGAAAAGCTGGCCCGCCGCGCCATGAGTTCGCGCAACCGGCCCAACATGATGCGCCCCGCCTCGAACCCCACTCGGTCCGACGCAAATGGTGACAGCCCCGCCGCAATCAGATCGGCATTCACAAACTCGCTCGTTCGCATTTCCTCGGGCAGGAACCGACGTGCGTAGGTCGTCTTGCCCGCGCCATTCGGCCCAGCGATGACAAAGAGATCCGGCATGCAGCGATGCTTGGTGTAAGGTCACCATTTGGCGAGTGCCCAATAACCAAATTACAAAGACGCGCCCGGCGGCCACGCCCTACCTCTGCATCCATGTTTATCCGAGTCATCCGCGGCAAAAAAACTCCGCCTCTAAACAAAAGCGCCACGCCCGGAAACCGGAGCGTGGCGCTGGATGGCTAAACACTTATTCGCTTCAGGCGACGTCGAACCGGTCCGCGTTCATGACCTTGTTCCACGCGGCCACGAAGTCGGCGACGAACTTCGCCTGATTGTCGTTCTGCGCGTAAACCTCGGCGTAGGCCCGGAGTTGCGAGTTGGAACCGAACACGAGGTCCACGCGGGTGGCCGTCCACTTGACGTCACCGGTCGCGCGGTCGCGCACCTCGAAGGTGTCCTCCAGCTTCGACGTGGACTTCACGACATTGGCCATGTCGAGCAGGTTGACGAAGAAGTCATTGGTCAGCGTCTCGGGCTTGGCCGTGAACACGCCGGCGGGCGACTTGCCGTGGTTGGCATTGAGCACGCGCAGACCACCGACGAGCACGGTCATTTCGGGCGCGGTGAGGCCGAGGAGCTGCGCCTTGTCGACCAGGAGGCGCTCGGCCATGCAGCCCCAGTGTCCCGAGGCATAATTGCGGAAACCATCGGCCACCGGTTCGAGATGCGAGAAGCCTTCGACGTCGGTCTGCTCCTGCGTGGCATCCGTGAATTCCGAGCAAAGACGTCACGTCTGGACTGTTGACAAACCATTCAGAACGCGGCGGCAGGGTGCATTTCATACGACGTATGCGCTCAGATGCATTTCACCCGGCAGTTTTCAGTTGTCCGCCCCTTTCGAAAGATTAGATTTCTTGCATGACCAAGCTCGCTCAAGTTCAGGAAGCCATTCTCCGGCTTGATCCGCAGGAACAGCAGGAATTGCGCACTTGGTTGCTGGAGGAAGAGAGTCCCGAGTTATTGGCTGCCGTTGATGAAGGTATGCGCTCGTTGGTGGAAGAACCCACCGTTTCGCTGGATGAAGCCCGCCGGAAAATCAAGGCATGGACTACAAGGTAGTCCTTACCTCCCGGGCCGAACGCGATCTCTTTGCAGCAGTCACATTCCTCGCTGAAAAAAATCCTGCCGCCGCGCAAAGAGCAGGCAATTCGCTGTTAGACGCCGCCGAATCCCTGCGCCTGCTGCCATTCCGCGGACCGATGATGAAACACCGCACCGACCTGCGCAAGCTGTCCCATCCGCCATATTATCTGATCGTCTACCGGGTCAATGAGTCAGCCCGTTTGGTTGAGATTATTCGCTTTTGGGATGCCCGGAGAAATCCCGGCCAGTTGCATCTGCCTTAATGGCCTCAATTTCCTCGGGCAGGGGCTCGCCATTCGCCTCAAGGATACGCCGCGCGTAAGGCGCGAGTTCCTCCGCCGGCACTTCGACCACCTGACCGTCTCGATACTGAATCACCGGCAAACCGAAGCGTAAGTTTTCCAGCACGGCATCCGCATACGCTTTGCGCATCGCGCGCATGGATCGGCGCGTCTCTTCTCCCGGCGTCATGGCCAGTGGTTCTTCAGCGCGATCTGATGGCGTTTGCGACATGAAGGAAACCTGCGCCGCCTGCTCAACCAGCGCAAGCTTGGCGGGATCAGCGATCCCGCCCTACAGTCCAATCCGGCTGCGTGCGATTTTCCAACGCCGTCAGATACGTCATCGCTTCATCGCGGTTTACGCCGCACATTTCATTCGTCGGCCGCAGACTGGAGCAGACGGCCGGGCGCTCGGGTTGGCCAAAGATCGCGCAACGCATATCCGGCAGGAGCTGCACGCACGGAATGCCGGCCGGCTTCCCATGCGGCATCCCCGGAATCGGTGAGCTGATGCTCGGCGCGATGCAACACGCACCGCAATTCGGTCGGCAACCCATGACCGGAATTGGAACCACGGATTTCACGGAGAGCACAGAGAAATCCTGGAAATCTTCACTCCAAGTCAGCCAAGGTCCGCTCCTTCGCGATCTTTGTGGGCTTGGTTTATCAGAACCAAGGCATTCTAACCACGAATAGGCACGAATGAATGAGCACACCATAGTTGGTTAAGAGGGTTCTGACGAGGATTCGTGCGCATTCGTGTCCATTCGTGGTTAAAACCCAGTCTCCCCAAACAAAAGCGCCACGCCCGGAAACCGGAGCGTGGCGCTCGATGGCTAAACTCTTATTCGCTTCAGGCGACGTCGAACCGGTCCGCGTTCATGACCTTGTTCCACGCGGCCACGAAGTCGGCGACGAACTTCGCCTGATTGTCGTTCTGCGCATAAACCTCGGCGTAGGCCCGGAGTTGCGAGTTGGAACCGAACACGAGGTCGACGCGGGTGGCCGTCCACTTGACATCACCGGTCGCGCGGTCGCGCACCTCGAAGGTGTCTTCCAGCTTCGACGTGGACTTCACGACATTGGCCATGTCGAGCAGGTTGACGAAGAAGTCATTGGTCAGGGTCTCGGGCTTGGCCGTGAACACGCCGGCGGGCGACTTGCCGTGGTTGGCATTGAGCACGCGCAGACCACCGACGAGCACGGTCATTTCGGGCGCGGTGAGGCCGAGGAGCTGCGCCTTGTCGACCAGGAGGCGCTCGGCCATGCAGCCCCAGTGTCCCGAGGCGTAATTGCGGAAACCATCGGCCACCGGTTCGAGGTGCGAGAAGCCCTCGACGTCGGTCTGCTCCTGCGTGGCATCCGTGCGACCCGGCGTGAACGGCACTTCAACCGCGTGACCCGCCGCCTTCGCGGCCTGCTCAATCGCGGCAGCGCCACCGAGCACGATCAAGTCGGCGATGGACACCTTCTTGCCACCGCTGGCGGCAGCGTTGAATTCGGCTTGGATGCCTTCGAGGGCTTTCAACACCTTGGCGAGTTTGCCAGGCTGGTTGACTTCCCAATCCTTTTGCGGGGCCAGGCGAATGCGCGCGCCATTGGCGCCGCCGCGCTTGTCGGAACCGCGGAAGGTCGAGGCGGAGGCCCACGCCGTGGAGACGAGTTCGGAAACCGAGAGGCCGGTCGCGAGGATCTTGGCCTTCAGCGCGGCGATGTCCTTCGCGTCCACCACCGGGTGATCGAGCGCGGGAATCGGATCCTGCCAGAGCAGGTCTTCGGCCGGGACTTCCGGCCCCAGATAGAGGGCCTTCGGACCCATGTCGCGGTGTGTGAGCTTGAACCAAGCGCGGGCGAAGGCATCGGCGAACTGGTCCGGATTTTCCAGGAAGCGGCGTGAAATCTTTTCGTAGGCCGGATCGAAACGCAGCGACAGGTCGGTCGTGAGCATCGTCGGGCGGTGCTTCTTGTTCGGGTCAAACGCATCGGGGATGATGGCGTCATCGGTCTTGGCCACCCACTGGTGCGCACCGGCCGGGCTCTTGGTCAGCTCCCAGTCGTATTTGAAGAGGATTTCAAAGAAGCTGTTGCTCCACTTGGTCGGCGTCGTGGTCCAGGTGACTTCCAGTCCGGAGGTGATGGTGTCGGCGCCTTTGCCGGAACCATAGGTGCTGGTCCAGCCGAAACCCTGCTCGGCCAGGCCGGCGGCCTCGGGTTCTTTGCCGACGTGCGACTCGGAGGCCGCGCCGTGGGTCTTGCCAAAGGTGTGACCACCGGCAATCAGCGCGACCGTCTCCTCGTCGTCCATCGCCATGCGGGCAAAGGTCTCACGAATGTCCTTCGCAGCCGCCACCGGGTCGGGGTTGCCGTCCGGACCCTGTGGATTGACGTAGATCAGACCCATCTGCACGGCCGCGAGCGGATTCTCGAGATCGCGTTCGCCGGAGTAACGGCTGTTCGGCTTGTCACTGGTCGCGAGCCAGGTCTGCTCGGCGCCCCAGTAAACATCGTCTTCCGGCTCCCACACATCGGCCCGACCGCCGCCGAAACCGAAGGTTTTGAAGCCCATTGATTCGAGCGCGACGTTGCCGGTCAGCACGAGCAGGTCAGCCCAGGAGATCTTGTTACCGTATTTCTGTTTGATCGGCCAGAGCAGGCGGCGGGCCTTGTCGAGATTGGCATTGTCCGGCCAGGAGTTGAGCGGTGCAAAGCGCTGCTGGCCCGCACCCGCGCCACCGCGGCCGTCGCCGACCCGGTAGGTGCCCGCGGCGTGCCAGGCCATGCGAATGAACAAACCGCCGTAGTGGCCGAAGTCAGCCGGCCACCACTCCTGCGAATCCGTCATCAAAGCGGTAAGGTCGGCCTTGAGCGCTTGGTAATCGAGCTTCTTGAACTCTTCCGCGTAGTCGAAGCCGCGACCCATCGGGTCGGACAGCTCGGTGTTCTGGTTCAGAATGCGCAGGTTGATCTGGTTGGGCCACCAGTCGCGATTGGTGGGTCCGCCGACCGCCGCGTGGCCGGGCTTGGGCATGGTGCCATGCAGATGGGGGAAGGGGCATTTGCCGCCGCTGTTTTCAGAATGAGGTGAATCCATGTTTATCTCCGATGGGTAGCTGCGTTGGGTTTGAATAATTTCCGAAAGGGTCGGTCGCCAGGCGGCCGGTTGACGGGGTTTCAATCACGGAAAGTGACGGAAGACGCTATTAAATCAGACCGCGGGCTATTGTTGAAATACTTTATTCCTTTCGTAACCATAGGCACGACCTATGGAAATGCATCAGCTCAGATACATGGTGGCCCTGGCCCGCACGGGCAATTTTTCGCGTGCTGCCGAACAGTGCAATGTCGCCCAACCGTCGCTCAGCCAGCAGATCCAGAAACTCGAGGCCGAACTCGGGGAGCGCCTGTTCGATCGCATGAAGCGGCAGGCGCGTCTCACCCCGCACGGCACGGCGTTTTTGCAACGCGCGGTGCGCATCCTTGAGGAAGTCGATGCGGCCAAACGCGAGGCGAGCGATGCGCTCGATCTCAAGCAGGGTTCCGTCGCGATCGGCGTGCTGCCCACCATCGCACCCTACGCCCTGCCCAAGGTCATGGCCCGGTTCAGCCAGCAATTCGCCGGGGTGGACCTCACGGTGCACGAGGACACGACCGCCCGGCTGCTGAAGCTGGTGCATGATTACGAAATCGATTTCGCCATCGTCAGCGATCCAATCAACGACGACCGGCTCGCCGTCACCGAACTCTTCACCGAGGAACTGCTCCTCGCGCTGCCGCCCAAGCATCCCCTCGGCCAAAAGCGCGCGCTCACGCCGGGCGACCTGCGCGAAGAGAAACTCATCGTGATGAAGGACGGGCACTGTCTGGGCGACCAGGTGCTGGGATTCTGCGAACGGCAGGAAGTGAAACCGCGCATCGGCTTCCGCAGCGCCCAGCTCGAAACCGTGCAGGAACTGGTTTGTGCCGGCCTCGGCCTTTCCCTCGTGCCCGCGATGGCGAAACGCCCCAAGGGTCGGCGCGCGCCGGAATACCGCTCGCTCAGATCCCCGCGCCCCGAGCGCAAGATCATGCTGGTGTGGCCCAAACAACGCCCACCCGGGCGTGCCGCCGGCGAATTGGTGAATCTATTCACCTCGATGCTGCAACAAACCTGAGCGGCCCTAAGCCGGCGTCTGGCGCGGGCCGGCCCAAACACCGCTAAGCGCCTGTCTTCAATTGTCGCAGCAAACTTTGCAGCGGCATGCTCGCCACGGCCGTGGCCGAATCACTCATCGCATACGGCAGGATCAAACGCCCGTCGTGAACCAAGGAGCCGCAACTGTAAACCACGTTGGGCACATAGCCTTCGCGCTCCATGCCTTCCGGCGACAGCAGCGGCCGGCGCAATCGCCCGATGACCCGCGTGGGATCAGCTCGATCCAGCAGAGCCGCGCCGATGCAATACTTGCGCATCGGACCGACCCCGTGGGTGATGACCAGCCAGCCCGCCGCCGTCTCGATGGGCGAACCGCAGTTGCCGAGCTTGATCGCCTCCCAAGGTTCCGCGGGCCGCAGCAAAATCTGGGGATCACTCCAAAAATGCAGGTTTTCGGAGAACATGATTAGGATGTTCTCATTGTCCTGCCGCGACAGCATCGCGTAGCGGCCGTTGATGCGCCGCGGAAACAAAGCCATGCCTTTGTCCTGCACGGCGGATCCATTCAAGGTGCGCACGCGTAAGTGCATGAAATCCGCCGTCTCAATCAGCATGGGCAGAATGGCGCGGCCATTGTAAGCAGTGTAAGTGGCAAAATACCGCACCACCCCGTCATCCTCGACGAAACGCACGAACCGGGCGTCCTCAATGCCGTGACTCTCGTTGGCCGAGACGGGAAAAATGATGCGCTCGCTCAAGTGAAGCCCGGGCGAGAACCGCAATTCATAATTTGATTCGGCGAGCCATTGCACGCATTCCATGGTGCGCATGAGCTCGTGATTATCCGGCGGGCCGCGACCACGCACCGTGCCGATACTGATGTTCAATTCACTCAGGGTGAAATCGCTCCCCAGCGGTGCCATCACCGCGCGGGCATAAGCATTGTCGAAGCCCATCTCCCTGAACTTGGGCAGGAAATTCGCCTTGTGATAGGTCGGGTTGGGCACGACCTCTGGCATGGTCACGTAGCGCGAAGTCACCTCGAGCTCGATCTCGCCTGCCGGCGTGATCAGACCCGAGCGAAACTCGATCGATGAAACATGTCCCTCGCCCGTGGCGCGCAAACTCATGATGAACCGCAATCCGCCGCGGGCAACGTCGGCTTGATCGGGATGAGGCACGATGGACGGGTTGAACAAAGCGGCCGATTCCAGCGAATACTCCGAGCAGAATAGCGCGCCGATAAGAAGCTGCCGCTCAATCGGCAGGGGCTGGGCTACGGCGCAATGCCCGCGCATGCTTTCATACCGGGCCAGCCAGCTCTTTTCCAACTCGATGTGCCGCGCACTGAACTCCCGCCGCAGGGCATTCAACTCGCGCAGGGTTGCGCGATCCGTCAGGGCCAGCACGCGGTCAATCATCGCCGCTGGATCCAGCCCGGTGCCGGGGTGAAAGGGCCGGATGACCACGCGCCCACTGTCGGGCCGGAGCGTGATCGGATGACGATAGAGCGAACGGCGTTTCATTGCGCCGCCCCCACCGGATCCGACACCAATACTTCCGCGAGATTCATTTCCACCAGCGAAAGTTGAAACGCCAAGGAGGACTCGGCGCCTTGGTTGCGGTTCACGCGGTCGCGATGCAAACCGTCGCAACACCCGCCGGTCTTGGCGTCATACAAGGCCTGCCCCAGATCATTGCGCCCCAGAAACCATTCGAAAGACCGTTTGGCCTCGCGGGGCCACCGCGGATCCCCGGTGATGCGCGAGGCTTCCCAACACGCCGCCACCATGGCTTGGGCCTCCACCGGTTGTTGATCAAAGTCAGCCCGCGCGCCGCCTTGCGGATAAAATCCATCGCTCCCAATCGGTCGGAAACACCCGGTCTGGGTCGTTTGCAGCGAGGCAAGCCAGCCCAATGCGTTCAACCCGATCTCAAGGGCGGCGGGATCCCGCCCGTCGCGGCCGCCCAACAGCAATGCCTGGCAAAGCCGGGCGTTTTCATAGGTGATGCTATGCTCAAACCACGGCCAATCCGGCGTCGCATGCGCGCGCCACAATTGCACGAGTTTCTCGGTAAGCTTGCGCCGCATCGCCGCGGCCGCGGTGTCGGGATTTTCCTCCCGGGCCAGGAAATGGTGCAGTCCGAGCAGAGTGAAAGCCCAGGCCCGGGGCGAAGTGAATGCAGCGACCACGGGCAGACCACGCTCAAACAATTCCCGGCAAAGGTGCCGGTGGCCCTCATCCGGTGAACTGCTGACGCCGATGCCCAGCGACCAGAGCGCGCGGGCGTGGGAGTCCTCGCTGCCCATCGCTTCCAACCACTGCCGGCTGTGGCTCATAAAATTGCGGAAACGTCCCGTCCGATAGTTGAGCGCAGCAGACAGGAAGGCGAGGTAGTTGGTTGTCATTCGATCGAGATCAGTTGTCACCGACTCGCTGCCCGATCCCTCCAGCAAAGTGCACAAAATGAACGCACGGGCATTGTCGTCCGTGCAGTAACCTTCATCGAAGTTGGGCACATTGAACGTGGCATGCTGAAAGATGCCCGTGCCGTCCGTCATCCGCACAATATGATCGAACCGTCGCACGGGCAGTTCGTAAGGACGCCCGGCCAGGGTCCAGCTGGCCAACGCCGTGCGCGAGGCCGTGCGCCGGTCTGCGCGGGCTCTTTGAAAGGAGGCGATATACTTCTCGGCCACCGCCGGCCAGATCATGCCGCGGCCCACCGCATAGGCGTTGCGCCGCGTGCGTTCGAGCCGGGCGGGATCGTCGAGATAGGCGCAAACTCCCTCTGCAATCGCCGTCGCATCGCGAAAGGGAACAAGGATACCTTGGTCCGCCGCCAGCAGTTCCCGCGCATGCCAATACGGGGTGGATACCACCGCCTTCCCCGCCCCGAACACATAGGCGAGCGTGCCGGACGTGATCTGTGCCTCGTCCAGATAAGGGGTCAGATAAATGTCCGTCGCGCTGATGAACGCATTCAGGTCTTCCAGCGACACGAAACGATTGCAGAAGATGACATGCTCTTTCATCCCGCGTTCTTCGGCCAGACGTTCCAGACTCAAACGATACTGTTCGCCTTCCTTCGCCAGCAAATGGGGGTGGGTCGCCCCAAGGACGATATACACGACTTCGGGATGCCGTCGCACAATCTCCGGCAGCGCATTGATCGCATGCTCGATGCCCTTGCCCGGACCGAGTAGCCCGAAGGTGAACAATACCGTGCGCCCCTCGACGCCGAACTGCGCCTTCGCGTCGGACGAATCGGCAAAGGGCACATCGGGGATCCCGTGCGGTATGACGTCCACTTGCTCGTCGCGCACACCGTAGGTCTCGCGCAGGATCTCCGCCTTTGCGGGCCGCGACTACCAGACGGTCGCTACACTTGATCAGTTGCTCCATCACCCAACGCTGCGCGGCATTGGGGTCGCGCAGCACGGTATGCAAGGTGGTGACGACCGGCATGCGCACCTCCTTGAGCAAGGCAACCAGATGGCTGCCCGCCGGACCTCCGAAGATGCCGAACTCGTGTTGCACACACAGCACGTCCGTGTTGTCGAAGTTGAGCAAGTCCGCCGCCCGTCGGTAGGAATCGATGTCCCTTTCCAGTATCTCGAAGCGCACCCGCGACGGATAAGTATAACCTTCGATTCGATCATTCATCGCGCCCGCGATGCACTGCGCCGCGGGCAGCCCCCGGTGCACCGCCTCGCACAAATCCGTCGTGTAAGTCGCAATCCCACAGCGGCGTGGTTCATAGCCGCCGAGGAAAGCGACGCGCCGCAGCTCCGTCGCCGGCACTTGTGCCTCAATCACATTGCACCTGCTCTCGCACCCGACTGACGCTGATCCGAGCCGTCATGTTTGCGACGGTCGCGGCCGGTGCGGCGATCGCACCTTGGATCGGATTGAGACTCTCGGCCACGACGGCGTGCGCCACCGGCACATAACTGCTGTTGCAAAAAATACCATGGGTCGGGTCCAGGCCCAGCCATCCGGCGCCCGGCAGGAACACTTCCACCCAGGCGTGCATATCGCCGCCGCCGGTCCCGTCGTCGTCCGCATCGAAGACATACCCGCTGACAAAGCGGGCGGCGATGCCGCGGGAACGCGCGCATTCGATCAGCAGCGTGGCATAATCGCGGCACGTGCCCGTTCCGCGCTGAACCGTCGTAAAAGATGACTGGATCCCCGGCTCGTCCCGGCGGCCATAGTGCAAGGAATCGAAAATCAAACGGTTCAAGGCGACGAGCCAGCCCACCGTGTCCGTTGGCGGATCGGGCATGCGCGCATCAACCCAGTCCCGCAGCAGCTCCTGCATCGTCTGGGTCGGCGGAGTCAGGTAAATCGAAAGATTGAACCGGTGCAGCGGTTCATAATCGAAAGGAAACGTGACCGCATAATCCCGGAGTAAGAAATCAAATGGCGGCGTATCGGAGGTCTCCACCTCGCAGCCCGAACTGATTTCCAGCGAGGACGCCGCCGCGGTGAAATGAGCCGAAGCGGGCAAATTGTCGAAATCATCGCGCATCCAGTTTACCCGCGCCGCGGGCTGAAACGAAAACGTGAACGACTTGACCGTGAGCAGCGGGTTTTCGCGAGGACGCAGGTAAAGCAGGTGCGGTTGAAACCGCACTTCCCGGTCGTAAGTGTAGCGAGTCTGATGCGTGATGGAAAGGTGCATGGTGATTAGTCTGTCCCCAGCACCGACCCGGGATCGGGCAAGCGCGGGTGGTTCAAAAAGTCGTCTCTCATGGTGATACGGCGACCGGGAAACAGCAGCCGAAGGCTGCATCCACGCCGCTTTCAGAACCATCGATCCGACCGATAATTCACCTTAATCGCATTTGGCGATAAACACGAAGTATTTCGCCGGATTAATCCGTGCACTTGGCCAACCCGTTAACCGGGCAACGGAATGAGCCGGCAATTATCTTCGCCCGTTGCCAGCATTGGCGCCGCGCGCTTAGAGCGCGGCCAATGCGGCCATAAGCTGCGCGGCGTGATCCTTTGTATCCACTTTCTCGATCACCGCCAGCACCGTGCCGTCCGGATCGAGCACATAAGCCGCCCGCTGCGGGCCGTGAAACGTGCGGCCATACATCTTTTTCTCGATCACGGAGTCCGTGGCCTGCGCGAACCAATCGTCGGGATCACTCGCCAGCACGTAGGCGATTCCCTTCTTCGCGGCATACTTTTTGTGCGAGCCGCAGGTGTCGCGGCTGAGGGCGATCAGGTTGCAACCTGCCTTCGAAAACTCCGCGGCATGCTCCGCCAGGCTCTCATTCTGCCGGTCACACCCCGGGGTGTTGTTCTTCATGTAGACCGATACGATGGTGCGGCGCGTCAACAGATCCTTGAACGCAACCTCCTCTTCAACATCATCTTGCACCACTTTAAGTTTGAAATTCAGCTTCAGTTTACGGCCGGTTTTGATCATGCCGACCAACGAGCGCAGGATGGCTTCCACGTCAAATCCAAGATTTTTGCGTCTGCTTTGACTCGCCGCGAAATTTCTCGCAACGTCCCTGCGAATGAAGTCGGTCAAGATCCCTGCCTTTGAACTTTTTCTTCACGAGATGATCCCGCTCGCGAAGCTGATGGGCGTTGGCGTGGAGGTCAGCGACGATCGCTCGCTCGTGCTCAAGGCACCGAAGGAGCAGAACAAGAATTCGCTCAACACCGCGTTTGGCGGCAGTCTCGTCTCCCTCGCCACCCTCGCCGGCTACGGCGTCGTGTGGGAACTGATGAAGAACGAAAAGGAAGCGGAGAAGTCGGAGTGGCGCATCGTCGTCAAGGAAAGCCGCGCCGCCTACCGCCGTCCCGTCATTGGCGACCTGCGCGCGATTTGTGAACGACCCGCGCAAGCCGCGATCGCCGAGTTCAAGGACGCCCTTTCACGTTACGGCAAGGCCAAGCTGAAATTGCACGCCAAGGTCGTCGAAGAAGGTCAGACCGCCGTGGACGTCACCGCTGCGTTCGTCGTCTCGCGCTAAGTGCCGCGACTGCCAACCGTTTTGTCGGGCGGGATTCTGACGTGTCCTCCCCAGGCTTGTCGACGGATGAACCCCGCCTTTCCTTTTCCCGCGGATCACGCGGATGATACGGTTGGAGGAAAAATCGCAGACACCACCATCATCAGTTCGATGGCCTTATCCGCATAATCCGCGCAATCCGCGGCAAACTCCGAACGCAAGTTACCTCCCTCGCCGATCGTCGCGTTCCTTCAGCCACACGACGAAGAACACGCAGAGAAAAGCGATGGAGAAGAAGGCGATGAACGCGAGCCATGAAGCCACGGGCCGCGCGAGATTGACCGGATAAAAAAGCTGCTGCCCCAGCATGATCAAAACAATGATCACGCTGTTCTGCCATTGCCGGTTGCCATAGCCCAGGCAGCGCAGGCTGCCCCACACCAGCCCGACCATCATCGCCGCCAACAAAAAATTATCCGGCAACCCGGGGTTCGCCATGATGCCCGCGACGGCAAAGACCACGGCCACCGCCGCCACGACTTGATTGGAAAATCGCCGCAGCGACAGGGAATGAGGTTCGTCCGACATCAGCAAATGTTCAGTAGGGTGAATGCGCGCCGCCCTCAGATGTGCTTCGAGTCCGCTTCGTCTTTCTTCACGTAACCACTGTCCTGACGCTGGTGGTTGACCGCGTTCTTCTTGAGGTAGGCTTGGTAAACATCATCCGCCGTCATGCCGAGGGTTTGTGCGAGGGACACCAGAAAGTGAAAAAGGTCCACCACTTCGACCTTCGCGTTCTGCTCGTCGAATTTCTGGTATTTCGCCCACCACTTCCACGGCACACTGTCGATCAGCTCGGCCGTCTCTTGCTGCATCGCGCGCGTGTAATTGAGAATCCACTTGGCCTTCTCCTCATCGGTCGGGGGCGGCAGATTGACGCCAATGCGCTGGTTGAGCGCGTCCTGCATGCGAAAGATTTCTTCGAGCTTGTCCATGGCTGGACCGTGCGCCATGCCCCCGCCGCTGGCAAGTCTGCACCCACCCCGGCGGCAAATCGCTTAACCCCTGCCCCAGAACCGATTGCACAGGCCGGCACTGCCCCTCGCCCGACCACGGGGAAAATGTGATTGCTCTATCACGCTGATTCAGCGATATTAAGCACTTGTGATCGACGTTGAGCCCGTCACCGCGGCTCCGCTGGTCTTCTCATCCAACGGCCGCTCTCCGCATTTGGCGGATGAGCGCCTTAGCTAAACAAATAAACACAACCATGTCAGATCCAGATACGTCCGGCGCAACGGCCACCGAGCCCGCCGCGACGCCCCCTGCCGCCTCGAGCGGTGCATCCACGTCGAACTTCACGTTCGGCAATTCCCGCGGCTCCGGTTTGGCCCGCGGCAAACGCAACAGCAACGCAGCTCCCGCCGCCGCCGGTTCCCCGGCCACCGAGGGTTATCAACCCACCGCCATCGAGGTCATCACCCCGAAGAGCGAATACACCAACCCGTTCGCCCCTGAGACGCCCGCTCCCGCGGAGCCGGCCCCAGCCAAGGTTGAACCGGTTGCACCGGCACCCGTTCAGGTCGCCGCCAAGGTTGAAACGCCTGCTCCTGTGATCGAAAAGCCCGCCGCTCCCGTGAGCGACGACTCCGCTCCGGCTGAAGAGCCGAAGTCGGAATTGAAGATTCTCCCACCCGCGGAGACCAAGACCAGCACGCAAAGCTGGGAAGCGCCCGCCGCCTCCGGCAGCCACGATTCCCGCCGCCATGAAGAGCGTCCGACCTTCCGGCCGGAACGCCGCGAACGGCGTGAGCGTCAAGACCGCAACCACAGTCGGGCTGAAAACGGCGAAAGCCGTGAACGCCCCGAGCGTCGCGAACGTCGGGAAGAGGCGGCCGCCCCCCGGGCCGCCGAAGCCAAGCCCGCCAAGTCCGGCGGCTTCCTCGGCTGGTTGAAGGGCCTGTTCGGCGGTTCCGCCGAAGAGTCCAAGCAGACCGAAGCCACGCCGCGCGAACACCGCCAGCACCGTCGTCGCAATCGCGGCGGCCGCGGTCGCAAGCACCATCAAGGCGGCGAAGGTCGCCCCCACGGTGGTCATTCCGGTGAACAGCGCGAACACGGCCAGGGCGGTGATCGTCCACGTCGTCGTCGTCGCGGCGGTCGCAACCGTCGCGATGGCAACGGTCCCCGCGCCGAAGGCCAGCAGGGCGGCGGCGCGATCTGACGCGTCTCCCGCCTGATTTATCTCAAGGCGTCCGTGCAAACGGACGCCTTTTTTGTTGGCGCAAAACCCAAAGCGCGAAAGCTGGACCCACACTCACTTCCTTTCATGGCAGACCTCATCGTCAACGGCGGCAAACCCCTCTCCGGCACCATCACGCCTTCGGGCAACAAAAACTCCGTGCTGCCGATCCTGTGCGCCACCTTGCTGACCAATGACGATGTCACGTTGCACAACGTCCCGAACATCACCGATGTTGAAAAGCTGGCCACGTTTTTTGCCGAGCAAGGTTCACGCGTCGAATGGGACCGCACCGCGTGCACGCTCACGGTCAACCATGCGAAGTTCGACACAGGCCGGCTCAACGGCGAGCTGCCCGCCGGCATGCGCTCCGCCGTGCTGCTCTTCGCGCCGATTCTGCACCGAATGAAAAAGCTCCGCATCCCGGCCAACGCCAAGGGCTGCTCACTCGGCATTCGCGAACTCGATCCGCATCTCGAAATTCTGGAAAAACTTGGCGCGCGCATTTCCCGCCGCGACAAGGTCACGCTTACACTGAAAGAACGGTTTGTCGGGGCGCGCCACTGGCCCGATTACATGTCGGTCACCGCCACGGAAAATTTCGCCATGGCCGCCGCCTTGGCCGACGGCGAATCCGTGCTGATCAATGCCGCCAGCGAACCGCACGTGCAGGACCTGTGCGCCGTCCTCGTCGGCATGGGCGCCAAGATCGACGGGCTCGGCACCAGCCAGCTCACCATCACGGGTGTGACCAAACTTCATGGCGGCACCTTCACGATCAATTCCGACCATCACGAGATCGTCACCTTCCTCGCCCTCGGCGCGATCACCGGCGGCGAGGTGAAGGTCAAAGCGTCAGTGCCTCAGCACTTCGATCTGATGGGCCGCGCCTTTGAAAAACTCGGCGTCACTGTCACGCACCGCGGCGACGTCGCGCAGGTTAAGCGCAATCAGAAACTCGTCGTCGCCACGCCGTTCACCACGAACCTGCTGCCGCGCATCGAGGCGGCGCCGTGGCCGTATTTTCCGGTCGACCTCCTGCCCTGCATGATCGCGCTCGCCGTGCGCGCCGAGGGCGCCGTCATGTTTTGGAACAAGGTTTATGAAGGCGGCTTCACGTGGATGGGCGAACTCGCGAAATTTGGCGCCCATGTCGTCGTCAGTGACCCACACCGCATCACCGTTTTCGGCGCCCGGCCCCTGCGCCCAACCGTGGTCGAGGCCCCCTACATCATTCGCGCCGCCGTCGCCCTCTACATGGTGGCCGCCAGCATCCCGGGCCGCAGCGTCGTCAAAAACGCCGACACCATCAAACGCGCCCACCCCAACTTCGTCGAAAACCTCCAAAGCCTCGGCGCCGAGGTCGAATGGAAATGAGCTCAACCAGAGCAACCACAGATTGACACAGATACACACAAATCAATCCCTTGGTGAGCCCGCCCCGGCGCGGGTCCGTGGGCGCCTGCTTCCGCATCCGTGTCCATCCGTGTTCATCTGTGGTTAAAAAATGCCCTCCCCCGACAAAGCCCCCAAAGGCACCGACTTTCTCGCCAGTGCGCTCAATTCGCCGGTTTCGCCCGTCGAAGCCGCGCTGCGTCCGCTGAGTTTTTCCGATTTCACCGGTCAGGCCAAGACCGTCGAACGCCTGCAGGTCATGGTCGGCGCCGCCAAGCGCCGCGGCGAAGCGCTCAATCACATCTTGCTGTCCGGCCCCCCCGGTCTCGGCAAAACCACCCTCGCCTTCATCCTCGGCAACGAGCTCGGCCGCAACGTGCGCGTCACTTCCGGCCCCGTGATCGAAAAAGCCGGCGATCTCGCCGGGCTGCTCACCAACCTCGAGGAAGGCGACATCCTCTTCATCGACGAAATCCACCGCATCCAGAAAACCGTCGAGGAATACCTCTACTCCGCGATGGAGGACTTTCGCCTCGACATCATGATCGACCAAGGGCCCAACGCCCGCAGCGTGCGGCTCTCGATCCCGCGTTTCACCCTCATCGGCGCCACCACCCGCAGCGGTCTGCTCACCGCGCCGTTGCGTTCGCGCTTCACCCTGCAGACTCGCCTCGATTATTACGACGTGCCCACGCTCGCCGGCATCGTCCGCCGCAGCTGCGGGCTGCTCAACGTCGGCCTCGACGAAAGCGGCGCGAAGGAAATCGCCTCGCGCGCCCGCGGCACGCCGCGCATCGCCAACAATCTGATCAACTTCGTGCGCGATTTCGCACAGGAACGCGCCAAGGGCCACATCACCCGTGAGGTCGCCGCCGCCGCGCTGGAACTTTTGGAAATCGACCACGCCGGTCTCGACGAGATGGACAAACGCATGCTCCGCGTCGTCGCCGAAAATTACGGCGGCGGCCCCGTCGGCATGAGCACGATCGCCGTCGCCGTTGGCGAGGAATCCGAAACGCTTGAAGAGGTGCACGAACCCTACCTCATCCAGGAAGGCTACGTGCAACGCACGCCCCAAGGTCGCGTCCTCACCGCCAAAGGCTACCACGCCATCGGGCTGAAACCCCTCGGCGGCAATCAAGGCCAATTGATCTGAGCATCATGCCCCCACGCCGGCCTGCCATCACCCGCCGCCGGTTTCTTACCTCCGTCGGTGCCGCGGCTCTGGCCACGGGACTCTACACTTGGCGTGTCGAGCCACACTGGCTCGAAATCACGTATCGCGAGTTGCGGCTGCCGCATCTGCCTTCGGATTTAAACGGCCGCACACTCGTGCAGATCAGCGACCTCCATATCGGCCAGCAGGTTTCGGATGACTATCTTTTGTCGGCTTTCGCGCGAGTGCGCGAACTGCGGCCCGACTTCGTTGTCCACACCGGCGATCTGGTGACCTTCGACAGTCCCAGCGTGCAAACCCAGGCGGAAAAGGTCATGGCGGATTTTCCCACGGGGCGACTCGGCACCTTCGGCATCCTCGGCAACCATGACTACGGTTCGAATTGGAATCTGACGCACATCGCCCATGCCAACGCCGCGATTCTCGCCCGCGCCGGTTGCCTGCCCCTGCGCAACACGCTCACGGAAAGTCACGGCCTGATCTTTGCCGGGCTCGACGATTATTGGAGCCCCAATTTCGCGCCTGAGAAAGTCCTGCGAAACCTGCCGCACAATCGCGCCATCATCGTGATGTCGCACAATCCCGACACCTGTGATCTGCCGGGACTTTGGGATGACTTCCAAGGCTGGGTGCTCGCCGGCCATACGCACGGCGGCCAATGCAAGCCGCCCTTCCTGCCACCCCCGCTATTGCCGGTGAAGAACAAACGCTACACCGCCGGGGCCTTTGCTTTCGGCCCCGGCCGGCAGGTCTACATCAACCGGGGCGTTGGTCACCTGCTCCAGGTGCGTTTCAACGTCCGGCCGGAAATCACGTGTTTTACGCTGCGTCCGGCTTGAGGCCAAGACCGCTCACGCCGCCTCGCCCTTCGCGTTCTCCTCGGCAAACCAATCCACGTTGCGAGTGAAGAACATCACGGCGCCGAGCGCGGTGAACAACGCGGCCGTGCCGGCCAGCAGGGCGTAGTCCTCCATCCGCAGCACAACGAACAGGACGCTGTGTTCGGCCGTCAGCAGGCCGGCCATCATGCCGGCGCGCAGCCAGCTTTTCAGAATCGACGCGCTGTAACCCACGATCAGTAGCGACGACGCGACCGCTGCCGCCACATAGGCCGGTCCCGGATGCATGACTTCGCCGAGGGCCAGCAGCGCGAGATAGAACAGGCACAAGGCCGCGCCGACCAACCCGTAGTGCACCGCGTGCAGTCGCAACCCCGCCAGCACTTCAAACAGAAAGAACGCCGCAAAGGTCAGCGTCAGCACCAGCACGCCGTGTTTCAACGCTCGCTCGACCATGCGATACCCTTCCGCCGCCGCAACCGCCGGCGTCATCGTGGCCTCCGGCGGCACCACCTGACCGGCCTCAATCAACCGGGCATGCGCCGCTTCGCGGTTCTGCGCCCGTTCCTGCCGCAGATTGTTGATGAACAGCAAAGGCAATTGCAGGAAGATCACCGCCACGCCGATGAGCAGCAGTTTGATTGCGACAGGAAAACGACGGGCCGCCGGGGCCGCGGAGAGATGCGGAGGGATTGGGTTCATGCCCGCATCCTGCCGGTGCAACATGAAGACTTGATGAAGCGACGATGAAAACGCCGCGAAATCATCCCGCGCCATAATCCAAATGTTCGTATTACGAACATTCGTCTGTGAGCGGACGCGATCTGCATCAGGCCATCGGCAGCACTAAGACCGCCCGGGCCCCGCCCTCGCGGCGGTTGACCAACGTCGCCGCGCCACCGTGCAGGTGCGCGATTTCGTGCACCA
The DNA here is from genome assembly GCA_024233285.1 of Opitutaceae bacterium. Lineage (GTDB taxonomy): Bacteria > Verrucomicrobiota > Verrucomicrobiia > Opitutales > Opitutaceae > Cephaloticoccus. Next base: position 76,729 of record JACKPU010000005.1, on the reverse strand, counting down.
GCGCCAGCCCCAAGCCGGTGCTTTTCTTGTCCGTGCCCGGGCGCGGCAGCGAATAGAAGCGTTCAAAGACCCGCGGCAACGCATAGTCCGGCACCCCGGGTCCGCCGTCCTCGACGGCAAACACCATCTGCGCTCCCTCGATTCGCACGGACAATTTTACCGCTCCACCGGAAGGCGAGAACTCCACCGCGTTTTGCAACAGGTTGACCAAGGCCTCGCGCAACAACACAGCGTCACCCCGCACCGAGCCCGGGTTGTTTATCTCCAGCTCCAGCGTCACCCCCTTGGCCGTCGCGGCCGGCCGCACGATGTCCGCCGCCTCGACCGCCAGTTGCGCCGCGGCGAGTTGCGTCGTCTGTTGCAGTTGCTTGCGCGCTTCGAGGGACGACAGCTCCAGCAGCCGCTCAATGATGCGTTGGATGCGCGCGGCTTCCTGGCGGATGTTGGCGAGAAACTTGGCGCGCTTTTCTGCCGGCATCGATTCGTCCATCAACTCCGCGGCCCCACGGATCGCCGCCAGCGGTGCCTTCACCTCATGCGCGAGGGCCTGTGTGTAACGTTCGACGTGCTGGCGCCCTTCCAGCGCATCGCGCATTTCCTCAAAGGCTTTGCCCAGTTCGGCGATCTCCCGCGCGCGGGAAGTCGGCGGCACCGCCACGCGGCCATCGCGCACCTGGCGGGCATAGTCGGTCAGCTTTTCGAGCGATCGCGTCAGCCGCACCGCCAGCCACCAGCCGAGCAGCACCATCACCCCGGCGATGCTGCCAATCGCGATCACGAGCCGCCACCGCGCCGCGCGCACCCCATCCTCCACCGCCGCCAAGGGCCGGCCCAAACCGACCCAACCGACGTGTTCCGCGCCGGCCATGACCCGTGCCACCACGCGCAGCTCGCCGTTCACCAGCGCGACGTTGGGCTGCGTATAATTTTCCGAAGCCATCGGACCGCCGCCGAACATGTTCCATTGATAAACCTGCCCGACATCGCGACCGTCGGAATCGAACAAGACCTTCCCCGCGCGATCGCAGGCGAACACGCGCAGCACCCCGTCTTGTTGCGGCAGCGTCGTCAGCTTGCGGGTCCAATCCACCGCCGTCGATTCCGGCGCGGCAAACGCCGCCATGTAAGCCGCCGTGTCGCCCATCGTCCGGCGCATCGATTCGACGTAACGTAACCGCACGTCGCGCAACACCAGCGCGGTCATCACGCTCAGCCCCAGCGCCGAGGCCACCACGTAAACCACAAAGATCGCCGTGCGAATCCTCATGTCTCGCTCAGCGCATATCCCAGCCCGCGATGCGTGACAATCGGGTCGGCCTCCGGTGCCACTTCCCGTAATTTCGCCCGTAGCGTCTTGATGTGTGCATCGACGGTGCGATCCAGCGCGGCCCCGGGATCATCCCACGCCGCACTCATCAATTGATCACGACTGAACACGCGTCCCGGCTGCGCCAACAACACCGCCAGCAAGCGGTATTCATTGCGCGTCAATTCCAACGTCACGCCATAAAACTCCACGCGACACTTCGCCGGATCATGCGTCCAAATTGCGGTCGCGTTCGCCGGTGCCGCCGTGGCGCCGTTACCGTTCGTGCGCCGCAACACCGCACGAATGCGGGCCGTGAGTTCGCGCGGGCTGAAAGGCTTGGCCACGTAATCGTCGGCGCCGAGTTCCAACCCGACGACCTTGTCCACCTCGCCATCGCGCGCGGTGAGAAAGATCACCGGCACCACATGGTGCCGGCGCAATTCACGGCAAACATCAAACCCGTTCATATCGGGCAACCCCACATCCAACACCACCAGCGCCACCGTCTGCGACGCGAGCACGTCCAGCGCCGCGCGCCCGGTCGTTTTCCACACCGGCTGAAATCCCTCGGTCTCGAGCGCATAGACAATCGTCTCGGCGATCGCCTGTTCGTCTTCCACCACCAGAATGTTGCCAGAACTGAAAGCCATGGGATGATTTGGCATGCCCGGCTTTTTCGGGCATGACAAGCACCCACCTATGAGCACGCCCATCAAACGCCATATCGTCGCCCTTGGCGGCGGGGGATTTCACAACGGCGAGGACGCGCCGGCATTGAACAACTACATTCTCGGGCTGAGCCGCCGGCCCAATCCGCGCATCGGGGTGATTCCCACCGCATCGGGAGACTACGAGGTGTTTCTCGAGCGTTTCGACCAGACGTTCGCGCAATATGAGTGCCGGCCGTTTCACGTGTGCTTTTTCAAAGAGCCGCAGCCAGATTGGCGCGCGCACTTGGCCGACGCCGACATCCTCTATGTGACCGGCGGCAACACCCGTGCGATGCTCGCCGTCTGGCGCGAATGGGGTCTGCACGAGATCATCCGCGATCTCTACCACCAAGGCACTGTGCTCGCGGGTGGCAGCGCCGGCGCGATCTGCTGGTTTCAGCAAGGCCACACCGATTCCAACGGGCTGCCACTCAAACCGCTCGATTGTCTCGGCTGGCTCCAAGGCAGTTGCTCACCGCACTACAACGGCGAACCCGCGCGGCGTCCGTCGTATCTGCAATTCGTCGGCGGCGGCACCATGATCCCGGGCTACGCGGTCGAGGACGGCGTGGGCCTGCACTTCGTGAACGAGCAATTCGATCGCGCCGTGACCTGGCGCGAAAATAAACGCGCGTATCACGTCACGCGCGAAGGCAACGCGGCAATTGAAACACCGATCGAGCCAGTGCGGTTGGGTTGATCATTTTTGGAGCCGGGGCGCCCTCGCCCCGGATAACGCGACGGGGGCGTCGCGTCCCCAAGGTCACCTTCACTCCGCGGGCACGAGGCGCACGATGCGGCCGGGTTGTTCCAACCCGAGGTAAATGAATCCATCGGGACCGACCGCGATGGAACGCACGCGGCCGATGCCTTTGAACAGGATTTCCTGATGCGTCACGCGGTCACCATCCAAGACGAGCCGGCGCACCTCCTGCGCGGCGAGCGCAGTCACGAACAGGTTGCCCTTCCACTTGGGAAACTTATCACCGTCGTAAAACGCCATGTCGCCCACGGCGATTGACGGTGTCCAATGCAACACGGGCTGCTCCATGCCCTCTTTCGCGGTCTCGCCGGTGATCGGCGTGCCGTTGTAATTCATGCCGTATGTGATGACCGGCCAGCCGTAGTTCCGGCCGGCGCGAATGAGATTGAGTTCATCGCCACCGCGCGGGCCGTGCTCGGTTTCCCACAGTTCATCCGTGCCGGGTCGCCACGCGAGTCCCTGCGGATTGCGATTGCCGTAGGACCAGATCGAGCGGAACGCGTCGTCCCGATCGGCGAACGGATTATCGGCCGGCACCCGGCCGTCGTCGTGGAGGCGGTGGACCTTGCCGTTGGGTCGCGCTAGATCCAGCGCATCGTCCTGGGCGCCGCGTTCGCCGTGGGTGAAAAACAGATAGCCGTCGTGAAAGACCAGGCGGCAGCCGAAATGCACGCCGCCGCGTTTGTAAAGTCCGGTCGGAATCCGAAACACATCCTCCTCGTCCACCCATTTTTCGTCGCGAATGCGTCCGCGCACGATCGCGGTCATGGCCGAGCCGCCCGGACCAGGATCGCTGTAAGCGAGATAAACCCAGCCGTTCTCCGCATAATCCGGATGCACCGCCACCGCGAGCAAGCCGCCCTGTCCGCGCGCCCAAACCTCCGGCGTGCCCTTGACCGGCGCGGAAACCAGCCGGTCGTTGTCAATGACGCGCAAGCGGCCTTCGCGCTCGGTGACCAGCATGCGTCCATCCGGCAGAAAGGCGATCGACCACGGCACCTCCAATTGATCCGTGATCACTTCGAGTTCGAACGCATGGACTTCGCTCCGGGCCACCATGGCCGGCGTGGGGCGGTTGAAATCGCGTTGCTGCATCGCGGCCTGCGTGCCCATTTCGCGAATGTAAACCACCAGCGATCGCACCTGCGCATCATTCAACACCGCACCGAAGCCTGGCATCCCGTTGTCGACGACACCCTCACGGATCACGCGGGCGATGCTCGCGTCATCCGCCCCGAATTTCCAAGTGTCGTCCACGAGGTTCCCCCCGAGCCCGCCGTCAAGTTTGGCACCGTGACAGCTCGCGCAATACTCTTGATAAACCCGCCGGACGTCCTGGGCATTGACGGCCGTCGCGAGCATAACGCTGAAGATGAGTGGCAAAGATGGGCGCAAGAAAAGCATGTCCGGACTGAAAGCGCTTTCGCTTCACAGGCAAGTGTGACCGGATGACGGCGACCGGGCTTGCACCCGTCTGGGCGAGTCCGTTGGCTCTGTTTCAGATTATGAAGGCTTCCCTCCACGACCTGCAAACGGCCTTCAAGCAATTCCAACTCGCCTACACCGCGGCGCGCATCGGCCTGCCGGATGCGTTGGCACAAGGCGCACGCACGAGTGACGATCTCGCCGACACGCTGGCCATTCCGGCAAACCGTTTGAATCGCCTGCTGCGCGCCATGGTCTGGGCCGGTTACCTTGAGCTTCACCCGGACGCGGCTTACGCACTGACCGACAGTGGCCGCGAATTGATTTCATCCACGCCCAATTCACCCGTCGGCGGATTGATTTTCCAAGGCCGGTTTTTCTATCAGGCGTGGGGCGGTCTCTTCGATTACATCAAGAACGGCAAGATTCCCTACGAAACGGCGCATGGGGTGCGGATCTTCGATCAGCTGGTTGACGATCCGGATCTGGCCAACGCCTTCAACGGCGGGTTTGCCGCACGCACCGCGGAATACTCCGCCGAAATCGCGCGCCTGCCGGTCTTCGCCAACGCCCGCCGCCTCGTCGATATCGGAGGCGGCGATGGCCGCCTCTTGCTGGACATCCTCGCGGAGCTGCCCGCCGCCCGCGGCGTAGTGTTCGATCTGCCGATCCTGCAGACCGATGCCGCCAAAGCCATCGCCGCTTCACCGGCGGGTGACCGGTGCACGTTTGCAGCCGGCGACTTGTTTCAATCCATTCCCGACGCGGCCGACCTCTATCTGCTCAAATGGGTCGTGCACGACTGGGAGGACGAACGCGCGGTGCGGTTGCTGCGCAACGTCGCGGCCCGACTGCAGGACGGTGCCAAGCTCATCCTCATCGAACGGCTGATGCCGGATGCGCTCGCCGACATGATGCCGCTCGTCCAACCCGACATGAACATGCTTTGCCTCAACGGCGGCGGCGAACGCACCCGCGCGGAATATGCGGCGCTGCTGCATGCCGCCGGCTTGAAACTCACCGCGATCGAACCCATTGAAAACCCCTACGGCTTCGTCGTCATGATCGCGGAAGCACCGCGCTAACCGTCGCGATCCCGCTCGATTTTCCACCAGTCATGCAACCCTACCTCACCCCGCCGCCGGCCCAATTGAAAATCACGGCCGTCGAAACCATCGCACCTTCGGACTTGATGGGCAATCTGCTCCTGCTGCGCATTCACACCGACGCGGGCATCATCGGTCATGGCGAAACCTATTACGGTCCGTCCGCCGTCGCCGCGTTGGTGCATGATTGGATGTCCGAACGTCTGCTGGGCAACGAAGCGCTCTCGGTCGAGAGTCACTGGCGGTTTTTCTACGAGCGCTTCGGCAACTTCGGCATCGGCGGCGCGGAGATGCGCGCGATCTCGGCCGTCGACCTCGCGCTGTGGGACATCCTCGGGCAGGTTTGCAATCAACCCATTTATCGCCTGCTCGGCGGACCGGTGCGTGACGCGGTGCCGGTTTACAACAGTTGCGGCAATCCGCACTACGGTCGCCGCCCCGGCGGCAAACCGGGCTGGCCCGGCTACGGCTCGCTCGGCGAACCGGGTCCGCTCAACGACAGTTACCAACTGTTTCACGACCCGGTCGGACTTGCACAGGAACTGATCGAGGAAGGCTACACCGGCATGAAGGTGTGGTGCTTCGATCGCGCGGCGCATCGTTCCGGCGGCATGCGCATCAGTCTGGCGGATCTCGAGGAAGCCGTCGCGCCGCTGCGCGAAGTGCGCGAAGCCGTGGGCAACAAGCTCGAACTCATGGTCGATGGCCACGGATTCTTCATGCTGCCAGCCGCCTTGCGGATTGCCGAGGCCTTGCGCGAAATCAAACCGCTCTGGCTCGAGGACATCCTCAAGATGGACAACCTTGAGACGGTTGCAGACTTCCGCCGCCAATGCGGCCTGCCGGTCTCCGTGAGCGAAATGTTGCTGCACCGCCCGCACTACGCGCGGGTCTTGGAAACGAAGGCGGCCGACTTCGTGATGATCGATCCGACTTGGGCCGGCGGCATTTCGGAAACCGTGCGGATCGCGCACATGGCGCAGGGTTACAATGTGCCGGTGACGATGCACGATTGCACGGGCCCGCTCACGCTCTTCGCCGGCCTGCACGTCAATGCCGCGGTGCCCGGTTGCTGTTATCAGGAAACCGTGCGCGCCCACATCCGCAGTTTCTACAAAGAGATCATCGACGAACTGCCGGTGATCAAAAACGGTCACGCCGCCCTGCCCACCCGCCCGGGCTTGGGCGTGCGGTTGCACGACTCGCTGTTCAAAGCCGGCACGAACAATCACCGCATCACACGGCTGTGATTGTAGGGCGGGATCGCCTGATCCCGCCAATACAACACGAAACCAATCAAGGCGGGGTCAGCGACCCCGCCCTACAGGCTCAGGCCCACCTCACACCGTCGGCACGACTTCGCGGCCTTCGGTGGAAGAGATGTAGATCGCCTCGAGAATACCGATGACCTTGATCGTTTCGGTCCACGGCACCGGCGATGGCTTGTGGTTCACCACGCAGTCGTAGAACGCCGCGATCTCGGCCCAGTGCGGATGCTGCACATTGACCGGATGGGTGAGCGAACCCTGCGCATGCGTGCCGTTGACCACCGTGACGAATTTGGCATCGGGCCACTTGAGTCCGCCTTTCGTGCCATAAAGCTGCGCGAGCAGTTCCTCCTGCTCCTCCTGATGGCTCATCCACGCGGATTCGAGGACCATGGTCGCGCCGTTGTCGAAATGAACATAGCCGGTGGCGAAGTCCTCGACCGAATAGCGTTCGCGATCCCACTCACCCCAGAGATTCGGCATGCCGTGACCTTTGGCAAAAACGGTCTTGGCCGAACCGGACACGCGCACGGGTTTCGGAAAATTCATCAGCCACATGCAGAGATCGAGCGCATGCACACCGATGTCCATGCACGGACCGCCGCCGGAAAGTTTCGCATCAATGAAGCCGGGCGCCGGGGGCAGACCGGCGCGGCGCATCGCCCGCACGCGGGCATGATAAGCCTCGCCCAGATTGCCCGCATCAATCCACGCCTTCGCGGCGACGCCGGGCGTGGTGAAACGCTGGTGCTGGCCGGTCATCAGTTTGAGTTTCTTGGCGTCAGCCGATTCACCCATCTGGCGGACCTCGGCCGTGGTTACGGCGAGCGGCTTCTCACACATGACGTGTTTGCCGGCTTCGAGTGCGGCGAGCACGGCGGGCGTGTGCACTTTGTTCGGCGTGCAAATATCGACCGCATCAAGGTCCAGCTTCAGCAAATCGCGATAATCGCTGAAGACCTGCGATGCGCCGGCGGCGGCCGCGGCTTTCTTGGCGGTGGCTTCGGAGACGTCGGCCACGCCGACGATCTCAACTTCGGGAAGATTTTTCCAACCGGGGATGTGGACGGCTTGGGCAATGCCGCCACCACCGATGATTCCAACACGGAATTTGCGAGTGCTCATAGGGGTAAGGCGCGCCAGCAAGCCCGGAAAATTTATTCCGCACAATCCAAATTCACCGCCATTCCGCCCCAAAACTTGTCGCCCCGGCGATTCCGCGCTATGCTGGACGCATGTCAGCCATCACGTTTGACCCGAAACGTCCGCGCATCGCCATGGTCTCCACCCATGGCTACGTCGCGGCTAATCCTCCCCTCGGCGCCGCCGACACCGGCGGCCAGGTCGTCTATGTCCTCGAACTGGCCAAGAAGCTCGGCCAGCTCGGTTACGATGTGGACGTGTGGACCCGGCGGTTTGAAGACCAGCCCGAGACCGATATCGTCAACGGCCGGGTGCGCGTCCTGCGTGTGCCGTGCGGCGGCAAAAAATTCATCCCGAAGGAATACCTTTCCGAACATCTGATGGAATGGGGCGAAAACGCCCTGCGCTTCATCAAGAAGCACAAGCTGCGCTATCAATTCATCAACAGCCACTATTGGGATGCCGGTATCGCCGGTCAGCGCTTGGCCGATGCGATGAACATCCCGCACGTGCACACGCCCCACTCTCTCGGCATCTGGAAGAAGGTGCAGATGGAGACGGACTACCCGGATAAAAAGGACACGTTCGAAACGGAGTTCAATTTCACCGAGCGCATCAAACAGGAGACGATCCTGTATCGCGACTGCGACATGGTCGTGGCCACCACGCCGCCGCAATACGACATGGTCCTGAAGGATTATCACGTGCCCAAAGGTGGCGTGCACATGATCCCGCCGGGCTATGACGACAACCGCTTCTTTCCCGTCAGTGACGCGACGCGACAGATGATCCGCCGCCGCATCGGTTTCAAGAAGCCCACCATCCTGGCCCTCGGCCGGCTCGCGACCAACAAGGGCTACGATTTGCTGATCAAATCGTTCGCCGTGACCGTCAAGCGCATCCCCGATGCCGTCCTGCATCTCGCCGTCGGCGGCAAGAAAATGGACAAGCAGGAACGCAAGATCCTCGCCGAGCTCAAGGCGCTGGTGAAAAAGCTGAAGCTAGAGCGCAAAGTGAAGTTCTCCGGCTTCATCTCCGATGCCGATCTGCCGGATTACTACCGCGCAGCCGACTTGTTCGTGTTGAGCAGCCGCTACGAGCCGTTCGGCATGACCGCTATTGAGGCGATGGCCTGCGGCACGCCGACGGTCGTCACCGTGCACGGCGGATTGTATCGCGCCGTGAGTTTCGGCCGGCACGCCTTGTTCGGCGATCCGTTCGATCCCGACGATCTCGGCATCATGATGATGAAGCCGCTCAAACACCTCGAATTGCGCAGCCGTCTCTCGCGCATGGGCGCACACAAGGCCCGCAGTCTGTTCACCTGGACCGGCATCGCCCAACAACTCATCAGTCTCGTCGAAGGCCGGCCCGCGATGCGCGTCCTCCACGACACCGAGTGGGACGAGCCGTGGAACGACGGCGATTGAGCCGCTGCATTTGCCGCCGCCTCGTTCAGGTGGCGGCACGCCGCGGCCGGCGCATCACAAAATAGCTGAGGATCACCCACACCACCGCGGCCGGGATCACCGCGTCCCACCGTTTCAGCATCAGACCCATCGGAAGCAGAAAGGTCAGGATCTGCCAGCACAGCGCCGTGAACAGCAGGCCGATCTCGCCGCGATGCTCGGCGCGGTGCGCGATCTTCCACGCCAGCGGCCAGAAACCGAAGGGCCGCACCCGCCGATAGAAAGTCTGCAGGTGTTCAAGATCGACCGGACGGGAGCAATACGTGCCGAACACACTCGCCAACGCCGACCAGCCCGCGATGGCGAGGAACCGCGTGGCTTCATTCCAACCGTCCGGCTGCGCAAGGGAGAACCACAATGCCGCGGCAAAACCGCCGAGAATACCGGTGGCAAAGCCGACGCCGTTGAAGCGCATCCAAAACCAGCGCAACGCAAACGGCACCAGAAACGCCGGAAACAGCAGCATCACGATGCCGATCCAAATCCCGAGCACCGACGAACCAAGCGCCAGCGTGAGAATCACTCCGATCGCCACGAGCAGCGCCGAGGCCAGGTAGCCCGCCCACACCAGTTCGCGCTGGCCGGCCAGCTTGCGCCACGGTTGATACAGATCGCGCACCACGTAGGACGCCCCGGCGTTGAGCGTGCTGTCGAAGGTCGACATCGCCGCGGCCAGCATGGCGGCCAGCACCAAACCGCGCACCCCCGGCGGGAAGAAGTCCGATTGCAACACCTGCGGTAAGACGCCTTCGGCCGCCGCGACCGAGCCCGTGTCCAAGCCGAGCTTCATGGCCATCAACGCAAAGCCCAGCACCATCGGCCAGCGTGCCGCGAACAGCAGCGTCCACAGGATGCCGATTTTCCGACAATCATCCTCGTTGGCCGCCGCATAAAAGCGCTGGGCCATGTAGGCGGAACCGCCGCTGCCGCCGAGCCCCTCGAGCACGCCCTTGAGCGCCCAGATTGCGAGGAAGAACCCCAGCGGAATATAGGGATCCAATCGCTCCGTCCCGAGCTGCGGCAGAAACGTGTTCAAATCGGCGCCCGGCCACGCCGCCATCAATTCGGGCGTGACCAAACCCGCCGCCGTCACCGCCACGTAGATCGCCGCGCCGCCGATCAGCACGGTTTGAAACACATCCGTCCAGATCACGCCGTAAAGACCGCCGACCATCGTGTAGGCAAAGGCGATCAACGCCACGCCGATCGAGCATTGCGTCGCCGTAAACGGCAGAAACTCCGCGAGAAATCTTCCGCCCGCGGAAAGAAAGAACACGAGCATCGCCACGGTCAGAATGATGTAGGTCAGCGCCGCCATCGTGCGCGCGAACCGACCGGCCCGACCCTCCCCGAAACGCAAGATCATCCACTCAGCCGTGGTCATCACTTGCGAACGGCGATGCCACTTGCCCATGAAGGCGAGAAAGACCGCGATCGGCAGGACCACGCCGCCGCGCAATTCGATCCAAAATCCGTGCAGCCCGTAGAGCACGATCAGCGTCACGATCGTCATTGTGCCCGCCACATCGAGGTTGCTCGACATGCCCGACGAACCGAGCGCCCACCACGGCAGCTTGTGGCCGCCGAGGAAATAATTCTCCGAGCTTTCGCCGGCCCGCCGCGCGAGCCACGCTCCGGCTGCAACCAAGGCGAGCAGGTAGCCCGCGATCACCGCATAGTCCAGCAAGTGCATCAAAAGACCGTATCATTGCTGTCAAATACCCGATCAAAGCCCCAACCGCTTGACCCTGCCGCACTTTGACGGTTAAATGGATCACCGTGCGCCCGATCTGCCTGTGTGTTTACGCAGCGGGGCGCCTCGTCCGCCTTTTTGGCGGACCCCATCCAGCCCATGGCCGATTCTTCCACCAAACCCATCCGACTTTTTAGTTCCGACCTCGACGGCACTTTGCTCGGCAATCCCGAGTCGCTGCGCCGTTTCACCGCCGCGTGGCATACGCTGGCCGACGACGAGCGGCCACTCCTCGTTTACAACAGCGGCCGGCTCGTGGCGGACATGCAAAAACTTGTGGCGGACGAAATCCTGCCGGAACCGGATTACTACATCGGCGGGGTGGGCACGGAAATCTACGACGCCAAGGGAAGCGCTTTTCTCGAGGAGTTTCGCGACGCGTTGCAGGAGGGCTGGGATCTCGAACGCGCCGAGGCCATTCTCCACGAACATCCGCGCACCGAGCGGCAGCCGGATCATTTTCAGAACTCGCACAAATCGAGCTGGTATCTGCACAACGCCGACTTGCCCACGCTCGAGTCGATCGAATCACAATTGAAAGACGCCGGGCTGGGTGTCGCGGTGATTTACTCCAGTCAGCGCGATCTCGACATCCTGCCCGCCAACGCGGGCAAAGGCGGGGCGCTCGCGTGGTTGTGCCGACGATTGGGCATCGACACGGGCGAGGTTGTCGTCGCCGGCGACACGGGCAACGACAGCGCCATGTTTCATCTGCCGCAGGTGCGCGGCATCCTCGTGCAAAACGCCCAACCCGAATTGTTCGAGTCCACCGTGCGCGTCGCCGCCTACACCGCGCGGCAGGTCATGGCGGACGGCGTGCTCGAGGGGCTTTGCCATTACGGCGTCCTTTGCGCCCAACCCCGCGCGATCCAAGGCCGCATTCCGGCCGACCACATGCAATCGGAGTTCCGCCTGCTGTTCACCGGCACGCGACTGGGCTCGTTGAGCGGCGAGGAAAAGCAACTCATCCTGACCGGTTACGAGAAAGCCCTCGTCGCCCTGCGCAAAAACATCACCCCGCTCGGTTTCTCCGCCTGTTCACTCGAGGACAACACCGTGACCGGCACCGATGCGAACTACCGTTCCGTCTGGGCGCGCGACGGTGCGATCACCATCATCAACTCGCTCGATCTCGCGCATGACGACATTCGCGCCTGCTGCCGCGTGACGCTCGAGACGCTGCTCAACGCCGCCTCCCCCAACGGCCAGATTCCCGCCAATGTGCGGATCGAGGATGGCGAGGCGGATTACGCCGGCGTGGGTAACATCTGCTCCATCGACAGCGGCTTGTGGCTGATCATCGCGTTTCATCACTACGTTGAGCGCACCGGTGACCGCGACTTTCTCGAGCAACACGCGACGCGGTTGCAGCGCGCGATGGACTGGCTCAGCGCCCATGACAGCAACAACGACGGCTTGCTCGAAATCCCGGAGGCTGGCGACTGGACCGATCTTTTCGGCCGCAGCTACAACGTGCTTTACGACGAGGTGCTCTGGTTTCGCGCCAATGTCTGCTACGGGCGCCTGCTGGAATTTCGCGGCGATTTCGCGCGGGCCGAGGACTACCTGCGCTGGTCGCAGCACATCCGTGGCCGCGTGTTGGAGAATTTCTGGCCGACCACCGCCGCGAGCAACGGGAGCACTGCGCAAGCCAATCGCTTCGCCGCCCGCCAGTTCAACCTCGGCGACACCCAATATCTCCTCGCCGAAATCACGCCGTTCGCCTTCAACTGGCGCTGCGACGTCTACGCCAACGTGCTGGCCTTCCTCACCAACTTGATCGACATCGACCGCGCGCGCACCGCCTTCCGCTTCATGTGGGGCGTCGGCGTCAACGAGCCGTGGCCCGTCGCCAATCTTTACCCCGTCGTGCAATCCGGCGATCCCGATTGGAAGGCCTATTACACGGTCAACCTGCTGAACCTGCCGCATCACTACCACAACGGCGGGCTCTGGCCGTTCGTTGGCGGCATGTGGGTGCGCTTCATTCACCGGCTCGGGTTTCACGACGTGGCCTGCCGCGAACTCGTGCGCCTCGCCAAACTCAACCAACTCGGTCGCGATCAGGATTGGGAGTTCAACGAATGGGCCCACGGTCAAACCGGCAAACCCATGGGCAAGGCATTTCAAGCCTGGTCCGCCGCCTGCTACCTGCGCGCCTGCCAGGAAGTTGAAATCGATCCCACTCACTTGAACGATGACTGACCCCAAACCCACCATCCTCTGCTTCGGCGAAATCCTCTGGGATTTTCTGCCGGCCGGCCTTTTCCCGGGCGGCGCGCCGTTCAATGTCGCCTACCACCTGCACCGCCACGGCGCCGACGTGAAACTCGTTTCCGCGGTCGGTCGCGATCTGCTCGGTGATGAATTGCTGCGCCGCATCAAGGCGTGGGGGCTTTCCACCGACACGATCGCGCTGCATCAGGGCCTGCCCACCGGTTATGTGCGGGCGGAGCTTTCGGCCCAAGGCGACGCCACCTACGACATCACCACGAGTGTGGCGTGGGACCAGATCGTCACTGATCAGGACTCGCTCCAACCTGCAATGTCGGCGCGTGCGCTGGTCTTCGGTTCGCTCTCCCAACGTTCCGTCTTCAATCGCGCCGCCTTGGATCGATTGCTCGCCACCCTGCCGGCCGGGGCCTGGCGCGTGTTCGACGTCAATCTGCGGCCACCGCACGACGATCTGCCGCTGGTGCGCGAACTCGCCGGCAAATCGACCTTGCTCAAACTTAATGCGGCCGAGGCCGCCCGGCTGGTCGATGGCGGCGAGGAAACCGCGGGCCGCGAGGAAGCGGATGCCCGGGCGCTCGCCAATCAATTTGGCCCCGACACTGTGTGCATCACCGCCGGCGCCCGCGGCGCCGGATTGCTGCGCGGCGGCCAATGGCATTGGGAACCCGGGCGCGAAGTGACGGTCGCCGATACCGTGGGCGCGGGCGACTCTTTCCTCGCCTCGCTCTTGTCGGGTCTTATCGCCGGCCGCCTGGGCGATGCGGCCTGCCTGCGCCACGCCACGCGACTGGGCGAATGGGTCGCCAGTCAGCGCGGTGCCACTCCGGACTACAACGCATCGACCCCGGAAATCTCCACACTTTAAGCCTATGAATTTTGATACGATTATCACCGCCTTTCACGATCATCTGCCCAAGCTCCTCGCCGCCGTGCCGGTGGCGATGCTGGTGCTGTTTGGCGGGTTGATCTGCAATCTCGCCCTGGGCCGCGCGCTGACGCTGCTGGCACGCAAAACCAGCCTGACCGACACCGACGTGCTGCCGTTGCGCAAAGTCGCCCGCGCTCTGGTCTATGGCATCACCTTCATCATCGTGCTCGGCGTCTTCGGCTTCGAACTCGGCGGCATCTGGGCGATGCTTTCGACCGTGCTGGCCATGATCGCGATCGGTTTTGTCGCGGTTTGGAGTATGTTGAGCAACACGACCGCCACCCTGCTGCTCTTGGTTCTGCGTCCGTTTCAAATCGGCGACACCGTCGAGCTCCAGTCGGAAAACATGAAGGGGCGCGTCACGGACATTAACTTTTTCTTCACGACGCTGCTCGCCGAGGACGGCAGCACCTTCCAGGTGCCGAACAATCTGTTCTTCCAAAAGGTGATCAGGCGCACCGCGCACACCCACTCCACTTCGCTGGCCGAGCAACTCAATCGCGAGCAACCCGCCCAATTGAAGCCCGGCAACGGGGCCTGAAACCACTCAGGCGCGGGGCCGGGCCGCCCGCCGGCGCCACCACCAGATCATCAACGCGCCCACCCCCATCAGCACATAAGTTGAGGGCTCCGGCACGGCTTGGATCGCGAAGGTCGTCTCCACCGAGTAATACGCCACGCCCTGCACCCCGCTGATGTCCGAGGGGTTGTCCACGATGCGGGCAAAAAAGAGCTCTCCGGTGTAATCCACGCCGGCCAGCAGCGCATCCGCCGCCAACGTGTAACCGCCGGGATTGCTGCCTTGAAACTGCACCCGCGCGATCTCGGTGCCGTCGTTGTTGGCGCGAATGCTGAAAACCACCACGTCCGTGGTCGAGTTATAATCGCTGAAGTTCCAACCGAAGTGAGTGACGGCATCGGGCGCGCCAACCATGTAGGTGCCGCTGTTCCAAGCCCCGTTGTCGATCGTCAGAAGCGGGATGGTCGCGGGATAGGCATCACCGCCCAGATTGAACTGGATTTCATGATCGTAGGTGCCGCCGATGGATCCGCCGGCGGATCCCGTGTCGATGCGGAGCCGATAGTTGCCGCTGCTGTCGTTGGGGAAGGCGGCGTTCAAATCGTTGGTGTCAACGTAGCCCGTGACCGTGAAATCCGCCCCGCTGTTGTCCCCGCGCACGGTCAAGTCCTGCGGACCGTTGGCGTCCAGATAACTGTTAAGCGGACCGTAGAGCTTGGCCGCATTGATCACGCCGTTCGCAGTGGCGTCCACAAAAGCGTTAAACGCATAACTGGTCGCCGTGACCGTCGATGGCCCCGTCTGCGTGTAACGATGCGCCTTGCCCACGCCGTATTGCGCGATGTTCGGGTCACTCACCTGCCCGACGGCACCGGTGCTGAGAACGGCACCAAGCAAACTGATCCAGAAAACGCGCACGAACCGCATGGTGACAGCCCAAGTGCAATTGTCTAACAATTTAGCCGGGGGCCATCTACCTAGTCGGTTGGGTGAATTCGTATCTATAGATCGCCCAATTGTGGCCGCAGCACGATCTCTTCCAGCACGGTGCGGCGTGACAAACGCCAGGCATCGAGGATCGCCCGCGCCACGTCCTCGGCCGGCATCATGCGACTGGGTTTTACGCCGCTGCCCGACCATGACGGCGACCAAGTCGCCCCGGGGTGCACGCAACCCACCCGAATGCCCTGCGCTTTCGTTTCTTCCCGCAGCACTTTCGCCAGGCCGGTCACGCCGAACTTCGCCGCGCAATAGGCGGTCGCGTTCGGATACGCATCCAGCCCGGCAATCGAACTCATGAAAAAGATGTCGCCGGACTTCCGCTGCACCATCGCCGGCAGGAAGGCCTGCGTCACCAGAAACGCACTGCGCAGGTTGACCGCGATCAAGCGATCAAACTCCGCAACGCTGGTTTGGGCAAACGGTGCCGGCGTAAATGCTCCGGCGTTGTTGATGAGCACGTCCACGCGTTTGTAGCGGGCCGATACGGCCTCGCTCATCGCCTTGACGGACAATTCGTCCGCCACATCGCAAACAAACGGCTCTGCGGTCGCCCCCAGCTTGGCGCACGCCGTGGCGACCGTCTCCAGCTTCCGCTCGTTGCGCGCCACCAGCGCGAGCCGGCAGCCCTTGACTTCGCGCGCAAAGGTCCTGGCGATCGCCGCACCAATCCCCTGCGAGGCACCGGTGATGAGAATGACGGGTTTCATTTTGAAAAACGCCAAACGCCAAAACCCAAACGCCAAATAAATTTCAAATCTCGAATTTTCATCATTTGGACATTGTTTGCAGTTTGGCTCTTGGCGTTTGAGATTTGCGCGCCTCTGGCGCGTCAGCACAGCAGCGAGCCGAAGTCCATGAAGTCGGCCTTGAAGCCGCCCGCGACGCCCTTGCAGATCACGCTCACCGCATCGTGCGAATGCAGCGATTCGAGATGCGTGCAGGCGATGCGGAAATCGGCGATGCGTTTGTCGGCGTCGAATTCCTTGTAAAGGAGACGCGCGGCGTCTTCGACAAACTTGAGGTAGGCGCCGTTGAGTTCGGCAAAGGCCTGCTCGTCTTCGCGCTTAACCATCACCTGCGTCTCGGTCTGCAACGCGCGCAGGCACAATGCGTGGATGTCCTCGATCCAGATCTTTTTGCCTTCGACTTCCTCGATGGTGATGCGCGCCTTGCTGCGCTGCGAATGCGGCACGGTGTAAACGCCGCGTTTGTCCCGCGCATGTTCGGACAACTCCGCCGAGCAGGGGCAGGCCGAGGAATACACGAAATCAAAATGAATGAACCGGCGGTAGCAGCCGTCGTGGGTCATCACGCCTTCGAACGCGACGTTGTAGAACTGGTAGCCGCTGAGTCCGCTGCGCAGACTGTCGCGCACCATCGGATAGGAAAACGCGATCTTCAACCGCGCATCCTTGCTTTCGATCTTGCGCAGATAGTTCTTGAGCACGCGGCCCATCCACTCACCGGTCGTCACCTCGTCCTTGTGATCGTAGAACGTGCGCATGATGCGGCTCATGTTGATGCCCTTGAGCTCGGCCTCGAGGGAGACGGTGCCGGTCACGCTGGTTTCCAGCGTGAGGGTCTTGCCGGCTTTGGTGCGGTATTTGAGCGGCAGTTTGAAATTGTGAATGCCGACCTGCTGGATCGGCACGTTGGCGCCTTGAATCGCATCGTGCGCCGCTTCCATCATGTCAGGCAGGGTCGCCCGATAGGCAATGGTGGAGCGAAATTTTGGATCGTAGCCGCGCTTGATCTTCGCCGCGGAACCATCCGCAGAGCGGTGGAGATACATTTGCTTCTTCTTCATGTCGTTTTTGTGAATCAGGCCAGGCGGTTGGGACGATAACCGGAGCCCCGTAGTGGCGGGGTTAGCTGACCTCTGGGCCAAAATATTCGGCGTAGTTGCGGGGGGTTTCGAAAAGGCGCACGCAATGCAGCTTGCCGGTTTTGAGCTGCGGTTCGATCTGCTGCCAGAAAGCGATGACGAGGTTTTCCGTCGACGGGATGATCCCGCGCAGAAACGGCACTTCTTCGTTGAGATTGCGATGGTCACACTTGTCCACCACCGCCGTGTGGAGGATGCGCTTCAACTCGCCCAAATCGATGATGTAGCCCGTTTCCGGATCGGGCTGCCCTTTCACCGTGACCTCAAGCACGTAGTTGTGCCCGTGCCAGTGCGGATTCGTGCACAAGCCGTATTGCCGCTGGTTCCACGCCTGACTCTTCGTCGGATTATGCAACCGATGGGCCGCGTTGAAATGCACCTGCCGCGTGATGAACACCGTGCCTTGGAGCGGACGCACGGAAGGCGTCTTGGTGGCGCGACTGGAAGCGGTTTTGGGCATGAAGAGCCAAGCGAAGCCAGAATGTTCGTGCCGTCAACCTCGCCGCCGGATTGGTTTCCGATTGAATCGGCTCGGATGCCCACCGAGACTCCCGCCTCTTTGCCCGATGAAGATTCGTAAAGCCCTGATCACCGCCGCCAACCCCCGCCAGCGCACCCTCCCCCTGCAAACCCTCGTGGATCGCGACGGCGAAACCAAGGCCGCGCTGCAAATCGTGCTCGCCGAGGCCGCCGAGGCCGGCATCGAACAATTCGGCGTCATTGTCTGCCCGGGCGACGAAGCCAACTACGCCGCCGCCTGCGGACCGTTTCAATCGCAGGTCGAATTCATCCCCCAGGCGAATCCGCAGGGCTATGGCGACGCGATCCTGCGCGGCCGGGAGTTCTGCCACAACGAGCCCTTTCTGCATCTCGTCGGCGACCACTTGCATGTCAGCCAGACCGCCGTCGGCTGCGCCCGGCAGCTCATCGCCATCGCCGAGGCTGAAAACTGCCCGATTTCCGCGGTCCAGCCCACGCACGAGAGCCTGCTCACGGCCTACGGCACGGTTGGCGGCAAACTCACCGGTGGCGACCGGCCGATTTACCAGATCGAGTCCATCATCGAAAAGCCCACGCCCACGCTGGCCGAACAGCAGTTGATCGTGCCCGGCCTGCGCGCCGGTTACTACCTGTGCTTTTTCGGCCTGCACGTTTTCGACGCGGAGATTTTCAACCTGCTCGACGAACAGCGGGCGGGCGCCCCGGCGGACAAACTCGGTCTCACTCCCGCCCTCCACGCGATGGCGGCGCGGCGCCGTTACCTCGCGCTGACGGTCGCCGGGCGCCGCTACGACATCGGTTCACGCTACGGGCTGCTGCTCGCCCAGCTCGCGCTTTCGCTGGCCGGCCGCGACCGGGACATCGTGCTGACGCAAATCGTCGAACTGCTCGCCCACCCCTCCAGCGGCCAGTCATGACCTCGACGCTGATCGATCTCATCACCTCCGCTGAACCCGAGGTGCGCGACCGCGCCTTGGAAACGTGGTGTGCCGGCAAATCCGCCGCGGACTTGCTGGACGCCTGCCGCGCGCTCGATGCGTTTCGCCGTCAGGAAAAGAACCTCTACCGGCGCGTGCGCGCGCTGTTCTTCCTCAGCGCGATTCACCGTTATCATCTGCCGGCGCTCGCGGATTACCCGCGCAGCGGTCGCGTGCCCTACGCCGGGTTTCACTTTTTACTGGAACGCCGCTTCGAGGAAGCCATCGGCCTGTTCCAACGTGAACTCGCGGCCCACGGCGCCAACGAAACGTTGTCCAGTGCGCTCGCCGCCGCCTACTACGCGCTCGGTTTTCAAACCCTGGCCGATCAAGTCCGCCGCACCGTTCGCTCCACTCGCGGCAACGCCTGGATGTTCCGCCTCGGCCATCCGCTTGATCAATCGCTCCGGGTGCGGCCCGAACTCATCGCGCGGGCCAACGCCGATTCGCCCTACCCGGTGCTGCGCGAAATCACCGCCGTGCGCATGGACCTCACCCATTGCGGCTGGAGTGACATTTTCTTCCTCGGCATGGATTTTCCCGAGGGCGCCCGCGTGCTCAACATTTCCGTCGATCTCGGCGTGCACGGACGGGATGCCGCTCCGCGTCCGCCGGTCGAGGCCTGGTTGCGCGTCATTGACGAACCGGTCATCCGTCTGACCAGCGTCGACTTGGGGGCCAGCGCGGTCTTGGAGTCGATCGACGATGTGTTCGACTTTGCACGCGATTATCTTGGCCTGCTCAAGGCCGCCGTCATCGCCGCGGGCATTGTGCCGCCGGGCATCGAACGTTCCGGCACCTCCCTCGCCGAATTGCTGACCCAGATCTTTGGTCCGGGTCGCGGCTTCGAACTGATCAGCAACGTCAACCGCATCCCCAAGGGCTCGCGCCTCGCCGTCTCCACCAACCTGCTCGGCGCGCTCATCGGCGCCTGCATGCGCGCCACCGGCCAGATCGCCGCGCTCAACGGTCCCATGGCGGAGAGCGAACGTCGCATCGTGGCCGCGCGCGCGATCCTCGGCGAATGGATCGGCGGTTCCGGCGGCGGCTGGCAGGATTCCGGCGGACTCTGGCCCGGCATCAAACTCATCGAAGGCACGCTCGCGACCGACGCCGATCCCGAACACGGCATCAGCCGCGGGCGCCTGCTCCCGCGCCACACCTTGCTGGGGCCTGATCGCGTCTCGCCGGAAGCGCGCAAAAAATTACAAGATTCGCTGGTGCTCGTGCACGGCGGCATGGCGCAAAACGTCGGTCCCATTCTGGAGATGGCGACGGAAAAATACCTGCTCCGCAGCGCCGCCGAATGGCAGGCCCGCCAACAGGCCGTCGCCACTCTCGATTCGATTCTCGATCAGCTCGCCCGCGGCGACATTCGCGCCCTCGGTCGCGCACTGACGGAAAACTTTACCGGGCCGCTGCAGACCATGATTCCGTGGGTGAGCAACCTCTACACCGAACGCCTCATCGCCGGAACCCGCGAACGGTTCGGTGACGATTTCTGGGGCTTCTGGATGCTCGGTGGCATGTCCGGCGGCGGCATGGGCTTCATCTTCGCGCCGGAGCGCAAACGTGAGGGCCAGGAATTCTTGCAACAGCTCATGCTGGCAACCAAGCGCGAGCTCGAGTCCGCCCTGCCGTTCGCGATGGACCCGGTGGTTTACGACTTCGCGATCAACGAACACGGCAGCGTCGCGGCGCTTCTGCAGGACGAGGCCGCGCTGTTGCCCGCGGGTTTCTATCAAGCCACCGTGCCGGCGAGCTTGCGCCGCGACGAATCCACCCTGACCGCGCGCGAACGCACCGACGTGCGGCAGTTCAACGCCGCCGCCCGCCACCACCCCGAGTTCGCCGCCATTCTCACCAGCCTGCTGGACCGACCGGCCGCCGCCAACAAACCCGCGGCGGCATCGTCCGGTCAATTGCGCCAGTTGCTCGCGGCCAACGGATTTGATCAAGCCCAGCACGAGCAGATCCGCACCGACTTGCAGTCGGGCCGCATCGGCCTCGCGTTGAATCGCCTGCCGCCCACCACGCGCATCGAGGACGCAGCGCCCGGGGACTTGGCCGACGCCACGCAAATCAACCCCGCACTGCGCCGCGCCGGCGAGGAAGCCCTGCGCAAAGGTGAAGTCGCCGTGGTCACGTATGCCGCCGGCGTCGGCAGCCGCTGGACCCAAGGGGCCGGCGTTGTGAAGGGCCTGCACCCGTTCGCCAAGTTCGCCGGCCAGCACCGCAATTTCATCGAAGTGCACCTGGCGAAAACCCGTCGCACCAGCCGCGAGTTCGGCGCACCGATTCCGCATGTCTTTACGACGAGTCATCTCACCCATGCCCCGATCGAACGCATGCTGACGGATCACCTGCCGGATGCGTTGCAGCGCGATGTCTGGCTCTCGCCCGGCCGCTCGATCGGTCTGCGCCTGGTGCCCACCGTGCGCGACTTGCAATTTGCCTGGGAGGAAACCGCCCAGCAGCGGCTCGACGAACAGAAGCAGAAAATGCGCGACAGCGTGCGCGCCGCCCTCGCCAACTGGGCCCGCACCACCGGCGAGGGGTCGGACTACACCGACAATCTGCCCGAACAATGCCTGCATCCCGTCGGCCATTGGTTCGAAATTCCCAACCTGCTCAAGAACGGCGTGCTCGCCCAATTGCTGGCCGCCCAGCCGCAGCTCCGCACCCTGATGGTGCACAACATCGACACGCTCGGCGCGACCGCCGATCCGGCACTGGTCGGCTGGTTTCAATCCACCGGCGCCACGCTCGGCTGGGAAGTCATCACCCGCCGGATCGAGGATCACGGCGGCGGGCTCGCCCGGGTTGACGGCAAATTGCGGCTGGTCGAAGGAATGGCACTGCCCCGCGAGCAAGACGAATTCGCCCTCAGCTACTACAACGCCAACACGTGCTGGATCGATCTCGACCGCCTGCTGGCGCTCTTCGAACTTACGCGCGCCGATCTGGCCGACGCGACCAAGACCGCCAACGCCGTGCGGCGCATGGCCGCGCGCCTGCCCACCTATGTCACCCTCAAGGAGGTCAAAAAGCGGTGGGGCCACGGGCAGGAGGATGTCTATCCCGTCACCCAGTTCGAAAAGCTCTGGGGAGACATGACCGCCCTGTCGGAATGCCACAACGCCTTCGCCGTGGTGCCCCGCGCCCGCGGCCAGCAACTCAAGGATCAGGCGCAACTTGACGGCTGGCAACGCGATGGCTCGGCGGCCGGGATCGCGGCATTGTGCGACTTTTGACATTCCGATCTGTAGGGCGGGATCGCTGATCCCGCTATCTTAGCATTCGTATTCGAGGCGGGATCAGGCGATCCCGCCCTACATTTCATAATTTCGGTTGTCCCCGCGCGGGCACGCGCCTTGCTGAAGACATGGCGATGCGATTTTGCATTTTAGGCAGCGGCAGTTCGGGCAACAGCGCCCTGCTGCAGACCGCCGGCGCCAACGTGCTGGTCGACGCGGGCTTTTCCGCGCGCAAACTCGGCCAGCTCTTGGCCGGCGTCGGTCACGATCTCGATCATGTCGACGCCATCTTCCTCACCCATGAACACGGCGATCATGCCGCGGCGGTCGAGGGTTTGAAAAAATTTCCGCACATCCGGCTGTTCGCCAATCCCGCGACCGCGCGCGCCGTCCAGGCCAAACTCAGCTACAAACCCGACTGGGTCTATTTCGAGACCGGCAGCACGTTTCAATTTCGCGATCTCGAGGTGACGAGTTTTCAGGTGCCGCACGATGCGCAGGACCCCGTCGGCTTTCGCTTCAGTCACGGTTTCGCGGACGATTTGTTTGCGCCGCGCCGCAGCCTCGCATGGCTCACCGATCTCGGTTACGCGCCGCAGCACATCCACGAGCATCTGCGCGACGCCGACGTCATCGTGGTCGAGGCCAACCACTGCGCCGACCTGCTGAAGGCCGACACCAAACGCCCGTGGTCGCTCAAGCAGCGCATCAGCGGCCGGCACGGCCACCTTTCCAATCAGAGCACGCGCGAACTCTTGGAGAGCATCGCCAGCCCGCGCTGGCGTCACGTGTTTCTCACTCACCTGAGTCGCGATTGTAACAGCCCCGAGGCAGTCTCGAGCGCGTTCGCCGCCACCCGCACCCGGCTCGGTTGCGAGTTCTCCATCGTCGCACCCGGCGACACCACTCCGCTCATCGAATTTTCCTGACATGAAATCAGATTTCCGCCGCACCAAAATCATTTTCACCCTCGGTCCCGCCACGGAAAGCGAGGAGATGCTGGAGAAACTCATTCGCGGCGGCGTGGACATCGCGCGGCTCAACATGGCGCACGCGAACCACGAGTGGACCCGCATGGTCATGCGCCGCATCCGTCAGGTCAGCTCGAAGGTCGGCCGCGACATCGCGATCCTGATGGACATCAAGGGACCCGAGATTCGCACCGGTGATGTCTCCGCGCCGATCGAACTGAAGGCCGGCGAGATTTTCGATTTCACGGTCAAACCCGGAGTCGATCGAGAAAACGCCGAGGAGGTCCGCTCGGTGGACGTCAACTACCGTGACCTGGTCAACGACATCCGCGTCGGCGACACCGTGCTCGTGGACAACGGCCTCATCCGCCTCGAGGTGTTGGAAAAGCACGACGCGCACATCCGTTGCCGCGTGCTCATCCCCGGCGAACTGAAATCCCGCCGGCACATCAATCTCCCGGGCGTGAAGGTCAACCTGCCCTCGCTCACCGCCAAGGACCGCGCCGATGCCGAGGTGGGCCTGGCGGAAGGCCTCGATTTCATCGCCCTCTCCTTCGTGCGCACCGCCGATGACATCGCGCTGCTGCGCCAATTTCTCGCCGAGAAAAAATCCAAGGCCCGCATCATCGCCAAGATCGAGGACCAATCCGGCATCACCCATTTGGAGGACATCGTGCGCGCCGCCGACGGCTTGATGGTCGCGCGCGGCGATCTCGGCATCGAGTGTCCGTTCGAGGAGTTGCCCATCATCCAGCGCCGGGCGGTGCGCGCCTGCCTGGCGAACAGCCGGCCGGTCATCGTGGCCACGCACATGTTGGAATCGATGATCACGCAGCCCATGCCCACGCGGGCGGAGATCACCGACGTGGCCAACGCCGTGTATGAGTTGACCGATTGCGTCATGCTTTCCGGCGAAACCACCATCGGACAATACCCGCTCGAATGCGTGCAGATTCTCGACAAGATCGCCCGCCGGATCGAATTGGAGGACGACACCGAGGACCGCGAGGTCGCGGTCTTCACCGGCGATCGCATGAAAATGCTCCACTCCGCCGTGGTATTGGCCAACCAGATTCCCGATTCAAAGATCCTGACCTTCACCCGCCACGGCTTCATGGCCCATGGACTCGCCGCGCTACGGCCGACGCATTCGCCAATCCTTGCCTTTACGCCCTACGAACAGCTTTTCCGGCAGCTCCGTCTCCTGCGCGCGGTCGAGCCGTTCCTGATGCCGTTTGCCGCCGAGCCCGATGCTACGATCGAAAACGCCATCATGGTGCTGCAACAAGCGGGCCGCGTCATCCCCGGCGACAAGCTGATCATTGCCACCGACATCCTCTCGCAAGACCGGTTGGTCGACAGCGTGCAGCTGCGCACGGTGCGGTGAGCCCGGTTTTCGATTTGCGGCAGCGGGCAACCTGCATATAGCTCAAACGCATGAAACGTTTCGCCTGGTTGCTCCTGTTGGTCTGCACGGCCGCCTTTGCGCGCGTGCAGCCGGTGGCGCTGCCCGTCGAGCCGGAGTCCTGCTGCTGCTGCGAAACCACCGGGGCCTGCGGGATGCCCGATTGCGCTCCGCCGCCCGCGGCGCCAGCGGTCGTCACCCTCGACCGCCCAGCCAGTGAAGTCCGCGAGACCGCGCGGAAGAAAGCCGCTCAGCCGGTCCGCAGCGAAGCCCGGAAATTTTACGCCCCGTATCTGACGGAGATCGCGCCGGAACCTGCATCCTTTGCGAAGGATGAACCGGCCCGGACCACTGCCCCGCCATTGCGCATCACGCAGTGCCAGTGGCTGATTTGAGCGGATAGGCTCAGTGTGTCCGCACCTTGGTGTGCGGATGAAACGACCGCGCGAAATCCCTGCGAACGGCCCGATGCCGTGCAGGTATCCGCCTGCCCAACCGTCAGCTCATCCATCCCATGAACCATTTCCGACTCTTTCTCCTATTAGCATTTCTCCCTGCGGGGCTCATCGCCGCCTCCGCCCACGTTTATCAATGTCCGATGCATCCCTGGATCAAATCGGATCAACCCGGCGACAAATGCACGATTTGCGGCATGGCGCTCGTCGCAGCCAAAACCGTCGATGCGGACGCGCCTGCCGACCCCAATCTGGTGACGCTCAGTCCGGCCCAGGCCAGCGTGACCGGCGTCGCCACCACGGCGATCGCGCGCGGCCCCCTCAATCGCACCCTGCGGGTCAACGGTGTGGTCGACGATGACGAAACGCGCCATCGCATCCTTGCCGCCCGGGTGCCCGGCCGCATCGAAAAACTGTTTGTCAATTACCTCGGTGCCGAGGTGCGCACCGGCGAGCCGCTGGCCACGATTTTCAGTCCGGAGATGCTCACCGCCCAGCGCACCTACGTGGAACAACTGCGCGGCGGCGAGGCGTTCGCCACGTCGACCCGCGCCGCGGCCCGGGAACGGTTGCTGGAATTGGGACTGACCGAGGAGGAGATCCGCATCCTCGAGGCCACCCTCGAACCGACCGCCATGGTCACGGTGCGCGCGCCCATGTCCGGCACCGTGGTGACGCGCGACGTTTACGAAGGTCAATACGTCGCCCTCAACGACCGCCTGTTCGAAATCGGGGACTTCGCCCGCATGTGGTTTGTCTTCGACGTTTACGAACCCGATCTCGCCTGGCTCAAGGTCGGCCAGACCGTGGAAATCTCCCTGCCCTCGCTGCCCGGCACCGTGCTCACCGCCCCGGTGAGCTTCATCGATCCGAACCTCAATCCGACCACCCGCACCGCCCGAGCCCGCGTGGTGATCGACAATGCCGATCGTCACGTGAGGCACCGTCAGACCGGCACCGGTGTCGTCCACCTCGAATCGCCGGATAGCCTGCTGGTCCCGCGCAGCGCGGTGCTCCAGCACACCGGCCGCCCGGTGGTGTTTGTGGAGCAAAAAGAACGCACCTATGCTGCGCGCGGAATTACGCTCGGTCGCATCGGCGATGCGTTCGCCGAGGTCACGGCCGGCTTGGAGACCGGTGAGCGTGTGGTCACCACCGGCGCCCTCATTCTCGACGGCCAGGCCCAGCTCGCCCACGCCGCCATCGGCGGCGCTCATCAACCTGACCCTACGCCCCCGCAAAAGATCGCCGTTGGCGAAGCCGCTCACACCGGTGAAGCCTACGCCGCGCTGCGCACGCTCGCTTTCTCAGCGGCCGATGCCGCCCGGGCCTTGGCCAACGACGACCTGACGGCCTATCAGGGTGAGTTGCCGGGTTTGCGCACGGCCTTGGAAGCCTATCTCGCCGCCGCTCCGCGCAGCCTGCTTGACGAGTTCAAATCTTCGCTCACGGACGGTCCGGACCTGCGTGGTGCCCGTCACGCGTTCGAACCGTTCAGCACTGCGTTGGCCGATCTCGCGCGCGAGCAACACCTCCATCATCGCGAGGGTCTGCACGTGTTCCAATGTCCCATGACGCCCGTGCTTGGCACCGGCCGCTGGCTCTCGCGTGATGACCTCCTCCGCAATCCGTTCTTCGGTGAGATGATGTTGGAATGCGGCGAAGAACTCGAATGAACCCACTCACATTAAAGTAACCTATTAGGTTACTTTGTATTTCATTCATCTGTCCCATCATCCTCATGAAATCCATATTTCGCCTCATATTTTTGCAGGCCTTTATGCCAAAATCATTTTCTCACCCACTCCAACGTAACCTAATAGGTTACTTTGGAGTGAGGGCTCTATCGAATTATACGGTAAACGGAATGAGGCGCACGTCATGATCAACCGACTCATCCACTGGTCGCTTCACAACCGGTTCATTGTCATCGCCGGCTTCCTCGCGATTTGCGCGTGGGGCGTGGTCGCGATCAAACGCGTGCCGATCGATGCAATTCCCGATCTCTCCGAAAACCAAGTCATCGTCTACGCCGACTGGCCGGGCCGCAGCCCGCAGGAAGTCGAGGACCAAGTCACCTACCCGCTCAGCGTTTCCCTCCAAGGCCTCGCCGGCGTGAAGACCGTGCGCGCGGCCTCGATGTTCGGCTTCTCGTTTCTCACCGTCATTTTCGAGGACCAGATCGATCCCTACTTCGCCCGCACACGGGTGCTTGAGCGGCTCAATTCGCTTGGCGACCTGCTGCCGGCGAGCGTCACTCCGCGGCTCGGGCCCGACGCCACCGGGCTGGGTTGGGTTTACCAATACTACCTCAAGGACGAATCGGGCACGCAGGACCTGGGGTCACTGCGTTCGCTACAGGACAACTACGTGCGCTATCAACTTGCCTCCGTGCCCGGCGTCGCCGAGGTCGCCAGCATCGGCGGTTTCGTGCGCCAGTGGCAGATCGAGGTTTCAGCGCTCAAACTGCAGCAATACGATGTGACGCTCGGCCAGGTGATGGACGCCGTATCCGCCGGCAATCTCAACGTCGGCGGCCGCACGATCGAAGAGAACGGCGCGGAATACGTGGTCCGCGGCGTCGGTCTGGTCGAAAACGCGAACGATCTCGAGGTGATCGTCGTGCAACCCCGCGGCGGCACTCCGCTCCTGCTCCGCGATCTCGCCACCGTGCAAGTCGGCGGGGACTTCCGCCGCGGCACGTTGGACGTCAACGGCCGCGAAGTGGTCGGTGGCATCGTGGTCATGCGCTACGGCGAAAACGCGTTTCGCGTCATCCAAAATATCAAGCAGCGCCTCGCGACCCTCGCCAGCGGCCTGCCGGCCGGCGTCACGGTGGAGTCATTCTACGATCGCAGCGAATTGATCGAGCGCGCCATCAACACGCTCAAGCACGCGCTCACCGAAGAGATCATTCTCGTGACGCTCGCGCACATCCTGTTCCTCTTTCATTTCCGCAGCATCCTGATCGTCACGCTGCCGTTGCCGGCCTCGATTCTCATCTCGTTCATCTTGATGCATCAGTTCGGCATTCCGTCGCACATCATGTCGCTCACGGGCATCGCCATCTCCATCGGCGTCCTGGTCGACGCCGGCATTGTGATGACCGAAAACGTCATCCGTCACTGCGAACGCGCAGAAGAGCGATTAAAACGCCGACTCACCGCCACCGAGGTGTTTCAAGAAACCCTCGACGCATCCACGCAGGTCGGGCGGCCGATGTTCTTCTCAATGCTCGTCATCATCCTCGCCTTTGTGCCGGTGTTCATGCTGACCGGCCAGGAGGGCAAACTCTTTCATCCGCTCGCCTATACGAAGTCGTTCGCCCTCATCGGCGCGGTCTTGCTCGCGGTCACCGCCGTGCCGGTGTTCTGCACGTTGCTCGTGCGCGGCCCGTTCAAGCCCGAAAACGAAAACTGGCTGATGAAAGTCCTGCTGCGGATCTACGACCCCGCGCTCGACTGGGCCCTGACTCATCGCAAAACCGTGCTGGGGCTAGCGGCCGCGCTGCTCACCGGGTCATGCCTGATCGCCTTCGGTCTGCCACGCGCGGTCAACCAACACCTGCCGGCTGCGCTTGCCCGACACACCCAGGGCTTTGGCAGCGAGTTCATGCCGACGCTGGACGAGGGTTCGTTGCTGTTCATGCCCGTGCTGTTGCCCTCGACCTCTTTGACCGAGGTCAAACGCATCATGGCGTGGCAGGACGAGGTCATGAGCGCGCACCCCGCCGTTGCGTCCGTGGCCGGGAAGTTGGGCCGGGCCGACACCGCCACGGACCCCGCGCCGGTCGAAATGATCGAGACCACCATCATGCTCAAACCCGAGCGCGAATGGCCGGCGGGCACGACCAAGGAGTCCATCATCGCCGACCTCAGTGCCAAACTGATGAACGTGCCCGGCTATGTGCCCGGTTTCCTGCAGCCGATCGAGAACCGCATCCTGATGACCAGCACCGGCATCCGGGCGCAGGTCGGCGTAAAGGTCTTCGGCGACAGCCTCGACACCTTGCAGGCCAAGGCCTTCGAGATCGAACGCGTGATCAATGCCATTCCGGGCGCCACCGGCGTCGCGCCCTCGCGCGTGCAGGGCAAACCGTATCTGGAAATCGTCGTGCGCCGCGACGCACTCGCCCGCTACGGGTTGAGCGTCCGCGACGTCTACCGCTACGTCGAAACCGGCATCGGCGGCACCACCGTCGCCACCACCATCAAAGGTCGCGAACGCTGGCCCATTCAAGTGCGTCTCGAACAAACTGATCGTGGCGACATCGAGAAACTCGGCGAACTCGCACTCAACACGCCCTCGGGCGCCAAGGTGCGCTTGAGCCAGATCGCCGACATCAAACGCGTCGTCGGCCCCAGTGAAATCGCCAGTGAGAACGGCCGCCTGCGCGTGTTCGTGCAGGCCAACGTCAGTGGCCGCGATCTCGGCGGCTTCGTCACCGAGGTCAAGAAACGCGTCGGTCGCGAGGTGCCGCTTGATCCCGGCATGACCATCGAATACGCCGGGCAATACGAGAACCAGCTCCGCGCCAAACAGACGTTGCTCTACGTTTTCCCCGCCGTCATCGGCATCATCTTCGTGCTGCTGGTCATGACGTTCAAATCCGTCGGCGAAGCCGCGCATGTGCTGCTTGCCGTGCCTTTCGCGCTGACCGGCGGCGTGTTGTTGCAAGCCGCGCTGGGCTACAACTTCAGCGTCGCCGTCTGGGTCGGCTATATCGCGCTCTTCGGCACCGCGATCCAGACCGGGGTCGTCATGGTCGTTTACCTGGAGGAAGCGCTTGCCAAAAAGCGTGCCGAACTCGGCCCAGCATTAGACCATTCCACCTTCATCGCGGCGATCAAGGAAGGCGCGCGCCTGCGCCTGCGGCCCAAGGTCATGACCGTCGCCACCACCGTCGCCTCGTTGACCCCGATCTTCTGGCTCGATCGCACCGGCGTCGAAGTCATGCGACCGCTCGCCGCCCCGGTGGTCGGCGGCATGATTTCCTCGCTGCTGCACATCCTCGTGGTCACGCCGGTGATTTTCGCGTGGCGGCATGAACGCAAACTCCGGAAACTCTGAATCATGCACTCCGCCGGCAATTCCGACGAACCCTCGTCTGCCGCGCCCGTCTACATGGGCCTGCCGCACGAACGCTACCTGCGGCCCCGGCTCTATGTCGCGATCGCCCTGACTTTGCCCGTGCTCGCGTTGTCGATGGGACCGATGGTCTGGAGCGAGTTTCACGCCTATATCCAAGTGCGGACCTCCGCTTGGTGGCAGTTGGCATTGACCACACCGGTCTTTTTTTGGTGCGGCGCGCCGTTCATTCGCCGCTGGTGGAAGTCCATCGTCACGCGCGACACCAACATGTTCACGCTGACGGTCACCGGCACCGGCGCGGCATATTTCTTCAGTCTCGGCACCACGGTGCTTTGGTCGCACCTGCCGGCGCGCTATTTCTCGCATCACGGCGGACCGATTTACTTCGAGGGCGCGGCTTTCATCACGACGATCGTGCTGCTCGGCCAGATCATCGAACAGCGGGCGCACGCCCGCACCGACGAGGCCATCCGCGGATTGATGAAACTCACCCCGCGCACTGCGCATCGCATCAACGCTAACGGCCAGGAGGAAGACGTGCCGGTCGAGCAGATTCAACCCGGCGACACGCTCCGCGTTCGGCCCGGCGAAAACCTGCCGGTGGACGGCGTGCTGCTCAACGCCAGCGCCGAAATCGATGAGTCCATGCTGACCGGCGAACCCTTGCCCGTGACCAAGCGCGCAGGCGATAAAGTCAGCGCCGGCACCCTCAACACCACGGGGTCATTCTCCTACCGCGCCGAGCGGATCGGCGCCGACACCTTGCTCGCGCAAATCGTGCGACTGGTCGAGGAAGCCACCGATAGCGAAGCCCCGATCGCACGGCTCGCCGATCGCGTTTCAGCGTGGTTTGTGCCCGCTGTGCTCGTCATTGCCATCGTCACGTTTCTGACCTGGGGCTTGATGGGCGGTGAACGCGGCTGGCTGTTCGGGCTGCTCAATGCCGTGGCCGTGCTCATCATCGCCTGCCCCTGCGCCCTCGGTCTGGCGACGCCGGTTTCACTCGTCACTGGCATCGGCCGCGGCGCGCAAGCCGGCGTGCTGGTGAAGAACGCCGCCGCCCTCGAAGCCTTGGCCGGCATTGACACGCTGCTCATCGACAAAACCGGCACCCTGACCGCAGGCCGGCCCGAAGTCGTCGGCCTGCACCCCGACAAGGGCGTCACTGACGAAGAGTTGTTACAGGCGGCCGCCGCGGTCGAAGCCGACAGCGAACACCCGCTGGCCCGCGCCATCGTGCAAGCCGCCCGCGACCGTTCGATCGAGGTGCCGTCCGCGCACGATTTCAAGGCCGAGGCCGGCCAAGGCGTGACTGCTCAGGTCGGCGAACACACGATTTTCGTGGGGCGCGCGCCGGCGGATCGCACCACGAAGCAGGAATTCGCCACGCTCGTCATCGTCAAGTCCGGCGACCACGAACTCGGCACGATCGAGCTCGCCGATCAAATCAAGCCGACCACACCGGATGCGGTGCGCGAACTGCAGGCCCTCGGTTTGCGGGTGATCATGGTCAGCGGCGATCGCGAGGCCGCCGCCCGCGCCATCGCCGAAAAGCTGGGGTTGGATGGCTTTCACGCCGGCGTGACTCCCGAAGGCAAACAGAAGCTCGTGCGTGAGCATCGCGCCAGAGGCGAACGCATCGTTTTCGCCGGCGACGGACTGAACGACGCCCCGGCCTTGGCCGCCGCCGATGTCGGCATCGCCATGGGCACCGGCACCGACGTGGCAATGAACAGCGCCGGACTCGTTCTCGTGAAAGGCGACCTGCAAGCACTCGTCCGGGCGGTGCAGCTTAGCCGCGCCACGATCCGTAATATCCGGCAAAATCTGTTCTGGGCTTTCGCCTATAATTTCGCCGGGCTCCCGCTGGCCGCCGGGCTGCTTTATCCGTTCACCGGTTGGTTGCTCAATCCGATGTTCGCCGGCGCGGCCATGAGCCTAAGTTCGATCAGCGTCGTGACCAACGCGCTCCGCCTGCGCTGGCTGCGACTTTGATCCGCGTGTTGTTTTCGCACCTTGCCCGTGGGTGGAGGCGCAATCCGTGGCCGCAGAGATCTGCGCGGCGAACGACTCACGCCGGCAGGGCGACCGGCCGGCCCACCTGTCCAGCTGATTGCGTGCGCTGCCCTCCGCAAATTCACCGCTAATCCTGTAACTATCGTCATCGCGCCGGGTTTGTGCCGTAACTCCAAGCAAACCCTGCATGTTCCGTCTTCAGCTTCAGTTTCTCGCGCTGGCGCTCGCGGTCAGCCCGGCCTCCGCCGCCACCCTTTCCGTCCATCCCACCGCCACCCCGCCCGTCATTGACGGCGTGATTGATCCGGCGGAATGGAACGGTGCCGCCCGCAGCGATGCGTTTCTACAAATCTATCCCGGCGAAGGCGCCCCGCCGTCCGAACGCACCGAATTCTGGTTCACCTACGACCGCGACAACCTCTACATCGCGGTGCGGTGTCACGATTCCGCGGGCCGCGCCGGCATTCGGGCCAAGTCCATGCAACGCGATCTGTTCAATGGCGCCGACGACATCGTCCAAATCGTTTTCGATACCTTTCACCGCCAAAGCGACGGATACTATTTTGGGCTCACGGCCGCCGGTGGTCCGATCGACGGTCTCGTCCAAAACAAAAGTGAATACAACAATCAGTGGGATGCCCTCTGGCACGGACACGTCTCGCACGACGACGGCGGCTGGAGCGCGGAGTTCGCGATTCCGGTCAAATCGCTGGCCTTCGATCCGAACAACACTGCCTGGGGCTTCGAAGTTGAGCGCACGATACGGCGCAAACAGGAAACGGTGCGCTGGGCCAATCACATTCGGGCACGCCGCGCCTATTCCCTGCCCGACCTCGGGGAGTTGCAGGGCATCACCGGTCTGCAGCAAGGCCGCGGGCTCGACATCAAACCTTCCGCCAGCGTCACCTCGCGGTCGAACCCGGCGCCCGGCCAAAAGGAATTCGAGTTCAAGCCCAGTCTCGACGTGGTCTGGCAGGTGCGCCCCACCCTCGCCGCCACGCTGACGCTCAACACCGATTTCGCCGACGCCGAGGTGGATGAGCGTCAGGTCAACCTCACGCGCTTCCCGCTCTTCTTTCCGGAGAAACGCTCGTTCTTCAATCAGGACGCCTCGCTGTTCACCTTCGCCGGTTTGGAGGAGGACTCGCTGCCGTTTTTCTCGCGCCGCATCGGACGCGCGCCCAACGGCACGCCGGTGGACATCATCGCGGGCGCCAAGCTCACCGGTCGCGCCGGGCCGTGGACGCTCGGCATCCTCGATGTGCAGACCGACGATTCGCTGACCACACCCGGCGGGAACCTGTTCGTTGGCCGGATCGCCCGCGAAGTGCTGGACGAATCCAGCGTCGGTCTCGTGGTCACCGAAGGCGACCCCCGCACCGATGGCGGCGGCCACCTGATCGGCACGGACTTCAACTACACCAACTCCGAGTTCAACGGTAGCAAGACCCTGCGCATCATGAGCGGTCTGCAATACAGTTCGTCCGACTTCGCCGGCGGCGACGGCACGGCGGCCACCGTGAAGATCGACTACCCCAACGAGCCGCTGACGGTTTTTGCCACGTTCCGCCGCATCAGCGAGGCCTTCGATCCGCCGCTCGGATTCGTCTCGCGCACCGGCGTGCAGGGCATGCACTGGACGATCTGGCACGACACTTATTTCGAAGAAAAATGGCTGCGCATCTTCGAACCGTTCATCGAAACCGACCACACCTACGACCTCGACGGCCACCTGCTCGATTACGACTACTGGGCGGGCATCTTTGCGGAGACCCGCGACGGCGACTTCACCAACTTCTGGTTCGGCAGCCACCAGGAAACCTTCGACGGCAGCTTTGACATCTGGCCCGGCGTCGCCGTGCCGGCCGGCGTGCATCGCTGGGACGACTGGCAGATCGAAATCGGCACCGCCCGCAAACGCCCGGCCGACGTGTATCTGCGCTGGCGGGCCGGCGGCTACCTGAACGGCGACGCCGACACCTACGTCCTCGGCGCGGGCTGGCGCCCCAACGCCTCGCTCTCCTTCAAGACCGAAAGCAGCCTGCACGACATCCGCCTGCCGAGCGGCTCGTTCCAAGTGCGCACCGCCAACCTCAAGGTCAGCTACACCTTCAGCCCGGATCTGCAGCTCAGCCTGCTCGGTCAATACGACAACATCAGCAATTCGCTCGGCGCCAACTTCCGCCTCAAATGGTCGCCCAAGCCCGGCAACGATTTCTACTTCGTGATCAACCAAGGCTACGACACCACCGGCGACAGCATCCGTCCGACCCAGGGCGACGTTTCCCTCAAGGGCAAGTGGACCTTCCGCTTCTGACCCGCAGATAATAGGTAGGGGCGGTTGTCCCAACTGCCCTTGCGTCAACGCAAGACCTCCGCCTCTTTCTCATTCTCTTAATCGTTCGCTTTCTCCCGTCAGCATGCCTCACGCAGAGACGCGGAGCCGCAAAGAATAGACCCAAGGTAGCGTCCGAGTAGATGACATGCGTTGGGCAGAGGTGGCGCGAGGCGCCAGATTGTCCACGCTTTGACATCCTACCTAGCGCCCTTACCTAGCGGGCGCCACTTTACAGGCTCGTAACAGCCCTAATATATCTTTCTGGTAATATCGTCGCTGCGCCATGGTCAGATCTGCCTCTCGCAACGCCTCCTTTCAGCCGGGAAATGTGACGACAAAGTCTGAATGTTCAGGGTTCACGTCTTCCCAAAAACCCATATTCGCAGTATGGCATTATGGGAAATCGTCATAACCCCAAAAACCCATACTCATGGCTCTCTATTTCAAGTTGAGTTGTTACTGCGAACAACTTACACAATACAACGCTGTGCCAATATTACCCAACTCAGATTTTTACATTTCCCATAACCCCATACTGAGTATGGGTGAATAACACTGTTAGCCGAAAGATGCCGACTGCCCAAGTAACGCTTAGCCTGGTCTGCAATCTCGCTCACGAC
Source organism: Opitutaceae bacterium (assembly GCA_024233285.1). GTDB lineage: Bacteria > Verrucomicrobiota > Verrucomicrobiia > Opitutales > Opitutaceae > Cephaloticoccus. The sequence continues at coordinate 41,582 of JACKPU010000005.1, read as the reverse complement.
TACTACACGAAGAATATGTCACCGCATTCTTTGTTGGTCGCGTCCGGTTACCAAGAGCACCGCGGTGCAATTACGATTGAAACGATTAGGACGCACGTCTCGAAGAACCCAGCTCTGATTGGAGATTGGCTGAGCTATTCGGACGACAAGCGAGGCGGAAGCAAATGGTTCTTGGGGATCGATTCCACATCAGGTTCGTTTGTTGTCGGAGGCTTTCCTCATTTCGACCCCGCGAAGAACAAGCAGACGTATCTGGACGCTGCCGAAGCATGTGCAGTCTTCATCAAGCACGAGTTGGAATCGATCGGATCATGAAGACAGAGGCTAACCAATCGGCACAGACAACTCGTCGGGGCTGCGCCCCGACTCGTGTCTGACCTCAAACGTTGGGCAGACAAAGATGACCGGCTTATCGAAGTTCATTAGTGTGCTGTTCCTCGCGCTCTTCGGCCGGAAGCGCATCGACCAGCGTGACTATTATCGGGCGTCTCGCTTTCTCAGTGCCGCACTTGAAGAGAAGAAGCTGAATGCCGACCGACTAGCTCCACGCCTGAAGATAGAGCCTGCCGATCTCCCTCGCACAGTTCTCGAATCCCTCGCCAGCGAAGCGGCAGAGCGAGCGTCCCAGAAAGAGGCAGATGGCGTTGCTCGCTGGCGCACACTGTTTCCTGAAATCATTGGCATGTCCGATTCCGTGGATGATTACTTGCGAGGTTCGAAGGTTCGAGATGACCGAGTTCGAGCCGTTCTGGAATTTCATCGCGTATGAAAGAAGAGCCCAACCAGATGCCAGTGCCAATGTCGGGCCTGCGGCCCGCCATGGCACATCGTTAACGTTGGGCATACAGACCATGTGGCCATTTCGGAAAAAGAAGGCGTATTCGTGGAAGAAGGAGCATACTAGGCTCTGGAACGAGCTAGTCCCGCCTCAGGGGCAGGCGGCCACCCTTCAAGGAGAGTTGATTCGCGTCGCGGGGAAGCTCACGGACCAAGCCTTTCGAAACGGAAATATGAATTGGGATTCAGACCATGAGCATATGTGGCGCTTCATCGGTGCGCAGATATCTGGAGACCAGATTTTCTCCGCGAGCGAGCGGACCCAAATCCAAGAAAAGATTGAAGAGATTATTCGCGACCAGGAATGCCCGAATTTGGACGGAGACAGATCGCCTTATTACTTCATTAGCGAGAAGGTCGTCGACTGGTGCATGGCACACCCCAAGCCCATTCCGCACGCGGAGGATCCAACACTCAGAAGATGAAACAAGAGCCCAACCAGCCGACCGAGCCAACGAGTGACAGCGCTTCGCGCTGTCACTCGTTGGCTCATCTAAATCGTTAGGCGAAGCAAGGCACGATGTTTGACCCCGAAGCCTATATTCAAACTCACATTCCCTATCGCATGCATTCGACCCCGAAAAGGGGTCAGGCCGAAACTTGTTAACAAAGGCTGCAGAGGGGGCAGGCCAATCACCAGCGCGGGCGATCAGGGCTGGCGCACAAGATTGATGACCTCGGTCGGCGTAAGGGTGGCGGCACGGTGCTCAATATCGGAACGGTGCACCCCGAAGAGACGCCGGCCGTCATCCAACAGCGTCCGATAAGTATCCTTGAGCACGGCCGTCTCCATGCGGCGGCCTCCCGCGTAATAACGCAAAGCGAGCTGTCCGATGGCGTAAGTGGCGGCGAAGGTGATGGCCGCGCCGGTGGCGGTGGTGGCGGCGGCGCGACCGAGGTTGCCGATCATGCCCTTGCCGAGCATCCCACCGAGGAGTCCACCCACGAGCTTGCGAGCGTAACCTTCGACGGCCTGGGCAGCGAGGCCGGCCCCGGCGGTGGCGATGAAGTCGCGAATGTGACCGCGATCCAAGGTGTAGCCGTGCGCTTTGCCGATACCGTAAACCAGTTTCATCTGGAGCGGCACAACCGCCATCGTGGCGAGCGACTGGGGGAGAAGTTCCAGCGCACCGGTAAGAATGGCGTGGTTGAGGATGGATTTGTCGAGGGCGGCCGTATCAACCGGTGCAACCTTCGCCGGAGTTTCAGCCGGTGACGCGGGCGCGGCGCCACTTGTCGGCGCGGCGGCGGGCAGAGCCTGAGCCACGACCTCGGCGTTGTGCTGGCTGGCGTCGGCCTCGTTGCGGAGGGCCAGGCGGGCCTTTAGGTCGGTCAGGAAACGTTGCTCGGCGGCGTTGGGCGGACCGTCCGTTTCACAAACGCCCAGGGCCATTTCGTAGGCGAGCAGCCGGGAGGCGGGAGTCGTCAAATCGGCGACGACGGCATCGATCGGATAACGTCCGGCGAGAACTTCCTGATAGAGCGTCCAAGGGTTGAAGGCATCCGGGGCGAACCCCTCGGTGATGCGTTTCAGGGCGGAACGTTCGGCGTCGGATTTGACGCCATCGGCGATGGCCGCATGCAGCAGCAACCCAAACAGGGCACGTTGTTCGACAGGAGTGGTCATGGGTGGAAACGCCCATCCTAGCGTGCCGGAAGGGCGCCCGCCATTACGGGATAACGGAGTTTTTCCACTGCGGACCCGGGGAAAGGAGGGACCATCTTTCGGCCTGCCCCCTTACCGCTAACCTTCGCCCTCAGCCCTTCACCGTCCCCCAATCGGCGCGCGGAAGTGGAGCAGGAATTTCTCCGCGAAAAACGGTCGGTTGATCCACGCGTCGAGCGGCCAGACTGACGCCGGTTGCACCGTGCCGCCGGCCAGTTCTTCGCGCCAGAGCGTGCCTTTGAAATAGAGCACGCCGTTGTCGGGCTGGCCTTGCGTGCCGGGTCGCAGGAGCGGCCGCGCCCAGCCGAGAAACGCGGACAAGGCCGTCACCGCGCGGCCGGTCACGTAATCAAATTTCTCGTGAATCGTCTCCGCCCGCACCGCGAGCCCGCGCACATTCCTCAACCCGAGTTCGTCAGCCATGGCCGTGACCGCGGTGATCTTCTTGCCCACGGAATCGACCAAGGTGAACCGGCACTGCGGATAAACGATCGCAAGCGCCAGACCGGGGAAGCCGCCGCCCGTGCCGAGATCGGCAAAGGTCGCGCCCGGCGCCGGGCGCAGCACCTTCGTCATGGTGAGCGCGTGCAGCAGATGATGTTCCTCGATGTGGTCGGCATCCTTGCGCGAGATGAGATTGATGCGCTCGTTCCACGACCGCACGCAGGCCCCGAGCCGGCCAAGTTGCACGACGGTTTCCTCCGTCATCTCGGGAAAGTATTCCCGCACCAACGGCAGATTCATCGGCTCGATCACATCGCTCATGCGGTGAGCCCATCCCAGCGGTCCGTCGCGCGCAAACGCATTTGTTTGGCAAGACAGCTGCAGGCAAAGTCACGCTCGCATATCCGCGACATCGTCCTGTAGACTTCTCGGGCCTCGCAACCACCCCAGGCCACCCCACATGTCCATCCCCGCTTCGCCCCGCACCGGAATCGAGTGTCTGCGCAAACCCATCTCATTCATTCTCGCCTTCAGTTGGTTGGCCTTCGCCTTCGTGCTGATGCCGCAGGGATTCGGCCAAGGCTGGTATCTGGCCATCGAGCTGCTTGGGTTCCTGCTGCTGATCGTAGCGGCCCTCGGCCGTCTTTGGGCCTACGCCTTTATCGGCGGTCGCAAAAATCAGGAACTGTGCATGGACGGACCGTATTCCTTATGCCGCAACCCGCTCTATTTCTTTTCCCTCATCGGCATCAGCGGCGCTGGCCTGGCCTTGCAGAGTGTCATGCTGTTTGCCGTGGCGGTGGCCGGGTTTCTCATCTATTACCATTACGTGATCCGGGCCGAGGAAAGACGCCTGCTGACGCTTTTCGGCGATGCCTTCACGGCCTATTGCCGCGAAGTGCCCCGGTTCTGGCCGCGCATCCACAAGCTCGCCATGCCGGAAATTGTGAGCCTGCCCACCAAGCTTTTTACCCGCACCTTGTCCGAGGTATTCTGGTTTCTCGCCGCGATCGTGATCATTGAAGTGATCGAAAACGGGAAACTCGCCCAGTGGTGGCCGACCGTCTCGACCCCGCTTTGGTAAGCGGAAAATCGTCCGGATGACCCGGACCACTTGACAACTCTGCCCGACCGGAAGGCCCCGGAAGGTAATCTGCCGCTTTAATCTCCCCGCTTTAACGCGGCCTCCACAGTCTCAGAGCCGCACGGGCGGCGCCGCATCCGCCGGGAAAGGTCCGTGCAAGTGCGGGGTGGTCGCGGGCCAGCGCCGGGCCCGGTCTGCACCGCGGCGGTGTTTTGCCGGCGCGTTGAAATACGTGCTCGTGCCCAACCATTCGAGAATCGCCAGTTGCAGCTGCACACGCCTTTCGCGGTGCGTCGCATCGGACCAGAGATTGACCAACTCATGCGGGTCATGCTTGAGATCGTAGAGTTCGCCCTGCTCCTGACCGAAATAATGCACCAGTTTCCAATCCCGGCTGCGGATCATCACCTGATAGTTATCCTCGGAGAAAACGTAGTCGCGCGGCGTTCTCGCACCGCCGGTGATCCACGGCAGCAGGGAAATTCCTTCCAGCCGGTTGGGTGCGCGCACCCCGGCCATGTCCAGCACCGTCCGACCCAAGTCGATCAGCGAGACCAGATCGGTGGTCTCCGTATCCACCGGCAAATTCGCGGCCGGAGGCGGACAAATGATCAACGGGACGTGCACGATCGGTTCATACATCAGCCATTTGTAGGCCATGCCATGATCGCCCAGCATCTCGCCGTGGTCCGATGAAAAGATGATCCAGGTGTTCTCGCGCTGTCCCGTTTCATCCAAGGCCTGAAGGATCTTGCCCACCTGTTCATCCACTAACGAAACACTCGCGTAATAATGCCGGCGGAGGTGCTCCATGTCCGCCGCGGTGGCCTTGGGCATGTCAATGCAGGAGTCGTGCCGCCAAGGTCCATCGGCGGGCGGCGCCATCACTTCGAGCTGGGCGCGATGCTGGGGCGGCCGCTTGGTGAAATCATTGTCCCGATCCACCGGCGCCGGCCAGTCCGCCGCTTGGTAGAGGTCGATGAAACGCTGCGGCGGATCCCACGGTTCGTGCGGACCCGGCAGGCCCACTTCGAGAAAGAACGGTTTGGGGCTGCGATGCTTCCGCAGAAACCCCACGGCGGCATCGCCGGTGAATACGTCACTGTGAAAACGCTCCTCATATTCCCACGCCAATCCTTGGAACTTATCGCGCCACGCCGGATCGCTGTCCCGCCGCCATGAGGGCCGGGTCAACCCATGCATGTTCAAGAATTTCCCCCAGTCGTCGTCGCCGCTGCCCGACCATCCGGGCATGCTGGCCGGATTCTCGACCACCACGCGGTCGTGAAATCCGCCGGGATCGTCGCGGGGGATCAGATGCATCTTGCCCACGTTGACACAGAAATAGCCGGCGTCCCGCAAGTCATGCACCCAGGTGCGCTGATGCGACCAGGCATCAAACGAATAGACCCCCGTGTTGTGGGCGTATTGCCCGGTGAACATCGCCGCCCGCGAGGCCACGCAGGTCACCCCGGGACAAAAGGCCTGCCGGAAACTCATTCCTTCCCTCGTCAAACGATCCAGGTGGGGCGTCTTCATCCACGGGCAATCGTGCCGGCGGATCGTGTCGAAGCGCTGTTGGTCGGTCAGGATGAATACAATGTTGGGCGCGGCCATCCTGCAAAACTAGCAAAGTAACCGATCGGTTCAACCAAATCCGCCCCGGCCGCCCCGCACGACCGGATTTCAGCGCCGGGTTGCAATGCACCAGTTGCCGGTGCCCCAGCGTAGCTCGAACACAACAAACCTCCCCTCCACACTAACAATCAACATGCAAAGTAACCTAATAGGTTACTTTGTATATCAGGACATCAAAGTGAAATATCCGATCCGGCCTGCTTGTGCGCCAGCCAGTTCAATATCCGTAAAAGCGTCTCCGCATCAGGCATGCGGGTTTTATTAGTCAAGAAATCGGTCACCCGCTGCTTGGGGATCCCAAGGTATCGGGCCAGCCGAACCTTCGTGCCGTGGACTTTGAGTTCCTGACGCAAAATCGCCACGCATGCATTCCACATCGGCGTTTCTGCGCCTGGGCGCACCGTGGCGTAATTGCCTGATCGACGTGCCCTCAACAACCTGCCCGCCTGTTTAGCCCCCGCGTCTGCCACCTCCGCCATCACGCCTGCAAAGTCCAGCCACGCCTTTAACTGTGGGTGCATATAACTCATACAAAGTAACCTAATAGGTTACTTTGTATTTTCAAGTCTACGTTCGATTATTTGGCCGGACGGGGATGAGAATATGTCCGACTAACGGGTTTCAATGGCGGTTTGCATTTGCGGCAGCAGGACGCACTTTCAGGGAATTCATGAATTCCGCCATTCCTGTCACCGTCCTCACCGGCTTTCTCGGCGCCGGCAAGACCACGCTCCTCAACCGCATTCTTACCGAGCAACACGGCAAGAAGATCGCCGTGATTGAAAATGAATTCGGCGAGGTCGGCGTGGACAACCAGCTCGTCATCCAGAGCGACGAGGAGATCTTCGAGATGAACAACGGCTGCATCTGCTGCACCGTGCGCGGGGACCTGATCCGCATCCTCGGCCGCCTGCTAAAGCGCAAGGACAAGCTCGACGCCATTCTCATCGAGACCACCGGCATGGCCAATCCCGCGCCGGTCGCGCAGACGTTTTTCACCGATGACGAGATGAAGACGCGCTTCCGCCTCGACGCCATCGTCACCGTCGTGGACTCCAAGCATGTGCTCCAGCACCTGGACGACGAGGACGAGGCGCAAAAGCAAGTCGCGTTCGCCGACGTGATTCTGCTCAACAAAACCGATCTCGTCTCCCCGGCCGAGCTCGACGCGTTGGAAAACCGCATTCACGGGCTCAACGCGCTCGCCAAGATTTATCGCACCCACAACTGCGACACGCCCCTCGACCACGTGCTTAATGTCGGCGGCTTCAATCTCTCCCGCGCCACCGAAATCGATCCCCAGTTCCTCGATCAGGAATATCCCTTCGAGTGGGCCGGTGCCTACCCGCTCAAGACCGGCACCCACGAACTCGTGATCGGCCACGACGATGATCACGACCACGATCACGCTCACGAGGGCTGCAACCACGACCATCACCACCACGGCAACGAGAACGAACTCGACGTCGTGGTCATGCCGGTAAAGTCGCTCGACGAAGCCGACATCGCCACTTCACGTGACGCAGCGGTGACGGTCTTCGGCGATTGGGAAACCATGCTCAAGGAAGGCGACACCGTCCTCCCCGGTGCCACGCTCAACCGCCTCTTGCTCAATGCAGGCAACGGCAAATTCCCGCTCAAGATCGAGCACGACGGTCACTACCTCGTCTTCGAGGCCTGCGGCGAACACCCGCTGCACATTTACGAAGGTGGCGAGATCGTGAAGCCCGTGTGGCAGCAGGACTTCCACGCGGCGCACACGCACAACGACAGCGTCACGTCCGTCGGCATCAGCACGCCCGGCGATCTCGACGGCAAGCGGCTCAACGATTGGATCAGCGAACTGCTCCGCGTGAAAGGCGGCGACATCTACCGCATGAAGGGTGTGCTCGCCGTCAAAGGCACGAACAAGCGGCTCGTGTTTCAAGGCGTCCACATGCTCTTCGACGCAAAGTTCGAGGGCGAATGGCCGGCCGGTGCACCGCGCCAGAACACGCTCGTCTTCATCGGCCGCAATCTCGACCGCACCGCCCTGAACGAAGCGTTCAAGGCCTGCCTGGCCTGAGGCCAACCGCCACCACTTTCACGCTCCATGAGTGAATCCGATCTCCTCGCCCTCCGCGCGCACCAACCCGCCGTCGCCACCTGGCGGCTTCGTTTGGCCACATGGGTGGAATCCGCCCGCATCCAGGGGTTCATCATCGGCGTCATCCTGCTCAATGCCGTCATTCTCGGCTTTGAAACCTCGCCGGGGATCATGGCGGACCACGGATTCTGGCTCACCATCCTCGACCGGACCTGCCTGCTGATCTTCTGCGTCGAGCTGGTGCTCAAACTCGCGGTTTATCGCATGCACTTTTGGCGCAGCGGCTGGAACTGGTTCGACCTGATTGTCATCGGCTTCGCGCTCGTGCCCGGAGCCGGTCCTTGGTCCGTGCTGCGCTCCCTCCGCGTCCTGCGCGTGCTCCGTCTGCTGACCGTGGTGCCGCAATTGCGCCGCGTGGTCGCCGCCTTCCTCCATTCCATTCCGGGACTCAGCGGCGTTGCCGCGGTCATGGGTGTGTTTTTCTACACGTTTTCGGTGCTCACCACCAAGCTGTTCGGCGCGGCGTTTCCCGCTTGGTTCGGCGACATCGGGTCCAGCCTTTACACCTTGTTCCAGATCATGACCCTGGAAAGTTGGTCCATGGGGATCGTGCGTCCCGTCATGAACGAGTATCCGTTCGCGTGGGCAATTTTCGTGCCCTTCATCGTCATCGCCACCTTCACCATCCTTAACCTCTTCATCGGTATCATCGTCTCCACCATGCAGGAGCTGCGTGAGGAAGAGGCGCGGCCCATCATCCCCGATTCGCGCACTGCCGAGCTCATCGCCCGGCTCGAAAACGACCTCATCGAGCTCAAGAAACAACTGCGCCGGCCCGGCGTCTGAGCGATCCGGCGCCGTCGGGCCGTCCGTTCAACTCTCCAGGATCGCCTTGGCCCGCGCCGCCAGGACGGACGGCACGAAGGGTTTCGTGCAAAAATCCGTCACCCCCAGTCCGGCGGCCTTCGTCCGCGCTTCCGTCAAATCGCCGGCGGTCAGCAGAATCACCGGCATGTTCGCATGCCGCGCATCGGCGCGCACGGTCCGGATGATGTCGTAGCCGTCGCGACCGGGCATGTTGACGTCGATCACCATCAAATCGGCGGGGGCGGTGGCGAGTTCGCGCAGGGCGTCATCGCCGCTGGCCGCCTGCCGCAGCCGGGCGCCGGTGCGATTGAAGGTCTGCTGCAGCAAACGGCGCATGAAGGTGTCGTCGTCCACAATCAGCACCGATTTGTCGGACGCCGGGATGGCTGCGGGTTGGACTGGGGATGCTTCGCTCACGTTGTGCTCTTCGCAGCGTGCGGCTATCGGGCGACCATGCAAGTCCGCGACAGAAAATCCGGCTGATTCGTCGAATAATCACCCATGAATATGACACTCCATCGACTTAGGATTTGTCTGTCAGCCCCGCCGTGCCCTATCACTCGCACCACCTCGTGACTTCCCCTCAACGCGAACCCCACCGTGAATTGCGCGCGCGTGTAATTCACCGCGAAACCGACCTCGTCGGCGCAATCCTCATTCACCCCGCCGGCAAGGAATGGCGCCGCCTCGCGGACAAACTCGCCGCGGTCATCCGCAAGCACACCGGCACGAAACCGGCGTGCCACGAGGACATCGCCTTGATGCCGGATCGCAGCACGCCGCTGGCCGCCAACCTGCGCACCCAGCCGCTCGTGCTGATCGGCAACCTCGCGCTCAACCGCGCGCTGCAACCGCTCTACGCGGATTACTGGTGCTCGACCGACGCCACTTATCCGGGCGGCGACGGCTATGATGTGCGCACGCTCGTCAATCCCCATGGCACCGGCGCCAATGTGATCCTCTGCGGCGGCAGCACGCGCGCAGGGATTGAACGCGCCGTCGATCTGCTTGCGGGCAAACTCGCCGCCCTGCCCGCGGGCGCGCCACTGCCGTTTCTGCTCGAGGTCGAACTGGCCCCGGTGCTCGCCGCCCAACTCGCCGCCTGGCCCTACACGCCGTTGGAGGACTCCGCGGAATTGCAAGCGCTGCGCAGCCGCGGACTGATGTTCTACACCGAACCGATCCGCGTGATCGGCGCCTACACGCTCATGTGGTCGTGGACCGCCGACGCGCGCTATGCGCACATCGCGGTGGACGCGTTGCGCCGGCTCAATGCGAGCCTGACCAACGGCTACGGCGACTGGCACTACCTCGCCGAGCGCTTCATGCGCGCAATCCCGCTGCTGATCGCGGGCGGTTTTCTCAACGCCGACGACATCCGGCGCACCGACGAGCTGCTCTTGCTCACGGCTTGGGGCAACGACACCGAATGGTGGCGCATGAGCACGGGCGAACCACCGTTCGGCCACCGCCACCAGGGCAAGGGCACCTACGAATTTCTCCTGCTCGCCCGCTACCTGCGCGATCAGTGCCAGCCCTCGGACGCGTTGCGCGCGCAGTGCAACAAGTGGATCGCCGAGTGCTGTGCGTTTCTCGACGCGCTCGCCGCCGCCCGCATCGACGATCAGGACGACGAGAGCACGCTCAACAACCTCGCCACGCTCTACCGCTACGCGCTCGGCATGGAACGCCACGCGTTCTTCACCAGCGGCAACGCCCGGCTCGTCGCGCAACGCGCGATCGCGCTGCACGACAACAACGGCAACGGCGCGGGCCAGGGCGGCTACGGCGAAAGCCAGGGCATGTATTTGCAGCAGGAGGCGACCGAACAGACCGCGTGCAGCGCGTTCTACTACGGCGACGGCGAATTGAAGTGGATTCTGCAGCACCTGCCCAATCTCGAGATCTCGCAGCGCTACGTTTTTCTGCGCTACGTCCCGGTCTTCCTGCAGAAATACGACACGGGCGATTTGCTCGCACCGGTCGAACCACCCGCCGCGCACAACATCACCTGCCTGCCGATCAGCGACCACCAGTTGCGCATCAGCAATCACCCGCCCGTGCATGTTGAGCCGAAGGGCCACATGATCAATGCGCCGGAAACGTGGGAGCTGCCCGAGGCCGTCGGACTCAACACGCTCCCGCAAGAACGCGGTTTCGACAAACTCGCGTTGCGCGGCGGTTTCACGCGCGATGACGCCTACCTGCTCATCCAGGGTTATCAGGGCGGGTTCCGCTGGCAGGGCCACATGCAGGCGGCCAACTGCATCGTGCGGTTTTTCCAAGCCGGGCATGTCTGGCTGGTGCAGAACACGTCGCGCCATTCGCAGCACGACAAGAACGGCCTGCTCATCAGCGACGGCGCCAACGACACGCCAATGCCGCCGATCGCCGAACGCGTCGCCATCGCGGATTTTCCCGCCACGGCGCTGACCGTCACACGCCTCAACGACTGCCACCACACGGATTGGACGCGGCACCTGTTCTGGTCCAAGGCCGCCAATCGCTTCGTCTGCCTCGATCACGTCGCGTTCAAGGCCGACGGACCGTATTCGCTCACGTGCACGTGGCGCACCCCCGCCTACGCCGAGCTCGACGGACGCGCGTGGCACAGCGCCCAAGGCAAGCACCGGTTCACCCTCACCGCCGGCGCGGAGTATTCCTCCACCTGCGAAATCGACACCGATCAGGGCGCCTGTTCGCCCTATTGCCTGCGCCAGCGTCAGGCCGGCGAATTCAAGTCGGGCGAGTCGTTCGTCTTCGCCAACCTGTTTCACGTTGATCGACTCGACGCGCCGACGCGCCTTGAACTGCATCAAGTCGATGCGCATACGGCGCTCGTGCAGGAGGACGGCCGGACCATCGCGTGGTGCGGCATCAAGACCACCGCTGAAACCCGTTCGCTGCCTGACGCGGTGATCGTGGCCGAGAGTGCTTGGATTGAACCCGACCATATTTGTCTCGCCCACGCCACGCGGTTGAAGTTTGCCGGCAAGGACTGCGGCATCGAGAGCGATCACCCGATCAATATTCACGCCGATCTGCGGGCCAGCGCCCTGCTTCTGCGCAGCGAAAAGCCCGCGCGGGTCGCCCTGGCCTGTGGCGAAGCCCAAAGCAATCTCGTCGTCGACGGCGAGCTCTCGCTGCCCCTGCCGGTTGATCGCTGCAGCGAGATCGCCGCGCTCCTCAAGTCTTGGCTCGAACAGGTATCACACGATGGCGCCGCCGCGCCGGTAGGGACGACCGGCCCGGTCGTCCGTGAATCTGAGTCCCACGCGCTCTGGCACTACGACAGCGGCACCCGCGTGCCGGAAGTCATCCGCAACGTGCGTCTGACCGCCGATCCGCTGCCAATCAACGGCTCGCCCGACGAGATGCTCGATCCCGTCATGCCCGACGGCTATTCGCGCGAGACCTGGATTCAGTGGCCCAAGGCGGAGGACTACACCCTCGATCTCGTCCTGCCCGCCGCGCGACCGCTCACCGCGATCAACCTGCTCGGCGACTGCATCGACGATCCGACGCTGCGCACGTTCAATCCCCTGCCCGACGGCATCACCGTCAAAGCCCGCAGCGCCGACGGCCGCACGGACACCCGCGAACTGCAGCCCGGTCCCGACCGGCCTTACAAACGTTACCGCGACGCGGAAAACCGGTTGCAAGTGCGCACCGCCAAGCTCGACGGCACGATCAAATCGCTTGAGGTCACCATCCCCGCTCCGCGCGACGACCGGCCGTTTGTGTTGCACCGGCTTGAGGTGTGCGGCGACCAACTCGTCGCGCCCGCGATCGAACGCTGGATACACGCCGATCTCGACGGCGACGGCCAGGTCGAGATCATCTGCACCAACGCGCGGCACGAACTCATCGTGCTCGGGGCCGATGGACGTGAACGCTGGCGCATGCAGTTTCACACCAACGTCACGCACATCTCCGCCCAGCCGATCGACCCCTCGGGTCCGCCGGTGCTGTGCGTCGGGTTGCTCGGAGGCGATTTCCTGCAGTTTAACGCCGATGGCTCCAAACGCGCACAGTGGGCCGTCGCCCAACACATGCACGCCCGCAAGGACTGCCTGCAGGGTTGGTTTAACTCCGCGCACTGCGCCGCAATTTGGAAGCGCGACGAAACGGGCCGCGGATGGCTTGTGCTCGGCGGCTACGCCATCCTCGTGTTTCTCAATCCCGACGGCGAAATCGTCGGCCACAGCTTTGCCGACGGCCCGTGGATCTACGATATTCTCGTCAGCCCCGATTCTCGCCCCGATGCCGGCGACATTTACGCCCGCTGCGGTTGGAACCACGGCATTATGTGGTATCCGCACGTGCCGGGCGACGGCCCGAGCGGCCAGGCCTATCACCTCGGCGGTTTCAACCAACCGATGTTCCGCATGCTCGAGCGCGTGATTCCGTTTCTCAACGGCCGCTCGCTCGCCGCCGCATGGATCAACCCGCAGGACGAACACGACGGCGCGCTGTTCTTCGCCACCGAACTCGGCTGCGGGGTGCTCTCGCCCCAAACCAAGACCTGGCGGTGGAAAGTCCAGGGCGGCATGAGCCTGAACGCCTGCATCCTCGGTGCGGTGGACGGCCAGCCCGTCGCACTGACCGGCGGGGCCGACGGTTTCGTCATCGCGATCGATCTCGTCAACGGTCAGGCCATCCGGCGCCGCCACGTCGGCGCCCCGGTCGTCGGCCTGACCCAATCGACCGACGGCACGATTCACGCCACCACCCGGACCAGCCTCGTGAAACTCGATCAAACGTGGCAAATCGCCGGCACCCAAACCCGCGCTTGCCTGCGCTCCCTCGCCCTCGACGACCAGCGTTTGCTCATTCACCGCCCCGACCACACCCTCGAATTGATCGATCTTGCTTAAGGCGTTACTCACGCAGAGACGCCAAGACGCAGAGCCAATCCAAAGATAAAAACAAGCCATCACCAGCACACCTATTTCTCTGTGTGAACTCTCTGCGCCTCCGCGTCTCTGCGTGAGATCAAAATCCAATTTCCAAATCCATGAAACGCCCTTTCACCATCGCCGCCGTGCAATTGCCCTCGTCCGCCGCCGGACGCAGCCCCGCCGCCCGGCAGCGCGCCAATTTCGCCAACGCCGCGCACTGGCTGAACGAAGCCGGTCAACGCGGCGCGGACATCGCATGCGTCGGTGAGATCTTCAACGCCGTCGGGATTGATCTGCATCACACCGATGTGCCGCGGCTCGTGCGCCATGCCGAGGCCGAGACGCTCAAACGCTTTGCCCCCATCGCGAAGAAACACCGCATGGTCATCGTCGCCCCGATCCTCGCCTTGCGCGACGGCCTCGTGCGCAACGTTGCGGTTGTGATCGACGAAACCGGCAAGGTCACTGGTCGCTATCACAAGGTGCATTGCATTGAGCACGAAAAGGAATTCGGCGTCGTGCCCGGCGATGCGTGGCCCGTGTTCGAGGCCAAGGGCGCCCGCATCGGCGTGCAGATCTGCCACGACAATTCGTTTCCCGAAAGTGCGCGCTGTCTCGCGCTCAACGGCGCCGACATCATTTTCTGGCCTCACTTGATGAGCGGTTGGGGCGGCGAGTTCATGGACATCCTCATGCGCGCGCCCGCCATTCACAACGGCATCCATCACGTGCCCGTGTCGTATGGCTGCCCCGAGGACAAATCGTGGATGCCGGGCATGATGCTCGGCCGCAGCAGCATCATCGCGCCTGACGCCGTGATTCTGGCCGACGCCGGACGCCACCCCGGCATCGCGTTGACCACGATCGACCTCGCCGCCCCGCGCATCGCCGAGATGTTCACCCGCCCCGGCGATTGGGTCTGGAAAATCGACATGCTCAACGACCGCCGCCCGGACACCTATGCGGAGTTCAACCGCGAGCATAAACGGTTGAAGCCCGTGCCGGCGAAGCACCGTAAGCGTTAACTACGAAGGGGCACAAAGCTCGCGAAGAGCCGACAAGAGGGTATCCACCTCTTTCTCGTTCTCTTAATCGTTCTCTTTATCCCGCACGGATTCCTCACGCAGAGCCGCGGAGGCGCAGAGTCGAGCTGGTGTCGTGAAGATAGGGCCGGGTGGCTCGCTTGTCCGAGCAATCCCCGAGCTTTTTACCACGGATTAAACTGATTTCACGGAGTCAATTCTACTGATCCCTGACATCTGAATCCTGCTATCTTTCCTCCTTCTAGCTTCTTTCCTCCTCTGACCCTACCCATCCAGCGGACTCCGCACGCCGAGACCCGGCTTGGTCATCACATGTGTGTAGATCTGCGTGGTTTCCAACTTCGAATGCCCGAGCAGTTCTGGCGGTGCGAATGTCCGTTCCTGGCGCCAACAAGCGCGTCGGCAACTCGTCGGACAGCGCCTCGACGCGCAGCGACCCTCAATCGATAGGCAGAAAGGAGTTTCATGAACCCTGTTGTTGGGTCCACCTCATTGGTACCCATTTGTAATCGTGGCGGCGATGGCGCTGATTCGAGGCGTTGAATCATTGGTATGGTTGCGTATTCGCCTTTCGCGAATTGAAAGAAGCTTGGTTCAACATCGAAATCGGTATGGTGACGCCTTCGGGTGTTTGGTTCGCCGCCATCGCCGACACCGATTTCTGGCGCGTTTCTAGAGAAGCGGCCGGATCATCTAGGAATCTGCGCCATTATTCGAGGGCGGTCAGCACTGAAAGCCGTCTATTATGACCCACGACCTTTCGGAAGCCGACTGGACCGCTGCACCAGAACAAACATCTATGATCGCGCGCCAATTCGCCGCGCTGGGCGGAAATGAAATCTGGTCGAGAGACGTCGCCTGCCGCAGATTTCAGTCAGCCGGCTCTTTCGAGACGAACTGGGTTAAGGCGCCTGCTGTCTGATGAGATTCGACACGCGCGGTCTCGCCGCGTGGAGGTGCGCATCATGCTGGCGGGGTCAGGCGAGATTAGTCACGAGTTTCAGCCCGGCCACCTTGCTTGCGTCCGTTTTGTGCCTATCCAAAGGCCAAACTCCATGCATCCGTCACTCGAATCGTTGCAGCATCGACCGTGGCCGCTGCCTTCTTTCAATTGGAAATGGCGGCAATCCTGGCTGGATCTGGCGTTCCTGCACTATCGCGTCGACGCGACTGCGCTGCGCAAAAAGCTGCCCCGCGGGGTGCGGTTGCAGGAGTTTGATGGCTCGGCTTGGGTCGGGCTGGTCCCGTTTCGGATGGCCCGCATGATGCGTCGGCCGTTCCCGGATCTGCCGTGGTTGGACGCCTTTCCCGAATTGAACCTGCGAACGTATGTCGAAGTCGGCGACAAACCGGGTGTATGGTTCTTTAGCCTGGATGCCGATTTCTGGCCGATCGTCTGGGGCGGCCGGCTCGTCTACGATCTGCCCTATTGGAAAGCCGTGATGACCCACGCGCCGGAAGGCGGCTGGCACCGCTGCACCAGCCGGCGGCGGGACGGATCGGCGCAGTTCGCCGCGCGCTACCGGCCGGTCGGCGATCGCTTGCCCGTTCAAGCCGGCTCTTTCGAGCACTGGGCGACGGAGCGCTACTGTCTCTATGCCCATTCCAACACGCGCGGCATCGCCCGCGTGGAAGTGCATCATGCGCCCTGGCCGCTGCACCGATGCGAAGTGGAGATTGAAACCTGCGAGATCATGAAAGCCGCCGGCGTTCAAGTGATGCCGGAGGCGCCACGATGTCATTTCTCCGCCGGGGTTGAGGTCATTTCTTACGGCCGGGAATCGGTTGCTCCGTCCGAGTAGGCGATCGCCCGCGCGAGAAGCTACCGGCCGTGGTATCCGGGTGAGACCAGCGGGGTATGCGCCGCAGGTCAGGACGAAAACCGATGCGAATCTGGATAAGGTCTCACGCAGAGACGCGGAGGCGCAGAGTTTGGATTCAGACGAAGACGGAGGACAGGCGACCCGACCTACCTTCAGAGACTCTGTGGCTTGGCGGCTCTGCGTGAGGCTCATGCCGCGAGAGAACGATGACGATTAGGAGAAAGCGTCAGGCGGCAGAACACGGTTTCCTGATCAGTGTCATCCGGATGATCCGCGGAAGAGGCAAAGGCCGCAATTCACCCCGCCAGCGCCCGCGCGATCGCGCTCCACTCGTCCGCCAGTGAAACGTCCGCCACGGGTTGGCGCGCGCGGCCATACCAGTAGGCGGCGTTGCTCGCGTCGCCCTCCTTGCGGTGCAGATACGCATGCACCCAGGCACCCGCGGCGGAGTCGTCATCCTGCACGCAGCGATGCGCCGCGTCCCAATCGCCCTTGGCGTCGTGCCAGAGTCCGGCCAGCGCGGGGCTGAGCGTGACGGGCGGATTCGGTTGGTCCAGCGATGCCTCAAATTCTGCAAATGACATTTGCGCCAGCATGGTCCGCTGCGTTGTAGTCGCAACGCTGATTGCACATGTCCCAAGCCGAACTTGTCATTTTACGCGAACTCACCGGCGCCGCCTCCGGTTATGTCTCGGGCGCAGCCTTGGCCAAAAAACTCGGCATGAGCCGCGTGGCGGTGTGGCAGCACATGGAAAAGCTCCGTGCGCAGGGCTTTGATTTCGAGGGCAAAAAATCCTGCGGTTACCGGCTCGCCCGAAAACCGGATCATCTGCACGCGACGTTCATCGAGGCGCTGCTCAAATCGCGCAACCGCGAGTTTCCGCTGACCGTTTTGGAAACCGTGGACAGCACCAACGACGAGGCGGCGCGTCAGCTCGCGGATGGCCGGCCCGCGCCGTTCGTCGTGCTCGCGCGCGAACAGACCAAGGGTCGCGGTCGCTTCGGGCGCACTTGGCACAGCGGTAATCATGGCAACCTCTACGCGAGTTTCGCGTTTCGGCCGCATGTGAGCCCGCAGCGCATGCCGATGTTCACCTTGTGGATGGGCGTAAGCGTGTGCGAACTGATCAGCACGCTCGGCGGCGTGAAGGCGGGCATCAAGTGGCCCAATGACATCGTCTTCGACGGTCGCAAGGCCGGCGGCATGCTGACTGAGGCGCGGATCGACGCCGACCAGATGCGCGATCTCGTCTTCGGGCTCGGCCTCAACATCAACCAGCCCGCCGGCACCTGGCCCGCCGACGTCGCCAAGCGCGCGACTTCCCTCACCGCCGAGGCCGGCCATCCGATCGACTTGAATCATTTCGCCGCGGCCCTGATCGGGCGCGTGCGGCTCGCTTACACGCATTTCGTCGACGGCAGCCACGAACAGCTGCTTGCCGACGCCTGGCCCAAGCATGACACGTTGCACGGTCGCGCGATCACCGTGCTCAACGGCCGGCAGCGCATCGAGGGCACGGCGTCCGGCATCGACGACCACGGCTCGTTGCTGCTGCGCGACCGGCACGGCCAAATGCAACGTTTCAGCGCCGGTGAGGTCACACTGGAGAAAGTGGGTTGAGCTTAAGCCCGCCCCGTCCAGCATATCCCAACCACCCATGTCTGAACCCGCCCCCGCCATCGAAGTTGCCGACCTCGTCAAAGCCTACGCGGGCATGACGGCGGTCAATGGCATCAGCTTCAGCCTGGCGCGCGGCGAGATCCTCGGCTTCCTCGGACCCAACGGCGCGGGCAAATCCACCACCATGCGCATCCTCACCGGCTATCTGCCCGCCACTTCCGGCAAGGTGAGCATTTGCGGCCAGCCGGTCGCCTCGCGGCCCGACGCGGTCAAACGCCTGATCGGCTACATGCCGGAAAACAATCCGCTGCCGGAGGACATGCGCGTTTCGGAATACCTTTATTTTCGCGGCCGGTTGAAGGAAATCTCGCGCGGCAAACTCGGCCCGCGCATCGACGAGGTGCTCGAGTTGTGCGATTTGAAACGCGTTCGCCACAAGATCATCGGCAAGCTCTCCAAGGGGTTCCGCCAGCGGGTCGGCATCGCCGAGGCGATTCTGGCCGAGCCGCCCGTGATCATCATGGACGAACCGACGATCGGGCTCGATCCGCACCAGATCCTGATCGTGCGCGACCTGATCGCCAGCCTGCGCGGCCGCATGACCGTGATCATTTCGTCGCACATCCTGCCGGAAATCGAAATGACCTGCGACCGCGTGCTCATCATCAACCAGGGCCGCATCGTGGCCCAGGGCACGCCCTCGGAATTGCGGCGCAAGATTCTCGGCCACTCGCAGTATGAACTCGAGATCGCCGGCGACCCGGGGCACATCAGCGAGGTGCTCACGGCCACCGAAGAGAGCCTGCGCGTCAAGCAAGCCGCCGATCCGGACGCGGCCGGCTTCCGCCAGCTGCTCCTGACCACCGCCCGCGAGGACGACATCGGCGAATTGCTGCTGAAGAATCTCGGCACCGCCGGGTTCCGCGTGCGCGCACTCAGCCGGGCGCACCCGACCCTGGAGGATGTGTTCCTAGCCGCCACGCGCCGCAGTTGGGATGTCACCGCGGAGGAATTGAAACGGAACTAAGCCATGCGCCACTTTTTCACCATCCTCAGTCACGAAGTCCGCATGTTGCTCGTCAACCCGAGCACCTACATCGCCGCCACGCTCTTCCTCGCGGTCATGGGCTTCTTTTTCACGGGCATCCTGCAGGACTACAGCCGCGAGGCGCAGGAGGTGTCCCCGGCGCAGGTGTTCTTCCAGGTGTTCTGGTTTCCCGTGCTGTTCATGGTGCCGCTGTTGACGATGAAGTGTCTCGCGGAAGAACGCCGCCTCGGCACGATCGAGACCCTGCTCACCACGCCGGTCACCACCGCCGAGGTCGTGCTCGGCAAATACTTCGCCGCCTATCTGATGTATGTCGTCCTGTGGGCCTCGACCGGCGGATTCTTCTACATCCTGCACCGGTTCGCGGGCGACATGCGGTTTCTCGATCCCGGCCCGTTGATCGGCGGTTATCTTTTCGTCGGGGTTTCGGGTCTGCTTTTCATCGCGATCGGGGTTTTCGCCAGTTCGCTTTCGCGCAACCAGGCCGTCGCCGGCATCCTCGGCTTCACCATGCTGTTCGTGCTGATCTTCGGCCTCGGCTTTTTGCACAACGCCTCGTGGCTCGATCGCGAGGTGCTTCATCCCGCCCGCGAAATCGTCAACTACGCGCAGATCATCCAGCACCGGGAGGATTTCACCCGCGGGGTGATTGATACACGCCAGCTCCTCTTTTACCTGAGCGGCACCGTGCTCGCGCTGATCTTCAGCATTCTCAGCGTCGAGGCCAAACTGTTGCACAACTGATCATGCTCTCGCCCGACAGTTTTCGCACCGCCCGGCTGATTCGCACGATCAACCTCGTGCTCCAGGCCGTGCTGTTTCTCTCGCTGTTCAGCGGGCTCAACTACCTTGCGCGCAACCACGCGTGGCGCTTCGACCTGACCGCCCACCGGCGTTATTCCCTTTCGCCGGAAACCAAGTCGTATCTGCAGAATCTCCAGCGGCCGGTCCGCATCGTGGTCACGCTGACCGAAAACGACGACAACGCCGACGTGGCCCAGGCCTACCGCGATTTGCGCGGACTCTTGCGCGAATACAGCTACGCCACCGAGGGCAACCCCAACGGCCGCATCAACGTCGAGTTCATCGACGTGTATCAGCAGCGCCGCGAAGCCGATCAACTCGGCATCGACCAGCCCAACATCGTGCTCCTGATCTGCGGCGAACAGCGCCAGCAGGTCTCGCTGGGCGAACTCTACGGCGTGAGGGAACGCGAGAAAACCGACTTCCGCGGCGAACAGGCGATCACCGCGGCCATTCTCAGCGTGTCCAACCCCACGCGAAAAAAAATCTACTTCCTCACCGGCCACGGCGAACTGCGGCCGGACGATGTCGATCCCGCGCGCGGGCTTTCCGCGCTCAACGACGAGCTGCGGCTGCGCAACTTCGCCGTCGAATACCTGCAGCTCAGCACCGCCCGCACCGTGCCGGAGGACGCCGACCTGGTCATCGCCGCCGCGCCGCAGGGCCGCTACGATGCGTTTGAACAGGAGCAGCTGCGCGACTACCTCAACAAGCGCCAGGGCCGCCTGATTCTCCTCCTCGCCGCCGGCGTGCCGCACGGGCTGGACGACCTGCTCTACGATTGGGGCGTGCTCGCCGACGACGTCGTGATCTACGACACCGATCCCGGCAGCTTCGCCGACAACGGCGACCTGATCATCCGCAATTTCCAACCGCACCCGATCACGCAAACCCTGCTTGATTACAAAATCCCGCTGCGCCTCGGGCTCTGCCGCAGCGTGCGGCCCGATCCCGGCCGCGCCGCCGGCAGCGGTCTCGAGGTCACCGTGCTCGCCGCCACCTCGACCACCGCCTGGGGCGAAGCCAGCTATCGGCAGCGCCGCCTGCCCGAATACAATCGCGGGGTGGATTTGAAAGGCCTGCCGGGGCTGCCACCGGCCAACCGGCTGGGGGTCGTGACGGTCTCCGAACGCGTGCAGGTGCGCAACAATCTCCCCTTCAGCGTGCGCAGCGGCCGGCTCGTCGTCATCGGCACCGATGACCTCGTGACCAATCATCGCATCGCCAGCCCGGGCAACCAGAACCTCTTCCTCAACGCGGTCAACTGGACCATCGATCGCGAAACCCAGCTCAACATTCCCACCCGGCCGATCGAGCGCTTTCAACTCTCCCTCAGTCAGGCGGAACTCATCAAGCTGCGTTACAGTCTCATCCTCGCCCTGCCGATCGCCGCCGCCCTGCTCGGCCTGTTCGTTTACTGGTCCCGCCGCAACTAGCCCCCGTCACCATGCGCACCAAAGTCACTCTCGTCCTACTCTTCCTCAACGTCGCGCTCTTCTTCTTCATCTTCAAGTTCGAGCGCGGCTGGCGCACCGAGCAGGCCTCGCTCGAGGCGCGCCGGCGCGTGCTCGGCGCCGAGACCGCCGACATCCGCAGCCTGCGCATCACCGGCCCGGAATTAACCCCCATCGCGCTGACGCGCTCCGGCGACAACTGGTCCCTGACCGAGCCCCTCGAGTGGCCGGCCAATCCGCACGCGGTCAGCCGCATCATCAACGAACTCCAGTTTCTCGAGCATGAAACCAGTTTCAGCGTAGCCGATCTCGCAAAGAACAACCAGTCGCTCGCCGACTACGGATTGGACCAGCCGCGGCTGACGCTCACGTTCACCACCGGAGCGGATCGCGCGGAGGGCGAGCCCATCACCCTGCAAATCGGCGACGAGACCAAGGTCGGCAACCGGCTCTACATCCTCTCCCCCGACGGCGAACGGGTGCACGTTGTCGGCCTGAGCCTGGCGCGCTCCCTCAATCTGCCGCTCAGCGAATTGCGCGCGGACAGCGTGTTCTCGATCCCGGTCTTCGAGGCGCGCTCCCTCAATCTGCAAAACCCCGCCAACCTGCGCGTGCGCATTCGCCGCGAGGGCAACCGGTGGGTCTTCGAGGCGCCCATCATCGCGCGCGCCAACAAAGCCGCCGTGGAACTGACCATCAACGCGCTCAACGCGCTGCGCGTGCGTTCGTTCACCCCGGCCGGCGCCGCGCCGGAAAACACCTCCGGCAACAACGGCCTGCGCATCACGCTCGAGGGCAACAATCGGCGCGAAACCCTGATGCTGATTTCCGAAATCGGCACCACGGCGATCGCCGACTCCGCGACCGACACCGGCGACGGGACACCCGCGCAAAAACCCGACATCGAGTTCAACGCCATGCTCGAGGGCAAGGCCACCGCCTTCACCGTCAGCCTGCCCGCCGCCCTGGTTGATGCGTTGCGCAACGCCCAGGAAGTGCTGCGCGAGGCCCGCATTCTCGATTTCGAATCCGGCACCGTCTCGTCCATTACGCTGGCGGCTCCCAATCAACCCGACCTGACCTTGCAACAATTCGAAACCGGCACGCAGGGCGCCGGCTGGCAGACCGTGCGGCGCAGCGGCGATCAAGGGCCGCAAACCAATCCCGCCGAACCCCGGGCCGTCCAGGCGCTGATCGAACAACTGCGCCGCCTGACCGCGCTGCGCTTCGTCAGCGACGCTCCGAGTGACGCCGATCTGGAAGCATGGGGCTTCAACCGCCCCGAGCGCGAAATCACCCTCAACTTCGGCGCCGGCGCCAACGCCACGACCACCAAATTGCAGATCGGCCTGCCGACCACGCGCGACGGCAACGCTTACGCCCGGTTGGAAAACGCCCGTTTCGTCTACCTCGTGGATGCGTCCATCATCGAACAAACCACGCCGGATGCCCTCCGTTATCGTCAACGCGTGCTGCGCGAGCTGCCCGAAACCGCCACGATCAGCGCGTTGCGCATCACCGATCTGCAGAATGACCAAGTCATCTGGAACGAGTCCCTCGACCAACCGTCGGCGGCCGTAAAGACCCTGCTCGCCGGGCTGCGCCGGATCGAGGCGGAGCGGTTTGTGCAGGATGGTTTCACCGACACGGTGCTGGCCGGCGGCATGGACCGCCACTGGCGCTGGCGGGTCGACGCCACCGTGCTGCTGCCATCCGGCAACGGCGAACAGACCGAACAATTGCGCCTGTGGCTGACCGACCGCGTCGGCGGCGATCAGCAACTCGCCGGATCCCAGGAGCTCGGCGCCGTCTTCACCGTGCCCCAAACGTTCCTCGATGCCCTGTGGCAGCTCACCTACGGCGACAAGGATCCCGGACCACCGGATGAAGCGGAAGCCGCGCCGGCCCCGGATCCGATTGACGACCAATCCTGAACCATGGCCCCTCCCCAGACAGGCGTGCTCGCGCCCACCGGGCGAATCGCATGAACCGATGGTGGCAAATCTGCCGGCGCGGCGGAAAGTTCTGCGCGCATTGCGCCATCTCGCTGGTCTGCTGGACGCTCTGGCTCGGGCTCTCGATGCTGTTGGTGTTCCAACTCTACATCGCGTTTGCGCGGGAGATGCCGGTGCCCGGTTTTCTGCTGCGTTCGTTGGAGCAGCGGCTGGAGGCCTCGGGTTTGAAGGTAAATTTCGGTCGCACGACGTTTGATCCCACCGGTCAGGTGCTGGTGGAAAATCTGCAGCTCGTCGTGCCCTCGTTCGGCGAACCCGTGGCGGACGTGCGCGCGGTTTACGTGCAGCTCGATCCGTGGGCGTTGCTGGGCGGCCGGTTTGAACCCAGCCGGCTCCGCGCCAGCGGCATCAACCTGCACATCCCGGCGATGCTGGCGGAAAGCGGCGCAAGCGAGACCCTGCTCAGCCACGGGGATCTGATTCTCATTCCGCTCGAGACCGGCATCGCGGTGCCGCAGTTCACCGCCCAGGTGGCGGGCGTGAACCTGAGTGCGCGCGGCGCGATCGATTTGAGCAGCCTGCCCGGGGCCGTGGGGGACGAGAACCCGCTCGCCCGGTTTCTCACCACCCACTACGCCAGAATTTGCCGCAAACTCACCACGGCCAGCCAGCACTTGACCGGCTTGCGCGATGGCCGCGTGCAATTGCTTCTGCGCCCTTCGCCCAAACTCGGCGCCATCGCCAACGTGTCGCTCAGCGGCAGCCACTATGAGCGCGCCGGCGCGAAACCCTTCACGCTCGGCCCGTTTCGCGCCGACACCCGCCTGCCGCTCTGGCATCAGGAGCCGTTCTTCGCCCGCATCACCGCCACCCTCCATCAACTCGACCTGCCCGGCGGGATTCACGCCGAGCAGGTGCGCACCATCCTTCGCACGCGCATCAACAACGAGAAACTCGAGATCAAACCGCGCCGGGCCGACGTGACCATCGGCCGTTTGACGGCGGCGGGCGTGACGGCAAACGCGGTCTCCGCCGATCTCAACTTCGACCGCTGGCCCGATTTGGAAGTGAACGCCCTCGCCCGCATCGCCGCGGAAACCGTCCACGTGCAGGGCCAGGTGAATCCGGTCGCCGCCCGCGCGAACGTGCAGGCCGCGGGTCGCTTCGATCCGGCGTTGCTGAGTGTGATCAGCCGCCGGGTCGGGCGGGACGTGCGGCAGTTTCTTGACTTCGGCCGCGCCCCGGAATTCGACCTGCACCTGAGCACCGGTCCGGGCTGGACTTCACCCGTGATCGAGGGCGAGGTGGCCGCGCGCGAGGTTTACGCGTATCGCGTGACCTTTGATCGCATCGGCGGGCACGTGCGCGTGGCCGACGGCCGGTTTGTCGCCACCAACGCCAGCGCCGCCATCGGCACCAACTTCGCCACCGGCAGCTACGAACACGATTTCGCCACGCATGATTTTCGCTTCTTGCTCACCGGCCGGCTGCACCCGCCGGACATCAGCGGCTGGTTCCGCGACTGGTGGGACAACTTCTGGAATCGATTCGACTTCAGCGCCGCCGCCCCGGACGCCTCGGTCGATGTCCAGGGCCGCTGGCGTGACGGCGCCCGGACCAGCGTCTTCGTGTTCGCCGACGGCGCGAATCCCGTGATCAACGGCACGCCGCTCGATCATGTGACCACGTTGATCTACCTGCGGCCGAATTATTACGACGCCATGCAAGTGCTCGCGCGCCGCGGCGAAGGAAAGGCGGAAGGCTGGTTCGTTCGCCGGCACGATCCGGCGACGCGTGAATTGCAGCGCATGGATTTCGATTTCAAATCCACGCTGGATCCGGCCACCGCAGCCAATCTCGTCGGCCCGGAAGTGGCCGCAATCGTGGAACCGTTTGTCTTCACCTCCCCGGTTGAAATGTCCGCGACCGGCTACATCGGCACCCCGTCGGATTACGGACCCGCCAAACACATCGAAGTGCACGGCCAGACCCAGGGCGACTTCACCTTCCATCGGTTTCCACTGACGGGTTTGAATTTCACCGCCACGGTGAACGATGACGACATCCTCATCGAGCCGTTGAGCGCAGGATTCGCCAGCGGGGTGACGGCCGGACGCATGCGCATCGAGGGGCCGGAGGACGCACGCCTCCTCGGCTTTGATCTGGGCCTGAAGCAGGGCAACCTCCAACAGGCCTCGAATATCCTGACCACCTATTTTGCCCAACGCCGCGGCACGGCCGCCGCCGAACCCGGCGTCTATGTGCAGAAGAACGCCAACGTCGTGATCGACCTGGATGTTTCCGCCGAGGGCCAACTCGATGACCCCATGAGTTTCGAGGGTTCCGGCAATGCCGAGTTGAGCGGGCGGGGTCTGGGTGAGATTCGCCTGCTCGGTCTGCTCTCCGAGTTGCTCAACTTCACTTCGTTGCGATTCAATCACCTGAGCACCAATTTCACCGTGGAAAAAAACAAGGTGGTGTTTCCCGAAGTCAGCGTCACGGGTTCCAATGCCGCCGTTACCGCCCGTGGCGCCTACAGTCTGGACCGCGGCGAGTTGGATTTTAACGCGCGGATCTACCCGTTTCAGGAAAGCAAGTTCATCCTGAAGACCGTCGTCGGCGCCGTCCTCACCCCGTTGTCCAACGTGCTGGAAGTGAAACTCACCGGCGAACTCGCCAAACCGAAATGGGCCTTCGTCATCGGTCCGACCAACATTTTGCGCAACCTCGGCCAAAGCGATCCCGCGCCGCCCGGCAACCCGGCGCCCAATCCATCACCGGCGGCAGATCCACCGGCGGCGCCGCCACCCGAATTACCGGCCGGATCTCCCTGATCCGCGACCCGGGAAAAACTCATTGCGCTGACTGGGGTCACTCGCATGCTAGGGTGAATACCTTAAATGGACTCACCCAGCACATTGCCCAAAACGCAATGGTCAGATCGGCTCGCAACCATCCTGGCCGCCATCTTGGTGCTGTTGGGCGTCAGCTCGATCTTGGGCTGGCTGCTGAAGAGCGACGCCTTGTTGCAACCCTTGGCCAGCATGCCGGCCATCAAGTTCAACGGCGCGCTGACATTGCTGCTGATCGGCTTGGTGCTGCTGGGCCTTGAACGCCAATTCAGGCGCGCCCGCTGGCTGGCCCTCGCCCCGCTGGCCCTGAGTTTGGTGACCTTGCTGCAGCATCTGCTGCGCACGAACCTGCACATCGACGAATTGTTGACGAAGGACTTTCTCGTCCTGGTCGAACCGCATCCCGGTCGCATTTCGCCGGTCAGTGCACTGGTCCTGACCTTGATCAGCGGATTGCTCTTCTGGCGCGGACACGGCTCAACCCAAAAGTTCCGCCGCATGCTCGAGGTCGTGACGGCTTCACTCGCCTGCGCCGCCGGCATCTCCACCCTGCTGGGCCACATCGCCGGGCTCCCGGCCGTCTACACCTGGGGCACGGCCTTTGTCATTTCGCCCATCATGGCGATTGGCATGATCGTCGCCGGCACCGCCATGCTCGTCATGGCCTGGCGCGACGCCGTCGCCGGAGGCAAGGAACCGCCCGCGTGGTCCGCCATTCCGGCGATCGTGGCCGGCCTGACCCTGACCTTCGTGTTGTGGATCGGACTGCGCGAACGCGAGCAAGCCTACTTGAGCGCGCGCACCCAAACCGCCATGGACAGCCTGGCGGTGCAGATCAGTTCGGAACTCGACCGCCAGGCCAACGACATCGAGAAAACCGCGCGCCGCTGGAGCGATGCGGAGCAGAACAATCCGGTGATTTGGGAGGCCGATGCCATCACGTTGATGTCGTCCTCGCAGGTGTTGGGTTGCAATTCGATCTCCTACGTCAGCCCGGAGTTCCGCACCGTCTGGTTCTTTCCCGAAGCCGGCAACGAAGACCTGATCGCGTTCGATCACTCGCA
Source organism: Opitutaceae bacterium (assembly GCA_024233285.1). GTDB lineage: Bacteria > Verrucomicrobiota > Verrucomicrobiia > Opitutales > Opitutaceae > Cephaloticoccus. The sequence goes on along the minus strand of JACKPU010000005.1, from coordinate 14,395 downwards.
GAATCCCGAGCGCCTGGCCGCGCTGCAACAAGCGGCCAATCCCAACCGCCAGCGTCCCGGAAACAGCGGCGCCGTGATATCCGCCACGACCGAAATCGCCGGCAAGGGCAGCGGCATCGTGATCTACGCCCCCGTGATCGAGAAGAACCGCATCGCCGGTTACATCGCCGCGGAATACCTTTACGCCCGCTTCTTCCGCACGCTCACCGCCGACGCGAAGATTGCCGAAGATTACGACGTCGCCGTCCAGATCAGCGGCAACACCATCTTCAATTCCAACCCGCTGGCGCAGGAAATCCGCGCGACCCCGCTGTCCCTTGACCGGGTCTACACCATCGCCGACCGCCGTATCCGCGTAAACCTGACGCCTTCCGTTGCCGCCATGGAACGCGACCGGCGCTACCTCCCGGAACTGGCGTTGATTTCCGGTTTCGGCATCACCGTGCTGCTCGGGCTCAGCATCCACCTCGCGCGCAGCGCCCGCGCCGGACAGCACGAGGCCGAGATGTCCAACCGCCGTTTGCTGAACGAAAACGAAGAGCGCCGGCGCATCGAGGCCCGGTTGAAGACCTCGGACGAACGTCTGCGCCTCGCGCTGGATTCCACCCAGATCGGCATCTTCGAGCGCAATGTGCGCGAACAGCACGTGTATTACAGTCCGGGCCTTTGGGCCATGCTGGGCTATGAACACGACCGCATGCCCGCGACGGTGGAAGCGTGGCAATCGCTGATTCACCCCGACGACCTGGCGCAATATCGCAAACTCAACGAACGCCAGCTGCTGGGTCAGGCGGCGTTCATCGACCCGGAATACCGCGTGCGCGCACAGAACGGCGAATGGCGCTGGGTCTACAGTCGCTCGAAAGTGGTGAGCATGACCGACGACCGGCCCACCCGGATCATCGGCACGGTGCAGGACATCAGCGCCCGGCGCGACGCCGAACAGGCTCTCCGGCAAAGTCAGGCCGAGGCCCGCAAACTTTCCCTTGTGGCCTCGAAGACCGACAACCCCGTGCTGATCTGTTCGCCGGGCGGTGCCATCGAATGGGTCAACGAAAGCTTCACCCGCGTCATGGAATACGACGTCGACGAAGTGATGGGCCGCAACCCGACCGAGTTCCTCGTCGGCCCCGAGACCAATCCGCGCACCATCATGCAAGTCCGCACCGCCATGGCCAACGGCCAGGGCCTGGCGACGGATCTGGCCAACTACTCCAAGTCCGGCCGCAAATACCACCTGCACCTTGAGACCCAGCCGATTTACAACGAGGCCGGCCAGCTCGAGAACTTCATCGCCATCCTGACCGACATCACCACCCGCGTCGCGACGGAAAACCAATTGCGCCGCGCCAAGACCGAAGCCGACGCCACCTCCCGCGCGAAGAGCGAATTCCTCGCCTCGATGTCGCACGAAATCCGCACGCCGATGAACGGCGTGATCGGCATGACCAGCCTGCTGATGGAAACCGCGCTCACCGCCGAGCAGCGCGACTACGTCAACACCATCCGCACCTCGGGCGAAGCGTTGCTGACAATCATCAACGACATTCTCGATTTCTCCAAGATCGAGTCCGGCAAACTCGAACTCGAGCACATCCCCTTCGACCTGTCACTGTGCCTGGAAGAGGCGTTCGACCTGTTCGCGCTGCAAGCCTCGTCGAAAAAGGTCGAGCTCACCTACCACATCGAACCGGGCGTGCCGTTGTGGATCATCAGCGATGTGACGCGACTCCGGCAGATCATCGTCAATCTCGTGAACAACGCGGTGAAGTTCACGCCGCGGGGCAGCATCTCGATCGTCGTCAAAGCCGTCGAAAGCGTCACCGACCAGGGCCAGCTGCTCGAATTCGCCGTGCGCGACACCGGCATCGGCATTCCGCCGGAGCGGCTCGACCGGCTGTTCAAGGCCTTCTCCCAAGTGGATTCGTCGACCACGCGCAAATACGGCGGCACCGGTCTCGGGCTCGCGATTTCCCAGCGGCTGTGCGCGCTGATGGGCGGCGACATTCACGTCGCGAGCAAACCCGGCGAGGGCTCGGTATTCACCTTTTCGATCCGTGCCTTGGTCGCCGAGATGCCCGCGGATTACGAACTTCCGCCCCCGCCCCCGGCCTTGCTGCAGGGTTCCGTGCTGTGCGTCGAACCGCACCCGGTCACCGCCGCCCATTTGGCGGCCATCTTTGCACAATGGCAGGTGCCCTGCCACGTCGCCTCCGATACGGCCGCAGCCAAGGCGTTCCTTGCCGCCCACGACGGCAAAGTGTCGATGTTGCTGCTCAATTTGGATGATACCGAGGGCGATTCGCCCTTGGCGGACTGGCCCGAGATCACCGCCCCGCGCCTGCTCGTCATGCCCTTCGGTCAATCCGCGCCGGCGGATCTGCCGGACGACCGCCCGGTCGGCATCACCTTCAAACCGCTCAAGACCTCCGCGCTGATTCACACCGTGCGGCAGCTCTTCAATCCGCAAGGCATCACCCGGCGTTCCGGTCAGAGCAAGGCCAGCTACAAGGTTCTGGCCGAAAAGATTCCGCTCGAGGTGCTGTTGGTCGAGGACAATGCCGTCAACCAAAAGGTCGCGCTGCGCTTCCTCGAACGGTTGGGCTATCGCGCCGATGCGGTCGGCAACGGCATCGAAGCCGTCACGGCCGTGGAGTCGCGCCACTATCATCTCGTGTTCATGGATATCCAGATGCCCGAAATGGACGGCTTCGAGGCCAGCCGCCAGATTCGCCGCCGCATCCCGGTCGAACGTCAGCCGAAGATCGTCGCCCTGACCGCCAACGCCATGCAGGGCGACCGCGAACTGTGTCTCTCGGCCGGCATGGACGACTACATCAGCAAGCCGGTCAAGCTGCACGAAATCGATTCGGCCATCCGCCGCCTCTTTGGTTCCGACTCCGTCTCGCCGTTGATTCCCGGGATCGACGATAACGGCCAACTCTCCCTTTAAACCAGGGCCGCGGCGCAGCGCCGGGCAAAATCGCTGTCCGCGAGGTTGCGTTGTTCCAGCGGATCCGTCGTCAGATCATAACAGAGCCATGGCGAGCCGTCGGCATTGACGACGCATTTCCACGCCGGCGTGCGCGCTCCCTGCCACTCCCGGTCGCATTGATCGGGCAGGCCCACGACACTGGGCATCGAAATTCGGGCCAACGCGGGCGACCCGGTCCAGTGCCCGCCTTCGGCCCATGCCCGGGTCATCGCCGGCAGATCGATCAAGGAGACCGCGGCCGCCGAGGTTTGCGGCACCAAACGCGGATGGCGGATCAACAGCGGCACGCGCACGCTTTCTTCGTGCGGCCACCCTTTGCGAAACAAACCGTGCGCGCCATGCATGTCGCCGTGCACGCTCGTAAAGACAATCACGGTATCGGCGGCCAGCGCGGCCACCAAACGACCGATCGCCGCGTCCGTCGCCGCGATATGCGCATAATATCCCGCCAGCTCGGTCCGGGCGCGCGCCTCCGCGGCGCCACCGCGCGGCACATTGCGCGCCAATTGCAGAGCCGCCGGCGCAAGTGGGATGAAGCCATCAGCGGGCGCGCCGTAGGGCGGATGCGGTGCCTCCAGACTGATCACGCCAAACCACGGCGCGGATTGGGCGGAGAGATAGTCCGCCGCGCGTTCGGCGACCACGCGACTCTGGTAGCCGGCAAACGGTTGGGGCTCCGCCAAACGCGATCCCTGCAACCACGGCGTATTCAATTGGAAGCCGCCTTCAAATCCTTCCCAAAACGCAAACCCCCCGCGCCGCGCCGGCGGCACCAGCGCGCGTGCATGCGCCTCGCCCACCAATGGCTCGCTGCGATCCTTCGGCGCAAGGTGCCATTTCCCGAAAAACGCCGTGTGATAACCGGCTTCGTTCAGCGCATGCGCGATCGTCCGGGCGTTGGTCGGCAACGGGTCGAAGTAATCCCGCACGCCATTCGCCGGCGAGGGCACGCCCGTCAGCAGGGCCGCGCGCGCGAAGGGTCCGAACGGATGCGGCGTGACCGCCTGCGCGTAATTGACACTCTGCGCCGCCAGCGCGTCGATTGCCGGCGTGCGCACGTTGACGTCACCCGCATAACCGCAGGCCTGCGCCCGCCACTGCGTGGTCACGATCCATAAAATGTTGGGCTTCACCGCTGACATCGCTTACGAAGCGCCAAGGATTCACCCGCTTCCCGCCAAATGCAATCGTCCGCCCCAAACCCATCCGGCCCCGGCCCGACCCCGGCTTGGTGGCAATGGCCCACGGTGCTGTCCCTCGACGCCCCGGCCGTGGCCGTCGGCTGGCAGTGGTTTTTCGGCCGGATTGCCGGCGCGTCAATCAACTGGCATCATCACGTCATCCTCGGCTCCGCCGTCTGGCTGGCCTATGCGGCGGACCGCTGGATCGAAGGCTGGATCGTGCCCGCGGAAAAAATCCGCACGAAACGCCACGCGTTTTATCAACGGCACCGCTGGAGCGCCTTGGTGATCTGGTTGCTCGTGCTGACCGCGGCGGTGGCCACGGCCTGGCGATGGTTGCACCCCTCCGAATTCGACGCCGGCTTGATCGTGCTCGGACCGGTGCTGCTCTATTTGCTTTCGCACCAACTCGCCCACCGGCATCACCCGTGGCGCGTGCCCAAGGAGGTCTGCGTCGCCCTGCTGTTTGCGGCAGGCACGTCGTGCTTCATACTCGCGCAGGACCAAAGTCTGGCCGGCCCGCTGCTGGCGCCGCTGACGCTCTTCGCCGGACTGGGGCTGGCCAACTGCGCGTTGATCTCGGTGTGGGAAAGCGAAGTGGATCGCGAACACGGACAAACCTCCCTCGCCTTGCAGCATCCGGCGCGCACCCGGCTGATTCACGCGCTGCCGTGGCTGCTCGCGATGGTCAGCGTGCTTTACGGATTGCTCAAATCGTCCATCGACTGGTCGGCCCTGACCGCCAGCGCCCTCCTGCTCGGACTCGTCGATCTGGGTCATCATCGCACGGGTCGCGAGGTGAGTCGCGTGCTTGCCGATGTCGCCCTCTTGACCCCGTTGCCCCTCTGGTTGCTGAGCCTGCTGCCGTGAAAGCGTCTTCGGGAAACTACCGGCGCCTGGCGCGCGTTTATCGCGTGCTGGAATACGTTGCCTTCGGGCGCGATTTGGAGCGTGCGCGTTTCACGCTGTTGCCCCCACTGGCCGCCGGTGAACGCATCCTCATCATCGGCGAAGGCGACGGGCGCTTTCTGCAACGCCTGCTGCAACTCAATCCGCGTGCCCGCATTGATTGCATCGACTTGAGTCCGGCCATGCTCGCGCGCGCCCGCGCACGCATCGGGGCCGGGGCCCGCCGCGTGCGCTTCCAAGCCGGCGACATTCGGACAGTTGAACTCGCGCCGGCTCACTACGACGCCGTGGTCACGTGTTTCTTGCTCGACTGTTTTTCCGCGGATGACTGCGCCGCCATCATTGCGCGCCTGCGGACCGCCCTGCAGTCAAACGCCCGGTGGCTGTGGTCCGATTTCGCCCTGCCGGCCGCGGGCTTTCGCCGCTGGCGCGCGCGCGTCTGGCTCGCCGGGCTCTACACGTTCTTCCGCTGGGCAACCGGCCTGGCCGTGCGCGAACTCCCACCGGCGGAAAAGCTGATCGCGGCGCAAGGGTTCGAGCCCGTCGTCGCCCGAACCTGGCAGGGCGGCATGCTGCGCAGCGTGATTTTCCAAGCGACCCGCGCGGACAGCCCGCGTCCGGGAGTATTGCATTGCGACGATACGATGACAAAACCACGCTGCTCTCACCAAATCGAGTGATGTCTTTGCCAATTGTTCACTACAACTCCCCCGTGCTGCGCGAAAAGGGCGCCCGCATCACCGCCTTCGACGCGGACCTCGCCACGCTCGCGCATGACATGATCGAAACCATGCACAACGCCCGCGGCATCGGCCTGGCGGCGCAGCAAATCGGCCGGGCGCTGCAGCTTTGCGTCGTGGACCTGCGGGCCGCGGAAATCGATTTCACGTGGCAACTCGACGGCGCGAAACCGCCGCTCGACCTGTTCATGCCGATGGTGATCGTGAACCCGGAAGTCACGGTCAAACCCGGCACCGATGATTACATTTACGAGGAGGGCTGCCTGTCCTTTCCCGAGATTCGCGGCGACGTGATTCGTCCTGATGCGATTGCCGTCACGTTTCAGGATCAAAACGGCGTGCCCCACGTGCTCGAATGCGACGGCCTGTTCGCCCGTTGCATCCAGCACGAAGTCGATCACCTCAACGGCACGCTCTTCATCGACCGCATGGAGAAACGCGTGCGCAGTCGCATCGACAAGGCGGTCAAGGAACTGGCCGCCGCCACCAAGGCCGCCTCGCCGTCATGAGTCATCGCTCCATCGCCACCAAGACCGGCGACGATGGCACGACCAGTCTGCTCTACGGCCAGCGCGTCGCCAAAACGCATCCGCAAATCGAGGCCGTCGGCGCGCTGGATGAACTCAACGTCGCGCTGGGTGCGGCCAAGTGCGCTGCCGCGGACCAAACGATCAAGGCCCTGCTCGAAGGCGTGCAGCGCAACCTCGTCGCGCTGATGGGCGAGGTTTCCTGCGCCGAAACCGACCTCCCGCGCTGGCAGGGGGCCAATTTCGCCAAGCTGGATGCATCGGCCCTGTCGGAACTCGAAACCCGAATCACCGTGCTCGAGGCCGGGGGCTTGAAATTTGACGGCTGGGCCACGCCCGGCGCGAATCCCGCCGCGATCGCCTTCGACACCGCGCGTGTCACCGCCCGGCGGGCCGAGCGTCGTCTGCTGACGTTGCCCGCGCACGGGCGCACGCCGCGGCCGTTGCTCGGCGCGTATTTGAACCGGCTGTCCGATCTGCTCTGGCTGCTGGCGCGCGCGGCGGAACAGCCGGTCTGACATTTTCCATTGGCCCGCTCGCACCGCCCTGCTATCGTCCACGACATGTTATTCGCCTTGATCGTCATCGTGCTCGCCGCCGGCTACCGCATCGTCGCGGCGTGGGATCCCAATCTCGTCAATTTCTCGCCCCTCATGGCGCTGGCCTTTTGCGGTGGCGTCTATTTCCGCAATCGCTGGCTCTGGCTCGTGCCGCTCGCCGCGCTGGCGCTGTCGGATTTGTATCTGGATCACTACTACGCCGAGCAGTTCGGCTATGCATGGTCGCTCGGCGGCATGCTGATCCGCACGGCCTGCTTTGCGATCGCCATCGGCCTCGGCTGGATGGTCGCCCAGCGCAAATCGTGGCTCAATCTGTTCTCGGGCGCACTCGGCGGCGCGATCATCTTTTACCTCGTCACCAACACCGCAGCCTGGGCCGGCGACATGGTCTACGCCAAATCGCTCGCCGGCTGGTGGCAGGCCATGACCGTGGGCCATCCCCAGTTTCCGCCCACGCTGCTGTTCTTCCGCAACTCCCTCGTCAGTGATCTCCTCTTCACCGGCCTGTTCGCCGTCGGCATGGAATACGCCGCGCTCAAGCACGCCCAACCGAGTCTGTTGAAGACCGGCGCCGCGGCTTGAGTTGTCGGGCGGGATCGCTGATCCCGCCCTACATGCGAAGCGCCTTAAAGCAAATCCGCCGCGAGTTCGGCGAGTTTGGAGCGTTCGCCCTTGGTCAGCTTGACGTGGGCGGCGAGCGACTGGCCTTTCATGCAATTGTGCGCGTAGACGAGTCCGTTGCTGCGCGAATCGACGTAAGGATTGTCGATCTGCGCCGGGTCGCCGATGAGCACGATCTTCGAGCCTTCGGAAATGCGCGTGAGCACGGTCTTCACTTCGTGCGGGGTGAGTTGCTGGGCCTCGTCGAGAATGAAGAACCGGCGCGCGATTGAGCGGCCGCGAATGAAGGCCAGCGCCTCGATTTCGACGATGCCGGTGCGCAGGAGCCGTTCGTAGGGCTTGATCAGCGGTGCCGGACCTCCGTTGGGCGCGCTGTTCACCGCGGGGGCGCCGGCCGCTGCCATCGCGAGCTGTTCGTCGTGCCGCTTGTGCTTCTTCTTAGAAACCTTCTTCGCGGCAAACTGCGGTTCCTTCGGCGGTTTCGAGGGCATGAGCACTTCGAGCGCATCGTAGTAAGGCTGCAGCCAGGGCTTCATCTTTTCCTCCAGCGTGCCGGGAAGAAATCCGATGTCCTTGCCGAGCGCGATCACGGGGCGCGAGATCGACACACCGTCATACGTGCATTCCTCATCGAAGATCTGCGCGATGGCGCAGGCGATGGTCAGAATCGTTTTGCCGGTGCCGGCTTTGCCGAAGCAAGTGACGAGATTCACCGAGTCGTCCAGCAATGCATCCATCAGGAACTGCTGTTCGAGATTGCGCGCCCGGATCGGAATGCCGCCGGGGGCCTTCACGAAATCGGGCAGCTGCAGGCGGCGCACGATGCGCTCGCCGAAATAGCGCGCGGGCATCGTCTTGCCCTCGGCCGAACGCAGCATGACGTATTGATTGAGGTAGAGCGGGGCCGCGATCGCCGGATCGAGTTCGAACGCGCCTTCTGAACAGAAGCGCTGCAACTCGTGCACGTTGACCGCAATTTCATGGTAGCTGGCCTCGTCGACTTCCTCCGGGACCTTGTCGTTGAGATAGTCCTCGGATTCGAGACCGACAGCCCGGGCCTTGAGCTGCACGTTGACGTCCTTCGTCACGAGCACGGTCGGCGGCGGAAACTGCTCCTGCACAAAGAGCGCGGCGGCGATGATCCGGTTGTCCTTTTTCGAGAGGTCCGGCAGGATGGCCTTCAACCGCTGCATGGCCGGCGACGTGCGGGCCGGATCCAGCAGATAGGGATTGATGATGACCGACAGCGTGCCGCCGTTCTCCAATTTGACGCCCTCGTGCATCGCCCGGGAATCGGGGAGCAGTTCCTGCAGGAGGCGGTGCACCCGGCGGGCGTTGCGTCCGCGCTCGGTGGACTGCTCGTTTTTGATTGAATCGAGTTCCTCCAGAACCTCCACCGGAATGGCGAGGTTGTTGTCCTCGAATTTGAAGAGGGATTGCGGATCGTGGAGTAAAACATTCGTGTCGAGCACGAAGGTTTTCACCTTGCCCGAAACCCTTTGCCGCGAATGTGAGGCTGTCGCCCCGCGCAGGTATTCCATCGGTGTGAGCAAGTTGTGAATAACCGCCGGGCTTGTCGATGCTGGAGTTGAGGCCGACGCAAAATTGTTTCAATTCCGCCATCCACCAACGACTCCGCCCTAAAAAAAGGGAGGCGGATCGCCACCCCTGGACGATCCGCCTGATTTCCTCTTAACCGCCTGATATAACCGCATGGCAATGCAAGTGACAAAAGGACGGCGGTGAGGGACGGCTAAAGTCGTCCTTTGAACGAGATTTTCAAGCCCTCAGGAAAACAAAATTTTATCCCCCTCCCGGGCAGGGTTTTCCGTTGAATTTTTACCAAACCGGTCGGGCGCGTTTGGGCTTGGGCCGGGGCTCCGTCCACAGCCGGATGAGGTAATCGGCCAGGTTGCGCATGCTGGTGCGGGTCAAACCCTCCCGGCCCGCCACCTCGCGAAACGGCGCCACAACTCCGCTACGCTCAACGAAATACGCCCAAAGATCCGCTTCCAACCGGAAGGCCGCGGCGTGTTCATCCACCGCCGCCCGCACGGCCGTCTGAACTTTGTCCCGCCAGAATTGTCTCTCGTCGGGATTCGCCTCCCAATAATCAAATAGCATCTGCTCGCTGCGATTCAGGCTCACGCGGCCACGCTGCGCAGGTCCGTTCCAAAAACAACCGCAAACCACGTTCCCAGCGCAACATTGCAATCCGGCGCCCATTCCGCATTCTCTCCTCCAACCCCACCAACCCATCCCTTCCATGTGGCAAAAACTTAAAGAGCAATTCCCCACCATTCTGCTGACCGTCATCATCGTGGTCGGCGCCGCCTACTGGCTGCACCTGCAGACGATCTCCAACATGGCTGCCTCGCAGCAGAAGGAACTCGAACCGCTGCGCGAACAAAACGACGCACTCAAGGCCGCCGCCGAGGACAACCGCCGGCAAATCGCCGCGGTGGATCAACTGCTCAAGGACGCGATTTCCAAACGTCAGGCCGACATGTTCATGACCGACGAAGAGATCGCGAAGCTCAACCAGGAGAAAGTCGACGCCCTCGCCGAGGCCATCGCCAAGCGCGTGCAACCTTACAACGCGCTGCCGTCCACCCCCGAGGAAGCCGAGCAAATGCAGAACGAGCAGATCGACAAGGTCTCCTCGCGCATGGCCGACAAGATCTCGCCGATTCTCGCGGAGATGTCGAAGGACCAGAATCTCACCCGCGAATCGATCGAGGCCTACAGCAAGCGCATCTCCGAACAGGTCGGCACCGTGCTGACCTCCGAGCTCGCGAAGAACCAGCAACTGAACAACAACCTGATGGAGACGCAGGCCGCCGCGCAGGAAGCCCTCAAGCTCTCGCACGAGCTCACCGCGCTCTACCTCAGTTCACAAAAGGACCAGGGCCTCATCACCCGCCTGCTCACCCTGCCCGCCAACATCGTCAAGGACGTCGCGCACTTCAACATCGTCGACAAGCGCGACAAGGACAAGGTCGCCCAGGAGCTGATCGAACAGATGGCCGAAATCGAAAAGCGGCTCGAAGACGTGCAGGCGCAGCAGCCCACGCGCTGATCCAAATCACTCATTCACTTTGCCAGGCGGGGATTTTCATCCCCGCCTTTTTATTTGCAGCAGGTCCACGGCAGGGCCGGGTGGCCCGGGCATCAGAACCGCACCTTGATCCCAATCGAACCGCCGACACCGGGCATCGGATAGCCCGGACGATAGCGATAGTCGCGATCGAGCAGATTCTCGCCGGCGACGAACACCTCGCCGCGCGCAAAACGCCACGCCAGCCGCGCGTTGACCAAGGCAAACGCCGCCACGCGCTCGAAATTCGGCGCGCCATTCGCCCGGGCCTGTGAAGCCGCCCGCTGCTCCGATACGTAACTCCCATCGATATTCAGCGTCCAGCTGTCGCCGATGCGCCACGTCGCACCGCCCGTCAGCATCAATTCCGGCGCATACGGCAGGTCGACCGGCCGCACGTCGAGCACGGACACCGCACCGAATAACGAGACCGTTTCCATCGGTCGCACCGTCACCGCCAGTTCCGCGCCTTCGGTGCGAAACGATTCCAGATTCAAAAACTGAAACGGCGGCGGAGGCGGCGGCACGAACACGTAGCGATCGCGCCCGGCGTAGCGAAACACGGTCAGCTCGACGACGGTGTCGCGTTCGAATTCCCCGCGCCAGCCAAGCTCGTATTGATCGAGCGTCTCCGGCCCAAGTGCGCGCCAGCTCTGGCCGAGCGCCGGAATCGCCACCACGGAAAACGCCGCGACATCGAGTCCCGGAAACTTCACCGCGCGATTCGCCGCGACATGCCATTGCTGTTGACCGCGGCGCAGCACCAAGCCGGCCTCCGCGCCCGTGGCGCGACCAAACTCTTCGTGATCATACCAGCGCGCACCAATCGAAGGCGTCACCCGCCAGTCGCCGGACTCCCAAGTGCGATTCCAACCCGCATAGGCGGAGAACAACGCAAACTCCTCCGGCCCGAACGTGACGGCCGGCGCGGCGCCCGGCGGCACGGAAACGGACCGTCCCGCCATCAGTTCGTAATCGGCGCCGACGGTGAATTCGCCCGCGGCGAGCGCGAGCACTTCGCGCGCCTTCACCCCGGACAGTCGGTAATCGTTGAGGCTGTCCGCGTTGTTCGAAGTCGTGCGGCGCAACCAAATGCCGTCGCCTTCATTGACGTAGCCCTTCAAATGACCGGACGTGCGCTCGCCGTTCCATGACACCGTGAGCGCATGCAGCCAGTTTTCCGTCAGATAAACATCTCCGCGCGTGGCCGGCAGACCCGAACCCGCCTCCGGACCCGGATCCGTCGCTTCGTTGTCCGTGCGATTGAGCAGATAACGCACTGCCCACTGCGCCGCCGGATTCCAACCGAGGTGCAACAGGTAGTTGTTCAATTCACCGTCCGAGTCCGGTCGATGCCCGTCGGCTGCGCGGTGACTCTGCGTCAAATAAATATTAATCGCTTCGTCTTTGTAACCCGCACTGACCTTTTCGCTCAGCGCGCCGAAGCTGCCCGCCATCAGCATCGCGTCGGCGGAAGCACCTTCGGTCTCCGCGCGAGGCGGCGCGAGATTGATCGAGGCAAATATATTGCCCGCCGTCAGCGGACTCGCACGAGGCGCGACCTCGAGATGCGCCGCCGCATCGACCGACATCAAATCGAGCAACGGATGATTGAAGACCGCGTTGTAGTTCGGCACGCCGTCCACCAGCGTGACGACTTCGCCGCCGGGCCGGCTCGAACCGAGCCCGCGAATCAACACCGCCCCGCCCTCACCGCCGCCGAATGCGCCCACTGCGTTGTAGCGTGTGATCGCCACGCCCGGCGTGCGGCGCAGCGCCGACGCAATATCCTGAGCGTTGAGTGCCTCGATTTGTTCGGCGCCGACGATCACGGTGCGATTCGCGTGATCATCCAGCCGCGTGTCGTCCACGATCGGCGAGGCAACCACCTCCATCTTCGCCAACTCCACGGTTTGCGCGGGCAGGAGTGACAGGGAGAGCAGCGCGAGGCCGCCGAATACCAAGCCGTTTTTCATGAACGCGCCGTCATGCCATCCACGCCGCGGCGTGTCGCGTCAATTCCGTGTCATTTGATCAGGTAAAACGGATTCGGCAGCTTGAAGATCCGTTCGGACGCGCCGCCGTCGAGATCACTCTGCTGATCGCCGAGATTGGCAATAATCGTCCAGCCTTCGCCGGCAATTTTTTCGCGGGTGGCGGTTTTGAAGACCTGCGTCGGCTCCTGAAAATCGTCGGGCTTCAAATACAGGTGCACATAGTCGCCGTAGCCCGAGGCGCGCAGATTGCTCTCGGTGCCGGGCCGGTCCTTTTCGCGGCGCCCCGTGATGAAGAACACCTCGATGCCGAGCCGCTGCGCCTGCTGGTAGACCGCCAGCACCGGTTCGATCGGCGGGGCATGATGATTCGCCACCCACGCATCCCACAGATCGGGAATGTAGCCGAAATCCATTTCCTTCATGTGCGCGAGATTGGATAGCGCCGTTTCATCGATATCCAGGACGATGGCCAGTTTCTCACCCTCCAGCTTACGTTCCGCGCGTGCCGTGATCCAATCGGTCGCGTAGCGCGCGATCACCGCGGCATCACGTTCATACTCGCCCGTGTTCGCGTAACGGATCACCGCCTCCTTGGCCACGGAGAGGTTCACTGGCTCCAGCGCGGCTAACGGCAGGACCAGACCGGCCAGCAGCGTGAAGAGCGTCAAACTACGGAAGGTTTTCATGCCCCAAGAGCGTGCACGCTGACCGGTCGACTGCAATGGCATTGGACAGCCCGCCACTACGCCCGCATAAGGGGCCGCCGGCATCCGATGACAGTCGGAATGACGCAGGAACGGGTTGAGCTTTTCGCATGGCACCGGTTTGTTAGTTCCATGGCTTATCTCCCCGCCCCTGATCGTTATCAGCGCATCGCCTACAATCGCTGCGGCCGCAGCGGTCTCAAACTCCCGCTCGTCTCGCTTGGCCTCTGGCACAATTTCGGCGGCGTCGATCCGCTGGAGAATCAACGCGCGCTCCTGCGCCGCGCCTTCGACCTCGGCATCACCCATTTCGATCTCGCCAACAACTACGGCCCGCCGCCCGGCTCCGCCGAGGAGAACTTCGGCAAGCTGCTGAAACAGGATTTCGCCACGCTCCGCGACGAACTCGTCGTTTCCACCAAGGCCGGTTACGGCATGTGGTCCGGCCCCTACGGCGATTGGGGTTCGCGCAAATACTTGCTCACCTCGCTTGAACAAAGTCTACGTCGCATGGGCACGGACTACGTGGACATCTTTTATCATCACCGGCCCGATCCGGAGAGCCCGCTCGAGGAAACGATGGGCGCGCTCGCCTCGGCCGTGCGCAGCGGCAAGGCGCTCTATGCCGGCATTTCCAATTACGACGCCGCGCGCACGCGCGACGCCGCCAAACTGCTCCGCGAGATGGGCGTGCCGCTGCTCATTCACCAACCGCTCTACAACATGTTCAACCGCTGGGTGGAGCCCGAGCTGCTGCCCGCGCTCAGCGACGTCGGTGCCGGCTGCATTCCGTTTTCGCCGCTCGCGCAGGGCCTGCTGACCAACCGCTATCTCGACGGCATTCCCGCCGATTCACGCGCGGCCAAACCGAGTGGATTCTTGAAGGAAGCCAACGTCACCCCGGCGGTGATCAAGAAAGTCCGCGCGCTCAACGAACTCGCCCAGGCCCGCGGCGCCACCCTCGCCCAATTCGCCGTGCTCTGGATGCTCCGCCGCCCCGAAATCACCACCGTGCTCATCGGTGCGAGCAAGGTCAGCCAACTCGACGACATCCATGCCGGCGT
>JACKPU010000004.1 GCA_024233285.1 Opitutaceae bacterium | reverse complement strand
ATCGGCTGGTCGTATTGCGATATTTGATAATTCTTCGGCGAGTCGGGATAGAAATAGTTTTTGCGATCCCACTTGCAGACCGGCGCAATTTCGCAGCCCAGCATGAGCCCGGCTTTGATGATGGCATCCAACGCGCGCTTGTTCATGACCGGCAGCGTTCCAGGTAGCGCGAGCACCACAGGGTCCGTCAGGGTATTTTCGGGGTGCCCGTAACCCGCGGCCACCCGGGTGAAGATTTTGGAATGCGTGCGCACCTGCACATGCACTTCCAAACCGATGACTGCTTCGTATTTCGCCATGCCGCTCAAAGTTGGGGATAACGTTGGTTCCAATCATGGCCGCTTTCGTAGGCCTGCGCGATTGCCAGCAAATCGGCCTCGGCAAACGGCTGGCCGATGAGTTGCAGTCCGATCGGCAGGCCGCCCGAGGTAAATCCACAGGGCACGCTGATGGCCGGCAATCCGGCCAGATTCACGCCGATCGTGTATATGTCACACAGATACAATGCGAGGGGATCCGCCTTGGCTCCGATTTTGAATGCGGCTGTCGGCGAGGTCGGCGTTATCAGCGCATCCACCTGCCGGTAAGCGTTGAGAAAGTCCTGGCGAATCAACGTCCGCACCTTTTGCGCCCGCAGATAATACGCATCATAGTAACCACTGGAGAGCACATATGTGCCGAGAATGATGCGGCGCTTGACCTCTTCACCGAACCCTTCGGCACGGGACTGGTAATACAGATCAACGACATCCTTAGCCTGCTTCGAGCGATGGCCGTAGCGAATGCCATCGTAGCGGGCGAGATTCGAAGATGCTTCGGCGGTCGCGATCACATAATAGGCATCGAGACAGTATTGGGTGTGCGGCAGGGATACCTCGACGATCTCGCAGCCCCGTTCGCGGTAGAACGCAATCGCCGCCTCAACCGCCTTGCTCACCTCAGGGTCAAGGCCTTCGCCAAAATACTCCTTGGGGATGCCCAATTTCCATGGGCCTCGCTTGGACTCGAGCGCGGCACGGTAATCAGGGATCTCGGTTTTGAACGACGTTGAGTCGCGCTCGTCATGCCCGGCGATGGCCTGCAGCAGAATCGCGGCATCCTCAACCGTGCGGGTGAAGGGACCGATTTGGTCGAGCGAGGAGGCAAAGGCGATCAGGCCGTAACGCGAGACCAGACCGTAAGTCGGCTTGAGCCCCACCACCCCGCAAAGCGAGGCCGGCTGCCGAATCGATCCGCCCGTGTCCGAACCCAGAGTTGCAATCGCTTCGCCTGCCGCCATCGCCGCGGCGCTGCCGCCGGATGAGCCGCCGGGCACACAGTCCAAATTCCAAGGATTGGCCGTGGGTTGATTGGCGGAATTCTCTGTCGAAGAGCCCATGGCGAACTCGTCGAGATTGAGCCGACCCCAGAGAACCGCACCGGCTTTCTTCAGCCGTTCCGTGACGGTCGCATCATATGGCGAAACAAAGTTCGCCAGCATGCGGCTCGAGGCTGTCAGCGGCTGATCACGCACCGCGATCACATCCTTCAACGCGATGGGAATGCCATCGAGCGGTCCCAGCGTCCGACCGGCGGCGCGGCGCTCGTCCGCAGCGGCGGCCTGTCGCAAGGCATCGGCTTCATCGCGGGAGTTAAACGCATGCACCTTGTCATCGACCGCCTCGGTGCGGGCGATGATCGCTTTGGTAAGTTCGACCGAACTGATCCCACCGTCGGCCAAACGCCCCGCCAGGGCGGCGATGGTCTGAAAATACAGAGGGGTGCTCATGTTACTCCACCACCTTGGGCACGACGATCATGTTGTCGCGTTGCGCCGGGGCGTTCCGCAAGGCGTCCCCGACCGGCAATCCAGCACCGGCCACGTCTTCCTGCCAGACATTGTGCAAAGGAAACGCGTGGGCAGTCGGCTCCACTCCGGTCACATCGACCTGTTCCAATTGACGGATGTGGTGCAGCACCTCACGCAACTGACGCGCAAATTTTTCCTTTTCCTCCGGGGTAAGCGCGATGCGGGCGAGTTGGGCCACGCGATCAATGTCGATGTCTTCAGCCATGATTATTTGCGCACCGTGTAACCGGTCGCCGTGACGAGTTCGTCTTGGATTTTTTGGAACACCGCATTGACCTCTTCGTCGGTCAGGGTGCGTTCCCCCGAACGGAAAACGAGACTGAAGGCGATGCTCTTCTGGTGCTCGGGCACGCCTTTGCCACGATAGACATCGAATACGGTGACAGCCTCGACGGCGAACGCATTGCCCACCACGGCACGGGCGGTTTTCTGCAGGTGCTTGCGCACCTCCTCGGCAGGCAGGGCGCCATCGACCAACAATGCGAGATCGCGCAACGCCGCCGGATAGAGGCTGAATTCGCTGAAACGACGGCGAATCTTGGCCGAGGCGAGCTTTTCCGGCAGGATCGAGAACGAGCCGGCATAAACCCGGCCTTCAATACCCAGTGCCTTGACCATGGCGACGTTCAGCAGGCCGAACCGGGCGGTCCAGCCTTGCGACATGCCACCGGCCAGAGCGGAGTGTTCCTGCTGCCAGCCAAGGTAATCTCCCGAAACCGCACCGAGCGGCTGCCGGGCGAAATCGATGCCGGCGGCGGAGGCCAAAGCGCCCATGTAGTGCTTTACGGTGTAGAAATCAGCCGGTTCGCGCTTCAACCACGTGCCGGCGTCGCTCTCGGCAATGACAAAGCCAACGGACGCGCATTCGTAATTCTGTCCGTTGTGCTCAACGAAAACCCGCCCCACTTCACACAGCCGCGTGGCACCGGTGCCGCGGGCTTGGTTGAGTTTGAGGGTGTCGAGCAGGCCCAAAACCAAGGTCGGTCGCAAATGCGACTGATCCGCGACAAAGGGATTGTCCAAGGAGAGTTCCGCGCTGGAGGTCTGCGACACCCATGCACTGAGTTCCTTGCCGGAACGCAGCGTGTAATTCGCACATTCGTGAAAATCGTGGCCGACGAGAAAGTCGGTGAGCTTGCGATTGAACAGCACTACCGGATCGTCATCGCCGACCAAGCCCGGCGAGAGCAAACGCGCCGCGGGAATCTTCTCGGTGCCGTGCAAGCGCAGCACTTCCTCAACCAAATCAATCGGCCGATCCAGGTCCTGTCGCCAGCTGGGAATGGAAACGGTCCAAGCCGGTCCGCGCTTTTCCGTGGCTTCCTCGCGCGTGACGCGAAGTTCAAGCGCTTCGAAAGAGGCCTTCATTTCCTCCGCGGGAATGTCGAAGCCGAGTTTATCGCAGATGTAATCGTGCGTGACGACCACTTCGCATTGCCACGGCACATCGCCACCCACTTTGCAGGCCGGCCCCACGAGCTGTCCGCCCGCGGTCTCAATGATCAAATCAATCGCACGATAAGCCGCTTCGAGCGAGGTGTGCGGATCGACGCCGCGTTCATAACGATAGGACGAATCCGACGACAAGCCAAGTGCCTTGGATGTGCGGCGCACGGTCTGGCGTTTGAAGATCGCACATTCCAGCACGATGTCGGTGGTGCCGGCATTCACTCCGGAATCTTCGCCGCCCATGATGCCGGCGATGACCACCGGACGTTCCGCGTCAGCGATGACGAGCATCGACTCATCAAGCCGCCGCTCCTTTTCGTCGAGCGTCGTGATCTTCTCACCTTGGCGTGCATGACGCACCACGATGCGATTACCGCCCAGCTCGGCCGCATCGAATGCGTGCAGCGGCTGACCGTATTCGAGCATCACAAAGTTGCCGACATCGACGATGTTGTTGATGGGGCGCAACCCCACCGCGTTCAATCGCGTTTGGAGCCATTCCGGACTCGGTCCCACCTTCACACCGGTGATGACATGCGCGGTATAAAGCGGGCAATCGGTCGGGGCGTCCACCTGCACGCCAGACAGCAAGTCCTTGCGCTCGTCCGCATTGGCCGGCACGCCATGGCATTTGGTCTGCGGGTAATTGAGCTCCAGCTTGAACCATGCCGCGAGCTCACGCGCGATGCCGAGGTGGGATTGGCAATCCGGACGGTTGGGCGTGATCTCAACGTCAAAGACCACATCGCCGGCCGGCAGCACCTCGTTGGCCGGCGTGCCGAGCGCAGGCGAACCGTCGAGCAAGAGAATCCCCGCATGCTCGCCGCCAAGGCCGATCTCATCCGTGGCACAAAGCATGCCCTCGGATTCCTGACCACGGATCTTGGACTTTTTGATCGCAAAGTCGCCGGGTAAAACGGCGCCCGGCAAAGCCACAATCACGCGCTTGCCCGCATCACAATTCGGCGCGCCGCAAACGATGGTTTTAACTCCACCAGCCGGACCGACATCAACCGTGCAAACCGAGAGCTTGTCCGCGTTGGGATGCTTGTCTCGCGTGAGGATTTCACCGACGACCACATTGTCCAGTTTTGGTGCACCGGTGTGAATCACTTCCTCGACCTCGAAGCCGAGAAAGGTGATCGCGCGACTGATCTCCTCGGGCGAAGCCTCCAGAGCGATGTAATCTTTGAGCCAATTGAGAGAAATTTTCATGCGTCGATCTCAGGCAAATTGTTTCAGGAAACGCAGGTCGTTCTGGTAGAAGTAGCGGATGTCATCGATGCCGTAGAGCAGCATCGCGAGGCGCTCGATTCCCATACCGAAGGCATAGCCGCTCCACACCTCGGGATCGTAACCGACATCGGCGAAGACCGTGGGATCAACCATTCCGCAGCCGCCGATCTCGATCCACTCCTTGTTCACTTTCGGAAGGTGTCTGGCACTGAGGTCCACTTCAAAACTGGGTTCGGTATAACCGAAGTAGTGCGGACGAAAACGCGTCTTGGTATCCTTGCCGAGCAACGATTCGAACAGGTAATCGAGCAATGCCTTCAGGTCTCGCACGGTGACGTTCCGGTCCACGTAAAGGCACTCAAGCTGTTGGAAATTAGCCGAGTGGGTTGCGTCCGTCGTATCACGGCGATAAACGCGGCCCGGCGAGACAATCCGAATCGGCGGCTCGCCCTTAAGCATGGTGCGGATTTGCACCGACGAGGTGTGTGTGCGCAGCAAATAGCGCTCTTGGGCGGTTTTCTTGGCCACATTGCCGAACCGGGCATCCTTCGGCAGATAGAAAGTGTCCTGCGCGTCGCGCGCGGGATGATCGGCGGGCGTGTTCAAAGCATCAAAGCAGTAATATTCCGTCTCGACCTCGGGACCATCGGCCACGGTGAATCCGACCTTGCGCAGGATGCGGGTGAGTTCTTCTCGCACGAGGGTCAGCGGATGATAGGTGCCCGGCCCCGCATCGGGTGACGGCAGCGTGGGATCAATCGCGGGACCGAGACTCGCCTGCAATTCGGCCGCTTCGATGCGCGCCATGGCCGAGTCGAGCAGCTGCTGCAGCTCGACTTTGGCCTGATTGATGAGCTTGCCCACGACGGGCCGCTCCTCCTTGGGCACGCCGCCCATCATTTTCATCTGGGCGGTGAGCTCGCCGTTGGGACCAACATAACGCGCCTTGGCGGATTCAAACTCCGCCCGACCGGCCAGTGTCGCAAACTCGGTGCGGGCCTTGGCCACGATTTGTTCCAGAATCTCTTGCATGGGCTGTGCTTGATTAAAGCTGAGGGTAAAAGGCTAAAATGAAAGAGGACGGTGCCTCGGTCGAGGCCCGTCCTCCGAAATACTCTGAGTCAGGGAGGCGAGCCTTGAACCCGGCTCGCGTGAGAGGAAATCAGGCCTTGCTGGCGGCCTTGGCCTTCAACGCGTCCTGGGCTTGTTTGACCAGGCTCTTAAACGCCACCTCGTCTTCGATCGCCAGATTCGAAAGAACCTTGCGGTCGAGCGTGATGTTGGCGGCTTTGAGGCCTTCCATGAAGCGGTTGTAGCTGATGCCGGCGTTACGGCAGGCGGCGTTCAGACGCACGATCCAGAGCGACCGCATGTCGCCCTTCTTCTTGCGCCGGGCGATGTAGGCATGCTGCCAGGCGTGTTGGACGGCTTCCTTCGCATAGCGAAAGAGCTTCGATTTGTTGCCGAAATAGCCTTTGGCGTATTTCAGCACTTTCTTGCGGCGCTTACGCGACGCGGGGGAGTTGGTTGCACGAGCCATGTTATATCTTTCTTTTGATTTGGTCGCCGGCGGGTCGGCTTAAGGATTCACCCGCCTGGCGAAGTTTTGGATTGCGCGTCAGTTCAGGTTACAGGCCGTGAGGCAGGCAACGCTTGAGCGGCACCGCATGCGTGTTGGACAGAGTCTTGGCTCGGCCCAGACGACGCTTTTGCTTGGAGGACTTGGTGGCAGCGAGGTGCCGAGTCCCCGGCGAACGGTGCAACAGCTTACCTTTGGCGGTAAGTTTGAAGCGCTTGGCAACGGACTTTTTGGTCTTTTGCATGGGAATGAGCGGTCCAAAACACAGATCCGCCTTCGGCATGTAAAGTGAATTCTTGGGTGGAAATGCAGATAACAGATTCCGCGTAGCCCAGCTGCCCTCAATCCAACGACACGCGATTAGAACCACGAACATGACGGCATCGCGATTTTAATGACTAGACAAAAACCAGCCAACGAGCCGCAAATGACAGTTGACAAGGTCGGAGCGAGTATGAGTTTTTCGCCGTTCCGTTTTGGCTTCCTAGCTCAATGGTAGAGCAGTTGACTCTTAATCAATTGGTTCGGGGTTCGAGTCCCCGGGGAGCCACCACGCTTGTCACGGGTTTGGGCGACGTTACGTTCTTTACAATTTACAATTTGCCAGTGCTGCACCCTTTCGCCGGCGTAGCTCAACGGTAGAGCACCTGTTTTGTAAACAGGCGGTTGCGGGTTCGAATCCCATCGCCGGCTCCACCCAGAACTACCGAACCGGCTCTCTCCCATGCCCCGCATGGCAGTGTGTCGGTAATATTTGCAGCGCTCGGCGCATCCACTGCCTGGTGGTGTAATGGTAGCACGAACGACTCTGACTCGTTCTGTCTAGGTTCGAGTCCTAGCCGGGCAGCCAATGCACTTGGTCAAAACCTCGTCTTTTTTGAGCGATGGAGGTTGACACCACAAATGGCATCCAACGTATTTCGCCCCTCATCCTATCAGCTGTCCTCCGACAGAATGACTTTCTCCCATTACCACCAAACATTGAACGTTATTCGTTTAACCATGTCGAAAGCCTCGAATGGTGACAATAACGGCGGCTCACAGCAGCAGCCAAAAAAATTGCCTTTCCTGTTCTGAGCGGCGTAGATTTTGCTCCTACCTTTCCAGATCACCTCTAATCCAAACCACCCGTAATACTTATGATTACCCAACTCATGCCCATGGCGTTTTTGATGAACATGACCGTGATGGAACTTTTCATCCACGGCGGCCCTATCATGTGGCCCATTCTGTTGACCTCGTTCATCGCGGTCACGGTCATTGTCGAACGTATCGTGTTTATTGTTCGTGAGAACAGCAACCGAGAGGAAGAAGCGGTCGAGATGATTCTCGATAAGGCCGAAAAAGGCGATATCGATGGTGCCATTGCCGTCGGCAAGAAGAGCACTGACTATGTGGCTCGCGTGCTGACCTACGCCCTGGAGCATCGCAGCACCTCCTTCGCGAACGCTTTGGTGCGCGCCTCCAACCGTGAGCTCGCCCGCTTCCAGCAAGGCCTCCCCACCCTCGACACGGTCATTCCGATCGTTCAGCTCTTGGGTCTGTTGGGCACGGTTACCGGTATGATGCGCGTGTTCGGCGCCCTCGGCGAGGGTGACATCGCGGCCAATGCCGGCCAGATCACCGGTGGTGTGGGTGAAGCGCTTATCGCCGTGGCCATGGGTCTTGCCGTCGCCATCACTTCGATGCTCCCCTTCAATTATCTCAACACTCGCGCCGAGCAGGCCAAGCATGAGTTGGCCGATGCTTCGACCGCACTCGAGATGATTCTGCACAAGCACGAAACCGCTGCCCGCTAAGCGGTTAGCTAATATTCAAACCCAAATAACATGACTGGTGGCAGCCAAGGTGGTGGTCCCAAGAAGGCGCGTATTGAGATTATTCCTCTCATTGACGTTATCTTCTTCCTGCTCGCCACCTTCATTCTCTTCACCCTTTCGCTGAATACGCCCGGCGGTCTGCGCGTGTCCTTGCCCCGATCTGAAACGGGAGTGCCACGCGATCCCAGCAACTCCGTAACGGTTACCGTCACGGAAGAAGGCACTCTCGCATGGGACAAGGATCCCGTGACTTTGGACGAGTTCTTGGTCCGCTTGCAGACTTACGTCGCATCCGAGGCCAATCCCAAGGTGCTCATCAACGGCGACGAAAACGCGTTTTTCAGCCAAGCGGTTTACGTGTTTGACGAAGTGCGCAAGGCCGGCGTCCAGCAGGTCCTTATCGAGACCCGCATCGCCAAACCCAACTCCAACGGATAATTGCGCCCTGTCGCATCTCGCTAATCACCCACAAACATGACCGGGCAAAACAGTTCACCAGGGAAGCCGAAGCAGGCACGTATCGAGATCATCCCCCTGATCGACGTTATCTTCTTCCTGCTCGCTACCTTTATCCTCTTCACCCTCTCCCTCGACAAAATCGAGTCACTGCCGGTTGAACTGCCCAAAGCAGCTCCGCCTTCACCCTCCACCAATCAGGAAGACGACACCGTGACCCTTCAGGTCTCGGAATTCGGCAACTGCTATTGGACTTTCCGCAAAAACACCGAACTTATCGACATCAGCGATGTTCGCCCACGTTTGCAGAACTACAAAGCCAATACTCCTGACCCTCGCGTGCTGATCACCACCGATGACCGCGCCAAGTTCAGTTTGGCCATCCGCGTATTGGATGAGGTTCGGCTGGCTGACATTAACAAGGTCTCCGTTGAGACCCGAGTCCGCACTACCGGCAGATAAATCAACCACGAAACCTCTCTCAAAACATGCGCAGGGATTTAATCATCGGCATTATCGCCTCCCTTCTGATTCACGGAGGGATTTGGGGCAGTTCCTTTCTGCCAGAGGACGCGGCCCCGCCTCCCCCACCGGAACCTCCACCGACCATCGAGCTGATGGAGATGCCGGAACTTGAAATCGAACCCGAGGAAGTCGATCTGTCTGACGAACCCGCGGAGCAAATCGACTTTGCCCCCCCAATGCAGACCGATGTCCCCCAATTGGTGACCGTTGATTCCTTCGTTCAGCCTATTCAACCCCCGCCGCCGGAAAACATGAAACCGGTTACTGGTGTCGTCTCAATCCCGACCGCCCGGCAAACTGGCCTCGGCAAAGGCATTGAGGTCTTCGACATTCGCAACCTCGACCAGCAACCCATTCCGAAATTCCGCGCCAAACCGCAGTATCCTTTCGAAATGCGCCGCGCCGGTATCAATGGTGAAGTCGTGGTAGAATTCATCGTCGATGCTAACGGCAATGTCCGCAATGCCTTCGCCGTGCGTTCCACCCAGCGCGACTTTGAACAGGCCGCCGTCCAAGCCGTAAGCAAGTGGACGTTCCGCCCCGGCCGCAAAGGCGGCCGCGCAGTCAACACCCGCATGCAAGTCCCCATCGTGTTCACACTGAACGATGACTAAGCCTACCACGGTGAACGGTCCTACCCAAATGCCCACTTCCCTCTCCACCTTACGTTTCCGGCACATTGTCCTCGCCGTGCTGTTGGGACTGGCCCCGGCCAGCATCAGCTCAGCGCAGGAAGCTTCCGGCTCCAATCAGCCCTCCGAGCGCACATCCAGCGACCTCCAAAAACTGCAACCGTTGGTCGATGCCAAAAATTGGAACGGCGCCATCAACCTGATGCAGGGTATTCTGCGCTACGCCGCGCCCAATAGCTATGATCAGGCGCTGGCCAATGACATTCTCTCGAAGATATACCTGCAGGAAGGAGAATACGCCAAGGTCATCGAGCCCATGGAAAAGGCCTACATCTTGGGCGAAAACTACAAGTTTTTCGATGCCAAGAGCCAACTCGAGCGCCTTTACTACCTCGCTCAAATTTACTACCAAGAAGGCGCCAGCAGCAAGACCCCCTCCCTCCAGAAGAACTACTTCGACAAGGCCACCAACTACATCGAAATCTGGCTGAAGGGGCAGAATTCTCCAAACGCTGAGGGGCAGATGTTCTATGTCCAACTGCTCTACAACCGTGCGGTTCAAGACCCTCAGAACATCGATATGGAGCTGTTGAAAAAGGCCCAGGCTGCCGCCCAAGAAGCGTTACAGTCTGAACTTTTCCCCAAAGAGACCTTTTACGTCATCCTGCTCGCCAGCTATCAACAAGAAGGCAAACTCGCACAGGTTGCCGAATTGCTCGAATTGCTGGTCAAGCAGTATCCCTCCAAGAGCAGCTACTGGATGCAGCTCTTTGGCACCTACTCCAATCTCGCGGCGGAGGCCAGCAATCCAGATGAAGTCTACGACTACAATCTGCGGGCCATCGTCACCATTGAGCGTGCCCAGGCTTTGGGCTTCATGAATACGCCCAAGGACAATTACAATCTCGTCGGCATCTATTTCAACATCGGTCAATATGGTAAAGCCACTGATCTGCTCCACAGTGGATTGCGCAGCGGTGCCATTGAAGCCGATATCAAAAAGTGGGAACTTCTCGCCTACTCCTTCCTCCAGATCAATCAGGAGTTCAAAGCCATCGAGGTGCTCAAGGAAGCCACCAAGGCCTTCCCCAAGTCAGGTCAACTCGACAATCAAATCGCCCAGATCTACTACTCCTTGAACAACAGTGAGGAGGCTTATCGCTACCTCAACAGCGCCCTAGCCAAGGGCAGCTTGGATAAACCTGGAGCCGTTTACTACTTCAAAGCCTACATCTGCTACGAATTGCAGAAGTATGAGGAGGCCTTGGAGTCGATCAATACAGCGGCCGATCTTCAAGACGAGGAAGACCCGCAACTCCCCCGACTGCGTCAGGCCATTCAAGAGGCTATCAAGGACCGTCAGGCCGCCTTGGAAGCCGGTGTTAAGGAATAATTCATACCATCAACCACCCCGGAATTTATGAAGAAAGTCTACGTTATCTTCCCCGCCTTGGCCCTGCTCCTGTTCATCGGCTACTGGTGGAACTACAACAAAGAATACGAAGCCGCCAAGGTCGCCCAGGCTGAGGCTGATCGCCAAGCCTTGGTTGAAAAGCGCGAGAAAGAAGCCCGCGACCGCCAACGCGCCATCGAACTTGCTTTGGAAAAGCAGGCGGAACAACGCAAAGAACGCGAAGAGCGGGAAGCCAAACGCCAAAAGGAACGTGAAGAGCGCCAAGCCGCCAAGGAAGCCCGCGACAAGGCAGACCGTGAACGGCAAAAGCTCAAACGCCAACTTGAACTCGTCACGGAAGACGTGAAGAAAGAGACTGAGGCAGTCGCAAAGCTCGACGAGCGGAAACAATTCCTCATCGGTGAAGAAGCCTTCCTGCGTCAATACGTCGCCAAGGCCGAGTCCAATCAAAGCGCCTTGACGCAAGTCATCCAAAAGATCGCTGCAGCTGAAGCCGCCCGCGCCAAGGCCGAGGCCGAAGCCGCCGCCGCCAAAAAGAACTCCTGATCTAACCACCAGCCCATTACACCATGAAAAAGTGGCTCTACATTATCGCTCCCGCTATCATGCTGGCGGTTTTTACCTTCTTCTATTTCTCCCAAGCCAAGGAGCTGGAAATTCGCGAAGCCGAACGCCAGGCGCAGATCGAAAAGGACCGCCAAGCCGATGAGGCACGTCGCGCTGCCATTGAAGAAAAGGCCCGTCTCGACGCTGCCAAGCGCGCCGCTGAGCGCGAAGCCGAAGCAGCCGCCAAGGAAGCCGAACGCGTCGCCAAGTGGGAAGCCGAGGGCAAGGAAATCCAAGAAGCAACCGATGCCTACAACGCCGAGGCAGACAAGTATGCCAAGGAGATCGCCGCTCTCGAAATCCAGCTTGATACCTTGCGCAAGACCAAGGAGGCCCTGAACGCGGAAGTGCTCGCCATGGCCAAACGCGTCGAACAGGCCCGCATCGACAAGCGCACCGCGGAGCTCGAAATCCAGCGCAAGACCGAACTCATGGTGAAGCGTGCCGAAGCCAGCACCCTGGCGCAAATGCCGGTCACCACGACGACCAATTCCCGTCGCTGATCTTCCTTCCCATTGCAGTTTTCCAGCCCGGCAGCGATGCCGGGCTTTTTCGTGCGTTCAATTTCCTGTGATAACTCAAAATTTGAGTTGCGATGCGTATCACCCTCGCGTTTCCTGCGCACTCCCCTCACTAATCCGGAGAATATCGGGGCGTAGCTTAGCCTGGTAGAGCGCTACGTTCGGGACGTAGAGGTCGGGAGTTCGAATCTCCCCGCCCCGACCATTCTCCAGACTGATTCAAACTGAAAATGGATTGAACAGTCGTTCATTCCGCACCGTGGTGAGCGGTCCGTGCCCGGGAGCGATGACCGTATCTTCGCGACACAAAGCCAGGATTCGTTTCAGATGCGCTTGCTGTAAATGAGCATCATAAAACGCCCCGCCGGCCGAACCGGCAAAGATCAGATCTCCAGCGATCAATAGCGCGGTGTCCTGAGGTTTGGTTGTTCGCACCAGATAGCAACTATGCGCGGCCGCATGTCCGGGTGTCGCCAAAGCGCTTACCACCAGCCCCTGCCATTCATATGTCTCGCCTTCGGGCATCGCTGATCCGCACGGCGCCGTGGCTGCGGCCGGTATTCGCGCAGTCTTGATCCCAAAATAATCCACCACATCGCAGAGCCCGCCAGTGTGCTCGCCCTCAACGTGGGTAAGAAAAACGGCCTCAATCGCGGCAACGGTTGCCGGCCACGCCGCGAGAAGCGCCCCCACGTTGGGTCCCGTATCAAATAGTAGGCCCTTGCCGGCATCCGCTCCATGCGTGACCACATAAGCGTTTACCTGCCCCACCCCGTGGCACATGGGCACTACATGCAATGCAAATGGCAATTCGACCGGTGTCGGCAATGGATAATGCCCGGAGTTCAATGCGCATAGCCCGACTTCATTCAGGTCCAGCACCTCGGCTATCTTTAGCACCTCCCTGCGGCTGAGATCGCTGCGATAATCCAACACATCTTGCAGCCGCTGCTGGCATATGCCGGTAGCGGTGGCCAGATCGACCGTCGTCCATTGGCGCTGCCGGATGGCCTTTTCCAAGACATCGCCAATCTCATCTTCGATGGGTGATGTTTTTCGTGCCATAATCACATGTCTGTGAGAATATCTCCTCCGCGTAAAATGATTTTGTTTTTTACTCCACCACAGACAACCTGAACGCATGGACGATACCCAATCGGAAGTGCTGGATATTTTCAGACGCACCGGTGCCCTCCTTGAAGGGCACTTCATCCTCCGGTCCGGATTGCATAGCGGACATTTCTTTCAATGCGCGAGGGTATGCGAGCAAATGGCTGCCGTTGAACGGCTCGCCAGCCTGCTGGTAACCAAATTACAAGGCCTGCAGTTCAACACGGTGCTTGCCCCCGCCATGGGCGGTCTCGTCATCGGCCAGGAAGTCGCGCGTCAGACCAAGTCGCGCTATCTGTTCGCTGAAAAGCAAAACGATGTGCTGGTCATGCGCCGCGGCTTCACCTTGGCCGCAGGCGAACGCGTCTTGATCGCCGAGGATGTGGTAACCCGCGGCGGCCGCGTGCGTGAATGCATCGACATCGTGCGCGCCACCGGTGCCATTCCCGTTGCTGTGGCCATGCTGGTGGATCGCAGTGCCCATGAGGCACGCTTTGATATTCCCGCCATATCCCTTTTGGAGCTGAGTTTCCCAACCTACACCGCAGACGCTTTGCCGCCGGAGCTGGCCGCGATTCCAGCGCACAAGCCCGGCAGTTGAACGGCCGGGCTAATCGCGGTTGAGCGTGAGATAGCGATATTGGCCGCGAAAATACACCAACAGCAAATTGCGGCCTTCGCGTAAGAGCCCGCGCGCACTGGCGACGTCGTCAACCGCAGAGCGGTTGATCTCAACGATAATCACATTAGGAATCAGGTAGCCGGCAAAGGGCGAATCTTCCGCCACATTGGTGATGATCAGACCGGTGACCCGCGGATCCAGCCCCAAACGCCGGCGCAAATCGGTCGTTACCGATTCCACGTCCACTCCGGCGACCAATTCATTGGGACGCTCTTCGAGTTTACCCAGCACGGCCATGGCGCGCTCTTTTTTGCCTTCACGAAAATAGTCGATTTGCACACTGGCCCCAGGACTGGTTTGGGCGATCAGCAGGCGCAAATCCTCAAGCGTGGTGACCGCACGATCATTGACCGCTTGGATCACATCCGCCGGCTGAAGACCCGCTTTGTCCGCGGGACCACCTTGTGTCACCGTGGTTAGCACGACCCCTTTGGTGCCCACTGGCAGTTTTAAAGCTTCGAGTATTTCCGGAGTGGCCGTTTCCGCGGAAACGCCAAGCGAGCCACGGGAAACCGTGCCCGTTTCGATCAGACTGTGCATGATTGACGCCGCCAAATTGGTGGGAATGGCAAAGCCTATTCCGATGTTCCCTTTGGTCGTGGAAACTATCGCGCTGTTGATTCCAACCAATCGCCCCATCGCATCAACCAATGCGCCGCCGGAATTCCCCATGTTGATGGCCGCGTCGGTCTGAATGAAATCCTCATAACCGGCGACCTTCTCCAAAAGCCCCAGAGAGTTGCGGCCCTTGGCCGATACAATGCCCATCGTCACCGTCTGTCCCACCCCCAGGGGGTTGCCAAAGGCAAACACCACATCTCCGACGCGGATTTTGTCGCTGTCCGCCAAGGTCACGGTTGGTAAATTTCCGGCCTCGATTTTGATCACCGCCACATCCGTTTTGGGATCTGCTCCGATCAGCGTCGCCGGAAACTCACGATCATCGGGCAGCAGCACGCTTAATTCGTCGGCTCCCTCGATGACGTGGTTATTGGTAATGATGTAGCCGTCGGGGCTGACGATCACCCCTGAGCCCAAACCTTCCTCCTTTTGTTCGCGCGGATTCGCGCCTCCGCCGAACAAGCGGGCCCATGGATCCACATTTGCCCGGTTGGAAACAATCTTCGTGGAATAAACCGAGACCACGGCAGGTTGAACACTCTCCACCATATCGGCATAGCTAGCCACCATGGCTCCGGCCGGACTGGGAAGCGGAGTGCCATCAACCTTGAGCTGAGGTTTTGCTGTCGCCACGGACACGCTATCGTCCTTGCCCGTAACCAACAAAGCAGCCGCCCAGCCTAGAATCCCGGCAAAAAGCACAAAGGTCGCGAACTTCGCTCTCATTGATGGCATCATGTTACACGTCAGAAGCCCTTGATGGCAAAAAGCCCGGTGACGCTCTCGTTGCTGTTAATACGCACGATCGCTTCACCAAGCAGCGCGGCAATGCTCAGCACCTTGATGGGCAGTCCGCGCGGGTCGACCGGCGTCGAATTGGTGGTGATGACTTCATCGATCAAGCCACCACGCAAACGCTCAAGGGCGACGTCGTTCAGAATGCAGTGACTGACAGCTGCCCGCACACTGACCGCACCATGTTCCCGCAACATCTTGGCCGCCGCGGTCAAAGTTCCGGCCGTCTCGGTGATGTCATCAACCAAGAGCACATCGCATCCCTCCACCTCACCCACTATGTTCAAGGCCTCCACCGAACTCGCGCTTTTCCGCTTTTTGGCCACCATGCCAAGTGCGGCTCCCATGGTATCGGCATACGCCGCCGCCATTTTCATCCCGCCCACATCCGGCGAACAGACCACCAGCGGACGTTCACGTTTTTGATTGGCCAAATATTCAAAGAAAACCGGCGAAGCGTAGAGGTGATCGACCGGAATATCGAAGAAACCCTGAATCTGCTGGCTGTGTAAATCCATGGTGAGGATGCGCGAAGCTCCCGCCGCCACAATCAGATTGGCCACCAATTTGGCCGTGATGGGCACGCGAGGCTGATCTTTGCGATCCTGCCGTGCATACCCATAGAAAGGCAGCACCGCCGTGATTCTTTGCGCCGAAGCGCGCCGCGCCGCATCGATCATAATCAAGAGCTCCATCAGATGATGATTGGTCGGCGGACACGTGGATTGGATGATGAAGACATCCTTGCCGCGGATGTTTTCATTGATCTTCACGAAGGATTCCCCATCGGGAAAACTGGTCACGGTGGCCTCGCCCAGCGGTTCACCGATGGAGCGGCAAATCTCTTCGGCCAGCGGCCGGTTGGAATTACCCGCCAGAATCTTAAATCGCGATTCGCTCATTGATTGTGCCGTTGATGCACATGAGCTTTACGAAAGGCAATTTCAATGCCGGGTCTCCAAAGCATCAACCCGCTTGAACAACTCCGGCAACCGCCGGTGCAGCACCTGCAGCCGCCGTTCATTCATGTATGGCGCCGCCGGATATCCGATAACGAACTGGCCGGGTTCGATGTCCGTTGTGATACCCGCCTGGCCGCCCGCTTTGACGCCTTTGCCGATTCGAAGGTGCCCGGCCACACCGGCTTGACCGCCAAGGACAACATAATCTTCCACAACAGTGCTACCCGCTACGCCGACCTGGGCGCACAGGATGCAGTGTTTGCCGATGACCACGTTGTGGGCCACTTGCACGAGATTATCAATCTTGGTGCCTTCACCGATAACCGTGCGGCTGAAACGAGCGCGATCGATCGTGCTGTTCGCGCCGATCTCGACATCGTCACCAACTTCAACGATGCCAATTTGGGGCACCTTCTGATGACGACCCTGCACAAACTCGTAGCCAAAGCCATCGGACCCAATCACCACACCGGAGTGCAGGCGCACGCGGTTCGCCAAACGGCACTCAGCTCCCAGCACTACCCCGGGCATCAGCCAGCAATCTTCTCCAATGCTGGCATTGCGGCCCACAAAAATCCTCGCCTGCAGATGGCTGTGGGGACCGATTATCGCTCCCGCCTCAATCACGCACAAGGGACCGATCGTCGCAGAAGGGTCCACTTTTGCACTTTCGTCAATCACGGCACTGGAATGCACGCCGGAAACCGGCTTGGGCCACAGTTGTTGCTCAATTCGCGAGCAAACCATCCCCAGCGCCGCGGAGGGGTTGTCACACAGCAAATACAACTGACCCGGCCCCGGCTCGCCGTCGTAATCCGCCGGCAAAAGCAGGATCGAGGCGCGAGACTGAGCGACAGCCTGACGATACTTGGGATTGCCCAGAAAACTCAAATCGCCGGTTTGCGCTTCTTCGAGCGATGCGATGCCGGTGACTTTGTCTACGAAATCACCACGCCGCCCGCTGGGTTTTACCCAGGCAATCAATTCGTCCGCTGAAAACGATACCTGCATAATGGATGTCTGACAGCTTGAGCTTGTTCTGCAATTCAACAAAAAACCCCGCCATTGTGGCAGGCGGGGTTTTGATAATGGATCGGATCCTTGAAAGTTACTTGCCCAACGGCACCGAGACGCTCGGGCTGTCCGAGGACGAGGATGCCGCCGGAGCGGATGCTGCGGTGCGGCCGCGATTGATTTCGGCCTCCACGTCAGCCGTGATGTCCAGTGTCGCATCCGCATGAATCACACTCGAGATTCCGAGCAGATTCGGGCCGGACTTGTCCAGGAGCAGCGTGGCGCCTTTGCGCTTGGCGATGTCGGACGCAATCTTGCCAATCTCTTCGAGCATGATGGTCTTGAAATTCTGGAAGCGCTGTTGAAGCAGGTTGCGCGTGTTAGCTTGGAAACTCTGGAGTTCGTTCTCCTTGCGCTGGATCTCCTGCTGCTTCTGCTCGGCCGTGGTGCGGGCCTGATTCTTGACCTCTTGCGTCGTGGCCGGATTGTTTACCTGGTCGAAGGCTTCCTTGTATTCCTCAATCAGGGTGTTGCGGGCCTTGAGCAGACGTTCGGCTTCTTCCTGCGCCTTCTGGGCGTCAGCTTCAAGCTTCTGCTTTTGCTCCTGCGTCTTGTAGTGCTCGTCCAGCAGTTTGATCATATCGACAACCAAAATTTTGGGAGCCGATTGGGCCTGCAGGGCTGCGCCGGAAATCGCAAGGGCTGCAAAAGCAACCAGTAGTTTGACAGATTTTTTCATAGTATGGGTTGGCTAAAAGGATGAGACATTAGGCCGAATCAAAAGCGGGTGCCAAAGGAAAAGTTAAACTGGCCCCCTTTATCGGCCCCTGGATTCGTGGTCAGCGGAATTGCGTAGTCGAGTCGTAGTGGCGCTCCCGCCACAAAGAGCTGGATGCCGAAACCAACGTTGTCATGGAGATCGGCCGGATTGAAATCATACGCATCGGTGTTGACGAAACCGGCGTCATAGAATGCCGCCACCCGAATCGGATCAACGACATCCATCGAGTATTCCAAGCTGAGCATGCCGTAAGATTTGCCCCCCAGGATGAAGTTGAGGTTATCGCGGGGCCCGACGTCATTGTATTCGAAGCCACGCAGGGTGTAGGGGCCACCCAAGAAATAACGATAGTAATACGGCACGGCTGCGCTATCGCCAAAGTTATCGATCACGCCGGCCCGGGCGATGACCGAGACCACCTGGTTCTGCAACTCGAACACGGGATAGAACTGGGCACCGCGGAATTCCAGCTTGTAGTAATTGACGTCACCACCAAACGCACCACCAGCCACGTCAATATTGAACTCCACACGGTTGCCAGTCGTGGTGCCGATGATCTTGTCGCGAGTATCACGCAAAATTTGCAGACCAACGCGCGAAATGGACTGTTGACCCGTGGTAACCAATCCAGACGCGAGATCGGTTACGTCCGAAATCTCGACGACTTCATACGTGTAGGAGAGACGACCATCCACCAATTCGAACAAGCGCTTGCGCAGAAAGACTTCTCCACCGGTCGAGACTTGGGTGTAGTAACTGCTGTTGTATTCCGAAGAGGTCCGATAAACCGTAAAACCAGCCGCCAACTGGCGCTCGAACAGCCATGGTTCCTCAAAGTAGAGCAACGCCTCGCTGGACAGGGACCCCAGTTGCAGCCGAAGGCGGAACTTTTGGCCGTCGCCCTGGAAGAAGGAACGGCGATTAAAGAGGTCGAAATTTCCCTGCGAGAGCTCAGCGAACACGGTGGCGCGCTCCAGCGAACTGAAGCCGGCACCGAAAGTCAGATTGCCCGTGCGGGCCTCGCGCACGGCAATGCGCATATTGCGGCGTCCCGGAATGTTGGTTTCCTGCGGGGACAGCTGCACATCGTCAAAGAATCGCGTGTTCTCCAACCGCAGCTTGCTGATTTTTTCGCGAACCGTGTCGTAAACGTCGCCCGGTCCCAACACGAGTTCGCGCAGGATAACGATGCTCTTGGTCTTCGTGTTGCCTTCGATGACGATCGACTCGACATTAAACTTTTCGCTTTCCATCACCTCGTATTCAAGGTCGATGTCGCCGGTGTTCACGTTGGGCTTGCGCAGCATGCGCACACGGGTGTCGAGATAGCCTGAGGTGCCGTAGAAGTCTTCGAGTCGCTCAACATCCTTGTCCAATTTCTCCGGGCTGTAAACCATCCCGGTCCGCTGACGCAAAACGCGCTTCAGCAGGTTCCCGGGATAAATTTTACTGCCGGTGACTTGGACATCACCAATGCGATATTGGCGGCCTTCATTGATCTTGATCGTGATGACCAGATCCTTGGGATTCGGATAGGTGAAGCTGATGTTCTCGGGCAGGATTTCGACGTCGAGGTAACCTTCTTCGCGGTAGAAATCGCGCAGCTTGTCGAGATCCTCTTCAAAAACGTCGTCCTTGAATCGGCCCTTGCCCGTCAGCCACGACAGGAACCACCACTTGCGCGTCTCCATTTCCTTGCGGAGTTTGCGCGCCTTGACGTGATCGTTGCCGACGAATCGAATGGCATCAATCCGCGACCGGTTGCCCTCACGAATGTTGAAAGTAACCGTGCCAAAACCCGTCGCGCGATCCCGCTCGATGGTGTAGTTCACCATCACTTGGTTGTATCCCTCCTTCTGGTAATACTCGCGGATCTTCTCGGAGTCTTCCTTGATCTGACGCTCGTCGAGGGCGCCGTTCGGACGGGACTTGATTTCCTTTTCGAGGCGACGGTCCTTGACGTTGGAATTGCCTTGGTAGCGGACGGCCATCACACGGAACTTGGGCGTGACCTCGAAAACCAGATTAAAGACCCCGTTACCCAGCGACTCGCGCTTGACCTCGATGAATTCGAATAACCCGGTGCGGTAAAGCGCACGGATGTCGCGGTCGATCATCGCATCATCCAGCGTGCCCCCTTCCCGGATCTGCATGTTCGCTCGGACCACCTCCTCGTTAACGTTGGCGGCGCCGACAAATTTGATGGTAATCGCTCCCACCCGGTATTCTGGACGGGCATCCGGCGCGGCCGATTGGGCCTGCGCGGTGAGACTCAAACCGCCTGCAGTCAGCAAAACCAAAAATGCCAATAAAAGACGTGCGACCCCGCAAAAGGGGTTACTGTGTATAGTTTTCAAAGCGGGTGATGTCTCTAAGGAAGGTAAGTTTCAATTCTCCTACCGGGCCGTTTCGCGACTTGGCAACGATTAACTCGGCCGAATCAGCGGCAACCTGGAACTTTTCATCGGCATCTCTGGGACGGGCGAGCATGAGAACAACGTCGGCATCTTGCTCGATCGAGCCGGATTCGCGCAAGTCCGCTAATTTGGGCGTGCGGTTTTCCTTCTCAGAAGAGCGGTTGAGCTGACTTAATACAAGGACGGGAACATCAAGTTCCTTCGCCAGAGATTTTAATCCACGCGAGGCTTCCGCCACCTGCTGTTCACGCGGCACTTTCGGGTCGGTGGGGCTCAACAACTGCAGGTAATCAACAATTACAAAGCCCAATTTGGTTCTCGAATGCACCCGGCGGGCCTTGGCCCGTAGCTCCATGATCGACAGCTGGCTAGAATCGTCGATGAAGATGGGCGATTTAGTAAACTCGTCGGCCGCCTGCAAGAGCCGCTGCTGTTCCTCGCCATTGCGCGATAGCAAGCCCTCGCGCAGCAGTTTCATGTTCACCCGGGCCCGCGAGCATAGCATACGCAGAGCGAGCTGAGCCGCACTCATTTCGAGCGAAAAAATCAATGTCGCCGCGCCCTGACCTTGGCGCGGCATGGACGCCGCCTCGGCAAAATTCAACGCCAGCGACGTTTTGCCCATCGACGGGCGCGCCGCGAGGATGATCATTTCCTGCCGCTGAAACCCGAAGGTGAGCTCATCAAGATCGCGGAATCCGGAGGTCACGCCGGTCAGCTCGCCCTTCTTCATCATCATTTTGTTCAGGACGTTCATCGCGTCCTTCACTGGCTCACGCATCTGCTTGGCCGCATCCGAGATGCGATCCTGCGTTACGCTGAAAATCTCCTGCTCCACCTGATCAATGAACTGCTCAAGCTCGCCCTCGTAGTTGAAGCACCGCTCCACCGCCGAGGTCGCGACCTTGATGAGTTCGCGCAGCAGGTGCAGCTCGCGAACCTTGTCGATGAAGTATTGCGCCTGCGCCGTGGTGGGTATCCGTCCGCTGATCTGCGTCAGGTAGGCGTAACCGCCGATTTCATCGAGCTGGCGCGTGGTCTTGAGCTCTTCGGCCAGCACCGCTATGTCGACCGGCGGGCTCTTTTGATAGAGCTCGCAAAGCTTCTCGTAAATCAGACGGTTCGCCGGGGAGTAAAACGCCGTCCCCAGCAACTTGGCCTCCATGCAGCGGGCAATCGTGTCCGAGCCGTCAAGCAAGCAGCATGACAGCAGATACTCCTCGGCCTCCAAGCTGTGAGGCATCGAACGCCCGAGCGGGGATTCAGCTGGGGCACGATGGCGATCGCGGGGACGAATGCGTTCTTTTTCAGCCATGGGAAACAAGCCCCGGAATTAGGGCCGGCCGAGCGTCCACCCGCAATACTCGCTTTTAAACATTCGATTCACAAAACGCCAAGGCCGCGTCAGTGGGACGCGGCCTTGGGGGTTAGACGAAACAAACCGGTTAATTGCTTTCCTCGGCTTCGACGATCGGGTTTTCGGAAACGATGTCGAAAGCGATCTCCACCGATACGTCGGCGTGCAGCTTGATCTTGACCGTGTGCTTGCCGAGGGTCTTGACCGGGGTGTGCAGGTGGATGCGCTTCTTGTCGAGCTCGACACCGGCTTCCACCAGTTTGTCGTGGATGTCGGTCGCGGTGATCGCACCGAACATCTTGCCGCCTTCACCGGTCTTGACCGCGAAGGCGATCGAGGTGGCGGAGATCTTCTTCGCGAGCTCTTGTGCGCCGGACAATTCCTGCGCTTCGCGCTCGGCGCGGCGTTTCTTCAACGACTCGATCTGCTTGCGGTTGGCCTTGGTAACCGGCACCGCAATGCTGCGCGGGAGCAGAAAATTGCGCGCGTAACCGGCGCGAACTTTGACTTGGTCGCCCTCGCCGCCGAGGCCGTCGACGGGTTTAACTAGGAGCACTTCACTGTATGCCATGGGATGGGTAGGTTTAGGATTTAAATTGATGAGTGGGATCAGAACGGAACGTCTTCATCGACGCCGTCGGGCTCATTGGAAACCGGACGGGAATTGCCGCGGGTCGGCGGCGAGTTGCGCTCGTAATTTTGTTCGGAAGGACCGGAATCACCGCCACCTTCACCGCGACCGCCGAGGAATTGGAAGCCTTCAAGCACGACCTTCAGGCGGCTGCGTTTTTGTCCGGAGGCTTTGTCCTCCCATTGGTCGAATTTCAACCGGCCCTCGACAAACAACGGACGCCCTTTGGTGCAGTATTTGGAGATCGTCTCGCCTTGGCGGCCCCAGGCTTCGATATCAACAAATGTGGTTTCGTCGCGCACCGAGCCCGATTCGTCCTTGAACTGGCGGTTGACCGCGAGGCCGAACTGACAGATCGCCGTGCCCTTGGGCGTGACGCGCAGCTCCGGGTCACGGGTTAGATTGCCGATGAGGTAAACTTTGTTGAAATTTGCCATGCTGCTTGTGGCGCCAAACCCACCGGTCTGAAATCAGACCGACTGGATGAAGACGCGATAGACGTTTTGGTTGAGGCGAAGACGCTCGTGCAATTGGGCCGGGACATCGCCGGGGGCGCTGTAGGTGATCTGCACGTAGGGGGCGCCGGAAAACTTCGGGTTGGTCACGCGCGTGAAATCACGCTTGCCGAGTTCCTCGACAGCGGCGATCTCACCTTGGAGGGCGGTGATCTCCGCCTTCACTTCATCGATGATTTCGGCAATGGAGTCTTCCTTGCCCCGATTATCGAGAATAAAGGTGGCGCGGTAGTTACGGTTGGTCTGGTTCATGTGGGTCTCTGCGGTTGAGTGTGTTCATGGCTCGCTCGACTCCTTGATCGAGGAGCAGGTCGAGGCCTTTGGTAAAAGTGGGAAGCGATTGAGTGAGTTGAGTGTGTTGTTCCGGCGTGAATTTGCCGAGCACGAAGTCCTTCAAGTCCATCTGCCGGGGTTGCTTGGGGCCGATGCCAATCCGATAACGAACGAAACCGTCACCCAATAGGCGCAAGATGCTCTCCACCCCGTTGTGGCCTCCGGCGCTGCCCGAGGTCGTGACTTTCATGCGGCCAAGATCGAGGGTGTATTCGTCATACACCACCGCGACCGACGCAGTCTCCAACTTATGAAAACGTGCCCAGGCTGCTAAAGACCGGCCGCTGTTATTCATGTAGGTGAGTGGCTTGGCAAAGTAGCAAACCGGACGATCCGGCCTGCTCCATTTGGCAACGTCTGCCTCGAACCGGGAAACATATTCCCAATTCAGTCCCTTTTCACGGGCCCAGGCATCAATCACCATCCAACCAAGGTTGTGGCGGGTATCTTGATATTCTCGGCCCGGATTGCCGAGTCCGGCAACGAGCGTAATGGACATGGTCTCAAAGAACAAAACCGGCGCGTGACCGCGTCAAGCGGCCAAGCGCCGGGGAAACTTACTTTTTGGCCGAAGCGGCGGCGGGGGCCTTGGCGGCTTCACCCGCCGGAGCGGCGGCGGGAGTCGCAGCGCCGGCGGCAGGCGCAGCCGCAGCGGCGGTCGGAGCGGCGGCCGAGGCGACCTCTTCAACCGGCTCCACACAGGAGATGACCGGATGGCCCTTGTGGTCGAGAAACTCGACACCGGCAATCACGGGCAATTCGGAAACTTTGATCACCTCGCCGACCTCCAGCTCCGTCACGTCCACCTCGATGATCGCCGGCAGGTCCTTCGGCAAGCAACGGACGCGGAGTTCGTGGGCCAAAATCTCGAGCACGCCGTTCTGGCTCTTAACGCCTACTGATTCGCCCTTGGAGCGAACCGGCACGTCGATTTCGATCTTCTCGTCAGCTTTGACCTCTTGAAAGTCAACGTGCAGGAAGCGATCGGTGATCGGGTCGCGTTGGATTTCCTGCAGAAAGGAAAGTGCCTTCTCGTTGCGGCCTTCGATGTTCAACTCGACCAACACCGCACGACCCGCGACCGCCTTCAGCAAACGGGTAAATTCGGGCGTATCGACGGCCAGCCCCTCGGGCTTGGTGTGTTTCCCGTAAAGAATCGCGGGAATGCAGTTCGCCTTGCGCAGGCGGCGTGATGCACTGCGGCCCTTCTGGGCGCGTGCCTTGGTATTCAGTGTATATTCGCTCATGTTTTGTATACCCCTGTCGCCCCGGAAATGAGGGCAGGCGTAATGGAAAAGAGGAAGATGAGATGCAAGTGCGCCTCCCAAGGCAATCAAAACTTTGTCATGGCCGACATTTTCGTTAGATTAACACAAAAGCAGCATTGACAACCCTCCGCCCAGCTCTGTTTTTCAACCCCACTTTTTCTCCACTGCCCGGTAGCTCAGTGGCAGAGCAGGTGACTGTTAATCACTTGGTCGCTGGTTCGATCCCAGCCCGGGCAGCCATTTTCCTCAAATTGCGAACTATTTTGAGATCGGGAAAATTGTTACGGAAGATCTTAGTGGCAAATGGGAAACACATTTTTAAATTTTCCCGATCTTTCAATTAGTTCGCAACCAGCGATGTCTATCTCGGGTTTTCAGGGCTAATCAAATTCCAAAGACACTTACCGGGAAAATTCTATTGCTCCGTTTCGGTAGAATTTTGGCAGAGCGCGTGGCACCAGATTGTGTAATTCATACCCTGCCCTTTCCGTGCTAAGCATTCATCGTTTGAAGTATTCTCCCAGTACCTGACCCCCTTCGACTTGTATTGGATCGAGCCGCAAGTGTTCCGGAGCCTACCCGACCCCACCGCCATTGTGCGCTACTGCACAAATGGCTTCAAAAAAGTCTCCCTCCTGCCGTCCTAATAGCTTAAATACACAATTGTTCGAGGAATCTCCACTGACTAGTTTGAAGCCCTTATGCAGCGATACATAACTTTTCTCGATATTCTTGGATTCGCCGCGATGGTTGAATCAAAATCGCTGGCAGAGATGATCAATCGTGTTCGGGTTGCCAGGCAATCCATCCAGCTGGCCCAGTGGGGTGGCGTGCAAAATGGTCTCCCTTCCCTGAATGAAAAACCACCTCATGTG
The DNA here is from genome assembly GCA_024233285.1 of Opitutaceae bacterium. Lineage (GTDB taxonomy): Bacteria > Verrucomicrobiota > Verrucomicrobiia > Opitutales > Opitutaceae > Cephaloticoccus. The sequence goes on along the minus strand of JACKPU010000004.1, from coordinate 272,906 downwards.
TTTTCATTCTCTGACACGTTCGTTCTGGCGTCTCGGGATTTGAGCGAAGCGGCCGTGGCCTCGTTCATCGTTACCTCCGCCCTACTTACACAGTATTTGTTTGCCCAGACGCTTCCTGTGCGGGGAGCTATGACTTTCGGTGAGGCTGACTTTATTCCGGGCTCCGACCACATGGTTGGCAAAGGCATCATAAAGGCCGCCACTTTGGAGAAGAACCAGCAATGGCTCGGTGTGGTGGTGGATGTTCCGAGTATGCCACCGGCTGCCGCTCTGATATTCGAGCTTCCCGGCTTCGCCCCGCTATTTGTCCGTTGGAATGTGCCGATGAAAAAGGGTGGCGAATTAAGGGAGGCGATGGTCGTTAATTAGCGCCTGAACCTGCGCGTTGAAGGCGGCACGAAGTCCTTGTTCGCCAAACCGCCCGACGTCTCGGCTGCCAAAAAACTAGATCACACCTTAGGGTTCGCACGACATATGAGAGAAACCAACCGCCATGTTTGTGACGCTAATGAAGGAAAGGACGGACTCTTCCCTTGGCTGAGGGGCGTCGCCGTGGGCCCCGACACTACGCCGCCACACAAAATCGTTCACGGTGACGAGTTCTGAGAGCGCGAAATCACCAAGCGTCGACTTCTTAGGTATCATCATGCTCCGCTGGCACGGGCCTTTGGAACAATGGTCATAATCTCCGCTTCGCATACAGGAAAGATTGCCCTCAGGGCGTAAAAACAATTAGTGTTACGAGAACCACGGGCCCTTTGCCTGCAAAAGCCGGGCGGGATTTGCTTATTCTGTCTTTATCGACCCGTAGCGTATTCTCGCCATCCGGTAGAAAACATCATGGACGCATTTGAGTGGCTGTCAGCTACCATCGGACGGAAAAGGTAATGCCGGCTCCCCTACTGGTGAGTAACAGTGATTCAATGGTACCACGAAACTATCTTAAGAGGGAAAAAATGCACTTGATTCAACACAACATTTGTGTTGTGTTGTTATCGCCTTATGATTCCCACGTTCACACCTGCAGGGTTACTACCTCCCGGCATCCACTGGGCAAAGTGGGACGAACTGGTTGCGCGCTATGGCATTAACCCCCATCGAGCTCGCTTGCTGAGCGGACTCGAACGCGCATGTGACGCTCTCCGTACTGCAGGATGCCATACGCTGTACCTCGACGGCAGCTTTGTTACCGCAAAAGTGTACCCCTCGGACTATGACGGATGCTGGGATACAGCTGGCGTGAATTCCGCGCGATTGGATCCCGTCCTTCTGGACTTCAAGAACGATCGCGCTGCGCAGAAGGCGAAGTATTTGGGAGAACTGTTCCTTTGTCAGGCGGTCGCCAAACTGGGACCGCCCCAACGCGTGTTCCTCGACTTTTTTCAACACGATAAAAATACCGATGAGCTCAAGGGCATCGTCGGCCTCAACCTTTAAGGAGGCTGTATGATTAAGAACGACCGACAGTACCGCATCAGTAAATCTAAGGTGGCAGAGTTTCGCACTGCGCTCGAGCTGGCGAAATCCTCCTCACACGGTGATCCGTTGTTAGATCTGGCAGCACGCGACGGCGTCGCGAGCCAACTTGAAACTTTGGAATCTGATATTGCTGAATATGAGCGCCTCAGGACTGGGAATGTCGGGGTGATACAATCTCAAGGTTTGGTAGGCCTGCCCCGCGCACTGATCCGCGCCCGTATTGCGCAAGGCCTCACTCAAAATCAATTGGCCAAACGCCTCGACCTGCCCGAGCAGCAAGTTCAGCGCTGGGAAGGCAACGACTACGCCAACGCCAGTCTTCAGGCATTGGCCAAGGTCGCGAACGCACTCGAAGTTACTACTAGAGAAGAGGTATTTGTACCGACGCGTAACTTTTCCGTCTCCGGCTTCCTAAATAATCTCACTAAAGTCGGTATAACCAAGGACCTGCTGCGAAGGCTAACTCCGCCAGACCTTGCGGAGACACTTCTATCCGCCAACCCTGCGGAAGAGCTTTTCACGGCCGCTTTTCGCGCTGCCAATTTATTGGAACGATTTGTCGCCATTCCTGCCGAGAAACTGCTCGCGATGGAGAATCTGCAGCCGTCGCTCACCGCAGCCGCTACCGCACGATTCAAGATTCCGGCCACCGCACGCGCCATTGCCGTCCATGCGCAGGCCATATTCGCTAACTATCTCGCAGCTTTGGTTTCAAGCGCGTGGATCACTCCGCCCGACTTGTCCTTTCCCCGCTCTTCCGAAGAACTGCGCAAGGATCTCCAGCTTGAAACCCAGCCTCTATCCCTGGATGCATTGGTGGCCTATGCGTGGAGCCACGGTATCGCGGTTGTGCCGCTTCGTGTTGCTGGTGGCTTTCATGGTGCCGTATGGGAAATCGATGGACGCTGTGTCGTCGTGTTAAAGCAAAGCGCCGAGCTAGAGGCGCGGTGGATCTACGACCTACTGCACGAACTTGGTCATGTGGCACGCGGACACGTACATGCCGAAGGGACTATCATCGAGCCACAACCAATTCAGCAAAACGATGCCGATATCACCGCTGAAGATGAGGCTAACGAATGGGCTCAGGAAGCTGCGTTCGGCGATGAGGACCGATTGGTACAAATCGAGGAGGCGTGTGAGATTGCCTCTCATGGCAAACTGCAGCGGTTGAAGGAAACCGTCCCCGTGGTCGCCGCACGATTTCACGTGCATGCTGGGATGCTCGCCAATCACCTTGCCCACCGCTTGGACGAGCAAGGGAATGATTGGTGGGGTGCCGCGCAGAACCTTCAATCCTCCGGACCGAGTCCGTTCGATGTAGTGCGCAATGAATTACTCAAGCGAATCGATCTCAAACAACTCAATCCAATCGACCGTGACTTAATTGTTCGGTCCGTCTCGGAGGCATGAACCATGGCCAAGCCGGAAAGAAAGAAACTAAAGATCCGCTGCGGAGATTCCGACTGTAACAACGGCCTCCACTGCTTTAGGGTAACTGCCAGAACCGTATCAAATTTCGCCGCAGGCACGTGCCAAGCCTGTGGAGCCGATCCTGTCGATTGGCAACGTGTGCAACAGCGCGCACCTGGCGATGTGGAGAACACCTTTGCATCGCTAGGTCACGAATTCGTCCGAACTTATTTCATGCAGCTTCCAGCAGGTGAGGATGCGCAGAGCTATGCGCGTCGCAAGGGACGGATCGGTCTACACGCCGCCGCTCGTAAGCGACTAAAACAATCTATCGGCCCCGCCCACCCGTTCCGCGACGGCACGCAAACCCCGATGCTCGAGGATTCAAACAATCCAATCTGGAACGCCCAGCATGCCACGGCAACCTGCTGCCGGCGCTGCACCGAGTATTGGCACGGGATCGCACGCGGCCGAGCACTAACCTCCGGCGAGCTAGACTACCTTACCGGCCTGGTTACGAAATATCTGGACGAAAAGCTTCCAGACTTGGCAGATGAGCCATCGGCCGTTTACCGGCTGACTAAGGACACCGGCAATGAGTAAGGCGATTGATACCAACCTACTGTCTTCAAGCTACCGCGCGAAGGCAATCAATCTCGCTGAGCGCAAACTGCTAATCACACGTCTGGCTGATTCTGAGCAAGCCAATGACCTTCAGCTACCCCCGAATTGCAATGGCTTTGGACGGATTCGCCATTTCAACCGCGGCAGTCCGATGGGAGCGTGGCCAGCGAATCCGTTGCCAATCGACCCAGCGGCTAGAAAACTGCGAGTTCCGCCTGGCGATATCGTTCTCGCCCAGGTCTTTCAGAACGCAGTGTGTAACTGGCGGTGCTGGTATTGCTTCGTCCCATTCAATTTGCTTTCCGCCAATCCCAAGCAATCGGATTGGTTAACTGCTGGAGACTTGATCGATCTTTATCTCGCCGAAAAAGAACGCGCGCCGATGATCGACCTTTCCGGAGGCCAGCCCGATCTCGTTCCTGAGTGGGTGCCGTGGACGATGGAGGCTTTGAGCGAACGCGGTCTGGATAAGACGGTTTTCCTCTGGTCCGACGATAACCTCAGTAACGACTACTTCTGGCGGTACCTGACCGCGGATCAGATCGAACGAATTCGGACCTATCCAATGTACTCAAAGGTGTGCTGTTTCAAAGGATTCGATGCGGCCTCTTTCGCGTACAACACAGGAGCCGATCCTGCGTTGTTCGATCAACAGTTCAGACTTTTCCAGCGCTACTTAGAACTCGGCTTAGATTTGTACGCCTACGTGACCTTCACCTCGCCTTCCGAGGATAGCATTCAAACGAAAATTGCCGCCTTCGTAGATAGGTTGCAGGCATTGCATCGAAACCTGCCGCTTCGGACCGTGCCGCTGGAGATACGTCCATTTTCAGTGATCACCGAACGCAATACCCGTTTGTCGCCCGCAGCGCTTCTACTCCAGCAAACAGCTATGAACGCTCAGCAAGCAGCTATCTCAGCCTGGCAGAATGAGCTGTCCCGCCGCTTTCTTCCGACAGACAGAGCCCGATCCATTGTAGATGTCTCTCTGGTTTCAAATGGGAGGAGTGTTTGAAGTCCTCGGGAATGCATTTTCGGCGGAACATTGAAACGAAAGTTGCTCGGGCAATCGCCGATGGCGTGCGGACGTTGCCCGAAATGATCACGAGACTGCCTGGCGTTTTTCCGCTTGAGATCGTTAAGGCCGCGCGTGCTCAAAACGCCGACATTCTGTTTCCCGCGCGTCACATCAGCCATTTAAAGCGCCCTGAACGTAGACTCGCGCTGATTCCTCACCCCTTGGACTTCGACTGGAGATTTAGTCGACAGGCGCTTGAAACGCTCAGCGAGATTTTGGTGCGACTTGGGGCTCGTCAGCGAGCGGTCTATTGTTTCGGTTGTCCCACCGTCGCGCACCACTTTACGCAAGTCCTGAGACATCCGCAGACTCATCTGTACGACATCAACGCGGGTCTTCATTCCGAGTCAGTTTACCGCTCTTGGGAGGCCGGCAAGCGATGTGCATTGTCATTGTCAGACGGTATTGCCGTAGCAGATCCGCCCTGGTACCAGCCTCATTTTCGCGAGTTCATCTGGACCGTGCGGGAATCGTGCGCACTAGGCACTGATCTGCTATTGTGCGGTCCCCCGGCTGGCACTCGCCCGGGTTGCGCCGCCGAGATGCGCGCCCTGCTCAAGTGGGCCGATCGGATCGGCTTTGAAGTTGTCTCGCACCAGCCATTCCTATTGCCCTACCTGATGCCATTATTTGAACTCAACACGTTGCGGGCGCATGGCGTCAGCGACGTACCTTTAGATTGGCGCAAAGCCGATCTATGGCACCTAAAATTGTGTCACAAACCCAGGTATCGTGCGCCTCGCATGCTCCCCGTGGATCAAACTTGGCAGGAGCGGAAGATCGGTCCGGTCCGCGTCCGAATTCGGCTTGATGGCTCAGCCACCGTCCGCAAACCCGTTTCATTCTTACCACTGGGGAACCAAGGTTTTCTGGATTCGGTCAGTTCTCGAGGCCCTCTCCGGGAAAGAGCGAACGTCGTCACAAGCGGCGGACGCTTCTATGTCTGCAATCGACCCAATGACCTCATGGAATATCTTGAGGCACGATCAAAGCAGCGGCGATGTGTCGTAAAACTGCCCGCTGATGCAGAAAAAGTAGTTGCTGCGCTGATAGCCGAAGAGACCAACGAAGCCGAAGAGTATAATGAAACTGTCTGTCAATTCGAGCGTCGCTGAAACTGTGGCAGCGATCCGTACCCGAATTAACGGAAACGCATTCTGGAAAGCACGTTTTGAGTCTCTGGTAAGCAAGTCCGGGTCAACACCGCGCGTCCATGTCGCTGTCTTCGTTGAGCCTTATCTACAGTATATTTTTAACGGCACAAAGACCGTCGAATCCCGCTTTTCGGTGAATCGCTGCGCACCATTCGAGCAGGCCGCAGAGGGCGATATTGTTCTCCTAAAGCAAAGCGGCGGACAGCTTATTGGCATATGCCAGATATCACATAAATGGTACTATAACATGGACCCCTCGAAGTGGAAAACCATTCGGGATCGATTTGGTGGCCCATTGGCCATAACCGACGCCTCATTCTGGCAGCGTAAACGAGATGCCTGCTATGCCTCGCTATTTAAGATTTCGCATGTCTACCGCTTTGAGCCACTTCCCTTCGAGAAACGCGATCGACGTGGCTGGGTAATCTTGAAAGAAACCAACAGGCGGCAGTCGTATCTTTTTTCTTCATGAAATTTCCCAAATACCTGATCACCGTCTCGGGCGCACGCGGCAGCGGTAAAACAACCTTTGCTGAAGCTCTTGCGCAGGAGCTCAAGGTAAAGCGCATGGGGTTCGGAGACGAGGTACGGTATCGGGCGGCACAACAAGGATTAGGAGATAGTCGGGAGGTTCTTCAAGCCTTAGGGGAGCGATTGGTCGACGAGTCCCCGCGCGAGTTTTGTGAGGCCGTGTTGCTTCGTGCCAACTATCGCCCAGGCCAAACATTGGTGATTGAGGGCGTGCGGCATGTAGAAATTCTACAGGTGTTGCGTGAAATTGTGGCTCCTCAGCCGGTGTTTCACGTCCATCTCGGAAGCACAGAGAGCGTACGGCTGGCGCGTTTGCAGAAGCGGAACCGCTACGGCGATCAAATTTCAAGCGCAGCAGACGATCATTCCACGGAAGTTCAACTGAAAGACCAACTACCCGTAGCGGCCGATGCCGTACTAGACGGCGATCTGGACGTTGCCGCACTCGTCCGCTTGGCAGTACAACTCCTAGAACACTAGCCGGAAGATTCTTGTCATACTCAGTTTCTCGGCGCGCGATAAAAGGTCCGCCATTCAACAAATAGAATACCGAGCCAAGTGAAGCGACCGCCACGTATCGGCAGAATTGCCATCTTCGTCCAAAGGCACCGCTTGATCACGTACGCTAACTCTTGATTAGTTGCATCAGAAGCGCGTATCAGCCGGGCAGCGTCGCGAACACGAACAACGGATGATTTAGGGGCATAGCGTCCAATAAATTCGATCTTGGTTGCAATCCGCCCCCCGATCCGACTCCGGTCTCGCAAAATCAGCCCGTCTGTTTTCAGTTGAGTGCCCAGTGCCGTCCAATATCCATTGCTACATCGACGAGTCAGGTCACACGGGCGCCAATCTTTTCGATCCAGTCCAGCCTATTTTCTACACCGGCGCGGTGATTAGCTGCTTCGACTTCGACGCCAGGTACCCGACCCTCTTGGAGGACATTTCCCGACCGCATGGCCTGCCCCGCTTCCACGCCAATGAACTCGGGCTCAAAAAACTGCAACCCCATCTCTCCAAAATCCAGTCGATCATCAAACGGGAGAATATCCGTTTCTACCTCGCTCGCGTGGTGAAGCGCGACTTGGCTCTGGCCAAGTTCTTCGACACCTTCTTCGATCCCCACGAAAACCGCTCAGTGCCTTGGCATGTTTACTGGATTCTGCCTATGCGCTTCATGCTGATACTGAAACTGGACGTGATCGTTTCCGACGAAGCGCGCCAGCGATTCTGGGCCGCGCTGATGGAGCCGGTCGAAGCGATCGCCAATCGGCTGCTCATGGAGTCAATCAACCTCGTGCGCCCTCAAGTCGGCCGGTTGCCTGACGCCCGGTCGCGTGAACTGATCGGCAACGCCCTCGATTGGGCCGAGGCCAACAGCGAAGCCATTACCTATCACCAAAAATCGAAACGCCATCGGCTGCCGCACTATCCGAACCTGATAACCTTTTCCGAAATGCTTGGAGCCTTCCAGCGACAATCCGAGTTCCATAGCCGGCCCGTGGAGGTGATCAAACATGACCGCCAGATGGAGATCCAACCCGTGCTGTCTGAATGGCATCGTCTCATCTCCAATGCCCACGACGGAGAAGTCGCCATCTTCGGCAAGCGCATGAAGGTCCGCGCAGTTCCGAACAGCTCCTTCGTCATTTCTAGCTCCGCCGAGAGCGCGGGCATTCAACTGGTGGATTTGATCCTGTGGCTCGAAAGAAAACGTCTAGAACAGGGCATCCTCGTTCCCGAAGCCAACGCCCTGCTCGACCGCGTTGAACGACAGGCCGAATTCTTCGATCTCTCCCGTCAGTTTACTGAATCGAAATGCCGGGAGGATCTGAAGGAGGTTTATGCTGCACCCTGGGGAGAGGCGGAAGCCGCCCGCGGCATGGAGTTCCTCGATGTCGCCGAGAACCGGCGCCTGGCCGCCATGAAAGAATATGCCGAGAGGAAAACCGCCCGTCTCTGAAGCCACCATTGGGGCAGGTCCCATCGCCGGTGAAGGTCCCGCCTCTGCGCACAACGCCCGCACCCCGTATTCCTCCGACCAATTCGAAACCCTGAAGCGCGAACTCATGAAGGCAAAGTTCGCCTGGCCAAGATCCGCGCCACCGTCGAGATCGACATCAGATTGCTGAATTCGCGATTGAAGGCCGTTGCTCGATAGCTCGGGTTCGCAAATCAGTGAAAGTCATGGCTCGCCTGGACCGGGAGGCTATCAGCACAGAGCGGCACGACTCGCTCTACTTTTACGTGGACCACTCCGTCTTGGGATTGCACAGGGCCTTCCAATACGAGTGCTGGATTCTGAGTCACGGTCAGCCGATTCGCTTCGAATATGTCAGCATAGAGGATCCCATTGGCGACGCCCGTTTCATCTTCCAGCGAGACGAATACCACCCCTTTGGCCGTGCCGGGACGTTGTCGGCAAATGACACTCCCGCCCACCCGCACTCGGGTGCCATTTTTTGCCAGCGCCAGTTCGTCCGCGCGCCATAACTCGGGGAACTTTGCCCGGAGGTATTTCATCGGGTGCTCTCCGGCCGTCAGTCCAACTGTGGCGAAGTCCGCATTGACGCGTTCGATGATGGTCATCGGAGTCAGCAGCCGGTCGGATTCGTCGTGGTTCTGCACATTGGCAAACAGGTCAAGTTCCGCGTCCGCTTCAGCTGACTGCCAGAGCGCATGCCGGCGGGAACCGGCAAGAAGATTGAGAGCCCCGGCTGAAGCCAAGGTGTGCCGTTCTTGCCGGGTCATTTTCGTGCGTCGGATGAAATCGGCAACTGAGTCGAAGGACTGCTGCGAACGCGTCTCTAGGATCGACTGAATACTAGCCGCACGCAGTCCATGGACTGACCTGAATCCGATGCGAATCTCGCGTTCGCCCTCGACGATAGCCCCGGCACCAGAGCGCATCACACACAAGGGGCGAACAGCAATCCCGTGCCGTCGCGCATCCTGCACCAGCGTCGCAGGCGAATAGAAGCCCATCGGCTGCGCATTGAGCAGTCCCACGTAAAATTCCGCCGGTCGGTGGGTCTTTAGATAGGCCGAAGTGTAGGCGATTAAGGCGAAGCTCAGGGCGTGCGACTCAGGGAACGAATATAGAGCAAAGGAGCTCAGCGCATGGACGATCCTTTCAGTTGCGGCTGCCGACGTGTGGTTGGCCGCGAGTGCTGCCTGCAACTTCACCTGCATCTTTTTCATTCGCTCCTGATTCCGTTTGAAATCAATCGAACGGCGGAGCTCATCGGCTTCGCCCGCGGTAAAGTTCGCCAGCTCCATGGCTATCCGCAGGAGCTGTTCCTGAAAAAGAACGACGCCATAAGTGCGGCCAAGTATCGGTTCCAGTCGCGAATCCCAGAATGTCACAGGTTGACGGCCGGCGCGGCGCTCAATCAACGGATGCACGGCCTCGCCCTGGATCGGCCCAGGCCGTATAATTGCGACCTGCATGGCGAGATCGTAGAAATTACGCGGCTTGAAGCGTGGCAGGGTTGCCATCTGCGCCCGGGATTCTACTTGAAACAGGCCGATGGTGTCCGCACGGCACATCAGATCGTAAGTCGCTGGATCATCCTTTGGCATCCGGGCAAAATCCACCGGGACGCCACGCACCTCGCAAAGGTTCAAGGTTTCCTCGACGGCGGCCATCATGCCGAGGCCAAGGAGGTCAACTTTGACGATGCCCATATCCTCGCAGTCCGTCTTGTCCCATTCGATGACGGTGCGGTTCTCCATCGCGGCATTTTCCAAGGGCACCACGTCGTCAAGCCGGCCGGCGCACAAGACCATCCCGCCAGAGTGCTGACCGAGATGACGCGGGAGCGAGGAACACCGGCGAACAAGGTCGATCAAGAATTCTGTGCGCGGATGTGCTGCGGCAACCCCTGCCATCCTGAGCTGCGATTGCAGTTCAATCGTCTCCGGGTAATCGCCACCGGCAAACAAGCTGGTGTAGCGATCGAGCACGTCATCAGTGAAACCGAGGACCTTGCCCATTTCGCGCATCGTATTCCGACCGCGGTAGGTGATGACGTTGGCCGTCATAGCGGCCCGGCCGGGATAGCGTTTGTAGACTTCCTGGATCACCGTTTCGCGGCGTTCGCGACTCGGCAGGTCGAGATCGATGTCCGGCCAACCGGTTCGCTCGTCCGAAAGGAACCGCTCAAACAGTAATTTCTGGCCGATGGGATCCACCGCGGTGATTCCGAGGGAATAGCACACAGCCGAGTTTGCCGCCGATCCGCGGCCTTGCACGAGGATGCCTTTATCGCGACAGAACGAGCAGAGATCCCACACCACCAGAAAATACCCGGCGAAGCCGAGCCGGGCGATCACGCCGAGTTCCTTGTCCAACTGACGACGCACTTCCGGACCCACCGAACCGTATCGTTGGTAGGCTCCAAAGTAGGTCATTTTCCGTAGGTAGGAATCCACGGTCTCGCCTTGAGGGACCGCGAAATCCGGAAAGCGATAGCCGAGGTCATGCAAGTTGAAGGTCAATTGCTCCGCGAGGCGGCTCGTGTTCTCGATGGCCTCGGGCAAGTCCGCGAACAGGGCTGACATCAATGCCGGGGATTTCACGGCGCGCTCTGCGTTGGCGGCGAGCAATCGGCCGGCCGTGTCCAAGGTCCGCTTGTGCCGCAGACAGGTAAAGGCATCCGCAATTCGTCGTTTCTCCCGTTTGTCGTAAAGCACGCCGTTGGTAGCGAGGAGCGGGAGCCGGTGAGCACGAGCCAGGTCCACCAAGGCAGATTCCTCAATGTCCTCGTCGCGGAGCCGGTGGCGTTGCAGCTCAACATGCAGACGCCCGGGAAATGCCACTGCCAAGCGACTCAGTGCCTCCCCCGCCCCGGCGGCATCTCCACGGCGCCACGCACGACGCACAGGACCGTCTTCGTCACCCGTCAGTGCGAACAACCCGTCCGCGTGCTCCGCCAGTTCATCCCACCGGGCGGCACAACCTCCTTTGGGGCTGCGCAGTTTCGCCTTCGTCAGAAGCCGGCAGAGATTGCGGTAGCCTGTCTGGGTCGCAACCAGCAGCGGCACCACGCTACCGTCATCGAGGGTAACCTCCGCCCCGACAATGTGCCGCAGACCGGCCTCCTTCGCTGCCAGATGACCCCGCACCGCCGAGTAGACACCGTTGCGCTCGCATAATGCGAAAGCTGCCACGTCCTGATGAGCGCAGGTCGATACGATATCCTCCGGGTTCGAGGCTCCCCGCAGGAAACTGAAAGCCGTGCGTGCATGAAGTTCGATGTATTTCATCAGTCATAGACCCCTTCGATGAACCAACCTTCACTCTGGTGGAGGAGCCGGTAGAGCGCCCCTCCGATTTGGACATCCCATTCCTCCCGCGACCACGCGTCAGGCCGCCACCAATTGCCGTTTGACCGGAACGGGCGGCGCAGCACTTGGATTTCTCCTGTCGCCAGGGGGGAATAGAGAAAGCGCGGTCGGGTCGCCGTCAGCTCGACCGTAGCCGCCACAGGGGGCCGAAGCCGGCGCAACAACGGTCCTGTGGGAGGCGGTGCCTGCGGCGCGATCCGTTCCGGAACCGAGTTGGTCGGCGCAACCAGCATAAAGCCATCGGACCGGTGCGTATCTGCGCGGCGGGGAGTGCCGACATTGTCACTTCCCACCACCGCCGCCAAGCGACCCAAGGTCGCGAAGAAAAGGGGCGCATCCTTGAGTCCGATGTCGAACAGCCCTTCTTGTTGTTCCAGTCGGCGAGACGGGAAGACCTCAAGTGAAAAACCAATAATGGCCGTGTCCGTTTGCAGCGAAGCAAGGTGATTTTCCAAGACGGCAAATAGGATATCCGCGTTGGCGGTCGGCTCGGGTAGGTCGAAATCACGTGCATGGCTGTGATCAGCTTCGAGTTTGAGCACTAGAGCCAGGCGAGAGGTCCCGCCACCAAACTGGCTGACTTCCAAAGCGAGCCGTTCGCAAAAACGGCGCACCGTGAACAAGAGTGGTTCGAGCGTCTCGACCGGCTCCTCGAAATCCATTTCCGCGTGGTGCCGGACGGGAAACGGGGCCGGCTGAAGCGGTCGGCTCCATTCGCCCGCAGCTTGGGACCAGAGCGCATCACCTCGAGCACCCAGTCGATTCACCAATGCGGCGCGGGGAAATTTAGTCAGCGAGCCCAAGGTTCGCAGACCAAGGTCAGCGAACAATCGTTCCTCTTTGGCGGTGAGATCAAGGAGTCCCAGCGGCAGGGGTGCTAAAAAAGTCTTGGGATCCTTGACCCACAATTCGGGTTCAGCCAGGTGAGCTGCGTAACGGGCCAGCAGGGCATTGGCGCCGACCCCGACCTTGGCAGCCAAGCCATTCCCGGCCAAGCCGTCCCGCATCGCTTTGATTTGCGCGGGTAGACGCGAGGACGAGCATCTCGTCAGATCCACGGTGCATGATCCTGACGCGATAAATTCAACGGATGGGGACAAGCTCCAAGCAGCAGAAAGCAACAAGGCCCCGGCTTCCCGCTCGGCAGCGAGTGATGGCAGGACCAATTGGAGAGCCGGGCAATCAGCGAGCGCTTGGGCGGCGGTCATGCCGGGTGTAATGCCCGTAGCCATCGGATTGACGTGCTCGATCACTGCCCGCCGACCTTCCCCTGCCAACAGAGCAACGGGCTGCCCACGCAGATCAGGCCGCAGGCGCAACAGTGCTTGCAGCGGAAATCCCGCCAACTGGATGACGGCAAACATCAGGCCGAACCCTCGCGAGCCCGGTTATGGGCACGTTGCAGTTCCATGCTGAGTGTCGGCACGAGTATGGCTCGCGGACACAACAGCGCCCTGCCCTTCAGCGGTTGCGCAAAGACGATCCTGCGAGTCGCGTTCGGGACCAAAGCCGTAGTGGTTTGGATGGCGAGCGCCGTTTCCGCCTGTTCGGCGCCACGCTGGAGGCGAACCCAAATAGAATCGCGGGTGCGAAGCAGTTCACGCTCCGGATATCCCCGGACATCAACTACCACGACCGCATAGTTGGGATCTCGGGCAGCGAGATCGGTCGCCCGCCAGCAATCAGCCAAAGAGTCGCATCGGACCCAGACAAGGTGAGCCACGGCGTCGTCATCCAACCCCGTGGGATCAAAACCACCGGCGGCATCCACCAGTGCGACGCGTTGTCGGGTCAGTCGGGTCGATAGGATGAGACTTCCTACACTGAGCTGGCTGCCACCACTGGGGACCGCCGACACGAATTCAGTCAGAGTGCCAGTCAGCAGACCACCGCCAAGGAGGTTGTCCAAGGTAGGAACGCCGGTTCGCACGATCCGTTGTTCCCGTGGACGTGCCTTGGGAAAGCGCTCGTCAAGCAGACGGCGCAAGGCAACGACCTTGGCGGAATCAGGCATACGGAAAAGGACTGATGGATTCTCATCGATTGCCGCGACCGATCAGTCCGACGAAGACACCTTGAACGGTGAGGCTTTCGACAGGAATAAGATCGCGGTAGCGCTTGTTCTCAGCGCGAAGGAAGGTGCGGCTGCCCTCTCGGACCATCCGTTTGAGTGTGGAAGCGCCGTCTATCAGCGCGGCGACTATCTGACCGGGACGAGGCTCGTCCTGCCGGAGCAGTGCAATGTCGCCATCAGCAATCTGCGCGTCGATCATGGAGTCACCCCGGACATGCAGGGCGAACAGGCCACGGGTAGAACGCAGACGATAGGTGGCCGGATCAATCCGGATCGTTTCGTCGGCCTGCTGCGCATTGTCGGCAGGTAGCCCCGCGGGAATGGTGCCGTAAAGTGGAACGGTGAACAGGTGCCCCTGAACCTCCTTTACCTTGGCCGCCCAACTCCGACCGTCGCCGGTGTCTATAACGAGACCCTTCCGGGCCAAAGCCTGCACGTGCTTGCGAGCGGCATTATGTGACGCGAAACCGAACTCCTCACAGATTTCCCGGAGGGAAGGCGGTCGGGTGTTGGTTTCCTGGTGGCTAACCATGAAGGCGAGCACGGCCTCCTGCGCTTCGGTCAAGGTGTCCATATCGACACGGGTGTCCAGTTGGACACCTTTCGTCAAGGAAGATTTGAGCGCGAGTTTGATCGGCTGTCCATCTTGGTTAAAGAACCGCAGTTGCAATCTGTGGGAATTCGGAGAAAGCTAACTTGGTTCTTTCACTTTGGCCCTATCAGGGCCTTCAGACCTTGGATAAAGTCATCGGCGTCGCTTCGGCGGCCACGTCCTTCGTCAGAACATGCAGCCTGCTCGTTAGTGCCAGTGCCAGGGTGCTCTGCACCATCAACATAAACGTTAACCTGGAGGTTTCTATGTTAGCTAATGCAATCGTTATGGTGGGGCTCGCTCTATTGGGGAGTGTCTGCATGCCTCATTCTAGCGTGAGGGTGGGACGGCGAAGTTAGGCGCAGATGATCCAAGAACTAGAGCGAGACAGGAGGGAAACCTCCGACTCCCCACCAATTTCATGCACTGTTGTCATTGCACCTCACAATGAACGGATTGAGCCCGACACCACAGTGCGACAGGTTTTTTACAAAGCGTCATGGACATACGAACACGGCGCCGCGGCTTAGCATTTCCGTGCCCGCACAAGCCCAAGCGCGCCTTTCGCCGGCATCTGGAAAATGTCCGCCCCCCACAATCCCTTCCCTTCAACCAGACGCTTGGGCGGTCGTTCCGCGAGGAGTTTTTTAAGTCCGTCCCATTCGTCATCGCGAATACTTTCGCAAGCATAAACGCACTGTAGGCAGTTTCTTATCTGCAAACGGGTGAGGACGATTTCATCGCTCTCGCTGAGCGTGCTGGGATTCAGTTCAAACTCCCGTGAATCGTATCCTACCGCATACGTGTGGGGTGTAACTGGCATAAGCACCACGTTCACAAAAGCGCGGCTGCGGCCAATTTTCACGAGTAAGGAGGGATTGTCCGAGGTCAGGAATACGTGTGAAGAATCACACCGCACGAATCCGACGCGCCAGTTTCGGAACGCCTCATTAGCAATCGCCTCGTCGTCAGGCGGCGTCTCCTGCCGGCCCCAAAGAATCTTGTATTTCACAGTGGCAGACATGGCGAGATAGTCATCATGGTTATTCCTCACCGCTTTCGCATATGCGATATTCCGAATGTGAAGATCCAGCATCATCAGAAGAAGCCCAAAGCCCTTTCGTGCTGAACTCGGAGCGTTACGCTTCCAGAAATCCGCATAGCAGTCCGCATAAAAATCCTCCCCTATCCTGAAATCCGCCTCCACTTGGTCTGCAGAAGCCACCGAGTAATGGTAGTCCGCGAAGCCTTGGGACTCGACCGATACCAGTTTGCGGATTCGAGCATCAAACCGCCATAGCTTCGAGTTACGGTTACTTCGTTCACCGTCCACTGAGAAGTTCCTTAAATAGGCGGCCGGTAGATAGTGCTGCTTCTTGTAGGATGCCATGCGTTTAAATTGATTACGTTATTCGAATCCGAGTTCTAACTGTGCGTCTCGCTTCGGTCGCGGCGTTGGCGGTCCAAAACACTCCGGCCCTTCGTGCCTTACGTTGTTGGCGTAGGTTGAAATTTCGTGCTCCTTCATTCTGTCTGCGGGATAGGGCTTCGCAATCTCCAGAAACTCCGACTCCGCCATCGGTGAGGGATCGAGCCAGCGGGCTAGATGTTCCTCGCGTAGGATTACCGGCATCCGATTGTGGATACGACCGACCAGTTCATTCGGTTCACGGGTTACGATGCAGAAATTGGGCGGAACGGCCTTTTCGGCGCTGCCCGAATTCCAAATGGCCGCCATGGCGTAGGGTCGTCCGTGATCGAGCGTAAACACATGGGGCCATTTGCGCCCCTTCTCGTCAGTCTCCCAGTCAATGAAGCCAGTGGTCGGGATCGCGCAGCGGTGCGATACGACGGCTTTTTTGAATGAAGGCTTAGCATAGACGGTTTCCGAGCGCGCGTTGTTGATCATATCTGCGCCCGCCCGCGGGAAATATCCAAAATTCATGGGCAGCACTTCATGTCCGCTGCCGCGGTTGACCACCGTGGGAGCGATTTGCATCAGCCCAATGTTGTAGCGCTGAGTCACCCAGTCCGGCTTGTTGAGTGGAACGCCGAGGATACGCGCAATCTCGGCAAACGCGCCATCAGGATCAATCAGCGTATAGCGATTACACACAATTCGAATCTACACTTGTCCCTTTTCTTTGCCACCTGATTTTGCAATAGTTCAGCAGCAAACCGATTCGCCGAACACTGCAATTTATGATCGGGGGCAGAACGCGCCTACTCTCCGGTGCTTCGCTTCGTTTACGGCTCGGCCAGATCGCTGTGGTCGGAGACGGCTTGTTTCCGCACATACGACCGTCTCTGGCGATTCGTCACCCGAGCGTGACCAATCGCCAGGATCGCTCCCGGTCGCAGGCTCTGGTCGCGACACCGCCGGTCTCCTGCTCTCTCAACTTCGCCGACTCCTTCCTCCACTCCCGGCCTGGCGCCTCCACCTCGCTTCGCAGCAATTGGACCACCACCCCACAATTGTTCATTAAGATACCTCTTTTGGTAATGTTATGCATGTCCAAAAGGCATTAAAGTAGTCGCTTCATTTTCCCTACCGAAGGAAGTTAGTTCGATCGGGCCGAACGCATCGAAATGAATTTCAGTTCTGAATCCTTGAAAACAGCGTTCGCTGTTTCGAAGCCGGGAGACTCGAAATTCTATACATTCGATTCAAGCTGTACCGGCGCAACTCAGTTGTGGTTTTTAAGCCAGCTAGAAAGTCTCGAATTTCAGGAATTAACTGCAGCAATTTCAGGTGCTTCGTAACTACCGATGGAGACACGCCCAATTTCCTAGCAAGTGTGACCCTATCCAGGACATCACCCTTCTCCAATTCATGCTGCCATTTCACAGCTAATCGAATTGGATGTTCTTTGACCGAATTGACTTCCTCGCGTGCGGTCGACCCCGTCGAAGTTCGAACAGCCTGCATAAATGGAACCACGATTTTCACTTCGCCATATGCTGCTTTGCTAAAATCTGCCGTTGTCCCAAATACTACTCCGCGATCTACAATGCCCCTGGCGAATAGTTCCTGCGTATTCTTCTGTGTTACCCCCTCAACTAGACGTGGTAACTGGACTTTCAATTTCAGTTCGAACAATCGGCAGACCTCCTCCGCTCTGCCTCGCGTTCTATTCACGTCAATCCGTTCAACGAATAGTCGGAACAGTTCCTTCTGCTCCTGAAACGACATCTTCGGGATAATTTCACCCAGTCGTGCAAGTGCACTTAAAACGCGCTTCTGATCCAGGTCAGCCGCCTTACAGGCCACGATTTCGTTTCGCTTCCGCTCCAATTTCACGGTCAATTCATGCCGCTGCTGTTCCAGTTCAGCCACACGCTCCTTGAAACTTTCTGACACCATCTCCAAGCCGCCAGCGATTGCGATATCCATGCTGTTTTTGAGATGCTTCTTTACCCGTTCTAACTCCCGTTGCATCGCCTCGGTTTCCTTAATCAGCGAAGGGCGATCCAGTTTCTTCCGCTTCTCTGAAGAATCCATTACAGCAGAAACAACGTCGGGGTGCTGACTGAGTCTCGTCACAAATTCCTTTACGACCGCCTCAAGCGCATCGGCCGGTAAACGACCCACAGGACAAGTACCCAAATTCCGCTCCTTTTGCACGGACCCGCAGTTGTAGTAACGATATCGCTTACCCTCCCTGCTCTTCTTGCCGCTTTCATGAGGCATGAGCGCACGTTTGCAGGCCCCACAGAAGACGATACCTTTGAGCAAGTGCGTCTGTGATTCGCGATCGATGATACGCGGCTTGGGATTTTCCTTCACGTTCTCCGCCACCGCATTCGCCCTATCCCAGACGTCAGCGCTTACCAATGGTTCGTGTTTTGCAGGATACTCTTTGCCCCCGAACCGAATGAACCCGCGGTAAATTGGGTTTTTAAGAATGAGCCGTAATCCGTCGGACCTGAAAATTCGACCGCCAATCTTTTCCATTTTTCCATCATGCCGTTTAAGTTCACGCTCCCTTGTGCGTAGCCCTTCGGCATTCAGCGCATTGGCGATATCCTGCAGCGGAACAAACTTGGCCGCCTCCGCAAAAACCCGACGAACCACCTCGGCTTCGACTGGGTCGGGCGACAATACCTGCGTCTTCGGATCATAGGCATAACCATAAGGCAGCCATCCCCCATTCCAGATACCCTGCTTGGCCTGTTGCAGCATCTTGGCCCGGGTTTTCTCGGCCGTATTGAGCCGCTCATACTCGGCCACACTCATGAGGAGGTTGTTTTTCAAACGCCCTGAAGGCGTGCTTTCCGATATGTCCTCCGTCGCACTTTCTAACCGGCATCCATGTTTCTGGAGGAAAGACCGGAACGGCACCCACTCGTCCGTGCTGCGCAACACCCGCTCCAGTTTGAAAATCAGCACCACCCTTACCTCCCCGGCTTCGATTTGACGTTTCAGCGCTCGGATTCCAGGGCGATCCATTGATCCTCCCGAATACGCTGCATCGGTGTAACAAGCGACTTCGTACCAACCTTCGGGAGCTTTCTTGCGAACATATTCACGACAGATCGACGCCTGGCTTTCACAGGAATCAAAACGACCCCCGACCTGATTATCCGTGGAAACCCGGGTATAGATAGCCACCGGGACCAACCTGCTATCCGGCACCTTTTCGGCCTGTCGACGACGTGGCATTAATTGCCTTCCACATTTTGACCATGGGGCGGCAGCCGATACACCAATGACCTAGTTTGCCCACAGCCCAAAATACTCCCTGCAGCCACCATTCCCTGAATGACGCGGTAAGCGGAAGTCTTCGGCATATGAAGCACCGTCCTCAAAACTGCGGGCGATGCTTCCCCGACACGTCTAAGGTAATTCATCACTCTCGTCTCAGGTATTGCTAGGGCGGCTGAGCCTTCTCCAACTCCTGATGTGGTGGGCGCTGGTTTTGGTTCATCAGGGCTGACGGGAATCTTACTCCAATCGATCGCACGGTAGAGCAAGCTGCCTATCTGTCGCAGCCGTTCCGCTTCCGTAAGATCCTTCTCCACCCCACTCACGCAGGATTGATCGTGATTCGCCGGACGAGCGGCCCGTCACCAAGCCCCAACTTGCGAGGACTCTGACGCAGTTCTCGTAAACGCCCGTTTTCCAAAGCAACCCGCACCTCGGCGAGTCTGACTCCTTCGACTTTCACCAAATCACCCCCAGCGGATATCAAGAGCACCTCGGATTCACTCAAAACGTGCTCCCAGCGTCGGAGATCGCTGGCGGCATAAGTCACCATCCGATCGCCCAGGGCAAAACGCACAAAGCCACCGGACTGAGGTTCAGGAGCCACTTCGCCCCATGGCAGCGAGGGGGATCTGGCCAGAGGTTGTTTGGTTGGATGCTGATGGATGCTCATTGGATTACCGCCTTCATGACGATTTTGGATCAACCAACATGATGACACCCTTCACTCACTGGCCGGCCGTCTTGAGCAGCATCGGATGTTGAAACGCCGCTTCCCTACTGGGCTGTATGCTGGTGCTTGATCTTGGCTGGGCAACGAGCTCACGGACCAATTTGCGCTCACCGGGCCTCGCCATGGCATCACCGGCCTCCAGAAAATCCGAGGTATAGATCACCTGACTCTCACGGAACCGCGAATTCGAGACATAGGCCTGTCGAAGATTAGCCGCCCGGATACCCGCATCCGCCATAAACAGAATCCCGCGATCGACTGTTTTGCCCTGCGCCGCATGCGAGGTGCTGGCATACCCATGCGCTAACAATCGGAACCAAGCCGGGATCTTCCGGCCATCCTGCAAGAAGATGCCCCCATCCGGCGCAAAACCCTCCACTCCCACGAGGTCTCCGTTTTTCAATCCCGCTTCCTTCAGGTTTGCCCGGAGCAGGAGCCTTTCTCCGGCCGCCACGGGGATGGACTTTCCCAGCCCGACTTCGAATCCAGATACCCTCCGCACATCCACCAAAAACGACTCATTTGCTGGTGTCTTTACCCGTAGCCCCGCGGGATCGACCCGTTCCACGGTCACGACTTCATGTTTGCGAAATACCTCACTGTCCCGGTGAAAAACCAACAGGTCACCTGGTTGATAGTTCTCGATCCGCCGGCGCTCTTCGCGCGTCCATTTTAGCGGCAAAATGGTCGGCACAAGCCTGTCCTCTCCCTGCAACAAACCTTCACTGCGCAATTGCCGGCGAACTGCCGTGGTGAACGTATGGATTTCCGACCATACCGGCGATATCGCCAGACAGGATTTACCGGCCTGCACCGTCTGCACAAAATCCTTCGCCGCCGTATGAAACAACGTCACTTGGTCACGGATTTCATGGACGGCGCCCAACCGGGAGAATTGTCGCAAGGCACGGAGTGCTTCGCCTTGGGCAAGCAAGCCAACCGCCCGGCGATAGCCGGGATCACGCTGCCGCCTGATCTGGCTCAGTCGGAACAACGGCACCTGCGCATAGTTTTGCAGGCAACGCAGGGCATCTCCCGCCTCTACTGAGGCATGTTGCTTGATGTCCCCCACCAGCAACAGCCGGTTTTCATTAGCCGCCGCCAACCGGCATAAGTCGCGCATCTCCCGGACCGAAATCAACCCCGCTTCGTCCACGAGGATGATACGTCCCTTGGTCTCGGCCTGTAATGCGGGGTTAGCCAGCAACTCCTGTAAGGTTCCGACCTCACCGGGCAGGCTCCGTCGTAATTCCTCGGTGGCTCCCGTAGAGGGAGCACAACCAAAAGCCTGGGCACCAGCCTGTGCCAATCCTGCCAGCACAGCTTGAAGGCACGTCGTCTTGCCCGTTCCGGCGTCACCTTGCATTACCACCACCTTATGACGGGAGGCGAGGATACCAGTCACTGCCTCCACCTGATCCTGGTCCAAGCCTGACATCGATGGGACCTTTCCCAATGGACCAGACAGTGCCGCATTCCGCGCCCACGCACAAAATTCCTGCTCAGCCTCCAAACCCTCCCGGGATCCAAGTTCCTGTCCGGAGCGCACCAGTGTGCCTGTCTTCACTCGTTTAGCCACCGCCTCCCGGACCGCCTTCACCGATGTCCGGCCCCGAGCCACTGACAGGGCTTCGCGCAAAAGCGCATGTTCATCCACTACTGACCGACGTTCAAAAACCTGCGCCTCGGCCGAATCCAAGGCGGATTCCACAGACAGCGGCTCAATTTTCACCGGCACGGAGGCCGCGGCTACCAGTGAACACAATTGAGCCAATTCCTCACCGGCTTCGGACCGCCAGAGTTTCCTCAAGTCTTCAGTCGAGACCTTACGCTTTTTCGCCCGAGTAACTGCCGTCACCGACTGAAGGGCATCCTGTCCAGCCACTCCTTGCCGTTCCGCTTCCTCCATAATCATCCGACGGCGCTTACTGAAACGCTCCCTTAACTGCTCCGGCATGCCCTTGACCCGGAATCCGAAGCCCCGGGTTATCTCCAACTCGTAGCCCGCCTCCAGCATCCGGGCAGCCAAACGGTTGTAGCACACTTCCCGAAAATACCCCTGACGGCGAAAATACGCCGAAGGCTGGACACTTTTCCAGCGATGCTCCTTCGGATCATAGGTCACGTTCATGATGCACACATGCGTGTGTAGTTGGGGATCCAGCGCCCGGCTGGCGTCATGAGTCACCACGGCCGCCACCATGGACTGCGTGAACCGATCTTCACATTGCCGTCCTTGGCGGACCCGCGTAGCCGTCGCGGCTTCGATTTCTGCCAAGGTTTCATTCACGGCTTCCTGCCACCAATCACCAATTCGGCTATCCCCGCCGACCAAGTGGAGTAGCGAAACATCCTTGGGCGGAGAAATCTGGCCGAAGAAACATACCCGCCGCCGGGCGCCTTTATCGCGGACCATCAAAGACTCGCCAGTGACCGGATGCATTCCCTGACAAAGCCGTTTAAAATCCTCCATCCGGCATGGGCCGGACAAACCCAAGCGCACGGTGCCGGAGCCGTGCCATACCAATTCCGCACGCCCCTCCTCGGTCAGGTAATCTCCTACCCTAAGGTGCTCACGGAAATACTCCACGGCACCCCTCATCTGAGAACACGGTTTATCGAAACGCACCATGCTCTGACATCAACATAAACCCATAGGTTTTTCCAGTTAAAACCATAGGTTTAGCCTTAAAGAAACACGCAATCTAAAGTCTTGGAATGTTGGATTTAGTCGCCGAACCACCAGACAAGAGCACGCATCCGCCTTCAATCTTCACTTATCCCAGAGTGAACACGCCACCCCTAACAAAAGTTAGGCCGGCCACTACTTCGCCACCACTACTCCACTACTGCCCCACCACTACGATATCGGTATATTTATTAACCCATAGGATTTTATTTTACATCTAAGACTTAAAGTCAGATGATAGGTGCATGAACGAACTGCATGGTCGCTTGTTGGATGACGTAAAAAAGTACGATCCCACCGCCCACATGCGGGGTCTGTTGGCCCCGTATCGGGACGTCCTCTTACTCCAAAGAGCCAAGTTCATGAGTTATGAGCAGATTGCTGCTCGGCTCACCGGTCATGGTCTGAAGGTCTCCACAGCGGCTGTAGGCGTGTTCTGCCGTCGTCACTTCACCAAGGCCGAAATCGAGCGAACCCGGCAGAAACTCGCCCGGGGCGACAAACCTACTCCTCCGGCACCCGCCGCTCCAACTTTTGGGGTTTCCGCGGCGGGACCGTCCCTGAGCGGCAAGGGCCAGAAGGGGCCAAAAATAGCCCGCGATGACTATTAGGCCATGAAACGAATCATCCTCTTTCCGCAGGACAAGGGCGGGATCGGCAAAAGCTTCATCGCCACCTTGCTCCACGACTATCTTTCGGACCAGGAGGTGCCCTTGCAGGCCTTTGACTTGGACCATGCAAATTCGACCTTTAACCGGTTCATCCCGGAGGCCGAGTTTATCGATACCGACGTCGATATAGACAAACTGGGGGTACTGGACCGAGTGGTCCATGCTCTGGAAACCGTGGATACGGTCCTGATCGACAACCGGGCGACCGGTGGGAGCAAGGTACTCTCGTATTTGGACGAAACCAGGCTGCCGGAACTATCCCATGAGTTGGACTGTACTTTGGTCTTTGTCCTGATCGGGACGGACGACAAGGACGCCAACTCTCAGATCGCAGACCTCCTTGAGCGCTATGAAGGCAGGGTTAGATGGCTGATTGCCTGTAACCTGAGGGACGGCGATACCCTCCCCTTGTTTTCCCAGAGCAACTCACGCCGGCGGCTACTTGAGCTGGGAGCTGCCGAGGTAGAAGTCCCCTGCCTCACTGAAATCACCCGCAACCGGCTGCAACAGGCCAATCTGACGGTTGGCCGGGGGAGAACATCCGAGCATCTGCATGTATTGGATCGATCGCGCTGTGTGCGGTTTCACGCCAAGATGGCGGAGGAATTCGCGAAGGCGGGAGATTTGCTTGTCGGATGAAACCGGAGGATCTGCTCGGAACCGACAGCCTGCCGCCCGACCTGCAGTGGATAGCTTCCCATTATCAGTTACAGCCCGACGACCCGGTATACCTGCTGATTGCCTGGCATTGGCAGCGGATAAAGGCCTCCGAGGACACTTGGCAGGCCCTGATCCTGGAAATGAAAACCGCTTTGGATGCCCGGATAGAACTCCTGGCCGAGGCGGCCGACGCCATTGCCGGCGTCAACACGGGACTCGAACAATTGCAAAATGAACTCGTGGAGCGGCCGGCCAAACTTGCGAAGGAACTTGAGGCCCAAGTCCGGGCACCCGTGGACGCCGCCGTCACCCGGTTAGAATCACTGGGAACTTCGCTTAAACCAGTAACCGAGCTGTTTCAGGTCACGCGACAGCGTCACCTGCTGGCAATTTTCTT
This sequence comes from Opitutaceae bacterium, assembly GCA_024233285.1. Lineage (GTDB taxonomy): Bacteria > Verrucomicrobiota > Verrucomicrobiia > Opitutales > Opitutaceae > Cephaloticoccus. Next base: position 248,757 of record JACKPU010000004.1, on the reverse strand, counting down.
CTCTGGTATCGCCTTGGGAGCAATCGGCGTAGTCCTGCTGGTGATATGAAGCCTTTGGGCATCCTGTCATGTCTGCTATTGGCATACGCCAGCAAGCAGTTGGCTCACGGCTATGGGTCTTTCGGTTTAATGTTAGGGGCCATGGGACTCGGTGGCTGGATCCTGTTTCAGCTGCTCAGCCAGCATACTGAGCAGACCAAGCGCCATGTGTTAGAATTGTGGGGACTAAAATGGACCCGTGATGAGGCATGCTGCCATTTCCTGATAACCGGGGCCACAGGGACCGGGAAAACCGCACGAGCGGTGGTACCGATCGTGCATGGCCTCAGAAATACTCTGCCAGAAACCGGGGTCCTGGCCGTCGATTCCAAGGGCGTGCTGTGGAAACCGTTGAGCAAAATGGCCAAAAGTCTGGGTCAGGAAGCGAGCCTAAGACTGATCCGGGTTCGTCCGCCCCATATTCCCAAAGAGCAATGGCAGGCTCCTTTGAGAATAAACCTTTTGAGCATGCCGGATATCCCTTGGAGTACCTATGCCAAGATGATCGTGGATACGGCCACTGCAGCTGGGCAGCGCGGCGGGCAGACTTTTTTTAAGGAAACCGCTCGGGACGTCATTACCCACGCCATGCAGGCACTGGAGGCGGCCGATTTGTCGGTCACTCTGGATAACGTCCACAACATGATTTGTATTTCGACGGACATGCAGTTGGTGCTCTCACGGCTGGCCGAAAAGACAGGCCCGGCCGCGCAGGTCGAATTACAATACTTTCGGGACTTTGCCGCCCAGCCCCCGGAGCAACGGAGCGGTACCGTCTACACCGTCGCCAATTTTCTCAGGCCCTACACCCCACCCGATATCGCCGAGGTATTCTGCGCCGTGGTGCCAAATTTCACCCTGAGCGAGGTCGATCAAGGTCGGCTAATTTGCCTGTCGATCCCCCAAACTTACCAGGTGGAGCGGCGGTATCTCAACCTGCTGGCCAAGCAGATTTTCTTCCTGCACGCCTTCCGGCGGTTCGATTTGGATCCGACCGAATTGCAGCGAAAGAACCTCATTGTGCTGGTGCTGGATGAGGGGCAAAAGACCACCTTGGTTTCGGAAGATGGGTTTGCGGATCACACCACGGTGGATGAATTACGCGAAGCCGGCGTGTGTCTGATCTCAGCTACCCAGACTCCACTCTCGTTTTACGCGTCGTTTGAGACAGAGCGGAAAGCGGATGTGTTTATGGCAAACTTGCGGACTCAAATCCATTTCCGGGCGGCCGATGAGAAAGGCGCCAAGATTATCGCGGATAAAATGGGCGGACGGGAAATCCGCAAATACAGCGGTGGCTTCAGCGGCGGAAAGAGTTCCAGCAGCTGGCAATGGAAAGAGGAGCCGTGGTTCAAGCCGACCGACTTGCAATCCATGGCTGACGGCACGGCCTTGATCCGCCACCCGCGATTCACCGGCAAACCCCAGAGATGCGCCCTTGCCTACACGAAATTCACGCGGGCTAATGAGCAATCGCTTGATGCTTAGGTTTGCACCCGCTTTGCGCGGGATACCGCCAGCCCTCGCCCAATGCGGGTCTTGCCGCGATTGATCGATTCGAACGGCCATTGAATCGACTCCAAATAATCCTCAGCCAGTCCTTTGCCATCTCGCCCACACAGAGTGTGCACAATTAGATCCAGAGCCTTGGGTGTCTGTTTGCCCATTACGGGTGACAGCAACTTCACACCCTTGGTGTAAGCACTGTAATCACGGTATGGTAGCGTTAATTGGAGATTAACCAATGAAGTGGGAGTGGGCATGTTTTGAGGGGTTAAGGTTGAACCTGGTGCCTGTCCTTCACGACGACCGCACTAACTACACTGCCAGTTTACACCTCCCTAACTACCTCCGTATTGGAAATATACGTTATTTTTGAGTAACCTGACTATTTCTTCCTATTTGGAAGCAATGATTGAGGTGTTACATGAAAAAGTCGGCGAAATTGCTTCGCAAGATGGCTCTGATCACAAAACCCATTCATCTGCGCTACTTCACTTATGTTGTAGTCGCCGGTACAAATCATGTCCTTTGCTTTGAATAGCCGAAGGTCTAGAATGTACCTCTCAGGTGTCTTACGAAAAGTAGCTTTAAACAACTTTCCAAAATGACCCGGACTGAGCCCAGCGGCAGTTGCCATCCCTAATACTCCTACAGAACTTCCGGGACAAGATTTCAAGTAAGCAGCAACCTTCCTCATTCTCTCATTGCTAAGTTTGCAGCTTACGTCACCGGAGTTTCGCTCCATTAAAACGAGACTGTTGATTACACGTGCTGCAAAACAATGGCCTAAAGCTCCCATCTGTGATTTCCAGAATAGCGGCGAGGTGTGATCTTGCGATTTGATCGTAGCGAGCAAGCTACCAATCAACGAATCACAGGCCAGTAGCTCATCCATTTTGAGAATAGCAGGTTCGGATAGTGCCTCAGGACGCATACTTCTCAGCCAATCATCTCCGAGGTACAAAAATAAGACGTCCGATGCGGTATCCCAATCCTCCGAATGAACTATCCCGCTTGGGATAACCAGTATTTCGGACCTTGTGACCTCTTGGCTGATAGCTATCCCTCTTTTCGCTTTCCACGAAACATCACATTTCGTGGAATCCGTTAGGAGTAGTAGCTGAGTTGCATCATGCTTATGGAATGACGTCGATTTAGGGCGAAGACTTCCAAAGAACATTCGCAACCCAGGGCCTTCGACTAGGTCGCGCTGCGTAAGATTGGTGACTGTGGGGCAACGCCAGATATTATGACATTCACCTAATTGTGCTTGGGAAGATTTTTGACGAGAACGAGCCATTTTTGAAATTCCAATCGGCGGTTGGGGCACCCGATTTCGAAGTTAAGACTCCAAGCGTAACCTCAAAATGCATCTCAGTCTTTGATATAATGCTCAATTCATCGGAAATAAACGTGATATCCGCTAATATAAGATTTCTTCCTTAAGGGAGCACAGACTTTCATGCCGCTTTTTGCGATACCATCGCAATTTTTGCGAGTTCCTGTGAGCTAAGCTTGCATGGCTAGCATCGCAACTATTGCAACGAATGAAAACATATGCGCATGCCGCAATTATGCAGTTTCTGCATATTGTGCATTTTGTGCACAAAGTGCACAAATTGAACCTCCATAGAATGCATGGAAAAACCCGGAAATCCCTAGATTTACCTCTAGAAACTCTAGAATTCCTAAAGGTTCTAAGACTTCTAAATCTGCTAAGGCCTATAGGCTCCATAAAACCAAAGGAACCATAAGGATCTTAAGAATCCTTAACAATTCTTAACAAGAAATCACAGGTCCTCACACAAATTACCACCGGGTAACACTCGGTAGCATCAGTAGCAATTTGTAGTACGTGTCATACACGCAATACATTACATTACATCCCATATATGGGATTCCCGTATTTCCAGAGAAAACACAGAAAACAGTGTTAACTCAGTTCACTTTTATGCACAAAATGTGCATTGGGTGCACAATTGCAGACAACGTTGAGTGCCCCAGACAATTAGTTCCAACCTCCGGCAAACTTGGAGCAACCGGGATAAACTTGGATTTGGCTCAAATCAAATAGGAGCCCGCTTCTGCAGTTTCCGAAAGAGCTGGATTTCTGCCCACAAAAAAAGGGGAGCCGTGATCAGGCTCCCCTTTTTGTGAAGATTGCTAAAATTATTTCTTCTTCCCTTTGGACCTAACCAGCCCGAGCTCCTTTTTGATGTTCTGAACACTGGGCACGGAAATCCCAGCCGCCTCAGCGATCTCGGCACCGGTCTTACCTTCTTCAGTCAGCTTCTTCACGGTGGCCTTGACCTTATCGTCAATGACCGCACGCTGACGACGCTTGCCGGACTTGGTCTTGCTGCCTGAACGTCCACCGGCAGCCGCTTTCACGGCCGCGATGAATTCGGTGGCACTGCTGAAGCCAAATTTGGCAGGCAAGGAAGCCAGTTCCTTGGCGCGCTCCTTTTCAACGGCTTCTTCCAGTTGGGCGATTTTGGCGCGTGCGGCCTCGAGTGCTTTTACTTTTTGTGATGTCATAATTTTATAGTGTTACGCTATTACAGATGGTATATATGCCACATATAAACATCTATGACAAGTCTAACCTCATATTACTAATATCTGCTGTAATATGACCACTACCAATCCCATGGGATAATAGTCTTCGCACCACGGCATCTTGCAGACAACGCTCTATGGTTTGTCGCAGCGGACGCGCGCCGAGCTGGGGATGAAATCCCCTACGCAAAAGAAACTCCATTACCCCCTCGCCGATGGTCAAGGCATGCCCTGCTGCCCCTAGACGGGAGACCTCTCGATTGAGATGCAGCTCGGCAATGGCCCGCTGCACCGAGGAATCCAGCCGGTTGAAAGCCAGCTGTTCCGGAATTCGCGCCAGGAGTTCGGGACGGAGGACCTCCCCCACTCGTCGCAATACGGCACGCTCTATACTGATCGGATTGGAATGCGCCATGCGCATGGCTTCAGGAGCACCAATATTCGAAGTGAAGACCACATAATGATTATCAAATAATAACTCCTGGCCATTGGCCAACGTCAGTCTCCCCGGTTCCAATATCTGTATAAAGAGATCAAAGACCTTGGGGTGCGCCTTCTCTAGTTCGTCGAACAACCATACGCAGGGACCATCCCCTACGGCCATACGACCAAACGCCCCCCCTTCACTACTATCCGCACCCAGCAGTCTTTCGACTGCATCCTCCCGCTGAAATTCCGACAGATCAAAACGCCGAACCCTGCCCGGACCGAACAGATAATCCGCCGCCAAGAGCACTAACTCGGTTTTGCCAGTGCCGGTGGGTCCCACCGCCAGAAAGGTACCCCGCGGACCATTATTCCGGGTCAGTCCTAATTCACCCCGCGCAAATATTGCCGCTGCTCTTCTTAAAACCTGATCCTGACCCAGCAAATGCTTCTGAAGATGGGATTCCAGTGAGCGCAACCGCTCTAGGCGACCAGCCTCCATCACTTAGCCGACCGCTTGGGCTTGATCGTCCGGGGTCTACGGGGGTTATCCCGCAGAAACTTTTCTACAGTCTTCACCCACTCCTTGGGTGCTGGGGCTGACCGCAGGATTGCCCGGACAACATAGGCTCGATTCGCCGAGATATCCTTGGCCGCCAGTTCTGTCACGACCGCATCCAGTTTCTTAACCAACTGGGACGGCAGATCCACCGTGGGAAAATCGGCGACATAGTCTGATTCCCGTGGCCCCTCCTTGGATTGGTAATCACGGTGCAACAACACCGCCGCCGCGAACATCTCGGTTTCTGAGGTAATTTCGATCAAGGCCCGGAGCACGGTGCCCCGGCGGACGGCGGCTCCCAGCCGGCGCAAACCCACCGTCTGCATCGTCAGGGTTTCCACATCCTGGGGATAGAATGAGAAACTTACTTTGACGGGGTCAGACTTGGTGGTGGGCATGCTATTTCCATAAACCCATACGTTTTAGTTTGACAAGTGCAACTTTTCCTATGGGTTTATGGGTATATGAAAAACGCCCTTAATGCGCCGCTCGCACAGATCCAACAACTGAAGGACGGCTTCGGTTTGGCCCTCGCGGTGCTGTTCATGTTCGGGTTCTTCTGGGGCGTCATCAAAATCTGGTCGGGTGCCAACGCCATCAGCAAGGGCGACCCCGATGGCAAAGCCGGTATTGTCGCCGGGATCATCATCGCAGCGGCCGCCACCATCATGGGCGCCCTGTTCAGCATCTTCGGTCTGGAAGATGCGATCATCACCCCGCGGTTCTAGGCATGACGGAGCTACGGCAAACTGAAACGAATGCGGCGGATGACTCTACGGGCCGCGTATTTGGTCTGGACGGCAACCTGTATCTGCCGGTTTTACTCAGCCTGCTGGGCAGTCTGGCCGGATTCGCATTCCTGAACTTGGTTTGCGGGCTGCATTACAGTCTGGCGGGAATCATGGCCACCCTGCCCCTGCTGATCGCACTGGCTTGGATTCTGGGACTCAGACAGGGCAAACCGGCCGGCTACGACCGGGACTTTTTGGAATACCTCTTCAGCAGGGGACATTTTAGCAGGCATGGCACGGACCAGGAGGGCTACCTTCAATGAAGCCCCATGACCGCGCACCCAACGGGGTATTCAGCCATGACCTGATACTCTATGGATTTCCTGAAAAGGGCGGGATTGCCGCCAAGGGTTTCTGGATAGTGCCCCCGGATGTCCGTGGGGCCAGTTTTGACCGGCTCAATGCCTTTCAGGATCAAGTGCGCACCCTGCTCTCTTTGGTGGGAACCGGTCGTCGCCTGCAACTGCAGTGGTCCTGTGATGCCGATTATCGTCAGGAGCTACTCGCCTACGAGGCCGCCACCACGTCGGTCCGCAATCCCATTGTGCACAAGGTGCGCGAGGAACGATTCGCCCGCTACTGGTCGAGGATGGAAGCCAGGCAATTGCGACGGGAGCGACTGGCCTTGTTCCTCTCGGTCGAAATCAGCCGGTATTCCGGCAACCTGCAGGGCAAGGCGGGCCTAAGAGAACATTTCGAAGCCTTGTTCGGGGAACTGGAGGCGCAGTTCGAAGAATTCGCACAGACTCTGCGCACGATCTTTCAGGGTGAGGCCACGGTTCAACCGATGGATGATCAGGAGCATTGCCGGTATGTGCGGGATTTCCTGAACCCCTCTTTGCGGGAATGGAACCGGCAGACCGGGCCGGCATTGGATCCAGCCCTCACCCTGCAGGAGCAATGCTGGCTGGGTGAAGGGATCGGTCAGCTCGATGGCGGCTTTCATCTGGATGGACACTATCATGCCATCCTGACCTTGGACCGCTGGCCGCAGTGCACCCGACCGGGCATCGTCACCCACCTGACGGGGCTCCCCTTCCTAGACTACCGCATCACGGTGAACCTCACCCCGGCGGGAACGCGCGGCGAAATCAACCGGGAAGAAAAAGCCATTGAACGGCTTCAAGGCGAATACGCCGACCAACGGCGGCATTCACTGGCGGTCGCCATGTGCAAGAAGGAGCGCAAGATCGAGAACCTCGCCGGCGGCTTTGTCCGGCCTTTTGAAGTCACCTACCTCATCCGGCTGTGGGCGCGAACCAAGGATGCTCTCCAAGAAAAAGTGGCGGCAATGCAGGCCGCGATCCACGCGATGGATGGAGCCCAATACTTTGAGTGCTCCGTTCCCACCACAGCGAAAAAACTTTTTTTCTCATCCTGGCCGGGATGGACCCATTCCTCCTACCGCCACCGGCAACGTTACGCCGAGGACAATTTTCTCGCGGACATCCTGCCGTTCTCCGCGACCTTTACCGGGGCACTGGCGGAAGCCGAGGCGATCTACGACGGCAGTCACCGCAACCTGGTCGGTTTGACCACCACGCGAAATAATTCCCCCCAGCACGCCGTGCTGTTTGGAATGACCGGCGCGGGCAAGTCGGCGATGATGCACGACCTGCTGCTACAGACTGCGTCCAATTTCGACTACACGGTCCTGATTGAAGAGGGATTGTCCTACAAGCGGTTCACCGAGGCGCTGCAGGAAACCCCGATCATTGTGCATCCGGATTCCAGCCTGACGCTCAACTACCTCGATACCCAGGGTCTCCCGCTGACCCAGCTGCATCTGGCCAGCGCCGTGGCGCTGCTATCGCGCATGATCGGGATCCCGGATTCGCGGGAACAGCTGGCCCTGCGCAGCGCCCAGCTGACCCAGTATCTGCATCAACTCTATCGGGATGCTTACAGCGACTGGGCACGACGGGAACCCGCCGCGGCGACGGATGCGGCAAAACTGGCCTGCGCCGCACACCAGTGGCGCCAGTCCATGCCGTTGGGCACCACTCCACTGGAGGCCTTTGCCGAATTCCGCGACCGACGAGTCGGTGGGGATGATCAAGCGCAGTCCTTATGGGACTCATTGACCGAACAGGACCTGACCACGTTCGGCCAAAATCCAGCCACCGAGCACTTGGTCAGCCAGACGGCCTGCGCACTGTTTAAACCGGAAGATCATCCCACCCATGGCGCCTTGGTGGATCTGCTGGCCCATGCCCGCTTGCCGGAACACCCGAAGGCCGAAATCGACCGCTTGGCGACCTTGCTGCGGGCTTGGGGCCGGGAGGGAGCCTATGGACAACTCTTCGACGGCATCACCAATGTTTCGCTGCAGCGGTCGGTGGCACATTTTGAACTCGGCTATGTGCCAGAGCCGGCGGTGGAACTCAAAGCCGCTATCGGCCTGTTGATCGCCGGGTTCGCGCGTCAACACATCCTGAGCCTGCCGCGGGCGCAACGTAAGCGCATCGTCTTTGAAGAAGTCGCGCGGTTCATGGACATACCCGGCGGGGAAAAGCTCGTCGCAGAAAGCTATGCCCAGTTGCGCAAGTTCAACTGCTGGGCGGTCAGCATCGTGCAACAGTATGCCCGCTTCAAGGACTCGAGCATCCGCCCGGCGGTGATCGGCAACGCCAAGCAATTTTTCCTGATGCGGCAGTCCGACCGCAACGATCTCGCGGACCTCTCCGTTGATCTGGGCCTGCCGGAAAATGCGTTGGAAGCCATCCAGCGCTATCCGCTGCCGGAGCAGCTGTCCGCCGGACAACGGCATTCCGCCTTCTGTTTGTTCACGCCCACGTCGCAGCCCCCGCAGTGCGGGAGCCTGTTACACTTCGAACCCAACCTAGAGCCATCCCATGCCGAAATCTCCGCTTAATTGGGTGCTCCCGATCGCACTGACGGGCTGCACCGTGCAATCACCGCCGGACCCGGCGGTGCTGTTACGCGAAGCCGCTGCCGAGGCCCGCTATCACGCCCAACAGGAAGCTCACCGGCCCCGGCCCCATCTCATCGCACCGGACACTCTCCTCATCCCAGTACCTGAGCGGATCGAGGAAGGCGTCATCCGAACCCCTTACCTCCAAAGCATCCCCGCTCCCCTCAACCCATGAAGTATTTTTCCTACATCCTGCTCATTTGTATCACCACGGCCGGACTCCGGGCCCAATGGATCGTCAATGATCCGGTCAATACCTCGGTAAATCTGGGGATTCAGTCGGCCCAAGCCGCGAACCATCTGGAGGTCCTCAAAAAATGGGGCGAGCAATTGACCGCGTTGCAAAATCAAATCCGGCAACTGGAGGAGCAGCTGGCCGAACAGCGCCGCATCCGTGAAGTCTTGGGCAATCCCACCTTGGCCGGGGGCCAGTTGATTCTCGACCGTCTGGGTCCCGAGCAATTGGCCCGTGAATACGGCGAGACCCTCCGCGAGATCCGCAAACTGGCGAATAGCGTCTCTTCGCTGCAGCGCTCAGCCGAAGGAATTTATCCAAAGTTGGACGACCACACCGTGCTGGGACAGTCCTTCGAGCGTCAAACGACTCCTTACCGGCGCTATGCCGCCGTGGAAAGGCAGGCGGAACAGGCGGCGGAGATTTACGACACAACGCTGCGTCAACAGGCGGAACTGCAAACCGATCTCGCGGGCATCTTGGACCGACTGAAATCCGCCGGGACCCAGGCCGAGGTTGACAAGCTCGCGGTCAACGCGAACGCGATCAACGGCCAGCTCTATCACCTGGTGAATGCGCGGCGCGACCAGACCGAGGCGCTCCGGATGCAACAGATCGAAAACGAAAACCAGCGGGCCAAGGAACAGACGGACCGCTTGGAGAAACAAATCGCCGAGGAACAGCAAAGTCAGGCGCTCGTGAATGCCTGGCAACAGAGCGTGCAACTCGGCGCCGACCACTACAGCCGGCCATGAAGATGCTACTGCTCATCCTGATCCTTGGCCTCGCGCTCTGCGGATATCTTGTCCGGCGGCAGAAGCCTGCTGCTCCGGCAGTGGATACCCGACAGACCGATCAGGCCGTGAACCAATGGCAGGGAGCCATCACCTTGGATCTTGAGGCGGACTACAGCCAGGCTGACCCCGCGGATCGCCGCATGGTCGAAACGCTGCGCAGCGACGCCGCGCGGCAAAAGCCCGAGGAGGGACGCAACTGATGGACAACTTTGCCCCAGGCCTGCGCGACACTATTCTCGAACTGAGCAACAGCCTGCGCTTCATCGTATTCTTTGTCGGGGTTGCCGGACTGATGCTGCACGTGCACCGGGCCCGGGCCGATCTGGAGAGTCTGGCCCGTCCGTTTGTGCGTTGCATTCTGGTCATCGGATTGATCGCCACCCTCCCGCATTGGTTTGGCTGGGTGGAACGACTGTTTCTGCAAATCGCGAATACCGTGCACAGCGGTTACACGGACCATCCCATGCGCGCGGCAACCTTGTTGCGCGACAGCGTGACCGACAGTCCGGCGGACTTCAGCATCACTCAGATTGGTGAATCGCTTTACCGCGCCACCTTGTGGGCGATCGCCAAGCTAGTCGTGTTGGTCGCCAGCCTGCTGCAGCTGCCCTTCCTGCTGCTGCAGTATATCCTAAAACTGCTTTGCTATCTGTTTTTGCCGATAGCCATGGGCCTGCTGCTCATCCCGTCGCTGGCCGCGACCGGATCGCGGTATATTCAACAGACCTTGGCCGTGCTGAGTTGGCCCCTCGGTTTCGCCGTGACCGAACTGGTGGCGTATCACCTGCTTTCCGCGTATCAGCAGAACCTCGCTATGGCCTATGGCATCGCCCCGGGCGATATCACTGCCGCCTCGTATGCAAGCCTGCTCGGTGGATTGCTCGGAGCCCTCTGGCTCATCCTGGGCACCCTCGGCACTCCCTTTCTGATGCAGGCCCTGATCTGTTCAGGCGCGCCCATGACCTCCGGCGGAACCTCGGGTCTCCAACAACTCTACGCCGTGCAGCAGATCGCGTGGATGATCAAATCCATCAAGACCGCCGGAATAGCCGCCTTGCCCGCCGTCCTTTCGAGAGCCCGCACCGGGACTAAAGGATCGGGCGGACGGAATCCTCCGCCCCCACCGCCTCCCATCAATCTGCCGGTAAATTCTCCGGGTGACCGGCGTCCGGGCGGAGGTGGCAACTGCCTCCCCAACCCGCAAACCACGATCTGACCGATGACCGCTTCCCTTCGTGAAACATCCGCACCGCCAGGTCGTTTGGCTCAACCTGGCCGTCAGGGTGATTGGAATCCCCTCGCCCTCTTTATAAATCCGTCCATGGCGGCCCGAACTTGGTTTCTGGTGGCCGCAGGCGCCGTGACCCTTTGCGCACTGCAACCCTACCTGCTGGTGCGGGCCTACCGCTCGCGTGAACGCGTGGTGGTCATGGATGCCGGCAATACGTTTCACGTCAGTCCTCTCCTGCAATTTGAGGAAGCGGACCGGCTGCACGAACAACACGCACTATTGGCCTGTCTTGCCTTGCTGCAACTCAACCCGGCCGGGTTCGATCAGCCGGAGCTTTTGGAAAAACTATTCCTGCCAGAGGCCTTGCAACAGGCCCGCCATGACTGGGCGGCCCGGGCGGAGGAATTCGGTAAAAAGCAACTCCATCAAAAAGCGGAAGTCCGCAAACTCACGGTGCTGGAAACCCGGGAGGAGACCGTGATCGTGCAAGCCGAAGGGCAGCTGCTGCGCACGGGCTTGCTCGGCGCAAAGACCTTTACCGAGGCACCGACCTTCACCGCGACGTTCACCTTCGCGCGCAACCCCAACCTGGCCGCCAATGGCCGTTTCCCCCTCGCCGTATGGCAATACGAATTAGCCTACTGATTGCACTCATCGGCTGCGCCACTGGCGTGTGCGCCGCGCCCATCAAGCGCTACCCGCTGGATGACCGGCGGGTCTACGCGCTCACTGTCAGTTTGTCGGCCCCGACCACGGTTTTGTTTCCCGGTCCCATCGAGGCGTTGGACGGAGCCGGCGTCTCCACTCGTCCGGAGGATAATCCCGGCATCCTGATTTCCCACGAAACCGGCACTCCCTACTTCACCTTGCGGGCCCTGCGGGAAAATGCCACAGGCGCCATCAATGTCCTCTATGCGGGCCATGCCTATGCCCTCGCCTTCAGCGTCGGGACCGAGCCGGACCGCACCCTGACGTTTTATCCGCCGTCAGAGCGTCCACCCAATCAGGCCAACTCCCGCGCCGAGCAACTGCTGTCGCTACTCGACCGCACCAAACACGCGCACGAACTCAGCACCCACTATCCGGCCCTGATGCAGGGCGTGGAACATCGTCGTCCCGATACCGCATCGGACGAAGCCGGACTGCGGGTCACCGTAACGGAGGCCTTTCATTACTTCGAACCCGATGCCCTCGTGCTAAAAGTCCGGCTCGAGAATCCCTTGGCTGAAGCTCGATCTTATGATCCGGCCAAGTTGGCCGTGCAGGTCGCTGATATCCGTTACCCAGTCGCGATCACCGACGCATCCGGAACCATCCCCGCGGGGTTTCAAGTTACGCTATGGCTTGCAGTCACCAGTCAAGCGGACGGCACACCGGCACGCCTCTCCCTCAAAAACAACTTCCGGGTACGGATCCTTTGTAACGAATGAACCGCGCACTGGAATTTTTCAAAACCGCCACCGGCCAGCTTTGCCTGGTCGGGGCACTGGCCGCCGGACTCGTTGGTTTGGTGGCATGGCAACGGCATGCTCCGAAACCACCTCAGCCCACCCGCACCGCACCGGCGAGCGTCCCCTTGCTGCCCAAGGTATTTCAGCGGTCATTAAAACCACTGGACCTGCCCAAACCCATCCCTGCACGGGAGACTCCGGAATTTTCACAGCCACCCACCCTGCCCCTGACTTTGCAAAAGTCACTGTGGGTGAAAACACCCGCTGCGGAAGTCATCGCGCCACCTGGACGATTGATTCCCGCCGAAACCGTTTTCCCGCTGGAGTCAAGTCAACTGGATGCGCCGCTGATCGGGCTCGTGACCGAGGATGTTTGGTATCAGGGCAAAGTGCTGATTCCGGCCGGGGCAGAACTCCACGGACAGATAGCCTTGGATCGTCAACGCGAACGACTCACCGCCCAAGGCCGCTGGCAACTCATCCGGGAAAATCAACCCACGCTGGCCTTGAACGGACTCTTGCTGGCCCGCGAAACGGATCCCGGCACGTTGGGACTTGGCGGCCAGGCCCTGCGCTCCAGCACCCACAAGGCCGCCCGACTGTTTGCCGCCACTTTCCTGAGCACGGCAACCGCCGCCCTGCAAGAAACTCGGACCACCAGCGGGCCACTGGGCGAAACCGTTTCCCCGATCAGTTCCGCGCGCAATGCCTCGCTCGCCGGCACCAGTGCCGTCTTGCGCGACTACGCCGAGCAAGTCCGCGAGGCGGTGGCTCAGGATGGCATCTACCTCCGGGTCCGTGGGGGCACTCCGTTTTATCTCTATGTCCGGGATGCCCTCGCGCTGCCCGCAACCTCCACTCACGTCACCCAATGAGATCCTGCTGTTTCATGCTTGTCCTCTTGGCGGGCTGCCATGCACCACCCGCACCCCCGGCTCCTCCGCCAGAAGTTTCGGTTCCTCCGGTTCACGGAGTGCAGATTCCCGCGGTTATCCGTCGATACACGCTGGGTGCCTACGTGGATCCTCACGATCCCGATATTCGTCATGCCGCCCATGTCATCCATCGATTGGAATCACCCGCACCGTGGAACTTGGACGACACCGCTGCGGAGACCACCGAGACCCTCATTACTCGCACAGCGACTCCCTTGCCCGTCCCCGCTGAAGTAATCGCGGCACCACCCGAGTCAGATCCTGAACCCGCTCCATCAGCACCTATTCCTTCGGTCCTGCAGGACGTCGTCGTTCTTCAGCCGGATAGTTCGGGCACCCTCGACCTAAGGACTGCCAACCCTGCCAATCCCGAAATCAATCCGTTCGCGGTGCGCGATCAACCAGATGGCGGTCGGAACGAACTGGTCGTGGAAATTGGCGGTATCATCCACGGGGCCGTCGCCTGTGCTCTCGTCAATGGACGGACCCTCAAGCCGGGCGACCGGCTGGAGTCACTCACCTTGGAATTCGTCGAATCGGATTCGCTCGTCTTCCGCCACGCCGACCGGCTGCTGCGACTGCCGATCGGTCAACCCATCCGCCTGCTCTTGCCCGTTTCATGACCGCCTTTACCGCAACCTTTTTGGATCCGGATGGGCGGCGCCACACGGATACGTTTCACGCCAGTGATATTGGCCAATTGCGCACCCTCCTGCGCCGCAATTCACTTTGGCTGATTCAAGCCCGGCCGGAAACCAAGGCGCGGGGACCGGCGCGACTCATACTGCCCCATCGGGAATTTATCTCCGCGCTGCACCAACTGGAATTGCAGCTGCGCTCCGGCGTGACCGCCGACCTCGCCTTGAGTAATCTCGCGTCAGACGCCCCCAAGGGAAAGCTGCGCACCCTGCTTAGTCGCATTGCCAAGGAAGTCGCCCGGGGCCGGCCCATTCATGAGGCCTGCGGTTATTTTTCCCGACAGTTCCCGCCGCACTTTACGGCCGTGATCGCCGCTGGTGAAACGTCCGCCCGACTGCCGGAAGCCTTGCGCGGTCTCGCGGACCACCTGTCAAGCATGGACCGGCTCAAGCGGACTGCGCGGCGGGCCTTGGTCTATCCGCTCATCGTGCTAGTCGCCACGACCGGACTGATCCTATTTCTGCTCGGCGGAGTCGTCCCCAAGTTCGCGGAGATTTTTGCCTCGTTGCATTTGCCTCTGCCGGGGATCACCCGGTTGCTCATCCAATCCAGTCACCTGGTCGTGACCCACTGGCCACAGCTCGCGGTGGCGGCATTCCTGATGGTCCTCACGGGTTGGCTGGTTCCACATTCCGCAAGGTTGTCTCACTGGCGCGACTTCATCGGATTAAAACTGCCGGTCTGGGGCGAAACCATCCGCTGTCTGGCCACCGCCCGGTTTGCCGCTCATTGCCGGTTGCTACACTCCGCAGGAGTTCCCCTCCTCGATTGCCTCGCCACCGCCCGCGACTTGATCAACCAGCGTGTGCTGGCCGGTCAATTGGATCGCGCGCGAAAGAAGGTCGCCCGGGGTCATGCATTATACGCTGCATTGCCGCCCAAGCATGATTTCCCGGGATTCCTCATCCCGGTGCTTAAGTCCGGTGAGACCAGCGGCCAATTGGGCTCGGCGTTGCACCACATCGAAACCTATGCCCAGGAACGCGCGCAGGAACGCATCGCCACCGCGTTGGCGCTCCTCGAACCCTGTCTGCTGGCCCTGCTCACGACCGTGGTCGGGGCCATCGCCCTGGCCTTCTTCATCCCCTTGTTCTCCCTCCTCGGAGGCATCCAAGCCCGATGACCATGGTGATGTTTGGCCAACCTTACCATGCCCCGTTCGTCCGGCTTCGGCGGTGGCGACAAGCGGGGTTCTCCTTGTTGGAAATCGTCCTGGTCTTGTTTATCCTCGGCATTCTCGCCGCGACCTTGACGCCAACGGTAAGGCAGTTGGTCGAAACCAACCAGCGGACCGCCGAACTCAGGACCTTGGACGCCTTGGTCGCCACGATTACTGAATCATTTGAGAATACCGATCTCACCAATCTGAATATCGCGGCGATGCCGGGCACCATCGGGTCGGATGATTTGCCCACGGTGTTCAGCAGTTCAGTCGCTGCGGGTCCGACTACGACCGCAACCAATGATTGGTTTGCCAAGCTCGCCCGCCTGCGAGGCATAAAGCCCCATCCTGGTCTCGCACCGAGTGCCGAGTTCCAACCCGCGCTGGCCCAGATCGTCTTCAATGCGTTGGGGAATCCCCGCTGGCTGATCGCCGGGCCGGTTGAAACCGGACAACAGCGTTTCCTGTTGCTCAGCCTGATGGCACGGAATGATCAACTGTCGCTCCCGCCTTATGTGGCGGACAACGCTTGGTTCGACGCCATCTGGGATCACGACTGGGAAAACCTCAGTGCCCCGCCTCCCGCCGCTTGGCAGGCAAATCTGAGCGCGGCGGAATTCGCGGCCTGGTCGGCCGGTCAGGCCGGGCTCACGCGCACGCACCGGCTCTGCGTGCGGCGCATCGTCCTGCCGAAGTACCGCGTCACAATTAACAACAACCACCCGAGTGAACAGGCCTTCTTGGCCTACAATAATGTCACGGCCGCCTACACCGCACCGGCGGGCAGCGGGACCAATACAACCCCGGAGATCCTCGCCGGCCGGCTGGTCAGCATCCACCGCGGCGCCACTCCTCCCGGCACCGAGTCACTCCGTTTCCATCTTCGCGAAAACACCACTGTCACCCTGCAATGAAACGTCTCCCTTTACTATTCCTAGGTATCACCACTCTGCTGCGCGCAGACATCATATTCAGTGATTTTAGCACCCAAGGCATCACCTTGGGATCCGAGCCCGCCATCATCAACTTCAGTGTCCAATGGTCCGCTGATATTTTTCCGATCACCAGCGAGCCCGGGCGCATCGAATTGCTGAATAACAGCGGCAACTTGATTGCCAGTGCCACCGCCCATTTGTGGCAGAGCGGCACCGTGTTGCAGGCATCCGCCGGTAGCATCAGTTCCAATCACAGCGTCCTCCAGCGAATGACCCAGGAGCTCTCCGTGGCGGACGGCGACCTGAGTGCTCAGTGGCAATTACCCGCGTTATCCCCCGGTAATTACACCCTGCGACTTTGGCGCTACGACAGCCAATACAACTACGTTGAAAACAGCACCGTCCATACCACGACGCTTTTTAGCGGAGTCAATAATCCGCCCCCCGCTACGTTTAGCTTAAACACCGGCGCCGGACCAGGTGGCAGCATCAGCAGCGGTGGCGTCTATCCGGCCGGCACTGCCGTCACGGTAACCGCCTTCGCTGATGGCCAACACGATTTCGCGGGCTGGAGCGGCGATGCGACGGGCGGCAATCCGACCACTGTCGTCATGACGGCCAATCGCTCGGTGCAGGCCCACTTTGCAATCAAGACGTATGCGCTGACTACCTCCGCCGAACCGGGTGGATCCGTCACGGTCGGCGGAATTTATCCGCATGGCAGCCAGGTAACCCTGAACGCTTATCCGGACGCGACCCATCGCTTCGTCAGTTGGAGTGGTAACGCCGCGGGTACCGCCAGCACCACGACGGTGTACATGGACGCTCCCAAATCCGTCTACGCCAGCTTCGCTGACAAGCTGAGCCAGACCATCGACTTCCCTGACCCGGGTCATCCGACCGAATCCATCCCCTTGCCCTTGGTCGCATCCGCGTCTTCCGGACTCCCGGTCAACTTTGGCGTGCTCAGTGGTCCGGCTTATATCGCCAACGGCGCGTTGTATGTCGCCGGCCCAGATCCCGTCGTGATTGCCGCCACCCAACCCGGCAACGGCTTTTACCTCCCGGCACCGACCGTCACCCAGACCGTGCAGATCGTGACGACGGCGAGTCTTCAACAACAGGTCGCGCCGCGGACTTTGCTAGAAAACCGGCAGCACACCAATCCGGCCAACTACGTTCTGTCCGTCCAACCATGAAATCACTGCTCTACCTTTGCACCGCCCTGAGCCTGTTTGCCACGAAGCCCGACTGGCTCGACACCCCGGTTGCGCAATTGCACTTGGCCAATGTGCCTCTGCCGATTGCCCTGCGCACCTTGGCGCGCAGTTGCGACGTCAATCTGTCCATCGCTCAAGATGTGGTGGGTGACATCACCGTCGACCTGCAGGAAGGCACCCTGCGGTCCGCCTTGCACGCCATGCTGACCCCCGGCGACTACAGCTACAACGTTACTCCGGATGGAATTCTGGTCTCTTTCCGCCAAACCCAACTCCATGCGATCGATTATCCGCAACTGACCCGCAGTGGTTCGGGCTCTGCTTCCATCACGTTGGGCGGAGCCAGCAATCAGGGAAATTCGTTGGGACAGAATCAAGGGAACGCGGTTGGTCTCGCACCCGATGCCACCCAGGTTTCGATTTCGCAGAACAACCAGAATACTTTCTGGAGCGGACTCGAAAGTGAACTGCGCGCCATGCTGGGCGAAGGCGACAGCCTCGTCCTGAATCAGTTCAGTGGCGTGGCCCAGGTCGTCGCAACGCGGTCTCGCCAGACGGCCATCGCCGACTTCATTGCCATGGTCAATCGACGCATCAACCGGCAGGTCGAAATCGAGGCCCGCATCATCGAGGTTTCGCTGCATGATGAGCGCAAGCTGGGGATTGATTGGGAAGTCGCCGCCGGCAATGCCGGGACCCTGACATGGGACGCCGGGGCGTCCCTGCAATCCGACGGGGTGGCCGGTACTCTCCTGGCCCCGGCCACGTTTAAGGCCAATCTGGGTCAAGGGCGGGTTACCGCCTTGATCCAAGCCCTCCAGCAACAGGGCGATGTCACCACCGTGGCCCAGCCGCGTTTGCGCGCCCTCAACAATCAGACGGCGTTTATCAAGGTGGGTGAGGATCGACCTTTTTTCCGGCTGCAACAAAGCACCACGTTCCAACAGGGCGGCACTACTGCCCCAGTCAATCAGACCCAGGAGAATTTCAGCGTCTCGACCATCACGATCGGGACCATCCTCGCGGTCACCCCACAGGTGGATGCCCGTGATGTCATCACTTTGGACGTGCTGCCCGCCATCACGCGCTTGCAGTCCATTGCCACCAGTCCGGACGGACGACAGACCGCGCCCGTCACCGAGGTCAAGCAGGCCTCCACCATTGTCCGGCTCAAGAGCGGGGAAACCGCCGTCATCGGCGGGCTGATTTCGGAGGAGGAAGGCAAGACCAGCCGTTCCATCCCGGGGTTGGGCGCCCTCCCCTTGGTCGGTCGCGCGTTTCGCAGCCACGCCACCCTGCGGCATCGCACCGAGCTCGTGATTTTCCTGACCCTCAACCTTATCCCCGATGCCTGACTTGAAACTATTTTCCAGGCGCATCCCCACCCCGGCGCTGACCGCGGATGCCAGTCGCACCCTGGACTCGCTTCTCCATGCGGCCGTTCAGGCCGAGGCGAGCGATCTTCACTGTGAACCCAAGACTGACGGACTTTGCATCCGTTTCCGGATCGACGGCGAAATGCGCGAGCATACGCGCCTGCCAGTCAGTGAACGCGATGCCTTGCTCGCGCGTGGCAAAATTTTCGGCGGTATGGACATCACCGAAAAACGTCTGCCGCAGGATGGCCGGGCCGTCTGGGTCAGCGAGCAGCGCAGGTTTCATTTGCGTCTGAGTACAGTTCCCACGGTACACGGGGAAAGCTTGGTCATCCGGCTGCTCGACCAGCAAATGCCCAGTCGGGATTTTGCCGATCTTGGATTTTCTCAAATCCAATCCAATGCCCTGGCACATGCCTTGGCCGGACCGGCCGGACTCATCCTGCTGACCGGCCCCACCGGTTCCGGCAAGACCACGAGTCTGCATGCGGCCTTGCAGGCGTTGGATCATCAATCGCGGGTCATCCATACGCTGGAGGAACCGGTCGAATATGAATTCCCGGGGATTCGCCAAACCGAGATCCGTGAAAAAATCGGCCTGACCTTCGCCTCCGCCCTCCGGGCGCTGTTACGACAAAACCCGGACGTGATGCTGGTGGGCGAAACCCGCGACAACGAGACCGCGCAACTGGCCGTGCGCGCCGCGCTGACCGGCCACGTGGTCCTTTCCACATTGCATACCAACGATGCCTTGGCCGCCATTCCGCGTCTCCGGGATCTGGGCACTGAAGCGTTTCTCTTGGCTGCATCCCTCCGCTTGGTCGCCGCCCAACGGCTGGTCCGCCGACTCTGTCCGGAATGCAAGCGTCCCCACCGAGACTTGGCACGATTGGCTGACCTACATGGCCTGCCCGATGCCAAGTTTTGCCAACCACGGGGCTGTCCTGGTTGCGCCGGTCGAGGCTATCGCGGACGGCTGGCAATCCATGAGGTCATACCCATGGAAAAGTTTCTGCCCCTCATCGCGGCGGAGGCTCCGCAAAGCGAACTGACTGCCCTGCGGGAAAGCGAGGGCATCGCCACGTTGTGGCAGCACGGCCTCGCCGCCGCCGGCACCGGACTCACCACCCTCGAGGAGGTTACCCGCGTCCTCTGATTTTCCTCCAACCCTCAACCCATCATCCATGAAATCATCCTACCGTTTATCCAACCGGGGCTATTCGTTGCTCGAACTGGTCCTCGTTCTCGCCATCGTGGCCGTGCTGGTCGGCCTTCTCCTGCCCAAGGGCTTTGATGCCTTGCGCAACGCGCGCATTCAGGAAGTCAAAACCACTGTCAGTACGCTGAAGACCGCCCTGACCGATTTGATCACCATGCCCGGTGGCACCGGCAGCATTCCGCGCACCGAGGGCACGGGAATTCCGACTACCGGCACGGCGTTGACCGGCGCCACTGATATCGCCAAAGGCAACGGCGCCCGACTGGACGCGGTGCTACTCGCCATCGGCAAATTGGAACGGCCTTTGACCCTGCGCATGGGCAGTCAGGTTTATACGCCCACCGGGACCGGCAACGAGATGACTTGGGACCAGAGTACCGGCACTTTTGTCATCACCCCCGACGCGGCCCCGCAGCGCAATTGGTCCGGAATTACCCGGGTGGAGGCACGCTCGGCCAACCCGGCATTGGCTCCATCAGCCGCCGAGGGCGCCAACTTCCGGCTCGATGGCATCACTGACCGAAGCGGCGATGTGATCATCGCGTACCTCCTGATAAAAAACTGCCCGGCCAAGGACGCCTACGAACTGGCCCTGTCCATGAATGCGCCGCAATTAGCCCCGATCGAGGGCGCCGCCTGCGATGTCGGTTTGGTTGCCTACGCCGCCCCCGTGGACGGCATCACCGACGTCTACGTCTACCTCGCCGAAATTTGATATGACGACCGTCCTTCTTTGGGGCAACCGCTGGTGGCTGCCTCATCATCCACTCCCCATTCCGTTTTCACATCCGGCGCAGGCAGCCGATCAACTCGCCGCAGCTTGGTCCGATCCCAATCGAACCATCCGGCTCATCTATCAGCCCGATGACTTGGACTCGGTGCCCGTGCAATGTCCGAACGGCAACCGCTCCACCCTCACTTGCGCTTTGGCCGAAGACCATCCCGTGATGGTTCATCCCGGCCATGTCTGGAGCTATGAACCCATTCTGCCCATGGGTGATGGCTTCGGGACTTTGCTGCATTACGAGGCTACGCCGGGGCTTTACGCACTAGTTCATCGGCTGCGCGAACACGGCTTCACGATTTCCTCGGTCTGGCCAATGATCACCTGGCTCAACGGACTTCCGCCGGACCTGTCGCCTTCGGGTGCCATGACTATCTGCGCGCTGCATACTGACCGTTTCTGCCTGTATCGCCAGTCCACAGGAGGCACCCGGGCATTTCGTGCCGGCCATAGCGGGGATATCCTCAAGGCCGTCAGTTCACATTTGGCGGATCTCCCCACCCACGTGGAAACCGAGTTCGTGCTCTTTGTTTCCACGGACGATGCCTTGGTCGAATCCCTGATCACCCAAATTCCGGTCGATGACCGGCAAATCCTCGGTGTGCTCTCTCTCACCGGATCGCTGGCCAAGGCGGTGCCGCTCGGTCCCAAGCACCCGGCTCAATTGTTGCCGCCGGTCCCCGTGATCACAGCACCGAAACTCTTATCGGTGATTTCGGGAGCCTGCCTGCTGATCGCGCTTGGCTTATCGGTCACTCCGGCAATCAACTGGTGGAACCAGCAGGCGAACCGCCGTGCACAAGCGCAGGAAAAGCAAACTCTGCTTGCCACTGTCGGCACCGATGCCATCGACCCGCTTCCTTGGGATCAATTCGTGTCTCGGTTAACCACGAGCCTTCCGGCGGAGGTTGTGCTGACAACCATACAAGCCGATCGCCAGGGATTCGAACTGGACG
The DNA here is from genome assembly GCA_024233285.1 of Opitutaceae bacterium. Classification (GTDB taxonomy): domain Bacteria; phylum Verrucomicrobiota; class Verrucomicrobiia; order Opitutales; family Opitutaceae; genus Cephaloticoccus. The sequence goes on along the minus strand of JACKPU010000004.1, from coordinate 226,942 downwards.
GAGGCATCGCCAATGGTTCGTCAGGTGCAAACTTGGCTCTGTGGCAGCAATCGCTGCAAGGACAAGGAGCACCCTGGAACCTCGCGGCAGAGACCTACGGTGCGTCCGCCTTCAAAGTGAAAGGACGGTGGCAATGAAAACATCGGCCTATCATTGGCTGGCCCTCACGGTCACAACGGGGCTCCTGGCTGCAGCGATCCTGCTGCGTCAGCATCCCGAATTCTACGCTGCTTCACCCGACCCTGAATTACTCCGGTTGCGTCTACTGCATGCAAAGACCAAGGCCACTTCATCGGACCACGGGACTAAGCAAAAAGGACGTAGGCCGTGGACCATCCCCACCGGTTGGTCAAAGCAGGCGTTACCAAATTACCATTCCGCCCACGAATCTTGGCAGCTCGAATCCAATCCAAATCCCTCTTGGCGTGAATTTGTCGAACTGATCGGCCAGCTAAGTGCCAGCCCGGGAATACGGATCCAGTCGCTGCAGATCCGCAGTCGCGGCACCCGGCTCCATCGGAAAATCGCCGGGATCACCATCGTCTTGGACTACCCAAACCCAACACCGCCCCGTGCGGTCGTTGCCGACGGGGCCGTGTTTTCCGGGTCAAACGATGCGGCCATCTCCCCGGCGGTCGTTCCGGGCGCGCCGGCACGCCTTCCGTCCGCTTCCGCCCAGCCTCCAGCTCCCGTCCGGCTCGCGGCCCTTGCCGTTCCGACCCTCGGGGCCCCAGGCCGCAATTTCTCAAACTAACCCCACGAAATATGATCACCCTCAATATCCAATTACCTGAACCCGTAGCTGCCGAATATTACCAAGCCGCCGATGAATTGAACAAACGGTTTGGCGATACCAAGCCGCGGATCGAAGCGAAGAGTCTGATGGCGTTCACTCTGTCGCGCTACGAAAGCGCCGACATTTGCGCCCAATTCGATCTCGCGCTGCGCATAGTGCGCGGCTCCGACGAACCACCCTTCAACCCTGCTCTCAACTGAATTTGGCGGGGTGTTCCGCCCAAGGTGCCTATCGCCGGCCCGCACCCCCAAGTGGCCGGTCCAACCCAATACTAAAATGGCTATCAGAACCAAACCCGAAGAATCCAGTCAGGCAGCTGATCGCAATGAACGTCCGCTGCAATTCAGAAACAACCCGGAGGTGCAAAAGCGCCTCGATGCCTACAAGGAGGCCAACCAGAACGATGTGACCTATTACACGCGGGTCGTATCAGAAGCTCCGGAACGCGCCCGGGACATGCTCCTCTATAAGGACATGCAACGGCATGAAGCCGACATGCGGCTGGTTGAAAAGCAACTGCCCCAAGCCAAGGCGTTTTATGAGGCACAGCCTCAGGAAGTGCAGACGCGCATCGATTCCCAACTCAAGGATGTGAAACCTTACTACAAAGATAAGGCCTTCGTCGGCGAAGTGCTCCGGGAAATGAACCGAAAAAACCGGCAAACGCTAACCAGGTCCGGAATAGCTGCCTCCAACAGTTGAATATTTGCCCCCCGGCCATGCAGATGACATGGTAAGGGGGCCATTTTCAACTAGTGCAGCCCATCCACTGCTTCCACCTGATTCTCTTCGCTAAAGTTGTGGGAGTCTGCCGACAGAGTAGAGGATACTTCAATGCAGGACCAATTGTCTCCGAATCAAAAACACTCGGTGGCTACCTCAAGCTCTTGGATGACTCAATACCAGTCAAAATTCGTTTCTGCAAAATGCGAGAGGCCGTCCCCGCCCCATTTGTTCTGGTGCCTGAACGTTTTCTGTCCACACTCAAAATTAGTAAACGAATTCAGCCATGGTTGGCGACTAAATCACTGAGCAATAAAAGCCGTCCCCCCCCAAGACAACACAACTATGTCACGAGGACTTTCTTTTGCCACATTCATCATTGAGCGCGCGCACCCTTTGAAGGATTGCTGTGAGCTTCACGCCCATTGGGGTTAGTCTATACTCAACGTGTGGCTTCAATTCGTTGAAATCATGCTGCGTAACAAGCTCGAATTCGACAAGCTTTCGCAATCGTTCATTAAGAATTTTTTTGGAGATCCTTGGAATGTAGCGCTCTAGCTCTCCGGGACGACGCACCCCTTCGCCTATAGCGGCCACCACTCCAGCAGACCATTTACAGCCGATTACATCTTCTAACCGTCGATAAGTGCTTCGCTCGCGTACACTGAGATACTTCTTCGACATTGCGCTCTACCTATCCGAACTAGCCGCGATCCGCAAGTGGTAACCATTTTGTAACCGATTGCGTGACGAACGAGGAGGACGTAATATGCCGTATTGGGAAAAATCCTCTTCCCGATATCACTACGAGAAACAATAAAAGTAAATGCTATGAAAATCCCAGCGATATTCTATCATGCCGGATGCCCGGTGTGCGTGTCTGCCGAGAATCAAGTGGTCAGGGCGCTTGATCGCGAACGCTATGACATACAAATTATCCACCTAGGAGAGCAGAAGAATCTACTTAGCGAGGCCAAAAATGCCGGAGTAGTATCAGTTCCAGCGCTCGTGATTGATGGCCAACCGTTCCACATCAATTACGGAGCTGATATTTCGATTTTGGGCCGGTAACTGCAACCATCCCCGGAACGGCACCATCAAGCCACGTAACCCTCTGCGTGATGCGCCTATTATGCACGAATGGCTAGTCGTCACCTAGACAACGTAGCGTCATTGGTTACACAAACATTACTAATCATCTTGATCCATCAGGGTGACAGTCTCTTTTGAGCAAAGGAATTCCTATGCTCAAAAGAGCAGCAACGATGAAGAATATCGCGATAGGCGAGCTGGTCAGAGCGGCAAACCAATCTTCGCGGCTCAGAATCAGCGCGCGACGCAGATTGGACTCCATCATCGGACCAAGGATCAATCCCAAGACCAACGGCCCCAGCGGCACATCCGCTTTTCGCAGCACAAACCCCGCAACTCCCGCAGCATACATCACCCACACATCAGTGATTGAATTGTTGAGCGCAAACGAACCGACCGTACCGAATAGGACGATCCCAGACCACAACCACGGATTAGGCAGACGCAAAGCCCGAGCCAACGGCTTCGCACCGAGCAGGCCGATGACCATCGTCACGAGCGCGGCAAACGTCATTAGGAAAACGATACTGAAAACAAACTCTTGGTGATCCCTAAACAACAGGGGGCCTGGCTGAATGCCGTGAATCAACAACGCCCCGATCAACACCGCCGAAGGAGCATCCCCCGGAATCCCCAGCGTAAGCATGGTGGTCATCGCTCCCCCCACGGCGGCGTTGGACGAACTCGTGCTGGCGGCAAGCCCTTCAATCGAACCCTTTCCGTATTGTTCCTTGTTTTTGGAAAGCCGCTTGGATTGCTCCCAAGCCACCACCGATCCGATATCTCCGCCCGCCGCCGGCACCGCCCCGACCACCGTGCCAATAACCGCACCGGTCGCCGCGGCCGGCATCATCCTTTTAACCTCGTTTTTGCGCGGCAGCACGCGACCGATTCCGCCGATCTTCGCTTCTGTTTGCCAATCGCGCTCCGATATCTGCACGAGGACTTCCGTGAGCCCGAAAAGACCGATCATCACCGGCACAAACGCAATGCCGTCCATGAATTCGGCATGCCCGTAGGTGAAGCGCGGAAACGCTGTCATGGGATCCAGCCCCACCGTCGCCAAGGCCAGTCCCAAAATGCCCGCCAGCATGCCCTTGATCACGCGACCGCCGGAGACCCCGGCCATCAGACTGATGCCAAACAGCGCCAGTCCAAAATATTCCGCCGGGCCAAACTGGAGAGCGAATCGGGCAATGGGAAACGCCGCCACCGCGAGAAAAAAGATGCTCGTAAGCTGCCCCAACGCCGACATCACCGCGTTGATTCCCAGCGCAAGCCCGCCCTCGCCGCGTTTGGTCAGGGGATAACCATCCCACGCCGTCGCAATCGAAGCCGGAGTGCCGGGCACATTGATCAGGATCGCCGGGATGCCACCCGAGGGAATCGCTCCGCAGTAAATGCCAAGCAGCATGGCGAGGCCCTGTTCCGGCGACACCCAAAAGGTCAGGGGCGTCAACACCGCGACCCCCATCGTGGCGGTCAGACCCGGCAGTGCGCCAAAGACCGCCCCCAACAGCACCCCGATCGCAAGGAACGCCAGAACCTTCAATTGAAGAACGGCCATCAGGCCCTCGATAATATCCGTGCCCATAATAAAAATACCGCTAATTCAGGGAAACATGCAGTCCGTATTCAAAAGCGGCGGTCACCCCAATGGTAAGCACGCCTGAAACCATAATGCCGGCCCGCCAGGATTCACCCAGCATGCGAAGCATGATCATCAGGAGCAGGAATGTTCTGAGGCCGAACCACCCGAACCCCCAGGTGGCGAGATACGCTCCGATCAGCGCCACGATCGCAAGCAACACCCCCACGTTGCGCACGGCAAACACACCCTCGCCCGGTTTGCGCAGACTTTGCAGCAGCAATCCCAAACTCAGCAGAATCGTCACCACCCCAAGGGTTGCGGGAAAAAAGCCCGCTCCCTCGGGCAACTGTAATCCGCTGACCAACAGGTAAACTCCAAAGAACAAAAACCCGCCCGTCAGCAGCAGGTCCGTTGTCGCATAGTTTCGTGCCGTTTTCATCGCTCGAGTCTCAATAATTGGGGAATTTCCCGTTCAAAAAATTGCGCCTGCGACACGGCAAACTTTGTAAATTCCTCCCGCCCCATGAAAACCGGTTCCATCCCGCGATCCCGGCACAGTTTCTGCCACTCCTTCGTCTGAAATCCATCGTGGAAAGCCTGCTCCAATCGCGCCAGCACATCCTCCGGAATACCGGCCGGACCAAAGAAACCACTCCACGCCGGAACCCCGAACCGGTAGTTCAATTCATAACTGGTAACCGTGTCCGGATACAACGGGGAACGCTCCTCGTCAAAAACGGCGAGAGCCCGCAACGCGCCTGCCTCGACGTTAGCGATCGCCTCCCCCGCTCCCGCGACCACGCAATCCACATGGCCGCCCAACAACGAGGCCATCGCGGCGGATGATCCGCCGTAGGGCACATAGGTCACCCGCACCCCCGTCGCCTGCTCCATCAACAAGGCGTTGAAATGCCAGATCGAACCCGTCCCCGAATGGGCCATGATCAGACCGCCTGGCTTGGCTTTCGCCGCGGCCACAAACTCCTCAAATGATTTCCACGGCGCATCCTTTCGCACCACCAGCACCGCCGGCGATTTCGACACCAGGCAAATCAAACTCATGTTGTCCGGCCCCACATCGGCGTAGCCCAGAGTGCGCACCACGCAAATTTCCACCGGAGCATGACCGATGGTGTAGCCGTCGGGCTGCCGCTGGGCGACATAGGAAAACGCCAGGGCGCCGCTCGCGCCGGGCCGATTCTCACATACGACGGGAACCCGCAGGTCGCGCTCGGCCAAATTGGCCATGAAACGGGAGACCGTGTCGGAAAGCCCTCCCGGAGAGGCCTGCACAATCAATTTGATCTCCTGGGCCGGATAGACTCCAGCTTCACGCTGCTTGCAACCGCTCCCCCACCCGATAAGAACAAACAGCAAGGAAATACCCGCCAGTCCCCGGACCCGGCGCCAGACAATGAAGCGATCAGCTTGATCCCTCGCTTCACGGGCTTGCAGGTAACGATACGGTATCATGGCGTAATTTGCGGTTGGTTTGGTGGACATCATCCCTTGCGTAATTCGGCCAGACTGCTTTTGCAGAGCGTGCCAATCATGGTGATATCAAGGCTGTAGGCGAGCATCTGATAACCTTCGTTCAAAAGATGTTTGGCCTCCGCCACATCGGGAGCGATCACATGCAAACCGGAAAACACCTGATGACCAAGACAGGCTTCCCGGATCGTGTCCAATGCCTTGGCGTATTCCGGATGGCTGAACTGGCCGGCCAATCCCATTGAGGCGGACAGATCGTAGGGACCGACAAAGACCCCATCGATCTCCGGGACGCTGAGAATCTCGCCGATATTGTGAACAGCCTCGATGTGTTCGATCTGCACCACGATCAGGGTATTCTCATTCGCCCGATTAAATTCCTCCTCAACCCGCAGACCGTAATCATTGGCGCGGCAGAAGCCCAGCCCTCTCAAACCCACGGGCGGATACTTGCAGGCCCGCACAAGCAACTCGGCCTCCTCCCGGGTCCTGACCAGCGGTGCGATCACCCCCGCCGCCCCGGCATCGAGATAACGCTTCACCAACGCGTAATCCACTCCATGCAACCGCACCAATGCGGCACAATCCGGGCGCCCTGATTTGATCGCCTGAAACATCGATTGCACCTGCGGAAGATCAACCGCCGAATGCTCCGCATCCACACAAAGGAAGTCGAACCCACTGGCTGCCATCAGCTCCGCAATAATGGGACTTCCACTGTTGATCCAGCTACCGAGCACCGAGTCTCCATCCAGCAGACGCTGGCGCAGGGAAACAGACGGCGAAGATTCAGATGGAGGATGATTTGATCCAGTCATAGCCATACAAAAACGTTCTTCTCATGTGAAAGTGCATTTTCACCGCGTTGTTCGGAGGCGTGTCTCCTCCTCTCCAATGCATCATGTGTCCAACCACATCACCGGTCACCGCTACACAATCATCGGATGAATACCCCGGAATAGCCCGCCCTTCAGCATCCAACAATCCCACCCTCAGTTCTCCCCCCGGTTTCACCCGGGCATTCACCACTAATTGACCACCACCTCTTTCCCGCAATCGTGTCACCGCCTCCCCCCAGGTAACGCCACCGGCGGAAGGAACCAATGCCCATAGACGGTCGCCACGCCAAGACGCTCGGCACAACGCGGAATTCACTGGCAGAGTCGGTGTCTGCATGCCGATCACCGTTTCATTCCCCACCTCAATTCGCGGTCCAAAGCGGGTGTCGTGGATTTCGCCATGCAGACCTTCGGAACCCGCGTAATACACATACATCCGGTCTCCATCGACAATCGGATGATGCATCTGCCAAATCATCCCTCCCCCATAGTCGCCCAATGGAGGGTTCGGCAGCGCCGGACGACGGTCCGGTCTCCACCAATGCACCCCATCGCGGGATGCCGCCAATTGCAGCATCGTCGTCTGATTGGAAGCATCGTAAGCTGTGACAAATGCCACAAAACCTCCCAGCACCCGCAAAGGACACAACTCCATAAACTGCGCATAGCCCGCGTCACGCCAGTCACGACCCAGCAATGGAGTTTCGCCGCTCCACGCCCGGCCATCCTCACTCATGCGGAGCGACAACCTGCGCAGGCTTCCATGCGGCGTGTTATCATAGGGAATAAAACGATCTCCATGTTCATTACCCGAGTAAGATTTGCAGATGGCCGCATAGGAACCATCAGGATCGCGATAGATATAGCTGAAGGAACCTCCCCCGGCCCCACCCAAATCCAACGGACCCTCAATCAACCTCCAATCCACTCCATTTTTCGAGCGATAACGATAGCCTCCAACCTTGCCACGCGGTCCCGGTAAATGCCCGACCTGGCGATCATGAGCCGTTGCCAACGGCCCCCGCAATACGAACATCTCATAGGGCCATTCCCGATTCTCGGGATCAACCAACACCGAAGCGTAGGCCGCCGTGCCTCCGGAATCGAGGTCGAGTAGAATATTGGTTCTCCGACCATCAATCCAATGGACTCTCGATAGCTTCGGGCGCCGCCATGTGATTCCATCCTCGCTTTCCAAATAGGTAAGTCGACGCTGCCCCCCGACCTTTACCCGTAGCCCGTCGAGTTCCGCTTCACCCGGAGTCGATACCTGCCAAGCTTTCCACAAACCATCGATCGGATCGCGCAATACTGTCCCGTGTGCCATGATCCCACCCGAATCCCAGGGCATGGCCGGCTCCAATAACGGATTGTGCGCATCCGGCTCACCCTCCTCCACCCGCCACGAAACCAGTTTCATCGATTCAAAATCATCCGGCATCAACAGAGGCATGCGTTTCGGCAGCCTCTCTCCCCCGGGTCGTCCCTGCACCACCAGGGTTGTCAGCAACAGCAGGCCAATCCCCGCAACCGTCCCTCTCACCAGCGTGTTGACGCGGCGTCCGGCCAGCCCATCAGAAACCGGAAGTCTCATCGCTCCGTTACCTGCGACTTGTAACCGTAAAGGAAGGCCCGATGAAGCTGAAACCGTATTTTCCCGGCTCCATTCGGCATGGTCTCGCCACCCTTCCAAGTGACCCGGGCCTGTTGATGATCACCGGTCACGGGCACACAATCATCAAGCGTGTATCCGGCCATGGGCTCGCCCGCCGCATCCAACAACTCGGCCTTCAGGGCTCCTCCCGGTTTCACCCTGACATTCAATTCCAATGATCCTCCGGCCAGGTCCGACCGAGGTTTGGTCACGGCTTCGCCAAGGGTAACGCCACCGGCGGAGGACACCAACGCCCACATGCGGTCAAAACGCCAGGAAGCGCGGCACAGCGCGGTGTTGAACGGCAAGGTCGGGGTGTGCATGCCGATCACCGTTTCATTCCCCACCTCAATTCGCGGCCCAAAGCGGGTATCGTGGATTTCGCCATGCAGACCTTCGGAACCCGCGTAATACACATACATCCGGTCTCCATCGACAATCGGATGATGCATCTGCCAAATCATCCCTCCCCCATAGTCGCCCAATGGAGGGTTCGGCAGCGCCGGACGACGGTCCGGTCTCCACCAGTGAATCCCGTCGCGGGATGCCGCCAATTGCAGGCACATCGTTTGGAGCGAGGAGTCGTAGTAGTTGATCAAGGCCACAAAGCCCCCCTCCACCGGCACCGGACAGATTTCCAGAAACTGGGCGTAATCAGGATCACGCCAATCACGCAGGAGCACCAAATTCTCATCACCCCAATCACTGCCATCGGGACTCGTGCGCCGCGAAACACTGCGCAGTGCCCCACGCGAATTGTTGTCATAGGGAATGATACGGTCTTCAGGCCGCAACGGAGTGTAGGTCTTGAAATAAGACACATACGATCCATTCGGCATATGATAAACATAGGAAACATCCCCTCCGCCTCCATGCGATGGGTAGATCGGCCCTTCAAAGAGCACCCAGTTGATACCGTCCTTGGAGTGATAGCGGTAATTGCCAAAGCGCTCCTTGGGCCCCGGACGTCCGCCCACCATATTGATTTTCAGCCCCGCCCACTTCGGGGAACGCATCACAAACATTTCGTAGGGCCATTCCTTGTTTTCGGGATGCACAAAAACCGAGGCGTAAACCGAGGTGCCCCCCGAATCCATGTCGAAGATGATGTTGTTGTGCTCATAGCCCGGCCATTTGACGATATCCAAATCGGGCCGATACCACTTCACCCCGTCCTTGCTTTCCAAATAGGTGAGACGGCGATGAAACTCATGCTGGGCCTCAAGCCCCTCAAAAGTGGGCTCACCGGGAGTCGATACCTGCCAGGCTTTCCACAGACCATCGATCGGATCGCGCAGGACGGTCCCATGCGCCATGATCCCACCCAAATCCCAGGGCATTTCCGGTTCGAGCAACGGATTGTTCGCATCCGGCTCCCCTTCTTCCACGCGCCACGCAACCAGTTTCAGCGATTCGAAATCATCCGGCATGAGCAACGGCATCCGCTGCATAGCCAACCCTGAAGTTCCTTCCCCCTTCACTGGGACAATATTAAAGAGCAGCAACGCAGCCAAAAGGCCGAATCCCGTGACCTTCAGACAACGATTCGTAAACCACATGAAAATAATAGATTTCATATCTAATATCCCAGGAGAGGGGGGAATAGCGGAGCTAACAAAGAAACTCGTTGGCCGCGGCGGTCATGAGTTCGCCACAGCCAACGAGGAATGAGCGTATCCGTAGCTCAAAAGATTGTCCGGACATAGAAGCTGAACCGACGCGGAGCACTGCCGCTGTTGGCAGTGCCCGTGGTGATTCTTTGATCGAGCACATTCTCCACCCGGGCCTGGGCTTCCCAGGTCCGGCCGTTGATCACACGCTGAACACGAATGCCCAGATCCCACCGGAAACTTCCCGACTGCAGGAAACGATTCTCCGGATTGAGAATCACATCATCCGTGTAACCCATGGCGGTTTGACCGTAAACATCCCACTTTTTGAACTGCCCCACGAGGTAGTTCCCCAGGAACGACAGGGCCACATCGGTGTGACCGCGCAACTTACGCTTGGCCAGTGATCCATCCGCCTGAACCGTATCGGAACTCGATTTGGGCAAAGCGGCACTCGCATAGAAGGAAAACCGGTCCGACGGTGCCCCCATCAATTCAATCTCATAACCGGAGGAGGTCTGGGACGGATCGATCACGTTCTCACGATAGTTGTAGAGAGGATCGAGTTCATCGTTGGGATTAAGCCTGAAATTCACTGAACGAATACCACTGTTCAAAGTGATGTTATAGTGCGTCAGGTTAAACGTATAACGCCCGTTGGCCAGTTCCGCCTTGATCCCCACTTCGTCCAGCTCGAAAGTCCGGTTGCTGGAAATCAACTCGTTGGGATCCCGTCCGGGCACCCCGAAGGTCCCATCGGGATAACGAAAGACTGTTTCAGTGGGATTGGCCTGCTCCGCATGCACTCCGAAAACGGTGATCCCCTTGCGCACCTTGACCGACGCACCCAACCTCCAGGTGCCATCCGTGTCCTCCGGACGAAGCTTCGTCAGCGTGTTGCTTCTCAGGTCAGTGAGATCCTCCTTCTGTCCATCATAGCGCCAGGCTCCCGTTAACAGGACACGATCATTGAAGAATTTGGACGTGTGCTGCACGAAGTAGGCCCATTCCGTAACGGAGCGGTCCGTATGCTCGCGGACACTCGGAGGCGGCAGATCCGCTTCCGTCACGTTGCTCACGTTGAGGGAGTTGGCGTTGTCCAGAATCCGGAAAATGCCCCCGGTTTGGGACCGGGTGGAATACTTGAATTGGTCCCGGGTGGTATATTCATAGCCAACGAGGGTCTGGTTGTTCACGAAGTCGCCGAAGGAGTAGTCGAAGAGAAAATCCCCCTGCAGAGAAACCAGTTCCGTCTCGGTGTGTACCTTGTCATAGCGCATGGCCATCGTCCAATCGATTGGAGGACCCAAGGGATCGTTGGGATCAAAGATGTAACTGCCAAACCCACGCAGACGACTGTCATCCTCATCCACATCGGCCTTATACAGCAGAAGAGCCTGACGGGTGCTGAACCAATCGCTGAACCGGTGGGTAAGGGTCGTAGTCAGATCATAGACCTGTGCATCCGGTTTTACGAAATCGGCGATCTGCGGGGTTTGTTGATCCAGGACCTTGACAATCTGAAGCGCACCGTCCTGCGGGAAGTTACGGATATAACTATTGTCCGGAAGGCGCACAAAATATTGCCGCTCATCCTGAATCTCGAAGAACTGTGTGGTCGGGGTCCTGCCAGTCTGCAGGCTGCCTTCCAACAGCAGATTGGTATTCTCTCCCAAGAGAAACTCCAGCGAAGGATAAAAGGCCCAGACGTCGTAGGAGGCATTGTCGAGATAAGTCTCACCACCGGTATAAGCCGCGATGGCCCGGTAGCGTATTTTTCCATCATCGGAGATTGCTCCGGTGGAATCCGCCTCGACCTTGTAATATCCCCAGCTCCCCATCGTGAATTTCACGGAGTTTTCCTTCTTCGCCTGGGGCTTCTTGGTCACCACATTAATCACGCCTCCGGCCTCACCACGACCAGTGGCCGTGGATCCCAATCCCTTGATGACCTCCACTCGGGCGACATTGCTCAAATCCCGGCGATATCCCCCGGCCTCACCGACCGACAAGCGGAAGTTGTTTCTGAAGGAACTGAAAGTATCGATGAATCGGATCGAAAACTGGTCCGGCCCTCCTCCCCGAGGATTGACTCCCGGCAACAATATGAGGGCCTCTCCAAGACTCTCGGCCGCAAGCTCACTGATCATCTTGTCCGTTGCGATATTGATCGTCTGGGGAATATCCCGCAATGGTGTATTCGTGCGGGTCAACGAACTGGCGGAAGTAACGCCATAGCCACTGGCATCCACCGCCGCCTCAACCGAAAAAGGTTCAAGTTTAACCACGTCTTCGTTGGGTGGTGTCTCTTTTTGAGCCCAGGAAGTGGTCAACAAACACAGGGCGCAGAGCCCGGACAACGCACGTAGGGCGGCAGTCTGGCGGGAATGACGTATTTTTGTATGGGGAGTCATGGCAAGTAGGGTTTTTAAGCTGCTAAAGGAAGGCCCGTCCTCTCGGGAGACCTCCCCTATGGGTTTGAATATCTGGTGTTTTCGTCGGGTTCACTATTGGTGGTAGCCACAAGGGATGGCGCTAGCCGCTCACCCGACGAGTGGAGTTTATTTCATTCTGCAGCTCCCATCACCACCGCTTTGCCTTGTTATGGTAACAGATCCGATGTGCGGATCGAACAGCACAGCATCCCGCCCAGTCATTCAGTCTTCATCGCGTGATCATCAAGCAATCGCGAACATCACTCTTGCGCTGATTTATGAGAATCCGTTTCCAGCGTAGAGTAGGTCAAACCCGCCAAAGTCCGGCGTTCGCCTCCAGTCAGACAACTGACCGCATAGCCCACGCCGAAACAGGTGCCCATCCCGACGGGCGCGTAGAGAAAGAAATTGAGCGATGTGCGCTGCTGCACCCAGTAGAGCACCAAACAGCTCGCGACCGCACCGGCCAAGGCTCCGGCGGTATTTGCCCGCCGGGTGAAAATTCCCAGCAAAAACAAACCCGCCAACGCGCTGCCGGTCAGCCCGACCAGCTTCAAAAACGTATCGAACATTGATTCCAGATTCATCGCCGCGAGCAAAAAGGCCGCCCCCACCCCCAACCCGCCCACCACCACTGTCAGCCCGCGGGCCAATCGCAGTTCCTGCGCTTCCGTGCCCTGCCCCCGCCAGTGATGAAACACATCCACCATCAGCACCGTCGACAGGCTGTTCATGCTGGTGGAAACCGTCGATTGCGCCGCCGCCATGATCCCCGCCACCACCAAACCCGCGAGTCCCGCGGGTAGTTCGTGAAAGATAAACCAAGGCAGGATCGCATCCGGACTGGGCAATGCCCCCAAACGCCCGGGATGCTGCTGGTAAAACACATACATCGCCGTGCCGAGCCCGAGGAAGAGCACCGTCGCCGGCATGGCCAGAAGCGAGTTGACCCAGATCGCCCGCCCGGCCTCCTTTTCCGTCGCAGTCGTCATGTAACGCTGCACATAGGATTGATCGGAAGTCAGCGGAATCAGTTGATTGAAGACACTGCCGAGCAACACCACCCACAGCACCGGAGCGGTGATATCCCAACCCATGTCCGCAATCCGGAATTTATCGTAACGGGACGCGGTCTCCAGAAAGGAGGAAACTCCTCCCTCAATATCGTGCATGATGATCAGAAAACTGATCAGAGCCCCTCCGAGCAAAACCACCGCCTGCACCACATCGGTCCAGATCACCGCCTGAATGCCCCCCAGCCCGGCGTAAAGAATACTGACCACCCCCATAACCCCGATACAAAGGTAAATGTTGAGATCGGTTACCGTGGACAGGGCGAGTGAAGGCAGATACAGCACCACGGCCATCCGCCCCACCTGAAACAAACTGAAGCTCATCGTTCCAAACAGACGGATGCCGTAGTTGAAACGTTTCTCCAGATATTCGTAGGCGGAGGTCGCGTCGAGCCGACGGTAAACCGGCAAAAAGCAGTAGATGACCACCGGTGCCAACAGCAGTATCGGCAGATTCGCCAACACAATGAGCCAGTTGTCCGCATAAGCCTTCGCAGGAATGGCCATGTAGGTGATTGAGCTGAGCATCGTGGCAAAGATGCTCAGGCCCGCCGCCCACCACGGCATGTGTTGCCCGCCACGGAAATAGTCATTCGTCGTCCGGTTCAACCGCGTGCAATACAGGCCCACCGCAAAGATCCCCGCCAAGTATCCAATCACGACAAGGGCGTTGTAGAAGCCGAATTCAGGTTTCATCGATGGCATGGTTGTGGGTCAAAGAGGGTTGAATTTCGGAGCTTTCGTTCACGGCAGGGCAAGTCGTCGGATCAGGCGGGACTCGTGGTTCGTCACCCTTCACCGTCACTGGTTTGGTAGGAATAAAGCCGCGCCCGGTTGAGGATGAATTTTAATTTCACGTCGCCACCGTCCGGATCCGGCGCGACCGACCAGATGACCGGGTGGGCTGATATCGATCCGGTCAACGGCTCGGATCGGGCTATCTCCACGTTCTGGTCATCAAGCACGACGATTTGCACGTCCCCGTCGGTCCCGGCATCCGCTGTCACCTTCAATTCGCTCAAGGCTTCCCGGGCCAATGACACGGTGGTGATTGCCCCCTTTCGCTCCCGATCAACAGGTTCGGCGGCGGCAAAACCATCCGGACCCAAAATGGCCAGCCCCAAACCGCCCCGGCGCTCCCCGTAATGGGGGCCATCGCTTCCCCCATAATAGAGCCTGATGCCATCCGGCCGGATGATCGGAGTCGCCGCGGCGTAGACGCACCCCCAGTCGAAGTCGCCCCGTTTCTCCCCACGGGGAATCAGAGGCACCCCCGGCGCAACCCGATGCCAGTTGCGGGTGTCCTTGCTCCAGGCCAGTTCCACCTGCACCCGGTCCTCGCTGATGTTGAAGATGGCGGGCAGCCCGAGATAAATCCCCGCATAGTAAAAAACCGGCATGGCGTAAATCTGCAGGTTGTCATCCAGCCCCCGAAACACGACTTCCGGATCGCTCCAATGCACGAAATCCTCACTTTCGGTTCGGGCGACCAACCGCACGCGGTTGATCGGACCGGGATTATGAAAATCCCAATCCCGGGTGATCGTCACATAGCGCTGGAGAGTGGGCGCCCAGAAGGAGTTGTTGTGGGTATCCGCCCAGATTGAAAAATTATCCAGCACGATGGGCTCCCCCCAGCGCAGGCCGTCGGCGGAAAACCTCACGGCCACGGTGGTGCGACGCCCATATTTCTCATTCACATAAAACATCTTGTAACGGCGATCCGGCTGCTTCGCATGCGCGTCGCGAAATACGCCCACGCCATGCACGTCACGCAACAGGATGTTGCTCGGCCGCCCGTTGAACGGCCACAGATTCATCGCCGGTTTTACCCAATGGATGCCATCCTCGGAAGTCGCATAACAAAGGCCCGACTGCCGGTAGAGCCAGCGCATCCGGGTCGGGTTCGATCCCTCCCAATCCTCCACCTCGACCAAAAACGGATTATACCAGCATTTATAGAGCCGCGCCTCCTCATCCCATATCACGTTGGGATACATGTTGTCGTATCGGGGTTCCCAAGGGCGATCCTCTCCAAACAAGGGGTTCGCGGACGATTTCACGGCCCGACCGACCGTGATATGGATATTGTCCGTCCGGGCAATCCGGGTGGAATCAAGCAGGAGCGTCGTTTTCGTCACCTGCTCCGCCCACACCGCGCCGGGCAACAGCAGACAGAAAGTCAGGATTTTTGCTGTTTTCATAAAATTAATGGTCATCGATTCCAACAGTGGGAGGGCTCCCCCGGGAGAATTGGATTCCAAGTGAAGACCGGGCGTCGATTGTCATTTGTGGCCGACGATCCTCCGTGGTTGAAATTGAAAACTATAGAGGTCGGCATCCTTCATGAAGAATTGCAGTTTGATAAATCCGTTGTCTCCGGGGATGGAGTCACGATTTTTCCAGCGAACGACATGGGCGGTATCGTCTCCGCAATAGAGTTCGCATTCATCCACCGAGAACCCCGGCAGCACCCGGCCCTCGGCATCCGTCACCGCCACCTTGAGGTAGCCGCCATCACGGCAGGCGGCATTGACGAGCAGTTGCCCGGAAGCGTCCGCCAAAGGCCGGGTGACCAGAATGCCCTCGCGAACCGGCAGGGCCCGCATGGAGACAAACCGGTCCGTCTTAATGCGAATCAAACCCAGGGCATAATTCACCAAGCCAAGGTCCCGCGCCTCCGGGACGTCCAAGCCTTCACGGGCTCCTTCAATCCACCAGTCATGGTGATTGCCGCTCCCTCCGTAAAAGATGTAAAGCTCATCGCCCCGGCTCACGGGAGCGCCATAGACATTGACCATGTGGCGATCCCAATCCCCCGCCCGGCCCGTGCCGGCCAACCATGCGCGCCCGGGTTGCACCCGCTGGAAATGCTCCCCGTCACGGGAATAAACCAATTCCACATGCATGGTGTTGTCCGTCATCTTCAGCACATGAAGAAACCCAACCCAGTTGTCCCCGAGGGGAATCTGGGTCATCCCGTAAAAAGCTTCATCAATATTGTCCCATTCGGGATCCGGCACGAACAACGGCCGCAACCCGGTCCAGTGAATAAAGTCGGCGCTTTCCGCCCGGAAGACCCGTCTGCGATTCTCCCGAGAAAAATCCCCCGGATAAACCGGGCGCATGAAGGAACTGCCCGGCTCGGGTGGGTTGGCGGGATAATACGGAAGAAAGGGATCAGCCTCCCGCCCCGCCACCTTGCTCATCAGCGGATGGCGGCTGTTTAATCGGTAGATCCCGCTATAACGGTCCACCGAGATCGTCAGCACATCGCCCAACCGGGGACCGAGCGACCCCACGCTCGGATGCGCCTCCCAGGCTTTCCAATGCACGCCATCCTCCGACGAGGCGATCTCGTAGCGATTAAAATCCGACCTGATCCGGTTATAAAATATTTTGTAACGCTCATCCCGGCGTTTCGGCGCAGGATCGAGAAAGACATAGCCGGAATGCACCGTGCCGAACTCCTGATCCCCCAGCACAATATTGGTGTCCCGCCCATCCTCCCTGACCAAACCCAGCAGGGGTTTCTCCCAGTTCACGCCATCGCGGGAACGGGCAAACAGGTAACGCGAACCCCGCCGCCCCGTGAGCGGAGTATGCATTTTTTCCCTCCCCACCGGCCGGGTCAGAAATTTCCAATCCTCATACCAACACTTGAACCACTGATCCATCGGGTCCCAGACAACATTCCAGGAACTGACGGTGAAGTAGGTCACATGCTCCCACGGCTGATCCCGCCGGATCACCGGACCGGGCAACTGCCGCTTGGGATGATCGACATGGCGGGTCACATTCTGCGCCGACTCGATCAGAAGAGTGTCAAAAAAGAACTGTTTGGACGACCCGATATGCAGCATCGTGCTGTCCAGTTGTTGGGCAAAGGCTCCCGGTGCCTGGGCCGCAAGCACCAGAGCCAGCAGAATTCCAAAGGGGGTATTTTTAATCACAGTAGGGGTGGCTCCTTATCAATCTTTCCGTGGATTCGCACCGGTTGGGTTCCAAAACGGAAATGGGGTTGCCCACCAAGGATAATCACAACAATTCGGAAAGCGGGGCCATGGGCAGGACAATACCATCTTTTCCACGGTTCCACTGAATCCTGCACGTTTCTATATCGGGTCAGAACAGTTCGTAGCCATAGAGAAAAGCCCGTCGGATCACGAAACGAATCTTGGCCGCCGAGGCGGGGGCACGCTCCCCTCCTTCCCACGTAAAAACCGTCCGACGATGATCGCCCGTGACCGGTTGACAGTCACCGGCGGTAAAACCGGGCACGGCTTGACCGGCGGTGTCGAGCAATTCGGCCACCAGCGCACCACCGTGTTTGACCCGGACATTGACCGCCAGCCGCTTGCCTGCCAGATCCAGCGGGTGGGTCACGGCCACCGCCGGCATTGGACCGCCAACGGCTGAAGCCAGGGCATAGAGCCGGTCAAAATCCCAGGAGGCCCGGCAAAGTGCCGTGTAAAATGGCAGCGTGCCCTTGCGAAAACCGAGCACGCTCTCGTTGCCCACCTCGGTCTGCGGTTGGAAACGGGTGTCCACGATCGCCGAATGAATACCTTCGGAACCGGCGTAATAAACATACATCTTCCCCTGATCGACAATGGGCTGATGCATTTGCCAAATCATGCCGCCGCCAAAATCACCCAGCGGTGCATTGGGCAGCGCCCGACGACGATCCGGCCTCCACCAATGGATGCCGTCGCGCGAAGCCGCCATTTCCAGCGACATCGTTTGCGTCACCGAATCGTAGCAGTTGATCAGTGCGACGTGCCCACCCTTCACCTGCACCGGACACAATTCCAGAAATTGAGCATAGTCAGGGTCGCGCCAGTCCCGCTTCAGCACCACATCATCTTTTTCCCAGTGCGTGCCATCCGGACTGATCCGGCGCGACACGGCCCGCTGCAACTGACGGGCGTTGACATCGTAAACGATGATCCGCGCACCGGCCTCCAACGGAGGGTAGGATTTGAAATAGGACACATAGGATCCGTCCGGATTCCGGTAAACGTAGCAGACATCGCCTCCGCCCGTGGAGGGATGAATGGGACCTTCCACCTGTTTCCAATCCTTGCCATCCTTCGAACGATAACGATAAGAGCCCAGCTTGGTTTCCGGACCAGGCAGATCACCCACTTTGTTGGGCACCCCGGCAAGTTTGGGGGATCGCATGACAAACATCTCATAGGGCCATTCCCGGTTGGCCGGATCGACCAGCACCGAAGCGTAGACCGACGTCCCCCCGGAATCGAAATCGAAGATGATATTGGTTTTATCGTGACCGGGCCAACTGACAAAGGACAACTCGGGGCGAACCCAATGCACCCCGTCATCGCTTTCAAGGTAGGTCAGCCGGCGACGGTGTTCATGCTGGGATTTCAGGCCATCGAGCTCTGTTTCAACCGGAGTCGAAACCTGCCATGCCTTCCAAAGCCCGTCGATCGGATCATGAATCACCGTGCCGTGCGCCATGACGCCCCCGGAGTCCCAGGGCATCGCGGGTTCCAGCAACGGGTTGTGGGAATCCGGAACCCCCTGCTCAACCCGCCAGGCGACGAGTTGGAGGGATTCGAAATCGTCGGGCATCAGCAACGGCATGCGTGCTTCGGCGGTGGAAGTCTGCCCCTGAACCCGTGGCAGGGCCGTGAACAACACGGCGCCAGCCAACAACAAGGGAACAACCAGACGAGACCGGAAGTGCAACGACAGCGAAGTGATGATAAAACGCATGAGACAATCAGAACCGGAATCGAATACCCGCACGGATATTGGATCCGAACCAGTAACTCTGGAAGATACGGTCCGGGCTGGAAGCCGTGTAGATATCCACTTTCTCATCCGTGATGTTTTGCCAGTTAATGAACGCCGAAAAATTTTCCGAAATCCGGTAGCCCACCTGCGCATCCCATGTGAAATGCGGGCTGTTGTAACGATCCCGGTAAGGGTCGGCGCCGATCGAGTTCAACGAATCCGATTTGTAGTTATAGGCAATGCGGGCGGAGAAACCGTATTTGTCGTAGAACAACCCGGCGTTGAACACGCGTTTCGGGGATTCGAACAGGCGCAGGTCTTCACCCGGCCGGGAAAAGACCGTGACTGACGAATCCATGAACGTCGCATTGACGTCGACACCGAACCCGTCGGCGAAGCCACTCATGAAAGCCGAAAAGGGAATCTTTCCGCTCAATTCCACACCGCTGAGACTGGCGGAATCGCCGTTCTCCTTGGTCGAGGTGGTAAACACCGGAAAGAATATCCCCGCGTAGGTCACGTTGGTATCCACATTGGAATACGTATAGATCGGATTGTCGATTTTCTTGTAAAACGCCGCCAAAGATACGGCCCCGCCCGATTCAAAGTAGTGCTCGATGGACGCATCGTAGTTGAGGGACTCAAAAGGCTTGAGCTGGGGATTGCCGATCGTCAGCTCGCCGCCGTCCTTGTCGAATTCCCCGGAGGGCACCTGGTCGTTGTAGGCGGGTCGTCCGAAGGTCTTGGTTATGGCCGCCCGGAACTGCGTCGCCTTCGATATCTGGTAGCGCACCTGAAGGTTGGGCAGAAACTCACCGTAGTCGAAGGTCACCTTCTGATTGGTAACCACCGGGTCGCCCGTATTGGGATCGGTGGAGAAAAGAGGCCCCTGCAACGGAGCCTTGGTGTGCTCGTAGCGGAACCCGCCGAGGACAGTCAACTGCGGGGTAATATCCACGCTCGCCATGAGATAGGCCGCCCAGATTTTTTCCACGACCTTGAAGGTGTCTTCACCGCCATTGGAAAGGGAGCCCGACTTGTTATACTGCAGCTTGCCCTGGGAAAGCAGGGAATTGAACGACGCCCTCGATGCCGCCGGATCGATCGTATTTCCCTCGACGTAATGCCCGTCATACAAGGAGGCGGGGTTCGGCGTGCCAATGGATGGATCAAAATCCGACAGGAACATGCCCGCGGCATTGTAGAGCCCCACGTTACGATTGTTGTCGCGATCCCGGTTCGAGTATTTCACCCCGATCTTGAGAAACCCGGTTTTGCCGCCAAACCAATTGTTAAAGTTCCGCTGAACATTGCCACTCGCCGTCAGGATATCATCCGTGTTCTTGATTTTGTCTCCCCGCACCTGGCGGACCGGCGGATTAAGTCCCGCGACGTAGTTGGTGACATCAAACACCGGCAGGCTGGAACCGTAGTCGAGCGTGTAGCCTCCCGGGTAAACAACATCCCCCGTGCGGAACGAGAAATTATGATAATCCTGACGATCGTCCGCCATGGAGTAGGATACCTCACCGTCGATCGTATAATCACCTTTCACCTTTGAACCGCCAAAGACCAGGTTGGTGACATCGCTCTTCCGGTGGGAGCTGATCATCCGCATATCCACCCTGATTTTCTCAGCGGAGATTTTCGTGGAAGAAAGCTGCGTAATCGTGCCCCGTGTTCCATAAAGCTGTTCATTATTGTCGAACTGCTCGTCAAAGTGGTTATAAAAGGCTTGGGCATAAACCCGGGTGCCATTGTCCGAACGGAAATCCAGGTTCACCGCCGTTCCATATTTTTCCCGCACGCTGACGTAGTGGTCCAACCGTGGTTCCGTCAGGACCGGATTGCTTTCGTTGCCTCCCCAGATGTTATACAGCCGGTCCCGGCGGGTGTTTCGCTTGCTGTAGTTGCTTGTCAAAGCCACTCCCAGTTTACCTTCCGAGAGGGGGTAGACATTGGTATAGGCAATATCCGCGGAGGAAATCGGTTTGTTATCGCCCAGATTCTGCCCGTATTGAATTCCACCGGCGATAAACCGTCCCTGATGATCGAAACCGGAGGGGGTCAGGATATTGATCGTCCCTCCCAGGGATGTCCCGTCCATGTCCGGCGTCAGGGTCTTGATGACCTCCACCTGGCTGATCAGGCTCGCGTCCAACAAATCCATGGGGGCACTGCGGCCATCACGACCGAGATCGGGCGAAGCGGCCATGGGAGCCCCGTTCATGGTCACCGTGTTGAGGTTGGGATCGGTGCCGCGAATGCTGACATAATGCCCTTCCCCGTTGTCGATACTCAGACTGACTCCGGGCAACCGGGACAACGCCTCCCCCACATTGTTATCCGGCAGTTTGCCCGCCGCATCGCTGGAAATCATGTCCTTGAAGTTGATCGCATTGCGCTTCTGCTGCAATGCCTTGGCCCAGCCTTCGCGATAACCTTCGACCACCAAGGCACCCAGTTTGACGACCTCTTCGCCCAGCAGGATTTGCACGGAGGCGCGGCCAGTGGCGGGTATGGCCACGGTCTCGGTCTTGGTTTCGTAGCCCACCGAATCGATGGTCAGCTTGACCGTCCCCGGGGCGAGATTGTCGAGGCGGAACTGGCCCTCGCGATCAGCGTGGACCATCCGGCCGGTGCCCGTGTCGGTCACGGTGGCGCCGGTCACAGATGCGCCGGTGTTGATGTCGTTGATTTGACCGGTAAGGAAGCCGGTTTGCGCGGCCGCGCGGGCCGGGATTAAAGCCAGTGCAAGCAGGCCGGCCATGCAGAGCAGCAGTGTGGCCAGGGGTGAGTGAATCGATTTCATGGGTAATGCGGGGTTGATGGTGCGAAGGGTCTGGTGCAACGCGGGAGCGGCGGCTCCCACACCCCCACCCAAACTTCCGGCGGGATCAGCCGCAAGCGGGCATCGGTGGTTCTATTATGGCACCTCTATGGTGCGGCGGAAACCCGCGCCACACCTATCCCGTCCGTTCATTCTTCGCCCGCGCCAGCGTGCCCCCGGGTGAAAACTCCGGCATGATCTGGGAACTGTGGCGAACCACGCCGCCGGTTTTCAACAATTCCAGCACGGGCCGCAGCAAACTCTTGGCAAATTGATGGGAGCTGACCACGTAGCGGGCCGGAGTCGGGACGAGGAAGGTCAGAAACGTGTCGTCGTCGCGCGAAATCACCGAGATATCCCCGGGAATCTGATAACCCATCTGCTTGAGCTGGCTGACCACGGTCAGAAAATGGAAGGGGTTGATCACCAGCAACGCCGTCGGGGGCGGTTTGTTCGCCAGCAAACGCCGCAAAGTCCGGCTGATGGACGCCACCGTGGATTCGTGATAGCCCAACGTCACCTTTGCATCCGGATGCGGCGACTGCGCCACTCCCGCCATGAAGCCCTCCTCGCTCCTCAAATCCCCAGCCCGTTTGGACTTTTGCATGAGCAGGGCCACCCGGCGGTGCCCCCTGCCCAGCAAGGCCCCCGCCGCATGATGGCAGAGTGCCCAGTGGTCAATATCGCGAAACGGCAGTTTAACGCCCTCATAGGTGGAACCCGCCACGATGCAGGGCAATGCGCTTTTCTCGAACCAACGCTGCACGGCGTGGTTGGACAATGCCACCACCCAGCACCCATGCGGGTTTTGCGAAGTCAGCTTCCGGAGCGCGGCCCCGGGATTGTTTCGAAAATATTGGTGACCGTGCAGCACATGCAGACGGCAATTCCGCTCATTGAGCATGCCACGCAATTCGTCTATCCACAAAGCCTGGGCCGGACGCACCTGGTCAAGTGGATCCGGGATCAACAAGGCCACTTCACGGGATGCCGGCACTCGCCGTTGCCTGGCCTTCCCCCGGCTGATTTTCGTGCCCACCCCATGCACCGACCGCAACGAACCTTCCTGCCTCAGTTGACTCAGGGCCGCCCTGAGGGTATTGCGGCTCACCTGCCACTGCTCACAGAGAAACCGCTCACTCGGCAACCAATCCCGCCATGTGCCCGCATCGATTTCATTCCGCAAAACGGCTGCCGTTTGATCCACCAGAGACTGTTTTTGAGGTATCATCCGCACGACCGGGACCATGATTCTTTGGAATCCATATTTCTTGAAGCGATCAGTCCACTCTACCGATACCTTTCTGTTTACGTCAAGAGGCCCTAAAATTATACCACTTCCCTGCACTTGATCGCTTTCCCCTCATGTGAAGATCGTGATCCCACCCATGAACCATCCTCTCTCCGGCCTCATCGCTGCTCCCTTCACACCCTTTAACAGCCACGGTGAACTCGCCCTTGATGTCGTGCCCGCACTGGCTTCCTCACTTCTGGCCAATGGTGTTCTAGGGGCATTTGTCTGCGGCACTACCGGCGAAGGATTCTCCCTCACCAAGGAGGAAAGATTTCAAGTCGTCGAGGCCTGGCAGGAAGCCAGGTCCTCCGACCTCGCACTCATTGTTCACGTCGGAAGCCAAAGTCTGGAAGAGAGCCTCGAACTTGCGCACCATGCCCAGGAATCCGGAGCTGATGCCATCGCCACCATTGCCCCCAGCTTCTACAAACCGACCGGCGTCGACGATTTGGTCGAATGGTGCGCGCGCATTGCCGCGGCCGCTCCCCGCCTGCCCTTCTACTATTACCACATGCCGGCGATGACAGGCGTGCCCGTCTCCGCGACTGATTTCATTGGTCACGCCCACAACCGCATCCCCACCCTCGCGGGAGTGAAGTTTACCGATGAGGATCTGATGGATTTCGCTCAAGCCCGCCGGACTGCGGCCGGCAAATACGAAATCCTCTTCGGTCGTGATGAAATCCTGCTGGCCGGCCTGAGTCTGGGAGCACATTGCGCCGTCGGCAGCACCTATAATTTCGCTGCACCATTGTTTCAGCGCATTCTGCGCAATTTTGCGGACGGAAATCTGACCGAAGCCCGGCACGATCAATACAAGGCGATTCAATACATTAGGATTCTCCAGGACCACGGCGGGCTCAGCGCAGGCAAAGCCGTCATGAAAATGTTGGGAATCGATTGCGGCCCGGTCCGATTGCCGTTGTCTAAACTGAGCGCAAGCCGCGAACAAGCCCTGTTTGCGGCCCTGAAGCGCAGTGACTTCTCGGCCGATCTGCAAGTAGCCTGACCCATGTCAGCCGCGTTTGCATCCGGACCATTGTTCCAGGAAATGCCGAACCGAGGAGCCTTAGGTCCGACTGCTCGAATCGTGCCTGTCACAATGCGCACGCGAGAACGGCCCCATCCACCTCGTTTCAGCCGACGGACGCGCTCGCCGGTCTCCCATGGCCTTGGCGGCAGGGGATCTCCGTGCGCGTTGTCCGAATCACCTTGAACATGTTATTACCCATGATCGGCATATTATGCGTTCAATCAGTGCTCCCCTGGCCCGGGATAACCTACCCTTCAAAACAAGCCGATGATTCAAATCAGGAAATTGACGCTGAGGGCCCGTATCATTACAAAATTCCCTCGTTGAGAAGGACCTATTTTCCTCTCTCTAGTTGATGTAAACAACTGAAATGTCCGAAACCAGAAACCTAAACGCGGTAGCCAAGTTGGCGGGAGTTTCCACGATGACGGCGTCCCGCGTGATGCGAAATCATCCCCATGTCTCGGCCAAGACCAAGCTCAGGGTTTTGAGAGCCGCCAAACAACTGCACTATTCCCCCGATCCGCATGTTGCGCGTCTCATGGAGCGAGTGCGAAGCTATCGCCAACACCAGACGGAAGCGACCATCGCATTGATCCGGGATGATACCTCCGGCGATGAACTGCTGGACATCGCCTACCACTACGTGCCGCTGGAAGACATCCGATCACGTTCGAGGCAACACGGCTATCAGGTATCGGAATTTCGGCTCAATCGAAAAACCATGTCGGTGCGGAGGCTTGAAGGCATTCTCGAGGCCCGGGGCATCGAGGGCCTCATTGTTTCACCGCAATCAGCGCAAAGTATCGGCAGCGAACTGGACTACTCCAAATTTGCCGCAGTCACCCTTGGCTACGGGTTGCAACAACCCGCCATCCACCGGGCCAGCACCAATATGACCCGGGGCATCCATCAGGTCACCACCGAGTTGGCCGCCCGGGGATACCGGCGGATCGGACTTGCCGTCACCCAGTGGATCGATGCGAGATCGGACCACACCTATGCCGGGGCCATGCTCAACTATCAGCGGCAAATTCCACCGAAGGACCGCGTGCCGCTGCTGATGCTTCCCAAGAACAACATTGCCGATGACGAGAAGGATTTCGTTTCGTGGTTCAAACGCCACCGCCCCGAAGTCATCATCTCATTCGATAATTACATTCCCGATTGGCTGACCCGCAAGCTGGGGCTAAGGATTCCTGAAGACGTGGGCCTGGTCGTTCACGATTGGCTGGAGCGCCACGCCTCGTATGCCGGGATTGATCATAATCGGGCGCAAGTCGCGGCAGCGGCGATCGACCTTCTTGCCACCATGCTGATGCACAATGAGAGAGGGGTGCCCGCCGTCCCGCGCCAAGTGCTTGTGCCGCCCGAATGGGTCGACGGCCCCAGCATCAGGCCCCGCTGATCGATTGAACAACCTCTCGCTTGGGAAGGATATTCCATCCCCAACCAAGTCTACCGGTTATCATAACACCGGGACGCAATTGCAGGGCCGGGCTCGGGGCGACCTTTTGGGGACTCGCGATTTTCATCGATCGAGTCCGTCCATGTCATTTCCCTCCCTTCCCCATGTCCTCATAACCAACGCTGTCCCTGACCAAGTGCGCGCCCCCATTGAAGGTCGCGCCCAACTTGTCATGGGACCGGCCGATGGCAGCCTGATGGACCGAAAAGAGGTTCTCCGTCTGGCACCACGATTGTTCGGTATCATCAACCAAGCGGAACTGCGCGTTGACCGCGAATTGCTGGAATACGCCCCCCATCTCCGTATCGTTGCCAATGTGGCCATGGGCACCGATAACTTCGATCTTGAGTTGATGAAGGAACGCGGTGTCTACGCGACCAATATCCCCAATTTCTTCGCCGGCGCAGCCGCCGATTACACCCTCGGGGTCCTTCTCATGCTCTCCCGGAGACTGCGGGAAGCGGATGATCATGTTCGCTCGGGACAATGGAAGGAATTCCAGCCGGGTCGGTGGGATGGCCCCCTGCTTGAGGGCAGGACTCTCGGCCTGATCGGTTTCGGGGCCATTGCCCAGGCCGTTGCCAACCGGGCGCAGGCTTTTGGCGTCAATTGCATCCATCACACCCGCACGCCCACCGGGCTCGCCGGATACCGATCCCTGGATCAACTTTTATCCGAATCGGATATCGTTTCCCTCCACCTTCCCCTGACAAGGGATACCCGGCATTTGATCAATGCACGACGTCTTGGCCAAATGAAACCCGGCTCCTATCTGATCAACGTAGCCCGCGGTCGGATCGTCGATGAATCCGCGCTGGTGGCCGCATTGCAATCCGGCCACTTGGCGGGCGCGGCGTTGGATGTCTTTGAAAACGAACCCCGGGTTCATCCCGCGTTGACTGCGATGAACCAAGTCGTGCTGACACCCCATATCGCGGGTGGCACCATTGAAAGCCGGCATGCCGCCCGTCTCTTCTGCTTTGAAAATATTGCTCGCACCCTTGCCGGCCTCTCCCCTCTCAATATTGTCAACTCCCTCGTCTGAACCCGCCCTGTCTCCCGGAACCTCCGGGTCCGGGCCTGCCCGCTTTCGAAAATGAGAATAATCCGGATCGAAACGATTCACGTAAAGCCCCGCTGGCTGCTCCTGAAGGTGCACGTCGACAATGGACTGATCGGTCTGGGGGAAGCCACCCTCGAAGGACGGTCCTTGACGGTGGAAACCATGGTGCATGAAATGGGACGCTGGTTGATCGGCCAGGACCCCCGCCGAATCGAGCACATCTGGCAAAACCTGCACCGGGGAGGATTTTATCGGGGTGGCCCCGTGCATTGCTCGGCACTTTCCGGCATCGACATGGCCCTCTGGGATATCCTCGGCAAATCGTTGCACACGCCGGTGCACCAGTTGCTGGGCGGGCGCGTGCGGGATAGGATCAGATTGTATTCATGGCTCGATGTCGGCACCTCCGATCACTACGTCAACCCCCTCGATTCCCCGGATCAATCCGACGGCCTCACCGCTTTCAAATACAATGCCACGGGGGCCATGCCCCTCCTCTCCTCTCCCGACGGACTCCAAGCAGCCGTTGATCGTTTGGCCCGACTGCGCCACGATGTCGGCGCCACCATCGACATCGCAGCCGATTTTCACGGTCGACTGACTTTTGCTGATGCCAGGCGCTTGGTAAAGCTGATGGAGCCGCACCAGCCCATGTTCATTGAAGAGCCGATCCTGCCGGGCGATGTCGACGGCCTGAAACAAATCGCCGACAGCACCACCATTCCCATCGCGGCGGGCGAACGCCTCTTCACCCGTTGGGAATTCCAGGACCTCTTCGAGCAACGGGCCGTGCGCATCGCCCAGCCCGATCTCGCCCACGCCGGAGGCATCTCCGAAGTGCGCAGGATCGCCGCCATGGCGGAGTCGCACGATATTCTGCTCGCTCCGCACTGCCCGCTCAGTCCGGTCGCTCTGGCCGCCTGTTTGCACATCGATGCCGTCTGCCCCAATTTTCTAATTCAGGAACACGTCACCCTCGGCGAAACTCTCCTGACGGTTCCCTTCCAAACCCAATCCGGTCATGTTGCCATCCCCGACGGCCCCGGCCTCGGCATCACTCTGGACGAGAACAAACTGGCCGACCAAACCTTCGACGGCGTGTGGGACAACCCCCGTTTCACCGCCGAAGATGGATCCTTTGCAGAATGGTAGACATGACTCCGGCCTCACATTTTCTCTCCTGCGATTGGGGAACTTCGCATTTCAGACTCCGGCTGATTGATCGGATCCGGATGACCATTCTCGATGAACATACCTCCGACGAGGGAATCCAGGCCCTGGCCTTGAATTATCCTCAAAATGAGGAGCGGCACTTGGCCATGGCCGAAGTTTTACGCAGCAGCATTGATGCGCTGGCCCTCACCGACCAGCCGCATATTCCCGTGATGATGTCCGGCATGGCCTCTTCGACCCTCGGCTGGCAGTCGCTTCCCTACGCCCCCCTCCCCGCACCGCTCGACGGCAGCACCCTCCGTTATCTCGATTTTGAGGTCGACGGGCATCCGGTGCGCCTGATCTCCGGCCTGCATTCCGCCAACGATGTGATGCGTGGGGAAGAAACCGAGCTCGTCGGTCTTTTCTCCGGACCAGCCAAGGCCCGGGCCACCGACGACTTCATCGTTATCCTGCCCGGCACGCATTCCAAACACGTGCAGATATGCAACGGCACCATTACCGATTTCACCACCTACATGACCGGCGAGCTGTTCCAGTTGCTCAGCACACAGAGCACCTTGCGTGTCGCCGGGGAAACCCGGTTTGACGAAACAGCCTTTCGACAGGGTTTGGAAGCCAGCCAAAACCCGGGCTTGGGCAGGGCAATGTTTCGGACGCGATCGCTAACCCTGCTCGGTCAACTCACTCCTGCTCACAGCCCGGCCTACCTCAGTGGGATGCTCATCGGTGCGGAGTTCTCAACTCTGACCGGCGCACCGCCATCCCGCATCCTGCTCGCAGCCGGTGATCAACTCGCCGAACAATACCATCTCGCCATTTCCACTCTGCTGCCTACCACCCATCTGGGCATCATTGATCCCGATGAGCTGGCCGCCGCCGCCATCCGCGGACATGCCGCCTTGCTCCCATTCGCATGAATTCTCCTTCCGCATTTGATCTCGCCGCGTTTCGTTCTCTTCCGCTGGTCGCCATTCTCCGCCAACAACCATCGGCCGCCATCCCCGCGATCATTCAGGCCATCACCGAAGGCGGATTTCGCGCAGTGGAAATCACGATGAACAGCATCGACGCCACCGATCAGATTCGCACGGCCATCGCCCACGCCCCCAAAAAAGTCGTGATCGGGGCCGGCACCGTGACCACCTTGGTGGAGCTAGATGAGGCCGAAGCAGCCGGAGCTGGTTTTATCGTCACCCCAGTGGTGGATCCCGTCGTAATTACCGAGTGCGTGTCACGGGGCCTGCCGGTTTTTCCCGGTGCCTTCACGCCAACTGAAGTGCACACTGCCCATCAATCGGGTGCCACCATGGTAAAACTGTTTCCCGCCCATCGTCTGGGCCCCGGCTATCTCAATGACCTCAAAGCCCCGTTGTCATCGGTGCCGCTTCTGGCCACCGGTGGGATCACGCCCGAAAATATGCCCGGATATATCCAGGCCGGAGCCGACGGGTTCGGCATCGGCAGCCCTCTGCTCTCCACAGCCCGCATCGTCGCCCAGGATTGGAACTGGCTCCGCCACCGTGCCGCCGAATTCTGCGCCGTCTGGTCCACCGCCTTCACTGATAATCGTTGATCCGGGAAGACCATGTTTCGGATTCTGCTCACCACCACATCATTTCAGGATACCCCCGGAATTCATCACGAAAAACTGGCCGCCGCCGGATATGAAATCGTGCGGAAACGGGGTCCGCTTTCGGAAGCAACCATGCTCGGACTCGCCGGGGAGTTTGATGCCTACCTGTGCGGGGATGATGCCCTGACCCGCCCGGTGCTGCAAAAGTCCCTGCCACGACTCCGCGGCATCTCCAAATACGGCATCGGGCTTGATCAAATCGATCTGACCGCCGCCAACGATCTGAAAATTCCCGTGCTCTTCACCCCCGGCGTCAATCATACGACCGTGGCCGAACACACCTTTGCCCTGCTCCTGGCCGCCGTGCGCAACCTCGTGGTCGAGGCCAACCATACTGCGGCCGGCCGTTGGACGCGCCTCACCGGGCATGAAATCCATGGCAAGACCATGGCCATCATCGGGCTCGGGCGCATCGGACGCGAAGTGGCCAAGCGGGCCGCGGCCTTCGGCTTGAATCTGATCGGCCACGGAAATCATTGGGACGAGGACTTTGCCCGGGAGCACCACGTCACGCGGATCACCCGGTTTGATGATCTCCTTCGCCAGGCCGACATCATCAGCCTTCACACCAAACTCACCCCCGACACCAAGCATCTCATCAATGGATCGAACATTGGGCTGATCAGGAAAGGAGCCATTATCGTCAACACCAGCCGGGGCGACCTGATCGAACTCACCGCCCTGGTCCACGCGATTCGCAACCGGCACATTCTCGCCTACGCCGCCGATGTGCTCGACCGGGAACCGCCGCCGCCGGATCACCCCCTGCTCGGCTTAACCGGCGTCACCCTCACTCCTCACATCGGCTCGCGCACTCACGAAAGCGTGCAACGACAGGCCACCTGCGCCGTTGATAATCTCACTCTCTTCCTTTCGGGTCGGGACCCCATCGCCCGCGCCAACCCGAATTTCTGACCCGGGCGGACCGTTACTTTGTGCTCACTTTTCCAATCACTACTTCACGGGTGGGTTTGTTGATCGTGTAAAGCGTGCCATCCCCACTGTCGTCCCAATCAAAGGCCTGCCCCGTCGTGCTCACCGGCACGGTATAAACCCATTTCAAGGTCGGCCCCGCCTCCGGAAATTCCAAGGCGTAGAGGGCGGCGTCATCATGCCCCGTGACATAGAGTTTACCTCCGGGACCAAACGCGCCTCCGGAAACACTGAACCCGCGCGCGCCCAACTGCTTCATCAGGTCATTGGGAAAGATCCAGCCCCGGCCGGTGGGTTTCCAATCGTCATCATACTCGACCAGGCGCGTCCACTCCGGCCCCTTGCCCGGCTCCCCTCCCTTGCGACCGTAGTGCACGAAACACACCACCCAGTGTCCATCGCGGCGATCAAACCAAGTCAGGGAGCCATCGGTGCGCCCGAAGCTGATCGACCCGGTGTGCCGGAGCGTTTCAGGATCCCAGATCTCCACCGAGCTCGCATTGGGGACTCCGGGAAAATTGGAATGGGCACCATAAAGACGACCTTGATAAAGCACCCCGGCGTTAACGTGGGTCAGCGGTTCGCCTTCCGGACACGACCAAGCCGCCACCCGCTCATGCGTTTTCCGATCATACTTACCGAGATCATGATTCGAGATCACGTAGAAATAATGGTCGTCGGCAACCACCGCCTGACGGGCTTCCGGCGCCTTGAAACGGACCGATTCCTCGTAGTGCCATGGAGCCGGCTTCGGGGACTCCGAAGCGCAAACTGTCCCAATCAGCAGGAAAAATAAGAAGGCAGGATTATTGATTTTCATCGTATCAATGGTGATGGTGAGAAGATCCGCCGCACCGCGGCTTCCAGATTTTCCGGGCCGCTCAACAAAGCCTGTTGCGGTGTAAGCTCATCCGGGGTGATCGCATGCAGTTTTACCCCCTCATGCTCCCCGGCTTCAATCTTTCCGGCAAAGACATGCACCTGTTTCCGCCCGGCCAGAGCTTGAGCCACCACTGTCCCGGGCCCCTTGCCGCAGAAGGAGCTCTCATCAAAGCGTCCTTCGCCCGTGATGACGATATCCGCCTGCTTAATTTTGCTCTCCAACGCCAACCATGCCCCGACCAAATCACTGCCCGACAACAACCGTGCTCCCGCCGCCGCCATCAATCCAAAGGCGATTCCACCCGCCGCACCGGTCCCCGGTTCGTTCATCAAGGCCTCCTCTTGATCGCAATGACGGGTCAGCAGTGCCCCCATCCGGGCGCTCTCCGACTCCACCCTTTCCAAATCATCAGTCCGCAGCCCCTTTTGCGGACCATAAACCGCCGCCGCACCATGTTCCCCCAACAATGGATTCGAAACATCGCAGGCGATGCGCAGTGGAGGCAAACCGAGCAGTATCGCTCCCGACACTGTCACAATATCCTTCCATGTGGCGGGAACTGGCGGAACCACTCTCGCCCCCTCCGCCGTTTGAAATTCAAATCCCAATGCCGACAAGGCCCCCAGCCCCAGGTCGTGGGTCGCGCTGCCGCCCACTCCAAGCAGGATGCCCGCAGCCCCTTCCTCCATGGCTCGGCGAATCAACTCACCCGTCCCAAGCGTCGTAGTGTGCCATGGGTCGCGATCCGCGGGGTGCAGCAAGGCCAACCCGCTCGCCAGGGCCATTTCGATGATGGCGATCCTTGCCCCGGACTGCGTGGCAGTGGGAAGATCCAGATATCGCCGCGCATCGACGGGAATCCGGTCAAAATCCACCATCCCGTATTCCGCCACAAGCATCTCTCCTCCCGGACCATGCACCGAAGCCTGTCGCAGCTCCCCACGCACCGAGTGGGTCAGGATATTGGCAAAGCCCTCCCCGCCATCGGTTATCGGGGCCAGTTCGATTATCCAGTCCGGGTGCTCTTCACGCAACACGCGGGCCACAATCCGCCCCGCCTCACGGGCGGAAAACGAATCCTTGAATTTGTCGAATGCCAGGAGGACGCGCATGATTACGGCATCGCATCAATGTGCTCGACCGCGCTCACACGTGCGATCTCACCCTTCACGGCCTGCAACGCTTCACGCAAGGCCGGAACCTTTAGAAACTCCTGCACCAAGCGATCGCCCAGCATCCGCCCGGCCGTGATATCGGTCGGATAATGCACGCCGCCAATGATGCGCGACCAAGCCACCACCATCGCGCGCTCGCGCAAAGCCTCGCGCTTGTCCGGAAAAATCTCGGCCAGCAGTCCCGCCCAGACAAAGGCCATCGTCGAGTGCCCGCTCGGGTAGGCGCCGCTCTTGGGCAAATCGATGCAGGCATGAATGCGCGGATCGAGCAAAGGCGGCCGCGGGCGCTGCCATACTTTCTTCCCCTTGGTGCTGATTTCATAGCGGTCCGCCTCGATCTGCTCAAAAAACTCCGCCGTGCGCGGCAGGTTCACCGCCGTAAACCACGAGCCGATGACCGCGTCGTATTGGAATACAGAGTCGTTTGCAAAATAGGCCGCCAAGGCCACCTGCTCCGGCGTGCGCCGTTTCTGCACCTCGAGCACGGTCACCAGATCCGCCGCCGTGGCCAGCGACGAGTCTTCCGGCGCGGGCGGAATGAGCGCGGCAACATCGAAGTCCTCCGCCTTGAGATAAAGCCCCGCGGCAGGGGTGGCAAAAATCGAAACGGGCAGCGCAATCAGAAGCGCACAAACCCAGAACAAACGATGGATGTTTTTCATAATGGTAACTTTTAACCCAACAGGAAAGTCAGCCCCAACACGACGATAATCCCGGTGATGCCGGCAATCGCCGACGCGATCGTAACCAGCCGATAGCCCTGTGAGACCGACAGACCGGACATCTGCGTGACGACCCAGAAGTAGCTGTCGTTGACATGCGAGACGACCATCGATCCGGAAGCGATGGCGAGAGTGACCAGCACCGGCCCCGACCCGGTGGCCAGCCCCATCGACGGCAATAAATGCGCAACCAGTGACGACGTCGTGATAATCGCCACCGTGGAGGAGCCAATCGATGTTTTTAGCCCGGCCGCCACGACAAATGGCAGCAGGATGCTAAAACGCCCGAGATCCAGCGTGGAAAGACTGTCACTGATCATGGCCGCCAATGGCGAGGCCCGCAGCACTCCGCCCAGCGCCCCACCTGCGGCCGTGATCAAGATAATCGTGCCGGCATCGCGCAACCCGTCTGAGCACCACGAACCAAACACCTCAAGGCCGTGCCGGCGCACCACGAACCATGAAAGAATGACCCCCAGCAGCAACGCGGTGTTGGGGTCACCGATCATGAGCAGCACCATGTAGATCGAACCCTCGCCCAAGGGATGCGACGGCAAATCAGCAATCGACTTCAATGCAATCAAGAACACCGGAAACAGAATCGGCAGAAACGCCGCCAACCGTCCGGGCAGCGACTCGGACTCCCGCACCGCCGCGGTGCTTGCATCCTCTTGCGCACGACCCGGGTCAACATACATCCGCCGGCCGACAAACCGCGCATACGCATAGGTTGCCACAATCACCGGCACCATGGTGACGAGACCCAGCATGATGACCTTGCCGATATCGGCCCCGAGCTCACCCGCTGCCGCGATCGGCCCGGGTGTCGGCGGCACCAAACAGTGCGTCGCATACAAACCCATGCTCAGGGCCACCACGAAGGTCGCCAACGATTCCTTCGTCGTGCGCGCCAGCGACCGCGCCAGCGGCGACAGGATCACGTAGCCCGAATCGCAAAACACCGGGATCGATACCATCGCTCCCGTGCACGACATGGCCAGCACCGCGCGAGTGCGACCGATCAGGTGCAGCACAAAGTTGGCCATCACCAAAGCGCACCCGCTTTTCTCCAGCACCATGCCGATGATGCAGCCGCAAGCGATGACGATGCCGATGTAGCTGAGCGTCTTGCCGAAACCACCGGTCAGCGCCGCGATCGTTTCCTGCGGCGACAGGCCGCTGCACAAACCCATCCCGTAGGAGGTGATGATGAGTGCGAGAAAGGGATGCACCTTGAACCGCGTGGTCGCGACCACGATGAAAAGAATGCCCAGCGCCAATGCGCCAAAGAGAAATGGACCTTGCAACATGGGGTAATGATTGAAGTTAAAAACCAAGACGCGACACCCTGGGCCTGCCTTCAGGCAGGCTCAAGGATGGGGCGCCCGGAGTTGACGACAAACGAAGCGGCTGTGCGCACGGGCGCGCCGGGCCGGCTCACATAAGCGACCGTGCGGTAATCCGCGCGCCACGCTTCGGGGGTGACCTCGCAGCGCACGTATCCGCGTTCGTCGTTGAAAAATTTGACCCACGGGTTTTCCGCCCGCACGACGGCGGCATCCAAGCCGGGCTTGGCCTCGTCGCCGCCCGAGGAAATCGAGGTGCCGACAAACTCCACCGCCACGGCCGCATCGTCCGGGCGATCCGCATCGGGCCCCAGTTCGTTCGCCCAGTTGGTGTGGATATCACCAGTGATGACCACGGGGTTGGCGATGGCGCGCTCGCGCAGGTGTCGCAACACCGCCTGGCGCTCGTATTCGTAGCCCGTCCACTTGTCCATGTGGTAGGCGCGCTCCGCACCGGGCACCTCTTCGTTGCGCGCCATCATGACCTGCTGCGCCAGCACGTTCCATGTGGCTGGGGAATGATCGAGCCCGTCAAGCAACCACTTGCGCTGCTGTTCACCGAGGATGGTGCCGTGCGGATCGAGCAGCACCGGCGAAGGCGGTTGGAACCCGTCACCCAGCGGCTGATCCGTGCGATACTGGCGTGTGTCGAGCACGTTGAACGACGCCAGCCGACCGAACTCCAGCCGACGGTAAAGCAGCATGTCGGGCCCGGCGGGCAAGGCCGAACGCCGCAACGGTAGATGTTCGTAATACGCCCGGTAACCCGCGGCCCGACGACGCAAAAACGCCGCGCGATCCACCGTTGGATCTTCGCTGACCGCGCCCGCGTAGTTGTTGTTCACCTCGTGATCGTCCCACGTAACGACCCAGGGCGCCGCCGCGTGCATCGCCTGCAAAGCCGGGTCGCTTTTGTAGATGGCGTAGCGCTTGCGATAATCATCGAGTTCGAGCACCTCGGCCTGACCATGCGGTCGCACCGCCTCCGATTTGGAGTCACCTTTCTCGTAGATGTAATCGCCCAAGTGCACGACGAGATCGAGGTCCTCGCGGGCCATGTGCTCGTAAGCGGTATAGTAGCCCACTTCGTATTTCTGGCAGGAGGCGAAGGCAAAACTCAGCTTGGCCGGCAGTGCACCCGGCGCGGGAAACGTGCGCGTGCGCCCGACCGGACTGGTCGCACCGCCCGCGGTAAATCGATACCAATACCAACGGTCCGGCTTCAGCCCCGCGACCTCGACATGCACAGAGTGCGCCCAAGCAGATTCCGCCAGTGCAGTGCCCTGTTGCACAATGCGTTTAAACGATTCGTCCTCCGCCACCATCCAGTGCACCGGCACGGATTCGGGGCCCATGCCCCGTCGAGGTCCAGCGGTCGCGGGCCAGGCGTGTCCATAAAACAAAGCCGTCCGGGGCCGGATCGCCCGATGCGATGCCCAGGCTGAACGGATTGGCCGAGAATCGCGGCCCCGGCAGCATCGCCAGGCCGGCCGCGCCAGCAACGCATACGCCGCCGCCGACACGCCGGCCGCCACAAAAGTGCGACGGCTCAGCGAACCGGGGAGGGACGGCGGCGGCATGGCATGGTGGGTTCCTGCAGTTTAGAGGCTCCAGTTAATGCCGAAGTTGGCGTTCCACGAATAGATCTCGTAGCCGTTGGGCGCGACGGGATCCCGAAGTAGTTGCGCAGGGGCTGTTCAGTGATGTTGGTGAACTCGCCGAACACACTGATGTGGGGCGTGAGCCGGTAGGTGATCTTCGTGTCCAGCGTGTTGCGGCTGTCCACGTAGGTGTCCTCGTCCGGGTTGGCTCCCACGGAATCCAGATAAGCGCTGTTGAAGGAGTAGGCCACGCGGAACTGGATGCCGTATTTCTCGTAGATCAGGGCGATGTTGCCGATCTCGTCGGACTGCTTGAAGAAGGGCAGTTTCTCAGGCGGCCGAAGATGGTGGCGGAAGAATCAACAATGGTGTAGTTGAAGTTCACGCCGATGCCATCAAGGGCGACGGCAGGAAAAGGTGAAGAACTGCTGCCAGTTGAACTCGACGCCGGTCACGCGGCCGGTGTCCGCGTTTTCCGGCCGGGATACGTCGAACCGCAGTAGGTGCGGCCTTCGTAAACCGTGTTGCGCAGCGTGTAGGAGTTGCGATAGACGGGGTTGTCGATGTTCTTGTGGAAAATGCCGACGGAAACGATGCCCGCGTTTTTCAGGTAATACTCGAAGGAGGCGTCGAAGTTCATCGACTCGTAGGGCTTGAGGTTCGGGTTGCCCGACGAGATGCTGCCTTAGTAGTCGCCGCCGCCGAGATCCACATCATCAATGGAGTTGCGCGGCGCCAAGTCGCTATAGCTGGCGACCGCCGTAGGTGTTGGTCCAGGCCGCGCGCAGGGCGGTATGATCCGTCAGACGCCATGTCATGTGAACGCCGGGCAAAAACTCCGGTGTAATCGTGGGACACGCTGATGGGCGCATAGGTGCCGTTGCGGTTCTCAAGGCCGAGTAGGTTGACTCGGTGCGCTCGACGCGCGCGCCGCCAGCAGGGTCACGCGGTCGCTCAGGTCAACGCTGGCCATGCCGTAGGTGGAATAGACCGTTTCCTTGGCATCATAGTCCGCGTCCTTCGAGTTGCTGTTGGAGCTGCCCGCGTCGTAGGCAAAGAGGGAGGGATTATCCCGGAAGAACTCCTGCAGGGCCCCGAGGTTGATCGTGGGGCCGTAGCGGTAGCGCCCTTCCATGTAGCCTTCGGGCTCCGCCCCGGCCAGACCGGGCTCGGCCAAGGTAAAGGCCGAAGAGGTGTAGTTGGCATTCTCGCGGTCCTGATGCTTCTTGCTCTCGACCCCCTTGACGCCGACTTTCCAGAAGCCCGCCTTGGTGCCAAACTCCATGTCGTGTTTCAGGTCAGCCTGCGCCGAGGTAATGTGCTCGTTTTCAATGTCGGTGCGGAAACGGGCCCGGCGGAAAGGATACTTGCTGGTATCGTAGAAGGCCGCGTTGGGCGTAACGACCGGAATCGGATCCCCAGCACGTAGCTATTGGGGAAGGCGCTGCCCGAGGGCGAAACTCCCAGTCCACGCGCCGCGGGGTGTCGCGCTCGCCCGTGGAACGGCTCGCTTCCCAAATAAACTGATAATCGCCGCCGGCCAGCGGGTGTTTGCCGCCGAGAATATAAGCGTCGATCAAGTGCTTCTGGTAGTAATCGCGAAACTCCTTCGTCGAACGCCCCTGGCTGAAAGTGCCCGAGTTGGCCGTCTGGTTGCTTAGGGTGCCCCGCGCAAAGTTGAAGCCGTTTTTCTGCCGGCCTTCCTCATCCTCGAACGTGTTGTAATTGGCCCGGAAGAAAATCTGATGCCCGCTCTTGGCACGATGCTCCAGCGCAAGATTCAAACCGATGCGCTCGCGCTCAATGTCGTAGTCAAACGACTCCTGCGATTCCGGCACATAGTAACCGTTGTGCAGCGCCCAATCCACGGCATCGGACGTCTGCGAAGCATAGTTGCGGGCCGAATAACTGCCGCCAAGGGTCAGGCCCCAAGTGCCTTCCTTGTCGAGCAATCGCCCGAAGGTCGCCGAAGCGCCCTCCCAGCCCCACTTCTCATTAAAATTGCCGTAGCCTTTGCTCAACGAGCCGAAGAGAAAACCATCGGGACGATCAAAAACACTCTGCGTCACGATGTTGACCGAGCCGCCGATGGCATTGCCGTCCATGTCCGGTGTCACGGCCTTCGTCACCTCCAGCCGGGCGATGAGATCAGCCGGAACGGAGTCCATCGACAAACCGCGGCGCCCCTGCTCGGCCGGCGAACCAACCATCTGGCCGTTGAGCGTCACGTTGTTGAGTTGGGCGTCGATCCCGCGAATCACGACAAAGCGACCCTCGCTTTGGTCGATTTCGAGCGACACGCCCGGCACGCGGCGCAGCGCCTCGGCCGCGTTGCCATCAGGAAATTTGCCCACCGCGTCCGCTGAAACCGCATCCATGATATTGGCGGCGGCGCGTTTCTGCTGCAGCGCACGGGCCTGCCCTTCGCGCGTGCCTTCCACGACGAAGCCCTCCATTCGCACGATATCTTCACCCACCGAAATATCGACCCGTGCGGATTGGTCGGCGGTAACCGTCACCGTGGCCTTTTGGTCGTCATACCCGAGATACGACACCACAAGCGTGTAGTCGCCGTCAGGAATATCGCTGAACAGAAATTCACCGGCAGAACCAGATGCGGTGCTGCGGCCGTTTTCCAAGATACGCACCGTGGCCCCCAAAAGATTGGACCCGGTGTTGGCATCGCGCACACGACCCGTGATGGATGCCGCGGCGGCAAAGTTGCAAACAATCAAAAGGGCACAAAATGCCCCGAGAATCCTACGCGTTGAGGTATGCATGGCAGTAAGGGGTTGGATGAGGGGTAACTGACTGCGGAAGGATAGAAAAATGATTTTCTTCCCATGTCAATTCGATGATTTCCCCCTGTTGACAAGATTTATTGTTATGTATAATGTTAATTAAAATATACTTACCTATTTTAAACGAATTAATCTTCCTTCATAACGGGGTTATATTAATAAATAGATAGGTTACATATCCATGGCCCGGAAGTGACGTTCCGGTGACAATCGTCAAAGGCCGGGAACCACGCGGAGTCCGCCCGTCAGATTCTGCTCAAGGGCAACGACGTGGTCTCGTCCATCTCGGCCACAGCCAGATCGAATACACCCAGCACTTGCCCGGCAAACACCGCCACAAAATGCTCCGCTTCCGTGGTCGGTTTGATCTCGATCTCAAGCCCGGCAAACGCGCGCCCTATGTGAATCAACCGACGTTGATACGTCAGAATGCCCTTCTCCGAAACCAATCGCACGGCGGCATCCACGGCATAAATTACCTCGGGCAACGAATCGGGCAGCGGACGAATACTCGGACGGTAAACCGAAATCGGACTGCGCTTCTGCATGGCCTCGTGCCTGCCGCCAAAATTGTGCTGCTCGCGCCATTGGGCGAGCAAGCCCGCCGCTTGCGCTTCGGACAGGTTCGTCTGCCGGTAAAACGGTGCGAGCATATCCGCCGGCAGCTTGCGCTCTTCCAAAGGCGCGCGCTGGTAAGACGGCAATGCGGCCAGCCGCGCGGATAGATTGCGCCGGGCTTCGGACTCGGTCGCCCCTTCCGCGGGCACAAAATCAACCGCCACCCCGTGACGCATCAACCAAACCGTGAGTTCAGAATGCGGATGCATGCCCCGTCCTCCTGCCGCACCATCCTGCACCGCGAAACGCCACGGCATGCCATGACGCCGCAACAGTGCCTCCACAAATTGCAAAAGCCAGTCGGCTTTGCCCGCGGCCGGGCCCAGCGTGGCCCCGAGCACAAAGTTCGTGGTTTCATCCAACAACAGCACCGGCATCACCATACGGCCGTCATCCAACTTGATCGGCTCGCCTTGCCGCAAAACCCAACGGAAATTGGGCTCGAATCGCAACGCATCCGCCCCGGCGCCCAAGATCGCTGTTTGCACGATGGCCGCCTCGCGATGCCGGCGCAAAATCAAATCAATCGTGCTCGGTGCCGGCAGATGCGAGACGCCCCGCGCCTTTAGTTCGGTCGCGATGCGCTGCGCACTCCAATCCGGATGCTCACGCCGCAGCGTCAGAACCTGGCGCGCGATTTCCTCCGGTGTTCGCCGCGGGCTCGACTTGGGGCGGCGGCTTTGTTCCTGCAGGCCGGAAACCCCCCGCTCGCGAAATCGATTCAGCCATTTGTAGCCGGTTTTTCGGCTGACGCCGAAGCGCGCGCACAGCTCGTTAAAAGCCATTTCGCGTTTTTCAGCCAGCTCTACAAATTCGCGCCACACGATTCCGGACCTCTCCTGAGTAGAGCCGATTGTCAAGAAAACTGAATGCGAAAACGTGCGTATATCGCACTGAACGGCTCCTCACGTTTCTCCGCAATCTCAACGAACTCTTTTAGGCGTATTTTTGTCAAACCACCCCTCCCTACCCGTTCCGCATGCACCATGCCGAAAAACAAATTTCCTGTTTGCATGATAAATCGGTTGACGGACCCAATACAATAAAACGTTTTAGCATAACCTCAAAACATGCGAATCACTTCCGTCACCACCCGCCTCATCTCAATCGACCCCCGGGCCTTCTACGCGCGCCGGCGGGCCCCCCAGCAGTTCAACATGAATTGGGAGTTTCCCCTGCTGGAAATCGCCACCGACAGTGGCCTCAAAGGCTATTCGATGGGCCGCGGCACCCATGGCGAAGGCCGGGGGCTGGCCCATGCGTTTCAGGATATTTACGGGCACCGGCTGATCGGTCGCGATCCCATCAACGAGCCCGAGGCATTGTGGCAAATGTTCAGACGCGACAATCGCCATCTTTACAGCATTTCCGATGCACCGCTCGGTGTGATCGACGTCGCGCTGTGGGATATTCGGGGCAAGGCGGCGGGACTGCCCCTGGCCACCCTGCTGGGCCGCTACCGCAACGAAATTCCCACCTACGCCACCCTCGGCCGTCAGGTGCTTGATACCCCGGAAGCCGTCAAGGCGAGCTGTCTCGAAGCCATCGAACAGGGCTACACCGCCGCCAAAGTCCAGCTTTGGGAAGGCCCCGGGGAGGACATCCCGCGCCTGACGCTCGCCCGCGAAACCGTGGGCGATCAATACCGCCTCATGCACGATGTGGCCGGCGCCTACAATTTGACCGAGGCCCTGCGCGTGGGCCAGGTGCTGTCCGATCTCGATTACTACTGGTTTGAGGAGCCGGTGCCGGATTCCCAACTCGCCCTGCTCCGGCATCTGCGCAGCAAACTCAAGGTGCCCATCCTCGCTTCCGAAACTGCTCCGCTTTCCGATCAACACGCCTACCTGCGCGAAGCAGCCTGCGATATCCTGCGCTCCGATGTTTACATCACCGCCGGTGTCACCGGCCTGCGCAAGGCCCTCGCCATGGCGGAGCTGTTCGGGCACACTCTCGAAGTCCACACCGCCGGCGTGCCATTGCTGGATGTCGCCCATATCCACGTGGCCTGCTCCGCTCGCAACACCGAGTATGTCGAAACTCCCCCGCCCCTGTTCAATTTCGGCCTGCGGACCAACCCCTTCGCCCTGACCGAACGCGGCACCCTGGTTTGCCCTGATCAACCCGGCCTCGGCGTCGAACTCGATTGGGATTGGCTCAACGCACACACCGTCGAAACCCTGATTCGCACCGATGACTCCTGAACGAATCGTCTTCAGTTCCACCCTCTCACCCGAAGCGGAGTCCTATTTGAGGGAGCAATTCCCCTCCTCCCACGAATTGCGTGTCCGCACCGCCCGCGGTGTCACCGACGACGACCTCGCCTGGGCCACCGGTATATGCGTGAACAACATCCCGGCGGATAAAATCCGGGCGCAGGATAACATCGGATGGCTGCATGTCCCCGCCGTTGGCATCGACCCCTTCCTCAGCCTGCGTGAGACCCGTCCCGATCTGCACATCACCAGGCACGGTCCCTTCAATGCCCGGGCGGTCGCCGAACACGGGCTCGGCCTGCTTCTGGCCCTGCGCCGGGAGATCCCCGCCATGGTCGAAGCCAAGCCCCGGCGTATCTGGGCCCGCGATCCCATTTTCAAACGCCATCCCCCTCTCGTGGCCGGCAGTCAAATTCATGTGCTCGGCTTTGGCCCGGTGGCCCAAACCGTCATCACTCTCCTCGCCGCCGTGGGCGCGGAGATCACCGTCTATCGCCGCTCGGCCGAAGGAAATCATCCCGGGGTGAAACATTTTCGCGCCCTGCACGACCTCGCCACCCACATCGGCGGAGCCGACGCCCTCATCAGTGTCCTCCCCGGACACCCCGAAATCAAACACCGGATCAATGCCACCGTCCTCGATTCCATGCAGCCCTCCTCCGTGCTCGTGAATCTGGGCCGCAGCGACGTGCTCGACCACGAAGCATTGGTCGCAGCGCTCACCGCCGACCGCCTCGCCGGGGCCGCCCTTGATGTCTTCGATCAGGAACCGCTCCCGCCGGAATCGCCCCTGTGGTCCGCTCCCAACCTGATCATTTCACCCCACGTCGGCGGACAATTTCGCGGCAACCTCCACCGTGGCATCGACATCTTCCTCGGGGAATTCGAACAGTGGTTGGCTCAACGCGGCTGAACGCAAAAATCAGCCTCGTGATGACCATGATGGGATGCGACACCCTTCATAGATCGACGGTGGTGGGCGGGCCACACCCGCGAATGCAATACCAACGTCCCATAGTTTTCAGGCGATGGCGCGGCAACACTGGCAGGGACGGACCCGGCCGGGCCGCCCGTGAGTGGGATTACGGCGCGCCCAGAGATCGCGCTCTGCCTCGGAAGGCATCATCCAATAGTCCAATCACTATGCGTAGCTGGCATCCCCCTCATTTTTCCCGGTATTCCGGCAAATGACGGTCGGCCGCTGTTCTCAATATCTCCCGCAACTCATCCGGCAGGGGCGCATAAGGTGCCCGCAATTTTCGGGTCGCCCCGGGCACGCCCCCCAATTCGCTCAGGGCCTTGTCCACCACATAGCCCGCCCGCCGCACCGGTTGCACCCCTTCATCATAGAACCGATTGACTCTGCGTTGAATCGCAAACGCCTCCTCCCATTCGCCGCGTTCGATCATCCCATGCCACTTCATCACCAAGGCCGGGCACAACCCCACCAACGCTGAAAAACAGCCCGAAGCCCCCATAGCGACCAGCCCGCACAACACCTGTTCATGCACGAAGTGCGCCAAGTCGGGGTGATGAATCAACAGACCGTTGGCGACCACCGGATCAAACCCCGCGGATTTGATCCCGGCAATCGCCGGGCACCATTCGCGCAGCCTTTTTACCAAGGCCGCATCCAAAGGAAACTGCCCTTGGCTGCCGGCATAGACAAAAATCGGCAGATCCCCCGCCACCCCAGCCACCGCCCGCCAGTAGCTTTCCAACGAAGCCGCATTCAACTTGATCCAGTAAGGCGGCGAGAGGTGGATGTTATCGTAGCCCAATTCCCTCGCCTTGGCTATCCGGCGCAGAGCCCCGGCCTGATTGGTCCACGTGCAGCCAATCCCCGCCGGCAGGCCCGTGTCGCCAATGATCTCGCGCGCGGCCACCGCCAATTCGTCCCACTCCTCATATTCCAAGGTGTAAAACTCACTCGCTGTGTCCCCCGTATAAAGCCCGTGCACTCCCGCCTGTGCAAAATAATGGGCCGTCTCTTTGAGCACGTCGTAG
Organism: Opitutaceae bacterium; assembly: GCA_024233285.1. Lineage (GTDB taxonomy): Bacteria > Verrucomicrobiota > Verrucomicrobiia > Opitutales > Opitutaceae > Cephaloticoccus. The sequence continues at coordinate 183,076 of JACKPU010000004.1, read as the reverse complement.
TCAATCGCCCCATCCGGGGTTACTTCCAACATCAGCGGCGGCCAAATGCCACGGATGGAGTCCTGCGCATTTCTTTTCATAACATATTATAAATTAATATCTTGAAAGACTATCTTTCTTTTCTTCGTCACGCGTCGACGCTGACCAATCAGAAGATATAACGTTTTAGCCATTAATGAAATTTTTCCGCTTTCTGCCAAGTCAATTACCCTTATTTCGACCAAAAAAGAAACAGACTTATTTCCATTAATCTGTTTCTTATTGCATGTCTGCTTGTTACGTAACCTTTTTCAAAAACGGCGATTGCGATTGATTCGAATAATTAAATCGTTTTAGCATTTAGGCGATGCTTTCCTCCATCCACCCTTCGCAACGCCTCCGGGTTGAGTCGCTCACGGTCGAGATTTATTCCGACAATCAATCCATGGGGCGGGCTGCCGCCACGCAAATTTCCCAGGTGATCCGACGGATCGCGGCCGAGCAGGACTATGTCCGCCTGATCCTCGGCTCTGCCAATTCCCAACTCTCCTTTGTGCAGTCACTCGTGTCGGAACACGAACTGCCGTGGGAGCGCATGATCTGCTTTCATATGGATGAGTATTTGGGGATCAGCCCAAACCACCCCGCCAGCTTCCGTCATTGGATGACCGAGCACCTGATCAGGACGGCCCATCCCCGTGCATTCCATTTACTGGCAGGCGACGTCGACGATCCACGGCAGGAAATCTACCGTTACACCAATCTTCTTCACGAACACCCCATTGATATCACCGTTCTCGGATTCGGCGAAAACGGCCATCTCGCCTTCAACGATCCTCCCCATGCCGATTTCGAAGACCCGGAAACCGTCAGGATCGTCACGCTCGATCAACAAAGCAGGCAACAGCAGGTCGGTGAGGGTCACTTCCCGGCTATCGATGCCGTGCCCACCCAGGCCCTCACGCTGACCATCCCCACCCTGCTGTCGGCCAGCTATCTGTTTGGCGTGGTGCCTGAAAAACGCAAGGCCACCGCGGTTCACGCGGCACTGTATGGCCCGCTCACCCCGAAGTGCCCTGCATCCATCCTGCGATCCCGGACCAATGCCAAACTTTACCTGGATGCGGATTCCGCCTCCGAACTGAACTAACCTCCCTCCATGACTGTCCCTGCCCGCTCTTCATCGCCTCCCACCGGAAAATACGCCGCCCTCGACACCATCGTTCGCCAGGGGTTTGTTCCCATCTTTGTCCGGGACAATTTGGACTCCAGGCTCCTGGTCGAAGCTGCCGTGCGGGGCGGATGCCGTGCCATCGAATACACCTGCCGTCGATCCGATGCGGCCACCATGATACCGTGGATCAAACGTGAATTCCCCGATGTTGTCGTCATGGCCGCCACGCTGGTGGACGGCACCCGCATGCAACGCTTTCTCAAACAACACCGCGACGCCTTCATCACCGTGGATGAAGCCGTCGATCTCGGGGCCGACGCCCTTGTTTCCTTCATGCGCTTTCGTTCGGAAACCTATGAAAAATACGGCGAACAGTGTGTGATGATTCCCGGTGTGGCGACGCAAAGCGAAGCCCTCGATCAATTGGAGCTGGGGGCCGATCTGATCAAAACCATTGTCAGCTCCACCGCGGGCAGCGAACTGGTGGCCATCGCTCCTCCCGTCACGCACCACAGCATCCCTTTTTTTGTTTCGGGAGGTGTGAAGGCCGACAATCTGGAGAATTACGTCAAGGCCGGCGTCGTCGTCACCACTGCGGGATTCGACGTATTGCTCGCCGGAACCGACTCGAGTGATCTGGTCGATTCCGGCCGCCGGGCCATCGAAACCATGATCACCACCATGCAGGCGGCCCGGGCCAAACATCAGCCCCACTTTCATGCCGCCGTGCAGGCAGGCACTCCCAACCCGCTTTCCGCCGGGACTTGGTTCACCTCCCAACCTTGATCACTGTAAAACGTTTCCCATGTTCATCCCCGCTTCCCCTTTGCCGCGTATCCTCCGCTCCGCCCTCATCCTGGGTGCCCTTCTCTCGCTCACCCACGGCGTGGCAGCCACCGCCCCCCCCGCACGATCCCAAACCGCCCTCTGGCTGCCCGATGGGCACGCACTCGTTACAATGCCCACCGATCAGGGGATCGTCCTGCAACAATCCGCCACCCTCTATCCCAAAACGCTTGATGATTTCCCCCATTCCATTCCGCTGTTCGGCCCCGAGGGACGCGTGTCATCCCGCCTCACCGACGAACTTCGCGCGGCTGTCTCTGGAGGCAAACTCCACCTCTTTTATGTTCAGGGCAACACGCTCTCCCTCGCAACAACCCCGTTACCTGTTACCCCGGATTCCTCCTGGAATATCACGTCCCACCCGCTCACGGGCGATCTGCGCATCGACCTGATTGACGCGCCATCAAGCCCACCCGGCGTGCTGGTGTGGCGTCACACCGCCGGCGATACCGGTTCGGCCATTTACCGGGCATGGGCAGGGCCAGACGGCCTGCAGATCCAGGAGCTGATCTCACCAAAGGATTTTGTGGCGCGCGCCGACGCCCTGGCCGATGCCCACGGCGTCCTGCACGTCGTCTGGAGTCAGGCCGCCCCGGAACAACCCATCCAGTATCAGGCTTTCTCAGCCGAAGGAAAACCCATGGGAGAACCATTGGAGATCCTCGACGGCGGCAAACAGCCCACCATTGCCCTTGATCACGATTCCGTTCTCATTGCCACCGAAGGTGCCGAAACCGGCCTCACCCTGCGATGGATCAAAGACCGGCAGGTGACCCGAACCGAAACGCTCAATGAACGCATGCGCCTGCGCCCCCGTTTCACCCGCGATTATCACGGGGTCATCTGGCTGTTCGCCCTGGATGAAGCCCGGCGCGATCTCTACTACCGGCGACTCCTCGGTCATGATTTCACTGACGAAGTCGCCGCCTACAGTGTGCAGGGCCAGTGGCAGCACGAACTCGACTTCGCCCTGCCCCACGCCGTGGCCCGCGGCACCTCCGGATTCACTATCCTTCACCGTGAATCCCTGCCGGATCTGAGCCATCCGCGCCAGCGGTTCGATATGCTGCCCGTGCCAGGCCTGTCGGTCAACGACTCCCGCCACGTCATGTTCATGGACCTGCTCGACGTTGCTGAAATTGACAACGCCGTGCAGCGTCTCGGCAGCGTCAAAAAATACGATGGCAACCCCCTGCCCCTGAACGGCCCCGCCGGCAGTCCCGACGAAGCCTGGGTCAATTACGCCGACGTGAAGTTTTATGCAGGCAAGTTCCACATGTGGTATACGACCAATACCAACACCTTCGCACGCCACTGGAACATCGGCTACGCCGAAAGCGGGGACGGTCTGCACTGGATCAAGCCCAACCTCGGCCTCGTCACCTTCGACGGCTCCAAGGAAAACAACCTGCTCATCCCCGATTTCGAGGATCCCAATCGCGAAACCGGCCCGCACCATGCCGCCGTCAGCGTCGTCGCCATCGATGAGACCGACACCGATCCCGACCGCCGCTTCAAGATGGTATTCCTCACCTCCTCTCTGGGCGGGGAACCCGGCACCTACATCACCTGGTCACCCGACGGCATCCACTGGCAGCTCCCTCCGCAGCGTCTTTGGGGCAAGACCGCGGGCAAAAACCAGGTCATCCGCGGGTTCACTCCCTGGGTCGAACCCCTCAGCAGCTTCTTTCGCGATCCGCTCGAACAACATCCCGCCTATCGTTGGAAAATCTATGGCATCGATGGCTACTCCGGCCACCCCTACATGAACATCACCGCCGCCCGCACGATGGGGATGACCCACGGAGCAACCCCGTATGATTTCAAGCCCTACCCCAACAATCCCATCATCGATCCGCACACCGAAACCGCGGAGGATCAAAACCACGGCGGCATGGTCGAGGTTTACGAAGGGGTCTACGTATCGATTTACCAACACTGGTTTGGCCCCGATTGGAAAGTCGATCTGCGGCTCGCCACCAGCCGGGATGGACTGCACTTCACGCGAGTCCAAACCGATCAACCTTTTCTCCCCCTGGGCGCAATGGGCGACTGGGATTCCGGCATGCTGTGCACGCCCAATCAATTGCTCCGCCACGACAACCAACTCTGGCTCTACTACCGCGGTTCCGTGGGCACGCTGGCCACCGGTCGCGCCCTCTCCCGCAGCGATTATCCCGGGGCGAAGCAATACGGCGAACCCTGGCGCATCTTCACCGGCCTCGCCCGTTTCCGCCCCGACGGCTTCACCTATTTGACGGTCAATCCCCTCCAACGCGCCGGCCACCAATACCGCACCGCCTTTATCCGCGACTACACCGGTTCACTCAAAGCCCGCGTGCGCTCAATCAGTATTGAGGCCGACGGCATCGCCTCCCGCACGCTTCACGCCAACATTGGTTCGCTCGCTCCACATTTTGCCTGGGTGAAGGCGCGACTCCTTGATGCCGCCACTGGCGACGTCATCCCCGGTTTCGGTTACGAGGATTGCGATGCCTTCACCGAGGACAGCCTCGATCACACCTTCACCTGGAAAGGATCCTCCTCGCTCGCCGGGGTCAAGGCGCCAGGCATCCAAGTCGAATTTCAACTCTTCGGCACCCTCGAGTCTCCCCGCCTGCATTCCTTCTGGTTCGAATGATCTCCAACCGGCTCATCCCCGATTGTGCCCACCGCTCTACACGACCAGCACCCTTCTCCTCTTCCTCTCCCCCGCAACAACGATGTCAACCAACAGTTGACATCGTTCCCCTGTGGGTGGAGAGATTCAAACTCGGCTCGTTTTCAGCCTGTGTCTGTTGACACGGGGGGCCCTCTCCCGAAACCGACTATTTCCCCTCCGATGATCGTCAACCGTTACTGGAAGGACGAACGGATGGCCTCGTCGCGGATTTTTTCATAGATGGCAATGGCTTTCGCGTAGGCTCGGTGCGCATCCGCTCGCTCGTTTTTCGGGATCATGTCCCCGCGGGTTTCGTGCACTTTCTTGATCAATTCGATGCACCACTGCGCGCTCTGCGCCGAGGCGCGGATCGGGCGGCCTCCGACCAGCACCCGCACCGGATTGGTGTGCAGTTCGGGAAATTGCCGCAGGGCCACCCAACTGCTTTGAGTGATCGGAATTGCAAACGCCAAATCGTGCGCGCGGCCATCCGCCGCGACTTCCCGCGTGGCCACCACGCGTCCGTTCACGATGATCTCCACCGTCCGGGTGCCACCGGGCGTGAAGGTCTCAGTGGGAGAAAAACGCTGCTTGACTGTGTCGCCCACGGCCCGGCGGCCTTCGGACGGCATTTCCGTGCCGTAAGGCACCCCGACGGGAATCTCCGACGCAAAAGCCACCGTCGCCGCCACTGTCACCGTGCCCGGAGCGGCCAACTCCACGGCGGAAGTCTTGTCGGGCCGCTGACCCGCAACCGTAAACTCCAATGCGTGGGCGTAACCATCGGAAACATAGGATCGACCGGCGGCCAACCCCGCACACCATTCCCCATAATCAAGGGAAGTCTGCTCACCCAACCGCACGTAAACCCGACCCTGCCCCACTCGCGTGCCCGACATGCAGGGAAAATCCGTCTCACCGCTGACCGCAATCGGCAGTCCGCAATTCAACAGGTGATACCATGTATTCCACTCCTGGATGCGATCGGTGTTCATGGCGCTGATGAAGTCGCACACCCCCAGCGCCGCCGATACGGGAATTTCGATCGCCCCGCCCCCATTCATCCCGGGAATGGCGAGGTTGGGCAACTCATCGGCGGCGCGATCGAGCGCTGCGGCCAGTTCGCGCTTCGTCAGATTACCGTCACGGTCGCGGTCGATCACATCCCAATCGTAGGGCAGCAACGCGTCCGCGGCTTCTTCCGGGGCCAACCGGCCATCCTGATTGTCGTCATTGGCCGCCAGCAGGCGCTCGGCCTCGGCCTCCGGTTCGACCGCCATGCCACTGGCGGAGTGCGGGCACCCCGTGTAGCCGCCCTGCTCCTTGGCCCACCGCATCACCGGCACCGTCCATCCCGGCCAACCGATGTCGCTGCGACCCTCGGAGCCGGGATAGGTCTGGTCCCGCAGGTTGAGCAGCACCACATGGCCCAGTCGCCAAGAGCCAAAGCCGCTGATCTCCAAATCATATTTCATCACCGTAAACGGTTCACTCAGAGCATCGGCATGGGCCGAAAAGAACTCGCGTTGGTGCGCGAAACCCGGTCCCCAAGTGAGCACGCAGCCGACATTAAGTGCCTCGCCCTTCACATGCCGGAAGATATCCGCCGGACCGATGCCTTCGGTCGGGTGGCTGTAGTGCGAACAACCGGCCGCGTGAATGTGGTGGTCGCCGCTGTAGAAACCAAATTGGCCGGGATTGATCCAGCGTTCCAAATCGAGGGTCAGGACAACCGGCGCATTCGCGTTCCCCGGCACGGTCAGCCGTTTCCGTCGCACCCGGTATTCCGGGCCACGGCCATACTCCACCGTGTAGTCGCCCGGCGGCAGTTCCAGCGTTTCGCCATCGGCCCGATAGACCTGCCGTTGAAAAAACATGTCCGGGGCCAGCCGCTTGGCCTGCGCGGGATGGACGCGACCCTCCCGGTCGGTGACCACCAGCCGGGCCATCGTCGGAGCCCCGTCGACATCGCGGATGCGCAACCGCACCGGGATCGCCGGGGCGATCGCAAACAACACCGGCACCTCCGCCCGGAATCCCAGATCCTGCGTGCCTTCCCCCACATCGAAGGCGATGGTGGCTTCGCGTTTTCCCGCCTCCGAGGAGGCGATCAAGGCGATGGCGTATTCCACCTCCAAACCGCTCAGATGCGTGGTCATCGGCTGGCGCACATCCATCTCGACACTGAGGAACCGATCAATGCGGTGGTCGATGTTTTCGTTTTTGAGCAAATACGCCTGCCGCTGCCGCTCAAGGATGTGGGGTTTGCTGCCGGCATAAACCTTGCCCGCCTGCGGGCTCGTGAGGCGCAACCGGCTCGTCACCGCGGCCTCATTGTGGATCTTGACGATCACGGGTGTAAAGCCGCCCTGATGCAGCATCACGTTTGCCGGGCCGCGCATCACTTTCACCCGCGACTCAGGATTGATCTGCACATGAAAAAACACCCGTTTATCCAACTCCCGTTGAATCGCCCGCGCATCGTGCCTGACCAGGGCCTGCCGCAGTATCCCTGACACTGGAAACGGAGTGCCCGATTCATCAAAAGCGCGCATCAACCGACTGACATTGGCCGCGAGCGGCTGACCTTCCACCTCAGGAATGACGGGAACTTCAGCCGTCCATCCCCAAGTGGAGGACAACAGGCTCAACAGCAATGTGACAATTCCTGGCCGACGTAAGATCATGGGGATACTCAATGAATCCTGATGAACCAGGCGTGGTCGTCCTTTCGATCCGGCACATCGCCATCGTAGCGGCCGGACACCACATCAATCACGAAGGCAGTCGGGCACTCCAAGGCACGCCCATTGAAAAACATGATCCGCTTCTCCTCTCCGTCCGGATCCCATCTGTCTTCGTAAATCGAGAGCGACAAGAGCCCGCTTCCAATGAGAAACAAAACGATGCGTATCCAGTGACTCGCCTTCATCATCAGTATCCCAAGTCCCGGTTTACTTCATTCAACAATGGCACCCCGGCGGCATAACGTCGCAGATTTCTGTGCAGCAGGTCATGGAGCATGGGCCAATAGGCGCTCAGCATGCCGGAGACGTGGGGGGTCATGATGAGGTTGGGCACCTCAAAAAATGCGTGATCCTCCGGCAGGGGCTCCTCGACATAACAATCCACCACCGCTTCCTTCAACCTCCCCTCGCGCAAGGCATCGGCCAGGGCGGTTTCCTCCACAATGCCTCCGCGCGAAATCACGATCAGACGCGCCTCCGGTTTCATCAACGCCAGCTCCGCCGCCCCCATCATGCCCTCGGTCTGTGGGGTGCCCGGCACGGTGACGACCACGAGGTCGCACTGCGGCAGCAACTCCCCCAATTGATCGGACGCATACCAGCCCTCGGGTATCTCACCCTCGGGATCACCGGTCCCGGCAAAAGGGTTGTAGCCGCGGAAAATCCGCTCCCAGGGGTCACGTTTGAGACAAAGCACACGCATGCCCAGATGGTTCAGTTGCCGGGCACATTCCCGTCCGATTGAGCCATAGCCGATCAAACCCACCGTCATGCCCCGCACCGCCCGATTGCCCAACGAGGGACGATCCGGCCATCGGCGGGTTTGCTTGAACTCCAGCAAGGACGGCATCCGGTGAACCATCATCAACCACGTGAACGTAACATACTGCGCGATGACCACGGCATGAATACCGCTGGCATTCGTCACATTGATCGAGGTTTCCCAGACGGGATGCCCCTTGAGATGGTTGGAACCGGCCGAGATCAATTGCACCCATTGCAAGTCGGGCCAGCGGTCGAGACCGCGCGGAATCCGGTCCGAAACGATAACCTCCACTCCCGCTCCATCCAGCGCATCGGGGTCCGGTTCACAAAACTGCTCCACGGTGGAACCGGGTAATCGTTGACTGATCGCAACGCGTTCATCCGGTGACAAATCAAAGGAGGTGTTAAAAAGTATCTTCATCGGACTTCAGGCAAATTCCCATTCGTCCGGCATTGCCCGGTCGTAATCGATCCGCGCCACGTAGATGCCGTGGGCCATGCGCTCCCCATCCGTCACCGCCGGGGACAGGTGCCGGGGATTATCCTTGGGCACAAGTTTCCGGATCCGATCATAGTTGATCGACTCCGTGCGCAGACGGAAGGCCACGTATTGGGAGGACCCGCCGCAATGCGGCAGCACTTTCGCCATGTCCGCAATCGGCTCTGATTCCAACCGCACATCGGAAAATTCGGTCAGCACATCGATCACCGTTTGACGCCGCGACAACGCAAAGTCGGCCGTATCATCGCACTCCCAAGCATAGAGTGGGTTACGACGATTGTCATATGGCGAATGGTCACTATCGCCGGTGAACACGCGGATTTTCCCGTCGGCGCAGCGGTAGGCGGTCACCGGTGCCCGCACAATGGGCTGTCCCTCCCGCGGCCCGGCCAGCAACCGGTCGGGCGGGTTGCTATCAAAGGGGTCCTCCTTGATGGCCCATAGCAGCGGCAGCCCGTGCCGGCGCGTCGGCCGGACAAACATCGCCCAGCCCGCAGGGGTTTTGATCGCCCCACCCTCCCCTGCGTGAATTCCCGGAGGAAACAAGCGACCACTTTTCTCCACCCAAGCGTAGCGGTGCCGTTGCGGATCGTAACGGTATTTTACCGCCACCGGCCCCTTCGTTTTCTCCCCCAGTTTTTCCGACCAACCGACCACTGCCATGTCGATCCATTCCGTGGTTTCCCGATTGTAGGGCACGGGTTGCACATAGGTTTGGTTGACCCTCCGGGATTCGGGTTGGCGCGGATCAACCCCGGGGGTCTGCAATGTCGAGATGGGGTCCACTGTCTCGATGTCATCCTCTGCCTCATTGAGGCGCACTTGCACCCATTCCATATGAATCGTTTTCGCACTGAGATGAACCGACCTGGGATCGGAGGTCGTCAAAGCCAGGCGATCAGGCTGAACAAAATACCGTGAGTAACTATACCACTTGATGACAAACAGGTTGGCATGCGGTGCGGGCTGTCCGTCGATCAAAGCCCCTTTGGGCACCCCAAAACCACTGGGATGTCCGTGAGCCTGAAAATACCGGCTGCCATCATTGAAGGGGTCCCAGTCGTCCCGCGACTGCGCCAGCAGACCCTCCTTGAGAATCGGTCCGGTAAAGCCGCCCAAGCGCACTTGGTAAATGATACTGCGGTCCTCATCCACCCCGCGCCAACCGCGGGTCGCGTAGAGCAACAACACCCGGTCCTTGCTCAACCGAATCCCATTGGGATGTGCCGGAAACACGCCGTCGGAACGCTTTTCACCCGGCAGACTGCATTCGTGCACGAGTTTGCCCTCCAGGGTAATCCGGCCCGGCTTGAGCGGGGCGACACCACCTCCGGCAGATTCCCCGCGGAGCACACTCGACAGTGGGACTGAAGCACTCCAGGCGCCAAACGCGCCGGTGGTGGTGAGGAATTGTCGGCGATTCATAGATGGTTACCTGTTCGATTATTCTTCATCGGGTGTCAGGCAAAGTCCCACTCACCGGGCAGGTCGCGGCCGTAATCGATGCGGGCGACGTAGATGCCGCAGGCCATGCGCTCCGCTTCGGTGATGGCGGGCAGGCGGTGCGCCGGATCAGTCGAAAGCACATTTTTGCGGATGCGCTCGTAGTTGAGCGATCCCACGTGCAATCGAAACACCAGGTATTGCGAGCTGCCTCCGCAGTGCGGCAGCAGCTTGGCCATATCAATGATCGGCTCGGCGTTACTCCGGATTCCCAAATCGGGAGACAACGCATCCTTGATCAGTTGCTGCCGGGACAGGGGCATCTCACCGGTATCCTCCGCCTCCCAACCATACAGAGGATTACGTCGATTGTAGTAAGGGGAGGAATCCTCATGGCCCGAAAAAACGCGGATCTTTCCATCGGCGGCGCGATAGGCCGTGACCGGCCCTCGCACAATCGGTTGCCCTTCGCGGGGCGCGGCCAGCACGCGGGTCGCTGGTTGGCCATCAAATGGGTCTTCTTTCTTCGCCCACAGCAGCGGCAGGCTATTCCACCGCATCGGTCGCGCAAACATCGCCCAACCTTCAGGCGTGCGAATCGCCCCACCCTCCACGGCGTGAATTCCCGGCGGAAACAGACGTCCGCCTTTTTCCACCCAGGTATAGCGATGGCGTTGCGGATCGTAGCGATACTTCACTGCCACCGGGCCGACGGCATCTTCCTTCGGCTTCTCCGACCAACCCACCACTGCCATGTCGATCCATTCCGTGGCTTCCCGGTTGTAGGCCACGGGTTGCACATAGGTTTGGTTGACCCTCCGGGATTCGGGTTTCGCTGGATCGATCCCGGGGATTTGCAGGGTCGCAACGGGCTCGACGATCTCAATATCATCCTCGGTATCGTTAAGACGCACCTGCACCCATTCCAAATGCATCGTTTTCGCACTCAGCTTTACAGAGTTCGGATCTGAGGTCGTCAGGGCCAGCCGCCCCGGTTGGATGAAATATCGTGAGTAACTATACCATTTGATCACAAACAGATTGGCATGAGGTGCGATGCGACCGTCGATCATCGCCCCTTTGGGCACGCCGAACCCCACCGGCGCACCATGCGCCTGAAAATAGCGGCTGCCGTCGTTGAAGGGATCCCAATCATCACGCGCCTGCGCCAAAATTCCTTCCTTGAGAATCGGCCCGGTAAAACCGCCCAAGCGCACTTGGTAAATGATACTGCGATCCTCATCCACCCCGCGCCAACCGCGGGTCGCGTAGAGCAACAACACCCGGTCCTTGCTCAGGCGTATCCCGTTGGGATGTGCCGGATACACCTGCTTGCCGCGGGTTTCACCGGAGATGCTGCACTCATGCACCAGTTTTCCCACCAAGGAAATCGCGCCCGGTTTGAGGTTGTCGTTCTGCCCGGGAGCCCCGGCACGATGTTTCGCACCCGACAGCATGGCCGGAGCAAACCACGCTCCGAGTGCACTCGTCGCGATAAATTGTTTCCGGTCCACGATCCGTTCCTCCTTGTTCAGTGTCCCCTACTTCAAGTGCGAGAGGAGAAAAGCCACGGCGGCCTTGTCGATTTTCGCCTTGGCCTCGGGCGACCAATAGGAGCCGTGGTCGGCGTTGGGATCGGAGATAAACTGATACTCCACACCGTGTTTTTTGAATTGTTCGGCCATCATCACCGATTGTTCAAAGGGCACGTCCGTATCCTTCTCCCCGTGGATCAGCAGTGTCGGCGGGTAGTCGGCCGTCACGTTCTTGAGCGGCATGTAGGGGTAAAATTTCTCGGCCTCGGTATGCGGGTTCCAGCCGCTCACCTCCTGGGGCCAGATGCCCTGTTGCCGGCAGTATTCGTAGAACTTGCCTCCCCCCACTCCGGGGCGCTCATACTTGTTGGCCACCGGAGGCCCGGACACATACCCGTAGGCCTGCTCGGCGGAATACCGCCCCTTGCGGTAATGTCGCTCGTGGGGGCTGGGTGTGCTATACCAGTCGCCGATCAGATCTCCATATCCCCACATCGAGACCAGCGCCAGGGGACGCGGATCAAGCCGGTAGCCCATGGTCAGCGTCAGGTAACCGCCGGCGGAACTTCCGGCCACGACCAAACGGTCCGGATCGATGTGAAACAATTCGGGACCTTTCTCCCGCACCCACGCAAATGAGTCCTCCACATCCTGAATGATCTCCGGTAACTTGGTCTCGGGCGCGAGACGATAGTCGGGCACCACCACCACCACCCCGGCCTGCAGCATGGCATCACGAACGGGACCGGATTTGGCGCCCTGAATACCCTGCCGATTACCACTCATGAGCGCTCCGCCATGCAACCAGACGAGGACGGGGCGCGGACCGGAGAATCCCTCCGGCTCATAGACATCCGCCCGGATTTCCAGACCGCCGACCTGCTTGTAAACATATGTGGTCGGATCGCCCACCGCCAGAAGGCGGGGCGCGGCCACCAGGCTCGCCACGAGGCTGAGGCCGCCTATTGTGCAGAATGAAAACAGTTTTTTCATAACGGTGAATACAGGGGGTTATTGGTCGTCGGCTTTGATCAGCCAGATTTCGGAGATGTCGCAGCCTTTGCCGTTGCCGCCGAGGCCGGGCTCACGGTTCCATGTCAGGGTCAGTTTCCCATCCCGCGTCGCTTGCCGGGGAATATCATACATGATCGGCTTCACCGGATAGGGGCGCGCGATGTAATCGTGAATTGGGATGTCGCCGTCGGCCATGAGCCGGATCTTGCCGAGCTGGGGCGAGGTGAATTTGGCCGGCGGGGGAAAACGTGGATAGACCACGCGGATACGGTAGGTCGCCCCGGGATCAAGCCCGTCGTATTGCAGTGAGATGGGGTTGTCCTTGAGTCCCCAGATGTAGTCCACCCAGGACTTGCGCAAAGGCAGTGGGGGTCCATCCGCCGGAAAGTGTCCGTTGAGCGGGGTATGGATGAAGGCGGGATCCTGATCGTGCCCCACGCCGGGCACGAGATGGGGCTGCGCCGCGGTGTTGCCGAGGTCGTCGTAAAAACCGCCGGGGCCGGGATCGGTCCAGTTGACGATGCGGTCGAGACGCGCCAGCCGGTCCTTCTCGTGCTCCATGCTGCGCACCAGATCGAACTGTTTCATCAACCAAACGCGGTTGTTCAGCGGGTAGTCGATGGTGTCGAGGTTGCCGCCACGGCGCTGGCTGAGAGCACGGTAAAGGGGCACGCTGGACTTGTAGTGGATCTGCTGGAACAGCGCTTCGGCGATCTGGAAAAGCCGGAGATGCAAATCACGCACCACCGGTTTCTGCCAGGCCCGGGCCAGGATGATCGTGGCCTCATCCATCGCCGGGTAGGCACCGATCTCCGGCGCTTTGGCCAGGGCCGCATTGGCCTGCTTCTCCAAGTCGGTTTCGTAAAGCAGGCGTGCCCGCACGATGGCATCGAAATAAGCACGGTAACCGGCGAGCTGAAAACGCCAGTTTTGCAGATCCTTGGGCAGCGCATCCCGCTCCATGCGCTGGAAAAGCGCGAGGGTCTCATCGACACCGGTATTGTCAGCCAGGCGGCCCACCCAATTCTGTTCCAAACCAAGCAACAACGCCGTGAAGTCGTCCGTCATGCGTTCGCCAATGTAAAAACGGGAGTAATCGCGCAGAATATCCCTGACGTCCCGGTCGGGATCCCAACTGAGGGCGGAGTAAAGAGCCTTGTTCACATCATCATTGATCCCCTCCGAGTAGGTGACGGCACCGATGGTATAAGGCTGGAGTTCGCGCACCAGCAGCGCCATGTCATGCGGTCGCGGACAGATCGGCTCCCGGCCCGAGGTCAGCGCAAAGGCCGGATCCCAATCATTGACCGGATACTGGCACTCCTTGGTGTGAGTGATGTCGGGGTAGTAGCGCAGAGGGTATTCGGCCGGGATCATCCCGCGGAACTTCGAAATATCCATATGCACCCAGGGAGCGAAGACAACTCCGTCGAGCCAGCGGGGCCGCTGCTCCTGCAGGTAGTTGACAAAGAAGGCCATCTTGTCGTCGTCGAAGCCCTGCGGCGATATCCAGACGGTGGCCCCGGGGTGGTATTGATTGAGGTTGGCCTTCTGCTTTTTCAAAAAGGGAAACATGAGACGCGGCGGCGTGTGACCAGGGTCACCGCCGGGCACAAGCATGGCATCGACGCGCGGCAGGGCCCGGAAGACCTTCCCCCACTCCTTGAGGGCAAATGCCACCGTGGCCGGATCGCCGTAGTCCTCATCCATCGCCGGATACCAGATCCAGACATCAATGCCGTATTCGTCGCAGATCCGCGACATCGCCACCATCGTTTCCAGTTTGGGCTGCGGGAAATGCGGGCTTTCGTCGGCATCGTCCGAACGGGGCGGAATCAACTCGATGGTGTTGCACCCGAAGATCACCAAATCGCGAATGTAGCGCTCCCAGTCCGCCACCGTGAAACCGGAATAGGAGTTGGCCTTGGGACGGTAGCCGAGCTGGTGCCCCCGCAGGGCGTAACGCGGACTCGTCACAATATTCAGCGGTTCGACCAGACCGGCGCGCGCCGGTCCCAGACTCATTTTACGGAGCAAATGGCCGATGCCAAACAACACGCCCCGGGCGTCCTTGCCCGCGATCACGACCATCGATCCCGATTGGTCCGCAGAAGGCACCGTCACAATCTGATAACCTTCCGTTTTCACCGACGACGCCCGCCAGTTTACGGTGCGGGCCCGTTCCCCCAGCAGGGCCGACACTTCATCAAACGTGCCCACCACCACGCTGGAGACATCGCCATCGGGCAGTGTATCCGACCTGGGCCAGTGCACCAAGGTGCGCTCCGCAATCACCTCACCCAGCATGCCGATCGCTTTGAGTTCGGGACCTTGCGCCGCGGCCGGAGCCACGATCACGGCCTCTGTCAAATCGATGGCCAGCTTCGGCAACCCGGCATTGCGAACATCGGCAAAGTGTTGAAGCGAGGGGGAAACACGAACCTGATGTTCGGTCGCCTGAACGAGTGGAGCCGTGCACAGCGCCATGATCAGGCTCGTGTGACAAAGATAGTTTCTCACGATTTTCATAAGTATTTTGGGGGATGGGGTTGAGGTGGCTTCAGACAGTCGCCGCATTGTTTTTCTTCACTATTTTTTCGTCGCCCATCAATCGGCGCAAAGCGTTGATTTCGTGCGTCAAACCGTCGCGGGTGGCCCAGATATCGGAGCTGTGAATCATCAGGTTGGCTCCGGCCGCACACCAGATTGACTCCCGCTTGGGATCCATCCACGAATGCACTCCGGCCCCCACTCCCGCCGACCGGGCTCGTTGGAACAGATCCACCATCGCCGCTTCAAAACGCGGATCCTCATACTGCTCGGGAAGCCCCAAACTGCAGGACAGGTCGTGCGGACCGATCAAAATGGCATCCAGCCCCTCCACCGCCAGAATCTCATCCAACACCTCGATCGCCGGCACGCTCTCAATGTTTACGATCACGGAAAGCCCTGCGTTGTGCTTTTGCACATACGCGCTCAATTCCGGTTCAAACGGCACGGAACCCTCAATCTCCTGTGCGAGTTTTCGTCCCTTCAACGGACGCTTCTTCACCGCTCCCACAAGGGTTCGCACCTGTTCGACCGTTTCCACGTAGGGAGCCACCACCGCCACGGCGCCATTGTCGACCACCTGTCCGGCCACGTAGGGGTCCGGGGTCGGAATCCGCACGATCGGGGCAAGCCCCGAGGCATCGAAGGCGTAGCACATGTAGGCCAGATCATGCCGGTCGATGGGGATATGCTCCGTATCGATGAAAACAAAATCGACCGGCATCCCCGCCAATAAGGGAATCATGCGGGGTGAGGTGGAAGTCACCAGGGTGCCATAGACACGATCGCCCTGGCGAAGTTTTTGGGATAGTTCTATACCTGTCATCGTGGAAATTAACCGGGGTTAGGTGCCCTCGCGTGGTTGCTCGGAATTTTTGAAAAGGCCCGTGATCAACAGACCGACCAACAGGATGGCCGCCGTGCCGAATACAATGGTCAGAAAGCCATGGAACGGGCTGCTCCATCGGGCCAGCTCCCCCTCCCATCGCGGCGACAGACTCATCCAAAGAATGATCAACACCCCGGCGGCAACCCCGGTCAGGGCACCGGCGGAGCGCGCCTGCCGGGAAATGAAACCGAGGAGGAACAAACCGAGCATGCCTCCGCTGAAAATGCCGGCCAACGACCACCACGCATCCAAAGCGCTTTTCACGTTGATCATCGCCAGGGCCATGACCGTTCCCAGCACTCCGATCACCGCGGTCGTGACATGCAGCAACCGCATCTTTTGCCTCTCATCCGCTCCGGGTCGCACAAATCTCAAATAGTAATCGTCCAACACAATCGTCGCCGTGGAATTGAGGCTGCTCGAAATCGTGCTCATCGCCGCGGCAAACACCGAAGCGACCAACAACCCCGTCACCCCGGAAGGCAGCACCGACACAATGAACCAGGGAAACACCAGGTCTCCCTGTCCACGATACTCCGGCGGCAGCGCCCCGGGATGCACCGAGTAGTAGGCGAAAAGTGCCGTGCCGATGAAGAAAAACAGGGCGGACAGCGGCACGTAAAGCAGCCCCCCCATCCAAATGCTTTTGCGCGCCTCCCGGTCTGATCTGGAGGTGTGGTAGCGCTGCACGTAATTCTGATCCACACCGAAATTCTGCAGGTTGATGAACAACCCGTAGATCAATACGACCCAGAATGTGCTTTCGGTCAGACTGCCGCCAAAGCTTCCCAGCGAAAATTTGTCGCCGGCATTGGCCAGCTCCACGAGCTGCCCCCATCCGCCCGGCAATGAAAAAACCATGATCAGTGCACAGGCCAGCGCCCCCGCCATCAGCACGATCGTCTGGATCGCGTCCGTCCAGATCACCCCCACGATGCCGCCGACAAACGTGTAAAGCGTCGTCACGATCCCCGTCACGATGATGATCATTCCGATGTTCCAGCCCAGCAACACCTGCATGGGCAGGGCCATCAGGTAGGTCACCGTGCCGATGCGGGCCAGTTGGGTGAGCAGGTAGCAGGCACTGGCGTAAATCCGTGCCCACGGTCCAAACCGCTGCTCCAGATGCGTGTAGGCGGAGGTCGTCCCGCTTTCACGGTAGAACGGGAGAAACCAGCGCACGGCAATCCACGCGGCCAGCGGAATCGACAAGCTGAACACAAACGAATTCCAATTTCCGCCAAAGGCCTTTCCCGGCAACGCCACGAAGCTGATGCTGCTCACATAGGTGCCCAGAATGGACAGTCCCGTCAGCCACCCGGGGAGCCCGCGGCTCGCCACCGTGAACCCATCCACCGACCGGCTGCGTTTCCAAAACGCAAAACCCACCGCCAGCACGGCCAGAAAGTAGCCGATCAGGACCACGAGATCGAGGGAAGTTAAATGGGGTTGGGGTAACATGGCATTCACACGGCTCAGTCGGAGCCTTTGTTCCGGATTATTTTTTCCAGCGCGGTTTCGGCCTCCCGATACAGCCGAACGGCGCGCTCCCGTTCCCGATCGTTGGCAAACACGCCAAGTTGGTCCACCGTCTTGCGGGCCAGCCGGGTCTCCCGCAGCAAGCTCTCCACCGCATCACGATCAAAGATCGGCTGTCCGGCGACTGATTGATAAATCGGGCTCGTATGCGCAAACAGCGCCCGATGGAAAATATTGATCCCCGGTCCGGGCTCCACCGGATCATACAGTGAATAAGGCTGCGCCGGCAGGATTCTCAGGGCCAGCCATCCGGAATGTTCCACCTTTACCCGTAAATCAACGGACGCTTCAAAATGGTCCCCCACCCGTGTGGTCGCGACCTCATGGATGACCGTTCCATTTTGCACCACCTGCATGTGCAGAAAATCCGTCCGCCCCAATGCGCGGCCCTTGAGATGCACCATCCCGCCTTCCGGCAATGCCACCGTGTCGCCAATCCCGGCCTCGTCGACGGTAAACTCGACGAACGGGCCGTTGGTGATGTAGGAACGCCCCTCGCGAAGCGCCTGCAAAAAAGCCCGGCTCGTCACTTCCCCCTCCACCGGCACATACACCCGGGAGAAATCCCACACGCCCCAATCCGTCCCGGTCGAAAAAGGCACTTTGATGCCTGCGTTCAGGTAACGGTAAAACACCGTCTCGAAAGTGCCCGAGCTTCCACCGTCGTAGATATTCTGAGCATCCAATACCCCGGAAACCCAATCGGGGATCCCCTCGATCCCTTGGGTGCCGTGACACCAGACCGCGGCACCACCCTGCCGGTGCGCCTCCTGGATCCCCGTCCGTAATGGCGTGACGTCCGTCGCATCAACTCCGGCCGTCAGTCCCGGGCCGATGCTCTCCGGAATGTTGAATTCCAGCAGGTTGAGCAGGAGCACGTGACCGTAGGCCATGACCACGGTTTGTCCGTCGATCGTAGTTCCGTTCAGGCTGGGCGAAAGACTCTTGCCATGACGGTGCTCGATCCCATTGCCAAAAATCCTCCGCCCGTTGGACAGGTCCTTCAATGCACTGATCGAGTAGTCATTGGAAATGTAGGTCCGTTCCGGTCGGGTCAGATGCGATACATAGAGCAGATCCAGGTCGTCGGAGCCGCCCACGCACTGCAAATAACGGTCCGCATCGTCGAGATCTTTGATCAGGAAACCGATCTGCCGTTTCGCGTTGGCAATCAGGTGCAAATGCGTATTGCCCCCGATGATGTGGCGCGCCTTGGGATCATAAAAAAAATGCAACGGCAGGTTTACGGTCGCCCCGCTCATCGCGGTCAGATCCACCGACTGACGCGTCACGCTGGTCGCAAGGCCATGGACGGCCTCAATGGTGAGTTTTTCCCGGGGCAGCCGCAGCACCGCACCATTTTGCAGGGAATACCAACCGGCGGCGCGCGAAACCAGATTCTCGAAAGCGAGGGCCGCGGTGCGGTCCCCTGCGGGTGTCACCCGCACCAAGGCATAGTTCACATCACGGTCTGAAGGCGCCGTGAAACGGAGTTTCACCCGTGCAAATTGCTCCGAGTCCGGAAAGGCGGCCGCCTGTTCATGGTCATGCTCCCCGGCCAAGTGAAACGTCCCCTCGTGGCCATAGCCGATACCGGCGACGAAGAGGCCTCCGCCCAGCAGGAACATCCTCACAAACAGGCCTTTTCGACAGGGGCAAGGACCGGCCAAGATCCCCGGAACATACGGAGGGACCGGCTCCGCTCCGTCCTGACCCGCAATCGGGGCCGGTTTATCCGCCGGGGTGGCGAATCCAAGACGAATCAATTGCGAAACGCGCTGCCAATTCCAGCGCGGCATGGTCAATCGGTTTTTCATGATGCTTTATCCCCCATCGGCAGTTTCCACGCGGTGAATTTGTCACGAAGGTCGTCAACCAATTCACGATACAAAGTCTTTGAGACGGGAGACACGGTGCGGCGCCACGATCCGGGATCGAAACCACGCGCTTCAATTCCGGCCGCGACGTTAAGCGGAAATTCCAACCGATTGAACATCGCGCCCACTTCGGACAACCTCTCCGTGGGAGAGACTTCACCCACCTCAAGCGATTCTCCCAGCCAATACTGACCGTAGGCCCGCACCAGCAATTCCGGAACAATATTGGACAGTCCTCCGATACAGCCCTGCCCACCGAGTTCGGCCACCGCCTTCAACTGGGTATCCTCACCCGTAAGCACGGCAAAATCCCACCGCTCACCCAGCTTCACCAAATCGTGATGATACAAAAAGTCCGCTCCACTTTGCTTGACGCCCGCCAGGGGAGCGCGTTGGGCAAACCGCTCAATGGTGTTGATTTCAATTTTGATTCCCGAACGCTCCGGAAAATTATAGAGGAGCAAAGGCAGCTCCACTTCCTCGACAACATGCAGGAAATAGGCCAGCAGATCGGCCTGCGACAGGGGATAAAACATCGGCGCCATGACCGCGACCATCTGAAGCCCGGCTTTTTTTGCATGCCGCCCAAGGGCGATGACATTCCGTTCGTCAATATCGCTGATATTCGCGATTACCGGCAAGCCCCCTCCCAACTCAACCGTTTGCTCCATGAGCTCCTTTCGTTCATCCAGGCTGAACAAAGGGAAATACCCCGTGCTTCCCAAGGTAAGAATACCGTGAATACCTGCTTCACGTTGCATTCCAATGATCGCACGCAGGCTGGGGACATTCAAAACTCCTTGTTCATCAACAGGAAGCCATTGTGCTGAAAAAATACCTTTAAGCGGAATGCGGCACGACATGGAGGGAATAATCTATCGTTGGAAATTTAAGATGGACACTTGCTAAATCGTTTTAATTAGTAGCAATACCATTACGTCAACCCCGTAATTATCAATTCCCCACGCCAACTTCCCCTATTGTCGGGTCAGCGGAAACATCCCTCCGTGCCCGCCATCCACCGCAAATCCTCCCTTGAGGTGCGCCTGCTTCAGTATCAAAAGCAACGCCTCTCGGCCTCTGCCCCCCCCCTGTCCCCAATATCCGTGAAACGCGCTTATTCTAGACTTCTCCACCTCCGACCCCTTTCTTTTCCCAACCAAAGAACTTACTGATGGCAAAAGCTCAAAAAAAGACTGGCGGACGCGTCACCGTTAAAAACATCGCCGATTACGCCGGGGTCTCCATTGGGGCAGTCTCCTCGGTATTGACCAACCGCCACGTCGAACGTCGCATTTCCAGCCAAACGGCGCAGAAAATACGAAAAGCCATTCAGGAGCTGGGCTATTTGCCGGATATCAATGCCCGTCGTCTCCGGACCAGCGGCCCCAAAAAGCAAAATATCGTTCTGGCGTTCATTACCAGTTTCGAAACTCCCCTCGCCTTGGTCAATGATCTGGTGCTCGCATTAAAAAAGTCCGCTGGTGAAAAGGAACACAGCCTTTCCGGCATGTCGTTCTCCGTCATGGTTGAGCTCTTTCAGGCCGGAAAACTCAAGGATATGCCCGGGTTGGCCACCGGGGAGCATTTCAACGCCGCCGTCATTGCCAATACGACTGCGGAGGACGATCAGTATCTGAACCGAGCCCACTTGCCCTTCCCCGTGGTCTTGGTCAACCGTTCAATCCCCAGGTATTCATGCGTCATCGAGGATCCCGGTGCCGGCGGTATCGTGGGAAATCTGCTGATGAAACACCGCCGCCGCAACCTCGCCGTGCTCCATGGTTCTCCCCTGACACAAAACACACGCTGTCGGGTGGATCGTTTCATGCAGGCCATTTCAAGCCAGCTTGGAAGTTTTCCCCACGAGATCATCGCCGAACAATTGTCCGAAGCGGCGGCCTACGATGCCATGATCAAATTTCTCGATCAGGGCCAGCCCATCGACGGGCTCTATGCCGTCACTGACGGCATGGCCCTCGGCGCCTACCACGCCATCAGAAAGAAGGGGCTTTCCATCCCGCACGACATCTCGGTTTTCGGGGTCGGCGACTCCGATATCTCTCCCTTCTTTGACCCTCCCCTGTCCGTCGTCGGGGTGCACCGCAACGAACTGGGCCGCGAAACAAGCCGGCTGCTTCTTCGCCAGATAGAAAACGCCCGAACGTCACCCATCTTGGTGGAGATCCCGGTGCAACCTATCCTGAGGGAGTCCAGCGATCCCGCCAAGGAATAGCTGGCATACACTGCCGTCATTTGCGCATCAAACAGGGAAGCCTGCGTTCGGATGAGGCAGGTCATTGAGTTGTATCGTTTTAGCCTTATTTTCATATGGGACCCGAGTCATCGAGCAACTGAATAGATATTACGTATTTCACTTGTTTATATATTTTTAAGAAATTATTTACCGGTCTTTTCGATCACAATAATAGCTTTCAGGCTCTCGGGGATGCACGCATCGATTGCTAAGGCAGCGTCAATGTCTTGGTTTCCAAGAAGCACTCTTCGAGGTTGATCCGCATCGGGGACATCTACTTTCCCGTCAATTAAGCAGGACCTGCTTAAATACATATCTTACTGTCCTATAATTATTTAGTGATTTTACGAAAAAAAATGGGCGACCAAGAGACAGGAAAAGTTGAAGTCAGGGTATTATTTTGCCTTGAAGTAAAAACGTTTTAGCTATCCTATCTGGTGAACTTTCCAGTGTAGCCCATCTATGCCGGTTAGCTTTCGACCCCTACCAACCACCAAAACTTAGACACATCCATCATGCTATCTTCGAAGCACGCCAGGTTATTGACCGTCTTGTTATTCATACCGATCCCTTCGGTATTTCCCCAAACCTCCAATTCCTCTGCCACAACAGATGAAGAACTCGTCGAACTGCCCGCCTTCGTCATCTCCACCGAGGGAGACGATGGCTACTTCTCCAAGAATACAATGATGGGCACTCGCACCTCCGAGAGATTGGTCAACATTCCTCAAAGCATCCAAATCGTGAACAGCGAATTCTTGAGCGATCTCAATTTGGACAATGGGGTCGATTCCTTTAAATACGCCGTCAGCGGCATAAACAAAAGAGAAGCCACCTCCGGGGATACCTACATCCGCGGATTCCGGGTCGGCGGTAATTCATTCCTTCGCAATGGAGTAAAGTTCCGCGGCAACATGAATATCCCGCTATACGACATCGATCGCATCGAAATCATCAAGGGGCCGGCGGCGCTTCTTTTTGGTATCGGCGCCGGATCTGGCGGTGTGGTCAACTACATCTCAAAAACCGCCTCCGACAAGAGCGCCCACTATGTGAAGGGAACCTACGGCAGCTTCAATGCCATGCGAGCCGAAGCGGGGAGTTCCGGGCCCATCGGCGACACCGGTCTCTCCTACCGGGTGACCGTCGCCGCTACCGATGCCGATGGCCGTCGCGATTTCGACTACTTCAAGGACCAGTTTATCAGCACGGCCTTGGATTGGAAAATCTCCGACCGGTCGATCCTCAGCTTCTACTACGATTACTATTTCTTGGACCAGATCGTCTCGACGGAATCCATCGGCATGAATGGTCAGTTTCTCGATATCTCCCCCTCCTTTTCCCCGCAGGAATCTTGGGTGGACGCTCCGCGCTATACCCAGTTCGTCTCGGCTCAGCTCATCACCGAACTTAGTTCGACCTTCCAAGTGCGCGTGCATGTCAATGGCAGCGAGCAGAATTTTAACTTCCATCAAATCTTTGCGTCCCGTGTCCCTGACGCCAACGGCGACATGGCGCGTTATTTTCAAAATTACGCCGGCAGGGAACGGGCGGCCAACTTGGAAATCGATAGCGTCAAGTCATTCCAAACCGGATCGATTGCCCATAAGCTGACTGTCGGCGGCGCTTTGAAATATCAGCGCACCAAGACCCATTACGACAACGTTCCCATCACTCCCATTAACGTATATAATCCCGTTTACGGAACCGTGCCCGGCCGGCCTGGCTTCCAAAACGGGGTCGCTCAGCCAGGCGGCGCCACCAATAACAGTGCGCAACGCTCCACCGAAGCCACATGGTATGTCCAGGAGCAGGCCAACTTGATGCAGGACAAGATAATCTTGATCGCCGGTGTCGCGTGGCAGGGGGTCAACACCTATCGCAAAAACAACTTCAACGGATCCCTGACCGATCAAATCGATCACGCCTACGTCAAGCGCTACGGGGCCATCTTCAAACCCGCCAATTGGGTCAGCCTCTACTACAATTACTCGGAAACCGTTTCATTCTACAACAGCACCTTTGAAGGCGGCCCCAGGGATGGCCAGATTCTGGATCCTTCAATCACCTCCAACAATGAAGTGGGAATCAAAGCGGAAACATCGGACGGCCTGCTCTTCGGCGGCATCACCGTATTTGATCTCAACAAGACCAATGATCGGTTTCGCTATATCCAGCCGGATGGTTCACGAGGCACCGATCAACGCGGCGAAGTAAACAACCAGGGATGGGAAGCCGATATCGGCATGGGCTTCAAAAACCCCTTGGGACGGGCACAGGCCATTCTCACTTACTATGACGGGGACTCGGTTGACAGCTCGGGCAATATCCCCAGCGGCGTCACCAATGAGATGTGGAGTTTCTTCCTCACGCAAAGAATATCCGAAGGGTCTGCAAACGGCCTGAAATTCGGCGCCGGCCTGTATCATAGCGGTGCATTCACCCTGGGCAGCGCCTCCGGGCAGCTGGTTGCTTTCACCCAGCCAGCCTACACGACCTCCACGGCGTTTGTCTCTTACCAACAGGAAAAATATGAGGTCAAACTGAGCGTTGATAATCTCTCGGACAAGAAGTTCGCCGAAGGTGGCGACGGAGCCGGGGTAATGAACATGAGCTTGGGCCGCACATGGCGCCTCAGTTTCCGATATAACTTCTGAGCAACCCCCATTGGGACCGGTCATACACCGGTCCTTTTCAATATTGCAGTCCTGCCCACAAGGGCAGGACTGCGATTGTTATATTCCACCGGTCATCCCCGTCACTTATGCGCCACACCCCAATATCTTTATCGCAGATCATGACACTTGGAGGATTGCTGCTGGTGACAGTTGCTCTGAGTCATGCCACGCCTGACCAACCTCCCTACAGCCGCGATCCACAGGCAGTTCCCTACCTCCTCGCCCCGCCTGCCGTCATCGACATCAACACCGGCCGGCAGCTTTTCGTTGACGACTACCTCGTCGCCCAGACCAACCTCAGCCGGACGTTTCATCGTCCGGTGCCCCATTCCGACAATCCGATCCTCCGGCCCGATCAAACGTGGGAGAGCGCCGGTGCCCTCGACGCCTACGCCATGCCCTTCAGCGACGGCGTGCTCTACGACGAACAGGCGGGAAAATACAAGATGTGGTATCTGGCAAGAGCCCCCGCCGACCTGATTTCCGCCAAGCCCGAGGGGGGCTACGTGACCTGCTATGCAGAATCGGACGACGGCATTCACTGGGTGAAACCCCTCCTCGATGTCGTTCCCGGCACCAACATTGTGGAGACCGTGCGCCGCGATGCCAACGATGTTGTCATCGATCCCCGCGCCACCGATCCCGCCCGGCGCTTCATCATGGTTTCCACCCTCCGCCCGACGGATGACCCGGAGGAAAAACGCTGGGCCTTGAGCCTGCGCTATTCCGCCGACGGCATTCATTGGGGCCCCGTTGCGGCCACCTCCGGCGCCATCGACTGGCTGGGAGACCGCAACAGCCTCTATTTCGATCCTTTTCGCGGTGTTTGGGTGCTCAGCCTGCGCAACAGCATTCGGCGCGACCCCGATTTTCACCTCGTCAGGGTCCGCCACCATTTCGAAACCGACGACCTCGCCGCCGGCCTGTCCCGGTTGGAGCGCCACCCTTGGGTCCGTTCCGATCGTCTCGACCCCAGTCACCCGCGGTTCCCTGATTACGTCCCCCAGCTCTACAACCTCGACGCCTTCCCCTACGAAAGCCTGATGGTCGGCCTGTTTACCGTCCTCCGCGGGCCGGAAAATGATGACGCCAAGCGTCTCAACATCCATAAGCGCAACGAGATTTTCACCGCCTTCAGTCGGGATGGCCTCCATTGGGACCGGCCCGACCGACGCCCCTTCATCGGGGTCAATGAGACCGACGGAGCCTGGAACTGGGGTAACGTGCAATCCGCGAGCGGTGGCGCCATCATCGTCGGTGACCAATTGTATTTTTACTACAGCGGGCGGCAATGGTCCTCCGCTGCCGGTCGCAGTGAAGGGGCCACCGGGGTGGCCATGCTTCGTCGCGATGGATTCGCCTCCATGGATGCCGCTGATTCCCCCGGCATCCTCATCACCCGGCAGGTGGCTTTCACCGGGGCCCACCTCTTCGTGAATGCCGATGTCGCCGCAGGCGAGCTGCGGGTCGAAGTGCTCGATCCCCAAGGGCGGGTGATCGCCCCCTACTCCTTCGCCAACTGCACCCCCCTCACCGCCGACGGCACCAAGCAACGCGTGCATTGGAATGGCACCGACAATCTCGAAAGCCTGGCGGGCCAACCCGTCCGTCTTCGTTTTCAACTCCGTCAGGGCAGCCTCTTCTCCTTCTGGATCAGCCGTGATTCCACGGGCGCCAGCAGCGGCCGTTTCACCAGCGGCGGGTCGGCCCCTCTCCATCAATCTCCATCCCAGTAACCCCAACCAACCGTCCACCTCGAATGACCGGCCTGCTTTCGAAATCATTCTTCACCCTTGGGCTTATCGGAGGATTGCACTGGGTCGATATTCTCATCATCGCGGCCTACCTGTCTCTGTTGGTCGGCATCGGCGCGTATTTTTCCGCGAAGCAAAGCTCGGTTGAAGAGTTCATGCGCGGGGGCGCGGGTAAGTTTGGCTGGCTCGCGCTCGGTTTCTCCCTGATGGCCGCGCTCAACAGCGGCGGCGACTACGTGCAGACGCCCGCGGTGGTCTACGGCATCGGCATGGTGTTCTCCATGGGCTTCCTGTCGTGGGTGATCCTCTACCCCTACATCACGCGGGTCACGGTGCCCTTCTACAGGAAGCTCAACATCTACTCTGCCTACGAGTATTTGGAAAAGCGCTTCGACCTGACCGTGCGAATAATCGCCGCCTCCATTTTCATCATGTGGAGGGTTGGCTGGATGAGCATGGCCATCTACGTGCCCTGCCTCGCCGTCAACGTTATCACGGGCAACCAACTGAGCATCGGCTTCATGGTGCTGTGTGCCGGCACGGTCGTCACCCTCTACACCATGCTCGGGGGCATGAAGGCCGTCTTCTGGACCGATGTGGCGCAGTTCTTCATCATGTTCGGCGGACTGGGTTTCACCCTCTACACGGTCGTCTCAGGGGTGCCCGGAGGGCTCCGGGAAGTCATTGAAGTGGCCGCGGCCACCGGGAAAATCAGCCTGATCGCCCAGACCCCGGCCCTCGACGGCGGAGGTTGGTGGGACGCCTTTTCCACCTATATGACGACGGAGGTCACGCTCTTTGCCATCGTCCTGGCGGTCACCCTGAGCCGGGCAACCGCCTTCACCGCCGATCAGGTGGCCATCCAGCGGTTTCAATCCTCCGGCTCAATCAAGGAATCCCGGCAGTCCTACATCATCAATGCCGTGAGTGACACCGTCTGGATGTTCGTGCTGGCCTTTGTCGGACTCGCCCTCATCGCCTACTATCAGCACCACGCCCTGCCGGAGGGAATTCGGAACGACCAGGTTTTCCTCCACTTCATCAGAAACCATTTCCCGATCGGCATCACGGGCCTGGTCATCTCCGCGATCTTCGCCGCCTCCCTTTCGAGCATCGACGCCGCCCTGAATTCGAGCACCTCGATCATCATGGTCGATTTCTACAATCGCCTCCTGAAGAAACGGCGGGGTTCCATCGGCAATCTTGATGAGAGCGAATCCAACCGCCAGCTCTGGCTCTCCCGGATCGTCAACCTGTCGCTGGGGCTGCTCATGATCTTGATCGGCAGCAACCTTGAGCAGCTGGGCGAAATCTATCAGGCGGCCAACAAAATCCTTGGCGCTTTCTTTGGGCCGCTCTTCGGCATCTTCGTGCTCGGCATGTTCAGCCGCCGGGCGAATTCCATCGGCGTGGTCATCGGCTCCCTCCTCGGGCTTCTCAGCAGTTGCTTCGCCTCCTTCTTTAGCGAGTTGCCCTGGCTCCAGCACATCTGCGGCCAATGGTTCGGCCCCAAATTCGTGCACCTGTTTGCCAACATCAGTTGGCTGTGGCCCTCGCCCATCGGCATCACCGTCACGCTCGTCGCCGGCTACCTCGCCAGCCGCTTGGTCGCCCGATCCTCGGGTGACCAATCTCCCCTCACCTTCCGCGAAGTCATGCGGCAAACCGCGTGATTCGCCTCGTTTCCCTATGCTCATTCCCGCCCAACTCACTCCCTCCGAACGCATCCTCATGGGGCCCGGCCCCAGCACGGTTCCCTCCCGGATACTGCGGGCACTCGGCGCCCCCACCCTCGGCCATCTGGACCCCCAATACCTCGGCTACATGGATGAAACCTGCGCGATGCTGCGTGAAGTCTTTCAAACCAGGAATCCACTGACCTTCCCCGTCTCCGGCACGGGCATGGCCGGCATGGAAACCCTCGCGACCAACCTCCTCGAGGCCGGTGACGAGGCGATTATCTGCATCAATGGTGCGTTTGGGCTGCGCATGCGCGATATCGTGCAGCGTTGCGGTGCCACCGTGCACGCGCTGGAAGTGCCGTGGGGCGAAATCTTTTCCACGGACATGATCGCCCGGGCCGTGGCCGATCATCCGCGGGCCAAGCTCCTCACCATTGTGCATGCGGAGACCTCGACCGGCGCCCATCAGCCGCTCGAAACCATATCCGAAATCGTGCACGCCGCGGGCATGCTCCTCGTCGTCGATGCCGTCACTTCCTTGGGCGGACACGAACTCAAGGTCGATGAGTGGCAGATCGACGCCATCTTTTCCGGCACCCAAAAATGCCTGTCCTGCCCTCCCGGTCTCTCCCCGGTTTCGTTTTCACCCCGCGCGGTGCAAGTCATGGAATCGCGCAAGACCAAGGTGCAAAGCTGGTATCTCGACGTCTCCATGCTGCGCGCATACTACACCACCGGCACCGGCCGGGCCTACCACCACACCGCTCCGATCAACATGGTCTATGCGCTTCGCGAAGCGCTCCGCATCGTGCTTGAGGAAGGGTTGGACGCCCGGATCGAGCGGCACCGGCTGATGCACCTCAGATTGCGGGCCGGGCTTGAGGCCATGGGCCTGGCCTACATCCCCACTCATTCCCTGCACACGCTCAACTGTGTGCGCGTGCCCGCAGGCATTGATGAAGCCGCCGTGCGCCGGCGCCTTCTCCAGGAATATTCCATCGAGATCGGGGCCGGGTTGGGAGTGTTCGCCGGGCAGGCATGGCGCATCGGCCTGATGGGCCATGCGGCCACCCCGCGCAACATCGACCTGCTGCTCGCCGCTCTCCGCCACTGCCTCACCTGATCCACCTCCATCGATCTCATCCGCAGATTACGCCAAACACCGCCATGACCGATTCCACCACGCTCGCCGGATTCCATGGCCTTGATGTTGCTCTCATCATCACATACCTCGTCGCGCTTTCATCCATCGGACTGTATTTTTCCCGACGCCAGCGCAGTTTGAAGGAGTTTATCCGCGGGAAATCCGGCTACGGTTTTCTCACGCTGGGCCTGTCGTTGATGGCCGCGTTGAACAGTGGCGTGGATTATGTGCAGGCTCCGGCCCTCATCTTCGGGCTGGGTGTCATTTATCTCACCTCCATCGTCGCGTGGGTTTTTATCTACCCATGGGCCACCCGGGTCACGATTCCATTCTATCAAAGGCTCAACGTCTATTCGGCCTACGAATACCTGGAGCTGCGTTTCAACACCGGGGTGCGCCTGATGGCGGCGGGTATTTTTGTCCTCTGGCGTGTCGGTTGGATGGGAGCAGCCATCTACGTGCCTTGCCTCGCGGTCAACGCCGTGACCGGCGGCCAACTGAACATGACCATGATGGTGCTGGTGCTGGGCGTGGTTGTCACCAG
Organism: Opitutaceae bacterium; assembly: GCA_024233285.1. Taxonomy (GTDB): domain Bacteria; phylum Verrucomicrobiota; class Verrucomicrobiia; order Opitutales; family Opitutaceae; genus Cephaloticoccus. Next base: position 153,495 of record JACKPU010000004.1, on the reverse strand, counting down.
TTACACCATGCTGGGTGGCATGCAGGCCGTGGTGTGGACGGATCTGATCCAATGCTGCGTCATGTTTACCGGTCTGGCGATGACCGTGTATGTGGTGGTTGACCACATCCCCGGCGGCGTGGGCGAAGTCTTTTCCCTCGCCGCCCAGTCCGGGCATCTGCGCCTGACCGCCGCTCCTGTCGGCGAAGGCCTCGGCTTCTGGGCCTCGGTCAAGGGCTACTTCTCCACCGAGATCACCTTCGCCGGCATCGTGTTGCTCATCACCCTGAGCCGGGCTTCATCGTTCACGGCCGACCAAGTCGCCATCCAGCGTTTCCAATCCGCCAAATCACTGTCCGACACCCGCAAGATGCTGATCGTGGATGCCTTGGCCGGCGTGCTCTGGATCATGGTGTTGGGCTTCGTCGGTCTGGCCCTTTTCGCCTATTATCAGCATTTCCCCTTTCCCGAGGGGCTCAACAACGACCGGGTGTTGCCCTACTTCATCGGCGAACATTTCCCCGTCGGTGTGACCGGCCTGGTCATCGCCGCCATTTTCGCCGCCTCGCTCTCCAGCGTCGATGCCGCCCTCAATTCCACTGCCTCGATCATCGTGGTGGATTTCTACAATCGGATCTGGCTGCAACAACGTCGCCCGGTGCAATCCACCCCTCCGGACATTGAGCGCAAGCAGGTGCGGGTTTCGCGCTGCGCCACCATCGTCCTCGGGATCATCATGATGGTGATCGGCATCAACATCGATCGCATGGGAGAGCTCTATCAGGCGGTGAACAAAATCCTGGGCGCCTTCATGGGGCCCCTGTTCGGCATGTTCTTCCTCGGGATGTTCAGCCGCACCGCCCGGGCCGGTGGCGTGCTGCTTGGTGCCGCCCTCGGTCTGTCCTGTAGTTGCTTCACATCGTTCTTCCCCAACCTTCCCTGGCTCCAGCGAATCTGCGGCCGGCTGTTCGGCGAAGAATTCGTGGCTTTCTTCCAACACCTCAGTTGGCAGTGGCCCTCCATCATCGGCATTCTTGTCACCCTCTTCATCGGGCTGCTGGCCAGCCGCATTATTCCCCGTCCCGCGACCAGTTCCCCCGCCCTCACCTTCCGGGAAGTCATGAAACTGCCTCCGCCCTCGACGGACTGATATGACCACTTCTTCCCCAACCCTCGTCCATTTACGCCTATGAATACATCGACTCCACCTGAACCCGCGGCGACTTCGACCCAAGCCGAGTTGATCGACTGTGATGTGCACAATTACCCCCTGTCGCTCGACGCGCTCAAGCCCTTCCTCCCTAAACGCTGGAATGCGTTCATGGACCAGATCGGTTTCAAGGGGCCTCCGGATACCGGTTACAAAGGCGGTTATGCCTTCAACGCCCGCCGCGACGCCACCTCGCCCAAGGGCAATCGCCCCGGTGACGACCCCGATTTCGCCCGGGAGCAACTGCTCGACGCCTGGAACATCCGCTACGCGGTCCTGAACTCCCTTTACGGCATCCCTTTCATTCCGAATCTCGATTTTGCCAACGCCCTCATGTCGGCGATCAACGATTGGAATGCCGCCGTCTGGCTGGACTCCGATCCGCGCTGGCGCGGCGCCATTCTCGTCAATGAAAACGATCCCCTGGCTTCCGCCGCCGAGATTCGGCGCGTCGCCAAGGATCCCCGCTACGTGCAGGTGCTGCTGTTTGCCCGTTCCTTCACCCCTTACGGACACCGCCAGTTCAAACCCATTCACGAAGCCGCGGCCGAAGTCGGGCTGCCCATCGGCATCCATTTCGGCGGCGGCCTCCGCATGCCTGTGACCGCCTGCGGGTGGCCGACCTATTACATCGAACAGCACACCGGCATGGCCCAGGCCTTTGAAGCTCAGGTTATCAGCCTGGTGTGCGAAGGAGTGTTCGAACAATTCCCCACTCTCAAGGTCGCCCTGATCGAAGGCGGCTTCGCCTGGCTGCCCGCCCTGATGTGGCGGTTGGACAAAAATTACATGGGCCTGCAGCACGAGGTGCCGTGGTTGAAAAAACTGCCGAGCGACTACATCCGCGAACATTTCCGCGCCACCACCCAGCCGATGGAGGAACCGCCAGATCCGCGCCATCTGATGAGCATCATCGAGATGATCGGCAACGATGAGTTCCTGATGTTCGCCACCGACTACCCGCACTGGGATTTCGATGCGCCCGATCGCGCGCTCCCATCAATCATGCCCCAGGAACTCCGGAATCGCATCCTCCACTGCAACGCAGAAACCTTCTATGACTTCAAAAGAACATGACGCCGGGCCGGTGACGGATTTTCAGAACGGAAAACCGCACCGCATCCTGATCAACGACCGCCCTGTGCTGATCGTGCGCAAAGGCGATGAGTTCTTCGCCATGCGCGACGGCTGCCCCCACGCCGGGGCATCGCTGGCCAAGGGGCAGGTGATCGGAATCGCCTGCCAGGCCCTGCCGGGCCTCGCCCCCGGTTACGAGCGGGAAGGCGAAGTGGTCACCTGCCCCTGGCACGGCTGGTCCTTCGACCTGCGCACCGGCTGCTCCCTCGTCCAGCCGCAACGCTACCGCGTGCGCGCCTATCAAGTGGAAGTGCGCGACGGTCGCGTGTGGGTGCAGACGGGCTGATACCCGCCGGCCCTGAGCCGCCACCGCCTCATCGCCACCCAAACCATGCCGGTCGCACATTACTATTCATCCCTGTCCCGGTTGAAAGCCCTGCACGACCGGGTGGCTAGCAAGCTCCCGGTGAACACCTGCAACGCATCCGCGTGTCGCATCTGGCAGGCGGAGGCCCGTGAACGACTGCATCGACTGTTGGGACTGGAACGAATGGAGCCGTGCGATCCGGCCCCGCGAAAAATCTCCGAGGAGGCAGTGCCCGAAGGCGGGCGCGAGAAATGGCTGATTCAAACCGAGCCCGACGTGTGGATGCCCTTCTACGTGCTTGTGCCGGCGGGCCTGGCACCCGGGGCACGCGCCCCGGTGGTCATCGCACCCCACGGCCACGGCAGTGCCGGCAAACTGGCCGTGGCCGGTTGCGGGGAAATCCCGGCGGTGCGGGACGCCATCCGGCGCAACAACTACGACTACGGCCGGCAATTCTGCGCCCAAGGCTACGTAGTGCTGTGCCCCGATGCGCGCGGCTTCGGCGAACGCCGGGAGTTTTACTTCGGCGAAAAACGCGACGAGGACGAAACCGACGAAACTTGGTTCATGGATTCATCGTGCGCCCTCCTCAACCAGAAGGCCATCGCGCTCGGCACCACGCTGGCCGCAATGTGGACTTGGGATTTGATGCGGCTGATCGATTACGCCGCCACCCGCCGCGATTGCGACACCACCCGATTGGCTTGCGCGGGCTTCTCCGGAGGCGGCTTGCAAACGCTGTGGCTGTCCGCGCTGGACAAACGCATCCGTTGCGCGGTGGTCAGTTGCAATTTCTTCGGGTTTCGCGACTCGATCATCCACCAGACGCGCTGTTCCTGCAGCTATGTGCCGGGCCTGTGCGAGTGGTTTGATGTCGGCGACATCGGAGCCCTCATCGCGCCGCAGCCGCTGTTCATCGAAGCGGCCACGGAAGACTTTCTCTCCGGGCCACGCGGCATCGTCAACACGATCGAACCCCACGCAATCACCCGCGAAGCCTATGAAGCCCTCGGCGCCGGGGATCGAATTCAATTGCAGGTAGTCGAAGGCCCCCACCGCTGGGACGGCACCCAAGTCTGGCCATTCGTGCGCCGCTGGCTGGACCACGAAACCCGGACGGCCCACAATGACTGAACCGGAACATCCCAATTCCCCAACGCAAGGTAACCCATGAAATTCAACCGCCGACAAATCCATCCCGTCATCATCCTAATGATGTTTCTCGTCTTCGAACCCTTCGCCCCGGCAACGGAGATCAAACCGACCGTCGCCCTGTTGCCCCGGCCCGTCGAAACAACCTTCACCTCCGACTGTTTTCTCCTGCAGGAAAACACGCCCATCCGGATCAACTCCCCTCAACTCCAGTCGGTCGCCACCGGGCTTCAGACCATGCTTTCCGTGCCCTCCGGGTATCCCCTCCCGGTGAAACAGTCGTCCTCTCCGGTCTCCCTCACCAAAACGGGGATCAGCCTTGAACTCCTCGACACACCCGATCCGAAACTCGGCGATGAAGGCTACCGGCTCGACGTCACCCCTGATCGCATCCGCATCCGGGCCAACCAACCCGCCGGTATCTTCCACGGCACCCAAACCCTGCAACAACTCCTCCCCGACGAGATCGAAAGTCGTGAGCGAATCTCCCGGACCCAATGGCCCGTCGCTGGTGCACGCATCGTGGACTACCCGCGCTTCGCCTGGCGTGGTCTGCTGCTCGATGTAGCCCGCCACTTCTTTTCCAAGGAAGACGTCATGGATCTGATCGACCAGATGGCCCGGCGCAAACTCAACATCCTCCATCTTCACCTGACCGACGACCAGGGCTGGCGCATCGAAATCAAAAGCCATCCCGAACTCACCGCCGTCGGTGCCTGGCGCGTCCCCCGGGTGGGGGTATGGCGCCGTTATTCTCCCCGGCAACCGGGGGAGAAAGCCACCGAGGGGGGGTATTACACACAGGACGACATCTGCGAAATCATCGCCTATGCACAGGCCCGTTTCGTCACCATCCTGCCCGAAATTGAAATGCCCGGACACGCCTTGGCCATGATCGCGGCCAATCCCGACCTCTCCTGCCTCGGTCTGCCCTACGATGTCGCCTCCGGAAGGGTCAACCGCCGCCAGGGCGAACGCGACAACGTGCTGTGCATCGGCAATCCGCGCACCTACGAGGTGGTGGCCGATGTCATCGCCGAAGTCGCGGAACTGTTTCCCGGAAAATACCTCCACCTCGGAGCCGACGAAACCTCGCCCCGCTTCTGGCTTCAGTGCGACAAATGTCAGGCCCTCGCCCGACGTGAAAACTTGATCGGCGAAGACCAACTCCAGCCCTACTTCACCCGGCGCGTGGAACAGCTGGTCCGTGACCACGGCAAAACCATGATCGGCTGGGAGGAAATCGTGGACGACGGCATTGCTCCCGGAACCCCCATCATGAGCTACCGCCCGGGCCAGGCCGAGGCCACCGCCATCGCCCAGGGCACCCCGCTCATCATCGCCGACAGCGACCACTATTACTTTGATCAGGTTCAAGGCACCGCCCAACTCGAACCCAACGCCAACCCCCGGCCGGGAAACATGATCCGCCTGATCGACACCTACCACTTCGATCCCGTCCCCGCCGGGGCGGATGATGCCGCCATCCTCGGCGGCGAAGGTTGCCTCTGGACCGAAAAGGTCCGCACCGTGCGAAAAATGCAGTATATGTTCTGGCCGCGGGCGCTGGCCCTGGCCGAACGCCTCTGGACACCGCAGAGCCACTTTGACTGGCCTGATTTCACCCGACGGATGATCCGTCAACTGCCCCGGCTCGACCTGCGCAACATCAACCACGCGCCCAGCGCCTTTGAACCCATTGTCGAGTTGATCGGCGAAGGCTCCAATCAGAAAATCCGTCTAAAAACGGAGATCCCCGGGGTGGAACTTCACTACACCTTCGACGGCTCCGATCCCGACCAGTATTACCCCCGTTACGAAACCCCGCTTACCCTGCCCCGCGATGCCAATGAAATCAGGGTGGTCGCCTACTGGCAGGGCAAACGCATCGGGCGACAATTAAACCACGTTTTTTTTAATCCCTTTCCCGACCGCCCGGAAAAACCCGTGCCTCCGTTCAAGACCATCTGGTAAACCATCCCATCCATGTCACTCGCCCCTCTTGATTGGCTGATCATCATTGTCTATCTCGCCAGCATCTTCACCCTGCTGGTCGCCGGGCTCTACTGGCCCCGCGCCAATGCCGGAGGCGCCTACGCCGCACTCATCATGGGCGCGATCGGCCCGGTCACCTTTTTGTTGCTCGGCAAACAATATGCCATCCGTCCGGAAGTCGCGGGCGCCGCCGCTTTTGGCCTCGCCGCCCTCGGCATGGTCGGCGGCTCGCTCCTGCGCCCTCCCCGCCGTTCACTCCATTAAGACATGCAATCAGTCCTCATTCTCTTCTGGTGCGCCCTCGTGCTCGGTTCCATCGCCTGGTATGGCGGCCTGGTCCTTTCCATCGGGATCAAGGCCGGCCGCGACATCCGGGCAATGATCGATTCCCTCAAAAACATGCCCCACCACGGCAGCCTCCACGATCATGATAGAAACTGATCGGTTGTTTCCGACCGGTCTTCCGGTCCCGCCGCGTTTTCAATTTCGACATCCCTCATAACCCGGCCCTCCCCGGCATCCTTTCAGCATGCGACTCAAAATTGTAGTATTGGACGGTTTCACCTTGAATCCCGGCGATCTCAACTGGTCGAAATTCGAGGCTCTTGGAAACCTGGAAATCTTCGACCGCACTCCCCCTGAAGCCATTGTTGATCGGCTACACGATGCGGATATCGCGTTGACCAACAAAACTCCGCTAACCGCAGAGGTGATCAACCAGTTGCCGACACTCCGTTACATCGGGGTCCTCGCCACCGGCTACAACATCGTGGACACCGCTGCAGCCGGTGCCCTCGGCATCCCCGTAACCAACACCCCGTCCTATGGCACCCAATCCGTGGCCCAGCATACCTTCGCCCTGATCCTCGAACTGGCCAACCACGTCGGCCATCATTCCCGGAGCGCCAAAACCGGCGAATGGTCGCGTTGCCCGGACTTCTGCTACTGGGAACGTCCCCTGACTGAATTGGCCGGCCTCACTCTAGGGCTGATCGGTGCCGGTCGCATCGGCAGTGCCGTGGCCCACTTGGCGGAAGCGTTCGGCATGAAGGTAATCACGGCCACCCGCCAGGCGGGCCGCGATGGATTGAACCAGGTGTTACGCGAAAGTGATGTGCTCAGTTTGCACTGTCCCCTGACGCCCGAGACCAACAACCTGATCAACGCCGGGACGCTGGCACTCATGAAACCCACCGCCCTGCTGATCAACACCAGTCGAGGTCAATTGGTATGCGACCATGATCTCGCAACCGCCCTGGCCGAAAGCCGCTTGGCCGGCGCAGCCCTTGACGTATTGTCCCAGGAACCGCCCCCACCGGACAATCCCCTGTTCAAAGCCCCCCATTGCATCATCACCCCGCACAATGCCTGGGCAAGCCATGCGGCGAGAGCGAGACTGATGGAAAGCACTTTCGATAACCTCCAAGCCTTTCTATCCGGCCAAACCCGGAACGTCGTCAACAAAGCGACTCGTGATGTTTAAAATCAATCTGCCATCACATTGCATCTCGATAGCAGTAATGAAACATTGCCCCCGAGACGTTCTCGGTGCTCGTGGTGCCTCAAAACTCGAACGGGGTGCTAGGCAGCGTCGCGATAGTAGTAGTTGAGCATGCCACCTAGGCGTTCACGGCAATAGATACGACCTTCGGCTAACCCAACCTCCTCCTCCGGTTCGATTAACTATCCGTCCAGGCCTTGGTGGTTTCTCTCCTGATGGTAATGCGCCAAGTACTCGTTCACGACACGTCGCAGATGTATCTCACCGAAGAAAATCACGCGGTTCGCGGCCTCTCGTTTGAATGATCCATTGAATCGCTCGAGGTAAGCATTGCGGTTCGGTGTGCTCGGCGGCGTTCGCACCGGCTGTATGCCTACCTGCTCTAGCACACGTCGAAATCCCGCATGAAACAGTGTACGCGGTCCATGATCAGGATCCTTTTGCCATTCATGAATCCGGACATGACATCCGTAAGGTTCCTTGCTAATTGCTCCATCCAAACTCCACCGGGATGCGGCGTGTTACCCGCGCAGGTCACGCGACGAGTCGCCAGTTCCAACACGAACGTCACGTAATGAGTCACCAAGCCACCGAATGTCCAAACCTCAAAAGCCGTAAAATCGATTGCCGCCATTCCTAACCACTGCGACTTCAGAAATGCATTCCAGGATACCCTTCGACCGCGTTTAGATGCCAGTTCTAGGCCGTTTTCTTTGAACCGTGGCGCGACCTACCCGATACCCGAGGATTCCCAACCGATCCTGAATACTCGTATAGCCCCATCGCGGTGAGCTTCGGGTCATCTCCAGAATCAAATTTCTAACTGCATGGGAAATATTAGGCCGTCCTTGCCTTCGACGTGAAAACTCCCACTTCATCGCAACCAGCCGCTGGTGCCATGCCATGATTGTATCCAGGGTAACAATTCCAGCAACGGCCGCCAATGTCTTCCTTCCCAGTCCCTTCCCTTTGATCGCCAAACGGCATCGGTCACAATCTGTCAATCTTAGCCTGCGTCCATTTAGCTGCCGTTTCAGGACCTCGTTCTCTGTCTTAAGATAGTCGATGACAGCTTGCTGATGCCGATTGAGCCAACCGGCAAGTAGGCCAAGAAGCAGATGCCTAGGCACGCGAGGGATCCTCGTCATCACACCCCCTCCCCTATCCCCGCTCCGGCAAGGCTTCTTGAGCTGGTTTTACTCGTTCGAGTTTTGACACACCACGGCCTTCCACCCGCTCAATCACGCGATCGTCCAGCGAAAGCAGTTTCTCTGCAGCTGTAGGCGAAACCGAAAAGCGCTCCGATGAGCAATCCGCATGAAAGGAGTTTATTTCTTTCATGCATAGTCATAATCGGTGGAAGGACAGGGATTGAGTTAGTCCAGCTCCGCTAAGCTTCCACCGATTGACCAGCACTGTGCACTGGCTCGGAAAACACAGCTGTGGGAACCTTGCAGAGGATTGCCTTAGGCCAGCGCGTCACCATTCACGGCGAATATGGCGCCTGAAATATTTAGGACGGCTCGTTATCACCTAATTCCAGCAGCTCGGGAAATCCAATGGGCTTTATTAGCCTAAGGTAGGAAAGCGTGTAATTCTTCATCGATTTCCGAACCTTGAGAGTGACTGCTCCGCGCCTCATTTCAAAATCCTGTTCGATGGCCCGGCGTTGAATGTCGGTTAATTTCGAATGCGGTTTTAACCGGATTGTTTCCCAAGTATTCCAATCGTGATCATCGAATCGCGGCTTCTCTTGCTCTACCGGCGGGCGGGTCTTGCTCATGCGACCTATGACGAAATCTTTATAGGCCTCGTCGCGATGGCAGTAGGCACGGACATGCCAGCGGTATCCATCGTGAGCGAAGGCACGCGGCGTAATCCAACGCCAGCCTTCCGTATTGCCATTGATCGACAGGTAATTGATTTCGAGGGCGCGCGACTGCGCGATAGCCCTGAATACATCACGCGCCACCGCTGGGGGAATCGCCCGAAACGGCAGGTCAATTGATGCGATCTTATCCCCAGTGATCAGGCTTTTTCCCTCGCTGCCGAGGAATTTGGCTACCGCATCGGCGAGGTCTATTCGGGCCAGTTTGAGCTCCATGTCAGCCGCGCCGAAATAGCGTTTGGCATTGAGGTCATAGTGCAGTCCGTCCGGATTGATTTCCATGTAGGCTTGCAGATCCGATGATGCCTGCGGCAACGACTGGCCGAACTCATTGGCCAGGTCCGAGCGCTGGATCCAACCCCGCCAAAAAGCAGCCAGTTCGATGAACTCCAGTCGGCGTCGAGCGTCCCAACGTGTTGGATTAGTAGTGTTTCCCATACGAGTAGTTAAATACTATTGACTAGTAATTCTGAAATCCTATCACCAAAGAAAGCGCCAGCCCTGTCAACTTGAACCAGGCGCATCGTTCTTTCGACCTTCAGACAATACACCCGCTCGTCGGTTCTCAGTCGCCGGGATTCGCCAAGCGCGGTCACTGCCCTAAAAGGCGCAACACCGTAACCAACCCGCCAGGCACTTGGCGAATGCAACATCATGCCAAATCTAACTGTCACCCGCGCCAAGCCGAACCCGGCTGGCCGCGATCGTGCCAACGGCCGTTCCCTCCCCGCGCAATTGTTGGGTGAATGGGTCGACATCACCAACACTGCCACCACCGCCATTTCACTCGGCGGCTCCGGGCTCACGCACCGGGAATATGATGCCCAAGGCCAGCTGAAGCAGGAGTCGACTGTCTATTGGCAGGGTTCTGCGCGGCAGGTGCTCCAGCCGGGGCAAGTACTCCGTGTTCACACGGGCCGCGAGAGCGACCGGGCCGCGATGAGCTACCAGGACTCCGTGGGAGCCCACTATCACGCCTTCGCCGAAAGCTACAATTTCGTCCTCAACAATGCCCAGGGCGACGAACCGAGCATCTGGGCCAAGGATCGTAACGACCGCTGGTCGATCCGGATCGATGGGGCGTGGTATTCGCCCTACCCCCCGGAAGGGATTGCGCTCCGCCGAATGGGTGATCGTTTGGTTCCCTGATACCGCCATGAATGCACGTGGACACTTTCTAGTGGGTGCAGCGACCGGCATTGCGCTCAGCCTGACGAAGCAACTTATCCAGAAGGAATTGTATCCGGCACGGGAATTTGATTTCGGAGAGTGCGCCACCTATGCGCTCGTGGGAGGTGGCATGGCGCTGGTACCGGACCTCCTTGAGCCGTCACTCCGGAACCCTAACCACCGGCAGTTCTGCCATAGCGTCGTTTTCGGAGGGCTTGTGCTCTACGCGTGCTGCGGAAAACACACGCATAGTCTTCCAGTGGCTGCCCGTGACCTATTAGCGGTGGGAGCCATGGCCTATTGCTCCCATCTCTCAGTGGATGCCCTGACCCCACGAAGCATCCGGTTCTGCTGAATTTCACCGCGACATTAGCTGCATGCACACAGTCTCTTCCTTCAACAGCTTATTTGAACTATCAGTCGGAGTGCATCTCGTATTCTCGTTGTTTGAGGAGTTGCAGGGGCGAGTGTTGAGAGAATACAAAAAGCAGTATGAGCAGATGGTGAAGAAGCGCGATTCGTTGTCGCCCAAGGCCCGGAACATGTTGCGGCACAACGTGGATGATATTGGGTACGGACTCCATTTGGCCGAATGCAGCTTTGAAGATCTATCCGTGATATTTCGTCGAGTGGCATTCGTGATAGCGGGGTATTCGGTCGCGGTGCTTTTGGTGTCCGGATTCAATCCCGCAATGCAGTTGTCTGGCTGGGCAATGAATCTGCTGCTGGCCGCGGCACTGCTGCCAGCGCCATTCATGATCGCTTTTTCACATGGCGCGTCGAAGCAGTTGGTCCGCAACATGGGCGACCTGGTAGACGAGTGCTATTCCGAACTAAATTCGGCGGTGTCTCATGACACTGACGGTTCGCTGGAGCTGTGGGCGAAAATGCGTGCGGAGAGCGATGCAATCTTGCGACCAGCCAAAAAAACTCCTGCGGCTGCGCAGCCAGTGACGGTGATCTAGCCGAGGATGATCTTCACCTTGGCAGATTAAGCCTGACTATTATATCCGAATCGTGGGCGGCCTTTCGAAGCTCCACAGTCCTTCTTTTGAGGCTAATCTTCTCCTTTCCCAGGGACACCGTACCCTTGCGTTTCTGTTCGTGGTAAAAACCTAAACCGAACCATGCGCTGACTTTAACCCTCCCGTGGTGTCTAGAATTCATCTGTGGTTAGGCTGCATCGCGGTAGAAGTAGTGGAACATACCACCTAGACGTTCCCGGTGCCGGATATCTCCATCTATGCGGCCGATTTCTTCGCCCAATTCAATCAAATGACCATTTAGACCCTGGTGATTCCTTTCTCGATGATAATGTAGGTGGTAGCCGAGAAAGCATCGGCCCGTCATCCCTCCCCTATCCTCGGCAAGTATACTCCAAAATCAGTCCTTTCGAATTTTTAGACACCACGCACGGCAGCAGCCACTATCGTCTCACATAATCATCCCAGTGGAGATCCCACACCAAGCGCGGTTGACATTCAGATGACGCGTCAGCTGCTGGAAGCGGCCAAGATCATCAGCATCCAACTACTCGACCACGTGATCGTCGGCAACCCGACTGATGACCCCAACGGCAAAGGTTGGTATTCCCTTCGCGATGCAGGTGTGCTGTAGTTTTGGTAACATGGGGAAGCAAGCACTTCCGCTCATCCCTTACATAGTGACGGCTTTCTCCAAATCAGTTCGTTTGAATATTTAGACACCAAGAGTTTCCCAGCTGGTCGGCTTGCGACAAATGAAATCACTACGCTATAATCGACGACCATGAGTGAGACTACTATTACTCGCGAGCAGCTCTACGAACGCGTTTGGGCGCAGCCCATGACCAAGGTCGCCAAAGAATTAGGCCTCTCTGATGTCGCAGTTAAGAAGATGTGCACACGGATGGATGTGTCCACCCCACCCCGCGGCTACTGGGCGCGATTGGCTGCCGGTCAGAAGGTGAACAAAACTCCGCTACCGAAGCTTCGTTCTGCGAGCCATGTGACTCGCGAAGAGAAGGTCGATCCCGAGGTGAATGCTCTGCGTCGTGAGCAGTTTAGCCGCGATGTGCTGCCTCCACCGGAAGGAGCTGCTCGTTTCTCGTTTCCAGATTCACTCGACACGGAATGCCTGCACCCTCGTGCTCGAGCAGCCTTAACCGCCCTTAACAAGGGCAAGGCGGAGCGGCACGGCATCGTTCGCCCCAATTCACGGGATCTTCCTGATATAGCAGTTTCCAAATCTTGCGCAGAGCGCGTCGCATGGGCGCTGCATGTAATCTTCTCCGAACTCGAAGCACGGGGAGTGGACCTCCAACCGGTCAAACACTACCATCACACCCATCTCGGATTTGTGCGTGGCTCCGACAAGCTTGGGATCCATATCGAAGAAATCGTCGAGAAGATCCGGCGGGAACCAACACCAGAGGAGCTCCGACGGCCCAGCCGTGAGTGGAATCTGGAGTCCTATCAGGCGACCGGCCGGCTCCACATTTCACTCTTGGATCACGGGGATTGGTCCGTGAGCCGAGCCTTTCAACGCAACGAGAGCCCCAGACGCCCATTGGAAAAGCTCCTGAATGAGACGGTCGAAACAGTCTGGAGTTGCCTGTCGGCGAAGGAGGAGAGGCGCGAGCGAGAAAAACGGGAAGCCGAAGCCAGGACGAAAGCCGAAGATCTCCGAAAAAAGGAGGAGACCGAGAGACGCCGCATCGAGGCTCAGCGGAAAGCAGAGGAGGAGGTGCACCGCAAAGAAGCCGAACGGCTTAAGAAGCATGAGGATAAATTGCTGGAGCTGACCACCACCCGAACCATGAACCTGCTGAGGGCGGCCCAGTGGTCACAATTGCGGCAACAGGTTCTCGATTTCCTGGAGGCTTGCGCCCTCCACTGGGCTGAAGGAAACCGGGCGCATACGGCTTTGACCGAGGAACAACAGCGCTGGCTCACATGGGCTAGAGCCGAGGCCGAAGCCATGTCCCCCTTCGCCATGGGATATCCTGACCCAGCCCAAGACGGAGGTTTTGCCCCAGGAGCGATCCCGATGGACGGCCCCTACCCTCCGTCAAGAGAGCTGCCGACCCCGCCGACAATGTTTGCTCCATCCCAAGAAATCGAAGAACCCCCGAAGAACACGGCAAAACCAGAGATTGTACCGGCTGTTCCACCGCCACCGACTCCCTCACCACCCGCGGCCTATCAAAAGCCTCAGTTTCCCTATTGGTTGCTACATCAGAGGCGCAGGTGATGCCACCTCAGCTATCGCTTTTTAGCCAATGCGGTAAGCTCATTCCATAGTTCAACATCACCAGCGTGAATCCGCTGGCGGATGGTGGGGGTGCGGCAAAGTTCGAGCACCGATTGGGAATCACATGCCCCTGGCGTGTAGAGAAGGAGTCGCACTACGCGCACCACATGGAGCGGATCGTGTTCAATCAAACAGCGACGAATATATCGGAGATCATCTGGCGGCGGATTCCAGCGCGCGCCGGCATCGAGTAGCTCCTCCATCGCTTCAATGGCGTTCTCATTCTCCTTCTCTGGCGACAGACGTCCGTAGCTCCACGGCCGGCCCCGCTTGACGATCTCCTCAAGCGCCGGACATGAACCACGTTCACTGACATTCAGGTTCTTCTCAGGGAGAATATCGATGATGGCCCTCACCAACTCACGTGACGGACGCCACATCCGGTCCAACAGCTCCCGCGCTTGCGACACCGTGGGTTTCAGTTTCAGGGCTTTGACGATCTCAACCTTGCCCGACCCAATCGCCGCTTCGGCCGGCGTAGTGGAAAGTCGGTTTTCGGAATCACTGAAGTCCCAATTATCGTCCTCCAACTCGTAGGGAACTTCACGCATCGGATCCGCTCCGGCCCAAACCAACAGAGAAGCCACCCGCGCCTTGCCCCGGCTGGCCGCCTGCGCGAGCGCAAGCGCCGCCTGGTTGTCCAAGTCGGGAAACTCTCCACGCATTTTCCGAAGAAAACTAAGTAAGGGACGAGCCGCGCCAGTTGTGACCAACGCTTGCGCAAACGCGTTCTCACGGGTTGGGCTGCATCCACCACGCAGTGCTTCCTCCATGAAGGTCTGATTCATCGAGCGGCAGACTTCGGCAAAATCGAGCGCCTGAAGCGTTGCACCGTGGGCTCGGAGCAGGTTGGCGATGTCCGGACGGTGAACAGAGGAAGCCTGATCGTAGGCTTCGTCGAGCACGGCTTGCGGCCAACCACCGGCACCCACCAACACGTCGACCATGCTATGAAATCCGCTCCGCACCGCTTGTCGCAGAGGACAACGACGGGAGTCTTCGATAGCCTCGGTTTCGCCCTCCGGTCGGAGGGAGCGACCATCAGTGATCCATTGCTGCACCGCGAACAACTGACCCGTCTTGATGAGAGCCAGCAAATCGTCGAGTTCGGCCGCGGGATCTGACGATTCCATGCTCATCACCAGCGAAATTACATACTCTTCCCTGCACTCCAACCCGAAGATGGAATCCAACGATCCGTTGGCGGATAGACACCGGAGACCGCGCCTAGGAACTCGCGCAGCAGGTCCATCACTTCAGCAAAATTCGCTGGAGAACCCGTCAGACCATTACGGTTCAAGAACGCCGTCCATTGGACCTGCTTTGCTTCATCTGCGGCAAACCGCGTCGCGATCGCACGCGGAAGTGAGTCGTCCAACTCGGTTTGTCGGCGCGCAAACGTGGCGTGCACGGCGCGGTGCAACGTCGGACCGTCGAATTCGAACCGGCGCGACAGATACCACAAATCATGGAAATCTTTCATGCGCGTGTTTCGCAGGTCGAGTTTCACCATCGCCTCGAATTTTTCCGCCACGACGGTGTAGATCGGATATGCCCGCAGCTGCGGAGCAGGAAAATCCAGCAATGCGGGAAAAACGACTTCTTCGGCCGTCGGTGTCACTGCGTCCCCTGACCCGACATCAATCTGGAGGGGGACCTTGGCCTTGCCGAGCCGGGCCAGCAGCCGAACTCGCACGCCTCCATAGGCGTCATCGTCTAGGATTTCCTCCACTTGGACGGATGCCGCGTCAAATTGGAGCCCGTCATCGGGGACATTTGCTTGGGCAATGTCTCGGAAGAGTTGTTTCATCACCTCGATTTCGGCTGGGGCGAAGGAGAGAAAGTCGACGTCGCGAGTAGGCCGCGGAAGCGTGTCATCCCAGACGGCAAAGAGCATGGCTCCCTTGAGCAGGAACTTATCACGATGGGCAGACTGACTGAGACGATAGAGAAGACGCTCCACGCCGTAACGAACCAACACCTGGTTGAAGGTATCCCCGCGTTGCTGTGCCGTGGTCAGCAAACGGGCTTTTACGGATGCGGGCAGGTTTTTCTTCGGCACGGTCACGGCAGCATTTCCAGATACGGCTGCATCACACGATGCACACGGCACACCCGAGCCGCTTCATCCAGCTGCGCCAGGGTGAACTTCTTCGCTCTCCATCCTTCTCGCAGGGCCTCAACGGCCACGTCCAGACCCAGCTTGCGACGATACTTGAAACAGTCCGCCACTGTCTTGGCAGGATCGTAGACTCGAACACGCCCACGGCCCGAACGCGCCTCTCGCACGCCATGGGTAAGGGCTCGCCCTGAGAACCGAACGATGCGCAGCGGAGGGTAGTCAACCTTGGGTCGCCGTGCCTTTGGGTCGATCGCCATCCAAACCGCTCTGGGAGCCTGAGTGCCGATCTCGTGATAAACGAGAGCCGACAGGAGGCAGATCACGCCTTGCGGTATACGCAGGCAAGCGAGCTGCCAATCGTGGTTGCTGTCGAGCTCTTGATCAGCCGGCGCGTAGATCCCCCGCGCAAGTCGAACCAGCCGCCCTTGGTTCGTCAGTAAACTCAGATAGGAAACGGGTAGACCTCGCTCCTGCAGGTCACGGACACGCACCTTTCCATTGCGGCGAACCAGCCGCTCAACGAGTTGGCCTTTGGAAGTCATATTTTAAAAATCGTCGGTGAATACCATTAAATACCTACGTTTTTTCAATTACTAATTTAACGTCTTGATATCTCAAAACTCGAATCCCGGTCTATACTCCGCAATGTGTTCAAGATTCGACTAGTTTGAGCATGATTTATCGCTCTAATCAGGCACCTAAAGCCAATTTGGAACGAATCGGGATGGGCCACATTGCCTTCGATTCGTTCCAAATGTTAATCACTCAACCCACTTTGGAACGAATCACACTAGTGCTTTCCCTTTGAAACGGGTATTCGGACCATTTTCCAGTTCGTAAACTCATCCAGTCCGGGCAGCCATTAGAAAATCGCGCGTTGGATAGTCGGAAAAGTAAATTGCGGCTGGCCGCGTCGGCCGGTCCGCCCTCAAACTCCTGATCCATGTTTGAGATCTCCGGCACCATCAAAGTCGTCTTTGACGAACAGACCTTCGGCAGCGGCTTCAACAAACGCGAATTCGTTCTCACCATCGAGGACGGCCGTTTCCCGCAGGACGTGAAATTCGAGTGCGTCAAAGACAAGGTCGCGCTCGTGGCCGGGCTGAACCCTGGCGACAAGGCCAAGGTCTTCTTCGATCTCCGCGGTCGCGAATGGAAAGGCAACTATTACGTCAACCTGAACGCGTGGAAGCTCGAGAAACTCGACGGCAGCACCGCCGCTCCACCACCGGAAGACGACGGCCCCTTGCCCACCGAACCCGGCGAACCGGTCGACGACGAAGCGCCGTTCTGAATTCGTCCCTCTGAAACGCAAAATCGTGTTCATTTTGTGTTTCCGGCGTGATGCCTGCTTGATCGCACGACCATGATGCCGGCATTCATTGCTCAACTTATTGATCCGCCCGCCCGCGGATTTGCGCCGGTTGATTGGTTCGTGGTTGTGGTCTACGCCCTAGCCTTGATTGGCATCGGGCTCTACTACGCGCGCCGGCAGACGACCACGGAGGAATACTTTGTCGCCAGTCGCAGTGTGGCGCCGTTCTTGGCGGGCATTTCGCTTTATGCGACGATGTTCAGCACACTGAGTTACATCGGCAATCCCGGGGAGATCATACGCAACGGTCCGGTTGTGCTCGCAATTGGGATGGCAGCCACTCCGGTGTTCTATTTCATCGTGGGCTACGGCGTTATTCCGCTGCTCATGAAGCTGCCGGTCACGAGCGCCTACGAACTGCTTGAAACGCGGCTGGGGCGCGGTGTGCGGTTGCTGGGTTCGGGGTTGTTTGTCCTCACACGACTCGCGTGGATGGCGCTGATGCTCTACACCACCTCCCTTGTATTGGTTACCGTGATGGGCTGGAATCCGGCGTGGGCTGTGCCCTTGAGCATCGTCACCGGCGTGCTCACCACCATCTACACATTGACCGGTGGTTTGCGCGCGGTGGTGGTCAGCGATGTGGTGCAATTCTTCGTGCTTCTGCTCGGCGCGATTCTCACCCTAGGCTTCGTCACCGTGACTCTCGGCGGCGTCGGTGAGTGGTGGCCTGACCAATGGGCTCCGCACTGGCAGGCCCAACCTTTCTTCAGCATCGATCCAGGCGTGCGCGCCACCATGGTCGGCACGTTTATCGGCGCGATCATCTGGTGGGTTTGCACCTCGGCCTCGGATCAGATGGCGATCCAACGCTACTTGAGCACGCACGATGCGCGCACGGCCCGCCGGGCATTCTTGCACAACTGCATCGGCAACGTCGTGGTCACGGGCATTCTGGGCCTCGTCGGCCTCGCCCTGCTGGCGTTTTATCAAACGCATCCGGACGCCCTGCCTCATCACGCTTCGCTCACGCACAACGCGGACACGTTGTTTCCGCACTATGTCAGCCACTTCCTGCCCGCAGGCATCCCGGGTCTGGTGATGGCGGGGTTGCTTGCCGCTGCCATGTCGAGCCTGAGCTCCGGTATCAGCTCGACCATCACGGTAATCTCCAAGGACTTCGTTGAACTGTTCTGGCGCAACGCACAGCGCACAGACCGTGATCGGTTGCGCACCGCCCACATTCTCGCCGGCATCATCGGCGTTCTGGCCATCGGCGGCAGTCAACTGGCCGGCGTGATTCCGGGCAATCTCATCGAGGTCATGGGGAAGTCCATCAACCTGCTCCTTTGTCCGTTGTTCGGCTTGTTCTTCCTCGCCCTGTTCGTGCGCTTCGCAACGCCGTTCGGTGCAATCATGGGCGCACTTTACAGTTTTTGCGCCGCGTTGCTGACCGCCTATTGGGAACCGTTCACCGGCGGCGGCCCGGTCAGTTTTCAATGGATCGCGCCGATCGCGCTGGTCGTGTCGCTTTCCACCAGCGTGCTCTTCAGTTTGTTGCCGACGCGGGGCAAGTCCGCCAAGGTGCAATCGGCCTACACGCTGGCGGCAATCATCCCTTGGGTGATCCTCATCGCCGCGGTGCGCTGACCTTGACTCATGAACCCCATCCGCGCCGCCGCGCTTGCGCCCACCTCCTCCGCCTTGCGGCCGGTCGCTGACTGGCCGCGCCTGCCGGCCGATTTAAAACTCAGCATCACCAGCGGCGTGGCCGTGGATTCTCGCGGTTACGTTTATGTTGCGCATCGTGGTGCCCGCCCGGTGCTGCGTCTAAACCCCGACGGCACGCTCGATCGCGAGATCGGCGCCGCGGTCATGCGTGAAAGTCTCGGTTATGACGTGCTCAACCACCCCGAGCCGGTCGCGATGGATGTGCGGCCGTGGGTGCATGGCGTCCATGTCGATCCGTGGGACAATCTGTGGATCACCGATGTCGGTCGGCACCTGGTCTTTCGCTTCAACTCCGCCGGCGAGCTTACGCTTACTCTCGGAGTGGATGGAGTCTCGGGTGACGATGCCGATCATTTTTATCAACCCACCCATGTGTGCGTGCTGCCTTCGGGGGATTTCTACATCACGGATGGCTACGGCAACGCGCGCGTCATGCACTTCGATGCGCAGGCCCGTTTCGTGCGCGCCTGGGGTCGGCGCGGGGTGGCGCCGGGCGAGTTTCATACCCCGCATGTCATCACGGCCGACACCAACGGCCGGCTCTACGTCTCCGACCGCGAAAATGACCGCATTCAGGTTTTCACGCTGGACGGCACCCTGCTCAAGGTCTGGCCGGACCTGCACTCGGTCGACGGCCTGCACTTCGCCGCGGACGGGTTCCTCTACGGCTCGGCCGGGCTCGACAATCGTATCATCCGTTTCGCCACCGACGGCACGATCCGTGAAGTGTGGGGCGCGCCGCAACTGTTCGCCTATCCCCACGGCATTTGCATCGCTCCCGATGGTGCCATCTTCATTGCGGAAACCGGCGGTTGCCGCGTCCAGAAACTTACCCATGCCTGATTTCCAACTCTCCGTGACGGTCGACGTGCCGGACGACTTCACCAAAGGCCCGATCGACCCCGCCCGACTCGATCAAATGATGGCGATGATCAAACGCATCGGCGCCACCCGGGTGCACTGGCTTTACTACGGCGAGATCGATCCATCCGATCCACGCGCAGGCAACATCTGGGACTGCTACTGGGCCACGCATGGCCGCGCCACCATCAACGCACTCGGCGAACCCCTCCGCGCCGCCGTGCGCGCCGCCAAGGCCCACGGCCTCGAGATCTACGGCGTGCTCAAACCCTACAACGGCGGACTCGCCGGCAGCTTTCCCACCGGATCGCCCGAGGCCGGCACGCGTTCCAAACTTTCGCGCGTTGGTGGCAGTCTCGTCCAGGTCATCCCATTTCTGGAGAAGCACCCGGAGATGCGCCCACAACGCAAACCCCTCCCTGCTTCCGCCGGACCGATCCGCGCGATCACGCTGACCAAAGCCGACGCCCAGGCAACGCGTTTGCAGCCCGAACACATTCGATTGTGGGTGAGCGAAGACAACCACGCTTACCGCCAGCTCCCGCTTGTGCCGAACGGGAGCATCACGGTCGAACCCGCCACGCGTGAAGTGCGCGATTATCACGGCAATCTGATCACCCGGGTCGGCGATCCGGTGCGCGTGCTGCGCCTGACCGACCTGGAGATTGCCGAACCCTTTGTTGTGCTTACCACCACGCATGCGGATGGGACCGGCAACTTTACCAACACCCCTCTGGGCATGGTCTCCGTGTTCGGCGACAAAGGACAACCACTCGATTGCGTGCTCGCCACGCATGCGGCGCTTTGGCTCAAACCCCGCGACTTTCGCACTTACGGGCTGGAATTCGATCAAGGCTACGGCCACATCCCGATCACCTTGGACACGCCATGGTCTCCGCCATCCGGTGATCGCTGGACTCATTTCTCCGGCGAGGATGAGTTCGCCGACGAAGCTCTGTTTGGGCACGGTCAAGCCGGCGGATTCATTGGCCTCGCCCGCGGCAAGAACACCCACCTTTCCGCCACGCCATGCGAGGCGTATCCGGAAGTGCGCGCCCTTTGGCTCGGTTGGGTGCAGGCCATGCTTGATGCGGGTGTTGATGGCGTCGATCTGCGCATATCCGCTCACGGCAGTCTGACCGATGAACCCGCGGCGTTTGGCTGGAATCCACCGGTGCTTGAGGCGTATCGCCAACGCTTCGGTGACGGTGAAATCGAGGCGGGAAAACTCGCAACCATTCGCGGCGATTTCTACACCGACTTTGTCCGCACCGCCTCCGCGCTGATCCGCCAACGCGGGAGGAAGGCTCAACTCCACTTGCACGCCGAGGCCTTTCGACCCGATCCAGTTTTCGGCCAACTGCACGGCGTGCCGGCCAATGTGGAATTTCAGTGGCAGCGCTGGCTCGACGAGGGACTGGCGGACGAAGTTCTCCTGCGCACGAGTTGGTTCGAAGCCGCGGAGGATCCGCTCGGCGCGAGTCAGACCAAACGCAGCCGCCTTTCCGCCGCCCTCGCCGATCCAATCACCGCCGCGATGCTCGACGCCGCGCAGCGGCACCAATTGCCGGTCACACTCAACCGCTACATCGGCCGCGCCGCCAAACTCGCCGAATACCTCGACGACCTGGCGCTGATCGCCCGCGATGGACGCTTCGCCCGCTTCGACGTCTATGAGTTCTTCGATTTGGCCCAGGCCTCACCAGACCATTCAGATCTGACACCTCGTCTCGGTCGTTTGGAGGGTTTGCAAAAACGCTGGACCGAAATCCAAACTGCGTGATGCCCATGAAACTCGAACACGTCGCCTGCAATGTCGCCGACCCTGTCGCGATGGCCGCATGGTATGGCGAACACCTCGGCCTAAGGGTCGTCCGCCACATTCCGCAACCCGCCCAAACCCATTTTCTCTCCGACGGCGCCGGCTCAATCATCGAGATCTATCGCAATCCGCCCGAAGCCGTGCCGGACTACGCCGCGATGGATCCGTTGCTGCTGCACCTCGCATTTGTGAGCACGGACGTCATCGCCGATCAAACGCGCCTCACCGCCGCCGGCGCCACCTTTCACAGCGAAGTCAAAGGCGATGACGGCACTCATCTCGTGATGCTGCGCGATCCTTGGGGCTTGGCTTTGCAGCTTTGCCAACGCGGCACGGCGTTGACCTAAACTCTCAATGCGTATCGCCATCATTGGTCCCGGCGCGATCGGCGGCAGCTTGGCGGGTCACCTTATCGCCCGGGGAACCGATGTTGTTCTAGCTGCGCGGACTCACTTCGACTCACTCTCAGTCGAGCTTCACAGCGGGGAAACCCTCAGGTTTGTCCCCACCTTTCTCGATCCCTCGGTGACGATGGAGCATCCATTCGATTGGGTGCTGGTCACGACCAAAGCCTATGATGTAGCCGGCACCGCTCCCTGGCTGAAGGTCTTGGTTGCCGCCAAAACTCGTGTCGCGATCTTGCAAAATGGCGTCGAGCATCGTGAGCGCTTTCAAGCGCTGGTGCCCGCCCAACAACTCCTGCCGGTCATGGTCAATCTTCCGGCCTCCCGCACGGCCCCGGGGGCTATTCAACAGCGCGGTCCCGCGATGCTGCGCGTGCCAAACGATCCCTTGGGTCAAAGCTTCGTCGCGCTATTCTCCGGCACCGCCGTGGATGCCGCCACGACCGAAGACTTCACGACAGAGATCTGGCGCAAGCTCACCCTAAACGCTCCCGGCGCCATCAACGCCTTGCTTCTCCAGCCAAACGGCATTGTTCACAACCCCGCCGGCGCCGAGCTGATGCGTGGTGTGATGCTTGAAACCATCGCCGTCGCTCGTGCCGATGGAGCCCAAGTCGACGAGTCCTTGGCTGACGAAATTCTGGAATCGATGCGGAATGCGTCTCCCGATGGCGTCAATTCGCTGCATGCCGATCGCGCGGCGGGCCGCCCAATGGAAACCGATGCCCGCAATGGCGCCGTGGTGCGCATCGGCCGCCGACACAACATTCCCACGCCACTAAATCAAATGGCCGTCACGCTACTGGATAGCTTGATCCAGTCCAACGGTCCATCACCGATTGTCGTCTTGTGAAAACGTAACGCGCGCAGGCTGATTGGTGATGATACCATCAACCCCCTTCGCCACCAACGAACGTGCCTCGGCCGGATCATCGATGGTGTAGACCCAAACCTTGAGACCGAGCGAATGCGCATGCGCGACGGCCTCTGCGGTCACGGCCCGATTCCACACCACCAGTTGCACATTCAGCGTGGCGAGAAAGTCGACGAACGCGCGGTTCAAGGTCTTTTCGGCAGCTTCCAATGTGCGGCCTTGCCAACGCGACGGTGGTCCAAGGGCGCCGAGCACGAGATCAGCATCAAGCGCGCGGCAATCCCTGATAAAATCCCAATCAAACGATTGCACCACGACTTGGTCCATGCAGTCCATGCGGCGCAGCAGATCAATCAAGGTGCCGGCATCACCGGCCTTCCGCTCGATCAAGGTGGTGCTGCCGGTCTGGATCAACCGAATCGCCTCTTCCAAGGTCGGCAGCTTGGTGCCGGCAAACTCTTGATCAAACCAGCTGCCCGCATCGAGCTCACGCAGACGGACCAGCGGATAGTCGCCCACTTTGCCATCCTCACGCGCCCAGGCAGTCGCGATGTCAGTCGTCCGTTTCAGCGTCGAATCGTGTATCACCACCGGGATGCCATCGGCAGAGTGATGATAATCCAGTTCGATCAAAGGTGCCCCTTGGTCCAGCGCCAGTTGGAACGCCGGCAACGTGTTCTCCGGGGCATTGCCACTGAACCCACGGTGCGCGATCACGAGCGGCTCCGGACTATGGATCAACGCGCTGGCGCCAGATGATGAATTCGAGGATAGCGCCATTGCGGGGGCTAGAAGGTGAATGCAGATGGCAGAGACGATTAGGCGCATGTTTCGTGACGATGCCGGTGAATCTACTTCACCCGGAAATCCACCGTCAACCGACGTCCATAAGTTGTAACAAAGGTCACGTTTTTCCAGTTTTCGTAATTCTTGGAATCGTGAGAGCCGAGGTAGTGGCCGGGGAATCGTGGGTCTTGCCACCAAATCGAAGCGGAAACCACGAACTCCGTTCGCACCGGCAGCAAGGTTTCGGCCGAGACCCAGTAATGCGCCGTGATCATCTGCCCGGCGGACAGCGTGTCCAATCCGTGCACCGATCCCAAGCGCACCGCGGCCTCGCGCCCGATCAGGTCTTCCACGCCCCAAGCGCGTCCGTCCATGAACGATCGGCGGACAAACACGTGACAGCGTTGGCCAGCGTGCTCCTCCGTGCCGGTGTAGTGCAAAGTGGCGTCGGCCGCGACGACCTGAGGCACCAGCCCGAGTTGAAACGCCGGCAGACCGGTCGGCAGCCGCGCACTCCACTGCGCACCCGGCTCGGCCGAACGGCGGAGCGGCGCTAGCACGGCCTCGTGCAGCAGCACCTGTTGCCAGTCGGCAGCGGCCCCCGATGGGTTTTGTGCAGCGATAAACCGGCCGTTGGGCAGGAGTTGCGCCGCGAGCTCACCATCGTCGGCCCGCCACTCGGCGGCGAACCCGCCGCCATTGTTCGCGTTGACCGTCAGTTCAAACGTGGCCGCAGCGTTGGCGACCAGCGACACAAAATCGCGGCTCCCGGTTTCCGGCAGACCGTTCTCCAAATCAATCTGGCGCATGCCGCTCGAGTAGGCCCGCGTGCCCTCCGGATGCGGCAGTCGGTAGAAATCGATAAACTCCGGATAGCCGGAGAGTATCTGCTCTTGATTGACCTCGGCCCGCAGCGTGAGTCCGGATTTCCAGCCGTAGCGTGGAGCCGGACCATCGGGCAGCAAAGATTCGACCAGCTGTTTGACCGCCGGCGCGTGATCGATGTCGGTTCGCACCATGTGCGCATTGCCAAAGGTGCCTCCGTCACCGAAGAAGAGCGCGCGGCCCTTCCCCAGATGAGCCAGCACGGCGATCGGTCCGGCAGCTTCCTCGCTCTCGCTTTCCAGCAGCACTTCCAGCTTCGCCGGGGCATCCGCAGCGAGGGCCAAGGTCGCACCGTTGCCATAGATCAAATCCCGCACGCCGTCGAAATACGGGTGGTCCCGCGCGATGGGCACCGAAATCGTATGCGTCATCGATTCCTGGAAATGCACCCCAAACCGCCCGGCGATCCGATTCATCCCCGCGTAATCAAAATCGCTCTTCGCAAAGTCGGTCGAGCTGTTGCACACCACCACGAGCATGCCGCCGGCCGTCACGAAATCACGCAACAGGTCCGCCTCGTGATCGGTCAACCCCGGGCGACCGCCGGCCTCGGCTTTGACCGGGCAGATGAGCACGTAGGCAGCGGCGCTTTGCAACAGCTCCGCCGTGATCGGTTCACGGCTGGTGCGCACGTCAAACGTGTCGGCCAGAATCCCGGACAGCACGAAGGTGCCATTGGGAATGGCCGTGGCGTCGGGCGCGTAGAAGTTGGACAGCTTCCTCAATTCGGCGTCTCCCCGGGCCACGCCCTGACCGAACTGGGCGTCGTAGCGGGGATGTTGATAGTAGTCGTCAAACAGCAGGACGCGGGGCGCGGCCATGGCCGCCGTGGCCGTGATTGCGACACAGAAAACCAGACGAAACATATTTTGCGGCTTCATGGTTCAGCGAAACTGGAAGGCGTAGAGTTTGGCGTTCTTGAACGAAATGCGCAGCCGCACGGGCTGGCCCTCGAGCGCGGAAACATCCGACTGGCCCCGCCAGGTGACCACGTGATCGAGATCCGTGGCGGTGATCGGATCGGCGTCCTCAAAGCCAAAACCGGACACCGGCGTGTGGCGGCCATCGAGAATCTCAACCCGCACATCGCAGGGCTCCGCCCCCCATTGCTGCAGGGCCGCGCGCAAATTAAGATGCAGTTGCGAGCCGGTGAAGTTGAAGGAGCGCGTCGTCACGACACTGTAATCGGCCCGGGCCCCTTCGAGGGACACAAAACCATCGCGCGGCAGGATCGCCAGGCCGATGCCGGCCCCGGCTTGGTCGCCGAGGGCTTCCAGCTGCTCCGGTGAACGCCAGTTCGTGCCGGTGTAGTAAATGAAGATTTCATCACCGTGCACCACCGGCCTGTTCGCATACAATGAAACCGAGTCGAAATCACCATGATCGCCCCGGCGCACGATCGGCTCGCGGAAACGACGGTCAAAGTGAATGCCATCGCGACTGAACACGAAGTGCGGTTCATGCGTGGTGTTGGTCGTCGAAAATATCCAAAGCAGACCGATCGTCCAACCCTCGTAAGGCAGGGTCGGCAGATGATAAAACTCGGTGTCAGGATAATCCAAATCATCCGTCCGAATGATGGTTTCTGGTTCACTCCAGTGAATCATGTCCGGACTCTCGGCCCGGGCGATTGAACGATGATGCAGGTATTTGGAATGCATATGATAATTGTTTTCCAAATAGGCGACATAGGTCTTTCGCACCGGATCCCAGCCCGCAAAGTCCGTGGGTCCCCACCGACCCTTCTGATCCCCCGTATCAATGATCGGGTTGTTCTCATAGGGCTTCCAATCATAGCCGTCGGGCGAATAGTAGAGATCGAACGTCATGCCATTGCCGGAGTAGCTGCCTTTGCGCGTGAGTCCCTTGTAGCGCTTCGCCGGGTCGGTCTCGTGCAAATCTTCCATGAAATAACCACGAATCGCTGCGGCCGGCAGGATGTTGTTGTCCTTGGACCCATTGAACTCGACCAACCCGAGATTGGGTTTCTCCCAGTGAATGCCATCGTCGGACCAAGCTTCACAAGTCACGCGCTGTTTCGCCAGATCGTCGCCCTCGCCCAGCACAATGATCTCGCCTTTTTCGTTGCGGCCGCCGGACCGAAACTCCCCGGAAGAATAACGCATGCGAAACTTGCCCAGTCTTTCGTCAAAGATCACAAAACCCACGCGCGTATCCGAGCCCTCCCACGGTCGATCGGCCTTGATCACCGGATTGTCAGCCAATTTCTCCGCGACGTTCAGCCGCAGTCTGGTGTTTTCCAACGTCTCGACGATTTCATCATCGAAAAAGAACTGCTTTTCGCTGCCGATCGGGTTCAGCCCGGCGCCCAAGGCCGAGGTCGCGAAAAGAAAGGAGCCCGCCAGGCATGCCCCTAAATTACGATAGGTGGTTTTTGTTTTCATAACGGTATTGGGTTTAGTCCCCTGCCAACTGCGCAGGAGTGAGTTCATTGAGGAGTGTCTCACCGCGATTCATGCGGCTGACGTTTTGGTTAAAAATATCCCAGAGGCGGGTCTTGAAATTGGGGCTCAGACTGGAGCCGGAAATATGCGGCGTAAAAATCACATTGGGTAAGGACCACAGCGGATGATCCGGCGGCATCGGATAGCGGTAGTGCGTGTCGAGCGCGGCACCGGCGATCCATCCCTCCCGCAAGGCGCGCAGTAACGCGGCCTCCTGAATGATTGGTCCGCGCGCGGGGTTGAGCACAAAGGCGCGCCGGGGCAGCGCCGAGAGTTCGGCCTCACCCAGCAAACCTTCCGTGGCCTTGGTCAGGGGCAAGCCCAGCACGAGAAAATCAAGCCCGGCCAGAAACGCCTTCGTTTCGCCCGCACTGAACACACGATCCGGCAGCGTGCCGGCGGCGTCACCCGTGCCGGGCACGGCGTAGACATCGCCGCGCGGACCGGTGCGACCGGAGCGCGTGAGCACGTGGACCCGCAGGCCCATCGCCTTGGCCAAGCGCGCAGTTTCCCGCCCGATGCCACCGTAACCCCAGAGTCCCACGGTCAGGCCGCGAATCTCGCGCTGAAATTGCGCGGAGCGGTCCCAAACCGTCGCGTCTTGATTGCGCACCATCTGGCGCAGATTGCGCCCGAGGTTGATCATCATGGCGATGTTCCATTCGGCGATCGGCACATCGAAGCAGCCGCGCGCGTTGGTCGCGCGGATGCCCCGCGCCGGCAAATCGAGCCCGAAGAGTTGGGTGTAACCCGCCGAGGCGACTTGGATCCAGCGCAAGGCCTTGGCGTCGGCGTGATTGGCCGGCGGAAACGTGCAGAAGAGCGCATCGACATCCGCCAATTGCGCGGCCGGCAGCTCACGTGTGGCCTCCACCGGTTCGGCGATCACGTCAACCGTGATTCCGGGCATCTTTTGCAGGACCGCCAAGGCGGACGGTTCCACGGGCACATCAATCAGGATTTTCACAGCGATCAGGTGCTGAGGATTTTGCCGGGCACGCTGTTGAACTCGCCCGTGCCGGGCTGGAAGGGATAGCGCCGTTTGATTTCGTCCGTCAGGACGACGCCGAGCCCGGGACGATCCGGCGGCAGCACGTAACCGTCTTTGATAACCAGACCGCCATCGATCACATCGGCATGCAGGCCGGCGTAATCGGGGGCGATTTCAAGTATGGCGGTGTTGGCCGCGGCGAAGCCGCAGTGCACGTTCTGCATGAGGGAACCGCCCGCGCCCCAGGCATGCGTGGCGATCTTGCGCCCGCGTCCGGCGAGCATGGCGGACACGTTCATGAATTCGCCGAGTCCGCCCGTAAACGAAGCGTCGGGCTGGCCGATGTCGAAGCAGTCCTGCGAGACGAAAACCTTCCACTCGTAACTCGCGGTCAGGCATTCGCCGCCGGCGACGGGCACGGTGGTGGCTTCGCAAAGCTGCGCGTAACCCCATGGATCGGTGTAGTGGAGCGGCTCCTCGAAGAAGAACAGGTCGTAGGGCTCAACCGCGCGCAGGGCGGCTTGGGCCACTTCCAGCGACCAGGTGCCCTTGGGACTGTTGCCCATGTGTCCATCCAGCATCAGCCACGCATCCGGTCCGGCGTGCTCGCGCATGAAGGCGACCTTCGCGCCTTCAAAATCAGCGGCCTCACCGGGCGTCATCGGACAATAGAACCCTTCCCCCACGGTGTAACTGCCCGCACCTACTTTGAGACCGCGAAAACCGAGTGAAAAATAGTGATCCATTTTCCGCGCCAGTTTTTCCCGCGGATAATTCGAAGGGCCGCCGGTGGCATAGCACGGGAGTTTGTCGAACTTCGCACCGCCCAGCAGCGCGTGCACCGGCTGATCGAGCAGCTTGCCCTTAAGATCCCACAACGCGGCCTCGATACCGTTGAGCACGATCGCCCCCAGACCCACGCGACACCAAAAATTTCCACAGTGATACATCCGGCGCCACAGTTCGGGAATATCATCCACCGTCTGGCCGATCAAAATCGGTTTAAAAAATTCAACGATCTCAGGCACGATTTCCGGACAGAAATAGCCGGCATAGGTCTCACCGATGCCAATGTGCGGTCCGTCGGTGATGATCTCGACAAATGCCGCGCTGCGCAGCTTGCGGGCTTCGCGCAGAAAGGGATCGTTGGTGCAGGGCCCCGTGAGGAGCGTGGTGCGAACGTCAGTGATTTTCATCGAGCAAATCAGTCGATGGCCAGCAACGTGCCCGCGATGTAGGGCACACCACCGTCGTCGTTGAAATAGTAGGCCACGAGCACATGGCGCTCGTCCGCCATGACCGACCACGAGTAGCCGAGGTCAAATCCACCGCCGTCGGTGCGCAACACGATCTCCGGTGCAGTCACAAAGTCGGTGCACTCGGCGTTGAGCACGCGGGCACGAATGCCCATCGGTTCATGGCGGTATCCGTAGGTCAGCAGCACCCGGTCGTCCGGCAGACGCAGCGCATGGAGCGGATGCCCTTGAAAGCCCATGCCCTGCCACGGAGTGAAGGTTTTGCCGCCGTCAGTCGAACGGGCAATGCAGGCTTGGTCCTCGTAATCCGCCGTGCGCAGAAACGCGATGATGTCACCTTTCGGCGTCTCATAAACCGAGGTTTCGTTGAACTGCACGGTTTCGTCGGTCGCGATCGGACTCGAATACCTCCAACTCTCCCCTTTATCCTCCGAGATCAGCAGATGCACCGACGTGCGGCGTTTCGGCTCGATCTGATCCGTCGCGGCGACCGCCCATAAGAGCCGACCATCACGTCCCTCGGCCAGCGCCCCGCGATTGTAGGCCGGCAGCGCTTCGCCTGTCGGACCGGTCAGCAACTCGGGTTTGATATGGGGCGGATAAAACGGACCGCTCCACGTTTTGCCTCCGTCGGTTGACCGCAGATAGTAACCGCCGTTGAAGACCGTGTTGTCGTAATTGACCGCCGTGGAGGGAAGGGCGGCAACCCCGTCGGGCCGCAGCGGCGTCCAGCCGTAGCTGGCGCAGAGCAGCGTGCCATCACGCAACTGCAGCAAACACGGATCCTGAGAACCGCCGAATGCATCCGCATAAAGCAGCTCGGGCTGTTCGGTCCACGTGCGTCCCCCATCCGCGGACCGCACCGTCACCAAATAGCTGTTGGGATCCGTATGCGTATTGCGGCTTTCCCCATAGCGCAGGCGATTCGGGGCGCGGCGAAAGGCGAGCAACAGATCGCCCGTGGCGCGTTTGACCACCGACGGAAACGCGCAGTGAAATCGATCATCGCGATAGATCACGACATCGGCGACCTTGCGCAGAGCGGATGAATTAGGGGTAGCGTTCAACATGGGACTAAGGACGACGGAAACTAGCGCGAGGGCGCGGATGAGACAATGAAAACGGAGAAACGAATGCATCTGACTTGATCCATCGCACCGGCTAATAGCCGCGCTTCGCATCGACCGCATTCAGGAGCGAAGAACTCGAGGTGAAACGGCTCAGATTCTCCGCAAAGAGCGTGAACAGCACGGGCCAGTAGTCGGTAAAGACGCCCGACATGTGCGGCGTCATGATGAGGTTGGGCACGTCAAAAAATGGGTGATCCGACGTGGTGGGCTCTTGAACAAAACAATCCACCGCCGCGCCGGCCAGCTGTCCGGACCGCAAGGCATCGGCTAGAGCGGTTTCATTCACAATCCCCCCGCGAGAAATCAGAATCAGCCGGGCGCCGGCTTTCATCCGCGCGAGTTCCGCCGCGCCGATCAAATCTTCCGTCGCGGGCGTGCTCGGCACAGTCACGACCACCAAGTCGCACTGCGCCACGAATTCGCCGATTTGGTCGGGCGCATACCATGCCGCCGGAATGGTGCCATCCGGGTCACCCGTGCCGGGGAAAGGATTGCCGCCGTGATGCACCCGGTCCGACGGATCGCGCTTCAAACAGAGAATGCGCATGCCGAGCGCTTGCAATTGGCGGGCCGATTCGCGGCCGATGCCGCCGTAGCCGATGATGCCGGCCGTCATGCCTCGCACCACCCGTCCCGCCAGGGCGGCGCGATTGGGCCAGGTGCGCGTCGCTTTGTAAGCCATCAACTCCGGCATGCGATGCATCATCATCAACCACGTCACCGTGATGTATTGCGCGATCGGGACGGCATGCGTGCCGCTGGCATTGGTCACGGCAATCGACGTTCCCCACACCGGATGCCCGCGCAAATGATTGGAACCCGCGGAGAGCAGCTGCACCCAGCGCAGCTTCGGCCATCGGGCGAGATCGCGCGGCACCGGCTCGGTGACCAGCACATCGACGTCGCTACCCTCCACCGTGTCGAGATCAGTTACGGACATCACCACAAGCTCGGCCCCGGACACAATCTGCGCGACCGCGGCGCGATGTTCCGCGGTCAGTTCGAACGGCATGTTGAATAAAATTTTCATGTGATCAGGTGCGCTCGCCCGAGCTGGGCACAAACTTGTATTTCTCAATCACGTCAGCCGGCAGACTCACTCCGAGGCCGGGGGCCGTCGGCAAACCGACGTTGCCGTCCGTGACCGTGAAGTCGTCGATCAGGATATCGCGCTGAATGGAACTCGCGGCCTGCACATGCTCAAGCCAGTCCACCGAATGCGAAGCCGCGGCCAGATGCCATGAGGCCGCCAGCGAGGGGCCCATGGACGCACCCGTGTGAATCGCGGTGGAGAGATTGTGCGCCTCGGCGTGATGCATGACGCGCACGGTTTCCGCCAGACCGCCGACAAAGCCGATGTCCGGCTGAATGACGTCCACCCCACCCCGCGCGATCAGGTCGTGAAATTGATCCAAGCCGCACAGGCTTTCGCCCCCGGCAATCGGAATGCGCGAGCGCGAGCGCAATTCCGCGTAACCCGGCAGGTTCGTGTAGGCCAGCGGCTCCTCATAGAAGCGCAGGCGAAATGGCGCCAGGGTCTCGGCAATGCTCACCGCTTCACTGACCGGAATCGGATTCGGCACGCCGCCTTGATGACCATCGATGGCAAAGTCCATGTCCGCCCCGAATTCCCGGCGCAGTCGCGTGAAGCCTTCGTGCAGCACTTCAAGTTTCTTCGCGAACGGAAATGGCACGGCCGTCATCCGAGTCTGATGATCACCCGGCGGCGGCAGCTTATAATAGTTGGTCGAGAGCTTGGCGGTGCGATAGCCGAGCGATCGGTAATGCTCGATCTTGCGCATGAGTTCATCGAGCGGCCAGAGCGCGGGACCGCCCGAAGCATAAACCGGAATGCGTTCGCGCACCGCGCCGCCGAGGAGCTGCCACACCGGCACCTTGAGCGCCTTGCCCTGCAGGTCCCACAACGCCAGTTCAATCCCGCTGATCACACTCTTGCCCGCGCCGGAACGCGCCCACCACACGGAATCATCGCACAACGCGCGCGTCACCGCGGACAGTTGCAACGGATCCCGTCCGATCAGCACCGGCTTGAAGTAGTCGACCATGGCCGGCACAGCATCCGGCGCAAAGTAGCCCCAGGTGAGTTCGCCAAGGCCGTCGATCCCGGCATCGGTTTCGATCCGGATAATCGCGGTCGAATGCAGCGACTGCGGGAAGGAGGGATCATCCACCCACCGGGCGGTGAGCAGATGCGTGATCACATTGGTAATCTTCATGGAAAAATCACTTCGCTTCAGGAGCAGGCAGCGGCAGGGCAAGCACCTGCGGACTGCGCGTCGCGATGCGCACTTCGCCACTGACGGCCACGGCCAGATTGCGCCAGACCACGGCAGGCGCGCCGATCATCGGGGCGGGACCGGGATCGCCCGCCGAGTCGCGATCCGGCACCAGCGCATGCGGCACATCCGGACCGCGCGTATACGTATCGGCAATCGGATCGTAGAAATACGTGCTGTCGTTGAAGCCTGGATGCTCGCGTTGCACGCCGGGAAACATTTTCGAGTAACCGCCCGCGATCAGAATGCGCCCGTCCGGCAGCACCGGACAGGGCGTTGCGAGGCCGACCCGCGGATCGGGGAGATCGGCGATGCGGTCCCACGAACGTTTCACCGGATCGAAGCGATACGCTTTGACCGAGGGCACAAAGTTATCCCCGGCGTCGACCGCCATGCCGCCAAAGACATACAACTGATCCTGCACGCCGGTCGCCGCGGCCACGAAGACGCCCGGACCCGGCAAGTCGGGTTCGCGTTGCCACTCCCCCGCCTGATCCAAATCGGTGACGGCGAGCGACCAAACCGCCGCGCTCGGCTTCTGGGAAGCCGCGTCGTCCAAGCCGCCGATCACGTAGAGCCGGCCGGCCACGATTGCCGCGCATCCGTAAATCACGGGCGCCGGCAAATCCGGCAATGTCTTCCACGCCAATCCGGCGGTGGTCTCGCACAGTGCCAGCGTGGAACGCAGTGGACCACCGTCATCAATCCCGCCCGCCAGCAGCACCGTGCCGGGCATGGTGGCGCTGGAATAATGTCCGCGGGGCGTGGGCAGCTGCAATGGCAGCTTCTCCCAATCACCCGAAGGGGACGAGAGCGCCCAGATGGCATCGGTGTAGGATTTTTTCGCGCCGGCAATCCAGACCGGCTTGTTCCATTGCGAACCGCCGCCGGTGATCAACCGATCGTGCAACACGGCGGCGAACATACCGCCAAATCCGATCGGGTCCGGCAGCGGAGTCAAAGTTGTCCAAGTTTGGAGGTTATTCATAGAAGAGTCGCGGTGCGCCTGGGCATACCAGTAACCGAGGTCATAGAATGCGAGGGCGTCGCCCTGCATGACGTTGAGCATCCATTGCAACGGTTCGGGCATGACCCCTTCCGGATCGACGAACCACTTGAAGTGCGCTTTGTCCAAGCCCGCGAAGATGCGGTCATAACGCGCGCGGGCTTCCTCCGCCGCAGCCGGGACATGCCGGGCGACGATCGCGCTAGAAATCGTCTGCCGCTCCTGCGTGCCGAGCCAACAGATCGGCAGAATCGCGTTGTGCAGCATGAAGGGCGATTTCCACAACGCCCGCGGCTTGATCGAAGTCGGCAGTTTCTCCCACTGCCCCGTCAGCGCATTGATCCGGATGAAGTAGTAACTGGCGAAATCCTCGCGCTGACCGATCTGTGAATAGCGCCACCACGCCTCCATGCCCCGCAGCCAGCGCGGCGCGTCGGCCGGTTCGAGTTCGAGCAGCAGCTCCGCGCCAATGACCATCTGCACATGAAACGAACGGTCCTCCGTGCTCACATACGACGGGTGACCCAAGCCCCATTCCGTTTCGCGCGGCGTCGGCAGGTTGGCGTAGACGGCATGCAACCGCTGATACTCCGCCAAACTCGCCGCGTCACCGGTGATCTCATAAGCGAGCCGGTGCATCACCATCCACAAAAACATGTGCCGTTGGGCGCGCGGATAGGATTTCTCCATGTCCCATGGCTCGCCGAAATAGTTGATGAAATAGCCGCCGCGCCAGCGCGCCGACACTTCGCGAAAGATCTGGGTGATCCGCTGCTTCGTGCCGTCATCAGCCAGCGGAAAGTAGCGATACAAACCCAGCAGCGGTGCGAAGTGCTGCTCGGTGCTCGTCGCATCCGTGGCCTGTCCGTAATACGGCTTGCAGAAAAATCCGGCGGTGGTGCCGGCTGAGGTCGATTGTCCGATAAAACCGGCCTTTTGTTCGGGTCCTTCGGCCGTGCGGTTGCGTGCCTCGGTCAACCCGTAATTGACGTCAAGCGAGCGAAAGGCCTTCGCCGCCAGCGCCAAAGCCGCAGGATCCTGCGTCGCGGCGTAGCGGTAACATTGCGCGGCCAGGAGCAAACCCGACACAAACGAACTGTTCTCGTAGCTCATCCATTGCCATGGCTCGGGCCCGGGAATGGTGGAATCCGCCGGCGTAAAATCATCCGGCTTGAACGGCCTTTCTTCGCGCCATTTGATGTGCGAATACATCAAGCCCTGTGCATCGAAATAATGCTGATCGAGAAACTGTTCAATCGTCGCAATGCGTTCGGCCACCGGCTGCGCCGGACTCAGCGCGGCGAGCGCACTGTCGCCCCGCGTGTCCGCCGCCACCGGACCGGCCGCCACCAACATGCCCAGCAGTGCCTGCGACCATATGCGTTTCGTCATCACTTCAGGTCCAGAGGTTGAGCCGACGTCCTTCCCAATAGGACGCGAAGAGGTTTTCCGGCATCTCGCTGCTGAGAAATCGGGTAAAGTAGTTCAGCGAGGGAGGAATTTGTTTTCCATCCGGGTCCGAGATCCAGAGCAGATGGCGCGGAGAAAAGCGTTTGAGCGTTTCACTGGCGAACGCCACCGCTTCGTCGCGCTTGGGCGGACAATGCCGGGCGACAACCATCGCGGTCCATTGAAAGCGCGCCAGGCAATCGGCATAAACCCACTTCGAGGCGAACGACAGCATCGGATGTCCGCCCATCCATTCTTCACGCGGCAGGCGCGGTGTCATTTCCACCGGCCGCCAGCTGCGGTCCTTCGTCGAAACGATGAACCAATAGAGGTAGTTCCAATCGACCGGGTCGAAGCCCACCGGCTGATCCGCCCACCACAACGCGAGCGTTTCGCTCAAATCCTCCTTCGTGAACAGGTCGGGCAAACTCTCATGAATGATGACCGCCGAAATCGCGAGGAATTGGCAGTGTTGGATCTGCTCCCAGTGCGCAAACTCCCCTTCGTCCACTTTCGCCCCGGCAATGACATCCCACTTTTGCGGCTGATAGGTGCCGTTCTTGAACTGCTCGACGATGTAATCGAGACGCCGGTGGGTGCGCCACTTGGCGGTCTGGATGACGAATTCGTAGGCGTCGCGGTATTTCGTGTCGCCCGACATCTTGTAAGCGGCGGCGACCATCGCGGCCATGATCGCGTTGTAATCAGTGGGATCGAGGCGGTTGTTCCAAGCGTTGCTTTTGTCCCCCTCGCCGCCCTTCCGATTGAAGATATGGTAGTCCACCTTGATCTGGTAATCGGCCATCGTGATGAACATGTCCCGGACCTCGGCGCGCTCCGGTTCGGAGGCGATGTCGTAAAAGTTCCACAGGCCCCAAATCGTGTGCAGATACTGATCGCCGGTCGTATGCTCGGAATACTCGAAGTGAAACGGTTTGCCCATGAAACCGGGCACGCCGTGTTCGATGCCGAATTGATAAACGATGCGGAGCGAGCGATACGCCTCGCGCGCCGCAGCCAGCGCGGCGGGCTCACTGTTGGCCTTGTAGCGAATACTCTGCGCGGCGAGATGGCTGCCCGAAGCGGTGATGGAGTTTTCGTTGGTGAAGAAGTCGGTGACGCTTTTGAACTTGTGGCCGAAGTTGAACGAGAACTGATCCTGTCCCTCAAAGTCGGCAGCACGCACCGGCCGCAATCCGTCCGCCGCCACATAAGGCATGCAGATCATGATGCCACTGGGATGCCGCCGACCGGCCAAGGTCAGCGCCTCGATCTGCCGGGCTTTCTGCTCCGGCGAAAGCCCGCCGAATCCAGGCAACAACGCATCGAGCGCATCCGAGGCTCCGGATGACGATGCTTGGGCACCGCCGGAGGCAGCCAGACCGGACATCGGCAAGACCAGACCGCCGGCCAGCATGGTTTTTAGAAAATCACGACGGGGATGAATCATTGATTTCATAGAATAATCGCGTTAAACGTGAACACATCCATGGCACCCGGCTCTTGGTCATGATCGCAAACCCACCGGTCCCATCAAACCGGATGGCAGTTGCAATCCATCGTAAGTATTCGCGATGGAGTTCGTCACCCGAAGCTCCAGGTGATTTACGCCGGAGCGAACGGCATCCAGAGTTTCGATCACATATGGGGCCCACATTCTGACCCCGAGCGGCACACCATTGAGGCGAGCTTCAACAATATCACCCACATGCCCCATATCAATGAAGCGAATGTCCCTGGCTTCGTCGTGCACGGTGAATTCCGTGTGGTAGCATAACGTGCCTGCAAACAACTCCCAACCGGGAACCTTCGCCCAGTCCTCCAATGCGGGAACGATCACGGCCTCACCGTTCAACTTTGTCACGCGCCAAGGCCCGACCAGCTTCGCAACGACACCACCCGGCGCCATTGGCGGCATCAGACCGGAATCCGGTTTAGCCCCGACATCGACCACGAAAATGGCAGTCTCGCGACGTTCCAACCGCAAAGCCAAGACAGTGCCTTTTCCTTGGGATGGCTCCACCGGCCATGGTCGGGTGCTGCCAGTCATCGCATCCCACCGCTCCACCCGGCCAGCGGCTGACAACCACACGTCGCCAGCCAGCGGCACTTCTCCTTCGTTCGACAAGATAAAGATCTCGAGAGCACCCTTGCGATAATGAACCGAACGCAAAGCAACGCTTCCTGATCCGCGCCATTCGATGTCTCGGCCGACCGCCCGGGTGCAGGCTGGAATCAAGGAGCTTTCAGTCCAATCATTCACCACCACACCGCCCGCAGCCGCAAACGCCCGCAACCGCTGCTCGGTCGCCGGGCTGAGCTCGCCGGGTTCATCGATCACTATCACGCGAAAACGCTGGTCCCCATTGACCAGCCAGCCGTCATCCAAATGTGAGTCGGCAATAGCCTGTCCATAGGTGAACAAATGATCGATCTGGGCCCGAGTGAGCGCCTTTGACGCTTTCCATGAAAGACGATCCCCGTTGCTCAAGACGCCGACCGGGCAAATCTGCGTTCCATCTGATATAAGCCACGACATTCTGCGGCTGTAATGACCGACCCGGTCAAAGTATGGCCACCATACATTGTGCACGGTCAAATCCGGCTGACTCTCAAACGCACGCCGGCCCAAGACGGAATAAAAGGCCGCATGCAAAAAGATAACGTTGGTTCCGCGGACAAACAGCCAATCGAGCAGCCACTTTACCTCATCCATCGTCAGGCTCCAGCCGTAGGCCCCGAAAACCTCGTTGCAACTGAAGCGTCGCCGCCCCAAACGGGCCGCACTGGCCGATGCCCGGGCACACAAACTGTCCGGGCCCTCCAATGCGCTGTCATTACCCGGAACCACCATGCGCCAGACCAAATCCTGTCCGGGCCATTGGAAGTGGCGGAGTGTTCCCATCTCGTCGCTGTGCGCACAATGCCCGGTCAGCGCGATCCCGTGACGTTCGCACCAGGCACTGATAGGGGCATAAAAAGATTCGCCCAAGAGTTGCTGCTCGGCCCGCTGGTAGGCCTGGCGGAACAACTTCGTCCTTGGTCCGTAGTCCTGCCACAAGGCCGGCAACCACAAGCGCACATCCTCATCCCAAAAGCGTTGCAGGTAGTCCGCAAAGCCGGGCGTCCATGCATGCAAATGTTCGCGACGCGCAACCTCGGCAATCCGCCCCCGCGGTGACGGTTCATCGGTAAACATCGCCACAATGGTGGTGCCGAAATACTCACCCAATTCCTGATAAAATCGTTCGTGCGTCAGTTCGATAAAATACTCCACAACATCCTTGCGCAGAATATCCGCGGCCGGCGGCGCCGTGGCGTGATCGTCTTCTTCCTCTGCAAAGGCGCCGCGGGTGGTTCCGCCACTGGGACCCTGCCACACGGCGCATAGGCGCCATTCCCCGGCGGGCAAATCATACTCCACGACTTCATGCTCGTTCCATCGCAAGCCCATGATGCTGGACTCATCCATGCTGCCATCGTCCGACACACGACCTGCCACGATCGAAACCAAACCGTAGTCTAGCGCCCGACCGGGGTTTGATCTCCAAAAGCCGTGCGCCGGTCCCGCAACTATGTGACGGTCCATGAAGATCGCCTTGGCCGCCCACTCAGGGTTTTTCGTCACGACCGCACCTCGCGCCGATCCCGCCGGATAGCCCGCCTCATCATACAGGACCACTTTCATGCCTAGGCGCTCGGCCTCCTTGACCGACAGTTTTACCAACCTGAAAAACTCCGGAGTCAAGTAACCCACGCGACGGGACAAACCGTTGCGCGGATGAATGCAAAAACCGGCAAACCCCTTGGCGTGCATTTCGCGAATCTGCCGCACGACCTCGCGATCCTCCATATCACCGTTCCAAAACCAAAATCCCATGATGCCGAATTCGCGGGGCGGATCACTAAACTGCTCACGCAACGCATGCGCACTGTCAGCCTCGGCGGCATTGCTGCCCGCTGTTTCCGCTGCTGAAACCCCATGCATCAAACCACCAGACATCATGGTCGTGGCGCCAAGCAGCAGGCCATTCTTGAAAAAATGCCGTCGATCGTAGGTTAACTTTTGATCAAGGAATTCACCCATGGTGACCAGAATTCAGGGTTTAATCAGGTGTAAAAGTATCCAAGCGGCGGCGGCTTCCGGCGCCCCGGCCGGCGTGGTGTGTCCCTTGGGTTCGGGCAGAACGTGAATCTCCGCCTGCGGATTGAGTTCCGCTTTCAGCGCCGTCACCGTCACCGCGCGGACAAACGCGATCGCCGCCTCGGTGCTCACACGCTCGTCCCGATCGCCGATCACAAGCCAGAGCGGACGCACTGCCAGCGCCTCCGCTTGATGAATGAGCGCCAGTGAAGCTACGAGCGGGTCGGCCTCGGCGCCATTGAATTCGCGCAAGGCGGTCAGGTCGGTCACGGGTGCAAACGCCGCCACGCATTTCACCCGCGGATCACTGGCGGCGTATTGCAGCGCCATGAAGCCGCCGCGCGATGTGCCGCAGGCGGCGATGCGGGCGGGATCCGCTTGGCCGGTGGCGATCAGATGATCGAGCACCGCGCGCAACCGCGCATTGTTGGCCGCCACGAAATTTTCCTGCCGGTCTGTGCGATCCCGCCAGCCTTCGAGCCCGGCGCGCTCATCTGCGCGCTGTTGCAGTCCGTGGGCCGGCAGATCGATCGAGACACAAAGAAACCCGTATTCGTTCGCCAGCAGATTGCCGCACTGACGAAAATACGCCTGCCCCAACGACTCCTCAATCGTCGCGGACAAAACGATCAGCACCGGCGCCGGTTCGGCGGCCGCTCTGCCCCAGAGTCCGTAACGCACCCCCGACGGCGTTTCGTGGATTTGCAACGCCGGTGCCGTTTCAGCCATGGCCGTGAATGCGGTGAGCCCGACCAGCCCCAGCAGGATGACAAGCGCGGCAAGGCGTTTCATGCGTCGGGTCCACGGATTCACTTACCGGATTGCAACGTGGCCGCAAACAGCCGGGGCTCCACCCCTTCGGATCGTTCGAAGCTGACTTTGAAGCGCACGGTGCGGCCCGCCAATGAGGCAAGCGCCGCATCCGTCCATGCGACCGGCGCCGCGAACGCATCGTCCGCACCGCCCGCGGTGCCGCGGTCAAAGCCCGCGATGGGTTGGAACCGTTCATCGGCGACCGCAACGCTCAGACCTGCGAGGCCAGCGGCGTTGAGCTGCAACACGGCATTTGCGGGCACCGTGATCGGCGCGGTCCAAAGCGAACCTTCATCGCGATCGTGCCAGAGGCCGAGGGCGCCCCAGCGGTCCCGCGGGATCTTCGCGAGGCCGACTTCGCCCCAGTAATCACGGGCAACGTTGTGTCCACCGTTCTCGGCCGTGCCGAGTTGCTGGAACGCCACGTTGC
Source organism: Opitutaceae bacterium (assembly GCA_024233285.1). Taxonomy (GTDB): domain Bacteria; phylum Verrucomicrobiota; class Verrucomicrobiia; order Opitutales; family Opitutaceae; genus Cephaloticoccus. Next base: position 113,084 of record JACKPU010000004.1, on the reverse strand, counting down.
GCCAGCGTCCGTGATAGATCCAAGTCTCGTCGCCAACAGCGATGATGCTGTTGTTTTGGCAGAGAATGGTCGGATAGTTGCGTCCCGGGACCGGGGTGACCGGCGAATCGGTGCTGCGAATGTAAGCGCGGCCCTTGACCACCTCGCGAAAATGCAGGCCGTCGTGACTGACCAACAGACCGAGATCGCAGTTGATGCCCCCTTCGCCCCAATTCGGCTGGCGCTGATACCACATGCCATACATGCCGACGACGACATTGCCGAACGACCGCGCCCCCACGCCCAAGTGCACCTGCACGTAGTCCTTGCCCGCCATGCCGTGGGTGCCCCAACCGGAACCGTCGACCGGCTCGGCCGTGCGGAATGACGGGGCGGATTGCGGCAGCCAGTTTTCAAAGTCAGTCGACACCCACGCATAGCCCTGCCGGCCTTCCTGGCGGTCGCCTTCGCCACGGCTGCTGATGTGGGAGTTCACGATGTAGAGTCCGTTGTGTTTGTAGAGCGAGGCGAGTTCGGCGAATTTGTCGCCAGAAACGAGTCCGGGCAGTTGCGTCCAGTGCAGGCCGTCCGGGCTGATCGCCGTGCGCACGACCCAGTTCATTACCTCGCCGTTGGGACCGCGGCGGCGTTTGCCGTAGACCATTTTGTAACGTCGCGCCGGATCGGGATCCTCGTCATCGCGAATCACCGAAATACCCGCGCACTCCTTGGTGGGATCCTCCCCCACCGCGATCAGATTGTTGGCCTTGCTGCCCTTCCATTCCACCTGCCCCAGCGCCGGGCGCACCCAGTTTTCACCATCGTCACTCTCCGCATAGCAGACGGGGCTGATTCCAATGGCACCGGCATCGTTCACGCGATGAATGGCATAATACCACATGCGAAACTTCCCCTGATCCTGCATGACGGTGCCATAGAAATGCGTGGCGCCATTGTCGGGTGCATCGGGCGAGTCCGAGGGCTTGAGCACGGGCTCGGGGCGGATTTCCGGCTTGGTCAGGTAGAGGGTGAGATTTTCGCGCAGCGGATACGCGTAATCATCAATCGCGAATAACATGAGGGGATCCGATGGGGGGGCGGCGTGGACTGAGACCGTCGTCAGCATGGCAACGGCAAACAGCAGGGCAAGGCAGCGGGGCGGTGATTTCGGCATGGTCTTGAAGGCGGCTGGGAGAGGATGGCGCCCGCTACTCGGCGAACTTGAGCGCGTAGAGATCGGCGTCCTTGAGCACGAAGCGCAGGCGCACGGACTTGCCGGCGAGCGCCGACACATCCCCGCCCATCGTCCACTTGACCTCGCGTTCCAGCGAGTCGCCGACCAGCACCGGGCACTCTTCCAAGGTGAAGCCGGGGATCGGCTCGCCGTCCGCTTCCTGGATTTCAACTTGCACCCCACCCGCGGCGGAGGTCGACACGTTGAGCGTCAGCTTCGAGCCCGTGAATGTCAGCGGCTTCGTCACCATTTCGCCGCCGGTGTAATCGGCGTGGATCGAACCGATGCCATCGAGGCGCAAGGTGTAGCGGCCGAGATGAGCGGTGGGCTGCACGTAATTTTGGCCGACATAGAGGGACATTTCGGTCGGACTCGTTTGCACAAAGCCGGTGGCCGGGACGCCGTTGCGCGAGACCCAGTTGCCTTTGTCCAAGCCGGGCCGCACGAACGCTTCCATGAAGGTGCGATCATAGCGACTGCCACCGCGGCTGGTCATGAACACCGTGTCCGACACCTCGTTGGGAATGCTGTGCGTGGGACCGGAGATCGCGCGGAAGCCCTTGCCCAGCTGTTGTGCGTCCATCTCCTCGTCAGTCAGAAACCGGCGACCGGGCACAAACCGCATCGGCGTGGCCATGTAGATGTGCGGGGCGCGGAAGTATGGCCGGGTGCCGTTGGTGTAGAGATGCTCCAGCGGCGTGTTGCCAAAGCTCATGCGCACCGGGTCGGTCCAGTTGATCAGGTCCTTGGAGGTGGTGCGCGAAATCGTGCGATAGCCCGAAAGGCCCCAGGATTTGGCGCTGTAATCGGTCCATCCGGTGAAGGTGCGGAAATACAGCACATAGCACTGTTCATGCTCGGACCAGAACGCGACGTTGAGCGAATCGAAGGCCCCGTTTTTGAAAACCGGTTCCTCCCGCCACTTTTTCCAGCGGAGGCCATCCGGCGACACCAGAACATAGAGTCCTTGCGGCCATTGGCCACCGACGGCCTTGTAGCGTTCATCGGCCGGCACCCCGGGGCGATTGTCGAGAAAAGGGCTGATGCTCTGCGTCCAGGGATCTTCGCGCGGGGCCGGCGCGAGCAGGATGTTGTTTTCCTTGGAACCTTCGAATTCGACGAGCCCGACCGTGGGTTTGACCCAATTGATGCCGTCCGTGCTTTCCGCGTAGCAGAAATACGATGTCGAGCCCTCGGATTTGCCGGCGCTCATGTCCCGGGGACCGCCCCGGTAATACATGCGATAGAGACCGTCGTCGACAATGACGGTGGCGTAGCCCGAGGCATCTCGGTCCCACGGATCATTGAACGGAATGGCCGGCGCCACGTAATGCGGATGGTGCAGGCGCATGGTGGTGCCTGCGAGCCGGTCGACGAGATAGTCGTCGACAAACAACTCGCGGCGTTGACCGATATCGAGGGCCGCCAGCGCGAGGCCAGGCAGCGTTAACAGGGTGAGCAGACTGAGGCGTAGGATCGTTGTCATAATTCAGTGGGTTGAAGTTGAGCGCAGGGCGCGGAGCCCGATCGGCAGGAGAAGCGAGACCAAGAAACCAGCGGGGCAGACCCAGAGTCCGACCGCGGGGGAAAGCACCACCGCACCGCCGGCGATCAGACCGGCGGCCAGTCCGCTGACGGTTTCAACCGTGCGGAACTTTCCACCGACCACCGCCAGACACATGCAGGCCAGCATCGGCCCTAGGAAAAGACCGAGCACAATCTGCGAACCCATCAACAATGAGCCCAAGCGATCGACAAACCCCGCCATGATGGTGGAGAAGATGCCCAGGATCAGACTGACGGTGCGGCCGATTTTGAAGAGGGATTCCCGCGAGCGGGGTTTGCCCAGCCGGGCGACCCAGTCGTTGGTCACGGCTCCGGCAAGGGCATTGATGCCACTGGTCATGCTGCTCATTGTCGCCGCCATGATCGCGGCGATCAACAGGCCGGAGACGCCGAGCGGCAGCTCCTTGGAAATGAAGTAGGAAATCACCAGATCAGCTTTTTCCGGCAAATCCGGATCGGGGTGGTGGCGATACCAAAGCCAGAGCAGCAGCCCGATGACGATCAGTGAGGTCACGATCAGGATCGCCCCAACGATATTGATGGTGAAGGAACGGATGGCCGCGGCCGGTGATTCCGCCGCGAGGTAACGTTGCAGCGCCATCTGATCCGAGAGATACGAACCGATGTTGCTGATGCCCATGCCGAAGATGACCGTCCAAAAGGTAAAGGTCACGGTGGGATCGAAGGAGAAATTAAGCCACTCCAAGCGGCCTTCCGCCGACATTTCACGCACCATCTCCGCCGTGCTCAGATCAAGTTTGAAGAACAGGAACAGGCCGATGAAGAGCATGCCGCCCGCAATCACCACGAATTGAATAGCATCCGTCAGAATGACACCGCGAATGCCGCCGATGACCGTGTAGGCCGTGGAGGACAGGCCGATGCCGAGCACGATCGGCCAGAGCCATTCGTTGCCCAGATTGGCCGTGCCCATGATCACCAGCGCCGGCGCATAGATCAGCACGCCCATCCAGCCGATACGGAGCAGAATGAACATGCCTGAGAGCACCACGCGCACCGTGCGACCCATGCGCTGCTCAATGATGTCGTAAGGCTGGTGCCAGGGATCCGCCAGGTAGCGCGGCAGAAACCAGTAGCGCAAGACCACCCAAGCGATCGGCAACGCCAGCAACCCGACGCCGATTTGAATGCCACTCGAGTAGACCGAACTGATGTAAATCACCAAGCTGATCCCGCTGAAGAACGTGGCCGCGATGCTCAAACCCACCAACAGCGTGCCGAGCGAACCGTGAAACATGCCGTGACCGGTAAAATACGCGTCCACCGAGCGTTCGCGACCGCGACAGGCAATGCCCACCGCCACCACCGCCGCCAGGTAGACGACCACAATGGCGATGTCTACCGGTCGCATGGCGAGGGAACTGGATATGATGCGGGCATCAATGTCAGCGTTGCAGGTGGGCCGGGAGCAGTTCCGGAGTGTGTTTGCGGCACCAGGCAATGACGCGCTTCACGTCCGCCTCGGTGCCGCTGAGATACGGCGACTGGCAGCGCAGGCCCACGTCGCCGCCACCGGCGACGCGTTGAATGCGGTCGATGGCGGAATCCCACAGGCCGGGTTTCTTCACCATCGGCACCAAGGCGCCGTAGAGAAAATTATGCACCGCATCGGCCAAGGGCTTGGCTTCTTCGAGCCGGCCGGCCGCGCAGAGATTGTAGAGCTCGACGATCTTCGGCGCGTTGAAACCCGTGACTGAACAATAGCCGCCTTTGCCGCCCGCAGGAAGCCGGGTGTAAAAATCCTCGCCGCCAAAAATCGCGAGATCCGGAGCGGCTTTAAGCATAGCCTTTAGTCCAGCTGTATCGAGCCCCGTATCTTTCGTGCCGATAAAGGTAGGGACTGCACGCACAAGTTCACCCATGAGTTTGGGTGCAATCTTCCGCTTAGAGCGGCCCGTGACATAGAGCACGATCGGAGTCTTACCAGCAGCGGCGGCAACCTCCGTGACGAATCGTTTCACTTCGTCGTCCTTCAGCTCCAACCAGAAGGGCAACGCAATCTGGTAAGCATCCGGCTTGAATTTCTTGGCGGCCTTGATCCGTTGAATGACGGTCAATGTGCTCAGCGCGGAAACACCAATCTGCACGGGCAGACCGATGGCGTGTGCTTCGCGACATGCGATCTCAGTCACCTTGATGAAGGTGGCATCGTCTTGCGCGTAAAATTCGCCGGTCGTTCCGCCGGTGTAAACGCCGCTGATTCCCGTGCCGGCATAATCACGGATTTCCTTGGCAAAACGCTTGGCATCGAGCGTGTCCTTGGCGGTCCATGGCAAGATCAGGGCGCTCCAAACGCCGCTGAGCGATTTACGGGTGAGTGGTTTGATGCGAGGATTCTTCATTGAAAAAATCAGTTATAAGTTGATTGGTTAGTAGCCGAAGTAAGCTTCACTGCGGATAATCCAGCCGCACGCTTTCGAATTGAATGATACCGCGGGGCAACTTGGAGGTTTTCACCGGGTAATCCACATCCGCCTTCAGTCCATGCAGATCAGTAACCCCGTCGCAGGCCGGTTCGATATCGAGTGGGAACAGCACAAATATCAAATCCACGTTCACGTCGGATAGAGCCGTGTCCAAATCGTCACAGCCGTAAAGGTGCGTAAGGTCGTTACGGGAACCAATACACGTCCACTGCTTCGGATCATTGGCCAGAACGATGGTTTGATCACTCCAGTCCTCGGTGATGGCTATTTGCTGTCCGGTCAGGATGAAATTCGCCGTGGTATTTTCCGTCTGCGCCTGAGCCAGCAGATACAGTTGCGCTCCCTTGAGATCCATTTCCCCGCGCAAACGAATCGTCATGCGCGCATACCGCAGATCAGTGCTTTTGCCCTGATCCGCAAACGAGCTTTCCTGATAAGGCAATCGCGCTGCCGCCGGCATATCCGGCTGATACCAATGCCGTGCCGTGTAAATCCACATGACCAAGTGCAGATATCCCGCCCCTGGCGGCGCATGGTTTGGGTCCACAAACCATGGCGAATAACACTGGGCTGCACCGTCCCAGATTTTCAGCTCGTAGTGCCGGTCGGAAAACCATCCGCCGTGACCATCTGAAAAATGATGAATATAGGGAGTGCGATCTCCCGGCTCCGCCGCGCTCAGCGATACTGCAGTCATGATGAATAACGATAACAGATATTTGGTCATGCTGCTGGTGTGCGCGATTTAGAGCTGATCGAGTTTGAAAAACTGCACGGCGTTTTGACGCAGGATCAGTCGCTTTGCTTCATCCGGAACTTCTGCCGCCTCGATCCGTTCGCGTTGCATCGCCACGTGGTAGAGCGGCGTGTCACTGCCGAACAGCAGTCGCTCCGCGCTGATCTCGCGCACGGCCCACTCAATCAGACCGGGCAGCAAACTGCGCGCACTCGAAGTATCGACCCAAAGGTTGCCGTGCTTCGCGGCCTGAACCGCACGCACCTGCAGGTCCGCGCGGCCGTTGGCCCCGGTGCCGTTGCCCAGATGCGCAAGCAACAACCGCACGCCAGGATAACGATCGACGAACGGAACGAAGTCGGCCGGCAAGCTGTTGGGGCAACCGCTGTGCGTCATCACGGGTGCGCCGAGTTCTTCCAGAAAAGCGAAGAGTTTGTCGCCACGTTCCTTAATGGGATAGCCGTGCTCCTCCGGGTGCAACTTGACCCCGACACACCATGGCGCCTCCAGCATCGCGCGCGCCTGATCGTAGGTGCGCGGCTGCAACGGATTGACGATGACATATTGCAGTAGTCCCGGCACCTTCGGCACTTCGCGGAAGGCGGCTTCATTCCCCGCCACCGCATCCGCCTGTCCCCGCGGGAGCAGCCCGGCCAGCGGCGATGCGATCGTGTGCGTGACTCCGCAGGCCGCGGCCCGGCGGACGACATCGCCCGCCCCGGCGCTCATGCACGCATCCACCAACGGGTCGCCGGGTTGCCGCAGATACTCACCGTAATGGCCATGGGCATCGATGGCTTGAATGGTAGGGGTTGTCATGGCTCGTTCAGTTGGCAAAGCGAAAGGCATAGAGGTCCGCGTCGCTCATCACGAAATGGAGACGCACGGGACGGCCGATGTAACCGGAGAGCGACTTGCGCCCGTGCCAGCTTACCGTGCGGTCAATTCGGTCGCCGATCAACGGATCACATTCGGCCAGGCTGAATCCCGGCAGAGGATTGCCGTCCAGGTCCTGTAATTCGACGCGAATCTCACCGGCCCCACTGGTCGCAAAATTGAGTTCCAAGTGATCGCCTGAATAGGTGAAGGGCACCGTCGTCATGGTGCCGCCGGCGTAAGGCGCATTGACGGAGATGAATCCGTCCGTCCGCATCGTCAGTCGTTCAATGAACCACGTGTCCTGCAGATAGCGGCGGTTGACGAAAAACATCATCCGGTCCGGTCCGTCGGGAAATAGTCCAGTGAGCGGGTAGTTCGTGCGTGAGGTCCAGTTGCCATCGCCGGGGCCGGGCCGCACCAAAGCTTCCATGAACGTGCGCTGATACGATTCCGTGCCCGCGCGACTGGTAAGCAACACGCCGTCCGAGCAATCTTGATTGTAGATGATGCCCCGGGGCGACTTGAGTCCGATGGCCGCGGCCTGTTCGTCGGTGACCGCGCTGCGTCCCTCCAGAAAACGGGCCGCCAAGGCGATATAGATGTGGGGCGCGCGGTAATACGGAGTGGTGTTGTTAACGTAAAATTGCTCCGGCGGGGTGTCGCCGTAGGACATCGGCACGGGCTCGGTCCACGTCCGCAAATCCTGCGAGGTGGTGCGCGCCATCGTGCGTCGGCCGGAGTCCGTCATGATCCGGTAGTAGAGCACATAGCGCTCCTCAGCCTCGCTCCAGAACATCGTGTTGCCACCGTCAAAACTATTGGGCAAGGCGCTGACAAAGGTGGGCTGCCTTTCCGGTTCAAGGGGACGGAAAACCAAGCCGTCGGCCGACACCATCAATTCCAACCGCTTCGGCCCCTTCGGGTCCTTGAACGCCGTGTGCTCCTCGCCACTGATCGGAATGCCGCGCAGCGCTTTAATCCGTTCATTTGCCGGGATGCCGGGCCGGGTGTCATGCCACACGGCACCTTTGAGGGGCGCACCGGTGTCAGTGGTCACGATATTGGCATCGTCGCGCCCCGAGAGCGGGTGCCGGGCCAAAGCGGGTTTATCCCAAGTGACGCCGTCATCGCTGACCGCCAGGCAGACCAGCCCGGTGTCATCGCCGGGCTCCAAATTCATCCCGCGATAATAAAGCAGGTAGCGCCCCTGATCCTGGATGACCACATGGCCGAAATTCGCCGGGCCTTCCCACGGACGATCGATCCCGAAAGCCACGCCCGCACTGACCGGAACATGCAGCCGGAGCGACACGCCGTCCATGCGGTCGATCAACTGATGATCAACGAAGAGCTCGCGGCGCTCGCCCAGCGCCACCACGCCGCCAGGATCGGCGGCCGCAGACCCCAGGGAATTGACCAGCATGCTGCTCATGAGCACCGCGGCCCGCAGCCGCCGGACGGTGGGAGTATTGGCCGGAAATGGCAGCGTGAGGTCAGGCATGGGAGGCAGGACAAAGGTTTCACGGCATCCGTTCAGTTGCCTAGGGGGCCATCTGGAAACTTGAAGGAATAGAGATCGGCATCACTCATCACGAACTTAAGCCGCACGGGCCGGCCAATGTAGCCCGAGAGTGATTCACGCCCCTGCCAGGAAACGGTGTGGTCGATGCGGTCGCCGATCAGCACATCACATTCGTCGAGGCTGAATCCGGGCAGCGGGTTGCCCGCGGCGTCCTGCAGCTCCACCCGGACCTCTCCGGCGCCGCTGGTGGCAAAGTTAATCACCAGATGATCCCCCGTGTAGGTGAAAGGCACGGTGGTCAGCTCGCCGCCCGCATAGCCCGCGCGGGCCGAGACCAGGCCGTCGGTTCGCAGGCTGACCCGCTGGATATGATTGCCGGGCTGCAAATGGTGGCGCGTGATGAAGAACGACATTTCCGCCGGTCCGGTGGGAATCAGCCCGCCGGTCAGGGCCGTGTAGTTGTTGCGCGAAGTCCAGTTGCGCGGATCGGTGCCCGGGCGCAAAAAGGCCTCCATGAACGGCCGCTGGTAATCCGTCTCGCCGGGTTTCGTGAGCAGCAGGACCATGTCATTGGCATCGCTCGCAAACGTGTAGGTCGGGTTGATCTGGTTGCCCGGGAAACGGGTGATATCGAAGGCACGCTCCTCTTCCAGGGTGATGGCGCGGCGGCCCGGATTGAATCGATTGGCCAGCACAACGTAGAGTTCAGCGTTGCGAAAATAGGGCGTGGTGGAGGCCTCGTAAATGTGCTCCCGGGGGGTGCCGCCGTAACTCATCGGCTCGGGCGTGGACCATGAACGCAGATCTTTTGAAACCGAGCGAAACGCGGTGCGCACGCCGGGACGGCCGATCATCCAATCAAAGAGCAACCTGTCATGCGTCGGTGGATCCACCTCCCACCAGCGGAAGTAGCCGACGAATTGTTGTTCGGCCTCGGACCAAAACACGCTGCCCCCATCAAAAGCGTTGATGCGATCGCTCTGCAGGTCGGCGCCGAGATTCAGGTCGCGCCACACGCGACCGTCCGCCGAAGCCAGCACTTGGGCCCGCAGCCCCTTCCCTGCCCCTCCGGCACGCCGATCACCATCGCGCATCAGGATGGCTTTCACCCGCTCGTCCGCCGGGGTTTCCGGCCGCGGATCATAAAAGGTGTAACAAAACGGCATCGCCTCGCCATCGCTGAAGCCGATGATGTTGTTTTGTTTGCTGCCCTTGAAGGTAACCAGACCGAGATTGGGTTTCTCCCAGGTAATCCCATCGGTGCTCGTGGCCAGGCAAAGGTAATAGCTGCGAATGGTCTCGTCACCGGAATCGGTGTTATGACCACGGTAAAGCAGGTGGTAGACGCCTTCATGCTGGTAGATCGAACTGATGATGAAGGCGCGGCCTTCCCAAGGACGATCCGACTTCAGCACAATTTCGCGAAACTCAGGTGTGCCCTGCACCATGCGGATGCCATCGGACAGCTTGTCCACCAAGGAAACGTCCATCATCAATTGGAGACTGTCGCCAATCTCCCGCGGTTTTGATTCCGCCAATGCGACATTGCTCCATGCCAAGGTGCCGGCCAATGCAGACAGTTTTAGGGATGTAATAAGACGACGGCTAAAGTTAATCATGGGGAAATTTTCCTTGAATACGAATTTGGGCCCGATTGTCCCAATGAAGAAAAAAACAGCGCCTGCCGAATTGCAGGCAGGCGCTGTGAAACTGATCTTAGGATTTCATGGGTCTAATCGACCGCTCAATAACGTTTGAATGAAGGGAGCGATCAGACCTGCGAATTACCACTTGTATTTGACCGCCAGCTTGGCGTCAAAACCAGGCTCGGTTTGCACCAGGCCGTTGGCGGCGATGGCCACGATGTAGCGCTCATCCGTCAGGTTGTTGAGGTTGAGCTGCACACTCCAATGATCATCCCAAGCGTAGCGAGCGAAGACATTGTAGGTGGCGGGGAAATCGATCGTCCAAGTCGAGTTACGCTTCTTGTCTTGATCGAAGTAAGTGGCGCCAAGAACAAAGCCTTTAAGAGGACCGCCGGTCCACTCATACTTGCCCATCAAGCTGATCTTCTTCGGCACGAAGTCCTGTGCAGGGACGTTGACAGCGCCGGCTGTCTCAGATGTGCCCTCAGCGTAGGTGCCGAGTAGGTCGAAGATACCAGCGTCGCCTTTGATGCGGAGGCCGTATTCCAATTCCCAGCCATCAGCCATGTCACCGGGCGACTGGATGATCCCGTTGTCACCGGGATTGGTCGCCTCAGGCAGCGGTCCAAAGGTCCGGACGTTGGTCAACGACATGTCGTAGAACACGAGTGAACCGTAGCCCGTGATGGAATCCGTGAATTCGTAATCAATCTTGATACCAAACTCTTCGAGCGTGCCGTCCTGAGTGTCCAATGGCTTGCCGAGGCCGTCATTGGCTTGGAAACGGTCGGTCGTGCCGCTTTGCGGGAAGGCGTTTTCCGCATCGGTGTAATAAATCGAAACCGCAGGAATGGGCTTTACCACGATACCGTATTTGTGCGTGCGGAAACCTTCATCGGGACGGGGCGTAATCGCTCCGGTGATATAGTTCGTGTTGGTGCCACCTGGTTCAAACCAGCGCAAACCACCCACCAAGATAAGCTTATCCTTCAGCAGTGAGAGATTCTCTTGGAAGTAGTAGGAGAAATTCCGGTTGGTGTTACCCGCTTGGTTAGTGTTGGGCAGTCCGGCGCCGTTGCGTGGCTGAGCGAAATAGGCAGCATCGCCCGAAAAATCGGGATTACGGGTGTCAATGGAACCCGGGTCATTGACCGAAAGATCCTGACGTTGAAAGTTAGAGGACCAGTCAAAACCAATGGTCGTGTCGAGGGTGAAGGCCGAACCTTCAAGTTTGTGCGTCAAGTCACCCTGAATATTGTTGGTATAGTTATCGATCATCAGGGGAATGTCCTGACGCGCGAGGGTGTAGTTATCAGGCTCGATGCGAATGCCACGAACATGACGACGGCGGTCAACCAGATTACCACCAAAGTAGTAAAGGCGCAGGTTGGCCGCATCGGTTAGTTTCGTGAGGAAAGTCACGTCAACGAAGCTGTCCTGATTGCTCCACATCGCATCCTCACCCCGACCGGGCGAAAATGACTTGCCGGAATTGGGATTCAAAACCGCGGGCTTCGGCGCGGCCGTCGTGCCCCCCAAGGAGCTGTAGTCGAGGAAATCCTCCCAATAGAAATAGCCGTCATCACGGAAGTAATAGGCATTCACCAAAACGCTGGTATTGTCGCCAAAATACATGGCCAAACCCGCACCGACGAAGATCTGGTCTTCTTCCTCAATGTCGCGCTCTTTGTCGCCGGTGAGTCCACCCAAGGTTACCCGGTAATCAACCGTGGCACTGCTATTCTCGAACAACGGACCCATCACATTGGCAGCCAGACGGGCATAGCTGTCCTCACCAATGGTGAGTTGCACATTGCCGGAAGGCGTGTGGGTGGGCTTCATCGAAACGAAGTTCACACCACCACCGAGGAAGCTGTTGTTGCCGAGCAGCATGGCGCCCGGCCCCTTGATGACCTCAATACGCTCGACGTCATACATCGGGTTGCGCTTGAAGCTGGTCTTGGTCACGCCGTTGCGCAGAGACTGCACGGTGCGGAAACCGCGAATATTAACGTCGTCATTAATCGTCTGATTCTGAGTCACACCAGCCGTGCCGAACTGGAGCACTTCGTGGACCTCAACCGCGTTAAGGTCGTCGATTTGCTGACGATTGATGATCGAAAGACTGGCCGGGACATCCATCAGGGATTTGGCCGTGCGCGAACCAACCAAGGTTTGTTCGGAGCGGTAACCGTCCTCAATTTCGTTTTGCACGACGAAAGGGCTCAGCTTGACGACTTCGTTGGTGGTTTCATCAACATCCTTGACCGCTTGGCCAAGGCCACGCGTGGCAAATGCCCCTAGGGCAAGGCACGCGGCAATCACTAGTCCTAGCTTAGTGTATGGTTTGCCTGTTTTCATGTTTTGTTGGTTTGGGGTTTGGAATTGGTGAAATGAATATATCTTCCGAGGCACGTCATCAGCGGAGCGACCAGAGCCGATAAGCTACCGATCCCTGCGAGCATACTCTTTGAGTGACGCCCTCCCCACAGCAGAAATTCTCAACGAGAATCACCGGGCACGTTTTTCCTGTTTCAGGAGTGCGTGGCGTCATGGTGGATACGTTGTATACATTTGTATCCGACGCGTGCAAGCGAATTCTTGTGGGAAGTGTAGTCATGTAAAATTTTCGCTCTTTGCCGCCTGCCAAATTCATTGGCACGTTTTCAACTTTGCTTGGCGGAGCGCACGCATTCCATGTGCCAATCGCGCCCACAATTTCGCCAACAGTGCTGCTAAGGATGGTAGGCTGCTTCCTCAGGCGTGAGCTCCCGGCCATTTTCCTTTTCCAGAAACTTGACCAAGATGCGCATCCGATTGTCCAGAATATCCTGGATGTGTCGCTCCATCATGCTTTTCGCAACCGCGGAGTCCGCGCCAGCAATAGCATCGTAGATTTGCTGATGATCGCGAATGACCTCTTGCCGGTGAGTCTCTCTCTCGATCCGGTTCGACGGAAGCATGTCCGCCCCCAGGGGACCGAAAACCACGCGGTTGATTAAGTGAAGTCTTAGTATTTCCTTTTTGAGCAATGTGTTACGCGATGCATTAATCACTGCCACGTGGAAACGCACATCTTCTTTGACCAACTCGGCAATCAGACCTGTTTCAACCTTGGCCGTGGTCAACTGCTTGGTCAGACGTTTCATTTCGTCCAAAGCCAGCCCCAGTTCCACAACATCTTTAGCGGTCCGGTTGGCTGCGGCCAGACCGGCGGCATGGCTTTCCAAAGCCAGGCGAAATTCGCACATTTCCTTGAATTCATTCAAGGTCATCTCCTTAACTCGCGCGCCAAGATGAGCCTGTATGACGACCAAACCGTCGGCCTCCAGTTTACGCAGAGCATCGCGAATGGGTGTGCGACTCACCCCAATGGCTTCGGCCAGCACCTCGGTCATCAAGGCCTTACCCGGGGGATACTCTCCGGATAAAATACGTTCCCGGATAAAGTCATAAGCCAACGTGGAGTTTACACGCTTCACGATGACCATTCATACTGTATACAATGAATACGCAAGTCACATTTCAGGTATAATTGATCACGAACCAGGCGTGCCTTTACCACGCCCCGGCCTTGCGCAATCCGCTGCCGGTCGCTTCAACTCATCACAACGTGTCCCCCGCCCCCTTACCCGTCAGTCACCTCGCACAACTCGCCCGTCAGCTCACCGGCGAGCTGCATCACGACGAGACCATGCGCCGGCTCTACGCGACCGATGCCTCGGAATACCAAGAGCTGCCCTTGGCCGTCGCGCTGCCTCAAACCGAGGAGGATGTGCGCACCCTGCTCGCCTTCGCGAACGAACATCGTGTCGGTCTCATTCCGCGCACCGCCGGCACTTCCCTCGCCGGCCAGGTCGTCGGGCGCGGCATCGTGGTGGATCTGGGTCGCCATCTTAACTCCATCGTCGATCTCGACGTCACCCACCGCCGCGTGCGCGTGCAACCCGGCGTGGTGCGCAATGAGCTGAACCTTTTCCTCAAACCCCACGGCCTGCTCTTCGGCCCAGAGACCTCGACCGCCAATCGCGCTATGATCGGCGGCATGGTCGGCAACAACTCCTGCGGCTCCAATTCGATTGTTTACGGCAGCACGCGCGATCACCTCGTTTCCGCCCGCGGGTTCCTCAGCGACGGTTCCGCCGTCACCTTCGGCCCTCTCACCGACGCCGAATTTGCCGCCAAGTGCGATGCGCCCGACTCGCTCGAAACGCGCATCTATCAACTCGTGCGCGAGCTGCTGGGCGATGAGGCCAACCGTCAGCTCATCCGTGACAACTACCCGAAGCCCGAGGTCACGCGGCGCAACACCGGTTATGCGCTCGATCAACTGCTCGCCAACGCCGTCTTCGATCCGTCCTCGGACAAGCCCTTCAATCTCTGCCGCCTGCTCGCCGGCTCGGAGGGCACGCTGTTCCTCGGCGTCGAATTCGAACTGAACGTCCAACCGCTGCCGCCGCCCGGCGCCCTCATGTGCGCGCACTTTCCCACGGTGCATGATTCGCTCAAGGCCACGCTCATCGCCATGGCGCACCGACCGTTTGGCTGCGAACTGATCGACCGCCACATCCTCGAATGCACCAAGGCCAACCTCGAGCACGCCAAGAACCGCTTCTTCGTGCAGGGCGATCCCGGCGCCGTGCTGGTGATCGAGATTCGCCACGCGGATCGCGCGCACATCGAACGCGAGATGGCCGCGATTGAAGCCGAGTTGCGCGCCGCGAATCTCGGCTACGCCTACCCGGTGCTCTGGGGCGACGATTGCAACAAGGTCTGGGAACTGCGCCGCGCCGGCCAGGGTCTCGTCAACAACGTCAAGGGCCCCGCCAAACCCCGCGAAATCGTCGAGGACACCGCCGTCGCCGTGGCCGACCTGCCCGATTACATCGCCGAATTCGACGCCATCATGCGCGACAAATACGGCATCGATTGCATTTACTACGCCCACGCCGGCGCCGGCGAATTGCACACCCGGCCGCTCTTCAACCTGAAATCACCCGCGGGACTGAAGATGTTCCGCGACGTGGCCACCGACATCGCCGCGCTCGTCAAAAAATACCGCGGCTCGCTCTCCGGCGAACACGGCGACGGCCGTCTGCGCGGCGAGTTCATCCGGTTCATGGTCGGCGATGACTGTTATGCGATGATGCGGCGGGTGAAGGAGACCTTCGATCCGCATCACCTGCTCAATCCCGACAAGATCATCGGCACCCCGCCGATGGACACCTCGCTGCGCCACACGCCGGGACACGCGGAACCGCGGCACGCCACCATCTTTGATTTTTCCGAGAGCGAAGGCGTGCTGGCCGCCACCGAAAAATGCACCGGCGTCGGCGAGTGCCGCAAATCGCATCTCATGGGCGGCACCATGTGCCCGAGCTACATGGCCACGCGCAACGAACAGGACACGACCCGCGCCCGCGCCAACATCCTGCGCCACGTCCTGACCACGCCGCGCGACCCCGCCAATCCGTGGGCCAGTGACGAGGTCAAGGCCGTGATGGATCTGTGCCTGTCCTGCAAGGGCTGCAAATCCGAGTGTCCGTCCAACGTCGACGTCGCCCGCCTGAAGGCCGAGTGGCAGCAGCACTACTACGATGCGCACGGCGTGCCGCGGCGCGCCAAACTCATCGCCGGGTTCACGCGCAGCATGAAACTCGCGGCGATCGCCCCCAGCCTCTACAATTGGGCCGTCAAATCACCGGTGATTTCCGGCGCCCTCAAGCGCTTCGCCGGCTTCGCGCCGGAGCGCAGCCTGCCGCCGCTGCACACCACCACGCTGGCGAAATGGCATGCGCGCCACGCGAACCCGCCGACGTTTGATTACCCCAACGGCCGCGTCTTCCTCTTCTGCGACGAGTTTACCAATTACAACGACACCGCCATCGGCATCAAAGCGGTCGAACTGCTCAACCGCCTCGGTTACGAAGTCGTCATTCCCGAGCACGTCGAGAGCGGCCGCGCGCATCTGTCGAAAGGCCTCGTGCGCGACGCACAGCACTTCGCGATCCGCAACGTCACCCTGCTCAAGGACGTGATCACCGCCGAAACCCCGCTGATCGGGCTTGAGCCATCCGCGATCCTGGGCTTCCGCGACGAATACCCCGATCTGATGCCCGCCGACCTGAAACCCGCCGCACAAGCCCTCGCGGGCAATGCACTGCTGGTCGACGAATTCCTTGCGCGCGAAGTCGAGGCCGGCCGCATTCGCCGCGAGGCATTTGGCGCACAGGCGCGCACGATCAAACTGCACGGTCATTGCCATCAGAAGGCGCTCTCCTCACTCAACCCGACGGTCAAACTTCTCGAGCTGCCCGCCGGTCACACCGTGCAGATCATCCCTTCGGGCTGCTGCGGCATGGCCGGCTCCTTCGGTTACGAAAAGGAACACTACGCGGTTTCACAACAGATCGGCGAACTCGTCCTCCTGCCCGCCGTGCGCAACGCGTCCGCCGACACGCTGATCGCCGCCCCCGGCACCAGCTGCCGCCATCAGATCAAAGACGCCACCGGTCGCATCGCCCTGCACCCGGTCGAGATCCTGCACGCCGCGCTCAGGTGAAATTCTTCTTCAAGTAGGCGAAGCTCTCGGCCACGGCTTCGAATTCATCGCGGCCATAGGTCGTGTCCTGTTCGATGATGAAGGATTGGCAGCCACCCTGCTCCGCCGCGGCGATGATCGGCGCGAAGTCGAGCACGCCGGCCCCGAGCTCGGCGAATTGCGTGTCGCGGTTGGGCGCGATGCGCACGTCCTTCAAATGAATCATCGGCAGGCGGCCCGCCGCCGCAAAGCGCTTCGTCCATGCCAACGGACTGCCGCCGCCGAGCTGCACCCAATACGTGTCGGGTTCGCCCGCGAGCGTCGTCTCATTGAAAATGCGTTCCATCACCGTCTGGCCGCCGACCTTCACGAACTCAATGTGGTGATTGTGATATGCGAGCGTGATGCCCGCGGCACGCAGCAGCCCGTTCACTTCCTCCAAACGCGCCAGCCATTGCGCCACCGCGGCTTCATCCGCAAAATCAACATTCTGCGGATACGGGTAGGCCGTTTGCGTGACGCCAAGCTTGCCCAGGCGATCGATGCTCCATTGCGGGTCCTTGAGCAGCTTTTCGGCCGGCTCATGGGTCGCCGTGATTGTGATCCCGTGATCCGCGCACACGCGGACGAACTCCGCCTCGCTCATCAGGTCGTTGGCCACGCCGCTCAGCTGCACGGTTTTGAAACCGATTTCAGCCAGCCGCCGGATGGATGCGGCGAAGTCCGCCGGGGTTTTGAGCCGCTCGCGCAGCGAGTAGAGATTAACGGAAATCTGTTCGGGAGTCATCGCCATCAGTGATGTCGTGCCGGGCCCCGCCGCGCGAGCCCAACCTGCCGGCGTTGAACAATAAATGCGCAGTCTCCGGCAACCCCCGCGGAGCCCCGCTTCCCCCGTGTGTTAGACTGGGATCGTTATGAAAACAATCCTTGCCCCGATTGATTTTTCCAAAGTGAGCGACGTCGTGGTCAAATCCGCGATCAACCTCGCCAAGGCCATCAATGGTCGCGTCGTGCTGCTGCACATCGTGCAGCCTCCGGTCATCACCAGCGAATATGGCGCCGTGCTGGCCAACATTCAGGAAATCGTCGCGATCAGCGAAAAGACCTCGCAAAAGGAACTCGCCCGGCGCGTGAAGCGCGTCGAGGCCGCCGGGATCAAAGCCACGGTCGCCCAAGCGACCGGCGCCCCGGTCGCCGGCATTCTCGAACAGGCCCGCAAGACCAAGGCGGCCTACATTGTGATCGGTTCTCACGGCCATTCAGCCCTTTACGATCTTCTCGCCGGCAGCACTGCCACCGGCGTCATTCGCCGGGCCACGTGCCCGGTGGTCGTCGTGCCCCCTCCGAGCACCAAGAAAGCAGGTAAGTAAACCACCAAAGGGGACGGAGATTTCCGTGGACAAAACCGCGGTTCTCCGTCTCCTTTCGCTTTCATCTATGGCCCAGTCCGAAAAGAAATACGTCACGCCCGTCAGCATCTTGGTCGATGCCATTCTGGTCATCGGCTTCTTCGTTTACATGTTCGGAGTATTGAAGCCGCACGTGCCGTCTGAAGATCCGCAAATGATCACCCTGTGGGCCGCCCTGTCCTCCGCCTGCATGAGCGGCACGTTCTGGATCACCATCCAAATGTTCCGCGTCGTGTTCCGCGCCCAGCGCGCCGCCAAAAAGTAAGCGGACCGCACCGGTCACCCTTTCCCGCCCGTCACCTGTGTGACGGGCTTTTTTTGGCTGTAATGTAGGGCGAGGTCGCTGACCCCGCCAATCAACCAAACGCAAAAGGCGGGATCAGCGATCCCGCCCTACACTTCCTTCACTCCGCCGGCCAATCGTCGCCGACCAAGGCGAGACATTGAATGGCCGCGAGTCCCCATTGGGCGGTGCCGTTGGTGGAAACCCCGCGGGCCTCATCAACCGGGCGCAACACGTCGGGGCCGGTCACCGTCACGCGCTTCGGTTCCATCCGTTCCCAACGGGCGCTGCCCTTGAACTCGTCCCACGCCCGCGCGGCCAGATCCTTGCGGCCGAGTTGGGCCGCGGCATATGCCGTCAACCGTGAGTGCCCTTGGCGCAGATTGGGATTGGGAAAGGCCCGGCCGATGCGCGCCTCCTGCACCGCCGGATCGGCGTTGTAGAGTTCGCAATAATCGAGCCACGCCCGGCGGAATTCCGGCACGTCGAAATTCTGGATCAACTCCGCGCAGATTTCCACGAGGCCGAAGACCGCGTTGAGGTGCGAAATGCCCACCTGATTCTTCGGCGCGATGTAGAACTCGCCGGTGTCGAGATCCATCGTGACGCCCGCGCTGAAGAACCCGTGCGGTTGCCCGCCGATCGTCTTCATGCTGTTGAGCAGGCGCGTCTTCATCAACGCGTTGCCGGTGCGTTCCCATTCGGTGAACCACGCGCCCGCGAGCGAACCCCAATCGGTGCCGAAGCCAAGGCCCACGCGTTGGCGGCCGACCGACTCGCCCCGATCGAGATCGCCCGCCATCGCGGCCGAGGCGAGTTTGCGGCCCGGTGGCACGTCGAGCAGCGTGCGCGCGGCCTCGATCTGCGCGCGCATGAGATCGCCCACGCGCTCGTCGGCCGTGAGGTAATAATAATAGCGACGATTGATCGCCGTGCTGATGCGCAGCTGTTTCGCGCTGCAGCCCCAGTGCAGCACGTTGTGCCGCGAACCGAGCGGTGCGAACCGGCCGACGTGATGCACGTCCACCTCGCCGGTGTGTCGTGTCATCGCCTCGGCGAAACGAAACAGATCCGCCCGGCCGCTGCGCAGAAAAGCCAGCCACAGCCAGATGTCGGTCGAGAGTTCGGAATTGTCCCAAGCAAACCCGCCCACGTCGTAACGCCATTCGTGGCGGTCGTCGTCGTAGGTGTGCATGACATCGCCGTAATTCCAGAACCCATACCAGCGCCGCTGCTCCTGCTGGTCGTGGTAGAAATTGAAATACCAATCGAGCTTGTCCTCGATCCTGGCCCGCGCCGCGGTGGCGCGATTCTCCGGCCGCCAAATGTCGGCGCCGCCAAACACCCCGGAGGCGCTCAAATGCTCCGGTGTAGTCATCAGCACGGCCGGTTCGCGCGTGGCCGCGGCCAAGGCGGCGAGGTGTTCGCGCGACGGCGTCGCCGCGCAAACATCGAGAAACATCTCGCTGGTGCGGGCCACGCCCATCGGCGTGTCGAAACCGGGCTCGTAATCCTCATACGTGATCTCGAGGCCGCCGTTGTATTGCTTTTCGTAAGTGTCCTGACCGAGCCCGTCGTGATACGAACGCAGGTCCATCGCCGGCGCCTCGGGCGACCACAACCAGATCGTCACCGTCGCGACCTCGCTCGTCGCACCGCGAATGTCGAACTGCGCGGGATAACTCTGCCAGAAATTGCGCAGCCCGAAACCGAGCCCGCCCTGCGGCGTGCCGAGATAACCGTAACCGCCCGCCCGCTGACCTTGCGCCGGCGTCAGCCACGTGTAACCGGCCTGGGTGCGTTTCAGAATTTGAAACCCATCCGCATTCGGCTGGGTAAGCGTCCAATCGGCATAGGCCGGAATGTATTGCAGGCGCGACGCCACGCGTTCGTCCCATTCGCCCAGCGGCGGCGTCGCTCGGCCCGCCACCTGCGCCTCGCGGATCGCCCGGCCCGGATCGCGGCGCAGGCCCGTGATGCCGCGCACGGCCTCGCCGAACAGCCCGTCGCCCTGCCCCGCAAACCGCACATGCCGGTCGTGCAACTCGCCTTCGAGCGGCACGTCAAAACGCAGCCCGAGCCCCTTGATGAAATCGCGGTCCTCGTCGCCATCGAACACGATCGTGTGCATCGCCCGCACACGGTCGCCCCCGGCATAAAAATACAGCCGCAACGTGAACGGCAGCCACTGACGCGCGGCGTCGGCATGCCGGCCTTCGATCTTGACCACCGCGCGCACCGGTCCGTCCTGCTCCAAGGTGACCTGATCGATCACGCCGGCAAAAGCCTGTTCGCGCGTCACGCCCGCCTCGCTGCGATCTTCGAGCAAGCAAACCAAGCGCCCGTTGCGCGCCACCGCCCGGCCGCCGCGACTGAGTTCCGGCACCAGCACGTCGCCCGATTTCGCCACGCGGGCGCGGATCACGCCCGTATCGATTTCGATGGCCTCGCCGGTTTGCGTCGCGGTCAACGGACGCGCGGGCTTGGCGGGGGCGCCCGCCGCAATCGCGTAGTGTTCGGCCAGCGCGACATCCGCCGACACCGCGTGCGCGGTCCATTTGAGCGAACCATCAGGCCAGGTCGCCAACGGCCACGATTGCACCGCCACGGCTTCGCCGCCCGCCGCCTGCAGCCCGAAGCTCGTGCCGGCCGCGTGCTGTCCTTGCGGCCAGGAGACGCCCCACGTCGCACCGCCAAACGCCCGCGGGGCGACGCCGTCGAGCCAGCGCACCGGCGCCGCGCCGGGAGCCAAGGTGAGTTTGGCCGGCGCTCGCACCGCCGCCTCGGCGCGGGTTTTCGGCAAGAGCTGCGCCGCCGCAGCGGCCAAAGTGGTGTGACGAACGAAGTCCCGACGGGTAAGCGATGACATGGGGTTGAGGGGGTTTTGAGGAAAGTGCGCGGCACGGCGGATCAGGTCCAAACCACCGAGACCATGACAGTCCGAACAACGATTAGCGTAAGCTCCGGCGATAGATAAAACCAACCCGCCAATTCATTTTTAACCACAGATTTCACGGATAATACCGGATTGTTTCACCTCATTCGGATGCATCACGTAGCGGCGAGCGCCAGCGAGCCGATCAATCACAAATAAACACGAATCAGAGAGTTCGCGCAGAATCGCTAAGTGATTCGTGTCAATTCGTGTCTATTCGTGGTTAAAACTCTGCTCAGAACAAATTCTGACTGGTCGAATTTTCGTTGAAACGACGGAGGGGCAGCGAAACAGTTTCAGCCAACCCCATGCCTTCCCCTACGCTCCGGACTCTGGCCAAGACCCTCGGCCTTTCCCGCACGACCGTATCCGACGCGCTGCGCGGTTCGCCCCGTGTCAACGCCGAGACGATGAAACGCGTGCGCGAAGCCGCCGCCGCCGCCGGCTACACCCACAATCCCCTGACCGGCGCGGTCATGTCGCAGTTGCGCCGCTCGCGCGGGCAGCAATTCCGCGGCGTCATCGCCTCGATTGAGATCGTGCTGCCCGATCGCGACGCGCTCGCCGTGCGCTACAGCGAGGCCGTGCATCACGGCATCCACCAACGCGCCGCCGAACTGGGGTTCAAGGTCGAGGACTTTGAAGTCGGCCCCCATCACCTGCGCCTGTCGCGGCTCGACGACATCCTGCACGCGCGCGGCATCCAGGGCCTCGTGATTCTGCCCGCCGCCGGTTCGCCCGATTTCACCGAGCTCACGTGGAGCCGCTATACCGCCGTTTACACCGACTATCTGATGGAGCATCCGCCGCTGCACTGCGTGTGTTCCGATCACTACCGGTCGATGGTGAGCCTGTTGCAGGAACTCCACGCGCGCGGTTATCGCAAACCCGGCCTGTTCATGGAAATCCCCATCGACGAGCGGCTGCAATTCCGTTGGGAAGGCGCCTACCTCGCGATGCAGAAATACCTGCCCGACATCACTGAGGTCCCGCCGTTGCGCTGCAGTCCCGTGACGCAGCAGGAGTTCGAAGTGTGGTTCAAGGAGCACCAGCCCGATGTCGTGCTCGGCCACCTGCCCGTCGCCAAGGAGTGGATGCTCGCCTGCGGGGCCAGGATTCCCGAAACCCACGCCTTCGTCTGCCTCAACCGCCTGCGCACCGCCGGTGATTGCGCCGCGCTCGAATTCCCCGCCGAACACCTCGGCGCCCGCGCCACCGAACTCGTCATCGGCCAGCTCCTGCACAACGAATTCGGCGTCCCGCGCGAACCGTCTCTGACCACCCTGCCCATCCGCTTGGTCGAGGGTCCGACCCTGCCGGTGCTCAAACCCGAGCCGGTCAAAGCCGCCAAGCCCAAGCCGACCAAAGCCAAACGCCGCTAAAACGCACTTGCCCGGATCAACCACGAATGGACACCAATGGACACGAATGAAATCTGAGCCCTGAAATATCTCTCAAATAAATTACCGACCAGTGAGCCAATGCCGTGTTTGTTACCAATCCCTATTGTTCTCTTGGATTCGTGTAAATTCGTGTTCATTCGTGGTTCTCTGATGAATTCCTACTGCTGAGTGCAGTTTCCGTAAAAGCCATGTTCGGAACATGGGTTAGGGGAAATTGACATTATCCCATAATGCCATGTTCACGGCCGCCCGACTTCATAATATCCTCATTTACGCACCCTTAATTTCCGGTCTATTTAATTCCCACATGAGACCCACTTCTCGCAACGCCATGTTAAACATGGGTGAATAACACTGTTGGGCAACCGCACATGATCTTCGAAGTGATAGGTAGGCCCGCTAGGGAAGAAGCCGTCCGAGCGGATTTCGAAGCCTATATCGAGAGTCTAGTCGCTACCGGGGTTCCGTTGGTGGACATTTCCTTTGGCTTCGCATGGGGGAACGACGTATATCCCGGACAGTGGCAGATTGAGCATCTCACCCCATCGGAAGCACGCATTCGCGTTCGGGAAGTCGAAGAGAAGAAAATCGGAAGAATAGGGCATGATGATTTTTTCATCTCAATTCCCGGGAGCGGATATGAGCGGCTATACTGTCACGAAGCTGACATTCACGTAATCTCGGATCACGAGCACCCTGCCCTGTTTGAAGCCAAGCAGCTCTGGCAGAAGCGCGGATGGCAGATATTCGAACAGAAGAGAGAGCCAAACCAGTCACCAGAGCCAATGCGGGCCAAGGGCCCGCATGGCTCATCATGATCGTTCGCCAACAATCAGCTCCAAGAAAGCTACCCCATGAAATCAGAAGAACCCAAAGTTGCCGTTTCGCTCCATGAGATCGGGACGTTTATCGCCTATGCTGCAATCATCGCTGTAATCGCAGTTGGCATGTATGCCGTCGCCCCGAAAGGGTTCGGTCAGATTATCGGTGTTGCGTTTGCGGTGGCACTCCTGCCCGTGCCAGCAGTTGTGCTCTATTTTACGCGTTGGCGGAAATTAGTCCGTTGAAGGTTAAGAAAGGGGGCGGGCTTTGTAGTTTGTAGTTCAATGTTTCTGACGAACTGCAACTCGAGCCACCGACAAACGGAATAACCCGATCCTCCTTCAGCCCTCAATCACGTCGTCGGAGCCAGAAGGCACCACGTCCATTCCGAAAGCGCTCGCACATTTTTCCGCCCGGGCCATTGATCATCGGTCATGTTGGAAATCCTTTATATCCCGATCGCGCTGGTGTCGGTGCTGCTGTTTGTCATCAGCATCATTTGGATATTCTTCGACGCGCGCAAACGAGGTAAGTCCGGTCTGCTGGTCGCCCTTCTGGCCGCGTTGATCGCCTGGCCGCTTAGCCTGCTGATCTGGATCGCCTTGCGCCCGGCCAAGGTTGCATCCGGGCGCCGCACGCGCTGAGCGCCCGCCTTAACCCTTCACCGACATGAGCAACGCGGAACCTGTCGATCAACACCGAGCCCACCGCGTTTTCTCCGCGGACTGTTTCAACCGCACGTGGGAATTGCTCGACCGGGCCGACCGGTCTGCGGCGGACGACGGGTCAAGCAAATAGGGTCAGGCCTTGGGGTTTGGGGTTGACGATTGAGGCGTGAAAGAGTCGTGTGTCGGTCATGGCGCGACCGCTGCGAATGGAATCAGAGGCCGGGGTCTATCACGTCCTGAACCGGGGCAATTATCGGGCCGACATCTTTCGCACCGAGAAGGCGAAGGCGGCGTTCATGAAATGCCTGGACGAGGCCTGTGGAAAGACCGGCTGGCAGGTGCATGCTTGGTGCATTATGTCCAATCACTACCATCTGGCACTCTCGACGCCGCGCGCCAACCTGGTGGACGGGATGAGCTGGTTGCAGGGCACCTTTTCGGTCCGCTTCAACCGGTTGCGCAATGAACACGGGCACCTGTTCCAAGGCCGCTACAAAAGCCTGGTCGTGGACCCCGACGCAGGCCTCGGGCCCCTGTGCCACTACATCCATCTCAATCCCGTCCGGGCGCGGTTGTGTCAGTGCACCGAGTTGCCCGCCTGGCGCTGGACCAGCCTCGGCTGGTTGACGGTGCCGAAGCGCCGTCCGGCTTGGTATGATCCCCGGCCGGCATTGGAACAGGCCGGCGGATTGCCGGATACGCCGGCCGGCCGCCGCAAATACCTCGAATACCTGGCTTGGCTGTCCGAAGACGAACCGGCGCGGAAAAAACAGCGCTTTGACGAAATGTCGCAAGGCTGGGTGATTGGCGGTGGCGAGTTCGCCAAGGCGATGGTGCGGGAGAACCGGGAACTGACCGGGCACGGGCGGCGGTTGGCCGCCGAAATGCAGGAAGCCCGCGAAGCGGTGTGGCAAGAGGAACTGGCGCGCCTGCTCAGGAAGTTGCGCCGCAAACCGGAGGAATTGATCCGCACCGGCAAATCAGCTGATTGGAAGCTGGCGATCGCCGCGGCGCTCAAGGAGCGCACCACGGTGACCAACCGCTGGCTGGCTACGGCAATGCACATGGGCAACCTGCACGAGGTCAGCCGCAAGGTAAACGCCTGGACACGCCAACCCGATGTGGCCTTGCGGAAGAAACTCCAATGAACCCCAAACCCCAAGGCCTGACCCTATTTTCCTCCTATTTTCCTCTTATTTTCCTCTCTCTATTTTCCTCTATGCTATTTTCCTCTATTTTCCTTCTCTAACCTCAAACGTTGAAAGTTGAATCATGCTAAAGACATCGATCTTTAGAGTTTTTGCAGGTGCCAGCGTGGGGGCTGCTGTAATTTTCGGCCTGTTTTGGCTAGGCGTAAAAAATCCCAAAGTTGGGGAGGCTGTTGTTACGATTGCAGGAGTAAGTATTTGGCTGTTTGGTTGGATTTCGTTTTTTCGCAGTGGCACGATTACATTCAACTTCGACACCATTGAAAAATCCAAGCGGCCTAAAGAGTATTGGGGTTGGTTCATATTTTATACGCTCACTGGACTCTTAGTAATAGGACTCTGGACTGCTTCACTTCTCTCCGCATAAATTCCAAGGGTTCAATTAGGCTCAGCCGAGTTCAAACGCTCAAAAAATAATCATGCTAGAAATCCTCTATATCCCAATCGCGCTCGTGTCGGTGCTGCTGTTCGTCATCAGCATCATTTGGATATTTTTCGACGCGCGCAAACGGGGTAAGTCCGGTCTGCTGGTTGCCCTTCTGGCCGCGTTGATCGCCTGGCCACTCAGCCTGCTGATCTGGATCGCCCTGCGCCCGGCCAAGGTCTCTTCCGGTCGGAAGGGAAAATAACGCCATCGCCCGCACCGCCTAACCAGGCGGTGTCGGGGTAAACGGCCTAGCGCTTCTTGGCGGCGGCGGCCTGCTTGGTCGCCTGCTGCGCGTTGATCACCCTTTGTTTGGCGTGATTCACGGCATCGGTTTTGGTCTGCTTTTGCGCGGCCAGTTTATGATTCGATTTTGGAGAGCGGTCGCCCATGGGAGGATTGGTTTAAAGGGGTCAGGCAACGGGGGTAACCGGCGCGACATGGGGTGAGTGATTGCCCCGCAGGAGGCCGGAAGCGCGCCGGGGCGTCTGCGCCGGCAACTCGGGTTCGCCCAGAATATAGCTGATCTTGCCCTCGGCGATTTCGCGCAGGGCAAAGTCCTCCAGCGAGAGCTTTTCGAGCGAGCTGACCAGCGGCCGGGCTCCGCGGCGCAATTGTTTTACGCGGGTGGAAACCAAATTGACCAGCAGGTTGGCATCTTGAACCACTTTGAGGGCGTTTTGCAGGTAGTCGTCGCGCATAGGGAGGGGGCGACAAGGCAAGAGCAGGAAATTGCTCCAACGATCGGGCCGCTCGGGCCATGATAGAAATGGATGCGCGCGGAAACGATGGAAATCGCCGCCCCGCGTCCGCGCGGCGCTTGAATCGTTCCGCGACCAAGCAGTTGTGACGATAATAACGCCACCATCACGCGCGCGGCGCGGTCAGGGCTGGCGATAACGTTCGATCGCGTCACCCAGCGTGTCGCTCAGTGCTTGCGCGACGATCTCCGCATTGAGTTCGGCGCCGGCCCGGCTGGTGTGCGTGTGCGGATCGGCGAACAGGGGATCGACCGCGTCACGCCCGAGTTCATCGTAGCGCGCGGCAATGCGTTCGCCGAGATCGATGAACGGCACGCCTTCCTCGCGAGCGACGGTTTCGGCCCAAGTGCCGTAGCCGGCTTGATTGCGGACGATTTTGCCGTCGGCCCATTTCTTGCGCGGCACGGGAGAACAGACGATGGGCGTGGCGCCGTGCGCTTTGGCTTCGCGGATGTAATGGCGCAGATACCAGCCGTAGCTGTGCACGACTTCAGGCTGTCCGGTGAGCAGATTGTCGATCGCCTCGGATTCGTCGCCGGTGCCCTTGATCGTGCCGCGGGCGCGCGAGGTGTCGTTGAGCGGGCCGTTGTCGTTGTGGCCGAACTGCATGATCACGAAGTCGCCGGGCTTGAGCAGGTGGAGCACGCGCTGCCAGTGCCCTTGGGTCAGAAACGTGCGACTGCTGAGACCGCCGATGGCGCGGTTGACGATATTGAGTTTCGTGGTGTCGAACCACGGTGCGAGGTAATCGCCCCACCCCCACTCGCCGTTGGCACCGTCACCGCGGCCGTTGCGCACGGTGGAGTCGCCGATGAGAAACAGCGTCGGCAGCGCCGGATCCGCGGGTTCCGGCAGATTGAGCCAGCCGATCGCATCGGCGGTGACTGCGCGGCCCTGCTCCGAAAGCCAATCATCGATCTTCGGTCCCTCGCGCAAACCGCGCAGGCCGGAGACGACGGCCGCGGCGGTATGATCCGCGCCGAGCGGATTGGTGTGGGTGTGATCCTTGGTAAAAAACGCCTGCGTGCCCGCTTCGCCGCGCGCCTGATAATCATCGGCCAGCATGCGCGTGAGGTCGAGGAACGGCACCTGCTCGTTTTGCGCGATCGCGCGAATCCACGCGCGGTAGGCGCCATTGCCGCGCTCGACCTTGCCGTCCGACCAGAGATTGCGGCCGGTGAGCGAGAGCAGCACGGGCACGGCGTCGCGCGCCCGGACGTCGACGATCATTTTGCGGATATACCAACCGAAGGTGTGCACGACCTCGGGTTGTTTAGTCAGGACGTTGTCAATCTCGACCGCTTCGTCGCCGAGGCCGGGCAACGAACCGCGGGCGCGCAACGGTCGCGTCGAACCGGGCGGCTCTTCGTTGATCGCGCCGCCGTCGTTGTGCCCGAATTGAATCAGCACGATGTCGCCGGGCCGGACTTCGTTGAGCAGTTTATCCCACAAACCCTCGGTGATGAACGTGCGGCTGCTGCGACCGCCGCGGGCGCGGTTGGCGATCGTGATCTTGGTCGCGTCAAAGTAATCCGCGAACGGCACGCCCCACCCCTGCACGTCGGGATCGCTGTTGCGCGCCGCGGTCGAATCACCCGCGATGAAAATGGCTGGCACGCCCTCCGGTCGCGCGATTTCCTGCGCCGCCGGATTGACCGAGAGATCCGGCGCCGGGTTCTGCGCGAACCCAGTAACCGCGGATAGCGCAGACAAAACGGCAAAGCGGAGGAATCGGGACATTGGCATCAGAATTTTTTTAACCACAGATGCACACAGATGGTCACAGATCCAGAACTGGAATTTATCTGTGTGAATCTGTGTTTATCTGTGGTTGAGTTTGTTTGCCTCACAGCGTGCCGGAGGCGGCGCGGAGGAGCAGCCAGAACGCGGCGAGGATGGCGAAGGACACACCGAGACAGGCGATGAAGCCGATGGCATCGACCTTGTTCCACTTGGTAAATTCCCAGTTGGAACCGGCGCCGAGCAGCTTCGTTTCATCGAAGCGATGGGGCGTGCGGGCGGTCTCGGCCATGGCGGCTTCCTCGAGTTCGGGCGTCGCGCCGACGGGCGTCTTCATTTTGCCGAAGAACAGATCCGTGCGACGACGATCCGGCACACGGGTGAACAAGCTGACGGCAAACAAAACGATGAACGGGAACAGGCCGTCGTAAATGAAGCGCGCGGCGTTGCGACCCGAGGGCGACAACGCGGCGACGTCGAGCCCGAGCTTGTCGAGCACGACGAGTTCGAGATGGAGCCGCTTCTGGCCGACAAACGGCGAGGCGGGATCGCTGAGATCCTCGCGCACGACCGTGTCGAAGAACACCGGCACGGGCCGGCCGTTGAAATCGACCTGCTGGGTCAGCACGGCATTGCGGGTGACCGCATCCAAGTTGGGCGCGATCAGCGAAGGCGTGATGATATTGAACAGCGCGGAAATCACGACGGTGGCCCACACCGCCGTCGCGGTGAGCTTGCGCCAGAAGAAGATCAGCATGACGGCGGCGCCGAACGGCACGTTGACCGTGAGCAGCAACTGCACGACCGCATAGACGTCGCTCATGTTGGCCGCGGCATAGACACCGATGGCGAGAATCACGACGATCGCCCAGCGCCCCGTGCGCACCATCTGCGCGGGCGTGGCGTGGGGAAAGAGGTAACCGTAGACGTTGCGCGTGAAGAGCGCGCTGACCGCCATGGTCTGCGAGGCAATGGTGGACATGTTGGCCGCGAGCAGGCCCGCCATCATCAGGCCGAGAAAACCGGGCTTGAGCAATTGCAGCGCCATGGTGCCCCACGCCGAATCGGGATCGGACAGGCGGTCGGCGCCCTGGTAGAGCGCGATGGCGATCAAACCGCAAAACGCCCAGAGGATGATCATGATGCGCTTGGCGTAGGTGCCGGAGACGGCGCCGAAACGCGCGGCGTATTCGTTCCGGGCCGAGCCGGACACGCTCATGTTGCCGATAATGCCATGGATCTGGACGATGGAGATGAGGAAGATGCCGAAGAGTTCCCAGCCGCCGATACTCGAGGCGCCTCCCCCGCCGAGCAGGTTGAACATGTCGGGCGGGACGCGTTCCGCGAGCGCGCTCCAACCGCCGATGGCCGCGAGGCCGAAGGGAATCAGGATGGCCGAGAAGATGACGATGAGAACGCCTTGAAACGCCTCGTTGATCGCGGCGGCCTCAAGTCCGCCCATCACGATGTAGGCGCCGACGACGAGCGAATAGAGAAGGTAGTAGGTCCACTTGCCGGTCGGACTGTCGAGCCACGAGATGAAGCTGCGGAGTTCGCCGCGCTTGTTCTGTTCGCGCAGTGTGTCGAGGCGCGACTCTTCCACGGCGGACAAGGTTCCGGCCGCGGCACCGGCTTCCAGGGCGCGCAAGTTGCGGTAACCCTCAACCGAGGCGCGTTCGTCCGCGGTCCATTGCACCTCGGGTTTCACCAGCAGCGAGGATGTGACCTTGTAGCCGACGAGGTTGCCGAAGCCGATGATCACGATGACGGTCGCGACGATCTGGAAGACCGCGTAGAACCGCGCGAGACTGCGCGTGCCGAAGCGATCCTCAAACAAGTCCGCCACCGTGACGAGACGCACGCGGCGAAACCACGGGTTCATGAACCAGTAGTAGGGATTCATGAACAGCGTCTGCAGCGAGAGCCACACGCCGGACGCGCCCTTTTGGTAAACGAGCGAGGCCGTGCTGACCGCGCCGTTGGCGTCGGTCGCGTTGCCGAAGTTCAGGAAGAACTGATAGAGTTTGCCCAGTTTGCGCCCGGCGAGGAAGTAGCCCTCCTCGCTCTTTGCGGCGGCGGCGGCGCGGCGGCCGATGTAAATGACCACGGCGAGATAGCCGAGAATGACCAGGAAATCGACGAGGTGAAGACTGCCGAGACGCATGGGATTATTGGGGGTTAAAAATGAACACGGCCCTCCTTGGGGTGAGGGCCGTGGAGCTAACCAGAACGATTCAGGCTACCAGCTTAGAAGTCAAAGGTGGCGGTCAGCACATACTGACGCGGATCGATGATGCGGAAGGCATAGGGCGAGCCGTCAAAGTTGACGCCGACCGGACGCAGACCGCCGCTTTCGAACACGTTGTTGATGTTGAGCTGCAGCTTCATGCCCACCTTGTCGTTGAGGATCTTGGTGCGATACGAAACCCACAGATCGGTGTAGTAATTGGCATCGTCGAAGATCGGACGGGTGACATCCGAATAATCGAGGACGGGCTGCCCGCCGTAGGTGTTGATACCGGAAGCCTTGCCGTAGTAACCGATGACGGCCTTGTCTTCCCAGCGCTGGCTGCCACCGACGGTCACGCCCTTGAGCAGACCTTCGGTGAAGTTGTAGCTGGTCAGGAAGGACCAGCGGTATTTGCGCTGACCTTGGACGGACTGGCCTTGCAAGTCGCGGTCAAGCGCGAGCTGCGGCGTGACGATCGCACCATAATAGGCCTGCGGATTGGCGAACGAGGTGGAGACTTCCGGGAACACGTTCGAATTGAAGCCGTAGGAAGTCATGAAGTTGGTGAGATTCACCTCGCGACCACCCGACGTGGTGTAGGTGGCCAGGCCTTGGTATTGCGGGAGCAGGTAGTCGGCGGCCTTGGCGGCATTCCAGACGGCCATGCGGTCGGCTTCCCAGGGCAGGAATTCCTTAACCACGCTGGCATACTTGGTGTCCTGTTTGCCGAAGGTGAACTTCATGGTCCAATGCTTGTTGGGATTGAAGTTGATCTCGGCCTCGATGCCCTCCGCTTCCGCGTTGCGGGTCGCGCCCAACGAATACGGCAGGGAGCCGTAGTAGGTGTAAGGCAGCTTCCAGATCTGCGCGGCGGCATCCTGCACGGCCTGTTCCTGGGTCGTGCTGAGATTGGTGCCGAAGCCATCGGCCGTCGGATCCATCCCCATGTTGATCATGGCGATGGTGCGGGCCCAGTTTTGGAAGAGCGTCGTGTCGAAGTTGCTGGAGAGACGGCCGAACACGAGCGGTGCGGCAATGTTCTCATTGAGGTTCGACGCCTTGAACCAGGTCACGCGACCGAAGAGCTTGTTGTCGAGCAGCGAGAACTGAATGCCGAAGTCCTTGCCTTCGCCGGTGGGCTTGGGCAGCTGGTTGCCGTAGAAGTCACCCAGCGCATTGGAGGGCGGATTGAAGTTGTCGGACTCGTTGTAGCTGACACCGAAGCCGCGAATGAACTGCCAGACGAGGGAGCCGTCGTTGGCGTTGCGCTCGATGGTGTTCCAGCCTTGGAACGGACGGAGAACGCCGCCCATGGTGCGGGTGCGGCCCTTCAGCTCGCTATACGGACCCCAGCGATTGAAGAGGAAGTCGCGTTGGAACTGACCGTTGACCCACTTCTGCGGGTTGGTGATCGCGGATTGAATGACGTTGCCATTCGCATCGGTCACCGCGCCGAGACCGGTGTTGGTCACGCGGGCCTTGTAGGTGTCTTCGCGCCAGCCGAACGTGGTGATCAAACGATCTTCCCAGAAGTGACTGGTGATGCCCCAGCTGACGGAGTCGACCAAGCGTTGGTTGCGGCCGGTGCCGGCATCGAAGTCGATGAACTGGGTGGTGACGCCCAGATCCTGGAAGCTGCTGGAGTCATAGTCGTAGGCGTTGATGTTGCCGGCGTAGGTCAGGTAATCCCAAGTGCCGGCGTCACGGCTGACGCGACCATAAGCATCACCCGGCGCGCCAAGGTAGTATTGGCGGATCAACGAGGTGGTGTTCATGTTCCAGCCCGTCGGCGAACCGTCGGCGTTGTTGTTGGGATTGCGCAGGTAGCGATAGGTCGCGGCTCCGGAATCTGCAGCAATGTAGTGCAAACGCTGACGGGCGGTCGTGGTCAGGTATTCATCCTTCGACCACAGGCCGAGGATCTGGTGACGGCCCAGCCATTTCATCCAACCGTCCTTCTGGGTGAAGTCAGGCGTCCACGCGAGCATGGCGCGATAATGGTCGTCCACCTCGTCCATCGTGTAGCTGTCCGGATCCTGGTCATAAACGTAAGGCAGGCCGAAGTAAGGATTGGGCGTGCCGTCCGGCAGGTTGAGGTTGGTGTCGACGTAGAGTGTGGCGACGTTGAGCTGCGCCACGGTGTAATTGGTGCGCTGCGAGTAATCCTGACGGAACCAACCGGCGTTGAAGAAGAGGTCGTAGGGCAGCTCTTGCTCAAACTCCAAGTTGAAGTTGGTGTTCTCGGCCGAACCGAAGTTCATCGAATTGATGTTCACCTTGCGCCAATCGTAGATGGACGAGTCGGTCACGCCCGGATATTTGTAACCGGCGTTGCCGCCGATGATGCCGTTGCCCGTGCCGGTCCAGCCCTGCGAGCTCATGACCGGACGGGTGTAGTAATCGGCCCAAGTCGGATTGGCGTAGATCGCGCCGGTGGCCGGATAAGCAGCGGGATTGGCGGCAGGATTGGAGCCGTTGCCAAACGCGGTGTTGTAGCGGTAACCGTAGGTGGGCTGATACCAGTTCACCAAGCCGCCGTTGGCGATTTGCATGACGCTGCGGGCCTGGCTGGAAATCCCCCCGATTCCCGGGACGTAAAGGATATTGGGCGAAGGCGTGCCGGCGACCCAGCCGGTCGGAGCGTTCTGGAAGCCGAAGATATTGTAGCCGTTGTATTGCGTCTTGGCTGAATTCCACTTCGAGGCGTCGAAGCCGGGGCGCGATTCAATGAAGGCGCGCAGCTCATTCGCGTAGGGCGAGCTGGCGTTGTCCACAATCATGCTGAGGACCGCACCGGTATCCAAGCTGTAGACCATCTTGGTGTTCGGATCGTAGTAAGGACGGCCGGCCTGGTTCCACTCCGTCACGTAATCGCGCGGCGTCAGGGTGTTCGGGCGGCGGTTCTCGTTGTTATAACGCTCGGCGTTGAAACGAATGGTCGTCTTCTCGAACGGCTTGTAAGTGATGGCGCCGTAGAAGCGGTCCGTCTTGTCGTAGGCGGGCTCGCGATCAAAACGACGGTCGTCGTAAACCGCGGCGCCGTAGATCGCGAGTTTGTCGTCGATCAGGCCCTGGTTGAAGTTGAAGCTCGTGCGGAAGGAACCGTATTGGTCGGTGCGAAGCTGCACTTGGGCCGAACGCTGGTTCAACTGCGCCTGGGCCGTGCTCTGATTGACGATACCGGCCGGGCTGCCGAGACCGAACAGCATCGAGTTCGGGCCGCGGCTGATTTCCACCGTCTGGGTGTTGTAAGCATCGAATGGCACCGAACCGATCGACGGATAGTAATTGATCGCCGAGCTGGGCGAGCCAAGACCGCGCACGCGATTGGCGCCCGCATTCGTGTAGGATTCCACGGCATTGCCGCGCGTGCCGCCCGCATTCGTGTCGAGCACACCGTCACCGCGCATGCTCAAGGTGCTTTGCGTGTAGGTGAGCGACCCTTCGGTGTTCACCTCGTAGCGGAAGATGTCGTTGATGTCGGTCGAGGCCGTATCTTCGAACTGTTGCTTCGTGATGACCGAGATGGACGAACCGAGGTCGGCGATGTTCGTGTTCATGCGGCTGCCGGCCAGGGTGTTGGCCGCAAAGTAACCGCTGTCTTTCGTCGTGGTGACGCTGAAGGGCGACAACTTGACGACTTCCTCTTTGTCAGGATCGACCGGCTCCACGGCGTCGGGATCCGCCACCTGCTGGGCAGGCAACCGGACCGCGCACATCAGAACCAATAGCGAAAAGGCCGCGCGGCCTCGAATGGTGTCAATGGACAGGTATGGGGTCATGAGACGTTAGGGTCGGGGGGTTAAAACTGGGGAAACAAACGTGACCATGGCCACGTCGAAACGGAGGGATCTTTCAGAGCTGGGGTTGGGGGGTTGCGGGTAACGGGCGGAGAACTGTGCGCACAGGTAAGGCGTGAGGAGAATATTCACTCAATCTGACCGCCGGTCAGACAGTCCGATTCTGACTGTCCGCAGCTGACGGTAAAATTCAAAGGAACCGGGAGGTTGACGACTGTCACCGCGGGAAAGGTCACGCTGTGACACATAGGCGGATACGGGGAAAAATGAACTGGGCGGCAGCGAGTCATGATTACCGGAACAAGTCAGACGTTCTGACCGCAACCCACCCCGGCCAAACTCGAGGATTCCGTGTAGGCACGGTGCAAGGCCGGTTCCAAACCGCACACGATCGGAATGGCCGCCGGCGAAGCACTCGCTTCGGTCCAGTCAATTTCCCCGGCCGCAAAGGGCACGATTGGAAACCGCGCATGCAGATCGATGATCAGCTCCGTGTGCCGGACGGCGATCCGGGGTGAACAAACGCGCACTTGCGTGTCGTGGACCCGCGAAAGCACGGCGGCCATCATTTCGCGGCGCGCACCGGTGATGTCGGCCATGGCGCGACGCTCGCCTTCACCGATGCGCACCTCGCGTTCATAGTGCCAGGACGCGCGACCATGACTGCCGATCAACGTGATCTCGGGTTCAAACTGCGGGCGGCAGGCGTGGCTGACGCCAAACCATAACTTCACGCCGCCGGCGCGCGCGCGCACCACCGCTGTATCGAAGCTTTCGATATCATGCGCGCGGCGCAACTCCGCGCCTTCGATGGCAATTGGGCCGCCGGCCGCATCACGCGCGGCGCCGGCAAAATAGAGCGCGAGCATGACAAAATGGGCGAAGGCATTGTTCAGCGGCGAATCAAGCACCGGCTTGCCGCCGGCATTGAGCCGGCCGGCCCAATCGTTGCGCAGATAATAGCTGCGGGGGCGGGGCCAGATGCCGAGAAAACGCACCTCCTGCAACTCACCGATGGCGCCGCCATGCACCTTCGATTTCAGCCACTGCGTGGCCGATTCGTAGTAATCCTGAAAGCCCACGGCAACGAAACGTCCGCTCGCCTGTTCGGCCTGCGCAATCGCCGCGGCATCCGCGAGCGAGGCCGCCAGGGGCTTCTCCACCAGCACATTGGCACCGGCCTTGAGCGCCGCGATGCTCATCTCGGCGTGCCAGTGGATGCCGGTGGGGATCATGCACAAGTCGATCTGTCCGTGCTCGGCGGCGAGCATCTGCTGGTAATCGTCGTAAATGCGACAACCCCGTCCTTTGAGTTCGGCCACCGCGGCGGCCTCCTCGTGGGGATTGATGACGACCACCGCGACCAAGGTGATTTCGGCGCGCGCCAGACATTCGCGAATCAACTGAAGGTGAATCCGGCCGTAGCCGGACAC
Organism: Opitutaceae bacterium; assembly: GCA_024233285.1. Taxonomy (GTDB): domain Bacteria; phylum Verrucomicrobiota; class Verrucomicrobiia; order Opitutales; family Opitutaceae; genus Cephaloticoccus. Next base: position 77,418 of record JACKPU010000004.1, on the reverse strand, counting down.
GCCAATCAAGGCGACGCGCGGCGCGGGGAGAGGGTTGCTCATGGAGAATGAAAATGGGTTGAGGCGCGGGACCTGGCGGGATCGCCGGGATCAAACGCCTGAAACGTTGGGTGGATTCGAAAGGGGGAAACTGGGGGTTGGCCTGAGTGCGATGACCGCACCGGCGCTCATCCCTCTGCGTTCAACCGCCGGCTTTTTCGATACGGCCGTCCTTTTGACAGTCCGAGCCGCGCCGCCGCTGACTATCTGTCGCCACCCCGGCAAAGGTGACCGCGTCGAGTTCATCAACCCCGCCCCACCCGCCCCATGACCCTTCGATTCAGTCCATTTTTTGCCGTGATGACCTTTCCCGTATTCGTCTGCGCCTTGCCCGCAAACGACGGGGAAGATTGATTCATCATTCGCTTCACTCTGGCCTTGTCCCATGAAACGTTGCATCACATTCGCCCTGCTTTCCCTGCTTATGCCTCTCGCTGCTTCCGCGCACGAACGCGTCATTCCCCTTTGGCCCGAGGGTGTCCCCGGCGCCAAATCGATTCCCGCCGAGCGTATCGAAGCCGATGGGCGGATCGCCCATGTGTCCGCACCGACCCTCACCGTCGTGGCGCCAAACATCGATCGCGCCAACGGCACCGCCGTGATCGTCTGCCCGGGCGGCGGCTACCGGTTTCTCTCCAACGCCCGTGAAGGCGTGGCCTACGCCCAGTGGCTCAGCCATCATGGTGTCACCGCCTTCATTTTGAAAAGCCGCCTGCATGATTTCGGCCATCCCGCGCCGTTGCAGGACGTCCTGCGCGCGATCCGCCTGGTGCGTTCCCGCGCAAATGAGTTCGGTATCGCCCCCGATCGCATCGGCGTCATCGGCAGCTCGGCCGGCGGCCATCTCGCCGCCAGCGCCGGCACGTTGTTTGATGATGCGGCCGGACGCACCGGCGCGCAACTCGACGCCATCAGTGCGCGCCCGGATTTCCTGATTCTGCTCTATCCCGTCATCACGATGGAAGAGCCATGGGTGCATGCCGGTTCGCGTGAAGCCTTGCTCGGACCTGACGCGACCGCAGCGCAGCGCAAAGCCTTCTCGCTGGAGAACCGCGTGACTGCCAGCACGCCGCCAACCCTGCTGATTCACACCCAGGCGGACACCTCCGTGCCGGTGGGCAACAGCCTCGTGTTTTATGAGGCGCTCACCCGCGCCGGCGTGCCCGCCGAGATGTATCTGTTTGAACGCGGTGCGCACGGCATGGGCATGAACCTCGGCAATGGCACGGCGTCCGACTGGCCGCAGCGCGCCGCCGAATGGCTGCGGGATCGCGGTCTGCTCACGCGGGGCGATCATCAACCGAATTGAGTCCCCCACTGTCCGGGCGAAGTCACCCCGCCGGTTCGCTTCGCCCGCCTTGCTTTCAATCCTCAACCCGCAAACCCTCCCCTTCTTTCCTCCCCATGCCCACCGCCACGCTCGCCCTGCGCGCCGATCAATCCGGCCCCGTCATCAATCGCAACATCTACGGTCACTTCGCCGAGCATCTCGGTCGCTGCATTTACGAAGGCCTGTGGGTCGGCCCCGATTCGCCGATTCCCAACACGCGCGGCATCCGCCACGACGTGCTCGCCGCGCTGAAGCACCTCAACATCCCCGTGCTGCGCTGGCCGGGCGGCTGCTTCGCCGACGAGTATCATTGGAAGGACGGTATCGGGCCGCGTGAAAACCGCCCGTCGATGATCAACACCCACTGGGGCGCGGTCGTCGAAAACAACCACTTCGGCACGCACGAGTTCATGGACCTCGTCGAACAGCTCGGCTGCGAAGCCTACATTTGCGGCAATGTCGGCAGCGGTTCCGTGCAGGAAATGATGGAGTGGGTCGAGTATCTCACCTCCGATGCGCAATCCCCGATGGCCAATCTTCGCCGTGCCAACGGCCGCGACGCCGCGTGGAAGGTCAAATACTTCGGCGTCGGCAACGAGAGCTGGGGCTGCGGCGGCAACATGCGCGCCGAATACTACGCCGATCAATACCGCCGCTATAACACCTTCGTTAAAAATTATCAGCGCGACCTGCCCGTCTACCGCATCGGTTGCGGCGCCAACGCCTTTGATTACCACTGGACCGAGGTGATGATGCGCGAGGCCACGCCGTTGATGAACGGCCTGTCGCTGCACTACTACACCCTGCCCAAGGACGATTGGTTCAACAAGGGCTCCGCCACCGAGTTCGCCGAGGACGAATGGTTCACCACGCTGCAAAAAACCCTCCGCATGGAGGAACTGCTCACGAAGCACGGCGCGATCATGGACAAATATGATCCGCAAAAGAAGGTGGGCCTGATCGTGGACGAATGGGGCACGTGGTATAACGTCGAGCCCGGCACCAATCCCGGCTTCCTCTACCAGCAGAACACGCTGCGCGATGCGATCGTCGCCGGCCTCAACTTCCACATTTTCCACGCGCATGCCGACCGCGTCGCCATGGCCAACATCGCGCAGACCGTCAACGTGCTGCAGGCGATGGTCCTGACCGACGGCGCGAAGATGCTGCTCACGCCGACCTATCACGTGTTCGAGATGTTCAAGGTGCACCACGACGCCACCGTTCTGCGCACCGACCTGATCACCCCCGACTATGCGTTCGACGGGAAACACATCCCGGCGGTCAGTGCCTCCGCCTCGCGCAATCAGGCCGGCCAGGTCCACCTCTCGCTCGTCAACACGCATCCACACGAGGCCATCACGATCACGACCACAATCGCCGGTCACGCCGCCAAGTCGGTTTCCGGCCGCGTGCTGACCGCCGACACGATGAACGCCCGCAACACCTTCGACGCCACCGCCGCCATCGCGCCCCAATCCTTCGATGGCGCGAAGCTAGGCGGCGACACGCTCACGGTCACCCTGCCCGCAAAATCGGTGGTCGTGCTGGCATTGTGAAGGTAGGGGCGGTTGTCCCCAACCGTCCGGTTCGGCACATTCCATTGTCGAGGACGGTTGAGGACAACCGTCCCTACCTTGGAATCCCACTGTCTGATCAGTTGAAGTTGGCGAAGCGTTGATTTCTGACGCAGGGTTCATGCCTCCCCGCCCCATGAAGCTGTTTGCGTTCATCCTGCTGTTCGTTGCGACCCTCAACCTGTCGCCCGCGACGATACTCGAACCGTGGCCGCGCGGCGTTGAGCCGACCGCAGAACAAGGACGCGTCCCTTACTCCGACGAACGCGGCTACGGGTATGAACTCGGGACCGAATCACACCTGCCGGGCGCGCCGTTTCTGTATTCGATCAAAGTCCCCGAAGGAAATTATCGCGTCACGATCACGCTCGGCGGCGAAGAAGCCGGTGACACCACGATCAAGGCCGAGTCACGCCGGCTGATGCTCGAATCCATCGCCACCCCGCCCGGCGAAACCATCATCCGCAGTTTCCTGGTGAATGTTCGTAATACGAACATTCCGCCACCGGAAAAGAATGCCCCGGGCGGCACCGCCGTGCTGATCAATGAACGCGAGGTCGGTTCGTTCACGTGGGACGACAAGCTCACGCTCGAAATCAACGGGCGCTGGCCGGTCGTGCAGCACATCTCCGTCATGCCGGTTGCTTTGCCCACGGTCTTTCTGCTCGGTGATTCCACGGTGACCGATCAGCGCTGGGAGGACGGCGCGAGTTGGGGGCAGATGTTGCCGCGTTTCCTGCCCGGCGTCGCCGTCGCCAATCACGCCGAATCCGGCGAGACGATGAAATCGTTCATCACCGGCCTCCGCCTCGCCAAGGTGCTGGGTCAGCTGCGGCCCGGCGACTACGTCTTTATCCAATTCGGCCACAACGATCAGAAAATGCAGTGGCCGCAAACCTACGTCGCAGCGCATTCCACCTACCCAGCCTACCTGCGCGCCTTCATTGCCGAGGTGCGGTTGCGCGACGCCACGCCCGTGCTCGTGACCTCGATGCAGCGCCGCACTTTTGACGAACACGGCAAAATCACCAACACGCACGGCGATTATCCGTCGGCCGTCCGCGCAATCGCCGCCGAGCAGCACGTCGCGCTGATCGATCTCGATCGCATGAGCACGACGCTTTACGAAGCGCTCGGTCCGGCGCGCGCCCCACTCGCGTTTGCCGCCGGCGGCAAAGACGCCACCCATCACAACAACTACGGCGCCTACGCGCTCGCGCAGTGCGTCGCCCAAGGCATCCGCGACGCCGGGTTGCGGCTGGCCGACGCCCTCGCCGACGATTTCTCCGGGTTCGATCCGGCGCAGCCGGACGATCCCGCCACCTTCAACCTCTCAGCCAGCCCGCTGCGCAGCGATCAGCGCCCGCGCGGCAACTAAATCATGCCCAAAACACGTTTCGCCTTTGTCGGCACCGGTGGTCGCGCCATCAGCTTCATCGAGCCGTTGGTCACCCGGTATCGTGAGCACAACGCGCTCGTCGCGCTCTGCGACCTGAGTCCGACCCGCATGGCGTATTACAACCGCAAGCTGGCCGGTGCCTGGAATTATGGCGCGGTGCCGGCCTATCCGGCCGACCAGTTCGACGCGCTCCTGCGCGAGACGAAGCCCGACATCGTTTTCGTCTGCTCGAAGGACAGCACCCACCACGACTACATCATCCGCGCATTGCACGCGGGGTGCGATGTGATCACTGAAAAGCCCCTGACGATCGACGCGGCCAAATGTCGCGCGATTCTCGAAGCCCAACGTGCCAGTGGTCGCCGCGTGCGCGTGGCCTTCAATTACCGCTGGGGCCCGTTCCGCACCAAGGTGAAAGAGCTCCTCGCCACCGGCGTCATCGGCCGCGTGCACGCGGTGAATCTTGAATACCTGCTCGATACGAATCATGGCGCCGATTATTTCCGCCGCTGGCACGCGCACGCCGCGGAATCCGGCACGCTGCTCGTGCACAAGAGCACGCATCATTTCGATCTGGTCAACTGGTGGCTCGACGCGATTCCCGCGCAGGTCTTTGCCTATGGCGACCTCGCGTTTTACGGCCGGCAGAACGCCGAGGCACGCGGGGACGGTCACCTCGCCGCCTATCCGCGCTACACCGGCGAGCCGCGGGCCAAGGACGATCCCTTCCGACTCGATCTGGACGAAAGCGAATCGTTCCGCGGGCTCTACCGGGACGCCGAGGCCGACTCGGGCTATCTGCGCGATCGCAATGTGTTTCGCGACGACATCGACATCTACGACCAGATGTCGCTCAACGTTCGTTATCGCACCGGCGAGGTGCTCACCTATGCGCTCACGGCCTACAGTCCGCGCGAGGGCATGCGCGTCTCCTTCAACGGCGACCGCGGCCGCATCGAATACCAGGAATTCATCGGCACGCACATGAACCGCGCCGTAAGTCCCGGAGACTTCAAGATCGAGGACAAGCCCGGCGCCGAGGCCGAGGGCGAAAGCATCCGGGTGTTTCCCCACTTCAAACCGAGTTACCTCGTGCCCCTGCCCCCGGCCACCGGCGCACACGGCGGCGCGGACGATATTCTGACGCATTCATTTTTTTCACCCGACGCCCCGGCCACGGATCCATGGGGGCGGTTTGCCGGACATGAACAAGGCGCCGCCTCGATTCTTGTCGGCATCGCCGCGCGTGATTCGATTCGCGACAACCGGCCCGTCACCCTCTCCGACCTCGTCCCGCTCGCCCCGGCGGCGACCAAACTCAGCCAACTGATTTGAAACCATGAAACGTTTTGCGCTCACGTTCATTTGCCTTGTGCTGGTCGGCATGACCCAAGGCAAAACCCGCAGCATTCCCTTTACCGCAGACCTGAAGGATTTTTTGGTCGAACAAATGCCCGGCGGTCGCGTGTTTGCGGAGGATGGCGCGCTCGTCATCCAGGATGTCGGCGGTTGCACGGTGTGGTTGCGCGAGAAACTGACCGCGCCCGTTGAGATTTCCTACGAGGCCACCGTCGTCATGGCCGGCGGCCCGTTTGACCGCCTGTCCGATCTGAACTGCTTCTGGATGGCGCAGGCTCCACAATCCCCGGAAGGTTTGCTCGCGTCGACCGGCCAACGCACCGGACTCTTTGCCGACTACGATACCCTCGCCACCTACTACGTCGGTTACGGCGGCAACCGCAACTCGACGACCCGCTTTCGCCGCTACGACGGCACCGGGGCGCGGCCGCTGTTGCCCGAACACGATCTGACCGACGCGCCGCACCTGCTCGAACCCAACCGCACGTATCACATCCGACTCGTCGCCCGCGACGGTCGCGCGGAATACTGGCGCGACGGCGAACTCATTCTGGTCCACGACGATCTGACCCCGCTGACCGAAGGTCATTTCGGGTTTCGCACGGTCAAGAGCCACCTCGTGATCCGCCACCTGCGGATCACCGGCGGCGAGTGATCATCACGCTTCTAAACGCAGCGCGCGCTTGCGCTCGACCCGGCGGCTGACGATCACGGCCAGTTCGAACAACAAGTAGAGCGGCGCGGCAAAAATCGTCTGCGTGATCGGGTCCGGTGTCGGCGTGACGATCGCGGCAATCACGAAAATGCCCACGATCGCATGCCGGCGGTATTTGGTCAGCGTGGCCGTGGTCATGATGCCCATGTAAACGAGCAGCACGATGAGCAGCGGAAATTCGAAGGACGCGCCCACTCCGAGCACGAGCCACATCAGCAGGCTGTAATAGCTGCCCGGCGTCCACCGCATGACGAAGCCGAAGTATTCGTTCAGCTCGACGGAAACGCGCAGCGTGCTCGGCACAAGCAAACCGTAGCTGAACAACGCCCCGCCGATGAACAGCAGCATGGCCGCAATGCACAACGGCAGCACGACCTTGAGCTCCTTCTCCGTCAGCGCCGGGGAAACAAACTGGCCGATGAACAGCAGGATGAACGGCGCCGACAGCACGAAACCGCCCATGAAGCACATCTGCATGATGACCGTGAAGGTTTCCATGATCGAGGTCGTGCCCAGATCGATCTGCAGGGTGCCCTTTTCCGCCTGCACCGCGTGCAGCGGCCAGAGCAGCACATCATTGAACTCGCGCAGGAAGATGCCGATCAGCACCGCAAACACCAGGAACACGCCCACGCACTTGATCAGGGTCCAGCGCAGGTCCTCCAAGTGGTCGAAAAACCCCATCGGCTTGTCGCGCAGCGGGGTCTGCGCGCCGGTCGCGGCTTCGTCGGCAAAGATGTCGTCGTGGTCGTTCAAGGTGGATCGAACGGGCCATGCTGCGCCATTTCCTCAAAAACGGAAGCGCGTTGTGCGATTTGTGGCGGGTTCCGGGCCGCGAAACCGCCCGACCGCGGCATATGACGCCTCCACCGTTGACAGTGCCGGGCCGGACTCGCTAGTTCCATGACCCTTTGCGCCTGCGCGCATCCGTCATTCTTACAACGCAAATCCCATCCATGGCATCAAAAACCAAAGCTAAAAAAACCGCGGCCAAGTCCGCCAAGAAATCCGCCGGCAAGGCGCCGAAATACGTTTACACGTGGGGCGCCGGCAAGGCCGACGGCAACGGCACGATGAAGGCCCTCCTCGGCGGCAAGGGCGCCAACCTCGCGGAAATGACCCGCATCGGCCTGCCCGTGCCCGCCGGTTTCACGATCACCACCGAGGTCTGCACGTATTACTACGACCACAAGAAGACCTACCCGAAGGAGCTGCAGGGCCAGATGGAAGCCGGCATCGCCAACATGGAAAAGGTCATGGGCTACAAGTTCGGCGATTCGAAGGGCTTCCCCCTCCTCGTCGCCGTCCGCTCCGGCGCCCGCGACTCCATGCCGGGCATGATGGACACGATTCTCAATCTCGGCCTTAACGACGACACCGTCGAGTCGCTCGCGAAAGCCACCAACAACCCGCGTTTCGCGTGGGACTGCTACCGCCGCTTCATCCAGATGTATGGCGACGTCGTCCTCGGCGTGCAAAAGCGCCCCGACGAAGATCACGAGCCGTTCGAGACCGTGATCCACGAATACAAGCATGAGGTCTACCACAAGGACATCATCGACTCCGAGCTCACCGCCGAGGATCAGGCCGAGCTCGTCAAGCGCTTCAAGACGCTCGTCAAGAATCGCACCGGCCAGAGTTTCCCGAACGATCCGTGGGATCAGCTTCGCGGCGCCGCCGGCGCCGTGTTCGGCTCGTGGATGAACGACCGCGCGATCGTCTATCGCCGCAAATACAACATTCCCTCCGAGTGGGGCACCGCCGTCAACGTGCAGGCGATGGTCTTCGGCAACACCGGCGAAACCTCCGGTTCCGGCGTGGCCTTCACCCGCAATCCCGCCAACGGCGAGAACGAGTTCTACGGCGAGTTCCTCGTCAACGCTCAGGGTGAGGACGTCGTCGCCGGCGTCCGCACGCCCGAGCCCGTGCTCAAGCTCAAGGACGTGATGCCCAAGTCCTACGCCGAGCTCCTCAAGGTCCGCAAAATCCTGGAGAAGCACTTCAAGGACGTGCAGGACGTCGAGTTCACCATTCAGGACGGCAAGCTGTTCATGCTCCAGACCCGCAACGGCAAGCGCACCGCCGCCGCCGCGCTCAAGTTCGCCGCCGACATGGTCAAGGAACGCCTGATCGATTGGAAAACCGCCGTGATGCGCAATCCGGCCGACCAGCTCGAACAGTTGCTCGCCCCCATCTTCGATCTCAACGAGATCAAGAAGGCCAAGGCCATCGCCACCGGCCTGCCCGCCGGTCCCGGCGCCGCCGCCGGCAAAATCTACTTCAACGCCGACCGCGCCGTCACCGCCGCCGACAAGGGCGAGAAGGTGCTCCTCGTCCGCGTCGAGACCTCGCCGGAAGACCTTCGCGGCATGATCGCCGCCGACGGTATTCTCACCGCCCGCGGTGGTGTGTCGTCCCACGCCGCCCTCGTTGCCCGCCAGATGGGCAAGGTCTGCGTTTGCGGCGCCTCCGACATCCACATCGATTACGACAAGCGCGTCGCCACCGTGCAGGGCCAGACCTTCGCCGAGGGTGACTTCCTCTCGATCGACGGCACCACCGGCGCCGTCTACGCCGGCCAGATCCCGACCGCGCCGTCCGAAATCATCGACGGCCTGATCAACGGCAAGAAGATCGCGCAGAAGACCGAGAAGTTCAAAAACTACGTCCAGTTGATGAACTGGTGCAAAAAGGCCACCGTCCTCAAGGTCCGCACCAACGCCGACACGCCCGAGCAGACCGCCCAGGCGATCGCGTTCGGCGCCGAGGGCATCGGCCTCACCCGCACCGAGCACATGTTCTTCGAAGGCGACCGCATCGACGCCATGCGCGAGATGATTCTCGCCGGCAACGTTGATGATCGCGAGAAGGCGCTCGCCAAGCTCCTCCCTTACCAGCGCGCCGATTTCTTCGGCATCTTCAAGGCGCTGAAGGGCTTCCCCGCGACCATCCGTCTGCTCGATCCCCCGCTGCACGAGTTCCTGCCCCACTCCAAGGAGCAGCAGCTCGACCTCGCCAAGAAACTGGGCGTGCCGGTGGAGAAGATCATGAGCCGCGTGCATGAGCTGCATGAGTTCAACCCGATGCTCGGCTTCCGCGGTTGCCGCCTCGGCGTGAAGTATCCCGAGATCACCCGCATGCAAGTGCGCGCGATCCTCGAGGCCGCCGCCGATGCGAACAAGAAGGGTCTCAAGGCCAAGCCCGAGATCATGATCCCGCTCGTCGGCTTCAAGAAGGAGCTCGATCTGCAGGTGGCCATCGTTCACGAAGTCGCCGCCGAGGTGCAGAAGGAAAAGAAGATCAAGATCGCCTACCAAGTCGGCACTATGATCGAAGTTCCCCGCGGCGCCCTCACAGCGGATGAGATCGCGCAGACCGCGCAGTTCTTCAGCTTCGGCACCAACGACCTCACGCAGACCACGCTCGGCATGTCGCGCGACGACTCCGGTTCCTTCCTCGGCGCTTACCAAGAGACCGAGATCATGAAGAAGAACCCGTTCGCCTCCGTCGACCAGACCGGCGTCGGTCAGCTCATGGAGATCGCCATCGCCAAAGGCCGTTCGACCCGCCCCGACATCAAGCTCGGCATCTGCGGCGAACACGGCGGTGATCCCGACTCCGTGAAGTTCTGCCACAAGATCGGCCTCGCCTACGTGTCCTGCTCGCCCTACCGCGTGCCCGTGGCACGCCTCGCCGCCGCGCAGGCCGCGATCGCGAGCGCCAAGTAAGCATTCGCTGAATCCTTAAAAGCAAAGCCCCGGTCGATTCGACCGGGGCTTTTTTATATCCGCGGAAGAAGGTCTGACGGTGGATTTCGCGGGTCGAAATCCCGCTCGCGATTACGGCGCAACCATCGCCATGCCGTCGGCAGGTAAAAGACAATGATCGCGGCTTTCACCAGCACGAGCCACCAGAGCCCGCTGGTCAGCGCAAAGAGCAAGACGAGCAGCACCGCGCCGCAGGCCACGACGAAACCAATCACTCCCAGCGCGTAATTCGCGGCGCCCGTCCCTGTGATGTAGCGGCACGCCGGTGCGTGTTCGCGCAGAGCCGCCAGCAACGCCGACACAAACGCCACGTAGGCCGGACTCGTATCCGCAAAATCATACACGCCGCGATACGTGCGGTTGTAGAATTCGACGGTGCCGCCGCGGGCAAATCTCAATCGGCATCGGTAGCGGTTGCGCTCCGGGCGGGTGGGACAGAATTCCAAGCGCATTTCGCAAACATCCTTGAGCGCATAGCGACGCGGTGGTCCGCCGCCATCATCGCAGCGCAGTTCAGCGCCATCGAGTGTCCACGTCACGGCGGGAGCGAAGGCATGGTTGCGCGTGGCGTAGCAGGGCATGACTGTGCCCACGTTGGACAAACCAAAATCGTCCGGCAAGTCCGGCGCCCGGATCAAGTGTGCGTATTGTTGCGTAGGCCAGCGACCGCCACCCCGCGAAATTTTCAACGGATTTGTAATCAGGTTGGACTGGCCATGTCCCGAGCGGCCCGTTGCCTATACGCTGTGAAAAATTTCGTCCTTCGATTTGCTTCCGGCCTCGTGCCGCCGGCGCACAACTCATGATGACTTGGCTGCTGCTTGCCGTCGGGCTGGGGTTTCTGACTTTGGGCGCGCGCGTGATGGTCAGCGGCGGCGTGGCCCTGGCCCTGCGGCTCGGGATCACCCCGCTGGTGGTCGGCCTGACCATCATGGCCTACGGCACGAGCGCGCCCGAAATGGTGGTCAGCGCCGGCGCGAGCCTCCGCGGAGCGGGATCGCTGGCGGTGGGCAATGTGGTCGGCTCCAATGTCTGCAACATCGCGTTGATACTGGGGGTATGCGCCTTGATCAGCCCGCTCGGCGTCAGCCGGCAAGTTGTCCGGCGTGAAGTGCCGGTGCTGATCGCCGTCTCCTTGTTGACCCCGTTGCTCCTGGTCGACCGCACTTTGGGCCGGTGGGACGGTGCGTTGCTGCTCGCCATCGTCATCGGTTACACCATCCACCTCGTCCACGATGCCCGCAAGGAAAGCGCCGCCGCCGACAGCACGGGACCGCGGGTGGCACGGTCCGTCTGGCAAAGCATCGCGCTGATTGTGGCCGGGCTCACGTTCCTTCTGATCGGCGCCGACATGATGGTGGATTCCGCCGTGTCGCTCGCGCGTTCCTGGGGCTGGAGCGAACTGCTCATCGGTCTGACCATCGTGGCCGTCGGCACCAGCCTGCCCGAACTCGCGCTCTCGTTGCTCTCCACCCTGCGCGGAGAAACCGACGTGGCCGTGGGCAACGTGGTCGGCTCATGCACATTCAACCTGCTCGGCATTCTCGGCATCACCGGCTTGATCAGCCCGACCGCCCTGCCCGACCTGCGCATGGCGGACTTGATCACGATCGCGGTCGTGCCGCTCACGCTCTGGCCCTTGGTGCACAACGACGGCCGCATTTCCCGGCTGGAGGGACTGCTGTTGTTCGTGGGATATGCCGCCTACACCGCGTGGCTGATTGTCGGCTGAGCCGGCACCGGCGGAACCAGCTCTCACGTCCGCACACAATTACTTCGACAATGGGCCTAATAATTCCATTCGCTCGGCGTAATCCTATCCCCTGTTCAACATGACCATTCGACGCATTTTCCTCGCCGTTCTGATCACCTTGCTTCCCGCCGGAGCAATTTTCGCCCAAGACGAAGCCCCCGCCCCTCAATCTGCCGCTGCCGCGGACCTCGACGCGCTGGTCGCGCAAATCAAAGCCAAGCTCAACGCCGGCGCCGAAAGTGGCGACGAGTTCTCCGCCGAGGCCAAGGCTTTTGACGACCTGCTCGCGAAATACGCCGGCGACACTTCGGAGGACATCGTGAAGATCGCCTTCATGCAGGCGACGTTCACCATGCAAATCCTCGAGGACAACGCCAAGGCCAAGGAACAGCTCCTCGCCCTGCAGGCCAATTATCCGGACAGCGAAGGCGCGAAAGCCGCGGACAAGGCGCTCGCCTACCTGGAGCGCGCCGCCGCCGCCGAAGCCCTCAAGGCCGCGCTGATCGGCAATCCCGCCCCGGAGCTCAATTTCACCTGGTCCACCCGTGACGGCTTGGACAAACTCTCCGACCTCAAGGGTCAGGTGGTCGTGCTCGATTTCTGGGCCACGTGGTGCGGCCCTTGCATCCGTTCGTTCCCGAACATTCGCGAGGAAGTCGCCCACTTCAAAGGCACGCCCGTCACGTTCCTCGGCGTGACCAGCCTGCAAGGTCGCGTCTCCAATCTCGAGTCCAAGGCCATCGACACCAAAGACGATCCGGCAAAGGAACAGGCGCTGATGCCCGATTTCATCAAGAAATTCGACATGACGTGGGACGTCGCTTTCAGCGAACAAAACGTCTTCAACGACGACTACGGCGTCACCGGCATACCGCACCTCGCGATCATCGCCCCCGACGGCACCGTGCGGTTCTCCGGTCTGCACCCCGGCGATCCCGCTTCCGATGTGCAGGGCAAGGTCACGGCACTGCTCAAGGAATTCAATCTGCCGGTGCCGAACTGAGCCCCAAATCGATCCCCATTCAGCGCCCGCCGTGGACTACCCCGGCGGGCTTTTTGCGGCCCCATGTGCGGCGATAGAGGCTCAGGTCCTCGCTGCTTCCGGGCTGACGCAAGGTGCGGGCATACCGCAGGCCGAGTTTCTCCAGCACCCGAATCGACGCCGTGTTTGCCGGCACCGTGACCCCGAGGACTTGGGAGAGATTCAGGCGTGGCCGCGCATCGCGCAGCACCGCGTCCGCCGCCTCGAAGGCATAGCCGCAGCCGATATACTCCGGGAGCAAGGCGAAACCGACGTCCGGCACCGTGAGCCCCGGACGACGAAACAGTCCCGCCAGGCCCACGGGCGCGCCGGTGGCGCGCAATTCGATCAGAAGCGCGCCGTGACCATGCTCCGCGTGCATCCGGTTCAGGCGGGCGATGTAGGCCTCGGCGCCGGCGCGGTCATGCACCTGGCGATCACCGATGAACCGCAACCAGGACGGATCATTCACCAGCGCGATCACAAAATCCGCGTCAGCCGGGGAGAACGGTCGCAGGAGCAAGCGGCGGGTGGGCAACGATGAGATCAAGTGGTCGAGTCCCTTAGTTTCGCCGCCCCCAGTTGGAAATCAGATTCGATCACCACCGCCTCAAGAAAAGCACGGGGTCCATGCCACCGGCGCAAGGCGCGGCGTTCTCCGTAGGATCGGGCCAGCTTCGCGGCGAGGCGCCGCCAAGTCGAACCGGCGAGGGCATAACTCAGGTTTCCCCGGGCTTGCAGCGCCTGGAGCACGCGTTCGGCGTTGCCCGGCAAACCCGGGCTGACGCCGGGTTGAATCACCGCGGGTCGCGCAAACACCACGGTGAGATTTCCGCCGTCCGGTGAAATCTCCTCATGGCGGACGGTCAACCCCGCGCAACGGCCCGTTTCCCGCAGGCTGGCCGGGTTGAAATTGTGCAGATGGGCGTAGTGGAAACGACGTTTGGGCGAACCAACCGGAGATTCGACATTCGGCACCTCCACCACCAAGACACCATCGTGATCCAGCCAGCCGGCCAGACGGGTCAGGGCCTCGCGGGGGTTGGCCAGATGCTCAAGCACATGAAAGAGCGTGATGGCTTCGAAGTTGCGCTCCGGGAACACCGCGCGGTGCCAATCGAGGGTGCGCACGGGCAGGCCCAGCTGGTCGCGAGCCCAGCGCGCATAATTTTCGTTGGGCTCAATTCCCTCGGCCTGCTTGCCGCAGGTCTGGAGCAAGTAAACAAATTCGCCGCTGCTGGCGCCGACATCCAGCACCCGCCGACTCGCCAGAAGGTGCGGTTTGAGCCGTCGCCAGCGATCCGCCGCCACCCGGGCCGCCCGGTAAACCCGCTTGGGTTCAGGCTGCCAAGCCCCTTTGTAACTGCGACGATAGCGGTGGGCATAGTAGTCGGCCAATTCGGCCGCCGAAGGCATCGGGTCGGTGCGCACCAAACCGCAGTTCAAGCACAGCACGGTGGGTAACGGCCGGCCATCACGATCTTTGGTGGCGATTAGTTTGGCGGCGCGGGAATCGCACAGCGAACAGGGGTGGTGAGCTGCCGGGCGAATGCCCGACTCACACGTAAGGAAATGGGACATGGATGAAGATGCAAAAGGGGATGAAACGCTTAAACCGGTTCGGACGCATCCGAACCCAGACGACCAACCATCCGGCGACCAGCCGGCCCCTTTCAGATCCGCAAAATACCCAGCACCAGATGCCGCGGCGGCCCCCGTAATTCCCTGATCGGCAACGGGCGGGCCGAAAGGCTGGTCCCGACCCGTTCAAACCCACCATGCGGCAGCACGGCCACCACAAACTCCGCCCGGCCGGTCGCCAGCGATTCAGACGCAGGTATGGGTTTGAGCGGCTTCCCGGCGCACAACTGCTGGGCCTCGTCGATTTGCGCCGGCAGACTGCTTTCAAAACCGTCAAAGACCGGCAGCAGATGGCAACAAAACGGATTGGCCAAAGCACACGCCAACGCCACCAACACCCACGTGGGAAAGGCGATCAGGCGAGCTTGGGCCAGCTTTATCATCCTGCACTTAGTCGCAGCAGCCGGCAAATGGTTCAAACTTTGCCGGCAACCCGCACGGGTTTTGTTCGGACCCCACGCCATTGCGCGCGATAAACCGTGGGCGACAATCCGGTCCGCCGCTTGAACAGTTTGGAGAAATGAAACTCATCGCAAAAGCCCAGCTCTTCCGCGACGAGGCGCAGCGGCGCGTCATCGGTGCGCAAGCGCAGGGCGGCGCGATCGAGGCGGCGGGCCAGGCGGTATTGCGCCGGCGGCACCCCCATCGCCGCGCTGAATTTCTTGCGAAACTGCTCGTAGGTCAGCCCCTGCGCCGCCGAGAACTCGGCCCAATCAATCGCCTCATCCGTCTCCAATTGCCGGCAGGCTGCGTCGAGCCAGGGCTCCGGTTGGGCGCTCCCCCCGGTCACGCGGGCGACCCGCATCTCCGCCAGCAGCGTCAGCAAACGCGCCGCCTCCACCAGCGAGGCCGCCGCGCCGGGCGCACCGGTCAATACATCCGCCACGCGCTGCCGCCAGTAGGCCACCGGTTCGACATGCCAGACCGGATCCGCTGGATCGAGTAATCCGGACGAACGCCACGCCTCGAACGGAGGTCCGTTGAAGACGAGCCAGATGTCGTCCCACGGTTCGCCGTCACCGGGATCATAAAAATGCGCGACATCCGGAAACAGCAGGAACGCATCGCCCGCCCGCAGGGTCCGGCGCAACCCGCGATCATCGCCGAATTCACACTGCCCGTCGACGACATAAACCAAAGCAAAGCTCCCCAAAACCCGCATGTTGTTGCGGCTGATGCCATGATTGGCCCGGGATCGCCCCGCCAAGGTCACGGCTCCGGCAGGGGTGTTGAGCCCTGCCACCGGCAGGGCCTGGGTGTTCCATGAGGCGGCCATATTCGTTTCCAAAAAACACATGCCTGCCACCAGAACAACCATTCTTTACGCCACCTTCGACCTGTTAGAATCCGACCGCTTTCCCATGCCCGCCACCGCCATCCCTCAACTCTCGTCCTGCGGTCACGCCCTCGATTTGACCGAGGCCTCGTTCGGCTATGTCCGCAGTTCTGCTGACTGCCTGAACGACACCGCCGAGCTGCGCCGCCGGTTGGAAGACGACGGCTATCTCTACATTCCGGGGTTCTTTGACCGGGCGTTGATCCAAGCCGCCCGCGCTTCGGTCTGCGACCGTCTCGCCGCGGCCGGGGTGCTCGATCCGGCCTACCCGTCGATCGACGGCATCGCCCGCGCCGGCGTTTCCAGCAACTTCAACGCCGAGCCGGCCCGGCACAATGCCGCGATTCAGCGGGTGGTTTACGGTCCGGAGCTGCTCGGATTTTACGCGAACCTCTTTGGCGAACCGGTGCGGCATTTTGATTACACGTGGTTTCGCGCGCTGAGCCGCGGCCAAGGCTCCACCCCGCATTGTGATCTCGTTTACATGGGTCGCGGCACCCACCAGCTGCTGACGTGTTGGATCCCTTACGGCGATACGCCGATCGAGGCCGGCGGCGTCATGCTGCTCGAGGGATCGCACCGTCAGAGTGAGCGTATCAAGCATTACCTCGAGATTGATGTGGACGCCTATTGCGAGAACCGGCCGAAAGAAGTCGACAAGGTGCTCAACCGGGGCGGTTGGAGCCACCCCGGCTTTCTCAGCAAGAACCCGGTCACGCTGCGCACCAAACTCGGCGGCCGCTGGCTCACCGCGCCCGAATGGCGCATGGGCGATTTCATCACCTTTGGCATGCATCTCGTGCATGGCGGTCTCGACAATCAAACCGACCGCCTGCGCATCTCGACCGACACGCGTTACCAGCGCGC
The DNA here is from genome assembly GCA_024233285.1 of Opitutaceae bacterium. GTDB lineage: Bacteria > Verrucomicrobiota > Verrucomicrobiia > Opitutales > Opitutaceae > Cephaloticoccus. Next base: position 60,614 of record JACKPU010000004.1, on the reverse strand, counting down.
CAGCCAGCCAATTGATGAACGCTGGATCGGCGACGAGCCCATCGCCAACACGCGCGCCGGCAAACGCGGCCGCGTGTGCTAAGGGCTCGCGTGCAACCGATGCGGTTCAAACGCGCGCTGATGGGCTAAGCGATATCAGCCGCCAAGACAGCCGGCAACCCGGGGTGTAAACCCTAAGAGGCGATATTTCTATCGCTGCATCTAGGCAGGAACATACCTTGCAGCGGTCGCATGCTACGCCCGATTGCCAGCTGGCTGACTCGTCTTGACGAGACATACCGGTCACAACCCCACTTCACCGGCATTCGTGCCCGGTTGCTGGCGGTCTTCAATCTCGTCATCTTTGTCTTTGTTCCGATCAACATCCTGAAGTTGGTGGTGAATCAACCGCCTTCGTTGGAACAGCGACTGTTGCTGAACCTCGTGGTATTGAGCTCGGCCGCACTCAGCTTGTATCAGCTCAAGCGCGGCAACGCGCGGGCCGCGGGCAACACGCTCGCCATCGGGCTCGCGGCACCGGTCAACATCCTTGTGCCCTTCCTGGCCCCGGTCCTGCAGGAACCGCTCGCCACCGGCATCCAGCTTTTCCTCTACGATCTGACATTTCTGATCGCCACGCTCATCTTCGCTTCGCGCTGGGTGTCCGTGGCCATCATGGCGCTGATCACGATCGGCCACTTCGGGTATCATGGCATCATTGACCGGCATGGAGACGTTTTGGGCTCGCCCGACTTCGTGCATCAAACCTTGCGGCAGGATGGCTTCCTCGCCCTCAGCTTCGCCTTCGTCTTGGGCATCACAATCGCCAAGCTGATCGAATCGGCGCACCGGCGCAGCCAGCAGGCGCTCGATGAAACGCGCACCACCAACGCCAATCTCAACCAGCTCGTCACCGAGCGCACGCAACGGCTCGAAGCCGCCACCGCCGCCGCCGAAGCGGCCTCCCAGGCCAAGAGCGAGTTCCTGGCCAACATGAGCCACGAAATCCGCACGCCGCTCAACGGCATCATCGCCTGCGCCGACTTGCTGGTGCGCCGCCGCGATCTGCCGCCCGGCAGCGGCGAACAGGTCCGCCTCATCGCGGAATCGGGCGACATCCTTCTCAAGTTGCTCGGCGATATCCTCGATTTTTCCAAGATCGAGGCGGGGCAACTCCAGCTGGAGCAACACGCCTTCAATCCCAAGCAGCTGCTGGAAAACATGGTCAAGCTGCACCAAAACCGGATCGACCAAGCGGATCTGCAACTGCAAGTCGCGATCGACCCCGAGCTGCCGACCCACGTGCTCGGGGACAGTCACCGCCTGCGCCAAGTCTTGCTCAACCTGCTGACCAACGCGTTGAAATTCACCCCGGCCGGCGGGCGGATCAGTCTCAAGGTCACGGTGCCCAAGACCGGTCAGGTCACGTTTGAAATCGCCGACACCGGCATCGGCATGGATCAAGGCACCCTTCACCGCGTGTTCGAGCGCTTCACCCAGGCCGACACGTCCACGACCCGTCAATTCGGCGGCTCGGGCCTCGGTCTCGCCATCAGTGCCGGCCTGGCCAGACTCATGCAGGGAGAATTGCATGCCGAAAGCGCGCCGGGCCAAGGCTCGCGTTTCTGGTTCACCATCCCCCTGCCGGCCGCCGCCGCACCGGCCGCCAGCGATTACTCCAACGGCCCGACCGACACGCCCCTCGGTCTGCGCGTGCTCATCGCCGAAGACAATGCGATCAACCAACGCATCATTTCGTCCCAGCTGTCCCAGTTGGGCTGCGCCTGCGCCCTCGTGGGCGACGGCCACGAATTGCTCGACTATCTGGATACAGAAGCCCGGCCGGACGTGATTCTGATGGACTGCCACATGCCCAATCTCGACGGCTGGGAGGCCACGCGCGCCATCCGGCGCTGGCAGAACGATCCCGCCCCATCGCGCCGGGCGGCGGCCGCCCTGCCGATCATCGCCCTGACCGCCGCCGCCCTCCCGCAGGAGCGCAGCAAATGCCTCGAGGCCGGCATGAACGATTTTATCGCCAAGCCCGTGAAGCTCGCCGAACTGCACCGCAGCCTCCGGCCTTACACCCAACCCAAGTCCGCCTGACGCCGGCCATGGTCATAATTGACGTCCGCGGGGTGGTCATGCAGTGTCACCGCCAGAAAGTCCGCCCATGTCTCTCCGCGCCCGTCTCGTCGCCCTGATCTTCTGCTGCTTTGGCGCTGCGTTCGCGCCCGGGCAGGTCGTGGTCACCGGCTATACCGAGACAGGCAATCTGCCCGCCAACGACGATGATTACAGCGGGGCGATTGATCTGGGGTTCGCCATTGATTTCGGCGGATCAACCTTCACGCAGACCTACGTCAGCAACAACGGCTACATCACTTTCGGTGGCGGCAGTTATGATTACTACCCCTACCCGATTGATGCCAATTACGTGTCCAACGGTTCGCCCGGCCTGCCAATCATCGCCGCGTTTTTTGCGGATGTGGATACGCGGGACCCCAATTCCGGCATCGTGTCGTGGGGCACCGGTTTGGTCGATGGCAACGCCGCATTTGTCGTCAATTGGGATCATGTCGGCGAGTATGGCACCACGGTTTTCAGCCCCAACACCTTCGGATTGATCCTTGTCAGCCGCACCGACCTCGGCACCGGCAACTTCGATGTCTATTTCAACTATGAGGAGATCACGTGGGACCACGGCGGCCGCGTGGTCGTGGGCTTCCACGATGGCAACGCCACCACCCCCGGCTACTACTCCGCCCCAGGCTCATTCCAAATCAACGACGGTCAGGACGTTTACGCGCAGGGCGCATTTCTTGACAGCGGCACCAACTCACTCGCGAACGCCACCAATACCGGCGCCGCGGGTTTGCTGACGTTCGTGGCGCGCGACGGCGGTTTCGAATCCGTGGCCGAGATCACGCCCATTCCGGAGCCCTCCACTTACGCACTGCTGGTGCTGGGCCTTGCCGTGATCGGTTTCAGCGTGCGGCGCCGCCGCAAATCCTGAGCGCGCCAGTCGGCGATCGGTTCACTCCCGGGTCATCACCCGGAGCAACGTCCATCCGGCAATGCTGGTGGCCGTGAGAATGAACGCCATCGGTCGGCCGGTGCCATCGTGCCACGTCCCCACCAGCGTGGCCATGATGCCGCCCAGCGCGAATTGGAGCGTGCCCATCAACGCCGAGGCACTGCCCGCGACCCTGCCCACCGGCGACATCGCCAGCGCCGTGGTGTTGGGGAAAATCAAGCCCGCCGACGCCACGCAAACCCACAGGACCACCAGCGCAGCCGGAAAACCGCCCCAGCCGGTCAGCACCTGCACGAGCAACAGGATCGTGGCGCCAGTGTTGATCGAATAGCAGGTCAGCAAAATGCGACGCGAGCTGAAGCGTTTGAGCAACCCGCGATTGAATTGCGCAGTCAGGATCAGTCCGGCGGCATTGGCCCCAAAGAAGATGCCGAAGGCCTGCGCACTGACGCCGTATTGCTCGATGAACAGCGTGGGCGAGCCCGCGATATAGGCAAATAGCACCCCCGACATGCAACTGACCGCCAGCACGTAGCCCATAAACTGACGGTGCCGGAACAGGCCCCCATAGGTTGCCAGAATCTGTCGCACGTTGTGCCGCACGCGTTCAGGCCCCGGCAACGTTTCCGGCAAGGTCCAGTAAACTGCCGCCAGGCAGACCGCTCCGCAGGCCGCGATCAACCAAAAGATCCCCCGCCAGCTCGTGAACAGCAGGAGTTGCCCGCCAATCACCGGAGCCAGAATCGGCGCCACCCCCATCACCAACATCAGGGTCGAGTAGAAATGCGCCGATTCGCTCTCATCAAAACGGTCGCGCACGATCGCCCGGGTGATCACCATGCCCGACGATCCGCCCAAGGCCACGCCCAGGCGCCACAGCATGAGCGCGTCGATCGACTCCGCGAGCGCGCAGCCCGCCGTCGCGATCGTAAACAACGCCATCCCGAACACCAACGGCCCGCGGCGTCCGAGCCGGTCCGCCAGCGTGCCGTAAATCGCCTGCCCCAACGCCATCCCGATCATGTAGATCGAGAGGGTGAGCTGCACGTCGCCCACCGCCACGCCGAGCTCCGCCGCAATCTGGGGAAACGCGGGCAAATACATGTCGATGCTCAACGGCACCATCGCCGCCACCGCGCCCAGCATCAGCACCAGCCAGCGCCGCGAGGGCATGCCTTCACTTGTCCTCCGCTTCATGAATCCAGGGTCGCCGCGAGCGACTCCAATTCCTCCCACCGGGCAAAGGCCGCCGCATGCTCCGCCTCGACTTCATCGAGCCGCGCCTTCACCGCCGCAAACTTCGCGGCTTCATTCTTGTAAAAATCCGGATCGCCCAGCTTCGCCACCAATTCGGCCTGCTCCGTTTCCAACGCTTCAATCCGCGCGGGCAAGGCCTCCAGTTCCGCGCGTTCCTTGTTCGTCAGCTTCTTGGGTTTGGCGGTAGCCGGGGTCGCTGCACCCGGCGACTTGGTTGCCACCCGATCGGGGTCAGCGACCCCGGCTCCAGTGACAGCTTTGGCCGCCTGCTTCGCCTTCTCCGCCATCCAATCCGAATAACCGCCCACGTATTCGGTGATGCGGCCGTCGCCTTCGAACACGAGCGTGCCCGTCACCACGTTGTCCAGAAAGTCGCGATCGTGACTCACGACGATCAAGGTGCCTTCGTATTCGACCAGCAGGTTTTCCAGCAGGTCGAGGGTCTCGGCATCCAGGTCGTTGGTCGGCTCGTCCAGCACCAGCACGTTCGCCGGTTTCGTGAACAGTCGCGCGAGCAAAAGCCGGTTGCGTTCGCCGCCGGAGAGCACGCGCGCCGGGGTGCGCGCGCGGTCAGGTTCAAACAGAAAGTCCTGCAGGTAACTGATGACATGACGCGTCTTTCCATTGATCGTCACGGTCTCGTTGCCGTCGGCGATATTTTCGGCCACCGACTTGTCGCCATCGATCTGCGCGCGCATCTGGTCGAAATAAAGCACCTCCATTTGCGTGCCGTGTTTCAACGTGCCGGCCGTCGGTTTGAGGGCGCCGAGCAGCAGTTTGATGAAAGTCGTCTTGCCCGCGCCGTTGGGGCCGATGAGCCCGAGCTTGTCGCCCCGCGTGATCACCGTGCTGAAATCGCGCACCAGCAACGGACCGCCGGGATAGCCAAACGAGATCTTCTCGGCATCGATCACCTTCACACCGGAGCGCCCCGCCTCGGTCATCCGCAGATTCACCGTGCCGGCGACCTCACGGCGCGCCTTCCGCTCGCCGCGCATCTCTTTCAACCGCGCCACGCGGCCCATGTCGCGCGTGCGCCGGGCCTTCACGCCGCGCCGCAACCATTCCTCTTCCTGCGCGAGTTTCTTGTCGAAGGCCGCACGCTGTTTTTCCTCGGCCAGCAGCAGCTCGTCCTTGCGCACCAGAAAGGTGTCGTAATCGCATGACCAGCTGGTGAGTTTGCCGCGATCCAGTTCGACGATGCGCGTGGCCAGTTTGCGCAGAAACGCCCGGTCGTGCGTCACGAAGAACAGCGACAGTTTTTCGGTGAGCAAAAAGTTTTCGAGCCAGAGGATCGAATCGAGATCGAGGTGATTGGTCGGCTCGTCCAGCAGCAACAGATCCGGTTGCCCCGCCAGTGCCCGCGCCAGCAAGGCCCGTCGCTTCAAACCGCCCGACAAGGCCGCGAAATCCGCCTCCGCCGGCACTTGCAGCCGCGCGATCAAGTCATCCACCCGCACGTCGCGCTCCCAGTCCTCTTCGTGATGATCAGCATTGGGCCGCAACCCGCTGCTCACCACATCACGCACCACGCCGATGACATCGTCCGGAATCTCTTGGGTAAGCCGCGTATAAACCGCGCCACCCGGTCGAAACACATCGCCGCGATCGGGTTTGATTTCGCCGGAAATCACCCGCATCAGCGAGCTCTTGCCCGCGCCGTTGCGCCCGAGCAGACACACGCGCTCGCCGGGATCGATCTGGAAATTCAAATTTTCCAAAACCGCCGGTCCACCGAAGCTAAGGGAGACATCCAGCAAGCTGAGCAAAGCCATACAAGCGGTCCAACGTGAACGGCGTGCCGCGGTGGCGCAAGCGCGCGTGTGGTTTCGGCGCGTTTCCCGTAGCGATTGAATAAAATGTGACGCCGCCGTGGCATCTCGCGCTTGCTCCAACGCTCGGGCTTCAGCAAAAACCAATAACCGTTAACCCATAACCAATACGCTTCGATGCCCACCCCGCTTGCCCTCCAACTCTGGTCGCTGCGCGACCGCACGAAAACCGACTTCGCCGGCACCGTCGCCGAGGTTGCCAAAATCGGCTATCAGGGAGTCGAGACCGCCGGCTTTGGTAATCTTGATGCCCAAGGTGCCGCCGCCGCGCTCAAGGCCGCCGGGCTCAAGGTCGCGGGCATGCACGTCGGCATTGATGCGCTGAAGACCAATCTCAACAAGTGCATCTCCGATGCCCACCTGCTCGGCGCGAAGCACGTCACCTGTCCCGGCTGGCCGCGCGATCACTTCATCTCGGGCGCCGCCTGTGCGGGCATCGGACGCGAACTCGCTTCCATCGGCGCGGCATTCCGTGTGCACGGCATTCAATTCGCGTTTCACAATCACGCCGCGGAACTCGCCATCGTCGATGGTCGTCGCGTGTTTGACTGGATGCTCGATGCGGCCGCCCCGCGCGATCTCGCCTGCCAGGCCGACGTCTATTGGGTTCAAGTCGGCGGCAAGGATCCGGCCGAGTTCATTCGCGAACAGGGCCGCCGCATCCGCACCGTGCATTTGAAGGACGAAAAGGAAATCGGCAGCGGGCCCGTCGATTTCCCCTCCGTGTTCAAGGCGCTCGATGATATCGGCGCCGTCGAATGGTGCATCGTCGAGGTCGAGGAATACAACTACGAGCCGCTCGAATCCTGCCGCCGTTCCTTCGAGCAACTCCGCGCCTGGGGCCGCGCCTGATACTCAAGACTCAGACATCAGGTCGCAGATTTCAGCCTCCCCGCCCCAATAGGCCATAACCAATAGGCAATAGCCAATCTCCCTCCCATGCCCCGTAAATCCTCCTTCAATGTCGCCGTCATCGGCGCCGGTGCGATCGGCCACGATCATATCCGCTCGTTTCAACAGCATCCCGCCGCCCGCGTCACCGCGCTCGCCGAGGTCTCACCCGAACGCGGACGCGAAGCCGCCGATGCCTACAACATCCCCGAACTCGTCACCGACTATCGTGTGCTGCTCAAGCGCGCGGATATCGATGTCATTTCCATCGCCCTCCCCAACTACCTGCACGCCTCGGTCGCGCTCGACGCGCTGAAGGCCGGCAAACACGTCATGGTGGACAAGCCGATGGCGACCAACGCGCGTGACGCGGCGAAACTCGTCGCCACCGCGAAGCAGAAAAAGCTTCTCCTCATGGTCGGCCAAAACGCGCGCTTCACGCCCGAAGTGCAGACCGCGCGCGAACTCGTGACCCAAGGCGTGCTCGGCGAGGTTTATCACGCCAAAACCGCGTGGACGCGCCGCAGCGGCATCCCGCGCATCGGCTCATGGTTCACGCAGACCAAGTTCGCCGGTGGCGGATGCACCTACGACATCGGCGTGCATGCCCTCGATCGCTGCCTGTTCCTGCTCGGCGATTTCGAGCCCGTGGCCGTCAGCGGCCAGACCTTCTCCAAATTCGGTCATCGCGGCCTCGGCGAGGGACAGTGGGGCAAAAGCGAGATCGCCGCGGGCAAGCCGTTCGATGTAGACGACCTCTCGGTCGCGCTCATCAAGTTCAAGAGCGGCCGCACCGTCTTGCTCGAAGCGTCATGGGCCGCGCACCAATCGCAGGCCGATTACAACGGCACCCAACTCTTCGGCACCGAGGCCGGATTGTCCCTGCCCCCGCTGCAACTCTTCCGCCCCGGCAAAAACGGCTACGTCACCGAGTCGGTCAACGTCGCGACCAATCTCGCGAACGCCAACCGCATGGTGCACTTTATCGATTGTCTCCTTGGCAACGCCAAACCCTACGTGCAACCCGAACAGTCGCTCGCGGTGCAAAAGATCCTCGACGGCATCTACCTCTCCGCCAAAACCGGCAAGGAAGTGCGGATCAAGTAACCACCCACTCTTTCTCTTTCTCGTTCCCGAATATTCCACAACCTGAGTCTCAAGAACAAATTATGGCAGGCCCTAATATCAATATCCGCAACCTGACCCCTTTCTTCTAATCTTGGGCGGGCTGCACGAAGTGAGCCGGAAGGTGTCGCGGTGGAAGGCGCATCCGAATCAATCGTTGATCAGGCAACTCCAATGAAACACAAACTACAAAGCCTGACCCCTTTTCTGAACCTCATTCCCGAATATTCTCCAACCTGAGTCGTAAAAATATATTATTGCAGGCCCCAATACTAATATCCAAAGCCCGACCACTTTTCCAACTCTGAAATTCTATTCTGAGTATGTTAAAAACCGTATCGAACAATTTAATTCAGAAAGTAATTCGAATAATAATTGCTTTTGGTGCCGTCGCTTCCGTGGTTTCTTGCAGCACAGGTTCTTCGGGGTTTTGGAAACCGAAACCCATTGGTGTCCATAAATTGGTGAGTGGCGGCGGCGAAATAGACTGTAAATATGCACCAGATTCTAGGAATGATAAACTGCAGAACTACTTGACCTTTAGTTCCAGTCAATATCTGGAGAAAGCCGGAAAGTGTGTTATGTATTTTTCTGGAGGTGGCTATGACGGTGGACGCTGTTTTGCTTATACTCTAGACTCAGGCAATACTATAGAGGCAACGATGAATAATTACTTAAAGAGTATTACAAGTGTTGAGTATCTTGGTAAGATCAAATACATAGACGATAAGGAAAATGTAGAATTCGACAATGAGGCAAATGATTGGGCTCCGTTCTTGGTTTCTGATATTCCGGAGTTTATTGCTAATAAGATAGTTAAGCCAGGCGCGGTGTTAGTTGTGCACAGCGCTTTATGAGGGCCAAGGCCCAGCAAAAGCAAAGAGGCTAGGGCAAGCTATAGATATCAATATCTTCCCCTCCCTGCGCGATCATAATTGGACCCCGAAATAGAGTCAGACCGAAACTCGTTAACTTTTGAGCAAGATTCCATACCCCAATCTAATTAACCCGGCAATTCACGCCACTGACTCAAAGGCCACCGCAACCGAAGAGCGCACCAGCGACGCTCGCGGCGTGATGATTACGAGCACGCCATTTGGATCCTGCACCGCGAAGGTGCCCGGCCGCCAGCAGCGTGCGGCGGGCACAGGTTGCACCGTCAGTCCTTCCGCGCGCAGGGCGCTGCGTTCGGCGGCAGCATCGGCGACTTCGAGCGTGAGCCAGTGGCCGCGGCCCTCCGTGGCTGAAACGAGTTAGGCCGGGGTTTGATCGGCCTCTTCACGCAACAGCACGAGTTGCGCGCCGCCGGGATGCTGCAAACGCACCCAGTGATCGTGCTCCTCAATGGTGCGGAAGCCGAGGTGAGTCGTATAAAAGTCCCACGACTCCGCGTAGCGCCGCGTTACGATCCCGGCGAAAAACGCCGAGGGGAAAACGGGAAAATCATCGCTCGTCATGGTCGTCAGCCTTGTTGCGGTTTGCGTTTGTGAATGGCGATGGCGTTACCGTCGGGATCGTGCACCACCGCCAGTTGACACACGCCGGTGTCCATCGGTTCGACGGTGAATTTCACGTTCGCGGCCCTCAGTGATTCAATCGCGGCAGCGAAATCCGCCACCTCCAGCGCCGCGCTCGGGCCGTCGGAGGCGGGCTTCCACATTTCCTGCGACATGTTGGTCACGGCCAGGGTCCCGGGACCGATGTCGTATTCCACCCAATCACGTCCCTCGTGTTCGAAATGGGCGCTGACCTTGAGATTCAAAACGGTTTCGTAAAACGCCCGCGCGCGGGCGATGTCGGTAACGGGGTAGCCAGTGAAGGCGATCTCGGTAACTTGAACTTGGGATGCGGTGCTCATGACGGAACGCAGGTTAGCAAACCGCCCTGACAGCATTATGTCAGCAGGGTGCCGATGCCGTGAAGTTTCACATCACAAACTCAGAGGATTAGCCGCAAGAAGTCACAAAAATCACGACCTGCAGCCGCGGCCTTAACAGGGCCTATAGGCCCGCGGAGAGGACAAAATCCAGAATGGGGTTTGCGCCTTTTTGCGGCCCTCCCACGAGTCACACCCGCACCGGTTGTTCGTAACGCTGCAAGGTCGCCCGCGCCAGTTCCGCCACGCGCTCACGCAACTCCGGCGGTTCCAGCGCCTCGGCCGCGGCGCCGTAACCCAGCAGCCAGCGCGCGAGCCACTCGATCGAATAGGTGAACAGCGAGAACTCCGCGCCGCCGTCCCGGCGTTTTTCCTCGATCAACGTCGCATAGCTTTCCCCGCGGGCACGCTCCTGCACGTCGGCGGCCAGCCAGATGCGCGCGGGGTAGGTGCCCTGCGCGGCTTCTTCGCGCTGTAAGTGCTCGGTCAGCGAAAAGTCCGGGCGATGCGGAAAGGTCTCGTCGCTCACCCCGAGCTCGCGAATGCGATCGATCCGGAACTGCCGGAACCCCTTCCGCAACCGGCACCACGCCACGAGATACCAAGCGCCGCCATAGAACACGACGCCGAGCGGTTCGACTTCGCGCAGGGTTTCCTCGCGCCGCTCCTTGCCACGATAAAGCAAACGCAGCACCCGGCGATGAACCACCCCGCGTTGCACTTGCAGGAGCCACGAGGCCCCGGCGCCATTCGGCGCGGTCTGACCCGGTCGGCCCATGATCACGGTGCGGCGCGTCAAGCGTTCAACGTGGTCCTGCTTGTCGCGCGGGAGCACGGCGCGGAGTTTGTCCAAGGCCGCCGCCATCGGCGTGTTCAGTGACGAATCCGAAAACTGTTTCACCATCTCCGCGCCGACAAACAACGCCGCGGCCTCGTCCGCCGTCAGCATCACGGGCGGTAGATGATACCCCTTGACCAAGCTGTAGCCTACCCCCGCCTCGCCCGCGATCGGCACACCGGCTTCGCCGAGCGCCGACATATCGCGATAAACCGTGCGGACGCTGATCTCGAAATGCTCCGCCAGCTCCTCCGCGCGCACCACGCGCCGCCCTTGCAGGAGCATGACCATCGCCACGAGCCGGTCCGTTCGATTCATGCGCAGGAGCATGACCGGCAAACGGGCTTCGCCAAACCGATTCTGGACCAAAGCACGCCCATGAAATTGTTAATGGTCCGTGCACGGCGCATTATTTGCCGTTCTGAACGACTGTCCGAACGATTTCTCCATGGATTGAATCCGCGAAATTTCACATGGGTTGGGCGCTTTATGGTTAGCCCCAACCCCGACCTGAACGGCGGAGCCGCGTCGCATAAGAACGATCCGGCCGCCTCGACTTCAACTTTGCCCGATGCCGTGATCCGCTTCGCCGGCAACTCGCAGGATGGCATCCAGACCATCGGCGGCTTCCTCGCCCGCCTCGCCGGCCGCAGCGATCAGGACGTCATGACCTACATGACGATTCCGTCCACGATCTCGGGCGGCCCGTCGATTTTCCAAGTGCGCATGGGCACCGGCGAAATCATTTCCGCCGGCGACCAGATGGACTTCCTCGTGGCCTTCTACCAGCACAGCTACGAAAACCACATCGGTTCGCTGCGCGACGGCGGCGTGCTCATCTACGACAGCGATCACGTCAAACCCGACCCCGAGGATCGCCGCTACCTGCACGTGCCGGTGCCGATCACCAGCGCGACGATCGAGGTCATGGGCGGCGCCGGCAAGGAAAAGGGCAAGAACATGTTCGTGCTCGGGCTCATCGCGCGCGTGTTCAATCTCGACGTGGCCAAGCTGCACGCGCTCGTGAAGGAACGCTTCGCCGGCAAGAGTGAGGACATCGCCCGCAACGCCCTCGTCGCCCTCGATGCCGGTTACGCCCATCCGGTCGAAACCCTGCTCGGCCAGCGCTATCGCTTTGAACAGAACCAGCGCTCCGGTCTGCGTCCGCAAGTCACGATGGATGGCAACACCGCGCTCACCTACGGCCTGCTCGCCGCCGGCGTGCGCTACGGCGCGGGCTACCCGATCACGCCCTGGTCCACGATCATGGAAATGCTGCGCAGCGAACTGCCGAAATACGGCGGCACGTTCGTGCAGGCCGAGGACGAACTCGGCGCCATTTCGCTCGCGCTCGGGTTTGCCTATTCCGGCCATCTCGCCGTCACTGGCAGTTCCGGCCCCGGCCTTTCACTCAAGGCCGAGGCGCTCGGCTGGGCCGTGATGGCGGAGATTCCGCTCATCGTCATCAACGTGCAGCGCGGCGGCCCGTCCACCGGCCTGCCGACGAACATTGAGCAAAGCGATTTGATGCAGGCCATCTACGGAAGCCACGGCGACGCGCCGCGCGTCGTGCTCGCCCCGCGCGATGTGGAGGACTGTTTCTACATCGCGCTGGAGGCCGCCAAGGTCGCCCGCGAATGCAGCGTGCCGGTCATCATTCTCACCGACCAGGCGCTGGCCACGCGCATCGAGGCGTTTGACGAACCCGATCTGCCCGCGCTGGTGAAACCCGCGGCCGTCGATCTCACCACGCGATCCGAGGACTTCAAACCCTACCCGCTCGACGCCGTCACGCACCATGCCCCGCCCGGCGCCAAGATCGCTTCCGGCAAATACCCGACGGTCACCGGTCTCGAACACGACGAACACGGCCATCCCACGGCCAGTCCGGCACTGCACACCAAGATGACCGCCCGCCGCCGCGAGAAGATCAAACGCTATGGCGAATCCCTGGCGCGGCCCGAAGTCTCCGGCGATCCGGAAGGCGACATCCTGCTCGTCAGCTGGGGCTCGCCCTACGGTCCGGTCAAGGAAGCCGCTGATCGCCTGCGCGCCGCGGGCGAGAAAGCCGGCCACCTGCACCTGCGTCATTTGCATCCGCTCCCGCCCGAGCTTGAGCGCATCTTCGCGCGCTACCGCCAGATCTTCGTCGTCGAGATCAACGACCAAGGCCTCTACGGCTACGGCCAGCTCGCGACGCTCCTGCGCGCGCGTTACGCCAACCCCGCCATTCGCAGCATCACCAAGACCGACGGTCTCGCCTACAAAACCCGCGAGGTCATCAACGGCGTCGAACAACTCCGCGGCAACGCCTCCGCTTCGGTCTCCGCCTACCCTTCCGACATCGAAAACTGATCCCATGAGCCAAACCGCCACTCTCCCCAATCCCGCCCCGGAAAAACTCACCAAGAAAGCGCTGACCGCCGACCACCCGACGTGGTGTCCCGGTTGCGGCGACTTCGCCGTGCTGGCCTCGTTTTACCGCATGCTCGAACGCCTGCAGTTGCCCCACGAGAAGATCGTGACCATGGCCGGCATCGGTTGCAGCTCGCGCTTCCCCTACTTCGTCAACACGCATGGCGGCCATTACATTCACGGCCGCTCGCTGCCGTTCTCCGCCGGCATCTCGCTTTCGCGCGACGACCTGCACGTGTTCGTGTTCGGCGGCGACGGCGACGGGTTCTCCATCGGCGGCAACCACCTCGTCCACACGGCCCGCAAGAACGTCAATCTGACCTACGTGATCATGGACAACTTCGTCTATGGTCTGACCAAGAAGCAGACTTCGCCGACCTCGCCCATTGGTTTCAAATCCAAGACCGACCCGACGGGCGCGATGGATCAACCGATCAACCCGATGCGCACCCTGCTCAACAGCGGCGCCACGTTCATCGCCCGCAGTCACGCGACCCAGGTCAACCATATGATCGACATGATGGAGCGCGCTGCGCGCCATCCCGGTTTCGCCGTGGTCGAAATCCTGAGCGAATGCGTCGAGTTCTATGCCGGGTCGTTCGATGCGGCCAATCCGCGCAAAGGCGGCGCCTTCAACACGATCGAACTCAAGCAAAACGACGGCACCCCCGAGGACGAGGCCCGGCACGATCCGACCGACGAACTCGCCGCCGCCAAACTCGCGCTCGAGCCGTGGCCCGGCCGTTTCGGTGTTTTCTACGAAGTGCAGCGGCCGACGAAAAACGCCCTCGAGGCTGGCCTGATCGAACGCGCGCGCACGAAGACCAAGGGCGCCAGCGAACTGGAGCTGCTGCAGGCCAGCTTTGCCCGGCTGCGCTGAGGTGTAGGGCGGGATCGCCGATCCCGCCAAGTGCACCAAGTGGTGGGTGCGCAGGTCCCGCTGCGCACCAACGGGCACAGGGACGTGCCCGTCCACCTCAATGCCGGACAAAAAAGGCGGGGGCAGCGACCCCGCCCTACAATCATATAAGCGTTGGCTGGGATCAGGCGCCGCCGCGCTTGCCGTCCAAGGAAACCTTGCCGGGACCGGCCATGAAAATCACTGCGCAGATCAGCAGATAGAGCATCGCCATTTCACCGCTGCCGGGGCCAGACAACTGGCCACCGTGCGCCATGAAGAATGCCACGCCCATGGTGATTCCGAGCCCCAAGGCCGCAAACCGGGTCAAAAGTCCGATCACGATCAACGCCGCGCAGACGAGCTCACCAAAAATGGCGAGCCCCAGCGAAATACTCTGACCGAGTCCCAAGAAATTCATGAACTTTTCGCTGTAATCGCCAAAGTTGGCCACTTTGGGCCAGCCGTGGAGAATCAACATGGCGAGACCGGCGACAACGCGCAACAGCAGCAAGGCACAGTCAGTGCTCTGCGGAATGAATTTGAACTGGAGGAATTTCATGAGGTGAAGGGGTTGGCATGACCATGACCGGAGTCCGGCCGATGTCGAGCCGGGCCCGCAGGTGGGGTGCCAATGCATCCTTGCGCCAACCTTTGGCCCGGTCAGGCTGACCGCGCGTGAGCGGAATCGAGATCATCATCTGTCTCCTGTTGTTGTTCATGACCATCCCGGATTTCTGCCGTTGGATCGGTCGGCCGGCGATGCGCTATCCCCTCTTCGTCCTGTTTGGCCTGGCACTCAGTCCCTTCGCGGAAACCAGCGCGGCGGCCATGTTGGTCGAAGCCGGCAAAGTGGGCTTTGTGCTGCTGCTGTTTGAGGTCGGTTTGGAAATCGATTTGCCGTCCCCGCGCGAATTTCTCGCACCGCTGCGCAAGGTGCTCTGGTGGATTCTGCTGCAGTATCCGGTCATCTTCGCGCTGGGTCATTTGGCCGGTTTGCATTGGATCGGCTGCTTCATTGCCGCGGCCGCTTTCACGGGGTGTTCGGTGGGCATGGCCCATTCGGCCTGGCGGCACCATCCGGGTCTCTCCCCCGGAGTCCGCCAGCATCTGCTGCTCAAGATGGTGCTGCTCGAGATCATCGCCGTGGTGCTGCTGTCCGTGGAAACCGCGCTCTATGAAAAGGGGTTTTCTTGGTTCGTGGCCCTGAAGTTCGTGGGCATCACGGTCACCGTGCTGATCATCAGCCGGCTGGCGACGAAGCTGCGCACGCTGTTCGAACTCGTGATCACGCAGACCACCCGCTGGCGGATTCATCTGGTCGTCCTGCTCGTCCTCGTCGTGTGCGCCGTCGGCGAACGGCTCGGGCTCTCGGCCATGAAAACCGCCTTCTTCCTCGGCTTGTTCATGAGCCGCATTCAACACCACAACCAGCGGCTTGAGGATTTCATCGCCCCGATCAGCCGGCGGTTTTTGATTCCCATCTTTTTCGTCTCGCTTGGACTGCAAGTGCCGTGGAGCGCGCTCTTTTCCCACACCGGCCTCGTCGCCGTGGCGGCGGCGGCGGTGCTGTTCGGCTGGCGGCTCGTCATCCACCGCCGCCTCGTGCCGACCGGCGGCGATGATCGCAGCCTGTTGTTGCTCTGCCCCAACCTCACCATTGCGGCTTTGGCGGCCAACGTCCTGCTGACCGACGGCACCTCGCCCCGCGCCGCGGTTTGGATCATGCTGACCGGCTTGTTCATGACCATCCCGGCGATCATGCTGATGCCCAAGAAGTCGCGCCAGGCCACCGGACCGCACCCGGACGATGCGGCACCGGCTTGACGGGTCATTCGCCACCGCAAACGCTTGCCACATGAATCGTCGCGCCGATCTCTCCGAACTGGGGCCGTTTCAGCTCATCATCCTGACGCTCTCGCTGATCGCGCTGACGGCCCTCGGGTTGGAGCTGCTCATTGAAATGCCACCGGAGGCGCGCCGCGTGCTGCGTTGGACCGACAACACCATCTGCATCTTTTTGCTGATCGATTTTATCATTCGATTCCGGCGGGCGGAAAACAAGTGGCAGTTCATGAAATGGGGTTGGGTCGATCTGCTCTCGAGCATTCCCGAAATTGAGGCCCTGCGTTGGGGCCGGTTTTTCCGCGTGTTCCGCATCCTCCGCATCATCCGGGTGGTGCGTTCGCTGCGGGAATTGCTCCTGCTCATCTTCCGCACCCGCACCCAAGGCGGTGTCGCGTCCGTTTTTCTGATCACGTTCCTCGTGCTGACCATTTCCTCCACCGGCATTCTGCTCTGCGAACGCACGCCGGAGGCCAACATCACCTCGGCCGAGGACGCCGTCTGGTGGAGCTTCACCACCATCACCACGGTGGGCTACGGCGACAAGTATCCGGTCACGAGGGAGGGCCGCGCCCTGGCGGTCATGCTCATGATCAGTGGCGTCGGCTTGTTCGGCACCATGAGCGGCGTGATCGCCAGTTTCTTCCTCGGCGAAAGCGCCGCCGCCAGGAAGAAGGAAGACGAAATGCTCGCGGAACTGCAGACCCTGCACAACGAGCTGGCCGAATTGCGCAAATCGACGCCGGCAAAACCGCCGCCATCCTCCTGACATCAGGTTGTCAGTGGCCTCTGCTAAGCTCAACCCCATGAAAAAAGCTTCCGAACGCTGCCCTTGGCCCAAAACGGACAACGACATCGCCTATCACGATCACGAATGGGGCGTGCCGCTGCACGACGATCGCGCGCTGTTTGAATTGCTCATCCTCGAAGGCGCACAGGCCGGGCTCAGCTGGAGCACGATTCTGAACAAGCGCGAGAACTACCGCCGCGCCTTTGACCGGTTCGACGCGAAGAAAATCGCGCGCTACGGCGACAAAAAGGTCGCGGCGCTGCTCGCCGATGCCGGCATCGTGCGCAACCGGTTGAAGATCGCCGCCGCCATCACCAACGCGAAGGCCTTCCTCGCCGTGCAAAAGGAGTTCGGCTCTTTCGACCGCTACCTCTGGTCGTTCGTCGGCGGCAAACCGATCGTCAACCAGCTGCGCAATCCCCGCGAGGTCGCCGTGCGCACGCCGGAAAGCGATGCCCTGAGCAAGGACCTGCTTAAACGCGGCTTCAAGTTCGTCGGCTCGACCATCATCTACGCGTTCATGCAGGCCGCCGGCATGGTCAACGACCATCTGGTCACCTGTCCGCGTCACGCGGTCTGCGCGAAATTGCGCTGAGCCCGCGCATTCGCATCGCGCCGCGGTGATTTCTGCCTCAGCGTGCGATCATGCCTGCCGTCGCCTTTTACGACACCAAGCCTTACGATCGCGAATTCATCGGCGCCGCGCTCGCTGCCCAGCCCGAGGTCGAGTTGCGCTTGCTGGAATTCCGCCTTACCGAGGAGTCTGTGGAAACGGCACGTGGCGCCCAAGCGGTTTGCTTGTTCGTCAATGACCGGGTTGATCGCCCGATTCTCACCAAGTTGAAAGAATTGGGCGTGCGCCATGTCGCGCTGCGCTGCGCCGGTTTTAACAACGTCGACCTGCCCGCGGCGCGTGAACTCGGCATCGCCGTCACGCGCGTCCCGGCCTATTCGCCGCACGCGGTGGCGGAGCACACGCTGGCCCTCTTGCTCACGCTCAATCGCAAGATCCACCGCGCCTACAACCGGGTGCGCGAGCACAACTTCTCGCTCGCCGGTTTGGTCGGCTTCGATCTGCACGGCAAGACCGTGGGCATCATTGGCACGGGCAAGATCGGGCGCATCACGGCGGAAATCTTCCGCGGTTTCGGCACCACCGTGCTCGCCTACGACGTCGCGCCCGACCACGACTGGGCGGCGCGGCACGGCATCACCTACGCGCCGCTCGACACGGTGCTGACGCAAAGCGACATCGTCTCGCTGCATACCCCGCTCACCACCGACACGTTTCATTTGATCAACGCCAACACCCTCGCCCGCATGAAGCCCGGCGCCTACTTGGTGAACACGAGCCGCGGCAAACTGGTCGAAACCTCCGCGCTGATCAACGCCCTGAAGGCCCAGCACCTCGGCGGCGTCGCCCTCGATGTGTATGAAGAGGAAGAAGGCGTGTTTTTCGAGGATCTGTCCGGCGGCGTGCTGCAGGACGACGAACTATCCCGTTTGCTCACTTTCCCCAACGTCCTGATCACCTCGCACCAGGCGTTCCTGACCGCGGAGGCCTTGCGCGAAATCTCCCGCGTCACGGTGGAAAACCTGCAACGTGGATTTCAAGGCACCGACTTCCTGCCCGGCACCCAACTGACCTGACCTCCCGTGACCGGCTTCGAACACGCCGGCCGGCACCGGCTGGCCGCGTTGCCCGCCGAACGCACCGCACTCGAATCACTCTGGCGCGAGGACCGCATCACCGAAGAAACCCACCGTCCGCTGCAGCACCTGCTCGGCTACGAGGAATCGCTGCTCACCGGCCAGGGCGGCAGGAAAGCCTAGTGCGCCAACCTGCGCGCAAACGTCACGACCCTTGGGTTGCTGCACAGCGCGCACAGCGTGCTTTCAGATCGGTCAGAAACTGATCGCGATCCAACGGCGATATCACGCGCGATCCATCTTCCAACGTGAGCTTGACCCGTTGCAGCGAGAGCGCCGGCGCACTCCAGAGGCTGGATGATTTTTCCGCATGCTTGATGTTCCGCAGCGGCACCTCGTCCGTCAGCAACCTGCAGCGGATAATCAAACGGTCATTCGTCAGGGTGTAATGGCACGGCAGCGCAAACAACGCCGTCAGTCCACCAACCCCCAATCCCGTGATGATCGTGATCACCCCGGCCCCGGCCGATTGCGTCAGCAAATACGCCCCCAACGCCACCACGCCAATCGGCGCTCCGATGAGCACGACCTTCAGCCAAAGATCAAAGCGCGACGGGTAGTGGGTGCTCATGGTCAATTTCAGTATCAGGGAGCGAATTCGCTCCGCAATATTTTGCAGAACACGATTTGTAACCCCAATGCCGCCGGCGATGGCCAAACGTCTCTAATGAGGACGATCCAAATCACTCGCCAAATGGGAGACTGACCCGAATTACAAACTACAAAGCCAAACCCCTTCCGACTCCCCGATTATGCTCATTTGCCGCCGGACTTCGCCAACGCAATAATCACAATAAGGATTAAAAACCAAATCCCTATAATTACTAAATTCCTTTTCTTATCCGCTCGGCGCGGATCGGTGCGATCGTCGGTATCTCGCTCAGCAGTCTGTGCCCGAGCGGCGAGTAATTCATACACATCCCAAAAACGATCATTAGAAAAACTCAGCGGCGGTAGGATCGTGATATTGTCACCCATGCGTGTTCTCTCCTGAAAGGTTATTCGAATTCTGCGATTTCGTCCACGCGAGATTGCGTTCACATTCTTAATATCGGCCAAGGGTTTTGAATCGGAGCCTCGGTAACCCCAGAAATAGAGTCGATTTTCATCGATAGATGCAAAGCACAGACCCCAAGCAAATCTGAGTGATATCAGCCAAAACAGACCGAGAACTACGATAACCACCAGCGATTGTGGCTGAGTTCGAGTTACGAAAGCGCCGATGAGAGTGCCAACCATAACCCATGTTAGAAGGGCAGGTCCGACAAACATCGGAATCAACGTGAAAGCACTACTTACGGAACGGCGCATGGCTATGATAGAGCTGTATTACGACCCCTGCTTCATAGGAAATCATGAGTGAAAACATAACGAAATATTCAATCACAAGCATCAAGGGCCGTTGTGCTTCAAAATAAACTCCACGATCGGCGTCGGATCCGGCAGGCTGTGCGGGTGGTGGGTGCCGCCGGGTTTGATGATGACCTCAATCGTGCCACCGGCGGCGCGGTAGCGTTTTTCGAGCACGGCTAGATTCTCTTCCAACTTCACGATCGGATCGGCATCGCCGCTCACTCCGATGATCGGGATGCCGGCCTGCACCACCGGTTCGATGCGATCGAGCGGACTGACTTGGGCGGTTTCCATTTGCTCCAAGGTCAACCCGTAGTGCCGCGCCACGTCGGGCCAGCGCGGCGTATGGTAGCCCGGCCAGCTTTTCAAATCCAAGGCCGGCGCATCGAGGTAGAGCGCGGCCACGCGCTCGGGATAATCCGCCGCAAAGTTGAACGCATAGAGCCCGCCGCGGCTGAAACCCTCGATCACCACTTTCGGCGCGAGCGCGTAGTCGGTCGTCAGCTTGCGATAGAACGCGTCGAAAATCCGCATAGACTCCGGCGAACCGTAACGGTCGCTCGCGTTGATGTAGGCGTAGTGCCAGCCGCGCTTCAGCAGTTCCAAACCCACCTGCGGACCATGCCGGTCGCCAAACCACTCCGCGCGCCAGATCCACGGCCGGCCCGGCGCCGGGTTCGGTGGCACGATCAGGATCGCCGATTGACCGGCGACGACAAAGTCGAGCCGTTCATACCCGTGCCATTCGGTCTGCGTGATGCCGTCTTGTTGTCCGGCCTGGAGAATCGCCGTCATGCCCAGACAAACCAGCAGAGTGCGGCGGAAAAGAGAAGCCATGGATTTCATGACGGTGAGAGATAAGCGCGAGACAATGACGTTCGAACCAAATGTAAGGCGGGATCAGCGATCCCGCCCTACAAATCAGTGATCGGATAGATGGACGCGCAGGTCCCGCTGCGCGTTTGACGGGCACAGGGACGTGCCCGTCCACCTTTGAGCCATCACGGAAACATCGGATAGCCGGGATGCTTGGGCGCGAGCGGCACGTCGCCGTCCCAATGATCCGCCGGGGCCGGCGGCGCGGGCGGCGGCGGCGGCAAGGACGCGGGTTGCGGCAGCGTCGCCTCAATCACATCGCCCTTGCGCAGGGTGAACACAAAATCGTCCCCGGCTTTCGCCGGCGTCGCCCCGGACCATGCCGGTGCACGGCCGTCGAAGTTGTCGCGCACGCGCAATTCGCCGTCGGCACCCGCGACGATGCGGAACCACGTCGTGGCGTTGTGTTCGCGTCTGGCCGAGACGGTGTGACCGCCCTCGGCGACGAGATCGGTGAACGCCGCGTCGTGCCACCGCCACGGCATGGCCGGGAACAACCGGATCGGCCCCCACGCGCCGGTGCCGGGTTGCGCGGCCCAGCTTTGCAGCAGCATTTCGTGCACGGTGGCGCCGACGAGGAAGTTGCCCTCGAGCGTGAACGGCCGGTATTCGAGCGACGTAAAACCGGTCTTGGTCTGGTCGCCGTTGAGATGAAACCCGTTGCGCGAAATGCACGCGCGCAGAAACGCCTTCAAATACCACAGGGCCGATTCCGGTTCGCCGATGCGGGCGCGCAGGGCCGACATCCACGAATAGCTGAACCCGACCCACTCCAACACGCCGAGCCGGTCGAGATCGTGCACGGAATTGAGGATGATTTCGCGCTCCGCCGGCGTGCCCTCGATGTTGAGCAGGTTGAACGGATAGATCGCCATGATCGTGGCGAAGTGCCGGTGGCTGAACGTCAGGTCTTCGTCCGGCGAAATCTTGAGGATCTGCTGCGCGTTGACGTGATACGGCCCGAGCGCAGCGGACGTCGCGCGCCACTCGGCAGCCTGCGCGGTGTCGCCGAGCACATCGGCCATCTCGGCGTTGCCGAGAAACAGCATGCGCAGGCACATGATGTCGTAGTTGGAATTGGGCGTCACCCACGAGCGCTGTTCGCGATTCCACGCCTCGGGCGAGGCCGAGAGCGGCAACACGAGCACGCCGTCCGCGTTGGGCTTGAGCAAGGCGCGCAGGGCCTCGCCGATTTCCGCGCACCACGGATAGGCGGTCTCGCGCAGGAACGCCGTGTCGCGGGTATGCCGCCAGTGCAGATAATAGAGGTGCCCCACCCACGCGCCGTGCACGGGCGACAGGCTGTATTGCGCCCAGCCGCCGAGCGGTTTGCCGGCAAAGGACATGACGGCGGGCACCACCGCGCCGGACACGTCGAAGAATTCGCGTGCGAACTTGCGGAACGCGGGCAGCAGCTGATGCATGAATTCTAGGAACGACAGGCCCTCGTCCCAATGCCCCGCGGCCTGATAGGCCATGTAGGTCATCTGCGTGTTCAGGTCGTGATGATAATCGCCCTTCCACGGCGGAAGTTCGCCGGCGTCCGCCGTCCACACGCCCTGCAACGGCATCGGCGGGGCGCCGCGGCGCGAGGCCGCGCCGTGGAAATACTGCACGAGGTGATAATGCAACATCACCTGTTCGTCGGGCACGGTCACGGATGACTTCGCCCAGAAGCCGCGCCACCAGGCGGTGTGTTCGGCGTGGAGTTTGGCGTAACCGGCGTCGAGCGCCTCCGCCGTGCGGCGGCGCGCCGCGGCCAGCACTTCGTCGCCGTCGGCACCGGAGTAGCTCACCGTCGCGGCAATGAACGTGACGCCGCCGATCGTGCGCGCCTGCGCCACGATGGCGTAGGCCGCGCCTTCCGCCGCCATCTGCACAAACCACACGGCGGATTCGTCGCGGCCCGTCACCGGCGCGGGATAGCCGAGCTTCTTGACCGATTCAGGTGGCAGCAGATGCAGGGTCGCGGGACCGGGCACGCGCAGGAGCGCCACCGGGGCGGTGGCGCTGAAAAAGGCCTCGACCGCGGCACCGCTGCCCAAGCTCGCGCGGGCCGTGGCGGTGGGCAGATCCAGTTCAAACGCCTCGACCGCGGCGCCGGCGGGCAGTTCGATTTCGAGCCGGCCCGCGGGAATCTTGGTCGGATGGTCAGCCGCGTTGGCGCCGTCGACAATCTTCGCCACGCCTTCGTTGTCCTTCGCCGCGACCATCTGCGTCATGCGCGCCAGGGTGAAGCCGGCGAGCGGATTGCCGGGAGCGGGGCGCTCGTCCCACAGATCGCCGCGGTCGAGCGAAAAGCGAAGCCGGTTCGCCTCGCCCCAAAGCAGCGCGCCTTGGAGGCCGTTGCCCAAAGGCAGGGCTTCGTCCCAGAGAGTAATCGGGGCAGCCAATTGTAATTTCATAAACAGAGGCAGTGGGGTGAGCTGTCGGATGCGAAACGCGGCCATCTCTTGAGGGTTTTCCGCGCATTGAGAAGCCAAATGCGGTCCGATGACGGCATTGGCACCGGCAATGCTTGCCCGGTCACCGACCCGTCGCTTCCCTGCTTATCATGAATGGCCCTCTGACCACCGAACAACTGCGTCGCATCGGCCTCGCTTCCACGCCCACGGCGGAGGAAGAGCACCAACTGCTGCTCTACATCAACCTGCGCCTGCGCTATCTCGGCCTGCCGACCTTCCCGCTTTCATCGGGCCCCGTGGCGCTCGATCAGATGACCAGCGGGCTCATCGCCCTGAGCCGGGAAAAGGACCGCCTGCTCTCGCATCATCTCTGTCCGGTGGATCGTCGCATTCAGGACTATCTCGATTCCGTCCTCGGCAAAGACGCGCCGCGACTGCCCGCCAATACCTTCGTGCTGGATCGCTACGGTCTCGCGCGCAAGCTCTCGCTCCCGCCGGATCGCGACAAGTTCGAATCGGACATCATCACGTCGTATCGCGTGCGCCAGGGCGTGCTGCATAATCCGCGCAGCGACCGCCGCACGACCAAGGGCATTTTCCACGTCGCCGAAAACGGTCTGCCGATTCCCGACGACAAAAAGGCCGTGCCGGCCGTGGTGTTCGGCCGCCTGCTCGAAAAGGCGCTGCAACCGCCGGCCAACCTGAAACGCCTGCCGTTTTTGTCCACCCAGCCGGAATCCGCCGAGTGCTTCGTCTCGCTGCTGCTGCGCCCGGTCGTGTGCCCCGCCGTGCCCGGGGTGACCGCGGAGAAACGCATGGAAGTGCGCTTTTTCGTGCCCGGCAACCTCGTGAGCAACCTCGATTTTGTGGAAAGCATCTTCGGCAACGCCGGCGATCCGCGGCTGCCGGAGAACGACGCCGCGCTTGATCCGGAAACATGGAGCGGCCACAGCGGCTGCGTCATTCTCGCGCCGCACCTGACTACGTTTACGAAAAAGGAGCTCGGCTTGCCCCAGTGGGACGAAGCCACGGAACGGCAGCGCCGCGACGGCATGTGCTGGCAGGAGCCCGGCGAATGTTACAATGACGGCGGCGCGTTCAAGATCACGTGTCGCGACGCGCGCGGCGTCATCGTCACGCTGATCTCGGACAACTATTTTGGTTACTGCAAAAAGGAGGTGAAGACCCAGCTGAGCTACGCCGCCAATCTCCTCGGCCTGGCCGAGGAAGAACACGCCGGCGGCGCCCTGCTCTTCACCCGCTACGATTTGGCAGAGGACTTCGATTCGACCCGCGTCACCCACAAATACCCGCACACGTTTGACGAGGCGATGGCCCTGCTCGGCGACGCCGCCGAACGCCAGCCCGACGGCAGCGCCATCGATCGCAACTATCCCGAGGTGCTCTACGTGCCGGTCGATGCGCACTTCAAACTCGCCGACTCCACGGTGAGCTGGGAGCACGCCGGCCAGACCGTCACGCACCCGCTGCGGCTGAACCACACTTACATCCTGCCCTCGGGTTACAAAGTGCACCTTGAAAAACCGCGCGGCAGCCGCAGTTGGCGGCTCGTCGGCACGCATGCCGAGTGCACGCTCGCCCACAAGCCCTGCACCGTGTCGGGCGGCGGCAAATCGGAAATTTCCAAAAGCCTGTCCGATGCGATCATCGTCGGGCCGGTCTTCGTGGCGGACTTCGAAAGTGATTTCGAGGCCGTGAGCCAATTGCTCACCCACGATTTCAGCCAGCGGTTTCGCGACTCCAGCCGCCGCGGTTCGGATCAACGGCCGATTCTCAGCCCGAAGCGTTCGTTGGGCTCCGTGATCAAGCTGCTCTCACCCTCCTCGGCGGAATATTCCGCCGAATACAACACGTGGCTCGGCACCATTCCGCCGCACATCAAGGAACTCGTGTTTGTGGTGAAGCGCTTCTACCGGCCGGAATGGGGCGAGGATTGGCGCAGCCATTTCGGCGTGGACATCGTCAACGGCACGCCGGCCAACGAGCTGCGGTTCGAGGGCCACCGCATCGATGCCAGTTTCCTGCGCGTCGGCTTCGGCGCCGACGGCTCCTGGCGCACCTTCGGCCTGCGCAAGGACTTTCATCCGTCGCTCAAGATTCAAATGGAGGACGACATCACCGCCTCGGTCGTCGTCCCGCGGGATCGCATATCCGGTCTCGGCGCCTCGGCCGTCGAACCATCGGTCAAGTTCGTGCACAATTGCGAATACCGGCTCTTCCAACGACCGGACGACGCGATTCACCGCGGTTACGATCACCAGACCGAAACCGACTTCGCCCGCGACGGAAATTTCTTCTCCAACTACGAACCGCTCACCGCCGAACAGGCGCGCGTCCTCGTGGAGGATGCCATCGGGTTTGATCAGTTCACCGCGCCGATGCAGCATCTGATCAAAGACGCCTGCGCGGGGCAGCCTGAGTATTTCGTGAGTTCGGCGCACCCGCGCATCGTCGACGGCAAGGTGACCAAGAATCCGCGCTACCTCCAGGTCCGGACCAACCTGCGCAACCCGCGCGACAGCTACATCGGCGAAGTCGGCTTGCGGTTGATGCGGCAGGTGCCCGCGCCGCAGCCCGTGCTCACACCGGTCAACGCCGTGCTCGCCGGCCGCCGCAACAACGCCGCCGATCCGTCCGCCGGCATCCGTTCGCTCGCGGTTTACAATCCGCTGCACTTCATGGAACTGCCCGAGCTGTTCATGGAGTTCATTTGCAGCCTCACCGGCAAATCGCCGTCCACCACCGGCGCCGGTTCCGAAGGCGCGCTGACCAAGGCACCGTTCAACGCGCTGCCGCCGATTTACGATCTCAATGCCGCGCTCGTGTCCTACGCCGTCACCGGCTACGGCGGCTTTGTGTCCTCGGCCGGCTGCGTCGGACCCAAGGCCCGCGTCGATCACGACATCAGCCTGTTGATTCCCGAAGTCTGGTGCCGCATGGGCGTCGAGGAACGCAACCCGCAGGCCTTGATCGCCGGCGGTTATCTGGAGCGATGCGCCGATTTCGAACACAACGGCCAGCCCGTGCTCGCCAGCCGGCTCGGTTATCGCATCACCCGCCGCTTCGTCGCCCATTTCTGCGGCCGGGTGTTCAATCACCCGCACTCCGTCTTTTCCGATGCCATGCTCAAGCCCGAGCAGCAGGACGCCGACGAATTCGCCGACGGCATCGACAACATCGTCACGACCCAGGCCAGCGTCGCGCAACATTACTTCAACGACGGCAGCATCGAACAGGCCTGCCCGCCGCTGCGCGCCCTGCTGCACCTCATGCGCGATGGTTCCTACCAAGGCAAAACCCTGGCCGATCCCGAAATCCGCGCACTCTTCGAACCCGACAGCGTGCGACAGAGCGATTGGTATCAGGCCCGCCTGGCCACCAAGCAAACCGTGGACGTTGCCCGTTGGCGCCAACATTGCGGGTATTTGGAAAAATTCCTCAGCCGCCCCAATTACACCGGCGAAGCCGAACGCCTGGGCATTGCGCAACGGTTGGCCTCCGCCCGCGCCCGCCTCGCGCACGTCGAAAGCGCCGCCTACTTGAAGGAACTCCACGGCACGATCGGCGCCGAGCCCGCGGTGCACGCCTGAGGCTGGACGGGGATTTTTCGCATCGCCGCAACCGGATCCGCGATCTTTGCTCACAGCCTCATGGCGAAGGTCTACTTTTACTACTCGGCGATGAATGCGGGCAAATCGACCGTGCTCCTCCAATCGAGTTACAACTATCAGGAGCGCGGCATGCGCACGATGGTCTTCGCCCCGGCCATCGACGATCGCTCCGGGCTCGGTCGCGTGAAGTCGCGCATCGGACTCGAAGCCCCGGCCGAGGTCCTCAAAGCCGACGACAACCTGTTCACGCGGGTTGAATCCGCCCATGCCGCGGCGCCCCTCGCCTGCGTATTGGTGGATGAAGCACAATTCCTGACGCCCGCCCAAGTCACGCAGGCCACCGACATCGCGGACACGCTCGACATTCCGGTGCTCTGCTACGGCCTGCGCACGGATTTCCAGGGCAACTTGTTTCCCGGCAGCGCGGCGTTGCTGGCGCGGGCGGACGATCTGATTGAGCTCAAGACCATCTGCCACTGCGGCCGCAAGGCCACGATGAATGTGCGCATCGGCTCCGACGGCAAGGGCCTGCGGGAGGGCGCCCAAATCGAGATCGGCGGCAACGAGCGGTATGTCGCCATGTGCCGTCGCCATTACAAGGAAGCCCTTGCCTCAAACTGATTCCCCATGCGTTTTCTTCTCTTACTGATCATGACTTTGACTGCATCCGCTTCCGAACATCTCGTTTTTCTCGGCACCTACACCCGCACCACCAGCAAGGGCATCTACACGGTGCGCCTGGATCGCGAAACCGGCGCGTTTTCCACGCCCGAACTCGTCGCCACCACCGCCAATCCGACGTGGATCGCGCTCTCGCCCGACAAGCAGCACCTCTACGCCGTGAGCGAACGCGACACGCTGGCCGTGCCCTTCTCGGTCGATTTGGAAACCGGGAAGCTCATCCCTGATCGCGTGCAGGACAGCGGCGGCAAGGCTCCGTGTCATCTCACGACCGACGCCACCGGGCGCTGTCTGATCGTTTCGCATTATCACACGGCGATTGTCGCCACCCTGCCCATTCACCCCGACGGCTCGCTGGGCGAACCGGTGAGCATCATTCCCCACACCGGCAAAGGGGTGCATCCGACCCGGCAGGAAGCGGCCCACGTGCACTCCGCCAACATCGCGCCGGACAACCGTCACGTCATTGTATGCGACCTCGGCCTCGACCGCGTTTACACTTACGTCCTCGATGCCGCCAACGCCACGCTCACTCCCGCCGCCACACCCTATGTGCAAACCGCACCGGGAGCCGGTCCCCGTCACTCGGCGTTCAGCCCGGACGGCCGGCACGTTTTCGTGATCAACGAGCTGAACAGCACGCTGACGTGCTACGCTTACGACAGCGCGACCGGATCGCTGACGCCCCGCGACACCCAGCCGACCCTGCCCGTCGATTTCACCGGTGACAACACCACCGCGGAAGTGCGCGTCCATCCGAACGGCAAATTCGTTTACGGCTCCAATCGCGGTCACGACAGCATCGCCATTTTCGGCTTTGATGCCGCCAGCGACAAACTCACGCCGCTGGGTCACACCCCGACTGGTGGCCGTTCGCCGCGCAATTTCGCGCTCTCACCCGACGGCCGCTGGTTGCTCGCGGCCAATCAAAACTCCAACACATTGCGCAGCTTCCGTGTGGATGCGGACACCGGACAGCTCACCGTCACCCCGCACGAGGCGTCGGTGCCGCTGGCCGTCTGCGTGCTCTTCGCCAACTGAGGCAGCCTTTCCGTAGCGGCGCTTGCGTATCGGTTCAGTTCGCCTCGGGGAGCTCGATCCCGCAGGCCAGGACCGCCTTGAGCAATTGGTCACGACTGAAGGGCTTGGCCAGCACACCGTTCACGCCATACATTGAGGCGATCTGCAGGTAGCTTTCCCGCGGCGCCATGCCACCGCCCGAAATCGCCATGATGCGCTGGTCCGGTTTGGTCCGGCGCACCGAGTTGATCAATTCGACCCCGTCCATCTCCGGCATGAGCATATCGGTGATGAGCAGGTCGAAATCCCGCTGCTCGACGGCCGCCAAAGCGCGGGCCGCATTCGTGGTGCACACGACATCGCATCCGGCATTTTCCAGCAACAGCTGGGCAATTCCGCAAATATCCTGCTCATCATCGACAACCAATATGCTCGGCTTGGACATGCATCCTAAAGTTCCGTAGCGGCAACGATTTCGGCAAGCAGCACTATGGCTAAAAACGTGTAAAAAGGCCGGATGGATCGATTGGGTTACAATGTCACCGTTCCACGATGCTTACGACGATAGGCAACCGGCGAAAGCCCCGTCCGGCGCAAAAACTGACGGTTGAAATTCGCGAGATTGTTGTAGCCGTGGGCGAAGGCGATCTCCGCCACGGCTCGTTCCGGCTCGTCAATCAAGGCCCGGCAAATCCGGCCGACGCGCACTTCATTCACGAAGGATTCAAACGTGTGTCCGAGTTTGCGACGAAAGTAACGGCTGAAGCCGGCCGGGGTCAGGCCGGCGCGACGCGCGGCTTCGCGTTGTTCAACGCCTTCGGTCAGCGCGGCATTGACGTAATCCAAGACGCGCGCGAGCCGACCCTGATCCTCCCAGTTGAAAACCGGCGCATAACCCGCACTGGCCAGCAACCGCGTCCCGCGCGCCGCGGCCAGCAGGTGCAGGGTTTCGATCAGCCGCAACAGCCGTGGCAACGGGGCCAGGTCGCTCATGCCTCGCAGCCGGATCGTGGCCTCGCGTGCGGCGCGGCCGGTGAAATGCACGCCCCGCCCCGCGCGTTGCAGCAGCGCCCGCACGGCGGCCAGCTCGGGCGCCGGCCCCAGGACCTCCGGCAAAAACTGCACCACAATGGACTTCGCCTTGCCGCGCCAATCGGGCGGATTGTTCCAGTAATGCGGCAACCCCGGCCCCAGCAGCACCAAATCGCCCGCTCCGAACCGCTCGATGCTGTCGCCCACGAAGCGCAGGCCATGGCTCGCCTCAATCAAGGTCAGTTCGCACTCCGGATGAAAATGAAACGGCGAAAAAAAGCGGGCGGTCGCAAACTCGCGGCAGGCAAAGGATTCGCCGGCCTTGAGTGATACTTTTTCGAACTGAGCCAACATATTATGTCGTTTTTGAGTTAATTAAATACCATAACTGGTCAACATTCGCGTAGCCCGGCCGAGGGGATTGCGCTAAATTTTCTCCGTCATGCCCACTGTTTCCCCTGCCCTCGACCTCGACTCCCACTATCCGCTCACCGCGGATCAAATCGCGCGATTCCGCCAGGACGGCTACATCAAGCTCAAGGACGTGCTCTCCGCCGACGTCATCAACCATTACGGGCCGATCATCACGTCCGAGGTTTATCGTCTCAACACGATGCACCTGCCGATCGAGCAGCGCGACACCTACCACAAGGCGTTTCTCCAAGTCGGCAACATCTGGACGGAAAACGAAACCATCAAGGAATTCTGCTGGGGCCAGCGCCTCGCTCGCATCGCCACCGAACTGCTCGGCGTCAAGGGCGTTCGGATGTATCACGACCAGGCGCTTTACAAGGAGCCCGGCGGCGGCGTCACCCCCTGGCACGCCGACCAGTATTATTGGCCGATGAGCAACGCGAATTCCGTCACCGCGTGGATTCCGCTCCAGGCCACGCCGATGGAAATGGGGCCGCTCGCCTTTGCCAAGGGCAGCCACAAATTCGAAGCCGGCCGCGAACTCGGCATCAGTGATGAAAGCGAGAAGGAGATCAGCCGCTCGATGAAGGAGCACAATTATCCTCTGGACGACACGCCGTTCGATCTCGGCGAAGTCAGCTTCCACTATGGCTGGACGTTTCACCGCGCCGGTCGCAACACCTCGGACCAGGCTCGGGCGGTCATGACGATCATTTACATGGATCAGGACATGCGCCTGATCGAACCGGGCACCAGCGCCCGCGAGATGGACCGGCAGAAATTCGCCCCCGGCATCGCCGTCGGCGAAGTGATGAACAGTCACATGACGCCGATGATCTATCCGCGGGCTTGAGACCAATCCAGTCTTGGCGCGGTAGCGCTGGATAGGTGCTGACCACCGGGCCGCCCGTCACGGGTTTGGGCGGGCCCGTCCCAACCGGCATCAAACAAAAAGCCGGCTCCTGTCGGAGCCGGCTTTGAAGCTTGGTTAGGTTGCAGCGCTGATCAGACCGCCGCTTCGCCGCGCTCTTCAGTGCGGATACGAATGACTTCGTCGATCGGTGCCACGAAGACCTTGCCGTCACCGATCTTGCCGGTCTTGGCGGCTTTCACGATGGCGTCCACGGCCTTGGCGACGAGCTCGTCCGGGAGGGCGATCTCGATTTTCACCTTGGGCAGGAAGTCCACGGTGTATTCCGAACCGCGATAGATTTCAGTGTGGCCCTTCTGGCGGCCGAAGCCCTTGACCTCGGTGACCGTCATGCCCTCGACGCCGATCTCGGAGAGGCCTTGCTTAACTTCCTCCAGCTTGAACGGCTTGATAATTGCGATGATAAGTTTCATGCGGGTATATTTTGTATTGAGGTTCTGTTTAGAGAGTTAGGTTGGGGGTCGACCCGGCGCAAGCGCCGAGTCAACCGGCCATGATCATTTGTGGGCGGGCGTGAAGTCAGGATAGGCTTCGTTGCCGTGTTCGCCGATGTCCAGACCCTCGGTCTCTTCCTCCGCGCTGACCCGGACTCCCATGATGGCTTTGATCACGGTGAACAGGATGAACGAGGCGACGAAGGCCGTGGCGGACACCGCGAGGGCGCCGACGAGCTGGTTGGTGAAGCTCTTGCCATCGGCAAAGATGCCGACCGCGAGGGTGCCCCAGATACCGCAGATGCCGTGGACGGAAATCGCGCCGACCGGATCGTCGATCTTGATCTTGTCGAAGAACAGGACGGAGAGAACCACGAGGGCACCGGCGATCAGGCCGATGATGATCGAAGCACCCATGCCGACGGAATCAGCGCCGGCGGTGATGCCAACGAGACCGGCGAGGATACCGTTGAGGCCCATCGAGAGGTCAGGCTTCTTGAGCAAGACCCAGGAAACCACGATCGCACCGATGCAACCGGCGGCGGCCGCCAGGGTCGTGGTCACGAAGACGTAGGAAACACCGCGGGGGTCAGCACTCAGCACCGAACCGCCGTTGAACCCATACCAGCCGAGCCAGAGGAGCATCACGCCGATCATGGCGAGCGGCATGGAGTGGCCGAGAATCGGGCGAACCTTGCCGTTGGCGTATTTGCCGAGGCGCGGTCCGAGCACGATCACCGCAGCGAGGGCGGCGAAACCACCGAACGCGTGCACCAAGGTCGAACCCGCAAAGTCGTAGAAGCCGATCGGCTCGCCATCGACGGTGCCGCCGAGCGCGAGGCTGGACAGCCAGCCGCCGCCCCACTGCCAGGAACCGGTCATCGGGTAGATGAAGGTCACGAGGAGCGTGGCGTAGATCATGAAGCTGGAGAGCTTCACGCGCTCGGCCACCGCACCGGAGACGATCGTCGCGGCGGTCGCGGCAAACATCGCCTGGAAGATAAAGTCAGTCCACCACGTGTAATTATTGTAGAGGTCGGTCACCATCGTGACGTCCTCATTGTCCACGCTGAACCAGCTGCCGGCGGCAAACCAGCCGTTGAAATCACCCGGATACATGGCGTTGAAGCCATAAAACGCGTAGCCGAGGATGCCGATACAGACGATGAACATGTTCTTGAACAGAATGTTCACCGTGTTTTTCGACTGCGTGAGACCGGTTTCCAGCGTGGCGAAACCCAAGTGCATCAGGAACACCAGCGCCGCGGAAACCAACAACCAGAGATTGTTGACCGTGAAGAGGGCAAAGCCGGATGAGGCGGTGAAATCATCGTAGCTTGCGTATTTGGGCGCTTCCTCAGCGACCGTAGCCGCCTCCTGCGCGAAGACTGTCGAGAACAGAGCCAGGAACATAAAGATGCCTGCCATCTTTAGCCCTCTGGTCAGAAACTGGGACCGTTGCTTCATAATGTTTGGTGCTGTAGTGGGTTAGTTATCTAGTAAGACACCCTATCGCGTGATGGGGCTGCCTACCGGTTTAGCAGGGTCCATGCCAACGCCCGGATTTGAATTTTTTCGATCCATGCCGCCGGATCCGGACCCAAAAAGGGACCCGTTGCCGGGTCCCTTTCTGGCGTTGCAATCCAAACCAAACTCACTCCTCGACGGGCACCACCGTCTGGATGTGCAGTTCCTTAAGTTGTTTCGCGGTAACGGGTGTCGGGCTTTGCGCCATCAGATCCTGGCCCTTCTGGGTCTTGGGGAAGGCGATCACATCGCGGATGCTCGTCGTGCCGCAAAGCAGCGCGACCATGCGGTCCAGACCGAAGGCAATGCCGCCGTGCGGCGGGGCGCCGTAGGTAAAGGCCTTGAGCATGTAGCCGAAGCGGCTCTCGACCACATCGGCCGGAATCTTCAACACGTCTTCGAAGACTTTCTTCTGCAACGCGGGCTGGTGAATCCGGATCGATCCGCCGCCGAGTTCCATGCCGTTGAGCACGACGTCGTAGTGCTGGCCGCGGACGGCCTTCGGATCGCTGTCGAGCAATGCGGTGTCTTCCGTGACCGGCGCGGTGAACGGATGGTGCGTGGCCGCGTAGCCGCCGCGTTCCTCGTCGTAGCTCATGAGCGGGAAATCGACCACCCAAAGGAATTTCCAATCGTCCGGGCGCAGGGTGAGCTTGCCACGTTTGACCAGCAGTTGCGCGGCATCGAGCCGCACGCGGCCGAGGATCGTGCAGGCGCGCTCCCATTCCGCCGCGGCGAAGAAGATGATGTCGCCATCCTCGATGTTCAGCTTGGCCGTGAGTTCGGCCTTCTCGGCGTCGGAGAAGAATTTCACGATGGGCGACTTCCATTCGCCGCCCTCGACCTTGATGAAGGCGAGGCCCTTGGCGCCGAGCGATTTCGCGGCGTCTTCCAGCGCCTTGAGCTCGCCTTGGGTGACATCGGCGAGGCCCTTGGCATTGAGCGCCTTGATCGCGCCGCCGCCGGTCGCGGTGGAGGCGAAGACCTTGAAGGCCGAGGTTTTGAACAGCTCGGTGAAGTCCTGCAGCTCGAGCGCGAAACGCATGTCGGGCTTGTCCACGCCGAACCGGTTCATCGCGTCATGGAACGGCAGGCGGAGGAACGGCGTGGCGATGTCCACGTTGAGCACATCCTTCCAGACCTTCTTCAACATGCCTTCGAACAACGCGTAGATGTCCTCGCGCGTCACGAACGAGGCCTCGACGTCGACCTGCGTGAACTCCATCTGCCGGTCGGCGCGGAGGTCCTCGTCACGGAAACAGCGGGCGATCTGGAAATACTTTTCCACGCCGGCCACCATCAGGATCTGCTTGAACTGCTGCGGGGACTGCGAAAGCGCGTAAAATTCACCCGGATGAATGCGTGACGGCACGAGGTATTCGCGCGCGCCTTCCGGCGTGCTTTTGAACAGCGCGGGGGTCTCCACCTCGATGAATTCCTGCGAATCGAAGTAATCGCGAATCGCCTTGGTGGCGGTATGGCGCACCCGCAGGTTCTTGCGCATCTTCGGGCGGCGCAGATCGAGATAGCGGTAGGTCAGGCGCAGGTCTTCGTTGACCTTGTCGCCCCCGGCATCGTCGAGCGGGAATGGCGGGGTGTCGGACGCGTTGAGCACTTCCAGTGCGGTCGCGTTGACCTCGACTTCACCGGTGGGCAGCGAGGCATTGACCGTGCCCGCCGGGCGTTCGACGACCTTGCCGGTGATCGCGATCACCGACTCGGGCTTCAGCTGCGCGGCCCGCGCGCCCAGATTCGCGTCGTCCTGCGGGTCAAACTTCACCTGCGTGATGCCTTTGCGGTCACGCAAATCGATGAAGATAATGCCGCCGTGGTCGCGGATCGAGTCCACCCAGCCGGCCAGCGCCACGTCGGCGCCGAGATCGGCTTTGGTGAGTTGGGCACAGTGATGGGTGCGCTTCATGATAAAAATACAGTCGGACAGCACAACCCGGAGCCGGCCCCGGGTGCAATGTCTTTCTCCGTCATTCCTTACGGCACATCGCGGGGCCGGATTGAGAGCGCTGCGTGTTCAAGGCGCCAAATCCCGTTCACCTCGGTGCCGGCAAGCGTTCAGGCCGAGGATCAGCTTGGACATTGCGATCAATCACCGGGCCACCCAGGCTCGATTCGTGTCTGCTGACGATACGGACAAACTCACCCGCTTGTTTGCCGGCCGCGGGTCCGCCAGCCGCGTGGTAACCATCCCTCCCGGCGATTATCATCTGGATGGCTGCACTCCGATTCCCCTGCGCCCAGACACCCACGTCAACGCAGCGGGTGCGCGTTTCCATTTGCCGCCGGCGTTAAAGGACCGCGCCCGCGTGGTGCTGTTTCAGGGCGAAGACTTGGAGGACTTCAGTTGGACCGGTGGACACTTTTCCGGTCACGTCTTTGATCCGACGCGCCCGGACAACCCTTGGCCACCGAACGCCAACACCCGGCCGATTCTTGTCACCACCAGTCAGGCCGGAAACACCCGCAATCTGTCTTTCACCGCCATCACCGCCCAGGGGGTGGCCGGCGCGGTCATCACCGTCCAAGGCAAGGAGGACCCGCATGACGAGAAGCGCATCTCACGCCATGCCCACCGGATCATGATAAAAAACTGCCGGTTCGAAAATTGCGGAAAATTCATGTGGGACTACGGCTACCTTTGGCAAATCACGGTCTGGCCGGACGATCACCGTCCGGCGGAACGCGAACACGCGGCCCGCTATTTTCGACATGATCTGGTGCACGGTCCGCTGCGCATCGAATCCAGCGACGACCGCATCTGGTTCGACAACACCACCCCTTTGCCGCTCACCCCGCGGCACGAGGGCCCCGAGGCGTTGCGCGGTCACCACTGGATCTGCCTCTTTGGCGATTCGCTGCCTGCAAACATCGTGCGAGGCCGGCAATACGCCGTGATCGAAAGCGCCCCGGACTACGTGCGCATCGCCGAAAAAATTGACGCCCCACCCCTGGTCTTCGCCGGCACGGCCGGTCCCAACGTCAAACTCATCGCCAACCTGTTCGAAGCCCACTTGGCGCTGTTTTCCCCCGTGGGCGCCGGCCCCGGCAAAGGCGCCTTTGATCTGGTAGGTTGCCAAGGCGTCACGGTGAGTAACAGCAGCTTCAGCGCGCCGGGCGATACGATGCACATCCAGAAATGTCGTGACATTCACTTCGTCGGCAATCGCATCACCGGATCGCGCATGGGGGCGTTTTTCCTCGCCGAGTTTTGCGAAAACGCCCTCGTCGAGGAGAACTTCGTGGATGGCACCAACGGCTCGCGGGTGATGAGCGTCGAAAAGTCCTGTGCCCGTGTGACCGTGCGCAACAACGTGTTCGTCAATGGCGGCCGCGGCTCGTGGATCAACCAACCCGCGGATTTCATCCTCACCGGCAACGTCTTCAGGAACAACACCACCAAATGCGAACCGGCGGCAAACCGCGGGCGCAGGAGTTTTCTGAACGGTGATTTCGAGCAGTGGGCCGAACTCTACTTCACCACCTACGAGCCGGGCGCCCGATACGGCCCCGTGGTCATTCGCGACAACACCTTCGAGTGCGGTCGGCATGCCGCGCATGCCATTTCATTCGAGCCCGGCGGCCGCGACCTCACGATTGAACACAATCGCTTTACCGGTCACGTGCGCGCCATCGCCCCGTTGCGGGGATGTGCGAATGTGAGACTCAACGACAATCCCGGCTTGGTGCCGGCCTCGCTCAGTTGAGGATCAAACTCTCGCCGGTCATCTCGGCCGGCTTGGGCAGACCCATGAGATCGAGGACCGTGGGCGCGATGTCGGCCAGACGACCACCTTCGCGCATCTTCGTGCCGGCCTTGGTGTAGCCTTCGCCCACCACGAACACCTCGACCAGGTTGAGCGTGTGCGAGGTGTGCGGCGACCGGGTCTCCGGATCCCACATCTGCTCGCAGTTGCCGTGGTCGGCGCAGATCACCGCGCGGCCGCCCTGCGTTTTCAGCGCTTCGAGCAATTCGCCCACGCCGGCGTCGGTCGCCTCCACCGCCTTGGTCGCGGCGGGAATCGAACCGGTGTGTCCGACCATGTCGGGGTTGGCGTAGTTGACCACGATCAGCCCGTATTTGCCGGACAGGATCGCCGCCTTGGCCTTCGCGGTGACTTCGCTCGCCGACATCTCCGGCTGTTCGTCGTAAGTCGAAACCTTGGGACTCGCCGGACACGCGTGGTCCTCGCCCGGAAACGGTTCGTCGCGATAGTTGTTGAAGAAAAAGGTCACGTGGGGGTTCTTCTCGGTTTCCGCGCAGCGGAATTGAGCGACGCCCGCATCGCTCACGACCTGGCCGAGGATATTCTTCAATTTCGGCGGTTTGGGCGAAACCACGTGCACCGGGAGGCCTTTTTCATACTCGGTCATCGTCGCGTAATAGAGATCGAGCTTCGGGCCGCGATCGAAGCCCTTGAAGTCGTCGATCACGAACGCCTTCGTGATCTCGCGCGGACGATCACCGCGGTAATTGTAGAACAGCACGGCGTCGCCATCGGCAAAAGTCGCCAGCGGCTGGTCGCCATCCATGATCCAGGTCGCGGGCACGAACTCATCGCCCTTCTGGGAGTCGCCGGCGGGATTGTCGTAATAATTCTGCACCGCGGCTTCCGCACTGTCGGCCCGCGCCACCGCGGCCCGACCGGTCAGCATGTCGTAGGCCTTTTGCACGCGCTCCCAGCGATTGTCGCGGTCCATCGCCCAGAAGCGACCGCAGACCGTGGCAATCTTGCCCACCCCGATCTCGCGGCATTTCTCCTCCACCTGCTTGATGTAACCGAGCCCGCTCGTCGGCGCCGTGTCGCGACCGTCGGTGAACGCATGGATGAAAACATCCGTCACGCCATCCTCCTTCGCCTGCCGCAAAATGCCGTAAAGGTGTTCGAGCATCCCGTGCACGCCGGCATCGGATACGATGCCCATGAGATGCAGTTTGCCGCCGGCCTTCGCCCGCGCGACCACGTCCTGCCAAACGGCATTGCTGGCCAGACGCTTCTCCGAAAACAGCTTGTTCAAACGGACCAACTCCTGATCCACGATGCGCCCGGCGCCGATGTTTTCGTGACCAACCTCACTGTTACCCATCACGCCGTCGGGCAGACCGACGTCGAGCCCCGAAGCCTTGATCCGCGTCACCGGACACTCCACGTGCAACCGGTCATCGCAGGGTTTTTTCGCCAACGCCACGGCGTTGAATTGATGCTGGGCCGGGTCGGGGTTGTGGCCCCAACCATCGCGGATAACAAGCAGAACGGGTTTGCGCGGTGAACTCATGGTCGTGAACGCCCAATGCGTGACAGGACGGCCCCGGTCGCAACGTCAAAATCGTCGCGCCGCGGCACCAGATTCACTTCTGCCCGCGATAAGGCTGCCATGAGTTCGCGCCACGGACTCGCCGTGTCGTTTGACTTCGCGGGGAAATTGCCGCCGAATTCCCGCCTATGTCCCGCCGCGCCGTCCTGTTGGTCAATCTGGGTTCGCCTGCATCCACCGATGTGGGCGATGTGCGCAATTATCTGCGCGAATTTCTGGGCGACGAACGGGTGCTGGACCTCCCCAAGCCGCTGCGCTGGGCGCTGCTGGAGGGCATCATCCTGCGCACCCGGCCCAAAAAATCGGCCCATGCCTACGCCCAGATCTGGACCGACCAAGGCTCCCCCCTGATCGTGACCTCCGAATCCGTGCGCGGTAAACTCGCCGCTGCGCTCGACCCAGCGGTGCCGGTTTACCTGGCCATGCGGTATGGCCAGCCGGCGATCAGCTCCGTCATCGCCCAGATCGCTCGCGATGGCATCACCGAAGTCCTGCTGTTCCCGCAGTATCCGCATTACGCGATGTCGTCGTGGGAGACCGTGGTCGTCAAAGTCATGGCCGAGGTTGCCCGCCTGGCACCGCAATTGCGGGTGACCACGGTTCAGCCGTTCTTCGCCGATGCCGACTACATCGAGGCGCTGTATGCCGTATCCGCGCCCTTTTTCGCCCAACCCCACGATCACATTCTGTTCAGCTACCACGGCATTCCCGAGCGCCACCTCCGCAAAGCCGACTCGTCGCGGGCGCACTGCACCCTCGTGCCGGACTGCTGCACCACCTGCTCACCGGTCCATTCGACCTGCTACAAGGCGCAATGCCTCGCCACCACGCGCGCGCTCGCCGCGCGCGCAGGCCTGCCCCCGGATCGCTACACCATCTCCTTCCAATCGCGCTTGGCCGGCGAGCCGTGGCTCTCGCCCTTCACCGATCACGTGCTGGCGGAATTGCCGGCCAAAGGGGTCAAGAACCTGCTGCTGTTATGTCCGGCCTTCATCACCGATTGCCTCGAAACCCTTGAGGAGATCCAGCAGGAAGGCCGCGATACCTTCATCGAGGCCGGCGGCGAATCCTTCCAACAAATTCCCTGCCTCAACGATCATCCGGCCTTCATCGATTTTCTCGCCAAGCGGGTGCAGAACTGGCTGACTGCGCCGCGGTGAGTTCAGTCCCCCCAGACCCGGCTTCCGCAGAGTCCGCCGCTGAATCGGCGGCGGGCGTCTTGGTCTTGGATGCCAACGGCACGGTCGTCGCCTGCAACGAGTCCGCCGGCCAACTTTGGGGGGTGCCCGCCGGCCAATTGCATGGCGAGGCCTTCGTGCAGCTTTTCGAGTTCGACATCGTTTCCGATGAACCCGACTGGCTCGACGCCCAATGGCAGGCGGTGCGCGACGCATCCCTCGATCAGTCGGGCCGGTTGCAGGCGCGCCTCCACGACGGTTCGCTGCGCGAGGTCACCGTGCGACTCGAACCCGCGCTCGGCCTCGCCGATCAACTCTTCGCCACCATTCTGCCGGTTCGCGCAAATCCGGCGGCCACGGTCAGCCCGGACGCCGCCAACCTGATCGCCACCGACGAAGGCCTGGCATTTTTCGACCTCCATCCGCAAAACGGCGCGGCGGAATATTCCGCCGCATGGAAGCGCACCTTGGGCTATACCCCGAATGAATTGGCGGCGAACTATTCCACCTGGGTCGATCTGCTGCATCCGGAGGACTCCGCCGCCGCCCCCGATCAGGTCGGCCGGCGGGCCACGACCGGCCCGCAGTCGTTCGATCTCGAATTCCGCATGCGACACCAGCGCGGGCACTACGTCTGGATTCACGGACTCGGCGTGCGGCTGGTGGATGAGACCGGCGCGGTCGAACGCGTCACCGGCATCATCATCGATATCAGCGAACGCAAGGAAATCGAGGAAGCCAGTCTCGCCAACGACGAACGCATGCAGGAGCTCGGCGAAGGCGGACCGCTCGGCGCCTTCGAGCTCGATTTCGCCCACGACCGTTTCTGGTATTCGTCCACGTGGGCCGAACTGCTCGGATTCGATTACGCCGAGCCGACCACGGAGGCATTTCGCAATGCGATCCTCCCGGACGAGGCCGGCGCCGGCCTGACCGGCTGGTGGTTGAGCCGTCAACCGGGCCACACCACCTGGTCGGAAGTCGTCACTCTGCGGCGGGCCGATGGACAGGCCGCACCGTTTCTCCTCGGCGCCCGCCGGCTGTTGACCCGCAAGCATGATTTGGCCCGCGTCACCGGCTTCATCTGCAAACTGCCCGCCGATCTCGGGCCGGCCGCCGCCGGCCAGATTCCGCCAGCGCTCGCCGGCGACTCCATGGAGGCGCTGGCCGAGGCCGTCATGCTCTGCGACGTGCATGGCAAGGTCACTTATCTCAATCACGCCGCCGCGCGCATCCTGCGCATGGCGCCCGATCAGGCCGCGGGACGGCCCGCGAACGAGGTGCTCCGGCTGATTGACCGGCAGAGCGGCCTGCCCGGCGATGATGTGTGCGAACGCGCACTCGCCCAGGAAGGCAACCTCCCGTTGTGCAATGACCATGCGCTTGATCGCGGCGACGGCAGTGAACCCGTGCCCGTCGTCTGGACCGCGCGGGTCTCGTTCTCTCCGCAGGGTCCGGCGCGTGGCGTGGTCGTGGTTTTCCGCGACCCCAACGAGATGAGCCTCACCCCCGAGGAACTGCTCAAGGCCAACCGCTTCGAGGCGCTCGGTCTGCTCGCGGGCGGCATCGCGCACGATTTCAACAACCTCCTGTCCACGATTCTCGGCGGCATTTCGCTCGCCAAGGACAACCGCGATTACTCCGCGCTCGCCGACAGCGAGAAGGCCTGCCTCACCGCCAAGGGTCTGACCAAGCAGCTGCTTGCCGCCGCCAAGGGCGGCACCGGCGCGATGACCGTCGTGGCCGCCACCGAAATCATTCACGACTCCGTCAAAATCGCCTCGGCCGGCAGCGACGCGAAAATCGAAATCACCGTGCCGGAGGAAACCTGGCCCGTGCTGGTGGACCGCTCGCAGATTCTGCAGGTTTTCCAAAACCTCATCGTCAACGCGATCCAAGCCATGCCGCCCGCGCCGCACCGCGGCTTGGTCCGCATCAGCGCGCGCAACACGGATTTGCCCGAGGGACAAATCCCGCAGCTCGCCGCCGGCAACTACATCAAGTTCGAAGTCAGCGACAATGCCGCGGGCATCACCCCGGAAAATCTCGAAAAGATTTTCGACCCGTTCTTCACCACCAAAAAGCACGGCACCGGACTCGGACTGGCCACCGTGCTTTCGATCGTGCGCAAGCACGGCGGTGAGATCGGCGTCGCCTCCACCGTCGGCAGCGGGACCACATTCACCGTCTTCCTGCCGCAGGCCGACAAGCCCGTCGAAGTTCAGGCGCGCCGCGCCCCCACCCTCCGGTTCGGCACCGGCCGCGTGCTGTTCATGGACGACGACCCGAAGATTTGCGCGCTCACGTCGACCATGTTGCAAAGTCTCGATTACAAATTCGACATCGCGCACAACGGCGAGGAAGCGATCAAGTTCTACCAGCGCTACCTCAACATCGGCCGGCCCTACGACGCGGTCATCATGGACATCACCGTGGTCGGCGGCATGGGCGGCGAGGAATGTTTCCGCCATCTGCACGAACTCGATCCGGACGTGCGCGCCATCGTGTCGAGTGGTTACGACAACGAGGACATGGCGCGACGGTTCCTCGATCTGGGGTTCTGTGGTTACCTGACCAAGCCCTATCGCGTAACCGACCTCGGCAAGGTGCTCCGCGCCGTGTTGGGTTGATCCTCCCATGCTCTCCAAACCTGTTCCCGCTTGGATTCTGCTCGGTGGGTTTCTGCTGACCGGCATCGCCGGCAGCGTCAACGCCATGGGTTTTCTCGGCGTGCATCATCAGGCCCTGTCGCACATGTCGGGCACCGCCACCATTTTCAGCACGGATCTTGCCCGCGGCGACTTCGCCCTCGCGGGCCATGCAGCCCTCGTGCTCGTCGCCTTCTTTCTCGGCTGCGTGCTCAGTGGGATGATCATCCGCAACAGCACCCTGCAGGCCGGCCGCCGCTACGGCGCCGCGCTGGTCGTCGAATCAATCCTTCTCGGCAGCGCGGCGTTTTCTCTGCGGCACGGCAGCAATTACGGCGACTATCTCGCCGCCATGGCCTGCGGCCTGCAAAACGCCCTTGCCACCACTTACAGCGGCGCGGTCATCCGCACCACCCATATCACGGGCATCCTGACCGACCTCGGCATCGCCGCGGGCAACTTCCTGCGGCGTGAATCGCCGCACGCCCGGCGCGTCTTGGTGCATTTCGTGTTGATCGGCGGATTCCTTTGCGGCGGCGTGCTCGGTGGCCTCGGCTATCTAAGATTCGGTTTTGACGCGATGTTCGCCCCCGCGGCACTGACCGGTCTGACCGGCGCCGGTTACGCCCTCTACAAGCACTACCGCTTGAACTTCACTCCCGCCACGTAAACGCGTGGCAAAGCGCCACGCCCGCCGCGTCCGCTTCGTCAAACGCCAGCGCGCGACCGTGCCCGAGCAGCCCCATGACCGTGCGGGCCATTTGCTCCTTGCTGGCGCGTCCCGCGCCGACCACGGCCTGTTTCACGCGCAGCGGGGCGTATTCGAAGACCGGCAGTTCGCGCAACGCCACGGCGGCAATCGCCGCGCCGCGGGCCGCCCCGAGAATCTGCGCGGTTTGAAAATTCTGCACGTAAATCGTCTGTTCCAACGCGACATGGGTCACCGGGAAATCGTCGAGGAAGGAAGTCACCGCGCGGTGAATTTCACCCAGTGCGTGCGCCATCGGAAACTTCGCCGCCACCTTCACCGTGCGGCACCGCAGCAACACCGGCTGGCGCCCCGGCGCGAATTCGATCAACGCCAGACCGGTGCCGCGCAAGCTCGGGTCCACGCCCAGCACCTGCCCTTTGAACGGCACGCGCACCGCGGAAAAGCCCGCCGGCAACGAGGTCGCCCCGGGCACCGATTTGCCCTCGAGCTTGGCCTTCCACATTTGCCTGACGTTCATCCGCCCCATGATTTGTAGAGCAAGTTTATGCCCGCCGCCAATGCGAGCACGAGCGCCAACGTTTCGAAAAGTTTCTGATCAATCTTCTTCAGCACGATCCGACCGATGATCGTGCCGGCCAGCACCGCTGGCAGCAACAGCAGGTTGCCCTTGAAGCTCGCCGCATCGACCAGCCCGAGGTTCATCATGAACGGCACCTTGAACAGATTCATCAGCAGGAAATACCACGCCCCCGTGCCCATGTATTCCATCTTGGGCAGACGCATCGCGAGCAGATAAATCGCCATCAAGGGTCCCGCGGCGTTCGCCACCAAGGTCGTGAAACCCGCCAGCACGCCGATCGTCGGCGCAAACCACGCCGCGTGCTCGGGCTCGTCTGATTTCTGCCGCGACTTGCGCACCAGATGCAGCACCACCAGGCCCAGCACGATGACGCCGATCAGCAGGCCGGCCTGTTGATTGTCGATCCGGCCCATCGCGAGAAAGCCGAGAAAGACCCCGAGCGCGGTCCACGGGAACAGTTTCCACAGCAAAGACCATTGCGCGTGCCGCCGATAGGAGAGCACCGCCACGACGTCGGCCATCACGAGCATGGGCAGCACAAACCCCGCCGACTGTTTGGCCGGCATCAGGTTGGCAAAGATCACCACCGCCAGCATGCCGAGTCCGCCGATGCCGGTCTTCGCCACGCCGATCGCCAGCGC
Source organism: Opitutaceae bacterium (assembly GCA_024233285.1). Taxonomy (GTDB): domain Bacteria; phylum Verrucomicrobiota; class Verrucomicrobiia; order Opitutales; family Opitutaceae; genus Cephaloticoccus. The sequence goes on along the minus strand of JACKPU010000004.1, from coordinate 16,729 downwards.
GCCGCCCACCGCCAGCGCCCATTGCCACAGTTCCCAATTCATGCGCTTTTCCCTTCGTTGTTTTCCGCAAACTCGCCGGCAACGACGTTAAAAATCTGCCATTGGCCCAGATCGGCCTCCGGCACCGCCGTGCCCGTGGCGATGACCTGCGACTCCGGATCCACCGCCGACCAAAACCGCCGCCGACGTTTAGGGTCCAGTTCGCCCAGCACATCATCCGCCAACAGCACCGGGCGCACCCCCGAGCGCGTCTGAAACCATGCGGCCTGCGCCAATCGCAAGGCCAGGACGAGCGAACGCTGTTGGCCTTCCGACGCATAATCGCCCGCCGGGAGCTGCCGATGGATGAACGCAAAGTCATCCCGGTGCGGACCGCTGAGCGTGCTGCGAAACTGCCGGTCGCGCGCGCGGCCCTCCGTCCAGCGTTCCCGCCAGACCGTCGCGCTGGTGCCGTCAAAACTCGGCGCATAACGCAGCGCCGTCGGCTCCGCGTCATCCGCCAGCCGGTCGTAGATCGCCTGCACCCGGCTGCCGACTTCCTGCAAGCCTGCGCGCCGCAAACCGACCAGATCGGCCGCCGCCGGTGCCATCGCTTGTTCAAAGGCATCCAATTCGGCATCCGACGAGCCGCGCTTAAGCAGGCTGTTTCGTTCCGCCAGGGCGCGATGATACGTTTGCAGGGTCCGCAGATAACCCGCGTCCATCGCCGACAGCGTCAGGTCCAGCCAGCGGCGGCGCCCCGCGGGCGCGCCGCGGACCAGCGTCATATCCTGCGACGAAAACACCACCGTCGGAAATTTGCCCAAATGATCCGCCAGGCGCGTCACCTTCGTTTCGTCGCACCACAATTCGCGGCCCTCGGGTTTCAGCTTGATGGTGAGTTGGGTCGCGCCGAGTTGCTCGTGCTCCACCCGGCAGGCCAGCCCGGCCTCACGCTGCCCGCGGGCGATCAACACCCGGCCATCGGTCGTGCGAAACGACCGCAAGGCCGTCATGAATCCCGCCGCCTCCAGAAGATTTGTTTTCCCCTGCCCGTTCGCACCCAGCAAAAACGTCTGTCGACCGCGCAACTCCAGTTTCGCCAACGCAACGTTGCGAAAATTTTGGAGCGTGATCTGGCACAGACGCATGGCTTGAAAAGTAGCGGGTAGCGAACCGTGGGTAGCGAGTAGAAAATACCGCGGCATCGCCCGCAAAATGCTCGCTACCCGCCACCCGCTACTCACTACTATTCCGTCCATGACTTTCGAAGCGTCCCTGGCCGAATCCGTCCGCACCCTGCAAGCATTGTCCAGCATTCGTCCCGCCATCGACGAGGCGGCCCGGTTGATATTGGACACCCTCCGCCACGACAAGAAGCTGCTCATTTGCGGCAACGGCGGGAGCGCCGCGGAGGCCGCCCATTTTTCCACCGAACTCGTCGGCCGCTACCAAAAGAACCGCGCTTCCCTGCCCGCGATCGCGCTGTCCTCCGACGGCTCGCTCGTCACCTGCATCGGCAACGATTACGGCTACGATCAAGTCTTCGCCCGCCAAATCGCCGGACTCGCCCGCCCCGGCGATCTCGTCGTCGCCCTCACCTCCAGCGGCAATTCCGCCAACATCGTCGCCGCGCTCCACGAAGCCCGGAATCTCGAACTCAACAGCATCGCCTTTCTCGGGCGTGGCGGCGGCAAGGCCAAGGGCCTCGCCACCGTCGATCTCATCATGCCCAGTGACAGCGGCGCCGCGTGCCAGGAAGCCCACCTCTTCCTTATCCATCATTTCTGCGAGCTGATCGACAAGGCCTACGCCTGAACGGTCGATTTTGCGGCCGGCCCCGCGCCGCGTTTTGGTTCTTGCGACCAGCCTTACGGAGCGGTTCGCTGACCGTTCCATGAGTAACACCGCACCCGCAGAAAACGCCATCATCAAGACCTCCTACGGTGACATGACGCTCGCCTTCTGGCCCGACGTCGCGCCGAAAACGGTGGAGAACTTCAAGAAACTCGCCCGCGAGGGCTTCTACAACGGCACCGCGTTTCACCGCATCATCAAGGGCTTCATGATCCAAGGCGGCTGTCCCAACACCAAGGAAGGCGAAACCGGCATGCCCGGCACCGGTGGTCCCGGCTACAAGATCAAGGCCGAGTTCAATCCCAAGTCGCACGTCCGCGGTGTCATCTCCATGGCCCGCTCGGCTCATCCCGATTCCGCCGGCTCGCAGTTCTTCATCTGCCACGGCGACGCCCGCTTTCTCGACCGCCAATACACCGCCTTCGGTGAGTTGATCGCCGGGGACGATGTGCTCGAACGCATCGCCACGGTCCCCACGCAAAGCGGCGGTGGCGGCGAGAAGAGCACCCCGATCGATCGCGTCGAAGTGAAATCGATCGAGATCGTCGCGGCCTGAACCGCTCACCCTGATTCAAGGCAAACGGCTCCCCGATGGGAGCCGTTTTGCTTTCTGCTCACTTTCACTGCGCTGCGGTCGCACTCAATCCCAAGCGCGCTTCAAGCAGCTCCATGCGCTGCATTGCCCCGCCTTCGAGCGGCTTGCGGCCACGCAGCATGCCCAAGATGGCCTCCGCTGTGGCATGGTCTTTAATCCGCCAGCGGATCACCGCCAGCGAGAGCAAGGCTTCGCGCGAATCACGCATACCCTTCACCTGCTTTTGCACCAGTTCCACGCTCGAAAGCTTGGGTTTGGCGGCCACGGATTCCAAGTAGGCCAGCAGGTCAATGATCGCATCGTGGTTGGGGTTGGCGGCAAAGGCCGTGCGCAGGCTTTCCCTTAGCGGTTCCGCCTGGTCTTCCGGCATCCGATAATCGAGCGAACTGCCGACATCGACGCGCGACAAAGCCAACCCTGCACGCAGCACGTGCACCTGTGAATTACGCGAGCCCAACGCGACGGCTTTGGCGTAATAGTCTAGCCGTTCTTGTGCCTTGCCCTTTCGACCGGCCAGCGCCGCGAGAATTTCGTAAGGCCGCGGCTCTGCCGGATAACGTTCGGCCAGTTCGATCAGCTTGATCTCACTCTCGACCAAACCCAACGCCCGGGCCTCCAGATTCAGCAGCGTAAGCTCCTGTTCAAAGTCCGTCGCCCGGCGAAAAGCGTAACGTTTCCGCTCCGGCTTCTCGGCCAATGGCAACTGACGCAGTTGATAGCGCCCTTTCTTCAAATAGGCGTCCAACGCGTCTTTCATCTGCTCCGTGTTCATGCCAAACGCCTCTTCCATGCATTCAGCCGAATCTTTGCCCGAATTTTCAATTAGATCCAAAAACTTCAGGTAGCTCGGAAACATTTCAGGACTGCAGAACCAAAAATGAACCAAGGCCCAAGACTGGGCATAAAACTGCTGCTGGGCGATGCCGCCATGATAGGAGTCCGACCCTTTCCCCACACTGAAAAGCCAGTCCAAATCCCACGTGCTCAACATGGCGTTCATGTATCCGATTTTCGCGTGACCCAATTCCAAACGGTTGCGCTTGATCTGCATCGTCGAGAACAGATCAGCCAGTCCCTCATTCAGCCATAGTGGCAGCTTGTAACCCATGAGGTCGAAAAAGTGGTGCACGTATTCGTGGTAGACCGTTTCACGCACTTCTCTTGCGCTTGCCGGACCAGCCACCATCGCGATCAAAGACTCTTCCGGATGCCCCAGAAAATAGGCGGCCACATTACGCCTTTGCCCCTCTTCCGTGAGCGGCTTGTAGGGCTCGAAATCCTCTTGGTATTCGAAAACGACCAGCGTCGTGCGCTTCTTCGCAATGCGCGGCTGCCCGAACGCCGCCTGCAACAGGGCATGAAACTCTTCAAAGTCCGCCAGCAACTCGCGCGAATCCCCCACACTGGCGGAAGTCATCATCTCGAAGTTCTCCGACTGGGCGTAATTCCACGATCGGCGCGGTGCCGCCGCCGTTTCACTCCATGATAACGCCACCGCAAACATCAGGGTGATTCGAATCAGTATTTTCATAGGCGAAGGTGAAATCAGTTTTGCAGCCGATACCGCAACTTAAGCGCCATGGCTTGGACCGTCGGTGGCACTGCGGGCACCTGCTCAAGCGCCTGCAGGATCTTCAGGCCGGTCGCGGTGTCCCCCACCCGCCAGCGCAGGATCGCCAGCGCGAGCAAAAGACGCTGCGGTCGCTCGATCTTGCCCGCTTGGCGCTGGACGCGATTCACATTGGCGATGTCCGGAGTCGCCGCAAACGCCTCGGTCAGCGCCAGCAGTTCGTAGGCATCGCCGTAGTCCGCGTTCATTTCCAAGGCCCGGAGAAGTTGGTCTCGCAAACCCGCGGCCAGCGGGTCCGGCAGACGGTAATCCAGATTCTGATTGGTCACAAAATCCGTGATCTGCCGCTTCACGACTTGCACTTGCATCCACGGATTGCGGCTGCCGAGTTCGGCGGCGCGCCGCCAGTGTCGCACCGCCTCTTCCCATTGATTCTCACGCCAGGAAATCGCGCCCAGTGATTCATGCGGCTCGGGCCGCGTGGGGTTGGCCTCGGCGAGGGTCAGCAGTTCAAACTTCGCCGCCGGTGTCTGCTGTGCCCGCCATTGCAACTCGATCAGGGCGCAATCCAGCACGGCAGGGTCCGCCGCCACGAAGGTGGGAATCACGGGCAGCGGACCGGTGTCCACCACGCCGGTGTATCGATTGTAGCGGCCACCGCGCAGGTAGCGGGTGAGCTCCTTCTCGATCGTCTCATAATCAGCTCCAAAGGCCGCCTCAAACCGCTGGGTGTCGGCCCCATCCAGCACCGCGCTGCGCCGCATCGTCATGTAGCGGGACAGCCCCGCGGCATTGTCCCGGGCGGATTTGCCGCATAGCAAATAATGCACGAGCGCCCAGGACTGCGCGTAAAACACGCCCTGCCGGAAACCCTCGTTATAAGCGGGCGAATCCTCGCGAATCGCCACCAAGTCCCGCACGTTGAACGCACGCACCTGCCGCAAAAACCTCACGTGCTCCTCAATCGGATCGCCGAGAATCACCTCCCCTTTCTTCATGCGAAACGTCGAGTAGAATTCAGCGAAACCTTCGTTGAGCCAGAGCGGCAGGTTCAAATCGTGCACTGACGCCATTTGGTGCAGATACTCATGATAGATCGTCCGCTTGGCCCGGTCGGCGCTCCCAAGGTCGATCGCGATGTAAGCCGCGTCGTCCCCGCCGGAATGATATCCCACTACGTCAGTCTTCGTCTTTCCTTCAAACAATGGCTTGTAGTGGTTGAACTCGCGCCGGCTGTTGAACGCCATGACGCGAGTGACCGGTTCGCGCGCGGGCGGCAGATTTAATCCTTTCCGCAGCACGGCGCGCAACCGCTCCAAGTCCTCGAGCAATTCGCGGGACTCTGCTTCGGAGGCGCTGCTGAAAAGAATGAAATTATCCGTCTGCGCAGTGATCCATTTGCCCGCTCCGCGCGCGCCGGCCACGCCGAGCGCCAGACAGAGGAAAATAAAGCCCAATCGACGCACGCCCCAACCCACCGCAAGCGGCCGGGGGCGGCAAGTCATAAGCTCACGCGTAACCGAGCGCCTTCGCCACGGCTTCGCAGGTGATCCTGCCATCGCGCGTGTTCACGCCGGCGGCGAGTCCACGATGCTCATTCAAGGCGCGTTCGATGCCCTTTTGCACGAGCAAGGCCACGAAGGGTTCGGTCGCCTGCGTCAGGCCGATGGTCGAGGTGCGGCCAACCAATGCCGGCATGTTCGGCACGGCGTAGTGCACGACGCCGTGCTCAAGGTAAGTGGGTTTTTCGTGCGAGGTCGGGCGAATCGTTTCGATGCAGCCGCCTTGATCGATGGCGATGTCCACAATCGCGCTGCCCGGTCGCATCTTCTTGACCATGCGCCGCGTCACCACGATCGGGGCCTTCGCCGCGGGAATCAGCACCGCGCCAATCAATAGGTCCGCGTCGGCCACCTCCGTTTCGATGTTGGCCGGGTTCGACATCAACGTGACCACGCGACCGCGGTATTCGGCATCGAGTGCCTCCAGTTTGCGCGTGTCCACATCCAGCACGGTCACGCGCGCGCCCATGCCGACCGCCATTTGCACGGCATGCGCGCCGGAGTTGCCCGCGCCGATCACCACCACGTGACCGGGCATCGCGCCGGGGATGCCGCCGAGCAGCACACCCGAACCGCCGAGCTGCGATTGCAACCGATAGGCGCCGATCTGAATGGAAAGGCGGCCCGCGATCTGCGACATGGGCTTGAGCAGCGGATAGGAACCGTCCACGCCTTCGACGGTTTCGTAGGCGATGCCGAGAATGCGTTTCCTAAGCAGCACTTTCGCGAGCTCCGGCCCGGCGGCCAAATGCAAGTAGGTGAAGATCGTCTGCCCGGGCCGCATGAGATCGTATTCCGCGGGCAGCGGCTCCTTCACCTTGAGAATCATGTCAGCCTCGCGCCAGACTTTGCGCGCCGAGTTGGTGATCTGCGCGCCCGCCGCGCGGTATTCCGCGTCCGTGAAACCCGCGCTAACGCCGGCATTCTTTTCAACCAGCACCTTGGCACCGAGCTTAACGCAACGCCGGCACAGACTCGGCGTCATCGAGACTCGCGTTTCGCCGATTTTAATTTCTTGGGGAACTCCGATTAGCATGCGTTTATGACAAAACGATCCCCGCCCCGCAGGCAATGACGGAGAACAAATGGCCATGCGATGGTTGTTTTTGACAGGCCGCCCGCCGCGGTCGTGACTCGAACCATGCCGAAGCCGCTCAACCTCATCGTCGCCTGCGCGGAAAACCGCGTGATCGGTCACCACGGCCGGCTGCCGTGGCGCATTCCGGAAGACATGGCGCATTTTCACCGGATGACCGCCGGGCAAACCGTCGTGCTTGGCCGGGTCTGCTACGAAACCTGGCCGCGCGTGCGGGATGACAACCGCAAACCCGTCGTGATCACCCGCAACCAATCACTCGCGCAACCGAATGTGCGGATTACGAACAATGTCCCGGAGGCGCTCGCGATTGCGCAGGAGCTGCCGGGCGAGATCATGATCTGCGGCGGTCAGCGCATTTATGAAGAGACGCTGCCGCTGGCGGATCGCATTTACCTCACCCTCGTCCACGCCGACGTGCCGGGCGACACGTTCTTCCCGGAATGGCGCAATCTCAAATGGCGCGAGACCGACCGGCGCGAATCTGCCGACGCGAACTACCGCTACACGTTCTCGACGTTGGCGCGCGTGCGCGATTAAGCGCCCGGCCTTATTTCTTGGCGCAGGAACTCAGGCCAAACGGCAGATAAGCGGGGCAAAACCGGAAAATGCCGGTGAGCAGCGGCACCAAGCCGACCAAGCCCCACCAGCTTTGATAGTAATAGCCCGCGCCGAGGATGACGAGGCCGACGATAATGCGTAATACGCGATCAATGGAGCCGACATTTGCTTTCATGGGATGGGTTCTCCTAAGGGTTGGCCGTTACCTTACACCAACCGGTCCGGCGGCACTACTCAGATCTTGCGCAAAGCTGCGCAAATAAGCCCGGCTGCTCAACCCGCCGCCTGCCGGGCCGCGTGGGCCTTCGCCACTTCGACGTATTTTTCGGCCCACGGCTTCAGGCCGGCGATTTCCTCCGGTTTGAGCGGGCGAATCACCTTGGCCGGCGACCCGTAGACCATCGAACCGGGCGGCACGATCATGCCCTGCGGCACGAGCGAGTTGGCGCCGATGATCGATTGGGCGCCGATTCGCGCGCCGTCGAGGATCGTCGCCCCCATGCCGATCAGACATTCGTCGCCCACAGTGCAGGCATGCACGATCGCCGCATGGCCGACGGTGCACCACTTGCCGATGTAGGCGCCAAAGTCATCCGCCAGATGCACAATCGCGTTGTCCTGAATGTTGGTGCCCTCGCCCACGCGGATTTCATGGATGTCGCCGCGCAACACCGCGCCGTAAAACACGCTGCTCTGCGGGCCCAGCACGACATCGCCGTTGATCGTGGCGTTCGCGGCGACGAACAGGGCGGCGGCCGTGTCCGGCGTGCGGCTGAGATGACGGGCAAGACGTTCGGCGGGAGTCATGACTTGGTTCTCGCGCGCCAACGCGATTTCGGCAAGCTCCCTGCTCAACCCCACCCCGATTTATGGATCAACTCACCCACATTTTCCGCGGATTGATCGGCATGGCGGCTTTCCTCGGCATCGCCTGGTTATTGAGCGAAAATCGACGCGCCATCAATTGGCGCGTCGTGGGCATCGGGGTCCTGCTCCAATTCATTTTCGCCGCGCTGGTCATCTATGCGCCGCCGGTGCGCGCCGCGGTCGATCTGATCGGCCGGGGCTTCGTCAAACTGCTCGATTTCACCAATGCCGGCACCGCGTTTCTGTTCGGCTCGCTGGTGGACGTGGAAAAGCACGGCGTGGTTTTCGGCCTGAGCATCCTGCCCACCATCATCTTTTTCTCCGCGATCACCGCCGCGCTGTATTACCTCGGCGTGCTGCAAAAGATCGTCTGGGCGCTGGCCTGGGTGATGACGAAAACGATGCGGCTGTCCGGACCGGAAACGCTCAGCGCCTCGGCCAACGTGTTTCTCGGCCAGACCGAGGCGCCGCTGCTGATCAAACCCTATCTCAACAGCATGACGCGTTCGGAAATGCACTGCGTCATGGTCGGCGGCATGACCACGGTCGCAGGCGGCGTGCTGCTTATCTACATCACCATGCTGGGCGGCACGGATCCGGTGCAGCAGGCGATCTTCGCCGCGCACCTGATCACCAAGTCCGTGATCTCCGCCCCCGCCGCGCTGATTTTTGCCAAGATCCTCGTGCCGCAAACCGACCCGGTGGACACGAGCCTGAACATCAATCGCGATCGCATCGGCGCCAACTTGCTTGATGCGGTCTGCACCGGCACGACCGATGGCATCAAGCTCGCAGTCAATGTCGGCGGCATGCTGGTCGTGTTCACCGCCTTGGTCGCGCTCGTCAATTACGTGCTCGCCGCGTGGCTCGGCGATCCACTCGGCCTCAACGCGTGGGTTGCGTCGGTCACGAACGGCACGTTCCAAACCTTCTCGTTGGAGTTCCTGCTCGGCATCCTGTTCGCGCCGATCGCCTGGCTGATGGGCATCAGCAACGACGCCCTGTTGCAGTCCGGCGCCCTCCTCGGCACCCGCACGGCACTCAACGAATTCGTCGCCTTCCTCCAACTCGCCGACCTGAAGGCCGCCGGTTCCTACAACGATCCGCGCAACCTGATGATCATCACCTACGCGCTCGCGGGCTTTGCCAACATCGTGTCCATCGGCATCCAGATCGGCGGCATCGGTGCCATCGCCCCCGCGCAGCGCGAGAACCTGGCCAAACTCGGGGTCAAGGCCCTGATCGGCGCCAGCCTCGCCTGTTTCATGGCCGCCACCATCGCCGGCATGCTGACTTGATCTCCCCTGTCGCCGAGCGACGCCGTTCCACCTGCGCCTGAATCGCCCCCCTGTCATGAAATCCTATCTGCGCGTCACCTTCACCTACATGGTATTCGGCGTCTTGTGGATTCTCGCCTCGGATCGGTTGGTGGAACTCGTGGCCGGCGATTTGCAGGACTTGGCCTATTTTCAAACCCTCAAGGGCATCACCTTCGTCCTGCTCTCGGCGCTGTTGATCTGCATCCTCACCCGGCGGGCCTTGCACAAACTCAAGGAACAGCAGGAAGAAAAGGACGCCGTCTTCCGCAAGACCGTCGAAGGCTCGCACCACATCCTGCTGAACTACCTCAACAACATGCAGCTCGTCACGATGGAGGCCGAGGAGTGCCCGGGATTCAAGCGCGAGACCCTGAAGCTCGCGCACGAAGCCTCAGCCAAGGCCGAAGTCGAATTGAAGCGATTGGATGCCGTCACGACCATCACGGCCGAACAGATCGACTCGACCATCTACCACGATTTGCGCCGCCCCAAGTCCTGAGCCCGAAAACCTGCGCCATGCCCATCGAACTGAACGCCGAGGAAACCGCCGACGCCCTTCACTCCATCAAGAAGTTTGCCGCGGAGCAATTGGACGAGGATCTGGGCGATCTGCGCGCAAAACTGCTGCTCGATTACATCCTCAAGGAAATCGCCCCGCTCGCCTACAATCACGGCGTGGCCGACGCCGAATCGTTCCTGCGCCGCCAGTTGGAAGAGCTGCCGGCGACCTGCTTCGAACCGCCGTTCGGCCATTCGACCGAACGCAAGCGGCGCTGACGTTATTTCTTATACCAAGTCCCGCTCTCGTCCTGCAGCCAGACACCGGGCGCGCTGCCGGCGGCAATCTGCCGGGCGCGCGCACGGCCCACTTGCTCGGGGCTTGAACCGGCCTTGGCGGCAATGGCGGCATAGACCGCCTGACGATCAGAGTTCTCCGCCGCCACCAAACTCGCGGCATCACCACCACCGTCGCGCACTTCCACAAAACCGCGGTTGTTTTCACCAATGGCACCGCCGGCTTTGAGTTGATCCAACTGATTGAGGCGTTGATCCATGCGCGCCTTGATCGCCGAAAGGTCCTCGGCGTGACTGACCATGGCGGGCACCGCAAACAACAGGGAGGCGATAAGCAGTCGGGAGATCGTTTTCATGAAAGTTTCAGGGTTGGGCTGCCGGTGAAATGGTGGTGGATTTCTTGTCGAGATCCGCGAAGAAGTCGTCGAGCGCCCGGTCCACCTTCACGTTCACGTCCACCGTGGCATGCACTTGGATCGGATCCATTTTGACATGAATGCATCCGCCCAGCACGGGCAGGAGCAAAAACACGAGATGGCGGGGCGACATGCACTTCATCGAAACCGTTCCGACCGCAAAGCGCAACGCGGGTTTCATCAGTCAGGCCAAATGTAGCGGCGAGCACCAGTGAGACGATCTTTCATGGCTTCGTCCCGAAATCGAGCGTCACCCCGTCACTCGTCCCCAACCGCAGCACTTGGTCCAGCGGACCGGCCACATTGATGGCGAAGGTCACTTTTTCGACGACGGCCCCATCCGCCGGGCGCGCCGTCACAGTGACCGCCGCCGAACGCGGCCCATCCGGTCCGTCGGGATACAATTCGATGCTCAGGTCCTCCACCTGCAGCGGCATCTCCCCCAACTCAATCCGGCGCAAGGTTTCATACGCTGGATTCTCCAACGACAGCCAGCGGGCCAAAGCGCCCAGACCATCCGGCAGCCATTGAATTCGCTCCGGCGCGTGTTGGGTCAAAAAGCCCGGCGTGGCCGCCAGACGGAAATTGGCCGGACTTTCCGGCGTGACTTTCAACATGCCCGTGCCGGTTTTGGGCCCCAGACTCGCGCTCCATTTTACGTCCACCCGCCCGCTGACCTGGCCGCTGGCTTCCTTCAACGCCTCGGGCACCAAGGCCGCCAGTTGCGCCAGTGATACGCCGGCCATCTCCGCGGTCGTATCGATCACCGGATTCAACGGATCCACCGCAAACGGTTGCAAGGCGATGCGCCCCCCCAAGGCATCCACCCCGGCCGAGGTAATCAGCAGGCGCTGGTGCTCATCGCCTTCGGCTTTCAATTCGAGCTGCTGGAGGGTCATTCCCAACAGCGTCGCCGTGGCGGCATGGATGGTCAGCGATTGCACCAAAACGGCTTCGTCCGCATAGGCCACTTCCGTCGTCGCGGCAAATGCGGGGACATTCCAATTCTGCGCTTCACTGCCAATCGCGCCAAGCGCGATGGCAGCCTGCATCCGGCCCGTCACCGCCCCATCCCGCCAATTGCCCGCTCCGCTGAGGGTGACCGTGCCGCTGCTCATCAGATCCGCGGGCAGCCCGGTGACCCCGGCGTGGTCCGCCAATCGCCGCCACCATGTCGCGAGCTCAAGTTCGCCGGCCGTCACGCGCCAGACCAACCGGCCGTCCGCATCGGGCCCGGCAACCACCGCAGCCAATGCCAATCCCGGGGCTGTCACCGTCAATTCGGCAAGGTTGCGATCAGCGTCAGGCGACGCGCGAAGCGTCCAGCGCAACGGCGGAAAATCCCCCGGACTGCGCACCACCAACTCGCCCGTGAACTCACCGCGGATCGCCGGCCAAACCGTCGCCCTCGCGGGCGAACCGCCGCTGGCAAGGAGGCAAATGATGAGAATGACGCGGCCCATACTGCTTGAATGGCGGAAGATGCGAAAGGTTGCCCGGCATGACAAAGGAATATCCCGGCCGCGTCACTGACCGTAATAAATGCAGACTGATTGCAGGCATTTGCTAAAAAGTTTCTAAAAATTAACATCGCGACGCCCGGTGAGGTCGTTTTGCTCCGGACGACTTGCGCGTGTGGTTTTTGCTCACATGCATTTCACACCTGCGATGGATTCAACCAACCCCGACAGAGACAACACCGCTCATTCCGCCCGTGCGGAGCTGCTGGTGCATTTGCCCGAGCAAATCCAGGCCAGCTACCAGCGCTACTTGGAGACCGGCGACATGGAGGCGGCCGACGAAGTTGTGCTGGCGATCATCAAGGATCACGTGCCGTCCAAAAAGGTTGCGCAGATCCCCGCCAAGCTCACCGACGACTCCACGCTGACCGGTGATCTGGGGATAGATTCGGTTTCCATCGCGGACGCGCTTTACGTGCTCGAGGATGTATTCGATGTCAGCATCGCCAATCGCGACCTCGCCAACCTGCGCACGCTGGGCGATCTGAAGAAATTCCTGCGCAGCAAGCTCGCCAACGGCCCGACGGGCTGATTTGCCGACATCATGCCGCGCCAAGCCGTCGTCACCGGTCTCGGATTCATCACTCCCATCGGCAACACCCGGGCCGCGGTCACGCAAAGCCTGCGCGCCGGCCGGCACGGCATCGAGCGCGTCGAGTTCCTGCACAATCCCGACCTGACCGTCAAAGTCGTCGGCACGATCAAGGAATTCTCGGCTCAGACCCCGAATTGGCGCGAATGGTCCTGGCCGGACGAATACGACATTCCGCGCGAGGCGCTGCGCGGACTTTCCCCGCACGGTTTGTTTTCGCTCTGCGCGATCGAACAGGCCCTGCGCGACGCGCAGCTGGAAAACGCCGCCGTTACGGACGGCGCCACGGGACTCTACTGCGCCTCCGCCGGCTCCACCCTGCTTGCCTACCATCACGTTCACCGGCTGATGGAGACCCGCGGCGAACGCTGCGGACCGCTCAGCGTCGTCTCGTCCATTGCCGGCACGCTGAATTTCAATCTCGCCGCCCACTATGGCATTCGTGGCGCGGTCGGCGGTTTCGTCGCAGCCTGCGCGTCCTCCAGTCATGCGCTCGGTTGCGCGCTGGATGACATCCGGCTCGGGCGGCAAAAACGCATGATCGTGGTCGGCGCCGAGGAGGCGACCGCCGAAAGCATTCTGCCGTTCGCCGCGATGCGCGCGCTCTCAACCAATCCCGACCCCGACACCGCCTCGCGTCCGTTCGACACGGAGCGCGACGGCTTCGTCGGCTCCTGCGGCGCCGTGGCCATGATCATCGAGGAGGCGGAATTTGCCCGGCAGCGCGGCGCGCCCATCTACGCCGAGTTCGCCGGCTGGGGACAGGCCGCCGACGGCTACAACGTCGCTATTTCGCATCCGGAAGGCACCGGGCTTTACGACGCGATTCAACGCGCCTTGGCCGACACAACGCTGGCACCCGCGGACATCGGCTATGTGAACGCCCATGCCACCTCCACGCCGGCCGGCGATCGCTCCGAGGCTCTCGCCCTGCAAAAAACATTTGCGTCCCCCAACGCCCGGCCGCGCATCAGCAGCACGAAAGGCCTTACCGGTCACCCGCTCTCGATGGCCGGCGTGATGGAAGCCGCCTTCTGTTCGCTCGCGCTCAAAGACGGCTTCATTCCCGGCAACGCGCATCTGCAAAACCCCGACGAAGCCTGCGCCGGGCTCGATCTGCCCCGCACCACGCTCGACGAAAAACCCGGCATCGTGCTCAGCACGAGCAGCGGCTTCGGCGGCAGCAACGTCGCCCTGATTTTCCGCGAAGCCTGAAATGGTAGGGCGGGATCAGCGATCCCGCCCTGCCGCTCAATCCACCGCGACGGCGGGCAGGCTCCAGATTTGTTCGGCGTATTCGCGAATCGTGCGGTCGCTGGAGAACTTGCCGACGCGGGCGGTGTTGAGCATCGCCATCTCCGCCCACTTCGCCTGATCGCGATAAGCCGCATCCACCTTCGCCTGCGCGTCGCTGTAAGCCCGGAAATCGGCGAGCACCATGAAGGGATCGCCGCCGTCGAGCAGGCTGTGATGCAATTGCGCGAAGGCGCCGTGTTCGCCCGGGGTGAAGTAATCGCTGCCGATCCAGTCCACAATCGCGCGCAGCTCTTCATCCTGTTCGTAATAGTCATGCGGATGGTAACCCTTGGCGCGCAGCGCCTCAACCTCGTCAACCGTCATGCCAAAGATGAAGATGTTGTCGTCGCCGACTTCCTCGCCGATCTCGACGTTGGCGCCGTCAAGCGTGCCGATGGTCAGCGCGCCGTTGAGTGAGAGTTTCATGTTGCCGGTGCCGGAAGCTTCCTTGCCGGCGGTGGAAATCTGTTCGGACAAATCCGCCGCCGGAATGATCTTGCCGGCGAGCGACACGCGGTAGTTCGGCAGAAACGCGACCTTCAGTTTTCCCCCGATGCGCGCGTCGTGGTTGATGCGCGCGCCGATGACATTGATCGCGCGGATGATGTTCTTCGCCAGATCGTAGCCCGGCGCGGCCTTGGCCGCGAAGATGAACACGCGCGGCACGAGGTCGAGCGACGGGTTCTGCAACAAGCGCCGGTAGAGCGCGAGGATGTGCAGCAGGTTGAGATGCTGGCGCTTGTATTCGTGCAGGCGTTTGATCTGCACGTCGAAGAGCGCATCGGGCGACACCTCGATGCCGCACTCCTGCTTGATAACCCCGGCCAGCGCGACCTTGTTGGCGCGCTTGATCGCCATGAACTCCTTTTGCGCCGCGGGCTGAGCCGCGACTTTTTCGAGGCCGCGCAACAGGTCGAGATTTCGCGGCCAGTCTTCATGTCCCAGCGTCTTGGTGATGAAGGCCGACAGCCGCGGATTGCACTGCAGCAGCCAGCGGCGCGGCGTGATGCCGTTGGTCTTGTTTTGGAATTTGCCCGGGTAGAGCGCGTCGAATTCGGGGAACAGATCCTTTTTCAGCAACTGCGTGTGCAGCGCCGCCACGCCGTTGACCGCGTGCGAGCCGGCCACCGCGAGATTGGCCATGCGCACCATTTTCGAACCGTTCTCCTCGATGAGCGAACAGATGCGCTTCTTCTCGTTGTCGCCCGGCCACTGCGCTTCGCAGGCCTTCATCAGGCGGTTGTTGATCTCGAAAATGATCTGCAGGTGGCGCGGCAAAACCCGCTGGAAGAGCGGCACGCCCCACTTCTCCAACGCCTCGGGCAACAGGGTGTGATTCGTATAGGCGAAGCTGCGCGTGATGATCGCCCAGGCCCGGTCCCAACCGAGCTCATGATCATCGATCATGATGCGCAGGAGTTCCGGCACGGCGATGGCCGGATGCGTGTCGTTCAGCTGAATCGCCACCTTGTCCGCGAAATTGTCCCACGAATTGCTCTGGTCGCGGAAATGGCGGCGGATGAGATCGCGCAGCGAACACGCGACGAAGAAATACTGCTGCACGAGGCGCAGCTCCTTGCCGTTCTCCGTCTTGTCGTTCGGATAAAGCACCTTCGAAATCGTCTCGCCCTCCTCCTTCTCGCGGACGGCCTCGGCGTAGCCGCCCGAATTGAACGCCGCGAGATCGAAGTCCTCCGTGGCGTGCGAGGACCAGAGGCGCAACAGGTTCACCGTCTTCGTGCCGTAGCCGGCGATGGGAATGTCGTGCGGAATGCCGAGGATGGATTTCGTGTCCACCCAGCGCGGCGTGTAATTGCCGCGGTCGTCGAACACGTTCTCCACCCGGCCGTAGAGCGGAATCTCCTGCGCGTATTCCGAGTGCATCACTTCCCACGGACTGCCGAACACCCGCCAGCGGTCGGGATGCTCGACCTGGTGCCCGTTGACGAACTCCTGTTTGAACAGACCGAACTCGTAATAGATGCCGTAGCCGAGCGCGGGGTAATCCTGTGTCGAAAGCGAATCGAGGAAACAGGCCGCGAGCCGGCCGAGACCACCGTTGCCGAGCCCCATGTCGAGTTCCGCCTCGCGGACCTCTGCATAATCGACGCCCAATCCCGCCAGCGCTTCCTTCGCGGTCTCAATCATCCCGGTCGCGTGCAGGTTGCACTCGAAGAGCCGGCCCATGAGATATTCCATCGAAAAATAATACAGCCGCCGCACGTTGTGCTTCGCGTGCGTGGATTGGGTCGCGATCATGCGTTCGTGGATCGTGTCGCGCACTGCCAGCGCCGTCGCCACCCACCAATCGCGCTGCGTCGCCCCTTCCGGATAACGCGCCAGCGTCGAAGTCAGATGGCGCAGGATCAGCGAACGCAGAATCTCCACCTTCGAGTCATGCGGGACTTGATGGATCGAGATCGGCGGCAGTGAGGCTGGTGCAGTCTTCTTGGCGGACGTGGCTTTCGTGGGCTTGGGCATTGGTTGGTAAAGGTATCAAGAATCGTGCCACCTGCATATGGCGGTCACGTCAATTTTTGGAAACGACGCGAGAGCTCCGCGTGATTGAGCTCAATGTAGGTCGGCCGGCCAGCCGGGCTGGTCAACGGATTTTGCGTGGCAAAGAGTTGCGCGAGGAGATTGCGCACCTCGGCCTCGGATTCGGCGGCGGAAATGCGCACGGCTTTCGACGCAGCCAGCCGGG
>JACKPU010000003.1 GCA_024233285.1 Opitutaceae bacterium | reverse complement strand
GCCATCGCCCAAATCGTCCGCCATTTCCAGATAACCGAAACCGGTCGCGGGATAGGACGGCTTGATCGCGAAGGTCAGCAGCGCGGACGAACCGGCCGCCCTCGCCAAAGCCGCGTGCACCTGCCGCGCGTAAACCGCTTGGTTCTTGATCAGCGAATCGGCCGGCAGCAGCGCCATCACCGCTTCGGGGTCGCGAGCGCGCACCAAGGCCGTGGCCAGCGCCGCGGCCGCCGCAGTGTCGCGTTTGGCCGGCTCGGCGATGATTTGTCCGGTCGGCAAAAATGACAACGCCCGCCGGGTAGCCTCCAATTGCGCCTGATTCGTCAGCACAAAGACGTTCTCAAACGGCACGATACCTTCGAGGCGACGCACCGTTTCCTCCACCAGAGTCTGGTCGGAAAAAAGTTTGAGCAGGTGCTTGGGCGTGGCTTTGCGGCTCATCGGCCAAAAGCGTTCGCCGCTACCTCCCGCCATGATGCACACATAGGCTTTGCGGTTTTCCATCGCGGCATACCTTCTCAGCGCCGCTGCGTCAGGCCAAGAGGAAAACTCAGTTCGTCTTGATCAGCTCGCTCAAGGCCGACTCCACCGGCACTTCCGCGACGAACCCCAATTGCTCTTTCGCGCGCACCGGCCAGCCCAATGAATGGATGATATCGCCCTTGCGCGCCTCGGCGAAGGATGGCGCGGGCACCGCCGGATAATGCGCCGCAAACACCCGCACCACATCGAGCAGCGACGTCGCCCGACCCGTGCAAATGTTGGCTGCGCCGGAAACGATCCCGGGCCTGGTCGCGGCAAGCACGTTTGCCCGCGCGACATCGTGCACCGAGATGAAGTCGCGGGTCTGTTTGCCGTCACCGTAAATCGTCACCGGTTTGCCGTCGCGATAGCGCCGGGCAAAAATCGAAATGACCCCCGAGTAAGGCGACGCGGGATCTTGGCGCGGTCCGAAGACGTTGAAATAGCGATGGCACCGCGCCGTCAGGCCGGACTGCTCGGCGGCGGCAAACAGGATGCCTTCAGACGCCAGTTTGGCTTCGCCATACGGACTGATCGGTTGCTTCGGGGTTTCCTCATCAATCGGCAGATCCGTCGTGTCTCCGTAGATCGCCGCCGAGGAGGCAAACACGATTCGGCCGACGCCATGCGCGCGCGCCGCGGCGGCCACGAGCTCGGTGGCCGTGACGTTCAACCGCTGGTTCAAGTCTGGATCCTGAATGCTCTCCTGCACGCTGACCAAGGCCGCGAGATGAATGATGGCATCCGGACGAAATTCTTTCACCAAGCCATCCATCACCCCGGCCGCCGAGACGTCGGCCTCTTCCAGCCGGAAGCAGGTCGAACGCAGCGCCGCCTCCAAGTTGCTTCGATGGCCGGTGCGGAAATTATCCACGCCCAAGACCTCGTGACCCGCGGCCAGCAACTGATCCGTGGTGTGGCTGCCGATGAAACCGGCCGCGCCCGTGACAAGAATCTTTCCCATGCGTGGAGCTAGAGCGCGATTTCGCCGCCTGACAAGCAGCCGATGAATGTTCGCGCTGCGAAAAGGTTGCGTTCAGCCCGGGCAACTTCATTGGCTCGCATCCTCAATCCCATGCCTTCCCCCACTCGCCCCGTCCACCTGCGTTGCAACCATTTGGTCAACCCGCTCGGCCAACACGACTCCGCCCCACGCTTGAGCTGGCAACTCGCCGCCGGCAATCGCCGCGGCGCCAAACAAACCGCTTACCGCATCACCGTAGCGACCACGCGCCACGGCACTGCCGATCTTTGGGATAGCGGCGTGGTCAAATCCGACGCCACCCACGGGATCGTTTACGCCGGCAAGACGCTCGGTTCCCGTCAGCGTGCCTGGTGGCGCGTTGAGGTGCAGGACGAGCTCGGTAAAACCGCGACCAGCGCCCCCGCTTATTGGGAGATGGGGCTGCTCGACGCCGCCGATTGGTCGGCCCAGTGGATCGGTTCGGAGCTGTCGGGCGGACCGGAAGCCTCGATTCCCAGCCCCTACCTGCGCACGGTTTTCAATGTGAACAAACCGGTCGCCGATGCCCGCCTGTTTGTCACGTCACTCGGCCTCTATGAGTTTTCGATCAACGGCCAGCGCGTCGGCGAAGAGCAACTCGCCCCCGGTTGGACCGATTACGCGAAACGCGTCCAGTATCAGGCCTACGACGTCACTGCGTTGTTGAAATCCGGCGACAACGCCGCCGGCTCGATCCTCGGTGACGGCTGGTATAGCGGTCGCATCGGCTGGCGCGCGCGCGGTTACTACGGTGATCGGCCCAAACTACTCGCCCAGATCGTCGTCACCTATCGCGATGGCTCGGTTGAAATCGTCGCCACCGACGCGCTCTGGAAGACCTATTTCGGCGCCATCGTGGAGAACGACATCATGGCCGGCGAAACGCACGACGCCCGTCGCGAACTCACCGGTTGGAATCAGCCGGACTACGACGACGGATTCTGGACGTCGGTCACAACCTTCCCCGCCCCGGCCATCGAGCTTTCACCCAGCATCGGACCGCTCGTGCGGGCCACGCAGGAAATCAAACCCATCGCACCGCCGCGCAAGCAGGACGGCTGGCCGGAACCCGTGTGGATTTTTGACCTCGGGCAGAATATCGCCGGCCGCATCCGGCTGCGCGTCAAGGGCAAGGCCGGACAGATGCTCAAAATCCGCTACGCCGAGATTCTCGATCCCAAGGACAACTCCTTTTACACCGACAATCTCCGCGCCGCGCGTTGCACCGATTTTTACATCCTTAGCGGCGATGCCGACGGGGAAACGTGGGAACCCAAGTTCACCTTCCACGGTTTCCGCTACGTGGAGATCAGCGGGCATCAAGGCGAGATGACCGCCGATGCCGTCACCGGCATCGTGTTGCACAGCGACACCCCGCGCACCGGCGACTTCTCGTGCAATGACGAGCTCATCAACCAGCTCCAGCGCAACATCGACTGGGGCCAGCGCGGCAACTTCATCGAAGTGCCGACCGACTGCCCGCAACGCAACGAACGCCTCGGCTGGATGGGCGACGCGCAGGTTTTCATCCGCACTGCCGCGTGGAATCGCGACGTGCAGGGCTTCTTCAACAAATGGCAGCGCGACATCGCCGACGCGCAGGGCAAGGAAGGTCAATTCCCCGCGGTGGTTCCGCATGTGGACGGCGTGCCGCCCGATGGCGGACCGGCGTGGGCCGACGCCGGCATCATCTGCCCGTGGACGGTTTATCTTTGCTACGGCGATCGCGCCTTGCTCGCGCAGCATTACGATTCGCTCAAGCGCTTCATCGCCTATCTCAAAAAGAAATCGCGCAACCTGATCCGCGTGCATCCCGATCTCGGCGAATGGCAGGGCTTCGGTGACTGGCTCGCGTTGGACGGCAGTGGCAAGGTGGACGGCGGCACACCCAAGGACCTCATCGGCACCGCGCTGTTTGCTTACAGCACCAGTCTCGCCGCGCACATCGCCGGTGTGCTGGGCGAAAAGCAGGACGCCGCAACGTTTACCAAACTCCATGCTCAAATCACCCGCGCCTACCAGAAGCGCTATGTGTCCGGCGATGGTTTGGTCACCGGCCTGACGCAGACCGCCTACGTGCTCACCTTGCAATTCGATCTCGCGCCTGAGGCCCTGCGGCCGAAGTTGCTCGCCGAACTCATCCGCGACCTCGAACAGCGCGGCAACTTGCTGACCACTGGTTTTGTTGGTGCCTCCTATTTGCCGCACGTGCTGTCGCGTTTCGGCCGCATCGACGTCGCCTACAAACTGCTGCACCAAAAGAAGTGGCCATCCTGGCTCTACGCCGTCACGCAGGGCGCCACGACCATTTGGGAACGCTGGGACGGTTGGACGCCCGAAAAGGGCTTCCAAGACAAGGGCATGAATTCCTTCAACCACTACGCCTACGGCGCGATCGGCTGCTGGTTGTATCAAGTCGTCACCGGCATCGAGATCGATCCCGCACAGCCGGGCTACAAACACATCCTCCTCGCGCCGCAACCCGGCGGCGAACTCAAACAGGCGCGCGCCAACCTGAACTCCATCCACGGCGAAATCGTCAGTGCGTGGAAACTCGGCAATGGCCGTTTCGAATGGGAAATTGTTGTGCCTGCCAACACCACGGCGACCGCCACCTTCCCGGTTCCCGCCGGCGCCAAGCTCGCCGAAAGCGGCAAACCATTCCGCGCTGCCAATCTGTCGGCCGTCAAACTCGCCGCCGGCCGCTACAAGTTCACCGCCACTTGGAAAGCCTGATAAGCTATGCCCACCCGTAAAAAATGGCGCATCGCCGGCATCAATTTTGATTTCCGGCACATGGACCACTTGCTCGCGTGCGCGCACGACGCGCGCAACGCCGAGATCGTCGGCATCTCGCATCACGACCCGAAGGAGATGCAGGATGTCATCAAACGCTGCGCGATTCCCGTCGAGCGGGTCTTTACCGACTGGCGCAAGTGCATGGAGCAGACGAAGCCCGATGTCGTCATCACCTGTCCGGCCAGCGGCGCGCATGCCGATTGGGTCGAGCGCATCGCGCCCTACGGCGTGCATGTGCTGGTGGAAAAGCCCTTTGCGGCCAACCTCGCCCAGGCTGACCGCATGATCGCCGCGATGAAGAAGGCGAAGCGCCAGCTCGCCATCAACTGGCCGCTGGCTTGGTATCCGCCGCACCTCACCGCCCACCGGCTCATCCGCGAAGGCGTGATCGGCGAATTGCAGGAAGTGCACTTCTACGACGGCAATCGCGGTCCGATTTCGAACCACAACGATCTCCACGCGCCCGCCGTCACGCTGCAGCAGAAGAAGGCCAGCTGGTTCTACGATCGCAACGGCGGTGGCTCGCTGATCGATTACCTCGGCTATGGCGTCACGCTCGGCACTTGGTTCTTCGACGGCAAAAAGCCCACCGAAATCACGGCGGTGGCCGGCGGCGCGAAGGGCGTGCCGGTTGACGAGCAAAGCGTCACCATCGCGCGCTACGGCGACTGGCTGTCCACGTTTCAGACCCGCTGGGGCACGTTCACCAGCCCGTGGGTCAATCAGCCTCAACCCAAGTGCGGGTTCGTGCTCAAGGGCACCGAGGGCACGATTGCCAACTACGACTACGAGCCGACCATCCGCCTGCAGACGCGCAAGCACCCCGAAGGCAAAATCATCAAAGTCGATCAGCCCAAGAAGCCGCGGCAGAATCCCGTGCAGTATTTCCTGCACTGCCTGGAGACCGGCGAAGCCGTCACCGGACCATTGTCGGTAAAGTTTTGCCGCATCGGCCAGCAAATCGTCGATACCGCCGCGCTCAGCGCCAAGACCAAGCTCCCGCAGAAACTCCTGAAGTAAACATGCGCGTTCCCAAGCTCGACTACCTTCCTCGCAAACCGCGTCATCCCAAACGCCATAAACTGGGTCTGATCGGCTGCGGAGGCATTGCGCAATATCACCTCACCGCAGCCAAATCGTTAGGCGTTGAGGTGGTTGCCCTCGCGGACGTCAATCGCGCCGCGGCCGAGAGCCGGCGTGACGAGTTTTATCCTCAGGCCGACGTTTACACCGATCATCGCGAGCTGCTTGCGCGCGATGACATCACGGTAGTCGACATCGCCACGCATACCGCCATTCGGCCGGGCCAGACCCGCGAAGCCTTGCTCGCCGGCAAGCACGTGCTCAGCCAAAAGCCTTTCGTCGCCGATTTGCACGAAGGCCGCCGGCTCGCCACCCTCGCCAAGCGCAAAGGCCTCAAGCTCGGCGTGAATCAGAACGGACGCTGGGCACCGCAATTCGCCGCACTCCTCGCGGCCGTGCGCCAAGGCATGCTCGGCGACATCCATACCCTCGATATGTCGCTGGCGTGGGATCACACGTGGTGCCGAGGCACCAAATTCGCCGAGCTGCATCACCTCATCCTCAGCGACTTCGCCATCCACTGGTTCGACATCGTTGCCAACGTGTTCGACGGCCGCAAGGCCCGCAGCGTTTTCGCGATCACCGCATATGCGCCGAAGCAGGACATGAAGCCGCCCATGTTGGCCAACGCCGTGGTCAACTATGGTGACGGTCTCGCCACTCTTGCCTTCAGCGCCTACCAATCGCTCGCGCCGCAGGAATACCTTTGCTGCGTCGGCTCCAAGGGCACGCTGCGCGGCACTGCCAATGTCGCCAATCTGACCGAACTCGAACTCACAACCCAACGCGGCACGGTCAAAATCCCGCTCACCGGCAAATGGTTTCCAGATGGCTTCCGGGGCACGCTCGGCGAATTTCTTCGGGCCATCGAGGAAGACCGTGAACCGAGCATCAGCGCGACCAACAATCTGCGCAGCCTCGAACTCTGCTTTGCCGCCCTCGCCAGCGCCGACACCGGCCAGCCGGTGAAGCCCGGTCAGGTTAAAACGGCGCGGTTGTAGGCCCAACCTAAAGCCACACCACGATCTTCCCCATCTGCCCGCCGCGTTCCATCAACGCAAAGGCTTCGGCAGCCTGCGGCAGCGGAAACGTGTCGCTGACGATGGGCTTGAGTTGATGGTGTGAGACAAAGCCCACCATCGCCTGCCAATCAGCCGGACTGCCCATGGTTGAACCGAGCAGCGAGAGCTGACGGAAGAAGATCTTGCGCAACGCGAGCTCCGGCACGTTGCCACGTGTCGCGCCGTAGAAAGCCAGGCGCGCCCCCGGCGCCGCGGCATCGATCAACGCATCCACACCCGCCCCGCCGGCACCGTCGATGATCACATCAAACGCCCCGGCCTCAGCCACCGCGCGTTTCGCCCAATCGGCTGCAGCGTAATCAAAACCGCCCTTCGCGCCCAGTTCGATTGCGCGGGCGATTTTCTGTGCCGAACTTGACGTCACCCAAACTTCCGCACCGTGGGCCACGGCAAATTGCAGCGCAAACAGCGCGACGCCGCCACCGATGCCGGAAATCAGCACGCGTTCACCCGGTTGCAAACGCGCCCGGCTCATGAGCGCGCGCCACGCCGTGAGTCCGGCCAGGGGCAAGGCCGCCGCCTCGTGCCAGCTCAGATGCGCCGGTTTGGCGGAAAGCTGTTTGACAGGCACCGCAATCTGTTCCGCCAGCGTGCCGTCGCGCGGCAGGCCGAGGATCGAAAACTCCTTGCCCTGCGCCTTCTCTTTGTCGCCCCAACCAAACGAAGGATTGATGATCACCTCGCGGCCTACCCAAGTCGCCGCGTCCACGCCCTCGCCCACGGTGGTGACGATGCCCGCGCCATCCGAGCCGGGAATGCAGGGCCATTTGAGTCCGGCGTATTGCCCGAGTTTGATCCACAGGTCCCGGTGATTCAGCGCCGCCGACTTGAGCTGCACCAACACCTCGCCCGCCGCGGGCACGGGATCGGGAGCGGATTGCACGTTCATTTCATTGACCGCGGAAAAAACGAGAGCCTGCATGGTGACACAGCCTGCATATAACTCCTTTGATCGCAAACCGTGTTGATCGCGCTCCACAAACCCTACGGCCACCTTTCCCAGTTTACACCAGAACCGGGCTCGCCTTGGCGCACGCTGGCTGACTTCGGTTTGCCGAAAAACGTTTACGCGCTCGGACGCCTCGACGCCGATTCCGAGGGGCTGCTGCTGCTGAGCGATGAACCCGGGTCAAATTCACATTTGCTCGATCCCGCGCAGCAGCATGCGCGCGAGTATTGGGTGCAGGTTGAGCGTATTCCCGACGTTGCCGCGCTCGGGCAACTCGCGCGCGGCGTCACCATCGGCGGATACCAAACGCAGCCGTGCGTTGTCCGCCGGCTGGACCAAGCCCCCGCCCTGCCACCGCGTGATCCGCCGGTGCGGTTTCGCAAGAACGTGCCGGATTGCTGGCTGTCGTTGACTCTGATTGAGGGCAAAAACCGCCAGGTGCGGCGGATGACGGCGGCAGTCGGGCACCCGACCCTGAGACTGGTGCGCGCGGCCATCGGACGGTTTCACCTCAGCGACTTGGCGCCGGGAAAATGGCGTGAACTCAATCGCGCCGAGCGCGATTTGGTCTTCGGTTAACCGACGTCACGCGTGGAGGCGCTTTTCCCACGGCCCGGTAATCGCCACGGTGTAACCGGGCTTTTGGACGTTGAAGAACAGCGTCGAACCGTCCGGTGAAAAACAGACGCCGGCGAGTTCGCGCTTCGGCTCCAAGTTTTCTGCCAAGTAGTAAAATTCGCCCTGTGGGGTTACCGCAACGATGCGGCAATTGACATCGTTGTCTTCGCAAATCAGCAAATCGCCCCATGGTGTCACGCTGAGGTTGTCGCAATTGCGCAGCAAAGCCGCGTCATTAGGTTCGATGAACAATTCCAAGCGTCCGGGCGATTCGCTTTCACGCGGAGTGCCTTCGAACGGACTCGGCACATAACGGAAAATTTGTCCCAGCCCTTTCGGTCCGCCGATCGTCATCGCAAAGTAAATGCTGCCGTCCTCGGCCGTCCAAGCGCCCTCGCCCCGGGCAAACGGCACCGCACCGGCCGCGGCACCCCGATGCCGCAGATCATCCACAGGGCTATAAGTGGCATCCACGTCGATCCAGCGCACCGCCAAGGGTTGTCCGATCGGGAATTGCGCGCCGGTCAGGTTGCGCGTGTCGGTGATTGAGGCATCAACCAACCCCAGCGCCTGCAGCTTTCCACCGGCGGCCAGATTGCCCGGTTCGCGGGGCAGGAACCGATAGAGCAATCCATCCGCCAAATCCTCGGTTTCGTAAACCGCCCCGGACTTCGGATCGACCGCGATCGCTTCGTGACGGAAACGCCCCATCGCCTTCAACGGAACCGGCGTGACCAAGCCAGGTTCGGCCGAGGGGCGCACTTCAAAGTTATAACCATGCGGTTGTTCAGCATGCTCCTCCGGCAGTGCGTTCATTTCTTCGCACGTCACCCAGGTGCCCCACGGCGTGGGGCCGCCGGCGCAATTGCGCACCGTGCCCGCCAGGCTGAGGTAGTGATTCTTCAACTCTTGCGTGCGCGTGTCGAAAACCAGCGTGGTGGTGCCGCCCAGATTCGGACGAATGCCGTGACCGCGATCGTAGATTTTATCCTGCGGCAGCTTTGCCAGCAATTCGTTGGCCGGTCCAAAGGGACTCCGATCCAGATGCTCGCTTTCCAGCTCGTGGTTGCGCACCAGCAGCGTCAGACCGTCCGGACCGGCAAAGGCCGCCATCCCGTCATGCGCGCCGGGAACCAGAAAACCA
Organism: Opitutaceae bacterium; assembly: GCA_024233285.1. Taxonomy (GTDB): domain Bacteria; phylum Verrucomicrobiota; class Verrucomicrobiia; order Opitutales; family Opitutaceae; genus Cephaloticoccus. Next base: position 316,837 of record JACKPU010000003.1, on the reverse strand, counting down.
TCAGGCATGATTTCTCCCGTTCGTGAAAAAATCTTATACGAGAAACCCGCCGGCACTTTCAGCAATCCCTGCGCATCAAGCTGCAGTGCACCATAGCCCACACTGCTCGAAGGCGCGGCGGCAAACAGTTCGGCATTAACCAAGGTCCGCAGACCGGCAAAGGCCGCGGTCGTCAGGGCTGCATTGCGAATGAACGAACGGCGAGAAAGCATGATCGATGTCTCGTTTTATAATCGAACGATGTCAAAACCGGTGATGTGCCGTCACGCGAATGTGACGCATGGTCAGATTCGCACAAACATGGTCTCTTTCGGGAAACGAACCTTGGGCGTCGTGGCATACTTGTCCTCGGCATGCCGATAACCCGCCGCGCAGCACACGACCGAAGTATAATCCGTCTCTTTGAGCCCCAGAATCTCGTCAGTCTTGGCCGGATCAAAGCCTTCCATCGGGCAGGTATCGACGCCCACGATCGCCGCGGCGGTCATGAAATTGCCCAGCGCGATGTAGATCTGGTAGGTTTGCCAGGTATCGAGGCGGTTTTCCACGCGCGCCCGCTCAAGGTTGCCCGTCACCATATTGCGAAACTTGGCCAGCGATTCGACCGTGATGCCACGCACTTCACTCATCCGCGCGACATGGCGGTCCACGTGGTCTTCGCCCAGGTTCCGCCGCACCGCCATCACCACGAAATGAGAGCAATCCGTCACTTGGGATTGCCCATACGCTGCGGGACGCAGCTTCTCCTTCATCGCTGCGTCGGTCACCACGAAAAACCGCCACGGCTGCAATCCGATCGAGGAGGGCGTGAGCACCAACGCATCCTCCAAAGCCGCCCAAAGACCGTCCTCAATGCGCTTGGCGGGATCGAAACGTTTGACGGCGTAGCGCCAGTTCAAGGCGGAGAGCAGATCGTCGGATGAAATCGTGGCCATGGCCGCCAATGAGGCAGCCGGAACTTGGTTTTCGCAAGACCGGTGTCTCGATTTTGCCACTGATGCCGCAATTCCGGCTTGGCATGCGTAGAGCCATCCTCTCACTGGTAGCCAACCCCTTGGCGCTGTAACGCGTTCTTACCACAAAATGTCCTATACTCTTTCCCGGCAAAAGCTCCTGCGCGAATGGAAGTTATATTTCTTTGTCGTGCCGTCCTTGGTGATGGTGATGACCTTTCTCTACTTCCCGGTCGGCAGCGCCATTTACCACAGCTTTTTCGACTGGTCGGGCGGTGAAGCCAAACAGTTCATCAATTGGGACAACTACATCCGGGCCTTCAATGACAGCACGCTGCTCAACTCCTTTGTCACCGTCGGCGCGCTGCTGATTTTCAATCTGTTCAAGATGATCCCGTCGATTGTCATCGCCGTGCTCATCCACCGCGTCACGAGCGACAAATGGCAATACGCCTACCGGGCCCTGCTCGTCGTGCCGATGATCGTGCCGCAACTCGTCACGCTTTTCATCTGGAAGTTCATCATGGATCCCAACCTCGGCGCACTGAACCGCGTGATCGAGGCCACCGGCCTGAAGAATGTGCTCGTGTGGATCAACGACTTCTTCGGCTGGAGCGTGTTCTTCAAGGACGTGCCAATCGGCTGGCTCTCGCAACCCGAGCTGATTTTGCCCGCCCTCTTCATCTGGGGCTTTCCGTGGATCGGCACCGTCGGCGTGCTCATCTACCTCGCCGGCCTCCAATCGATCGGTCAGGAGGTTTATGAGGCCGCCGAGCTCGACGGCATCGGCCCGTTCAAAAAGTTCATCTACATCGAACTGCCGTTGATTCTCACCCAGGTGCGTCTGAGCCTCGTGCTCCTCATCGTCGGCACGCTCGGCCAATACGGCCTGCAACTCCTCCTCCTCAACGAATACGGCGGCCCCGGTGGTCGCGGCATGGTCCCCGGCCTGTGGATGTATAACCGCGCGTTCGTCGCCGGTGAGTTCGGCTACGCGTGCGCCATCGGCGTGCTGCTTGCCGTCGTCATCCTCGGCCTCACCTTCATCAACAACCGTTACGTCCGCGTCGATAAATGAGTGCCGCCACCAGTTCCCTCCGCCGCCAGGTCGACTGGCCCAAGCACCTTGTCATCTGGTTCTTCATCCTGATCGAGCTGTTCCCGCTCTACATGATGTTCCAGGTGTCCTTCAAGGACAACGCCTCGTTCATCCAGCAGCCGTGGCTGCCGCTCTGGCCGACCGAATGGCAATGGGGCAACTGGGTCTTTGCAATCAAGCTCATCGGCCCCTACCTCGCCAACACGGTCTTCGTCGCCGTCACCGCCACGATCTGTTCCCTCTTCCTTGCGGTCCTCGGCGCCTACTTCTTTTCCCGTCACAAGCTGCCGTTCAGCGGCCTGCTCTGGGCGCTGTTCCTCTTCCTCATGATCATGCCGACGGTCACCAACCTCGTGCCGCTGTTCATGCTGCTCAAGTCGATGAGCCTGCTCAATACCCTGCTCGCCCTCATCCTCGTCGCGGTCGCCGGCGGTCAGGTGTTCAACATTTTCGTGCTCCGGCACTTTCTCGAGGACCTGCCGAAGGATCTGTTTGAAGCCGCCGAAATGGACGGCGCCTCCCACTTCCAGCAGGTCATCAACATCGTGATTCCGATGGCCGCGCCGATCATCGGCACGCTCGCCATTCTCTCCTTCCTCAACGCGTGGAACGAGTTTCTCCTGCCGCTGATCATCCTGCGCGACAAGGAGCTCTTCACGCTCGGGGTCGGCCTCATCTACCTCGACGGCGAATACGTGAAACCTTGGGGCAAGATCATGGCGTCTTACTTCCTCGCCGCGATCCCGCTCATCATCATCTTCCTGTTCACGATGCGCCTGTTCGTTCGCGGCCTCTCGGCCGGCGCCATCAAGGGTTGAGGCCGTCCGGCGCGCTTCACCAAGCGCGCGCGTATTGCTTCGGCGCTGCCAGCGCTTCTGTTTGCTCCAACACTTTGGCCGCATGCGCCGGCCAATAGGCATCGCGCAAAAACTCCCGCGCCAACAGGACGAGATCGGCCCGGCCTTCGCGAATGATCGCATCCGCCTGCTTGGGCTCGGTGATCAAACCGACCGCCGCGGTCGCGATGCCGGACTCCCGGCGAATCCGTTCCGCAATCGCCACCTGGTATCCCGGTCCCACCGGAATCTTCACCCCGGGCACGATGCCGCCGGAGCTGCAATCGATCAGGTCGACGCCCTCCGTTTTCAAACGACGCGCCAATTCGATAGACTGCTCCACGTCCCAAGCGCCCTCCACCCAGTCCGTGCCCGAAATACGCACGGTCAGCGGCAGGTTCTCAGGCCACACCGCGCGCACCGACCGGGTGGTTTCAATCAAGAAGCGAATCCGGTTTTCAAAGCTGCCGCCATACTCGTCCGCGCGCTGATTGCTCAGCGGCGACAAAAACTCGTGCGCCAAATAACCGTGAGCCGCATGGATCTCCATCCACTCATACCCCGCCGCCAGTGAACGTTCCGCCGCCGCGGCAAACTCACTTTGCACGCGGGCAATGTCACTTTGGGTCATGGCCTGAGGCACCTTGTCCAATCCCCCGCCAAACGGCACCGCGCTGGGCGCCAGCGTCGGCCACCCGCCGGCGTTGTCCGCCAAATGCCCTTCCCCGGACCACGGCAAAGCTGCGCTCGCCTTGCGGCCCGCGTGGGCGATCTGCACGCCGGCGACGGCGCCCTGCGACTTGATGAACCGATTGATTCGCGCCAGCGGCTCCACGTGCGCCTCACTCCAAATCCCGGCATCGCCCGGCGAAATGCGCCCCTCGGGCGACACCGCCGTCGCTTCCGCAATCACCAGTCCCGCGCCACCGACCGCCCGGCTCCCGAGATGCACCAAGTGCCAGTCATCCGCCAGTCCGTCCTTGGACGAATACTGGCACATCGGCGAGACCCCGATGCGGTTGCGCAGGGTCACTGACTTCAGGGTAAACGGAGCGAAAAGATGAGACATGAGGCCGAAGGAAGCCGCCGTGAACGGTTTCGCAAACGATCGTGAAAAATCCCGTTCAGCTGGGACGGCGGGCCCAGCGCCCGGCCAGCACGCTGCAAATGATCAACTGCAGCGGATGATAGATCATGATCGGCACGAGAATCAGACCGAGCGCCGGATTCGCCCCGAAGATGAGCTGCGCCATCGGCACGCCGGCGGCGAGGGTCTTTTTCGAACCGCAAAACACGGCCGCAATTTCATATTCCACCGGAAATCCGGCGCGCCGGCTGATCCATTGCATCACTTGCAGGGCCACTAAGAACAGCGCGAGCGATACCGCCGCCACAAACAGCAAATCCAAGCCGTCTTGCTGCGACCACACGCCTTGCCGCACCGATTCGCAAAACGACGTGTAAACCAGCAGCAGGATCACGAGACGATCGACCAGATTAACCTTTGGCTTGTGCCGCTGCACCCACGCCCCGAGCAATGGCCGGAGCAATTGGCCTGCGGCCAGCGGCACGATCATCCAGCACACGAGGTCGAGAACTACCTCGCTCAGAGGCAACGACTGTCCCGTTGTGACCGCGACCACGCTGATCCACAACGGCGTCAGCACTACACCGATCACACTCGATAACGTGGCATTAAACACCGCCACCGCGACATTGCCGCGCGCCGCTGCGGTCATCGCCACGGATGAGGACACGGTGGACGGCAGCGCGCAGAGGAAAAACACGCCCAGACGCAGCTCCGGTGAAAGCACTCCCGCCAGCAACGGCAGCAGCAGCAAACCGACAATCGGGAAAAACAAAAACGTGCAGCCCTGCACCACCAGATGCACCGGCCAGCGCATCGTGCCGGCCCGCAGCGCGGCGAATGAAAGCAGCAAACCGTGCAGCAAAAAAATCAATGCCACCCCCGCCTTGACCGAAATATCCGGATGCAACCAACCGCCCGCCGCACCGGGTGCCGGGAAGAGCCACGCGAGCACGAGCATCAACCCCATCCCGCTCAAAAACCAATCCGGCAAAAACCGTTTCATGACCGCTTTCCTTTAAGACGCCGCCAGATCGCCACCAACTCTTCGCGGCCTTCAATTTTGAGCAACCACAACGCCGCGCCATAGGCCGCGATGCCGAGTGGAATCAAACCGCCGAGCGCCAGCGCATCCCGCCAAAACCCGATTGGTTGCGTCAGCACAAATCTCCAACCGCCCGCCACCACCACCGCCATGCCGAGCACGGCGATCAGAATCTTGCCCACACCGCCCCACAAAGGCCCGAACGCCATTTCGGGCATCCGCCGCGTCAGGAGTCGTTGCAACAGCACGGTCTGCACGACAATTGCCACGATGCTCGCGATCACCAAGCCCGCCGCCCCCAGCGTGCGCATCAGCATCAGACTGAGTCCGAGGTTGATCACGAAACTCACCGCCGCGAGTTTGACCGGCGTGGCCGTGTCCTTCACCGCGTAAAACGCGCGCGTGCTTAGGCTCGTGATCGAAAAAAACGGCATGCCGAAGGCGAACAACGCCAGCAGCGGCGTCATCATCGCTGTATCAGCAGCCGTAAAGGCCCCGCGTTCAAACAACACCCGGATCATCGGTTCCGCCAGCAACGCCAGTCCCGCTCCCGCCGGCACGTTGATCAGCAGGATCAACCGCAGGCCCTTCCGATAATCCTCCGCCATCGCGGGAATGTTTTTCTCGGCGGCATGCCGCGCGAGCAACGGATACACCACGGTCGCCACCGCGATCGCGAACACGCCAATCGGCAGTTCCGTCAGGCGATTGGCATAGAACAGGACCGCCGCAGCCGAGTCGTTGATGGAAAAGGCCAGCAGGCGCGAAACGTAGATGTTGATCTGATAAATCGCCGTGCCGAACAGCCCCGGCGCCATCAGCAGCGCGATCTCGCGCACCCGCGGCGAAAGCGTGAGATCCGCCCGCGGGCGCCAGCCCAATCGCACCAGCACCGCCGCGGGCACGGCCATCTGTAAAAATCCGCCGGCGAGCACGCCGCCGCAGAGCCAATACATGCGGCCCAAGTCGGTCTCGGCCCAATGCAAGCCAGCCCCACCGAGCGAGACGATCATGGCCAGGTTGAGCCAGATCGGCGACAATGCGGGCTCGGTGAAACGGTGCAGCACATTGAGCGTGGCGCTGAACGCCGCCGCCAGGCACACGAACGCGAGGTAAGGAAACAGCAACACCGTCAGGTCCGCCGCGAGATACCATTTGTCGTCATGCCCGCCGAGCAGTCGCGATTGGCTGAAGAGAATCATCCCGAACAGGACGAGTCCGCCCGTGACCACCGCCAGCCAGCTCGTCACCTGACTCAGCAACCGGAATGCGCCGGCCTGCTGGTTTTCATGCAATTCCTCCTGCAGGGTCGGCACGAAGGCCGCGGTCAACGATCCCTCCCCTAAAAACCGGCGAAACAGATTGGGCAGACTGAACGCCGTGATGAACGCCGAGTTGAGCGCGCTCGTGCCAAACACCGCCGCGCTCAATTGGTCGCGCACGAGGCCGAGCACGCGCGAGACGGCCGTCAGACCTGTGACTATGCCGATATTTTTGAGTTTGCCCGACACAAGCGCGGTTTCGCCGTCGCGAATCAGGGCATCACCAGCTGCAGTTGCGAGCCCTCAAGCTTCACGTCGCCGAGGCGGTTCCAAGCGGCGGCCACATCTTCGGAGGGATGCATCGCCGCCAGCAACCGGTCAACGATCAGGCCGCCGACCACCGGGATTTTTTCGACGCGCAGCGAGCCGACATAAAACTTGTCCGGCGCATACACAAAATGATCGCCCGAGCGTTCGAACCCGCCTTGGGCAAAGACCTGCAGCTTCTTTTGGAAACCGATGACGCTCAGCTCAACGGGCGCGCCGATTTGCAGCTGGCCGTCACTGATGCGGAAATTCAGCTGGCCGGGCGTGATCATGCCCGGTTCCGCCTTGGGCTCGTCCTTCTTCGCCTGCTCCGCCTCCGCCGCCTTGGCGCGATACGCGGTGTTCAGATCGCCCTCATCGAGAGTGACGCTGCCGCCCGCCGCAAAGCGCTGCCACTTGGCCATCCATTCGCGGGCAGAGGTTGAGCCTGCGCGGCCCTCGACGTAGTAAACCTTGCCCGGCACGGGTTCGTCGGGAATCTCCCGCACGGTCTCCACCGGCTTGAGCACCAGCCAGACCGCCGCCAGCACCACGCCGAGCAAGACGCTGAGGAGTGCGCCGAGCGTGATCTCGATCATACTGGGTTCATACTGGGAACGGTGGAATTTGGTGCTCATGGAGGACGGGGTTATTTGGCCGCAGCCTTGGTTTCGGATTTCGATTCGGATTTCTTGCCCGCGTCAGCGGACTTGCCGCCACCGTCGGGCGTGCCGGATTTCTTCTTGTAGTCGGTGATGTAAAAACCGCTGCCCTTGAAGATCAGACCGGCGCCGCCGCCGAGGAGGCGCTTGAGGCCCTGCTTCTTGCATTGCGGACATTTCTTCAGCGGTTCGTCCTTCATCGACTGAAAGATTTCCAGTTCGTGACCGCACTTGGTGCAAACGTAGTCGTAGGTTGGCATAACTTACGACGGTTTTATGGAAGCCGGGCATCACGTTGGCGAGTTTGTTCTCTGGCTGACGAGCGGGATTGCTCCCGCGGGCATTTTGCCCAAGTTACGACCCTGCATGAATTTTAACCAGCAATTGGCCGACTACGTCGGACAAGTGGAGGCCGGCATCGACCGCTTTTTGCCGCCGGCCGACGAACGACCCACGCGCCTGCACACGGCCATGCGCTATGCCATGCAGGGCGGCGGCAAGCGACTGCGCCCGGTCATGGCCCTCGCCACCGCCGAGCTGTTCGGGGCACCGGCAGACGACGCGCTGCCGGCCGCCATGGCGTTGGAGTGCATTCATACCTATTCGCTCGTGCATGACGATTTGCCCTGCATGGACGACGACGATCTGCGCCGCGGCCGTGCCACCACCCACAAGGCATTTGACGAAGCTACAGCACTGCTCGCCGGCGACGCCCTGCTGACACATGCCTTTGTGCTTTTGACCGTGAATTACGCCAACCGGCCCGCCATGGCGCATGCGCTCTGCCGCGAGCTCGCCGCCGCCGCCGGCAGCCGCCGCCTGATCGGCGGGCAGATGGAAGATTTGCTCGCGGAAAAACGGACCGATGTCACCGCCGGCGATCTCGACCTGATTCATTTGAACAAGACCGCCGCGATGATCGAAGCCTCGCTGGTCATGGGCGGGATCGTGGGCGGCGCCGAAACGTCCACGCTGGACGCGCTGCGGCGCATCGGCCGGCATCTCGGACTGACCTTCCAAATCGTGGACGACATTCTCGATGCCACCGCGGACACCGCCACCCTCGGCAAGACCGCCGGCAAAGACGCCGAGGCGGACAAGACCACCTACGTCAAACTGCACGGCATCGACACCGCCCGGCGACTGGCCGATGAACAGACGGCCAAAGCCGTCCGCGCCCTCGCCGCACTGCCGGGCGACACCGCATTTCTGACTGCCTTGGCCCGCAAGCTGACCGAACGGAAGAGCTGAGCCTATGCCTTTGAGCGGGACTCCTCTACGAATCCATCTGATCGGCGCCCCGGGCTGCGGCAAAACGCATCTGGCGCGCAAGCTTGCGCGCCAGTTGCAGATTCCGGTGCTGCACTTGGACGAGATCTTCATCATGCGGGGAACGTATCCCGATGATGTGCGAACCCCGAGAGCGGAGCGGCAGGCCGCGTTGGAACGTTTCATCCGCCAGGAGTCGTGGATCGTCGAGGGCGTTTATACCCAATGGGCGACCGCAAGCTTCCGGTCCGCGACCCACATCATCCAACTCAACGCCCCGCTTTGGTTGCGACAAATTCGCCTACTTTGGCGCTACGGCCAGGTCAATTGGGGGAACGGTCTCTTCGCCCGTCGAAAATTGGGCAAGCTGCGCCGCGTAATGAGGAGCAACCGCAGCTTCGATCAACAGGACAAGCCCCAAGGCGAAGCGTTGCTGGCAAGTCTGGGTTTACCGTTTCAGGTATGCCACAGCCAAGCTGAGGCCCGCCGGGCCATCGGCCTTGGGCAAAACTAAACGAGCCGGGAGGTTCCGGCTCGTAAGCTTCACTTCGCGTCTGCGGCGGCCTTGACCAGATCAACGAAGCTGCGGCTTTCGAGGCTGGCGCCACCGATCAGACCGCCGTCGATGTCCTTTTGCGCGAGCAGCTCGGGCGCATTTGAGGGTTTCATCGAACCGCCGTAGAGAATGCGCACTTTCTGGGCGATGGTTTCGCCGAAGAGTTTGGTCAGCAGGCCGCGGATGAACGCGTGCACTTCCTGCGCCTGATCGGAGGTGGCGACCTTGCCGGTGCCGATCGCCCATACCGGTTCGTAGGCGATGATGACGCTGGGCGCCTGATCCTTGCCCACGCCTTCGAGGCCGGCCTCGACCTGCGTTTGCACGACTTTGAGCGTGTCGCCCGCTTCGCGCTCGGACAGGGTTTCACCCACGCAGAGAATGGGACGAAGCTGATTCTTGATCGCGGTCAGCACCTTCTGGTTGATCATCGCATCGGTCTCGCCAAACAGCGCGCGGCGCTCGCTGTGACCAAGGATGACATGCGTGACGAAAAGGTCGCGCAGCATCGGCGCGGAGACTTCGCCGGTGAAAGCACCGTTGAGCTCGAAGTGCATGTTCTGCGCGCCGAGTTTGACGTTGGAGCCCTCCAGATTGCGTCCGGCGCTTTCCAAGGCGGTGAACGGCGGGCAAACGAGCACGTCGACGTCGGTCTGGCGGCCGATTTCCGTGACAATTTCCGATACCAAGGCCGCACCGTCGGCGGGCGTCTTGTTCATCTTCCAGTTACCGGCGATGAATTTTTTGCGTAAGATCATTTTTGAATGCGTTGAATTATGCGCAATCGCGGCGGAATGCGAGGCCGCGCTTAACTTTCGAGGAAAACCACCCCGGGCAGCGCCTTGCCTTCGAGGAATTCGAGGCTGGCACCACCGCCGGTGGAACAATGCGTGACCTTGGCGGCCACGCCGAATTTTTTGGCGGCCGTGGCGGTATCGCCTCCGCCGACCACCGTGGTCGCGCCGTTGTCCGTCGCTTCCGCGACGGCGGCGGCCATCGCCTTGGTTGCACCGCAGAATTTCTCGAACTCGAACACGCCCGCCGGACCGTTCCAGATAATGGTCTTGGCCGACAGAATCGCCTCGCGATACAGCGCGATCGACTTCGGCCCGGCATCCAGCCCTTCCCAGCCGTCCGGAATACCCGAGGCATCGTCCGCCGCCTGGGTGTTTGCGTCGGGAGAAAAACCATCCGCGCACACGTAATCGACCGGGAAGATGAGTTCGACGTTGCCGGCCTTGGCCTTGGCCACGAGATCACCGACGATCTTCGCTCCTTCGGCATCGAACAGGCTGTTGCCGATCGCCATGCCCTGCAACTGCTTCTTGAAGGTGTAGGCCATGCCGCCGCCGATGATGATCTTGTCGGCCTTTTCGATCAGATTGGTGATGAGCGGAATCTTGTCGGCAATCTTTGCGCCGCCGAGAATGGCGAGCAACGGGCGGTCCGGGTTATCCAGCACCTTGCCGAAAGCGTTGAGCTCGGCCTCCATCAGGAAACCGGCGGCCTTGACCGGCAGATTGACGCCGACCATCGAAGAATGCGCGCGGTGCGCGGTGCCGAACGCATCGTTGACGAACACATCGCCGAGTTTGGACAGGCTGGCACGGAACGCTTCGACGGCGGCCTTGTCGGCCTTGGTCGAAGTGCCGTCCTCATTCTTCGCCTTGCCTTCTTCCTCGATGTGAAAGCGCAGGTTCTCCATGAGCACGACGGTGCCGGGCGCGAGCTTGGCGCAGGCGGCCTCAACTTCCGGACCGACGCAGTCGTTCAGGAACGTGACGGATTTGCCGAGTAGCTTTTCCAATTCCGCCGCGACCGGCTTGAGCGAATACTTCGCCACGGCCTTGCCGTTGGGCCGGCCGAGGTGACTCATCAGCACCACCGCGGCTCCCTGATCGAGCGCGTGCTTGATCGTGGGCAGCGCAGCGACGATGCGCTGGTTGTTGGTGATGGCGCCGGTGGCCTTGTCCTGCGGGACGTTGAAGTCCACGCGGATCAGCACGCGTTTGCCGGCCAAGTTGAGGTCGCGGATGGATTTGAATTTCGGCATGGTTAAACAAAAGAGCCACGGCGACGCGGAGTCACGGAGAAGGTTCGTAAATTCTCCGCGGCACCATGCCGCCGTGGCCGGTATTTTAAATGGTCAAAGCTTGGCGGCGATCTTCTTGGTCAGATCAACCACGCGGTTGGAGTAGCCCCACTCGTTGTCATACCAGCTGACAAGCTTGAAAAACTTGCTGTTCAGCTCGATGCCGCTGCCGGCGTCGAAGATCGAGGAAGCCTTGCTGTGGATGAAGTCGGACGAAACGACCTCGTCGGCGGTGTATTCGAGAATGCCTTTAAGGTAGGTCTCGCTGGCCTTCTTCATCGCGGCGCAGATCTCGGCGTAGGAGGTTTCCTTGGTGGTGCGGACGGTGAGATCGACGACCGAGACCGTCGGGGTCGGCACGCGGAAGGACATGCCGGTGAGCTTGCCCTTCACTTCGGGGCAAACGAGCGCGGTGGCCTTGGCGGCGCCGGTCGAGGCGGGAATGATGTTCTGCGCGGCGGCGCGGCCACCCTTCCAGTCCTTCTTCGACGGGCCGTCCACGGTCTTTTGCGTGGCGGTGTAGGAGTGAACCGTCGTCATGAGGCCTTCCTCAATGCCGAAGCCTTCCTTGAGGAGGACGGAAACGACCGGCGCGAGACAGTTCGTCGTGCAGGACGCGTTGGAAATGATGCTGTGCTGGGCGAGGTCGAGTTTCTCGTCGTTCACGCCCATCACCACGGTGATGTCTTCACCCTTGGCCGGAGCGGAGATGATGACCTTCTTGGCGCCGGCGTCGATGTGGCCCTTGGCCTTGGCGGCTTCGGTAAACAGACCGGTGGATTCGATCACGAGATCAACCCCGAGGGCCTTCCACGGCAACGCGGCCGGACCAGCTTTTTCGCCCAGAACCTTGATCTTGTGGCCATTGACCACGAGCACGTCGTCCTCGGCGACGTCCGGCGAGGACTTCTCGCTGGTCACCGAGCCGTTGAAACGACCCTGGGTGGTGTCGTATTTGAGCAAATACGCGAGATTGTCGGCGGGAACGAGGTCGTTGACGGCGACGACGTCCAGCGTGGAGCCGAGCAGACCTTGCTCAACGAGCGCGCGAAATACGAGGCGGCCGATGCGGCCGAAACCATTGATGCCAACTTTAACTGCCATGGGAGTCTCCGATTCTAATGTTTGCGGTTATAAGGAAAGTGATACCGCGCGGGCGCGGAAAGGAATGAATGAACAACGCGGTTCCAAAGTGGCAAGGGTTTTGCAGGATTTGTCGTGTCATCGCTGCCACTGCCCCACCCACAACCCGCAACCGAGCGCGGGCAGAAACAAGTTGCTTTCGAGGCGTTGCCGGGCACCGTGGCCCGAGAAAAACCGCTCATGATCGGCGATTTGCCGCCAATCGGCGGCCGCCGGGAGCGTGTCCCCGAGCGGGATGGTCACGTCCTGCCCGGTCGGATTGATGGCGAACAACAGGCGCTCATGCCCCTGCGAAGCGTCGAAATTGTAAACCACGGCGCAGGCCGTGCTGTCGGGGGCGGGATAAACCCGGAAGAATCCCTCGCTGGGACGCTGCCATTGCCGCAACAGCCGCCCGGCCTCGCTGCGCCGAAACGCGATCCAATCGGCAAAATAACCGTGCGTGCCGGAATACCGGATGAGGTTGCGGTAATCGAGGGCGTTGAGATCGCCGCGCTGGTAGGTGTTGTTCACCCCGCCCTTCGAACGCAAAAAGTCCTGGCCGGCCGACACCATCGGAATGCCGATGGACGCAAACAGGACCGCCGCCATCAAATGCGTGCGCCGCCGGTCGTTGGCCGTCGGCGCGAAGCCGTTGTAGTCGGGGTTTTCCGTGATCACATCAATCCAGGCCCGGTCGTCATGTGACTCGGTGTAGTTGACGGTCTGCGCCGGCCACTTGGCCCAATACCACGGCGAGCCCTTGATGAAATACTCAAACGCCTCCGCCGTGCTGCCACCCCGCACGTAGTCGCGCAAAAAGTCGCGGTAGCCGTCGTTCCAAGACGACCAGCCGGTGTCGCGCAAGGTGCCGGCGATGTGCCCGCGATAACTCCATGGCTCGGCGATCAGAATCACATCGCGCTTCACGTGCTTCAAAGCCACCTCGATGTCGCGCAAGACGTCGGCGCCGATCAATTCGGCCAGATCAAATCGAAAGCCATCCACGCCGAAGGTCTCGATCAAATGGCGGCAGGAATCGATGATGAGCCGTTTGGCCATCGCCGCATGCGCACGCAGATCGTTGCCGCAGCCGCTCCAGTTGGATAGTTCGCCCGCCGCGTCGAGTTCGAAGTAATACAGCTTGTCGATGAAGATCAGGTGGGCGGGCTCGCCTTGGTGATTGTAAACCACGTCGAGGATCACCGCCATGCCGCGCCGGTGGAACGCCGCCACGAGCGCCTGCAATTCCGCGATGCCGGAAGCCTGCGCCGGGTTCGAGGCATAGGCACTGGCCGGCGCAAACCAGTTCACCGGCATGTAACCCCAGTGGTATTCCTCGCGCGTGCGGTTGTCGAATTCCTGCACCGGCTGGAGTTCCACGCAGTTTACGCCGAGACGGTGCAAATAAAAATCCGGGCTCTCGACCCACTTGCGCAGCCCGTTAAAACCGAGACGTTCTTCCGGCGTCAGCGCCACAGGGGCGTGGGCCGCCAAATCCCGCACATGCGCCTCGGCAATGACTAGATCCTGCCACTGCGGCGTGACAAAGCCGCGATCCGGCGACGCCACCCGCGCCCGGTCGATCACAATGCCCGGCCCCGTATGGCTGACCGCCGCCAGCGCGCAAGGATCGAGCACCTTGAAATTGCGATCGAAATGACCCGACTCATCCCGCACGCCGCCGAGCTGAAACCAATAATAACGGCCGTGCAGGTTTTCGCGCACGACCGCTTCCCAAACATAGGGCTCATCGACGTTGGGTTCGAGCGCGACGACTTCGGCCGGCGCGCCGGGCTCGGGTTTTTCCGCCAAAAACAAACGCACCTCGGTGGCCCGCGGCGCGAACAGGCGAAAGGTTGTCTGTCCACGCCGCACCGTCGCGCCGAGTGGTAGCTCAGTGTGCAGTGAGAACAAAAAGTCACCCGGTTGCAGGACGACACTCGCCTCGCCCGTCGCCACCGGCGCAACTTTCCACGTTTGGGCCAGATCCAGCGGATGCTTCAGGCTGAAACGGAAAAACTGCCGGCCCGTGCGATCAGGATCCAACTCGTGATTCACATTGCCGTCTTCGTCTTGCACGCGATTCGGCGCGTTTTCCGGCAAGTGAATCCACTGATGCTCCGCGGTGACGAATTTGAACCGCTGTTTGGGCTCGGACCAAAAAGGTCCGGCCGGTCCCTTCCACAGGAACATCGGCTCGCCGTCCAACTCACCCAATTGCAGGCGCCAGCGCTCGTCGCCGACGGCCTGTTCCCAATCGTTGAAATCCCCGGCCACATAGACCTCGGTTTCCGTCGTCGCCCCGGGCGGCAAGGCAAAGACGAGTTGGTCGTCATCCTGCACGAAATACCCATAGCGCCGAGCGGCGACATGCCGCGGGGCCGCTTCAAACTCGGCGAACACCCGCTTGGTGTTCCGGCCCGTCAAACGCAAAGCCGGCACCTCGGCCTTGCTCCAATCCTGCGTATACTCGATGACCCCCGCGGTGAGGGACTCAAGCCAGGCCCGGATGATCGGATTGGATTTCATGTGGAACGAACAAGGTGCGCCGCGGCCGGTTGGCGTGCAAGCGCGCAGCACGTGACATTCCTGTGCAGATTCCATGCCGGTCGCATCACGGTTAATTTGACAAATTCGCGGCGGACCGCGTCGTAGGGCACATGGCCGCCCGCGAAAGAATCCTCGTCGCCCTGTCCGGCGGGGTGGACAGCGCCGTCGCCGCCCTGCTGCTCAAGCAACAGGGCCACGACATCGTGGGCGCCTACATGAAAAACTGGATCAACGAGGACAACGTCATCGGCCACTGTCCCTGGATGCAGGATATCGACGATGCGCGCGCCGTCGCCGACACGCTCGGCATCGAATTTCGCGTGGTCAACCTGATGCAGGATTACCGGCGCCTCGTCGTCGATTACCTGCTCGACGGCTACCAACGCGGCCTCACGCCCAACCCCGACGTGATGTGCAATCGCGAGATGAAGTTCGGCGTCTTTCTCAAATACGCCCAAGCCGAGGGATTCGCGGCGGTCGCGACGGGGCACTACGCTCGCCGGGTTGAAAATACCGGAATCCGGACACCGGATACCGGAAAGGGTGACCGTCCTGCCGATCTCTCCGGTTTCCGGTCTCCGCCATCCGGTTTCTCCCTGCTGGAGGGCGCCGACAAGAACAAGGACCAGAGCTATTTCCTCGCCCTGCTCTCCCAGGCGCAATTGGCCGCCGCACGCTTCCCGATCGGCCACTTGGCCAAGCCCGAATTGCGTCGCCTCGCCGCCGAGGCCGGACTGCCCAACGCCCGGAAAAAGGACAGCCAGGGCATCTGTTTCATCGGCGAAGTGAAGATGGCCGATTTTCTCAAGGCCTACGTGCCCGAACACCCCGGCCCAATCGTGCGCGCCACCGATGGCACTGTGCTCGGCGAACATCGCGGACTGCACTATTTCACGCTTGGTCAGCGCAAGGGTATTGGCATTCCGTCGAACACCGACAACAAGGCTTACGTCGTCGTCGGCAAACGCGCCGCAGACCACGCGCTGCTTGTCGCGTTTGACGAGCCGCAGGCCCCCGGGCTTTGGACCGACGCATGCCGCGTCCACAGCCTCAGCTTCATCAACGAGCCGATCACCACACCCGTCTCAATCGAATGTCGCGTGCGCTATCGCGACCCGCGCGTCTCCATCGAATTCACGCCCGATGTAGGGCGGGATCGCCTGATCCCGCCTTCCTCCGCCCACATCAAATTCTCCACCCCGCAACGCGCCCTTGCCCCCGGCCAGATCATCGCCCTCTACCGCGGCGAACAACTGATCGGCGGCGGTGTGTTTGCGTGATTATCTCGCCGCCAAGGAAGTGCCACACCGCAGCCGCCAACAGTATCTTGAGCAGCAAGTGCTCAAGGCTGCGCAGAAGGCCATCCGCTGTTCCGGAAAGCAGCACATGGACGTTGATGATATGGCGATGCTGCGCATTCAAACCGTCCAGCCATGGCACCGAGTTATGCTGGGAATCCTCGGATTGGTCATGCTCGTTGGTGGCATTGTCAGCATCGACTCAGAGTCGCTTTGGCTGGCACTACCGCTTATTGGTTTTGGGGTAGCCTTGATCGTGGTCGCGATAATCGGAAGAAAGAGAACCGTGCAGTCAGTTCTCGATGCCATCGATATCGCTTCGATATTGGAAATCCTAACCTGACCATAACTCTGCGGCTTGGCGTCTCTGCGTGAGACGTCCTTACTCCGCCAGCGGGACGACGACGAGGTCGTCGATATGCAGGCCGCACCAGACGCGATCGCCGGCGTGAACCGCCTCAAGCAGGGCGCTTTCGTTGGCCACGACCGCCGTCAAGGTGACCTCCCCGGCGGCGGGTTTGAGCAGCAGGCGGTTCAGCGCGCCTTGAAAGAGCTCCTCGTCCACCGTCGCCGCAAAGACGTTCTCCCCATCAATCGGGGCTTTGGACACGTGAATCTTTTCGGGCCGCACCGAGACCAACGCATGCCTGGCCTCCGCCGGCCAGCGCGCGGAGGCGATCTTGAGTTCCAATCCGCCCTCGATGCGCACGTTCACCGTATCACCGTCACGCGACACCCAGTCGGCCGGCAGCAAGTTCGTCTCACCGATGAAGTCGGCGACAAACGCAGTGGCGGGCTGGTGATAGATTTCCGTAGCGGTGCCGAGTTGCTCGATCCGCCCGCGGCTGAATACCGCGATGCGGTCACTCATCGTCAGGGCTTCCTCCTGATCATGCGTCACAAAGACGAAGGTCATGCCGAGGTGCTTTTGCAGGCGTTTCAGTTCGAGCTGCATTTGCGCGCGCAGTTTGGCGTCGAGCGCCGAGAGCGGTTCGTCGAGCAGCAGCACCGAGGGACGCGGCACGATGGCGCGGGCCAGGGCCACGCGCTGGCGCTGTCCGCCCGAAAGCTGTGACGGCCGGCGATCCTCAAATCCGTCCAGCGCCACGAGCGCGATGACTTCATCGACCCGCCGCGCAGTTTCAGCCTTGCCGACCTTCTGCATGCGCAGCCCGAACGCGATGTTTTCGCGCACTGTCATGTGCGGGAATAGCGCGTAGCTTTGAAACACCTGGTTCACATTGCGCCGGTAAGGCGCGAGGTGCGTGACCTCCTCGCCGCCGATGCGAATGCTGCCCTCGTCGGGGGTTTCAAAACCAGACAGCATGCGCAATAGCGTGGTTTTGCCGCAGCCCGAAGGCCCGAGCAGGGTGATGAATTCGCCGGCCTGCACATGCAGGTCCACCGCATTGACCGCAGTGAAGGTGCCGAAACGTTTCGTGACTTGGTCGATTTCAATCATGACGCCGCGGCCTTGGCTCCGCGCCGCTGGATCAGCGCGTAGGAAATGATGAACATGAGCGTAAACACAACACCGAGCGCCGCGCCGAAAGGCCAGTTACGCGCCTTGAAGAACTGGTTTTGAATGACGTTGCCGATCATGGGAACCTTGGCCCCGCCCATGAGATCGGTGATGGCGAACATGCCGATGGCCGGCACGAACACGAGCAGGATGCCCGCCGCAATGCCCGGCCAGGTGAGCGGCACAATCACTTCGGAAAACGCCCGCACCGGACCGGCGCCGAGATCGTAGGCGACCTCGACGAGCGCGTTGTCGAGCTTCTCCGCACTGCCGTAGATCGGCAAAATCATGAACGGCAGATAGGCGTAGAGCAGGCCGATGACGACGGCGGTCGGGGTGTAGAGAACCTGCAAAGGCTCGGGAATCAGCTTGGCGGAAAGCAGGAACCCGTTGAGCAGCCCCTCGGTCTTGAGGATCGTGATCCACGCGTAGGTGCGGATAAGAAAACTCGTCCAAAACGGAATCATGACGAGCAGCAGCAACCGGTTGCGCACGATCTCGGATTGCCGGGCAATGAACCACGCCACCGGGTAGCCAATGATCACGCAAAGCGCCGTGGTCAGCCCCGCGTAAAGCACGGAGCGCCCGAGAATGCCGAGGTAAATCGGATCAAACACGCGCTGGTAATTGACCCAGGTGAAATCGAACACCACGCGGCCGAGATCATCGCGCGAGCAAAAGCTGTAAACCAGCAGAATGCCCATCGGCACGATGACAAACAGCAGGAGCCACAACAGCATCGGCGCGAGCAATACCCAACCCCAGACGCGCGGACGGCGCGCATTGGGGTTGGCGGATTGGTCGGTCGGCAGCGCCTGCATGGGTAAAACAGATAGGGGCCGTCTCCTTAACGGCCCTCGGCGACGGAGAATGCAATCTCAGGGCGGTTGGGGACAACCGCCCCTACCCTGGAGATTGAAAGTGGCATCGTCCGAAACCTCACAGCGAATTCTTCAAATCCGTCACGAGTTCATCAATCAGCGCGCCGCTCTCGCCGATGTGGCGGAACGTATCGAGCTTTTGCTTCACCTTCGGATAGCTGGCGGGATTGTTGAGCTGATCCTCGGTGAGGAGTTTGCGGGCCTCGCCGTTGGGATTCGTGTAGGGGAATTCATTGGAGAGTTCGACGCTGACTTCGGGGCGCATGAGGTAATCGAGGAATTGGTGCGCGGCATCGCGGTTCTCGGAAACCGTCGGGATGCAGAACACGTCGACAAACAAGTGCGCGCCTTCGTCGGGGAGGACGTATTGGAATTTTTTGTCCTCATCCCACAAGATCGCGGCCTCGCCACCCCAGACGTAACCGAGATCGACATCGCCGTTGAGGAGCGCGGTCTTGGGGCTGTCGGAGTCGAAGAGCTTCACGAGCTTGAACCATTCGGCCAGCACCGGCCGCGCTTTTTCGAGGTTCTCCGGCGTGATGTCGTTGAGATCAATGCCCAGCGAATAGAGCGCGGCGACGACGAGTTCGCGACCGTCATCCACCACCACGATGCGGTCCTTGTATTTGGGTTGAAACATGTCCTTCAGGCCGTTGATCGGCTCGGTCACTTTCTCAGTGTTGACCACGATGCCCACGGTGCCGGCCATGTAGGGAATGGTGTATTCCTGCCCCGGGTCATGCGGCATGCCGGTGAACTCGGGCAGCAGGTTCTTGAAGTTAGCCAGCTTCGTGTAATCCAGCGGCACGAGCAGGTCGTTTTTGATCAGGACCTCGGCGATGTAGTCCGGCGGCTGGATCAGGTCGTAGGCCGTGCCACCGGCCAGCAGCTTGGCGAGCATCTCTTCGCCCGACGAAAAGGTCTCGTAGTTGACCTTGATGCCCGTCTCTTCGGTGAAGCCGTCGATCACGGACTGCGGAATGTATTCGGACCAGGCGTAGAGGTTGAGTTCCTTGTCGGCACGCAGGGGGGAGACGGCCAGCAGTGCGGCCGTGACGATCAGGGGGATGATACGATTGAGTTTCATAGTGAATGGGGACGGACGGTTAAAGCAGAAGCGGGGCCAGTTCAGCGGGCCGAGAGCTTTTTGAGGTGGTTGGAAAACAACACGCTGGCGAAGGTAGTGATGATGAAGATGGCCGAGAGCGCATTGAGCATGGGGTTGAGGCCGATTTTCGCCATGCCGAACACCACCGTGGGCAGGGTCGCCGAGCCCGGACCGGTCGTGAAGATCGTGATGATCAGCTCATCCAGCGACAGAGTGAACGCCATCAATGCCCCGGAGATGATTGCGGGGCGCAGGCAGGGCACGATCACGAGCCAGAACGCTTGCAACGGCGTCGCGCCCAAATCCAACGCCGCTTCTTCCATCGCCGGATCGAGCCCCTGCAATCGCGCCTGCACCGCCACGAGCACGAAGGGGAAGCAAAAGGTCACGTGCGCCAGAATGACGGTCAGGTAGCCGAGTTTGAGATGCAGCACCGTGAAGAAGACCAGCAGGCTGATGCCCATGACGATTTCGGGCATGATCATCGGCACGCAGATCAGGGTCTGGATTGTCCGCGAAAACCGGTAGCGGTATCGGTGCAGCAACCACGCACCGCCTGTCCCGATGATCACCGACAACACCGTGCTGAAGGCCGCGATGATCAAGCTGTTTTTCAACGCCCGCGTGATCCGCACGCTGTCCCACAGATCCGCATACCACTTGAAGGTGAACCCCTCCCAAATGATGTTCAGCTTCGACGTGTTGAACGAATACACCACCAGCACGAGGATCGGCAGGTAGAGGAAAACAAACACCAGGGCGGTCCACGCCCCCAAACCCCAATTCATCACCTTGAGCCCGGAAGGGAGCAGCGGACGCGATGAGGAAGACGCTGGCATTGCGCCGCTCTTTTTGACGCGCAAAGGCATCGTGGCAAGCGGTTTGGATTCGAATTTCAACCGGCAATCGGATTGCCTGTCTTTGCGCGCGATTGCCGCCAGCGACCATGCCCCGATACTTTACCACTCCCCTTTCCACCGCCCGGCTGATCTTGCGTCGATTGCAACCGGACGATGCCACGGCCCTGCAGCGTTATCGCGCCCGGCCGGACGTGGCGCGCTACCAATCATGGGAGACCTACACCATGGCCGATGCCTCGACGATGATTGCCGCGATGGCGGAGGCCGAACCCGGGGTGGCCGGCACATGGTTTCAACTGGCCATCGTCGAGCAAACCAGCGGTGCCCTCGTGGGTGACTGCGGCCTGCATTGCTCGGGCGAGGACGATCGACTGATGGAATTGGGCATCACCCTCGCACCTGAAGCCCAAGGCCGTGGCTACGCCGGCGAAGCACTGACCGCCGTGATCGCCTTTCTGTTCACCCAATTGGCCAAGCATCGCATTTGCGCCGTGACCGATGCCGAGAATACCGCCGCCATCGCCTTGTTTCGCCGGCTCGGTTTTCGCCAGGAAGCAACGTTCATCGAGCACCTTTGGTTCAAAGGCAGATGGAGCAGCGAATGCGTGTTTGCATTGCTTCGGGCAGAATGGTCGCAACCGCATGCCACCGGGCCGATCAACTGAAGAGCAGCCGCACCGCGAGCGCGAGAAAGACCAAACCCATCACACGATCAAACCAATGGCCGGCCCGCAGGAAACGGGTCCGCACGGCCGGCTGGGTAAAGAACACGGAGACGAGGGAAAACCACGCCATCGTCGCCATGACCATCCAGATGCCATAACCGACCTGCACGCCCAAGGGGGTCGCTGGGCTGACGCCGACGGAAAACAACGCGATGAAAAACAGCACCGCCTTGGGATTGAGCACATTGACCAGTAAACCCGTTACGAAAGCACCGCGCCGGGCGTGATGACTCCCCTGGCCCGCCGTTGATGCGGCGGGATAAGGATGTGTGAACAACGCCTTGCCCCCGATCCAGGCAAGGTAGGCGGCACCGGCGTATTTAACCGCGGTGAACACTGCTTCGGATCCGCGAATCAACAAGACGAGCCCCAGCACCGAATACGTGACGTGAAAGAGAATCCCGGTGCCAATCCCCAGACTGGTGCGGATCGCCGTCGCCCGTCCGTGCGTGATACTCTGGCGCAGCACAAGGGCGAAGTCCGGGCCCGGACTCGCCACCGCCAGCAAATGCGCGCTGGCCACCAGCAGGAATTCAGCCGCGTAGGACATCGGGCGATTCGCGGCCTCGCGCGGTTGGCTCCTGACCGGCGATTAAAGCGCCAGCTCCTTGAAATTGGGATTCCTAAGCATGCGCTCAAACGCCGCCTCATCGAAGGCGCTGATCTCGGGATCCTGCGCATGCTTCTCCCGCGCCTTCTTAACGAGGGCGCGCGCTTTGTCCACATGCCCGAGCAAGGCTTCGGCATACATCTGCCGCATCAACAGCTTGCCGTTTTGCGGCGTCTCCTTGTAAGCGGCGGCGTAAACCTCAACGCACTGTTCATACGCTTTGCGGGCCTCTGCCGGCTTGCCGTTGCGCTTGGTGAGATTGCCCAGCGCCATCCAGTAGCTGCCGTCATCCGGACAGAGTTCGGCAGCCTGGCGCATTAGATCCTCCGCGCGGGCAAAGTCGCGAATCGTAATGGCAAACTCCGCCTCGCTGACCAAGGCCGCGGCCTGTTTGCGCTGCAAGGGTGTGATCTCCGGCTTTTGGCCGCAGCCAGTGACGGCAAGCAGCAGAACCAAGGCGAGGACAACAGGTGAACGGCGTTTCATTGAACCGCGACTAGTAACAGGGCGCAGCCCGGAATCAATCCCGATGGCGAAAGGCTGCCGCTGCCCTCACATGTCCGGCGGAACCGTCGCAATCGCTTCTTCCAGTGTGGTCAGGCCTTCCTTCACCTTGACGAGACTATCCTGGTGCAGGGTCTTCATGCCGCCGCGCATGGCGATTTTCTTCAACTCGGCCGACTCCAGCTCCTTGTTGATGCCTTCAACCAGCTCTTCGTTGGTGATCATCAACTCGTGAATGCCCACGCGACCCTTGTAACCGCTGCCGCCGCATTTCGGACAGCCCTTGGGGTTGTGCTTGAAGATCTGCCCGCTCCAGCCAATCGCCTTCTCCAACACTTCCTTTTCGCGGCCCTCCGGCTCATAGGGCACCCGGCAGGTCTTGCACACACGGCGCATCAGACGCTGGGCGCACACGCATAGCAGCGAAGACGAAATCATGAACGGCTCCACGCCCATGTCGCAAAGGCGGGCAATCGTGCCCGGCGCATCATTCGTATGCAGGGTCGAGATCAGCAAGTGACCGGTCAGCGCGGCCTCGACCGCGATGTTGGCGGTCTCCTTGTCGCGGATTTCACCGACCAGAATGATGTCCGGATCCTGACGCAAAAACGCACGCAGGGCCGTCGCAAAGGTCAGGCCGATCTGCCGGTGCATCTGCATCTGATTCAGGCCGGGCAGCGTATATTCGATCGGATCCTCGGCGGTGCGGATCACAATGTCGGGCGTGTTGATCTCGTTGAGCGCCGAGTAAAGCGTCATCGACTTGCCCGAACCGGTCGGACCACAGTGCAAAATCATGCCGTAGGGCTGGCGGATGACCTCACGATACCGCGCGAGGTTCTCCTCGGTAAACCCGAGCGCCGGCAGCGGCAGCGTGGTCTTCTGTTTGTCGAGAATACGCATGACCACGCCCTCGCCGTGATTGAGCGGGGCGGTCGAGACACGCAGGTCCAGGTCGAGATTCTTTTTCGTGTATTGTTTGAAGACGATGCGACCGTCCTGCGGCAAACGCCGTTCGGCGATGTCGAGGTTGCACATGATCTTCAGGCGCGCGACCAAGGCCGGGCCGACCTTCGATGGCAGCCGCAATTTTTCCTGGCACACCCCGTCGATACGGTAGCGCACGACCACGTCGTGTTCCTGCGGTTCGATGTGAATGTCACTCGTGCCGGCGAAATAGGCCTCCTCGATCACGCGATTGGCGAGATCAATGATCGGACCGGATTCCTCGTCCGTCAGGTCGTCTTCACTGGCTTCGGCGATGGCACCAAACTCGGCGCCCAGCTGATCCATGACATCGCCGAAACCTTCGGCACCGACCTGCTTGCTCTTGGAGAACTTGTCGCGGATATCCTGCTCGGGCGCGAGCAGCCGGATGATCCGGCGGCCGGGTGCCAGCTCCTGCAATTTCGGCATCACCGCCTCGTCAAACGGATTGGCAAAGGCGATCAGCAAGGCCTCGCCCACCTCGCCGACCGGCAGCACGAGATGCTTCTCACAAAAGTCCTGCGGGATGTGCGCAAAGGTGGCGGCGTTGACCTGGCAACGCGCGGCATGGCACGGGGCGAATCCCAGCGCCCGGGCCTTGGCGACCAGCAGCGCAAACGGCGCGATGCCGTGATCGTCACGCAGCATTTTATCGAGCTCGCTGCCGGTGAGTTCCTCCGGCGCGGCTGCGATCGCCTGCTGTTGCTCCGCCGTCAGCCGGCCGAGCTCGACAAGCCTTTCAACGATATGGGTTTGAACTTTTCCAAGCGGCATGGGATCAAGGGGCGACTGGCTTCGGCGCCGCGCTTTCGCGTTTTTCAATGAAGTCGGCGATGCCTTCCAACGTCGTGGCGAACCAGAGAATGGGACCGTCGAGCTGCTTTTCCCAGAACGTGCGCACCGCCGGACTCAGCCAGTAGGCGGAGGCGATGAAGTGAAACCCGTCCACCTTGTCGAACGGCACCGACCAGGTGGCCCAGCACGCAGCGAGATCGAGTCCCTTCAGGGATTCCTTCCCCACTTCATAACCGCGCAGATCGATCACGCCGAGACCCTCCTGCTCGACGAGGTATTGCACGACATCCTCCTCCTTGAGCGCCTTCATTTCGTAGGCCAGGACGCCCAGCACCGTGCATTGGCGCGGCGGACTCGCGTCCACGATTTGCAACAGGCGTTCGTTGGCCTGCTCCAATTCTTCGATTTTGACCAGATTCCGCTCCACGAGCGCGGCGCCCATCAGGCGATTGGCGCGCATGAGGAGCGGACGTTGCGGCTGAGACATGGGGCGGAAAATTGGGTCAAGCCTTGGCGGCAGGCGACTTTTTTTCGCGCCGGCGCAGCGCGGCGACCCGTTTTAACAATTCTTTTTTGAGTTGATCGAGTCCCTCGCCGCTCAGGCAGGAAATTTCCACCACGTCCACCTTGTGGCGGCGCTTGAATTTGGTCAGCCAGGTCTTGGCCGCGGGCTCGTCCATTTTATTGGCCGCCACCAGCCGCGGCTTTTTCAGCAGCGCCTTGTCGTAGAGTTCGAGCTCTTCCAACAAATGCGCGTAGTCGTCGCGCGGATCGCGCGCATCCGTGCCCGCCATGTCGATGATGAGCAGCAGCAGCGCGCAGCGTTCGATATGTTTGAGAAACCGGTGCCCCAAGCCGCGATTTTCGCTCGCGCCTTCAATCAGACCCGGCACATCGGCGAGCAGGAGGCGCCGATGGCCTTTCACCTCGTCGAGATATTCGATTACCCCGATCTGCGGATGCAGGGTGGTAAAGGGATACGCGCCGGTCTTCGGCCGCGCCTTGGTGATTTCGTTGGTCAACGACGATTTGCCGGCATTGGGAAACCCCACGAGACCGACGTCCGCGATGCTCTTCAGGATCAACCGGTAGACGCCGTTCTCGCCGGGGTGGCCCGGATTGGCGTGCTTCGGCGCACGATTGACCGAGGTCTTGAAATGCGTGTTGCCCCAGCCGCCGTTGCCACCCTTGCACAACACGATGCGCTGGCCGTCCTCGATGACTTCCGCCACGACCTTGCCCGTTTCCTCGTCGATCACGACCGTGCCGAGCGGCAGACGAAGAATGCAGGATTTGCCGTCGCGGCCATGCTGGTCGGAGCCAAGCCCATGCTCGCCGCGCTCCGCCCGGCGGTGCGGCGTATATTTGTAATCGACGAGATTGTTGGTGTCGTCGTCACCCAGCAGGACGACATCGCCGCCCCGGCCGCCGTCGCCGCCATTGGGGCCGCCCCACGGCTCGAACTTCTCACGCCGGAAGCTCACGCAGCCGCGCCCGCCGTCGCCGGCCGCCACCTTGATTACGCACTCATCGATAAACATGCACCCAAGGATGCAGAACGCCTCACCTTTGCCAAGAGGGGTATTCTGCCACCCGGTCTAAAGCGTAATTTTGATCCCTTTGCGCAGGTAGGTCGGCACGTCGAGGTCCTGGCCGTCGAACAGGTTGCGGTCGGTCTTTTCAAAGTAGCCGCGGCTTTCGATTTCGCCAAAACCGAACTCATCCTGAGCGGTGGATTTGGGCAGGGGCGCCTTGGTCGAGGCGGCGGTCGGCTCCTTGGCGGGCATGCCGGCAAGTTCAAGTTCCGGAGCGCTGGCAGGCGGGCGGGCCATTTCGCGCGGCGCGGTCGTATGGCGGGCCGCCGGCAGCGGACGGCGCACACTGACGGCACGACCACCCATGTCGCTCGTGCCGATGACGCAAATCTGGATGCGATCGCGCATGTCCTCGTCGATCACCGCCCCCATGATGATGTGGGAATTGCGGCCAAACTGCTCGGTGATCTCGTTCATCAGCTCGTTGACGCGCGGCAGGGTCAGGCCCGCGCCGCCGGTGATGTTGACGAGCAACCGGTCCGCCTTGCGGGCGAACTCCGGCGTGTGCAGCAAGGGACAAAGTTTCAGGCTGGCGATGGCATCCGCCGCCGCGTTCTCGCCGGCGCCTTCGCCGAGGCCGAAGAGCGTCTTGCCGCCGCGATGCTGGAAGGCCTGCTGCAGCGCGGTGAAGTCGAGGTTGATGAGCCCGGTTTTGAACAGCATCGTCCACAGTGACTTCACGCCGCGACCAATCCATTCGTCGGCCTGCGCAAACGCGTCGAGCACGGTGGCATCATCGGCGCCTTCCTGCAGCAAAATGTCATTGGGAAGCGGGATGACCGCATCGCAGACCCGGCGCAGCGCCTGCAGGCCCTCTTCGGCCTGCTTCAAACGGCGGCCACCTTCGAAACTGAATGGCATGGTCACAAACGCGATGACGAGCGCACCGGATTCCGAGGCGATTTCCGCCACGGTCGGAGCCGCGCCGCTGCCGGTGCCGCCGCCCATGCCGGCGATCAGGAACACCAAATCGCAACCTTCGACCACCTTGCTGATCTTTTCGCGATCCGTCTCGGCCGCCTCGCGCCCCAGCTCCGGGTCACCACCCGCCCCCAAGCCGCGGGTGACACCCATGCCAAGCAGGACTTTTTCCTGCACCGGCGAGCTGGCCAGTGCCTGTGAGTCGGTGTTCATCACCGCGAGATGCAGGCGCTCCAAGCCTTCCATCTTGAGACGATCGACCGCGTTGGAGCCCGCACCGCCGACCCCGACCAGTTTGATCGTGATATTCGGATCGCCGGGGGTGACAGTCGGCTGAAGGGGCAGTTCGTTGAGATTCATGGCGCTCAGGAATTGGCGAAGAGACGGGTGAAGCTTTGCAGGAATCCGCCGCGGCGACGCGGGGCGCCCAGCCGTTCGCTGTGCACCTGCACGCCGTAATAGAGCAGGCCCAGCGCAGTGTTGTAGCCGGGATCACGCAGGTTTTCGGCCACCCAGGCCGGCGCTTCGCCGAGATGCACCGGGGTGTTGAAAACCTTGGCCGCGGCCTCGGCGATGCCGGGTAATTTCGCGGTGCCGCCGGTCAAGACCACGCCGGCGTTGCACGATTCGGGCGTGAAGGCACCACCGAGCTTCTTGCGAACGACCTCAAGGATTTCCCAGGTGCGCGCCGTGGTGATCTGCTCAATCGCATGGCGCGAGAACTGCCGGTCGCCGATCGAATAGTTGCCGTCGAGCCAGACCTTTTCGGATTTGTCGCGGCATTGCACATTGGCGCGGCCGCACCGGAGTTTGATCTTCTCAGCGTCGCCTTCCTTCAAGCGCAGGCCGATGCTCAGGTCGTTGGTCAAGTGCGTGCCACCCACCGGCACGACGCCGGTCGTGTGCGGCACACCGTCGCGATAGAGCACGAAATCGGTCGTGCCCGCGCCGATGTCGATCGCCAGCACGCCGTGGTGCCGTTCCTCGGGCGTGGTCACCATGTGACCCGAAGCGAGGCTCGAGAGCACCAGCTCGCCTACCTCGAGATTGAAACCGCGGATGACGTGAATCGTGTCCGCCAGTCGCTGCTCCTGGCCATGCACCGTCCAGTAACCGACTTCGAGGCGCTGACCGACCAAGTGCTCGGGCGAGGTCGGCACCAAGCGACCGTCCACGCGAAACGGCCGGCGGATGTGATGCACGACCATGCGGTTTTGCGGCAGCTCCTTGGCGCGGGCGAGATCGCAGACCGTGCGAATATCGTCGCTGGAGATCATGTTGTCCGCCGCCTTCACATTCACGGCGGCCTCGTTGTAGAACCCTTCGAGGTGCCCGCCGGTTTGCGCGAGAAACACCGTGTCGATGCGCTCGCCGGCCTCGCGTTCGGCCGACTCCAAGGCGCTGTGCGTGCATTCGCTCGCGGCCTTGTAATCGACCACGGCGCCCTTGATCACGCCGCGCGACTGGCATTCGCCGCGGCCGATGATGGCGAGTTCGCGACCGGTGTATTCACCGATCAGGACGGTTACCTTGGACGTGCCGATTTCGACGGCACCGATGAAGTGGGGGCTAGAGCTCACGGGAGGCGGGACGATTGGTTTTGAAAAAAGAATTCGTTGGTGCGGCGGCCGGGGCGCGGGCGGGCACGGCCAGCGGATCCTTGAACGTGACGGGCACCTGAATGCGGCCGTCAATCATGCGGCCGACCGCCAGGTTGATTTCGTCGACCGGCTGGTCCTCCGCCGCATGCACCGAATCCAGCAGCACATCGAGCTGCGCGATCTGGCGCAGGAAATCGCCGGACGAACGTGCGCTGAAAATGACCTTTTCGATGTTGGTCGCGCGGACGTGAATCTCTGCGTCGCTTTCGAGGCGTTCCAATGAAATCACCTTCCACGTGTGATAGAGATGCGGCGCCTCGTTGCGCGCCGTGGCCAGCAAGTCCGCCACCGCATTCATGCCGCGAATGGGCTCAAAGTGATCGCCAGCCAAACGCAATTTCACGCCATCGAGCCAAGGCAGCGCCGCCAGCGTCGCCTGATCGTAGCCGCTGCCGCGATAAACCGTGCCATCGCGCGCCACGAGATAGGGCCGCGGGGCCTCGTTGCCGATCTTGGCGTTGACCAACGCCACGGGTGATCGCTCGGCGAGGCTGACTTCGAGGGTCGCGGGAAATTTGCGCGATACCGTGGCGGATCGCACTTGCGGATCGGCCAGCAGCCGGTCGTGCAATTGACCGATGTCCAAATCCATCAACGTCGCCTTCGGCGGCATGGCGAGCGTGCGCATGATCCACGCTTGATCGAGCACGCCATCGGTGCGCAGTGCGACCTCCTTGACCGGCACGGCATTGACGGCGCGGGCGAGCGTGCGGGTGTCGCCCTGCATCATCTCGGTGAAAAAATACACCCCGCCGAGCAGCACGGCCACGGCGAGCAATACCAAGGTGCTGCGCACGAATGCCTGCATGACGCGACGACGACCGCCGCGCGACATCGCCCGCGGTTTGACCTGCTGCGGGATTTCGCGCCACGAACGGGCCAGATCGGGGTTGAGGTTCGACTTGCTCACGAGGATTTTGCGGATGCGGTTGCCAGATTGAAACGTTGCACAGCAGGCATGACCAGTTCCCGAACCAACGCCGTGAAATCCAGTCCCACACACTGTGCGCTCATCGGCAGCAAACTGGTTTCTTTCATGCCGGGGAGCGTGTTGATTTCGAGCAAATAAAGCGTGCCGTTTGCAGAAAGAATGAAATCAACCCGCGCGTAGTCACGGCAACCGCAAGCCGCGTAGGCTTTTTCGGCCGATTCTTGCACGAGCCGGGTCGCGGTTCCATCCAGCGGCGCCGGGGCGAGATACTCGGTCAGTCCCTTCGTGTATTTGCTGGCGTAATCATAAACGCCGGACTTCGGCCGGATTTCGACCACGCCCATCGCCTTGCCGTTGAGCACCCCGATGGAGAGTTCGCGCCCCATGATGCGTTGTTCGAGCATCCAGGTGCCGGCCGTCACTTTGGCCAAGGCGGCCGCCAACTCGGCTTCGTTCGCAATCAAAGTCAGGCCGACGCTGCTGCCCTCCGCATTTGGTTTGAGCACCAGATTCGATCCGAGTGACGCGACGATCCCGGTCGGGGCCGGCTTTTCGGTCGCCTTGAACAGGTGTTGTTTGGCGCCGGCCACCCCGACTTTGGACGCGGCGGCCTTCGTCTGCGTCTTGTCCATCGTCAACGCGCTGCTTGCCGCATCGCAACCGGCGTAGTGAATCCCGGCTTCGTCCAGCAGGCGTTGCATCTGACCGTCTTCGCCAAAGGTGCCGTGCAGCGTGGAGAACACCACCATGCCGGCGCGATCCAGTCCGGCGGGGAGCGCCGGCGTCTTCACGTCGATCAGGCAGGTCGGAAACGAACGGCTCAACGCCAGGGCGCAGGCGCGACCCGAGCCCAGCGACACTTCGCGTTCCGCCGAAACCCCGCCCGCCAACACCGCAATCACGGGTTTTTTCATAAAACTTCCTCCCACGTTTTGCCGAAGAGCTGCGCCTCTGGTTCCAGCAGGACGCCATGCGCCGCCTGCACACGGTTTCGCACCGCCCGAACCAATCCGAGCACATCAGCCCCGCTCGCGCCGCCGCGATTCACGATAAAGTTCGCGTGCACCGGCGAGACCTCGGCATCCCCCACCCGCAGGCCTTTCAAACCGGTTTGGTCGATCAAGCGGCCCGCCGAATTGCCCTCGGGATTTTTGAAAATGCACCCCGCGCTGGGTTCGCGCGGCTGGGACTCCTGACGTTTGCGCCGGTAAACATCAATCTGGCGGTTGACCGAGTCGGCATCGCTGGCCGCCGCGGGCCGCAGAAGCGCACCGAGCGCGATCGCATGATCCAAATCCGCGCAATGCCGGTAGGTCACCTGCATGTCTTCCTTGCGTCGGGTGACAACCTCGCCCTGCAGGGTGACGAATTGCACTTCCTCGACCACATCGAACATCCAGCCGCCCATGGCACCGGCGTTCATCCGCAGCGCACCGCCGACGTTGCCAGGGATTCCTTCGAGAAACTCGAACCCGGTCAGACCTGCCTTGGCCGCAAGCCCGCAGAGATTTTTCAGCCGCAATCCCGCGCCCACCCAGACCCGGTCGGCGCCGCGCGGTTCAAACGTCGCCCAGCGCGCATGTCCCAGCGAGATCACGAGCGCGTCCACGCCCTCGTCCGCGATGATGAGATTGGAACCGCGGCCCAACGGCAGCACAGGCACGCCCTGTTCACGCGCCATCCGCAACAGCCCCTGCAAGTCGGCAATGTCCACCGGCTCGGCGTAAACGCGCGCCGCGCCCCCCACGCGCATGGTGGTCTTGTTGGCCAGCGGTTCCTCGCGCGTCAGTTTGCTCGCCGCGGAAATGCGCAGGCGCGCATTGTCGGCGAAACGATCCCAAAAGTTGCGGTGCCGCTGCGCCAGCCAGGCGCGCGCCTTCCGATCAATGCTGCCCGCGCCGACAAACGCGACGCAATCACCGGGACGAATCGCCGCATCCAAGGACGCGAACAGATCGGCATCGGCCGCGAAATGGCGGGCGCGGCCCGCAGAGAATTCCTTCAGCAAATCCGCCGTCGAGCCGCCTGCCACGGGCGCCTCGCCCGCCCCGTAAACCTCGAGCAGCATGATGTCATCCGCCGCCTGCAGGGCCTCGGCAAAGCCGATCTTGAACTGGGCGGTGCGGCTGAAGCGATGCGGTTGAAAAATCGTGACCAGCCGTCCCGTCCCGCCACGCTCGCGCCGCAGCTCGGCCAGCAAGGCGCGAATTTCCGACGGGTGATGCGCGTAGTCTTCGATCACGCGCACGTCGCCGAGCGTCGAAAGCACGGTCTGCCGGCGGCGCACCCCGGGGAACGTGGCCAACAAATCCGATTGCAGCGAAGCGCCCATCAATTGCACCGCCGCGAGCGCAGCCGTGGCGTTGAGGGCGTTGAATCGGCCGTGCGCCCGCACCTGCGCGGTCGCGATTTGAAATTTACCGCCGAGCTGCAGGGTCATGCCCGCGGCATCATCCGCGGAAACCTCACTCGCAAAATCCCCGCCCGGGCCGAAAGTGTGCACCCGCCCCGGCACGGCCGCGGCCGCGATTCCACGCGAAAGTTCGCACCCTTGATTGACCAGCACCGCGCCCTGCGTGCGGGCGAACAGTCCTCCAAAGGCCGCGCCCAAATCCTCGGCGCGCCGGTAGTGATCCACATGATCCCAATCGAGATTCACCGTCAGGGTAAGTTCGGGGGAAAAGTGCGCGATCGTGCCGTCGCTCTCGTCGATCTCTGCCACCACCCAATCATTCGCTCCAACCGACGCCGGCGGAAATCCGCCGCGCGCGGGCAACCCGCCCAGCACGTAACCCGCGCCAAAACCTGCGGCATGCAGCGCCGCGGCCAGCATCGTGCTCGTTGTGGTTTTCCCGTGCGATCCGCAGACCGCGACGAGTTTTTTGCCTTTCACCACCTCGGCGAGCATTTCGCCACGCCGCACCACAGGCAGACCCCGTTTTGCCGCCGCCTGCACGGTCGTGTGACGCGGCGCAATGGCAGATGAGATCACCAGCAAATCACAATCAGCGGGCAAATCCGACAACGTCACGCCGTGGTCATTCAGCAATGCCGCAACCTCAGGAGTCGGTGCATCGTCCTCGCCCGTCACGTTCCATCCGCTGCGGGCCAGATAAATTGCCAACGGGGCCAAGCCCATGCCGCCGACGCCGACGCAATGAATCCGCGCCACTTCCTGTCCAAACAAAGACCGTGCATTCATGCCGAGGCAGGCCTTTCGCAGGACGTTGGCGGCGGCAGCGAAGCGTTGGCCAGCTCTTCCAGATCGGAGAGCATGAGCTGCAACGGATTTTCCCGGTCCATGCGCTGGAGGTTCGCGCGGAACCGACGCAGCAACCAGTCGTTAAAAACCGTATCGAGCACCTCGCTTTGCATCCGGTCGAGATGGATTTGATCCACGACAAATCCACCGCCCTGCCGTTCGAAGAACGCGGCATTCGCGCGCTGATGATCGTCGGCCGCATGCGGATAAGGCACCAGGATCGCCGGCGTCGCGCAGCGAATCAGTTCGGCGATCGTGCCCGCCCCCGCCCGCGAAACCACCAGATCGGCGGCGGAAAGCAGGGTCGCCACGTCATCACAGAACGGCACGAAGATCGATTTCACGGTCCCGCCGGCCGCCACCGGGTGCTCGACCGTGGCGGCTTCGCCCTTGCCGGGACCGGTCACGCAGTAAACTTGCACCCCTTCGGCCGCGAGCGCGGGCAGATGCGCCTGCACCCAATCGTTCAGCGGACCCGAGCCTTGACTGCCGCCAAAGACCACCAGCACACACTGGGACGGCGACAAGCCGAGTTTGTGACAGGCATCCGCGCGCGACACGGGATTGATTTCGCGCCGCACGGGCATGCCCACATGGCGGATATGGCGGGCGCGCACGCTGGTGAGCTTCACGCCGATCGGCAGATAAACGCGCTTGGCCAGGCCCCCGAGCGTGCGCACCGCAAGGCCGGGCACGCGATTGGATTCATGCAAGGCCACGGGCACTTTGCGCAGCCAACCCGCGAGGGCCACGCCGGCGGACGTGAAACCGCCGAACGCAACCACGCCATTCGGCTGCTCGCGGTTGATCAGGCGCAGGCAGAACAGAAAGCCCTTGGCCTGCGAAATCAGAAAGCCGGCCAGCTTGATCGGGTTCCAGGCGAAGCCGGTGCCCGGCACGCGCAGAAAGGTGAACTGCGGGTATTTTTCGACCAGCCGCGCATCCACTTTCTTGTGGCTGATGAGCAGCGTCACCCGGTGGCCGCGATCAGTCAGACCCTCGGCCAGAGCGATGCCCGGCGCCAGATGCCCGCCCGTGCCGCCGCAGCTGATCAACCACGTGCTCACGCCAGCACCTCCCGCATGGCGCGTCGTTTGCGCGAAAGTCCGGCCCGCGGCCAGGCACGCTGGGTGTTGATGATGACGCCGATGAGCATGGACATGAGCAGCAAATTCGAAAGCCCCGCACTGATGAAGGGCAGCGACATGCCCTTGGTGGGAAACACTCCCGTCACCACGCCGAGATTGATGATCGCCTGCAGGCAGATGAGCATCACGCAACCCGCCACGAGCAGAAATTGAAAGAGATTGGGCGCGCGCCGCAGATGCACCAGCCCGGCGATGAAGATGATGAGGAAAACCACGACAATCCCCATCGTGAACCACAGGCCGAGCTCTTCCGCCACGACCGCGAGAATGAAATCGGTGTGCGCTTCGGGCAGGTAGTTGAGCTGCTGCCGTCCCTGTCCCAACCCCACGCCGTCGGTGCCACCCGCCGCGAACGCCGCCAGCGCCTGATACAACTGATACGTGCCGGCCTGTTTGTTGCCTTCGACATCAAGGAACGCCGTCAATCGATACAGGCGGTTCGGATTGTGAATCACGAGCACCGCAAACGCCATCAGCACTGCGCCGACGGTGGGCAGAATGTAACGCCACTTGGCGCCCGCGAGAAACAACAGCGCCATGCCGACCGCAACCACGAGCGCCGCCGTGCCGAAGTCCGGCTGCAGAATGATCAGGCCGGCAAAGCCCATCACAATCCCGATCGGCAGAATGTAACCGCGCTTCAATTCGCCAATGCGCGTCTGGTTGATCGCGAGGTAGTGCGCGAGGCAGAACACCATCGCCAGTTTGGCGAATTCCGAAACCTGCAATCGCACCGGGCCCACGCCGAGCCACCGTCGACTGCCTTTGACCTCCACTCCCACATGCGGAATGAGCACGAGCACCAGCAGGAGAACCATCACGCCTGCCACGACCCACACGTAGCGGCGCGCGTAATCCAGATCCACCTTGCTGGTGACGTAGCACACTCCCGTCGCCATCACCACGCCCAGCAACTGTTTGCCCAGGTAATAATACGGCCCCTGAACAAATGCCGCGCTCGCGCTGAAGAGAATAGTCAGCCCAAGAATGGTCAGTCCCACCGCGCAGACGACAATCATGGCCGCCGGATTCAAGCTGAACCGCGGGCCTTGAGTGTCGTCTGGGTGAACGCGTGCCATGGAGCCGGCTATTCGCTCAGGGAGATTCTTCGACTTGAATCACCGGCGCGTCACCGGCGTTGTTGATGAACCCTTCGTCCAGCGGTTGATCGATCGGCGGCGGGGTGAAGATGACGGGATTGTCCACGGGTTCGTCCTGGGGGTTGATCACCGGCGCGGGTTTGCTTTCGACCGGTTGCGTCACGGTCGCAGCCGGTTTCGCCGCCGGTTTGGAGGTCGGCGCGGTCCAGCCGGGAATCATGAGCTCCTGCCCCGGCCGAATCTTGCCCGGGTCGCTGATGTTGTTCGCAGTGGCGATCTCACCGATGCTGACCTGATATTTGCGGGCAATCGCGCCGAGCGTTTCGCCCGATTTCACCACGTGGGTGACGGATTCCTTTTTCGTGACGGTCCGGGCCTCTTTGATTTCTTCCGGAATGGGCGCCGGCAATGTCGTCGCCACCGGCTGCGTCACGGCCTTGCCCGGGATGATGAGCTTTTGTCCGAGTTGCAACGTGGCACTCGCGCGCAGGTTGTTGGCGGTCGCGAGGTCGGAAACCGTCAGGCCGTTGCGCTTGGCAATGGACCAAAGGCTGTCACCACGCACGACGGTGTAGGTGGTCACCGGGGTCACATCGGCGACCGGCTCGGATTTGAGCGCACC
This sequence comes from Opitutaceae bacterium, assembly GCA_024233285.1. Taxonomy (GTDB): domain Bacteria; phylum Verrucomicrobiota; class Verrucomicrobiia; order Opitutales; family Opitutaceae; genus Cephaloticoccus. The sequence continues at coordinate 281,465 of JACKPU010000003.1, read as the reverse complement.
CGCCACCGGCGTGTTGGGACGGGTCGGACTGTAGCGGCCCGAATCGGTCGCGATGGCAGGAGCATCCGGATTGAACAGGAGCGGCGCCGTGGTCACGGGCGAGGACGATTCATAGGCATTCATCTGCGAGGAGGCCGCGTCGCCCGAATAATCGGTCGAAAGATTGGGCACTGAAACGACGGGGCCGTCAGGCAGGGATGCGGTGTCAGAGGCGGCGGGCCGCTTACTGGTGGTGCTGCACCCCGGGTTGGCGAAGATCAGGATCAGGGCGGCAACATGGATGCCGGCCACGATGCCGAATATTTTCAGGAGTTTCATGATTAGGCGTGGGTTGATTGTGGGATTGAAACTGGATTAACGCATGTTCGCGGTCTTGCCCAGCGATTGCACGAGTCGTTCAAAGATTTCTCCGCGTTCCTCATAGTTGCGGAACATGTCGAAGCTGGCAAACCCCGGGCTCAGGACCACATGGCTGCCCGAAGCGGCCACTTCAGCCGCCGCGCTCACCGCGTGTTCGAGCGAGTCGCACATCGTGCGTGCCACCCCGACGGCGTCGCAGGCTGCCGCCAACGCAGTGCGGGTTTCGCCGATCAGCAAAGCATGCCGGGTTTGTGGAGCGATCCGGTTCACGAAGGCCGCGAGATCGCCGCCTTTGGCTTTACCGCCGAGTATGAGCGTGACCGGCTGATCAAAACGGCGCAGCGCGCCTTCGACCGCATGGAAATTGGTGCCCTTGGAATCGTTCCAATAAGTCACACCGCCGATTTCGGCCACGCGGCCCATCCGGTGACGGCCAAGCCGAAACGACTGGGCCGCGGCATAAAGCCGATCGGGACGGCGCTTGCCCTGTTTCCACCATGCCAGCGCGAGCTCGAAGTTTTCCCGCTGCGGAAAATCCGCGAAGACCGTGTCTTTCAGTTCGGCCGCGGTGGACGCTTTCGCAGCAATCACGATGGCGGCCGCCGGAAACGCATGGCCAAATTGCTCCGCGAAAACCCGCACCGACGGCCCGAGGCAAATGCACTGCGCCCCCGCGTTCGCCACCAATTTCCATTTGGCATCAAAATAGGTCTTCATGTCCGCATGCCGGTCGAGATGATCTTCGGCAAAATTGGTCCACAAAACCGCCTCGCAACGGAAGTGTCGCATCGTCTCGGCTTGAAACGAGCTCACTTCACAAATCGCGATGTCGTCTCCCCGTCCTCCGGCCGTATCGGCCACCAGACGCGCGAAGGGCCGCCCGATGTTGCCGACGGCATGGGCAGTTTCCCATTCCTGCCGCAAGGCGTGCGTGAGAAATTCCGTCAACGTGGTCTTGCCGTTCGTGCCGGTGATGGCAATCACGCGCCCTTTCCAGAACAGCGCCGCGAAATCCATTTCCCCGAGGCACTCCAGCCCTCCTTCGCGCGCCAGTTTAAGCCAGGGGTGATCCGCCGGGAAGCCGGGCGAAAACACCACGAGGCGGTGCGCGCTTCGATGCGCGGGTTCGAACGCAGTCTCCCGTTCATCGTAGCAAACACCCGGCAATCCCAGGACCCGCAGCAGCGCGAGCACGCCCTGACCGCTCAACCCTGAGCCGAAAACGGCCACGGGCTTGGTCAGCGCATCGCGCAAGGGTTCTGGAACAACGAGCGGCATGTTCAACGAATCTTCAACGTGGCGAGACCGGCGAGGGCGAAACCGAGCGAAAGCACCCAGAATCGGAGCACGACCTTGGTTTCGGGCCAGCCCAGCTTTTGAAAGTGATGATGAATCGGCGCCATGAGGAAGATGCGCTGCCCCACCCCGGTCGAACGCTTGGTGTATTTGAACCAGCCGACCTGCATGATGACCGACAGTGCCTCCATCACGAACACACCGCCGACGATCACCAGCGTGACCGGCTGGTGAATCATGAACGCCATCACGCCGATCAATCCGCCAAGCGCGAGCGAACCCGTGTCGCCCATGAACACCTCGGCCGGATGCGAGTTATACCAAAGAAAGGCCATGCACGCGCCGATCAACGCGCCACATAGCACGGTCAGCTCGCCCGTCCCCGGAACGTGGCTGATCAGCAGATAATCCGAAATGCGGATATTGCCCGCGGCGTAGGCCATGATGCCAAAGACCAGCGCGACCGAGATCGTGCAGCCCACCGCCAGACCGTCGAGTCCGTCAGTCAGGTTGATCGCGTTGCTGAAGCCGACGATCCAGAGGTAGATCAGGACCAGAAGCAGCCACCACGGCATCTGCCCGATGATCGCGGTCTTGAAAAACGGCACCCACAACTCGCGCACTTTTTCCGCGCTCACCGGATGCCAGAGCAGCACGCCCAACGCCACGAGCGTCGCGAGCGATTGCCAGGCGATTTTTTCCCAAGACGAGATGCCGTCACGATTGCGATGCACCACCTTGAGGTAATCATCCCGCCAGCCCGCGACCGTCAGCGCGGTGTAGACAAACAGCGCGACGAAGATCCAGACATTCGGCTCGGCCCAGAGCACCGTGCTGACAAACACGGAGATGAAGATGATCAATCCACCCATCGTCGGCGTGTTCTTCTTGTCGAAGCGCTGCGCGAGATCGCCGGTGCGGTCGTCATCGTAATGCTGACCGAACTTCAGCGCGCGGAACCGGCTGATGAGCCACGGGCCGATGACAAACCCGATGATCAGCGCGGTAAGTGCGCCGAGCACGGTGCGCACCGAGATGTAGCGCAACAAGCGCAACGGGCCAAAGTAATGTTCATAATCCGCCAGATAGCTAAGCATGTGCAGGTTCCTCCTTCGCCGATTCAAGCAAGGTCTCGAGACGATAACGCCGACTGCCTTTCAGAAAGACGGTTCCTGAAAATCCCGCCAAGGCCGCGCGCACGGCATCGAGATTATCAACCACGTTCACGCGCTCAGACCTGATCCCTTTGTCGAGCGCGCCTTCCCGCAGGGCCGCGGCGTGATCGCCGATCGCAAACACGCGGTCCTCGGTCCGCACCTGCAGGGATCGGCCGAGCGCGCGGTGAAACATTGCCGACTCGGGTCCCAATTCCTCCATGCCGCCCAGCACCAGGATCCGCGGCTGATCCGCCGGCGCCTGACCATAGAACGTATCCAAAGCGTCGGCCATCGAGGCGGGATTGGCGTTGTAGCAATCCACGTAGGTCAAACGCCCCGCGTCGCGCCGCCACTCGCCCCGCAACCCCGCCGGTGCCCATCCGGCGAGCCGTTGCTGAATCACCGCGATTTCAACGCCGAGCCGGAGCGCCGCGCAGATCGCGAGCACCGCATTCTGCGCCATCCCGTCGGACACACGGCGCAGCGTGAACACGAGCGGTGGCGGTTCACGATAAGCCAGCACGAGCGCGGTTTCGTTGTCCCGGTGGGTGATCGTGTAGAATACGCGATCGTCAGGCGCGCGCTCGGGGCGAATGATGTCGGCGCGTTCCACCACGATGCGCCGGTTCGGCAATTGGCTGAATGCCGCAAAGTTCGCGCACTGCTGTGGAAACAGGGCCAAGCCGTCGGCTCGCGTATGCGCCGGCAGCACGGCCTTCTCACGCGCCACGCCTTCGATCGAGCCTAATTCGGCGACATGCGCCGGCGCCACCAAGGTGATGATCGCGATATCGGGTGAGATCATTTCGGCCAGCGGCAGCATGTCGCCCGGACCGCTGATGCCCGCTTCGATCACGGCCAGCTTGTGCTTCGCGTAGTCGAGCCGCGTCAGCGTCAAGGGCACGCCGAGGTGGTTGTTCAAATTGCCCTCGGTCGCGAGCACTTCGTGAGTCTCGCCCAACAGGCGTGCCAGCAGGTTTTTCGTCGACGTCTTGCCCACGCTGCCGGAGATGCCGACGACCGGACCATGGAAACCCGCCCGGTGTTCGCGGGCGATTGCTTGGAATGCGCGCAGCGGATCCGCCACCACGAGTTGCGGCAGAGCCAGCGATCCATTTGGCGTCGCCACGATCGCCGCCGCCGCGCCGGATTGCTCCGCCGCCGGCAGATAATCGTGGCCGTCGCGTTTGTCCGTGCGCAACGCGACGAACACCTGCCCGACGCGCAACTGACGGCTATCGATCCCGAACCCAACAAGCGGCGAGACCGGCGGCACCGTCCAGCGCCCTCCGGTCCATGCGGCCAATTGACTGGGCTCGAATCGCGTCATTCCGATTTTAGAGTTTTGATGCCGATGAGCTCGCGCACGATCTGGCGGTCGTCGAAGGGAATCACCGTGTCGGCAAACTCCTGATAGCTTTCATGCCCCTTGCCCGCGACGAGCAGGCAGTCGCCCGGTTTGCACGCGTCGAGCGCGAGCGAGATCGCGCGCCGGCGATCCTCGATCCACGTGATGCGGGCCGGGGCAGTGACGCCGGTTTTCATGTCATTAAAGATTTGTTCCAGATCCTCGCCACGCGGATTGTCCGCGGTGGCGAACGCGAAATCGGCGAACTCCTGCACCGCGGCGGTCATCAACGGACGCTTGCTGCGATCGCGTTTGCCGCCGCAGCCGAACACCACCATCAGGCGGCCCGGCGTGATCGCCCGCAGCATCGCGAGCGCATTGCGCAGCGCGTCGTCCGTGTGCGCGTAATCGACGAGCACGTTGTAAGCCTGGCCCTGCTCGATGCGCTCCATACGACCCGCCACGCCGGTGAACTCGCCGAGGCGCGCCAAAAAGGTCTGGGGATCGCGGCCCATGCTCCAAGCCACGGCGATGGCCGCGAGCAGATTGCTCACATTGTAGCGGCCGATCAGCGGCGACTCGACGTCCATCGCGCCTTCCGGCCAGACGAGGCGGAACGCCGTGCTCTTGAAGTTGAGTTGCACGTTTTCCGCCCGGATCATCGCCGTCGGTTTTTCGCCAAACGTGACCGTGCGCACGTCGGCGGGCACCATCGAGGTCAAGCGTTCGCCGTAGGCGTCGTCGGTGTTGATGACCGCGACGCGTGGCTTGCAGCCGATCTCGCCGGTGAAGAGGCGCGCCTTGACCGCAAAATACTCATCCAGCGTCTGATGGTAATCGAGATGGTCGCGCGTGAGATTGGTGAAGACCGCGACGTTGAAACCGAGTCCCAGCACGCGGTGCTGATCGATGCCGTGCGAACTCACCTCCATGACCGCCTGCCGGCAGCCGGACTCGCGCATCTGGGCCATCATGCCGTAAATATCCACCGCCTCGGGCGTGGTGCGAAACGACGGCACGGTGCGCGAACCGAGATCGTAATTGATCGTGCCGATGAGACCGACGCGCTGTGGACCATCAAGCAAGTGCTTGATGAGATGTGTGACGGTCGTCTTGCCGTTCGTGCCCGTGACCCCGACCACGTCGAGGTCGCGATCAGGAAACTTGTAATAACGTTGCGCCACCCGCGCGAGCATGGCCCGCGGATCGGCCACCTGAATAAAAGTGACCTTGGCCGGCGTGGCTGCCGGCAGCTTGTGCGTGATCACCGCGACCGCGCCGCGGGAAACCGCTTCATCCACAAAACCGGCGCCATCGGTGCGCCGGCCGGGCAAGGCAAAGAACAGCGTGCCGGGCACAACCCGGCGACTGTCCATCACCAGACCGGAGATGGGGCGGTCCAGCGAGCCCTTCACGGCTTGGATCTCATCGGGCTGAATGTAGTCGGAAAGTTTTGGAGCCATTTTAAAGACGCGTTGGCGAAGCAGGGTTTCCCGGCGGGTGCGGCGCAGAGGCCGGGGCGAGAAAGCGTGGATCAATGGATAGTCCTGAGTCAGATAACCGATCACTGCGGGTTTCCTTTCATGGCGAACAGGGGCTTCCGCCCCGTTTCGAAGGGAGGTTTAATATCAAGGTATTGGATCAGCTGTTCGCCGATCCGTTTGAAAGAGGGAGCGCCGACCACGCGGCCGTAGGCGTTGCCGCCCGGCACCTTGGCGTTGTCGACGATGACCGAGATGACGACTTCGGGACGGCTCGCGGGGAAGAAGCCCACGAAGGAGCCCACGTGATTGCGGCTGGAGTAGCGGCCGTTGATCAGTTTTTGCGCCGTGCCGGTTTTGCCCGCGACCTCGTAACCGGGAATGGCCGCGTTGTCCGCGGTGCCGTGTTCCTGCGCCACACCTTGCAGCATCTTGGCCATTTCGCGGGCCACCTGCGTGCTGATGACGCGGCGGCGCACCGCGGTATCAAAGCTGTAAACCACTTCACCCGACGAGTCGCGCACCTGCCGGATTATCTGCGGGCGGAGCAGTTCTCCGCCGCTCGCGATCACGCCCATCGCATAATGGATCTGCAGCGGCGTGGCCGAAATACTGTAACCCGCGGGAATGCGCGTGATGTCGATGCCGCTCCACTTGTCCACCGGGTTGAGCAGGCCGGAGATTTCACCGCCGAACGGAAATCCGGACTTCTCTCCGAAACCGAACTTGCGGGCATAGTCATACATGCCCTGTTCGCCCAACAACATGCCGAGCTGGGCGGCGCCGATGTTGCTCGAACGACTGATGATTTCCGAAACCGTGAGCAGGTGATCGTATTTGTGATCGTCCGGCATAAAACGGCGGACAGCGCCTTTGTATTCGATGGAATCAATCGAGCAATCGAAGCGCGTATTGGGCCGCACCAAACCTTCGTTCAAGGCGCCGGACGCGGGGACGATCTTGAACGTCGAACCCGGATCAAGCTGGTCGGTGATCGCGAAGTTGCGCTGAACGTCGAGCGGCGCCGTGTTGTATTCGTTGAGATTGAAATTCGGGTAATTGCCCATCGCGAGGATGAAGCCGGTCTTGGCGTCGCTCACGATGATGGTGGCCTTGTCGGGATTGAATTTCTTCGCGATCGCCTTCAGCTCCTCCTCGACCATGTGCTGGATGATGATGTCGGTCGAAAGCACGACGTTGAAGCCATCGACCGGCTGCACTTCGCGCGTGCGGAATTGCGCGAGTTCGCGGCGACGGCCGTCGCGTTCACCCTCGCGCCAGCCGTCCTGGCCGCGCAGATAAAAGTCGGCGTAGTTTTCCACGCCCGCGGCCGCGATGCCGGCCTTGTTCACGTAGCCCACCAGATGCGATGCGAGCGAATTGTGCGGATAAACCCGACGGAAAACGCGGTTGCCATAGACGCCCTTGATATCGAGCGCGACGATCTTGTCGTAGGTCGCCTCATCCACGTCCTCGCGCAACTTGGCCCAGCGAATGGCCTTCTCTTTTGTGGCCTCCCCACCCTCTGCCAGCACTTCGTCATCCGCATCGGCATTTTCACTGTCATCGGCAATGACGACGCCGTTCTGCGCAGCCCCCACCTTGAACACCACCCCGACCGCAGGAGCTTCCGCGGTCTGGACGGTTTTCACGCGCACTTGCCGCGTGGTGGTTGTCATGATGCGCTCGAGCTTCGCGTAAGGCAGGTCGATCAATGCGGCCAGTTCGCGCCACTTTTCGCGATCCTCCGGCCGCAGCGCCTGCGGGTCCACGCCCACGTTATACATGGACTGGTTGGTCGCGAGCAGATGAAGGTGCGAATCGTAGATGTTGCCGCGGCGCGCGGGCTCGACGATTACCTGCCGTCGAACCTGCTCGACGTAGCCGAGCAGTTTGCCGCGATCAATGACATGCAGAAACACCAAACGGGTGCCGATCCCGACGAGCGACACGACGACAATGGCTGACAGCAGGAAGATGCGATAATTGGAGGCAAAACCGCGTGACATTTAATTTCAGCGCCGCAGCGCCACTTGGAAGGACACGGTTGAGACCGGACTATCGGTGAAAAGTCCGCGATTGTGCTTGGCGGCGAGACGCATGACGGGGTCCACGTCGATCGTCGCGGTTTTCTTGGGCTCCGGCGGCACAAGGCCGAGCTGCCACTGGTCATTGAGCAGCTTGAGCATCGACGGATCCTGCGCGCGCTCGATGGCGGCGCGGGTCTCGTTGATCTGGCGTTCGATTTCAACCAAACGGGCGTCAAGCACCTTGGCTTGGTTGGCCGAAAGAGAAATCTGGTGACGCATCCACACGGTGCCCATGCCGATGGAGCCGCTGAAGCAGAACATCACCAGCGTATAGACCAGCAGTTGGTTCACGAAGGCTTGGGTGTCTTTTTTCATCGCGGGATCAGAATTTGCGGAGGCCGCGCAACTTGGCGGAACGGCTGCGGGGATTGGCGGCGAGTTCGGCGTCGCCAGCGGTAATGGGTTTGCGCGTCAGGGGTTCGGCCAGTCGCACGCGCTCGTCCTGCGGACGCGAATCATTGGCCGACTCCGGCTGGCCGCACATGCGGCGGAAAAATTGCTTCACCGGACGATCCTCCAGGGAGTGAAAACTGATGACCGCGAGCACGCCGCCGGAAGCGAGCTTCTCAAACGCGGCGGGCAACGCGCGCTCGATCGCGCCGATCTCATCGTTCACCGCGATGCGAATGCCTTGGAACGAACGCGTGGCTGGATGAATCTTCGAGGCGTGACGCACGCGCGCCGGAACGGCGTTGGTGATCACCTCGGCGAGCGAAGCGGTGCGCGCCAAGGCGCCGGTGCCGCGGGCTTCGAGCAGCGCGCTGACGACACGACGCCACATCTGCTCTTCGCCAAAATCGCGGATCGCGCGGACAAGCATCGCCTCGCTGGCGGTCTCGAGCCATTGCGCCGCGGAAACCCCGCGCCGCGGATCCATGCGCATGTCGGCCGGGGCGTCGTGGCGGAACGAGAACCCTCGTTCAACCTCGTCGAGTTGAAACGATGAAACGCCGAGGTCGAAGAGGATGCCATCGAAGCCGGTGGCGGCAACCTGGTCGAGCTGACCGAAGTCGATGTCGACCAAGGCAAGGCGATCGCCGAACTCGGCCTGCAGTTCGGCCGCGCGTGGCAAAGCCGCCGGATCGCGGTCCAGAGCCGTGACGTGACAGCCGGCCGCGCCTTCGAGGATCGCGCGGGTGTGTCCGCCGCCGCCAAAGGTGCAGTCGAGATAGCGGCCACCGGCCCGCAGACCGAGCATTTCGATCACCTCGTGCAGCAGGACTGACTGGTGGCCGGGTTTCATCGCGGGCACGGGCGAATCAATGAGCGCAGCGCGCATCGGTCGCCCCTCCGGTTGCGGGTTGATCTTTCAGCCTGTTCGCCAGCTTGGCTTGCAGGCGGGCCAGCAAGCCTTCGCGGGCAAAAGTGATCCGTTCGCCGGTCGCATCCTGCCAGGCGGGCGTGACCGGACGGACCAACAAGAGCGACCGCGTCGCCTTGCGCACCGCCTGCCGCGAAGGAGAAACTTTGGGCGCGTAGTGCATGGCGATCAGATGCCGAGGCGACGCATGAGGTCGCCGAAGTTCTCGCCGGAGGTGCGGGCCTCGACCTTCGTCCAGCGCTCGGGGTTGTAGATGTTGAACTTGGTCAGACCGCCCACGAGGACGGTGTCCTTGGTGATACCTGCGTGGCCGAGCAACTCGGCGCTCAGGTTCATGCGGCCCGACTTGTCGAACCACAGCGATTGGGTCTGCGCGAAGAAACGCGCCACGAAGTCCTGCCCCGCCCCATCGCTGAGGGCCATGTTGGCGATCTTCACGCGCAGCTTCTCCACCTCGGCCGGCGGCAACACCGCGATGTAACCCTCCGGATGCGGCGTCGCCAAAAACGTGTCGTCCGATCCGTGCGCAAAACGCCACGCCGACGGAATCGTGAGACGATTCTTGTCGTCCAACGCGTGCCTGAAAAGGCCCGTGTAGAGCGGTGGTTGAGCTTGCGACATGGGTGTAACGGGGCCTCAGTGCCCCAAAGTGCCCCATTTCAACCCTTTTTATCCCACTAAGGTCAAGACAAGACGCGTCAAAATTGCGCTAACTTGTTCACAAGTTATTCGACGCTGAACGCCGCCAAGTGTAAGGAACCGAAACTCGTCCAAACGGGAACGAACTCAGGCCAACGGCCTCATTTATCTCACTTAGCAAAGTCCCACAGAGGGAATATCTTCCCCATTAATACGCACGGACTCACCCCTACCCACTTAAGGGCCTAACTGAAAAATGTTTCCAAATCGAATGGTCGATTCACCAGTTTGGAAAGATTTTCACCGATTAATCCCCATTCTGAGGCAAACTCATGCCAACAGTGGAATCACCACCTTCGAGCACACCGAGTTACCTTGCTATCAGCTAGACCAACCTGGAATCCACAAGAGCGACAGTAGAGTCCCGTTTTCATCCAGTGGGACTGCTAACTCAAACAGCTCCTGATCCTCACCTGCCCTGATATGGGGAAACCACGCATCCCATGGGACCTGCTCCAAGAATGAAGAATCTGATACCCCACCGACAACTACTCGATTGGAAGTTGCCCGTGCCTATGCCATCTCGCGGTTGGGATGGATTCGGCAACAGCAGGAAAGATTTAGGAATCAGGCGCGTGAAGCTCCGCGTTGTTTCGTTGAAAGAGAAAGCCACTATCTTTGGGGACGTAGACACCTGCTATCGGTCATTTACCGCGACGTGAAGCCTACTGTTACTCTCGATCACAAACGCATTACCCTAATTGTTCGACCCGGAAGCCAATTAGCCAAACGATCCGCAATAATTCACGATTGGCACAAGGAGTTGCTTCACGAAGTAGTGCCCACACTCATTCGGAAATGGGAGGCGAAGCTAAAAGTTAAAGTCACCGGTTATTTCTTGCAGCGGATGAAGACCAAGTGGGGCAGCTGCAATCATCGCGCCGGTAATATCCGGCTGAACACCGAACTGATTAAGAAGCCCAAAGACCTGCTCGAATACGTCGTCGTCCATGAAATGATTCATCTCATCGAGCCAACCCATAACGAACGGTTCATCGCTTTACTGCAAAAGCACTACCCTACTTGGCGAGAAGCACGGACGGAACTAAATGAACTACCTGTCGCCGCCGAAATCTGGAAAGGGTAATCTCTACGCTCCTGCCCGTTTTCCATTACGTAAAAACCCGTAACGGCAATTAACGTAACGGGTTTTGCCGTTACGGTATCTGCCGTAATGACTGCGATCCCAAAGTCCCCGATACTAAAAAGCCGAAAGATGTCGGCTGAGAACTTAGCGCACCACAGTAAGCTGCACACTTGATCAATCTCCTAACTGCAGTCACGATGTGAGTATGGCACCTCAGAAATCCTACATCGTCCCCGTTGTAGCATTGCGTGAGGACGAGTATGAGCGACGCACGCTCGAAGGCGTAAGTTGGAGTGAGGTTGTCCATTTGGCCCATGAACTAAAGTTATCACTTTCTGAAGTCGCGCGCGTTGTTGGCATCCCTAGTTCTTCGTTTTTCTCGAGAAAAGGTAAGCGCTTCAGCATGTGGTCGTCAGAAAGGATTCTGCGTTACGACCGCCTTTTAAAACTTGGGGAGAAAGTTTTCGGTGGTGGCGCAGTATCTTGGCTCGTTGCGCCAAACCCTTATCTAGGAGGTGCTACCCCTCTAGCTAAAGCTCGGACGGAAGCTGGAGCGCGACAGGTTGAACTGTTGATGGCGCGAATTGACCACGGGCTTGGTTGATCATCCCGACCTTCTTGAATCGGCCAGACCGAGAATGGATAGAACAGCAATGAACAACAGTGCCTTGTTTACGGCAGGAAGCGTTTTCCAGTGGCGGACTATATTACCACGAGAGATCAAGCATCTCGCCTTTAGAGATGCTGATGATTCAAGTGCATTGCGGAGCAATGCTCGCATTACGACTCAAATGGATTCTTGGCTGAATGCAGCCAATATCTGACCGCAGGTGCAGTTGCGATAATTTCAGCTATTTCAAGCTGGCCGGATACGGTGGGCGTAGATCTAGAACACAATCCGCCCCCTCTCCACATGACTCTACGAATCATATCGGTGATCCTCTTTTCCCTGTCACCCTGCATCGCGGCAGCTTCCTCGGCCAAAGCTGACGAAGCAGTACTCGCCGCGGAGCACGCCCGCGCCCGGGCCTCGCTTGAGGCTGATCAGGCTACCTTGCGCGATCTGCTTTCCGACGACTTGCTCTACGTGCACAGCAATGGCCGACAGCAGCATAAGGCCGATGTGCTGGCCGATGTGGGCGACACCCCCGGCTTGTATGAAAAATTTGCACTCTCCGATCTGCGCCCCCGCGAAGTCGCCCAGGGCGTGGTCATCGTCAACGGCCGAATCGACCAAACCAAGATCAAGCACCGGCAACCCCAACCGCTCCAACTGTTGTTTCAATCGGTCTGGCGCAATGAGAATGGCACTTGGCGCATGATCGCCTTGCAAACCGTCCTGCCTCCACCGGCCAAGTGATTTCCAGCATGCCGGAGGGTGACCAGAGCGGGCGGGTGCTGACTTCCTTGATCGCGGGGGAATGGATGCCGGCGCAAGCCGACGCCGTTATCAGTCGCGAAAACCCCGGTAACACCAAAGTCACCGCGGCGCGCTGGAGTTCCGCCACCGCGGTGGATGCCACACGGGCCATTGACTCCGCCGCGCAAGCCGCCGCGTCCTGGGCCGCACATCCGCACGAGACTCGTCTCGCCATTTTATCCGGCTGGCTCGACCGCATCGAAGCCGACACCGAAACCCTCGTCACCATCATCACCCGCGAAAACGGCAAGCCGCGGGCCGATGCCTTGGCCGAGGTTGCCGGCACGTTGAAAGACGCGCGCCACAGTGTTCAGGATGCCCGTGATCGCGGGCTCGTGGAATCATCCCACTCGCGCAGTCATACTCGCCTGGAACCTGTCGGCCCGGTCCTCATCGTCACGCCTTGGAATTTCCCGCTCGCAACCATCGTGCGCAAAGTCACGCCCGCGCTGCTTTACGGCAACCCGATCGTCATCAAACCATCCGAACTCACTCCCGCCAGCGCCGTCGCCGCCGTCAAATTGCTCGAGCCCGACCTGCCCTCCGGCGTCGTCAATCTCGTGCTCGGTCATGGCGCGCAAGTCGGCCCCGCGCTGACAAGCCACGCCGCTTTGCGCGCGATTTCCTTCACCGGTTCGACCGCCACCGGCACAGCCCTCGCCCGCGCCACGGCCGCACGCGATGTGCGACTGCAACTTGAGATGGGCGGAAAGAATTCGCTTGTCGTGCTGGCCGATGCCGACGTTGACGCCGCAGTCGAGGCCGCGATCACCGGCGGTTTCGGTTGCGCCGGACAATGGTGCACGGGCACGGGCCGCGTGATCGTCGATCACTCCATCGCCGAAACCTTCCTCGAACGTCTCATCACTCGCACCCGTGAGTTGAAGGTCGGTCCGGGAGATTCGCCCGAGTCTCAAGTCGGTCCGGTCATTTCCGCCGCGCGCGTCAATTTCGCCACTGAAGCGATTGCCACCGCCACCGCCGCCGGCGCGCGCCTGCGGTGCGGCGGCAAGCTTAGGCCCGGCGGACATTTCATCACGCCGGCGGTCATTGATCGTGTCACCGAGGCCATGCCCATATTCACCGAGGAACTCTTCGTGCCCGTGCTGCCCGTCATCGCTGCGCGCAATGCCGACGATGCGGTGCGGTTGGCAAACACCGGACGCTACGGCCTCTCCGCCTCCGTATTTTCCCGCGATGAAACCAGTGCCATGCGTTGCGCCGAACGCATTCAGGCCGGTATGATCCACGTAAACCTCCACACCGCGTGGCGCGATCCCGCCCTCCCGGTATCCGGCTGGCGCGATTCCGGCCGGGGCTTGCCGGAATGCGGACGTTTTTACCGCGATTTCTTTACCAAGCCACGCGCGGTTTACCTGCCATGAAACTGGTTCAAATCAAGACGGCCACCGTGCCGCTGCAGTCCGATATCAGCAACGCTTGGGTCAACTTCCGTGAAATGACCGGCACGGTCGTGGCGGTGGTTTCAGACGTCAGGCGGCACGGCTATCCTGTAATCGGATGGGGCTTCGGTTCCATCGGCCGCTATTCCTCGACAGCGATTGTGCGCGGTCGCATCGCGCCTCGCCTCCTTGCCTGCCCGCCCAGTGCTTACCTCGACGCGGATGGCCGGCTCGATCCCATGCGGGCGTGGCCGATCATGCTGCAAAACGAAAAACCCGGCGGGCATGGTGAACGCAGCACGGCGGTCGGCGCGGTGGACATGGCGCTCTGGGATCTCGCCGCAAAACTTGAAGATGTGCCGTTGTGGAAACTCTTGTCCGACCGTTTCAACCAAGGACGCGCCGATACCACCATCGCAGTCTATGCCGCCGGTGGTTATTATCACCAAGCGGGCGGCCAATCGGCCCTGCAAGATGAGATCAAAGGTTACCGCGAGGCCGGTTATACCGATGTCAAAATCAAGATTGGCGGGGCAACGCTGGCCGAGGACCTCAAGCGCGTCGAATGCGCCGCCCAAGTCATGGGCGGAATGAAGCACGTCGCCGTTGATGCCAATGGCCGGTTGGACGCGACCGCCGCCCACGCCTATGCGACGGCCTTGGGCGAACTTGGCGTGCGTTGGTTCGAGGAGCCGGGCGACCCCTTGGATTTTGCCATGCAAGCCGAGCTGAGCGCTTCCCATCCAGCCCTCGCGTTCGCCACCGGCGAGAACCTCTTCTCGCATCAAGATGTGCGCAATCTTTGCCGACACGCCGGGCTCAACTCCAAACGCGACACGCTCCAAATGGATCCCGCGCTCTCGTATGGCCTGCCGGAATATCTGCGCATGCTCGACCTGCTGGCCACGCATGGCTGGTCGCGCCGGCGATGCGTGCCCCACGGCGGGCACCAGTTTTCCCTTCATCTGGCCGCGGGACTGCAACTCGGCGGCAATGAGTCATACCCCGGCGTGTTCAAACCGTTCGGCGGCTTTGCCGATGACACGATCTTTGAGACCGGCCTGGTGCGATTGCCGGACGCGCCAGGCATCGGCATCGAGTTACAACGCGAACTATCTGCCTGTTTCCGCGGCTTGCTTGGTTAACACCCGCTCGCGGGCGATGGCATCGGCCATGGCCTGCACCGTGCCGCCGGCTTGAAGCGTGTTGCGGGTGCTTGCGACGACTGCCTCGGTGTAGCCTGCGGCGACGGGCATAACAATCGCGGCTTCGGCCGCAGTGGCGTGATCCGGAAATGCCTTGGCCGCTTTGCGGGCCAGCTTCAAATAGCGCGTCTCCCACTCGAGCTTCGGCATCACCACACGGTAACGGTGCGCAGGCTCCAAGTCGGTGCGATAACTGACATGCGCGGCATCTTCTTCCTTCGCCACCCGGCATCCAGACCACTCCGGCGGCTCACCCTGCATGGTGTAAAGCAGGTTGATGTAGCGCTCAATTTCGGCGCCGCTCAATTCCACGCTGATGCAATCGTGCCCGCGCTGGCCGCCGGTCTTGAAAACCTGGTTCACATCCACCGGACCGGCCGGCAATTCGTCGCGAATGATCTGATACGGATGACAAAACGCCACGTCCGCCCCTGTGAGCCGGCGCAGGCCGTCGGCCGCGATGCGCGCCAATGAAAATCCGTCCATCGGGGCGGGATTATCAAAGACCAAGTCGTTCGCCTCGGGCGCGAATTTACGCTCCTGTTCACGAACCCACGCCAACATCGCGGCATCCGGCGTGACAGCATCATGATCCATCGGCACCAGCCGGCCTTGATGACGCACGATCCGCCCGGTTTGGGGATCGAAGTCGATTTCGAGCCGCCCGACCCACTCCGCGTAGTGGCCGGCCTGCACAATCAATGCCCCGGTTTCCGGCACCACGCGCGGCGCACTCAGTTCCTCGTGCGAATGGCCGCTGACAAATACATGCACTTCCGGCGCCAACCGCGCCCATGCCGCGCAGTCATCGACGGATTCGTGGCACACCGCCACAATCAACTGCGCCCCCAAGGAGCGCAGCCACCGCGCCTCGTCTGACAACGCCCGACCCGAGGCCGCCGCATCCAACCCGCCACGATCCGCCTTGCGCGGCACGATCAGGCCGATCAGGCCAATGCGCAGACCGCCGCGCTCCACCATGCGCGAGGGCTGGAATTGTGCACTCCCATCCGGCCGGCGGATATTGAGGTTGAGCAGTGGTTGCCCCAGCGCCTTTTCAAAGTCCTTGATGTCCGCCAGCGTCACGTCGTCGAAATCGTGATTACCGATGGTCACCGCGTCGTAGTTCATGCGGCGCATCATCTCATACGTGATCCGGCCATGCCGGCGAAACGCCACCAAGTCGCCCTTTTCCGTGACATCCCCCGCATCGACCAGCAGCACCGCCGGTTCGACCGCGCGCACTGCCTGCACGTAACCCGCAACATAGGGCAACCCGCCCCGGCCACGGTCGCCGGGCCTGACGTGATCATGAATGTCATTGGTGTGCAAAATCACAAGCGACACCGGGGCGCCGGAGAGGCCGGTGGAAAGCAAAACCAACAGGGTCAGGATTCGAATAAGCATAACGAAATCGCAGGGGTAAAACAGGCCTGTCATTTGTCCGCCGCAGCCATCAATCAAGCATGGAATAACCTGAAATACGCGGTTCACACCCGCCCCGATATTTCATCTTATTCCATGCTTGATGGAGCGAATGTTTTATTGGCGCGATGCAGGCATGTCATTGCTCCACCGCACCCCGGAAAATGCCCGCCGACTGGACGTCGCCGGCCTCAACGAAATCACCGTGCTGATTGACCGCTCCGAGACGGAACTTACCGAAGTCGCCCTCAACTCCTGGACGCCCGGTCAGGACGGCCCGCCCCATGCGCATGATCGCAAGGAGCAAAACTTCTTCGTCCTTTCCGGCCACGGCACCGTCAGGCTCGGCGACACGGAGCATCCGGCCCGGCCGGGATCGTATTTCTACGTGCCCGCGGGATTGGTTCACCAAACCATCACGCAAGGCGACGCGCCCTTGGTCTATTTTCTCTTCAACGCCTTTCTCGATACCGACAAGGAGGGACATGCATCGTTCGCGGATCACATTGAAAAAGTAAAGGCCGTGCGGAGGCGCCAGGCGGACGAGCAAAAGAGCGGCCTGCCCGCCGACCGCAAAACCTCAGCCCATGCGCCGCGTGGCGTGCAACCTGATGCCGAACACGTCATGGAGCGCATTCTGCTCCCTCGGCAAGCCGCGGCGCGTTGTGAAGCGATTGAATGGCACCTGACAGCCGGCTCTCATTTGGACTTGGCGGCCGACGCCACCAAGGAGCAGACCCTGTTTGTCGTGGAGGGGACTGGGACAATATCCATCGGAGCGGAAACCGCCGACGTGGGGCCGCATCACACCCTGCTTTTGCCGAGGAGCACCGCAGGCCGGATCACCGCCAACGCCGGCGGCCTGCATTTCGTGTCCTTCGGCACGGTGATCGCAACCGGCTAGCGCGCGAGTTCGCTGCGTTTTAACACGCGCGTAAAGACGACCTCGCCGTCGATGTTCCGGATCTCGCAGGTCAATTCCGGATCAGCTTTCGTGGTGTCGATAATCAGCAGGCCGAAGGCATTCTTGGCGTTGTAACTGAATAGCGCATCAGGTGCCGTGTCGTGCGTGTGCATATTGGTCAGGTAGCCGGAGCCAAATTCGGTCAATGGATAATCCCCTTCCCGTTCGTTGATCCAAACATCGGAGCGGTGGCGGTCGGACGAAAGCAGGACGACGCCCTCGATGTGATGCGCGGAAAGAAAATCAAACAACTCGGCGCGCTCCTCCGGGAAACCTTGCCAAGTGTCGCGGCTGCCTTCCTTGGAACCCAACACCCAATTGACCGGCGAGGCGATGATCTTGAACGTCGCGGTGGAGTTGCGCAGCGCCTCAAGCAACCAGCGCTTTTGCACCGGGCCCAGCATGGTCTTGCTGGTTTCGTAGGGATTCGTCCGGTAACTGCGGGCATCGAGCATGAATACCTCCACGGCACCGATGCGCCACTTGTGCCAGAGGCCCGGCCACGCGAGGTCCTGCACCGGCGGATTGCTCCAATTCATGAGAAAGAAATCAAGGTTCGCCTGCTTCCAAGCCGGTCGATCCACATAGGGGCCGAGCCACAGATCATCCATGCCCGCATCATGATCATCCCAAATCGCGTAAACCGGAGTGCCCGCGACGAGCCGGCGAAACTCCGGCCGGCTCTGCCGCTGCGCATAGGTATAACGATGAAAGTCGTTGGGCTCTCCCGGCAGGTCCAGGTAAACGTTGTCGCCGAGCATCATCAGGGCGTCGGGGCGCGACGCGGCAATCGTGTCCCAAATCTTCTCATGCAACGGCGTGTAACCCGCGCAACCGCCGAACGCGAGGCGGTGGATGCCCGGCGTGTTGACGCTCGGAAAGGTGCGAAAGTTGAGCTCGGAACCCGCTGACGACAACACACCGTCCACGAACACGCGATAGCGGTAAGCCGTGTCGGGCGTGAGACCCTCAATCCGTCCTGTGCCGGAAAAATCCAGTTCCGCCGTGGTCTCAAATCGTGCGCGGCGCACCGGCGACCGCCCGTCCAACGGCACTGCCTCCACCTCGATTTTTGAAGCTTCGACCGTCCGCACCCACACCTGCGCATGATCGGCCCCCATGTCACCGAGCATCGGCCCGTGAATGAGGCGCGGCGACAACTGATCTCGCAAAGCGGCGAATTCGGGCAACGCGGCCAATGGCTGCAACAACTCCCGCGGGCCGGAAAGAAAACGTTCAAAAGGCAGCCCCGCGTGCATCGCGTGCTGTGCTGCGCTCCACGCTTCGTCGGGGAGATCCTGCCAAGCCCGCGCGATGGCCAGCATGAACCACGATTCCTGATCGGCAGAGTCCGCCGCGAGCCGGACCAGCGCCCAATTCGCGGCTTGCTCGGCGTCGCCTTCCAGCAAGGCCAAAAGCTGGCGCTGACCGCGGCGTTTGTAGAACAAATCCGCCGGGCGTTGGCCGAACATCCGGCGATTCCACGGGTTTTCGCTGCCGAAATACGGATGCGGATTGCCCGGCTCATAGGCCTCTGACGGACCGTTCTCACCCAGTTCGCCTTCAGTTTGCGCCCGGCCCGAAACCGCGGCCAGACAAGCCGCAGCCAGCATCAAGCACGCACACTGACGCGCCGGTGTCATCGGTCACTGATCGCACCGTCGGGGAATCGCAGGGAGCGAAAATCCTTTTCTTGGTAAGGAAACTTCGCGGCCACCGTCTCATCGAGATCGATGCCCAGGCCGGGTTTTTCCGGCAGCGGTGCATAACCGCGTTCGTAGCTGAACAGGCCGCCATAAAACAGATCCGCCCAGAACGGGTCCTGACCGCTGCCGATCTCGAGCAGCGTGGAGTTGGGCGTGCAGGCGCAGACGTGCAGCGAGGCCAGCGTGCTGACTTCGCTCTGCGGGTTGTGCGGCGAGACCTCGACGCGGAAGGTATCGGCCAACGCGCAGATTTTGCGCATCTCGGAAATGCCGCCCACATGCACGACATCGGGCATGATGTAATCGACCAGGCGCTCGGAACACAGCGGCGCGAATTCGTAGCGCGTGCAGAGCCGCTCACCCGTGGCCAGGGGCACGCGCGTCTGCGCGCGCAACTGGCGGACTTCGGGCCAGACTTCGCTTTCGAGCTGGCTGGCTTCCTCGACCCAGAGCGGGCGGTAGGGCTCGACGCGATTGCAGAACTCCACCGCGATGGGCGGCGTGGCCTTGCCGTGGATTTCCACGATGATGTCGAAGTCGGGGCCAACGGCTTCGCGAACCTTGGCCAGCTCCTCCACGCCCTCGTGCACGGCCTTGCGCATGTCGACCGCGTTGTTGCTCACGGGGAAGAATCCGCCTTTCACGCAGGTCCAGCCTTCGTTCTTTTTCTGCACCCAAAGATCAAGGGCTTCCTCGGGCGACTTGGCCCGGCGCTTTTTGCGATGGCTGATGCGTTCGAGATAACCTTCGTGACAATAAAGCCGCACCTTGTCGCGCGCCTTGCCGCCGAGCAGGCGCCAGATAGGCAGGCCGACCACCTGGCCGAGAATGTCCCACAGCGCGATGTCGATGGCGCTGAGCGCGGACATAAGCACGGGGCCGCCCCGATAGCGCGGTCCGCGAAAAATATCCTGCCAGAGTCGTTCTATTTCGGTGGGATCCTTACCGATCAAATGGCGCTTCAACTCGCCAATGGCCGTGGCGACCGTGAGGCATTTTCCGGAGAGCGTGCCCTCGCCCAACCCGGTGATGCCTTGGTTGGTGTAGAGCTTGACGTAGACGTAATTCTCGTCGTTGCCGGCATCGACGAGAAAGGTGCGCAGGTCAGTGATGCGCAGATTGCGCACGTCATGTTTTTCCTGAACCGCAGTCAGGCCGGAATCGGCCCCCAAGGCCTTGGCACCAATGGAAGCAGCGGCGGCTGCGATACCGGTCGTGAGAAAGGAACGGCGATTGAACATGTCTGGGACGTGGGGTTGGCCGGGCGGATAAAAGTCCGCCCGGCTGGGGTTGACGATACTGATCAGAAGTTGAAGCGGACGCCGACCCGGACATCGGAGCCGAAGAACTCGGCGACACGGATACGGTTCTTGTCGCCAAAATAGATCTCGGTCGGCTGGTCGGTCACGTTTTTCCAATTCGCATAGACCGAGAAGCGATCGTTGATGTTGTAGGCCAGCTGCAGATCGAGCGAGTAGCGGTCGCCCGACCAGAAATCGGTGCCCGCATTGTTGCCGAGCTCGCGGATGCTTTCCGCCTGGTAGTTGTAGGCCGCGCGGAAGGTCCAGCCGTAACCTTGATAGTAGAGGCCGGCGTTGTAGATGAGGTCGGGCTGGCGGAAGAACGGCAGCTCGTCGGGCCGGTCAAACACCTCGGCGCTGGACGAGATAAAGGAGGCATTCGCATCGATGCCGAATCCGGCCAGCACTCCCTTGCCAAGGAAGGTGCTGAACGGCACTTGTGCCGTCAGCTCAACACCGGTGACACGACCGGACTCGGCGTTGCGCAGCGAGGTCACATCCAAACGCTCAAGCGCCACGCCGTTATAGGTGGTGTTGCGCTGGGTGTAGTTGAGCCGGTAGATCGGGTTGTCGATTTCCTTGCGGAACGCCGCGATTGAGAGCAACCCGCCGCTTTCTAGGTAATATTCCAGCGAAACGTCAAAGTTCACGGACTCATAGGGCGAAAGCGTCGGATTGCCGATTTCAAGGGAACCGGAGAACGGATAGGCTGGATCGAGCGGCGCCAGCACCGGGTCATATTCAAAGGTCGAGATGGGCGCGGCATCTTCATAGGCCGGACGGCCCATGCTGCCGGTCACCGCCGCACGCAGGATCAAGTTGTCACTCACCGCGAAACGAACCTGCGCGTTGGGCAGAATATTGTCGTAATCAAAGGTGCCCTTGTTGCGGAAAATGCCCAGAAATGAACCGTTGGCCGTGCGCGCTTCATACCCAACGATACTGGCATCGGTCAGTTCCATGCGCGCGCCAAGAATCAGCGTGGTGCGGGCATTGAGCTCCAGGTTGCCCATCAGATAGAAGGCCAGAATGTCTTCGTTGATGTCGTAATCATCTTCGACGGAGTTGATGGCGGACTCCGTGCTATCAATGGTGAAACTCGAACCATTGGCCGCGAGATAAGCGAAGTTTTGAGCCAGATTGATGTTTCCGTCCGTGCGATAACGTCCGTCAAAAAGACTCTCGCCCGGGCCAAACCCGCCGATCGTGGCGAGTGACAGACCAGCAGTGGGTCGAACGGAGTTGTCGTTCACCGAGCGGTCGCGGCTCGTGTATTTCAAACCGCCCTTGAAGAAGCCTTTTCGCCCGCCAAACAGATTGGTAAAGTCCCATTGCGCATCCGCCCGCGCGGTCACGGTATCCTCTTCCACGACCGAGGTGTCCTGCACAAAACGGCGCAACGGGAAATCCGCCGGCGTTGTCGCGTTCAGACGGTTCTCACTGAAGGTCGGATAAAATCCAGTATAGTCGAATTGGAACAGATCGCCGCCGGGTTGGTTGATGTTGCCCGAGCGATATTGCACCGAATTGAAATTCGGGTGGTTCTCTTCGGCGAACGAATAGGTCACGTCACCAGAGAGGGTAAGCGCGTCAAAGCGCTTTTTACCGCCGGCGGTGACATTCGTCAGCGTCTGCTCGCGATCGTCATGATACGCCCGGCGTTCAAAGCGCATGCGGTTGTGCGTGGCGACGTTGGGCGAGATAAAGACCGGATCGCGGCGGGTTTCCATGATCAATTGCTGATAATCCCGGGTCTCGTCGAACGTGTTGTAGATGGCCCGGACGTAATATTCGCTGCCTTCATCAGGGCGCACCTCAAGGTTGAGATTAAATCCAAGACGCTCACGTTCACCGTGCAACGGGTGCAGTTCGTATTGGGTAAGCCACCACTCGCCTGAGTTGAGTTGATCCCAGTCACCTTGCACTTCATCGGAACGGTAGGGCCGGTTGGAGTAACTGGCGGAAAGTGCCAGACCAACCGTCTTGTCGGCCCCGAAGACATTTCCATAGGTGATGTCAGCGCCATAGAGCGAACCGTCGTCAGAAGCGCGATTGTCGCCCACCTCCACCGAACCAAAGATGAAACGACCTTCGCGATCAAAACCAGAGGCCGAGCGGATATTGATGGAGCCGCCGAGAGCGTTGCCATCCATGTCCGGCGTGAGGGTCTTGACCACTTCGACCTGGGAAATCTGCGAGGAGCCGATCACGTCGAGCGGCATGGAACGGCCCGAGCGGCCATCGACACCGGGAGCGGCCAGCGTCGCGCCGTTTAGCGTGACGTTGTTGAGATTGGGATCAATGCCGCGGATGGTCACGAAGCGGCCTTCGCCGCTGGACACATCGATGTTCAGACCGGGCAGGCGTGAAAGCGCATCCGCCACGTTGCGGTCCGGCAGGTTGCCCACCGAGTCCGCGGAAATCAGGTCCATCACGTTTTGCGAAACGCGCTTTTGTTGCAGAGCCTTCGAACGGCCTTCGCGCAATCCCTCAACCGTCAACGCCTCCATCTCAACGACGTCGGAGCCAAGCTGCATGTTCAGTCGGGACACTCCGTCGGCCACCTCCAAGGTCTGCGACTTCGCTTCATAACCGAGATATGTCACGCGCAACGTGTAAGACCCGGGCCCAAGGTCGCGGAAATAATACACGCCGTTTTCATCCGTGTTGGCCCGCGCGCCGGTTTCGACGATTTCAACCGTCGCTCCCGGCAGCAGGCCCCGGGTATTTCCGTCAGAAATGACACCGGTAACATCGCCGGCCTCGGCGACGAGTGAGACAAGTCCAAACAACAAAGCGGCGATGAGGCCGCGCGTGGGGCATTTACTTAGTGCAGTCATGATTGGTGGGGTTGATCTGAATCGCTGGGTGACAAGTAGCCGCGAAAAAGTCCGTGACCGTATGCAGGGCGATAAAGGGGTTAAGAGGGACAGCTATCCCAAGATGAAAGTCGGCAATACTTGAAATAATGGTCTGTCAATAATTGAAATAACATTTTTTCATATAAACACGAAAAAGAGTCGAATGGAGGCTAATTTTTATCTCACTAATATCTATATATAAACCAATTATAAACGCATTGGCAGACCGGGCAACCCTTCATGAAATATCTCTATTTCATCAATTTTCCAAGCTGCCTGACCATTGCTTGATCCTCACCATAGCCCCCGGGCTTGGTCACGATGTGCAAGGGCGCACGCCGCGAAAACTCAAGCTGCCCGAGCACTACACCAGGCTCTATTTCGCCGAGGATTTCCAGACACTCACCACCTAGCGATTGGCACACCCGCCGGGCAGTCTCCCCGCCGGTAAGGTAGAACAACCCCAAGGCCGTTGACGCCATCACGTGTGTCACCAAGTCGGCAATCCAAGCCTGCAAGCGCACGGCTGCATCGGGAGTCCCCTCCGGTATCAGAAAATTCAATGCGATGATGCGACGACGCGCGCATGCCTGGGCCACGCGTTCCGCTTGCGGTGCAATCGGCCTACCCATCACCAACTCCAAGACCTCGGCATTCTTCTCCGCCTTGAACGCTTCGACTTGCCGCCAAGCCGCCGGATTGCGGCTGCCATTGATGACCAAGACCGGAGGTGAAACCCTCGTCTCGCATCGGGCGGCGGATTGCCCCGCCAGCACGTTTGCCAACGCGCCCGCACCCACCCACGCCACGTCGCTCCCCATGCGCCCGCCCGCCGCGACCAGCAATCGCAAGTCGTCCATGGTTTCCACGTCCGGCACCAGCACGCCGGGCCCGCCGCGATCACGCCGGGCGGCATTCAAGACACCCGCGGCATTTGCACGCAACGCAGCGAGATCAACGCTGGCTGACTGCACTCTTCCCTGCTGCGAAAGTAGTTTGCCAATATCGCCGGTGCGCGCCGGCCAGTGCGGATCGTGGCGAAAATCAGTTTCCTCGAGCGACACGCCATGCACCAGCAAACGCCCGCCGACCATGGTGCGGCCGGTCAATGGATTGGCCGGGCAAAACACCACCAACGGCGGCCCCAGCTCGGCCATCATCGCCTCGAGCTCCGCCGCCACCGGTCCGCGCAGCGTCGAATCGATCTTCTTCAATCGCAGGCACGCGCCCCGGCGGCGTTGCTCCGCCAGCACCCGCCGCACCTCGGCGGCCGCATCGGCCGGGACGGCGTTGCGCGTTTCCGTGGAGATGACCGTCAGCGCCCCGGGCGCATCCGGAGCCCCGCCGTGCAACGGCAGAATCACGCGCCGGTCGGTTGCCCCGAAGGCCGCTCCGGCTTCCAAGGCGCCGCTCAAGTCATCGGCCAGCACGTAGTCGTTCATGACTTCACAAATTGCAGCGCGTAGAGCGAGGCGCCGCGCAAGCGAAACACCACGCGCACGGTCCGGCCCTTGAGTTCGCTCAAGTCAACGTGCGCCCGACCCGCGGCATCGAGCCACTCCACGG
Source organism: Opitutaceae bacterium (assembly GCA_024233285.1). Lineage (GTDB taxonomy): Bacteria > Verrucomicrobiota > Verrucomicrobiia > Opitutales > Opitutaceae > Cephaloticoccus. Next base: position 256,775 of record JACKPU010000003.1, on the reverse strand, counting down.
TTTTGTGCACAAAGTTGCCGTTGATATAAACACATTCGTCGGGGCCGAAGCCGGGGATCACGTTGCCCGCCTCGTCTTCAAAGCCGACAAGCGCATAACCGAGGCCGCCCGTGTCGATGTTAAGCACCAGCTTGTCCCCGTCGAAGGTGAGCAAACGCGTCCGCACTGTGATTTCGCGTTCATACGGCGCATCGGCCGAGACAAAGCCGTCCAGCCGCTGCACCGTGCGATAGACGCCGTTGCCCGCCGGGTTGCGGCTCGCCGGCGAATGATACTCTTCCTGACCGTAAAAATACTGCCAGATCTCATCGCCACGTTTCACCATGCCCTCGGCGATGTAGATTTGATGCAGGTCGCGGCCCTCGTATTCGCCCACGGGAATATAAGCCGGCGCAGGCAGGCGGCGCCAGTGCACGCCGTCGCGACTCACCGCGATCTGCGGCTCCACAAGGCCCGAGCCGAGCTTGCGCGATTTGTCCTCGTAAAGGATGCGGCGCGTGAGCGGCTGGAGCGGCTCCTCGTAATCGAAATACATCACGGGGAACGCCAGGTAGGTGTCCGGAGCCCAAGGATACTTGTCTGCCTTGGGCACATAGACACCGCTGCCCGGCGGATCCATGCGATCGTCCGGCGCAAACACCGTCGGCAGTTCCACCCCGAAATCGCCGGGCGTCAACGGACCGTTGTCCAGCCACCAAGGCTGCGGCGTGCGCAGCGGGCGGGTCTTGGCGATTTCATAAACCTGTTCCGCGGACAACAACGGCACCGGCCATGGCTTGTAAATATCCTGCACCTCCGTAATGACGAATTCACGGCGCGTGCCGCCGCCTTCACTCTTGGGAAAACCCGTGCGGTGGTAACCCACATAGACCCCGCGTTGATCGTCGTAAAAGAGACTCTCTTGCGAGCCGGAGCGAAACGACAGCACGGCCTGCCGCTGGCGTTGCCAGTTCCACCCGTCGGGCGAGGTGTAGAGATACACGCCGCGGCCCTCGTGCCCGCTCACGTTTTTCCAACGGTGCTCCGGCGGTCCATTCGGATCAATGATCGGGCGGCCCATGGGGGCCGACTCGGCAATGACGATGTTCTTGCGACCCTTGTGATGAATGCCGGTGTCCGGCTCGGTGAAATTCACGCCATCGGTCGAGACATGCACCATCAGGTAATCGTCCGGGCCGGGGTTATACAGTCGGATCAATCCCTCGCCGTCATCCACCACCGTGAGGTGCTTGCGAAACTGGCCCTTGATATCCTCCATCACGCGATCCACCCGCTTCGGGGGATGCGCGCGAAACGTGAGGTCCGCATGGGGTTCAAGCAGCGCATTGTCGATAAAAACGTGCTTTCGCGATCCCAGCGCCACAATCCCGTCGCGTGATTCTCCCGGCGCAAACAGCAACGGCAACCCGGCCTTCAACGCCACGGTCGGCGCCCTTGGCGCAAAGCTGCCGGGCGGCGCAAACTCCGCCATGTAACGCGCACCGCGCGAGACGCGCAGCTCGTCGAGCTCACCGCGAAACGGTTGCTGCCACAACCCGTCGCGGCCAATCGACAAGTAATCCTCGTCACCCTCCGGCAGTCGGGCGATGCCGCCGCCTTGGGTCGCGGAGACCACCTTGCCGTCGATATAGCAGGTCATCTTTTTCTGCGCGACTTCGTAAACGAGCGCGTAGTGGTGCCACGCATCCGGCGCGGGCTGCAGTTGGCCGCGCTCGACTTTGAACGTCGTCGTTGTGCCGGAATTGCGACCCGACAGGACCAAGTCGCCGCGACGCGGATTCAGCAGGATGCGCGTAAACACGTTGTTTTCGCCGCGCGGCCCGGCGCCCAGTTCCCAGACCGTGCCCATCGCATCGGTGCCGTCGGATTTCGCCCAGAATTCCACCGTCCAATCGAAGTCACCGAGATTCAAATCCGTGCGGGTCGGCGCCACGAAGCTCACCTCCTTGCGAATGTGGTTTTCGCCCGAGGTCATGAACGCGGCAAACTGCGCGTTGTGCCAGCTCATCGGTGCCTGCGTGCGCCCCGGCGGCATGGGAAACGCGTGCAGCGCGGCGGTCTCCTCGCCTTCCGCCGGAATGACCACCGGCGGATAAGGCACCGTCGACAGCGCCTGCCCGAACTTGCCCGGCACGATGCTGCCGCCCAGCCCCAGCACCAACGGCGCGTCGAGGCCAGCCGTGGATTCCAGCGGCGTGCTCGGATAAAGCCCCTTCGGTTCATCAAACAACCACTGCGCCACCGTCTCGGCGGCAAAGGCGGATGAACTGACCGACAGGGCAAGGGTGAGGCAAAGGGAAGGTTTCATGAATCTCAGGGGTCGGGGTTGGGCTTGAATTGCAGCGCGTAAAGCGAGGTGCCGCGCAGGCGCATGACCAACCGCACGGTCTTGCCGGCCAGCGCCGACACATCCCGCGTGCGCTCGCCGTCGGCACTCATCCATTCCACGGGATAATCGATCTCGTCGCCGTTAATATAGACACAGTCCTCCACGCCAAAACCGGCGATGGGTTGCCCGGCCTCGTCAACAAAGCCCACCTGCGCGTAGCCCGCCGCGTCCGTGTCGATGTTCAACATCAGGCGGGAGCCCGTGAATGTGAACGGCTTGGTGACAAACTCGCCGCCCGTGTAAGGCGCGTCCGCCGATACAAAGCCATCGACGCGCGACACGAGCCGGTGAATCACGTCCGGCGCCGGTGACTTGCTCCAAGGATCGTGATACGACGAGCGGGTATACGAATACTGCCAGATCTCGCGACCGCGGCGCACCATGCCATAACCCACGTAGGAACGGCGCACGGGGTAATCCTCGTGCACGCCGATGCCGACGTAGGCCGGGCGCGGATACCGCTTCCAATGCAGGCCATCCCGGCTCGCCGCGAATTGCGTTTCCACCAAACCGGAGCCGCGTCCCTCGTCCGGATGCGCGAGCACCTGGCGCTGCACCGGCCCGCCGCTGAAGTAATGAAAGAAAAACAACGGAAACGCCACATACGCATCCTCCGCCCAGGGGTATTTTTGCGCGCGCGTGTTATATACGTCGGTGTCGGGCGGATCGAGCCGCGGGTCGGATTCAAACGCCACCGGGTATTCCAAGCCGAAACCACCCGGCGCGAGCGGACCGTTGTCGAGCCACCACGGATCAAGATCGCCCGCGCTGGTGTGAACGCCTGCGGCCTCCGCCGCCGCGGTCTCTGTTTTCGTCACAGGACGAAAAGGCCACGGCGCCAGCAAATCCGTCACCTCGGTCAAAAGACTTTTCCGGTCCGTATGCCCATCAGGCAGCTCGTAGTAATCGGTGCGGTTGTGAATCACATACACCCCGCGCTGGTCGTCGTAGAAGACATTCACCGCCGAGCCCGCCCAAAACGGCAGCGAGGCCGAGATGTGGCGCCGCCAGTTCAAGCCATCGGCCGACGTGTAGACAAAAACGCCGCCGCGATCGCGCAGGCCGCTGATGAGCTTCCACTTTTCGTCGCTGGTCCCGTTGGGATCGATCATCACCATGCCCACGGTGGCCGGGTCGGCGATGACAATGTTGCGACGGCCGTGGACCTCCCGCCCCAAGTCCGGCGCGGTGAAATTCACGCCGTCTTTCGACGTGTAGAGCGCAACCGAATCCTCCGGGCCGTTCACATAAAGGCGAATGTCCTCCGGCCCCGCGTCCACCACGGAAATCCAACCGCTCCCCTTCAGCACCGCTTCCTCCATGCGCGGGGGATGCACGCGAAACGTGATGTCGCGTTGCGCCTCGATCAACGCGTCATCCAAGAACAAATGGCGGCGCGAGCCCAGCGCGAGCGGCGCATTGCCGGTGGCGGTTTCAGCAAAAAGCAGCGGCTGCGTCACGCGCGGCTCCGCCGCGGCACGAACCGGCGCGTGCGACGCCGGCACAAAGTTTTCCGCGTAATCCGCCGAGTCGCTGAACCGCACTTCGTCGAGCGCACCGGCCAAGGGGTGTTCCCAGCGCGCGTCGCGCCCCAACGAAAAGTAATCCTCATCCCCCGCCGGCAACGCCGCCATCCGCACCGGACGGGCCGCACCCTGGGCCCGGCCGTCGAGATACAGTTGCAGCCCGCCGGAGCGATGCACCAGCGCGAGGTGATGCCAGCTCCCCTGCGCCAAGGCCCCGGAGTCAAATGGCAGCTCCACTTTTCCGGCACCGGAATCGTTGAACAATTCCACGCCATCGGCCCGGGCGTTGAGCGCCAGTCGCGTCAGCACGTCGTTTTCTCCGCGCGGCCCGGTGCCGATTTCAAAAATAACCCCGGCCCCGGTCGGTGCGCGCTCGATCTGCAACCAGCATTCAACGGTCCAATCGCCGTTGCCCAGATTGAGCCGCGTCACCGTCGGATGCGGGAAAGGCGCGCGGCGCAGGTGTTGATCGCCGTTGAGAAAGGCCGCGGCAAAGACCGCGTTGTTCCACGTCAACGGCGGCATGACGCGGCCCTCGATGGCCGGCGGTGCCTTCATCCCGTCGCGCACCAGCGAGGACGAATCCTCGCGGAAGTGCGGAGCGAAGGGCTCGGGGGCGCGCACGCGCAAGGCGCGGCCGAAACGCCCCTCGATGATTTCGCCGCCCCGGCCCAGGATAAGAAAATAACTGCCGGGCCCAGCATCCCCCAGCACCGAACTCGGATACACGCCGGTTTGCTCGTCAAACAGCCAGAGCGCCACGGTTTCGGCGCGCCCCAGCGTGAAAGCCCCGAAGGTCAACAATCCCAAACCGACACTGCGTTTAAAATTTTTCCACTTCGTCATGATTGTCTCACTTTCTTCAGGCTCGTGCCTGTTTGTCGCAGCCGGTTCGACGCGATCGTCGCCGCCAGCTGCAATGCCGCCACCAGGCTGCGCGGATCACCGCGACCCGTGCCCGCGTTGGCGAAATCCGTGCCGTGCTCGACCGAGGTGCGGATGATCGGCAGGCCCAGGGTCACGTTCACGCCGAGCCAGATACCCAGCATCTTCGCCGCGACGTGGCCCTGATCGTGATACATCGCAATCGCGCAATCGAACTCGCCCTGCAACGTGCGGAAAAACACCGTGTCGCCCGAGAAGGGACCGCTCACGCGGTAGCCGAGCTTGCGTGCCTGCTCGATGGCGGGCGCGATGTATTTAATTTCCTCGTCGCCAAAGATGCCGCCCTCGCCGGCGTGCGGGTTGAGCCCCGCCACCGCGATATGCGGGGTTTCGATGCCGAGTTCGCGCACCCCTTCGTGCGCGATGCGAATCACCGAGACGATGCGCCCGGGCCGCGCGCGCTCAATCGCCTCGCGCAGCGCCACGTGCGTGCTCACGTGGCAGATGCGCAGCTTGCCCGCCACGAGCATCATCGACACTTGGGGCCGGCCGCAAAGCTCCGCCAATAATTCGGTGTGGCCGTCGAAATGATGCCCCGCCGCATGCAAGGCCGCCTTGTTGATCGCGGATGTGACGACCGCATGCGTCTCCTCCGCCAGCGTCAATTCCACGGCCCGGCGAATCGACTCGTAGGCCGCCTGCCCCACCATTGCCGCCACCTCGCCGCGCACGAGCTTGGCCCGGTCGATGTTTGCAAGGTCTATGACATCGATCAACCGGGGATCATCCCCGGCTTCGCTCGCCCGGCCGATCACGCGCACGTCCGCGGCGAGCTTGGTAATCGCAAGTGCATCGTGCATCACCCCGGCATCGCCAATCACGACCGGGCGGCAAACCGCGCGCACCGCGGGATCGGTCAGACCCTTGGTCAGCAACTCCGGCCCCGTGCCTGCGGCATCGCCCAGCGTCACCGCGAGAATTGGCTTTTGCGGCGCATTCATGACAAGAGCCCTTGTTCACGCAGGCCCGCCTCGATCGCAGGCCACTCCTCATCCGGCAAGCGCAGCAAGGGCGGCAGCAAGTGGCCACCACCGGTTCCAAGCAACGAGAGCGCAGCCTTCATCGCGGCCAGCGATTGCGGCACATTGCGGCCTTGCTGATAGATCGCGGAGACCGCGGCCACCTTGGCCTGCGCCGCGGCGGCACCCGCCTCGTCACCGGTCGCAAGTTTGTCCATCAAGTCGCGCGCAAGCCGCGGCGCAATGTTGCCGCAGCTTGGCACGTAGCCGTCAGCGCCGGCCTTCATCGCCTCGGACGCCGCCGGCACCATGCCGACAAACACCACGAAGTCGCGACGGTCGCGGAACCGTTGCGCGAGCTCGATTTGACGCGCGAGGTTGGGCTCGGAGTCCTTGATGCCCGCAATGCGGGGATGATGGCTGAGCCGCTCGACCACTTCCAACGGGATGGAGTGATTCGTCGTCTGCGGGATATTGTAGAGATAAAGCGGCGCGGTGACGCGATCGGCGAGCGCGCGATACCACGCCTCCATCCCGGCCGCGCCAATCGGATAGTAGGATGGCAAGTGCGCGACCAGCGCATCGACCCCGGCCGCCACGTAGGCCCGCGCCAACTGCACGGCATGCTCGAGGCTGTTGTCACTCACGCCGGCAAACACCGCCGCGCGGCCACGCGCCTGCTCAATGGCCAGCGTCGCATAACGCACGCGCATCGCCAGCGGCATCGAGACGGATTCGCCCGTAGTGCCCGCGGTCAGCATGCCCTGGCTGCCGCCGGTGATCATGGCTTCGACGTGCCGGCGCGCCGCCGCCTCGTCGAGCGCGCCGTCCGCCGTGAACGGCGTGAGCATGGGCACGATGGAATAGCCGCGCAGGTCCGCGCGGTTGGAAATCCGGGTGGTGAGGAGTTTGTTCATTTCAAAGTCAGGTGGCCGCGCGGTAAATGGCCTCCGCGTCGGCGGCGGTCAGCTCGCGCGGATTGTTCTTGAGCAGGCGGGTGACCTTCATCGCCGCCGCGGCCAGCGCGGGAATGTCGGCCGCAGGCACGCCGACTTCGTCGAGCCGCTGCGGAATGCCGCATTCGCGCGACAACTCCACCAACCGCACGAGACCGGCCTCGGCCGTGGCCAAATCGTCCGCACCGCGCGGGCAGCCGAGCGCGACGGCGATGTCGGCATAGCGGTGCGGCATGGCGGAAAGGTTGAAACGAAACACGTGCGGCATGAGGAGCGAATTGCCCACGCCGTGCGCCACGCGGTAACTGCCGCCGAGCGGATACGAGAGCGCATGCACGGCCGCGGTGTTGACCGGCCCCAAGCACAGCCCGCCGCACAATGCGCCGAGCATCACATCCGCCCGCGCCTCGCGGTTGTCGCCCTGCCTCACCGCGGTGACGATGCTGCGCCCGATGCGGCGGATGCCTTCCAGCGCCCACACATCCACGACCGGATGCGCGAATTTGTTGGCATAGGCCTCCATGCAATGCACGAGCGCGTCGATGCCGGTCGCCGCCGTGACCGCCGGCGGCACGGAATGCGTGAGCTCGGGATCGCAGACGGCGATATCCGGCACGAGAAAGGGGCTGACGACGCCTTTTTTCAGCTTCTCCTGTTCATCGAGCAGAATGGCGTTGGGCGAAACATCGGCGCCGGTGCCGGCCGTGGTCGCAATACAAACCAAGGGCCGCGCGCGGCCCTTGAGCAGGCCGATGCCAAACACCTCGCGCACGGCTTGCGCGCCATCCAGCAGCGCCGCCACGAGCTTGGCGACGTCGATCGCGCTGCCGCCGCCAAAGCCCACGATCACATCGGGTGAACAGCCGCGCGCCGCGGTGAGCACGGTTTCAAACAACTCGATCTCGGGCTCGCGATCGACCTCGGCGAAAAGGACGACTTCCAAGCCCGCCTGCCGCCACGCGGCAAAGGTGGATTCATTCGCCGCGGCGATGCGCCGGCCGGTGACGACAAAGACGCGGCGCCAGCCGCGGGTCGTGAGTTCATCCGGCACTTGGGTGACGGTGCCGTCGCCAAACAGAATGCGGGAGGGTTGTTGGAGGACTACAGGTTTCATTCGCCAAAGGGGTTGCCCGGGTCGCCGGGAGGAGGACCGGCGCGCATGCCGCCAGCGGTGGGATCGAAATCAGGATTGGGCGCCATCTCCTGCGCGCCCACGTCGCGGCGCCAGTGCCGCAGGCGTTGCGCGAGTTCGTCGCGCAACGCCGGTTGGTCAGACGCAAGATTGCGTTGCTCCCAGGGGTCGGCGGCCAGATCGAAGAGTTCGTAAGCCGGACCCGCAGTGTCGCTGCCGAGACTCGCATCGAACCACTCGATTAATTTCCAATCTCCGCGGCGCACCGCCCCGCAAGGCGCGAGACCGAGGTGATGATAGTGCGGGAAATGCCAGCACAACATTTCGTGCGGCGGCGGCGCATCCGCCGAGGCCAGCACTGGTTGCAAGCTGCGCCCGTCAAGGTTGCCCGGCACCGGCAGCCCGGCAAAGCCGAGCAGCGTCGGCAACAGGTCCATGCCGATGACGCATTGTTCGCGCACCGCGGCGGCCAACCGGCCGGGCCGATGAAAAATAAGCGGCACGCGGATGCCGCCTTCGTAAAGATCGGCCTTGGCCCCGCGCAGCGGCTTGCGATTCGGGCTGCAACCGAAGGCACCGTGATCCGAGGTAAAGACGACCAGCGTGTCGCGACCGCGCTCCGTTTTCTGCAACGCCGCCATCAAGCGGCCCAAGTTGCTGTCGAGTTCCTCGACCATGGCCGCGATGACGGGTCGGTTGCCATCTTCGTCCGCGCCGGGCTTGCGTTGATATTTTTCGACCAATGCGGCCGGCGCCAACTCCGGCCGGTGCAGCGCATTGTGGGCCAGCACGCACACCGCGGGTTGGTCACGCGGCGCGGTCAAAAACCGGATCGCCTCGTCAGTCAGACGCGCGATGTGATGCGGGTCGGATTCCGGATCGGCGTCGACCTTGGGTTTGCGCGTGACGACCACATGTTCAAAGCCCTGCGACTCCGGGTCCATTTCCCGGCCGGGTTCATAATGATAATCCGGCGCCAGATGCCACTTGCCGAAATGCGCGGTGGTGTAGCCGCCCGCTTTGCAAAGGTCGCCCAGCGTGTCTATCGCCACCGGCAGAAAGGGACGCCACGCCGGAGTCAGTAATCGCGGATTCGCCGGCTCGGTGCCCGGGATGAAATTCGTCAAGTGCAGGCGGGCCGGATGCAGGCCGGTGTAGAGCGCCGCCCGGGCTGGCGAGCACACCGGGCTCGCACTGTAGGCCCGCGTAAACCGCACGCCCTCGCTCGCGAGACGATCGAGATTCGGCGTCTCGTAAAAGGTGCTGCCATGGCAACCCAGCTGATGCACGCCCATGTCATCGGCGATGATCAGCAGGATATCGGGAGATGAATTTGCCGGAACCATCACTTGTCCTGGCCAAGGCCGATGACCTGCTGCGCGCGGCGGCTCCAGAAGGTGAGTTGATCCACATTCGCCGGCCGGTAACCGCCAAAAATCCGACTGGCCAGCCAGCCGGTGCTGAACAGGACGAGATGGCTCAGGACTCCGATCAGGATGGGGTTCATCTCAAAGTTGAACCCGGCATCGACATGCCGCGCCGTGGGCTCCGTGAGAATCGCCCAGCCCGTGAAGGCCAGACAACAGGCGATGCCAATGTAACAACCGCGCCGCGTCGCCGTGCGCGTCAGAAAACCGAGCATGAACAGGCCGAGCGTGCCGCCGGATAGAATCGCCGCGATGGTGATGGCGCGCTCCATGATCGGCTTCTGCCCTTCCTGCGGGATAAGCACCACCGCCACCCAGGCCGCCAGCAAACCGCCAGCCAACACGGCAAGCCGGCCGAAGAACAGGCGCGTGCGATCAGTAGTGTTGGGGAAATACGTCGCGAAGTGATCGGTCGTCGCCACCGTCGCCACGCTGTTGAGATCACCGCTCACGGTGGACATGGCCGCGGCCAGGATCGCGGCGACGAGCAATCCCACGATCCCGGCCGGCAAGTAGTGCGCCATGAAGAATGGCATCACTTGATCGCCGGTGGCCGGACCGGGCAAACCGGTGAGGCTGAAAAACCCGGCCAGACAGGCCCCGGTGATCATGAAGGTCGCGAAGATCGGCACGCACATCCAAGCGCCGACCATCGCGCCGCGGCTGGCGGCCTCGTCGCTTTTGGCAATGAGGTAGCGCTGCACCATGTGCTGGTCGGTGATGTAGCGGCGCGACCACTGCACGGCGTAGGTGGCGATGAAGAGCCACTGCGTGGTCACCGCCGGATCGAACAGCATGCGCCACGACACCTCCCACGAGCCAAAACCCAACCGGCCCATTCTCCATGCCTCGCCGACCACCGCAAACGGCGCGCCGGCCTCGGGTGCGAAAAGCAGGCGGAGAATGATGATGGCGCCGCCGGACATCAGGATGATCCCCTGCACCACGTCGGTCCAGACCACGGCCTTGATGCCGCCGATCATCGTGTAGGCCAGCGTAAAGAGGCCGACGCCCAGAATCACGCCCTGCAAGCCCCACCCGGTCAGCACACTGACCGCGAGCGCTGTGGTGAGCAGCGTGACGCCGAGGTCAAAAATTCGGTCGGCTAAGAATCCGAACGACGTGTAAAGCCGACCGCCCAAACCGAAGCGTTCCCCAATGTATTCGTAGGCGCTCATCCGGACGACCCGGCGGTAAAACGGCACGAATATCTTTGCCACCATGTAGAGCACCACCGGCAGCAAAAGGTGGGGAATCAGCAGGATGAGGCCCTTTTGAAAGGCCGTGCCGGGATGCCCGACAAAGGTGCCACTCCCGATAATGGTGGCCATGAGCGTGAAACCCACGGCCCACGCCGGAATCGACCGGCTCGCGGTGAAATAACTTTCCGTGGTCTTGTTGCCGCGGGCGGCATACAGGCCGATGCCGGCCACGACGACGAGGTAGAGAATGATGACGGCGAGATCGAGCGGGTTCATGGACGCGCGGATTGCTGGATTAAATGTCTCGGGGTTACCACGGCATCACGCGGCCGGTGTGCTTGCGCCCGGCCGCGGCGACGTCCTCGTAGCCGCCCGCGATGATGTCGATGCCGGCGTCCAATTGTTCGACCAAGTCCGAGGTCTGCGCGTTGTCCAGGATGTGCAGTCCGGTTGCCTTGCAGGCGGCGATCACGCGTTCGCCCGCGGCGATCTGCTCGGGCGAGCCGCGAAAACCGGGCTTGCGACCGTAATCAAACGCGGCGTCGAGGTTGCCCGCCGCGTAGGCGGTGTCGCGCGGCCCCCACTCCGCAAATGAAAGCCCCGGCACCCGCGCGATGCTCTCGGTGTCGCGCAGCCCATCCGCGTCCTCGATCTTCACGCCGATCATGAGCTCGCCCTTGGGATTGAGCGGCCACGCATCGGCCAGTTCGTAATACTTTTTCGCAGACACGCCCCAAATCTCCGCGGCAAACTTGTGCCCGCCAAAAGCCCGCAGGCCGTCCTGCAAGCCCTCGCCCACGCCTTGGCGGTGAATCTCGTAGCGCGCGGCGCGGATGAACGCCTGCACCGCACCAGGATTGCGCGCATGACAGATGTGCAATCCGTGAATGCCGCAGGCCAGTGCCTGCGAAATCATCCAGTGGTTGGCCGTCACCACGTCTTCATCGAGGCCGTAGAGCGGCAGGGTGACGATGACCGCCGGCGTGCGATGGCCGCTCGGCGTGGGACCGCCGTCCACGAGCCCGCGCATGAATTCACGTAATTGCGTGAAGTCGAGCGCCGCGCCTTCCATGTCATACATCAAGACATCCGCCCAGGTTCGGGCGGCCGCCTTGCCTTCCTCGTAACCCCCGCTGCCGTAACCATAATAAACCGGCTGGCCGGACTCGAGCAGCTCGATGGCCTTGTTGATTCGCTTGGGGCCGTCATAGGCGCTGGCAACGGATTCCGCCGCCGGCGTGGAGACCGTGAAAAGCAAGCTGAACAAAAACAGTGGGGTAAGTTTGAGCATGACAATCAGGGATGGGCGGACGCGGTCCGCGGATTCATTTCACGACCGCGCCCACGTTCGCCGGGGCGTCGGTCTTCAAGGTAAACGTGCGGAGCACGGAGAAAAATTTCGGCGCCTTGGTCACGGCTTCCAATCGGCCCCACAGCACAATCTCGTTGCCACTGGCGCGGGCGACGACGCGCCACTGCCCGCCGTTGGGATTGTCGCCCAGACGAATCGGACGCCCGGCCAACGCTGCGCCGGCCGGCAACGCCTCGCGCGTGGTGACCGTGGTCGTGCAGGTCAGCGGATCGAAAACGAGGTCCGTCAAATCGCCGGCCACGCCATCGTCGCGAAACACATCGGCTACCGCCAGGTGCGGCCCGCCGGGCACGGTGCTTTCCGCCATGTTGTGCTCGAAGGTGACGCGGGCCTCGATCGAGCCGGCGGGCCCCTTGAGAATGTTGCCCGTGAACCGGCTGGGGCCGAGTGACGGCTTGTCCTCGACGAATTTCCAGTCCTGCCAGACAGTGTTGCGCTCGGCGTTGATCTCGGAGCGTTGCAGGTAAAAACCGCCGGCGTTTTCCGTGATGAGGTTGTGCGAGAACCGCGCGCGCGACTCCATCGTCACGCGCATCGCGCCGGAATTGCGCGAGCCGTTGGCGTTGCCGACGAAGACATTGCGGGTGACCTCGATGTTGAATTCCTCCGCCGGCGGATACGCATCGAGCGGCGCATCGTAGCGGTGCTCCTGACCGCCGAGAAAAAGCCCGCCGGCATCGTCACCACTGGTGTTGGCCACGATCACATTGTCCTCGATCCCGGGCGCGGACCACAGCGCGACAAACACGCCGCCGGCATCGTTCTTCGTCAGCGCCTCGTTGGCCACGACGATGTTGCCGGCGAAAACACCGGACGAATGGTTGAAAAAGGAAACCGCGCCGCCATCGGAGCTGCGCATGGGATCGGTGAGCCCGGCGCGATTGTTGGCGAACACGTTGCCGCGCAGTGCCGGCGCGGATTGCACGGCGGAGATCGCCGCGCCGCGGCCGCACTCGGTGCTGTTGTCGTAAAAGAGGCAGTGCTCGATGCGTGGCGCCGCGCCATTGAGGCAAACGATGGCGCCGCCGTCGTTGGCCGTCTCGTGCAACAGCGGCGGATCCCACGCCCGCGGGATGAGCGTGCGGTTGTTGATGAAAAGGCAGTTCGTGATCACGGGCGACGCGCCGTCGATATGCAGGGCCGCGCCCTTGCCGCGCACGCGGCCGTTGACCAGCCACAGCCCATCAAGCCGCGAATCGTCCGCCGCAAAGGCAATGCGGCGCGTCTCACCGCCATCAAGCCGCGTGGCGTAACGATGAATATCGCGCTCGCCGCCCGGCACCGCAAACCCGCCGTAGACGTCCACGCGGGCTTTAAGCGCAATCGTCGGCTCGGCGTAATCGCCTTGCGCGACCAGCAACGCCACGCGTTCACCCGCGGCGGGACGCCCGGCCTGCTCGAGCGCATGCGTCAACGAGGCAAACGGCTTGGCCGCGGAACCATCGCCAAGCACATCGTCCCCCGTCGCGGCGGTGACATGGAGCACACGTTGATATTCACCCAAATTGATCGCCGCGGTGTGCGGCCCGGTTTTTTCGTCCGCGGCTTGGACGGCGATCGCTAAGGCCAGTCCGACGCCGCCAATGAAGGTGAGTTTACGCAAGGGGTTGAAACAAATCATGGGGTTGGGGTTGAAAGCTAACGGTCAGATCACGGCGACGGACGCGCCCTCGATGAGGCGCGGCTCGACGAGGATTTTCGTGGGGATGTCCTCGCCCTTGTTGCGGATGCGCCAGAGCAGTTGCTGCACGGCGCGCCGGCCGATGGCCTCGGCGCGGATGTCAATGGTGGTCAGCGCCGGACTCAGGCCCATCACGAGGGGTTTTTCGTGGTTGAACGAAAGCACGCTGACATCGGTCCCCACCCGCAGGCCCAGTTGGCGCAGGGCCGCGTAAACCTGCACGGCGATGCTGTCCGCGCCGACGATAAGCGCGGTCGGCCGCTCCGTTTCCGGCAACGCGCGCCAGCGCTCGAGCATCGGCATGACTTCGTCGGGGCTGCTGACCGCCGGCAGCGGCCATTGCACGCGACCGACATGGGATTTTTCAAAGACCTGCAGGCTCATGCCCAGCCGTTGGATATGCGCGGTGAGCGCGCGTTTCAGGCCTTCCGATCGCGTCTGGCCGGGCCGGGGATGCATGTAGCCGATACGGCGATGCCCGCGCGCGTGCAGATGCTCGACCCCGATGCGCGTGCCCACGTCGAAGTCCGCGCCGCACATGTCGCCCTCGCCGGAATCGGGTTTGCCGAGCAGCCAGACATGCGGCACGCGGTTGATCGCCTCGATCAATCCTTGACTGGCACAAAGCCGCAGGTCGCCGAGCAGCGGGCTTTTGAGAATCAGGCCGTCCACCTGTTTTTTCGCGAGGAACAGCGGCACGCGATCAGCCGTGGGGACATTCGCCAGCATGAGATTCACGCCTTCCTCCGACATCGCCAGCTCGACGCCATGCAGGGCCTCGCTGATCACCGGCAGGTGCGTGAGAGAATCCGCCATGCCCAGCAAGAGCACGCCCAAGTTGCCGCGCGGGCGGTGCGTGGCCCCGCCTTCGGCAGCGACCGGTCCCTTGCGGCGCTTGCGCAATGGCGTGTAGCCGATGGCTTGCACCGCCTCGTGCACCCGCTTGCGAATGTCGGGGCCCACCGCATCAGGCGTGTTCAGCACCCGGGAAACCGTGCCCACCGACACATCGGCGGCGGCCGCTACATCCAATACCGTGGGCTTGGCGGGACTGACTGGGGTAGATTGAGTCACGCCGGCTTTACAGGCTGCGCCAAAGCTCAGCGCAAGAAAAAAGTGAAATAGTAATGTGAAATTGTAGTTTCATGAAATAAAATCTGCACAATTCTACACTCCCACTTGCCCTGAGTTTCTAGCTCACGGCATTTTCATAGGTAAATCCGCCCTAAACAGCGCGACTTGGCCGCACACTGCCGTCGGCCACAGTATTGCTCTCTTCTCGTTCGAAGGCTGTTATTTTTGTTTATTTCATGCTGGTTATGCAAAACCGGAAGCCGGTAGTCCTGCCCTACCCCATGAAAACCCTACCTCTCTTTTTGACGCTGGTTGCCACTGCCTTGGCGGCCCCGGAGCCATTTACGAATTCGCTTGGCCTGAACATGGTGCCCGTCCCCGCCGGCACGTTCCTGATGGGTGAAAGCCTGCCCACCCCGCCCGGCGCATTCAAAGTCGCCGGCTATCTGACCCAAGGCGATTGGGACGAGCATCCGGTTCACCGCGTGACCATTACGCAGGATTTTCTACTGTCCGAAACCGAGATCACCGCGGCACAGTTTCGTCAGTTCCGCCCGGAGCACCCGGATAATCCCGACACCGCTCCCCATGCGGCAGGCATCAGTTGGGACGACGCCGCGGCCTTCTGCGCCTGGCTCTCGGAAAAGGAAAACCGCACGTATCGCCTGCCCACCGAGGCCGAATGGGAATACGCCGCGCGCGCCGGCACCTCCGCGCTCTTTTCCTCCGGCGATGAACCGCCGGCTGATGACGCTCCCAATCCATGGGGTCTGCGCAACATGCACGGCGGCGTGGCCGAATGGGTTTACGATTGGCACGGCGAATACCCCTCCGCGCCTCAGACCGATCCCGTCGGCCCCGCCAGCGGTTGGGCGCGGGTAATCCGCGGCGGCGGGCTCGACCAATCCAAGCCCTACTACGCGCGCGCAGCCAACCGCGCCGGGCTGCCGCCGAATTTCCCTCCGCGGCCCCTGAACGAAATCCGGCGCCTAGCCACTGGCGAGGCCGCCACCGGCCACGCGCCGGAAGGCGCCGGCCAGGAGCGGGGCGACGGTTACAAGAGCGAGTTTCTCTATCAAAAATTCACGCGCTCGGTGCTCAACAACCAAGGCAACCACCATGTGGGCTTTCGCGTCGTCTGCGCCCCGCTGCCCGCCACGAAGCCATTGCCGGCGGAGCGCGCCTTTGCCCAAACGGGAATCAACCAAGCCGGCCCCGGCGCCGCCATCGGCCCCGACCTGACGACGCCTTGGCTGCGCAAAAGATTCCTCCTGCCCACGCCGCCGGAAAACATCGCGCCGGAAAAACTCCGGACCCATCGCACCCTCGGCCTGCCCCGCGGGATGTTGAGCCACATGCATAGCCCTGCCTTGGAAGTCGCATCCAACGGCGATGTCATCTTCATCGCGTTCAGCGCCGTTTCCGAGATCGATCCCGATGTGTCCTTGCTCATGACCCGGTTGCGCTTCGGCGCGGACGCATGGGATCCGCCCGAACGTTTCCTCGACCTGCCCGACATCGACGATCACGCGCCGATGCTTTGGAACGATTCAGGCCGGCTCTGGTTTTTCTTTGGCTCCAACAAATACGACGCGGGATTCCCCTTCCAATGGACCGTCTCCGATGACCACGGCGCGACCTGGAGCCCCGTGCAATTTCCGTTGTTCACCACCCCCGTCGGCGGCCACTCCGCGCAACCCATCACCAGCGCGTTTCGCGATGCCACCGGTCGCATCTATGTCGCCAGCGATGCCATCGGCCCCGAATCCGTGCTCTGGCAAAGCGACGACGACGGCGCCACGTGGCGCGACCCCGGCGGCCGCAGCGGCGGCCGGCACACGGCGTTCGTGCTGCTCAAGGACGGGCGCATCCTCGGTCACGGCGGCAAGAGCTCCAATATCGACGGCTTCATGCCGCGCTCTATTTCCAGCGATGGCGGCCAAACCTACGAGGTCAGCAAAACGCCCTTCCCCCACCTCGGCAGCAACCAACGCCCCACCCTGATTCGCCTCGCCAGCGGCCGGCTTTTCATGGCCGGCGATTTGCAAAGTGAAAAAGGCGCCCAACCCGCGGGCTACTACGAGCGCGGCGCGTATGTCGCGCTCTCCGACGACGAAGGCGAAACGTGGATCATCCGTCGTCTGCCCGGCACGCAACTGCATGAACGGCCCGATCGCGCGGCCCAGATGCGCGGCGACACCCTCGGTTACGCCGTGGCCCGCCAAGCGCCCAACGGCATCATCCATCTCGTCGCCACGATGACCGAGCCCTGCCTGCATTACGAACTCAACGAGGCTTGGATTCTCGATCATCCCCCGGCTCCTGACGAGTCCGCCCTGCGCACCAACTCCGCCACTGCCATCCGTCATGTGCGCAGCTACGCCGAGCACGACGCGGCCGGCAACCTTGTCCGCCACTACTCCGGCGGCATCGGCAACGACGGGCGCTTCCTCCTTCACGGGCCCGTGACGTGGCGTTACCCCGACGGCACCGTGCAACGTGAAGCCACTTATCGTTTCGGCACACTCACGGGATTGGAAACCGTCTATGATGAATCCGGCCGCAGGCTTTGGACTCGCGACCATCAAGCAGATGGCACGACCGAGTTTACCCGCTACTGGCCCGATGGCGCGGTTCGCAACCATTCCACTTGGCGCGACCTCCACGCCGAAGGCCCGGCAGTGCTGTGCAACGAACACGGCCAGGAAATCTACCACGTGAATTTCGAACACGGCGCGCCCGTCAGCGAAACCGGTGACCCCGGCGAATACTAAACTCGTCAGCCATGATCACACCACAACATACTCTCCACGCCATCGGCATCTTGGCCGGCGGCATCCTTGGCGCCGCTTCGCTCTCCGGTGCCACGACATCGCCAACCCCGCGGCCGCCCAACATCGTGTTCATCCTTGCCGATGACATGGGTTGGAACCAAGTCGGCTACCAAGGCTTCACTTGGTATGAAACGCCCAACATCGATCGCATCGCCCGCGAAGGCCTGCAGTTTCACGATGCCTACAGCTCCGCGCCAATCTGTTCGCCCACCCGCGCCGCCCTCATGACCGGCAAGGCCCCGGCCCGCCTGCACCTAACCGATTACATCCCCGGCAATCCGCATCGCGAACAACCGCTCGTCACGCCGCGCCAGCTGCCTTGCCTGCCACTGGAAGCCACGACCATCCCGGAAATGCTGCGCAGCCGCGACTATGTTTCCGGCCACTTCGGCAAGTGGCACCTCGGCCTCGATTATCACTATCAACCCGGCCGCATTTTCGATCCCGCCTCGCAGGGATTCGACGACGTGTTCACCGCGGCCAAACCCGTCGACGATCTCGAGCCTCCGCCGCCCGACGCCCATTCCGCCGAAGCGATCACCGACCGCGCCATCCGCTTCATCGAGGCCAACCGAGACCGGCCGTTCTTCTGTTACGTGCCGCACAACGTCGTGCACCGGCCGCTCTACGAGGAGGAATCGCTCATCGAAAAATATCGCCGCAAACCCGGCGCCGATCAGCCCGAACACAACCCGATCATGGGCGCGATGATCGAGCGCATGGACCGCGGCATCGGCCGCATCCTCGAAACGCTCAAGCGTCTCGGCCTCGAGGAAAACACGATCGTCATCTTCACCTCCGACAACGGCAACTACGCCGCCTTGCAAAGTCAGGCCCCGCTGCGCGCCGGCAAATCCACGCTCTACGAAGGCGGCATCCGCGTGCCCATGGCCGTGCGCTGGCCCGGCGTCATCGCGCCCGGCCGGGTCAGCAACGAACCGGTCATCATGCACGACTGGTTTTCCACCATCATGGAAATCGCCGGCGTGCCCTATCGCCCCGACTACGCCGATGGCACCAGCCTGCTGCCGCTCCTGCGCGGCGAAAGCGAACAACTGCCGCGCGCCGCCCTGTATTGGCATTACCCGCACTACCATCATTTCGGCGGCCGGCCCTCGAGCGCCATTCGCAAAGGTGATTACAAACTCATCGCCTGGCACGAAGGCGAACTCCTCGACCGCGGCCCGCGCTTTGAACTCTACAACGTCATCAGCGACCCAAGCGAAACCAAGGATCGCTCCCTCACCCAACCCGAATTGGCCGCCTCGCTTTATCAAGAACTCCTGGCATGGCGCCGCGAGGTCGGTGCCCAGGAAATGTCAGTGTCCTCGTCCACGGCATTGCCTGAAACGCCGTAGCTATTTTTCCCGAAAACTTGACCGCAATCAAGGTCACGCGCCAGCCGTCGTTTCATGATGGCGGCATGAGTGCCTCCGCCATCGCGGTCTTTTCAACCACCAGATCCCCAAGCGTGTTTCTGCCCAAGGAGCACGGCTCTTGGTCGCTCGCCCTTGAGCCGATTTCGTTGGGCCTGTTCGTCGCTTTCTCACCGGCGGGCGGCGCACTGGCGGTATCGGCCATCGCGGCATTTTTCCTGCGACGCCCGCTCAAACGCTTGGCCACGCGCCGCGACCCGGCGTCCGCCCGAGCAGTGACGTTGCTCGGCTTTTGCGCCCTGGGCGGCTTGGCCGCCGCCGTCATATTGGCGGGATGGGCTCCCCTGCGTTGGCTGATTCCTACCCTGCCCTTGGGCGGATTGTTTCTCTATTGGGACAGTCAAAACGAATCCCGTGCCACGCAGGCCGAACTCGCGGCGTGCGGCGTATTCGCCTTTCTGCCCGCCGCGATGGCCGCGCAGGCGGGATTGCCTGATCAAACCGCCCTGGCCCTTTGCGTTTTGATGCTCGCCCGCAGTCTGCCCACGGTGCTGATCATCCGCACCTATCTGCGCCGGCGCAAAGGCCATGCGGTCAGCACCGCGCCCGCCGTCAGCGTCACGGCATTGACCTTGGCCGCGTTGCTCACACTGGCCGCAACAGCTGCCGTTCCGTGGATCGCAGTGCTCTTGATAACTTTGGCGGCCCTGCGCGTGCTGCTGCTCGTGCCCGCGCTCGCGCCGGATTGGCCGGCCCGCAGGATCGGCATCGGCGAAGCCTGCTTCGGGCTGCTGTTCCTGCTCACCACCAGCATTGCATGGGCGGGCCTGCTTCCCTAAAATTCGAGGAATCTTGATCAAGATCAACGCTTTCACCCCTGAATCGCGTTAAACTCACCCCATCAACCCAAATCCCATCAAGATGAAAACATCCCCATCAATCCCATTGGCCGGCCTGCTGTGCGCGGCACTGTTCTCCGGACAAGCGCTCATTGCCAGCGAACCGGTCGGCGAAGTGGAGGGTCCGGTTGACCTTCCGCCGGCGGTTCTCGCCATGCCGGTGGAAACCGCCGTGCTCACCGCGCCGCCGCATGTGCCGCCGCCCATCACGCGCAAGCACGCCGCGCGCGTCGTCGTGCACCTCGAGGTGCGCGAAGTCGAGTCGCGCATCGCCGACGGCGCCACCTACACATTCTGGACCTTCGGCGGCACCGTGCCCGGTTCGTTCATCCGCATCCGCGAGGGCGACGTCGTTGAGTTTCACCTCAACAATCACCCGTCGTCCAAGCTCCCGCACAACATCGACCTGCACGCGGTCACCGGTCCGGGCGGCGGCGCCACCTCGTCGTTCACCGCGCCGGGCCACAGTTCGCGCTTCACGTTCAAGGCGCTCAACCCCGGCCTCTTCGTTTACCACTGCGCGACCGCGCCCGTGCCCATGCACGTCGGCAACGGCATGTATGGCCTCATCCTCGTTGAGCCCGCGGAGGGACTGCCGCCGGTCGATCGCGAATATTACGTGATGCAAGGCGATTTCTATACCCAAGGCCGCTATGGCGAACCCGGCCTGCAAACCTTCGACATGGCCAAGTCGATCGACGAGCACCCGACCTACGTGCTGCTCAACGGCTCGGTCGGCGCACTCGTCGGCGACAACGCCCTGACCGCCAACGTCGGCGAAACCGTGCGCCTCTACTTCGGCGTCGGTGGTCCCAACCTCACCTCATCATTTCACGTCATCGGTGAAATCTTCGACACTGTTTATCCTGAGGCGAGTTTCAGCACGCCGCAACACAACATCCAAACCACCCTCGTCCCTGCCGGTGGCGCCAGCGTCATGGATTTCAAGGTCGAGGCCCCCGGCACGTTCATCCTCGTGGACCATGCCTTGTCCCGCGCCTTCAACAAAGGCACCCTCGGCATGTTGAAAGTCTCCGGTCCCAGCGATCGCGTGGTTTATTCCGGCAAGGAAATCGACGCCATCTATCTCGGCGACCAAGCCGAGGCCGGCACCGCCGCGCAAAAGCGCGAGGCCGAGTTGGAGAAAAAGATCGCCGCCGAAATCAAAAACAACCCGGCCATCGCCAGCCTCACCAAGGAAGTGCAGATGGAGCGCGGCAAGCGGGTTTACATGCAAGTCTGCTTCGCCTGTCACCTGCCCGATGGCAAGGGCATGCCCAAGGTATTCCCGCCGCTCGCCAAGTCCGACTACCTCCTCGCCGACAAGGACCGCGCCATCCGTATCGTGATGAAAGGTCTGACCGGCCCCGTGACGGTCAATGGCGAAACCTTCAACAGCGCCATGCCCGCGCAATCGCAGCTCAACGACGAGCAAGTCGCCGATGTCGTGACCTACATCCTCAACGAATGGGGCAATGACGGCGGCAGCGTCACGACCGACGATGTGCGCCGCGTGAAGAGCGAAACCAACTGAGAAACGCTGATCAAATGATGGCGAAAGACGAACAGCGCGACGCGCACCGGGACGTGCGCGTCCACCCGCGGATCGAAAGGTGGATGGGCACGTCCCTGTGCCCATCGAGAACCCGGCGCATTCGTCTTTCTTTCCGCCGGGCGTTCCTAATCAGCGCCCTTGGGTTGCTGGGCGCTGGCCTCAATCATGCCGCCCCCACCGGCATGATTGAGATCCCCGCCGGCAACTACGTCCCGCTGTTCACCAGTCCTGCCGACCCCGTGACCATCGCCGTGCCGGCGTTTTGTTTGGATGAACAACCCGTCACCAACGGCGAGTTTCTCGCCTTCGTGCAGGCCAATCCCAAATGGCGACGCTCCAATGTGAGCCCGCTGTTTGCGGATGAATCCTACCTGAAGCACTGGGCCGGCGAATTGGAATTGGGTCCGCTCGCCCCGCCTGATTCCCCTGTCGTGCATGTGTCGTGGTTTGCCGCGCGCGCCTACGCCCGTTGGCTCGGCAAACGACTCCCAACCACCGCCGAATGGGAACGTGCCGCTGCAGTTGGTTACACCACGCCGGACGGGCGCGACGACACCGAACTCAACGGCGACATCTACCGCTGGCTGGCCCGGCCCACGCCGCAAGTAATCCCGACCACCACCGACGCCCGGACCAACCATCTCGGCGTGCGCGCCCTGTTCGGTTACGTATGGGAATGGGTGTCGGATTTCAACACCGCCATGGTCACCGGCGAATCGCGCGGCGACAGCAGCCTCGAACGCAACCTGTTCTGCTCCGCCGGCTCTGTCGGCGCGCGCGACACCAGCGATTATGCAGCCTTCATGCGCAGCGCCCTTCGCAGTTCGCTCCGTGCCAACAACACCACCAGCTCGCTCGGTTTCCGCTGTGCGCGCGACGTCGAAACCCCCAGCCAAAGTTCACCATGACTCATTCACGCATACTTCTTTTTGTCTTCGGCCTGTTGGCCGCAACCGTTCGGGCCGAAAAGCCATCCTGCTGCGCCGAGGCGGCCGCCGGCGAACCGCTCTCCGCGCTTTCGCTCTATCAGCTCGAAGCCGCCTTCACCAATGATCGCAACGAGAGCGTCACCTTGGCCGAATTCCGCGGCAGACCCGTGGTCCTGACGATGTTCTTCGCCTCGTGCGGTTACGCGTGCCCGTTGCTCGTCGGCGACATGACGCGCATCCGCGACTCCTTGCCGGCCGAGATCCGCGATGATGTCGCCTTTGTGCTCGTCTCCTTCGACACCGAGCGGGATACCCCGGAAGCCTTGGCCAAATACCGCGACGAACGCGCGCTCGGTCCGCAATGGCAGCTGCTCCACGGCAACGCGGACGCCGTCAGCGAACTCGCCGCCCTGCTCGGCGTGAAATACCGCCAGGAAACCAACGGCATGTTCTCGCACTCCAATCTCATCACCGTGCTCAATCGCGAGGGCGAGATCGTGCATCAACGCAACGGCCTACAGGGCGGCCTCGACGAGACCGCCGCGGCCGTGGCCCAGATCGAGGCATCGCCGTGAACCCATTCCGATTGCCGCCCCTGTTGCTGGCCGCGGTGGCGTTGTCCGCCGCCCCAACTGAGCCGGTGGTCAAGCCGACTTTGAACATCCGGCTGCGTCATGAGGACGCCGCGCAAACCGGTCTGCGCGATTCCGCGGCACTGACGCTTCGCACCCGACTTGGATTGATCGCCACCTTCGAGCAGGGGTTCACTTTTTCCATCGAGGCTGAAAACATCGTCGCGGCCGATGGCGCTGCCTATAACCAAGCCGGTCTCAATTCTGCCGGCGCGGGCCGCACCGTGGTGGCCGATCCGGAAACCACGGAGCTAAATCAAGCCTGGGCAGGATGGAATCATCGAGATACCACAATCACCCTCGGCCGACAGCGTCTCGTCCTCGACAGCGCCCGCTTCGTCGGCGACGTGGGTTGGCGGCAAAACATGCAAACCTTCGATGCGGTCTCCTTGCAAAACAAGAGCCTCGATAACACCACCGTTCACTACGCGTGGCTGCGGCGTGCCAATCGCGTCTTCGGACGCGATCACCCGCAGGGCCGTTGGGACTCGGACTCGCACCTGCTGAACATTCGTCACCGGAATCTCACCGGCTACGCCTACCTGCTTGATTTCGAAGGACCAGCCGCCGGCAACTCGTGCGCGACCTACGGCGCGAGTTATGAGGGCACGAGGGTTTTATCCGAAAAAGCAAAGCTCTTGTATCGGGCGGAATACGCCACCCAACGTGATTTCGGCGCCAGCCCGCTGCGCTACTCGGCGGATTATTACGCGCTCGAGATCGGAATCAGCGGCTCGCCCGGTTTGCTCGCCCTCGGGCACGAGACCCTCGGCGCGGGCAGCGGCGGCAGCTTTCGCACGCCGCTGGCCACCTTGCATGCGTTCAATGGGTGGGCCGATGTGTTTCTCACGACACCGGCCGACGGCCTGCGCGACACCTACCTGAAGGTCTCGGCCAAACTGCCGGCGCAAATCAACCTGCTGGGCTTCTATCATCAATTCACCGCTAGTCGCTCAGGCGCTGATTACGGCGATGAATTCGATTTGCAGCTCTCCCGCCGACTTTCCGACCACCTGTCAGCCTTGGTCAAGACAGCCTACTTCGCCGGCAGTTTGACCACGCCCGACGTGCGTAAACTGTGGTTGCAACTCGAATACACCCTCTGATTCCCCCATGCCTGCCGCCCATTCCAACCTCATTGACATTCGCCCGCTCCTCGCACGCGGCGAAGAGCCGCTGCCCGTCATCCGCAGTCGCGTCGCCACGCTGAAGGAGAGTGAAACCCTCACGGTCGTCGCCCCGTTTCTGCCCTCGCCGCTCATCGAACTGCTCCGCGGCGATGGCTTCAATTCAACGGTCGAGCATCAGCCGGACGGCGCCTGGCGGGTGCGCTTCCAACGCGAGTGAAATCATGCCTGCCTATTACCTGCTGCTTTGCCTGCACATCCTCGGCGCCTGCGTCTGGGTCGGCGGGCATCTCGTGCTGGCCGTCCGCATCCTGCCGCGGGCACTGCGCGAGAAAAAGGCCGCGCTCATCCGCGAGTTCGAACGCGCCTATGAACGCATCGGCATGCCGGCGCTGGTGTTGCAAGTGCTGACCGGTTTCGCCTTGGCGCATCGGATTCTCGGCGGCTCGCCTGCCACTTGGTTGGGCGAAACGGGCGCCGCCCGCGTCGTGCAGGCCAAGCTCGTGTTTCTCGCCCTGACCGTCGCGCTCGCCCTGCACGCCAAGCTCCGCGTCATCCCGCGCCTGCGCGATGACAACCTGCCGGTGATGGGCGCGCACATCATCGGCGTCACCGTGCTGGCGGTGTTGTTCACCGTGGCCGGCGCCAGTCTGCGGCTCGGCGGCTACCCGCTCTTCGCCCCTTGAGTTCGCATCCGCCGCGCAATCTGCTAGGCTGCCGCCATGTCGTCGAACCTTCGCCCGTCTGATTTGAAGCTGACCGCCCTCATGGGCACGCTGCGTTCCAGCCAGTTGTTCGGCAATGTGCCCGGACCGGACTTGGAGGAAATCGCCGGTTTCACCCGGCTGCTGCAACTCGCACGCGGTGAATATTTGTTTCACGAAGGCGAACCCGCGCACGGCTGCTATCTCGTCCGCACCGGCGCGATCAACGTCCACCGCGTCAGCGCCGCCGGCAAGGAACAGGTGATCCACATCTTTCGCGCCGGCGAGTCGTTCGCCGAGGCCGCGTTGTCCTCGCCCACCGGCTACCCGGCCAACGCCCGTGCCATCCAAGCCAGCTCGGTGCTGCTCCTGCCCAAGCAACCCTTGCTCGACCTCATCGGCCGGCGGCCCGATCTCGCGCTGCGCATGCTCGGCTCGATGAGCACGCACCTGCGCGTGCTGGTGGGCATGCTCGACGACCTGACCTTGAAGGACGTGGAGACCCGCCTGCTCAACTGGCTCGTGAAACACAGCCGCGCCTCGTCGGACTCAGTCATCAAGCTGCCGGGCACCAAGCGCGAACTCGCCGCCGAGCTTGGCACCAGCAGCGAGACGCTTTCCCGCACACTCGGCCGGTTGCGCGATCAAAAACTTATCACTGTGGCCGCCAAAGCCATCACGGCGCATAATAACACCGCGCTGAGTGCCATGCTCCATCGCAACCTCGGTGAACCCTAAGCTCATCTCATGTCCCTCTCATCGTCATCGCGTCCCGCCTCCCTGTTCGATCGTATCGGCGGTCGTCCCGCCCTCATGGGCTTGCTCAGGCACTTTTACGCCGACGTGCGCCAGCACCAAGTCATCGGCCCGGTCTTCGCCGCGCACATTGAGGACTGGCCCGCGCATCTCGAAAAGATCGCGGACTTCTGGTCAGGAGTAACCGGCGGCCCCGCGCGCTACTCGGGACCAATGCCGTTCAAGCATGTGCCACTCGGGTTGGAAGAAAAACACTTCGAAGCATGGCTGGGGCTGTGGTGCAGACACTGCCGCATCTGGCTACCCGCGAATGAAGCGGAGGACATGGTTCTCGCCGCCGAGACCATCGGCCAGCGTTTGCGCCAGATTATCGCGCTGCACGCCCGATCGACGACCGGATAAGATGCATTAAACTTCACATGTCTTGATGCAGCTCAAGGCATTCACGGTGAAGTCGCGCTAAAGTCGTGGCATGAGCACCACCCTTTCCTTCACTCGTGAAACCACTGTCGGAGCCATCGTTGCCGCGCAACCTGGGTTGGCCCGCCTGTTCGAGCACCTCGGCATAGATTATTGCTGCAAAGGCAAACAAACGCTCGTGCAAGCGTGTGCTCAACGAGGCTTGGACACTGCCACCACGTTGGTTTTGTTGCAAAGCGCGGCTGACGCGCTGGGCGACTCTCCGGTCGAAATTGACGCAGCTGGCATGACGCTCACGCAGCTCGCCGATCACATCGAGAACACACACCACGCCTACACCAAGGTCGAGCTTCCGCGTTTGGTTGAAATGGCGGATCGCGTCGCGGCCAAGCATGGCTCATACGATCCCCGACTGTTCGAAGTCTCGGCCAGCACCCGTAACTTGGCCGAAGAAATGTTCGACCATATGGAAAAAGAGGAAGTTGCGCTCTTCCCTTTGGTCAGGCGTATCGAAACCGAAACCGAGGGCTCCTGCGCCCGCAGCATGATCGCCACACCCATTCGGCAAATGGAGCTCGAACATGACGACGCCGGCCGAGCCATCAACCACCTGCGCGAACTGACGGACGACTTCTCTACCGAGAACCCATGCTGCAACACCCATCGGGCGCTGCTCGCCGGACTCGCCGCGTTTGAGGCCGATCTCCACCGCCATGTGCACAAGGAAAACAGCATCCTTTTCCCGAGGGTCCTTGAACTCACCTCTCCCTCCTCAACGCAAGCCTGCACGCCTTGAACCGGATGAGCCGTCGCTTTCCGCAGGCATCCGTTGACAGGTCCGCAACCGCGAGCACGTTGGGCGCATGGCCTCGTCGTCTGAGCGGAAATCCTCCCCGGTTGAATGCGTCCATTGCGGCGCGCCCGTCGCCCAGCGAATCGGCGGGATTCCAATCTGCGACAACTGCTACACGATTCGAGGTTCATGCTGCCATGAATTCGAGGAGGACGCCGGCTTCGCCAGTCCTCCCTGCTACGCTCATTTGTTCGATGAAGAAGACCCCGTCGATGAATGCAAACTGGAAGATGACAACCCGAACCAAAATCATCGCGCCACCAATCACTCATGATGCTTCCCACCCAGCACCGTGTCATCGGTCTCGTTGGCGGACTCAGTCCTGAATCAACGGTCCACTACTACCAGCTCCTCTGCCGTCGCTTCAACGAGCAGGCTGGGGGCCTGCGGTTCCCGCGGATCGTCCTCACCAGCCTCAACCTCCAGGACTTGGTGGATTGCTTTGAAAAGGACGACTGGCCCCGCGTCGCCGATCATCTGGCCGATGCCATCACCCGCTTGCGAGAGGCTGGCGCCGACTTTGCCGCCATCCTGGCCAACACGCCGCACAACGCGTGGGACCATCTCCGCGATCGCGCGGCCCTGCCCGTGCTCACCATCATGGAGGCCACGGCCTTGGCGCTGCGACGCGCTCAAAAACACCGTGTCGCCCTTCTTGGCACGCGCCCCACGATGGAGGGCGGTTTTTTCCAACGGCATTTCCGCGAGCAAGGCATCGAAACCATGATCCCTCCTCCAGAGTATCGCCGCGAACTCGATCGCATCGTTTGGGAAGAGCTTTCCCACGGTCGCGTCGAAACCGCCTCGCAGGAACACGCGCGCCGGATGCTCGCGCAACTCGCCGGCGATGGCGCCGAGGCGGTCATCCTGGGATGCACCGAGCTCGGCATGCTGATCAAGACGGACGACAGCGCGCTGCCCTTGTTCGATACCTTGACCTTGCACGCCGAGGCGATTTTGGCACGGGCAATGGAACCCCGTGAAAACCAATCGCGAGTTTGCTAATGCCTGCGGACTACCCTGACACCTGCGCGGCGCCCAACCCGCGTTCACGCCGCTCCTCCTCGTCGTGCCAGCGGCGACGGGCCATGAGAATCTCGGAGCGGCCCAGGTAACCGACGATGACGTGCGGAGCGTTGCGAGCCACCACCGGCAAACGCCCGACGTCGGCCTGCAACATTCGATCCGTCGCCTGCCCGAGCGTTTCGTCGGCAAAGACCGTGATTGGCTTGCGCGTGGCTGCATCGCTCAATGGCACCTTGCCCGCAGGATCGCTCCGCTGCACCCGCAGCAAGTCGCTGCGGGTTACGATTCCAACCAGACGTCCGTCCTGTTCGACGAGCACAGCCTGCCGCCGCCCCAAATTCGAACCGGGTTGAGTGATTTTTACCATGAGTTCCGCCACCGTTTCGTGGGCCGATGCCACTGGCGGATTCCGATCCATCACCTCCTCGACCCGTGTCAGGGTAAACACATCGACCGCATATTCGCGGGCGACATGTTGTCCGCGCCGCGCAAGTTTTTCGGTGAGCACGGATCGCTTCAGCAGGAGAACCGTGATGCAGAGCGAGGCCACCGTCGCGACCAAGAGCGCCGGCAGGATCTGGAGATCGTGGGTCAGCTCCAACAAGAACAACGCCCCGGTCAACGGCGCCCCCATCGTCCCGCCCATCATCGCCGCCATCCCGATCATGGCCCACAATCCGACATCCGGCGCACCCGCCAGAACCGCGAGCAATGACCCGACCGCCCCGCCCACCATCAGCAGCGGCGCCAGAATGCCGCCGGAGGTGCCCGACCCCAGGGCGATTGCCCACACGATGCTCTTGGCCAAGATCAACCCGACCAGTGCAGCGCCTACGACCTCGCCGCGCATCAGCGCATGGATCGTTTCATAGCCCACGCCCAGCACGCGCGGGTCAATCAAACCGCCCAAGCCGACGAATACACCGGCCACCGCGGGCCACCACATCCAGTGCAGCCGCAGCTTGGAAAATCCATCCTCACACGCATACACCAGCTTGGTGAGCAAGGTCGCCGCCAGGCCGATGACCACGCCGACCAACAGCGCACCGGCCAGCCCGGCGGCCCCCACGGGACCATGAGACATGACGGGAAATATCGGCCCCGTTCCCAGCAAAGGCTGGCGTATCATCAACGCGACCACGGCCGCCACGCTCACGGGTATGAGGCTGCGGGGCTTCCATTCGAACAGCAGCAACTCGACCGCCAGCAGCACCGCGGCGATGGGCGTCGCAAAGATGGCCGTCATGCCGGCCGCCGCGCCGGCCACGAGCAGGGTTTTTCGTTCCGCCGAGGTGAGATGAAACAATTGCGCGAACACCGACCCAAACGCGCCGCCGGTCACGATGATCGGGCCTTCCGCGCCAAACGGACCACCGGAGCCAATGCAGATCGCCGAGGACAAGGGCTTCAGCACCGCCACCCGTGGGTTCATCAGGCTGCGTCCGAGCAGGATTGCCTCCAACGCCTCCGGTATCCCGTGGCCGCGAATCTTCTCCGAGCCGTAACGGGCCATGAATCCGATGACCAATCCGCCCAGCACCGGCACAACCACGCCCCACCAGCCGAAGTCATGGCCGGTCAAGGCCACCGGTTCGGCGGAGAACCGCAGGAAGAACGCCGCGTTCGTGAACACGGCAATCAACCAGAGCAGCGCCTTGGCCACCAAGGCCGCGACACACCCAATCGGCGCGGCCAGCGCGCAGAGCAGCAACACCCTGCGGCTGAGGGTGAAATCGCCCAGGCTGGCGGGGCGCGAAGGGAGGCTTGGCGAACGGGTGGGGAAACTCGATTCCATGGGCAAAGCGATTGGTGTTGTATCGTAGTGCGATATAAAGCAAGTTCATTCCCGTCCAAGACAAACCATGCCGCCACCCACCCTGACCAAGTCACATTACGAATCGCTGGCGGCCATTCGCCACACACTGCGGCGTTTTGTCCACTTCAGCCAAGACGCGGCTCGCGACGCGGGACTCACTCCTCAACAACATCAGGGCCTGCTCGCCATCAAAGGAGCCCCAGACCGCGACTTCGCCTCGATCGCGGAACTCGCGGAGAGCCTGCAACTCCGGCACCACAGTGCGGTCGGCTTGGTCGATCGGTTGGAAAGCGCGCGGTTCGTGCGTCGCAAACCCTCGGCCCACGACCGTCGACAAGTGGAGATCCATCTCACCCGCAAAGGCGAAACAGTCATCGAAAAACTATCGGCCATTCACTTGGAAGAGCTGCGTCAGGTAGGTCCCACGCTGCGCCAACTGCTCCAGTCGTTGTAAACGATGGACGGAACCGGGATTCGCCAAGGCACTTCCCCACCTTCCCGAATCATCGACAGCACGAGGGATTCACCACCCACCGGTGACCTTGGCATTTTCAAGCGCAGCGTCGAGCGGCGGCAGCTCGGGATGCCATTCAAGACTGATCGAGTCCATTGCAATCCACATTCAACCGGATACACCCAGCTATTACGCGTGTAACGTCGTCGGTATGAGTCTTAACCTATGGCTGTAAGTTCGTCGGTATGAGTTATGTGAGCAGTCGGCATGAGTTTTTCCCAGTCTCTACTCCAAAGGCGGGGCTTCATAGGTATGACTTCCAGTTTCTTACACAAGTCCTTGCGATCCCGCAATGCATCGCGCCATTCAGGCACAACGGCTCACCTAGTCTGCCTGCGCGAGATCACCAGCCGCCCTGCCCAAGTTCCATCACCTCGCTGCAATCGGCAGGCCGACGTCGCGGGCGAGCGGTCAACTCAGAAGCGCTTGCCGATGATCGCGCCGTTGCGATCGCGGAAGCGGACGGTTGACGTCGCCGGATCCACGCTCTCCACCACAATGCCTTGCGAGTGATCGAGGATTTGTTCCGGCTCAACCGTGAGGTCGTTCACGATGATCTTGCTCGATTCACCGGCGCGCAGACCGGAGATGCGCGCGCGATCCACCCAAATGATGAATGCGACCGACGGCGGGACCGGCGACGGCAGATCCAGCCGGCCGGGAATGACCTGGCTGACATCGTATGAAGGTGGTGCGTTGCGCACGCGACGCGGCGCACTTGGAGTGCCTTCCGCGTCGACGGCTTGCTCAGCCGTGGCACTCGCCACGGCGGCGGAAACCTGCGCGACGAGCGCATTCGGATCAGCCGCCTGGGGCTCGCCCAAGGCATCGAGATCGACATCGCCCGCCGCGAGCGCATTGGCAAAATTGATACGCGCGTCGTTGGCGGAAACGACATCGCGCGTCTGTTGCATCATTTGACCGGCCCGGGACTTTGGCGCGGCCTCCTCGCCCGCCGGTCCGGTCTCGCCGTTGATCTTGCGCATCATCTTTTGCACCAGCGGAGGTGTGCCGAAGAAATAACTGTAAGTATAAAAACCCGCGCCGAGCACGAACATCAGGGGCACGCCCTTGGCAAACAGGATGAACAGCAGCGTGAACAAGCCCGAGCCGCCGGATCGGCGCCGGGGAGCCGCCACGGACAATCCGGCGGCCACCGCCACGCCTTGCGCCACTTCCCGTGCGTCAATCGTCGGCGCCGCTTGAATCACCGTCGTGTTGTCGGCGTCACCAATTGGCGTCGGCGCCACGGGAAAGGGCGAAAGCGAAGCACCATCCACCGCGTAAGTTGCCGTCAGATTCTGACCGTTGAGCAATGTCTGCTGCTGCGCCATCCAGGGAGGACGGGTGGTGTAGCTGTCCCGGCCGTATTGCGCCGGCGGCGGCTGCACCTCGTCAACAAAGAGCGGAAACGGCGGGCGCGACTCGGAAATCGAGTCATGGTGCGGTTGCACAAATCCTTGGCCTGATACAGGTGCGACCGACTGGCGCGCAGCCGGGTTGTCGCGATGGGGCGCCGGATCAGGTTGTGGCGTCGTTGAATTCAACGACGCCACCTAAAGTGAATACCCTAGTTTAACTCAAACCCAAATTTCCGAGAACCTTTGTTGCAAACGAGTTCCGAAAACAGTCTGAGGATTTCAACTCAGCCCGGGATAATCGAGGGTGGCGAAGTGATCAACGTAGGTTTCGGCCCGGCGGATCAGCTTCCACCTGCCCTCGCCCTGCCAGAGGACTTCGGCGCTGCGCAGCTTGCCATTGTAGTTGAAGCCCATCGAGTGGCCGTGTGCGCCGGTGTCGTGAATCACCACAAGGTCGCCGACGGCCGGATCTGGAATCTCGCGATCGATTGCAAACTTGTCGTTATTTTCGCAGAGTGAACCCGTGACGTCATAGACCTTGCGCGGGCCGTTTTCTTTTCCGGGCACCGAAATGTGGTGATAGGACCCATACATGCCAGGGCGCATGAGATTGGCCATGCAGGCATCGAGGCCGACATAGTTTTTGTAAATGGCCTTCTTGTGCAGCACGTGGGAAACAAGGTAGCCGTAAGGGCCGGTGACCATGCGGCCGCATTCCATCGCGATCCGAATCGGTCCGAGGCCCTTGGCCACGATGCTCTTGTCGTAGGCCTCCTTGATTTTCCGGCCGACGTAGGCGAGATCGACCGCGGTTTGCTCAGGCCTGTAAGGAATGCCGATGCCGCCGCCGAGATTCAGAAATTCGAAACGGATGCCGAGTTCGCGGTTCAATTCCACCACGAGATCAAATAGCATCTGGGCCGTCTCGACGAAGTAATCGGGATTGAGTTCATTCGACGCGACCATCGTGTGCAGGCCGAAACGCTGCACGCCCTTCTCCTTCAAAATGCGGTAGCCTTCGAACAGTTGCTCGCGCGTGAAACCATACTTCGCCTCCTCGGGTTTGCCGATGATCACATTGCCGGCCTTGAGCGGGCCCGGGTTGTAGCGGAAGCAGAGCATCGCCGGCAACTGACCGCCAAGCGCCTTTTCAAGAAACGCGATGTGGCTGATGTCATCGAGGTTGATGATCGCACCAAGCCGGGCGGCCTCGACGTATTCGGAAGCAGGCGTGTCATTCGAGGTGAAAACAATCTTGTCACCGGTGATGCCGACAGCGGTGCACAGCTTGAGTTCGGCCAGCGAGGAGCAATCGCCGCCCATGCCTTCCTGCTTCAACGGCTCCAACACAT
Source organism: Opitutaceae bacterium (assembly GCA_024233285.1). GTDB lineage: Bacteria > Verrucomicrobiota > Verrucomicrobiia > Opitutales > Opitutaceae > Cephaloticoccus. The sequence goes on along the minus strand of JACKPU010000003.1, from coordinate 223,958 downwards.
GCGGATTCGGCAGCGCTTTTACGGCGTAGTAATTTACAAAGCCGCCGGGCACCCACGAAAACGCCTCATAAAACGCGCGGGCGTTTTTACGCATCGCCACTTCATCATAAACGTGAAACGGCGTCGGCACTTGCGCGGCGATCGCTTCGAGTTGTTCCTTGGTGAATGGGAGGGACTTGTCGGTCATAGGATGAAAGGCCGAAAGGTGCCCGACCGCCTCAAGCTGTCAACGCAGGAGCGGCCACGACTACTGCAACCCGCCTCCCCATCGCTTGCCAACCTGCGACCGCCGGATCTGAGACCTCAGGCATCCCCGGCGGCGGACGACGCGTCGGCCGCCGTATCCAACCGCGCGAGTTCATCCGCCACTTCAAAATTCATGGGCACATCCGGGTCGGGCGATGGAATCGCCGACAGGAGCAAGCGGGTGTAGGGATGCTGCGGCGCGGCAAAAAGGCGGGACGTTTCCGCCAATTCGACGATCCGGCCGCGACGCATCACAGCCACGCGGTCGCAGAAGTTGCGCACGACGTCGAGATTATGGGCCACGAACAGGTAGGTGAGATTGAAGTCGCGCTGCAGTTCCTTGAGCAGGTCGAGCACCTGGGCCTGAACGGAAACGTCGAGCGCCGAGGTCGCCTCGTCGCACACAATCAATGACGGGCGCATGATGAGCGCGCGGGCGATGCTGATGCGCTGCCGTTGGCCGCCGCTGAAGGCGTGCGGGTAACGCAGCCGATGATCCGCGCGCAACCCCACCCGCTCGAGCATGGCGACGACCTGATCCTCGCGTTCCTTGCGTCCGGCCAGATGGTGGAGCAGCAACGGTTCGGCCACGATGTCGCCGACCGTCATGCGCGGATTCAACGAAGAATACGGATCTTGAAAAACCATCTGCATGTGCTGGCGCACCGGTTTCAAGCGGCGCTCCGGCAAACGAGTCAGATCAACCCATTGCCCGTCAGGCAGCCGGAAGCGCACTTCCCCGGCCGTGGGTTCGATCGCCCGCATGACGCAGCGCGCCGTCGTTGTCTTGCCCGATCCGCTTTCGCCCACCAGCCCCAGCGTTTCGCCGGCCTGGAGCGTGAAGCTGACGTCGTCCACGCCCTTCACCACGCTGGCTGGTGACCGGCCCCAGCCACGTTTGCCCACCGGGAACCATTTGCGCAGCCCTTTAACCTCCAGCAAAGACGTTGGTTCATCCGGCTTCATGTCGCGTGGTGCCTCCGGCTTGGCAGGGCATCAAGCAAAGCCCGGGTGTAAGCATGCTGCGGGTTCTTCAAGACTGTCCGCACAGGACCTTGTTCGACGATCCGGCCGTGTTTCATCACCACCACGTCGTCGGCCATCTGAGCCACGACGCCAAAATCATGCGTCACCATGAGCACCGAACAGCCGATCTCGCGCTGCAGGGCGCGAATCAGGCCCAACACCTGCGCCTGGATGGTGACGTCCAGCGCCGTGGTTGGCTCATCGGCAATCAACAACTCGGGACGGCAGACCAGAGCCATCGCAATCACGATGCGTTGGCGCATCCCGCCCGACAACTCGTGCGGATAATGATCGAAACGTCGCGCGGCCTCCGGGATGCCGACCTTCTCCATCATCGCCACCGCCTGGGCCCGGGCCGCGGATTTATCGCGTTCCTGGTGCAGCAAAATGGATTCGCAAATCTGCGCGCCGACCGAATGCACCGGCGAGAGCGCGGTCATCGGTTCCTGGAAGATCATGCTGACCAAGCCGCCGCGCAATTTGTAGAGCAAGGGATCGTTCTCGCGCAAAGCCGTGATGTCGATTTCTCCCAGTCGCGCAGAATGTAAACGAATGCGGCCGCCGGCGATCCGGCCCGGCGGTTGCACGAGCCGCAAGATGGAATATCCCGTGACGCTCTTGCCACTGCCGCTCTCCCCCACCAGCGCGACGGTCCGGCCTCGCGGCACGCCAAACGACACGCCCGCCACGGCCGCGACCACGCCGTCATCCGTCGCAAATTCCGTGCGCAGGCTGTCCACTTCCAAAAGGATTTCGGAAGTGCCGGCGTTTTGCGCTGCTGTGTTTTGCAATGTGGCCATGGGGAAGTTGCGATTTGCCCGCAGAGGTCAGCGATGTGATTGCGGATCTGCGGCATCGCGCGCGGCGTCCCCGGCGAAGTTAAAGGCGAGAATGGCGAGCATAATGAACAAGACCGGCGATAGCAGCCATGGATAATTGGCCACGGTTTGCAGACTCATGCAGTCCTGCAACATCACCCCCCAGCTCACAATCGGGGGGCGCAAGCCCAAACCCAGAAAACTCAACGCCGTCTCGCCCAAAATCATGCCCGGGACCGTCAGCGTCAGCACAACGATGATATGGCTGGCGAGTCCGGGCACGAGATGGCGGAACAGCACCCGAAAATGCGACGCGCCGAGCAGGCGCGCGGCCATGGCGTAGTCTTCCTCGCGCAGCGCCAGAATCTTGCCGCGCACCGCGCGAGCCAAGCCGGTCCAACCCAGCAGACTCAACAACAGCGTGACGCAAAAATACACCGTCAGGGGCGACCACTCCGCCGGCAGCACCGCCCCCAAGGCCAGCCACAGCGGCAGTTGCGGCAGCGAGTTGATGATTTCGATAACCCGCTGAATGAACGAATCGGTGCGCCCGCCCGCGTAGCCCGAGACCGCGCCGATCGACAGCCCCAGCACAAACATCACGACGATGGAAATGACACCCACGGACAGACTGATGCGCGCGCCATAAATCAGCCGACTGAAAATATCACGCCCGTAGCGGTCGGCCCCGAGGAAATAAAACGTCGCACCCGGCGCCGCCCGCGTCCGGTCGATGCCAAAAAAATGCCGGTCCCACGAAACCATGCCCCACAGCCGGTAGGGTTCGCCTTTGACAAAAAATCCCAGTGGCACCCGCGTCGCGCGATCCTCCACGTAATACCGGGCAAACGTCACCGGATTGTCCACGCGCGTGAGCGGATGCACATAAAAACCGTCCTGCAAGGAGAAGCGCGGCAATTGCGGCGGGCAATAGGAATAGGACAAGCGTCCCCACGCGCTTGTGACGGGGGCAAAGAATTCACAACCCGCCGCCAACACATACAGCACGATCAGCATGAACAACGCCGCCATGCCCAGACGATGCCGGGTAAACTGCCGCCACATGACGGCATAAGGCGAAAGCATCGCCGGCGCGGTTGACGGTTCGTTTTCCGCGCTCATTTGCTTCCTCCGGTCAACCGGATACGCGGATCAAGCCAGAGCAACAACAGGTCGCTCACCAAGGTGCCGACCACGCCGAGGAGGCTGAGCACCATCAGCAGGGACGCCGCCATGTAGGTGTCCTGATTCATCAGCCCGTTGAGCAACAACGGGCTCACGGTAGGCAGGCTCAGCACGATCGCCACGATGGCACCGCCCGAAACCAGCTGGGGAAACAGCGTGCCGACGCCGGAAACAAACGGGTTGAGCGCCAGACGCACCGGATACTTCCACAACAGTTTCAGCGGACGCACGCCCTTGGCCCGCGCCGCCACCACGTAGGGCTTCTTCAACTCGTCCAGCAGGTTGGCGCGCATCACGCGGATCATCACCGCGATGCTGCCCGCCCCCAGCACGATCACCGGCGCCCAGATGTGCCGGAGCAAATCCATGAACTTGGGCCAGTCCCACCAAGGCTGCGCGGCGTAGCGCAGGCTGAACAATCCGGAGATGTTAATCCCGAGATACTGGGTGCTCAGATACATCAACACGAGCGCGAGCAGGAACGGCGGCACGGACATGCCGAGGAAACCCAGGAACGTAAGCACGTAGTCGCCGGTTGAATACTGTCGCACGGCCGAATAAACGCCGATCGGCAACGCCACCGCCCATGTCAGCAGTATGGTGAAGAGCGAAACCACAAAGGTGAGCATCAGCCGGTCGCCCATCAGGTCGGTCACGGCTTGCATCTTTTCCATCGAACGGCCCAGGTTGCCCTGCAGCAATCCGGTGTCCTCCGCCTTGAAAGTCGTGAACCATTTCAAACCGGTCCAATACAAATAGCGCTGCACGGGCGACTGGTCGTAGCGAAACGTCTTCTTCAGATCCTCCAGCTGGGTGAGCGCTCCGCTGTCCCCCTGCATCTGCAGTTGCAGGGCCTTCGAGCTGATAAAATCGCCCGGCGGCAACTGTAGGATGGTAAAGACGATGATCGAAACGAAGAACAGCGTCGGCACCATGAGGGCGAGCCGGCGCCAGATAAACGGATGGCGCAGTCCGGTCAGCACGAGGACCAGCCCGGAGCCCAGCCACAGCAAGCCGCGAACCAATCGGCCGACGCCGCCAGACGATGTCTCGTTTCCGGCCGGCCCCATCAACGGCAGCGAAGCGGGCTCGACCAAACTGCGCTGCAAATCGGCCACAACCGCGGGATCGCGATCCGGATCGTCCCAAAAATAGGTTTCCACGCCGGTGTTGCCCGGAGTCATCGGAAACCAGCCGATGATTGCCTTACGCGGCACGTTGCGGAATCCGTCTTTGACGACGACGGGGTATGGCGGCGTGGTCGCGACCGAAATCGTCCATACGTTCCTGGCATTGAGATCAAATATGCCTTCAAACAAGGCCACGCGCTCCCGTTGCGTCGGCGCGACTGCGGCCGCCGCGGCCAGCTCCATCGCCCGGCGAATGTCACTACCCGGCGGAGGCTCGATGCTATTGGCCGACCGGGCCTGCGGGCTGTCATTCAAACCGTTGTTGAAGAACCACTGGCCATAACCCGGCGCGAAAAACGTGGTGGGGTTCGTCGGCACCAGCTGGCGCGGATCAATCGCCGGCATGAACTCGTCAAAGCTCAGCCACCCGATGAAATCATAATCGTAGGTGGACTGCTGTGTTTGAAAATACGGGCGCGCGTGAATCTGGACGATGGTGCGGACGCCCACCTGTTTCCAATACTCCGCGATCATGAACGTGTCGTCCGGCGGAAACGCATCGGTGATCGAAATAAAAAACGTCAACCGAGTGCCGTCCGGGGCCAGACGGAACCCTTCGCCGTCCCGCTGCTGCAAGCCAAGCCCGTCGAGCAGCGCGTTCGCGACGGCGGGCTCGTAGTTCACATGGCTCTTCAGCAACGCTTCGTGGTGATAAGGCGAAGCCGGCCCCGGAGCGATTTGGGCGGGCTCACCCACCCCGTAATAAACGGCGTCGATGATCGCCTGCCGGTCAATGGCCAGTGAGAGCGCCCGGCGAAAATCCCGCTCATTGATCAACTGGTGCTTCCACTTCGTCCCCGGGCGGACCGGATCGATCAAACGATTCAGATTCGGGTAAATCGTGAGTGCGGTGCGCGACGTGGAATACCAATGGTAGAGTTGATAACCATGACGCGCGGCCTGCGACGCCAACAGGGTGTAATCCTGAAAATCAATGAACCGCGCCTGCATGGAGAGCTCGCCGGTCGACGCCGCGGAGGTGAGCAGGCTCTTCGCCTTCACATCAATCACCACGCGGTCCAGATAAGGCAGCTGGCGGCCTGCACTATCGACGGCGAAATAGTAGGGATTACGCACAAACGTCTGCGGCGGCGTGGCGCGGTAATGTCGGTAAATCCACGGCCACATCCGCGGACAGGCCGGGTTGAACGTCTCCGCCATGCGATCGTAGACTGCCCGCGCACTAGGCAGGTTGAGCGCGCGTTTCGTTTGTTCGATCAGCGCCTGATCGCCAACCTCGGGGTGAAACTGCCGCAGATAATGTTCGGGGGCGTAAGCCACCGGATAGGCGACCGCCAAGCGCTCCAAAAACAGACTGTTCGGCTTGGGAAAAACAAAGCGCACCGTGAGCTCATCGACTTTCTCGACGTGGCCCTGCTCGCCGCCGACGTCCATCAGCCCCGGCTTTTGGTCGAAGTAGAGCGCCTCCCATTGCCACCAATACAGTATGTCGTCAGCCGTGAAGGGATGGCCGTCGGACCAACGCACGCCGCGCCGTAAAGTGAACGTGTAAACCCGTTGATCCTCTGAAACCGTCCAGAACTTCGCCAGGTGCGGCACAATCGGATACCCGGTCGGCGACCAGCGCACGAGGGTCGCGTTGGAAAGACGCGTGGCGATGGTGCCACTCGTGTCGCCATCAGAGGTCGCCAGCCGATACCAGGTGCCGCCGTAGTTGCCGGTGCCATCCACGCCTTCGAGCACCACCGGTTCCGGTCCGGTGCGCTCGTCGACCGGGGGCAACCGCCCGGACGCCACGAGTTCGCGCAGCATCGGCGCTTCTTCCCGCGGACGCCAGGCTGCATCAGCCGAACCGTAATCGACATCCCGCCATATGACGGTCGGATGCTGCGTATCGGGCAGGGCATCCAGCGAAGCCCGGGCCTGCCGCACTTCCTCCGCCGAAGGCATGGCCGGAAGCCGCGAGATATCCGGCCGGAAGTAGGCCGCCATGCCCCAGATCAGGGCCGACAGCAACAGCACGCACATCACGAGCCCGCCGCCGGTTTTGATTATGAATTTTCCTCGATTCAGAGATGACAGAAAGAAGACGGATTCGGCCGGTGAAAAGACCGAATCCGCAGTTTGAAATCAGTGCCCCACTCCACCCGGTCGGGCGGACCAAGTGGAGTGACAGCAGAACCGCCTCAGAAGCTGAACTTGACCGAGCCGTAGATCACGCGGCCGTCGCCCCACGTGTAATCGTCGCGATAATCCGTGAGGTTATTGACGTTGAGCTTCAACTCGGTGGGCGTGTTCACGATCTTCATACGATATGAGACGAAGAAATCGGCCATCGTCGCGGCCGGTGCCCACAAATCATAGGGCGTGGCATTGGTGATCGAATACGTGGAGTTGTAACGCACCGCGGCACCGACGCTCACATTCTTCAGCATGCCCTCGTCAAAGTTATACTTGGTCACGATGTTCATGCGATGCTTCGGCGATTGCGAAAGCGGGCGGCCGAACTTTTTCTGGTAGTCCAGCGACCCAGGAGTATTGGGATTCACCGAAGGATCCGAAACGATGCTGGCTTCCAGGGAGCGGTTGTAATTGAACACCGCCTGGAAGCGATTGTTCGGCGTCCAGGTGATATCCGTATCAATACCACGCGAGCGGTAGAGACCACCGTTAACGAAGAATTGCACTTGGGTGCCCATCGTGTTGCGCGGATCGGTGGTCGTGCGGATCACGTCGCCACCGACCACCCCTTCACGTTCACTGTGATAGTAAGAAAGCGTGCCGGTTAATTCGTTGTCGTTCCAAGTCGTTTTGAGACCGAACTCGTAGCCAGTGTCCGTCTCATTGGCGAGCGGCTGCACATTGTCACTGGGCAACACACCCGGCCCGAGCACGGAAACCTGGCTGGTGAACTGGACCGCTTCGGACTTCGAAGCGAACAAGGAGAAGCCTTTCACGACCTCCGCAATGACGCCGTAGGTGTAGGTCGTGTTCGTGTCCGCGTTGCCGCCAGCCGGCTTGGGGAAGACCACTTCGTAGCGGTTGACACCAAAGAGCGCATTGACGCGATCCTCCCAGAAGCTGCCACGATAGGAGAGATAATACTGCTCGTTCTTGTTCAGGCCGCCGAACGCAAACGTGGTTGGGCCGGATTGCAGGGCGTAGAGGCTCGGCACCGGATCACCCGAAAACGGGTCGTAATTGCGATAGATCGCGATCCCGGAGTAAGTGTTGCCATTGCCGTAGGTGTAGGTGCCAGCCCTGTTGAAATCGAGCGCCGCCGTGGTCAGCTGTGAATATTGACGGAAACGTTCATAACCGGCGCCGATCTGGTGCTTGGTGCCGCCAAGTTCCAATTGATAGCTGACGTCAAACTGCTGGGCATCGCTCTTGTTCAACCGGCTGTTGTCCCCGAAGCCCTGCAGGGCAAGGTTGGCGACATCAAGGGAATTCACCCGTCCATCCGCCCGAAAACCGTTGGTGTTGGGCTGGATGATCTGGCGGACAAACTGTTGGTGAGTCTCCTGATGTGCCCAGTGGTATCGCAGCGAAAGATTTTCCAACGGGGTGAGGAGAATGCTCACTTCGTAGGTGGGAGTGACACCACCGTAGGTCGACTGAGAGCTTTGGGGCGCAATGCGATCACCGACCGGTGAGTAGAGCGACCAGTTCACGTCCTGGTTGACGTAGGGGAACGGCGCCTTGCCGGTGATGGCGAGCAGATCGGCGCTCCACGTGTTCAGCGAAGGACCGGCCGGGTTGTTCGGCGGCGACCAGCGATTGAGAATGAAGGCGCGCGCCGCCGTGTCATCAGCCAGGTTGTAGGTGTTGCGGAAGTAACTCAGAATCTGCGCGCTGGGATTATTGAGATCCTGCTGCCACTGCGGATTGATGAAATAGCCCCAGGCGTTGGCGCCGCCCTGGTAGCCGTTGTGCTCATTAAGGTAACTCGCCTCGGCGATGATCTCGAGTTTGGAGTAAGGCCGCACAATGAGCGACGCGGCCGCGAATTTGTAGCGCGTCGGATTGCCGTCATGATAGCCGGAACCGCGTTCGTTGGCCGACGCGATGACCCGCAACGCGGCCTTGTTGTTCAGCTTGGCCTGATGATCGGCAATGACCTTGTAGAAATCATAGGAACCTGCGGTAAGTTCCAATGACGTGGCATTAATGAACTGCGGTTTCTTGGTGATGTAGTTGGCCACGCCGTTCGGCGTCGAATTCGCGTAGTAGAGACCCACGGGCCCCTTTACCACTTCGATGCGATCGATGTTATCCCAGATATTGACCGGCACCGAACTGTATGAGTTCGCGAGCGCCACACCGTTGTAATAGCGCGGCAACGCAAAGCCGCGCAGGTTGAAAATATCAGCCTGTCCGACGGCGTTCTCCTTGACCGTGACACTGGAGGAATAGCGGAAGGCCGCATTGCCGGTGTTGGCCAGAAAGTCGCTCAGCAGCTCGCCAGAAATCACTTCGATCGCCTGCGGCATTTTGGAAACATCCTCGCCGGTGCGGGATGACGTCACACTGGTCATCTTGCGATAACCATAATCCTTTTCACTGGTGACTTTGAAGGCACTCAGTTGCACGACGGTCTCTTTCTCAGGGGTGTCGGACGAGTTTTCGTCAACAGCCTGAGCGGACGCAGTGGCGGGGCCCACCACAACAAGGACGCCAATCAGCGCCCGGCGGATCTTATCCAGAACAGATGTCTTCATAGGGGACGGGGTATTGCTTTGTTTGATGATGATGACCCCATCGACCTCGCTGCGCTCTGCGCTCAGCCCGGTATTCGCCAGCATTTCGGTAAGCGCGCTCGCAGGAGTGCGCTCGCCGTAGACCGGCTTTGTTCTGACACCAACGGCTATTCGGGACGCAAACAACACTTCCAACCCGGACTGCTCCGAAAAACGCTTCAACGAAACCTCCGCCGTGTCGGCCGGCAGGTCGAACCGACTGGTCGTCGGCGCCGGACTGCTCCAACCAAACGCGGGGACGCATAGCAGTATGATCACACCTGCACACATCCTGCGAAAAGCGCGTCGAAAGGACGCAAATCGTGCAGGGGTGGCTGAAGCAATCATGCATACGAATGGGGTTGAGCGCAGCCGCATAGATGCATGCTATCGCTCACAGGTGCTGACGAAACAATCAGGAAAATCCCTGCATATTTTTTTGCACATGTTTCACCCCGTTCTTGGCTGCTTCAGAAAAAACCTGCGCCAATCCCGCCGCGACGGCGCACCAATGCTTCAGCGGCGGATCAATATCTCCCCCGCCCCGTTGTCCTCGACCCGCAAATCCAAACCCAATCTGAGCAATTCCTTGAGCGCCTCGGTTTTGTCGGCGCGAAGGCTGCCACTAATGCGCAGCTCGGCCAAGGTCGGATCATCCAGCACAAATCGTTGTTCATTGTAGTGGTTGAACTTCGACAGCACCTCCGCCAGCGGCGTGCGGAAGAAATCGAGCCGCGGCATCCTCCAACCCAATTTCAAATCGCGATCGGTCGCATCAATCGGCAGGACCGTCAGGGCTTGGTTTCGGACGTTTGCGCCGTATCCGACCATCGTCTTGCTCCCCTTGCCGACCAACACCTGCCGAGGCTGGCCGGGGGTAGTTTCACCGTCCGCATGCCCGCGGTCGGTCACCGCCACCTGTCCTTCGGTAACCAGCACCACGATGTCCGCGCTGGTCCGATCGACACAAAACGCGGTGCCCACGGCTTGAACGCTCACGCCGTTGACCACGACGACAAACGGACGTTCAGGATTCTTCGCGACGGTAAAATGCGCCGCGCCGCGCAAGAGCTCCACCCGGCGCACGGCGGCGGAATAGTCCACCTTTATTTCCGCCAAGTCGTTCAATTCCACATACGAGCCGTCGGCCAAGACCTGCTGGCGGGGCGGCAAGACCGCAACTTCACCGATCTGCGGATCTGCGGGTTTCATGGCCACCGGGCGATACTGGAGCATCGTCACCACCGCGACCAGAGCGGTCGCAAATGCGAAGGAGAACCCCAGCACCCGGCGCCTTTGCCGGCGGCGGGTCAGGATGCGCAAGTGCGCGAGCACGTCGGTCGTCATGTCATTGCGCCGGGCCCAGTCCAATGCTGATGCCGGCTCCGCAGCGTTTCCCGCGGACTTCTGCCGGGATGAAGAATGGTCTGGATCAGTCATTGGTGTAATAGTGATGAACGCCGAGTCGGCGCAGGTGGGCCTCGCAACGTTTCAATCCGCGAGCCAATTGCGCCTCGACGGTTTTTTCGGCAATTCCCAATCGAACGGCTACCTCCCTTTGGGGCAAACCATGCAGTTTGCGCAGGACGACGATCTCACGGCAACGCGCCGGGAGCGTGGCAATGGCTTCGGCGAGGAACCGGGCCTTTTCCTGATTGGTAACAACATCAACGACATCGGGGTCGTTGTCTATGACGGGCAACTGGTCCAAATCCCTTACAGAATCAACCGGTGAGATTTTATTCCTCCGGGTCTGGTCGATGGCCATGTGCCGGGCCACCTTGAACAAAAACGCCTTGGCCGAAAGAATGGGCTGTTTGGCCCGGGCCACCCACGTGCGAGTCAACGACTCCTGCACGACATCGTCCACGTCATGAACCGACGGGAAGGATTTTTTCAGATACGAGCGTAACGCCTGCTCATGCGGTTGCACTTCATCGGCAAACCAGCGCGTGTGTTCGGTGTCAGGGGTGGGAATTTCGGGCGGCACGTAAGGGGTAGACCAAGCCGTAGCAGCCGGAAAGTTTACGATCAAGACCGATTAACCAACGAAGTCGGTGCCCGGTCATTCTCTCTACCGAACACCCGCCCCTTACGCCTTGTCGGCGTTGGCGAGTTGTCTGGCCTTGCGTTTGCGGTAGGCGAGCAGTGCGAGGGTGGCGGCGGTGAGGATCGCGCCGTAGGTCGAGGGTTCGGGCACGCGGGGGTAGATCTCGTCGTTGTAGGAGTCCCACCCGGTGTCGTTCCAGGTCCAGGGGTCGCCGCCGGGGTTGAGCCCGTCGAACAGGATCTGGCTCATCGGCTTGGCTCCGCCGTTGTTCACGAGGTCCTGGGTGGCGCCGAGCCAGTTGGTCGCGAAGAAGCCGTCCGCGTTCTTGGTCCAGTTGATGATGTTCAGCGTGATGTCGTCGGACAGGAAGCTGAAGTTGGTCGCGAAGATGCGCGAATCCAGGCCGGAGAAGTCGAGGATGGTGTCGGCGGTGATGATCAGGTTGGTCACCGTCAGGTCCATGCCGGAGAGCACCAGGGTGCCGCCGCCGACTTCGAGCGTGCCGGTGTAGGAGATGTCCTCGGTGAAGGTCAAAGAACCGGTGCCGTCTTTGACCAGGGTGCCCGAGCCGGTGATCGAACCGTCGTAGACCGAGTTGGAATCGTCGGCGCCGATGGTGAGGACGCCGGTGGTGCCGAGGTCGATCAGGCCGGTGCCGGCGATCGAGCTGATCGAGTCGGTATACGTGCCCATGACGAGGCGGCCGTCGGCGTTGATCACCAGGTCCGTGCTGTCGGGCATCTGGTTGCTCGCTTGGTAAACGAGGTTGGCGGAGGAAGCGCTGCCGATGTTGTCACCGATGGTCACGGTGGAGCCGGCGCCGACGGCGTTGACGCCGGCGGTCTTGTTCAGGTTCAGGGTGCCGTTGTTGACTTGGAGGCCGCCGGTGAAGGTGTTGGCGGAGGACCCGCCGAGGGTCACCGTGCCGGTGTCAGTCTTGGTGAACGCGCCGTTGCTGATCACGCCGTTGTAGGTGGTGTTGCCCAGGCCGCCGGCATCGAGGGTGTTGCCGCCGAGAGCGACGTTGCCGGTGAGGGTCAGGGATGAACCGGTGTTGGCGGTGATGCGGGCGTCGTCGGCGAGCGTGATCGCGCCTTGGTAGGTGTTCGTGCCGTTGAGGTTTTGGATCGCGCCGCCGTTGGAGAGGCCGGTGCCTTGGATCGTGGACGATACCGCCACGACGTTGATGTTGGCGTTGTTCGCGTCCTGCGCGAACTGGAGCGCGGCGCCGTCGGACACGGTGGCGCCGGTGCCGGCGAGGCCCGAGTTGTGCGTGACTTTGACGGCGCCGGAGGTCACGGCGGTGGCGCCGGAATACGAGTTGTTGCCCGCGAGGGTCAAGGTGCCGGTGCCGTCCTTGGTGATGTCCTGCACGTAGTTGCCGATCGCGCCGTTGATGATGGTGTTGCCGGCGCCGCCAACGGTCAGGTCTTGCCCGGCGGTCGCACCGTTCATGATGCCGCCGTTGACGTTGAGCGTGTCGCCCGGGCCGGTGTAGTTGCCGATCTCCAGGGTCGTGCCGGTCGCCGCGTTGATCCGGGCGTCGGATTCGAGGAAGACGAAGCCTTTGTAGGTGTTGTCGCCGGCGGTGTTCAGGAGCGCGCCGGTGTTGGAAACGCCGGTGCCGTTGAGGGTGAGCGTTTCGGTGCCGATCGTGAGGGCGCCGGAAGAGCCGTCGAGTTGGAGCTGGGCGCCGGAGGCCACCGTCGTGCCGTTGTCGAGCGAGCCGAAGGTGCCAAACTGGCCGAGCGCGCCGTTGTTGGTGATGCGCAGGACGCCTTGGTCGATGCTGGTCACGCCTTGGTAGGAGTTGGCGTTGGTGAGGACCATCGTGCCGGTGCCGGTCTTGACCATGCTGTCCGCGCTGTTCGCGGCGGTGAACCCGATGCCGTTTTGCACGATGCCGTCGATCCGCAGGTCTTGGTCCGCGGCGCCGTCGGCGATGTTGAAGGTGAAGCCGTTGGCCGACATGCCGAGGTTGAGTTCCTCGATGACGGCGGTCTGGGATGAGGCGTTGGTCGTGACCCCGTTGACGATGGTCAGGAGGGGGTTGTAGGTGGCAAGGTCCCGGCCGGTGACGTGGCCGCCTTGGAGCGTCAGGGTGTTGAGCCGGTTGCTGCCGCCGTTCAGATTGAACAGGCCGTCTTCGTAGACGGTCAGGTTCGTCGTGGCGGTGTTGGTCGAGATGTCGTAGTAGCCGATCAGGTAGTTGGGGGCGGCGGGGCTGGCGAGCTGGCCCATTTGCAGGATGACTGAATCGGCGGAGCCGGGGCTGGAGGCGTTGCCGACGATCACATTGGTGCTGTTGATCGTCGGGTCGTAGAACCCGTCGATCTGGCCGACGCCGTCCACGATGAGTTTGCCGCCGGTGACCACGGTGTCGCCGGTGTAGGCCTGGCCGGGGGACGGGAAGCTGATGAGGCTGGCCGTGCCCGCGCCGGTCTTGGTCAGGCCGCCGGAACCGGTGATCGTGCCGGTGATGTAGATGTTGGCGTCGTCGAGGGTGTAGGCGGGGAACGGGCCGTAGGTGGGCGTTACGCCGGTGGCGGAGGTGGTGTTGAGGGTCAGGGTGTAGCCGTTGGTCGCAATGGTGTTCAGGAAGCTGTCGTTGTCGCCGAGGACCAGGAGGTTGTCCGCTGCGGTGATCGTGGCGTTCGCGGTCAGGTTGAGGTCGCCGTCGTATTGCGTCGTCGTGCCGGTGGAACCGACGGCGGCCAGGGCGCCGGCGCCGCCGGCGCCGGTCCCGGCCAGGTTGGTCGTCGCTCCGCTCTTGTCGATCGTCAGGCCGCCGTCCAAGGCGAGTGTGCCGCCGGAGGTGACCGTCACGTCGCCGCTGGTTGAGCCGAGGGCGCCGTTGCTTTGCGCCAGCAGGGTGCCGGCGGAGATCGTCGTGGAGTTGGTATAAGTGTTGTCGCCGCTAAGTTGTAACGTGCCCGCACCGGATTTGATTAAACCTGTGCTGCCGGTGGCTGAACTGATGCCGGCCGTGATGTCGAGGATCGCACCCCCATCGACCGTCAGGGTCGTGTGCGTGTTGCCACTGTCTCCCCGCATGACGATGTGACCGGCAATGGTGCTGGTTCCGGCGGTAGCATGCACCGAACTCGGATCACCGGTATTGCCCCCAAAGGTAAAATTGGAAGTGGAAGAATTACTGCTGACCCCGCCGTTCGAAGTCATCAAAGCCCCGTTGCTGAGCGTGTAATCCACGCCCCACCCCAGATTGCCGTTGGGGGCGCTGATGCTGTTGATCAACGTGCCGCCGTTGATGGCCACGGTGTCAACCTTGGCGCCGCCATCTGAACCGTAGCCGAAGGCATCGGTGGCGGTGGCTTCAACCGTGCCGCCGGAATTAATGGTCAGGGCGCCGCGAATCGTTCCGCTGGCCCCGCCGGTGGATAACACCAAAGTGCCGTCATTCACCGTCGTGCCACCCGTGTAAGTGTTGACTGAACTCAACTCCACAGTGCCGGCGCCCTCCTTGGTCATGCCACCGGTGCCGGAAATGACGCTGTTAACCGTCATGTCACCGCCATCGGCATCCAGCGTAAGGGTATTGGCGCCGAGTGAAACTGAATCGGCGGAGTCCGAACCCAGGATCAACTCGCCCGCCGAGCTGGTGATTGTCGCGGCTCCCGTCAAACTGATGTTCCCGTCCCATGTGTTGGTGCCGGACACGTTCTCCAGCGCGCCACCGGCACCGCCCACCCCGGCACCGGCCAGGCTAAGATTGGTCTCGGAGGAAACATTGATGTTGTTGGTCAAGCGGAGCGCGGCGCCGGAGCTCACCGTTGTGGTCGAGCCCGTGCCGAGCGCGCTGGCGTTGGAGATTGTAACCGTGCCCGCGCTGACGGAGGTGGCGCCCGAGTAGGTGTTGGCGCCGGAGAGGAGCAAATTACCGCTGCCACTCTTGGTGATCCCCTGCCCTGATCCGGAGATCACACCGGTGATGGTCAGGTCGTCGCTCGCCGCCGTAGAATCGCCGACATTGACGACGCGGTTGCCGCCCAGCGCGACATTACTGGAGATCGTGGCGCCATTGGGATTGTTAGTTGCACTGTAGGTGATGTCGCCGCCGAGCGTGAGGGTGCCGCTGGTGCCGGTGACGGACGCCGTCGTGCCGCCGGCGCCGCCGCCAAGCGTGAGCGAACCGATCGTGTCGGTGCGCGTATTGATATCCAAGATACCGGCATAGATTGTCACCGCGGTGCTTGGGAGCACATTGTTGGCGCCCAGCCGCAATGTCCCGCCACTGGCCCCGCCGGAGGTGCCGATATTGGTAGAGCCCAGATATTCGTTGGCGCCGGAGAGCACCAGCAGACCCGATCCGGTTTTCGTCACCGACCAGCTGCCGCCTTCGTCGCGAATCCGCGAAGAGATGGTGAAGGTGCCTGATCCATTGATGTCGAAGACCCCGTTCGTCTGCAAATCGAGGTAGGTAAAGGCAAGCCCTTGGGAACCAGAACTGCCAGAGGTGCGATTAATCTGGCCGGAGTAAAGGTTTAGCGCCCGACTGCCCGAGCCGTTGATTAGTGACAACGAGTCGCCGGTGTCAAAAGTGAGGATATTAGCTGTCCGATTGCCGCGCAGTTGAATGGTGGAAGGCAGGGTGCCGACAAACGTGTTGTCGAAAATGACCGTGGCGGATGAGTTGGGCTGTCCGTTGCTGTTCCAATTGTTGCTCGTGCTCCAACGGTTATTGCCGCCGCCTCCGTCCCACCGCTTCTGCGCCTGCAAAGAGGTGAAAAACAACAGCGACAGACCCAAGAGCAAAGTGGCTCTGAGGCAGCGACCGGCGCGATGGATCGCAAACAACTGTCGATTAAGCTTCACGGGGTTTAAATGGAATTAACGTTCCTACAGAGGAAATTTTGGAATATCCCAAGTATTAGAACAAGGTTTATTCCCTACGTATAAATACGTGCTAAATAGCCTGTTCATACCGTATCAAAACGTCACGAGAGGTAACTAACTGAATACGTATTCTATTCTTATTAAGTCTTTTACCCACTCGACCAGCATAACACGGACGACTCCCTCAAATCTGCAGCCATCTGAACGAACCTACATTGAGACAGCACACAAGTAGGTCTGATTAGCTATGCCCGCTCTTCCCTACGCGGATAATGCAGAACGCTTTCTCAATTTGGCGGTAACAATCAGTCCTCGTTGGTCGGTAAAACCCAAACAGGACCAACTCTGGAACATCGCGGTAATTCAGTCGGATCAAAAAACAACATCACATAAAAATGTGCCTCGAATTTAGGTTGATCATCCCACATCGAGGCCACCGAATCTGAATTTCATGCGCTAACCGCAGCCGAATTTTGCAATGATTCTGCGGCAAGCGTTACCCACGCGCATGAATGGGCTGGCGCAGACAATTCCCGACACCGTTCGCGTATTCTGCAGGAGAGCCCCCCGCCCCTTACGCCTTGTCTTGGTTGGCGAGTTGCCTGGTCTTGCGTTTGCGGTAGGCGAGCAGCGCGAGGGTGGCGGCGGTGAGGATCGCGCCGTAGGTCGAGGGTTCGGGCACGCGGGGGTAGATCTCGTCGTTGTAGGAGTCCCATCCGGTGTCGTTCCAGGTCCAGGGGTCGCCGCCGGGGTTCAGCCCGTCGAACAGGATCTGGCTCATCGGCTTGGCCCCGCCGTTGTTCACGAGGTCCTGGGTGGCGCCGAGCCAGTTGGTCGCGAAGAAGCCGTCCGCGTTCTTGGTCCAGTTGATGATGTTCAGCGTGATGTCGTCGGACAGGAAGCTGAAGTTGGTCGCGAAGATGCGCGAATCCAGGCCGGAGAAGTCGAGGATGGTGTCGGCGGTGATGATCAGGTTGGTCACCGTCAGGTCCATGCCGGAGAGCACCAGGGTGCCGCCGCCGACTTCGAGCGTGCCGGTGTAGGAGATGTTCTCGGTGAAGGTCAAAGAACCGGTGCCGTCTTTGACCAGGGTGCCCGAGCCGGTGATCGAACCGTCGTAGACCGAGTTGGAATCGTCGGCGCCGATGGTGAGGACGCCGGTGGTGCCGAGGTCGATCAGGCCGGTGCCGGCGATCGAGCTGATCGAGTCGGTATACGTGCCCATGACGAGGCGGCCGTCGGCGTTGATCACCAGGTCCGTGCTGTCGGGCATCTGGTTGCTCGCTTGGTAAACGAGATTGGCGGAGGAAGCTGAACCGATGTTGTCGCCGATGGTGACGGTGGAGCCGGCGCCGACGGCGTTGACGCCGGCGGTCTTGTTCAGGTTCAGGGTGCCGTTGTTGACTTGGAGGCCGCCGGTGAAGGTGTTGGCGGAGGACCCGCCGAGGGTCACCGTGCCGGTGTCAGTCTTGGTGAACGCGCCGTTGCTGATCACGCCGTTGTAGGTGGTGTTGCCCAGGCCGCCGGCATCGAGGGTGTTGCCGCCGAGAGCGACGTTGCCGGTGAGGGTCAGGGATGAACCGGTGTTGGCGGTGATGCGGGCGTCGTCGGCGAGCGTGATCGCGCCTTGGTAGGTGTTCGTGCCGTTGAGGTTTTGGATCGCGCCGCCGTTGGAGAGGCCGGTGCCTTGGATCGTGGACGATACCGCCACGACGTTGATGTTGGCGTTGTTCGCGTCCTGCGCGAACTGGAGCGCGGCGCCGTCGGACACGGTGGCGCCGGTGCCGGCGAGGCCCGAGTTGTGCGTGACTTTGACGGCGCCGGAGGTCACGGCGGTGGCGCCGGAATACGAGTTGTTGCCCGCGAGGGTCAAGGTGCCGGTGCCGTCCTTGGTGATGTCCTGCACGTAGTTGCCGATCGCGCCGTTGATGATGGTGTTGCCGGAACCGCCGACGGTCAGGTCTTGCCCGGCGGTCGCACCGTTCATGATGCCGCCGTTGACGTTGAGCGTGTCGCCCGGGCCGGTGTAGTTGCCGATCTCCAGGGTCGTGCCGGTCGCCGCGTTGATCCGGGCGTCGGATTCGAGGAAGACGAAGCCTTTGTAGGTGTTGTCGCCGGCGGTGTTCAGGAGCGCGCCGGTGTTGGAAACGCCGGTGCCGTTGAGGGTGAGCGTTTCGGTGCCGATCGTGAGGGCGCCGGAAGAGCCGTCGAGTTGGAGCTGGGCGCCGGAGGCCACCGTCGTGCCGTTGTCGAGCGAGCCGAAGGTGCCAAACTGGCCGAGCGCGCCGTTGTTGGTGATGCGCAGGACGCCTTGGTCGATGCTGGTCACGCCTTGGTAGGAGTTGGCGTTGGTGAGGACCATCGTGCCGGTGCCGGTCTTGACCATGCTGTCCGCGCTGTTCGCGGCGGTGAACCCGATGCCGTTTTGCACGATGCCGTCGATCCGCAGGTCTTGGTCCGCGGCGCCGTCGGCGATGTTGAAGGTGAAGCCGTTGGCCGACATGCCGAGGTTGAGTTCCTCGATGACGGCGGTCTGGGATGAGGCGTTGGTCGTGACCCCGTTGACGATGGTCAGGAGGGGGTTGTAGGTGGCAAGGTCCCGGCCGGTGACGTGGCCGCCTTGGAGCGTCAGGGTGTTGAGCCGGTTGCTGCCGCCGTTCAGATTGAACAGGCCGTCTTCGTAGACGGTCAGGTTCGTCGTGGCGGTGTTGGTCGAGATGTCGTAGTAGCCGATCAGGTAGTTGGGGGCGGCGGGGCTGGCGAGCTGGCCCATTTGCAGGATGACTGAATCGGCGGAGCCGGGGCTGGAGGCGTTGCCGACGATCACATTGGTGCTGTTGATCGTCGGGTCGTAGAACCCGTCGATCTGGCCGACGCCGTCCACGATGAGTTTGCCGCCGGTGACCACGGTGTCGCCGGTGTAGGCCTGGCCGGGGGACGGGAAGCTGATGAGGCTGGCCGTGCCCGCGCCGGTCTTGGTCAGGCCGCCGGAACCGGTGATCGTGCCGGTGATGTAGATGTTGGCGTCGTCGAGGGTGTAGGCGGGGAACGGGCCGTAGGTGGGCGTCACGCCGGTGGCCGAGGTCGTGTTGAGGGTCAGGGTGTAGCCGTTGGTCGCAATGGTGTTCAGGAAGGTGTCGTTGTCGCCAATGACCAGGAGGTTGTCCGCTGCGGTGATCGTGGCGTTCGCGGTCAGGTTGAGGTCGCCGTCGTATTGCGTCGTCGTGCCGGTGGAACCGACGGCGGCCAGGGCGCCTGCGCCGCCGGCGCCGGTCCCGGCCAGGTTCGTCGTCGCTGCGCTCTTGTCGATCGTCAGGCCGCCGTCCAAGGCGAGCGTGCCGCCGGAGGTGACTGTCACGTCGCCGCTGGTCGAGCCGAGGGCGCCGTTGCTTTGCGCCAGCAGGGTGCCGGCGGAGACGGTCGTCGTTCCGCTGTAGGTGTTCGTGCCGGAGAGCGTTACAGTGCCCGCAGTCGTCTTGTTTAGGTCGACCGAACCACCGAGGCCGGCCGTGACAATACCAGATTCCATTTCAAATGTTCCCGTGCTTGTCAGGGTGGAAGTTCCCGTGCCGGTGATATTGCCGCTGGTCAGAGTAATGGTGCCAACCGTGTCGGAATGATTGTTTCCGAGGTCAAGCGTGCCGCCCGCAACCGTAACCGCTCCGGTCGCGATAACATCATCGGCATCGTAGGCCAGCGTGCCGGCATCGACCGTCGTGGTGCCCGTGTAAGAATTCGATCCTGACAGAGTGAGCGTGCCGCTCCCTGTTTTGGTGAAGTCGCCGGTGCCGCTGATTTCACCGCCGAACGCCGTGCTCGTGTTGTTGCCGCCGACGGTCAGGTTGCCGCTGCCCAGCGTGATGTCACCATCGCCGGCAATGGAACCGACCGTGTCGGAAAAATTGTTGAAGTTGAGCGTGCCGGCCGCTTCGACGGTTACAGCCGTGGTATCGCTGAGCACATTATTAACTGCATAAATCACCGAGCCCTCAGAAATGGTGGTCGCACCGATATAGCTGTTGGTGTTGAGCAGGAATACGTCGTTGGCACCTGTTTTTGTCAGGCCACCGGTGCCAGTAATTTCCGAGGCTATCCAAATGCTGCTGCCGGAGGCTCCGGTGAGCGTCAGATCGTTGGCCCCAAGATTGAGATCGTCAGTATAAGTGGCGTATTCGCCGACGACCATCGCGCCGGCCAAGGTATTGAAGGTAACATCCGAACCAAGGGTAATGTCTCCTTCCCAGTAATTGGTGCCACTGACGTTGACGAAGGAACCCAAGCCGAGATAGCCGCCGCCGGAGAGGTTGAGATTTGATTCGGACGCAATGGTCACATTGTTTTGCAAACCCAGACTGGCGTCGCCGGAAACCGTGGTCGTGCCGCCGCCGGTGCCGAGCGCGTTATTGCTGGCGGCAATCAATGCGCCGGTGCCGCTGATGTCGGTGCTGCCGGAATAGGAACTGTTGCCGTTGAGAGTGAGGATGCCGCCGGTAACGTCCACGCCACCGGTCCCAGAAATCGCGCCGCTGTAGGCATTGGAATCGGCGGCGTTGAGCAGCCGGCCCGAGCCGTTGACGGTGAGACCTTCGGAGGCGATCGTGATGTTGCCGGTGAGTTCCAAAGTGCCGCCACTGTTCACAACCGTGCCGCCCGCATCAGATCCCAATCCGTCGGCATGCGAGACCACCACGGTGCCACCGTTGACGGTCGTGGTGCCGGTATAGGTGTTGGCGCCGCTGAATACCAAGTTGCCTGCGCCAGTCTTGATAAAACCGCCGGAGCCCACCACCGCTCCCTTCGTGCTGGAGATGATAACGGTATTGCCCGGGTTGG
Organism: Opitutaceae bacterium; assembly: GCA_024233285.1. Taxonomy (GTDB): domain Bacteria; phylum Verrucomicrobiota; class Verrucomicrobiia; order Opitutales; family Opitutaceae; genus Cephaloticoccus. The sequence goes on along the minus strand of JACKPU010000003.1, from coordinate 203,056 downwards.
CGGTGTTCAGGGTCAGAGTATAGCTGCCCAGATCAAAGTCGTCGTTGACCTCTATGGCTCCGGAGCTCCCGGTGAGATACCAAGTTTGATCCGAACCCAAGGCGAGATTGGCATTGAACACATGCGTGACATCGCCTGCGTGCACCAGACCATCCCCATTGGAGGCATCAATCGTGAGAGTCCGGTCATTGGAATGTTCCTCAAAGGCGATCGCGCTCGAATTCGCAGTGAACCAAACTTGGCCGGCGGTGCGGTTTACATTCATCAGCGGATTGTCGAGCCCGCTGTCGTCGAATAGCGCTTGGGTCGCGCTGCTGTTGGGTTCGTTACCGCCGGACCAATTGCCATTGCGGCCAAAATTGTCATTCCCCCCTGAATCCGAAGTATAACGAACCCAGGTTCTTACATCGGTAAGAGCCGTCTGGGCCCGAAGGGAGGACGCGAACACCAAACCAGATAAAAGTAATAAAGAAACCCAGTTCAGCAGTTCACGGCGCGGATCCCCACGCCGGGAATATGCAGTTCTGTCTGCCACTGACTGCATTTGTAGGCCTAAATGGCGGTCGGGGCAAGGACTTTACCCTACTTAATTCCCCCGTCCCCACGTCGCCAAAATCAGCTTATCATTAAGCAAACCAACAATTTAGGCAGATCCGGCGGAATTCTCGCCCGAAATGCCTGTGATGATTCGCGCCCCCCGTTTGTAGGTAAAATAGGAATAGGCCCAACTCAGGAGCACCGAGGCTTTGTTACGGAAACCCACTAGAAACAGCAGGTGCACGCCCAACCAGGCAACCCAGGCAAACCAGCCTTGCAGTTTGATGCGACCAAGCTCCGCGACCGCCGCGGAGCGGCCGATCGTCGCCATTGAACCTTTGTCAATGTAGGCATAGCCGGGACGTGGCCTTGGTTCGGCCGCATCGCGCGACACGCGGCATTCGTGGGTGATGATGCGGCCCACGTGACCGCCCATTTGCAAAGCGGCCTGCGCCACGCCGGGCACCTTGATGCCGTTCACATCGGTCAACGCGGCCAAATCCCCCACTACGAATGCCTCCGGATGTCCAGGCAGGCTCAAATCGGGTTTGACCAAGACGCGTCCGCCCCGGTCGGTTTCGGCCCCGAGTTTGCGGCCCAGCGGATTGGCGCTCACCCCGGCGGCCCAGATCACGATGCCCGCGCGCACGGTGCGCCCGCCAACGGTAACGGTCCCTCCGTCGATCGCCTCGGCCCGCACGCCGGTCCAAACTTCGACGCCGAGTTGTTCCAACTGCGTCTTCGCGCTCACCGACATTTCCTCGGTAAACGTTTCCAGCACCCGTGGACCCGAGCTGACCAGAATCACTTTCGCCGACGCCGGGTCGATGTGGTCGAAATCCTTGCGCAACACCCGGCGTGAAAGATCGGCCAGACTCCCCGCCAACTCCACGCCGGTCGGCCCCGCCCCGACGATCACCATCGTCAGCAGCTCGGCCTTGCGCTGCGGATCCGGCTCGGTCTCAGCCTTTTCAAAGCAGGTGAGAATCTTGCGACGGATGCGCAGCGCGTCATCCAGCGACTTCAATCCTGGCGCCAGTGCCTCCCACTGCGGATTCGCGTAATAACTCGTCTGACTGCCCGCTGCGACGACGAGATAGTCGTAGTCCGCCTGCCCGCGCGTGTGCGTAACCCGCTTCGCGTTCAAGTCGATGTCCGTGACCTCGGCCATCACCACGGAAAGATTCGGCCGGTCGCCAAAAATCGCGCGGATCGGCTGCGCGATGTCGACCGCCGAAAGCGCGGCAGTCGCGACCTGATAAAGCAGCGGTTGAAAGAGATGATGATTTTGCCGGTCGATCAGCGTGATCTCGGCTTCGCCGGGCGGAATCGATTTCACCACATGCACGCCGGCGAATCCTCCGCCGATCACCACGACGCGTGGCAACTTGGTTCCTGCAGTTCGATTCATAGGAAGCAGCGTGGACAGGATGCGCCGGTTGGCAAACCCGCCCGAGAAATTGACTGTTCAATCCGTCCGCGCCTTTTTACGCCTGACCTTTCTCATGAAGAAACCGGCCAACATCCAACTCATCGGCACCGAAGTCGCCATCGCTTGGGACGACGGCTCGGAAAGCTATTTCGCGGGCGAAGCCCTGCGCGCGGCCTCGCCCAGCGCCGAGACCCAGGGCGAACGCGACATTCTCGGCGTCACTCATGGCGGCAGCGCGCAACGCCGGTTTCCCGGCGTCACCGTCACCGGCTGGCAGTTCGTCGGCAATTACGCGGTGCGTTTCGATTTCAGCGACGGCCACCGCACCGGGCTTTATTCGTTCGACTACCTGCAACGCCTCGCCGCAGAACAATAAACCGCCATGAGCAACTACGTATTCCCTGATCGCACCACCAAGGCCGAGATCGAGCTCGGCACCACGCTGCAACCGAAGTTTGGCGACGACGGCCTGATTCCCTGCATCACGACCGATCACGTGACCAACGAAGTGCTCATGTTCGCGTTCATGAACGCCGAGTCGTTCGCCCACACGCTGCGCACCGGCAAGGCCACCTATTGGAGCCGTTCGCGCAACAAGCTCTGGACCAAGGGCGAGGAGTCCGGCAACGCCCAGCTCGTCAAGGCCGTGCTCACCGACTGCGATCAGGACGTGATTTTGCTGAAGGTGGAAAACGTCGGCGGCGTCGCCTGCCACAACGGTTACAAATCGTGTTTCTATCGCCAGCTGGCCGCCGGCGCGACCCCGGACGACACCGCGAGTCTGAAACTCGAGTTCGCCGCGCGCCAAGTCATCGATCCCGCCAAGCTCTACAAAGCGAAGTGATCGTCCGTGGCGACGGACCGCTGTCAGCGCGCCAGTGCGCGAATGCGGACAGGCAGCACAAATTCGCCTCGAATCAGGAAACCAGCCATCAGCGCGACCGCGTGCACAAACGAGACGATCAGCCCTGACTCCACCTCACCGCCAAGCAAGAAAGTCAGTCCGCTTGTAAGCATCATCCCGGTCACCAAAAATCCGAGGTAGGTGCGAAACGCGATCATTGCCGTCACGGCCAGGGTAAAGACGGCCAACGCCGCGCCGACCGGCAGCAGAGCCACCATGATTCCCGTCAAATACGTGATCGGGGCCAGCACCGAATCCGCTTCCCGGCGGGTCCACAGCTGACAGCACATCCCCACCGCCAGAATTGCGCCCACGATCAGCGTGGCGATCCACTGCTGCGTCTCGGTCTCGGTCAGGAAGGCGAAATCAATGAACCACGCAGCCACCGCCACCCGCGCCACGTCCATCCACAGACACGGTTGCCAAAGCCACCAGCCGCGGCGGCGTTTCGCCGCGGGGTCCATCAGCGCGTCACTCGTGCAGTATTTCATATGACGCGGTAGCCATCGCTCCATGGGGTATGTCCCCAGAACTAGCGCCGGCAAAAGTAGCCCCCAAAAGATTTCCATAGGTCAAACCCGCACGAAATTTATAACCATTAGAAGGCCAATACTTTCCTGCTTGGTATTTTTACGCTGTCCTTACGAAATAACACGTAGACGAGGCGAACCCTGCGATGCCGACCCCATTTCGTCATACCGCCAGTCGGTGGCGAATACGCATGTATGCGTATGGGGAGTTCTCCCCTTGGCGTGCTAACGTTGGCACGTCATGTTCACCAAACGTATCTATAGTTCGTTTCGCACGATATTGCCGCTGGCGGCGGCCTTGTTTTTCGCAGGTTGCGGCGGAGGGGATGAGTCTCCGGTCAACAACGCGCCCGGGCCGGCCGTTTACACGGCCTTCGCCGGTGTCACGGTCAATATCAATCCCACGCTCAGCTTTCTCAACAATGGGCAGCTGACCTACTTGAACTCCGCGGCCGGCAGCGCGTTTCCCGCCGCAGCCTCGGCCATCGCCGGCACCTACACCTACACGCCCGCGGCCGATTACCTGTCCGGCACGCTGGTCGTCAACCTGCCGGGCATCGGCCAGGTGCTCAACATGACCTTCCAGTCGTTCACCACCCAAGGCGGTAATGTCACTGGCTTCACCACCGTTTACAATGGCCAGTCATACAACAGCAACGTAACCAGCGGCACGCTCACTCCGGCAGCAGTGACAGGTAGCACCACCAACACCGGTGGAGGTTCGTCATCCGGCGGTTCAAGTTCCGGCGGTGGCACAACCACGCCGACCACGCCCGGCACCACCGTGACCACGCCGGTCGCCGCCAACGAAGCACTCGCGCCGGACATCCCGACGACGATGCAAGGCACTTACAACCTGACCTTCGATTACGTGCAGACCGGTTCGCCCATCGCCGCCGGCACGCAAAAGACCTTCGTCATCGGCGCCAAAACCCTCGCATTCGACAACAAGACCCTCACCGGTCCGGTGCATCGCAACCAGAATCCCTACGAGTGGATCTTCAAGGACGGTGACCTCGAATACCAAGTCTCAATCACCAACGCTGGCGGCCTCAACGAAATCAACGTCGGCAAAACCGGCGGCACGCCTTGGTATGGCCAGTATCGCAATCTGAGCGGTTCCGGCTCGTCGGGCTCCGGTTCGAATACCGGCAGCGGTTCGAGCACCGGCTCGGGCGGCTCGACCAGCGGCAACGGCACGGCTTCGTTCGCGTCCAACGGCAACTTCGTCGCCGGCACGTCGTTCACGCACAAGGTGCTCTCGATGACGATCGAGCCCGCCGGTTCGAGCGCGCCGAGCACGTTCCCTGCCCTCGCGATCGATGAAAGTGTCACCTTCACCATCGGTTCGGACGGCTCGCTGCAGTTCAAGGGCAACAGTTACCCGTTCAAGGCCCGCGAAGGTAATTTCAACCTCTACCAGCTCACCGTCGCGGGTGCGGGCTACAACGACAACTTCATCGCCACCGTTGCGCTGCAACCCGGCGATGCGCCCGCCCGCGTCGTGCTCTCGTTCGGCCGCGTAACGATCTCGTTGCCGCCCGTCATCACGACCTACACCTACGCCTTGGATTAACAGACACCACCCCCAGGCCCCGGCGTAACCCGCGCCGGGGCTTTGCCGTGTTTTGACCGTCAATGCCGACCCGTCGCCTCTCCATCACTTGGGCAACCGCTCTCACAGTCCTGCTGGTGCTGAGTGGCTGCCGTTCGTTGCCCGACGAACTCAACCAGCGCGAAGCCGAGGTCACCGCGTCAATTCAGGAACAGGCCACCGCGCTCGCCAATCGCCCGGCACGCTCGATCATGTGGACCGATGCGCTCGCGTTGCTGCGCGAGCAGAATCTCACGCTGCGCCAATCGCGCGACGCCATCATCACCAGCCGCGAACGACTCAAGCAGGTCAACCGCGACCTCATTCCCGGCGCCGCCCTCACCGCCAATCTCAGCAAGGGCATCACGCAACTCGGCGACCTCAACGGCGACGATGCCGCGCTCTCGCTCTACGGCTTCTTCAACGTCCCCGGTCTCATCCAGTGGCGCATGCGCCACTACGCCGGTGAACTCGAACTCATCCGCACCGAGTGGGCGCACGAATTGAAAGCGCGCGAGCTCACCATCCAGCTGCGCGAGTTGTTTGTCCGCTCCCTCTTGCTCGAACAGCGCCGCCGACAACTCGCGCTTGCCCAACGCTGGCCGCAACCCGGTCCGCTCGCGCTCAGCCTCGATGCCAGCCCGCAAAAACTCGAACACGAGTCCCTCCTCATGTCGCTCCGCCGCGAGGCCGATGCGTTGCAGGATTCCATCGGCGAAATCCTCGGCGACGCCTCGTTTGAGTGGACGCTCGATGCCACCGGCCTGCCGCAGTTCGATTACGCGGCTGACGGACTCGACCTGCACAACCCCGCGCGGTTTGGCGGGCTCTACCGCCGCCTGCAAGCCGCTGAACTCGAAGGGGCCCGGCTGCGTCAGCGCGGCATCAAGCTGCAATACTGGCCCGATCTCTCGATCAATCTCAGCAGCCCGCCGCTTTATCAATCGCGTGGCGGCCCATCGTGGTCCGCCGATGCGTTGAACCTCAACCTCAGTGCCTCCGTGCCGCTTGATCTGCGCGGGACGATTTCACAGCAGCTCCGCGAAACCAAACGCGATTTCGCCCGGCTCGAAACCAAGCTCCGCGAACAAAACGCCCGCACCCTCAACGGTCTGATGCGTGCGCGCGACTCGCTGCGACTCAACACCCGGCAGCTCCGCCTCGCCGAGGCGCGGCTCGACGCGCTGCGTTCACTACCCGCCGCACAAAGCCCTTCCCGCACGCGCGACAATCTCGAGCGCCTGCTCGCTCTCGATCAACAGCGCACCTCCCTCCTCCTCGAAAAGACCCAGCTCGAATCACTCTTCTGGCTGCTCGATGAATCCCGCTGGCCCGCCGTAGCGGCAAGCACCAGCGAGCCAACATCCCAACCGTAGCGGCGAGCGCCCGCGAGCCGACACCCACCCATGAACGTTTCCCGATTCCTACTCCTGTTCCTGTGCACCGCGGCGTCCCTCGTCGCCTTCGAGCTGCAACGCTACCCGCTGGCCGACGAAATCGTGCTCGGCACGATCACGGCTGAGGTCACCCCCGCACGCGCGCTGCGGCTCAAAGCCCCCGCCACCGGTCAGCTGCATCTCAATCTGCCGCCCACGAACCGGCCACTCGCCAAGGGCACGGTCTGGGCCGAGCTCGATCCCGCGCAACTCGATTTGCAACGTCGCGCCGTCGCCCTTGCCCGCGCCCTGCTCGAGGCCAAGGAGGAACCCGCGCTGCGGCTCGAACAGGTGCGCACGCGCGCCGATCTCACCGAGCGGCTCGACGAAATCGAACGTCAGTCCGCCATGCTGCGCAAGCTGCTCAAGGAGCCCGAACTCGGCGAACTCTACCTCGCCGATCAGGCTGCCACCGGCGGCGCCGACAAAGTGCGCTACATGCTTACGCAGCTCGACCAGCAGGCGCGTTTACTGCGCGAGGTGCTCACGTTCGTCGGCACGCCCAAGCAGGAGAAACTCGAGCTGCAGGCGTTGCGGTTGAAACTGGAGCAACAGGAAATCGATCTCGAACGCCGCGAACGCGACAGCCGGCTCACCATGCCGTTCGACGGCGAGCTCACGCTCGTGCCGCCGCTCCCGCCCGCGGGTGAACCGCTCTACATCGAGAGCGGCATGGACCTTGCCCGGATCCAGGATTTCTCCCGCGTTGATGCGCGCGCCGTGATCAAGCGCACCGAGTGGCGCCTGCTCGATCCATCGCGTGTGCGATTGCGCGTCGACGCCGGTCGCGAGGTGCTGTTCGCCGACTTCTCGCGTGCGCTCACCGAGGAAATCTTCGGCCGCGAAGAGCTCGTTTACTATTTCACGTTTCGCGCCGAACAGAAAACCGCGGCCCGCGCACTCGTCGGCGGTCAGATCAGCGTGCAGTTGCTCGCCAACCTTCCGCAAGCCGCCCGGCTCGTGCCCAAGCTCGATCTCGCGCTGGCGGATCCCGAGTTGTTGCGCACCGCCGGTTGGGATGCCGCCGTCGCGCAACTCATTCCCGGCGCCCGCGTCGCGCTCTCCGGCGACACCCACCTCGCCATCGTCGTCCAACCATGAGCGCCACCATCACCTGCGAAAAACTCGGTTTCACTTACGGTCGCGGGCCCGTGCTCGAGGCGTTTGACGCCACGTTTCGGCCCGGACTGACACTGATCAAGGGCTTCTCCGGCTGCGGCAAAAGCACGCTGCTCAAACTCGTCGCCGGTTATCTGCGCCCGACGTCCGGCCGCATCGTGCTGCCCGACGGCGCGAACCACGGCACGGCGTTTCAGCGCCGCGACCTCGGGTTCGTGTTTCAGCAGCTCAACCTGCTGCCGCTCGCCAGTGTGCGGCGCAATCTCGCGCTCGTCGGCGCGTTCGCCGGACTCTCCCGCCAAGATACGAACACGCGCATCGACAAATACCTCGCGCTGCTCGGACTCGAGGAGCTGGCCGATCGCGATCCCGGATCGCTCTCCGGCGGACAGCAACAACGCGCCGCCATCGCCCGCGCGCTGATCAAGGAGCCGACCGTCTTCCTGCTCGACGAGCCTACCTCGGGTTTGGACGACCTCAATTGCCGCGTCATCATGAACCTGCTCGGCACGCACCTGCCCGCCGACTGCATCTGCCTGGTCGCCACTCACGATCAGCGCCTCAACACCCTGCCGCATGAAAGCCTGGATTTTAACCGCTTTCTACCTGTGGAAAGACATCTGGTCGCGCTGGGTTGAGACGCCCGGTGCGGTGCTCGCACGGCTCGCCGTGGGCGTCCTGCTCGCGGCGTTGATGCTGCTCGCGCAAGCCGCCCTGCTGCTCGCGGAACGCTCGCTCGAGGTCCGCGTCGCACGCATGGGCGCGCAGGTGTTGACCGTCACCGAATCGATCACAAGTGACGCCAACACCCGACCCGCCCTCGGCCAGTTGCTGCGCTCCGTGACTGACCGCGCCGACCTCATCGCGCTCCGCCAAGTCGCCGCGCGCGCCGAGGATGAGTTTGGCCGCACCTTGCTCGTTTGGGTTTACGGTGACGACACGCTGCCCGCGCTCGCGCAGTTGCTCGGCGCCGCGCCCGAGGCCGCGGTGCATGTGATCAATCCGCAATTGCCCAAAGGCCTGCCGCTGCGCGTGACCGTCGATGGCCGCGATTATCAATCAAGCGTGCTTCACGCGCCGAGCTGGTTGCAGCGCTACGGCGCCAACCAACCCATCGTGCTCGTCCCGGCGTCGATCGGCCAAAGCTGGCTGGCCACGGGCTGGTTCGAAACCGCCCTCCTGATCGAACGCACCGGCGACCTGCCCAAGCTCGCCGCCGCCGTCCGCGCCATCCTGCAATTGGAAGACCGCACCCACGCCCAAGTGCAAAGTCCCGAAGCCCTGCTCCGCGAACTCGACGACCTGCGCCGCGTGCAGCACCGCGCGCAAACCGGCGCCGGCCTGCTCGGCGGCATCGTCGTCGCGCTCGTCTTCGGCTCCATCGCCGTCCTCGAATACAGCCAGAACCGCTTCGTCGCCGCGCTCCTGCGCAGCTTCGGCGCGCCTGCCCCTTTGATTGTGATCCGCTACGCCGTTGAAGCGCTCTTCCTCACCACCACCGCCGTGTTTCTCGCCGTCTGGCTGCTCGTCAGTTTGCACGCTTGGCTCTTCGCCCTCGCCGGTTTCGAACCGGCCTTGCTCCAGCGCACCACGCTCGATCCGTATTCGCTTGAGCTCGTCTGGCATCAAGCCCGCTGGCTCGCCATCGGGGCTGTGTTAAGCCTCTTCCCCGTCGGGTTCGGTCTGCGACAGCCAGTGGGACGGGTGTTGCAATAATGAATGCTTTAGTCGGAGCCCATCGCGGCCCGCTAATGCCTGACCCGAAAATCTATATGTTTGGCTGTCAGTTAGCTATCGGATTAGTTGAGACCATGCCTCTATCCGAATCACGCCTTTGAGTAAGGCCGAATAATACTGTTAGCTCTATGAATATGAAACGCCTATTCCTTACGGTTTGTGCTGTTCTAGCCCAGTGCACTGCGTCGCACGCCACTCCGTTCGACATCGACTACTCACGGATCCATATCTACGTCACGCCGTTCTACAATTGGGATGGACCCGTTGTCAGTGTCGGGCGATTTAGCGCTGGATTGGCCTCGGAGAATGAGGACGAGTTCCTCGCCACCATCGCCACAATGAAGGAGGAATGGCTCACGCTGAGCTTTGCCCAACTCTATGTTGCCGCGATTCGCCTCTACGACCGCGGTTTCAGAAAAGAATCCGTCTACTGGTTCTACACGGCACAGTATCGCGGACGACAATTCGGGACTTTGCTGGACGAGGCCAAGATGGGGAGCATCGGCAGTGACGGTTTCGAACTGCTGCACGCGCAGAATGCGTTCTTCCAGCTGAGTGGCCCTTGGATCAATGGCTACGCATTTGGTGATCTGGATGAACTCGTGAAGGTTGTCGAAAGAGTCCAAAGGGAGGCACGGCAAATCCCTGATATGGAATCCCTCTATCCCGGTGTCACCTTCAAGGAGAAGCGTGTCTGGATAGCCGAGAACGATGCGCTCGCTGATCGCATGAGCGATCTGGTCACCATGCTGAAAGACCAAAAAGAAGAAATCAGGCGTCAGCGTATCGAATCGGGCATGGATAAGACGTTTTCAGAACTAACAAACAAGGAGCTAAAAAGTCACTAGAGCAAACGGCCGCAAGCTGTAGTGGCGCATCTTTGACGTTCGTGAAATAGTCAGTTTCGTGGATAGCGCCTTACCACGAAGGGACCAGCCAAGGGGGCAACTGCGGATATTTGATTTCTAATAATCGAGCCCTCGTAACCAGCCTCGGAGTTCGCGAAGGCAGTTACAACTTCCCTAACTGCTGCATGACGGCGATGCGCTCTTTGTTCTTCGCCAGCTGAGCTTGAGCTTCTTTGATCACTTGCTGCTTGTGCGTCACCATTTCGTTCACGCCCGCGGAGGCCATGATGCGCAGAACGTCGTTTTGCTGGCGGGTGATAAACAGGACCAGTTGTTCGTTCGCCAGTTTGTAAGAACGGATGATCACGTCGGCCACGATCTGGCCGTCGATTTCCTTGCACAGCGCCGAGCGATCCGCTCCCGGCACTTTGCGGATGCTCGGATTCGTGGTTCCGACGTTTGCATAGATGATGCCGACCGCCTTGTTGAATTCCGCCGTCTCCTCGGCCGTGCAACGTTTCTCTTGATGGTTGAACCACGCCACGAACTCTTGGGGATTGGGGGCCTTGATCCGGATGCGATGAAAGTGCACCTCTCGCAAAGCGATTTCCAGCGAATAAGCCCCGATCATCACCACGACCGCCACCACGAGAATCCGAACCGGCCATTTTCCTGAAAACCACGAATGCGGGCTGGCTCCTGGATTTATCATGGCGGCTCCGCGGCTCTGCGTGAGGCAAAAATCTAATCCAGCATCCGCCAGAGCACGTGATTCTTGAGCACGTCGCCCAAACCGGCACCACGACCGCCTTCGGTGTAGAGCACACTGGGCGTTGCGGGTAGTTCGTTGAAGCCGGTGGCGCGTTCGACGCTCGGCATCCATTGCGGTTCGCTGGGGATACCGCCGCCGAGGAGTCCGGCCGTGAAGGTTTTGCCGCCGTCGGTAGATTCGAAGCGCACGATGCGCGTGCTGGGGTGGCCCCAGTATTGGTCGCCGTCGGACAGGTCGAGCAAGGGCGCGAGGAGGATCAAACGGCCGTCGCTCGTAGCGGCCATGCCGCCGGACATGATCAGCGCGTGATTGCGCAGGGCGGGCGGGAGAAACGGGTTGAGATGCAAGTGATCCCAACCGCCACCCTCACGCGGCGTGGCCAGATAGCCCTGCGCGCTGCGATCAAGCCGATCGCTGTAGGCGACGAACACCTTGTCGTCGGGTCCGAGCACGGTCGCCCCGGCCTCGGCATTACGACCGTCGGCGGAGCGCGTGCGGAAAATCACGTCGGCCGTGTCCCGGGTCGCGGGCAGCGGAATCGGCGTGCCGTCGAGCTTTTGCCATGTGCGGCCTTCGTCGGGACTGCGTATGGCGCCGACCCACGTGTAGGAAACCGGCGGGGTGTCGTAGGACGGTTGTTCGTAAACGCGGAACGTGAGCACCATGCCGCGGTGATCAGCCTCCCAACTCATCGACGCGGCGTATTGGCTGTAGTTGATGTGTTGCGATTTGAGGATCGGGCCCTGAGGCGTCCACGCGCCGCCGGGCGGCTTGCGCCAGAGTTCGAGTTCCCACGGTTCCTTTTCGTAGGAACGCCGCGCGGTCAGAATCAGCGTGCCGTCCTGCGCGCAGACGAGCGTCGGGTAAGTCAGGTCGGTGCCGAACTGTTCCATCGGCTCCCAGGCCGACGCATCATTGGGCCGCACGGAACGGTGATAACGAAACGGATGGTGATGCGAGTAATAGACGATGTGCAGGTAGCCGGCGGCATCGACCGTGAGCGCCGGACCGCCGTGGTTGTCCACCGCCTCGCCGATCGTCACGGCCTCGCCCCACTGCCCCGTCGCGTGATCCAGCGTGCGGATCTTGATGCGAAACCCTTCCGGCGGCGTGTCGAGCCACGTGGCGTGGGTCTTGCCCTGAAAGGTGATGATCTTGGGCGATTCGATGTAGGCCGTCGCGCGGCCGCTGCCGGTTTCAGAAAGGACAAATGGGGTGGTCATGGGAATAGCCGCCAAAATGCACAAAACGCGCAGAAGGAAAAACCCTGAATCATGGGTTCAACCACGAATGGACACGAATAAGCACGAATGGAAAACCATGTTCAGGAGCGCGCAGTGCCTCTCAGATTCGTGTGTATTCGTGTCCATTCGTGGTTGAAACAAAACGGACCTTAGACGGATCAACTACCGCCGGGGGCTATGCCGCGTTCGCTTTGGGCGGTGAATTCGATGATCTGGCGGAATTCCGGCGTGGCGACGTCCGCATGAGTGGCGAGTTTCTCCAGCGCCTGCGTGCGGTTGAGGCCGGAGCGGAAATAGATGCGGTGAATCTGTTTCACGCGCTCGATCTGCTCGGCGGAGAAACCATTGCGCTCGAGACCGACCTTGTTGATCGCACGCACCACGGCGGGCGTGCCGTCGGCGATGAACCAGGGCGGCAGGTCCTGCACGAGCTTGGCCATGGCGGAGAGCATGGCGTAGGCGCCGATGCGGCAGAACTGATGGATGCCGGCCGCGCCGCCGATCACGACATGGTCCTCGACCGTCACGTGGCCGGCCATCGACACGGCGTTGCTCATTACGATGTGGCTGCCGAGCTGGCAGTCGTGCGCGATGTGGCTGTAGGCCAGAATCGTGTTGTGCGAACCGAGCACGGTGTATTCGCCGTCGTTGGTCGCGGCGTGCACGCTGACGTATTCGCGAAAGACGTTGCGATTGCCGACACGCAGGCCGGGGCTGCCGCCCTTGAACTTCAGGTCCTGCGTCTTCGCGCCGATGCTGCAGTAGGGAAATAGTTCGCAACCGGCGCCGAGCACGGTGTTGCCCTCGACCGAGGCGTGGTGATGCAGCCGCGTGCCCTCGCCCAGCCAGACCTCGGGTCCCACGTAGGCGAAGGGACCGATTTCAACGTCGGCCCCGAGTTCAGCGCCCTTTTCAACGATCGCCGTGGGGTGGATGGTTGTGGCCATGGCGCGGCTTAATCTTCGCCTTCCTCGACGATCGCGAACATGAGTTCGGCCGAGGAAACGACCTGTCCGCCCACGGTGCAATTGCACTCGGCGGCCGCCAGCTTCTCGCCGCGCATCTTGGTGATCTTGGCGTTGATGATGACCTGATCGCCGGGACGCACGGGGCGGCGGAACTTGACCTTGTCCGCGCTCATGAAGAACGGCGTGCCGCTGGCCTTGGCGACCTTGCGCAGCAGAATGATGCCCGCGGCCTGCGCCATGGCCTCAAGCTGGAGGACGCCGGGCATCACCGGATTCGTGGGAAAGTGGCCCATGAAGTAGGGCTCGTTGATCGTGACATTCTTGATCGCGACCAGCTCGTCGTCGCCGATGAACTCGACCACGCGATCGATCAGCACGAACGGATAACGATGCGGGATCGTATCCATGATGCGGCGGATATCGAGCGATGTCTCCGTCGGCAGGACGGTCGAAGGCCGCGGCTTCTTTTTCGGCCCCTTCTTCTTTTCCTGCAGGCGCTCGAACAGCGCCTTGGTGAGCTCGGCGTTGATCGCGTGGCCGGGGCGCGTGGCGATGATGTGCGCCTTCAGCGGCAGCCCGAGCAGCATCACGTCGCCGATGATATCGAGAATCTTGTGGCGCACGAACTCGTCTTTAAACCGGAGCGGTTCCTTCGAGATGATCTTGTCGCCCTTGATGACGACGGCGCAATCGAGCGACCCGCCCTTGATCTTGCCCATCTTGAGCAGCTCCTCGATGTCCTCGTAAATCGTGAACGTGCGGGCGGCGGCGATCTGCGTGATGAACGTGTCGGGATCGATCGACAGCGAAAGGTGCTGGGTGTGGATGCCGCGGTTGTCGGCCGACGTGCAGGAGATTTTGAGCTCGTCGGCCGGCAGCGCGATGATGGACGAATCGCCCCGGGTCACCGAAACCGGCGCGTCCAGCGTGAAGTATTCGCGTTCCTTGTCCTGTTCGACCGGTTCGCCTTGGAGAATGAGGTTCACGAACGGCTTGGCCGAACCGTCCATGATGGGCGGCTCCGAGGCATTCATTTCAATCACGACGTTGTCCACGCCGCAGCCGTGCAGCGCGCTGAGCACGTGCTCAACCGTGTGAATCTTGGCGTGGCCGCTCTGAATCGTCGTGGCCCGCACCAGATCGGTGATTTGATCCACCGTCGGACGCAGTTCCGGCGCGCCGTTGAGGTCGACGCGTTTGAACACGATGCCGTGTCCGGCCGGAGCCGGTTTCAGCGTGAGAGTGACGGCCTCGCCCGTGTGGAGGGCACTGCCTTGGATGGAGACTTCGCGCGCGAGGGTGCGTTGTTTCATGGGTTATGGGGGCGCAGTCTTCCGATGTGGCTGGAAATGACAAGTTTGAGATGCACCAATTACCGGCCGGGGCAGGCCCGATGCCTCGCAGCTTGACCTCGCGGGGGGCGTTTCTTAACTCCTGACCCTTTCGCAATTCAAATTCAACGTCACTCAAATGCCCGCAGCCAACGACATCCGCAAAGGTCAGGTCATCAAATACAATGGTGAACCGCACCTCGTCATGGAAACCCAACACCGCACGCCCGGCAACCTCCGCGCCTTCGTGCAGGTCAAGATGCGCAATCTTCGCTACGGCAAGGCGCTCGACCAGCGCTTTGCCTCGACCGACACCGTCGAAGTGCTCTCGACCGACCGCCGCACGCTGGAATTCAGCTATGCCGACCGCGGCACCTACGCATTCATGGACCCCGAGACCTTCGATCAGATCGAACTGAGCGAAGAGACGATCGGCGAGCTCAAGAACTACCTCGCTCCCAACGGCAAAGTGGACGTGCTCTTCGTTGAAGGCGTCGCGATCAACGTGGACCTGCCCTCTTCCGTAGTGCTCAAGGTCACCGAAAGCGCCGACGGCATCAAGGGTGACACCGCGAGCAACGTGCAAAAGCCCGCCACGCTCGAAACCGGCCTCGTCGTCTCCGTGCCGCTCTTCATCAAGGAAGGCGAGACGATCAAGGTCAGCACGATCGACGGCTCCTACATGGGCCGCGCGTAAACGGCGCCCACGCTTTCAAATCAAAACCCGCGGTGCATCCCCCGCGGGTTTTTTGTGACCAGATTCGCGGGCCAGCAACGAACTGCCGGGGACTTGGATAGGTGCTCAGACCGCCAGCGCCGCCACAGCCTCCCGATAACAACTGTCAACAGACTCGGCACTGTTGGGCGTCATTTTCAAGTCGCGGAGCAAGCCGTCGTGCAGACCGTAAATCCAGCTGTGAATCGCCAGCGGCTGGCCGCGTGCCCAAGCATCCTGCACCACGGTCGTGGCGCAAACGTTGGCCGCCTGTTCGATCACATTCAATTCGCAGAGCCGCTCGATCCGCGCCGGTTCGTCCTGCAGGCAATGCAAACAACCGGCATGCTTTGTCTTTACATCCTGCACATGCCGCAGCCAGTTGTCCGCCAGGCCCACGCGCTGGCAGCGCATCGCCGCCTGCACGCCGCCGCAGCCGTAATGGCCCACCACCATGATGTGCTCCACCTTGAGCACATCCACGGCAAACTGAATGACGGAAAGACAGTTCAGGTCGGCATGCACGACCACGTTCGCGATGTTGCGATGCACGAAAACCTCACCCGGCAACAGGCCGATGATCTCATTGGCCGGCACGCGGCTGTCCGAACACCCGATCCACAAATATTTCGGAGACTGCTGTTTCGCCAGCTTGGAAAAGAAGTCCGGCATCTGCTGCCGGATGTTTTCCGCCCAATTCCGGTTGGACGTAAACAGGTGGCTGAGGAATTTCATGCAACGGCGATGGTTCGCTTTGGCGTGCGCTTGTCCACCCCGAATCTTGACGCTGCTTCCGGATTGCGTGCGGGCGGAGTAACCGCCAAAGCTCCCCGTCCTATGGGACGCCAATGGCTGCACGCGAAACGTGCGATTATTAACGAAAAGAAGAGCAAGGTCGCCGGCAAGATGACCAAGGAGATCACCGTCGCCGCCAAACTCGGCGGGCCGGATCTCACGGCCAACGCGCGCCTCTATGCCGCGGTGGAAAAGGCCAAGAAGGCCAGTGTGACCCGCGACGTGATCGAGCGCGCCATCGCCAAGGGCGCCGGTCTCGGCGGCGACAAGTCGTCACTCGAACATGTCGTGTTCGAGGGCTACACCCCGCACAAAGTGCCGGTGATCGTCGAGGTCTACACCGACAACCATCAGCGCACCGCCCCCGAAATGCGCGTTCTCTTCCGCCACGGCGTGCTCGGTAATGCCGGCAGCAACAAGTTCCTGTTCGATCACGTCGGGCTGGTCGAGGCCCACCACCCCGACGCCGGCACCGATCTCGAAACCGCTGCAATCGAAGCGGGCGCGAATGACTTCGAGCCGCTGACCGCCAACCAGAACGACGACATTCCCGAGGATCACGCTGGCGCGCGTTTCATCACGGAGCGCGCGGACGTGCATGCGGTCTCCACCTGGCTCAAGGAAAACGGCTGGACGGTCGTGACCAGCGAACTCGGCTATGTCGCCAAACAATTTCCGGAACTCGATGACACCCAGCGCGCCGAAGTCGGCGAATTTCTCCAAGCCATCGAAGATCACGACGACGTCCAGCGTGTCTGGGCCGCCGTCAAATAAGTCTCCCTTTATGTCCACCCCCGAAATCCCCCAAAAATCGCCCTACGTTAAGAAAATGCCCGCCGGCACCTACTGGTGGTGCGCCTGCGGCAAATCCCAAGACCAGCCGTTTTGTGACGGCTCGCACAAGGGCACGGGCATCGCGCCCAAGAAAGTCGAACTCACCGAGGAAACAACCGTTGCTTGGTGCGGCTGCAAACACTCGGCCAACGGCGCGTTCTGCGACGGCTCGCACAAGCAGATTTGACGCCTCACACCACCCGTGCCCACAGCACCTTGAGGTAGCGGCTCTCCAAGCAATTGGAATAGACGGGATGATCCGCGCCGGGACCGGTGCGGTCGAAGAACTGCAGCCTTCGGTTTTGCCGGTGCGCCGCCTTGATGACGTGCGCCTCAAAATCCTCGAGCGAGAGCAAACCCGAGCACGAGCAGGTCACGAAAATGCCACCGGGTTTCACGAGGGAGATCGCCAGCAGGTTGAGGTCCTCGTATTTTTGCCGGCCCTCCCAGTTCCCGTGTTCGTCTCGGGTGAAAATGAACTTCGGCGGATCGAGCATCACCACGTCCCATTTCTCGCCGTTGGTCTGCATTTGCCGCGCGTAGGCAAACGCGTCGGCATGCACGAACTTGATGCGCGCCTGGTTGAGATTGGCGTTGCGCTTGGCCTGCGCGATCGCGGCTTCGTCGAGGTCGACCGCGGTCACATCCTCCGCCCCGCCCGCCACCTTGGCGTTGAGCGAAAAGCCCGCGGTGTAGCAGCACAAATCAAGCACCCGCGCGCCGGCCGTGAACCGGGTGAAGGCCCGCCGGTTTTCGCGCTGATCGCAAAAGAAGCCGGTCTTGTGGCCTTCGGCGAAGTCCACCTCGTAACGGATGCCGTGCTCGCGAATCTTCACCTTGGCCGGCGCCGCGGCGTTGGTTTCGTTGAACAACGACACCTTGATGCCTTCGAGACTGCCGAGATCGTGATCGACCTGCACCCGCGCGCACTTCGTGCCCGCGAGTTCGTGCAACAGCGGCAGCCAGCCCGGCAGGCGCTGGGCGATGCCAAGCGAATACACTTCGCAGAGCAGCGTGTCGCCATAACGGTCAATCGTCAGGCCGCTCAGCCCGTCGCCGTCCGAATTGATCAGCCGATAGGCGTCGGAGACTTCGTCGAATTTGAAGATCACGCGGCGCAGTTCGACCGCGCGGCGGATGGCGGTTTCGAAATACGCCTCGTCGCACGGCACGTCGCCATGGGCGACCACCCGCAGCGGGATCTTGGCGCGCGGATTGTAGAGGCCGATGCCGGCACGCTGCCCGGCCTTGTCGTAAACGTTGACCAGATCACCCGGACGCGCCTCCGGCGACACCTGTCCGAGCAGACGCGGAAAGATCGCCGGTTGAAACGAGAAGTATTTGAGCTGCGCCCACGGCCGCAGCCAAGTGCTGCGATCGATGGGTGCGGGTGCGGGCTTGTCAGCGGGCATATCTGTGCATGGCCGGAGCACCGGCGGCATGCAAGCCGCGCCGCACCATGAATGTTCGCGAAATTTATGTTCAATCGCATTGCACCCGGCACGCCGTTCGCCAAGGGCATGGGGCGCGATGCGCATTACCCCGATCAACAGCGCGGAGGCGGTTTTCGAACCGTTCTTCGATGAGCGACTCAGCGAACTCGACCAATGGTCTTCCGCCACCCCGGGAGCCGTGGGCGTCAAGCTCACCCCCAGCTGGGCTTTCGTCATCATCAACTGGGAGGAACCCGCGGCGGACGGCCTGGTGCTGCGCCTCCACCGCACCTACACCGGCTTCGATTGCTCGCTCTACGATCGCATAATCGTCTCGATCAATCTGCCGGAGGACAGTGTCATCTCGCTCGCGGCCGAGACCGACGCCGGCCCGCGCGCCCGCACCGGCACGCCCTGCGGGCCGACCCGTCACGAAGAGTGGCTCGCGCTCGACGGCGCCCGCGAAATCAAATCGGTCGCGGTGGAAATTCGCACGCCGCACCGGGCGGCCGGCTCGGGCTGGCTCCTCTGGTTCGGTTTGCAGAGCACGGCACGGCTGCCCGCGCATCTCGCACAATGGAGCGGCTTTGACGAAAAATGGGACAAATACCTGCAGCCGCCGGATTTCGAGCCGACGTTCAAGCCAACCTACGGACTGATGCTCAACGCGGAGGAGCTCGACGCCGTGCGGGCGGACTTCGCGCAGTCTGACGTCACGCGTGAACTGCGCGAGACCGGCGAAGACGTGCGCAGGATTCGTCCGGAGAGTCAGATTGGCGAGAACATCAATTTCTGGAACTACAACGGATTCCGCCGCGAGCGCGACATCGGCAAGATGCTCACGATGAACGGACCGTTCGCGGCGCAGGCCGGCGTGCTGTGGAAGGACAAGGAGCTGTGCCGGTTGGCCGCGCGCTTCGCTTTGAGCCTCGTGCATTGCGATCATTGGGAGGACATCTTCTTCGCGTGGATGCGCGGCAGCAATTGGGACCAGCGCGGTTTTCTCCAATCGCTCGGGGTGCTCGATTGCGCGATCATTCTCGACCTCTGCGGCGAATGGTTCACCCCGCTCGGCCGCGACTTGATTTTGCGCCGCATCGCCACCGAGGGACACGGTGCGATGTGCCACGCCTCGTGGTGGTGGGAATACATGTATCACACCAATCAAATGGTGTGGATCACGCCGGCGCGACTCTACGGTCTGCTGATCCTGGAAAAGACCATGCCGATGCGCGGCGAAGGTTTTCCGGTGCCACCTTCCCGCGTCGCCCCGCACACCGATATCGTCTGGGCCAATCTGCAGGACAACCTGTCCAAGGCGCTGCTGCCTGACGGCGGATACGTGGAAGGTCCGAACTACTTCACGTGGGTCGCACGGCAGGTCGCGTTTTCCGCCCTGCTCTACGGCCGTGGCCGCCAGGAAGACGCACGCAAGCTGGTGCCGGCCTCGCTCTTCAAAACCGCCCCGCTCGCCGAGATGCTCTGCTCTACCGACGACGGTCAGGATATGATTCTTACCGGCGACGCGATGATGGCCGTGGGCGAAGGCCTCGCGTTCCTCGCGTGGTTGATGCCCGATTCACACTGGGTCACGATTTACCGCAAGTCGCTCAATCGCGCCGGCGCCGCGGCCATGTTGCTGCCGATGCGCCTCGACCGTGAAATCCCCGCCGAAGGACCGCCGCGACAGCCGTTCCTGAGCATGCCGGACCTCGGCTACATGGCCTCGGTGCGCAAGCTCGGCGACGCTTGGGTGAAGCTGTTCATCATCGGCAACAAGGCCGGCGGCGATCATCAGCACGAGGACAAGGGCAGCTTCATTCTCGAATGTGCGGGTGACAGCTTCGCGTTCGATTTCGGCGTGCTCGATTACGCCAATCCGGTGTGTGACCTGCTCAAACAATGCCAGCGCCACAACATGCTGACGCCGTGGTCCCGCGATGAACGACCGAAGCCGCTGAACCCCATTCCCACCGACGTGAAGCCGCAGGGTTCGGGCGATGCGACCAAGTTCCACGCCACGATTGACGCGACCCCCGGCTGGGCCGGTTGGTTCAGCCGATGGCAGCGCACATGGGATTCACCGACGCCTGACACGTTCATCATCACAGATGAATGGGCGGTGGAAAAAGGCGACGGGGTCATCTTCCACTGGACCACGCGCCTGCCGATGAAATTGGACGGCAATCGCGTCATCATCACCGGTCGCCGCGCCACGGCCACCCTCACCCTGCCGAACGACGTTGAAACGAAGATCGACCACCTCCCGCTGATGGATCCGCGACGTCGGGCGATCGACCGCCAGCGTCGTGAACTCATTCAATACGGCTGGGACCACGCCGAAACGCAGCCCCGCCTCACCGTCCGCCAACGCGGCCAAAGCGGCACACTGCGCATCGCGGTGAATCTGGCGCTGAGTTAAGCCCGGGCCGACTGGGCAAAACCGTCTTTGATCGCCGCAAAGGCGGACGCTAACACCTCGAGCACCCGGTCGATATCCTCGACCGTGTGCGCCACGCTGAAACCGTGGTGACACGGCGCCCCACCGTAGTCGTGAAAATAGACGCCGCGGCGAGCGGTCTGGCGCACAAACTCAAGCATGAGATCGCGGCGATGACGCAGCGCGTCACGATAGTCGACCGGCGTGTCGTCCAGCCCCAGCATCAACCCGAAGCGCGCGCCGAATCGCGGCACCTGAATGGGCAGGCCCAGGTCGCGAACAATGCCGTCCACGCCCTCGTAAAAACGCGCGCCGATTTTTTCCAGATGGGGATAGAACTCGGGTGATTCCGCTTCCGCACAAAACGCCGCCCCGGCGAGCACGTTCAGCAACGGCGCGTTGAAGGTGCCGCTGTGCTGCACATCACCGACCGGCTTGAATCGATCCATGATGTCGGCATGCCCGCAAATAGCCGACAAAGGCAGGCCGCCACCAAGGGCTTTGCCAATCGTGCAGATATCGGGAGTCACCCCGAAGGCCGCCTGCGCGCCACCGAGACCCTGTTTGAACGACGATTGAATTTCATCGAAAAAGAGCAGCACACCGTGTTGACGCGTCAATTTGCGCAAACCGGCCAGAAAGCCCGGTTGGGGAGGAATACCACCGCTGTTAAAATCGAACGGCTCCAAAATCACCACGGCGATCTCATCGGCATGCTCACGCAAAGCCGCCTCCACCGCCGCCAGATCGTTGAAGGGCAAGGCCACGATGAATTGGGTGAACGCTTCCGGAATGCCCGCCGACTCCCGATAGGTCGACGCATGGGCCAACGCCTCGGCCGGGGGATGCCCGCCGATATACGTGTGCTCGTGATAACCGTGAAAATGCCCGGTGAAACGGATGAGCTTATCGCGGCCTGTAAATGCGCGGCAAAGGCGCAGCGCGTGCAAGGTGGCTTCCGAACCCGAGTTCGTGAAACGCACTCGTTCGGCACAGGGCAAGTAGTCGCAGAGCTTGCCCGCCAAATTCACGACATCGGCGGTGTCGAACGCGCTGCAAAAGCCGCGCTCCGCCGCGGCGGTGACCGCCTTGACCAGCGCAGGATGTTTGTGCCCAAGCAGCGCCGCGCCATGCCCGCAGCACATGTCGATATAGGTATCGCCATCCACGTCGGTGAACCGCGCGCCTTCCGCTTGCGCGACATACATCGGACCGCCGAGCGCCGCGTTGTATCGGGTCGAGGAGCAAACGCCGCCGGGCAGAACACCGCGGGCTCGTTGCAACAAGGTCGTAGCTTCTGATTTCATTTTGTTAAATTCTGTTGCCAAGCCCACGACGCCGCCAGGGTCGATGCGGGATCATCCAACGGGAAGAGCGGACGATTGGCGTGCTCGAAGGGCAATTGCCCGATCTGCTCCCACGCACACCCCGGCGCTCCGCAGTAAAGAAAGTGCGCGCCGATCGCCGCATAATCATGCCGAAACCCCTCGGGACTTTTGGCCGACACAAACTTGTAGCAGCGCGGATCGAGTCCGGCGGTTTCATACAATCGCGGCGTGCTGCCGAGCCCTTTGCGTTCGGCCAGCAGAATTGTGACACTGCCGCAACGCACGACCGCGGAACGGCCCATGTTCACCCTCAGGTTGTGCCCGGCGTGACCGTTGTGCACGAACACGATTTCCCCCACCGATTCAACTTTGACCACGCATTCAAGCGGTTCGCTGAACGGATCCGCCTCCCCGCCAAAGCGCAGTTTAATCTCCGCACCGGCCCCGGTTTCATGGCAGCGTTTGACCGCGGCCGGATCGATGCAATAACTCAACGCGCCGGCTTCGGGCCAATCACGTCGCAACAACGCCGCGATCAATCGCGTGCTGTCACCCGGGGCGCCACTGTTCGTCGCATCGTGGCCTTCCGAAACCACCACCGGATGCCCCGGCAGGCGCAGCGCTTCGTCCGCAATCTCATCCGGCCCCGGCAGACTCCGCGCATTGTGCAAGCGGGCCTCCCAACACTGCTCGGAGAGGGCGGTGAAATCCAACGGTGGCTGATCACCGCACCATGCCTGGTAAAGCGTCCAACCCAATTCCGGCACATCCAGCCACGGTTGCGCCATGAATACTCCCGTGGCCAGCGCGCCATTCGCTTCTGCGGCGGCCAGCTGTTGATAGATGCCCGCCATTAGCGGACCGTTGGTCGCAAAGCCCTTCGCGTTTACGACCATCGGCAATTTCACCGCGCTTACCCGATGACCTTTACCGTGTCGCAGAAAACCCGCCATGGCCTTGGCTGCACGGCGCCCGCACGACTCATGGTCGACGTGCGGAAAGGTATGATACCCGACGAGCAGATCCGCCGCCGCGAGCATTGCACGCGTGATGTTGGCGTGCAGGTCGAGCGTCGCGATGATCGGCACGGCCGGCCCCACGATCTCCCGCAACACCGACAAAAGGTAGCCATCGACATCGGGCCGCGTGGGCGACGCCAGCGCACCATGCAACGAATACAAGACGCCATCGACCGCCTGTGACTGCAAAGTCGCGCGCAGGCCGGCCACGACTTCATCCACCACTGCATCAGCAATTGGACCACCAGCGAGTTCCTTCACCCGCGTGAGCCCCACCCATTCGATCGATTCGCCAAACAACTCCGGCAAGGAAGTGAAACCTGCCAATTCATCGGTATCGCCATAACGGGTGACCACCTCGTCACCTTCAGCCCAGCCATAATCCTCAAAATCGCGGCGCGGCGTCGGGCGCGGGTTAAATGTGTTGGTCTCCTGTTGCAGTTGACCAATCGCGATGCGCTTCATGCGTGCTTCACTCCGCATCGGCCAGCGCCTCACGCATTGCCGCCTCAAAGGTTCGTTCGTGTTTCCATCCCAACATGCGTTCGGCTTTCGCGGCGGAAACGAAGGCGGCATGGCCGGGCAACGGAGATCGCAAGGGGACATCCGGATACCATTGCGCCGCCAGCTCCGCACTTGGCACGGGGCTGGGCGTATGATCAGCGGCGAGCAGGAAGACTTCATGGCCACGCCACGTCGCGTCCAAGCCCAATCGCACCGCCCGGGCCGCCTCCCGTGCGTCACAAAATGACCACAAGGCTCTCTTCCAAAACTGCTCATCCCGACCGCTTTTGCGGTAAAAGTCGGGCATGACCACCATGGGGAAGCGCAGACTGCAAATCGTCATTTCAGGAAACCGGCGGGCAAAACCATCCGCCACGGTCTCTCCAACGAGTTTACTCAAGCCATAAGCCTCATCCGGCTCGCAAGGGTGATCCTCATCCAGCGGGAGATAGTGCACACAGGGCTTCAGGTTGAACGTCATGCCCATCGCGTTAAGGCTGGAGGCCAGGACGACGTGGCGGATGCCGAGAATGGAGGCGGCCTCAAGCACGTTGAAAGTCGACTGGGTGTTGACCTGAAAGATGCGGTTGCTCGATCCGCGACCGGGCGCCGAGATCGCGGCCAGATGCACGATGGCATCGTAGCTCTTCAGTCCGCTGATCAGATCACCAAAGTTGGCGACGTCGATGATAACGGTGTGAATTCCCGGCATCGCGAGTTTGGTCTGGTCGAAATTGTGCACGACGTGACCGGCGGCGATCAGTTCCTTGGCAATGACCGCGCCGATGCCACCGCTGCCTCCGGTCAAGGCGATACGGCGGGGCCGGGCCGGCACTGAAGCCGGCGTTTCCTGCGAGGGGGCCGATGGGGTGGCGGGCATGGCGCGGAAGCCTTGGTGCAAAGCGACCAACGCGTCAATGCGAGCCCGCGGCAAGGTGACAAAGAATCCGTCATTATTCCGACCGTTCGCTATCGACAACGCGACACGCTGCTTCCAAACAAGCGGCGTTCCCCATGATCACCATCGGCCAACCCCGACTCACTTGTGCAGAACAGGCGGCGCGCTACGGTTATTACGTCCAGCGCGGCCTCATATCCGCGGAGCACCTCAACCGCATACGCGCGGCCTTTGACCGGTTGCAACGCGAAGTAAAACCGGAATGGGACAAGCCCTTCCAGACCTACTACCCCAACGTAATCGAGTTCGACGACGCTTTCGCGGATCTGATCGATCATCCGGGCATCTTGGAAGGAGTGTTTGAAACCGTCGGCCAGGACGCACAGATCTATTCGAACGAAATCCTCGTCTCCAAGCCCAACGAGGGGACCATGGACTGGCACCGCGACAAGATGAGCATCGGGCGCCATTGCCCCAACCTCTTTCTCAAGCTCGCCATCTTTCTTGATCATGTCGCCGTGGACGGCGGTGCCACCGGCGTGATTCCGGAGAGCCACCTCGATATCTACAAAGGACCGGAATTCTATCCGCACAAAATTGATTTCACCGCCGGTCCCGGCGATGTGCTGGCGTTTGGCGCCGCCACCTTGCATCGCGCCGGCTATCACGCCCCGGCACGGCAGCATCGCCCGGTCGTTTTCCTGACCTACATCCCGTGGTGGATGAAGCAACCTGACTATTACACCGGCAAACGTTGTGAGAAGTTGCTCCAATCCGCCTCACCGCTGCGCCGCCAGCTCCTCGGCGAACAGTTGCGGCCGGAAGTCAGTCTTGATCTGCACGTCTGACCCATCCTTACCCCGCCATGCGACTCACCCCCATCAACAGTGCGGAGGCCGTGTTCGAGGCCTTCCACGATCCGCAACTCAGCGAACTTGCCCAATGGACCGTCACCAGTGACGGCGTCACCGGATTCAAAGTCTGGCAGAATTGGGTCTGGGTGCAGTGGGAATGGGGACAGCCCGCCGCCGACGGTCGTGTCGTGCGTTTCGCGCGCACCCTCGATCTCGATTGTTCGCGGTATGACCGCGTCATCCTCAACGCGGCGATCCCGGAAGGCGGCCATTATGTGCTCACCGCCGAGACCGACGCCGGTCCGCGCACGCGTCGGGGCGAGCCCTATGGCAGCGCCAAGCGCGAAGAGTGGCTGCCGCTCGACGGCGCGAAGCGCCTCACCGGTCTGGTCATCGAGGCGTATTTTCCGCCCGGCGGTTCCGGCAACGCGTGGATCTACTGGCTGGCCCTGCAAAACACCGCCCGTCTGCCGGATCACCTCGCGCAATGGCAGGGTTTCGATGCACGCTGGGAAAACTACCTGCAGCCGGAAAGCTTCGAACCGGAATTCAAACCGACCTACGGCCTGCTCATCAACGACGAGGAGCTGGACGGCGTGCGGCGCGATTTTTCGAATTCGCCGATGGCCGACACCCTGCGCGAAGCCGCCGAGGATGCGCGCGCGATCACCCCGGAGAGGTTGATCGGTCAATACGTCAATTTTTGGAACTCCAACCAGCTGCGGCGCGAGCGGGACCACGGCAAAGTCATCACCATTCACGGGCCGCACGCCGCGCAAGCCGGCCTGTTGTTCAAGGACAAGGCGCTCTGCCGGCTCGCCGCGCGGTTTGCGTTGAGCATCGCCCACTGTGAACGGTGGGACGATTCATTCATGTGCTTCATGCCGGGCAGCACGTGGGAGCAGCGCAGTTTCGTCCAATCGATCTGTGTGTATGAATGCGCGCTGATTCTCGATCTGTGCGGCGAATGGTTCACCCCGCTCGGCCGCCAGCTCATCCTCCGCCGCATCGCCGAGGAGGGTATCGGCGAAATGAATTTCAACACGTGGTGGTGGGAATACCTGTTCCACTGCAACCAGCTCGCGTGGTTTGCTCCGGGCCGCATCCTCGGCTATCTGCTGCTGGAAAAGACCATGCCCGTGCGCGGCGAAGACTATCCCGCGGCGCCTTCCCGCGTGGCGCCTTACACCGAGCTCGCCGTCAAGGACCTGATCGAGAGCCTCAACCTCTGCCTGCAACCGGACGGCGGCTATGTGGAGGGACCGACCTATTTCACCTGGGTCGCGCGGCAGGCTTTCCTCGCCCTCCACCTCTACGCCCGCGCCCGCGGCAAATCGCTCGACGAACTGATGCCCGAATCCATGCGTCGCACGGCGCTCATGGCCGAGGTGCTCTACTCCACCGCCGACGATCTTGATGTGCTGCCGATCTGCGACGCGATGTTCGCCTTCCCCGAGGCGCTCGCCCATCTCGCAGCGCACATGCCCGACAGCCACTGGGTAACGGTTTATCGCAAACAACTGCAACGGGCCGGAGCCGCGCCCTCGCTGCTGTCCATGGCTCTCACCCGATCGATCCCCGAAAAGGGACCGGACCTCCGGCCGTTCGTCGACATGCCCGCAACCGGCATGACCTGCTCGGTCCGCCAACTCGGCCCTGAAGTCGTGAAACTCTTTCTCATGGGCAACAAAGGCGGGGCGGGCCACACCCACGAGGACAAGGGCAGCTTCATCCTCGAGTTCGCGGGCGACAGCTTCGCGATGGATTTCGGCGTGGTCGATTACAGCAATCCGCTCGTGGAAGAACTCAAACACGCCCAGCGACACAACATGCTGACGCCATGGTCGAATACCGATCGCCCGGGTCCAGCCCGGCCGGTGCTGGCCGACATCCGCGCCGACGCACGCGGCGACGCCACGTCTTTCCACGCGCAAATGCATCTGACACCCGGCTGGGAAGGCTGGTTCAGCCAGTGGCAACGCACGTGGGATTCGCCAACGCCCGACACCCTCACCATCACCGATGAATGGGCGGTTGAGAAAGGCGAAGGCGTGATCTTCCACTGGACCACTCCGCTGCCTATGCGGCGCGAGGGTGACGTGGTTATCATCACCGGTCGCCGCGGCCGGGCCGAAATCACCCTGCCGGCCGACACCGAAGCCAGGATTGAACAACTCCCATTGCTCAACCCCGACCGTCGCGCCATCGATCTGCAACGACGTGAAATGGTCCGCTTCGGCATCAATCACGCCGAAACGCAGCCGCGGCTGACCATTCGCCAGCGCGGCGCCGCCGGCAAACTGGTGGTCCGCGTTCGGCTGATCCCAACCCGCGCTAACTAATCGTTTGGACCGGAGTTCCGGCATTGCTATCGGCCGGAAGCGCGCACTAAATCGGCACGCCGATGGCTCAATCCACCACCTCCCGCCAGGCCAAGATCGAGGAGTTCTCTCTCCCGCTCTTCGCCTTCACAGTTGTCACCACCCTCGCCGGAATCTTCGCGCTGCTTGCGCTGGTCTTCCCCGAAACTTGGGCCGCCCAATTCCGCGGCCAATGGTGGCAAGCCGTGGTGGTTTTCACCAGCGTCTCGATGCTGGCGTGTTTCATTGAGTTTTTCTTTCACCGCTACGTTCTGCACCAGCCGCTGGTGCCATTTCTACGCCGACTGTATCGCCAGCACACCCTGCACCACGGCCTCACGCACATCACACGGCGCAACTGCCCCAACGGCCGCAAGATTCTCGTGGTGGAAAACAAGTTTCCCATTCTCGAACCGGAGCAAGGCGAAGCCTCGTTCTTCCCGTGGTTCACGCTCGCGGTTTTCGGTGCCATCCTCACCCCGGTGCTTACCGGGATGCAGTGGCTCCTGCCCGATTACCCATGGTTTCTCGCCGGCTTTCTTGCGCTCGCCTGCTCACTGACACTTTACGAACTGCTGCACGCCATCAATCACTGGTCGCTGGACAAATGGCTGCCGCTGATCGAACACCCGCGCTGGGGTTGGTTCTGGCATCCCGTGTATGCCTTTCATCTGCGGCATCATGCCGTGATCGATTGCAACGAATCCGTCTCCGGATTCTTCGGGCTTCCCGTCGCCGACTGGGTTTTCAACACCTGTGTGATTCCCAAATCCATCTACGCCGACGGCACCGATACGTGTGACACCGAGTTTACCCGTCCGCGTCCGCGCTGGGTCATCCGCAAATTGGACGCATGGACGCACTCAGTCGTGCAAGGTCGCCGGCAAGCCAAGCAAGCGGATCAAGCCGCCTCAAGCACCGACGCCCCGGAATCGGATCCGATTCTCCTCTCACGCAAAGCTGACGCCCGAAACTGAATCCGCTGCGTTCAGGAATCAGCGCGCGTGGGCAGCTCCAACGTGCGCGCCGTGAAGAACGTGACCAGCGCCGGGACCACCATGGCGCCCATCGCCGGAAGCAGCCAGTGCACCCGGCTCTCCAAAATTAACCCCAGCAAGCCAATCGCCAGCAAGGCGACGGTAAAAAACGCGTGGAACGCCCGAAAGGCAATCAGCGCAACCACCCCGGTGACAATGCCCAGCAGCGAGACCTCCCAAGGCAGCAAGGCGACGAGCATGCCGGCGGCATAACCCACTGGCGCCAAGAGCTTCTCCGGATCGCGCTTGGTGTAAGTCTGGATCGCCAGCGCCACTGCCAGCACGACCAGCACGACAACGTAGGCAGCAACCGGCACCTGCGACCAGGCGCCGGGACCAAAGTCGATGCTCTTCAGCAGCAACGTCACCCCAAGCCAACTCCTCACCGGATCGAGCCACAACGCGGGCACCCACCACCACGGCCGATGACGCGGACTGTTCTCTAGGGTGCGGAAACTTTCCATCCCGCGCAGCGTTACTTTCGAGGAAAGCAGCCAGTCCGCCGGGAACAGCAGTGCAATCAGCCCGGGCAAAAAAAAGCTCCAATCAACGGTCATAACCAAGGACCATGCCCCATGACACTCCCCAAGTCGATGACCATCGGGATATATCTCCCGGCCAGGGCCGTGGCGGTCAGCGGATGAACACTGGTCTTGAATGGTCCCCTGCCCTCAACCGGAAAACGTCACTTCCGCCGTCGGAATGGCCGCCGCAGTCCGGCCGGGCGCGGTTTCGTATTTCCAAATGAGATTGGTGTGGGCGATGACCAAGTCGGGCGACGGAGCGCCATACGAAGTAAAATCCTCCGTGGTGTGCGCATCCGTGACCAAGGTCACATCGTAGCCACGAACAAACGCACCGTGGATCGTCGCGCGAATGCAGCCGTCCGTTTGCGCGCCCGCGATGATCAGATGACCGATGCCGGCCTGCCGGAGTTCGTCCTCAAGAACCGTCTGTTCGAACGCATCCCCGAAGGCTTTCTCCACGACCGGCTCGTCATCCGCGGCGCCCAACGGCGCGGCGAGTTTCCAACCGTCACTGCCGCGGCTAAGGTCATCGTCTGTTTGCATCACCCAAATGACTGCAATGTTCGCGCGACGGGCGCGGTCAACCAGGCGGACGATATTGGCGATGACCGCATCGCGCGCATGCGCCGCTTTCACGACGTCATGCTGCACATCGACAACCAGCAGGGCGGGATTCGGGCGATTCGGAAACGTGGCCATGCTCCTTACGTGAACCTGATCGCATTCGGGCGCAAGCAAGGGCTTGCGCGGCCATCACCCGACAAAAAAGCCCCGGCGTTCGGCCGGGGCTTTTGAAATATGAACCTGTGCAGTGCCCGATTTAAGCGACGCGCTCGACGACGAGCGGCGGCGGCGTCGGACGCTTCGGGGCGAGACGATACGCGGCCTTGAAGCATTCGAGAGCCTGCTCGAGTTTGGCCTCGTCGTTGTAGTGAATCATCATCAGCGGCTCGCCCTGTTTGACCTGTGTGCCGACCTTCTTGATTTCGGAAACACCGGCGGCGTGATCGATCTTGCCCTTCTTGTCGTCGTTGCTGCCGTTGAGGATCGAAACGCCCTTGGCGATGCAGGCGGCATCGATCGTGTGGACGTAACCACGCTTCGGCGCGGGCAGCTTGCGAATGTGCTTCGCGGCGGGGAACTTGTCCGGGTGATCGACATAGGTCGTGTCACCGCCCTGCGCCTTGATGATGTCCTTGAACTTCTCGAGCGCGGAGCCGTCGGTCAAGTGACGCTGCACGGTCTGCTTAGCGGAGAGCGTGGAACCCGCGACTCCGGCGAGGCGCACGATTTCCATGCCGAGCTTGAGCACGAGTTCCTGCAGATCCTCCGGACCTTCGCCCTTGAGCAATTGAATGGCCTCTTTGACTTCGAGCGCGGTGCCGACGGTGTCGCCGAGCGGCTGGTTCATGTCGGTCACGAGCGCGACACAACGGCGCTTCATCGAGCGACCCACGCGGGTCATCGAACGCGCAAGTTGCTTGGCTTGTTCGAGGTCCTTGATGAAGGAGCCGTTGCCCCACTTCACATCGATCACGAGGCCTTCGGCGCCTTCGGCGAGCTTCTTGGATAGCACGCTGCCGGTGATGAGCGGAAGACTCGGAATGGTGCCGGTCTCTTTGCGCAGCGCATAAAACTGCGCGTCAGCCGGGGCGAGCTTCTCGTCCTGCCGGACGATCGCACCGCCGATGCGGCCAAGCTGCTTGGTGAACGCGTCGATCGAAAGGTTGCCGTCGAAGCCGGGGAAAGCGCTGAGCTTGTCGAGCGGGCTGATGATGTAGTCGTGCTCCACGCCGCACATCATCGGCACCACCACGCCGGCCGCCATCGCGAGCGGCACGAGCACGAGGGAAGTTTTGTCACCCACGCCGCCGGTGGAATACTTGTCGATCTTCGGCTTGGCGATGTGCGAGAGGTCAATCACTTCGCCCGACAACATCATCTCTTCGGTAAGGATGGCGGTCTCTTGGGCGGACATGTTGGCGAAGTAAATCGCCATGAGCAGAGCGGCCAACTGATGCTGGGGCATCTCCCCATCCAGCGTGCTGTCAACGATGTAGCGAATCTCCTCTTGCGTGAACTCCTGTCCGTCGCGCTTTTTCTCGATCAAGTAATTGAAGGAGGGTTTGATAAATCGACGGGCCGGGATGGTGCGTTTGCTAGTCATGTGGGTTGTATTGGAAATCTGCAGCGCTCCGCGGAGCGGAAAAGTTTTCCAGCCAACCCGCCTCTGGCAAAATGTCGAGCCAAAACTACCCACCCGCCCTTGGGTGACCAAGTTGACCACTTATACATCTTATTACGGTCAATTTGGTTACAAACGTTCTGACAACGGCAACCAAGGCCGTTGAAATCCGCGCTTGCGCGTCCCAGTGGCACCTTTGTTGATTAGCGGGATGCATGTGACGTTCAATCTCGCCGCCGATCTGGATGCGGCCCTGAAAGCCGCCGCCACCACGGCCGGCCTCGAAGCCGATGCCTTCAATCCCGAAGTGCGCCCGGCTGATCCACGTCACGGCGACTTCCAAGCCAACGGTGTGCTCGGCTACGCGAAAGCGCGCAAACTGAACCCGCGCGCCACCGCCGAACAATTGGTAAGCGCGCTGCCGGATACGTTACGCGAGGGTTACGACGTTTCCATCGCCGGTCCCGGCTTCATCAATTTCACGCTCAAGCCCGCGACGCTGCTGGCCTGGCTGCAAACGCACGACACCGCCGCGCATCTCAAGAGCGGCGCCGCAGCCCTCTACCATGGCCGCCGCTACGTGGTGGACTATGGGTCACCCAATACGGCGAAGCAAATGCACGTCGGGCATGTCCGTTCGATTGTCATCGGTGAGGCGATCTGCCGCCTCTTGGCGTTCTGCGGAGCCGAAGTCACGCGCGACAATCACCTCGGCGACTGGGGCACGCAGTTCGGCATGATCCTTTACGGCTACCGGCACTTTCTCGACCACGCCGCATTGGCAAGGGATCCGTTGGAAGAATTCGAGCGCCTTTACAAAGTCGCCAATGCTGCATGCAAGGCCGATCCCGCGAAACTTGAGCAGGCCCGCCTCGAACTTGTGCGTCTGCAACAGGGAGACGCAGACGCCGTCGCGCTTTGGCAGCAGGTCAACCAGTTGAGCATTGATTCGCTCAAAGCCATCTACGACCGGCTCGGCGTGACCTATGACTTCTTCCTCGGTGAAAGTTTTTACCGCGACCGTGTGGCGGCCATCTACCACGAACTCACCGAAGCTGGCCTGGCAGTGGAAAGCCAAGGCGCTCTCGTCGTGTTCCACCCGGAACATCCGCGTTTCGCCACCCAACCATTCATCATCCGCAAGAGCGACGGTGCGAGCAACTATGCCTCCACCGATCTCGCAACCATGGCTTATCGCGTCGAGCACTTCAGCGCCGACGGCATCATCGTGGTCACGGACACGCGGCAAAACGACCACTTCGAACAGCTCTGGCTGACAACGCAAAAGTGGTTTTCCGCAACGAATCGTCGACTGCCCGAGTTCCAGCATGTTACCTTCGGCACCATCCTCGGCGAGGACGGCAAGGCCATCAAAACTCGCTCGGGCGATCCCATTAAATTGCAGGACTTGCTCGACGAAGCCGAGGAACGCGCCTTCGCGCTCGTCACGGAAAAGTCGCCCGATCTACCCGAAGCCGATCGTCGCGACATCGCCAACGCCGTTGGCCTTGGCGCGGTGCGTTACGCCGACCTTTCGCAGAATCGCAGCAGCGACTACGTCTTCAACTGGGACAAGATTCTCTCCTTCGACGGCAACACCGCGCCCTACCTGCTCTACGCCGTGACCCGGGTGCATTCGATCTTCCGCAAGGCCGGACTCGATCCGAAGGACTCCGCGGCGACGGCCGGGGCCAATGCGTTTGAATCGGAGCACGAGCTTGCATTGTCGCGCAAACTCGCCGGCCTGCCCGCCGTGCTAAACACGACGACGGCCCAACTGCGCCCGCACTTCCTCAGCACTTATCTTTACGAACTCGCCGGCACGTTCAGCAGTTTCTACGCCGCCGAAAAAGTCATCGTGGACGAAGCCCCGGTGCGCGCCCGCCGCTTGCTGCTGTGTGCCCGCACCCTGCTCTTCCTCGAAACCGGCCTGCATCTGCTCGGACTGCGCACCCTTGCGCGGATGTGAGGAGGCCGAGAAATCGCGCTTGCGGCGTCTGAAGCGCCGGCCCAGATTCCGGCCCATGGCCACCCAGGAATTTTACGTCCGCAACGAGTCCGAGACCGAGGCCCGCGGGCCTTTCAACTTGGAGCAATTGTCCTCGTTGGTGGAAAATGGCCAGGTGACCGCCGAAACGTTGTATTACGACGCGACCGCCGAGCAATGGGCGGCCATCAGTGGCAATGACGAGCTCAAAGCCGCGTTGTTCCCTGAAAAGCGAAAGCTGCAAATGCGCACGCGCAACACCGCGCCGACCATGGACAGCGCCGCCTCGGACAGCCGCCCGCCCATCACGGTGGATGAGATGCTCGCCGCCGCGGAAGGCCGCACGGACGACACCAAGGATCGCAAGGACCCCGTGATCGCCATGGCGCGCGCCGCGGGCATCGGTTGCTGGAGCGGGGTGTTGATGCTGGTGATCAGCGCCGCCGCCGGTTTGTTGCCTTCAATCGACTTCCTGATGAAGTTCGACGTGACTCAATTGCTCCTGCATCCGCTGGTGATCTTCGGCGTGATCGACGTGGTGCTCGCCGTTCTGCTCGCCCTCGGCATGGTCACCGCCTACCCGCTGGTGCGTTTTCGCGCCGCCGTCGGATTGGGCTTTCTGGGCTTCTACTTTTTCACCCAAGGCCAGCTGATTCCCGCGCTCGCGGTCGTCGCCGGCTCGGCCGGCCTTTATCTCAGCACGGTTTGCGTGAGCTTGGTCACGGTGCTGGTGGTCGCGGCCGTGGGGCTCGCCGGCATGGCCGGCGTAGCCTGGCACTTGATCACCACGACCTGAGCTGACCCGGCATGGCACGATGGCTCGATCGCTGGCGCCGTTTCCTGGCTCTCTACCGCAAGGAAATCTGGCAGCCCTCCACCTTGGGCGACACATCGTTGCGCGGGCGGCTCTACGCGTTCCTTCGGGTTTTTTCCATTACGATCACGGTTTTTAGCGAGACGAAGGCCGCCAGCCGCGCGGCCGCGTTGAGCTTCAGCTCGTTGCTCGGTCTGGGCCCCTTGGTGGCCATCGCGATGCTGGTCGCCGGCATGGTGCTCGACAACAAGGATCCCGATCTCGCGGTCAACACGCTCAACCGGGTCATCACCTTTATCGCCCCGCAGGTCGATCAATACGAAAGCATGACCTTGGAAGAGCGGCGCGAGCGCCGCGAACAATGGCGGCGGGATGCCGGCGAGCGCAATCCGGGCATCGCCCGGCAAATCGCCCCCGCGCCCACTTTGGAAAGCGGCCCTAATCCCGCCCTCGCTCCGGAGGATCGCCCGGCCGCGATTTCACCTGCGACCGAAGGCGAACCGCGCGACTACGGCCGCTCGAATCCCCAGATGGTGCGCATGCTCAACGGCTTCATCACCGGTTCGCGTTCCAGCACCGCGGGTGCCATCGGTGCGCTGACCTTGGTGCTCATCGTCATCCTGCTGTTCAAGACGATCGAAGATGCGTTCAACGAAATCTGGGGCGTGCGCGAGGGCCGTTCGTGGCTGATGCGCATCATCTATTACTGGACCATCCTGACCTTGGGCGCGGTGCTGTTCTTCGCTTCCATCACTTTGCTTGGTGCCGGCGCGTTCGTGAACGTGTTCATCGGCAAGCTGCCCTACGGCGCGGAATTGCTCGCCCTCATGCGTTGGATGCTGCCGGTGGGATCAGGCCTGCTCGTGATCGTGATGCTGACGTTGTTTTACCGCTACATTCCCAACACGCATGTGTATTGGCGCGCGGCCTTTGTCGGGGCCTTGATCGTGGCGCTGCTCCTGCTGGCCAACAATTTCCTGGCGTTCATTTACGTGAAGCGCGTGGTGATTTCGCGCAGCCTTTACGGTTCGCTCGGCATCATGCCGATCCTGATGTTCGGCCTCTACATCTTCTGGTTGTATGTGCTGATCGGCGGGCAGATCAGCTACGCGGTCCAAAACGCGCGCTTCCGCAGCAGCCAGACCGCATGGAGCGCCCTCTCCCACGCCAGTCGCGAAGGCTTGCTGCTCATCGTGCTGCTGACCATTGGCCGGCGCTTTCAAAACTGCCTCCCCGCCTGCAGCGCCTCGCAGCTCAGCGATATGATGAAGGTGCCGACGCAGATTCTCAACGAGTGCCTGCAACGGCTGGTGGACCTGAAACTCGTGACTCCGATTCCGACCACCGACGCAGACCCCTCGGGCGATTTTCTGTATCAACCCGCCCGGCCGTTGAACCGCATCACCCTCTCCGATTTCAGGAGGCGATTCGAAACTTTCGGTGAAGAGGCGACCTTTGAACACATCGCGGACTTGGACCCGCTGTTGCAGCGCTACCGCGAGGCCATGCAATCGGCCCGTGACAACGATTTTTTCAACCGGCCGCTCGATCAATTGTTTGCCGAACACAGCTTCGAAGTGTCGCGCCCGCCCTTCAGTTTTGGATCGCACCGACCGGCCTGAACGCCCGCCGCGGCGGGCCCAAATAACCCTTGCCTACGGGAGCCGCACACCTAGCTTCGGCGGTTTCTCCCCATGTTTACTTGGATTCAGCGCTACTTTCAGAAGCACCTCGGTGTGATCATGCTCCTGATACTCTTGATCGTCGGCGTGCCGATGGTCATCGTCTTCACCCCGGGTTCGACCATCGGCCAGCCTGACCGCCACATCACCTCCCGCGAGGTTTTTGGCTACAATCTTGGTTCGCCCGAGGATCAAGCCCGGCTCTTCGGCGACGCCAATCTGAGCGCCACGCTGCAACTCGGTTACGCCGGCATCAACAGCGAACAATTGCAGCAATACGCCCTGCAACGCGCCGCGGCCCTGCATATGGCCGACGAGCTGCGCATCCCCGCCACCACCAAGGCCGAGGTGACCGAACACATCAAGAGCCTCGCGATTTTCGCCACACCGGAAGGCAGTTTTGACGCCCAGCGCTACGACGGCTTCCGCACTTCCCTCAAGTCAGGCGGACGCATCACGGAAGCCGATGTCAGCCGTGTCATCGCCGACGATGTGCGCGCCGACAAGGTGCGCGATATCCTGGCCGGGCCGGGCTACGTGCTCGACTCCGATGTGATTGCCCAGCTCAAGCGTGCCCAGACCCAGTGGACCTTGGGCATCGCGACGATCGATTACGAATCGTTCAAACCCACGGTCGACCCCACCAACGAGCAGCTCGCGCAATTCTTCGGCGACAACACTTTCCGCTATGAGATTCCGCCGCGGGTGCGCGCCGCTTACGTGTCCTATCCGCTGGAGGCTTTCCTGCCCCAAGTCACGGTCACGGATGAGGAGCTTCGCGCAGTCTTCGATTCCGCCCCCGGACGATTCCAGAAACCGGCCGCGGAGGGCCAGGAAGCCGCTGCCGCCGGTCCGGCTGATTTTGCAATCGTGCGCGACCAGGTCGAAAACACGGTCCGGCAGGCCAAGGCCCGCCGCCTCGCCACCAAGGCCGCCTCCGACCTATCGCTCGCGCTTTTCGAAGGCAAAATCAGCAACGATCCCGCGGTGCTCGAATCCTTCCTTTCGGCTCATCAAGTAAAACTCCAGCCTCTCCAACCCTTCACCGAGGAGGCTGGCCCGGCTGAGCTGAACAACTCCGCCGAAATCGCCGCCGCGGCCTTCAAGCTGAACGCCGAGCGCTTTTACTCCGATGCCATTCCCGCAGCCAACGGTGCCGTCGTGCTCTTCTGGCAGGAAACCCTGCCCACCCGCACGCCGCTGCTGACCGAAGTGCTGGCCGAAGTGAAGGCCGACTATACCGCCGGTGAAAAGCGCAAACAGTTCGTCGAGCTCGGCCGCAAGGCCAAGACGCAGCTCGCAACCCAATTGCAAGGTGGCGCCGATTTCGCCACCGCGGTCGAAAAAGTCGCCGCCAGCCTCGGCGTGACCATCACGGCGAAACAACTGGAGCCCTTCGATCTCACCAACCCGCCGCAGGACTCGTCCTTCACCTCCTTCAACGTGCTGGAGGGACTGGAGCAGGGTCAGGTCTCCGACATGGCCATCACGCGCGATCAAGGCGTCCTCGTTTACGCCCTCGAGCGCAAGTTGCCCGACTTGAGCCCGGACAATCCGCAGTTCGGCGAAATGCGCGCGCAAATCGCCGCTTTCACCGGTCGCATGGGGGCCAGCCGGATCCTGTCGGAGATGGTCGAGGAAGAGCTGCGCCGAACCGAACCCAAGCTTTGATCCTTCTGTTCAGCCCGCCGCGCAACCGGCGGGCTTTTTTGTCGACGGACGCCAAGGCCGTTCATCCGCGTTCGCAACCGTTCGCCCTAATTTGGCTCGAAGCCACGCGCTCCGCCGCTGAATACTCCCGCATGACACCCTTGGAGCTACATTCGCCCACCGCTGCGGAATTTTCGCTGCAACCGCCGGCGCCGGGCGGCGTCTTTCCCGCGAATAATGACAGCGGGACGAAAAGATCGTAACTTTTCCCCGGCTCGTGTGTTTTCATCGCTAACCGACCCTATCCGCAACAACTGTTTATCCATGCCGTCTCGCATTTCGTCCCCGCTTCTGCCCCGTCTGGCGCTGACTTGCGCCCTTGTCCTGTCCGCCGCTCTGCCGGCGTCCGCGCAATCCGCCGGGCTCACATTGCAGGAATGCATCGACCGGGCCCTGGACAAGAATTTCGGATTGAAAATCCAGAGTTTCGACACCGCAAATGCCGCGGAGGCCCTCGCCCTTTCCCGAGCGGACTACGATCCGGGCTTCTTTATTTCCGCCACCAAGTCCGTGAATCAGGCGGACAACGCCGCCACCACGTTGGTAGGCACGCGCAGCGACAACCTGAACACCCGTGCCGGCGTTGCGCAGAAGATTTCCACCGGAGCCACGGTTGAACTTTCCAGCAGCATGGGGCGCAGCGCGACGAACAACACCTTTGCCACGCTGAATCCCGCCTACAGCGCCGACCTCACCCTGGCTGTCAGCCAACCGCTCCTCAAGAACGCCGGCTCCACCGTCAATCGCGCCGCGATCAATCGCGCCAAAATCGGCGTCGGCATCGCCAATCTCAATTACAAGGGCCGCGTGCTGCAAACGGTGAAAGACACGGAGTCCGCCTACTATAATCTCGTTTACGCCCGCGAGCAGCTGAAGGTTCGCCGCCTCAGTCTCGATCTCGCTGAAAAGCTGCTCGACGAAAACAAGACCAGAAAGAACACCGGCGTCGCCACCGATCTCGACGTGCTGCAGGCCGAAGTCGGCGTGGAAACCGCCCGTCGCAATGTGCTGCTCGCCGAGCAAACCGTCAGCGACGCGGAAGATGCGCTGCTCAGTCTCATCGGTCAGTTCGAGTTCGGCACCTTGCTCGGCGAAGTCGCCCTGCCCTCCGTCGCCGCGTTCACCCCCGATTTTGAAATTTCCTACAAGCTCGCCCGCGACAACCAGCCCGATTACGTCGCCGCCCAGGAAGCGCTCAAGCAACTTGAGATCGATGTCGCCGCGGCCAAACGCAACCGACTGCCGACCCTCGACCTCGATGGCGCGGTGGGCTACAATACGCGCGACAGCAGCGCCGAGCGCGCTTACGACCGTCTGCCGGATGGCGACGGCTACTCCTGGCAGGTCGGCCTCTCACTGCGGGTGCCGTGGGGCATGCGTTCGGAGAAGGCCCGTTACAATTCCGCGGTCAACACGCTCCGCCGCGAGGAAACCCGCGTAAAGCAGATCGAGCAAAACCTCATGGCACAGGTGCGCGCTGCGGTGCGCGCCGTGGAAACCAATCTCGAAAGCGTGGCCATCTCGCGCAAGGCCACCGAGCTCAGCGAGCGGCAATACGAACTCGAAAAGGCCCGCTTTGACGCCGGCCTGTCGACCAGCCGCCGCGTGCTCGAGGCCCAGGATGATTTGGAAACCGCCCGCGTCGCCGAACTCCAAGCCCGCGTCAATCTGCGCAATGCGATGGCCGAGCTCAACCGTCTCGACGGCAGTTCGCTCTCGCTCTACAGCGTCGCCCTGTAATCAATCACGCATGGGCTCATCCCCGCTGTTTCAGGCCGGTCTTCGCATCGGCCTTTTTTCTTGGATCCTGCTCGCCATCTGGGCCGGCCGGCAGGAGTGGCTCGGCCGGATGCCGCCGCCGGCCATCCCGGCGTTGGTCCTTACGCTCACGACCCTCCTCTTCATGGCGTATCGGCGCATCACCGCGTTGCGCGAATGGCTTGATCAGATTGATCTGCGTTGGATTCTGGCCCTGCATCTGACCCGCTTCGTGGGCTTTTACTTCATCTGGCTGCATCATCGCGGCTTGATGCCCGAGGCTTTCGCCATTCCGGTCGGCATCGGTGACATTGTCACCGCCGCGCTCGCCGGCCTGATCATCATGCTGCCGCTCGCCCCCGCAACCCGGCTACGCGCCATCACCATTTGGAACATGATCGGCATGATGGACATGATCTTTGTGTTGCTGACCGCCGCGCGGCTCGCCCTGAGCCATGCCCCTGGCATGCAGGTGATGACTTACCTGCCGTTGAGCCTGCTACCCACGTTTCTGGTGCCGCTCATCATCGCCTCACATTTGGTCATCTTTGTCCGCCTGGCCAAACCCCGCACTTGATCCGTTGGCGAACAAGGGTTCCGCGGAGTCCGCCGGCTGCGTGACATGCGCGGGCAGCTGAGTGCGAAACCACGTCCGCTGTTTTTTGACCAAGGCCCGGGTATTGCGCGCAATTTCATCCCGTAAATCCGAGGCCGGAGATCCGCCTTCCAACATCGCAATGACCTCGCGATAGCCGATCGCCGCGGCCGCACTGGGATTGCTTTTCAAACCCTTGGAAATCAAACCGCGCACTTCCTCCACCAGACCGTCCGCCAACATCTGCTCCACGCGTGCCATCACGCGCGCGGCCAACTCCTCCGGAGCCCGCGTCAATTCCACCAACCGCACGACGTGATCGCTGAAGGGTCCCGGTTGTCGCGCAAAGTCCTCGTGCAGCTGCGCGACCGTTCTTCCGGAGGCCAGACAACGCTCCAAGGCGCGCGACACGCGCCGCGGGTTGGCGATATCCAAACCACCCAATCCCGCGGGATTGAGCCGTTGCAATTCCTCCAACGCCGCCGGCGCCGGCATTCGCGCCACTCGCGCGCGCACCGTCACAGGCACGGTCACGTTGTCCACCACGGGACCGAAAAACGCCTTCAAATAAAACCCGCTGCCCCCGGTCACCAGCACCTGCCGGCCGCGGACGGCAATGTCGGCGACGGCGGCGCGCGCAAGCTCGACATAACGCGCGATGTCCATCGGTTCGTGCGGTTCACAAATATCGACCAAGTGATGCGGCACCCGGGCGAGCTCCGCCTTCGTCGGCTTGGCCGTGCCGATGTCCATGCCGCGATAGAACAACAGTGAATCGCAGGAAACGATCTCGGCCCCGTTTGCCTCCGCCCACGCCAGCGCCGCTGCGGTCTTGCCGACCGCAGTGCAGCCGGTAAGCACATGGATGACGGGGGCACGGTGCATGATTTCACCAGTTGTGCCCACCCGCCCGCGTGTTACAAGCGCGTGATTTCGTAATGGCTTTCGTGGATACGCGCTCGCCGACTGCCCGCCCGGGTCTCATGCTCCGTCCGGCTTGAAAACCCGTTTTATCTTCAACCCGAAATCCGGGCACAATGCGCGCAACCCGCATCTGTTGGATCGTGCCCGCGAATTCATCCGGCAAAACCAACTCGACGCGGAAGTCGTCTCCACCACGCATCCGCGGCACGCCACCGAATTGGCGCGGGAGGCGGTGGCGCGCGGCTGCGGGACTGTGGTGGCCATCGGCGGTGATGGCACAATGAACGAAGTCGCGGCGGCATTAGTGGACACGCCGGCCACCCTCGGACTCATTCCCTGCGGATCCGGCAACGGGCTGGGCCGACATCTTGGCATTCCGGGTCCCGGTCAGGGCGCCTTTGCCAATTTGCTGCACGGTCACATTCGCACCATCGACACGGGCATCGCGAACGGCCGGCCATTCTTCAATGTCATGGGCCTGGGATTTGACGCGGAAATCAGCGAGCGATTCGCGCATGTTTCGCGCCGCGGTTTCGGCGCCTACATTCGCACGACCCTTTCGGCCTGGCGGAGCTATCGCGCGCCCACCGTGCTCATCCGCGCCGGCGCCCGCGAGATTCGCACCTGCGCGTTCATTCTCTCCGTCGCCAATTCCGATCAATTCGGCAACAATTGCTACATCGCCCCGGCCGCCAAAGTGGACGACGGCCTGCTGGATCTCACCGTGTTGCAGCCGGTCAATGTCTTGCAGGCCCTGCCCCTGGCGGTGCGCTTGTTCACGAAAACGGTGGACCGCAGCAAACACGCCCTGACCTTGCAAGCGGACCGCTTTGTGATCGAACGCGATCATGCCGGTCTGATTCACACGGACGGGGAACCGTTTGCGACTGACGCGCAGGTCACCGTCGCGGTCCGGCCCGCCAGTCTGCGGGTGCTCGTGCCGCGTTCGGATCAGTCCGCGACTTGATCAAGCGACTTCACGCAATCCCGTCCCGCCGCCTTCGCGGCATACAGCGCCT
The DNA here is from genome assembly GCA_024233285.1 of Opitutaceae bacterium. Classification (GTDB taxonomy): domain Bacteria; phylum Verrucomicrobiota; class Verrucomicrobiia; order Opitutales; family Opitutaceae; genus Cephaloticoccus. The sequence continues at coordinate 161,186 of JACKPU010000003.1, read as the reverse complement.
GATCCGCGGCCTGCACGATCAGCGCACCGGTGTCGCCATCCGAGGGGAAAATGGCCACCCCGAGGCTCAGCGTGATCGGCAACCGCTTGTCGCCGGCCCGAATGGGCGTGGCTTTGACGCTTGATGCCAGCCGCTGCGCCACTTCGCGCGCCATCTTGAGCGTCGCCTCGGGCACCAGCACGACGAACTCCTCGCCGCCGTAGCGCATCACGCGATCGACGTTGCGCAGGGCGGCTTTCAAACGCTGCGCCACTTCGCGCAAGACTTCGTCGCCCGCGGGATGCCCGTGGGTGTCGTTGACGCGCTTGAAATGATCGATGTCGCACAAGATGAGGCCGAATCCGCGACCGAACCGCCGGGCGCGCTCCACTTCCTCCGCCAGGGTTTGTTCAAAAACGCGTCGATTCAACAGCCCGGTAAGCGCATCGTGCGTCGCCAGACGGCGCAGCTCTTCGAGGGTTTCACCCAACTTGAGAGCATAGCGCAGCGAACGTTCGAGCGAGGGCACATCGATCTCGCCTTTGATCAGGTAATCCATGGCGCCTGCGTTCATCGCCTGCATGTCCACATCGGTCCCGGTTTCCGCGGTCAGAAAAATAATCGGCACCCGGCACCCGGCTTCCCGCGCGGCGCGAATCAACTCCAAGCCATCGCGCGCGCCCAGCCGGTAGTCCAACAGGCACGCGGCGAATTCGCCGCTCAACAGCGTCGCCAGGCCCGCTTCGAAAGTATCGCGCCACTCGAGTTCAAACTGCTCGCCGGTGAATCGGGTGAACAGCTGACGGACCAGATGGTGCTGCATCCGTTCGTCGTCGATCAGGAGGATTTTTCGTTTCATGCCGCGAACGATATTCAGCCCGGTCTGACGGTGCCGGCCGCGAGGTCCTGCATGACCGTCTTGAGTCGGGCGCAAATTTTTTCGGTCGAGCCCAGGTTGTCCTTGATCGCGTTGACCAGCAGACTGCCGACCACCACGCCATCGGCCAGCAACGCCACTTGGCGCACATGTTCGCGCGTCGAAATGCCGAAGCCCACCACGACCGGGAGCGCCGTGCGCGCCTTGATGCGCTCGACGGCCGCCGGGACACTGGCCGCCACTTCGCTGCGCACGCCGGTCACGCCTTCGCGCGACACGTAATAAATGAAACCTGTGGCACGGGCCACGATGCGATCGATGCGCGCGTCCGGGGTGGTCGGAGCCACGATGAACACCGTTTCCATGCCGTGTTTTCGGCAGGCATCGGTCACTTCGTCCGCTTCCTCCGGTGGCAGATCCAGTGTGAGCATGCCATCCACGCCGGCCGCCCGGGCTTCCTGCACATAGGCCTCCACGCCGTTGGAGAACACCAGGTTGTAATAAGTGTAGAACACGATCGGCACTTCGCTGAATGCACGGATCCGGCGGACGAGTTCGAAAACCTTCTCCTTGTTCATGCCTGCAGCCAGCGCGCGCTGCGCAGCCAGCTGATTCGTCAGGCCGTCGGCCAGTGGATCGGAAAACGGCACCCCGAATTCAAGCACATCCACCCCGTTCTCAATCAAGGTGCGGCAGGCCGCCAGCGAGGTTTCCAAATCGGGATCACCCGCGCAGAGATAGGCGACAAACGCGGCGCGATCGGCCGCACGGGCTTGGGCAAAGGCTTGGGCAATGCGAGACATGGAGCGTCAGGTGTGACGGACAAATCCACCCGGCGCAAAGTCTGTTTTTCGATCTTCCTGCAGCGTGAATTCCGCCCAGACCGGTCGATGGTCGGAAATCATCGTCCGCACCACCTCGCATTGCACATCGGCACAGCCCGGGGGCAGATAAATAAAATCCAACCCGCGGCTCGGAAACGGCGACGGGAAGGTGCGCCCGCCCTTGGGATGAAGCGTGTAATCGCCGTGGAGGGAAAAATAGCGCAGCAATTCCGCGGTGGCGTCGGGCAGATGCGCCTGGTTGTTCATGTCGCCGCAGACAATGGGCAGCATGTGCCAGTCGCCCGCATGACTGACAATCCGCTCGGCCACATAATCCATCACTTTGCCGACCTGCCGGAACCGGTGCACGCGCGACCGGTAATGCAGATGCAGATTGAGCAGCGGCACGCGTCGGTTGCCGCCGACATCCACTTCGACAAAAAGAAAACCTTTTTCTCCCACGGTGCGCGCCCCAAACACGATGTTCTCGGATTCGACGATCGGGTGTTTGGAGAGAAACGCGTTGCCGTAATTCAGGTTCAACAGGCCGGCGCGCTTGTTGTTGATGCCAAAGATGGAATACGGGTAGCCGGTGTGCACCTGCAGGTATTCCAAATGATCGAAATTCCCCGCCCAGCGCGAATTTTGATCGATTTCCTGCAGCGCCACCACATCCGGCGAGAGTTCGGTGATGAGTCTGGCGATTTTACGCAGGTTCGCCCGCAGCTTGCGCCCGAGTGTCAGCCCCTGAATTGGCGTCAACCCGCGGCCGTGCGCGATGTTGAAGGTGAGAATACGCAGACGCTGCATGAAATCGTCCTATACCTGCGCGGACGTCCGGTTTCCGCAACCGCAAACACAGATTCAGCGATCAGATGACGCGGCCCCCTGCGCCAAGCTTAAACCCTTGTCTCCAATTACTAAGGAGAAAATGGGGCGGCCAACGGGATTCGAACCCGCGACCCCATGAATCACAATCATGTGCTCTAACCAACTGAGCTATGGCCGCCGTAAAGGAGAGCCGCAGAACTTCGCGGGTGAAAAAGCCGCTGTCAAGGCCATGTCTTGTGAGAAATCAGCCCGGGTTTGCCAGTGAGATCGGCACGCGCCAAGCTCTCCCTCCATGGCGGCATTTCTCTTCTGGCTCAAAAAAGCGGTCACGTTCTGGCTGATGCCCTTGCAGGCCAGCCTCACGCTGATCGCACTCGGCGTCTGGTTGCTGCTGCGCGACCGGCATTTGCGCTCGGGCAAGTTTTTCACCTGTCTGGGTCTGTTGTTGCTGCTGACATGCAGCCATCGCCAAGTCGGCCTGAGTCTGCTCGGGCCGCTCGAACGGCAGTTTCCCGCGGTGCCCGAATTGGCGGTTGGCTATTCTTTGCCCCCCGACCTTGAACGCTGCCGCTATATTGTGGTGCTCGGCGGCGGCCATACCGATACGGGTTTGCTGCCCGCGACCAGTCAATTGAGTCCTTATGCCTTGGGGCGGCTGACCGAAGCGGTGCGGTTGTCACGGCTTTTGCCTGAAGCTTCCATCATCACCTGCGGTCCGGGCGCGGCGGATCGCCCCACCCATGCGGAGATTCTTGCCCGGGCCGCGCAATCCCTCGGCGTGGCGCCGGAACGATTCGTGCTCCTCGATCAAGGTCGCGACACGGAAGGCGAAGCGCAGGCGATTCGCGGCGCCGTCGGCGACGCGCCGTTCGCGCTCGTCACGTCGGCGTGGCACATGCCGCGAGCCATGGCGTTGATGCGCGGGGCAGGATTAAATCCCTACCCCTGCCCGGCCGATTTTCGCGCCATCCCACCGGATGCGTTTGCGTTGAGCGACTGGCTGTGGGGCATCGACGGTCTCGAAAAGACCACGTGGGCCGTTTACGAGCGACTCGGCTTGGCGTGGGCGCGTCTGCGCGGGCGGGCCGGGTCCTGAACTCAGGAAACGCCCTTCTTAAGATTCTGGTCGTGGCGCACGTCCTTGCCCTTGGCTAGGTAGATCATCTCCTCGGCGATGTTGGTGGCGTGATCGGCGATGCGTTCGATTGATTTCGAAATGAACATGAGCTCGATCGCGCGGCTGATCGTGCCGGGGCTTTCCAACATGAAACTGGTGAGCTCGCGGTAAAGCTGCTTGTTCAAGGCATCCACTTCGCCGTCGCGCCGGATCACGGCCTCCGCCTTGGCCGCATCGCCGTTGAGAAAGCACTCCAGTGCATCGCGCAGCATTTGCGCGGCCATGTTGGCCATGCGCGGCAAATCGACATAAGGCTTCAGCGGCGGCTCGCCGGCCAGACGCACGGCACGCTTGGCGATGCCCGTCGCCTCGTCGCCGACGCGTTCGAGATCGTGCGAAGCCTTCATGCCGACAATCACGAGGCGCAGGTCCGAGGCGATCGGCGCACGCAGGTTCATGTAACGGATGGCTTCCTCGTCAATCTTGACTTCGAGCTGGTCCAGCTCGTCGTCCCGCGCCACCACGCGGTCCGCGAGTCCGACGTCGCCGTCTACCAGCGCCTTCATCGCATCCTGGGTCTGGGCAATCGCAGTTTCGCCCATCTTGATGAGGGAGGTGCGGAAGGTTTCGAGTTCGGTGTCGAAGAAGCGTTTCATGATGAAAAAATCTCAAAGGCCAAAGGTCCAAACGCCAAAGCGGCGGGATCGAGGCTGGTCGGGTTGCGGGTATCTATTTTGGAAATTGGGAGTTTGGGCCTTTGGAATTTATGCGGCCCGTTTGGCACTTAGCCGAATCGCCCGGAGACATAGGCCTCGGTTTGCGCGTTGGCGGGGTTCATGAAGATGGTCTGCGTGTCGGCATATTCGATCAGGCGGCCGAGATAAAAGAAAGCCGTCTTATCCGAGCAGCGCGCCGCCTGTTGCATGTTGTGCGTGACAATCACGATGGTGAAGCGGTCCTTCAGCTCATGAATAAGTTCCTCGACCTTTGAGGTCGAAATCGGGTCGAGCGCCGAACAGGGCTCATCCATCAAAATGATCTCCGGCTCCACCGCGATGGCGCGGGCAATGCACAAGCGCTGCTGCTGGCCGCCCGAGAGACCCAAACCGGAGGTGTGGAGGCGGTCCTTCACTTCATCCCACAGCGCAGCGCCGCGGAGGGACTTTTCCACCACTTCATCCAGCCTTGATTTGTCGTTCACGCCTTGAAGACGGAGGCCGTAGGTGATGTTTTCGTAGATGGATTTCGGGAATGGGTTCGACTTTTGGAAGACCATGCCGACCCGTTTGCGCAGCTCGATCACATCGACTTCGGGACTGTAAATGTCGGTGCCGCGAATGCGAATCTGCCCGCGCTTGACCGCGGTGCCGTCGATCAGGTCGTTCATGCGGTTGAGACACCGCAACAAGGTTGATTTGCCGCAACCCGACGGACCGATAAACGCGGTGACCTTCTTCTCCTCAAGCTTCATGTTGATGTCGAAGAGGGCCTGGTTTTCACCGTAGTAAAAATCCACGTGATCGATGTCGATCAGCGTGCGTCCCACCGGTGCAGGTTGGGCGGGCGCGGCTTCGTCACGACGTGAAGCGGGTTCAGTGCTGGCGGGCGGGCGATTGTCCATGATAGGGGCGGTGGTCACCATTTGTAGCGGTTGCGGAGATGGTTGCGAAGCAGGATCGACGTCGCGGCAATGCTGGCGACGATCATCAGAAAGACGAACGCAGTGCCGTATTGCACCCGTTCGGTGTATTCATTCTGCGGGATCTTGGAGCTGACCACGTAGATGTGGTAAGGCAGCGCCATGACACCTTGGAAGAAGAAGTCGCCGGCGTTTTTCAAATCCTCCCACGGGAGCTTGTCGCGCACCACATAGGCCGCAGTGAACATGATCGGGGCGGTCTCGCCGGCCACGCGGGCGATGCCCAGAATCGAGGAGGTGAGAATGCCGGGCAGCGCGTAGGGCAGCACGTTCTTGCGAATGGTCTGCCAGCGGGTCGCGCCAAGCGCGAGCGAACCCTCGCGGAACCCCTTCGGCACGGCCTTGAGTGATTCTTCCGAAGCGGTGATCACCACCGGAAGCACCATGAAGGCCAGGGTGAACCAGCCGGCCAGGAGCGAGACATTCCAGCCGAAGAAATTGACGAACATGCCGAAGCCGAAGAGGCCGAACACAATCGACGGCACACCCGCGAGATTGAGGATCGCCAGCCGCACAAAACGGATGAATCGCCCCTCCTTCGCGTATTCATTCAGATAAACCGCCGCGCAAACGCCGAGGATCAGGGCGATGGTCATGGATCCGACCACCAGCAGCACCGTGCCCACGATGCACGGCCAGATGCCGCCGGCCGAATACACGTAGCTCGCGGTCCGAACCTTCGCCGCCGCGGGGTTCGCTTCCTTGAATTCGCGGAACTCGGAGTCGCCCATTTCGTAATCCTTCCCTTCGTAACTGAAGACGTGGAGCGTCTCCGGCGCCTCGGTCAGAAAGGTCGTATTGATGAAGGGGAACTCGGATTTGAACAGCGTGCCCGACCCTTTGAAAAAGATGGTGCCGAAAACCGAAAGGCCGCAAAAAAGCACCAGATAGGTGGCCATGCGAAAAGCCCAGAATACCCGCTGCTCCCAGCGCGTGGCGGGATTGGAGCGCTTGATGAAAGGATTGCCGGTATCGGAGAGTGCCATGACGTCAGCCAATTGAGATGCGGTAGCGGTGGACGATCTTTTGCGCGAAGTAGTTGATCACCAGCGCGAGGAAGAACAGCACAATGCCCACCACGAAAAGCGCACGGTAATGAATGCTGCCGTGCACGACTTCGCCCATTTCCTGGGCGATGATACCGGTCATGGTGTGCACCGGTTGGGTGAAGACGGCGAGACCGGCGGTGAAATCGGGAATCGCGATGCGGTTGCCCGCGCAAAGCAGCACGACCATGGTTTCGCCAATCACTCGTCCCAGGCCGAGCAACACGGCGGAAATGATGCCGGAGAGCGAGGCTGGCACGATGATGCGCAAAATCGTCTGCAACCGCGTGGCGCCCAGCGCCAGCGAGGCCTCCTTGAACGGCCGCGGCACATTATTGAGCGCGTCCTCCGCCAAGGTAAAAATCGTCGGCACGGCAATGAGCGCGAGCAGACAGCCCGCCGTCAGAATATTGAGACGTTCGCTGTAGGGAAAGCCCGGGACCCAGGCCATCCACTCCTGCTGCGACAGCGTGCGCAGCAACTGACCAAGCACGGCGATGCCAAAAAAGCCGAGCACCACAGACGGTATCGCCGCGATGAACTCGATGCACGGTTTGATGAATTTGCGCTCGGCCTCGCTCGCAATCTGGTTGACGTAAATTGCGGCGCCGACGCCGAGGGGCACAGCGAGACACAAGGCCACGAAGGAAACCATCATCGACCCGACCAAAAGCGGGACCATTCCATACCAGTCCTGCCAGAAGCTGGCGGTCAGCCACTGCCGGCCGAACAGGAACGACGTGAAGGCGCGGGACATCGGAACCTCTTGATGATAGTCCCACTGCGCCATGTTTTGTTCGATGGCGGGAAAACCGGCGACAAAATCGCGGTTCAGTTTTTCAAACCGGTCGAGCCGTTGCTGAAACTCAGCCGTCGGCATCGCCGGGGCCGCTTGGGCGGCTTCCTGCAGGTTGCGGGCAAACTCCGCGTTTAGGTCCTGATAATACGGCAGCAATCCGATCAAGGGTTCGAGCTCGGCGCGAAAATCGACATCTTCAATTTTTACCGCGGCGGCCTCTTCGCGTTTGCCGGCCGAAAGCAATTGGGCCCGCTCGGTGCGCCGATCCTCCATCACGAGGAACTTCGTCTTGATGGTCGAAGCCACGTCGGTCATGTCGGACAGCAAACCGCGGATATCCACGACGGTATCGCTGTAACTGCCGGCAAAATCATCGAAGGCCGCGAGCTCACGATTGGCCGCGGCGATGTCCATGCCCTCGGCGCGGTAGTGGTTGAAAAGGCGCAGTCGCAGGTCCGAAAGGTAGCGGCTGAGCGCCGTGTGATCGTCGACCTGCTGGCGGATGTAATCGACGTATTCCAGCCCGGCCTGACGGTAGATGCGGAGGTTGTCTCGATTCTGGGCAAAGAAACCGAAACCCTCGCGGAAAAGGAATACCGTGATCAACGCGAGCACGACGACAGAGACAATTGCATTGCCGCCGAAAAAGCTGCGGATGACATCGTCGAGACTGAGACCGAGAAATCGCGCCCGGGACTTTTTGATCGGGAAGGAGTCAGGCGCGGCGTTGGGTTCTTCAGGCATGAAGCGGGAACGTTGGATAGGTTGCCCTGCGAATGACAAAAGCCCGCCGACGCTTGGTCAAGCGGGCTTGTGTCACAGTTTTGGAAACACTCAGCGAACCGGCACGAAACCGATTTGTTCGACGATCTTTTGACCGGCTTCGCTCAGCGTGAAGTCGATGAATTTGGCGGCTTCACCTTCGGGCTCGCCGTTGGTGTAATAGAAGGTCGGACGGGCGTAGGGATACTTCTTGGCCAGCACGCTCTCCTTGGTCGGGGTGCCGCCTTCAATGGTGACGACCTTGATGCCATCCTCATGAATGTAGGCCAGACCGACGTAACCGATGCCGTTCGGGTTTTTCGCAACTTCGGAGACAATCTGCTCGTTACCGGCCATCTTTTGCGAGGAACCGGCGTAGTCGCGCTTCTTCATCGCGAGATCCTTGAAATCGGAATACGTTCCCGAGGAGGTGTTGCGGGTGTAAACCGAGATCGTGCCCGAGGCGCCGCCGACTGCAGACCAGTCGGTGACATCACCGGTGAAGATCTGCTCCACCTGACGCTTCGTGAGCTCGCCGATCGGATTGTTGCTGTTGACGATGACCGCAATGCCGTCGAAGCACACGATCGTGGGCTTCATCGCGATACCCTTGGCCTTGGCGGCCGACATTTCGGTCGGCTTGGCGCGGCGCGAAGCCATGCCGATGTCGGCGGTGCTGTCGATGATCGCAGCGATGCCGGTGGTGGAGCCTTCGGCGGCGATCTCAAAGCTGACGCCGGGGTGCATGGCCTTGTATTCCTCGGCGAGCATGGGCACGAGTTTCGCGCCGAGCGTGTCGGAACCTTTGATCACAAGCTTCTGGGCTTGCATCGTCGTCGCAGCGAGGGCCGCGAGAGAAAGGATGAGTAGTTTTTTCATGTCTGTCGATTTTGTGGGATTTCGGTTCTGATCGGATTAGAAGTTGACTTGGAGCTGCGAACGGACGCCGTCCACTTTCTCACTGCCGCCGTTGCTCAGCTTGCCGTTGATGTAGCCGACCTGGAGTTTGACGTCCTGATTGACGATGAAGTAGTTGAGACCGAGGTAGACTTCCTCGAGCTCCTGACCGGTGCGAACGGCCGGGGCGGAACGGATGCCGTCCGACGCACGAATGTTGCGACCATCGGCGTCGACCTGACTGTAACGGGCGACCAACTCGAGTTTCTCATTAACCGCAAACGAGGGCTGGATCCAGTAACCGGACGGCTTGGCGTCCTTGGTGCCGCCGGCGAGGGCATTGTCGACCGTCGCGGAGAGATATTCACCGGCGAGGTTGAAGGCACCGGAGGTGAAATCGAAGTAAACGGAATACTCGCTGATGTCGTAGCCCTTGCCGAAGTTCGTATTGCCGGCACCACCGACGTCAGGCAGGAAACCATAGGCGGCCCCCACCATCAGCTTGGAGCCCGGGTTGATGAGCGAGTAACCGACATTGGCCCACATCGCGGTCGAATTGAGCGCGCCGCTGCCGTTGCCGCTGTATTTGATGCCATCGGCCGAACCGTCACCGAAGGTGTCGGTGCGGGTCTGCGTGGTGAGCGCCGCGCCGTAAAACAGGCCGGTGGCCTTGCCCTTGCGGACATCGGAGCTGCCGCCGTCAAGGAACGCACCAACGCGATAGCTGCCGGCACCGAGGCGGCGGCCGTTGTTGGGCTCGACGAAATAGCGCGTGACCGGGGAGCGCTCGATCGCCTTCAAGCTGCCCGACGAGGTCGTTTCTTCGTAACCGAAGTTCACCTTGCGCAGACCGAAATCGAGAGCGATGGCCTCGTCACCGAGATAGCCCTTCCACTGCACGAAAGCCTTGTCGAAGCCGCCGCCGGCGAAGTCATAGAGGAAATTGGCGGTCCAGTCGGCGCCGATACCGGCATTCATGCCGAAGTAAATACGGCGCATGAACATTTGGTTCACGCCGGGGATGTTCTGGTCGCTGCCGAGGCCGGCATACTGCAACTGAATGCGACCGTTCAAGCCGATGGAGTTGGTGCTCTTGCCGGCAGAGGTCGAGGCGATGACGAACTCTTGCGAGTCACGGGAAAGATCCGCACGCAGATCCTCCGCTTCCTGATCGGTGAGAATGCCTTTGCGCACGAGCGCATCCAGCAAAGCACCGGCATCACCGGCCATGACCGGACTGACTGCAAGGGCAACGCCTGCAAGCAAAGCGGCCCATTTCGATTTAAGTGAGAACATAGGTTTGTTCGATTTGTGTTGGTAGGGTTGAGACGCAGACGGTTTTAGCGGACGATTGTTACGAATCCGTGTCGGGTCTGTTACAACGCGGCAAAAGCACCGGACATCACCCTCCACACCGCCGGGTTCCCCGACCCTTCCCGTCAATCGTTAGCCGCTGTATTTGAGCTACTTGCGCTTCTCCACCAGAGCCAGCATCAGGTCGTTTTTTGAAATGCTGCCCAACAAATAACCATCCGCCGCCACCACCGGCAGGCGTTGCACGTCACTGCCGATGAACTTGCCCAAGGCCTCGCTCAGCGCCTGATCGGGCTGCAACCGGGGGAAATCCTCCCGCACGATGTCGCCGGCCAATACCAATTCGGCCACGCCGGGTTCGCCCAAGTAGGGTTTGATATCGTGCAACGAAACGGCGCCGACGAAGCGGCCGTCCTCGTTCGTCACATAGACATTGTTCACCCGCACGGTGAGAAAGAGTTTGGCCACCTCGGCAAACCGCGCGGTCGGCGGCACGGTCGGCGGGTCCGCCTTGATGAGATCACGCACCAATCCGGTTTCGAGCACCGTCGTCGGATCCTCGGCCTGCTTGCGCTTCAACACCTCGCCATAAAGCGAGTGCGAATCGATTCCGCGCGCGGTGAAATACGCGACCACACTGCACAGCATCAGCGGCAGGATGATGTCGTAGCTCAGCGTCATCTCGAACAGCATGATGACGGCCATGACCGGCGCCCGGCTCGCGGCCGACAAAAACGCGCCCATGCCCACCAAGGCGAACGCCTGCGGATCAATGCCCGCCTGCGGCCAGAGCGCCCCCACGCCGGTGCCGAACAAATAACCGCCCGCCGCGCCCATGAACAGCGTCGGGGTAAACACCCCGCCCTGCGCGCCCGAGCCCACCGACGAGGCGGTGGCGAGCCACTTGCAGCACATGATGCCGATCAACGCAACCCAGGCGATGTGTCCATTGAGGATATCGACCACCACCGTGTAACCGTTGCCGCAGACTTCGGGCACATTGATCGCAATCGCACCCACAATCAGGCCGCCCAGCGTGAGCCGCCAGATCAACGGCAGCTTGGTCTCCACAAACAGCGCCTCCGCCGTGCGCAGCGATTTCAGAAAAAACGGCGCCAGCGCCCCGGCGATCAGCCCGAGGATGAGATACGGCACCATCTCGAACGGCGTGTGCAATTCGAACTTCGGCACCACATACAACGTGTCGGCGTTGCCCAGCACCTGCATCGTGAGCGCCGCCGCCACCGCCGCCGCGACCAGCGCCCCGAGGCTCTCCATCGCGATCGTGCCAAGGATGATTTCCGCCACGAAAAACGAACCGCCGATCGGCGCGTGATAGGCCGAAGCGATGCCCGAGGCCGCGCCGCACGCCACCAACAGGCGCAGTTGTTGTCGCGAAAAATTGCGCCAGCGACCCAGCAGGGACGCCATCAAGGCCGCCAATTGCACCATCGGACCCTCGCGCCCGATGGAACCACCGGAACCAATCGTGAAGAGCGAAGCGGTGATTTTGACCAAGCTCGTGCGGAGCGGCAGTTTGCCGTCACCGATCACGATCGCCTCCATGTAATCGGTCGAGCTTTGCCCCTTGACCAACCGTTTGCCCAACATGAGCACGAGGCCGGCGAGCAATCCGCCCAAGGCCGGCACACCGAGCCGCGCCCACCACGGCAGCAAGCGCATCGACTCCACCACACCCGCGCTGGAGTTGGTCAGCACTTGGTGCACGCCTTCGGCACAGGCGGCAAAAAACAGTGAGGCCAACGCGCCCATGAATCCAGCCAGCGCGGCCCACAGCAGGGTGATCTGCCATTCGGTGGGATGCAGACGTTCAGCCAGCCAGACGCGCCACCGGAGCAGCCGCAGCAGGCGCTCCATGATCAGCTTGGCTGGATCCGTCACTGCTTTCATCGCGGCTGCAGGCGCACAAACCCGTGCGCAAAATCACCGTGTCTGGCGGTGTTCGGCTCTGAAAAATCCTCCGTGGCGTCCACTTTGACCCCACCGTATGACCGCGCGGGCCGAAAACAAGCCTGGTCGGCGGGTAGCCTGATGAAATCAGTCAGCCGCCGCGCCATGGACCCGGTGATCATTTCAGGACGATTGATCCTGTGATTCGGTTTCCACCTGTTCGGCGGTCAACTGCACCAAGCTGCGCAGCGAGGTGAAATGTTGGCTCAGATCGAAGTCGCCGCCGAGGCCGCCGACGAGCTTGTCGAACAGGTCCTTCTTGTCCGCCTTCAATTCCTGGATGCGCTCCTCGATCGTGCCGGCGGTGACCATGCGGTAGACAAACACCGTGTTGGTCTGGCCGATGCGGTGCACGCGGTCCACCGCCTGCGCCTCGACCGCCGGGTTCCACCACGGGTCGAGCAGGAAAACGTAGTCGGCGGCGTGCAGCGTGATGCCGGTGCCCGCGGCCTTGAGCGAAACGAGCATCGCGGCCGCGCCTTCCGCGGTTTGGAAATCCTGCACGGGCTTCTGCCGGTCGAGCGTCATGCCGGTGAGTTCGAAGCGCGGCAATTGCGGATAATATTCCTCCAACGCGGCCTTCACGCGATCGAGCAGCATGACGAACTGCGAGAAGATCACGACCTTGTGCCCGCTCTCGATGACCTCGGCCAGTTTCTCGACCAGCAGCATGATCTTGCCCGAGTCGGTGAGCGGCGATTTGCGCCAAGGCAGCATGTCCGGATCGCAGCAAGTCTGCCGCAGGCGGGTAAGCAGCGCGAGGAAACCGAACGACTTTTCGCGCATCGCCGTGCCGACATCGTCACCCAGGCGATCCAAGCCTTCCGCACAAGTGCGGGCGTATTCGGCCTTTTGCACATCGGTCAGCGGGCAGAACAAATCCATCTCCACCTTCGGCGGCAGTTCCTTGGCCACCTCCTTTTTGGTGCGGCGCATGATGAATGGCGCGAGCTGCGTCCGCAGGCGTTCCATCGTGCCCGCGCGATCCGCATTCAACGCGCTTTCAAACGCGGCGCGCGAACCGAGCAAGCCGGGCAGCAGGAAGCGGAAAATACTCCAGAGGTCGAGTTGACGATTCTCGAGCGGCGTGCCGGTCAGCACGATGCGGCGCTGCGCCTTCACCGCGAAACAAGTCTGCGTGACCTTCGCGTCGGGGTTCTTGATGAACTGTCCCTCGTCGAGCACCGCATAGCCGAATTCCACCTGCGGCAACAACTCGCGGTGTTTGCGCAGCTGGGTGTAACTCGCGAGCCAGATGACGCTGCCGTGGTGGGTCGTGAAATCATGCCCCGCCTTCAACACCTCGATCTTGAGCTCGGGATAGAAGCGCTCGATCTCTTCCTGCCACACCGGCACGACACTCGCCGGGCAAACCACCAGCGAGGGTTTGTCCGCTAACGGGCATTTCGCCAGCAGGGTGATGATCTGCAGCGTCTTGCCCAGACCCATCTCGTCCGCCAGCAGACCGTGGCAACCGACTTCGCCCAGATGCGCGAGCCATTCCACGCCGCGGCGCTGATACGGACGCAACAATTCGGGCAGATCCGGCGGCGAGGCCGGCGCCGCGAGCACGCGCTGCCGCCACGCTTCGACTTCCGGCGTGAGCGTGAGCTTCAACCGGTTGTCATTGAACAGTGAAAAAACCAGATACGGCGACAGGGTGCCCTCACCGTGGGTGTCCCGAATATTGCGCTGCCAAGAGCGGTAACTCTCCCAGCGTTCCGGCTCCAGTGACACGATACCGAAATTCGGCAGGATGACCGGCTGACCGTCGCTGCGAAGCAGCGTCTTGATCTCGGTCGCGGTGAGCATCTTTTCACCGGAACGGAAAATCCAGCGCAGGTTGAGTGCCGTATCGCCGGCCGATCCGCGCACGCCGATTTCCGCGCCTTCCGGAATCGTTTCGGCCACGGCCTCGATGTCGATCAGGCGCGTGCCCTTGAGCAGGTTGGTCGCCTTTTCGTCGAGCTCGATGCTGAAAAGCTTCTTCCACGCCGGCAGCGTGATCTTCAAAAATTTCGGGATCTCAACCAGCGACTCCATCAGGTAAACGCCGGTGTCCTGATTGTAATGGAAGTGCGCCTTGCGGGCGTAGGCGGCGAGGCCGATGAGCTTCGCGCGTTCGGCCGTGCTGACGTGACCGTTACCGTCCGCGTGCGCGGCCGCGCCCAGTGCCGCGTGCCGGGTCTTGCCGTCGCTTTCGAGCCAGAAGGCCTGAAAGGTCAGGCCGCTGGTCTTCACCTTGAACGCGAGTTGCAACGTGCGTTTGCCGCCGGTCGCGGTGGGTCGCGTCGAGCCGGGCTTCGGTCCGGTGGACGTGTAACCGTTGGCGCCATTGGCGAGGCCGTTCCGGTCGTCGCTCTTGAAATCCTCGGAGAGCGGCGGGATTTCATCGGCCACCAATTCCTCAATCTCGTGCAAGCCGGCCACGGCCAGCGCCCGCGCCACTTCGACATCGGTGGTGGAGGAACGCACGGACAAACCGGCGCCGTCCCATTCGATCACCGCATATTCGTCCTTCTTCTCGATCTTGCGGTGGATGATCGCATCGCGATCGGTCAATTCGAGTTCGCGCACTTCCCCTTCGCGATAGAGTCGCCGGCCGTGCTCCAGCTGGCTGTCACTGAACGAAGCCGACCAGTCGTTTTCCAGCTTACCAAACCAAAACTCGAGCGATTGAGGGGTATAGACGCGCTTGGGTCCGTGCGATTGCATCCACGTAAAAAAGGCAGAAAGTAAAACCCCATCACTGCGGTGCAACCACGAAGTGCGTTCGGAGGGCGACTTTGCAAATTTGCCGGATTCGTCACCCAAACGACACGTATTCGTAACCCAAGCAAGGCAGGTTAAGCCCGTTTGATCAATACCTTGCCTTTGTGAAACTCGCCATTGTCACCGAAACGTTCCCGCCTGAAGTCAACGGCGTGGCCATGACATTTGGCGTCATCGCCCGCGAATTGGGCCGCCGCGGACACCGTATCACGGTCTACCGGCCGCATCGCCAAGACCTGCCCGCGCCGGAACATCATGCCGAATATGTGCAGGTGAGTCTGCCCGGCATGGCGATTCCCGGCTATCCCCTCCTCCGCCTCGGATTGCCCGCCAAGGGCAAGCTCATGCGACTCTGGCGCGATAACCGGCCCGACCTCGTGCACGTCGTGACCGAGGGCCCGCTCGGTGCCACCGCAATCACGGCGGCGCGCCAACTGGGTATTCCCGTGACCTCCAGTTTCCACACCAACTTTCACGCCTACACCAGCAACTACGGGTTCAGCCTGCTGCGCTCGCTAGTGCTCTGGTGGCTGCGCCGCGTGCACAATCGCACGCGCTGCACCTTCGCGCCCACCGATGAACTCTGCGGTGAATTGCGCGGAATGGGCTTCACCAACCTAAAGCTACTCTCGCGCGGGATCGACACCGCGTGCTTCTCCCCCGAACGACGCTCAGCCGAGCTGCGTGCATCGTGGCAGGCCACCGACGAAAACCCTGTGGTGTTGCATGTCGGCCGCATGGCGCCGGAGAAAAACTACGATCTGCTGTTCACCATTTTCGCCGCGATGCGCGCCGCCAATCCCAAGTTGCGCTTCGTGCTCGCCGGCGACGGCCCGCTCCGCGATTCACTGATCAAGCAACACCCGGACTGCATCTTCGCGGGCTTCTACTCCCGCGAAGAAATCGGCCGCTACTACGCGTCGGCCGACATCTACATTCACGCCAGTCTGACCGAGACCTTCGGCAACGTGCTCACCGAAGCCATGTCGAGCGGTCTCGCGGTCGCCGGCTTCGACTACGCCGCCGCGCGCCAGTTCATCCGGCACGGTGAGAACGGCCTCGTCGCCCCCTGTGATCAACCCGCCGCGCTGCAAGCCGCCGCCGTGCAGATCGCCACCGACGCCGCGCTGCGCATGAAACTGCGCGCCGCCGCCCGCGCCGGTTTCGAACAACAGTCGTGGGACCGCGTGATCGGGCGCTTCGAAGGCGACCTGCTCGCCGCCGCCGGCTTGGGAGGTCGGGCATGAATCGCATCCTGATTCTCACCGCCGGTTACGGCGAGGGCCACAACGCCGCTGCCCGCAATCTCGCCGTGGCGGTCGACGATCTCGCCGGGCCCGGCACCGCGCAAATCGCGGACCTCTTCGCCCTCTGTTCGCCGCGCCTCAACTCCATCGCACGCCGCGGCTATCTGGCGATGATCAACCGCACGCCGCGCGTGTGGAGTGCGTTTTACGGCTGGATCGATCGCGCCAAACCGTTCCCACGCCATCTCGGATTCTTCCGCCGTGAACAGGCCAAGCTGCTCGACCTGCTCGAAAGCGAAAAGCCCGCCGCGGTGTGCTGCACGTATCCGATCTATGCGTTCCTGATGGAGCAGATCACCGCGCGCACCGGTTTGCGCGTGCCGGTCTTCAATGTTGTCACCGATTCGATCAGCATCAATTCGCTTTGGTGGCTGCCGCGCTGCGACGGTTGGTTTTTGCCCAATCACGAAACCACCGCGGTGATGACCAAGGCGGGCTGCGCACCGTCGCTGCTGCACACCAGCGGCTTCCCGGTGCAGTCCGTTTTCTCCGCCCAGCACAATCAGCTCGCGCCGCCCAATCTCGCCGCCGGGCACAACCCGCGCGTGCTCTACATCATCAACTCCGGCTCCTGGCATGCGGAGACCACCGCGCAATTGCTGCTGGCTGAAAACGGTTGGGAAATCACCTGCGCCGTCGGACGCGATGAACGCCTGCGCCGCAAGCTCGAACACCTCGCGGCGCGCCGCCGCGTGCCCGCGCGCATTCTCGGCTGGACCGACCAGATTCCGCAGCTGCTGATGACCCATCACGTTGTGATCAGCAAGGCCGGCGGCGCCACCACCCAGGAAGCCATCGCCGCGCGTTGCCCGATGATCGTCAACCAGATCGTGCCCGGTCAGGAAGAGGGCAACTACGAGCTCCTGCGCCGGCATGACATCGGCGCCTACGCCGCCAATCCCGCCGAGGTCATGGCCGCCTTGCGCCGGGGCTTTGCCAACGGCGGCGACGTCTGGCGCGCCTGGCGCCGCAAGCTCGAGGCGCTCGCCCGACCGGACGCCGCCCGCGACATCGCGCAATCCGTCCTTCACCAGATCAATCATCCCGCCTATATCAAAGCCGCGTCGTCCGCGCCGCTTTATCGTCATGGATAAGAAACTGCTCCATGTCCGCACCGTCATCCTGTCCGACGTCCACCTCGGCACACCGGACTGCAAGATCCATGAAGTGAATCATTTCCTGCGCTCGGTGCGGTGCGACAAACTCATCCTCAACGGCGATATCATCGACGGCTGGCAACTCAAGCGCGCCGGCCAGTGGACCAAGGCGCACACGCGGTTCGTCCGCATCGTCCTCAAGAAACTCGAGAAGCGCGACACCGAGATCATCTACCTGCGCGGCAACCACGACGACGTGCTGACCGCGTTTCTGCCGCTCGAATTCTCCGGCCTCTCCATCGTCGAGGACTACGTGCACGAGGGACCCGCCGGCCGCTACCTGATTCTGCACGGCGACGTGTTCGACACCGTCACAAAGAACTTCGTGTTCCTCGCCCACCTCGGCGATTGGGGTTACCGCGCGCTGCTCAAGATCAACCGGCTTTACAACGCGTGGCGCGCCTGGCGCGGCAAGGAATACTGGTCGCTCAGCAAGGCCATCAAGGCGCGCGTGAAGGAGGCCGTGAATCACGTGTCCAACTTCGAGGATCACATCGCCAAGCTCGCCGCCGATCGCAATTGCCTCGGCGTCATGTGCGGCCACATCCACACGCCGGCCGACAAGAAGCTCGGCGACGTGCATTACCTGAATTCCGGCGATTGGGTCGAGTCCCTCACCGCGATCGTCGAGCACTACGACGGCCGCTACGAATTGATCCACTACGCCGATTTCGTGAAAGAGCATCCCGCTCCCGAAATCGAAGCGGCCCTCGAGCCCACCGAGGCGTGAGTCGAACGCTGTGTAGGTAGGGCGGCCTGTCCCTAGGCCGTCGTTTACACGACAAAAGCTGGGTTACATTTCGGCGCGCTAGGGACAGCGCGCCCTACCTTTGCTTTTTCCTCCCCAATCGCAGATCCATCCCTAACGTCGCCGGGATCCCCACCCCATGAGCATCCCCGACTGGCGCCACATCTCCAACGGTCGCGAAATCCCGACCGAACACTACAGCGATCAACCGTTTCTCACGCACACCGACGACGGCGCGTGGCTTTGCGTGATCACCACCGGCCCCGGCGAGGAGGGCAACGGCGGCCAGCATGTCGTCAGCCTGCGCAGCACCGACCAAGGCCGCACGTGGACCGCGCCGGTTGACGTCGAACCCTCCACCGGCCCCGAGGCCTCCTACGCCACGATTCTCAAAATCCCGTCGGGCCGCATCTACACGTTCTACAATCACAACACCGACAACGTGCGCTGGGTCACGGGCGACAAACCGGCCTACCCCGACGGGCGTTGCACGCGGGTCGATTCGCTCGGCTACTACGTGTTCAAGTTCAGCGACGATCACGGTCGCACGTGGTCGGAACAGCGTTACCCGATTCCGTCCCGCGCCTTTGAGATCGATCGCAAGAACGCCGACGGCGGCAAGCTGCGCTACTTCTGGAACGTGGGCCGGCCGTTCATTCACGACAGTGCGGTCTATGTGTCGCTCCACAAGGTCGGCGGTTTCGGCGACGGCTTTTTCACCTCGTCCGAAGGCGTGTTGTTGCGCAGCGCGAACCTGCTCACCGAAACCGATCCCGCGAAGATCACATGGGAGACGCTCCCCGAAGGTGACATCGGTCTGCGCACGCCTCCCGGCGGCGGCCCGATCGCCGAGGAACAGAGCTACTGCGTGCTCAGCGACGGTTCGTTTCATGTCGTCTATCGTTCAACCGACGGCCACCCGGTGTGCAGTTACAGTCGCGATCAAGGCCGCACCTGGTCGCCGCCGCGTTACCAGACTTACGCCGACGGCCGACTGATGAAGCATCCGCGCGCCGCAAACTTTGCGTGGCGTTTATCGAACGGCCGCTACCTCTACTGGTTCCACAACCACGGCGGCACGTGGTATGAAGACCGCAACCCGGTTTGGCTTTGCGGCGGCGTGGAAATCGACACGCCGCGCGGCCGCGAAATCGCCTGGTCGCAGCCCGAGATTTTTCTCTACGACGATGACACCTACATCCGCATGAGCTACCCCGATCTCATCGAGGACGGCGGCGAGGTGTATATCACCGAAACGCAAAAGGACGTCGCCCGCGTGCACCACGTGCCGCAGGCCTTTCTGGCCAAGCTCTGGAGCTTTGACCCCACCCCAAATTCCGCTTCCACTTGGGGACGCGGCGGCCCCGCCGCGTCAAGTCCAGCCCACAACCGCGGCGAGGGCGCCGCGGCTCCATCAACCAGCGGACCAATCCATGACGGCTTGCTCGTTGAACTCACCGGTCCTGATCCCCTACCCGCCACCATTCCCGCGCCGCAACTCCCCGCCTTTACTGATCGCGACTGGCACCGCGCCGACTACGGTCAGAAAGACCTGCGCACCGGCTTCAGCATCGAAATCGCATTCACGCTCGACTCACTCGCCGCCGGCCAGGCGCTGATCGACACGCGCACGCCCACCGGCCAAGGCCTCGCGCTTGTCACCACCGAACGCGGCACGATCGAGCTCATCCTCAACGACGGCCGCACCGAAAACCGTTGGGACTGCGACCCCGGCTTGTTGAAAGCAGGCCAACGCCACCACCTCGTCGCCACCGTCGATGCCGGCCCGCACGTGATCACCTTCGTCGTCGACGGCCAACACTGCGACGGTGGCAAAGCCCGCATGTTCGGCTGGGGCCGATTCAGCAAAGACCTCCGCGATGTGCAGGGGGCCGACACAATGCAGATCAATTCCGCCATCAATCTCCTCCGCATTTACAGCCGGCCCTTACTCACCAGTGAAGCCGTCATCCATTTTGCTCATGGCCAATCTAGGTAAGGCTTTAGCGGGAGCCTACCGCACCCGGCAAATGCCTTACTCAAATGACTCAGTGATTGAAAACCAACGATTTGTCTCATTTTCTGCATCAATGTTACCCCACTTCACTAAGGCTTTTGACTAAGGCCGAATCACACTGATGGGCGGACAAGGTGAACCTGCTACCATATCCAGAATTTGAGGCCCTCAGGCTCAGCGTCTTTGTCAGGCCGAGTCGCGCTGTCGAAGATGTCAGCGACCAAGAGTGGATGGGCGGCATGTGGGCCGGCCAAGCGATAGGCTTCACTGGGGTTTGGGCCCTCGAAGACGAGCCAGACCGCATTGGTGGCGTTGAGATCGATTTCTCTGAGCTCGAAGAGGAAGAGAAGAAGAAGCTAGCTGTAGTATTGCGGCTCCCGATTAGGCACGGAATGAGCCTAGTGGATATTCAGACCATATGCGGTCAGCCGACTGGCACACATCGGTTCGTGGCCGACAGGGCATCGTATGACTTTTCTGTGGGATCCGAGTGGCCTTATCACTTGAGCTGCACCGTTCACGAGAAAGAAGGGCTGATTCATTTTGCGTTGTTGCGCGAGAATGCACTCGCACGTTGCGTATCAGAATGAAAAAGAGCCCATCCAGATCATCACAGACAACTCCGGGGCTTCGCCCCTCCGTGTCTGACCTTTAGCGTTGGGCAAAATCACGATGGTCCCGAATGATCCCATTTATCGAGGCAGGCCAAAAGGGGTCAGGTTTTGTAGTTTGTAGATTCGGCTACTGCACCAATCCGCTGTCCTGCAACGCCGCCAAGGTCCGCTCAACCGCACCGACATTCGCTTGATGCCACGTTTGACCGGCGGCTGACATCGCGTCGCGTTGGGCCGGATCGCCCAGCAACGCCGTAACGCGTTCGATAAGCGCCGCGGCATCCGGCACGAGTTGCGCAGCGCCGCCGGCGGTCAGTTCGCGCGCGATCAACCGGAAGTTGCCCATGCCGGGGCCGAACAGGAGCGGGCGACCCAGAATCGCGGATTCGACCGGAGTCTGGCCCTCGGTGTGCGGCGGCAGGCTTTTGCCGACGAAGACCACGTCGGCCAGTTGGAGAAACTTGCGCATTTCGCCCGTCGTGTCGCCGACGGCGACGTCGACCGTAGCCTTCGCTGACCCGCGCGAACGGAAATGGAAGCTCACCCCGCGGCCGCGCAGCAGCAACTCGATCGCCCCGCGACGTTCGGCGTGACGCGGCACAAGCAGCAGCGAACAGGTATGTCCGGCCGCACGCGCGGTCTGCAGCGCCTTCACCATCGCGGCCTCCTCGCCCTCCCAAGTGGAGGCGCCCATGATAATCAGTCCCTCGTCCGGCAGCCCGAGGTCGTGACGCAGCTGCGCTTTTTCATCCGCAGACAGCGCCGGGATCGTCACATCCAGTTTGATGCTGCCGGTCGTGGTGATGCGTTCGGCCGGAAATCCCAGCGCGCGAAACCGTTCCGCATCGTGTTCGGAACACGCGAGCAGCCGGGTGATGCCACCGAGCAACGGTTGCACGGCCGCCTTGAATCGCGCCATGCGGCGGAAGCTGCGATCAGACATGCGGGCGTTGACGCAGACGATCGGCACACTGCGCCTGACGGCCTGATGAATGTGTTCGGGCCAGCGTTCGCCCTCGGTCAGCAGAGCGAGATCGGGTTGCACCGCGCGCCACGCCCGCGCGCTGAACGGCGCCCAATCAAGCGGAAAGTAACCGATGCCGATGGTCGCATCCCGGTAGCGCTCCTTGGCGAGTTGGTAGCCGGTGCTGGTCGTGGTCGTCAGGTAAACCTCCACCCCACCCTGGCGTTGCCACGCGGCGAGCAGCGGACC
Organism: Opitutaceae bacterium; assembly: GCA_024233285.1. Classification (GTDB taxonomy): domain Bacteria; phylum Verrucomicrobiota; class Verrucomicrobiia; order Opitutales; family Opitutaceae; genus Cephaloticoccus. The sequence continues at coordinate 139,242 of JACKPU010000003.1, read as the reverse complement.
GATGGCGAGCATTTCGCCGACGCTCACGGCCTGCAGCCAGATCCGTTTCACGCCGGGCGGTTTGGGCGGCAAAGCCGCGACGCGACCGAAACGCTGGCCGAAGTTTTCGCGATAGCCGCCCCGTTTGCGCATGCGCCACAAATAGAACGGCGCGCCCAGCACCAAGGCCGGCAGGTAGAGAATGCGGTAGAGCCACAACATCGCGTGTCACCCGCATGCAAAGCGGTGATGCCGCGGTTTTCCGAGCCTTTTGTGATTAGGCCCGCGGAATCTGACCATTGCCCGGAGTGTTTAAACCACGAATGGACACGAATGTTCACGAATGAATCCATCAAACCCACTCATCTGCATATCTCAGATATTCGTGCTAATTGGTGTCCATTCGTGGTTAATTTTCTTGGTCACTTTTCAGCGTGACGGTCCGGGGGAGTTGGCCCTTGATGGCGCGGTGCTACGCTTATGTTTCCTCCTCGCCTTGGGGTTGCTGTCGTCCGCGCACCCTGTTCTGGCGGAATTCGTCTGGACGCATGAGCGCACCAACCTGCCGGCCGATCCGGAGGTCACCTGGGGCGTCCTGCCCAACGGCGTGCGCTATGCGATCCGGCCCAACGCCGAGCCCAAGGGCCGCATCTCGCTGCGCTTCCTCGTGCAGGCCGGTTCGATGCACGAAAACGAAAATGAGCGCGGCATCGCCCACTTTCTTGAGCACATGGCGTTTCGCAGCACGCGCGATCACCCCGAGGGTTCGCTCGTGGCCACCCTGCAGCGCATGGGCATCGGCTTTGGTCCCGACAACACCGCGTTCACCACGCACGATTACACGATCTACCACCTCGAACTGCCGGACGCGAAACCGGAAACCTTGCGCGAAGGCTTGGGCGTGTTTCGCGAATACGCCGACGGCATCACGTTTTCCGCCGAGGAGATCGACCGCGAGCGTGGCGTGATCATCAGCGAGCTTTCCACGCGCGACGTGCCCGAGGCCCGCGCGTGGCAAGCGCGCCAGGAAGCGTTGATGCCCGAGGCGCGGTTGAACGACCGGCTGCCCATCGGCCTCGAGGCGCAAATCCGCCGGTTTCAATCCGCCGATTTTCAGGCGTTCTACGATGCGTGGTATCGACCCGAGCGCATGATTCTCGTGCTGGTCGGCGAGGTGACCGCCGAGACCGCCGCGCCGCTGATCGAAGAACTGTTCGGACCCTTGCAGGCCCGCGGTGCGGCGCGCCCCGAGCCGCCTTTGCTGAAGGATGCATCCGTCCCGCCACCGCCGCCGCGCCACCTGTTCAAGGATCCGGGGATCATGGGCGCAAGCATCGCCCTGGAACGCGCGGTGCCCGAAACCGAACCGCGGGACAGCCTGCCGCGCTGGCAGCGCGACATGCACACCTCGCTTGCGTTTCACATGTTGCAGCGCCGCCTGCAAAAGATGGCCATGGAGCGCGGCGCGAGTTTCTCCACGCCGGTGCTCAACTACGCCGGCAGCACCAAGGGCTGGGTTGTGCATTCGCTGCTCATGGGCGGCTGGGTGCACACGTGGCGGCTCGCCCTGCGCGACGGCGAACAGGAACTGCGGCGCGCGCTGGACTTCGGCTTCACCGCCACCGAGCTGCAGGACGCGAAGACCAACTACCGCACCTATTACGAACAGAGCGTGCGGTCCGCGGCCACCCAGCCGTCGGACAACCTCGCCACCGCCCTCGCCGTGGCCCTGGCTTACGACCGCGTGTTTTGCAGCGCCGAACAAGTCGCCGACATCATGCTGCCGTGGCTGGAGGCCGCCACCCTTGACGACTGCCTCGCCGCCTTCCGCCAAGCTTGGGGCACGGAGCCAGCCAAACTGTTCATCATCTCCAACACCGCAGGGGACACCACCGAACAACGCGTCGTGCAGGCCTACGATTACAGTCGGCGCGTCGAGGTGATTCCGCCGGAGGATCGCGGCGCGGTGCAGTTTGCCTACACCGATTTCGGCCCGGCGGGCACGCTGCAAAAGGAGGAACATATCGCCGATCTCGATCTCTGGCAGGGACAGTTCGCCAACGGCGTGCGCTACAACTTCAAACAAACCGATTTCGAGCGCGACACCGTGCTCGTCAGCTTGCGCGTGGGCTACGGCCGGCTTTCGCATCCGGCCGACGAGCCCGGCCTCGAATTGCTGGCCAACTACGGTTTCCTCGCCGGCGGGCTCGGCCAGCACACGAACACGGAGATCAGCACCATTCTCAACGGCCACGTCATCGGCCTGAATTTCCGGCCCGAAACCGACAGCTTCATTTTCTCGCTGCAATGCGCGCCGCGCGAACTCCAGCTCGGCCTGCAACTGCTCGCGGCCATTCTGACCGACTCCGCCTACCGCCCCGAGGCCATCCGCGCCGCGCGCGCAGGCTACGGCTCGTTGTTCGAATCGCTTACCAATTCGCCCGGCGGTCCCATCTTCGCGACAACTCCACATTTGTTGTCCGGCGGCGACCGGCGCTTCGGTGTGCCCGATGGGCAGACCCTAGCCCAACGCACCATGACGGAATTGCGCGACTGGCTGGACCCGGAATTCCGCCAGGCGCCCGCGGAGATCAGTGTGGTTGGCGACGTCGACCACGCCACCGCGACCGCCGCCGTGGCCAGCACGCTCGGCGCCCTGCCTCCGCGGGCAAACGTGCGCGAAATCAAACAGGACAACTCCCTCACCGTGCCAAACGCACCGGATCGTCCCGTGGTGTGGCCGGTCAATCCCGCGTTGCGTCAGGTTGCACTCGCCTACTTCTGGCCGATCTCCGGCACCCCAGACGTGCCCACCGAACGCCGCTGCCACCTGATGGCCGCCGTGATCGAGGAACGCCTGCGCCAGCGGGTGCGCGAAGAACTCGGGGTGGCCTATTCCGTGACGGCGCGATTAACCATCAACGAAGGGTTCCCGCATCAGAATTTCATCGAGGCCTATGCGGAAGTGGAAACCTCGCGCGCCGATGAGGCCGACCGCATCATCCGCCGCGAGATTGCATCCATGCGCCGCGAGGGCATCACGGCCGACGAGTTTGAGCGCGCCAAGCAGCCCTTCATCGCCCAACGCAGCGTGGACCTGCGCCGCAACGGCTACTGGGCCTTCACCGTGCTCGCCGGTTCGCAGGATAATCCCGTCAAATTGAAGGCGGCGCGCGATCGCACCGAAGACACGGCCAGCATCACCCAGGCGGAAGTGCAGGCCCTGATCGATCGCTGGCTCGACCCGGCGCAAATGCACACCTTCCGGACAACGCCCTATCAGCAGTAATGTAGGGCGGGATCGCTGATCCCGCCAAAGCGAAGATTGGGGACGCGCCGCCCTCGGCGCGTTTGTTGTTACCGAAACGCCATGGTTATCGAGGCGGGATCAGCGATCCCGCCCTACAGTTCGCTCACGAGTCATCCGCCGTCGCGAGATCCTCTTCGCTGGCCAGGCGCAGATTGAAAAGCGGCAGCAGGCACAACAAACCGACGACGGTCAAACCAAGCACCGCGTAGCCGGCCACATCGTGCACCGTGCCTTCGATCGCCTCGGGACCGTGATGGTAAGCCCACGCGGTGAGAAACAGGCCGCGCAGCAGGTTGGTGCAGAAGGCGAACAGCATCGAAATCGCGACCAGCAGCACCTTTTTCCAAAACCGGTTGAGAAAAACCGCCGAGAGAAACGAACCCGCGAACAGGCACGCCGTCAGCGAACGGATGCCGGAACAGGCATCGGCCACGCCCACGCGGCCCGTCGGCAACACCAGCACGTTGCCCTGCTGCTCCACCGGCATGCCGAGCATGTCGAAAACAAACGACACGACCGTCACAACCTTGTGCAGGAGGAAGAGGCTGACCTGATTTTCCACCACCGAGACCATCGGCGCGGACACGAACCAAATCATCACCGGAAAAATAAACAGCGCGACGAGCTTAAGCCGCGCATCCTCGAACCAACCGCCCGCCACCGGTGATGGGCTTTCAGGCGCATTCACGAGCAGCAGACCGAACAGCAATCCGGCCGTGCCCATGGTGATCGCCAGGGTGCCCGGATAAGACGGCCCGGCGCCCGCGCGATAAAACGCACCGAGCAAGAACAACAACGCGCCGCACAACAAAAAGCCGACGATCGCGAGCACCAGCACGGCCTTGCGCCAGCCGCGCACGCGCGGACTGTGCGGCACCACGCAGGCGGCCGCCGCGGCCTTGATCGCCACCCAGCGGTCAAAGACCACGTAGCCCACGAACATGGGCACCAGCCAGCCGAAGCTGTAATCCTCCTTGTGACTCCACCAGTGCGACTGGTCCCAAGTCACGAAGCCGCAAAACGCCGCGCCCAGCAAAAGCGCCGCCATGAACGGACCGGGCACTTCGCGGGTGAGGTTTTGCCAAAGCGTTTTCAAGCGCGGCGAGCGAAGTGATAGTCAGGCAGAACTCAAACCTTTGCGAACACGAGCGACGCGTTGGTGCCGCCAAAGCCGAAGCTGTTGGCCAGGGCCGCACGCACGTTCTTTTTCACCGCCGTGTTCGGCGTGAAGTTCAGGCCGGTTTCGGCGCAGACCGGATCCACGTCCGCCAGATTGATCGTGGGCGGAATGAGGCCCTCGTGAATCGCCTTCACCGCGGCCAACGCCCCCATCGCGCCCGCGCCACCGAGCAGGTGACCGGTCATCGATTTGACGCCGCTGACGTGGAGATTCGCCTTGTTGGCGGCGAATACCGTGGCAATCGCCGCGGCCTCTTCACCGTCACCGCCGGGGGTCGAGGTCGCGTGGGCCGAAACGTAATCGACCTCCGTCGCGGACAGGCCGCCGCGTTGCAGCGCAGCCAGCATCGCGCGGGCCGAACCCTCGGCGCCCGGCGCCAAGGATGAAAGATGATAGGCATCCGCGGTCGCGCCGTAACCGCGCACCTCTGCATAGATTCGCGCCCCGCGCTGCTTGGCGTGTTCGTATTCCTCGAGCACGAACACCACCGAGCCCTCGCCGAGCACAAAACCATCGCGATCCTTGTCGTAAGGCCGGGACGCGGCTTCCGGCGCATCGTTGCGGGTCGAAAGCGCACGCATCTGGGCGAACGCGCCGATGGCCAGCGGCGTGACGGTCGATTCCGAACCGCCGGCGATCATCACTTCAACATCGCCCCGGGCAATCGCGGCGGCGGCCTCGCCGATCGCGTGCCCGCTGGTCGCGCAGGCCGAGGCCACGCTCATGTTGGGTCCGCGAAAATCAAGCAGCAGGCTCACCTCGCCGGCAAGCAGGTTGGGGGCGATCTGAATGATAAAAAACGGCGAGATCTTGCGGTAGCCGCCGGTCTTCCACGTGTCGTGCATCGCTTCCATCTCCGGCAGGCCGCCGAGACCGACGCCGAGGTTAACCCCCATGCGATCGGCGGCGATCTCCGCGCGATGGGCGTCGAGCCCGGAATCCGCATAGGCCTCGACCGCGGCCACCGCACCGAGATGCGTAAACCGGCCGAACTTTTTCACATCCTTCGGCGTGAGCACTTGCGTGAGCGGGGCTTCGTTCGCACCGCGCGGATGCAGCGGTTGGACCAGCGGTTTGGTCGGATCGAAATCCTTCACTTCACCCGCGATCTGCGCGGAACAGCCCGTGGCATCGAAGCGCGTGATGCGGCTGATGCCGCTGCGGCCGGCCGCCAGTGCCGCCCAAGTGTCCGCGGCGGTATTGCCCACGGGGGAAACGGCACCAAGTCCGGTGATAACGACGCGACGGGGTGAAGCGGGTTGTGCAGGATTCATAGGCGTGGCGAAGACAAAAGAGCCCGAATCCTCCCCACTGCAACCGCCCACGTAAAGAGATTATTACCCGGTCCCGGACGGGCGCGCTGCGGCTTTGACTTTCGCCATCCGGGGGGTTTTGTTCGCACTCCCTATTCTGATGGAGCAACTGCACGCTTATTGGCGCATGGAGTATATCGAGGCGCCGCGCTATCCCGAGACCAAGCGCCCGTTTACGGAATTGCCCGCCCTGGGTGACGACCGCACCGCGCTGATCGTGCACCGCGGCCGCCTTTCCTATCTGCTGATGAACCGGTTTCCCTACAATCCCGGGCACCTGCTCGCGATCCCGTTTCGCGAGGTCGTCGAGCTTGAGGACCTCGACGCGGCGGAGCGCGCGGACCTGATGGAGACCATCGTCTACGGCAAGCGCCTGCTCCAGGCCGCGATCAAGCCCGACGGCTTCAACGTCGGGTTTAATCTCGGCTCGGCCGCCGGCGGCAGCATCGCCCACCTGCACGCCCACATCGTGCCTCGTTGGAACGGCGACACCAATTTCATGCCGGTCATCGGCCAAACGCGCACCCTGCCCCAATCGCTCGACGCTATGTGGACGCGGTTGTCGGAGATCGCCTCAACCCTTTCCGCCTGACCGTGGTTTCCAAGACCCTGCATTTCGCCAATCCGCGGCACCTCAATCAGCTTTACGCCGGGCACGAGGAAAACCTGACCCGCGCGGAACAGCTGCTCGGCGTCACGCTCGTGACCCGCGAGGATTGGCTCAAAATCGAGGCTCCCGCCGCCGCCGCCCGGACCGCCGAAGAGTTGTTCACCTTTCTCGACGCGGCGCGCACACAGGGCATGGCCATCCGCACGCCCGACTTCGAGCGCATCACCGAGACCTTCGCAAAGGGCGATGGCGCTTCGTTGCAATCGCTCGTGACCGAGCCGCTCGTCATCCCCACGAATCGCAGGAGCATCATCCCGAAAACGCTCGGCCAGAAACTCTACCTGCAGTCGATTCTGCGACACGACATCGTGTTCGGCATCGGCCCCGCCGGCACCGGCAAAACCTACCTCGCGATCGCCGCGGCCGTGCGCGCGCTGCTGAAGAACGAGGTGCAGCGCATCGTGCTCACCCGCCCCGCAGTCGAGGCCGGCGAGGCGCTCGGCTTTCTGCCGGGCGACCTGCGCGAAAAAATCCTGCCCTACCTGCGACCGCTTTACGATGGTTTGCACGACATGCTCGACACCGAGGACGTCACCCGCCTGACCGAAAAGGGCATCATCGAAATCGCGCCGCTCGCCTACATGCGCGGTCGCACGCTTTCGAATGCGTTTATCATCCTCGACGAAGCGCAAAATACCACGCCCGAGCAGATGATGATGTTCCTGACCCGCCTCGGCGAGGAATCGCGCATGGTCATCACCGGCGACATCACCCAGGTCGATTTGCCGCGCAGCAAGCAATCCGGTCTCGTTGAAGTGCGCCGCATCCTCAACCACGTGCCCGGCATCGCATTTCACAGTTTCAGCGGCGCCGACGTGGTCCGCCATCCGCTGGTGCAAAAGATCATCGCCGCCTACGACGAGTATCAAAACCCCATCCAGTCCGAATCGGGCCGTTAAGCAATGTCACTGCTCAACCAGTTGAAAACCCTGCTCGGACTGCGCCGCCAGCGCCGCACCGCCGAATCGGGTGCGTTGATGACCTTTCTGGAAACGAGCCGGCTCGTCCGGGGCTTCATCTTTCTGATCACGGTCGCGGCCATCGTCGCCATCAGCTCCGTCGGTTTGAACACCGCGCACCTGCCGGTGCTGCCCAACCAACTGGCCACGGCCCGCATCTCTGCGGCCATTCCCTTTTCCTACGAAAGCGCGATTCGCACCGCCGCCGCGCGCGAGCAACTGCTCGATCGCGTGCCGCCGGTTTACCGCTTGGAAACGGCGCCGTTGGAAAAATTCACCCAGGCACTGCACGAACTGGAGGATCAAATCGTCGAGGCGGAACGCTATGCCCCGTCGCCGCAAGCGCCCCGGCCCGACCTGCTCATCGATCTGGCCGCGGCCTTCGAAGCCTTCAATGCCAGCGGCCCCTACCACGCCAGCTACGACGACTTCAAGGTGCTGGTCACGCAGGTGCCGCCGGACCAACGGGCCGTGCTGCTCGAATCGGGTTTGTCCATCCTGCGGCAAATCTACGCCGACGGCGTGCATGACGGCAGCCTCGCCGGCAACATGCCCGGCAACGTCACCGTCACCCAGGTCAAACAGACCGACGGCACCGTCAGCGTGCGGCGCATTCAGTCACTCGAGGAAGCGCTCACCTTTCTGCGCCTCAACCTGTCCGGCGAGGACGTGCCCCGCGCGGTCTCAGCCGCACTGTTTCGCATCCTCCGCAACGGTATCACGCCGAATCTGACCTTTGATCGCGAGGCCAGCACCGAGCGCGAACGCGTGGCGCTGAACCGCCTGCAACCCGTGACGGTCGAGGTGGTGCGCGGCGAAACCATCATCGAGCCCGGCATGCGCGTATCGGCGGAACAATACGAAATGTTCATGGCCCACCGCCGGGCCTTGAGCAACAATCCCGACAACCAGCGCGAAGAGGACCTGCGGCTCTTCGGGCGCATCCTGCTCGTGCTCGCGATGGTGCTCGCAAGCGTGTTCTACATCCGCCTCGAGGACCGCGAAACCTTCCAGAGCAACGGCCGGCTCGGCCTGCTGGCGCTGGTGGTGATTCTCAACATCGCGCTGGTGCGCGCGGTGTTCTCGCTGTCGGGCCTGGACTTCTTCGCAGCCAACAGCGATTGGGCCTCCACCCTGCCCTACATCGCGCCCTCGGCGTTCGCGCCGTTGATCGTGGCCATCCTGATCGACGCGGGCTCGGCGATCTTCATGGCGCTGTTCATCTCGATTTTCACCGGCGTAATTTACGGCAACCGCCTCGACTTGATCGTGGTGACCTTCCTGGCCTCGATCGTCGCGATCTTCAGCTGCCAGGACGTGCGCAAGCGCAGCCGCGTCGTGCGCGCCGCGGGTTTCGGCGGCTTCGCCATCGCGGCGTTCGCGCTGCTGGTCGGCGTCGCCGATCAATTGCCCGCCCCCACGCTGTTCAAGCAATTCGGCGCCGGCCTCGCCTCGGGCGTCCTGACCGGCATCATGGTCGTGGGGCTGCTGCCGGTGCTGGAAAGTCTCTTCAAGCGCACCACCAACATCACCCTGCTTGAGCTCACCGATTACAACCACCCGTTGCTGCGCCGCATGCAATTGGAGGCGCCGGGCACCTACCATCATTCGCTGATCGTCGCGCAGCTTTCCGAAAACGCCGCCGGCGCGATCAACGCCAATCCCCTGCTCGCACGCGTCTGCGCTCTCTTTCACGACATCGGCAAGACGGTAAAGCCGGAATACTTCATCGAAAACCAGCGCGGCCGCGGCAACCCGCACGATGACAACAACCCCTCGCTTTCGGCTTTGGTCATCAAATCGCACGTGAAGGAAGGCGTGGACCTCGCGCGCAAGCACCGGCTGCCGCGCCCGGTGATCGACGTCATTCAACAACACCACGGCACCTCGCTAATCCGCTATTTTTACCATCGCGAGATCAGCCGCACACAAACCAGCACGGCCCCTTTCCGCCGCGGCGATTCCAAGGATCCGCTGCCGCCTGGTCTCGCCCCGGCAGAGGTCTCGGAAAGCACCTACCGCTACGACGGACCGCTGCCGCAGTTCAAGGAGAGCGCGATCATTTCCCTCGCCGATGGCGTCGAGGCGGCGTCGCGCAGCCTGCGCCGCGTGACACCGCAGCATTTGAACGAATTGATCGAGGCCATCATCAAGGATCGCATCGACGACCATCAACTCGATGAATCGCCGCTGACCTTTGCGGAGTTGAACAAGGTCAAGGCAAGCTTCGCGTTCACCATGCTCAACATGCTGCATTCGCGCGTGGACTACCCGTCCGAGGAGTCGGCGGACAAACCGGCCAAGGCATGAGTGCCATCCGCAGCATCAGCATCGCCAATCAGCATCGCGGCTTGAAGATCGACCGCAAGGCCGTGACCGCCGCCATCACGATCCTCGACGACCACGCGGCACGCTTCTGCGGCGGCTGCCCCGAGGGCGAGCTCTCGCTCGTGTTCATGACCGACAAGGCGCTGGCCCAATTGCACGCCGACTTTCTCGACGACCCTACCGTGACCGACGTGATCACCTTCGAAGGTGACGAGGTGCTGGGCATCGCCGGCGAGATCTGCGTTTCGGCGGACCGCGCGGCCGCTTATGCGCGGGAAAATGGCCGGGATTTCGCCACCGAGCTCACCCTCTACCTCGTGCACGGCTGGCTGCACTTGGCCGGTTACGACGATTTGCAGCCGCCCCTGAAACGGCGGATGCGCGCGGCAGAGGCCCGAGCCATGGCACTGCTGCAAAAGGCCGGTGTTCTGCCGCGCTTCGAATTGCGCAAATAATTTTGCTTCCGGCCGCCCGCCGGTGGAGAGTCCGCGTGCCACCATGTCCAATCACGACGACTCCAAACTGATCACGTTTCGCAATGCCTTTATCACAGGCTTGGTGCTGCTCGCGCCGCTGGTGGTGACGGTGTGGGCGCTGCGCAAGATCATCGAGGTGGTGGGAGGGTCGGTCAGCCCGGTGTTCATTTACTTTCTGCCGGAATTCCTGCGCGACCGCCCGAGTCTCGGGCTGCTGTGGGATGTGATCGCCACCGTCATCGTGCTACTGCTGGTCACCGTGCTGGGCTACGTGTCGCGCCACGTTTTCGGCAAATACCTGCTGAGCGTCGGCGAGCGCATCATGCTGGGCATTCCCGGCGTCAGCGCCGTTTACAACACGGTCAAACAGATCGTGGACACCTTCGGATCACAGAAGCGCAACATCTTCAGCAAGGTCGTGCTGATCGAATTCCCGCGCAAGGGTGCCTGGGTAATCGGATTTCTGACGAGCAAGGCCAAGGGCGAAGCGCAGGCCAAGACCCAGCAGGACGTCTGGACTGTGTTTGTGCCGACGACGCCGAACCCGACCAGCGGCTTTCTCGTGCTCGTGCCGCGGCAGGATATCGTGGAGCTCGACATGAGTGTCGGCGACGGCATGAAACTGATCATCTCCGGCGGTGGCGTCGTGCCACCCTGGCCCGGCCCGGCCGCGGCCCTGCCCGAAGAACAGCCCACCGCCAACTGATTGCCCGCGTGCCCGGTCTCACGCTCCAAACCGACGCCATCGTGCTGCTGAAGCGTCCGCCGGGCGACACGTTTCAAACCTGCACCGTCTTTTCGACCGAGCACGGCAATCTCCTCATCATGCAGCGCCTGCCGAAAAAAGCCGGCGGCGCCTTGGCCCCGCTTGATCTGTTCGATGAGGCGGCTCTGCTACTCGATAGCTCCAATCAAGGGCACACGTGGTTCGTGAAGGAAGCCCGCCTGCTGCATCGCGCCACCGGCATCGGGCAAAGCTACGATACTCTCAGACACGCATCGACGTTCACCGCCACCCTCGCGCGCAACCAGGTGCCGGAAGAGAGCCGCGAGCCGGTGATGCAACTGCTGCGCCAGGTGCTCGCGTCGTTTGCCGATACCCAACGCGCCGACGTCACGCATTTCAAGGCGCTTTACCTGTTCGCCCGCGACGAGGGTTACCCGATCCGGCAGCATTGGTTTCCCACCCTGCCCTCCGCGGATCGCGAGCTCGCGCGCCGCCTGCTCAACCAACCGGTCGACGGGCAGACCGCGCCGGCGGAAGAAGTGGCGCGCCTGCACCAACGCCTCGCGGAATACCTCCGCGGCCACACCGAAATCCTGATCGACTGACCGCATGGAATTCGAACTCGATCAGCGCCGGGTCGTGATGAGCGTCGGCGAATTCTCCCGCTTCACACTCGGTCCGCACGATCCCGGCGAAGGCATGCAAGGCATTTGGCGCGCCCAGCTCGGCACGCAATGGCACCAGGAACTGCGGACGCGCGTCGCCGCGGAAAATGCGGCGGCCAGCTTTGAAGCCGTCATCGAGGGCGAGTTCGTGCATCAAGGCTGGCGCATTTCGCTCACCGGTCGGATCGACCAGATCATTCCCGATGCGACCGCCCTCGTCCTGCGCGAGATCAAGACGGTGATGCGGCCGCTGCCGGTCGCGGAGGAGGAATTGCGCGCCGCCCATCCGGATTACTTTGCCCAGGCCGCCGCCTACCTGCGTTTGAAGCGCCTCGCCCAGCCCGACCAGCCACTGAGAGCCGAACTGATGTTCATCGAGGCCGGCAGCGGTCTCGCGCAGAACGTGGCACTCACGCCTGCGGATGAAGCCACGTTCCTCGCCCAAGCCAGCCGCATCGTCGAGTTTCTCAACCTGCGGCTGCGCGCGCGCGAACGCCTGCGCCACTTGAGTTTCCGCCCCGCTTTTCCCACGCCGCGGCCCGGGCAGGAAACCACGCTGGCCGATCTCACCACCGCTTTCGAACGCCAACCGGCCGTGCTATTTGAGGCGCCGACCGGATTCGGCAAGACTGGTGTGTTGCTCGAGTTCGCGCTCGGCCAGCTGCAACGCGGACATTTCGATCGCGCCTTGTATCTGACCAGCAAGTCGACCGGCCAGATCCAGGTCATGCGGCAGCTCACGGCCATGACCGCCCGCACCCAAAGTAACCCAATAGGTGATTTTGAATCCTCCTTAGCTCATCTTTCAGAGGGGAAACCTCGCGATCACCAATCACAAAGTAACCTAATAGGTTACTTTTCAGAAAACGGTGAGTGGCAGGAAACCTCGGTGGCCGCCTGGCACGTGCGCAACAAGGGCGAGCATTGCATCAATCACACCTTTCATTGCGTGAGCGAAAGCTGCACCTACCTTGCCGATGTCGAGGCCCGCTGGCCGCGGAGCGGGCTCGCCCGCTTTTACCTGCTGGATAACCACGCGCGCGATCTCGAGACCCTGCGCGCCGCCGGCCGCGAGGCCCGGATCTGCCCCTATGAAATCACGCGCGCCGCCCTCACGTTCAACGATGTCTGGATCGGCGACTACAACTACGTGTTTTCGCCGGGCAGTCGCAGCCTGTTTTATAACCAACCTGGATTCAATCCGGCCCGCACGCTGTTGATCATCGACGAGGCGCACAACCTGCCTTCTCGCGTGGCCGACGCCTGGTCGCATGTCGCCAGTGCGGGGACCGCGCGCGCCTTGCTGGCCGAACTCGATCATGTCAACGCGCCGGCCAATCTCATCCGCGCTTGGGAGAGCTACGCCCTGCTGCTCTCTGCCCTACTGCCGGTGGACCGGCTCGATTTCACCCTCGAAAGTGATCTGCTCGACACGCTGACTAAGATCGCGTCGCTCCTGGCCACCCAGCCGCTGGACTATGCAGGCTTGGGACCGGATTTCAGCGCGGAGCTCTGGCGCGTTGGCGAATTGGCAGCGTGGCTGGAAAACACGCAGCTGAAAAAACTCCTGTGGTGCCCGCGCGAAGGCGAACTCGCCTTCACCTGCTTCGATGCTTCGGCGGCGATCGGCGAAACCCTGCGCTCGTTCGGCGGGGTCGTCCTCGCCTCCGCCACGCTCACACCCACCGCAGAATACCTTGAGACCATCGGGATGGCGGATTTCGGATTGGCGAAACCTGATACCGGAGACACACGCGATGCCGCCACCAAGCCACAATCCGACCTTTCCGGTCTCCGGTTTCCTCAATCGCAAATGGTAACGCTGTCCGCCGCCACGCCGTGGCGCGAAGGCGCCTACGATATCGCCGTGGATTGCCGGGTGGACACCACGTTTCAACACCGCTCACGTCACTTCCCCACGACAGCCGCCACCATCGCGGCCCTGCATGAGGCGTCGACGGGCGCCATCGCGGTGTTTTTCCCCAGCTATGCCTACGCGGAGGCCGTCCGCAAACAGCTCGAGAACGACGGGCATCCGCTGCGCATTTCCCTGCAGCCCCGTCTGCCCGATCTGGCCGCCCAAACGGCGTGGGTGGAGGAGTCGATCGCGTTCACCGACGCGCTGTTTCTCGTGCTCGGCAGCAGCTTCGCCGAAAGCATCGACCTGCTCGGTGGACGGCTCAGCCACGCCATGGTCGTCGCGCCGGCCCTGCCCGAAGTCAATGCCGTGCAACGCGCCCGCCAGGCCGAACTCGAACCGCTGGGGCGCGAGCACGCCTTCCGGCGCGTTTACCAGATTCCCGGACTGCAAAAGGTCAACCAAGCCCTCGGCCGGCTGGTGCGCGCCCCCGGCCAGCGCGCCAAGGTCCTGCTGCATTGCAAACGCTTCGCCGAGGCCCGCTACGCCAACCTCCTCGCCCGCGACTATCAGTTCGGCCGCAATATCGCTACTGACGCCGAACTGGCCGACTGGCTAAGGTCATAAGTTTCCGCTCTACGCATGCATGCGTATGGCGGATTGTGGGTATTTCGCTTAAACTGGCTGCGCGTGACCCGACCAAACGGTCAGCCTATAACCGCGGGTTCGCAGGTGAACTGGCCGCCGGTGTGTGGACACCGGCGGCTTTTTCCATGCCCGGCCGGATTTCCGCTTTACCGGCTTCGGTCGTGGCCCCAAAACCTGTGGTCGTGGCCAAACTCCAAACCCTCGGAACCGACACCATTCAAGCCGCCATCGCACGGCTGACCGAGGCCATTTCCGAACGCCACCGGGCCACGCCCAACCTGATCCTGCTCGGCATTGCCAACGGCGGCATCGTGCTGGCCCAACGCATCGCCCAAAAGGTGAAATCCGCCCGGGTCGGAACGCTCGACATCTCGTTTCACCGCGACGACATCGGTCGCAATCCCATCCCCAAGGAGTTTGTGCCGACGGCGATTCCGGCCGACGTGCACGGCGCGACCGTGATTTTGGTGGATGACGTGCTCTTTTCCGGCCGCACCGTCAAAGCCGCACTCGATGAACTGTTCGACCACGGCCGCCCTCAAAAAGTGGAACTCGCGGTGCTGGTGGATCGCACGGGCCGCATGCTCCCGGTGGCCGCCGATTACACCGGACTGACGCTTGATCCTGCCGCTGACGAAAAAGTCACCGTGCATCTCGATGCCCAGGACCCGAAGGCCGACACCATCGAAATCCACCGCCAAGCCCAACGCTGACCCAATTTCACCCATGCCCTGGACGCGCCGCCATCTTCTGACCCTCGAAGAACTCACGCTCGATGAGATCGATCAGATCCACACGACTGCCGCCGCTTTCAAGCGCACGCTCAAACGCAGTGTGAAGAAGGTCCCCGCCCTGCGCGGCAAGACCATCGTCAATCTCTTCCTCGAACCGAGCACCCGGACCCGCATGGCCTTTGACATGGCGGCGAAGCGACTCAGCGCGGATGTGATTTCGCTCGACGGCAACAGCTCCTCGACGACCAAGGGCGAAACGCTCCGCGACACCGCGGAAAACATTCAGGCGTTGCAGGCCGACATGATCGTCATCCGCCATGCCGCCGCCGGCTCCCCCCTGTATTTGTCCAACATTCTCAATATCCCGGTGATCAACGCCGGGGACGGCGCCCACGAGCATCCCACCCAAGGCCTGCTCGACACCTTCACGATGCGTGAACACCTCGGTTCACTCAAGGGCCGCCGTGTCGTGATCCTCGGTGACATTCTGTTCAGCCGGGTCGCGCGCTCGAACATTCACGCGCTCACGAAGTTCGGCGCCGATGTCACCGTCGTCGGCCCCTCCACCCTCGTGCCGGAATGGTTTGCCGCGCTCGGGGTCAAAGTCTCGCACGACCTGCGCAGCGCCCTCGCCGACGCCGAGGTCGTGATGCTCCTGCGCATCCAGCACGAACGTCAGTCGCGCGGCATGTTCCCCTCCTTGGGCGAATACACCAGCATGTTCGGCCTCAACAAAACCCGGGCCTCCTGGCTTAACCCCAAGGCAATCATCATGCACCCGGGACCGATCAACCGCGGTGTCGAAATCGACAGCGACCTCGCCGACGGCGAACGCAGCGTGATCCTTGAACAAGTCACCAACGGCATCGCCGTGCGCATGGCCGTGCTGTATCTCTGCAGCGGCGGCCAACCCGAATACGTCCACGCCACCGAATAACTTTTTGCGACATGCCCACTCTCTGGATTAAAAACGCCCGCGTCATCGATCCCGCCGCCAAGCGGGATGCCGTTGGTGATGTCTTCGTCAAGAACGGCCGGATCGCCGCCTCGCTTTCCGCCACCGAAAAGAAGCGGGCCAAAGTCATTGACGCCACCGGCCTCGTGGCGTGCCCCGGCTTGGTGGACGTGCACGTGCATTTCCGTGAGCCCGGCCAAACCCACAAGGAAACCATCGCCACCGGCACGCGTGCCGCAGCGGCGGGCGGGTTCACCACGGTCGTGTGCATGCCCAACACCACGCCGCCGGCCAGCAACTCGGGCACGATTCAATTCATCAACGACGCGATCAAGCGCGACGCGGTTGTCCATGTTTACCCGACCGGCTGCATCACCGTGGACATGAAGGGCGAGGCCCTTGCCCCGATCGGCTCGCTGGCGCGCGCCGGCGTGGTCGCGATCACCGACGACGGTGATTGCGTGCAGAGCAACGAGCTCATGCGCCGCGCCTGCGAATACGCCAAGATGTTCAATCTGCCGCTGATGGATCACTGTCAGGATCACTCCATGACGGTCGGCGCCGTGATGAATGAGGGAGAGGTCTCCACCCGGCTCGGCCTGCGTGGTTGGCCCAACGCCGCCGAGGACATCATCGTTTCGCGCAACGTCATCCTCTCCACCTACACCGGCGCGCATATCCATATGCAGCACATCTCGTCCCAGAACGCCGTCGAGATCCTGCGCCGGGCCAAGGCCCGCGGCATCCGGGTGACCGCCGAGGCCACCCCGCATCACATTGCCCTGACCGATGCCGCGCTCGGCACTTACAACACCCATTTCAAAATGAATCCTCCGCTCCGCACCGAGGAGGACCGCCAAGCCATCATCGCGGGCATCAAGGACGGCACGATCGACATCATCGCCACCGACCACGCCCCGCACACCAACTACGAAAAGGACAAGGAGTTTGATTTCGCGCCCAACGGCATTCTCGGACTCGAGACCGCCCTGCCCGTCACCCTGGGTGTGCTCGTTCGCGAAGCGAAAATGAAGCTGCCGCGGGTGATCGACTTGATGACCCGCCAGCCGGCGGCATTGCTCGGTCTGCCGGCGGGAACGCTGGCGCCGGATGCGGTCGCCGATGTTTGCTTGTTCGATCCCGACGAAAAATGGACCTACGATGCCGGCGCCGGATTCAGCAAATCGAGCAACTCGCCCTGGAACGGCGCAACACTGCGCGGCCGGGTGAAAGCCACGATCGTCAGCGGCAAGTTGGTCTACGACGGCAAGCGTATTCTGGAGTGACCTCCGGGCGTGATCGGCGCCGCTGTCCGCCAATTCCTCCAGCGTTGCAGACGGAGTCAATTTTCTCCGCACTGAAGAAATGTCGCTCACCCTTCCGGCCCAAATCATTCTGGCGGTCGAAATCCTGTTCGTCCTGACCGGTTGCCTGTTGCTCGGGCGGCACGTGTTCAGCTCCGCCGGACGCCAGATCGCCCGGCAGCGCGCTGCCGCCATGCCGGCTTGGTCCATCAGCGTGCCGGATTTCTTTCTGTTCCTGTTCTGCGTATTCATGGGCGGTGTGGCGGCACAGCTCTTCGCGAGCATGATCGTCAGCCCGAGCGAAGTGGAATTGGCGCTCTCGATCGTCGTGCATGGCGGCGCCTTTCACGCCGGGATGCTGGCGGGTGTGATACTGTTTCGCGGTGTCCTGAAGCGCGAGCCGCGCAGCGACCGAAGCTCCGCCAATCGGCTACCGCAGGGTTTTGCAACCTTGCTCATCGCCCTGCCCCTGCTCGCCGCCACCGGGCTGATCTGGCAGGCGCTCATGAATGGACTCGGCGTGGAATTGCAGGAGCAGGATTTGATCGGAATTTTCGCCGAAACGAAGTCACCCGTGCTGCTGGGCTGCATGGTTTTCCTCGCGGTTGTGATCGCGCCAATAACCGAGGAACTGATTTTTCGCGCGGGCATTTTCCGCTACCTCCGCACCCGGTTGCCGCGCTGGGCCGCGCTGCTTGTGCCCGCGCTGCTTTTCGCGGGGCTGCACGGCAATCTCGCCAGCTTCGCGCCGCTGACGATGCTGGGCATCATCTTCTCCCTCGCCTACGAGCGCACCGGCAGCATCGCCGTGCCGATCATTGCGCACGGGCTTTTCAACCTGAACACCATCGTGCTGATCCTGGCCGGATTGGGCGTGTGACCCATGAACCCATTTGCGCGCAAACGAGCCGACTCGGTCGCCTTCCTGGGTGAAACCGCGCTGCTGGCCGCGATTCGCCGGTGGTTGGGCGACGCCGCGCCGGACGCCCCGTTTGGCATGGGCGACGACTGCGCCGTGCTGCCGCGAGGCCGGGCCGCCCGTCTCGTGACGGTCGACCCGGTGATTTATCGGCGGCATTTCGACGACAAAGTCGCCGCTCGGGACGTCGGCGCCAAACTGCTCAAACGCAATCTGAGCGACATTGCGGCCATGGGGGGCCGCCCCATCGGAGCAGTGCTCGCCCTCACGCTCGATCCGCGCACGCGTTTGGACTGGCTCGAAGGGTTTTATCGCGGCCTCGCCGCCTGCGCCCGGCGGCATGGGGTTCCCATCATCGGTGGCGACATTGCCGAGGCCCCGGACACCGTGGCCGCCAGCCTGACGCTACTGGGTCAACCAAGTGGAAGTCGCGTCCTCACCCGCCAAGGCGCGGCGTTGCATGACTGGATTTTCGTCACCGGCCGTCTGGGCCACAGCTTGGACAGCGGTCATCATTTCAAGTTTACCCCGCGTCTGGCCGAAGGCGCCTGGCTGGCCCGGCAGCGCGAAGTCCGCTCCATGATCGATGTAAGCGACGGTCTCGCCAAAGACCTGAAATCGCTCACGCCAACCGGCCTGCATCCAAGCATTGATGCGCGAAACATCCCCTTGCGCGGCAAGGCCGATATCGCGGCCGCACTGAGCGATGGAGAGGATTACGAATTGCTGTTCACCATGGCTGCCAAGACGGATCCCGCCGCATTCGCGCGCAAGTGGCGGCAGGCATTTCCGAAAATCAAACTCAGCTGCCTCGGTCGCTTCGAGCCCGCCGGCAGTCACGATGAAAACTCGCTGCGCATGGAGTGCTATCATGGATTCGAGCATCTGCACTAAGCTCCGCAACGGAGTGAGCACGGGCAGCGCCGAGGAAACCGAGGCCCTCGCGGCGGAGTTCGCGCAAACTCTGCCCGCCGACACCACGCTGGCCCTGCATGGTGATCTCGGGGCGGGCAAAACCACGTTTGTGCGCGGCCTGGCCCGCGGACTCGGGGTCACCGGGACGATTACGAGCCCGACCTTCGCGCTCTACAATCTGCATCGCGGGAAACGATCCTTGCTGCACCTCGACGCCTATCGCCTTGAAAACCCGCGCGAGGTGGACGACTTGCTGCTGGAGGATTTTCTCAGCTCGCCCTGGTGCCTCGTGATCGAATGGCCGGAAAAAATCGATTCGTGGGTTCCGGCCGATGCACTGCACCTCGACTTCGGCATTGCGCCCGACGAGCGCCACACCATCCGGCTGCGTCAGTCCAGTCGCACGGCGACGTAATCGCCGCCAAAGGTAGCCACGCGCCGGTCATTCAAGCGCAACTCGGCCGCCAGCGCGACGCGGCCCTTGCCGTATCGGCGCAGGGAACGGAGCAACTTTTCCAGCGCCGACTTTTCCAAGCCGGAGCAATGCGCGGTGAAATCACCGTCAATCGGCCGCTGGTAGTCCATTTCGTTGCGTTGAATCACCACGCGACATGTCAAACCGGCATCGCGCAGGGCAAAGTGCAGCCAAGTCCAGGCCGCGAGAATGGCCACGGCCGAAGCACTGCCGCCGAACACCGTGGCGCGATGATTGACGTTGGCGGCCAGTGGCGCAGTCAGCACCACGCCGGCACCGTCGCAGGTTTTGACCCGCACCCCCATCGCCGAGGCAATGGGGATGTGCCGGTGCAAATAAGCCTCAACCTCTGCGGGCGGGCGCGCCATGAAGGCCGGGATTAATCCGTGTGCGTCGGCGGTTCTTCTTCAGCCGCTGTCTTGCGCGCTTCGCCATCATCGACGGAAGTGGCGTCGGTTGCCACGGCAGTTTCCGGTGACGCGGCGGCTTCCTCCGCAGGGGCATCCGGATAATTTTCCGGATCGTGATCGTCGTCCGAAGTCTGCTTCTTCGATTCGGGTATCGGCGGCGCGGCAAACAGACGGCCATCGATGAATTCCGTCACGTAGCCTTCCATCACCAACCAGCGCAGATTCCCCTGCATGCGGGCGAGATTCTCGCGCTGTTCGACCGTCAGATCGGGCGCAGGGGCCGGGGTTTCGCCCTCGGCCGGAGCCGGTTGGGCGGGTTGCTGGATGCCGAGAAACTTGGCGGGCAATTCGCTGACCTTCACCATCGGGTGGGTTTCGATGAAAGTAATCAGCGCGTTGATGGTTTCGGCAAACGTCTGCCCCGGGGTGCGGAACTTGCGTTTGACCGCACAAACGTAGGAGATGCCCTTCGAGCCCTTTTTGAAAATCGTGAAGTGTTCGCGGCGCAGACGACCGCGCAGGCCGTTGGCAGTATCAAGCGGGAAGCGGCGTTGACGCTCGAGCGCGCCCTCGACGGCCCGGCGGATCTCGCCCATCGGCATGGTCTCAAGCAGCTTGCCGTGGAAGCGCGCGGTCTCGACGGTTTTGTAAATCCTGTCGCGCGCGTTGGTCAGCAGGTGCAGGCGCGCGTCCTCGATGTTGTCAAAGGCGATGGCGGTCTCGGCCGCTTCCACGGGGGCGGCGGCTTCGGCGGGATCGACCTCCGTCGATTCCACCGGGGCTTCACCTTCGGTGGGCGTTGGCGCCGGCGCGGCGGCTTCGGCCGGGGCCGATTTCCACGTATAACGCGTCACCTTTTTCATCTTTTCCAACCACTGCGCCACGGCTTCGGGATCGCGCACGGACTCAATCCGCGACCGGAAAGTCTCCAGCGACATGCGCTGGATCTTCGCGTCAAAGTGCTGCTGCACGATTTGATTATAGCGATGGTAGTTCGGCGGTCCGAGCAGTTCGCCGGTCACCCCACATTTGTTGATGACTTGGAAATTCCCCTTCGGAGCTTCCACTTCCACCTCGGCGGTGTCGAAGAAAAGTCCGATATGCTGCGACACGATATGTGCAATCACCTCGTCTTCGCTTTCGAACGGCATGCCGTCGGGCAACGCGATGTAAATGGGCTGGCGCGCCGGGCCGGCCTCGCCGGGCTTGCGCGTCAGAACGACGATGAACCGATCGTTCTTGGCGACGACGGTGCGGGCAATTTCAAATAGCTCGATCGTGCGGTAGGAACTGCGGATCGTCTTGGACAGCGCGTTGAAGCTCGCATCCTCCGGATAGAAGCTGGCGGCGAAGTGCGGGCTGTCGTAAGGCCCGCGATCCTGAAACGCCGGGCGGTCTTCCCCGCGCGGACCGCCGCGGAATTCGCGGCGCGGGCCACGCGCGCCCGGTCCCTGCCCTTCACGAGCCGGACCGCGAAAACGTTGTTCGCGTTCACCCGCCCCTTGATCCGAGGAAGACGGTCCGGGCTTGCGAAAGCCGCGCCGATCGCGTTTGCCACCGCCGGGACCGTCACGCCGGTCCTCGCGGCGCGGACGGTCACCGCCCTCGCGTTGTTCGGCCGGCGAGGCCTTGTCTTGGGTCCATTGCGTGCCGAAGCTGAAGCTTTGCAGCTGGGACAGGTCGAGTTTGTTGAAATCCGAAGACGGATTCTCCTTGGTGTCTTTGTCGTCCATTGAGGCGAAGCGGGCATACGGCCCGCGATAGGTTGCTTGGTAGGTCAGGTATAAGGTCCGGTGCAGTGTCCACGCGAGCGCCGGCTCGACGCAAGCGCTTTTACCGGGACCCACGCGGCTCAGCCGACGGCCGGTCCGGGCGTCGGCGCGGCGGTTTTGGGCAACGGGGCCACATACTGATAACCCGGTTCCGTGCGCTGCCGGCGAAGGATGCCATCGATCTGTTTCCACGTCGCAAGCAGTCCACGGGGACACGGCGGCATGTCGTGCCGGATCGCTTCATGCAGGCGCTTGAGGTTATAGCATGGCACGGCCGCATACATATGATGCTCCGTGTGGTAATTCATCCGCCAGTAGAGAAAACTCACGACGGGATGGAGATAGATCGTGCGGCAGCAGAGCCGAAAGTCCGGCACATTGTCGGTCAGGCCGGTGTGCTGGGCGTTGTTGCACAACCAGAACAGCCAGTGACCGATCCAGCCGCCGCCGGAAAGCACCACGGCCACCATCCACCAACCGGTCAGGATCGATACGGCAATGATGAGCGCGTGCCCCAACAGCACGATGCGCGACCAGTTCATGACCTCACGCCGCAGGGCGGGTTCTTCCTCTGGCAGGCAATGCAATTCCCATTCGCCCTGGAAACGCCCCAGCGCCAGGCGGAAATGATAGCCGAGCACCCACTTCAGGGCGGGGACATTGATAAAACCCTGCTGCCAAAATTGCCGCCACATCAGTTTGACCGGCAGCACCACCTCCATGTCGTCCGGCGGGTGCAGGGTGTAGCGATGGTGGCGTTGATGGCTCGCGTCGAAAAAGACGAATTGGTGCCAGCCGAGAAATGCCAGCACCCGCAGGAAAAATTTATTGAGCGCCTTGGTCTTGAATACCGTGCCGTGCCCCAGCTCGTGAATGCCGTTGGGCAGAAACGCCATGACCATGCCATGGGCGAAGACGCACAACACCGTGATCCACCACGCCCAGTGCAACCAGGACCAGATCGATAGGGCTCCGGTGCAAGCCATGATGCCCAGATAGCCACCCGTTTGTAACCACGCTTGGGCGTCGCTCCGCTGATGCAATTGCTTAAAAAGGTCCGACGGCAAAGGCGAACGATACCAATCAATCACAGCGGGGGCTTTAGGGGGCATCTCCTCCGCGTAAGGAATCGCACACAACGAAGCAAGCGCGATGCATGCATAATCATAAGCACACTTTGTCATGGCACGCACCAGATGATGGCGCATAGCCTTGCACCGTCCTATCCTGCCTAATGACAAAAGCCGACCGTCCCTTGCGCATTCTTCGCGTGGTGCACACCCTGCGCCGCGAGGCGGGCGGACCATCAGAGTCGGTGGTGCGATCCAGCGCAGCACTCGGGGCGCTTGGTCATGAGATCGCCGTCGCCACGGCCGATGCGCCCGGCACCCCTCCCCCGCCCGCCACCGGCTTCGCCTTTCATCCGCTGGGTGGATTCAATCGCCCTGTATTCCAATCTTGGCTACAACGGGAGCGGACGCGGTTCGACGCCGTGTTGGTGCATGGCTTGTGGCAGGCCGGTTGGGCCGTGCGGCAAGCCCTCGCGGGCACCCGCACGCCCTATTTGGTGTTTCCCCACGGCATGCTGGATCCGTGGTTCGCCCGCGCTTACCCGCTCAAACATGTCAAGAAGCAGCTCTATTGGTGGTGGCGCGAAGGCCGGGTCATGCGCGATGCCGCGGCGGTCTGCTTCACGTGCGAGGCAGAACGTCGGTTGGCGCAAAAAACCTTCACTCCATACTCGGCCAACGAACGGGTGGTCGCCTATGGCACGGCGAAACCGCCCGCAAACCACGAAGCACTGCGAGCCGCGTTCATCTCCCGATTCCCCGCTCTCACTTCGCGACCCTTCATACTTTTTCTCAGCCGCATTCACGCCAAGAAGGGCGTGCATGAATTGATCAGTGGCTACGCCAAGTTCCGGCAGACGCATAGGGATACCCCAGGCTTGGTCATCGCCGGCCCCTGTGAAGACGCCGATCTGCTGCAAGATCTCCAACGCCATGCCGGTCTGGCGGGACTGTCCCAACTCGAACTTCGTGAGAATCCCGCTCCGGTCTTAACACCGGCCGACATCACGTGGCTGCCCATGCTGGGCGACGATTTGAAATGGGGCGCGATGCTGTCCGCCGAGGCCTTCATTCTGCCCTCTCATCAGGAAAACTTTGGGATCGCCGTGGCCGAGGCGCTCGCCTGCGGACGACCCGTGTTGATCAGCGACAAGGTCAATATCTGGCGCGAAATCGATGCGGCGCGGGCGGGCCTCGTCGCCGCCGATACGGCTGCGGGCGTTGAAAATCTCCTCACGCGCTGGGCGGATCTGACGCCTGCTGAACGCCACGCCATGGGCGCAGCCGCTGCCAGGTGTTTCGCCGCGAATTTCGAAATCACCAACGCCGCCAAATCCTTGGCCGGGGTGATTCGCGAGTGCGTTGCGGATTGATGCCCGACAGCTTCGTCGCGAATTCGCTCGTCCTGATTTCAAGAGAAACGTGGCGGCACCAAACGAAACTCCATTTGGAGCGACCTGTCCGCCATAGCCTTGGCGGCGGCGGAAGCATGGTGCTCAGGAAGGGACTCGAACCCTTACGCCTTTCGGCACACGCCCCTCAAACGTGTGTGTCTACCAATTCCACCACCTGAGCAATTATGCGGGGGAAGGCGGACTAAGAGCAATCCCGTGCGGCTTGTAAAGCCCCGAAATTCAACTTTTGACCGGCCGTCTTTAACGGCCGCGATCACGCAGGGACCGGGCAAGTTCGCCGGCAAAAAACGGCCCCCGGTAGATCAATCCGGTGTAAAGCTGCACCAGCGTCGCGCCGGCATCGAGTTTCTCCGCCGCCGAGCTCGGGTCGGTGATCCCACCCACCGCAATGATGGGCAGGCGTCCGCCGGTCGCCCGTGCGATGAAGTTCACAATCTGGGTGCTGTGTCGACGCAACGGCGCACCACTCAGGCCGCCGGCCTGCCCCACCGCCGCAAACGGCTCGGGGCGTTCCAACGTGGTGTTCGTCGCAATGATCCCGTCGAGCCCGAACGCGGCGATGACCTCGAGCACGGTGTCGATCTGCCGGTAATTCAGATCCGGGGCGATTTTCAGTAGCAGCGGTTTGCGCGCCTTGCCCGGGGTGGCGCCGCGCGCTTCGTTGGCGGCACTGACTGCGCCGAGCAACTCCCGCAAACGATCCTCGTCCTGCAGTTTGCGCAGGTCGGGCGTATTCGGGCTGCTGACATTCAGCACGAGATAGTCTGCATGATCCGCCAGCCGCGCAAAGCTGCCCAGATAGTCGTTCACCGCTTGATCGAGCGAAGCGACCTTGGACTTGCCGAGATTGACCCCCAGCGGAATGCGCCGCGCGGCCGGACCGGGCTGCTTGGCCAGACGCAGCGAAACGGTCTCGGCCCCGTCATTGTTGAAGCCCATGCGATTAATGACGGCTTCCTGCGCGGGGAAGCGGAACAGGCGCGGCCGGTCGTTGCCCGGCTGTCGCAGCAGGGTCACGGTGCCGATCTCAACGTGACCGAAGCCGAGCGCCGCCGCCGCCGGCCAAGCCCGGGCGTTTTTGTCAAAACCCGCCGCCAGCCCCACCCGATTGGGAAATTTAAGGCCAAAGCACTCCACCGGGCGGGCCTCACCACCACGATTGGCCCAGGCTTCCAGCACCCGGCAAACCGGCGGCAGGCGCCCCAACAAGGCCAGGCTGTCCACCGCCAGTTCGTGCGCATGCTCCGCGTCCAAACCGAACAAAGCCGGCCGCAGGCATTTCTCATAAATCAGTCCCATGCCGCGCGACGATGAAACGGGTCGGCGAAAAATCAAGTGTGCGCACCTTTAAACCCCTGTTGATGCGAGAATTTCCGCGTCTGTAACCTCCCCGTCAGTTCCGGCGGTTTTTCTGCTTGTTTTTTCAAACTCCCCTTGCACGCTGCGCCACAATTTACCCTTCATGGCCAAAGCTACTTCAACTCTCGATTGGTGCGTCGTTCGTCTCGGCGAAGATCACAACTGGTGGGTCGCGGAAACCAGCGACCCCGTGCGCTGGGACGTTGACGGCCTGAGCATCGTCGACCCCCGTCAGGTCGATCATCTCATCGAGTTGGTCGATCCGCTGCGCGATTATGGTTTCGATCAGGATGTTTTTGAAGCCGCCTTCATTCCATTCCGCATCGAAAAGGACCTCGGCAACGGCAAGGTCCGCCTCAAGCGTGTCAAGGACTCGCTGTTCGAATCAGAAGAAACCCTCTTCGCCCTCGCCGATGTGCTTGACGAGGAGAACGGCCCCTACGCCGACCTCATCGACCATCTGACACGCTGCCGCGTCAAGATGCTCAACGACCTCATTGAGTTTGAATCCAAACTCACCGTCGATGAAGTCGAAGATGAACTGCGCGAAGCCCAGAACGCCGACTTCATCGAAGGCATCGCCATCCACACCTTCAACGAACTCAACGCCATCCTCGATTACATGCCGGCCGGTTATGAGGGCGACGACGACGCCCCGGCCAAGGACATCGACGCCGATGAGGACGAGGACCTGCCTGATCTCGACGAAGAAGAAGAGGAAAAACTCAAGAACGACGAATCCCTCAAATGGGATGACGACGAAGAAGGAGAAGAAGACTCCGACAAGGAAGAGGATGACAAAGACGACGAAGAGGACGAGGACTCCGACGACGATGAAGAAGAGGATGAACGCCCTCGTGGACGCCGTAAGCGCTGATCAGTTTGATAAAACCAATTTCAAAGGCGGGGTTTCATAACCCCGCCTTTTTGTTTCGTCCTCAGTGGCGCCGCCGTAGAGGTTGCCTTTTCGCAGCGAATCAACTGCCATCCACGACCATGCCCGCCCTGCTCCGTTTTCGCTACTGCCTGTTGATCGGTTTGATCGCCTTGCTCGCAGGTTGCACCACCGACAATGTTACGGGCACCAACCCGATTGTTCCCACCGCAGCTTCATTTGCGCAACTACGCCCCGGCGACAGCCTGGCCGTGTCGTTGCAAAGCGTGCCCGACCCGACGATCACTTCGGTCCAAGTCGATGAGCAGGGCCTCATCAGCCTGCCCTACATTGGCACGGTCGTCGCTGCCGGCGGCACCACCGCGGAACTCGCGCAGCGCGTCCGCGAAACCTATATCGAAAAAAAGATCTACAAGCTCGTCGATGTCTCGGTCACCGTGACCGAACGCTACATCTATGTCGGCGGCGAAGTCACCCGGCCCGGCCGCATCATTTGGACGCCCGACCTCACGCTGACCAAGGCCATCCAATCTGCCGGCGGTTTCACCCTCTACGCCAAAGAGACCAAGGTCATCCTCGCCCGCGACCAGCAGGCCTACGACCTCAACGTCAATCTCGCGCAGAAGAACCCGACCCAAGACGTGCTCCTGATGCCCGGCGACTCAATCCAAGTGCCGCGTTCGGCATTCTAAATTGCAGGGCGGGATCGCTGATCCCGCCTTTTGCACTACGCACGCAACACTTGCGCCATCTCCTTGGCGAAATACGTCAGGATCATGTCCGCGCCGGCGCGTTTGATCGCGAGCAGCGACTCGTGCCGGCAACGCGCATAATCCAGCCAGCCGAGCTTCGCGGCCGCGTGGATCTGCGCGTATTCGCCCGAAACCTGATAGGCCGCCAGCGGCGTTTGCACCGCATCGCGCACTTCGCGAATGATATCGAGATACGGGCCGGCGGGTTTCACCATCACGATGTCCGCGCCTTCCGCCACGTCGAGCGTGGCCTCAATGAGTGACTCGCGGCGGTTCGCCGGATCGAGCTGATAGGTCGCCTTGCTGAGCAAACGCGTGCCCGCGGCCTTCGCGCTGCCCACCGCGTCGCGGAATGGACCATAGTAGGCCGAGTTGAATTTTGCCGAATAAGCCATGATGCCGATGCCGGGATAACCCGCCTCGTCGAGTGCACCACGAATCGCGGCCACCCGTCCGTCCATCATGTCGCTCGGAGCAACGAGGCTCACGCCCGCCGCGGCATGCAGCACCGCCATGCGGCAGAGAATGCCGACCGTGCGATCGTTTTCGACATCATCACCCGCCGCATTGAGCACGCCGTCGTGGCCATGGGTGGTATAAGGATCGAGCGCGATGTCGGTCATGATCACCATGTCCGGCACCGCCCGGCGCACGGCCCGAATCGCGCGAATGATCAAACCATCCTCATCCAGCGCGCGGCTGCCCTCCACATCCTTCAGCTTCGCGTCGAGCTTGGGAAATAGCGCCACCGCCGGCACGCCCAGCTTCTTCAGCGCCCGGCATTCCTTGACCAAATCGGTGATGTTCAACCGGCTCACTCCCGGCATCGATTCGACCGGTTCCGGCTTGCCCTTCCCCTCGATCACAAAGAGCGGGGCGATGAAGTCCGCCGGCCGCAAAATTGTCTCCTCCACCATGGCGCGAAGCGTGGCCGTGCGGCGCAGCCGGCGGGGGCGGATGGGTAAATCGAGCTTGAATTCCTGTGACATAAGCGGTGTTTTGCCCGGCAAGTAAGCACGCCATGCCGTTGCCCGCCACATGTTTTTGCACCCTGACGCGTCAGTTCACCACGACGCGAACTACGGGCTGTTGCTGTTGACCGGCGCCCTCGCCCGTAACCGCGGAGTCCTGCCCGGACTCTTTTTGCGAAAACACCGTTCCGCTCCCACGGAAAACCTGTTAGCTCAACCTTTCTCTTTTCATGGCCCTTCAGCTTTACGACTCCCTCTCCCGCAGCCTTAAACCGCTCCAGCCTTCGCGCGCCGACGGCGTATTCACCTTCTACAACTGCGGACCGACCGTCTACGCCCCCGCCCACATCGGCAATTTCCGCACCAACGTCGTCAATGACGTCATCCGACGTCTGCTCGAACTCGAGTTCGGGCCGGACAAGGTGAAGCACGTGCGCAACCTGACCGACGTCGACGACAAGACCATCCGACGCGCCCGCGAGGAAGGCCGCCTGCTCGGCGATGTCACCAAGCAGTGGACCGACAAATTTCACGCCGATTGCGCCGCACTGAATCTGTTGCCGCCGCACGTCGAACCGACCGCCACCGGCCACATTCCCGAGCAGATCAACATGATCGAAGTGCTCATGCAGAAGGGCAACGCCTACCGCGCGGCCGATGGTTCGGTGTATTTCAAGGTCGCCTCGTTTGACGGCTACGGCCGGCTCTCGCGCGTCAAGGAACGCGAACTCAAACTCGGCTCCGCGTTTGAAAGCGGCAACACCGGCAAGGACACCACCAGCGTCGATGCCGACGAGAAGGAAGACGCCACCGACTTCGCGCTGTGGAAAGCCCACAAGGCAGAGGACGGGGCCAATGGTTGGGACAGTCCATGGGGACGCGGCCGGCCCGGCTGGCACATCGAGTGCAGCGCCATGAGCAAAAAGCATCTCGGCGACACCATCGACCTCCACACCGGCGGCGTGGATCTGCTCTTCCCCCACCACGAAAACGAAATCGCCCAAAGCGAATGCTGCAACGGCGTCACGTTCGCCCGGCATTGGTATCACAGCGAACACCTCCTCGTGGACGGCAAGAAGATGTCCAAGAGCGAGGGCACCCTTTACACCGTCGATGATATCGTAGCGAAAGGCTACTCACCGATGGCGCTGCGCTACGCCTTGCTCGCGGGCCACCCCCGCAAGCAGCTGAATTTCACCTTGGAGTCAGTGCACGCCGCGGAAAAAGCACTCGGCACCCTGCGGAACTATCGCGCTTCCCTGCCCGCCGCGGGTGGCAAGCCCGATGCCTTTGCCACGGTCTTCGCCGCGCTCGATGATGATCTGAACACGCCCGGCGCGTTCGGTGCATTATTTACAATCGTCAATCGCGGCACCGAAGGCGTGGATGCGTCCACGTTTGACCGGGCGATGTTTGCCCTCGGCCTAGACCTCAACGCTCCGACCGCCCCCAAAGCTGAAGCCCCCGCCGAAGTCACCGCCCTCGCCGAAAAACGCTGGGCCGCGAAGCAAGCCAAAGACTGGGCCGCCGCTGATGCGCTGCGCGCCGAAATCACTGCCACCGGCTGGTCGATGCTCGACCGCAAGGACGGCTACTCTCTCGAATCACTTAAGAAATAATCTCCAATCACAAAACACAGAGATCACAGAGTCCGTTGAGATTTCATTTCACTCCGTGCCCTCCGCGTCCTCTGCGTTAAACCCAATTCCTTTCCCGCCATGTCGATGACTCCCCTCGAAGAACTCCGCCACTCGTGTTCGCACGTGCTGGCGACTGCCGTCCTGCGTCTCTATCCCGACGCCAAACTCGACATCGGTCCGCCGACGGAGACCGGCTTTTATTACGACATCGACCTCGATCACAAATTCACCGCCGACGATTTGGTGAAGATTGAGGAAGAGATGAAAAAGGTCGCCAAGGAGAACCAACCCTTCCTGCGCAAGGAAGTCTCCCGCGACGAGGCCATCGCCATCATCAAGGAACGCGGTCAGGAGCGCTACAAACTCGGCCGTCTCGCCGACATTCCCGCGGGCGAAGCGATTTCGTTCTACCAAAACGGCGAGTTCATGGATCTTTGCGCCGGCACCCATGTGCGCTACACCTCCAAGCTCAAGGCCTTCAAGCTGCTCTCCATCGCCGGCGCCTATCACCGCGGTGATGAGAAGAACAAACAGCTGCAGCGAATCTACGGCACAGCCTTCGAATCGAAGGAAGAACTCGCCGCCTACCTCGAGCGCATGGAGCAGGCCAAGGCCCGCGATCACCGCAAGCTCGGTCGCGACCTGAAGCTGTTCCACATCGACGAGGAAGTCGGCCAGGGTCTCATCCTCTGGACGCCCAACGGCGCGATTCTCCGCCAGGAATTGCAGAACTTCATTTCCGAAGAGCTGCGCAAGCAGGGCTACTCACAGGTTTTCACCCCGCACATCGGCAAGCTCACGCTCTACAAAACCAGCGGCCACTTCCCTTACTACAAGGACTCCCAGTTCACCGCATTCGCCGAGCCCGACGAAATGCTGCGACTTGCCGAC
Source organism: Opitutaceae bacterium (assembly GCA_024233285.1). Classification (GTDB taxonomy): domain Bacteria; phylum Verrucomicrobiota; class Verrucomicrobiia; order Opitutales; family Opitutaceae; genus Cephaloticoccus. Next base: position 108,652 of record JACKPU010000003.1, on the reverse strand, counting down.
GCCGGTTGCACCTGCGCCGCACTGACCTCGCGCCTCGAAGCCGTTTCGCGCCACTTCGCCGACGAGCTCAACGAGCGCACCGGCCAAGAAACCATCACGCCCGACCGGGTAATGGACGCAGATCAGCTGCTCGACGGCTTCATGCTGAAGCCGATGAACTGCCCGCATCACATCAAGATATTCGCCTCGCAGCCGCACTCGTATCGCGACCTGCCCGTGCGCCTCGCGGAGTTCGGCACCGTTTACCGCTGGGAACAATCCGGCGAGCTCAACGGCATGACCCGCGTGCGCGGCTTCACTCAGGATGATGCCCACCTTTTCTGCACGCCCGACCAAGTCGCGGCCGAAGTCCTCGGCTGTCTCTCGCTCGTCAAAACCGTGCTCACCACGCTCGGCATGAGCGACTACCGCGTGCGCGTCGGCCTGCGCGATCCCGACGGCAAAAAGTTCGCCGGCGATCCCGCCAAATGGGATCTCGCCGAAGCCGCCTGTCGCGAAGCCGCGAAGACGCTCGGCGTGCCCTTCACCGAGGAACCCGGGGAAGCGGCCTTTTACGGCCCGAAGATCGACTTCGTAATCAAGGACGTGATCGGCCGCGAATGGCAGCTCGGCACGGTGCAGGTCGACTACGTTTTGCCCGTGCGCTTCGGCCTCAGCTACATCGGCGCCGACAACCAGCCGCACACGCCCGTGATGATTCACCGCGCGCCGTTCGGTTCGATGGAGCGTTTCTGCGGCGTGTTGATCGAGCACTTCGCCGGCGATTTCCCCGTGTGGCTCGCCCCCGAACAGGTGCGCCTGCTGCCGATCAGCGAAAAGGTCATCGATTACTCACGCGATCTCCTCGCCAAATTCAAGGCCGCCGGCATCCGCGTCTCGCTCGACGAACATTCTGACAAGCTCGGCGCCAAGATCCGCCGCGCCGAACTCGACAAGGTGCCTTACACCCTCGTGATCGGCCAAAAGGAAGCCGAGGCCAACAGCGTGTCCGTCCGTTCCCGCGCCCGCGGCGACGAAGGCGTCATGACCGCGGATGATTACCTCGCCAAACTAAAGCAGGAAATCGCCACCCGCGCCTTGGCGGCGAAGACTAAGGCCTGATTTCACAGGGGGAAACAGAGAGAACAGAGGCCTGAGTCCCTGTCCTCTCTCTGTTTCCTCCGTTACCTCCTGTAAAAATGGATTGGAAACCTGAACTCGACGCCATCACCGGCGCCCGACACGGCGGGCAGGTGGAACCGGTGCTCGGTCAGCTCAAGGCGCTCGATCAACGATTCCCCAACGTCGCCGAGATCAATTACCAACTGGCGTGGACCTGCGATGTGCTGGGGCGCGAAGCCCAAGCGCTGCCCTTCTACGAAAAGGCGGTCGCGCTCGGACTACCGGAGAACGAACTCTCCGGCGCCTTGATTGGCCTCGGCTCAACCTTGCGTAATCTCGGTCAGCTCGAACGTTCCGCCGAGGTGCTGCGTTCGGGTCAGACTCAGTTTCCCGACAACCGCGAATTCGACGCCTTTCTCGCCCTGACGCTGCACGACTTGGGTCAACACAACGAAGCGCTCAAACTCACCTTGGAAGCGCTTTGTGATACGTCAGAGGACACCGGCATTACCGCCTATCAACGCGCCCTGCGATTCTACGCCGGAAAACTGTAGCGCGGGGATTCCGATCCCCGCCTCGATGGCGACACGACTTCGTTCTGGCGGAAATCAGAATCCCACCGCACCGCGTCACTCCAACCCGAGCTTGGTCGTGATCCAGTCGTTGATGATCGCGGTTTCCGCAGGGATTGTCGTGTGACCGGTATCCAAAGCGAGCAGGAGCAACTTGGGCATAGTGATCACGTTGTAGGCGGCATACATCGAGGTCGGCGGACAGGTTACGTTGTGGTAACCCCACGCAAAATAGCACGGCACTTTCAATCGTAGCGCGCAGTTCATCACGTCGCCATGGGCGGTCGCAGCGATCTTCGCTTCCGAGGCATGGGGCGAGGGCTGCCCGTCGAGCATGCGGTTCATCATATGCGACCAGTGCCCGCGCGACCGTGAGGGCAAACGGTCACATCACAGGCCGCCGGCTTCCGACTGAAACGAGCCGCCACACTCCGCTCCTGCATCGCGCATACTAGGAGAGCCATGGCCTTTCCCCGCCATCCGATCGCGAAAGGCAATTCGCTTCACGGGGTTCCCGGGCTTGTGCACCGACCCCGGCTAAGTTCCACTCTCTCGTCATGCCTATGCGCCGCCTGCTCTCGGCCCTCCTCGGTCTGCTCCTTGCCCCACTGACCCAAGCCGACCCCGCCATCGGTCCCGACGCGTCGGCCACTGGCAAAGCCGTCGCGTCCCCGGAAGACTGGGCCCAGTGGTATGTCGACGCTCCCACCGCTGCCACCGCCTGGCTGTCGGGCCCGGACGCACCCGACCGCACCCGCGATCCCGCCCAACTCAGCGCTTTCCTCTACGACGCCGCCGGGCACCTGGAAGACCGTGGATCCTATCAGGCAGAGCTCGAGGTCGGTCAGATGGCCCTAACCGCCGCCCAAAACGCCGCCTCCCCTTCCCTCGCCGCCCAAGCCCGCTACGCGATGGCCCTGGGCCACTGGGGCATCGGCGAACTGCCCGCCGCCGTCGCACTCTACACCGATCTGGTCGACACCTTCGACCGCGCGGGGAACTGGCGAATGGCCGGCCTAAGCGCATCCAACCTCGGGGCCGTCTTTCACGACGCCGACGAACTCTCCCTCGCCGTTGAGTATACGCAACGGGGCCTCGATTACCTGCGGAGGGCCGGCGACACCGGCGAATCCCTCGGCGACACCCTCGGCAACCTGGCCCTCCTCTGGCACCAGCTCGGTGACGCCGAAAAGGGTGACCGCTTTGAACAGGAAGCCCTCGCCTTGCGCCGCGAAAATGGCGACCAACGCGGTGTGGCCATCAGCCTCAACAACCTCGGCGACCGGGCCATTCGCGCCGGGCGCAACGACGAAGCCTCGCACTACCTCAACGCCTCCCACGCCATCATCCGGCAACTCGACGACCAAACCATGCTCGCTGGCTCCCTCACCCTGCAGGCCCAGCTCGACCTGGTGCACGGCGACCCGGCCGCCGCCGCCGCCAAGTTGGAGCAGTCCCTCGAACTCTACGCCGCCACCGGCGCCGAAGTGGAAGCCGCCGTCTTCCACGTGTCCTTCGCCGAGGCCCTCGCCCGCCAGACCGGCCACGAGGAGTGGGCCCTCCAACTCATCGATACCCACCTGCCCACCCTTCGCCGCGCCGGGCGTCTTGAGAAACTGGATACCTTGCTCGGCGTGCGCGTCGACCTCCTGCGACGGGTCGGGCGCGACGTGGAGGCCTGGCAGACTCAAGACGAGCGGGAGGCCCATCGCATCCGCCAAGACGCAGCCCGCATGAAGGAGCGCGCCCAGTATCTCGACACCGTGTTTCGGGTCGCCCGCCAAGACCGGGCCCTGCGGGAGGAGGCGGTCGCCCGCGGCCAGGCCGAGACCCTCGCTCGGCAGGCCCGCCACGCCCGCAACTCCGCCCTCGCCGCCGCCGCCGCCATCGCCCTCGCGCTGGCCCTGCTGGTCTGGCGCTTCGTCTCCGCAAGGCGCACGCACGCCCTCATCGCCCGTCAGCGCGACGAACTGGCCGTGCTCAATGCCGACAAGGACGCCTTCATGCGCATCGCCTCGCACGATCTGAAGACCCCCCTGGCCGGCATCCGCCTGACCCTCGGGCGCTTGGTCCACGAACACGCCGCTCCCGAGGGCTCGTCGCTCGACCACACCCTCCGCCAAACCGAGGAGACCGCCGCCCGCGCCCTCACGCTCGTCTCCGACTTTCTTGACGAGCAGTTGCAGCGCAGCGCGGCCCACCTCGCCCCTGTCGCCTTAGGTCCCCTGCTCCAATCCGCCGCCAAGGACGCCCAGCCGCTCGCCCAAGGCCGTGGGCTGCGTGTGCAGGTCGAGCTGACCGACGCCCCGGCGGGCTGGCCGCTCGATCAACCGCGCGTGGAGCGGATCCTGGCCAATCTCTTGGGAAATGCCATCCAAGCCAGCCCACCCAACGGCGCCACCCCCCGCAGCAACGCCTCGCGCGCGTTCGCGGCATCCCGTCCTCCCGTCACGATCACCACCCGCGCATTCTTGACCGCCGCCTCCGCCAGTAACTCCATGCCATGGCCGTCCGGCAGCTCCAAGTCGAGAACCACCAGGTCCACCGCCGTCACCCGCGCAAGCCACGCCCGCGCCTCGGCCAGGGTCGCCGCCCCGCCCACCTCCGCCACCCCGGACAGGCCGCCAATCGCACCGCACAACAAGTCGCGCAGCAACTGTTGATCTTCCAATACCAGCACACGCTTCTCCATTGGTTCCCGAAGATGACAACCCCATCCGACCTCACGCAAGCCGTTTGCCCTGGGTTATAGGAAATCACACCTCGCGGCACCGCCGACCCGTTGCGTCACTCCAACCCGAGCTTGGTCGCGATCCAGTCGTTGATGATCGCGGTTTCCTCAGGGATTGTCGTGTGACCGGTTTCCAAGGCGAGCAGGAGTTCCTTGGGCGCGGTGATCATGTTGTAAGCGGCATACATCGAAGTCGGCGGACAAACTTCGTCGTTGTAACCCCACGCAAAGTAGCCGGGGACCTTGAGCCGGCGCGCGAAGTTCACCACGTCGTAATAGGCGGTCGTAGCGATCTTCGCTTCAGAGGCATGCGGCGAGGGCTGCCCGTCGAGCGTGCGGTTCATCATGTGCGGCCAGCCGCCCGCGCGACCGTGCAAATAACCGGTCACATCGCAATAAGCCGGATAAAGCGCGGCCAAGGCCTTTACGCGCGGATCCAGCGCCGCCGTAATGATCGACAACTGCCCTCCTTGACTGCCGCCCGTCACCAACAGGTTTTCGCCGTCGAATTCCGGCAGTGAAACCAGATAATCGTTGGCCCGCAGACAGCTGAGATACACGCGGCGGTAGTAGTAGGTGTCGCGGTTATCCAAATTGAACAACGGATATCCGCTCAGCGCACCCGTGCTCAGTTGATCGTAAATCTCCTGCGGTTGGTTGACCGGGATGCCGTGAATGCCGATCTGCAACGTAATCGCACCGCGCTCCGCGAGTTCCCGGTTCCCCGCGTAAGGCCGCACGCCCGCGCCCGGCACATGCAGGACCGCCGGATGTTTTCCCGGCGCTTTCGGCACGCAAAGAATCCCATAAATCCGCGACGCCAGCCCGCGCCAGTTGGCCGCGCCGACCGTGCGGAAACTGACATGATAGACGTCAATTTTGTCCGTGCAGGCTTCCGGCATCAATGTGCGACGCGCTTCCAACGGCGCCTTGGCCAGATCCTCCTTGGCCGCCGCCCAAAACGCATCGAAGTCCTCCGGCTCGCGCTGCGTCGGCTTGATGCTTTCCGGCGCGATGCCCGCCGTAGCCACGCCGCGATAGCGGCGGCCGTTTACCACGACCGTGGCCGAGCAGCGAATAAACCCTGGCTCATTGAGGGTGCCACCCTCGATCACCAATCCGCCCGCGGGCAGCGCCACGGTTTTCTCCTCCGCCGGCAGCATCTCAGGACCGACTTTGTAGGTCACGCTCGCGCCCGCGAGGATTTGCCCATCAGCGGTAACCGCGACATTGAACCGCACCGGTTCGCCGAGCGCATAAGTCCAACCCGAGCGGTCCGGCACGACACTGACTTTGACCGCCGCCGTGCGCGCCTGCGCATGAGACGGCACGTCCGGAATGGACCAGCCAATTGTGTTTTGAGCGGGGGCAGAAACGCCGGCGAACAGCACACCGGCACAGAGCAAAAGTGAAAGGGGTTCCATAACTACAAACAGATTTCAAAGAGAGGTGCCACGCCCGTCGAGACGAACTCAAAAATCAGATACCTTTCAAATGCCGCCCTTCGATTTCACCACCTACCAACACACACTTCGATTTTCTGCCGGCTGATCGCACTGAAAGGCACAGCTTCGTTTTCATACTACGCAAGTATGCGTATGTGCGCCGGTCGGTTGTCCTGTCCACCTGCATCAAGCCGGCTCAACATGACCGGCGCCATGGACATCCCAACAACCACTTGTTCCAGCCCAATCGTTTGCCGCCTGCTTCGTTGCATGACGCAAATTACCCTCTTTGCTTCCGCTCTTCTCCTGTCCAACGCCCGGGCTCAGATTGTCACCTTCGAGTTCACGGGCACCGCCAATTACGTTGGATCTTCATTGTCACCGTATTTTCAAACCGGTGATCCCTACACGTTGACCCTGAGCTATGATACGACAGCTCCCAATATCGGTTCCGGCAATTATGGTTACTACAGTCTGTTGTCGGGCTCCATGATCATCAATGCTTCGGGCGGCATTTGGAGTGCCGACTTGAATGGCGACAACAACGGCCAGGTTCAGATTGAAAATCAGTTCAGCTACGACCGCTTCCAAATTCAGCACTCTAACTTCAGCCAGCCCGAAGTGGCGGGAGAAACCGCGGTCTCCTGGCTGCTCACCATGTATACCGAGGCCACCGACACATTTGGCAGCACCGCGCTGCCCACCACGCTCGATTTGAGTGATTGGTCAACCAACCCCTCGTCCACGCGCTTTCACATCTACTTCGACGGACTCGGCAGCACCTACGACGTGCGCTTCAGCGTGGCGGCCATCAACACGCCTTCCGCCATCCCCGAGCCCTCGACCTATGCCGCAATCGTCGGCCTGCTCGCCCTCGGCGGCGTGATCTGGCACCGCCGGCGTCAGCGTTCCAGTGCCGGCCGAAGCTGATCCGGTGGCATCTGCTTCCGGCGGCCGGGCGGTTGTGGTTGCCATGATTCGTTCGGGCCGAATCGTTGGTCACCGCGTGTCCGTCCCCCTGCCGGTCACCCCGCCCGCTGCTCATCCCATGAAAACGCTGCGCTCTCTGACCGGCCTGCTGGTCCTCTTCACCCTCGGCGCCGCGGTTCTACCGGCGCAAGACACCTCGCCCGGAGCCGCCGACTTTCAGAGCGCGCTCCTGGCCTTGTCCAATGTCGATCCAGACGCCGCCGGCCCGGCCATGCGCAAGGCCGCCGAAGCCGGACACATTGAGGCCATGGTCCAACTCGCCGGGTTGCACACCCAAGGCTACGGCGTCGAGAAAAGCGACCCCGAGGCCATGCGCTGGTATGGCCGGGCCGCCGCGCAGGGCCATGGGGCCGCCGCCCAAAAGCTTCAAACAATGCTCGACGCCGGTCTCGGCAATCCGGACGAGCACGCCGCGCTACGACAACAGCTTGGCACCGCCCCCGTTAACTCCACGCCCAAGCCGGCCGCAGTGGCAAAATCCACCCCCGCCACCAAAGCCGCAGCCTCCAATCCTTCCATTCCTCGCACCGCCGCGATCATCAAACGGGATGGTAAATTCGGCATCATGAATGCCGACCGGCAGATCACCATTTCGCCCAGATACGATGAAGCCTTCAACGACGGTGACTCCGGCCTGATCCGGGTTCGGCTCGGCAACAAGTGGGGCTTGGTGGACGAAAACGGCCGGGAAATCACCGCGCCGGCTTACGACTCGATGGCCAAATTCCAAAAGGGCGTCTTCGTGGTAACAGCCAACGGGAAAAAAGGTGTGGTGGATCACACCGGCAGGGAGATCATCGCGCCGCGTTTCGATTCCATCTTCACGAGTTCCGATCCAAACACCTTCGCCGCCATGCAAGCCGGAAAACTCGTCTATATTGACCGCCAAGGTCGGGAAAAACCAGCCGTCGCCTCCACCCCAAAAACCACAGTCCGGCCCAGCCCGCCGCCCGTTGAGCCGATCGCCACGCAATCCGCCGCAACCGGCTTCCAAAGTTTCGAGATGTTTCCCGGCGACTTACGTCGCAATCTGCCCGGTCACTGGAAGCTGGTCGGCATCATGCGCGCCAATCCCAACCCCCAACCGATGACGGTCCGCTTCACCGGCCCGAATGGCACGGTGGACACCCTCGTCGCCAATCCCCTGAGCCCCAACCCCCGGCACTACTCTGCGCAGATCAAAGAAGTCAACGACACACGCCGCCGGGGCACCTGGCTTCAGGTTCACTTCAACTACGGCGAGCTGCGTTTCGTAGGCCAATCCCGCGATGGCGATCTTCACGGCACCATTTTCACCGCCTCGGGCGGGGAAATTGGTTCTTGGACCGCCCACAAGCAACTCGACCTCGATTACCTGGCTCTCGCCGAACAGGCCCGCCGCGCGAAGAACCCCGAAGCCGCCCTCCACTACTTCGGTGAGGCTATTCGCAAAAATCGCAGCGCAGACAACTATGTCCGTCGAGGCAGCTTCCATTACGCCAGTCAGGACAACGGTTCGGCCATAGCCGACTACAGCGCGGCGCTAGAACGCGATTCACACCACATCGGTGCCCGTTACAACCGCATGCTCAGCTTTTACTACGCCCAGCAACACGCCGAGGCCTTGATCGACGCCGACACGCTCCTTGCCCGGCGCACCAATCCTCTCAGCAATAAGCAACTGGCCTTCGTGCACCATTTCCGCGGCGACATCCTCACGTGGCTCGAACGCCCGGACGAAGCCGAACAAGCCTACACCAAGGCCATCGCCCTCGATCCGAAACTGGCCGAACGCAATCGCGCCGCCAACACTCGCGAATGGGTCCTCGCCCAAAGGCTCAAGCGCGATCTGGAGGTCGCCCGCATCATGAACCAGATGAACCGAAACATCACCAAATCTGCGGACAAATTGCGCGAGGCCAACGCCACCGCGAGTGGCCAGGAAGAAGCCGAACCTTCCCCCGACAACCAGCCCCAGACCAAGTGACCGGTCGTGATGGGCGGTGATCCCCGCTGAACGACCCGATCGCACGGACTGGACCGCCACTGCCAGCCGGCTCTGCGCTGCGTCTCCGCGAACCCGCATACCTGAGGTTGCGCCCCCTGTTCCTTGACGCCAAGCCACCCGCGTGCCGTAAGCCATGACAAACAACCTTCATCCCGGTTTGACCGCGGTCCCAACCGTCGTATGGTCACCTCCCTGCCTGCATGGCCGATTTTCTCGATAATACTCAAAAAGCTGATCCCAACCGCTGCGAGCGCGCGCTGCTCATCGGCGTGAATACGCCGGAAATGCGGCCGGGCGAAGCCCAGGAACTCCTGGATGAACTGGTCGAGCTGGTGGAAAACCTCCGCATCGGCGTCGTGCACACCGAACTCGTCAACCTGCGCGAACCCACGCCCGCCACCCTCCTCGGCAGCGGACGCACCGATCAGATCATCACGCTCGCGAAACATCTCGAATGCGACTTGATCGTCATGGACGAGTCGCTTTCTCCCGCCCAGCAAAAGAACTGGGAAAAACTTTCCGGCATCGCGGTGATCGACCGCGAGGAAGTGATCCTCGATATCTTTGCCGACCGCGCGCAGACGCGCGAAGCCGTCCTGCAGATCGCGCTCGCGCGCATGGAGTATTCGCTCCCCCGCCTCGCCCGCGCGTGGACCCACCTCTCGCGCCAACGCGGCAAAGGTAAACTCGGCGGCGAAGGTGAAACCCAGCTTGAGCAGGACCGCCGCCTTGTGCGTGACCGCATCACGCGGTTGAAGTCCGAACTGGGCATCGTGCAAAAACAACGCGGCGTGCAACGCCGCAAGCGCCTGCGCGTGCCCGTCCCGACCGCCTCGATCGTGGGCTACACCAACGCCGGCAAATCCTCGCTCGTCAATTCACTCACCGGCTCGGACGTGCTCGCCGAGGACAAACTCTTCGCCACGCTCGATCCCACCACGCGCCAACTTATGTTGCGCGGTAATCAGAAACTGCTCGTCACCGACACGGTCGGGTTTATTCGCCGCCTGCCGCACCGCCTGATCGAAGCCTTCAAGGCCACGCTCGAAGAAGCCATCGTCGCGGATTTTCTGATCCATGTGCTCGACGTGACGAATCCGAATTTTGAGCAGCACCACACCACCACACTCAGCGTGCTTGAGGAACTCGGTGCCATGGGCAAACCGATGCTCACGGTGTTCAACAAGATCGACGCCGCGACGCCCGCCGATTTGCAACGCGCGCGGCTGCTCGTGCCCGACGCCATTTTCATCAGCGCCCACACGCGCGAAGGCGTGCCTGCACTGGAAGAACGTTGCCTCGAACTCATGGCCGGCACACAGGGCTCCGCCGAACTGCTCGTGCCGCCCCACCGTTACGATGTGATCGCCAAGCTCCACGCGCTCGGTCATATTCAGGAACAGGATCACCGCGACGACGGCATCTACGTGCGCGCGCGCATCCCGCTTACCCAGACCGGTTTCTTCGAACCCTTTATGATCAAGGGCGAAGCCGTCACTCAATCCGTGTCGTAACGCTGCACGCGCGTCACGGGCGGGTTGCTACCCGCTTGACGACTTTGCTAGGCTGTCGGGCAGTCACATGATCAAGATCAAATTCCCGACTTCACTGCGTCTTCTCACTGCATTCGCCTGCGCCGGCCTGACCGCCTTCGCTCACAACGAAGAATCCGCTCCGGGGGCCAAACAAACCGAAGCCGCCGCCGTCAGCGCCACCGCGGCCCATGCGCACGATATGCTGACGCGGATGTGCGATGATTTTGGCGGCAGATTGTCGGGCTCAACGGCCAATGAAGCCGCGTTGAACCGACTGGCCGACGAATTGCGCGCGCTGGGCCTCGAACCGCAGCGGCAGGAATTTTCCATGCCCGGCTGGGAACGCGGAGTGGATCGAGTCACGATGACCGCGCCGTTTGAGCGGACCTTGCGCGCAGCGGCCATGGGCTATTCCCCGGCCACCGCGCCGGTGAGCGGCCGGGTCGTATTCGTCGGCCGCGGTGACGAAAGCGACTGGCCGGAAGGCGATCTCTCAGGGGCGATCGGTCTGGTCGCCTCGGGCTCCCGGGGATCAACCGGCCAACTGGCCCAGCATGCCGCCGAACGTGGTTTAGCCGCCCTGCTCATGATCAATCGCGAGGCCGGCGGCCAGTTGCTCATGCGCACCGGCAGTTACTCAGGCGAAGGTCTGCCCGTCCCGACCTTCACCATCACGGTCGAGGAAGGCCGCTGGATCGAACGCCTGCTCGCCCGCGGCACCGAGGTCATCGTCGAGGTCGAGTCCACCTCCCGTCCTCGCGAAGTGAAGACCGCCAACCTCATGGTGACCCTGCCCGGCAAGTCCCCAGAGCTCGTGATCGTCGGCGCCCACTTCGACAGTTGGGATCTCGGCCAAGGCGCCATCGACAATGGCTTGGGCATCGCCCAGGTCTTCGCGCTCGCCGCAGAATTGCGCGGCCGTGAACTGGCGCGCACGGTGGAACTCGTCTGGTTCAACGGCGAAGAGCAGGGCCTGTGGGGTTCGCGCCACGCGGCGGCCGAGTTGGGTGACGCCCCGGTCGCGGTCATGGTCAATCTGGACATGGTCGGCGTGCCCATCGCGGTGAACGCCCTGGGCTTCGATTCACTCGTGCCCGCACTCGAGCGTTGGAACAACGCGCGCGGCGAGCAAAAGCTGCCGCAAGGCGTCTTGAACAGCAACTGGCTCGGCAGCGATCACGTGCCCTACCAGCTGGTCGGCGTGCCGACCGTGACCTTCCACGCGCCGATCCCGCGCGAGTCGGTGCGCTACTATCACGACTTTGGCGACACCATGGACAAGCTCCCGGTCTCACTCCTCGCGGAGTCCAGCGCCATTATCACCGACTTGGTCGAAGCCCTGGCCAACGACCCCGCCCTCGAACCCCGGCGCAGCAGCGACGAGGAGATCAAAGCCTTCTTCGTCCGCGACGGTCACGACGAACGCCTGCAGCGCATGGGCTGGTGGAAATTCTATTAACTCCCAACCGTCTGTCCCGTCTCAATCCGCGTCGTAGATCTGCACGCGCGTCCAGAGCGGCTTGCCGACTTCGACAAACGCGGTGTGCAGTGGGTGCACTTGATAGGCGTTGTGGGCGTCAAGGTTCTCGAACACGCAGGTGATCGAGTAATCGTAGGTCTTGTCCACCACCGGCCGGTCCGTGACGCCGGCCGGCGTGCCGAGATAAAACTGCGACACCGAAGGCACGTCCTTCAACACTTGCAGCGCCTGCAAAAACTCGGCGCGTTGGGCCTCGGTGAGGTCGGGCTTCAGCCAGAAATAAACGGAGTGGATAAGCATGACCGGATGGTCACACACCCCGCCGTCAGCGCAAGCCTTGGCCGGGTCATAGGCCGTCATTCATCCCGCAAATCCGCGTCGGCCGGACGCAGGGCCATGTCGCCGCTGGCGACATCACCCATCGCGCTGAAAATGTAGCGGTGATTTTTGGGCCGGGTTTCGGCGTCGTCCAAGGCCGCGCAACAGGAGAAGGCATCGGGGCAATGCTTAAGCGGGATTATCCGCCCGGAAGCAAGCCCGCCAGCAGCTTGTCTCCCACGCCAAGAATCGCGGCCGCTGGCCTCTCGTATTCAGTCACCGCACCGCGCACCGAAAGTCGTCACGAATCAGCCTTCCCATTGATAGGCCATTCGGCATGTTACCGCCAATGAGCAACATCCCGGAATCGCCACCCTCCCAGGCGGTTCGCGTTTCGGTAAACCCGAAAACGATCACGGGTGGGCTCACGTTGGTGGCGGTTTTGCTCGGGGCAGCCCATGTCATCATGCATGTGCTGCAGCGACGTTTGCCGGAGCATCCATTGTATGCCCTGCCGCGCTTTTTTGATCTTGGGGCCGAGGCAAATCTGCCCGCGTATTTTAGCGCGCTTTGCCTGCTGTTCGCCGGACTCCTGTGCTTGCTGACCGCACCGGCTGATGCCGTCCGGCAAAAGTCCGGTTGGTTCGGACTCGGTTTGGGTTTCATTTACCTGAGTTACGACGAAGCCGCCCAGATCCACGACGGCATCATCAATCCGGTCGTCACCAGCATATTCGGTTCATTTGAAACCTCGCTCTTTCACTATGGCTGGGTGGCGGTCGCCTTGGTCGCAGTCGGCGTGGTTGCGGTGCTTTATCTCGGTTTTCTTACCCGCCTGCCCCGCGGATATGCCGCATGGTTCATCGTCGCGGGCACGGTGTATCTCGGTGGTGCCGTCGGCATGGAAATGCTCGAAGCACATTTCGTGGCCACGGATAATTGGCCCAAGGGCTGGTTTCCCTGGCGCATGCTGGCGGAAGAGATGGGCGAAATGATGGGCGTGATTTTATTCTTGTTCATTTTGTTGCGCTATATGGAGCGCATCGGGGTTTCGTGGGCCCTGTCCGTCGGCAAGCCAAAGGCATGATCGATCGCCTTCCCTACCGGGATTTCTTCGTGCCCGGTGATTCGGCTGGGTAACCAAATCCCGCCGGATCAACCTGCCCTGACCGGCAGGACCCGACCTACAACGCCTTCACGCGCGGAGTGTATTTTTCGAGATACTGGCGGTTGTGTTCGTCGCCGCCGATCGTGTTGGCGCTTTTCCAGACCGGCGGTTCGACACCGTGCTTCCGGCAGAGGTCGATGGTTTCCATCACCAGCCAGTTGATGCAGAAGCAGGCGAGGATGTTGCACGTGCCGCCGACGCGTTGCGGATAACCGGGCAGGTCGATCAGCGTTTCGCCATGCGGGATGTGGTTGTCGATGATCACGTCCACGATCTCGCCGAGGTTCTTCGCGCAACTGTGCCGGGCCACGAAATCGCGCGGCGTGTTTTCGGCAAACTCGACGGACGAGATGCCGATGACCTTGCAGCCGCGGCGCTTGGCTTCAAGCGCCGCGTCGATCGAACAGGCGTTGATGCCGTAGGCGCTGGTGATGATGAGCAGGTTGTCCGGACCGAGGTGGTGCGCCTTTACGATCTTGTCGCCGATGTTTTCCATGCGCTCCAGCATGGTCGATTTCTGGCCGCCACCCGCGAGCGACAGGCTGGGTTCGAACATCGGGCTGATATTGGCGAGCCCACCGGCCCGGAAGAAAAACTCCTCGCTGCCGACATAGGAATGACCGCCCACGCCATAGACGTGAATGAGCCGGTCGTGTTTGATCTGCTCGAAGCAGAGTTGCGCGGCGGCGTTGATCGCGGCCTGCTGCGTGGCGGTGATGGCGGCGAGACGGGCGGTGATGCCGTCGCGATAACGGGTGGCGATGCTGCCGGGCGAATTCGATTCCATGCGGCTCATGCTGTGGAAGTTGCGGCCCGGAAGAAAGCCTCCGGGGAGAAATTGACTGTTTTTCCGGCCTTGACGCCCGGGCGGTTGAGCGCAGCTTGTTGCTCCTTTGCCAAACTACTGCCTGGTGGTGTAATGGCAGCACAGGTGACTTTGACTCACCTAGTCATGGTTCGAATCCATGCCGGGCAGCCATTCGACGCGCGGTGTATTACACCGCTTGCTCATGACCTGCGGCAATGGAGGAGTGCCGAGCGAAGCGACATCAGCCACCATATGGTTCGACGACCAAGCGGAGCGGAGGGAGATGGGCCGCGCAAAGCGCGCCCGCAGGGTGAGCCAAGCCCAGCCAATCTATGCCGGGCAGCCATTCTTTTCGGAGTCGAATGCCCCGACAACGAACCCTAAGGCCGACATCCTCCTCCGCCACGAACACAGCAATATTTTCGTGGCCGAGTTCAAAATCTGGAAAGGCCCCAAGGTCGGCCTCGAAACCCTGACTCAACTCATCAGCTACCTGACGTGGTGTGACTCCAAAACTGCCGTCGTATTCTTCGTTCCTAACAAGAATTTCAGCGAAGTCCTCGAAACGAGTAAAGCCACCATCTCCCATCATCCCAACTATCTCGGGTCCGCCAATCCGAGCAGCGAAACCTGGTTCAATTAGCGCCTCCACGTAGAGGGAGACCGCAATCGCGAAATCAAGGTGGCTGTGTTGCTCTTTCACTTCCCGCCGGCCGATTGGCGACTCGCGTAGTGTCCAAAATCGCACGCAGCCCTTTATCCGGCCGCGCGACCCTTACGAATAAACCCGCACTGCGAAAAGCGCGGCGGTCACATTGGCCGAGGGATGTGCGAGTTCGAGGCGCAGGCGATTTGTCGTGATCAGTTCCACGAGGTCGTGCACCCGGCGCGTTTGGTGATTGTGCTCCACTGCGACCAGTTCGCGGCCGTCGCCATCCAGCACGCGGTAGCGGGGCACGCAGAACGGCATGTCTCGCTCAGGGTGATCGAACAGCACCGACTCGAGCGGGTGATCCGCGTCGGTATCAAACACGAGCTCGATCCGCCGGACCGTCTGCGGGTCGGCCCATGACAACTCGAGCGCCGGGGCCGCATCGCCCGGGTCCGCCACCCAGGCATTCGGCTTATCGACCGGGCGATCGATGCCGTTGGTGAGATTGCTCGCGGCGAAGACCGTCAACGGCGGCGCAATCGTGCAGGCCAGGTTTTGTCCATCGGGCCGGCGGAGCGGCAGCCAGAACTCAAAGGTCTCGACCCCGGATCCCTCCGGCGGCGTTTGCACCGCCGATTTAGCCACTTCCTTGTTCAAACGATGCGTCACCGCGATCACGCCCGTCACCCGCCGCTCGCTCAGCGCCACCGCCACCGCGGGATTGTGATGCAGAATGAAAAACGCGTAACCGTCGTGCGGGCTCTCGACCGTGAAATCCAACTCCACGGTCTGCCCCGCCCCGGCGGCCAGTTTGAGATCGCGCGAGCCCAACGAAACATCCGGCGTGTGATTGAACGGCTTCGAACTCACGCGCACTTCCACGCGCAGGTTCGTCGCGGTCGCGACATCAACAGCAAACGTCACCTTCGGGAGGGGGCCCGCCGTCACCGGCAGCATCATCGCCCACGAACTGTCGAGCACCCGGGTTTGACCCGAAGCGGGAAAATCACCGAGCGCCAAGGTGCTGCTGGCGGTGATGCGCGCGGTGTGCGCCAAATCGGCCGGGTCGTTCAGCGCGACACCGGGGATATATTGCCCGGCCTTGAGCAACTCGCGTTGCAATTCCGCCAGGCGATCCCCGTTCGCGAGGTCGCGCGGCGCGCAACCATGCCGCAAACACAATGCCGCGGCCAGGCCGACGGCCTGCCCGCTGTGCGCGCAGGTGCCCATCACGCGGGTCGAACCAAACGCGACGTGTGACGCGCTGATGATGCGGCCCGCGAGAAACAGGTTGGTGAGGTTGCGACTGTAGAGCGCGCGATACGGGATGCCGTAAACGCCCTTGGCATGATACTGCGTGCAACCGGGTTTTTCGCTGAACACACCGTCGGCCGGATGCAGATCAATCGACCAGCCGCCAAAGGACACGACGTCGGGATGCGCGCGTTGTTCGATGAGGTCGCGCTGCGTGAGCATGACATCGCCCTCGAAACGGCGGCTCTCGCGTTTGCCGGGAATCATGCCGACCCATTCGAGCGTGAGATTTTCGGCCTCGGGAAATTCCCCCGAGTTCTTGATGTAGTCCCACACGCCGTAAACGACCTTCCAGAGCTCCCACTTGATCATTTCGGTCTCGTGAATCGTATCGAGCCGGCCGCCGTATTCGATCCACCACAGCCACGGGCCGTAGCGCTTCGGGTGGATGTTGCGGAAGCGCGGAATCTTCGTGATGTCCTTCAACGCAAACGACGGCGCCACGTAGCGCACCGGTTTGCCCTCGTTGCGCGAATAAAAGTAGATCGAGTGGCCGAGCAGTTCGCCGTATTCCTCGGTCGGCGCCATGCCCTCGCCAAACTCATCCGCCGATTCCGCGCCCATGCGAAACGCCGCGCCGGCCAGGAACCCCACCACCCCGTCGCCCGAGGCATCGCAAAACAACGGCGCGGCGATGCGGTAGGCCGTGGAGTTCTGCGAGCAAAACGCCCGCAGCGCCCGGATCGTGTCGGCGCCCGCCTTTTCCAGATCGTGCACCGCCGTGTTGAGCAGCAGCGTGATGTTGGGCTCGCGCACCACGAATTCGAGCAGCAGCGAATCGATCAGCACGGCGTTGCCCTCGGGGTTGCGATGCGTGTTTTCCAGCAGAATCTCGTCAATCACCCCGCCCTCACGCGCCCAACGGTTATTGTTACCCATGTGCGATGTCGCTCCGAGGACCCACAGCCGCACTTCGCTCGACGCATTGCCCCCCAGCACCGGCCGATCCTGCACCAGCACGACCTTCACCCCGGCCCGTGCCGCCGTGATGGCCGTGCACACGCCGGCGAGTCCGCCGCCGCTCACAACCAGGTCGCATTTGAGCTCGATTTCGCGAAGGGGGCGCTTCGCCACGGACGGGGGTGACTTCTCCATAAGCGCAAGCCATGCTTCCCCGCCCGCCCGCAATGGCAAGCGTCCCCATCGCATCAGAAGATTGACGGAGAATTTCCCATGCCGTTACCTGCAAGCCATGCCTACGCCAAAGCCAGCGGTATCCGCGGTTAAATATAAACGCATCATCCTCAAACTCAGCGGCGAAGTCCTTCGCGGCGGTAAAAATGGTGACGCCATTGACGCCGCCACATTGGAAAAGACCTGCCAGCAGGTGAAGGAGATCCATGACCTCGGGGTCGAGGTCTGCGTCGTGATCGGCGGCGGCAACATCTTCCGCGGTCTCAACGGCGCCAAGCGCGGCGTCGATCGCACCACCGGCGACTACATGGGCATGCTCGCCACCGTGATCAACGGCCTCGCGATCATGGACTGCCTGGAAAAGCTCGGCGTCACCACGCGCGTGCAAAGCGCCATCCCGATGAACCAGATCGCCGAGCCGTTCATCCTCCGACGCGCCATCCGCCACCTCGAAAAGGGCCGCGTGGTCATTTTCGTCGCCGGCACCGGCAATCCCTATTTCTCGACCGACACCACCGCCGCGCTCCGCGCCAGCGAAATGCACGCCGACATCATCATGAAGGCCACCAAGGTGGACGGCATCTACGACAAGGATCCGAAGAAACATCCCGACGCGGTCAAATACGACGAGATCACCTATATCGACGCGCTCAAACAGCGCCTGAACGTCATGGACTCGACCGCGTTCTCCCTCTGCCTCGACAACAATGTGCCGATCATGGTCTTCGACCTCAATGACGAGCATGCCATTCGCAAAGCCATCGTCGGCGAAAAAATCGGCACCCTCGTGCACGGCTAAACCGCTGCGCGGCAAATCCCAAAGGCCAAACGTCCAAACACCCAAAAGGCACCTCGTCCCGATCGAAAATTCCAAACCAAAAATCCCATGAGTCATCCCATTCTTACCGACGCCCAGGGCCGCATGAAAAAGGCCATTGATCACACGCTGCACGAATTCAGCAGCATCCACACCGGCAAGGCCACGCCCACCATGGTCGAGACGGTCATGGTCGAGGCCTACGGCACCATGCAGCCGCTCAAATCCTGCGCGGCCATCAGCACCCCCGACGCCCGCTTGATTCAAATCCAGCCGTGGGACGTCAGCCTGAGCAAGGCCATCATCAAAGGCATCCAGGAAGCCAACCTTGGGTTCAATCCCGTGCCGGACGGCAAGGTCATCCGCATTCCCCTGCCCGAGATGAGCCGCGAACGTCGCCAGGAATTCGTGAAGGTCGCCCACAAGCTCGCCGAAGAAGGTCGCGTGCATGTGCGCAACGTCCGCCGCGACGCGATGGACTCGCTGAAGAAAGCCGACGGCATGCCCGAGGACGAACGCAAGCGTTACGAGAAGGAAGTCCAGGCCCTCACCGACAACGCGATCAAGGAGATCAACGATCACCTCGCGCACAAGGAAAAGGACCTGCTCGCCGTCTGAGGCGCGCCTGCTTCAGGTAGGGCCCGACCTCCGGGCGGGCCGGACCACCGCACATTCTCGCGGGCCGCTCGGAGATCGGCCCCTACCCTTTCAAACCCGTGAAGTCTGCCCTGCATAATCCCGCGCCACGGCGCATCGTGATCAAGCTCGGCACCGGCGTGCTCACGCGCGGCATCGGCGAACTCGACGCAGCGCGCATCGCCGCGGTCTGCGCACAGGTCGCCGCCCTGCGCGCGTCCGGCATGGAGGTGATCATCGTTTCTTCCGGCGCCGTCGGCCTCGGCATGGGCCGGCTCGGCCTCAAACGCCGGCCGACCGATGTCACCAAAAAACAGGCCTGCGCCGCCGTCGGCCAAAGCCTGCTCATGCAAACCTGGCAGACCGGTTTCACGCCGCACGGCATCACCGTCGCCCAGGTCTTGCTCACCCACGAGGACCTGCGCAGCCGCGATCGCCATCTGTCGGTCAAGGACACGCTCGAAGCGTTGATCGCCTACGGCACCGTTCCCGTGATCAACGAGAACGATACGGTCAGTGCCGCGGAGATCCGCGCCCTGCTCCGCTTCGGCGACAACGACATGCTCTCCGCCATGGTCGCGAGCGTGACCCACGCCCAATATCTTTTCATTCTCTCCACCGCCCCCGGCCTCGTTGATTTCAAAGGCACCAAGCAGATCGTTTCCGTCGTCGAGAAGATCACGCCCGAGATCGAGGCCATGGCCGGCGGCACCACCAGCGAAACCGCCGTCGGCGGCATGGTGTCCAAAATCGCCGCCGCCAAACTCGCCGGTCGCGCCGGCTGCGGCGTGTTCATCGCCAGCGGGGCTGAGCCCGATATCATTACCCGGCTGCTGCGCGGCGAGGGCTCCGGCACGTTCTTTGCCCCCGGCGGTTTGCCGATGGAAGCAAGGAAGCGCTGGCTTGCCTATTTCCAACGCCCCAGCGGCACGATCTACATCAACGAAAACGCCGTGCCCGTTCTCCGCGAACAAGGCCGCAGTTTGCTCGCGGTCGGCGTGACCCACGCGTTCGGCGAATTCGCCGCCGGTGAGGTCGTCAATGTCGCCGGTCCCGACGGCACCGTGATCGCCCGCGGCAAAACCGCCTACAGTCACGACGAGATTCCGAGCATCGCGGGTTTGAAGAGCGACGCCGTCGCCGCGCGTCATCCCCACCGCAAACGCCGCGAGATCATCCACCGCAACGATCTCGCGTTGCTCTGAAGCGTCTTCCATGACGGCGATCATACGCATGTATGCGTATGGTTCTTACCATGGCAGCTGGTAAGGTGTGAAGTAACTATGCCAATCCACCTGACCCGTATCCTTCGCCCCATGTTGGGCTGCCTGGCGCTGTTCTCCACCGCCTTGCTTCCCTCCGTCTCGGCCCAGACTTACTCCACCACGCTCTCCGGTGTCACCACGTGGAACGGTTTTGGAGCGCCGTCCACCTTCACCACAGAATTTCCGGTCGGCACATCCTGGACCGCCACTCTCACGTGGGACACGAGCGCTGCAGCACTCAACAGCTCGGCCACGCAAGGACAGTTTCGGCTCACCGCCTTTGAGCTGACGCTGAGTGGACAATCAGGGGATTTTACGACCAGCGCGTTGGCCAACCAAGGTTCGTTCACGATTAACAACGATACCAATAATAATACCTATCACAGCATCCAATTCACCACTGCGTGGGGTGGCGCCAATCTGACCACCGGCACGATTTTCGGGCTGAATGTCGACAACCTCAACATTTCGCTTGGCGGCATCTATACCAATGGCGCCCTCAGCCGCAGCACCCCGATCGGTTCGCTGGACCTGTCCAATTACGATCTGACCAACACCAACGCCTCGAATCTCAAGATCTATTACAATAACGGGGCTGGCAGCGTTCAGGGCAGTATCTCCGCCCCCGCTCTCGCTCCGGTGCCCGAACCTTCCACCTACGCGTTGCTGGCCGGATGCGGCGTGCTTGCCGTGGTCATGCTGCGACGCCGACGCTAAACCTCCGTCGATCCGCCGGCCGGGACTGCACCCCGCCGGTGAGTTTTCCGCTTTGCCTCCGCGCAACTTTGCACGAGGGTTTGAGCTCTCATGGATTTTGAGCTCAAACCACGACCGCTTCGCCTGCGGAAACATGCCGCCGGACGAATCAGCCTTAGCCCGGGCGAAGGCTGACCAGCATGGCCGATTTTACTTTAGACCCTCCCCGCAATCACGAATCGATTCCGCCCATCGATTTCCGCGCGCTGCTCAATGACGAGCAATACAACGCCGTGACGGCCGAGCCGGGACCGCTGCTCGTGCTCGCCGGCGCCGGTTCCGGCAAGACCCGCACGCTCACCTACCGCGTGGCCTACCTGCTTTCGCAGGGCGTCAAGCCCGGCGAAATCCTCCTGCTCACCTTCACCAACAAGGCCGCCAAGGAAATGCTGCACCGCGTGCAGGACCTCACCGGAATCGAACCGCAGCGGTTCTGGGGCGGCACGTTCCACTCGCTCGGCCACCGCGCGCTGCGCATCTACGGCGAGGCCATCGGGCTGCCGCGCACCTTTACAATTCTCGACGCCGACGAATCCGAGTCGCTGCTCAAGCAAGCTGTTGAGGCCGAGGACAAGACGTTCTTCAAGGACAAGACCCACCCGCGGCCCGGTCCGCTGTTCGACGTGCTTTCGCTCGCGCGCAACACGCAGCTCAGCATTCAGAAAACCGTCACGCTCTACTTCCCGCAGTATCAGGACATCCAGCATCGCTTCGAGCCGTTCGCCACGGCTTATGAAAAGCGCAAACGCGAGCAAAACGTCGTCGATTACGATGACCTGCTCGAGCTCTGGCTTAAGTTGCTCACCACCGCGCCCGAGGTCGCGGCGTATTTCGGTCAGCGCTTCCGCCATGTGCTGGTGGACGAATACCAAGACACCAACACGCTGCAGGCGCAGATCGTGGACAAGCTCGCGCCGCATCATCGCGTGATGGCCGTGGGCGACGACGCGCAGTGCATCTATTCGTGGCGCGGCGCGGATTTCGAGAACATCATGACGTTCCAGCACCGGCACCCGGGCACCGTCATTCATCGCATCGAGACCAACTATCGCTCGACGCCGGAGATTCTCGAATTGGCCAACGCCGTGCTGCTCGCGCAACCCGCCGGACGGCACTTCGACAAGGAGCTGCGGGCCTCGCGCGGGCACATGCAAAAGCCCTTCGTCGTGCAGACGATGGACGACCGCGAACAGGCCGAGTTCATCCTGAAGCGCATTCGCTCGCTGGTCGAAGACGAGGGCGTGTCCGCCAGTGAGATCGCCATTCTCTACCGCTCCCATTTTCTGGCGCTTGAGGTGCAGCTCGCGCTCTCCCGCGCCGGCATTCCCTATCAAATCACCAGCGGCGTGAAGTTTTTCGAACGTCAGCATGTGCGCGATCTCGTGGCGCTACTGCGTTTCGTTTACAACCCCTCCGACACGCAGGCGTGGCAGCGCATCGCCGTGCTGCTGCCCAAGGTCGGCGAGAAAGGCGCGCAGAAGATCCATGCCGCCGCGCTCGAACACGCGACGATGATGCAGCAGAACTTCCTCGACGCGCTCGCCACCGACGACGTGAAGAGCAAGGTCGCGAAGGACGCGCGCGAGGATTGGGGCAACTTCTGCGACTCACTCAAACAGGTGTCGGAACTGCTGGAGAGCGCCCCGCCCTCCGCCGCGGTCGAAACCGCGATCGACGGCTGGTATGGCGACTACCTGAAGGGCGCCTTCGCCGATTACGTTGAGCGGCTGGAGGAATTGAAGGCCTTGGTCGGGTTCGCCGCGCGCTTCGACAACATGCAGGATCTGCTCGCACAGATAGTGCTCCTCAACAGCGAGACCAGTGACCGACACGTCGATCCCGAGGCCGAGGCCGTGCGGCTCACCACCGTGCATCAAGCCAAGGGACTCGAATACGACGTCGTCTTCCTGATCGGCCTCGCCGACGGCCAGTTCCCCGGACGCCGCTCAATCGAGGCCGGCGACGTCGAGGAAGAGCGCCGCCTGTTCTACGTCGCCGTGACCCGCGCGAAGAACGAACTCTATCTCAGCTACCCCAAGATCGCCACCCGCGGCGGCCCCGGCGGCATGATGCTCACCCCCAGCCGCTTCCTGCTCGAAATCCCCAGCGATCTCTACGAGCCATTGCGGATCAAGCGCAGCTTCGGTTGGTAACGCCCGTCATTCATGTCAGCGATCAGATCGTCCCTGAAATCCCTGCGTCATCGCGTCGCGGCAGGATATGTGAGGAGGCGTTTGCAACGGCCAACCTACACGTTGATCAGCGATGATTGCTGGGCCGGGCGGCTTTATGGCGAATACGAAATGCCCTGCACTTCGCCGTTTGTAAGCATGGGCTTCACGCCCTGCGAATACATCACCGTCCTTGAACTCATGCGGGAACCCGGCGCGTTGGATATCTTGGAAGTCTCCGCGCATCTATGGGGATATCCGATCCTGCATACGCGTCACGCCCGGTTGTTCGGGCAACACTACAAGACAGCGGAGGACTTCATCAGAAAATTTGAGCGTCGCCGCCGATTGATCGATTGGGAAACCTTGCGCATCAAAATCGATCTCGGTCGTCGCAAGTATCAACCTGAAGACATCACGCGCTGGAATGCGCTGCGATTGCCCAACTCCGTGGCGTTCCACCCTGACACGCCGCATTATCGCGAGGCCAAAATTCACCACGGCATCGCGGTGCCTGACTGGATTGAAGATGGCTCCCACATGTTTCAACGATCCTGCCGGGTGTTCGATGTAATCGGATGGTTGAACCATGGCGTGCCCCGCCAATCACGTTTTGCTGGGCTGGTGCATCGTTTGCTGTTTGATCACGGCTGACCTTCGGGAATCGCGATGGACTCCAAGCCGGCACTTCCGCAATTTGACCAGCCTCAATCACGCTGGGTTTGGATCAGCGGCTGGGGGATTAGACCACAAGACTTCGGCGCTTTGGCGCAAACTCTGCACCCCGCTGCCACGCACCAGGTGCTGCCCCCCTCCGCCAGCGCCCTCGACGAGGCATTGGCGCTCAAGCCGGATGTGCTGGCCGGCTACTCGCTCGGAGCATTACTCGTGCTGTCCACCCCCGTTCCCGCCACCATTCCTGCAATTCTGGGTGTCGCACCCATCCTGGCGTTTGACGCGGAGGCCGGCCATGGTGGCACAACCCCCGGGCGCTCGCGCCTGGCGGTCACCGTGAAGTTCGACAAGGATCCGCTCAGCGCCATCCGACTCTATCTGCGGCTGGCCGGCATGGGCGATTGCTTCGCGGACTCTCTGCCTTACGCGAAATCCGATCTGCGGTGGGGACTGGATGCACTCGGCGGCCTAAGCGCTGATCCCAACACCGTCGCCCGCGCCCGGCTCTTCGCCGGACAAGCTGATCCCCTGACTGATGCCAAGACCTTGACGGAGCGTTGTCCTGATCTGCAGATCATCGCCGGCTGCGGTCACGACTACCGCCAGCTTCTCCCCGCCATGTTCACCTCGAATCGTCATGCTGGCTTTTGATCGCAAAGCGGCGGCCTACGATCATCACGCACATATCCAGCGTGACACGGCAGCATGGGTCGCCGAGTGGTTGCCCAACACACAATCGATTGGCAAGTGTGTGGAATTCGGAGCGGGCACCGGCAACTTCACACGGTATCTGGCCAGGTCCTGCCACGAGGTGCAGGCCAGTGACATCGCGCCGCAAATGGTTGAGGAGAGTAAACAGGCGCTGCCGCATATCCGATGGATCATCCAAGACGCCTGGCAACCTGCGCTCAGCCCCGCCGCGTGGGACTACGTCGCATCATGCAGCGTGTTGCAGTGGTCCCCCGCTCCCACGACTACCTTGCGTCAGTGGCGCGATTTGCTCCGCCCCGGCGGAAAGATAATTTCGGGTATCTACGTCAGTCCGTCACTGACCGAACTGGAATCGCTCCTCCCGGCCGACCGGCGCTTTGGCTGGCACAGCGCAGCAGATTGGCGGAGCTACGCGGAGCAAGCCGGCTTCAAAGTGCTGCGGGCCGAAACCACCACCCGTCGCTACTACTATCCCTCGGCTCTGGTGCTGCTCAAACGGCTGCATGGCACCGGGGCCACCGTGATTGGCCGACCCATGCCAGTGGGCAAATTGAAAAGACTCCTTCACGCTTACGCGCAAGCATACGCGACATCGGATGGCGTGGGGGCGACGTGGACATTTTTCCGTTTGGAAGCCGAGAAGCCGCGGTGAGGCTGACTGCATCGCCTTCATCGCGGACAGAATCGAGCGCTTGCCGCCCTAACGCCAATGCTTCCACCCGTCAGCCTTGAGGTAGTCGCGGACGTTTTCGTTGCGTCACTTCATTCTGGATCGGGCATTCCCGGCGGGGCGCGTGACCGGGAAGCGCACAAATTGGCCTAAATGCTTGGCCCGGGCACTTTGCCCTTCCCAAGTGTGCTATGTTACGGCTGAAATCCACCCTTCGTCACCATGTCCACTTCCGTTGAAAACGTCGTCATCATCGGCACCGGCTGCGCCGGCCTGACCGCCGCCATTTACACCGCCCGGGCCAGTCTCAACCCGCTCGTCCTCGAAGGACCGCTGCCCGGCGGCCAGCTCACGACCACCAGCGAGGTGGAAAACTTCCCCGGCTTTCCCGAAGGCGTTGATGGGTTTCAACTCACCCAGAACATGCGTGAACAAGCCACGCGCTTCGGCACCCGCTTTGAACAGGCGCTCGTCACTTCAGTCGATTTCGATTCGATGCCGCGCAAACTCGTGCTCGGCGACCGCACCATCCTCGCCAAGACCGTGATCATCGCCACCGGTGCTTCGCCGCGCATGACCGGCATCCCCGGAGAAAAGGAACTTTACGGCGGCAAGGGCGTGACCACTTGCGCGACCTGCGACGGCGCGTTTTACCGCAAGATGGAAGTCGCCGTCATCGGCGGCGGCGATAGCGCGGCCGAAGAAGCACTGTTTCTCACCCGCTTCGCCAGCAAAGTTTATCTGGTCCACCGCCGCGATTCGCTGCGCGCTTCCAAGATCATGGCCGATCGCGCCACCTCGCACGAAAAGATCGAGATGGTCTGGGATTCCGTGCCGGTTGCGGTCGAAGGCGTCGCCGAGGGCGCCGTCAGCGGCCTGAAGATCAAGCACGTCAAGTCGGGCGAGGAACGCGTCCTCCCGGTCAAAGGGATCTTCGTCGCCATCGGCCACATTCCGAACAGCAAGGCCTTCACGCCGGCGATTGAGGTGGACGAAAACGGCTACTTCAAGACTCAGCCCGGTTCGCAAGTCCGCACCAACGTCCCCGGTGTTTACGTCGCGGGCGATTGTTCGGATCACGTTTATCGTCAGGCGATCACTGCCGCCGGCATGGGCTGCCAGGCCGCGATCGAAGCCGAACGCTGGCTCGCCGAGCACGGCGGCTGAAACCAAACCATACCCTGAAAAGAAAAACGCCGCCTCATATGGGCGGCGTTTGGCTTAAACAGAAACTGAAGCCGATCTCACTTCAGCTCGGCGTCGTGAAACTCCTGCCAGCTGTCGAGGTCGTTGAGGTGCACGGCGTCTTTCGGCGCGTTGGCATCATCCGGCAGACCGTTGTTGGCGAGGATGCCCTTGCGGGTTTCATCGTCGTGAATGTAGCCGAGCACGGCGGCGTTGTGCTTTTGCACGGAGGCCGCATCGAGCTTCACGCCCGGCTGGGCCTTGATCCACGCTTCGAACTGCGGGTAGGTCGGCTTCTGGTCCTTGATGAACGCGACCACGGCGTCGGTTTTGAGTCCGAGCGCATCAATGGTCATCTGGTCGTAACCTTGGCCCACGCCAGGATAGCGCGAATCGAGTTTGCCGCGGGCTTCCAGCGAAACCTTGAGCCAGAGACGGGGCAGATGCAACACGCCGAGCGGACCGGCGGTGCCGGAGCTGATAAGAGGAATAAACGTAGCCATGTATTACAGGGGTTGAGGGTTGAACCGAAGAGGGGCGGTTCC
The DNA here is from genome assembly GCA_024233285.1 of Opitutaceae bacterium. Classification (GTDB taxonomy): domain Bacteria; phylum Verrucomicrobiota; class Verrucomicrobiia; order Opitutales; family Opitutaceae; genus Cephaloticoccus. The sequence goes on along the minus strand of JACKPU010000003.1, from coordinate 81,986 downwards.
GGTTGGAACCGACTCAAGCCCCCACGAAAGCGCATGGTTGCGGCAATGGCAATGCAGGCCGCAGATTTCCGTGCAACAATTCGGCCACAATTGCCTTGGCGGCCCCATGCCCCGTTGCTTCGCTGGCAAACCATGTCTTCCACTGCTCCCGCCTGGGGCCGCTACGAGCGGCTGATGCCCGCTGAAATCGAACGCATTCACGCCGCGCAACCCGTGGCTTACCTGCCGTGGGGCGCGCTCGAATATCACGGCAAACACGCTGCGGTCGGTCTCGACGGGCTCAAGGCGCACGGCCTCTGCGTGCAACTCGCGCAGGCGGTCGGCGGACTCGTGCTGCCGCCGGTCTATGTCGCGGCCAACACGATCAAGTTTGCACCCGGCCTGAATCACAAACGGCACTCGCTCAACTTTTCTGAAGAAACGCTGCGCATCCTCGCTCGTGAGCACTTCGAACAACTGGCCGATGAACAATTCCGCGTGGTGTTCACGCTCTGCGGCCACGTCGGCCAACCGCACTACGACATCATCAAGGACGAAGCGGCCAAGTTCAACGCCACCCAATCCGACACGCGCATCATCGCCACCTCGGAAACCGACCTGATCGACAAGGACATCGTCATCGTGAACCACGCGGCCCTTGGCGAAGTTTCGTTCCTCATGCACACCGATCCGGACTGCGTGGATCTCGCGCGTCTGCCCGCTGATCGCGTGCCCACCCTCGAAGACGATGCCGTGTGGGGACCCGATCCGCGTCCCTCCTCCGCCGAAAAAGGTGCGACCTACGCCGCGGCGTTTGTCACTTCCGCCAGCAAGCTCATTCACGAAACCCTCAAATCCCTTTGATATGAAATACCGCAAACTCGGCCGCACCGGTCTCAACGTCAGCGAAGTCAGTCTCGGCACCTGGGCCTTCGGCTCGCCGTCAATCTACGGCGCGGTCGACGCCAACGACGCCAACCGCGCCATTCGCGGCGCTCTTGATGCGGGCATCACGTTTTTCGACACCGCGCCGCTCTATGGCACCAAGGAAGCCGACGGTATTGCGGAACAGGTGCTCGGCGCCGGGCTCGGCGCGGATCGCGACAAGGTCACCATCGCCACCAAGTTCGGCCGCTATCATTCGCGCGTGCACACTAACGAACTCTTCGATGGCGAAACGCTCGTATGGTCGGTCGAACAAAGTCTCAAGCGCCTCGGCACTGATCGCCTCGACGTGCTGTTCTTCCACTCGCCCACCCACCCGGACAAGATCAACGACGACGTCTGGGCCGCGATGGCGAAGCTGAAACAGAGCGGCAAAGTCCGCTACGTCGGCACTTCCACCGGCTTTATCGAAGGCACCGGCGAAATGACCCGGACATGGGCCAAGGAAGGCCGCATCGATGTCGCCCAGATCGCCTACAGCCTGACGTATCGCGAATGGGAACCGATTCTCAACGAACTCGGCAGCCTCGGCGTGGGCATCGTCGCCCGCGAGTCGCTGGCCAATGGGTTTCTCGCTGGCGTGTTCACCAAGGAAACCGTATTCCCGGCCGGCTCGCTCAACTCGCGCTACTCGCGCGAAGAAATCATCGAGCGCGTTGCCACGACCGACCGCTACAAGGCCCTGCTCGTTCGTAAGGACATCACGTCGATGGCGCAGGCCGCCATGCGTTGGGTGATCGACAATCCCCACGTGACCACTGTGCTCTCCGGCTCGCGCAAGCTCGATGAAATCCTCGATTGCGCACGCGCTTCCGACGCCGCGCCATTCACCGCCGAGGAACTCGCCGAAGCCCGCCGGCTGCACGTGAAGGACTTTTCGCCGGCCTGACGTCACCTTGGCCGAAGCGTTCAAGGTTCCGCCCGATCTCGCCGAGCTCCACCGCGAACTCGGGATTCCGGCTGACTATGCGGCAAGCCGCGGCTTGCTCTTCCATCCCGACGCAACGGCGGAGGATTTGGTCGTCGTCACGACCAAACCCGATGGCACGCCCGTTCGACTAATCAGCCCCGCCGCAACGGCGTGGCGCGCGATGCAATCCGCGGCCCAGGACGCCGGCCTCGGGCTTTGCGCGCTTTCCGGTCACCGCAGCATCGTTCGCCAAGCCGAACTCATCCGCCGAAAACTCGTCGCCGGACAGCGCATCGGCGACATTCTCACGATCATGGCCGCCCCCGGCTACAGCGAACATCACACCGGGCGCGCATTGGATATCGCCACGCCTGAGGATCAGGAACTCGAGGCGCGTTTCGCCAAAACCCCCGCCTACGCATGGCTGCAAGGGAATGCGCCCCGTTTCGGCTTTCGCCTGTCATTCCCCCCGAACAATCCCGCGGGCTTCACCTATGAGCCGTGGCATTGGTTTTGGGTTGGCTAACTGCCGCCGAGGAAGGCCGGCGCACCATGACTGTCCGAGCCAAGTTTCTTTGGAATTATTCTAATTCCCACTTGCGATTTAGAACCATTCCAATTCGCTGAACAATCACTCTTAACATGTCCGACTCCACTACAGTTCCCCAAGAGAACTTCGCCCAAACTCTGGCCGACAGCGGCCTGCGCTCCACCCCGCAGCGCGAAGTCATCTACAGTATTTTGCTCAACAAACGGGATCATCCCACGGCGGACGAGGTTTACGCCCGCGTCAAAGCCGAGCTTCCTACTATTTCATTGGCAACCGTTTACAACTGCCTGGAGACTCTTGTGGGCTGCAATCTTGTCCGGGCGGTCAACTTCGACCGCGAACCGACGCGCTACTGCCCCAACCTGCGGCCCCACGCCCACTTTCACGACGACGAAGCCGGTTCGACCCACGATATCGACCTGCCGCCGGACCTGCTCGACCGGGTCAAGGCCATCCTGCCGCCTGGCTACAACGCTTCCTCCATCGAAATCAGCTTCCGCGGCCGCACCGTGCCGGAAGCCGCCAACAACTGATCGCATTTCACATGTCCAAACTGGAAATCAAAGACCTCCACATCGCCATCGGCGAAAAGCAGATCGTCAAGGGCCTCTCCCTCACGCTCAACAGCGGTGAAGTCCACGCCATCATGGGCCCCAACGGCACGGGCAAAAGCACCCTCGCCAAGGCCATTGCCGGTCATCCGGATTACAGCATTACCGGCGGTGACGTGCTCCTCGACGGGCAGTCCATCCTCGAAATGGAGCCCGACGAACGCGCCCGCGCCGGCATCTTCCTCGCGTTCCAATACCCGAGCGAAATCCCCGGCGTCAGCATCGCCAACTTCCTCCGCGCCGCCGTGCAAGCCCGCATGGCCGACGGCGAGGAACTCGACGCGACCGGCTATTACAAGCGCCTCTACGGCAAGATGGACTCGCTCAAGATCGACCGGAAATTCACCTCCCGTTCGGTCAACGAAGGGTTCTCCGGCGGCGAAAAGAAGCGCTGCGAAATCCTCCAGATGGCGATGCTCGAACCCAAGTTCGCCCTGATGGACGAAACCGACTCCGGCCTCGACATCGACGCCCTCCGCATTGTCGCCGAAGGCGTCAACGCCATGCGCAACGAAAACTTCGGCGCGCTCATGATCACTCACTACCAGCGCCTGCTCGACTACATCGTCCCCGATTACGTGCACGTCATGTATGACGGCCGCATCGTAAAGAGCGGCGACAAGTCGCTTGCCCTCGAGCTCGAGGCCAAGGGCTACGACTGGGTTAAAACCGAACTCGCCAGCGCCTGAATCCGCCATGCCTGAAACCACCGATCTTCTCGAACCTCAGGACACCGTCGCCAACCCGGTCGCCGGCATCGACCAGTCCAAGGGCGACTTCACCTACAACGTCAACTACGAGTTCGACGCCGGCACCGGCCTGACCGAAAACACCGTCCGCTACATCAGCCAGGTGAAGCAGGAAGCGCCGTGGCTGCTCGATTTCCGGCTCAACGCGCTGAAGAAATTCAAGTCCATGCCCATGCCCACCCACTGGGCGACGAAGGACCTCGAAAACATCAATTTCGACAAAATTCGCTACTACCTGTCGCAAGGCCAGAAGCCCAAGCGGACGTGGGACGAAGTGCCCGACGACATCAAGCAGACCTTTGAACGCCTCGGCATTCCCGAGCAGGAGCGCAAGTTCCTCGCCGGCGTCGAAGCGCAATTCGATTCCGAAGCCGCCTATTCGAACATCAAGGAGATCGTCTCCAAGCAGGGCGTCATTTTCGTCAACTCGACCGAAGGCCTGCGCGAGCATCCCGAACTTTTCCGCAAGTTCTTCGGCAAGGTCATCCCGACCGGTGACAACAAGTTCTCCGCGCTCAACAGTGCCGTGTTCTCCGGCGGTTCGTTCATCTACGTGCCGAAGGGCGTCAAGGTCGCGCAGCCGCTCCAAGCCTACTTCCGCATCAACGCCGAGAACTTCGGGCAATTCGAGCGCACCCTGATCATCGCCGACGAAGGCGCCGAGGTCACCTACATGGAAGGCTGCACCGCGCCGAAGTTCAGCACGTCCACGCTGCACAGCGCCGTGGTCGAACTCGTCGCCCTCAAGGGCGCGAAGATCCAATACATCACCGTCCAAAACTGGGCGAACAACGTCTTCAATCTGGTGACCAAGCGCGGCGTCGCCCACGAGGAGGCCGAGATCAAGTGGATCGACTGCAACATCGGCAGCCGCCTCACCATGAAGTATCCCGGCGTCGTGCTGAAAGGCCGCAAGGCCCGCGGCGAGGTCATCTCCATCGCCCTCGCCAACGACGGCCAGCATCAGGACACCGGCGCGAAGATGATTCACGCCGCCGACGAGACCACGTCCAATGTCGTTTCGAAATCGATTTCGGTTGGTCAGGGCCGCTCCACTTATCGCGGTCTCGTGCACATCCCGAAGCACCTCAAGGGTTGCAAGAACAATACCGAATGCGACGCGCTGCTCATCAACACGAACAGCCGCACCGATACCTACCCGGCCATCACCGTGCGCGGCGACAAGAACGCCACCCAGCACGAGGCCTCCGTTTCCAAGGTCAGCGAAGACCTCATCTTCTACATGCAGCAACGCGGTCTCACCGAGGCCCAGGCGATGAGTCTGTCCGTCAACGGATTCATCAACGACCTCGCGAGCCAGTTCCCGATGGAATATTCCGTCGAGCTCAAGCGCCTCATAGATCTGGAGATGGAAGGCTCCGTCGGCTGATCCCGCCGTCAACCCGCACTCAGCATCCCGCATGTCCGCTTTGCCCAACTCCACCATGTCCACCGGCCTCAACAGCGAACGCTTCGCCGTCCATTTGTCCCAGCGCGCCGCGCTGCCCGATTGGTGGCTCGAAGCCAAGAAGGCCGCCTGGAATCAATACAACGCCCTGCCGATGCCCTCACGCAGCGACGAGCGCTGGCGCTTTTCCAACCTCAAGGGCCTCGACCTCGAGGGCTACATTCTGCCCGAAGAGGCCGCCACCCATGTGCCGCACCTGCCCGATTTCACGCACGCGGCGGAAATGACGTTTTCAAATCGTCAGGTGATTGATCGCAGCACCCTGCCCGCCGATCTCGCCGCCAAAGGCGTGATCTTCGCGCCGCTCAATGAAGCGCTGCGCGACCACGGCGATCTTGTGCGCCGCTACTTCCAGAAACACCCGGCCAACCTCGGCAGTGAAAAGTTCGTCGCGCTCAACACCGCCTTCACCGCCACCGGCGCCGTGCTGTTCGTGCCCAAGGGCGTGGAGATCGAAGCGCCGATCGTCGTGCAGCACACGCTCTCGGGCGACCACAAGGCCGCGTTCCCGCACACACTCGTCATCTTGGAAGACCACGCCAAGGCTACCCTTGTGGAATACTTCGTGTCCGCTTCGGCCCAAGAGGCGCACCTCGTCTCCGGCGTTAACGACCTGCACGCCGGCCCCGGTTCGCAGCTCAATTACGTCGGCGTGCAAAACTGGTCGGAGAACACCCTCGCATTTCAAACCAACTCCATCGCCGTCGAACGCGACGCTCGCGTGCTCTCGGTCAACTTGCACCTCGGCGGCCAGCAAGTCCGCCACGAGTCGCACAGCCGCATGCTCGCGCCCGGCGCGCACAGCGAAATGTGTTCACTGACCGTTGCGCACGGCAAACAAGAGTTCGACCTGCGCACGCTGCAAACGCACGCGGCGCCGCACACATCGTCGAATCTGCTCTACAAGAACGCGCTGCTCCACCAAGCCCACACCATTTTCTCCGGGCTGATCGTGGTCGACGCCGACGCCCAGAAGACCGACGCCTACCAAAGCAACCGCAATCTCATGCTCAGCGAGGAAGCCTCGGCGGATTCGTTGCCCGGCCTTGAAATTCAAGCCAACGACGTGAAATGCACGCACGGTGCCACCAGTTCCCGGATCGATCCGGAACAACTGTATTACCTGCAGGCGCGCGGTATCCCGGCCCAACAATCTCATGAATTGCTGGTGTTTGGCTTTTTTGAACGGGTGCTCAACAAGCTCACCGATCAAAATCTACACGACGCTCTCGGCACCTTCATTCAGGACAAATTCAAAAAACTCTAACCGTTCGGAGCCACATCATGTCGAACAAGGAACGCACCCTCTCCCGCGAAGTGACCGCCACGCAAATTCCCTCCGGTGACAAGCAGACCCTGGCCGAGGGCACCAAGCTCTTCATTCACCAGACGCTCGGCGGCAGTTACACCGTGCAGACCGATTTCGGCCTGTTCCGCATCGACGGCAAGGACGGTGACGCGCTGGGCGAAGAAGTCATCGAAGCCAAGATCGAAGCCGCTGCCCTCGCGGATGGTTCGCCCGACCCGGAAACCGTCTGGGCGCAATTGCGCAAGGTGTTCGATCCCGAGATTCCGGTGAACATCGTCGATCTCGGTCTGGTTTACTCGATGGACATCGAGAAAAAGGAGGACAACGCCTACAAGGTGCTCGTCGCCATGACGCTGACCGCCCCCGGCTGCGGCATGGGCCCGGCCATCGCCGAGGACGCCAAGTCGAAGATTTTGCTCGTGCCCGGCGTGGACGAGGCCGACGTGCGGATCACCTGGGAACCACCTTGGAATCAGTCCATGATCTCCGAGGAAGGTAAGATGAAGCTCGGCTTGATCTAACAACGATGCCGCTTGCGGTTCGCCGGCCAGTTCGCCGATAACCTGCGCGTGGAACGCTCCCGGCGAAAAACCGTAACCTTCGACCCCAAGGACCCCGCATGGCGCGGCAAGCTCTGGGTGCGACTCAACACCAGCGATGGCATCAAGGTGTTCATCCTCTGGTCCCGGGTGTGGAAGGTCGCGGTGGTGCTCGCCATCGTCGGCTGGCTCGGGCTCGCGGGCGCGGCGTGGGCCTTCGTCAAATACAAGCGCGGTATCAAAGCGGCGTCCTATCTTGACATTGCCTTCTATCCGCTGCGGCACCGTCACTATCGCGAAACCCTGAGCGATCACGCTTACGCCAATGCCAAGAAACAATTGGAAGCCGGTGCCTGGCCCAAAGCCATTTCCAGTCTCCGCACCGCCGTCGCCAACAACCCGGAAAACCTGGTGGCGCGACGCGATCTTGCGGCGTTTTACCACCAGATCGGACGCCCGGATACGGCGATCAATCTCCTGGAAGAGGGTTTGTCCCACGGTAAAACCGATCCGGAGTATCTGCGGACCTTGCTCAAGTTGCTCGAATTCGAGCGTCGGCATGAACGCATCCGGGAACTGTGCGAATCTTTGCTACCGGCGGACCCTGATGGCAGCGCATCCAGCCGTGAAATCGTCCGGGCCCAGATCAAGGCGGCCACCCGGCTGGGCCGCTACGATGAAGCCCGGACTTTGTTGACCAAATGGAATCTGGTTCAAACCCCCAACGGTCAGATCATGCTGGCGGAAGTCGACCTCGCTTCCGGCCATCGCTCCAACGGGATTCAGCGACTGGAGCAAATCCTCGCAATGCAGCCCGGCAATGAATTGGCCGGCATCATGCTCGTGCGACTCTATCGCGAAGACGGCCGCATCGACGAAGCCCGACGCATCGCGGTGAGCCGGGTGCTGCTCCGCCCCGACAGCCCGGGGGCCCGCGTGGACTTGATTGCGTTGCTGCACCAAGCCGGCGATCAGGCCGCCTTTCAGCGCGAACGTGATGATTTTCTTGCGCAATTCAGCGCCGACGAACGCGCCCTGCTCCTGCTCGCCGCCACGGCCGGACAAATCAACGAGCCGGAGCTGACGCAATTGATTCTCGAGCACTCCCCCGTCGATACTGATGGCCGCAAGAGCCCGCGATTGATGCTGGCCCACCTGCAAAACCAATGTCGCTCCGGCGATTACCAGCAGGCGTTGCAAACCGCCGCTTTCCTCGGCGATTACCCTGCTTTGGGCGACTCGATTCAGGTCGCCCTTAGCGCGGCGCGCGCCTGGGCCAGCTTCGGGCTCAATCAACCGACCGAAGGCCAGACATGGCTCAACCAGTTCTTCACCCAACAGAGCTCCGCGTTTACGCCCAATGCCGTTCTTCTGGCCACGCAGTTGGAATCAATGGGGTTGCAAGCGGAAACCCGGCGACTTCGCCAGGCGTTGGTTGAACGCAATCCCGGCGAGGTCACGTTTCTGGCCACCTTGGTCAGCGATGATCTCGAACAGCAATCCTGGGATGCCGTGAGGACCAATCTACCCACCCTGCTCAATCTCAACCCCAAGCCGGTCGAACTCATCGCCCGCATTTGGCAGGCGCAGGACAACCTGAACCTGCCGCCCGACCTGCGCCGGCGCCTGCAAATCGCCGCCGCGCAGTAATCGCGTCCGCGGCTTGCCAATTGCCGCCTCACCCGCACGCTTTGCACCCTATGCATTTTGCCAATCTCCAGCCCGGTCTGCACGAACCCCTGCCCCGTGCCGATGATGACGAGGATGACGACGAGGAAACCGTCGCCGCCAAAAACCCGATGCCCATCGCCGCGCAGATCCAGAAGAAATTCCTGCAACAGCGTAAAATTTTCCTCTGGGGTGCCGTCACCGATGAAACCGCCAAGGATCTCACCGAGAAGCTGCTGTTTCTCGAGGCCTCCGATCCCGGCAAGGAGATCATTTTCTACATCAACACCCCGGGTGGCTCCATCACGGCCGGCATGGCGGTTTACGACACCATGCAATTGATCACCTCACCCGTCACCATCGTCGTGACAGGCATGGCCGCATCGATGGGCTCGATCCTGCTTAGCGGCGCAAAAAAAGGCCGGCGTCTGCTCTACCCGCATTCCCGCGTGCTTATCCACCAACCGCTGATTTCCGGTCGATTCATCGGTCCGGCCACGGACATCAACATTCAAGCCCAAGAAATGGAAAAGCTCCGGGCCGAACTGAATCAGATCCTGGCCGAAGCCTCCGGACAGCCGCTTGAGCGCATCACGCGCGACACCGATCGCGATTTCTACCTCAACGCAAAAGAGGCCATTGAATACGGTCTGGCCGACAAGATCGTCGACAAAGTCTGAGCCGCGGAAAACCAACGGCAACCCTCATGGGGCGGACACGAGTCCGCCCTATTTTTTTGTCTCGGCGGCCAGCCGATTGGCTTCCTGCTCCCACGCCATCGCCCGTTGCACGTCCCCGGCGGCGCTCGCCAACCGCACTCCACGGCGCAGCCATTCGATGCGCAAAACATCCGGCACCTGCGGTTGCTCGAAGAGTCGGCCGTAAACGCGCAACGCCGCCGGTTTATCCCCGGCCTCTTCAAGCAAATCCCCCGCGCGTTGGAGCAGGACCCAGTCATTCGCCACCACCTGTTTGAGGAGCGGGGCGAATCCCAAAGCTTGAATCGCGCCGGCGGCATCTTCCCGCGCCAAGAACATTTCGGCGAGCTGGACTCCCATCACGAGGCTGGGCTGGGCTGCCTGCTCCGCCTGCCCAACCGCCAAGGCTTCGTCATCCAACCCCGCCTCATCCAAACGCTGCATTTCGCGCAAAGCCACATAGGGCCGCTGCCGGGGAGCCAGGTGCGTGCGTTGCAACCACTGTTCATCCAGTCCGCGCAGAAAGGGTTGATAGAGCGGATCGCCAATCAGCACATTCTGCCAGCTCAAGCTCGCGAGCGCGTAGTAGGCCGCATCGCCCACGTTTTTCCCTCGGGCCAGGGCTTCAAGCATGAGATGCGGATAATGCATGAACTGGAGGTAGGGCTCAAAAACCGCTCCGGTCGTGACCGCGGCGCCCCGCGCGATCAGCGGGCCGCACCACCCGGCACTGTCCGAGCGCAAGGTTGCGGCCGAATAACTGTGAATATGCACCGCAATGGCCCCGGGGGCGAAACGGAAGCCCGGCAACAGAAACGGGCCGTTCGCCTTGCCGGCATACCACCCAAAATAGAGCGCCGGCTGATCAAAACGGGTTCCCATCGGAAAGGTTCCCGACTCTTGGTTTACCTCCGGCGCAAAATGCATCGCCTGGAGTTTGTCCACGATCAGTTCCATCCACTGGTTTCCCTGGCGATGCGGTCCACGCACATCGACATAGCCGCGACCGATCAGGCCGTTTTTTTCGGCCTCAAGCGTGCGGTTGATCAGCGCAATGACGTCGTCGTATTGCGGGCCATCGAGCCGGGCGACCTTGACGATCATCTTTTCCGTCAAAAGCGAGGGTTCCTTGACGCGAAACAACGGGTTGTGCACGAAACCGTTGATATTGTAGGGGCCGTAGGCCAGCAGGCTCAGCTCGGCATCCACCGAAGCACGATTCGTGCGCAATTCCGGGCGGTCTTCCCGGCCGCTGGGCGTGGTCAACAACTCCGCATTGTGATTGATGCGCAACGGCACTCCGCGACAAATCACCAGATAGGAAATGTCGTGCCCCGAAACCGCGACTTTCCTTCGTCCCGCGTCGTCAAACAGCTTGAACGCCGTGCCATCAATACGCTCCCGTTGCATCAACTCATCCTGAAGGGGCTGCCAAATCGTCAGCACAAAGTCGCGCCAGTTGATCGTCTCCACCGTCGGCATCGGCAGGGCCACGATGTTCGCTTCCGGCACGCCGCGCTTCGCCGCGTAGTGCCGCGCGATACGCATCGAATCCTCGTCCTGCGAATTCGCCAGAATCACCACCTTCTCCGCCAGGCCGCCGTGCAGCCAAGACACCGCCGGCAGGCAGAACAGGATCATGAACAACAGGCGGCGCACATCGCTCACGATGCAAATCGCCCCGCGCTTGGCCAGACCACTTTCCGCGCCTTGCCAATCGGCGCGCACATGGTTCCATGAGGTTGGCGATGGATTCCGCCGATCCAACCGTGGATAAACCGCCCCGCCGGGGCTGATGACTCCTGTGATTCAAATCTCAAAAGCCATCCATCCATGATCTATCTACTCATCGCTTTGGGCGGAGCCGCCGGGAGTGTTTCCCGCTACTGGCTGTCCACCGCAATCGACACCCGCACCGCCAGTGCATTCCCTTGGGGCACGCTGGCCGTCAATGTCATCGGCTCCGTGCTGATCGGCTTCCTGGCCAATCTCACGATCGGCGATCGCTTCATCGGCAGCCCGCAGCTGCGTTTCTTCCTGATGACCGGCTTCTGCGGCGGCTACACGACGTTTTCCTCCTTCAGCCTGCAAACACTCACCTTGATGAAAGACGGCGAATGGCCGATGGCCGCCGCCTACATCATCGGCTCAGTGCTGATTTGCCTGGTCGGCGTCTGGTTGGGACACGCCGCGGCGGGATTGTGGCAACGTCCCCCGCTCGCTTGACTCAATTGCTGTCCGGTTGCGCCGCGGCGCGTTTGGCCAGTTGATCGGTCAGGTATTTATCCACCGTCGTGTTGCGCCACGCCGTGATCCAGATGGCGGCCAGCATTTCCCCGCCCTTGACCAATTGATTTTCGATGAAAACGCGGCCTTGGGCAGTGTCGTTTGCACCGTCGATTTTGAAGGCGCGCGCCTTGTCCAGGGCGTAGAGCGGTTCCACCAACGCATTCTGCTCTGCAATATAGTCCATTGTGGCCACAAACACCGGGTCGCGTCCGTCAACCCGAGGCGATACATTCAGAGGCACCGCCGCGCTAACGCGCGTCCGCAACGACTCGGTTGTAATGCCGGCCTGGCCGATGAAACCACCGTCGATCCACGCATGGATGCCGCGCCACTTGGTGTATTCGTGCGGGTTCTCCCCTTCCCAGCCGTTGTGATGGACCGACGTGTGGAGCGGTTGCGCACCATCACCGACATAGTGGCCCATCACACCCATCAGATAGACGATGTTGGCCTGGGCATTCGCAATTTCCTCCGGCGTTCCGCCGGCCGTCTCATAGGTCTTGAGGTAGGAGAACGCCGACTTCAACTTGCCGTAATATTCCGTAATCGCCCAGGGCAGCAGGCCCGGCCATTCGCGGGTCCGATCCTTGTTTCGCGCCGCGTTGATCGCGGGGAATTTATCCGCGTGCGCTGCGCGGCCGGTCGCAAAATCCACCACGAACACATACCGCAGATCAGACACGCGCTGCGGATCAAGCCCGGCCCATTCCAATTGCTCCAAATCGAGATAGTGATCGAGGGCGTTGTAGTGCTTGATCGGCAGATCGGAATTGTTGCGCCAACGATCGGGTTCACCCGAGAGAAAGGCGATGCGTTCCGCGGTCTCCGGCTCATTCACAAACCCCGGGAAATCCGACGGCAGGGCCGCCAGCGCCAGCTGATTCACTATGCGGTGACCTTCGTAATCCCAAGCGCGCAGGACAGGCACCACGGTGAGGAGCGCGACCAGCGCGAGTCGTTGCATGAATTTCATACGTGAGGTGGTGGGCACTTCACTGTCCGGCGCGCTGCTTCATCACGCCAGCCAAAACCGCGCCGTATGCCTGCACGCCATGCGCAATCGCCTCGGCAATTTTCTGCCGGTAGGCCGGCGTCATGATTTTGCGGGTTTCGGCGTCATTGGACAAAAAACCCGCCTCAATCAAAATGCCAGGACACTCCGCATGTCGCAACACGGCCCAACGAGCGCGTTTCAAGCCGCGGTCGGACGCACCCAGTTCTTCAATCATCCGGCGGTGCACATGGTAACCGATCAGCATGTTCCAGTGATCAAACGCATTGCCGGCGTTGAGCTCTGCCGCGCCCTTGTCGTCATCGTGCTCGGGATCCGCGGTGGAATACTGGTGCTGCGGGGTCAGCGTGTAAACTTCCACGCCAGTGACTCGCTGGGCATTGCTGCCCACCGCATTGTAGTGCAGGCTGATGAACAGATCCGCGCCCGCCTGCTTCGCGATGAGGTTGCGCTTGAGCAGATCGGCCGTCTTGTCCTCGCCGAGATGCCGGTCATCGGTGCGCGTAAGGATCACGCGATACCCCAGACTCTCCAGCACGCGCTGCAACCGCATCGCGGTATCGAGCACCATCGTCTTTTCATTCACGTGCAGACGATGGTTTTCCTTGCCGGGGTCGCGACCGCCATGACCGGGATCGATCACAATCGTGCGCAGGGCCGGGACATTCTTTTCGTCCAGTCCGGCCAGCAGGACCGGCGTGAACAGTTTCTCCGCGTCAACCCGGCTGATAAGCAGCCTGCCACGGTGCAATCGCGGGGCATTGCCCAAGAAAACGCGCAGGCCGTTGACGCTGCACTCGCGGCTGTCCGCCTCGATTTCCAATGTCGTCCAGATGCTCTTCAGCGTTAACGCCCGGCCCGATTTCGCGGCGTGGGCTTTCAAACCAAAACGCGCGCCAAACTCCTCGGCGGAAACATAGTTCACACCGCCCAGACGCACGGCGGTCTCTTTCGCTTGCAGCGGCGCGCCGATGAACAGCAGGGCAAGACCAAGCCACAGCAGCGGGTTGGTCAGGCGTGCGAGTCCAGCCTGCCAGATCCTGCCCACGGGTTGGCTCAATCGTCGGATTCTTGATCTTCGTCAGCCTCGTCGTGGTGCGACTTGGCGTCAGGCTGACGATGCTCCTCGACGTGAAACTTCGGCTTGCGCTTGTTGGCGGGCAGCGCGGTGAGCATGACATTGATGTTGCGGCCGATCAGCTTCGGGTCGGCATCCGCGTGCCCCATGCCCGCCAGCTCAGCGATGGCCCGCTTCATCACATCAAATCCGATCTCGGTGTGCGCCATTTCGCGACCGCGGAATTTCAAACGAAGCTTAACCTTGGCACCGTGGGATAAAAATTCCTCGGCGCGGCGCAGCTTGGTCATGAAGTCGTTTTCCTCAATGCGCGGTGTGAACTCGATCTCCTTGATCTTGCTCGCGGTCGCCTTGGCGTGGGAAGTCTTCTTGGACTCTTCGTAAACGTATTTGCCGAAATCCATGATGCGGCAAACCGGCGGACGCGCATTGGGCGCCACCTCGACGAGTTCGAGGCCGACTTCCAATGCGAGGCTGATCGCGCTCTGCGTGGACATGATGCCCAGCTGCTTGCCCTCGGGTGAAATCACGCGAACCTCCGGAACGCGGATGCGATGATTGCGACGGATGGCCGCAAAGGGATTGTTGTTGTTGCGCCGGTTGTAGTTACCGGGGCGGCCGCCGCCGGCGGAAGGAAACGAATTGGCCATCAAATAATATTAATACGATAAATCAGACTCTGCGGTTCTCATGGTTCGCCGCGCCGATGACAACACCTATTTGCGGGAACACCGGTCGGAAACTCATACGCTGAAGCTTTCACCACAGGAGCAGCTGGCCTTGGCGTTGGGATTGGTAAACTTGAATCCACCGGCAATCAGCTTGCTCGAATAGTCCAGCACGGTCCCGCGCAGATAGAGGGCTGTTTTGCTGTCCACCAAAACCTCCACCCCGGCTGAACGCACCAGAATGTCACCGGTTTTCGGCTCGCGCACAAAACGCAGCTTGTAGCTCAGGCCGTTGCAGCCGCCGCCGGTAATGGCGATGCGCAGAAAATCGCCCTGCTGTTCGCGGGCGATCAAGGCCCTCACCTTCACGCCGGCGGCTTCGGTCAATTGCACCAAACGCTCGTCCCCTTCGCGCACGGTCGGCGCGGCGGTCCGATTGGGTTCGGTGGTGGAAACAGTCATGCCGCTACCTTAACCCTGCTTGCGTCGCTGAATCAAGCGTCGGGCCAAGTTAACCGCATTCGCAAAGCTCGTGCCCCGCGCCCGCCCCTGCCCGGCAATGCCGAAAGCCGTGCCATGATCCGGACTGGTCCGCACAAACGGCAGGCCGAGCGTGATGTTTACGGCTTCGTCAAAATCCACCGTCTTCAACGGCCCGAGTCCTTGGTCGTGATACAGCGCGACGATTACATCGAACTCCCCGCGCAATTGTCGGGCAAAGACCGTGTCCCCCGGCTGGCAGTTGGTCACCAATCCGGGAAACTCCGCCTGCAATTTCACCAAGGTCGGATTGATGAAGTCGCGTTCTTCCTGCCCCAGCAAACCGTTTTCCCCCGCATGGGGATTCAAACCGCAGACCGCGATACGCGGCGCCTCCACACTCTCGCTGCGGGCCAGTTCATCCGCCGCCGCAATCGTGCGGTGCAATAGTTGCGGTCCCAATAATTGCGGCACCTCGCACAGCGGCACATGCCAAGTGACGAGCGCCATGCGCAGTTTGCCGCCGCTGAACGCCATGACCGGCTCGCCGCCCCACCGATCGGCAAAAAACTCCGTCTGGCCGGGGAACGGGTAACCGATTTTCGCCAGCTCCGCTTTGCTGACCGGCCCCGTGACCACGCCGGCAAAACGGCCTTCACGACACCCCTGCGCCGCCAATTCCATCGCCGCCAACGCCACCAACGCACCCTCGCCGGTCGGGCGGCCGGGTTCAGCGACGAACTCCGCCAAACCCACGGCGATCGATGCCACCCCGGCAGGCATTTGCTCCAACCACGACCCCGGACCGATGACGACGACGTCCTCGGTTGCGGATTCATGATCGCGCAGCCACGAAGCAATGATTTCGGGCCCCACGCCCGCGGGATCGCCGCAGGTGATCGCCAGCTTAGGATTCATCGCCACCGTCCTCGCCCTTGCGGCGCCGGGCGCGCGCGAAACTGCGTTTGCCTTCGGCAAAGAACTCCAAAAAGCGCCGGGCTTCCGCCGTTGCCCACGTTTTTTCCCGCAACAACCCCGCGGCGACATTCCGAATATTGCCCGCCGTGAAAAACACCTCCTCAAACGCGCGCTTCAGTTCGACCATCGCCTCGCGACTAAATCCACGCCGGCGCAGACCCACGACATTGAACGCAATCACATCGTCGCGTTCCGCTACCATCAGATAGTGCGGCACATCACGCGTGATCGACGCGTGGCCCGCCACCATCACACTTTCACCGATCCGGCAGAATTGATGCACTGCGGACCCACCGCCCATGAACGTGAACGCCCCGACCGTGACGTGCCCGGCGAGCAGCGCCGCGTTGGCGAGCACCACGTTGGCGCCCAGCACGCAGTCGTGCGCGACATGACTCGTCGCCATGAGAAAACATTTCTCGCCGATCACCGTCGCCTGATTCTCGTGAATCGACCGGTTCACCGTCACGTGTTCGCGAATCACCGTGCCCGCGCCGATGCGCACCTGGGACGGCATCGCCGAATCAAATTTCAAATACTGCGGATCGCCGCCAACGACGGCGAAGGGATGCACCACGACGCCATCGCCCAGCACACCATGTTTGGTGACAATCGCGTGCGGCATGATCTGGCAATCGGCGCCGAGCTGCGCACCGGTTTCAACGATCGCGGTGGGATGAATGATTGTCGCCATGATCAGGCTTTGCTCCGACGGCCCGACGCGGGGCGGTCCGGAAACATATCCAGCTGCGCGTCCTTGATGAGATCGTAATTTTTCAAAATGCGGATGACTTGCAGGGTGTCGCTCTTGCGGTAGCTGCGATTGACTTCAACTTTTTCAATCAGATCGAGCAGCATGGAACGGAAGGAGATGATGCCGTCCACGCCACGCTCTTTCAGCACCTCGACACTTTGGGAACGGAAAGGTTCGGCCGTGGGCAATCCGGGGAGCACGAGAATCTTCGTCAAGTCGCCGCCCGCCTCATCATCGGAATCCGGCGGAAAGAACCGCGTGGCTTCCTTGAGCACGTTTTCCTCCAGGAAGCGAAAAATCTCCGGACTGCTTTTGAGCATGCCCGGGGAAAACACGTCGGTGTGCCACGGCTTGACCGCCACGACGGCGCGATAAATGAACCGCAGTTCGGTGGAGAACAGGAAAAAGTCCGGTTTGCGCGAACCGCGCCGCCACGCCGGGTTGTAAACCAGCAGGTCGATCTCCTCGTCACTGGTCTTGCGCCGCGCCTGCACCTGATACTTGCGCATCTGGCGCACCAGAAAACCATTCTGTTCGAAATACTCGCGAACGATGCCTTCGTCGATGGCGGCCATGGGATGATTCAGCCGGAAATTTCAGTGAATGTCACTTCATTCCACGGCACCAATGCCCGCGAAACATTCCCGAACCAGCGCCGGTTCAATCCCGTCGCGCGTCACCGCCGTGCCCAAAGCCTGCATGATCACAAAACGCGGCAGACCCGCGCGCACTTTCTTGTCGCGCGCCGCCGCCGCCATGAGTTCACCCACGGCCAGCGGTTCACGCAGACGCACAGGCAGGTGGTGCGCTTGGAGGACGGTTTCGATCCGCGCGGCGTCTGATTGAGAAACGTGGCCCAATTTCCGGGAAAGTTGCGCCGCCGCCACCAAGCCGATGGCCACGGCCTCGCCGTGCAGGTAAACGCCGTAGCCCGAGACCTGCTCAATCGCATGGCCAAACGTGTGGCCCAGGTTGAGCAGCGCGCGGCCGCCTTCCTTCGCGGTTTCGCGTTCATCCGCCTGCACGATCCCGGCCTTGATCGCACAGCAGCGCTTGATGACCTGGGGCAGGTCGGCGCTGTCCACGGTCAGCGGAGATTTTTCCAAACGCGCAAACAGCGCCGCATCACCCAGCAAACCGTATTTGATCACTTCGGCCATGCCGGCGGCGAATTCGCGCGGCGGCAGACTGTTCAGTAAGCCGGTTGCGATGAACACCCCGCGCGGCTGATGAAAGGCGCCGACCAGATTTTTGCCCGCGGCGAGGTTGATGCCGGTTTTGCCGCCCACCGAGCTGTCCACCATCGCCAACAGAGTTGTCGGCACTTGGTAAAAATCCACTCCGCGCAACCACGACGCCGCCACAAATCCGGCCAGATCACCGATCACGCCACCGCCGACGGCAATCACCACGCCACTGCGGTCCACGCGCTGCGCCGCGAGAAAATCCCAAGCCAGACCCAGTGACTCAAGCGACTTGGTCGATTCGCCCGCTTCGAACACCAAGCGGGGCGCGTCACCGACAGCTTGTTCGAGAAAATCAGGCTGATGCTTCGCAAGATTGGCATCGGTAATCACCACAATCTTGCGACCGGCCGCACGCAATTGCGTCACGATCTCACGCAGAGCCGCACTTTGCTCCTGCGCAAAGCTGATTTCATAGCTCCGTTCATTGAGATTTACCGCCAAAGTGTCGGCCATGAGACGACTTAACACCTTGGTTTTCAGAGACGTCAACAGGCTTCATTATTGAGACTGAGATTATTTCTCAAAAAGAGATTGACGGCCAGGAAAAGTCTTACGCTACTGAGACCTGTTCTCACTATTAAATGACTAGCACCGCCCACACTTCGCCAAACGATTTGAATCGTGCCGCCGCTACTCGCGCCGCCGCCCTGACCGCCTTGTTGGTCTCCGGCGGAGCGTCTTCACTCTTCGCAGAGGACTACGTCGCGGAAAACGAAACACCCACCATCCTTCCCGAGGTCGAGGTCAGGGACAGCAAGGAAAGCACCTTGGCGGCTGCCAAATTCAACACCCCGCTGATCGACACACCGCAAACCATCACGGTGATTCCGAAGGAAGTCTTCGATCAGCAGGCGGTCACCAGCCTGCGTGACATTCTGCGCAATTCGCCTGGCATCACGTTCCAAGCCGGAGAAGGCGGCAACCCGGCCGGCGATCAGATGACCATCCGCGGCTTCAGTGCCCGCACCGACATGTTTGTCGATGGTGTGCGCGACCTCGGCGGTTATGCCCGTGACAGTTTCAATCTCGAACAGGTCGAGGTGGCCAAGGGCCCCTCCTCTTCCAGTGCGGGCCGCGGATCGACCGGTGGTTCAGTCAACCTCGTCACCAAGACCCCGCAATCGGTCGCCAACCGCAACGCCACCGCGGCGATCGGCACCGACGATTACACCCGCGCCACTGCTGACATCAATCAGCCGATCGACGATGACAAAGCCGTGCGCGTGAACCTGATGGTCACCGACGCCGGCGTCCCCGGGCGCAACGTCGTGGAAAACACCAGCTGGGGTATCGCTCCTTCGTTCGCCTTCGGTCTCGGTCGACCGACGAGGGTAATTTTCTCATGGCAACGACTCGAACAGGACAACGTGCCCGACTACGGCATGCCCCGTCAGGTCTATGATTACAACCCGCCCGTCCCCTCTTCGAACTGGTATGGCCTGAAGGCACGCGATTACGAAAAGATCGAACAGGATCTCCTCACCGCGATCATCGAACACGACAACGGCAAGGGTTTCGCCATTCGCAATCTCACCCGTTTCGGCCGCACTTACCGCAACTCGATCATCACCGCACCGCGTTTCGAGTCTGGCAGCACGACCGTGATCCGTCGCTCCGACTGGAAGTCACGCGATCAGGAAGACGAGATCCTCGCCAACCAAACCCACGTCGACCTCGACGTCATGGTCGGCAAGATCAACCACGCCATTGCCGCCGGGCTGGAGTTCAGCCAGGAAGAGCAGACCAATTACAATCGCGTGGAGGATCCCGCCACGGTGCTCCCCACCACGGATGTCTATGCGCCGAATCCGAACGATCCTTACAACGGCAACATCACCCGCGACGGCGCCTACACCCAAGGCAAAGCCGATTCAGTCGCGCTCTATCTGTTCGACAACATCTTCGCCGGTCAGCGCTGGCAGGTGAACGTCGGCGTCCGTTACGACGTTATTGATGCGGATTACAAAACCGTGGATGCGGCCGGCGTCGTCATGCCCTTCGCCCGCAAGGACGACGTCTTCAGCACGCGCCTCGGCGTCACTCACAAGCCGACCGAAAAATCCAGCATCTACGCCGGCTACGCCAACTCGTTCAATCCCTCCAGCGAAGACCTGATCCTTTCGTCGCGCGGCACCGACCTCTCGCAAATCGCCCCGGAGGAAACCGACAGCTACGAAATCGGCACCAAGTGGAGCGCGTTTGACGACCGCCTCGCGTTTACCTTCGCGCTGTTCCGCACCGAAAAGACCAACGCCCGCACGCCCGGGGTAAGTCCGAACGACCCGCCCACCGTGCTGCAAGGCAAGGAACGCGTTGATGGCGCCGAGTTCAGCATCGCCGGCGACCTCACCCGCGAGTGGACGGTCTTTGCCGGCATCGCCCTCATGGACAGCGAAATCGTTTCATCCAACACCGCCGGTCTCGCCGGCCAGGAGTTCGGGCTCACACCCAAGACCACGTTCAACCTCTGGACGACCTACGAACTGCCCTTTGGCCTCACGCTCGGTGGCGGCGCCCAATACATGGACAGCGTGTTCCGCAACACGGCGGTCAACGCCGAGACGATTCCGTCCTACTGGCTGTTCAACACCATGCTCGCCTATCCGGTCAACGATCGGGTGAGTCTCCAACTCAACGCGACCAACCTCTTCGACGAGGAATACATCGACCGGGTCGGCGGCGGTCACCATATTCCCGGTCAGGCCCGTCAGGTCATCCTCTCCGCCCGCTTCAGCTTCTAATTCGACATGATTCTTGCGATTCCAGATGTGCTTACGGGCGAAACCCTCTCCACCGCTCGTGCCAAGCTTGAAGGCGCGGCGTGGATCGACGGCAAAGCCACCGCCGGCCATCAGGGCGCTCGCGTAAAGGACAACGAGCAACTCGCAATCGACGACCCCGTCGGTCGCGAGGTCGGCGCCCAGATCGTTGCGGCGCTGCAGAAGCACCCGCTGTTCGTTTCCGCCGCGCTGCCGCTTCACATTCTGCCGCCGCTGTTCAACCGCTATTCCGGCGGCCAGACCTTCGGCACCCATGTGGACGGTTCGATTCGCACCATGTCCGACGGCCGGCGGATTCGCACGGATTTGTCCTGCGCCTTGTTCTTCGCCGAGCCCGACGAATATGACGGCGGCGAGCTCATCATTGAGGACACCTACGGCACCAAGTCCGTCAAACTGCCCGCCGGTCACCTGATTCTCTATCCGTCGACCAGCTTGCACCGCGTCACGCCCGTCACACGCGGCGCCCGCCTCTGCTCGTTCTTCTGGTTACAAAGCATGATCCGTGACGACGCCCGCCGCACCCTGCTGTTCGAAATGGACGTCGGCATTCAACGCGTCGCCGCCGATTCGCCCGGCCACGCCGGCGTCGTGCAGCTTACCGGCGTTTATCACAACCTCCTCCGCCAGTGGGCGGAAACTTGACGCGGCGTGAAGGCCCCCACGGCAAATCCACTCACGGACGCGCAAGCGTGCCTCGCACAAGGCCAGTCGCTCGAGGCCGCAGGCACGCCTGATGCTTTGGCGGCCGCGGTAGCCGCCTACGATCGGGCGATCGCTCGCTTGCAGGCGCACAGGCCGCAATCACCGGACATCATCAGCCTGCTGGCCATCACTTGGATGAACCGGGGCAATGCCCGGCAGAAGCAAGCAGATGGGCCACGCGACGCCGTGAGAGCTTACGACCACGCCCTTGCGCTCTTTGCGCAACTGCCGCCGGATGACGCACTGACGAACCGCATGGGGGCCGCCTGGCTAAACCGCGGCCACGCCTTGCAACAATCGACCGAGCCCCGGCAGCGGCTCGAAGCCATCTCCTCAACCGAGGAATCGATTGCATTGTTGAGCAAGCTGCCGGTGGGCGAGAACCTCGATTACCGGCTCAATCTGGCCGGCGCCCAAGCCAACCTCGCCCAACTCCTGATTGAGAGCGCAGCCGCCGATCGTTGCTTGCGCGCCAGCGCTGCGGTCGCCTCGGCGCTCGAACTCACCGCCCGGCACGAGCAACAGCGCGCCGGTTTTGCCGACATCGGCCTGAAAGCCCGCCGCACCCTCTGCCAGATCATCGGCCAATGGCTCATCGCCAACGACGACGCGGACCGCCAGGCCAAGTTGATTGCCAGCGCGAGTGACGCCGTGGACACCGGCATGACTCTGGCCCGGCATTGGGAATCGCTGGGCGTGACCCACTTCCGGCCGCTGACCGAACGCCTGTTTCGTTTCGGCACCGCATTTTACCGCCGCCATCAGATCCACTTCCTCGCCGATTTCGTGTTGGAAAACCTCGACCCGAACACCTGCAGCGATGCGATCACGTCACACCCCGAGCTGCAGAGCATCGCCCGGGAGGGCTTGCAGGCCGCGCGCCATGATCTGCGGACCAATCACGTGCTCGTGAGCCAGGACGCCGCCAGCGAGCGACGAATGCAGGCTTTGGCACACCTTGAGGCCGCGCTCGACCTTTTGGCTCCGGATCGTCTCGTTTCGGCTGTCTGATTTTTTCGCCATGACATTTCGCAAAGCCATTTTCTGGGTTCACCTGATCGCCGGGGTTTTTGCCGGCATCTCGATTTTCATCATGTGCCTGACAGGCACGGTGCTCGCGTTTGAAAAGGACATCGTCACCTACGCGGAACGCGATGTGCGTCGCGTCGAGCCCGGCGATCCGTCCGCGCGCAAATCGATCGCCGAATTGCAAACGACGGTGAAGGCCGCCCACCCCGACGCCCGCCCCACGGCGATCGTGGTGTCGGCCGATCCGGCGGATGCGGTCACGTTTCAACTCGGTCGCAGCGGCGCCATCTACGCCAATCCCTACACCGGTGAGATCCGTCAGCCCGCCACCACGCGCATGCATGACTTCATGCAGATGATGGAAGACTGGCACCGCGTGCTCGCGCTGAGCGGCGACCAACGCCCCATCGGCAAGGCGATCAACGGCGCCGGCAACCTCGCGTTCTTCGTGCTCGCCGTGACCGGTCTCTACATTTGGTGGCCGCGCAAATGGCGCACCAAAGGCCTGCGTCGCTCGCTCTGGTTCATGAAAACCGACAACGGCAAGGCGCGCGATTGGAACTGGCACAATGTCATCGGCTTCTGGTCCGCACCCGTGCTGATCGTGCTCACGCTCACTGCGCTGCCGATCTCGTATCGTTGGGCCGGAAACTTGATTTATTCGATGCATGGAGAAGAGCCGCCGGTTCGCGGCGGACCGCCCGCCGCGGCCGAACCGAGCATCGAAATTCCCGCGCCGCCATCAGGCACACGCCCAAGTGGACCCGATGTGTTGATCCTGTCCGCCCAAATCGCCCTCCCTGACTGGCAGGAAATCACCTTGCGATTGGGCGGCGGTCGGGGACCCCGCGGCGGTGAAGAAGTCAAACCCGACGGCCCGCAACCGGTTTCCGTCATGGTCAAAGTCCCCGGCGCCTGGCCGCGCACCGCCTCCACTTCGCTCAGTTTGAATCCGTTCACCGCCGAGGTCATTCAAACGGAAACCTTCGCCGATCTTTCCCCCGCGCGACAGTTCCGCACCTGGACGCGTTTTCTGCACACCGGCGAAGCGCTGGGCTGGATCGGCCAACTGGTGGCCGGCGTGGCCTCGCTGGGCGGTTGCGTGCTTGTTTACACGGGCTTCGCGCTGACTTGGCGGCGGTGGCAACGCTGGCGCAGCCAACGCGCCACCTGACTTTCCGACATCACAGGTCGGCTCAAAACAAAATCCAGAAGCCCGGAGGCATTCGCTTCCGGGTTTTCTGTTTATCCAACATTGTGTCATCGTCGCGAATAATGGCTTTCCATGCGTGGCTTCGCGGCCAAGCCTTGGCAGCCCGCTTTCACCATGAAGAAAACCCGCAAGTCCCATTTCCCCCGCATCAAGCCCATCGTCTACGAAGGCTCCGGTTCGACCAATCCGCTGGCGTTTCATCACTACAATCCCGACGAGGTCGTCGACGGGAAGACGATGAGCGAACACCTGCGCTTCTCGATCGCCTACTGGCACTCGTTTCGCGGCGTCGGCTCCGATCCCTTCGGCCCCGGCACCATTGTGCGCCCGTGGGAAAAGGGGAAGGATGCCGTCTCCGTCGCCAAGGTGCGCATGGATGCCGCGTTTGAGTTCTTCCAAAAAATCCGCGCGCCGTTCTGGTGCTTTCATGATCGCGACATCGCGCCGGAGGGCCGCACGCTCGCCGAGTCAAACAAGCATCTCGACAAGATCATCGCGCACGCGAAGGCGCTGCAAAAGGAGACCGGCGTCAAACTCCTCTGGGGCACGGCCAATCTGTTCAGCAACCCGCGCTTCATGTGCGGCGCCGCGACCAATCCCGACGCGCACGTCTTCGCCTACGCGGCCGCGCAGGTGAAAAAAGCGATGGAGGTGACCAAGGAGCTCGGCGGCGAGAACTACGTGTTCTGGGGCGGTCGCGAGGGCTACGAAACCTTGCTCAACACCAACCTGAAGCGTGAACAGGATCACCTCGCGGCGTTCCTGCACATGGCGGTCGATTACGCCAAGTCCATCGGCTTCAAAGGCCAGTTCCTGATCGAGCCCAAGCCGAAGGAACCGACCAAGCACCAATACGATTTCGACGTCGCCAGCGGCATCGCGTTCCTGCGCACCTACGGCCTCGAACAGCATTTCAAGTTCAACATCGAGACCAACCACGCCACCCTCGCCGGTCACACGTTCCAGCACGAGATCGAGGTCGCCGCCGCCCAAGGCCTGCTCGGTTCGATCGACGCCAACGCCGGCGACATGCTGCTCGGCTGGGACACCGACCAGTTCAACACCGACATTCGCGAACTCACGCTCGCAATGATCTCCATCCTCAAGGCCGGCGGTCTTGGCACCGGCGGTTTCAACTTCGACGCCAAGCTGCGCCGCCCGTCCATCGATTTGGAAGACCTCTTCCACGCGCACATCGGCGGCATGGATGCCTACGCCCTCGCGTTCAAACTCGCCCGCCGCATCCTCGCCGACGGCAAACTCGATCAATTCGTCACCGAGCGCTACGCCTCCTTCGATTCGGGCTACGGCAAGGACATCGAAACCGGCAAAGCGTCATTCAAATCACTCGAAAAACTCGTCCTCACCAAGCTCGGCGAACCCAAGCCTCGCTCCGGCCGGCAGGAATATCTGGAAAATCTCATCATGTCCTACCTGCACGGTTGAGACCCGACCGCCCGCCTTTGCAAAGCCGCTCGCAATGGGCGGCTTTTTTGTGAACAAACTCCCCGGTCCGCGTCTCCATTTGTCATGCGCCTCCTTCTTTCCTTCCTGATCGTCGCCTTTATCTCGGCCGGCTGCGCCTCGCAATCCGCCCGCCTCAACCCGGGGGTCAAGCTGTCGCAATTCAAACGCGTGTATGTCGAGAAGCGGCTCAACGACAACAACGCCACCGACGCGATCATCGCCGCAGAGCTGCGTCGTCGCGGATTCGATGCGAGTTACGGACACCTCACCATGATGCCGCGCGACACGGAGGTCGTGATCACCTACGACGCCCGTTGGACCTGGGATTTTCGCTCCTATCTGATCGAGCTCCATATCACGGCCAACACGGCGCACAGCAACAAGCCCATCGCCACCGGCAGCTATCGTCAGCCCGGCATCGTGCCCAAGGAGCCGGCTGAAATGATCGCCGTGTTGTTCGACAAGTTCTTGGAATGACTGGACCGGCAGGGAGCACGGATGCGGAGGACCGGCGCTTCTATGCAGCGTTCGTCTCCGGCGCATTGCCTCCGCGCGATTTCCATCATCGTGAACACCTGCGTCTTGCCTATCTGTGTTTGACGGTCGAACCGCCCGACGCAGCCTTGACCACGTTTCGCCGACTGCTGCAGGAATTTCTCGCCCGTCACCGCGTCGATTCGGCAAAATATCACGAGACATTGACCTGCGCATGGTTGCAGACTGTCGATCTCCATATGGCGCGCACCCCGGGCGCTACTTCGTTTGGCGATTTCATCGCGCAACATCCCACCTTAGCGGACTCCAACCACATGTTCGCGCACTACAGTCGCGAGCGGCTCATCTCCCCAAATGCTCGCGAAGGCTTTCTAGAACCCGATTTGCAACCCATTGCCAGAAATGTCAGCCAAACTTAGCGATGAATGGACCCCGGCTTCGGTCGAACGCGCGCTGAAACGTAACAACCCGAAAACCCTGGCGGTGGTGGTCATCAACGTTGTGCTGTCTTCCGAAGATTTTGAGTTCGCCCAAGACCTTTGTATCCGGCTCGCGCGCCATCCGGACGAGTGGGTGCGGGGCAACGCCATTCTCGGCTTTGGCCATCTGGCTCGCCTCGATCGCAAACTGGATCGCAAACGAGTCCGCCCGCTCATTCTCGCGGCCCGCCACGACCCCAGCAAAATCGTGCGCGGTCAGACAGAATGCGCCATGAGTGACACCCGCACGTTTCTTCGCTGGCGCTGGCCGCGCACTTAACCCGCGCCATTGAATCAGACTGCTTCACCTTGACGGTGCGCCTGGATCCACGCCAACAGCTGCAACGTCCGCTCGGCATCGGGCATGCGGCTGCCGCTCTTCAAAAACGCATTGATCTGCTGACGATCGAGCCCCAGCAAACGCGCGAGTTTAGCCTGATCGCCGTGCCTCGCGGTCAACACGCGAAGGTCCTTCCGCAGCGCATTCCAAAGGGGAGTCTCCTTGCCCGGTCGTAACGTGCGTCCGTGGCGCGAGGTTTTCACGACCCTGAGCGACTTCTGCGGTTGCTTGAGCATGTTCGCCGCGGCCTCGTCAATCGCCGCGCCCAACTCTGGCGACATCACAAATGTCCCGGCAGAAACTGCTGCATCTTTCATCCCTCTACCGAGCGCGTGCTTAATCACAGTGTCAACCAATGGTTAACACATAACCGATCCGTTGCCCCACCTAAGGCAATCGTTCGCGCGATAGAAGCTTGTTCAATGTGTCTCGGAATGACTCCCTCCGCGTATGAAACGAAGCGACTCACTTCTGATCGCCGCAGTCTGTGGCTTGATGGTCGCAAATGCGGCCCTAGGGGCGACTGAAGAGCAACAAGCCCCCAAGACCACCGGTCCGCTGATCGTCTTGGAACCCTACACGGTGAACGAAAAACCGCCGCCATTGTGCTTTGGCGTCAGCCTTTCCGTTTGGCAGAACGTCAAAAACGGAAAAATCATCGCGCTCTACATCACCAAGGTGAAGGAAGGCTCCGATGCCCTGAAAGCCGGACTTGGCGCGCGCACCCGCATTCACAAAATCGACGGCGTCCCGGTGGAGGAACTGACGGCCTCATTTGAACATGGCGGCGACTTGAATCGCATCTTCATCAATCGTAAGCTGAGTGAAAAGATCACGATTGAGGCCCAGCCTGAGGGAAGTCTGACCTCAAAAACCGTCGTGCTGAAGGAACGTCCGAACTTCAATGCCAAGATTCGATGGAATGACGTGAACAAGCCATCATACTGAAGCCCCCGCCGGCACTTCAAACTGTAAGAATTCGGCGGCGTTGAATTCGCCATGACAACCGGCTGACTGATTCGACCATGATGCCGCCACCCCCCGGCTCGGCGTTGCCCCGCCTGCTTTTCCGCCGGATTGCACTTTTTTTCACCCTGCTGGTCGTGCCTTACGCCCGATCTGATTCCGCGTCTTCCATTGCTTGGCAAGCCGCGCTCAATCTTGATTACAACGCCGCGGCGGCCACCTTGGAAACACAGCACCGCGCACAGCCCGACGATGCGCGGATCGCCATCGCTTTTGCCACGAGTCTGCTGGTCCGCGATCCGGTGACGGCAAACAACGTCGCTTATGCGCAGGAAATCCTCGAGACCCTGTTCGCCCGTTTGACCCAGGCCGACACGACGCATCGACCGCTGGTGATTTATCTCCTCGGTCGCATCGCCCACGACCATGTCACCCCGGCTCAGCTCGACGTGGCGCAGTCACGCTATGCGCAATTGCGGCACGATTACCCGCGCCATCCTCTGGCCGATCAGGCCGCGGTTCATCTGGCATACATCGTCAGCGTGGACACTCCTCCAAGTGACCCTTTGGAAGGCGTTGCCGCGGTTGAAACCCTGTTCGCCAGCGTCGCCTCGCCCGCGGCGCGCCGCGAACTGCATTTCCTGATCGCTCACCTCCACTGGCAGGGCCGGGGTGACGCCGCGGCGGCGCTGCCCCACTACATCGCCGGTCGTGCAATCGGCTTCGAAGCTCCTTACCGCGATGGCGAAGTCGATCTCACCATCGCCGGTCTCGCAGCGGAGCTCGGCCGCGATGAATTGGCTGCAGAGCATTATCTGGCCTTCGTCGAGGCCCACCCGCGCGATGCTCGCGCCCAAACCGCCCGCCGGCTCGCCGACGAGGCCCGCGCCCGGATTGCCACCACGCCATGAACGCCACTCGATTTCGCAACCGGCTCGCGGTGATCATTCTCGCGGTCGTATTCGCCGGCTCCGCCTGGCATGTCGGCGTCCGGCTCTTTCGCAGGGCTAACCCGGACCTCGTTGAGATTCAAATCGGCCACTGGCTTCTGCACACCGGCATGCGCGAGGCCTTTGCTGCCGCCATCGACGGTTATCAAAAGCTGCACCCCAATGTGCGCATCACCCAGATCCCCGTGCCGGTGCGTTCCTATGCCGCGTGGTCGCGAACCCAGCTCGCCGGCGAAACCGCGCCCGACATCACCGGCATGCTCACCCTGAACGAAGAGTTGATCAGCCGGAATTTTCTGCCACTCACGCCGTGGCTCGATCAGCCCAATCCCTACAACGCCGGCACCGATCTGGAAGGCATGCCGTGGCGCGACACATTCATCGACGGGTTGTCGGCCATGGCCAATCTCACTCCCACTTCCGGCGAAGTCTGCGGCGTCACCCTGCAGCTCAATTCCGTGCGTCTCTTCTACAACCGCGAGCTGTTGCGCGAAATCACCGGCTCGGATAAACCGCCCGCCGATTTCGCGGAACTGCAGCAGATCGGATGGCAGATCAAGGACTATGCCGCGCGCACCGGGCGACGGCTCGTGCCCATCGCCGGTTGCGGCCCCTACACGCGCCAGCTCTTCAACACCCTGCTGCCCTCGCAAACCCAACGGCTCACCCTCACGCTCAGTCCCACCCGGAACCTGCGCGTCACCGCGCTCGAACTCGCCGGCTTGATGCTCGACGGCCGGGTCAACTACGACACACCGGAGATCCGCAGCACGCTGAATCTCATGCGCGACGTCTCGGCATTGCTCACGCCGGGTTTCACCCAGCAGCAGCGCGACGAGGCCATTCATGCCTACTTGCAACAAAACGCCGTCATGCTGTTCGCCGGCAGTTGGGATTACGCCGTGCTCGCGCAGGATGGAGCCTTTACCACCGGCATGTTGCCGCTGCCGTTGCCTTCGCCGGACGATCCGGAATACGGTCGTTTCACCCTCGGCCCCGTTTCGGAAGCCGCCGGTTACCCCGAGGCGATGCTCGGCGTGGTGCGCAACAGCAAGCATCAGGATGTCGCGCTCGATTTTCTGCACTATCTCACCAGCCGGAAGACCGCCGCGGAGTTTGCCCGCATCAGTCTGCGCATCTCCTCGACCATCGGCACGCCGCCCCCACCGGATGGTTCGAATTTGAAACCGCGGCTCGAAGGCGAACTCCCGGGGTTCACGACTGACTTCGGTTGGTTTTCGGCCGATCTCAGCTCCAATTTCTTTCAACGCGAAATCCACACCGCCATCGGGCACAAAAGCGATGTGCCCGCCTTTGCCGCCAAGTTGAACGCCGAAATCCCACGCCACCTGCGCGAGGACATCGCCCGGCACCTGACGCGCATCCGGCGCGATGTCCGCCAGCTCGATGCCCAGGTCGTGTTTCATTACACGCTGCCGGAAGATGATCGCGCTCGCGCCAGCTGGACGCGTCACGCCGAAGTCCAGCACATGCGCCAATTGGAAAATCTCCAATACCGGCGCTACGCAACACCGTGAACTGTGGCGCGGGATCAGCGATCCCGCCCTACAGTTTAATCCCAAGCACCTTTCGCAGGGCCGCATGCGCCACGCCCATTTCTTCCGGCGTGCCGATGGAAATGCGGCACCACTCCAAATACGGCGGAAAAGGCCGGCCGACGATCACGCCTTCGGCCCGCATCGCCGTCCGAAACTCCTCGATCGGGCGCCCCGTGTGAAAGAAGACAAAATTGCCCTGCGGCTCGGCGTAATCCCGCCCCAGTTCGCGAAGGAGCGCGAGTAACTCCTCCCGGCCGGCTTTGATTTTTTCGCGCGTGCGATCAACGTAACCACTGTCATCGAGATTCGCCTGCGCCCCGACGTAAGCCAGCAGGTTGGGACCGCCGATCACGTGCG
The DNA here is from genome assembly GCA_024233285.1 of Opitutaceae bacterium. Taxonomy (GTDB): domain Bacteria; phylum Verrucomicrobiota; class Verrucomicrobiia; order Opitutales; family Opitutaceae; genus Cephaloticoccus. The sequence continues at coordinate 51,714 of JACKPU010000003.1, read as the reverse complement.
CCCGGATCTTCGCCGCCATCTCCGGTGTGGTGACCGCGTAACCGATGCGCTGTCCCGCCAGACCGTGAATTTTCGAGAACGTGCGTGCGACGGTCAGGTTAAGGCCCTCGCCGACCAGACCGACGAGCGTGCTGGCGGCAAAGTCATCCGCACATTCCAAATAGGCTTCATCCACAAACACCGGTGTCCTTGCCGCGACCTCACGCACAAACCGGCGCAAACGCTCCGCGTCCACCGTCGTGCCGGTGGGGTTGTTGGGATTGCAGACATACACGCACTGCGTGGTGGCAGTCACCGCCGCGGCCATCGCCGCAAGATCATGTTCTTTCCGTTCATTCAGCGGAATCTCCACCAACGTCGAGCCGCGGCGTTTCATCGCGTTGGTCAATTGCCCGTAGGTGGGGTTCGCGCAGACCACTTCTCCCGCCGGACTACCGAGCAAGGCGCCGTAGGCCTCAAGCACCTCGCCGGAACCCGCCCCGAAAACGATTTGCGACGCTTCCACTCCTTCCTTGGCGGCAATTGTGTTGATCAGGGTGGTGGCATCCACGGTGGCATAACGACAAACGTCCGCCGCCCGCGCCTGCATCGCCGCAACGGCCGCGGGCGCCGGACCGAACGGATTTTCATTCAGCGACAAACGCACCGGCTCGCCCGGCGCGACGCCAGCGGGCGCGGAGGGAGTCGTATCGGCCCGCAGTCGCGCGGCGAGGGTGATGCCAGCAAGTGCGGCCGCGGAGGACTTGAACCATTGGCGACGATTGAAGGGAGTATGGGGTGACATGGGGCAAAGGTTAGCAGAACCCATGCCCGGCCCGGCGGCCTTCGTCGAGTGCTTAGCCGCCGGATTTCGCGCGATCAACGCGCATAATCCTCCAGCGTGCGTTCGATTTGCAACCGCTGCGCCTCGACCTGCAGTTGTTTCGCCGCCACAACATCAAACTTTGAACGTGCCAGCTCACCCGCTTTGGATTTCTCGTAAAGGGCGGTCAGCACCGAATCCTTTTGCCGGGTGGTGACATGAAACACCTTTGCCATCCGGGCGAGTTCCTGCGGGATCACGCGGGCATAACGTGGCTCGGTTTTTTCCACGAAGGTTTCCGCACTCGCGGTCTTACCACTCAGCAAATGAATGTTTTGCTGGTAGACGTCATCCGAAACCGCCGACAGGGATCGCACGCTGGGACCGCGAATGAAACCGCGCTCAATGGGCTTGAATGCCTTCGAGACCTCTGGAACCGGCACGCCCTTGATCACCGGCAACCAAGTGGAGATGCGCGAAAAAACAGTATTCGAACGTCGGCTCGTCATAAACCGAAGAAAGTCAATCGCTCGCTCCGGATGGCGGGATGAACGCGTAAGTCCGAGCGCCATCGAGGCAAAAACATTTGCCTCGGAAATCGGACCAAGCGCATCCGCGCCATACACGGGATCATCCGGACTGACCGACGGAACTTGAAACGCCCCGACCTCAAAATCGGCCTGCGACAAGATGCCGCCGGCATCCCAGGTGCCGGTGGGGATCATCGCCACCTTGCCCTGTAAAAACTGCATCATGGCGTCTTCGCGATTGAGCTGCGCCCAGCCCGGCGGCATGTAGCGCCCGATGTCAGCCACCATCTCAAGGCTGCGGAAAAACGCCGGCGTGCGCAGCGTCCAATCGCCGCGCAGATAAGTGGTCAATGTGTCCTGTTTGGTGAAGTCCAGATCGCGGCCGTAATCCTGTTCGAGCGCGAGCTTCTGCGTCACGGTTGAGGTTATCGTCCCCGTGAGCTGCAGCGCATTAAACCAGGATCCGGCCAGCGCCATGATGGGCTGGCCCGTCCGCTCCGCGTAATCACGCAGGGCTTCGCACCAACCGAGAAATTCGTCGTAGGTCTCCGGCACCCGGTCTTCGCCCAGCGCGGCCTTGATGATGTCCCGGTTGTAGAATACGCGCACCGTGACCATCGCATTCGGCACGGCGTAATATTCCAGCAGATTGGGACTGTAATAATGCACGGTGTCATCCGGGATCAGCTCCGCCTTATACGTTTTGCGCCATGACAGGTCGCGCAGGTCCGGCTCATCCGCATTATAGGGATTGGTCTCCTCCAAATACGACGTCAGCGGGGTAAAGTAGCGTGCAAGCATCTCGTCGCTGACTTCGTAATTGGCGATCGCAATCAGGTCCGGCGGATTGCCGCCGACCAGTTGGGTGCGCAACCACTGCTTCCAGACGCGTCCCGGGATGGGCATCTGTTTGATCCGCACATTGGGATGCAGCGCCATGTAATCCCGCGCGATCTCGTCAAACGCCTCGCGCACCCCGGGTTCAAGCTGCCAATGCGCAAAACGGATCACCTCGATGTCGGGATCCACCACTTCTTCACTTCGCTGGAAAACCTGCCACGCCGCATACCCAAAGAGCAGCACCATGATGACGATGGCCACATTGCGGCCAAAAACTCCGACCCGCTTCATTGCGATCCCTCCGGCTGCAATTCGCGCATGCGCATCTCGGCCGTGAAATAGCGCGGATCCGTCGACGCTGCGGTGGCGAGAAACCGCTGATAATAGTCCACCGCCGTTGCGCGCTGCCGCAGGGCCCGGGCCGTCTCCGCCACCTGCAAACTCAGCGTGCTCTGATCGAGCTGATTCGAAAGGCCGAGGGCATGCGCCGATTTCAGCCAACCCAGCACCCGCTCGTCGGTGATGCCATAATACATCGCGGCCACGGCCAGTTGCTGAAAATAAGTCGCCGCGATATCCGGCAAACGCGCATGGCCTGCGACCGGGGCGAGTTCGGCGGCCGCGACAATCCGTGCCGGCACGGCCAGATCGGAACGCTGATACAAGAGCAGCAAGGACAACTGCACGGCCCCCAACTGGGCCGATGCACTCTCAGGCACCGTCGTGATCAACTCCCGGTAAGCTTCCTCCACTTCCGGGACCGGTGCCCCCAGATGCACTTGTTTGATGCGCGCCAACAAGTAACGGGCATAACTGCCTTCATCGTCCCAGCCACCCGCCGCGACCTCGCGCAGCAACGCCCCGGCCTGCTCAATCTTGCCCGGGGTGACCGGCGGCTCGTTCAGGATCGCCGCCGCGAGCCCCAGATCGCGCAACCGGCCGCCGGCTTGATCCTGCGCAAACGCCTCCGCCGCATCGCGGTAAAGGAATTGGCCCAGCAAATCCCAACCGGCCGCCTTGGCCGTAGGTTCGGCAGTCAACCTACCGGGCGCAAAGAGCAACGCTCCGGCGAGCGCCAGGTGAACATAACGTGGATTGGTGCGAAAGAGTCGAAACACGACGCGCCAACAGCTTGAGGGATGCCAGAGATTGTCAATGCCCCCTTCAATGACACGAACTTTGCGTCATCACCACCGGTCGGCTTGCCATCGGTCGACATCACGGCGAGCCTCGCGGCATGGGAGCCTACGATTTCAATTTCGACTTGCCCTCCGGCGAAACCTTTTGCCCCGCGCCCGAGCGGGTCAAAGCCCTCACTGCCTTGATGCCCGCCGAAAACTTTGCGTTCGGGCCGCCCGCCACTGATCGCACCGCCTGGGATAAGTGGCGCAATGATCCGTTCGGACGGCGCATCCTGGCCCGGGCCCGCGAACTCGCCGCCCAGCCCCGCCCGGCACTCGACAACGCCGCGTTTGAGCGCTGTCTCGACCAAAAAAGCGTGACCGAAATCAACGCGCTGATGCCGCTCGTGCGCGAGCGGCAGACCGTCTTGCTCATCGCCGAGGTCATTGGCAACACGGGCGAATTCCTCGGCGTCATCGAGTCGGACGCGCGCGCGCTCGGCGAACTCGGCACCTGGATCCACCCCAACAACGATCTGGAGCGAAAGAATTTTCGCGGCGAAGAACACGACAACGACCTGGCTTCGTGCCACACCGCCGTCGCCTTCGCGCTCACCCACTACCTGCTCGGCGACAAACTCTCCGCGGATTTCAAAGCTTACCTTCGTCGCGAACTCGACCGGCGTTTCTTCGGCGCGTTGCGCTCGCGGGTCGAAGCCGGGCGAAACCTGGACTGGTGGCTGATCGTTAAACATAACTGGAACTCGGTCTGTCTGAGCTGTTACGCGCAAGCCGCGGCCGCCATCCTGCCCGAGCGCGAGGATCGCGCCTGGTGGTTCGCGTTCACCGAATCGCTCATCTACAACTTCACCGACGGCTTCGCCGATGACGGTCTTTGCACCGAGGGGGTCAGCTACTGGAGCTACGGCGTTTCGCATTACTTCACCCTGGCTGAAATCCTGCGCCAAGGCACCGGCGGCGCTAGTGATCTGCTGGACAACCCCAAGGCGCGCCGCATCGCGCGCTTCCCGGATCGCGCGGAGGTTCAGCCCGGCATTTATCCCGCGTTCTGCGACTGTCTGCTTGATGCCAAGCCGCTCGAGTGGGCGCGCTCCTGGCTCGACAACCGCGTGGACTCCACACCCGACGAGCTGGCGGAGCCGCACGACTTCGATGTCTTTGCCGGAGACAAACTGCAATTCGCGGACGTTCTGTTGATGATAATGTTCCGCACCCGGGATCCCCGCCGGCCGCTGCGCCGCCGCCCTGCCGCCGCGTTGCGCGATTTTTTCGCCCCATCCCATTTTCTCATCTGCCGTTCGGCGCCGGATGCTCCGCGCCGATTCTCCGCCACCTTCCTCGGCGGCAACAACGGCGTGAATCACAACCACAACGATCTGGGCACCTTCGTCGTGCTGCTGGATGGCAAATCACTCATCTACGATCCCGGGCTTGAGGTTTACAGCATGCGCACGTTCAGCAAGCAGCGTTACGAAAGCCAGCTGCTCAACTCCTATGGACATCCTGTCCCGCGCATTGGCGGGCAATTGCAGGAAGTCGGCCCGACTTTCCAAGCGCCCACCCTCCTGACCGAATTCACCGACTCGCGTGATCGCATGGTGCTCAATCTCAAAGGCGCCTATGACGTGCCCACGCTGCGCAAACTCGAACGCGAATTCATTTTCGATCGCACCGGCGAAGGTTGTCTCACCATCACGGATACGGTGGAGTTTTCCGCCCCGACGACTTTTGAGAGTGCCCTCATCACCCCTGCTCAAATTCACGAGGAACACAACGGGGTCCGCCTAAGCGATGGAACGAGCGCGATTCTGGTCGATCATTCCGCGAGCAGCGTGGCGCTACAGCTCAGCCGGGACACCATCAACCAGCCCCCGCATCCGGTGCGCCTCGCGTTCAGTCCCACGACACCGATCACGCAGGCGGTCATCACTTTCGTCATCAAACCGGTCTGAATCCGAGATAAACCCATTTCGCCACTATTCCCATTTAGGACACAGAATGAGAATATCCCGGAATAAATAGATATCTCCAATTCCCATTTAATACAATTATTGCACCGAAAATACATGATTCGGTGCTTTTATTTTTTATCCGCATGGCCCTTCATGGCCGCCCATGATCGTTGATTTGCTCCAGCTATCCGATGTCGCACCGCCCATGGGCGACATGTCCTTTAACACCGCGTTGTCTGAACCGCGCGCGGTATGGACGACACCGTCGTCCCACGAGGCCAGTGAAGCGGATCGTCGCATCATCCACTCCCGCGTGGTGAGATTGCCCGGTCAGGCCCGCCTCAACCGGCTCGGCCTGCGCAGCACTCCCGGCTATCACAATTGCGGCAGTCACAAAAACGAGGATTGGGTCACCTCGTTTCGATTGCTTGCACATAGGGACGGTCAATGGCGCGAAGTCTGCGCCAAACGCGACCTGCCCTGCCCCGCCAAAGGTGAAATTGCCTGGCATGAATTTGAACCGATGGTCGCGGATGGCGTCATCATCGAGCTGCGCGGCTGCGGGATTGATGAAGGTTGGGTGCCTTGGGGTGTCGCAGAAGGCGCCTGCGTGCTCGAAGGCGAATTGCTTTCGCCGTTGCCCCCGGCCCGCGAACGCACGCTGCGCCGCACCCAGCTCGACATTGAGGCGCAACCGACCGGCGTGAAAGTATTCGTGGTCGATGGCTCGGTGCGCTTTGACACCGCAGGCTATTCGGTGGCCTTCTCGCTTTCACGGCCGGGTTTCTCTCATCTGAGTCTGTCCGGCGAAGATCCCGTCTTGGTTTCGACTAACACCTTGAACACGGGCGTGGGTTCGTTTCGTCAAGGACCCGCATTGCAGGTTATCGGTCAAGTTCCAGCCATGTCCGGAGCGGTGCGCTTCGATGTCGCGGGCACAGTTGAAGTCCGCGCCAACAAGGTGACCTACGATTTCACCAGTGACGGACAGCATTATCAGTTGGTTTGGACCGCCAATGCCGACGGGCTTGAGCTACAGGCAACGCGTGAAAGCGCCACCGACGCCGAAGCGTGGTTTAGTTCGGTCTGGACCATCGCTACACGCAATACCGTCACGCCGGCCCACGCCATCGGGCGCATCACGCAGGAAGGCGAAGCGGGCATTATGCCGCTGCCGCTCGCGATCAACCTTCCGCGCTTCGGCACGCTGCAAGTGGAGAGCGACTCGCCCGCCGTGACCGCGCGCTTCGACGCCTGGCGCACGCAGGACTTCAATACGCTCGAATTGAAACTGGGCGAACGCGCCTTGCCCCACGGCACCTATCTGCTCACCGCCGGCCGACACGAAGCGCGGATTACCATCCGCCCGGTGGCCCCCCCGGTCACACTGCGCGACGACGCCCCGGATGTCGCGAAGCGGGCGTTACACCGCACCTATTTCACCGCGCTGACCTACCGGCCAGAAATGGCCACCCTCAGCAACAACGGCGCCTCAATGCCCTGCGCCATCTCGATGGACACGTGGACCGCGTTTTACTTCCAACTGGGCGAACCGCTGCCCGGCTTTGCCGCACACGAGTTGGTGCGGCTTTCGCTCGAGCGCTGGCTGGACGGTGGTCAAAGCTACGCGGATGGCCGCATCGTTGAGAACGGCGCGATCCACGACGCACAGGACGAATACCTGATGACGGGCGCCGCGGTCTTGCGCGGTCTGGCTGATTATCTTGAGCAGGCCGCCACCGAGGAATGGTTCCAATCCCGCCTCGATCGCATTCGCACGCGGCTCTCCGCTATGCGCGCGCGTGATCTCGACGGCGATGGCTTGATCGAAAGCAAATGGCGCACCGGCGTGAGCGGCACCGGCCAGTGGAGCACCTGCTGGTTTGATGTGACTTCGTTCGGCTGGAAGGACGCGTTCGCCAACGCGATCCTCTACCCCGCGCTCGTCAAACTCGCCGGCGTATTCGCGCGGCACGCTCTCAACCACGAGTCCTCCGTGCTCGCCGAGTGGGCCGAACGGTTGAAGCAAAATTATTTGCCGGCGTTTCTCAACCCAACGACCGGTTGGCTCGCCGGCTGGCGTTGCCAGGACGACAAACTGCACGATCACGCGTTTCTCATGGTCAACGGCTGTGCGATCACCGCTGGGCTGGTTCCCGTCGACCAAGCGAAGGACATTTGCGCGCGTTTGCTGGCCGAGATGCAGAAGGTTGCCGTGCCGTCGGCCCGCTACGGCTTGCCCGCCAATCTCTGGTGCGTGCCTGACGAGGATCTGGCGGATATCATGCAAGGCTTTCCGTTCGGCTATTATCAAAACGGCGGACGCACGACTTCCCAGGCCCGGCATTTCGTCATGGCGCTATACCAATGTGGCTTTGCGGCCGAGGCGGACCGCCTGCTGCTCGAAATGTGCGATGGCTTTGCCGGCGCGCTCGTATTCGGCGGCAACAAAAGCGGCGTGGATTGGCGCTACTGGGATGACCGGCCTTGTGGTTACGAGGGTCTGCTGACCGATCAATTCGGCATGCTCGAACCGCTTCTGTATCGCTACGGCCGGAAGCGCTGAACGGCGCGTTTTGAAAGTTGCCCGCCGCGGGGCATGCGCCAAGCTCCGCTCTCGATGAGTTTCCACCCTCCGCCGGTCCCGGTTGAACCCGCCGTGCCAATGGCCGATCCGCGCAAAGCCGGCCATCCCCGCGGCCTCAGCACCCTGTTCTTCACGGAACTCTGGGAGCGCTTTTCCTATTACGGCATGCGCGCCCTGCTCGTGCTGTTCATGACGACCGCTGCCGCGGAAGGCGGACTCGGGTTTAGCATCGAGCAGTCCACGCTCATTTACGGCTATTACACGATGGCCGTTTACATGCTTTCGGTCATCGGCGGCTACATCGCCGACCGGATCATCGGCGCACGCCAGACCGTGCTCATCGGCGGCATTATCATCGCCTCGGGCCACTTCACGATGGCGTTGAATTCCACCGTCACTTTTTACACCGGGCTCGTGTTGGTGGCCTTGGGCACCGGCCTGCTCAAACCCAACATCAGTTCGATGGTCGGCGGTTTGTATGCGCAGGATGATGACCGGCGCGACGCCGGCTTCTCCATTTTCTACATGGGCATCAACATCGGCGCCTTCATCGCGCCGTTGATGACAGGATTTCTGGCACAGCATGCATGGTTCAAAGACTGGCTGGCGGCGCGTGGTTTCGATCCCCACCACAGCTGGCACTGGGCCTTCGCCCTGGCCGGCATCGGCATGACGCTGGGATTGATCACCTATGTGCGCAACATGCGCGGGCTTGCGGGTCTGGGCGACGGTCCGCCGATTTCCACTCGAGCCAAGTGGCGCCATCTCGGCCAATCCCTGCTCTTCGTTGCGGCCCTGGGCGGTTTGGTTTGGCTCAGCAACCGCGTGCCAGCGCTGATGTGGCTGCTCGCAGCGGTCATCATCGCCGGTGTGACGGCCTATGCCATTCGCGGTGGAGTCGAAGGGCGTCGCGTGGCCGCGATTTTCGTGCTCTTCGCCGCCAACATCGTGTTCTTTGCCGTGTTTGAACAGACCGGCTCCTCCATCAATCTGTTCGCCCGCGACTATACCGACAACACGCTGTTCGGATTCAACTTTCCGTCATCGTGGTATCAATCGGTCAATTCGCTCTTCATCATCGCACTCGCGCCGATCTTCGCGTGGCTGTGGACGCGAATGGGAAAGAACCAGCCTTCAAGCCCGATGAAATTCACTTTCGGCCTCGGCTTCGTCGGCCTGTCATTCGCGTTGATGATCCCCGCTGCACGCCTGGCGGATCAAGGATTGGTCAGCCCGTGGTGGCTGATCGGTTTGTTTTTCCTGCAAACCATCGGCGAGCTGTGCCTGAGTCCCGTGGGCCTGAGCACCGTGACCAAACTCGCCCCGGCCCGGCTCGTCGGCATGATGATGGGCGGCTGGTTTCTCGCCACCTCCATCGGCAACTTCCTTTCCGGCTGGCTCGCCCGCACCTTCGGTCGTGAGAGCGTGGACGGCGGGCTGGCCGTGTTCTTCCGGGATCAGGCATGGTTCGTGTTTGGCGCCACCGCCGTGTTGCTGCTCTTGGTTCCGGCAGTCAAACGCCTGATGGGCGGCGTCCGCTGAATCATGCAAGCCTGGCTCATTCTCCTCGTCGCCGCGGCCTTTGAAATCGTCTGGGCCGCCGGTCTGAAAACCACGCATGGGTTTACCAAACTCTGGCCTTCGGTCGGCGTCATCACCGCGATGGCGATCAGTATGTGGCTGTTGGCGGTTGCCGCGCGCACGCTGCCAATCGGCACGGCCTACGCGGTCTGGACCGGCATCGGCGCGGTGGGCACCGCGATAGCGGGGATGCTCTGGTTCAACGAAAGCGCCTCGCTCGTGCGACTGCTGTGCATCTGCCTGATCATCGCAGGCATCATCGGCCTGAAACTCGCCAGCAAATGAGCCGTTCTCTGTCTTCTTTAACTTGGGCGTTGATTCTGCTGGCCGCCATGAGCGGTTGCCAGACCGCCGGGCGAATATCCCCAGAACAGGCGGTCATGGCTGCGGCGGCAGCCGCGCCTGCGGGTGTTGACGGTGTCTTTACGTTTACCGTCCAAGCCACCGGCGAGGACAAGGGTTACGTCTATTTGAATTCGCAGGCCGATTATCGCGACCAGCGCAATCTCTCCGTGGAAATACCGCCGGCGGTGCGACGTGAGCTCTGGCGCAAATTCGGCGCTGATCCCATCGACTATTTCAAAGGGAAAACCATTCGCGTAATCGGCACTGCCCAACGGGTAAAAATCTGGTTCAACTTCGGCGGCTATCGCACAGAAAAATACTACTACCAAACCCATGTCATGGTCAGAGACGCTGATCAGATAACCGCACTGCCAAAATCGGTGCGCCGTTAGCAATAACCCACTTGTAACTCCCAGCGATGGGTCAGCTCAGCGCGTCCGGTCAATTGCTCAGCCGAATAGCGCACTACCCAACGCCCGCCTCGCGCCGCCGGCTCCCAGCTGATCGGCGCATCGCCCAGCCAGCGCACGCGCACCACGGCATCGGGCCAGCGTAATTCGAGCGCGTTCTTTTCCGCGCGCACCACCGCATCGGATTCCAACAGACAAAACGCGTCTTCGACTTCGTCCCATCGAACGGCACCGGGCAGGGGCAATTCACGCTCCATCACCAAATGCCCCGCCGGGGAAAGCGTTGACGTCATGCGTGGCAACGGGGGCGGATCCACTTGCGCCGACAGGGCATTCCCCAGATAGGCGCTGTGTTTGTCGAGCGCGGGATGCGCCCGCACACGATCGCCTTCGCGCGTGGTCCAACGCCAAAACGCCCAATCCCCCTGCGGCCGCCAGAGCGCAGCCGGGAAGGTCTGCCATGACAGACCCCATGTCGGATGATCCACCCCCGCCATGATCGGATAGTGCGACATGGCGCCGATTCGCAGGTTGTTCCGCACCAGCGCACGCGCCACGGCGCCTTCACGACACGACGTTTCCACCCATTCGGGCAAAACCTCTTCCGCCGGCGCCAAGACGTTCCAACCCGCGCGTTGAAACCACACGCCGAAGACCGCCGCTTGAATGCGAACCGCAATCGCGGGATGCCGGCCGCCCCCTGAGTCGCTTTCGGTGAAAGCGTCGCAAATGAACCCGCGAAACGGCATCACTGGCGGCGACTCGGTAAAGGCATAACTGCGAATCACCGGCACCCGCGGGCCGCGGCGATAGCTGTCCTCAATGCGCAACAGCTCATCAAAGTGACGCTTGAAGCGCGCGCGGATGTCCGGGGGCAGATCGGGACAAAACAACAGCACCGCCGAGAGCTCGGTGAGCAAGACCATCGTGTAGATGTCACTCATGTGTTCGCCCCAACCCCAGTGCGATTCCGCCCAGTAATCACACCACTCGCGCGTGGTCTGTTGCAGTTTTTCCGATGGCGACCGGCCGAGCACGCCGGCAGCCAGCCAGCCGCAGACCAGATCACCCATGCACTTGTTTGGATAGCGCGGGTGCGCCGCGATCAACTCGTGTTCAAACCAGACCGCCAACCCCTCGACGATTTCGCGAATCGCCGCCCGCACCGGTTCGGTCAGCTTGGTCCCTTCCGCAAGATAAAGCAGTTGCAGGCAGAGGCCGATGAAGAATGACGCGTTCGTGTCCACCGGCTGCGACTCCTCCCAATACCAGCGCAGGCAGCCCGCGCGTTCGGTCCCGGGGCCCTGTTGCATCGCCCGAAACGAACGCAACGCCGCAAGTGCCTGCGCCTCGTCGAGCAGGCCCTTTTGCGCGAGCACGCAAAGATGCGTCGCCGTGACCACACCGTTGTGCACGGCGGGCAAATCCGCCACCGGCGCAGTGTGTCCCGGCGCCTCCTGACGGCAGAGACCCAATGCAGGATTCCAAGTCAAAGCGGGATCACTCATCGCAGGCATCACCTCAAGCTCAGCGTCGGATCAGTTTCACTTCCAACTCGGTCCAGCCCTCCGCCGCGACGCTTACGCCTGGCAGCACCACGGTTTCGTAGTCTTCGCGTGAAACCACGAGGTAATACTCACCCGGATCCAACAGCCGGCGGGCCCGGCCGAATTGCGCATCGCTGTGGCGGCGATCGACCGTTTCGTTGTCGATGCGCGGCAGCCAAACCTCGGCGGACAGCGGCGCGCCGGTGCCGGCATCGGTAACCTTGACCGAGAGACCCGGACCGGCCGCGTTGTCCAAGACCGCCGCCGTGCCCTTCAGATTTTCCGCCAAGATGCCGGGCACGTCCGACGGCGGGAACAAGTGCGAGCCCTTGCCCGTCTCGATGATCATATCAATCACCCCGCGCCGGCCGTAAAACCAGGGATAGCTCTGACTCGACGGGCCGCCCGGCGCGATCGCATAAGTGCCCTCCCCGTCCATGCGCGCGATGCGCCCGGCCACATCGGTCGCGATGCGTTTGATCACCTTGTCGTCGGGAGCCGCCATGCCATTCCACGTCCACGGATAAAAAATCACCTCGCCCTGGCTGTGATAGGAAATCGAAAGCACGAATTGGCGCATGTCGGCCAGGTTGCGCATCGCGCGGTTTTCCGCCTCGGAAAACGAATGCGCCCCGCGGAAGCTCGCGCCCCCAGGGTCGCTGGTGCCGCCCATCGCCCAGTTGAAACTGTAACCGCGGTTCACATCCACGCCCTCAGGGAACACCCCGGTGATCCCGTCGCCGTTGACGTCACGGGCATTCTTGCGCCAGCGCGGATCGTGGCCGGATAGCACGTAATGATGGCCGTCGACATTGACGACCGGCACGAGGTGAATCTCCAGCGTGTCCAGCCAGTGGGTGACCTGCGGATCGGAACCGTAACCAGCGACCAGTTTCTCCATCAACGCGAGCACGATCTCCGCGCCCAAGACCTCGTCGGCATGATGACAGCCGTTGAACAGCACAGCCGGCCGGTCCTGCGCCACCGTAGCGTCATTGGAAAGGCGATACGCATAGATTGTCCGGCCAAACTGCGTGGTTTCGCCAATGGGATATCGTTGGATCAGCTCCGGATGCGCGGCCTGCAAGGCCGCGGCCCGGGCGAGGATCTGATCATACGTGTGATAAACCGGATCCGGTTTGAGCGTCGGGCCGTAAAGCGCCCGGCGGTAGAGCGTCAATTCGTCATCGCTCTCCATGATTACCTCGGCGGAGAACCCCTGGTCGCGCAGCGCCGCCGCCTCCTCGGGCGTGGCGAGAATCATCGCATGATTGCGCACCAGGCTCACGATGCGTTTGCGATTGTAATCGTTGTAGGCAAACACGCCTTCACCGGCCTGTTCATCCGCAGGAATGTCGCGAACTTCAACCAGCAGCGTGCGCCGCGGAGACTCGTTTGCTTGGGCGCATAAGCCAAGGACCGTCACCAAAATCAGCAGGGCAAAGAGGGGCTTTCTCATGTCAGCGGATCACCTTGCGCTTCGTGGCCTCCGCGTCGAGCCCGGCTTTGCCGTCTCCGGGTCATACTTCCGCTCTGCCCCGCTTGCCAAATGCCCCAACCCGGCTGAATCTTCTCGCGCCATGATTGTCATCCGCCGCCTGACTGATCGCCGCCGGGCCTATACGGCTATTTTTCTGAAAGGAGAGCCCCCGCTTATATTCCCGACCAGCGACCAGGAACACGGCCGCATCCTCGAAATCTACAAACAGGACAAGCCCTATGAGGGCATTCACAACGACTTCACGGATTTCAAACTTACCAAACCGACCCCGCCCAATTGATCGCAGCGTTTTAAGCTTTAGCCGGATCAACGTCCGTTCTTCTTTCTCCCCGTGAGCCCTGAGTCCGACAATGCCGACCTGAAACGCCGGAGCTTCCGCAATTTCATCGCATCGGTGCGCTACTCGATCGAGGGCTTCTTCGCGGCATTGAAACACGAACCGTCGTTTCGCGAAGATCTGCTCTTCGTCATCCTGCTCACGCCGTTCGCGATCATTCTCCCCGTCAATGCCGTCTCGACGGCAGTGATGATCGGTTCGCTGTTTCTGATCATCATTGTCGAGCTGCTCAACTCCGCGATCGAGTGGACCATCGATTACGTTCGTCCCGAAAAGCATCCGCTCGCCAAACGCGTCAAGGACATGGCCAGCGCCGCGGTGTTTCTGAGCTGGCTGAACTGCATCGCCATCTGGATCATCCTGCTCTGGCCGAGCAACGCCGTGTGGCATCGCATCGAGGACATGGTGATGAGCTGGTTTGGCGGTTGAATCACCGCAGCCGCGCAAACAGCCACAGCGCGATCAACGCCATGCCGGCGTTGGGCAGCCACGCGGCCACCGCCGGGTCGAGCACCTGCTTCGTGGCGAGCGAGGTCGCCACGTTCATCAACACGTAATAGAGAAAAAACAGTCCGATGGATTTGGACACGCCGACCGCCGGATTCACCCGCACGCCGGACACGGCGAACGGCACCGCCAGGGCGATCACGATCAACGGCCCCAAGGTGTCGGCCAACAGACTGAAATAGCGCACCGCATAGGCCAGGCCCTTGGGATTGGAATCGACCGCGTAATAATTCACCAGCCGGCCCAGTTCGAAAAAAGATAGATCGGCAGGCCGGCGGTCGATGATCAGCATCAGGCGCGGATCCTCACTGTAGTGCGGCACAAAACGTCGGAAAAACGGCCGCGGTTCGATCATCTCGCCCGTGGCCGGGTTGAACACGAGTTCCTGTCCATCCACGAACAGCCAACCCGCTTTCTCGCGGTCATAGAAAGCCTCTTCGGCCACAATGCGACGTTCCTCCCGCCGATCGTCATCAAGCTCCGACACCATCACGCCGTAGCCCTTTTGTGTGAACTGGCTGTAGCGATTCATGAACCACATGCGCTGCACCGCGCGATTGTCGAAGGCCACGCTCGGCACGGCGCCGATGCGATCCTCCGGCATGGTCTCCGACTGCTGGCGAAAGGCGAGCGACTCCCGCAATGAACGCGATGCCTCGACTGACCACGGCACCACGCTGGCGTTGAGATACCAAGTCAGACCACAGGCCAGCACCCCGATTGCCCAGATCGGTGCCGTGATGCGCATGATGCCCACCCCGGCCGCGCGCAACGCGATGAGCTCGTTGGCGCGATGCAATTTTCCCAGCGTGTAGAGCAACGAAATCAGGAGCGCCACCGGCAGCACGATCGCCAGGAAGCCCGGCAGCGTCACAAACAAATAGAGCCAAAAATCCGCGCCCTTCGCACCAAAATCGTTGAGCATGCGAAAGTCGTCATACAGCACCTGCACGAACAGCAGGCCGATCATGGCCGCAAGCACGAGGCCGAGGATCTGCAGCCATTCACGCAGAAGATGACGATCGTAAGTGTTCAACAGAAGGGGATCAAAACCGGGTGCGGTCCTTTGGCCAGACTCAATGCTCAGACCTGCTTCTGCCCGCGAAGTTCTTCAACCCGCACCGGTTCAATCCTTGCAATGGTCCAGCCGGTGAAACCGTAAAACGCGGAAACGAGCGGATTGATCAGGTTAAAAAACGCAAACGGCAGATAGGCGAAGGGAAACACGCCCAAAGTCGCATACATATACGCGCCGCAGGAATTCCACGGCACGAGCGGCGAGGTCAGCGTGCCCGCATCTTCCAAACACCGGGAGAGGTTTTTCGGATGCAAGCCGGCGCGGGCATAGGCGCTGCGATACATGCGGCCCGGCACCACGATCGAAAGATATTGATCCGGCGCGATCACGTTGATGCCAAGACAGGTGCCCAAGGTGGCCAGAATCAAACCGGAGGTGCCGCGGGCCAGGCCGAGCACCGCCACCGCGATGCGTTCGAGCATGCCGCTACGCTCCATGATCCCGCCAAAGCACATCGAGCAAAGGATGATCCCGATCGTGCCATACATGCTCGACATGCCGCCTCGGGTCAGCAGGTCATCCACCGCCGGCACGCCGGTGGCGGACACGAAACCATTGTAGGATACATCGAGGATCTGCGCGAATGACACGCCTTGCAACATGCTCGCAATAATCGCCCCGACCACTGCGCCCACGGTCAGGGCAGGCAGCGCCGGCACCCGCATGATCACCATCACCACGACAAGGATCGGCGGCACGAACAGCCACGGCGAAATACTGAACCCGTTGGTGATGCCCTGCACAATCGTGTCCACCGCCTCCATGTGCGCCTCGCCACCGTAATTCAACCCGATGACCAAGTAGAGTATGAGCGCCAGGACAAAGCTCGGCAAGGTGGTGCCTACCATGTGCCGCACGTGTTCAAATAACTCCGAGCCTGAGACCGCTGGCGCGAGATTCGTCGTATCCGAAAGCGGCGACATCTTGTCGCCGAAATACGCCCCCGAAATGATCGCCCCCGCCACCATCGGCAAGGGCACGCCCAGCGCCCCGCCGATGCCGATGAACGCAATGCCGACCGTTCCTGCCGTCGTCCAGGAACTGCCGGTGGACAGCGCGACGATCGCACAGATCAAACACGCGGCAAACAGGAACACATGCGGCGAAAGCAACTTCAGTCCATACACGATCATCATTGGCACCACGCCGGACGCGATCCACGTGCCGATGAGCATGCCAACCACGAGCAGGATCAACACCGCGCCCAGCGAAAGCATGATGCCTTCCTTGAAGCCCTCTTCGATCTCCCGCCACTTCCACCCCAGTCGCAACGCCATCAAAGCGGCGACGATCGTCGCGCCGGTCAGCGGGATATGCACCGGCACCGAAGCCTGGAGTGCGCCGCCGAGATACGGCAGGCGCGCCAACCCCTCAAGCAGCGGCGTGACCAGCGGAATCTGC
Source organism: Opitutaceae bacterium (assembly GCA_024233285.1). Lineage (GTDB taxonomy): Bacteria > Verrucomicrobiota > Verrucomicrobiia > Opitutales > Opitutaceae > Cephaloticoccus. The sequence continues at coordinate 35,154 of JACKPU010000003.1, read as the reverse complement.
GGCAGGTCGTTCAGGTTGATCACCGCGGCGGCGAGGAACACCACCAGGCTGAACACCGGCACCAACGATTCTGCCAGACTGGGGGCGCGGACCGTCGAAATGGAATCCTGTTTCATGCGTCGGCGCGCTGGCGTGCGCGTGGCGGTTACGAAGACGCGCGCGTTGGGTCATAGCAAACCGATTTTCGATCCGGCCACGCAGGGGAGAAAATAGCCAACTTGGGATTTGCCGCCCCCCGGATTCACCGTCTTGATGGCGTCCCATGGGTAAAGCACAAGAAGCGTGGGGTTCACGTCTGGGTGTAATTCTGGCGGTGGCAGGCAGCGCCGTGGGTTTGGGAAACTTCCTGCGGTTTCCCGGCCTCGCGGCCCAATATGGAGGCGGTGCCTTCATGATCGCCTACTTCATTTCGCTGCTGCTGATCGGCATTCCGATTTGCTGGGTCGAATGGACCCTGGGACGATATGGTGGCCGCGCCGGCTATCACTCCACTTCCGGCATTTTCCAAGTCATCCTCAACAAGCCTTGGGGGAAATATCTCGGTGTCATCGGCTTCATCGTGCCGGTGTGCATCTACATGTATTACGTTTACATCGAGGCGTGGTGCCTCGGTTACGCCCTCAACGCGTTCACCGGGCGCATGAGCATGGAGGGCATGGATTACGGCGCGTTCTTCGGCCAGTTCACCGGCGCCAGCTCCGACGGTGTGGCCATCCACTTCGGTCTCGGTGACGTGGGCATCTTCGTGCTCATCGTCTACGTGCTGAACTTCTATTTCATTTATCGCGGCATCTCCAAAGGCATCGAAACCGTGTGCAAGTTCGCGATGCCCGCGCTCATCGTCATCGCGATCATCATTCTGGCCCGGGTGCTCACGCTCGGCACGCCCGACCCGACCAAACCCGACCAAAACGTGATCGCCGGTCTTGGCTATTTGTGGAATCCTGGGGACATCGCCACCGGCCTGCGCAATCCGCAGCTCTGGCTCGCCGCCGCCGGCCAGATCTTCTTTTCGCTGTCGGTTGGTTTCGGCGTGATCATCACCTACGCCAGTTACCTGCGCAGCAATGACGACGTGGTGCTCAGTGGACTCACCGCCTCGGCCGCCAATGAATTTTGCGAAGTCGGCCTCGGCGGCCTCATCACCGTGCCGGCGGCATTCATCTTTCTCGGTGCGGCGGGCATCGTCGGCCAAGGCACGTTCGGCCTCGGTTTCAACGTGCTGCCGCAAGTCTTTGCCCACATGCCCGGCGGGCAGATCTTCGCCTCAATTTTCTTCCTGTTGCTCTTCCTTGCCGCGATCACCAGCTCACTTTCGATGCTGCAACCGGGCATCGCGTTTCTCGAGGAAGGCCTGAACATCAACCGCAAGCAGTCCGTCGCGCTGCTCGGGTTCGTCACCGCCATCGGCACGATGTTCATCTGGTATTTCTCGAAGGACCTTAAGGCGCTCGACACGATCGATTTCTGGGTCGGCACCGTGATGCTCTTCGTGCAGGCCACCATTCTGGTCATCATCTTCGGCTGGGGGCTCGGCATCAAGAAAGGCTGGGAGATCGCCCACGAGGGCGCCGAGATGCGCATTCCCGACATCTTCAAATTCATCATCAAGTTCGTCACCCCGGCGTTTCTGCTGATCATTTTCACCCTCTTCATGCTGCAAAACGTGTTCGGCTGGAACTACTCGTTCAGTGATCCGCAGTTCAATCCCACCGGTTACGTGCGCGATCTCATCGGCGGCGAAGGCCAGGCGCCCAGCTACGTCGCCCGCCTGAGCGTCGGCTGGATCCTCATCATGAGCGTTTTCACCCTGATTCTCGTCAACATCGCCGGAAAGAACTGGAACCGGCAGAATTCAACCAACGACTAAGGACCTGCCATGACTACCGGAGGATGGATCAACATGCTGCTCTCGGTCGGCTTCGTCACGACCCTGTTTGTCTTCTGCATCGCCCGCGTGATGCGCGGACCGCGCCGTGACGCCGATCACCAACTCGCCCACGTCGAACCCATCGAGGAAGACGAGGCCGATCAACGATGACGACCCTGCGCTTATTCCTGCTGTTCGCCCTGCTCGGTCTCGGTCCCACCGGTGCCGTGGCCGCACAGGACGACTTGCTCGAGCAAGCGCGCAACGAGGCCCCCGGCGAACTGCAACTGCACGTCGTCAAAACGAAGGGACGGCTGTCCGATTTCATCGCCAAGGTGCGCCAAGTCGAAAAGGTTTCCGGTTGGCGGCAAATCCGCGTGACCGGCGATGCGGCTTACGCCTCGTGGGACAATCTGCGCAAAGACTTTGTCTGGGACGGTGGCAAATTCGAAGTGCTGTTCGATATCGAAGACAACACGCGTCTTGAGCTGCACAGCGTGACCTTCGCCGGCCGCAAGTCCCAGCCCTCAGAGTGAACGCGATGTCAGATTCCGATACTTGGCGCTTCGTTCACGTCACCGATATTCATCTGGGTTCGACCGAATCCTATCGGTTCAATCCCGCGTTCGGCGAAAACTGGGAAACTGCCGCCGAGCAAATCAGGGCGCTGGCGCCCGATCTCCTGCTCGTCGGCGGGGATATCACCCGTGACGGCAATCTGCACGCTTACGAATTCGATCGCAGCCGCGCCGCCCTCGATGCCTTGGGCATTCCGTGGCATTGCGTGCCCGGCAACATGGACACCGGCAACAAGCACACCGATCGGCAGGGTGCGCGCGATGATCGCGACGACCTCGCCTGCAATGTTACCGAGGCGCAGCTTCAAACCTACCGCGATAAAATCGGTCCCACCACCTGGAGCTTCGTGCATCGCGGCGTGCGCTTCAGTGGCTGCTACGAAATCATCGCCGACACCACCTTGCCCTCGGCCCGCGCTCTCGACGCGTGGCTGCAGAACCTCGCCACCCTGCCCCGCTGTGCACAACATGTGATGCTCAATCACTATCCGCTGTTCACGGACACCCCGGACGATCCGCCGCGCGACATCACCGATCCGAGCGGGTATCTGGATTGGTATTTTTCCGCCGAGCCCGCGCCCCGCCGCAAACTCATCGAAGCCTACCGCAGCGCCGGCGTCACCCACGTTCTCAGCGGCCACATTCATTGCCGACGCCCGCCACTAAACTTTGAGGGCATGAATTACTGCTTCGGTGCCTCCACGGCTTTCGCCCAATGGAAGGACCGCTGGTCCGACGGCGATGCCCGGCTCGGTTTTCAAGTCTTCACCGTCACGCCTGATGGAATCGATTACCGTTTTGAGCCGCTGAGCCACGTCTCCACCCGCACCGATGGTTGGGGCCCCGGCGGTCACCCCAAACCCGAGGCGCGGCGGGTCTGATCAGCAGCTTGGCTTCGGCCACACTTGGTCGGGTGATAGCCATACACCAAGGTGTTCGCGTTGGACGCTCGCGGCATAAACTTCCTCGCGGGCGCGGTTGGTGATTACATCAAAACATCGCATCTGTTCGTTTCTGATAATCAGAGCGTTATTGTCGAAAAATCGGCGAGTCACTTCATGGGATGGATCGGCCATCACGCTCCACGTATTGTAAGCGCTTTTGTCCCAACTCAATCGCCCCAACCATTTTTGTTTATACGCAAACAACCCGTCGTCCAAGTAGGGCGAAACTGATCCCAAATCAACGCGTGAGTAACCCTTAGCGGAAGCGTATTACATGGAAAACCAATACAACGCTCCCAACACCGACTTCTGATAAATATCATCCCGGCCATCCAACCAACCCAGCCGTGACATTCGCACGCCGTCGCCCTCTTCGCAGATCACCACTTTTCCCACGCAAGCATTCGGAGCACGGACTTCAAGAATCACATCGCTTGGACCGAGTTTGTTAAACTCGGCATTAAACCCGTGCAGGTAGGCGTCCTCGCCATGTCGCTTGCGCATGCTTGGCAGGTAGAATCGCCCGTAGAATTCTTCAAACGCAGGAACGGCCGGTAGCACCGCCATCGTATATTGTTCGCGCTTGATCCGCCGCAAATCAGCCTTTGCCAACCCGCCTAGCATTTGCCAACGGGCTTCAGCCGTCTTCGCAATCTTCGCTTCAAGCCTGACAAGGCTCGGCCACATAACCGCGGTTCCTCGCAACGCCTTGGGAAGCTGGGTGGATGCCATGGTCACCAATCCAAACCGTCTGGCCTGCTGCCGAATCGTTTCCGCTGGAACTTGCCCATGCCACCTTCGTTTGATGCGCAAATCGTCCGGCGCCCCCAAAAAATTGCGCGAAAAATGGGTCACCGCACGCCAGCTGCCATATGCAACAAAGCCTCCGCCAGCCGACTCACTGGTGACGATCCAATGCGTATGCTGCATTTTGAACCGATGCCAGCAGTAGCCCAGTCGCCGCTTGTAGCCCTGCAGTGCTCCCAACCATCGATTGGAAGTTCGTTTCATTTTGCTGAAATCAGCCTCGCGATGCGTCGCATAGGTCCGCCAGCACAACACCCTACTCTCAGAAGACAATGTCTCATGTCCCCAAGCAATTGATAGGACCTTCACTTGATTTTTCCTCTCAGACGGTAAATTTTGGATGTTTTCAAACCCGAACCATGAGTAACGCCACCGCCACTCCGCAAAAATTCGAGTTCCAAGCCGAGATCAAGCAACTGCTCGATATCGTCATCCACTCGCTCTACACGGAGAAGGAAATCTTCGTCCGTGAGCTGGTGTCCAACGCCTCCGATGCGCTGGAAAAGCTGCGCCACACGCAGCTGACCGAGAAGGACATCTTCGACGACAAGCTTGAGCTCGAGGTCAACGTCACCACCGACGACAAGGCCAAGACGATCACGATCCAAGACTTCGGCATCGGCATGACCAAGGCCGAGCTGATCGAAAATCTCGGCACCATCGCCCACTCCGGCTCCAAGGCCTTCCTCAAAGCCCTCAGCGAGGGCGGCGCCAAGAACAGCAACCTGATCGGCCAATTCGGCGTCGGCTTTTATTCCGCCTTCATGGTCGCCGAGTCGGTCAAGGTTTACTCCCGCTCGTGGAAGAAGGACGAACCCGGCCACGTGTGGACCAGCGATGGCTCCGGCAGCTACGAAATCGAGGAAAGCGACGGTGAACGTCGCGGCACCAAGATTGTCATCAAGCTCAAGGAAGACGCCGGCGACTTCGCACAGGATTGGAAAGTGAAGGAAATCCTCGAGCGCTACAGCGCGTTTGTCTCCTTCCCGATCAATCTCAACGCCAAGCGCGTCAACACGATCCAGGCCCTCTGGCTGCGCAACAAGAACGAGATCAAGGACGAGGAATACACCGAATTCTACAAGTTCCAGGCCCACGCCTACGACGAGCCGCGCCTGCGCCTGCACTTCTCGGCCGACGCCCCGCTCGCCATCAACGCGCTCCTCTTCGTGCCCAAGGAGAACACCGAGAAACTCGGCTTCTCCCGCCTTGAGCAGAGTGTCTCGCTTTACTGCCGCAAAGTGCTGATCGACGCCAAGCCCAAGGACCTGCTGCCCGAGTGGCTGCGCTTCCTCAAGGGCGTCGTCGACAGCGAGGACCTGCCACTTAACATCTCGCGCGAAACGATGCAGGACCGCGCCCTCATCGAAAAGCTCAACAAGGTCATCACCAAGCGCTTCATTAAATTCCTCGAAGAAGAGGCCAAGAACCGCGTCGATGGTTACAACGAATTCTACAAGGAATTCGGCATCTTCCTGAAGGAAGGCGCCGCGATGGATTTCACCCACAAGGACCAGCTCGTGAAGCTGCTCCGGTTCGAGTCCTCGCTCACCGAGAAAGGCAAAACCACCTCGTTCGCCGACTACGTGTCCCGTATGGACAGCGAACAGAAGGAAATCTATTACCTCGTCGGGCCGAATCGCGCCGCCATCGAAAGCGGCCCGTATCTCGAAGGGTTCAAGGCCCGCAATCTCGAGGTGATCTTCTGCTACGAGGCGGTTGATGAATACGTCATGACCAATGTCCGCGAATTCGATGGCAAGAAGCTCCTCGCCGCCGATCATTCGGACGTGAAGCTCTCCGATCTCGACCAGCCCGAGGGTGGCCTCAGCAAGGACGAGATCAAGGATCTGACCAAGTGGCTCAAGGACACACTCGGCCAGGACCGCGTGGACGAGGTCAGCGCCAGCGACCGCCTCGTCGATTCGCCCGTGCTCGCCACCAGCGCCGACAAGATGATGTCGCCCCACATGCGCCGCATGATGAAGGCCATGAAACAGGACGGCGCCGACGCCCCGGTGAAGGTCAATCTCGAGATCAACCCGCGCCACGCCGTGCTCAAGAACCTGCACGCCCTCCACGCGGCCAATCCGGACAAGGCCAAGCTGGTCGCCGAACAGCTCCTCGACAACGCCCTGATCAGCGCCGGGCTCCTCGACGACGCCACCGCCATGGTCGCACGCTTGAACAAGCTGCTCGAATCAGTCTGAGCGTCTAAATCGTCATTCTCCAGCCGCCGCGCCTTCGGGTCGGCGGCTTTTCCGTTGGCGATTTCGCGGATCGCAGACATAGTGGAATCATGTCCCTGATCTCCATCAACCCCGCGACAGGTCAGCGCATTCACATCTACGGTTCGCACTCGTCCGTGCAGATTGAAGCGGCGCTGAAACAGGCGCACACTGCATTCTTGGGCTGGCGCGAGTTGTCCCCCGCTTCCCGCGTCAAACACCTGCGCGCCCTCGCGCGCAGCTTGCGGCGGCAACGCGATGATCTGGCCGATCTGATCACCGCCGAGGTGGGCAAGCCCATCATCCAATCGCGCGCAGAAATCGAAAAATGCGCCAAGGTCTGCGACTATTACGCGAAGCACGGCGCGGACTTTCTCGCCGACGAGCATCCCACCGGCGCGCCCAAGCAGGCGCGCGTCGTTTACGAACCGCTCGGCACGGTGCTGGCGGTCATGCCGTGGAATTTTCCGTTCTGGCAACTCTTCCGCGCCGCGGCTCCGTCGTTGATGGCGGGTAACACGCTCATTTTAAAACACTCCGCCAATGTATCCGGTTGCGCGCTGGCGATCGAGCAGGTGTTTCACGACGCCGGCCTGCCGACCGGAGTCATGCAAACGCTGCTCATTCCGTCCAAGGAAGTGGAGGCTCTCATCAAGGACCCGCGCATCGCTGCCGTCACCTTGACGGGCAGCACCGAGGCCGGGCGCAAGGTCGCCGCCCAAGCCGGCGCTGCGCTCAAGCCGTGCGTGCTCGAACTCGGCGGCAGCGATCCGTATCTGGTGCTGGAAGATGCCGACCTTGATCAAGCCGCCGAGATCTGCGCCGCCGCGCGCTTGGTCAACACCGGCCAAAGCTGCGTCAGCGCCAAACGCTTTATTGTGCACCAAAAAGTGCGCACGGAGTTCCAAAAGAAACTGGTCAAACAGATCGCCGCTTACCGCGTGGGCGATCCGACGGATGAGCGCACGCAAATCGGTCCGATGGCCCGGCACGATTTGCGCGACGAACTGCACGCCCAGGTCACCAAAAGTATCCGCCGCGGCGCCAAGCTGTTGCTTGGGGGCAAGCCTCTGCCCGGCCCCGGCTGGTTCTATGCGCCGACAGTGTTGACCCGCGTCAAGGCCGGCATGCCCGCTTACGATGACGAAATGTTTGGGCCGGTGGCCGCCATCATCGGCGTGCGCTCCGACGAAGAAGCCGTGCGCGTGGCCAACGACACGCCGTTCGGTCTTGGCGCCGCGATTTTCACCCGCGATCGGCGCCGGGCCCGCGAGCTCGCGCCGCTGATCGATGCGGGCATGGTCTTCATCAATGCCTCCGTGCGTTCCGATTCCACCCTCCCCTTCGGCGGCGTCAAACAGAGCGGATTCGGTCGCGAGCTCGGCGTCTGGGGCATCCGCGCCTTCGTCAACGTCAAGACCGTGTGGTCGGCTTGACCCGCCGCCACCGCCCGGGCGGCTGGCCGTGGTGCCGGCGAAACAGCCGCACAAAATAATTCACATCCTCGAATCCGCAGGCTGCCGCGACTTCGTGCACGCGCAGGTAAGGATTATCAAGCAACCACGCTGCACGCTCCATCCGGCGGCGCTGCAAATACTGCAACGGCCCGCCCCCGGTGTCGGCCGCAAACAGCGCGCCCAAATGACTGGCGCTCACGCCGGCGATGCGCGCCAAATCATCGAGCGTTGCCGTCTGCGCCGGATTCGCCTCAACCCAATCCATCACCCGGCTCACCGCCGGATGCCGCGGCGCACCTTCGGCCCGATCCAATTCGCGCACCCGCCGGAGCAGCAGTTCCAGCAGCTGACGCGCTAGATCGGGCGCCGGCGCCGGGCGCAAGATTGGCCAGTCGCACAATTGCTCCATCCATACCTGCACCGGATCATAGGCCCCTAGCATCAGCACCCGCGGCCGATCGTCAAACCACCCGGGCGGCGCATCGAACCCGATGAACGTGGTGTGCGTGAGTCCATGGGTGTGCTGATATTGCGCTTGAATCGCGGGCAGCACGAAAATCGCCCCGGCGGTTCCCTTCAAACGGTGCGTGCCAACGCTGATGTCGCATGCGCCAGCCGTGATCAGCACCAACTCGATTTCCGCATGGCTGTGCCACGCGACATCCTCTTCGGACGCGAACCGCCCGCCCCAACGGAGCCGGAGATTGGGCGGAATGGCAGCACGGACCGATTTCGTCATTTTGTGCTATGAATTAGGCAAAGCCTCCATTGTAAGCGACAATACAAATCACTATTCTCTCTCATCATGTCCACCGTGACCATCCCCGGATTGAGCCCCGATCAAGTGCAAGCCTACCACGACGACGGCTTCGTGGTTATCGCTGATATTTTCACCGCCGCCGAGGTTGAGGAACTGCGCGCCGCCGAAGGCTCGCCGGCGATCCAGCAAAAACTCGAGGCCGACGGCATCAAGACAAAGACCGTGCACCTGCTGGAACTCACAACGCGCCACCCGGCCTTTCATCGGTTGGCCCGCGATCCGCGGATCGTCGCGTGCATCACCCCGCTGCTCGGCGCCGACATTCAATTGCAGCATTCCAAGCTCGCGACCAAATCGGTCACCAAAGGCACCGGCGAGTTTGGCTGGCATCAGGACATCATGTTCTATCCGCATACCAACACGTCGTTGCTTTCCGTTTTTGTTTATCTCGACGACGCGACCCCGGAAAACGGCTGCATGTCGATGCTCAAGGGCAGCCACAAGCTCGGTCCGCTCAATCATCTCGATGAAAACGGCAAATTCGACGGCGTCTGCCGCGCCACGCATCTTTGGCGCGACCAGCCCGATCAAGTCGTCGCCATCACCCCCAAAGCCGGTTCGATCAGTATTCACCACTGCCTGACTCTGCACGGTTCACCGGCCAATGTATCCGGCCGGCCGCGCCGGGGCGTGGTTTTCTCCTATCGCGCGGATGATGCCCAGCAACTCGGCGATACGATTTTCCAAGACACCGGTTTGGTCGTAGCGGGACGTCGGCGCGGCCTCACGCGTTGTGAACCCGGCACTTGGATTCTGCCGCGGCGCGGTGGACACAATTACGGCAGCGCCCATCATCAAGTCGGTCCTTGGGCTCAGGCGGAAAATGAAAAAAACAACCTCTAACCCCACGCCTCTCTGGCTCGACACCGACATCGGTGACGACACCGACGACATTTTCGCCCTGGCACTGATCCTCGCCAGTCCCGAACTGGATTTGCAGGGCGTCAGCACCGTTTTTGGCGAAACCGAACAACGCGCCCGCCTCGCCCAAACCCTCCTCCAACTGCACAATCGCACCGATGTGCCGGTGCACGCCGGGTGCGGGCACCTGCTGCTCGGTCCCGGCCGCATGGAAGTAATGCCCAACGGGCCGATGTCGCGCGAACCCATCGCACAGGGACCGTGCGCCAAGCCGGCCGGCCGCCTGCCTGCACTGCCCCCAGTTCATGCGGTCGATGCACTGGCGGCGCATTTGCACACCCACCCGCAAACCACCCCCGTCGCCATCGGACCGCTGACCAATCTCGCGACCTTGTTGCTGCAGGATCCGGCCGCCGCGGCCAAGGTCTCGCGTTTCGTCGTCATGGGCGGCGAATTCAAACGCGCGATGTGGGAATGGAACATCCATTGCGACCCGTCGTCCGCGGCTTGCGTGATCGCCAGTGGCGTGCCCATCGACTTCATCCCATGGGACATCGGCATGACCTGCACGATCAGCCCCGCCCAGCTCGACCGGTTGTTTAACTCGTCGTCAGCGACCGGCCGTTTGCTGACCCGCGCCGTCAAACTCTGGCGCAAGGCCAAGCCCACGCTGCATCATCTGCCCCGTTTGTTCGATCCGATGGCCGTGGCCGTCTTGTTGCATCCGGAGTGGTTTGAGTGGCGGCGGGGGCGTGTCACCGTGTCATTCGCGCCGGCAACTTTCGCCCACACGCAGTTTACGCCCGAGGCCAAGGGTCCGCATCGGGTCGCCTGGGAGGTCAAGAAGACCGCCGCCGTGCGCAAGGTGTGGTCGCGCATTCTGTCCCTTTGAGGGACCCCGCCGGGCCGCGGGATTGTTACGATTGCGCATCCCGGCCAATAATTTCTGGCGAACAAACAGCCCGGGGGTAGGCTCAAAGGCTTGTCTATGCCCAAAAGCCCCCGACCCAAATCGACCGCTGCCCTGGCCGCCCCTCCGGCGCCGGCTGCCCGCACGGCCTATTTCAATCGGGAACTCTCGTGGCTGGCATTCAATCGGAGGGTGCTGGAGCAGGCGCAAAGCGAGCGGCACCCGCTGCTGGAACGCGTGCGTTTTCTCGCCATCGTCAGCTCGAATCTCGACGAGTTTTTCGAGATCCGCGTGGCGGGCTTGATGCAGCAAGTCGATTCCGGGGTCGCCGAATCGAGCATCGACGGACTCAGTGCACGCGAACAGCTGCGCCGCATCCACTCCGTGGTCGCCTCGCTGGTGGAGGATCAATACCGGTGCTGGCACGATCAAATCGTCCCGGCCTTGGCCGAGGAAAACATTCTCATTCGTTCCAGCGGCGACCTGACTCCGGCCGAACTCGCCTGGGTCAACACCTACTTCCGTGAACAGATTTATCCGGTGCTCACGCCCCTCGCACTTGATCAATCGCATCCGTTTCCGCAGCTCGGCAACAAGACGCTCAACGTCGCCGTCTCGCTCGACGATCCGAACACACCCGAGGAGGAAAAGCTCGTCGCGATTCTGCCCGTGCCGCGCATCCTGCCGCGCTTGGTGGCCATCGCCCCCAGCCGCAACGGCCCGCAGCGCTTCATTTTTCTCAGCGACATCATCAAGCTTTGTGCCGGCGAACTCTTTGGCGGCTACAAAATTCTCGGGGCCTTTTCCTTCCGTGTCACCCGCAACAGCGATCTCTACATCGACGAGGAGGAAGCCGAGAACCTGCTCAAGAAAATCGAGGAAGAGCTGCGCAATCTTCGCCGCGGCGCCGCCGTGCGGCTCGAAATCGACGAAGGCGTGCACGATCACATTTTCGAAACGCTGTGCGATCACCTAGAACTCTCGCAGGAATACGTCTTCCGCCTGAACGGTCCGATCAATCTCCTGCGTCTTTCCGCCCTCGCCGATCTCGACCGGCCCGACCTCAAGTTTCCGACCTTCACGCCGGTCAACGCCTCGCCGCTGCGCGAAACCGCGCACATCTTCGATACGATCCGCCATCAGGACGTGCTGCTGCATCACCCTTACGATTCGTTCATGCCGGTGGTGGATTTCGTCGAGCAGGCCGCGCGTGATCCCCAGGTCTTCGCCATCAAGCAGACGCTTTACCGGACCAGCGGCGATTCGCCCATCGTGCGCGCGTTGATCGAAGGTGCGCGCAATGGCAAGCAGGTCACCGCACTGGTCGAGCTCAAGGCGCGTTTTGACGAGGCCAACAATATCCAGTGGGCGCGCCAGCTCGAGGAGGCCGGCGTGCATGTGGTTTACGGCCTCGTCGGTCACAAGACCCATTGCAAGCTCTGCCTCGTTGTCCGCCTCGAGGGCCGGCGGATGAAGCACTACGCGCACCTCGGCACCGGCAATTATAATCCGCGCACCGCGCGGCTCTACACCGACCTCAGCTACTTCACCTGTCGCCCTAAGACCACGAGCGACGTCGCCAACCTGTTCAACTCGCTCACCGGCTTCGGCCTCGATCCGAAATTCCGCCATCTGCTGGTCGCGCCGTTCAACCTCCATCACCGCATCAACGAGCTGATCGCGCGCGAAGCCAAAAATGCCGCCGAGGGCAAACCGGCGCGGATCATCGCCAAGATGAACTCGTTGGTGGACAAGACCACGATCGACAGCCTTTACGCCGCCTCGCAGGCGGGGGTAAAAATCCAACTCATCGTCCGCGGCATTTGCTGTCTCGTGCCCGGCGTGAAGGGACTCAGCGAGAACATCAAGGTGCGCAGCATCGTCGGACGGTTCCTTGAACATGCCCGGATCTACTATTTTGAAAATGCCCACGCCGGAGAGCCGTTGATCTACGCCGGCAGTGCCGATTGGATGTCGCGTAACTTCTTCCGGCGGGTGGAAACCTTGTTCCCCATCGAAGACGCCAGGTTGCGGCGCTGGATCCTGCGGGAAATGCTCCCGATCGAACGCAAAGACAACGAGAACGCCCGCATCCTGCACGCCAATGGCGCTTACCTGCCGCCTGCGCGCAAGCCGGATGAACCGCCATTTTCGGCGCAGGCCTATTTCATCGCCTCGGCCTGCCAGCGCGACGCCATCGCCAAGCGGACCACGGGGGCGGAGACCAGCCCTGCCAAGATCAAACCCAACCCGAATTCGAGCCGGAAATAATCCGCTCAATTTGCGCTACTAACCGGCGGCAAACGGTCGCCGGTCTTGAATTCCGGGCGTTCTGCCGCGTGTTTATGACATTCCGGCTCGCTTTCTGCAACCACCCCACCTCAATCTTCGCCGGTGACGATTTGGTGTCGTCGCCTATTCCGTTTGTCTGCCCATGCGGGACTATTTCATCCGTCGTTTTTTACTCATCCCCCCCACCTTGCTCGGTATCACGTTGATCGTGTTCCTGATCACGCGGGTGGTGCCCGGCGGTCCGCTCGAGCGGGCCATCATGGAATCGCAGCAGGCCGAGCAGGCTTCCTCCCGTGCCTCCAGCGGCGGCCAGGGCATGGCGCTTTCCGAGGAGCAACTGCAGCAGCTCAAGGCCTACTACGGCTTCGATAAGCCCGCCATCGTCAGCTACGGCCTCTGGCTCGGCAAAGTGGTCCGCGGCGACCTCGGCAATTCCTACCGCTACAACGAACCGGTCTGGGACATCATCAAGTCGCGTTTCCCGGTCTCGCTGTTCTACGGGCTCATCACCCTGTTCATCACCTACGCAATTTCGATTCCACTCGGCATCGTGAAGGCCATCAAGCACCGCAGCCTGGTGGACAATGTCACCTCGATCTTCATATTCATGGGATATGCGGTGCCCGGATATGTGCTCGGTGCGTTGCTGCTGCTCTTCTTTGCCGCGCGGCTGGAGTGGTTTCCGATGGGGGGATTCGTGAGTTATGAATTCCCTGACCTGACCCTGTGGGGCAAGATTGGTGATCTTGCCAATCACGCCGCCCTGCCCCTCATCTGCTATCTCGTCGGCAGCTTCGCGGTCACGACCTTGTTGATGAAGAATCACTTGATGGACAACCTCGCGGCCGACTACATCCGCACCGCCATCGCCAAGGGGGTTTCCTTCCGCAGCGCAGTGCTCAAGCATGCCTTGCGCAATTCACTCATCCCGATCGCCACGACGTTCGGCCAGAACATCACCCTGCTGGTTTCGGGTTCGTTCCTGATCGAGACGATTTTCGACATCAACGGCTTCGGTCTGCTGGGACTGACCTCGATCTTTGACCGCGACTACCCGGTGGTCATGGGCATCATCTTTCTGGCCAGTTTGCTGCTGCTGCTCGGCAACATCCTTTCGGACGCTTTGGTCGCCCTCATCGACCCCCGCATCCGCTTCAAGTAAACGCGCATGGCCCTCAATCCGCTCACTGTCCGCAAACTCAAGCGCTTCCGCTCCATCAAGCGCGGTTACTGGTCGTTTGTGCTCCTCATGGGTTTGATCGTGGTCTCCCTGCTGGGAGAGCTGTTTGTCAACAACCGCCCCCTGTTTGTGAGCCACGACGGCAAATGGTATTTTCCCACCTACGGCGCCAATCTGCCGGGCACGACCTTCGGCTTCGATTACACTTACGAAACCAACTACCGCGACCTGCGCGAACGCTTTCGTGCCGAGGACACCGGCAATTGGATGGTGATGCCGCCGGTCCCTTTCGACCCCAATGAAAACACGCCCTACGAAGGGGTGTTCAAACCCGCGCCACCGTCCTGGATGGGCGGACCCGCAGGGCATTGGCTCGGCACGGACACCACGGGCCGTGACATCTTCGCCCGTCTGTTTTACGGGTTCCGCATCGCCATCTTTTTCTCGCTGGCCTTCATGGCGCTGACTTACCTCATCGGCATTGGTGTTGGCTGTTTGATGGGCTATTACGGCGGGGTTTTCGATCTCATCGTGCAGCGCTTGATCGAGATATGGTCGAACATTCCGTTCCTCTACATCGTCATCATTTTGTTCTCCGTCATCCCCTCGACCTTCAGCATCCCCGCGCGCATCGCCATGCTGCTGATCGTGATGGTCCTGTTCTCCTGGACCTCGATGACGTATTACATGCGCACCGCCACCTACCGCGAAAAGGCCCGCGATTACACCGCCGCCGCCGTTGTGCTCGGGGCCGGGCCCGGCCGCATCATTTTCAATCACATCCTGCCGAACACGATCTCGACCATCGTCACGTTCATGCCCTTCACGGTCGTCTCGGCCATCACTGCGATCACGGCGCTCGACTTCCTCGGATTTGGGTTGCCCCCGCCCACCCCCAGCATGGGTGAATTGCTCAAGCAGGGCACCCAGACGCTGACCACCGCGCCTTGGATTGTTGGCAGTGCGTTCGCCGCGCTCGTTTTTATCCTCATCCTCGTCACCTTCATCGGCGAAGCCGTGCGCGAGGCCTTCGACCCCAAAAAATTCACCACTTACCAATAACATGATGCCTCGCTCCACCTCCTTTCGCCCGGTCTTCGCATTGCTGGCCGGCATCCTCATCCTCGCCTCCGGTTGCGGCAAAAAGACGGACGAAACCGTCGCCGCCAATGAGCCGGATTCCCTCGTCGATGCCCAGGCCTATTACGAAGCGAACCCCGACTTCTTTCATTTCAAGACGCCTGCCGACATCCCCGCCGACCTCAAATGGGAAGACGGCATGGACCTGCCCGAATTCGCCTCCCCGGACGCCAAGAAAGGCGGCACGGTCAATTACTGGGTGCAGGATTTTCCCCGCACCCTCCGCATCGTCGGTCCCGATTCCAACGGTTCGTTCCGCCCGTGGATCCTCGACGACAACGTCATGACCTACGCCCAGCGCCACCCCAACGACACCGCGCTGACGCCCGACGGATTCAAGCATTTCCCTGGCCTCGCCGACCGCTGGGCTCTCGATCGCGAAAACAAGACCGTCTACATCCACATCAACCCCAAGGCCAAGTGGAACGACGGCGTGCCGATCACCACCCGCGACGTGCTGTTCAATTTCTACTTCTACCGCAGCCCGTTCATCAAGGCGCCATGGTATAACAATTTCTACAGCACCAAGTATTCCGGCGTCACCCGTTTCGACGACCACACCTTCGCGCTGCACTTCCCTGAACTGCGTCCGGACATCTATTCCCTCTCGCTCGGCACCACGCCGGTGCCGTCGCATTTCTACAAAAACTTCGGCGATGACTTCGTTGAGCGCTACCAGTGGAAGATGGCTCCGAGCACCGGGCCCTACACCATTCTGGACCGGGACATCGACAAGGGCCGCTCCATCACCCTCACCCGGGTCAAGGACTGGTGGGCCCAGGACAACAAATACTGGCGCTATCGCTTCAATCCTGATCGCGAACGGCTCATCGTCATCCGCGACAACGCCAAGGCCTTCGAATCCTTCCGCAAGGGCGACATCGATTTCTTCGATCTGCGTCTGGCCGAGGACTGGTATGACAAGCTCCCCGACTCAGCCCCCGAAGTCGCCAACGGCTACATCCAAAAACTCAAATTCTACAACGACATCCCCCGCCCGACCTACGGCCTGTGGATGAACGAAGCCTCGCCGATGCTCGCCAATCGCGACATCCGCGTCGGCGTCCAGTTCGCGATGAACTGGGAGCTCGTGATCTCGAAGTTTTCCCGCGGCGACTGGGGCCGCATGCAAACCACCGCCGACGGCTACGGCGACTTCACCCACCCAACCCTCAAGGCCCGCACCTACGACATCGATCAGGCGCTGGCCAGTTTCGCCAAGGCCGGTTTCACCCAACGCGGCCCCGACGGCATTCTGGTCAACGACCAGGGGCAGCGCCTCTCCATTCAAGTCACCACCGGCTACGAGCACTACAAGGACGTGATGACGATTCTGCAGGAGCAAGCCATCAAAGCAGGTCTCGATCTGCGCGTCGAAATCCTCGACCGCACCGCCGCGTGGAAGAAGGCCCAGGAAAAGAAGCACGAAATCCTGTTCGCCGCCTTCAATGTCGGTCCGGAAATGTTCCCCCGTTATTGGGAGACCTACCATTCCGCCAATGCCTACGAAACGCCTTTCCTCGAGGACGGCTCCGTCAACCCGGCCCGTCAGCCCAAAGTGCAGACCAACAACCTGCAATCCATCGCTTACCCCGAACTCGACCGGATGATCGATACCTACGATCGCTCGGACGATCTGGAGGAGATGAAGCAGCTCGCCTACAAGATGGAGGAATTTCTTTACGATGACGCCTCCTTCTCCCCCGGCTTCGTCATCCCCTACATGCGCACCGGGGCCTGGCGCTGGTTGCGCGTGCCGGAAGAGGGCAACGTCAAGATCTCCACCCAGTTCGAGGAATACCGCCTGTTCTGGATCGATGAGGACCTGAAAAAGGAAGTCCTCGAGGCCCGCAAGACCGGCAAAACCTTCCCGCCCGAAGTCAAGGTCTTCGAGCAATACAAATAACTGGCCCATGCCGGCGTCTCCTCACGATTCCGCTGCCGTCGATCCGCCTGTGCTTGAGGTGCGTGACTTGGTCACCACCTTCGACACCGATGCCGGCCGCCTCACCGCCGTCGACGGCGTGAGCTTTCAAGTTCATCGCGGCCGCACCCTCGGTATCGTCGGCGAATCAGGCTGCGGCAAAAGCGTCACCGCATTTTCCATCATGCGGTTGCTGCCGCAACCGATGGGCCGAATCGCCGGCGGTCAGGTCATGTTCGACGGCATTGATCTGGTGACCGCCCCGGCGGAAGCGATGCTCAAAATTCGCGGCGGGCGCATTGGGATGATCTTCCAGGAGCCGATGACCGCGCTCAATCCCGTGCACACCATCGGCCGGCAGTTGAGCGAAGTGTTCCTGCTCCATCGCACGCAAGACAAGCGCGAGGCGCTCCAACTCGCCATCGAGATACTCGGCAAGGTCGGCATCCCGTCTCCCGAGGTCCGGGTCGGCGAATACCCGCATCAGCTCTCCGGCGGCATGCGGCAGCGTGTCGTGATCGCCATGGCCCTCGCCTGCAAACCCGCGGTCGTCATCGCCGACGAACCGACTACAGCCCTCGATGTGACGATCCAGGCGCAGATCCTCGAATTGATGCAGGAGCTGCAACGTGAGATGGGCATGGCGATCGTGCTCATCACCCACGACCTCGGCGTCATCGCCGAAATGTGTGACGACGTGGTCGTCATGTATGCCGGTCGCGTCGCCGAGGCTGGTCCCGTCGAACGCATCTTCGCCGCGCCCAGTCATCCTTACACGCGCGGTTTGCTCGAATCGATTCCGCGCCTCGCCACGCCGCGCAAGACCCGCCTCAAAACCATTGAGGGCATGGTGCCGGCCTTGGCCGACATGCCGGTGGGCTGCCGTTATCAAAATCGCTGCCCGTTCCGCGCCGAGGTCTGCGCCCAACCGCCATCACAGGAGTCAGTCGGCGACGACCACCAGGTCGCCTGCCACCGTTGGCGCGAATTACCCGTCTTCCAAGCATGAGTGCCGAAACCTCACCGCTTCTCACCGTCAAGGATCTCCACATGCACTTCCCCGTGCGCGAGGGCATCCTCCTCCGCGCGAGCAAGAGCTGCCGCGCCGTGGACGGCGTCAACCTTACCATCGCTCCCGGCGAGACGGTCGGGCTGGTCGGCGAATCCGGCTGCGGCAAATCCACCCTCGGCAAATGCATCGTCCGCCTGCACCGCCCGACCAGCGGAAGCATCATTTTTCAAGGTGACGATCTCGCGCATGAAAAAGGCGCCGCTCTCAAGGCGCATCGCCGCGAGTTGCAGATGATTTTCCAAGACCCCGTCGAATCGCTCAATTCGCGCCACACCGTCGGCGATATCGTCGCCGAGCCGTTTGTGATCCACAAAATGGGCGACGAGGCCTGGCGCAAGCAACGCGTGGGTGAACTGCTCGCCAAGGTCGGGCTGCCGGCCAACGCCGCCGAACGTTTCCCCTTCGAATTCTCCGGCGGGCAACGCCAGCGCATCGGCATCGCCCGCGCGATCGCCCTCGAGCCCAAGCTCATCGTTTGCGACGAGCCCGTGAGCGCCCTCGACGTCTCGATTCAGAGCCAGGTGCTGAACCTGATGCTCGATCTGCAGCGCGAGATGAAGCTCAGCTACCTGTTCATCGCGCACAATCTCGCGGTCGTGAAGCATGTGTCCGACCGGATCGCGATCATGTATCTGGGCCGCATTGTCGAGCTGGCCGATGCTGACACGATTTACCGCGCCCCGCGCCACCCCTACACCCGCGCGCTGATTTCCGCGATTCCCGAGCCCGACCCCACGCGCAACAAGCAGCGCATCGTGCTCCAAGGCGATGTGCCCTCGCCGATCAACCCGCCCTCCGGCTGCCCCTTCCATCCGCGCTGCCCGCACGCCACCGAGCGTTGCAAGATCGAGGTGCCGGCACTGCGCACCGCCGGCGAACCCGGCCAGCAGGTCTCGTGTCATTACGATTTGTGATCAGACCACGGCATGACGGGTGGACAAAATACGCCGCGATCCGACTGAACCACGCCCTTCTCCGCCTGACCCTCATCGGAATTGCCCAGCGGACGGTAACCGTGGAGGCTGGCACGGTGGCCCCATCGGGACAAATCGTGGCACAACCTGCTCGTGTCCGATCTTCAGACTGGCCGGCATCGCCCATCGCCGTGGATGCACGCGGATATTGCGCAACATCCAAACCGGGATTTGGGATCAGGCCTTACTTCTCGTCAGATCTTTGCTAGCCTTCTTCACGTAAGCCGCCATTCCCCATGACCAACACCTTTGCCAAAACCGATCACCGCGGAATTCTGCAAGCACTCGACACCTACGGCTACTGTGTCGTCCGCCAAGTCATCAGCCCCCGCTTGGTGCAGGAACTTAAGGACGAAATCGATCACTTCAGCGATCCCGACCGCACCCTTCCCGCGCCGGCCTCAAAATTCAACCTGACGTTTGCCGAGGATTCACGGGCCATTTGGCAACTCTTCGACGATCCCGACTACCTGAATCTGCGGCATGTGCTGGTGGGCGACCACGACGTCTGCCTCCACCGTTCGGCCTCGATTCTGCGCACCCCCGGGGATCCCGTCGGCGGCTGGCACTCGGACCATTGCGGTCAACGCCAAGGACCTCCGCGCCATTTCAATGACTTTCTCAACCGCTACTCGATACCCAGCGGCGCCTGGTTCTACCTCAACGGCAGTCACCCCGACCGCAGTGGCATTGCCGTCATCGAAAAATCCCACGCGCCAAACTGGCAGGCCCCTGCTGGCTTCCATCTCGATCCGGAAAGGCGCTTCATTTACCGCGACGACCTCGGCGAGACGGATGGCGCCTACAATCAACTTGATATCCCCGGCGCCGTGCCGGTCATCAGCGAGCCCGGCGATCTGATCCTCTTTTCGGCGCTGACCTACCACGTCAACATGGCCACCCACGAGCGCCGCTACTCTTGCGGGTTGGCGCTCCGACCCAAATCAATCAAGATCGACGTGCCTTGGGATCGGTCGGCCCAAATCGCCGCGCTCAAGGCCCGCCTCCCCGAACGCCACCACCACCTGTTCGAAGGATACACCAGTCTTGATCCTGATTGGAAAACGTAAGCCTAGCAGCGACCGTCAACTTTCGCTTCACCAACCGCTAGTTTGCCCGCATCGTTTCGGCGCCGCCGGGCGATAAGCGGCAGCGCCTCGCATGGCGGAGGGGGGGGGATTCGAACCCCCGTTACCCTTGCGGGTAAACCTGATTTCGAGTCAGGCGCGATCGACCACTCTGCCACCCCTCCGAGGGTGAAGGTCGAAACGTAGGACTCGGTCTCGAAAACGGAAGCAGAAAATATGGCGGCAAAGCCGCTCACGTATTTTCATCCTCATCCGCAGCGACCGGCCTCTGGTTGGCCGGCAGGTGATGCGGCAGGAAATAGTAATAAGCCATGAGCCACCAGCTCCGCGACGAACGGTAGAACAGCATCGGAAAACCAATCGCACCGACGCCGGCGAGAATGATCGCCACGGTGCTGCTGATCACCCCGGCGAAGGCCAGCAGCATCACCGGCAGGAGAAAAACCACGAGCGTCACCCCGTAATTGAGCGAGAGCGATCCGAGGAAGAACCCCTCGTCGCGTTCGATTTTGAGGCCGCAGGCCGGACACTCCCGGTTGGTTTCAAACAGCGTGCCGGCGCGAAACAGCGTGCGGCCGCCGCAATTGGGACAGCGGTTCGACAAACCGCGTTGGATGATTTGAACCCGGGTTACCTTCATAAACAAAAACGCTCCACTCAATGAGTGGAGCGTTTGAAAGGATTCGCAATGCGGGAAGCGATAATCAGGCGCCGAGCTGGAAACGGACGAAGCGGCGGACTTGGATGTTCTCGCCGGTCTTCGCAATCTTCTCGGTCAGCATTTCCTTGATGGTCTTCTCAGGCTGCTTGACGAACGGCTGGTCGAGGAGAACCACGGTGGAGTAATACTTCTCGAGCTTGCCTTCGACGATCTTCTGGATCGCCGCCGGGGGCTTGCCCTGCACCTGCGCCGTCGCGATTTCACGCTCCTTGGCCAGATCGGCCTCGGGCACTTCCTCGCGGGTCACGCACACGGGGCTGGCCGCGGCGATCTGGAGGCAGAGATCCTTGACGAAGCTCTTGAAGTCATCGTTGCGAGCGACGAAGTCGGTTTCGCAATTGACCTCGATGAGGACGCCGACCTTGCCGCCAACGTGGATATAGCTCTCGATGAGGCCTTCCTTGGTCGCACGGTCCGCCTTTTTGGCGGCGGAAGCGGCACCCTTCTTACGCAGAATGGTGGCGGCTTCGTCGACGTTGCCGTTGGCCTCGGTGAGCGCCTTCTTGCAGTCCATCAACCCGGCGCCAGTGATGCCGCGCAGGTCGTTGACCATTTTAGCTGTGATCGTGTTGCTCATTGAATCGTTACGAAAGGAATCAGGTTACTCGGCTTTGACGGGGGCGCGCTTGGCCCGGACCACCTTTTTCTTGGGCACCACTTCCTCGGTGTCCTCGGTGTCATCCGCATCGTCCGCGGAACCGGCCGGCAGCGTGGCGGCGACCGCGGCCGTGGCCGACTTGAGGTCGGCGGCGCCACGAGCGGCGCGGCGGGTGTCGCGCTGGGCGAGACCGGCCTGCACAGCTTCAAGAATGGCATCGATGATGATGCGGATCGACTTCACGGCGTCGTCATTGCCGGGGATGGCATGCGTGAGCAGCGAAGGATCGGAATTGGTGTCCACCAAGCCGATGCTCGGGATGCCGCAGCGATCAGCTTCGGCGACGGCAATCTTCTCGTGGTTCACGTCCACGATGAACATCGCGGAGGGCATGCCGTCCATGTCGATGATACCGCTGAAATTGCGCTGCATGCGGCCCATCTCACGCTTGATGGCGGCTTCTTCCTTGGCGGAGAACTTCGCGAGTTCGCCGTCGGTTTCCATCTGCTGATACTTTTTGAATTTGCCGATGGAGCGCTTGACGGTCTCGTAATTGGTCAGGGTGCCACCGAGCCAGCGGTCGACGCAGTAGGGCATGTTGACGGAAGTCGCGGCCTCGCGGACGATGTCCTGGGCCTGCTTCTTGGTGCCGACGAAAAGGACGTTGCCGCCGTTGGCGACGGTTTCGGTCAGGAACGCGGTGGCCTTTTCGAGGGCCGCATAGGTCTTGCCGAGATCGATGATGCTGATGCCTTGGCGGTGATCGAAGACGAAGGGCTTCGAGCGCGGGTTCCAGCGCTTGGTTTGGTGGCCGAAATGCACGCCGGCATCCAGCAGGTCTTTGGGAGTGATGTTCATGTGATCTATGTTATTGCTTCGAAAACACAGGTCGACCGATGGGCCGCCTTGCGATCGTAGGATTGTTTACGGATTTGTTGGTTTGACTGACAGAGCGGTCCAAAACAGAGAGCCCCCGCGAGTCTGGCAAGCGCGAATTGGGATTTTCTCAAAAAGCCATTGACACGTAACAGGCGGCTGCGCACGTTGCCCCTCCCTTTGTTGCAGGGTGGAGCAGTCTGGTAGCTCGTCAGGCTCATAACCTGAAGGTCCTTGGTTCAAATCCAAGCCCTGCACCCAATTTCCTAAAGTCCCGTAATCAATTGGTTACGGGACTTTTATTTTCCCCGCCTACCCAGCCATGCCCAGACTGCGGGCCACCCGGGGACCGCTCGCTTCGTGGATCTCCGCATCACTCCACCCGAGAAACTTACGAAGATTTTGCGCGCCTTCATCCATCGCGAGCGAGGAGCCGGCAAAGTTGCGTTTGCCCGGCTCACGCACCACGCGATCCTCGCCCACCTCGACGGTGAACCTCGCCAATTGATAACGCCCCGGGCCCGCCCCGCCGGCGGCCATGCAATCGGTTGTGAAAATCACTTTGTCGCGCGGCTTGGCGCGGACGAAATTTTTCAACACGCGCGGCGGAAGATGAATCCCGTCATGAATGAAACAGGCGAAGAGTTCATCGCGCGCCAGCAGGCGCTGCATCACATTGTCGTGGCGATGCATCTCCACCGGGATGCCGTTGCCCAAATGCGTGCACATGGTGAGCCCGGCCGCGATCGCCTCGTCGATCTGCCGGTCATCGGCTTCCGAGTGTCCGATTGACGCGACCACGCCCCGCGCAGTGATGTGGTGAATGAATTCGGCCGACCCCGGATGTTCCGGCGCCAAGGTGATCAAACGGATGTTGCCATTCGCCGCGTCCTGCAGGCGCTCAAACTCCGCGATCACCGGCGCCTTCATCAGCGCCGGATCGTGGGCGCCATGGTAACCGGGCTTGGGGCTCATATAAGGCCCTTCGATGTGATAGCCGACCACCATCCGCGCGATCTTCGGGTCCACCGCGCGCAGCTTTTCCATGTTCGCCAATTTCGCGCACAACGAATCGATTCGATCGGTGATCAGAGTGAACAGAATCCGGTCTGTCCGATGCTGGCGCAAACCGTCCACCGCCTGCGTCATGGCCGCATGACTGATCTCCGGCTGCTGAAAATCAACCCCGGCGAAACCGTTCACCTGCAGATCGAAAAATCCGGTGTAAGGCGCGTCGCTCATGTCAGAATCCAATGCTGGCGCCGCCGTCGACTGGCAGGATCGCGCCGGTGACAAACTTCGCCGCGGGTGAACAGAGATAAGCCACCGACCAACCGATGTCGGACGTGTCGCCGAGCACTCCAAGCGGGGTGCGGGACAGAATCTTCTCCTTGCGCGCCGGATCGCTGGCGAAGGCCTTGCGCGACATTGCCGTGTCGATCCAACCCGGCGCCACCGCGTTGACGCGAATGTTGTCCGCGCCGAATTCGAGCGAGAGCGTGCGGACCGCGCCGGTCAGCGCGGACTTCGAAATCGAGTAGGCCGAAACCCAAGGAATGCCGAACAGCGCCGCCATCGAACTGATGAACACGACGGAGCCCTGACCGCTCTCTTTCAACTGCGGATGCACCGCCCGGGTCAGCGCCATCGCGCCGATAACGTTGGTCTGCAGGATGCCGAGCAATTCGCTCTCCGCCGTGTCAACGAACGGTTTCTTCAGGTTGATGCCGGCGTTGTTGACCAGGATGCTGATTGGGCCGTGCTTTTCGCGCAGCGCCGCCGCCAACGCCGGCATGGCCGCCGTATCCGTCACATCCATGACTTGCGCGCTGGCCGCGGCACCGATCGCCGCCACGGCGTCATTCAATTCCTTTTCGCGGCGTCCGCCGAGGATGACCTTGGCGCCGCCCGCGGCCAGGGCGTGCGCCGTGGCCAGACCAATGCCGGAGCCGCCACCGGTGATCAACGCCGTGTGGCCTTCGAGGGAGAAAACGTGGGGAGCACTCATGGGATGATCATTTCACCGTTTGCAGGAGGGCGCGCATGTAACCGAGCGCGAAGGCCATGCCGGCGTGCCACGGCGCGCCACAGGCCATTTGCGGCGCATGATCAGGGATCAGCACGCCTTGAAAATTATTGCGCCGGAGAATCTGCACGATGCGCGGCATGTCGATTTCGCCGTCGTCCACAAATGTCTCCTTGTAATGCGGCACCTTGCCGCGGACGTTGCGAAAATGCACGTAGCCGATGCGATTCTGTCGCGCGTAGCTCTCGGTGCAGTCGTAAATGTCGCCTTCCGTCATTTCGGCCAGTGAACCGAGGCAATACTCCAAGCGGTTGGCCGGGCTCGGCGAAAGGTCGATCAACTTTTGATAGAGCTGCGGCTGATAAACCAAGCGCGGGGTGCCGCGAATCGTCGGCATCGGCGGATCGTCCGGATGCGCCGCCAACGCCACCCCGCTCTGTTCGGCCACCGGCAAGACCGCGGTGAGAAAATCATTCAACCGCGACCACAATTGCTCGTGCGTGCACGGCGGCATGGTGCCGGGGCCGAGTTTATCCGCCACCTGCATGTTCCACACCAAACCGGTCGGCACAGGATCATCGACCGGGCCTTCCATACCGACCGCCTCGGCCTGACCGCGCGCATAGGTGCCGCGCGTGCGGCCCGCCACCCCGGCGAGGCTGAAATTGTAGCCGATGCACGGAATGCCGGCGGCGCCGACGCGCCGGACCATTGTCTTGATGTTCTCCAACTGCTCGGCCTTGCGCGGTCCATCGAGCAACACGTCGCCCCAATGCGCCGGATCAAAGTTCTCAATCGCGGCGATTTCCAAACCATGCGCCTTGGCGCGTTTGACCACGTCTTCCAGATAACCCTGCTCCCAGAGCTGATCCGGATCGCCTGCCCGACCCCAACCGTGCAAATCGCCCGTGGGCTGGTCGCCGACCTTGTTCGCCTTGGCCTGATTGAAATAATCCACCAAGTGGATCACCAAGGCCGTGCAGCCCGCCTGCGCGGCAAAGCGAAAATGTTCGTCGTTGAGTTGGTGCCGGTAAAGTCCGAGGCCGAGTTTCATTCGTGCGCTACTGTTGGGCACTCATGCGTTCGAGCAATTCGATTTGCAAAATAAGCGCGCGCGGCAGGTGAAACGGATCTTTCACCGGCAGGGCCACCACCCCGGTCATCGGCGTAAGGTCGCGGTTCAACTTCTGCGTCCACTCGCCGTTCACCCAATCGACATGGCGTTCGAGGCAGAGCGCCCAGATCTTTTCATACCAGTCGTAAAACCACGCGTCGCCGGTCGCTCGCCAGGCCAGCAACAGCGCATAGAGCGTTTCCGTGTGCGGCCACCACAGTTTCGTGTCGGCAAACTTCCACCCGATGGCATCGCCCTGCCGGCCGTCGCGATCAATCGCGAGAAACAGACCGCCATATTGCTCATCCCAGCCGAGCTCAAGGTGCCGGCGGATCAGCCGGATCGCGAGATCGCGCGGGGCATCCGTCCATTTAACCGCATCGAACACATGCAGCTGAAACCACATGTCCTCGATCGCATGGCCGGGCACGGTCACGGTCCCTTGCGGAGGCGTGAATTCGCCGCCGTCCTGCCGCACAAACTCGATGATGCGGTCACTGTCCGCCCGATAAAAGTCGCGAAACACCTCCTCGGAAAAACCGCGCGCCAACTTGAGGTATTTCTGGTCGCCCAAGATTTCGCCGAGCTCCGCCAATTTGAAAGACCAGAACATCGGAATGCCGTGCGCCTTGGCGCCGGCGGGGATGGGATACGGAAAATGCGGCAGCTGATCGTAGGGCTGCTGAAGTTTTTCCAACGCCGCGTCCGCCGTGCGACAGGCCCACTCGCGATAACGCGTTTCACCGGTCGCGCGGAACAATTCAGCCAGCGCATACACTGCAAACCCATCCGTGTAGATGCTTTCGTGGCGTTTGAGAATCCCGCCATCCTGCGCCAGCAGGAGCGCCCAGCCCTGCTCCGCTTCCAACCAGCCGTGCTTCAGGCAGAACTCTGCGACATGACGCGCGTGGCCCAGCCATTTTACATCGCGATCCATCGTGTTGTAGAGTCGCGCGAAAATCCACACCGCCCGCCATTGACTCCACAGCCATTTGTCTGTGCTCAGCACGGAGCCGTCATCCGCGATGCAGGTCAGGATGCCGCCATGCGGATCCATCGCGTGCTGCTCCCAAAACGGCATGAGGTGCTCAAACAGGTGCCGGCGAATCCAATCGGCCAATTCGCGTGGCTTACCGTTTCGTCCCGCGGCCAATGCGGCGTTCGAACTGGCGGTGGCCTGGTCTTGGCGCTGCATGGCTCGATCAATCGGCTGCCCTCATCAAATCACCATAAACCGCCACGGCCTGGGCGAGTTGCTGGCGCGAAACCCATTCGTCCTTGGTGTGCGCCTGCGCCAGGTCGCCCGGACCAATCACAATCGCCGCCGCACCCGCGGCACCGAAGTGACTCGCATCCGTCACGTAGGGTTCACCGCGGCCGGTCGTCTCCAAGCCATGCCGGGCCAAGATCGGTTGCAAAAGCGTGAGAAAGTCACGCGACAGTTCATCCCCCATCGACGGCACCACATAGACCTGCGTGTGCTCGACCTCGAGGCCGGCCAGCACGGCATCACGTTCGGCCCAGATTTGTTGCTCGGTCTCGCCGGGAATGGTCCGACGGTCGCACTCGATTTCGCAGTATTCCGGAATGATGTTAACCTGCGTGCCGCCGCGAATGACGTTCACACTCATGGCCGCGCTGCCAGTCAGCGGATGGCGCCCGGTGACGGTCGGCACGTAGCGCGATTCGAGCGCCTCGACGACCCGCAGCATGGTGGATATCGCCGACCGCCCGTTGGCCGGCACGGACGAATGCGCCGCGCGACCGCGCGTGATGGTTTTCCAGCGGATCACGCCGTTCGTCGCGATCACCGGTCGCATCAGCGTCGGCTCGCCCACGATCACGCCGCGCAGCTTCGGCAAAAATGCCTGCAGTTCCCGGGCGGCAAACGCCTTGGCGCCGGTCATGCGCGCCTCTTCGTCGAGCGCAAACAAGAGGCCGACATTGTGCGGGCGGTTTGCGTCCCGGGCATACTCCTGCAATGCCCAAAACATCGCCGCCCCGGAGCCTTTCGTGTCACACGCCCCGCGGCCGTAAAGCTTGTCGCCCTCGAGCTTCACCCGCAGCGGATCAATCGTCATGCCGGCAATGCTGACTGTATCGACATGCGATTCGAACAGCAACCAAGGGGCGGCCGGATCGACTTCGAGTGTGATCAGCAGGTTCTCTCCGCCCTGCGGCACCGGCAGCCGCCGGGAGGCCAATCCCCACTGCCCGGCCAGCGTCTCAAGCCGCGCGATCAGTTTTTCCTGACCGTCGGCCGGCCCGCCGAAAAACGGGTTGACCGTTTCAATCGCGATCATCTGTGCCAGCAGTTCCTCACAGGATTGCGGCACGGCGGCGGAAGTTTGGCTCATGGTCTTAGCTCAACCACGAATCGCGGTTGGCTGCAACAAAGTCGTCGTCGATCAGGTGCGGATAGGCCTTGGTCACGCGATCCAGTTCCTCGGCCTGGCCGGGCGAAAGCACCTCATGCGGATTGAGACAGTTGATCGTCGGCACGAGTCCCTGACGGCGCAGCACTTCGAGAATACCCGGAATGCAGCCGGCAAACTTGTTGGCCGAGTCAAACAACGCTGCGTTCATGTCCGTGACGGCGATCGCGGTATCGAGCCACTGCGCATCAAGCTGGGGTTTCTGACGCGCGACCTTGATATCATTGAGCAACTGCACCGCCGCCTTCGTCCACACCCCCCAGTGTCCGAGCAGGCCACCATGGATGCGCCGGGTGATCGGTTTGCCTCCGACATCGAACGTGAACGGTGTGAGCAGATCCACCACGATGCTGTCGTCGTTGCCGGTGTAGAGCACGATGTCCTCGCGGCCGCTCTCGGTGATCGCCCGCACCACATCAATCGTCTGGTAGCGGTTGAACGGCGCCATCTTGATCGCGATCACATTGGGAATCTCGGCAAACTTGCGCCAGAAGCTGTAGCTCAACAACCGCCCGCCGACGGAGGGTTGCAGATAAAACCCGATCACGGGAATCGTCTCCGCCACCCGCGCGCAATGCGCCAGCATGTCCTCTTCGGTGTCGTTTTTGTAAGCGCCGAGGCTGAGCAAACCCGCTTGATAGCCATAACCGAGCGCCGTCACCGCCTCCTTGACCGCCTGCTCGGTGCGGCCGCACAGACCGGCGATCTTGATGAACGGCCGCGGCGCCTGGGCGAGTTCCTCGTCAATCGTGCGCGAGGCGAGCTCCAGCACCGGCTTGAAAAGACCATGCTGCGGTTCGCGAATCTCGAACTGCGTCGAGTGCACGCCGACCGCGAGGCCGCCCACACCGCTGGCCACGTAATAGCGCGTGATGGCGCGCTGATGCCGTTCGGAAAATTTGCGTTGCGCGTCCAGCGCCAACGGCTGGGCGGGAATGACGTGACCTTCCTGGAGATGAGAGCGCAGTTGATTCATGATCAGAATTTGCCGTCGCGGGTTTCGAAGTGTGTGGGTTTGCCCAAAAGTTTGCCTCCGGATTGCAGATGTTCGGCCACCATCCGCATGATGTCATCCAGCGGCACGGTCACCGGTCCGAACAGCCGCATCGATTCGCTCGCATCGGCCAGCCAGGCGGTTTCCGCCTCTGTGCCCTTGACCAAGGCGGGCTTGCCGAGGAGCCGGCCGAACTTTTCCGCCACTTCGCGAATCGAAACTTTTTCCGCCCCGGTAACGTTGAGAATTTTCGGCGGGCTCGCGGTATGTTCGAGACATTGGATCGCGCGGGCACAGGCGTCGCCCTGCCAGATCAGGTTGAACGCTCCCATCGTGATGTCGACCGGTTCGCCCTGCAGCACCTTGGTCGCCACGTCGACGAGCACGCCGTAGCGCAGCTCGACGGCGTAGTTGAGGCGGTAGATCAACTGCGGCGTGCCGTGCTTGCGCGAGTAGTGCGTGAACACGCGTTCGCGGCCGACACAGGTGCTCGCGTATTCGCCCAAAAACGCGACCGGGGTCGACTCGTTCGCGCCGCTGCCACTGACCGGCACAAAGGGATAAACACAACCCGTGGAAAAAACCACGATGCGCGACTTGGTGAACTTTCGCGCGACCAGCGACGGCACGATGGTGTTTTGAATCCACGTTTCATCCGGCGCGCCGTCGGTGCCGAATTTCTGACCGGCCAGATACTCGATGTTGGCCACCTCGGGCAGATTCGCGACCTGCGCCGGATCGGCAAGGTCACACGAAATCGGCGTGATGCCAAACTGCTCCAGATCCGCCTTCGCTTCCGGCCGGCCGAAACGCGAGACCCCATAAACCTTGGCGGACTTGCCCGCGGCATCGAGCGCGCGACGCAGCATGACGGCGAGCGAAGTGCCCATCTTCCCGCCGACGCCGAGCACCATGTAATCGCCCTCCAGGCGTTTGACGGTCTCGATCGCCCCGGGCGTGGGCTGCGAAAGCAGGGTTTCGATGTCGCGGTCGGTCTTGGGGGAGGTTTGAGCCATGATAGAATGCGCTTAGCGGTGAAAACCGCCGCTGAACAGAGGGCAGCCGGGGCCGCGGGTCAAACCCGAAGTAACTTTTTAGTTACTTGATGCTGGACCGCCGGAAAAATCGCCTTCAGGTTCAGGCGCGTGATTCCCCGCTGCTCAATCCCGCGCCTTGATGCCGTCGAGCAGCAGTCGCGTCACGTGCCGGACCCCGTCCTCGCGCACGCGGGCGCTGCCGAGGTTCATTTTGAGTGCTTGCGAAAGCGTGAAGCGATTGGAGCTGTAAACGAGGCACAGGCCGATGATGCTGATCAGCAGATGCCGCGCATCCATGTCGGGACGGATGCGCCCCGCGGCGATGCCGGCGTGGAGCAAGCGTTCCAGCAACTGCAGCATCGGGTCCTTGCTCAATTGCGAACCGATCTGCGCGAGGCCACGTCCATCGTTGAGATTTTCCCACAACAACAGCCGCACGAACTCCGGGTGCGCTTCAAGGAAGTCGAAGTAAGCGCGCACGATCTCGCCCGCGAGCACATCAATGTCGGCGTTGTGCGTCAGCGTATCAATCTCGATCGCCTCCAATCCGCGGTAGGCCGCGATCAGCACTTCGTGGTAAAGCCGCTCCTTGTCGCCAAAGTAGTGGTAGACCATGCGTTTGTTCACCCCTGCCGCCGCCACGATCTCATCGACCGTCGTGCCGCGATACCCGCCCTGCGCAAACAGCCGCGTGGCCACCATCAGCAAACGCTCGCGCACCGCCACAGGCAGTTTGGATTGAGACGAACGGGATTGGGCCATCAGCCGGAAGCGTTAGCCGACCAACCGACGCTTGTCACGTTGTTAGACCCGCAATAACTTTTCTCCATGCGCATCATCGACGTCCATACCCACCCCATTTTCTTCAACGACGGCCGTCGCGAGGACGAAATCGACGCCTTGGTCGCCCATGGCCGCGCGCTCGGAGTCGAGCGCATGATCTCACTCGGAGACGTGCTGCGCTACGGTCCGCGGCCCGACGCCGCGCAGCTCCGACGCCTCAACAACGAGAGCGCGCGGCTGCAGAAACTGCACCCCGATTACTTCGTCGGTTTCTGCTACCTCAATCCCCTCCTCGGTGAAAAAGCCGTGATGACGGAAGCCGAACGCTGCGTCACCAAATTCGGTTTCAAGGGCATCAAACTCGAGATTGCCAACAACGCTTCCCACGCCTGCATGAAACACATCATGAAGGCCGCGCGCACCTTTGGCTACGTGGTGTTGCAGCACAGCTGGAGTTCGACCAATTTCGGCCCGAATATGCAGGACCACAGCGATCCGGAGGACACCGCCGGATTGGCGCGCCGCCATCCCGACGTGAACATCATCATGGCCCACATGGTTGGCGTCGGTTACCGCGGCGTGATCGCCGCCAAGGGGCTGCCGAATGTTTTTGTCGATACGTCCGGCGGCTTCCCCGAAGACGGCCTCGTCGAATACGCGGTCGAGCACCTCGGCGCCGATAATGTGATCTACGGTTCCGACCTGCCCATCCGCGAAAGCAGCACGAAAATCGGCAGCGTGCTCGGTGCACGCATCCCCGAGTCCGCCAAGGCCAAAATCCTTTTTCATAACACCGCCCGCCTGCTGAACCTCAACTAACCACCCATGATCGACGCGAATACTTACCTCGGCTCCTGGCCGTTCACCCTCACGCCGGCTCGGACGCCCGCCCAGTTCGTGCGCCATCTGGCCGACAGCGGCATCAAGCGCGCGCTGGTCTCGCACTTCGACGCGGTGTTTCAGCCCGACCCGATGCCGGCCAACCGCAAGTTGTTCGCCGCGGTCAAACGCACCCCCTCGCTCATCCCGATCCCCATCATCAATCTCCGGCTCGCCAACTGGCGCGAACAGCTCGCCGAGTGCCAGGCCGCCAAGGTGCGCGCAGTGAAACTGACGCCCAATTTTCACAACTACACGCTCGCCACGCCCGCCGTGGCCGACTTCGTCGCCGCGCTCGCCAAAACCAAGCTCAAGCTCGTGATCAATGTCCGGTTCGAAGACGAGCGCCATCGCTACTTCGGTTTGAAAGTCGTCGGCCTGCCCGTCGCGGACCTGAAAGCATTTTTGAAGGCATACCCTAAGGTGAATCCGCTCATCACCGGCATCTATCGCCCGGAACTCAAGGAGCTCGCCAAGGCCGCCAAGAATTTCAGCGCCGACATCGCGTTCTGCGAGTGGCACAACACCCTCGCCGATCTGCTGCCGTCGATTCCCGCCAGCCGGCTGATGCTCGGCACTTGCACGCCCATGCTCTCGACCCGTGGAGAAGTCGAAAAACTGCGCTGCGCCAACATCCCGGCCCAAGCCAAGGAGCGTATCGGCTCCACCAACGCCGCCAAGTTTTTCAAACTCTAAGGCAGAGCCCGACCGCCGGCCGGGCCGCCCACCCCACGCCTTCTCGTTCTCTTAATCGTTATCTTTCTCTCGCCCGTTGCGCATGAGCCGCACCTTCGCCAATCACCACCAACCATTTCAGCCCCCATGTCCGCCCCCATCGTTTCCCTCCCCCTGCCCTTGCCCCGTCGCTGGGGCGAAGCCGAACTCGCCCGTCTCACCGCGATGGTCGAACAGCGCTCGCTGTTCTATTGGAAAGGTCCGCAGACCGAAGCGCTCTACACCGAGTTCCGGAAGCACTACCCGCTCAAATACCTTTTTCCTTGTTCTTCCGGCAGTGCCGCACTGCACATCGCCGTCGGGGCGTTGCGCCTCAAGCCCGGGGATGAGGTGATCGTGTCGCCCATCACCGACATGGGCTCGGTCATCGGCATTCTCTACCAGCAAGGCGTGCCGGTGTTCACCGATCTCGATCCGCGCACCTACAATATGGACCCGGAGCACATCCGCCGCGCCATCACTCCGAAAACCCGCGCGATCATGGCCGTGCATCTCGCGGGCAACGCCTGCGATATGACGTCGATCAACGCCATCGCCAAGGAACACAACCTCGTCGTGATCGAGGACTGCGCACAATCATGGGGCGCGCGCCACCAAGGCACCCCCGTCGGTCTCATGGGCGACATCGGTTGCTATTCGTTCAACGACTTCAAACACGTGTCCTGCGGAGACGGCGGCATGGTCGGCACGAATCGCGAGGACCTCGGCGCCGGTCTCTCCAAATGGGGTGACAAGTGCTACGACCGCGTCACCGGAACGCGCGATCCCGCCGAACTCGCACCGAATTATCGCATGAGTGAACCGTTGGCCGCCGTCGCCGCCGCGCAGCTGACCAAACTTGAAGAGATCGTCGCCCGCCGCGTGCACAATGGCACCCGCCTGACCGAACAGCTCGCCGATATTCCCGGCGTGCTGCCGCCCGTCACGCGTCCGGGTGACACGCACAGCTATTGGTTTTATCTGCTCCGCCTCGATCTCAGCAAACTCCGCCTCAGCCGCGCTGAGTTTGCCGAGGCGCTCAAGGCCCAAGGTGCCGCCGCCTCGCCCGGTTACATCCCGATGGCGGTTTACCAATACCAGGTGTTCCGCAATCACAACTTCTTCGGCGGCACCTGGCCCGCGCGTCTGCTCGGCGCGACGACCATGGATTACACCAAGGTCAGTTGTCCGGTGGCCGAGGCGATCCTGAACGACTGCATGGTGTTCCCGCTCAACGAGGCCATGACCGACGACTACATCGACCAAGTCGCCGCCGCCGTGCGCCACGTCGCCCGGCAGTCCGCCGCCTAAATTCTTTCTCGTTCTCGTAATCGTTCTCTTTCTCGCCTGCTGTGAATCTCACGCGGAGTCGCGGAGTTGTGCTAGCGCAGTTGGACACCACCATCTTTTGAAACGGCGGATGCCCAGCTGGGTAAGGTTTTAGCCGGATCCCACCGCAACCGTCCAATGCCCTTCCTAAAAACACTCAGCATTTGTAAACCGACGTCTTATTTCATTCGTCCTTATTATGTCACCCCGCTTAACCGCGGCTTCTGCCTAAAGCCGAATAAGACTGTTAACCGCGATAACCCGTGCCAATCGTCGACGTAGAGATTGTTGGAGACTTCAATGAGCCGGAAGCATCCCTTTCGCGTTCTTTGGCTGATCGCCTCGCCGAGGTCTTCGGCAGTCCGCCGGGACAGACGTGGGTTCGCCTGCGGAATCTCCCATTGAATTGCTACGCCGAGAATGGAGAGTCTGAGCCGCATGGAGCGAATGCGGTCTTTGTAACTGTAATAAAGGGCGCCCTGGACGAGCCTCAGCGGAGGGAACTCGAAGCATCGAGAATTGCGCAGGTCGTCGCTGCAGTTTGTTCAAGGTCGCCAGAAAGGGTCCATGTGCTGTTCGAGCCACCGGGCGCTGGCCGCATCGCGTTTGGCGGAAAGTTGATGCAGTGAAGACAAAGGCCAACCAAGCGATGCCGAAGACCCCGGCCAAGCGCAACGGACTCGGGAAGACAATTTCGTTCGCACATCGCCAGCGGGGCTGAATTTCATCGCGCTCATCATCGCGCTTGGCACGTGGCACAGACTGTGACTTAGGTTCATCGGATGAACTACCGCACCAAAGCAGAGTATTACATTCAAGGCATCACCAAGGGTTTCGTGGACGCCCCGGAAGTGATCGCGTGGGCCGATGAAGTCATTGTTGAGGCCGAGAAAACCGAAGACTGGATGCTGGATATCTCCACCTGCGGTCCGGACGATCGCCTGGTCGTGTTGAGCCATTTGAACACCATTCCCGGCGAGGTCGATCAAGCCGCCTTGGCCGAGCTCCTGAAAGCCAAGGGCGTGGCTTGAGGCCGTAAACTTCGTGACGGTTCATGGTGCCGCCGGCCCCCCGCCTGCGCTGCAAGTCGCACCAACGCCTTGACCGCCCCACAGCCGAACGCTCCCCTTTTTCCGACCTTCGCGAGAATGGCGTGCCGGGCGGACAATCCCAGCCTCTCACGGCATTGATGAATAATCGCACCGGGTCGCTGCTTTTGTTCGTGACTTGGACCGCGGGCTCGACTTGGCGAAGAGCCGTCACTCCCACGGACCATGCCCATTGTCACCCCGACCCCTGAACTGTTGGCGCAATATGAGCGCGACGGTTTTCTGATCCTCCCCGACGTCCTCTCTCCCGAGGAATGTGCCGCGCTCAAGGCCGGCGTCGAACGCGCCTTCGCCACGCACAGCGCGGAGGCCGAGATGTATCACATGCAGGAAATCTGGCGGCCCAAGATGTTCGAATACGGCGAGGAGTTCGAGGCCCTCGTCGATCACCCCG
>JACKPU010000002.1 GCA_024233285.1 Opitutaceae bacterium | reverse complement strand
AACCGCGACATCCGGGTCCAGCTCCCCATCGATCCTGAGTTTGCCGCCGTGCAAAAGGAAATAAACGCCCTGCTCCCGGGACGTCTCAACAGCATCTACGATTGCGATAAGAACCTGCAACGTTTCGTGGTCTTCTCCACCTCCGGTCGCGACACTCCGCGCTACGTCATTTATACGCGCAAAGACAAGAGCATGATGGCGCTGCCCGAGGGCCGCCCGTGGTTGAATCCCGCCGAGGCCAGTCTGATGCGCCCGATCAAGTTCAAGGCCCGCGACGGCCTGCAGCTTGAAGGTTACTTGTCCCTCCCGGCGCCGCGCGCCGACGGAAAGAAACCTCCGCTCATCGTCAATCCCCACGGCGGTCCGTGGGTGCGCGATACCTGGGGATTTAACACCGAGGTGCAGTTTTTCACTTCGCGCGGCTACGCCGTCTTCCAGCCCAACTACCGCGGCTCCACCGGCTACAACACCGCCATTTCGAAAACGGACGATTTTGAATTCCGCAAGATGCACGACGACGTCACCGACGGCGTCCGGCAGTTAATCGAGCAAGGCGTGGTTGATGGTGATCGCGTCGCCATCTTCGGCGGCAGCTTTGGCGGCTATCTCGCAGTGGCCGGCGCCGCCTTTGAACCTGATCTCTATCGCTGCGCCATTACGTTTGCCGGGGTCTTTGATTGGCAGCAGCTCATCCGCCAAAGGTGGACGGACAGTAAATACGACAAGTTCAACTACGATGTCCTGATGGAGAAACTCGGGGATCCGAAAACCCAGGAGGAACGCTTCAACGCCATGTCGCCCATTAATCATGTGGCCGACATCAAGTGCCCGGTCTACGTGATCCACGGCAAGCTCGACGGCACCGTGAACTACAAGCAGTCCACCCGCCTGCTATCCGAGCTCAATGCTCATGAAATCCCCCATGAAAAGCTGTTCTTTGCCACTGAGTTTCATGGCTTCGCCGAGCGCAAGAACTACCGCGAATTTCTCGAAGCCGTGGAAGTTTTCCTCACCAAGCATCTATGAGCTCGACGGTGGATCCGGTGCGCGGGCAAACCGTTCGCGACGACTTCAATGATGTGCGCGCCGTCGTGCACTACACCAAGGCCGCGCACGGCATCGGGCTCTGGGAATCGGAACGGGTTCTGATCGAGCGCTTTTTCCCGGACAAATCCGCCACCTTGCTCGAGGCTGGCTGCGGCGCCGGCCGCGTCTCAGTGGCGTTATGGGAAGCGGGCTATCAGCACTTGCACGCGTTTGATTTCGCCGAGGAGTTACTCGCACAGGCCCACAGCCTCGCGCTTGAACGCAACGCCGCGCTCACGCTGTTTCACGCCGATGCAACGCGCCTGGCGAAACATCCCGCAGTGGCTGACCTGCGCTTCGACGGCGCGCTATTCATGTTCAACGGCCTGATGCAAATCCCCCTGCGCCGCAACCGTCGCCGTGCTCTGCGCAATCTCGCGACGCTCTGTGTGCCCGGAGCGCCGTTACTTTTCACCACGCACGACCGCGACGATTCCGCTGTGGAACGCGCCTTGTGGCGACTGGAGGCCATGCGCTGGGCGAAGGGCAAACAGGATCCCATCCTGCGCGAATTCGGTGATCGTTACTACGAAGAGGATGGCGTGGGACGCACGTTCATGCACCTCCCCGTGCGCGACGAAATCCTGGCCGATCTCAAAGCCACCGGCTGGGTCCACGAATTTGACGAAATGCGGCGGCGGATCGCCGCCGAACCCCGCAAGGTCCGCGATTTCTCCGATGAATGTCGGTTCTGGGTGGCGCGGCGCGCCTAGTTCGAGCCCGCCTTGAACCTCGCAAGCAAGGCCAGTTCCTCGTCGCGCGACAGGCCGACGAACTTCGGCTCCGCCAGGGCGTTTTCGTAACTCGCGCAATCACGAATCGTCTCAGTCAGCGCGCGTGTGTCCAATCCCGCGCTCCACGCCTTGCGGCCATCGACCTGAAACAAGCCGCCGAATTTCTCAGCGGTGGCCGGGACCCAAAGCGGCAGCATTTTCCCTGCTTCTATCTTTTCTGCGTCGAGAAACGCCGCGGGGACCCAGATAGGTTTCGCCCGACGGCCGAGCGCGTCTGCTCCGGCCGCCAGGAATTGACGAAAGGTGAGCGGCTCACGCGGGCCCACCGCATTAAACGCTCCGGTCGCGCCCTGTTCGATCATGCGCACGGTCCACTCCGCCAGATCACGCGCATCAATCACCTGTAGCGCCGCCGATCCGTCGTCCGGCGCCAGAAATTCACCCTCCTCCGCCAGACGCCGAATCCAATAGGCAAAGCGGCCCGTGGGATCGTGCGGGCCGACGATGATGCCCGGCCGGATGAGCAAGGTCCCGGTTCCGGCCACGGCCTCACAGCCGGACTTGAGCGGTCCGTAGTTGCCCGCATCTACCCTCGTGATCGATTCGTCGAGGATGGGTGTAGACAGCGGTGACTCTTCATTGAGCCCAGGCTGTGAGTGATCGGCATAGGCCGACACGGTTGAGATCAGCGTGTAGTGCGGTTCACCGGCCAGCGCGGCTCGCAATGCGCGCACCTGCCGCGGGAAATACGCGCAGGTGTCGATCACCGCATCCCATTCGCGTCCATGCAGCACGCTTAAATCGCCGTTGCGATCCGCCGTCAGATGCTCGACACCCGCGGGCACGGCGGCGGCGGATTTCCCGCGATTGAGCAACGTGACTGCATTCCCACGAGCCAGCGCCACCTCAGTCAGCGCGCGTCCGACAAATACCGTGCCACCGACAATCAAGATTCGCATGCCGCAGGGGAGATCAATCCGACGAGCTTTTCAATCTCCCCCTGCGTTTGACCTCGATGCCTCCATCGGGCATAGTGATGACCCCAACGATGAAATACACCCGCCTAGGTAAGACCGATCTCGACGTTTCCCGCATTTGTTTTGGCTGCTGGCAGCTGAGCCCCTCGTTTTGGGGCGAAGTGCCGGTCGGGCCTTGGGCCGACTCCGTCCGCGCCGCCTTGGAACTGGGCGTCAATTTCATCGATACCGCCGATGCCTATGGCGACGGCCACGCCGAAACCGAGCTGGGCAAGCTGCTCAAGCAGGACGGCACGCGCGACCAGTTCATCATCGCGACCAAATTCTATTGGAATTTCGCCGACGGGCCGCGTCACCCCGACACCACGCATGATTACATCCTGCGCGCCTGCGAAGCCTCCCTGCAACGCCTGCAGACTGAACGCATCGATCTCTACCAGATCCACGCATGGGACGCGATTACGCGCCCCGACGAAGTGGCCAAGGCCTTCCATCAACTGAAACAAGCCGGCAAGGTGCGTTGGTTCGGCGTGAGTAATCTCAACCCCGAGCAAATGGATCTGTATCGCAGCCGTTTCGAAGTCAGCTGCCTGCAACCGCCCTACAGCTTGGTGGCCCGGGACATCGAAGCCCGCGAGCTGCCCTACTGCCTCAATCACCAGATCGGCGTCATCAATTACTCACCGCTCTTTCGCGGTCTGCTCGGCGGCAACTACAAGGCCGATTCGACCATCACCGGAAATCGGGCCAAAGGCCCGCTGTTCCACGGCGAAGGCCTGCGCATCATCGCAGCGGCCATCGAGAAAGCCAAAACCATCGGCGCCGAAATCGGCCTGACGATGCCGGAACTCGCGATGCGTTGGACGCTCACCCATCCCGCCATCACCAGCGCGATCGCCGGAGTGAGGAAGCCCGAGCACATCAAGGGCGTGGTCAAAGCCGCCGAGGCGCCGCTCGACCAAAGAACGTGGCATCAATTGGCCGGTCTGTTCGCCCAAGCAAAGGCCGAGGCACTGGCGGCGGCGAAGTGAACGGTAAAGGCGGGAATCGGAATCCCCGCCCACCTGATTTGCGCGTCAGGCCGATTACGCCGGGACGGCGTCTTTGTTCCAGACGAGCGGGAAGTGTTCGCCGGTGAGGATTTCGCCGTCCTCGACGGTGACGAACTGCTTCATCGGATGTTCGCCGGATTCGACATAGCGCGTCTCGCCGGTCATGAAGTGCAGCGCGATGGCGCGGCGCGGCCGGCCGCTCGTATTGGCATGCGAGCCGTGCCACGTGAGCGAATGATGGAAGTGCACCTCGCCCTTCTTCACGGGACATTTTTTTACTTCGACTTTGTGGCCTTGGAATTCTGAGGGCACGTCATTCACGAAATCCTTCCACTCGCGCAGATAATTCATGTGGTCGCCCCACAGATGCGAACCGGGCACCATGCTCATGCAGCCATTGTCCACATCAACATCGTCGAGGGCGACCCATGCCGTAACCTCGGTCATCGGCGCGATGATCGGCCAGAGCGGCGCGTCCTGATGCCACATGTTCACGCCGCCGCGTGAAGCGGGCTTGTATTGAATCTGATCGTGCCAGATGCGCAGTTCGTCGGCGCCGGTGAGCTGCGCCATCTCCTCGCAAATCTGGGGGTTGCGAATGAGGTCCTTGAACGCGGGGCTGGCTTCCCAGATATTCACGATCTGCCAGACCGGCGCGTTCTCATCATGGGTAAAGTTGTGGCAAAGCACCGGCTGCGGGATATCCGTGCGATCGCGTTCGGCGATGACGCGTTCGATCTCGTTGCGCAGCGTTTCGACTTGCTCATCGCTGAGCACCTTCGCGCCGCGAAGATAGCCTTGGGATTGAAATTCGGCGATTTGGGCAGGGGTTAACATAGTGGCCTGAACCTGCCTGCCTGCGCATATCTTGTCACCCGCCAAGCCTTGGCCCGCGCCCGCAGGTGTTGGCGATTTTTCCTGCCCACGACTGAAAATGTAGGGCGAGATCGCCTGATCCCGCCTCGTATTGATCCACCTCAAGCGTTTGGCGGGATCAGCGATCCCGCCCTACAGTCCACGACCGGCCAGCAGCGCATCGCGAAAGTGCGCGGGCGACAATCCGTCCACCCGGCGAAAGACCTTGCTGAAGTGGCTCGTGTCACGAAAGCCCGTGCGCGCCGCGATCTCTTTGACCGACAGAGTCGGCTCGGCCAGCAGACGACGCGCCTCTTCCACGCGCAAGCGTCGCAGATAATCCAGCGGCGGATAACCCGTGACCTCGCGAAACAGCGCTTGCAGGCGGCTCGAACTCAACCGCGCCACGCGTTCCAACGCCGCCTGCGTGATCGGACGCGCGAGATTGGCCTGCATGTGCGCGACCACGGCTTGCACCCGCGTTTGATTGAGCTGCGTCAGCTGCCCGCTGGGACGGTTTTTCTCCGGCTCAGCCAGCAACGCGAGCAGCACGCCCGCCAGCTGCACGGAAACGTTGGCGGCGCCCAGCACACCGCCGGCGGCGTGCTCGCTGAGAATCGCGGTCAGCGCGCGTTCGATCCGGTGCCCTTGAAACAACCGGCGCTGCCGTGGAATCCGCAGCCCGTGCGTAAACCGCACACGAAACGGTTTGCGTGCATCGATGCCCGCGTCGGCCGGCGGCAGGTTTTCCGCGAAATCGAAGTGCACCGCCACGTGCTCGACCGGGGTCTTTTCATCGGCCCAAAACCGATGCGGCACAAACGGCGGCACATAGAGCAAATCGTGCGGGGCGAAGGGCCGTTTTTCGCCGGCGATTTCCCAAAATCCCGTGCCCTTGACGACCAGCACGAGTTCGTAATCGAAGATCACCCTCTCCGGAATGGTCAGTCCCGACTGCCGGTGGGCAATGCGCACGACCGGGTGGATTTGCTCCGGCCGCAACAACAGAACCGCCCGGCGCGGCATGCGACCAAAGGGTCCGAGCCGTTGCACCCACAATTCGGGGCGATCGTTGCGTTTGGAGCGGGCGGCAGGCATGAATCAGCAGCTTGCGCCGGGGCGCCCGCCAACTCAAGCCGGGGCATTGACGACCGTCGCGGTTGGGCAAGACTGCCGGCATGCGCAAATGGCTCTCCTTGGTTCTGTCCCTCACCCTGACCGCCGGGCTGTTCGGCGCGGAATACCCGAAGCTCGGCGAAGATATTTACGATCCCCAAGCCGACGCCAATGTCCTGATCAGCGAAGCCCTGAGCGTGGCGAAACTGGATCACAAACACGTGCTGCTCATGTTCGGCGCGAACTGGTGCATCTGGTGCCACCGGCTGCACGCCACGCTGGAAGGCAACCCCGAGGTCGCGGCCGCGCTCGCCGAGGATTTCGTGC
This sequence comes from Opitutaceae bacterium, assembly GCA_024233285.1. Taxonomy (GTDB): domain Bacteria; phylum Verrucomicrobiota; class Verrucomicrobiia; order Opitutales; family Opitutaceae; genus Cephaloticoccus. The sequence goes on along the minus strand of JACKPU010000002.1, from coordinate 539,576 downwards.
TCGTGATGGTGGATGTGAACACGCGTCACGGCCCCAAACGCAATGCCGACGTGAACGAGCGTTATGGCAACCCCATCCAACACGGCCTGCCCGTGCTGGTCGTGCTGGATGCAACCGGCAAGCAACTGACCACGCAGGAAACCGGTTCGCTGGAGGAAGGCGATGGCCACAGCCCGGCCAAGGTGCTCGCCTTCCTGCGCGAGTGGGCGCCAAGCCGCTAAATCCGATTTGCGCGGGAAACTTGCCACCGCCGCGCTTCCCGCCAATTTGGCCTTCTCATGTTTGCCCATATGACCGACCGCGACTGGCTGTGGATTGCCGGCGAGTTCTATCTCGTCGGTTTTCTGCTGGGCACCTGGTCGCTTTGGCGCGGCGGCCGCCCGTCGGGCGTGGCGATGTATGCGCTGATCGGCGCGGGCTATCTGATGCAACTGCTGGGATTGTATCTGCGTGGTCTCGCAGTCGGGGGGTGTCCGCTGGGCAACACGTTCGAGCTCTTCCAATTCACCGCCTGGTCCGCGACCACGCTTTACCTTGTCGTCGGCGTCACCTTCCGCTCCAGCCTGCTGGGCTACTTCAGCGCCTGCCTTGCGGCCGTGCTCACGCTCACTTCGCTCGCCATTCCCGCGTGGGATGCGACCCGGCGCACGCATCTTTTCGGCGGCAATCCGTGGATCGAATTCCACGCCGCGCTCGCGCTCTTCAGCTATGGCGTCTTCGCCCTGCTGGCGCTGACCGCCGCGATGTTACTGCTGCGCAACTACTCGCTTAAGCACAAGCAACTGGGCGGCTGGTTTTCGTTCCTGCCCTCGATCATCGATCTCGATCTAATCAGCATGCGCCTGCTCGGCACCGGCGTTTTCCTGATGAGCGCGGCCTTGGCCGTCGGTTCGGTTTATTGGTTGCGCGATCCGGGCAGCGTCAATGTCGCGAAGCTGCTGATCACCGTGTCCGTGTGGATTGCCTACGCGGTGGCCCTGGGCCTGCGATTGAAGAGCCGGCTCGTTTCACGTCGCTTCGCGTGGACCTGCATCATTTTGTTCGCCGTCGCGCTCATTTCACTCGGTCCGGTCAATTCCAGCCGCCACAATGTCGCGCCCGTGGAGGTGAAACCGTGAGTCAGACACTGTTCGTGCTGGGGGCCACCCATCACCAGGCGCCGATCGAGGTGCGCGAGAAACTTGCGCTTCCGGCGGATAGTTTGGAACCGCTGCATCGCGAACTGAGCGCTCTGGACGGTTTGAACGAACTCACCGTGCTCAGCACTTGCAATCGGACGGAGTTCTACGGCGTGGCCTCGGCCCCCGATACCCTGCGCCGGCTGCAAACGTTGTTCTGCACACGCCAGAATTTCTCCGAGGCCGACTTCGCCAAATTCGCCCTGCAGCTGCATGGCCGCCCGGCGGTGCAACATCTGCTGGAGGTGGCCGCCGGACTGGATTCGCAGCTGATCGGCGAGACGGAGATTTTTGGCCAGGTCAAAGAGGCCTACGCGCAGGCCCAGAACCGCCAATGCACCGGTCCGGTGCTCAACCGCGTTTTTCAAAAAGCCTTCCAGGCGGCCAAACACGTGCGCACGCACACCGCGATTGCAACCGGTCAGGTCAGCGTGGCCAATGTCGCGGTCGAGCTCGCCCAGACGATCTTCGGCAACCTCGATGACACCCATATCCTGTTGTTGGGCGCCGGGGAGATCGGCGAGAAGACGGCCCGCGCCTTCCAAAGCCGCGGTGCCCGGGCCCTGACCGTGTCGAGCCGGCGGATCGAACATGCGATGGAGCTGGCCTCGACCATGGACGCCACGGCGCTGCCGTTCGAACACCGCGAACATCACCTGCAAGAATTCGACATCGTGGTGTGTTGCACCGCCGCCCCGGGTTCGGTGGTAACTGCCGACGGCGTGAACGAGGCCATGCGCAAACGCGCCGCCCGGCCGCTGTTCCTGATCGATCTTGCCCTGCCTCGCGACGTCGAGCCACCGGCCGCCGATCTGCCCAACGTCTACCTCTACAATCTCGACGATCTGGCCCGCATTGCGGAGGAGAACCGCTCGGCGCGCGAAGCGGAAATCGAAAAGTGCCGGCAGATCATCGCTGCCCGCACCGACGCGTTATGGAATCAGATCGGGCCGCGCCTGAATCTCACCCCGAATCCCGGGACGACCACGACGGCGGGCATTGCCGACAGCAGCGCCTAGACCGAACGCGCCTTCACCGCCCGGATCAAGGCCGCTTCCAGCTCGTCGCGTTTCACCGGCTTGCTGATGTAATCGTTCATGCCCACGGCGAGGCATTTCTCGCGATCGCCCTGCATGGCATTCGCGGTGAGGGCGATGATCCACGGACGCTTGGTCGCATCGGGATACAGTTCCACGATCCGCCGCGTGGCCTCGATGCCGTCCATCTCCGGCATCTGCACATCCATCAGCAGAATGTCGTAAGACCGACGACGGAGCGCCGCGATCACTTCGTGGCCGTTGGCCGCGATGTCGGATTGATAACCCAGCCGTTCCAACATCATGCGCGCCACCTTCTGATTCACGACGTTGTCCTCGGCCAGCAGAACGACCTCACCCTGCGCCGGTGTCGCGGGCTGGATCTCAAAGGGCGAGGCGGACATGGATTCACTGACGGCCGGTCCCTTGAGCAGGGAACAGAAAATCTCAAAGATCCGAAACGGTTTGGCCGGTTTCGTCAGCGCCGCGGCAAAGAGTTCGCGCTCCGCCACGGTTTCCCGGCTGCCCAGCGATGACAGCAGCACCAATGGCAGCGTCGCGCCTGTGGGGCAGGCTTTGATGCGCCGCGCCAAGGTCACCCCGTCCATGCCCGGCATCTGCATGTCGAGCACGGCGATGGAGAATGTCTCGCCCTGTTCGAACAGGGCGAGGGCCTCCGCACCGGAGGAGGCACAGGTCACCGCCATGCTCCACTTTTCCGCCCACAGCGCGAGGATGCGCCGGTTGGTGTTGCTGTCATCCACCACGAGCAGGCGCTGGCCCGCCAGATTTGATTGCTGGCCCGCCAGATAAGGACGCGGTTTGCTCGGCACAATCTCGGCCTGAATCGTGAAGTGGAAGATCGATCCCTTGCCCTCTTCGCTCTCGACCCAGATCCGGCCCCCCATGAGTTCAACCAGCCGGCGCGCAATGGCCAGGCCGAGCCCGGTGCCGCCGAAACGCCGCGATATCGACGCATCCACTTGGCTGAAAGCCTGGAACAGCCGCTCCATGTCCTTGGGCGAAATCCCAATCCCGGTATCCCGCACCGAGAAACTCAATTCCATGCCGGCCCCCTTCTCTGCGGCGCTGATCGCGAGCACCACCTCGCCGGCCTCGGTGAACTTGATGGCGTTGTTGAGCAGGTTGACGACGACCTGGCGCAACCGCGTCGGATCACCCTTGATCATGCCCGGCACGCCGTCGGCGACGTCATAGAGCAGATCCAGTTGCTTCTCGACCGCGCGCGGGGCCATGAGGTCGAGCGCACCTTCTATGCAGTCGCGCAAATTGAAGACCTCGCTCTCCAAGTCGAGCTTGCCTGACTCGATTTTCGAGAAGTCCAGGATGTCATTGATGATGGTCAGGAGCGAATCACCGCTATGGCGGATCGTCTCGGCATAGTCGCGTTGCTCCGGGGACAACTTGGTGTCGAGCAACAGCGAGGTCATGCCGATCACGCCGTTCATCGGCGTGCGGATTTCGTGACTCATCATCGCCAGGAAGTAACTCTTCGCGAGATTGGCCTCTTCGGCGCTTTCCTTCGCCGCGCGCAATTCCTCGGCCTGCAGCTTGCTCTCGGTGATGTCCACGATCGTGGCGATATCCTGGTAGCCCTCGCCGGCGGGATTCTTGAACCGGCGCACCGACAACTGCACCCACACGGTCGAGCCATCCCGGCGGAGATAACGCTTCTCCAAGCTGTAACGGTCGATCTCGCCCCGCGACATCTGCGCGTAATACTCCCGCTGCTTCTCATAATCCTCGGGATGGGAGATCGCCTTGTAGGGTTCATCCGAGGATACTTCATCCATCGACAACCCCGTGATGCGCAGATGCGATTCGTTAACGAATCGCGTGCCCGCCGGATCCAGTTTTTCATCCGCGCCAAAGGTCTGCACATGGATGCCGACCGGCAGCACATCGAAGATGAAGCGCAACTGGGCTTCCTTGTAGGCGAGGCGCTGCTCGGCCAGTTTGCGCTCAGTGATGTCCATCACCATGGTGATTTCCTGTTCGAGGGAACCATCGGCGCGCCGATACCCGCGCGTGGTCATGTGGACCCAGACAATGCTGCCATCCTTGCGATGATAGCGTTTCTCCAGCGCATACTCGTCGATTTCACCGCGTTCGTATTGCGCCCGCAAGGCATCCTGCCGGACCATGTCCTCGGGATTGGAAATCGCACGCACCACGGAGTGATTCGTGAGATCCTGACGCTCAATGCCGCTGATCTGAAAAAACGAGTCGTTGTTGAGTCCAATCACGCCATTCGCCCCATACCGCACCCAAGTCACTCCGACCGGCACCTGATTGAAGATGAAGCGGAGCTGGTTTTCCTTCTCGACCAGTTCGGCCTCGGCTTTGCGCTGCTCGGTAATGTCGGTATGCAGCCCCATGTAGCCGGTGACACGCCCCTGATCATCTCGCAGCGTCTGCACCTCGAGCCGCATCCAGACCTTGGCGCCGTCCTTGCGATACATCAGCACCTTGTCCTGAAAGATCCGGTCATTCTCGCAGGCTTCATCAATCGCCCTGCGGATGTCGGGGCGGGTTTCCGCGCCAAACAGAAAATCCCCGGGCCGCCTGCCCTTCGTTTCATCCAAGGTGTAGCCGAACAATCGCGTGTAGCTGTCGTTGGTCCACTGCACTTTCCAATCCGGATCCATCAAGATCACGGCGGTGGCGGTGCGACTGGCCACCAACGCAAGCCGGCGCGATTCATTTTCGGCCGCGCGCAGACTCTCGGTCATGCGCTGAGCCAGTTTCAGGGCGCGCCCGCGTGAATCGACCAGTGACGCAGTGAGAATCGACGCCAGCAACGTGGCGGCCACGCCGCCCCCACCAAGGGCCCACACAATCCAAGTCGCTCCGAGGCTTTCGAATTCCTCGGTGCTGGCATAGGCGATCGCCCAGTTGCGACCCAGCACATTGAGCGAGCGCGCAACCTTGAATGCGGGCTCATGCCCGGCCCCAGGGGAATGCGCCGCGCTGTCATGGAGCAGGGTTTCGGGATTCGCCACGCCGCGTTCATACACCGCGATATCAAGCTGGGCCGCCGCATGCAGCGGCATGTCGGCCAGCAATTCATCCACGCGAATCGATGCATAGACCCACCCCTGCGTCATCGCGAGGCGATCGGCCGGAGGCGTCGCCGCAGCCGTCCCGTCTTTTCGGTATATCGGCAGAAACAGCAAAAAGCCCGGCACCGAGCGCGAGTCGTATTCCAGGCCGATGCGGCGCGACAGCACCAGGCGGTTGTCCCGCGCCGCGGTTTCGGCGGCTTCGCGCCGGGTCGTGCCCGACGCCACATCCAACCCCAGCACGCCGGTGTTCTTCTCCCGGGGCTCAATCGCCGTGACCACATAAAGCCAGTCGCCCTCGCCGGCACGCTCCACGGTGAAGTCCGTCATGCCCAGCCCACGCAGGCGCTGTTCCAAGTTGTCCACCTCCGCCCGGGGCAGCCGCCGCACATAGCCGAGTCCGACGATCCCGTTGGCGAATTGCGTCTGGATGTTTTGAAAATAGTGCGCCCATTCGAACGTGGTCACATCCTCGCTCGACATTTCAAAGGCCCGCGCCCCGTGCAGGAGGTCGGAAACCGTGCGAAACCGATCCTGAATCGCCGCCTCCATGCGAACCACCTGGCGCATGAAACGTTCTTCCTCCGCCCGATGCTGCCCTTCCCGCACCACGAGGCAGGCCAGCAAACTTCCGAGACACCCTGCCACCAACACCGACCACGGCAGCCAGTGGGCGCCACGACCAGCCAAAAACGGGCGGTTGGTTTCGGAATTCATCGGGGAGCGGGATAAGACAGTTTAGGGTCGGCTAGGTCAGACGTGCGGCCAACCAGTCGGCAACCGTGCCGGTGGATGGTTGATTGAGCAAGACCGCAAGCCGTTTGCGTTGATCTTCCGTGCGGGCCAGCCGTTGCGGATCACGCAAACACGCGCGCAGTTCCGCCGCCAGCGCCTCGGGCCGGGCCGCGCCCTGAATGAATTCCGGATACATCGGCTCCCGCAGCAGCAGATTCGCGATGCCAATGTAATCGAGTTTCACCCACCAGCGCGCGAGCAGATACGTCAGCGGATTGGTGCGATACGCAATCGCACCGGGAATGCCCGCCAACGCGCAGTGCAGCGACATCGTGCCGGAACTGGTCAGCACCGCACTCGCGCGGACCGGTTCACCCCCGGTCGGCACCAAGCGAATATGCGTCGGCGGCTGGGCGGCCTTGATCACGTCGAGCACCGCTTCGCTTGGATAAAGAATTGTCGCCGGGGCTTGGGCGTCATACGCCGCCAAACCATCCAACAACACCGGCAGGATTCGCCCCACCGCCTGTTTGCGACTGCCGGGCAGCAACAAGATCGGCGCCGCCGGATCATGCACGACCGGCGAAGTGTAATCGGGCGCCAAAAACGGGTGCCCCACAAACTCCACCGGCAGGTCCGTGTCCTGGTAGCAATCGATCTCGAACGGGAAAATCACCGCCAGGGCGTCAAGGTCACGCGCCATCGCAAAACGCCGCTTGCTCTTCCACGCCCAGATTTGCGGCGAAATATAGAACAGGAGCTTCACCTCGCCGCCGCCCTTGACCGAGATGCCGCGTTCGCGCAGCGCCGCCGCCAAACGCAGATTCAAACCGGGATAATCCACAAAGCACACCGCGCGCGGCCGGTGCTCCGCGATCCAGCGCAGCGTCTCCTCAAACAACGCCTTGAAAAACGAATAGCTCTTCAAGACTTCGACAAAGCCCACCACCGAGCTCGCCGTCAGGTCGTGCAACACCTGCGCTCCGGCCACCGCAAGATTCGGTCCGCCCAAGGCGCAGACCTTGACCGCGGGATGCTTCGCGCGCAGCTCCCGCACCGCCCGCGCCGCGTGCTCGTCCCCCGAATGTTCGCCCGCGATGATCAATAAATCCGGCCGCCCGGCTTCCGGCGGCGGCAATCGAAACGGTAACTGCGGGGCTGAATCGCTCATTCCAACAATTCAAAAACCAACCACGAATGCACACCAAGAGACACGAATGACTGGCAACAGTGCCTGATCGACATCCAGCGGAATCCATTCGTGGTTATTCGTGTCCATTCGTGGTTAACTTTTTCCCTTCCGGATTTGATCCGTGATCGTGATCGCCACTTCGAGCGCACTCTTGCCGAGGGCCGCCCCGACCTTGGGCTGGCGTGCCTCGCGCACGCTTTCGACGAAGCTCGCCAACTCCAGCGCCAGCGGTTCGCCCTTTTCGATCGGTATGTCCTTCACCGGAATCGCGCTCAAATCGCCCGCTTTCACGAGACCGACCTTCATCTTCAACCCGTAGGCGATGATGTCGCTCTTCTTCACGAGGTGGCCGGCTTGGTTCATGAAATCGAGCGACAGATAAGCATCGGATTGGAAGATGCGGATTTCGCGCTGCTTCTTCGTGCTCATGCGACTTGCGCTCAGGTTGGCCACGCAACCGTTTGCAAACTCGATGCGCGCATTGGCGATGTCCTCGCCCTTCGAGAGCACGGTCACGCCGACGCTGTCGATGCGCTTGATCGGCGATTTCACCAAAGCCAGCACGATGCCGATGTCGTGAATCATCAGGTCGAGCACCACGCCCACTTCCGTGCCGCGCGGTTGATACGGGGCGAGGCGCTCGGCGGTGATGTATTGCGGCGCGTTCACCTGCTTTTCCAAAAAGCTCATCACCGGATTGAAATGCTCGATGTGCCCGACCTGCACGAGGCAGTCGTTGGCCTGCGCCGCGGCCAGCACGCGCTCGGCTTCCTCCAGGCTCGCACACAGCGGCTTTTCGATCAGGAGGTGTGCCTTGCGGGCCAGCAAGGGCAACGCCACCTGCTCATGTTTGTCGGTCGGCACCACGACGGAAACCGCATCGCAGACCTCGCCCAATTCCTCGATCGTCGCGAAACGCCGGCAATTGTATTTCGCGCAGATCTCCGTCGCGCGTTCGTCACTTGTTTCAAAGATGCCGGTCAATTCGGCGCCGGGCAGGCTGGCATAAATGCGGGCGTGATGCTGGCCGAGTGAACCCACCCCGGCCACGCCGCAGCGAATTCGTTCAGTGGAACCGAATAACATCCGGTCAGTGCAGGGATTTATCGCACTGCTGGCAACGCGGGAAACGACCGGAAGAATTTTCATGGATTTTTCGTGCCCCGGGCTTGTCTTCCGCGCGCGGAGCCTCTCTAGGCTACCCGCGAAATCCCCCGCCCCATGTTGACTCAACCTTTCTCCGAGCAGGAAACCAGCGACATCATCGATCGCTTTCACCGGGACGGCTATGCCGTCGTGCGCAATGTGCTCAGTGCCGAAGAGTGCGCGCACCTGCGCGGCCTCACCGACGAGATCGCCAGCCGCCCCTCCGTGCAGGCCGCCAGCAAGGGCTGGTTCGTCGTGCGCGAGCCCGAGAAGGAGGACATCGCCTTCGCGCAGCTTTTCATTCGTGAGCCGATCTATTCGCTCGTGCAGCAGATCCTCGGGCCCGAGTGCCGGTTCTGCGGCCAGAACGTCATTCGCAACCGGCCCGGCGAGGCCGTCTCGAACTGGCACGTGGACGATTGCAACAAACTCGAACACCCGCTCCCGCCGGAGATTCCGCGCTGGCCCGCGGGCGCGCGTCTGCCCCTCATCTGGCTGAGCGTGCAGGTGTCGTTGACCGACATTCAAACCCTCGACGACGGTCCGACCGAAATCGTGCCCGGCAGTCATTATTCCGGTCGCCTGCCCGACGTGGACAACCTCGTGTTTGAGGGCCGCGGCGTGGAACCGATCTACTGCCGGGCCGGCGACATCTACTTGTTCAACCATCAAACGTGGCATCGCGGCCGGCCCAACACCGGCACGAAGACGCGCTACCTGATGCAGCTGCAATACGCACGCGGGGACAGCCTCGCCTTCCGCTGCTCTGTCGCCGAACCCAACCCCGCTTTCAACCAAGTTCTCGCCGGCGCCGATCCGCGTTTGGTCGAGGTCATGACCGGCCGCGCCAAATACGTGTGAGCGGACAGGTTCTCTTTGTCACCGCGCGGTTGCAGGCCGAGCGGTTCGGACCGGCGGACGCGGAGGTGTTTTACGCCGTTTATCGCGATCCCGAAGCGATGCGCTACGTGGGCGATGGCCAACCCATCACCCGCGAAGCGTGTGATCGCTGGATCACGGTCACGCTGGAAAACTACCAGCGCCGCAACTACGGTATGTTCAAGCTGCTCCGCCGGGAAGATGGCGAACTCGTAGGCTGCTGCGGACTCGTTCATCCGGGCAATCAAGTCGCACCCGAAACCAAATATTGCCTGTTGCCCGAACATTGGGGCCGAGGCTACGCCACCGAAGCGCTGCGCGGTCTGCTCGACTACGCCGCCGGGACGCACGGCATCACCGATCTGATCGCCACCGTCGATCCCGCCCACACCGCCTCGCACCACGTGCTGGAGAAATGCGGCTTCACCAAAGGCCGGACCGTGATCGAAGACGACGGCCTGCCCACCCTGATCTATTACCGCGGCCACGAGTCCGTGCAGGACGGCCGGTGATCGCCGCCGAACCACACAAAACTATCAGGACGGCATAACGATCAACAGCTGGGCCTCGCCCGTCGGTTTCGGAATTTTCATCCTCTGCTTGGGCGCATTCTTCCGGGTGTTTTGCGCGGGACTCGCCACCATAATTAGGGCAAAACAGTCTCTGGATTCTCACCGTCATGACTCGCAATCCAGCCCCATTGAAACCAAGCACCCTTCATCATAATGCCTGAGCCCCTCCCCCCATCGTCAGACCCATCGCAGCTGAGGCGTCCGCGCATCGGGCTGCCGTTCGCACTCCTGTTCGGCCTAACAATCGCGGCGCAGTTGGTGAGTCTGGCATTGGGCCGGATCAATACGGAACTGAGCTTTGCGTCGATGATTCTGCCCAGTGTGCTCGCGCTCAGCGTGATCACGTTGCCGACGATTTGGATCGGGCTTAAAGTGGGACCGAAGGTCGGACTGGGCGCACCCCGGCTTAATGCGTTGCTGACGGGAGAACCGGGCAGCCTCAAACGGCTCGCGGAAGCCGTAATTCTGGCCGCGGTTCTCGGCGGCGCGTTGGCCGGTTTGCTCCTCGTGGTTCGGCAAGTGAGCATGCCTTACCTGCCGCCAGAAATCCCTGCTTACGGCCACCGGGGCGTGATCGGTGGTTTGGCCGTTTCATTCGGCGCCGCCGTGGCGGAGGAAGTCTGGTTTCGATTGGGATTGGTGACGTTTTTGGTTTGGGGCATCACGCGTCTGCGAAACAAAACGACGCCGAGCGCCGCCATTGTCTGGACCGTCATCGTCGTGTGCGCCGTCGTCTTTGGAGCGGCTCACTTGCCGCAATTAATCGCTTATGGCGCGGGCTCATCGTTTGCGATCGGCGGGACCGTTCTGGGCAACACCGCGGTCGGCATACTTTACGGCTGGTGCTATTGGAAGCGCGGTCTGCTCGCGGCCATGGCGGCTCACTTCAGCGTCGATTTCGTGCTGCATGTTTTGCCAGCCTTCTGGATGTAAGCGTCAGCTAATGGCCTGACAAACGGGCCGAACCCAGTTTGGGTCCTGCTCACCGTTACCCTGCCATGTCCCCCATCCTGCAAAATCACTATGTGCTGGCCGTGCACGATGCGCGACGGTCCGCAGCGTTTTACGTCGAGATGCTGGGCTTCGCGATTGTCTCCGAACCGCCCGGCTGGGTCTTCGTGCAAAAGGATAATTGCATGATCATGCTGGGCGAGTGTCCGGACGATCTGCCGGCCGGCGAACTGGGCTGTCACAGCTACTTCGCCTATCTGCGCGTGGCCGACGCCGACAGTTACTTCCAACACCTCAAGTCCAAGGGCGCGGACATCCTCGCCGAAATCGCGGACAAGCCGTGGCACATGCGCGAGTTCGCCATCCGCACGCCCGATGGTCACCGCATCATGATCGGCCACTCGTTGCCGGCCTGAACGCGCGATCGCCAACCATGAGCTACCAAACCATCACCCTGCGGGAAGTGGAACCGGCCGATCTCGAAACGCTCTACGTGCAGCAGCTCGACCCGGAAGCCAACCGCATGGCTGCGTTTGTGCACAAGGATCCCACCGACAAGGTGGCTTTCCATGCGCATTGGGCCAAAATCCTCACCCTGCCCCGCGTGACCAATCGCATCATCGTGGCCGATGACCAAATCGTCGGACACATCGCGTGTTTTCCCGACGGTGATCACATGGAGGTCACCTACTGGTTGGGCCGCGAATTCTGGGGCCAGGGCCTCGCCACCCAAGCGCTCAAGCTCCTGCTCGAACTCATCAAAGACCGCCCGATGTTCGCCCGCACCGCCTGCGACAATCTCGGCTCCCTGCGCGTGCTGCAAAAATGCGGGTTCAGCATCATCGACCAAGACAAAGGCTACGCGCACGGCCGCGGCACCGATACGGAAGAATACATTCTGCGACTGGACTGAATAGCCCCCAGTCCCCCAGCAGTGCCAAACACGGTAAGGCTTTAGTCTAAGCCCACCGCACCCGTCATAAGCCTTACCCAAAACACTCTGAGATTGAAGTCCAACGCCTTGTCTCATTCTATATCTCAATTTTACTCCGTATCACTTAGGCCTTTAAGTAGGGTCGAATCACAGCGTTAGGTAAACAATATGTCAGCTCCACCCGAAATACTCGTAGACGTTCTAAAGTATATCGCGTTAGCACTGGCAGTGCTTAGCACCCTTTCGTCTGCAGTTCTAACACTCGCCGGTAAGCGTCGGCAGTCGGTCGTTGTGGTCAATGAGCGAGAAAAGGTCCGTGATTACGCTCGTGAAATCCGGCTGCCAGAGGTAAAGCAGCTTTTGTCGGAAGAAGAAGGGCGGAAGGGACTCTATCGTGCTGCATCTGCGTCCTTGGCATTCGGCCAGTTTGTGGTCGGTGGTCTCTTGGCCTCCTCATTTATTGCCGAGAACCTTTCGAAAAGCCTTATCGGATTTCTTGGCCTTCTAGTTTTGGCAGCCTCACTCGTAAATCAGCATTTCCGTCCAGATATACTGCATAAAGCGACAGCTTTCAGAGTTTATCGACTTCGCTCTCTGCGGCGCTGGATTGAGGACCAGCTTTACGAGTTTTCGCGAACTGAAACCAACGACGAAAGTATTGCCGCCATTCGACGAAAAGTTAGCGAGGCACTGGACGAGCTTGATCGAGGCGAACTGGCCTTCGAGAAAAATGACAAAGCCTAACCAACTGCCACAGAAAACTCAGGCCTTAGGCACTCGTGCTTGACCTCAAACGTTGGCCAAAACATGAAACAATTGTCGATAAATTCTCTCTCGGAATTCGAGAAGTGCCTGAACGAAGCGAGTGCCTATATGTGGCGAGGAGTTTCGAACTACCAGCACACACTATTACCAAAAGTAGCTCGAGATTGGCACCTAGAAAAGCACCAGTTAGTGGTATCTGAACGATCTCTTCTTCAACAATTCAAAGTTCGCTCCCGGCCCTACCTCACTACTGTCCCCAGTAATGAGTGGGAATGGCTTGCAGTTGGCCAGCACTATGGGTTACCGACGCGATTGTTGGATTGGACACTAAATCCACTGGTTGCGTTGTATTTCGCCTGCACCGGAGATACAGACACGGATGGAGCGGTTTATTTTTCGCGAAGACCAAACGAATTGAACACTGCAGCCGTAACAGATCCGTTTTCTATAAATAAGGTTCTGGCATGGCATCCTCCTCAAATAGATCATCGGATGTCATTTCAGCAGGGACTATTCACCATTTCGCCCAATCCGTTAGTGCCGTTAAGCGAGAAGATCATTCTTAAAGTCATCGTTCCGGCCGTTTCAAAGAGCTCAATATCGTCGTCGTTAGACAAATTCGGGATTCACGTCGCCACGATATTTCCAGGACTGGAAAGTGTCGCAACATTCGTTACAGCAAAATATTTCCACCTTCGCGGATTTAAAGGGAAAATTGAGGACGTCTTGAGGGTGTGGGAAGAAAGGACGCTAGAAGATGGAGCCTAGGATCAACACCTGTAGCTGGAGCATCTTTAATTTTAGAAAAATTATATAAAATGAAGCTACTGATTTTAATATTCTCAATTCTTGGTGCAGCTTCTGCATTCGCAAACGGGGCCTGAGAGGGGGTCAGGCCGAAACTTGTTAAGTTTTAGCACCTAAAGCATGACGCTTCAATTAAAGTCTTCCTTCGGATTGTCAGTGACCATATCCCGATGGCAGGCCAGATTATTAGCAAGTTTCGGCCTGACCCCTTATCTACGCCCTTAACTAAGGCCGAATAATACTTTTAGGCAGAATTATGACCTTTCGTGGAGGAGCACGCCTAAGTCTGTTAAACGCCACTTGGCCTTTTGCGACGTTGCAGCTCGATAGCGATTCTTTGTCTCTGAAAGTCTTTTCCCGACACTACGTGTTGAAAAAGGAAGAAGTAAGGCGCCTAGAGTATTTTCGCGGTTGGTTTTCGGTAGGCGTAAAGATCGTCCACTCTAGTCCAAAGCTAGATTCTCACGCGGTCTTTTGGTCGTTTGAGCCCAAAAGAGTTTTGGCCGAGGCCGCTAGGCTCGGTTATGCTACAGACGATGCAAGAGCCTAACCAATCGCAGGAGACGAGGTCGACAAGCCGGGCTGTCTGACCTTAGACGATCGGCAGCAAGTATGGACAAGGAAGGTTCGATGATTCTCGGCACGCTGATCGCCACCGGTATCGCAGGCGCAATCTTCTCGGCGATTTCGCAAAGTCTCACAATTGGCTTCCTTGCCGGACTGGCATTTTTGGTGATCTGCATCGTGACGTGGATCATACTAGCGGTGCGTCGGGTGCCACCGAGGCTTGCTGAGCTTAGCATGCGTGAGCGATTCTGGATGCCGTTTATCGCTATCTTCCTGACGCCGCTTTGGCTAGCGGTGATCGCTCTCATCTACGATTGGCGGCTGGATCAGCCGATTCTTCGATACGGAGTGATCGCAGGATGTTTTCTACTCTGTGTTCCGAGTCTCATGCTCCACCGCTGGCTTTCCGGTGTCAGCGTGCGGACGGCTGAAAAGCCGATGCAGTCACCAGAGCCAACAGTGGAACCCGTCGCTCCTACCGAGCGTAGAGGACGCTGACTTAGTTAAGAACGCCGTCGTGCAAGGTCAGGTGACGCGAACATTTGGCCGCGTGGGCGGGGTTGTGAGTCACGAGCACGAGGGCGGTTTGGGTTTCGGCGCAGAGCTTGAGCAAGAGGTCGATTACCGCATCGCCGGTCTTCTCATCGAGGTTGCCGGTCGGTTCGTCGGCGAGGATGAGCGCGGGGTTGTTCATCAGAGCGCGCGCCAAGGCCACGCGTTGGCGTTCACCGCCGGATAGCTGGCCCGGCAGGTGGGTGGCCCGTTCGCTCAAGCCCACGCGCGCCAGCAGCTCGGCCGCGCGCTTTTTCTCCGTCGCACCGACGCGGCCGCAAATGCGCGCCGCCATCAGCACATTGGCCAGCGCGTCCATTTCCGGAATCAGGTAGAACGATTGGAAAATAATGCCGAGGTAGTTGGCGCGGGCCGTGGGCAGCTTGGGTTTGCCTCCCCAAAGAATCCTGCCGGAGTCCGGCGCATCCAATCCGGCGAGCAGGTTGAGCAGGGTCGATTTGCCCGAACCAGATTCGCCGCGAATACTTACGCTCTCCCCTGCTGCCACCGAGATTGCGGTGCCGCGCAGCACGTTGATCCGACGATCGCCGCTCGCGAAGGTCTTGTGCACGTCGCTGGCTTGGAGCACCGGATTACTCACTGCGCAACGCCTCCACGGGTTTCAGGCGCGCGGCGCGCCACGCGGGCAACAGGCCGGCCAGGGTTGAGATCACCACGGCGCAGACGACAATCAGCACCACGTCCGAATCCGCCGTGTAGGACGGCAGGTTGCTGAACTGATAAAAACGCGCGAGCACCTGTTCGGTGGCGGTCAGCTCGGTGAAGACGCGGATGAGATCGTTGCGGAAATGCAGAAAGGTGTAGCCCAGCGCCAAGCCGCAGACCGTGCCGGCCACACCGATGAAGAACCCCTGAAAACAGAAACACGCCGCCACGTGACGCGGCTTGGCGCCCAACGCGCCGAGCAGGCCGATCTCGCGGGTCTTGCGCACCACCGAGATGAGCAGCGAACTCGCGACCGAAAACGCCGCGACCACGATGATGAACGTGAGCAGGAAGAAGATCATGTTCTTCTCCAACTGCAGCACGAAGAGAAAGTCCTGGTTGGCGTCGAGCCATGAGCGCGCCTCGGCATTGGTGACCGCCCCGATCGCCTCGTTGATCTTTGATGCCATCTGGTCGGCGTCGGTGCCCTCAGCGGTCTTGATGTTGATGCCGTGGACCGCATCGCCGAGCCCGTATAGGTCCTGCATGGTGCGGAGCGTCACAAGCACGACAGAGCTGTCGAGCTGCTGGTGCCCGATTTCAAAAATGCCGACGACCTCCAGTTCGCGCGGCAGCATGACTTCGTCCTGCTTGATGCGTTCGAGCATCAACGGCGAATAAAGCTGCACGGTGCTGCCGACCCGCGCGCCGATGTTAACCGCGAGTTGTGCGCTGATGATGATCGAGTCGTCGTCGAGATCGTCGAGATCGCCGACACGGACGAACCGTCGCAACGGCACGACGTGTTCCGCCCGCACCAAGTCGATGCCCTGCACGGCCGGGAAGACGGGTTTGCGATCGTATTCCATCATTGCCACGCCCTCGGCGAAGGCCGTCGCGGCCACGACGCCGGGCACGGATTCGATGCGCTCGATCACCGTATCGGGATTGAGCATCAGGCTGTAAGACCGCACCTGCACATCGCCCTGCGTGTCGACGATCATCTGGCGGATTTGATGGCCAAAGCCGCCCATGACGCTGATCGAAACGATCAGCAGCGCCACGCCCAACGCCACGCCCAGCACGGAAATCACCGTGAAGAACGGAAACCGCCGCCCCGTGGGGAAAAGCTGTTTCAGGGCGAGGTAGAGATACCAGGGCATTTTGCTGGTTGCTAGTAACTAGTGGCTGGCGACTAGGAAGTAGTGTTGCGCAACTGCGGGAAGAGAATCACGTCGCGAATGCTTTCCGCGCCGGTGAGCAAGATCGCGAGACGATCAATGCCGATGCCCATGCCCCCGGCGGGCGGCATGCCGTGCTCGAGCGCGAGCAGGAAGTCCTGGTCGATCTTCTGCACTTCCTCGCCGGCCTGCGCCTCGAACATCTGGCGCTGCACGTCGGGATCGTTCTGCTCGGAGTAAGCCGGCGCGATCTCCATGCCGCCGATGATGAGTTCGAACACGTCGATGGTGCTCGGATCGTCCTGCGTGAGCTTGGCCAGCGGGCAAAGCTCCTTGGGCAGGTGCGTCACGAAGGTCGGCTGGATGAGCGTAGGCTCGATGAGCTTGCCGAAGATTTCGTTGGTGACCTCGTAGTCTTCCCAGTTGGGATCGATCTTGAGCCCGAGCGCTTCGGCCCCGGCGATCTTGTCGGCCTTGGAAAGTTCGAACCAACCGGGGTTGCCGGTCTTCTCGCGGATGAGATCCTTGTATTTCACTTCGCGCCAGTCGGCGCCAAAATCGATGAGTTCGCCCGAGGCCGCGTGCTTGATCGCCATGACCGGCTGGCCGTTTTCGTCCACCGGCTTGATCACCTCGCGCACGAGATGGCGCAGCAAGTCCTGCACGAGCGTCATCATGCCGCGGTAATCGCTGTAGGCTTGGTAAACCTCGAGCATGGTGAACTCGGGATTGTGGCGGCGCGACACGCCCTCGTTGCGGAAATTGCGGCCGATCTCGAACACGCGATCGTAACCACCCACGAGCATGCGCTTCAGGTAAAGTTCGAGCGAGATGCGCAGCACGAAATCGGTATCGAGCGCGTTGTGGTGCGTTTCGAACGGTCGCGCCGCCGCGCCGCCGGCGACGCTTTGCAACACGGGCGTTTCGACTTCGAGAAACTGGCGGTCTTCGAGAAACCGACGCACCGCACTGACGAGGCGCGCCCGCGTCATCAAACGCTGGCGGCTCTCCTGGTTGACGATCAGGTCGAGATAGCGCTGACGGTAAACCTGCTCGGCGTCGCTCAGGCCGTGCCACTTCTCCGGCAGCGGGCGCAATGCCTTGGACACGAGCGTGAAGCTTTCGACACGGACGGTGATCTCGCCGGTCTTGGTTTTGAAGAGCGTGCCGGTGACGCCGATGATGTCGCCGAGATCGAGCAGCTTCTTGAATTGCAGGTAGCGTTCTTCGCCGAGCACGTCCTTGCGGAAATAGAGCTGAATCTGCCCCTGCTGATCCTGGATCTTAACGAACGAACTGCCGCCCTGCACCCGAAAGGTGACCAAACGGCCGGCCACCGTGACGCTCACGGTATTGTCCTGTTCGTCCACGTAGAGCGCCTTGGCGTCTTGTGAAAAATGCGTGGGCGCGACGTTGGCGCGGAATGGATCGAAGCCGCCGGCACGCAAATCGGCGAGCTTCTGGCGTCGCACGGCATGCTGGTCATGGGAGATATCGGCTGGGTTTTCGCTCATGGAAACGGAGGAATTAGCCACGCGCCCCGTCTCGGCGCAAATGGAAACTTCCCCGCTGGCGAGCGTCGCGGTCCGGGCCATTACCCGCTTGCCGCACCTGACCCACCCAGCAAGCTCGAGCCAACCCCACCACACTTCATGAAGATCATCCTCAAACTGCTCGCCGGCATGATCGCCGGTATTCTCATCGGTTTCTACGCCCCGGATGCGTTCATCCGCCTGCTGCTCACGGTTTACGAGGCGGTCGGCCAGCTGATCAAATTCACAATTCCGCTGATCATCCTGTTCTACATCACGAACGGGATCGCCAGCCTGCCCAGCGGTTCGGGCAAACTGCTCGGCCGCACCGTGAGCTTTGCCTATGGTTCCACCCTGATCGCGGGTGTGCTCGCCTTCCTCGTCGCCAGTGTCGCCTTGCCCATCATCTCGCCCCAGGTGGCCGAGGCCGGTCACGAGGCCGCCACGCATCTGCCGTTCTTCAAACTGGAGATTCCGCCGCTCTTCGGCGTCATCAGCGCGCTGGTCGCCGCCTTCGTCTTCGGCATCGGCATTAGCGCCAACAACAGTGAAACCCTGCGCACCGTCTTCGCCCAAGGCTGCGATGTGATCGAACGCCTGCTCAGCAAGGTCATCATCCCGTTGCTGCCGCTTTACATCGCCGGGGTGTTTGCCGCGATGGCCGCCGACGGCAGTGTATTCACCACGCTGCACGCGTTCGGCACGGTGCTCGTCCTCGCGATCGTCATGCATTGGGTGTGGCTCACGATTCTCTACGTCACCACCGGCGTCCTGAACGGCCGTTCGCCGCTCGAACTCATCCGCAACATGATGCCGGCATATTTCACCGCGCTCGGCACGATGTCGAGCGCCGCCACGATCCCGGTCACGTTGCGTTCCGTGAAAAACGCCAAAGTTAGCGACCCGATCGCCAACTTCGTCGTGCCGCTTTGCGCCAACATTCACCTTTCCGGCTCGACCATCACGATCGTCACCTGCGCCAGCGCGGTGATGCTGATGACACCGGGCGTTGCGATTCCATCCCTGCTGACCATGCTGCCGTTCATCATGATGCTCGGCGTGATCATGATCGCCGCGCCCGGTGCCCCCGGCGGCGCCGTGATGGCCGCACTTGGCCTGCTGACTTCGATGCTCGGATTTACCGAACAGCAGGTCGCGCTCATGATCGCACTCTACCTCGCTCAAGACAGCTTCGGCACCGCCACCAATGTCACCGGCGACGGCATCATCGCCGTCTGGATGGACAAGTTCTTCGGCAAGCAAATCGCCGCAGCCAAATAATTCGAATTGTAGGGCGGGGTCGCTGACCCCGCCATTTCGGTCACCAATTGTCGTCGAGGCGGGATCAGCGATCCCGCCCTACAGCCCAAACTCAGCCAAGGCCTCGCGCGTCGTAATCTGCGTGATGGTGGGTTGCGCGGCCGACCAGTCCAGCACGCCGACCAGCAGCCGGTAATAACGCAGACCGAAATACGCCACGAGCCAGCGGTCGCCTTGGCGCCGGATGACTTCCATCGCCGTAATATCCTCTCGAATCGTGACCGGCTGCACATCGGGCCAGCGCAACGGATGGTCGGAATCGACATAGCTCCAGGCGTGATGGCCGCCGAAGAACAGCCGCCAGCGACCGTCGTCCAACTGCTGCACATTACTGGATTCGCACTGATTCCACGCGTTGAAACCGTAAACGATGCCCTCGTCACGCCACTGGAGGAGATCGGTCGATGACGCCCGCGCCACGCAGCCGTTGCCGTCCTTCTTCACCGCGGTGTAATAGAGCTGAAACCGCCCGTCGTGGGCGATGACGTGTGCATCGCGACAGGCCGCCCCGCCGCTCGTCGGACAAAACGCCCATTCGTATTCCTCGGGCCGGATCACCGGTCGATCGCTCGCCCGTTGCCAGTGAAACAAATCATCAGAAACCGCCACGCCGATGCGCTGCGTGTTGTCGGTCGCCACGCCGGTGTAGAACATCCAGTGTCGGCCGCCGTGCGGAATCACATACGGCGCGAACACGTGCCCGTGGTCCCAGCCGCGCACATCGATGAAAAAACAAGGCTCGTGCGTTTCCCAAGTCACAAAATCGCGCGTCGTCGCATGCCCGAAGAAGACTTCGTTGCCCGGTATACAGCAACTCACACCAGGCGTGCCGGCGATGTGATAAAGATGCCAGACGCCGTTAACTTCGTGCAGGCAAAAGTCTTTTAGATAATACCCCAGCGGCGCGTAACCGACCTTGAGCCAGTCCTCCTGATGCGCCCGTTGCCGCGCCACCGCCTCGCGGTAGCACTTGCCGTCCATGTTTTCGAAATTCATCGGGATCCTGTTATTGAACCACGAATGGACACGAATAGTCACGAATCGCGGAAAGATGTCCGCGGCTAGAAACTCGGTGCCGATGAATTTCCATTAGTGTGAATTCGTGTCCATTCGTGGTTTAAAACCCATTGCTCGTTCATCGCTGCCAGCGTTCGTTTAGCGACGGGAATTCTGGAAACGGCGCATGCGGTTCGTGCTGATACCAGAACGCGGTCGAGGCGATGTCGTCCGTCAATGGTTGATAAATGTGGCCGGGCCACCAACCGAGCGTTTGCACGGTCACGCGCAGATCGGACGCAAAACCGATGCTGTCGAGCACGTGCCAGCGATAGAGCCCGAAGTAACGCGGGCCGTCGTTGCCGCCGGTGTGTGCGAGCGGCATGCCGACAAACGGCGTGTTGAACACCTCCTCCACCGGATCCTTTTTCGGGTCCTTGAAAAAGCCCCACGCGCCGCTGAAGTAATCCTCGGTGCCGTTGTCGCAAATGGTCGGAAACTCGCCGTCGCCATCGAGGAAAAACTTCACTTCGCCTTCGCCCCACCAGCCGCGCGAGAGCGCCGTCCACGCGAGGTAGGTGCCAACGTAGAGCCCCTTGCCTTTCACCCCGTCGAGAATCGAGTGCTCGGGCAGTTCGCGCGTCGTGAGACTCCGGCGCCACTGGGCGTGAAAATACGCGGCGTCATCGGGCACCTCGTGCAATTTGTAGAGCACTTTGTAAGCGATGATTTTGACGTCGATCTTGTTCTCGTTGCTCAACGTGATGCGCGCATGCTGGCGAAACGGCATCTGCCAGTAGCAACTGCAGCCGCGATGCGGCGCCACCACAACCGGCAGCGAAGTGACCGGGTGCGGCTGGGTATCAAAACCCATCGCAAAGAAATCCCCGAGCGGCACCTCGACCGAGGGCGTCTCCTCGTGATCCCAGTAAATGCGGAGCACCAGGGTGCGAAACTCATCCGCGCTCGCGGTGATCCAGAATTGATTGATGCAACCCGGTCCCGCGATATCGGCCAGCGTCGCGGTCGCGCCGGCCTTGAGGCTGATGAACGGCCGCACTTTCCAACCGCGACCCAGGTGCATGGCCGACGCACTGTGCGGCGTCATGGGATCGTCAGGATTTGGCTCCCACTTGGCGCCGCCGCCTTTTTCGCCGGTCGGGTTTTCGGCATTGATCATGCGGGTCACGGCGCCGGTTTGAAACGGCAGCAACCCGAGGAGGTTGTTCATTGCGAGGGGGTTCATGGGGAACAGGCCCAACCAAGCCGGGCGCATCGCCCAACGCAAGCGCCCGCCGAGTCATGCGTGGTTGCACCGATAGGGTTTTGCGCAATGGTGTGCATCATGTCCACTGCGCCGGCAGCATCCGTCAAACCACCGACCGTCCTCGATTGGGGACGCACGGACTATCTGACGGCCAAGGACCGGCAGGAAGCGATGGTCGCACAACGCATCGCCGGGGAGATTGGCGACACGCTCGTCTTCACCGAACACAATCCGGTTTTTACCGTGGGCATGCGGCATGGGGCCGAGCGCCACTTGGTTTGGAACGCCGAGCAACTCGGACGCGAAGGCGTGACGGTTTCACCCACCAATCGCGGCGGCGACATCACTTATCACGGTCCGGGTCAGATCGTGGGCTATCCGATCGTCTCGCTCGACCGCCGGCGCGACCTGCACGCCTATCTGCGCTTTCTGGAACAGGTGCTCATCAACACCGCGGGCACGTTCGGATTGGTGGCTGCGCGCCGCGACGGGCTCACCGGCATCTGGCTTGAAAACCGCAAAGTCGCCGCCATCGGCATCGCCGTCAAACGGTGGGTCGCCTACCACGGATTCGCGCTCAACGTGTGCCCCAACCTCGCCCACTTCGGCGGTATTGTCCCCTGCGGCATCGCTGCGAATGACGGCAGTGTCACCTCGTTCGCCGCCGAATTGTCCGCCCCACCCTCGCTGGTCGAGGTGCAAGGTGCGCTGACCGAGGAGTTTTCCCGGCTGTGGACCGAATTCGTGGCAGGGCGGAAATTCTGAACTGAATCACGGACGATGTTTTTCTTTTTGCGCTTTTCGTGCCTTTTTGTGGCCATAGCACCTTCATGACCGACACCACGCGCAAACCCGCCTGGCTCCGCGCCAAACTGCCCTCCGGCCCCGGCTACCAAGCCGTCCGGTCACTCGTGGACGAACACAAGCTCCACACGGTCTGCCAGAGCGCGCAATGTCCCAACCTCGGCGAATGCTGGTCGCGCGGCACCGCGACGTTGATGATTCTCGGCAACATCTGCACGCGGTCCTGCAACTTCTGCGCGATCCAAACCGGCCGGCCCACCGAATACGACATCGGCGAACCCGCCCGCGTGGCCGACGCCGTGGCCAAGATGGGCCTGCGTCACTGCGTGATCACTTCCGTGGCCCGCGATGAACTCAAGGACGGCGGCGCCTCGGTTTGGGCCGCGACGATCCGCGCGATTCGCCACCGCATGCCGCAGACCGCGATCGAAGTGCTCACGCCCGACTGGAAGGGCCGCCTGCACGATCTCGACACCGTGCTCGACGCGAAACCCGACATTTTCAATCACAACCTCGAGACCGTCGAGCGCCTGCAAAAGCCCGTCCGCGTGCAGGCCCGCTACGATCGTTCCCGCTCCGTGCTGCAACACGCCAAGTCACGCGGCTTCACCACCAAGACCGGTATCATGCTCGGCCTTGGCGAAACCAAGGCAGAGATTGAGAAGACCATTTACGACATCGTCGAAGATCGCACCGACATCCTCACCGTCGGCCAGTATCTGCAGCCCACTCCGCAGCATTTGAAAGTCGAACGCTGGGTGCATCCCGACGAATTCGCACATTGGAAGGAATTCGGCCTGAAGGCCGGCCTCGGCGTCGTCGAAAGCGGCGCGATGGTCCGCTCCAGCTACCACGCGGACGAGCAGTCCGAAAAATACACCGGCAAGGAGCACCTCAACACGCACAACGCCCTTGCGGGCGTTTGAGTCACTCCCCGCTACAGCACTTCCGGCCGGCGCGGCACCAGGCGAGCAGGGCAAACAGGGAAAAGCCGATCGCGTTGAGCGAACCGTGCAGCGCGCGCATCCACGGGATGTCGAGCCACGCGAAGGTCACGAATCCGCGCGACGCGTAAAGTCCCGCCAATAACATGCCGGCGGCCAACGCGATACCGGCCACGCCCCAAAACCAACGCACGAGGGAATTCACGCAGTGTTCGGTCACCGCCAGCGCGATATGTTGCAGCGCCACACCCAGCCCGCCGAGCACCAGCACCCAGGCCGCCACCATTTCCAGCCATGACGGTCCGCCGGTTTGGGTGGCCGTGATGCCCACCGCCACAAGCGGCACGCCAATCAAGACGAGCCACATCGACCAGCGGCCAACCGGGCAATCCGGCCGACGGTTCAACGCCAGTCCGGCCAGGACCGGCAGAATCAGGCCCGCGTAGTGAAAATGCACCGCGGTCAACAACACGATCTCCGGCGCGAAACCGAGCGGTTGCCAGCCCGCGCGATCCGCAAGCAGCCAAGCCCCCCCGACCGAAGCGTAGATCAATCCCACATCGCGGCAGAACACGCCCGCCGGACGAATGCCGTGCCGGCGCAGGCGCAACAGGCCATCCACGGCCATCACCGCCAGCATGAGAAACCACGGCAGCGCGCACAGCAGCGCAGCAAGTCCCGGCGAAAGCCAGAACGCCGGCAGCAACAGCAGCGCCGCGGGCAGTTGCAGCTGCAGGTCAAACTTCCACAGGCGCTCGGCCCAGCCCTGGTCGTCGAAATCGCGGGCGAGGCACCACGTCATCGGCATCAGCACCAAGGCCGCCAGCAACACCAGTGCCTCGGCCCAAGGGCCATGTTTGAAATCGGAAACAGTCAGGTAGGTGAACACGCACCAGCAGAGCGCGCCGATGCGAACTTTTATCGGGGTGGTCATTCAGGGGGTTCCGACAAGTTGAGTCATTGCCGCCTTGGAGTCGCGCACAAATTTCGCCTGCAAACGGCGAGCCAGCGGCCGGGCCAATCGCACCGGCCAGTAGCGGGGTCTGGAAAAGGCCTGCACGCGATACCACACCGTGCCGTCGGCCCACTGCTCGATCGTAAACAGCTCCTCGCCCTGCTCCACATGCGCCGGCAGCGTGCCGTAAGCAAACCCCCGCCGACGCACCGGCTGGGTTTCGTCCACGAGATAGACCACCCGGCACGCGTTCAGCCACCACACGCCCAAGGCGCGGGCCTGCATCGCCACGGTCAATCCGGGCACCACCGGTCCGGTCTCGGCCGGCGTGATCGCGGTCCAGCCGGGCGGAAACATTTTCCACTCGTGGAGCGCCGCACAGGCGCGGACAAAACAGGCTTCGCCTTCGCCGAGCTGAACGTGGTTGTCGTCATAAGCGTAGCCCCGCGGCGGCCGGCCGGCAGTGCGGCCGACTTCGCGATAGGAAAACGGTTGCGCGGCCTGTTGTTGCAAAAACTCCCGCACCGTGGTCGTCGTCGGACGGGACAGGGAGCAACACGGCGTCAGCATCGCCGGACACTATGCGTGGTTGCCGCCGCCGTGTCGACTTGAACCCAATTCGTTACATTTTGGAGCTTTGCGTCCGACGTCCGCCCGGCCAATCTGCGACTATGACTCTAAGCACACGCCTTCGTTGGTTGGGTTTGTTCTTGTTGTTGCCCGCGGTGGTCGTCGCCGCCGGTTCGATTGTTTCCGGCCCCATGCTGGGCTACCGGGCCCATCGCGAGGTGTTTCTCTGGCTCGAAACCAAGGACGCCAAGGAGGTCACACTCACCTACTGGCTCGCCGATCAACCGGATGCGCGGCAAATGATCACCCATCGCGAAGTGGAGCCTCATCCCGCCGGCGGGCAGATTCATCATTTCCGCCCCGGCCTGCTCAAGATGGGCGGCGAATACGCGTATTCGATCACTATCGACGGCGTGGAGCAAACGCTCGCAGCGCCGGCAGTCTTTGCCACCCAGGATCTCTGGGAGTGGCGCAAACCGCCGCCGGATTTCTCGTTCCTCGTCGGCTCCTGCGCCTTCATCAACGATCCCGAATTCGACCGGCCCGGCCCCGGCTACGGCAAGACCACGCGCACGTTTGAACTGATGGGCGAGAGCGGCGCCGACTTCATGATCTGGACCGGCGACAATTGGTATTGGCGCGAACCCGACTACGACTCGATCAGCGGGCTCTGGTATCGCCCCATGCACGATCGCGCCATTCCCGAGATGCAGAAGCTGCTCGGCGCAATGCACCACTACGCCACGTGGGACGATCACGATTACGGTCCCAACGACTCGAACTGGTCCTACGAATACAAGGACACCGCCCTCGAGATTTTCAAAGCCTACTGGGGCAATCACACTTATGGCGAACGCGCCAATCCGGGCGTCTACAGCAAATTCTACTGGGGTGATGCCGCGTTTTTCCTGATGGACAATCACTACCATCGCGACGCCGCCGGGCTCGATCAGGACAAACATCCGGGAAAAACCCAATGGGGCCGCCAGCAACTTGAATGGCTCAAACAATCGCTCCTCTCCGCGAAGGAACTGAAGCATTTCAAGTTTCTCTTCATCGCCACCGGCAACCAGATGTTGCAGACCGAAGCACGCGGCGAACCGCACGAACTCTACCGCCGCGAACGCGAAGAGTTGATGGATTTCATCGTCGAGAACGAAATCACCGGCGTCGTGTTTCTCACCGGCGATGTGCACCATAGCGCCGTGTATAAACGGCAGCTCGGGGACAACGGCCCGTGGGTTTACGAGATAACCTCCTCGCCGCTGAGCAGCGGATCGTGGAACGTCGAGTCCAGCGACAAGGCCCAGGATCCCTACGTCGTCCCCGGCACGCTCGTCGGCGACCAGAATTTTGTGCGGGTCGATCTCCGCGGCCAAGGCAAGGCCCGCGAGCTGCTCGTCACCTGCATCGACAAACAGGGCGAGACGCGCTTCACGCAGGTGATTACCCTCGCCGAACTGCAGCCCGCGACTCCGGTTCCCTGAGCGCCACTTGCACGGGCGCGCATCGACAAATCACCCGCGATTCTCCATCGTCCGGCCATGCCCAAACCGACCACCGCCGCCGCCGCCTCGGCGCCGCCATCCAACATCCCATCGAGTGAGACCAGTCGCAAAGGACTGAAGTCCCGCAAAGACATCGTCAAAAACTGGCTGCCGCGTTACACCGGCGTGGCGTTGGAGGATTTCGGCCAATACATCCTGCTCACCAATTTCGATCATTACGTGAAACTCTTCGCGCAGTGGCATCGCGTGCCGGTGCAGGGCAAGGACAAGCCGATGATGAGTGCCACCGCCGGCAAGATCACCATCATCAATTTCGGCATGGGCAGCGCCACCGCCGCGACGGTGATGGACCTGCTCACCGCCATCAATCCCAAGGCCGTGCTCTTCCTCGGCAAATGCGGCGGCCTCAAACACCGTGCCGCCGTCGGCGATTTGATTCTCCCGATTGCCGCCATCCGCGGCGAAGGCACGAGCAACGACTACTTCCCGCCCGAGGTGCCCGCGCTGCCATCCTTTGCACTGCAAAAAGCCATCTCCACCACCATTCGCGATCACGAACGCGACTACTGGACCGGCACGTGCTACACGACCAACCGCCGCGTGTGGGAACACGACGCCAAGTTCAAAAAGTATCTCAAGAAGATCCGCGCGCTCGCGGTCGACATGGAAACCGCGACGATCTTCATGACTGGCTTTTTCAATGAAATTTCGACCGGAGCCCTCCTGCTCGTCTCCGATCAGCCCATGGCACCCGAAGGCGTCAAAACCGCCGAGAGCGACAAGAACGTGGACGCGCAATACGTCACCGATCACCTCCGCATCGGCATCGATTCGCTCAAGCAACTGATCAACAAGGGACTCACGGTCAAACACCTGCAGTTCTAACCGCGCACTGTCGGGTGCGCCTGCAACCGATAGCGCCGCGGACTCACGCCGTGGCGCTTGCGAAACAGGGCGTAGAAGTGCGAGAGGTTGGTCAGGCCGCAGTCGAACATGATGTCGAGAATCGGCCGCCCCGTTTCCGCCAGTTGCCGCGCCGCGTGATCGATCCGCGCGGCATTCACCAAATCGGTCGGTGTGCACCCCAGCCAGCGCTCTGTCGCACGCGAAACATGCGAGGGACTGCGCCCGGCCAGTCGGGCAAAGCCTGCGGTGCCGTTCGCAAAGTGCTCCGGTTTCAGGATCTCGCGCTGCGCCCGTGCCAGCCACTCCGGGACCACTGGTGTTCCGCGCGCCGGATCGCGGCCGCGTAGTGATGGCAACTCCATCAAAAAGCCTTCCAGCACCACGCGCGGACGGTCCGGCTCGGTCAACCGCCGCGCCCAATAGTCCAGGCTCAGCTTGGCTCGCGGACCGACGGGCCAGACGCGTTCGGTGTCGCGCTGCTCAAACCAATCCGGCTGGTCCGCGAAATAGCGCGTTCTGACTTCCGCCCAAATCGCACTCGGAAACGCCAGATTGATGATATGCAGCGGCGCGGCCGAGGAGCCGGCGACACGGTGGCGATCCTGCGGGCGGATCAAATACAACCGGCCGGCCTCAGCCGTGTCATTGCGTCCGTTCCAGCGGTGCTCACCGTGCCCCCGGGTTAGCCAAAACACCTCGTGGTAATCATGGTCGTGCACGCGCGCGCCTTCACCGCCGGACAATTCGGTGCGCGCAAAGTGATAGTGCTCTCCGGGTTGCACGAAATCGGCGAGTTTAAAGTGGGCCCAAGAACGCGCCATGAATCAATTAAACACAATTTTTGGCCATTATATGGCAAGATTTTCCCAAATGATGCTGCTATAACATACTCATGGTCGCCCCCTCCTCCCAAACCTCATCCACGATTCCGCATCGCCTGACGCCTGCGCAGGTCGAGCAATATCACCGCGAGGGCTATTTTCTGCCCTCCGAGCCGGTCTTCGCCGCCGAGAAGTTCAACGGCTTGAAGAACTACTTCGAAGGTCTGCTCGACGACCTCGACAACGGCACCCGCCCGGAGCTGATGGATGTGCCGCATTTCCAGTATCCCGATCTGTTCCAATGGCTGTTTTCCGATGAAGTGCTGGGCCTCGTCGAACCGATCCTCGGTCCCGATCTGGCACTTTTCTCTTCACACTTCATCTGCAAGCCGCACGGCAACGGCAAACGTGTGCCGTGGCATGAGGATTCCGCTTACTGGCGCGGCATGCTGGACCCGATGGAAGTCGTCACGGTCTGGCTCGCGATTGATCCGTCCAAAAAGGAAAACGGCTGCATGTATATCGTGCCGCGCACGCACAACACCGGCAAAAAAGGTTTTTCCGATTACGAGGATATTTCCAAGGAAGCCGCCGTCTTCCCGACCGAGATCACCATGACGCAGCGCAACGATGCCGCGGCGGTGGCGGTCGAGCTCGATGCCGGCTATTGCAGCCTGCACGACGGCCGGCTCATCCACGGCAGCCCGCCGAACACGAGCGCGCTGCGCCGTTGCGGCTACACGATGCGCTACATCAGCACACGCTCGAAGCTCAACAAGAAGGACTTTCCCTGGCACCAGCTTTACCTTGCCAAGGGCAGGGATATCGCCGGCAACGATTACGCCGATCCGAGCAAAGCCTACAACGAGCTCGCCCGTTTCCGCGCCAAGCACGGCAAGAACGGCCATTGAGCCACGTCAAGTTCCACGAACAAAAGGCCCGCTTCCCGCGAAGCGGGCCTTTTCCTTGGCTGTCACTCAGAGCGCTACCTCGAACCAAAACGGCACATAGAGTTCGGTGCCGGCATTGTTGACCTGCGCCCATGCCACATAGGAACCCGGCGTGGGAATGACGATGCGGAAGGTCAGCGTGGGGTGGTGTCGATCCGGCGGCACAGTCAGATCAATCTCCTGCGGATGCATGTGGGCAAAACCTGTGCGCTCACGATCGAAGACGACGACATGGGCAAACGCATCCATCACGGGCTCGAGCGGCACTTCGCCCCCGTCCGCCCGTGACATCGTCAAGGTCATCACGGCTTCCTGTCCGGCGCGAATCACGCCGTCTGTCGGCCGCAAAGCGAAATCAATGCCGGCCAAAGCTGCCGTCCATGCCGGCGCGTGCGCGGCCGCGATGGCCGCGGGCGCAGGAGGCTCGCCCGCGACATTGATTTTCGCCGAGGCATAGAGTCCGAGCCCGGTGGCCGCCGGAGTAAAGTCCGCGAAAAAACGATACTCACCGCCGTAATGCGGCGTGAATGAAAACACCCACTGTCCGGGTTCGCGACCGGGCCGCGGGTGCACGTGATGGTAATCCATCAAATGAGGATCGACGATCATCAGGTGCAGCAGCTCGGTGTGCACATTGAGCAGATCGGCCGGGCCGATCGCCTTGCCGGCATGGGTTGCCAGAGTGAAGGTGACGGTCGTTTCAGTTCCCGCTTGCGGCACCGCGCCGGGGCTTACCGTAAAGCTAACCGGCGAGCGCACATTGACCACCGGCAGAAATTGCGGATTCGCCGGATCGCACATCTGAATGACGTTCTCCCCTTCCACCCGGAAATCCATATGGCTTAGGTTGGTGCCGGTGGGCATCACCCGCAGCGCCACGTATAGCGCGAAGGCGACGATCGTGATGCGCGCGATACGCCAGAACACCGGGGGGCGTTGGGCCATGACCGCATTCATGACCGGTGCATCCGCGCCACGAAGCTCTTCGGATCCCAGACCGTCCCGTCGGCGCGGTAGACGATGCGGCCCTCTTCATTGATCAGCAAGGTGCCCAAGGTGTGCTTGATGATACTGCCTTCAAACTGGGCGATGACGCCGAACTGCGTGAGCAGGTCCTTGATCGCACGCTCCGGCCCCGTGAGAAAGCTGAAGTTGCTCGTATCAATGCCACGGGCCTGCGCGTAATCGCGCAAGACACCGGGCGTGTCGTATTCGGGGTCGAGCGTGATCGAGATGAGTTCGAGGTTCTTCACCCCGGCTTCGTTGGCCAGCTGCTGGGTTTCGATCATCTTCATCGTCGCGGCGGGGCACATCGTGGCCACCGGACAGCGCGTGTAGATGAAATTGAGCATGATTTGTTTGCCACGAAACCGCGCGCTTTGCACGACGGCGCCGGTTTGATCGTAGAGCGCGAAATTCGGCAGGTTCTCCCCGATTTCCCGGTAGGCACCGCGTCCGCGAATGAGCGTGTCCTGCCGCAGGGCGTCGGCGCCGGCTTTGACGGTCGATTCGGCCACGTTGTCCGCCGGCCAGATATTTTCCAAACGATAGAGTCCGTCCGTGGTCGGCACCATGTCGGCCCGGATGCGCTGCCCTTCATGGGCATTGGCAGTGTCGCCGGGCGAAACAACGAACTCCATGACCATGGCCGGCATGTAACCGGGAATTTCCTCGTGATCCACCACCAGCACATGCTTCTCGCGATCCACGGTGATGATCTGCCCCACCATCGCATAGCGCTCTTCCTGCGGTGCGGTGGCTTCCACCGGCGCCGGCTCTTCACGCGCGCAACCCGCCGCCAGCATCAGGACGCCGCAAAGGAGGGGGATATTAGATTTCATACCCATACGGATTCGCCCGGCGAAATAATTGTCAAAGGGTTTGCGGCAACTAGCGCGGACGCTTCTATCGGGAAGTTTATCCGCTCATGGCCACTTCCTCCGCACCTTCGGCCCCGCTCATTTACCGCCCTGCCCTGGCTTGGTTTGCCGCGCTGGGCGCCGCATGGGTCTTCGTTTTGGTCACGCTCGGCGCGTTCACGACGAGCATCGGCGCAGGCATGGCCTTCCCCGATTGGCCGCTGTCCAACGGGTCGGTCAACCCCGACGGCTGGCTCGAAAACCTGGCGATGTTTGCCGAGCACTCGCACCGCCTGACCGGTGCGGTCATGGGTTTCATCACCATCATTCTCGCCATCTGGCTCTGGCGCAAAGAGTCCCGCCGCTGGCTGCGCAACCTCGGCTGGTCCGCTCTCGCCATCGTCATCATCCAAGGCCTGATCGGCGGCAAACGCGTGTTGCTCGATTCACTCGCCGTGCCCGGTTTCGAAATGACCCTCGGCCAGATGCTGCGCATCCCGCACGGCATCCTTGCACAGGTTTATGTGTGCGTGCTGATCGCGATCGCGGCCGGATTGTCGCGCGGTTGGATCGAGCGCGGCGCGCCCGTAACCACCGGGTTGCGGCGCGCCGGCAACATTTGCGTGCTGTTGCTGCTGGTCCAACTGATCATCGCTTCCGCCATGCGGCATAATTTCGCCGGGCTGGCCATCCCCACCTTCCCTTTCTCGACCGCGGACGGCGGCTTGCTGCCCGCCCATTGGGATTACCGCGTGACGTTGAATTTCATGCACCGCGCCATGGCTGTCGTGCTGACGATCGCGCTGATCTGGTTTGCCGCCAAAATCTGGCGTGATCGCGGCGCCACCCTCGCAATGCGCAGCGGTGCGTCATTGATGATCGGATTGCTCGTCCTGCAAATCCTGCTCGGCGCGCACGTCATCTGGCAGCTGCGCGAACCGCACGTCACCACGGGTCACGTGGTCTGCGGCGCCCTGCTGCTGGCAACGACTTTCTGGCTGACATGTCTCGCGCATCGCGATGCCATTGAATCCCCAGCCCCATGAGCGAAACGCCCGCCAAGGCCGCATTCGGTGATTATCTGGAGCTGACCAAACCACGGCTCAGCCTCCTGTCGGTGCTCACCACCATGATCGGGTATGTAGCGGCCCTCCCGCCCTGGGTGCCGAGGGAGTTTCTCTCCCTGCTGATCGGCACTTGCCTTGCCGCCGGGGGCGTGGCCGCCCTCAATCAGTGGCTCGAAGCCGACACGGACGCACAGATGAAGCGGACGGCCACCCGCCCGATTCCTGCGGGCAAAATTCCGCCGGGGTCCGCCTTCGTGCTGGGGGGCCTCCTCTGCAGCGCGGCGCTCGGGGTAATCTTCGTCAACGTCAACGGCATGGCGGCCATTTTCACCCTGCTGACGATTTTTTCCTATCTGGCTTGGTATACGCCCGCGAAGCGCAAGTCGCGCTGGTCCACCGAAATTGGCGCCTTGGCCGGAGCGTTTCCTCCCCTGATCGGCTGGTCCGCTGCGGAGGCCGGTGTCTCCCCGCTCGGGTGGATTCTGTTCGGCATCCTCGTCTTCTGGCAGATCCCCCACTTCATGGCCATCGCCTGGACCTACCGCAATGACTACGCTGCGGTGGATTTCCCCATGCTGTCGGTGCGCGACGAAACCGGCAACTGGGTCGCGGGCTGGTCGTTGGTCAACACCACGCTGCTCCTGATTGTGAGTGTGCTGCCCTGGTTGCTGGGGCTGGCCAGCATGGTTTATGGCGTCATCGCCGCGCTGACCGGTTTGTGGTTTCTCTGGTGCGCGGTGGTCTTTTTGAAACCCACGGACCGTGACAAATCCGCGCGCAAACTCTTTTTCGCCTCCATCATCTACCTGCCGATCACGTTGGTCGCACTAGTCGCCGATCGCGTGCTGTTTTCCTAAAATGCAAACCCAAGACATTCCCGCACTCAACGCCGCGCTGAACGGACTCGCCACCGTGCTGCTCACCATCGGCTTTATTCTCATCAAACGCGGCAACCGCGAGGCCCACCGCAAGGTCATGATCTCGGCCTGCATCGTCTCGGCTGTGTTTTTGGTCGGCTATGTCGCGCACAAATGGCTCGTGCAGGGCGTGCACACGCCCTTCGGCGGCGACGGCGCGATTCGCACGGTCTACTACGCGATGCTGATCTCGCACATCATCCTCGCCATCGCCATTGCCTACCTCGTGCCGCGCACCTTCTGGTTGGCCATCAAGGGCAATTACGAACGGCATCAAGCCTGGGCCAAATGGACCTTCCCTATCTGGTATTACGTCTCCATCACCGGCGTGCTGGTTTACTTCTTCCTCTACCAGTGGTGGCCGGCGGCAAAGTGAAACGGGCACAAAAAAGCCGGGCACTAGACCCGGCTTGTTAGACGCTCAGCAATGTAACCGCGAACGCGTTACTTCACGACAATATTGCCCTTCATCCCGAGTTGGAAGTGCGCCGGGAAAGAGCACATGAACGGATAGTTGCCAGCTTCGTCGAACTTGAGCGTGATTGAATCGGATTCCTTCGGGCCCAGCATCTTGGTGTGGGCGACGACCTGATCTTTCATCGACTCAGGGATGTGTTCGGTCGCCGTTGCCGGACCAGCGGCGGTCGCAAACGCCGTTTCATCGGTGCCAGGCTTCAGCACGACAAGATTGTGCCCCATGGCCTGCTTCGGCATGGTGCCGATATTGGTAAGGGTGATCTTCACCTCCTCGCCCACCTTGAGTTCGATGGTGCTGAGGTTGAATTTCATCTGGTCGTTGGCCGTGACTTTGATGACACGGACACCGTCAGCCGCGGGAGCGGAGGCGGGAGCGGCCGGAGCTGCGGCGGTCGCGGTCTCTTTCTTGCCACAACCGGCGACCATCATGGCGGCCAGCGAGACAAACAGGGTCAGGGTGCGGAATTTCATAGCATGACAAAACTACATCGCTTTCGGCCGAGGCGCAAAAACCAAAGCGACTTAGACCTGCTTCAACGCCAATGCTAATGCGTGAACCTTCAAATTTAATAAATTTTCCGCAGGATTGCCGCCCCCCGGGCTGCGGCTCAATCTCCTCTGAATATGGCTTGAAATGACCGCTCTTTCGCGAACTCTCTTGCAGGTTGGCGGGCAATTTGTCGGCCTACTCCCTTTACACCACGAACAGCACACATGCGTTTGCCCTCACTCCTAACCAAACTCGCCGCCGCGGGCCGGATCTCCTTGGCCGCCGCGGGCATCCTGTTATTGGCGGGTTGTAAACTGAACTTCTGGCAGATGGACGGCCACCAGACCACGATGGTGACCTCCGGTCCGGTCGCTAAGTCCCAACTGGATGTCTTCTACGTCACCTGCTGGGTCACGTTGATCATCTTCGTGATCGTCGGCGCAGTGCTCGCTTACGCGACTTTCAAGTTCAAGGCCCGCACCGCTGCTGACGAGCATGCCGAGCCGCCACCGCAAGGCCACGGCAACCCGCTGGTCGAGCTCTCCCTCATCGGCCTGTCCGTGCTTGCGCTCGTCTTTATCGCCGTTCCCACGCTGAAGGCCATTTGGTTCACCTACGACGTGCCCGAAGAGCAAAAGGACGACGCCTACGTGGTGGATGCCATCGGATACCAGTGGTGGTTCAAATTCGACTACCCCATGGAACAGATTGACGGCGTCGGCAATCTGTCCACCGCCAACGAACTTGTCATCCCGGCCGGCAAGCCCGTCCGCGTCAACCTCCGCACGCGTGATGTCATCCACTCCTTTTGGGTGCCCAAGCTCGCCGGCAAGGTGGACATGATCCCCAATCGCGGCAACCACCTCTGGTTGCAGGCCGACGAACCCGGCTATTTCTGGGGCCAGTGCGCCGAATACTGCGGTGACTCCCATGCCGTCATGCGTTTCCGTGTGATCGCGCTCGATGAAAAGGAATTCGCGGAATGGGTAGCGCGCGAGAAGCTAGGCGCCCGGGTGGTGTCCGCTGAGGAAGCGCCGTCCAAGGAGAAGCCCGCCATCGAATTCGCCTCGTTCAAACGCAACGAATACGGCTTCTCCGAAAAATGGAATCCCGGTGCCGAAGTCTCGCCGCTGGACCACTGGCGGCAGCAGCAATTCCCCGAGAAGAACGAAAACGCCGAACTGATCGCCGCCGGTCGCAAGATCTTCCAAGCCAAGAACTGCATCACCTGTCACACTGTCCGGGGCCACGAAGGCGTGGGCAACAACGGTCCCGACCTTACCCACATCGGCTCCCGCACCACGATTGCCGCCGGCCTCCTCGAGAACAACGCCGAGCAACTCGCCCGCTGGCTCATGCATCCGCTCGAAGTCAAACCTGGCAACAAGATGTATTACGGCCTCAACGGCATGGCCGGTTACAAGAAAATCGAAGACGGCAAGCTGGTGGACAACATCACCGTCAATCAGGAAGAGGCCACCGCACTCGTGGCTTACCTGCACAGTCTAAAGTAATTTACCCACATGGACGCTACGGCAAAATCACACTTCACCGGCCACGAGGAACACGCGGTCGCCCCCACGCGCGCAGGCGTCTTCTGGCGGCCGACGGCCAAGACCGGCTTCGTCAGCTGGCTCACCACCGTCGATCACAAGAAGATCGGCTTCCTCTACGGCGTGTTCGCGCTCTTCTTCTTTCTCGTCGGCGGCGTCGAGGCCTTGCTCATCCGCCTCCAGCTGGCGGTGCCGAACAACGACATCCTGACCGCCGAGCAATACAACACGATGTTCACCATGCACGGCACGACCATGATCTTCCTCGCGATCATGCCGTTGTCCGCCGCGTTCTTCAATTACGTCATGCCGCTGCAGATTGGCGCGCGCGACGTGGCCTTCCCCCGGCTCAATGCCTTCTCCCTCTGGACCTTCGTCGCCGGGGCCATCATCATCAACCTTGGTTGGTTCATGAAGGATGGCGCACCCGATGGCGGCTGGTTCGGTTATGCGCCGCTGACCTCGAAGACCTACAATCCCGATCACTCGATCGACATGTGGGTAATGGGCCTGCAAATCCTCGGCGTCGCCTCCATCGCCGCCTCGCTCAACTTCATCGTCACCATCATCAACATGCGCGCCCCCGGCATGACGATGATGCGCCTGCCCGTTTTCACGTGGATGACGCTGGTCACCGCCTTCCTCCTCATCCTCTCCTTCCCCGCGATCACGATCGCGCTGGTCGAGCTGATGATGGACCGTCTGTTCGGCACCAGCTTCTTTGAAATCTCCAACGGCGGCATGCCAATCCTGTGGCAGCACCTCTTCTGGATTTTCGGCCACCCGGAGGTTTACATTCTGATTCTGCCGGCGATGGGCGTCATTTCCGAGATCCTGCCCACCTTCTCGCGCAAGCCGCTGTTCGGTTATCCGATCGTGGTCTTCTCCGGTGCGACCATCGGCTTCCTCGGCTTCGCGGTGTGGAGCCACCACATGTTCACCACCGGCATGGGCACCGTAGCCACGGCAGCCTTCTCCCTCGCCACCATGGCGATCGCGGTTCCGACCGGCGTCAAGATCTTCAATTGGATCGGCACCCTCTGGGGCGGCCACCTCAAGATGACCACGCCCATGATGTTCGCCCTCGGCTTCATCTGGATGTTCATGATGGGTGGTTTCTCCGGCATCATGCACTCCGCGGCCCCGGCCGACGCCCAGCAGCAGGACTCCTATTTCGTCATCGCCCACTTTCACTACGTGCTCATCGGCGGCTCGCTCTTCGCCCTGCTCGCCGGCATCCACTACTGGTTCCCGCTCATGTTCGGCCGCAAGGTCAGCGAGTTCTGGGGCAAACTTTCCTTCTGGGTCATCTTCGCCGGCTTCAACATCACGTTCTTCCCGATGCACTTCCTCGGCCTGAACGGCATGCCGCGCCGCACGTTCACCTATGACGGCAACCTCGGCTGGAATGAACCCAACCTCATCGCCACGATCGGCGCTTTCATCCTCGGAGTCGGCGTCTTCATCTATTTTGTGGTGATGGTTTACACCTACTACAAGGGCGAGAAGGTCGGGCGCGATCCGTGGGACGGCCGCACCCTTGAATGGTCCATCCCCAATCCGCCGCCGGAATACAATTTCGCGGTGACGCCAACCGTGCACGCCCGCGACGCGTTCTGGTATGAAAAGCACCACAAGGAGGAGATCGCCAAGGAAAAGGCCGAGCACGCCAAGGAAGACGAGGCGCACGGCGGCATTCACATGCCCTTCCAATCGATTTACCCGTTCGTCGCCAGCGCCGGTCTCTTCATCATGGGCCTCGGTGTGGCGGTGGTAAGCTACGACCCGACGATCAAAATCGCGGTCGCCAGCGCCGGTTTCCTCGTGCTGCTCGCCGGCATCTTCATGTGGGCGCACGAAGGCAACGAGGGTTACCATATTCATCCGAACAAGGAGGATCTTTAAGCCATGAGCAGCCACGCCGCCGCCATTGATCATCATCATGATCACACCACGAGCACGGGCATCCCGAACAAGAAACTCCTCATGTGGGCGTTTCTGGCCTCGGATTGCATGTTCTTCGGGTGCCTCATCGCCACGCACCTGATTTACCGGTTGCACCCGCCTCCGGGCGCGCCGGATCCGCGCACGATCTTCTCGATCGAGCTCACATCCTTCTCGACCTTCATCCTGTTGATGTCGTCGCTGATGATGGCCCTCGCCGTCAACGCGATCCAGAAGAACAACCTCAAGAGCATGCGCTGGTCGCTCCTGACCACCATTTTCTTCGGAGCGATCTTCCTCGGCTGTCAGGTCTATGAGTTCCAGCACTTCGTGCATGAAAAAGGCCTGACGCTGACCAACAGCATTTTCGGTTCGACGTTCTACACCCTCACCGGCACGCATGGCACCCACGTGGCCATCGGCGTGTTCTGGCTTATTCTCATGTATGTGCGCTCGTTCCAACCCAAGGACACCGCCGCCGACCGCGGCTGGTTCTGGCGCGGCCTGCTGCACATTGCTGCAGTCATCGGCGTCGTCGTCACCGCCATGTTTGCGATCATCGAACTCACCCACGCCCTCCAAGCGGGCGAGGGCTTCGGTGGTTTCCTCCGTCACGGCTTTGGCTGGCTGATCGGCTTTGTAGTCAGCGTCGCCTTGAGCCTGCAACTCGCCCGCCCCCGTGGCCCGGTGGATTTCGGCGAAGCCAACGCCATCGACGTCGAGTCCATGGGACTTTACTGGCACTTCGTCGACATTGTCTGGATCGTCATCTTCACCGCAGTCTACCTGCTGGAATACATCTGAACCAACCATGAGCTCACCCGCTGCTTCTGCCGGCCACCACCACGCCGACGAAAACAAGTTCCAGATCTACGTGCAGATCGCCATGCTGCTGGCGGTCATCACGGGCATCGAAATCGTCATCATCTTCATCCCCTTCGCCACGTGGCTGATTGTATCCAGCCTCGTCGTCCTTTCGGTCGTGAAGTTTCTCTATGTGATTTTCTACTTCATGCATCTGAAGTGGGACAAAGCCTTCTGCACCATCCTGTTCTTCATCGGATTGGTGCTGGCCACCGGCACCACATGGGCGCTTTTGGAAATCTTCGATGCGAAGGACAGCATCCCGCTTACGGCCCAAGAGTCGTGAGCTAATAGCGCACAATCGCGTCACAATTGAATGGCGGCCCCACCCGGGCCGCCTTTTCTTTTGCCCTGATGATTGAATGGAGCCACTGGCATAACGAACCCTACCTCGTCGGCGGGTTGATCCTGCTGGGCTGGCTTTATGCCATTCTGACGGGACCGCTGCGTGGATGGCTCGCGCCCGGAGAACCCTACCCGCGCAAACACGCCGTAAAGTTCTACGCGTCGCTGGTCATTTTCTATCTGGCGGTCGGCTCTCCGCTGGATCAGATCGGCGAGCGGTTTTTGTTCAGCGCCCACATGGTGCAGCACGCCATCCTCATGTATCCGGCGCCGATTCTGATGCTGCTCGGCCTGCCAGCTTGGCTGGTTGATCCGGTGCTTGGCCGGCCCGCATTGCGCACCGCCGGTCGCATCCTCACGCATCCCGTCATCTGCGGGCTGATCTATGTGCTGGTTACCAGCGTGTGGCACGCTCCGGTCCTCTACGAATGGGCCCTGCAGGACAAATTGGTGCACGTGCTTGAACACATCATGTTCTTCGGCTGCGCCCTGTTCTACTGGTGGCCGCAGCTCAGTCCGTCCCGCGTTTTTCCCCGGCGCAGCTACGCGGTGCAAATGCTCTTTCAGACCGGCGTCATGATCAGCCTCACGCCCCTCTACGCCTACATCACCTTTTCGCCCGATGTCCTTTATCCGACTTACGAGTTCGCCCCGCGGGTCATCGCCAACTTTTCCGCCGCCGAAGACCAGCTGCTGGCCGGCGTCATCATGAAAATCGGCGGTATGATGGTCGCCCTCACGGCCGTGGCGGTAAGCTTTTACCACTGGTATCGGCAGACGGAGACCAAGCACTAATTCTGTCAGCGGCTGAGGTAGCAGGCGGACTCATAGTTGGCGCAGCGCTTGCCCCCGTTAGGCGAACTGTAATGCTCTGGCCCCATGACTTGGGAAATCGCCCTGGTTTTCATTCTGCTGGTGCTCACGCTCGCGTGCTTCGTGTGGGAAAAATTCCCGCCCGATCTCACGGCGTTGACGCTTTTTCTGATCCTGATCGGCACCCAACTCATTCCGACCGACAAGGCTTTTTCTGTATTTGCCAATCCCGCGCCGTTGACCGTGGGCGCGATGTTCGTGCTCAGCGCCGCGTTGGTAAAATGCGGTGTGGTGGATCGCCTCTCCGCCCTGATTGAAAAATCCTCCCGGCTGCCCTACCCCATTGTCATCCTGATCATGGTCGTGATGGTGGCCACCATCTCGGCGTTCATCAACAACACCCCGGTCGTCGTGGTCTTTCTGCCGGTCATCCTGAATCTGGCGCGCAAGATGAATCGGGCGCCCTCCAAGCTGCTGATCCCGTTGTCCTACGCCGCCGTGCTCGGCGGCACCTGCACCCTCGTCGGCACCAGCACCAATCTGGTCGTCAACGGCATCATCACCGACAAAGGCCAGGTCGGCTTCAGCATGTTTGAACTCGGCTGGTTGGGGCTCCCCGTCACCATTCTCGGCGGCATCTACCTCGCGATTTTCGGCAATCGTCTCCTGCCCGTGCGCGAAATGCTGACGGCCATTCTTTCCGACGAGGAACGCCGCGAATACATCACCGAGGCCTTCGTTCAGCCCGATTCCCCGGTGCTGAACAAAACGCTCATTGAGGCAGGTCTCACCCGCCAGCGCGGTGTGCGCGTCATCGAAATCGTGCGTGACGGCATCGCCCTCTACTTCGACATGAAGTCGGTGCGCCTCAAGGCGGGCGACCGGCTCATTCTCGCGTGCCGTCCCACCGGCATCGCCAACACCCGCCGCCTGCAAGGGATCA
This sequence comes from Opitutaceae bacterium, assembly GCA_024233285.1. Lineage (GTDB taxonomy): Bacteria > Verrucomicrobiota > Verrucomicrobiia > Opitutales > Opitutaceae > Cephaloticoccus. Next base: position 499,486 of record JACKPU010000002.1, on the reverse strand, counting down.
ATCTCGTCTCCGAACTCAATCTGGGGATTGAGCAAATCGCCGCGCATGAGGGTTCGCTGGTCGAGGCCGTGGTCACGCCGCATTCCGCCCTGCTCGGACACACCGTCAGCGAGGTCAACTTCCGCCAGCGCTACCGCATGGTCGTGCTCGCGTTGCACCGCAAGGGCAAGAACGTGCGCGAACAGATCGAGAGCCTGCCTATCGAGGCCGGCGACGTCCTGCTTATGATGGGCACCGACCAAGCCATCGACGCCCTGCGCAACAACGAGGACTTCATATTCTTCGACCGCGCCCGCGTGCCGACCAAACCCCAGACCGGCAAGGTTCTGCTCGTCACGGGTGTCATTGCCGCCGTTATCGCCGCCGCCTCATTCGAATGGGTCCCGATCGAAATCGGCGCCTTGGTCGGATGCGTCATCATTTGCATGGCGCGCTGCCTGAAAACGACGGAAGCCTACGCCTCGATCGAATGGAACATCCTGTTTCTCATTTATGGGATGCTCGCCATGGGCATGGCCATGGAGCACACCGGTGCCGCCGCGTGGCTGGCCGAACACATCGTGACCGGCGTGCAGCACCTCGTGCCCGAAGCGCACAAGGGCATCGTCATGCTGGCGTGCATGTATCTCGTAACCACGGTGCTGACGGAAATCCTGTCCAACAATGCCGTGGCCGCGCTCATGGCACCGATCGCCATCGGCGTGGCCGTTCAATTGGGCATGGAACCACGGCCGTTCATCGTTGCCGTCGCCTTTGCCGCCTCGGCCGCGTTTGCCACCCCGATCGGTTATCAAACCAACACTTACGTTTACGGCGTCGGCGGTTATCGTTTCAGCGACTTCCTCAAGATCGGCGTGCCGCTCAACCTGCTGTGTTTTGTCGTGGCGATGGTCGTCATCCCGCGCGTGTGGCCGTTCTAAATCCTTAGCCTCAAGCCATCGTAGGCGAGCCGCAACCCGTCAGGCAGGGTGGCCTCGGTCACGGCGTGATCGCTTAGATGCGTCAGGTGCGTCAGCCATGTCTGCGCCGCACCGATCTCAGCCGCCAAGCTGATCGCTTCGGGAATGCTCATATGCGTGGGATGCGGCTCCGGTCGCAGCCCGTCCAGCACCACGGCATCCGCGCCACGCGCCAGAGCAATCGCTTCATGCGGCAAACGCTTGTTGTCCGTGTAATAGACAAATCGCTTTCCGCTGCTGCGCTCCGTGAACACCAAACCCAGCGTATTCACGCCCCCGTGCGGCAGCAAAGTCGCCGCGATCGAGCCCTGCGGCAATTCCAGCAAACCGGGCATCTCCAGGAGCTGAAACGCCGGATAACCGCGCGTGAGCGAACGCTCCGCAATCGCATAAGGGAAAACCGCCAGCACCCGCGACAAGCCTTCGTCCGTCGAATACACCGGCAGCGCCTCGCCGCCGCGCTGGTCGCAGAACCGCCGCAAATCATCCATCCCCGCGATGTGGTCGGCATGACCATGTGTCAGGATGAACAGATCGAGCCGTTTGATTCGTTCGCGCACGCACTGCAGGCGAAACTCCGGCGCCGCATCCACCTGCACATGCAGTCCGTCCATCACCACGTGAATTGAGGCCCGCGTGCGCCGGTTGCGCGCATCATCCGATGCACACACCGCGCATTCGCACGCTATCATCGGCACCCCTTGCGATGTCCCGGTGCCCAGAAAGATGATCTCCATGGTTTGAGCAAACGCGATTCGGCCCCCTGCGCCAAGCCTCCATCAAGGGCTCTCGTCCAACCATGCGCGCAAGGCCGCCTCATCAATCACGGGAATCCCGCGCCGCCGCGCCTCATCCAGTTTCGCGCCGGCGTTCTCACCGGCCACGACATAGTCCGTTGAGTCGGTCACGGTCCCGCTCACTTCGCCACCGGCCGACTGAATCAGCTCATGCGCTTCGCGCCGGGTCAGACCCGGCAGTTTGCCCGTCAGCACAAACCGCTTGCCCGACAATGGTCCGACCTGCACCCGCTTCGCGGACTGGCCGATTTCCAGACTCACTAAATCATCCAACACGTTCCGGGTTTCATCTTCCGCCAAATACGCCCGCAACGCATCCGCCACTGCCGGACGCAGTCCCGGCACAACCGCGGGATCAATTTCATCAAGTTCGGCGTTGGCCAGGGTCTCCAGCGATCTGAAATGCACCGCCACCACTTTCGCGTTCGCCGGGCCAATACCGGGAATCCCCAAGGCGGTGATCACTTTTGTCAGACTCGCTTTCCGACTCTGCGCGATCGACCCAAAGATATGCTCCGCGGTCTTCGCCCCCACCACCGGTTCCAACTGTTCCATTCTCAGCCGGTAGAAATCCCCGGGGCGCATGAGCAGCCCGGCATCGAACAGACGTTCCACCAAGCCAGGCCCCACGCCGTCGATATCCATGCCTTGCGCCGACGCAAAGTGAGCCAAGCCCAGTTTCAACCGCGCCGGGCAACTTGGGTTCGCGCACCGAAGAACCCTGACCACTGCATCGCTCAACAGCGCCGAATCACACTCCGGACAGTGGCGTGGAGTCGGGAAATTCGCCACGTCGGGATCGCGCCGATCCGTCTGCACGCTGACAACCTGTGGTATAATCTCACCCGCCTTTTCGATTACCACCCAATCTCCGGGACGGATATCCAGACGCTGCACGTTCGCAAAATTGTGCAAAGACGCCCGCGTGATCGTGGCACCACCCAACGTCACCGGTTCAAACTCCGCCACCGGGGTGATCACACCTGTGCGACCGACTTGCAACACGATGTCTGCGATCTGCGTCACCGCCGTGTCCGGCGGATATTTGTAAGCCACCGCCCAGTTGGGCGCGACCGTCCCTTCGCCCAACACTTCACGCTGGGACACGCGGTTGAGTTTCAGCACCACGCCATCCGATGGAAACGGCCAGTCGTGGCGGCGTTGCTTGAACGCTTGCACCACCGCCCAAGCCTCCTCGGGATCATCGGCGCTGCCGCTTTCCGGCACCCCCGGCATCCCCCAATCGCGCAGTCGTTGATACAATTCGATTTGGGAAGTCGGCCGAGTGGAAGCCGGTTCCCATTCGCCCCAACCGTAAAGCACCAGTGAGAGCTGGCGTTCTTCCATGCTCTCGCCATCGAGCTGTTTCAAGGTGCCTACAGCCAGATTGCGTGGATGCGCATAAGGTTCCATACCCGCCTGTTCGCGCTCCGCATTGATGCGGTCGAATTCCGCATACGTCAGATAGATTTCACCGCGCAATTCCACCCGCACCGGCGTCGGTGATTTCAGAGTTTCAACGATTCCATCCATCCGGCGCGCATTCGCCGTCACATCGTCACCTTGCTTGCCGTTGCCTCGCGTCACCGCCCGGACCAAGCGCCCATCTTCATAAACGAAGCTGATCGCCAAGCCGTCATACTTTGGCTCCACAAACCATTCGGCGGAATCTACCTGCAGACGCGACATGGCCTTGGCCAAATAGCGGCGTAGTTCCGCCTCATCGTAAACCTTGTCGAGGCTGAGCATCGGCACGCGGTGAGGCGCCTGCGCAAACGCCCCGGTGCGATCATCCCCGACGCCGGCTGGCGGAGCCGAAAATTGCGGATGACTCGCCTCCAACTCCCGCAGTTCGCGTTTCAGCCGATCATACTTCGCGTCGCTGATTTCCGGCGCGGCTTTTTTGAAATACAGCTCATCGTGATGCGCAATTTCCGCGCGCAGGGTGATGATGCGTTGTTCAACTTTCGTCTCTGGTCCGGCCCACAAGACCGGGACAAACAACAGACAGAACCCCACCCTGCGAATCCAATGCAATATCGCAGCGCGGGCTTTCATGAGAAAAGAGCCACCAGTCAGATATCCGGCATGGGGTAAGGCTGGAAAACACGCTCAAGCCTTAACCGCCCAGCGTGACGAGGTCAACCCACCATCCTCCAAGCTCCACCCAACCGCTCATCCTGAAACCGTTGCGATTCATGACCGAATCAACCACGAATTTCCCCATGACCAATCTTGCCGAAGCCTCCCGCACCTGGGACCTGACCAGCTATTTCCCCACGTTTAACGGGCCCGAATATCAACAATTCAAAACCGAGCTCAATCAGTCGATCAAAGACGCACTTAGCACTGCCACGGACTTGGCCGACCTCAATCAAGCCAACATCGCCGCTTGGGTGACGCTGTTCCAAAGCTACGAAAATCTGTCGGCAAGAATCGGTCACCTCTCGTCCTACCTCGGTAACATTTCCTCGGCCGATGCCGCCAACGATCTCGCCAAGCGCGAATCCGCCGCCTTCGCCTCGGCCTATGCTACGTTGAGCAAACTCCAAGGCGAACTCCTGCGTGCCGCGGGCACCACCGACAACGCGGCATGGCAGGCACTAATCAAAGCGCCCGCGCTCGATGGCGCCGGCCACACGCTCACGCGCATGCGGGCCGAGGCCAAACACCGCATGTCGCGCGCCGAAGAATCTCTCGCGGCAGACCTCGGAGTTGACGGCATCAGCGCTTGGGGACGGCTCTACGACAATCTCACCGGACAGTTGAATTTCGAAATGCACTGGCCGGATGGTCGCAAGGAAACCATTCCCATGGCCCAGCGCCGCGCATTGATGGCACACGCAGATCGCGCCGTGCGCGCCGCAGCCTTCAAACAGGGCAACCTCGTTTGGGCGCAACACGGTCAAACACTCGCCGCCGCACTCAATGCCATCGCCGGCACGCGCCACACGCTCTACGATCGCCGCGGCCAAAAGGACTTTCTCACCAAGCCCTACTTCGATTCAGCCGTTTCGGCTGAAACCGTTGACGCGATGTTTCGCGCCATCGCCGCCAACTACGAGCTGCCCCGCCAAGCGCTGCGCAGCGGCGCCAAGTTGCAGGGCACTTCCGCGCTGGCGTTTTATGATCTCGAAGCGCCGCGCCCGCTTGACCCAGTGCCGCCGCTCCCATGGCACGATGCCGTCAACCTCGTCGATCACGCCTTCCAATCGGGCTATCCCGCGCTCGGCGCCTACTACCGCCACTGCTTTGCCCAGCGCTGGATCGAATCCGAAAAGCGCGCGAACAAGCGTTCCGGCGCGTATTGCACCGGCTCTGCCGTCACCGGCGAACAACGCGTGTTCATGACCTATGCCGACACGATGCACGACGCCAACACGCTCGCCCACGAGATCGGCCACGCTTGGCACAGCCACCTGCTCAAGGACCTGCGGCCCTTCGCTCAGGACTATCCGATGACCTTGGCCGAAACCGCATCGACCTTTGCTGAGAAACTCTTCTTCCACGGCATGCTGCAGGCGCCGGATCTCACGGAGACCCAACGCGCCTTCCTGCTCGATCAGGAGTGCAGCAACGCTGCCTCGTATCTGCTCAACATCGCGATGCGTTACGAATTCGAAAAGGAATTCTACACCCGCCGGCGCGAAGGCGAACTCTCCGCCAAGGAGCTCTGCGACCTGATGGTGCAAACGCAGCGCAGGATTTACGGCGACACCATCGCGGAAGGTGATGAAGACCCGTGGTTCTGGGCCTCAAAGCTGCATTTCTTCATCACTGAGGTTTCATTTTACAACTTCCCCTACACGTTCGGGTATTTGCTCAGCCAGGCGCTCTTCGCCGAATTCAAACGCAACGGCGCCGATTTCCTGTCGCGCTACGAAGCGTTCCTGCGCGCTACGGGGACCGCCACTTGTGAAGAGGCAGTCAAATCAACCCTCGGTTGGGACCTCACCGACGAACAGTTCTGGGCCAGTGCCGTCACTGCCGCCAAACCGGCCATTGACGAATTTCAGGCCATAACCAACCGGCGGTAGCCCTTACCACACGCGCGAGGCGCGGGTGGATTCGAGTGCATCCTCGGCGACATCCGGCATCTCCGCAAAAAAATCCAAGCCGGTGCGCTCTTCGATTTCGTCGATCGTGACCAGGTGATCATCCAGCCGGTCGGTCGCCGGTTCCTGCGGCAGAATGAATGCCGTTGCCCGGACCCGGCCTTGGCTTTCATCGATCAGAATCATGAAGCACGCCGCCGGCACGGCCACGCGACGCTGCAACCAAGCATGGTGGTCGCTGAAAATCGGACCGGCGATTACCCACACTTCGCCGAAACGACCGGGATAGTTGCCGGCGATTTTTTGCTCCAGCGATTTCCATAAGCCCGCATTCAAGCCGTGTCGTTGCGGAATGATGTTGGACATTAAAAACGTTTCCTCCTGCGCCTGCTTGCCGTGATGCCGCGCGATGGCGTGGTTCGGCGCCAAGTGCCCGCGATCGTAACCGCTGTTGGTGTCAACCGCCGGTGTGATGCGCGCCACGGTGCGTTGATCGACCACAAACTCATCAGGCCGGGGCGGCGTTTCATGTTCGTCCAAATCGCGCACCCGATAGGCCGCCCAAAGCGGATTACCCAAGGTATCACTGTATCCCGCGACATACCCGGTGTTGGCCAAAACCTTCACCTTCTGACGAACGGCTTCAGGCGCCCCCGCAAAGAAGAACCGCTGGTCGCCGCCAACTTCGACCGCCACGTAATCCTTGCTGTAGTAGAGCTGCCACAAGTCCCACGCGACCTCGAAGGCCGTGATGCCCTTGTCGCCCTGCACCGCATTTTCCACTAGCCGCGCAACCTCACGCTGGCGTTCCGCCGATTGCAGCAAAAACCATCCGCCAATCGTGCCCCACACCACGAGATTGAGCACGATGAACGCTTTCGTGCGCCGCCACCGGCGGGGAATCTTTGTTGTGCGCTTGCGGGCCATTTGCCGCCGAGAACAGGACTTGCGCGGCACGTGGTCAAGCGCGTGACCCTCGCGCAAAAAAGGCGCGCTCCGGAGAGCGCGCCTTGAAGTTGATTGGACTGGTTGGCGGACCGGGTCCTGCGAAGCTCCGGCTGGAGCGAAGCAGGATTAGTAGTCCATGCCGCCCATGCCGCCGCCCGGAGGCATCGCCGGGGCTTCCTTCTTTTCAGGAAGCTCGGTGATCATGCATTCGGTGGTGAGCAGGAGGCCCGAGATCGAAGCCGCGTTTTGCAGCGCAGTGCGGGTGACCTTGGTCGGGTCAACCACGCCGGCCTTGACGAGGTCTTCGAAGGCGTCGGTCGCCACGTTGTAGCCGATGTTGCCCTTGGAGGAGAGCACCTCCTTGACGACCACACCGCCGTCCACGCCGGCGTTGGCGCAGAGTTGCTTGAGCGGATGCTCGATGGCGCGGCGCACGATCTGGGCGCCGATGGCTTCGTCGCCCAAGAGTTGGAGGGCTTCGATGGCCTTCGCGGTGCGGAGCAGCGCGACGCCACCGCCGGCGACAATACCTTCTTCCACCGCAGCGCGGGTGGCGTGGAGGGCGTCCTCAACGCGGGCCTTCTTTTCCTTCATCTCGGCTTCGGTCGCGGCGCCGACATTGATGACGGCGACACCACCGGCGAGCTTGGCGAGGCGCTCTTGGAGCTTTTCGCGATCGTAGTCCGAGGTGGTTTCCTCGATCTGACGGCGGATTTGCTTCACGCGGCCTTGGATGTCGGACGACTTGCCCGAACCCTCGACGATCGTGGTGTTCTCCTTGTCCACGACGATGCGCTTGGCGCGGCCGAGGTCGGAGATGGTGAGGTTCTCGAGCTTGAGGCCGAGGTCCTCGGTGATGCACTTGCCACCGGTGAGGACCGCGATGTCTTCGAGCATGGCCTTGCGGCGGTCGCCGAAGCCAGGCGCCTTGACGGCGCAAACATTGATGGTGCCGCGAATCTTGTTCACGACGAGCGCGGCAAGTGCTTCGCCTTCCACTTCTTCAGCGATGACGAGGAGGGGCTTGCCGCTCTTGGCAACGGTCTGGAGCAGCGGGAGGAACTCCTGGAGGTTGGAGATCTTCTTCTCGTGAATGAGCACGTAGGCGTCCTCGAGCACGGCTTCCTGCGCTTCGGCGTTGGTCGCAAAGTAAGGCGAGAGGTAGCCCTTGTCGAACTGCATGCCTTCGACGACGTCGAGGGTGGTTTCGATCGACTTGGCTTCTTCAACCGTGATGGTGCCGTCCTTGCCGACCTTGTCCATCGCGTCGGCGATGATTTCGCCGATCGTGGTGTCCCAGTTGGCGGAGACGGTGGCGACCTGACGGATTTCTTCGCGGTCGTTGACCTTCTTGGAGGCCTTGGCGAGAGCGGCGACGGCGGCCTCAACGGCCTTGTCGATGCCACGCTTCAGGTAAACCGGGTTGGAGCCGGCGGTGACGTTCTTGAGGCCTTCGCGGTAGATGCCTTCGGCGAGAACGGTCGCGGTCGTGGTGCCGTCACCGGCGCTGTCGGAGGTCTTGGAAGCGACTTCCTTGACCATCTGCGCGCCCATGTTCTCGTAGGGATCCGGAAGTTCGACTTCCTTGGCGACGGTCACGCCGTCCTTGGTGACGGTCGGGGAACCGAATTTCTTGTCGATGACGACGTTGCGGCCTTTGGGACCGAGCGTGACTTTGACGGCCTTGGAGAGGGTTTCCACGCCGCGCAGAAGTTTCTGGCGGGCGGCTTCGTCGAAGATGAGTTGTTTAGCTGCCATGTTTGTAATGTGTCTGGGTTAAAATTGATCCGTGATCACTCAGGCAATGATGCCGAGGATGTCGTCTTCGCGGACGAGGGTGTATTTCTGGTCGTCGATCTTCACTTCGGTGCCGCCGTATTTGGAGATGAGCACCTTGTCGCCGACCTTGACTTCGAAGGTCGAGAGCTTGCCGCTCTCATCCTTTTTCCCGGTGCCGAGGGCGATGACCTTGGCCTCTTGGGGCTTTTCTTTGGCGCTGTCGGGAATGATGATTCCGCCGCGCACTTGTTCCTTTTCCTCGATGTGCTGCACGAGCACGCGATCACCGATGGGTTTGATTTTGACGTTAGCCATATGGATTGGGTTTTTCGGGTTAGATTTGGTTTTTGTTGATTAGACAAAGCGCGCCACCGGTCGAAACCGGCAGCGCGCAAAGGGATTTACTTCTTGTCCTCGTCGACGACCTCGAAGTCGGCGTCCACGACGTCGGCTTTCTTCTCGGTCTTCTTCTTGCCCTCCTCGGCCTTCGGCTCGGCGGCGCCAGCAGCCGCACCGGCGGCTTGGGCGGCTTGCTGAGCCTGGGCGTAGAGTTCGGCGCCGACCTTGGAGAGGTTCTCGAGGGCGGACTTCATTTGGTCCGTATCGTTCGACTCGAGGGCCTTCTTGGCGTCGGCGATGGCGGTCTCGATCGGCGCCTTCTTGTCAGCCGGGAACTTGTCGCCCGCTTCGTTGAGGGTCTTTTCGAGTTGGTAAATGGTGCTGTCGAGCTGGTTCTTCGTTTCGACCGCTTCCTTGCGCTTCTTGTCCTCTTCGGCGTGAAGCTCGGCTTCCTTGGTCATCTTTTCGACCTCGTCCTTGGAGAGGCCGGACGAACCTTGGATGGTGATCTTCTGGTCCTTGCCAGTGCCGAGATCCTTGGCGGAAACGTGAAGGATGCCGTTGGCGTCGATATCGAAGGTGACCTCGATCTGCGGCGTACCGCGCGGCGCCGGCGGGATGCCGTCGAGCTTGAACGTGCCGAGGGTCTTGTTGTCGCGCGCCATGGGACGCTCGCCTTGCAGGACGACAATTTCCACGGAGGGCTGATTGTCGCTGTAAGTGGAGAAGGTCTGGGTCTTCTTCGACGGAATGGTCGTGTTGCGCGGAATCATCGCCGTGGACACGTCGCCCGCGGTCATGATGCCGAGGGTAAGCGGAGTCACGTCGAGGAGCAGCACGTCACGCACGTCACCCTTGAGCACGCCGCCCTGCACGGCCGCGCCGATGGCAACGACTTCGTCAGGGTTCACGCCTTGGTGCGGCGGCTTGCCACCGAGCGACTTGGCGATCTCGACGACCTTTGGCATGCGGGTCATGCCGCCGACGAGCACGAGCTCATCGATTTCCGATGAGTTGAGTTCCGCATCCTTGAGACAGTTCTGAAACGGCGGGCGGCAGCGCTCAAAGAGCTTGTCGCAAACCTGCTCCATCTTGGAGCGGGTAAGCTGCACGTTAAGGTGCTTCGGTCCCGAGGCGTCGGCCGTGATGAACGGCAGGTTGATGTCAACGGACTGCGCGGACGACAGGGCGATCTTCGCCTTCTCGCCTTCTTCCTTCAGGCGCTGGAGCGCCATCGGGTCCTTGCGCAGATCGATGCCGTTTTCCTTTTTGAATTCGTCGACGAGCCACGTGATGAGCGCTTCGTCCCAGTTGTCACCGCCGAGATGAGTGTCGCCGTTGGTCGCCTTGACTTCGAAAACGCCGTCGCCGATCTCAAGCACGGACACGTCAAACGTGCCACCGCCCAAGTCGAACACGGCGATCTTCTCGTCTTTCTTCTTGTCGAGGCCGTAGGCCAGCGAGGCAGCGGTCGGCTCATTGATGATGCGAGAAACCTCCAAGCCGGCAATCTTACCGGCGTCTTTGGTGGCCTGACGCTGGGAATCGTTAAAATAGGCGGGCACGGTGATCACGGCCTGCGTGATCTTTTCGCCGAGGTAGGATTCAGCGTCGGCCTTCAACTTCGCCAACACGAAGGCGGAGATTTGCTGCGGAGCAAAGGTCTCGGTTTTGTCACCAACCTGCACTTCGATGTAAGCGTCGCCGTTTTTGCCTTCGACGACCTTGAAAGGCATGCTCTTGGCTTCTTCCTGCACTTCGGAAAATTTGCGACCAATCAGGCGCTTGGCGGAGAAGATCGTGTTCCGCGGATTCGTCACGGCCTGACGTTTGGCGGCTTGGCCAACGAGGCGTTCGCCCGACTTGGTGAAAGCCACGACGGAAGGAGTCGTGCGGGCGCCCTCGGCGTTGGGGATAACGACCGGCTCGCCGCCTTCCATGACGGCCATACACGAGTTCGTTGTTCCTAAATCGATACCTAAAATTCGGCTCATGCCAACTACCTAGCAATGCGTATGCCCCGAGAATCAATTTTTCACTTATTGTTGGATACTAATTATTTAAAAAATATCATCAAACCTAAAACCCACATCCTCAGGGCGAATTAATGCCACAATGACACACTTATGTCACACCTGTCTGCGAGCGCGCGCCAACTCTGTCACATTCATCGCGTGAGCATTTGAAAACCGGCGCAACTCCCCTAAGCTGCCCGCATGGAGATGGAAATTGTGGTCCCGGACCAAGTGCCGGTCATGACTTTGCCGCGCGTGGTGTTTTTTCCCCAAACGCTGATGCCGTTGCATATCTTTGAACCGCGTTACCGCCAGATGCTGGGCCATGTCCTCGCCAAGGACCGCCTGATGGCCGTGGTCGGGCTCGACCCAAGCCGCCAGCACGAACCCGACACATTCGAACCGCCGCATCGCGTGGCGACCGTCGGCATCATTCGCGCCTGTCAGAAAAATCCCGACGGCACTTCCAACCTTCTGCTGCAAGGGCTCTGCCGGGCGGAGATTTTGGCCATCGCCCAAGAGGATCCCTACCGCGTGATTCAGATCAAGGCCCTGCAAAGCAACTCAACCGCCAGTCCTGAAGCCAACGCTGCTCTCCGGCATGAGCTGAACCGCCTCATCAGTCTGAAACAGGAATGCGACGGGCAGAACACCCAGGAATTCAGCGACTTCATGCGCACAGTGGAGGACCCCGATATTTTTGCCGATTTGGCCGCATTTAACTTCTGCGAAAATCCCACGATCAAGCAGCTGCTGCTCGAAACCCTCGACGTGAGTTCACGCCTGCAAGTGCTCAGCGAGCACCTGCAGAATCAAATTGACGGGATCCGCCTGCGGCAGGACCTCCAAGGCGACTTGCCGGACGACGACATCGCCCTGAACTAAAGCCGCGCTCCACGCTTGAAAATGGAGCCGAGCATCGGACTCGAACCGACGACCCATGCTTTACGAAAGCATTGCTCTACCAACTGAGCTAGCTCGGCGCTAAGGAAAGCACGGAACAAACTCGCACCCGCCGCAAGCGCAAGCCTTCATTTTCCCCGTGCCGCCACTCTCCACGGACCTTTTCGACTATCAACTGCCCGAACGCCTGATCGCGCAAACCCCGGCGGATCGCCGTGACGCGTCCCGACTGCTGGTGGTCGATCGCTCAAACCGCCGCTTTTCGCACCACGTTTTCGCCGATTTGCCGCAATTCCTGCATTCTGGCGACACGCTCTTTCGCAACAACGCCGCCGTGCTGCCCGCCCGCCTCCGCGCGGTGCGCCCGACCGGCGGAAAGGTCGAATGCTTTTTGCTGCGACCGGTTGACGGGGCGAATCTTTGGCGCTGCCTCGTCAAGCCCGGCAAGCGCCTGCCGGTCGGCGCGACCTTCGCCCATACCGAGGGCGAGTTCTCCGGTGAGATCGTGGAAAAAGACCCGGATGGTTCGAGCGTGGTCGTCCGGCTGACCACCCGTGATGGCGAAGGCATCGTCGAACTCGCCAATCGCTTGGGATCGGTCCCCCTGCCGCCTTACATTCAACGCCACGACGATTCGACCCGCATCAGCGATCTGTCCCGTTATCAAACCGTCTACGCCAACCGTGCGCGCCAGGTCGCGGTGGCGGCACCGACCGCCGGACTGCACTTTACACCGGAATTGCTCACCGAAATCGATCGTCGCGGAGTGGACACAGCCGACGTCACCTTGCACGTGGGGTTGGGCACGTTTCGCCCCATCACCAGCGATACCGTCGAAGGCCACGACATCCACCACGAACTATATGAAATGCCCCGCGTCACGGCGGACAAGTTGGTCGCGCCCACCGGGCGGCGCATCGCCGTCGGCACGACCACGGTGCGCACGGTCGAACATTTTTTGCGCACGCATGAAACGCTTCCCGCGGGCGATTTCATCGGCGATGCGGACATCTACATTTACCCGCCCGCGCAATTTCGCGGCGTCGATGCGCTCATCACCAACTTTCATCAACCGCGCTCCACTCTACTCTGTTTGGTTTCGGCTTTCCTCACGCCGGGTTCCACCGACGGCATCAGCTGGCTGAAGGAAATCTATGCCGAAGCCATTGCGCAGGACTACCGCTTTTTCAGCTATGGCGACGCCATGCTGATTCTTTAAAATCGAACGCCGGCGTTTGCATCCACGCGCAACAGCGTATTACTACGCGCACGCCTGCGCATGACGACCTCGACCGACCTCCCAAAGCCTTCCAAGGCACGCTTGGTCTTCCGACTGTTGGCCGCATTCTGCCTGCTCTTTTCATTGGTCTATTGGGTCAACAAGGGCGCTCACACCGGCTGGAACATGGACCGGGTGCCGATCCCGCAAATCGACGAAATCACCGGGATCGAATACGTGACCTATGAGGACCGTTTCGTGCCCGGGATCGAGTGGTTGGGCGGAGGTATCGGTCTGGGAGTCCTCCTCTTTGTCACTTCATTTTTCTTTCGCTCCAAACCTGCACATTCAAATCCATGAAAAAGATCCTCCTCGCTTGTCTTGCCTCAATTACCCTCACCGGTGGCGCTTTCGCGGCTCCCCTGTCCTTCGATTTCAAGGACCCCAAAGGCGTCAACGCCGTGCAATTCCACCTCGACTCGCTGCTTGAGCCAATCGCCGGCACCGCCAGCGGCGTCTCCGGCACCGTAAGCTTCGACCCGGCCGACCCGGCCGCCACATCCGGCGCGATCGTGATCGCCGCGGATTCCCTCGTCGTCTCCAACTCAACGATGACCGAGCATCTGCACGGCGGCAAATGGCTTGATGTCGCCACGCATCCCGAAATCACTTTCGAGCTCATTTCGCTCTCGAACGTAGCCACCACGGAAAATACCACGTCGGCCACGGCCCAAGGGAAATTCACCCTCAAAGGCGTCACGAAGGAAATTTCCGTCCCGGTCAAACTCACGTATCTCGCGGACGCCCTCGAAAAACGCACCCGTCCCGATAACAAGGGGGATTTGCTCGTGATCCGCGGCGAGTTCACCATTGCGCGCGCAGATTACGGCATCCAGCCCGGTCAGAACGAAGACAAGGTAAACCCGGAGATCAAACTCACGGTCGCCATCGTCGGCAGTGCGCCTAAGGCCTGAGCGCGCCTCTCTCATTTTCATCATGCGAGGACGGCCGCGAAGCCGTCCTTTCTTTTTGGTGACGACGTGTTACCGTGACTGTGTGACTCCTGAGGAACTCCAAGCCATCATCGACGACGCGACGTTTGACTACACGATGGGCGACGTCGACCAGGCGATAGCCAAGCTCAATGCCGCGGCAGAATCAGCCCCGGGCGCCTTCGCCGTGTGGCACGCTTTGGCGGAAATTCATTTCAGCCGCCGGGCCTTGGACGACGCGTTGCATGCCGCCGAGCAAGCCCATGCGCTCAAATCGGACGATTTGTTCATCAATACCACGCTCTCGCGCATCTGGATGGAACGCGGCGATAAGGCGACGGCCGAAAAATACGGCGCGCAGGCCAAAATCCTCTCGTGGAAGGACCAATTGAAAAATCCGCAAGAGCAAGCGGATGGCATTAACTAAATCCCGCCCGTTGACACGCTTTGCGCGGACCAAGTAATTTGGTCGCATGGACTCGCCGACCTATGCGTTGGAATTCGAAAAACCCCTCCGCGAACTCGCCATGCAGCTCGATACGCTGCATCAACAGTCGCTGGAGAGTAATCTCGACCTGAAGAAGGAGATCGCCGCGATCGAAAAGAAGATCGAGCAGACCCGGCGCGAGATTTACACCAACCTGACGCCTTGGCAGCGCGTGCAGATCGCCCGACATCCGAAGCGGCCCTACGCCTTGGATTACGTGAACCAACTTTGCGAGGACTTCATCGAATTGCACGGCGACCGGCAGTTTCGCGATGATCGCGCGCTCATCGGCGGCACGGCGTTTTTTAACGGCCAGGCCGTCATGATCATCGCCCAGCAGAAAGGCCGCGACACCAAGGACAAGATCGCCCGCAACTTCGGCATGCCCCAGCCTGAGGGCTACCGCAAGGCGCTCCGCCTGATGAAAATGGCGGAGAAGTTCAAACTCCCGATCCTTTCCTTCATCGACACCCCGGGCGCCTACCCCGGCATCGGTTCCGAAGAACGCCACGTCTCCGAAGCGATCGCGGTCAATCTCCGCGAAATGGCCATGCTCAAGGTGCCCAGCATCGCGGTCATCGTCGGCGAAGGCGGTTCCGGCGGTGCGCTCGGCATCGGCGTGACCGACCGGGTGGTTACGTTTGAAAACAGCTACTACTCGGTCATTTCACCCGAAGGTTGCGCCGCCATTCTTTGGAAGGATGGTTCCGCCGCCGCGCAAGCCGCCGAAGCGCTCAAACTCAACGCCGCCACCCTGCAAGAGCTCGGCGTCGTTGAAGAAGTCATCCCGGAACCCATGGGCGGCGCCCATTACAATCAAACGGAAGCCGGCGAAGCGCTCGGGCGCAGCTTGCAAAAACACCTCAAGGATTTGAACAAACTCTCGACCGACAAACTGCTCGAAGCGCGCTACGCACGCTATCGCAAGCTTGGCGTCTTCGAAGAAGCGGGGGCCACGCGCTGAGCCGCGGCTCAACGCACCGTCAGCAATTCGATTTTCTCCACCCGGGCCATTCCGGGATCGATATTGATCAGGGCGCCGGAAAGCCGCACATCGTCGGTCGCCACCGGGAAACGTCGCGGCATGCCGTCCAGAAAACGGGCCACCACGGGTTCGGTTTCACGACCCAAAACCGAGGCATACGGGCCGGTCATGCCCACGTCGCACATGAACGCCGTGCCCTTCGGCAGCACCTGCGCATCCGCCGTCGGCACATGCGTGTGCGTGCCGAGCACCGCGGTTACACGACCGTCAAGATACCAACCCAGCGCCTGTTTCTCGGAAGTCGCCTCGGCATGAATCTCGACGATGATCGCGTCGGTCTGCGGACGTAATTGCTCGATCATGCGATCCGCGCAAAGAAAGGGACACTCTGATTTCATCGCGAGGTATTGCCGTCCCAACACCGTGAAAACACCCACCCGAAAACCGCGGGCTTCGATGATCAAATGATCCCAACCCGGACAGGCCGCCGGCAGATTGGCCGGCCGGCAAACCTGTTCGATCCGGGTAATCTCATGCACCCACTCACGCTGGTCCCAGACATGGTCTCCCAACGTGATTGCATCAACCCCGGCCCCGAGCAGGGACTGCGCAATCGCCGCGGTGATGCCCGAACCGGCGGCGGCATTCTCCCCATTGGCGATGACGAAATCGATTTCATGTTCCGCGCGCAGCCCGGCCAGGCGCTCATTGACGATATCCCGGCCGGGACGACCGACGATGTCCCCGATGAACAATAATTTCAACATGCCGCCACGCTGAGCCCACCTCCGCCGCGCGCCAACTGAAAAACCCTATGACAATTCCCCGCAGGCTCAGACTTGCCCAATCGTCCGGAACTTGCTTCTTTTTGCACCCTTTTTCCCGCCTATGAAAACCACGACCTCTCCCACCGCATTCCCAAAGGCCGAAATCGGCCGTGAAATGAAGGGTGCCGACGCCGTCGTCGAGTGCCTGATTCGTGAAGGCGTGGACGCGATCTTTGCCTATCCCGGCGGCGCTTCGCAGGAGCTCCACCAAGCCCTCGCCCGCACCGATAAAATCCGCGTAATCCTCCCTCGTCACGAACAGGGCGGATCCTTCGCCGCCGAGGGTTACGCCCGCGCCAGCGGCAAGGTCGGCGTGTGCATGGCCACCAGCGGCCCCGGTGCCACCAACCTCGTGTCGGCCATCGCCGACGCGTTCATGGATTCCATCCCACTCGTCGCGATCACCGGCCAAGTCTACACCAAATACATCGGCAAGATGGCGTTTCAGGAGACCGACTTCTACGGCATGACCCTGCCGATCGTGAAGCATTCCTACCTGATCACGAACGTTCACGAACTGCCCAAGATATTCAAGGAGGCCTTTCATCTCGCCCGCTCTGGACGACCCGGCCCGGTGGTGATCGATATTCCTAAGGACGTCCAACAGGCGATTTTCCAACCGGTGTTTCCGCCCACCGTGGAATTCAGCAACCCTTACGTCGGCTGCGCCCACGAGGCCACCGACGATCAGCTCAAACAGGTGCTCGCGCTCATCGCCGCTGCGAAAAAGCCCATGCTTTATGTGGGCGGCGGCATCATCTCCGCCGGCGCGGCCGCCGAGCTGAAGCAATTCGCCGAGACCACGAACATCCAGGTGGCGACCACGCTCATGGGCCTCGGTGCGTTTCCGGAAACGCACCCCCTCTCGATGCACTGGTTCGGCATGCACGGCGCAGCCTACGGCAACTGGGCTGTCGACCAATGCGATTTGCTACTCTGTCTCGGCGCCCGCTTTGACGACCGCATCACCGGCGACACCAGCAAGTTCGCAACCAAGGCCAAGATCGTCCACATCGACATTGACGCTTCAGAGCACAACAAAAACAAGGCCGTGCAGCTCGCGATTGTCAGTGACATCAAATTCGCGCTCAATCGCCTCAACGAACTGGCCGCGGCCGCCAAGTTCAAGGCCCCGGACAACAAGGCATGGCACGCCGAGGTCGCGAAGTGGAAGCAGGACCATCCGTTCAGCTACGAGCCGAGCAAACACATCCAGCCGCAAGAGGCCATCGCCACGCTTTACGAACTCTCCAAGGGCGAAGCCATCATCACCACCGGCGTCGGCCAGCACCAGATGTGGGCCGCGCAGTTCTATCGCTTCGACGAACCGCGTCGTTACATCAGCTCGCTCGGTCTCGGCGCGATGGGATTCGGCTACCCGGCGGCACTCGGCGCCAAGGTCGCCTGCCCCGACCGGGAAGTCATCGACATCGATGGCGACGGCTCTTTCGCGATGAACATCCAGGAGCTCGCCACCGCCAAGATCGAAAAAATCAACGCCAAGGCGCTCATCCTGAACAACCAGCACCTCGGCATGGTCGTGCAGTGGGAAGATCGCTTCTACGGCAGTGTGCGCGGCAACACCGTGCTTGGCGACCAGTCCAACGTCGGCAGCCCAGACAATCCGGATGCGCTCTACCCCGATTTCGTGAAGATCGCCGAAGGCTACGGCATCAAGGGGCGGCGCGTGATCAAGAAGAGCGAGCTGCGCGAAGCCATTCAGGAGATGCTCGATCACGACGGTCCCTATGTGCTCGACGTCATCGTGCCCTACACCGAACACGTGCTGCCGATGATCCCCGCCGGCAAATCCGTGCAGGAAATGCTGCTCAAGTAATCCCCGCGCAGGATCCGATCATTCCAACCCGCACCGCCGTCACCGCGCGTGCGGGTTTTATTTTTCCTTCATCACATATACGCCGTCCCAGTCTTGCGGCGGCGGCTCGGCTTGATACTGGCGCGTGATGTCGAGGTAAACCAACGACGGGTTGGAAACGACGCCGGGGGTCTTCCCCGGCACGTTGGTTTCGAGCTCCCGACTTTGCGCAAACAAGCCCAAGGCCGCGGTCCAGTCGCGCGCATAATAGCGCTCCATGGCCTGGCCGAAGATGGTGATGCACTCGCGCATTTGCGCGGAGACATGTTCTTTGAGTCCGACAATTTCGTAAATGGGCACGGGCTGTGTGCGTCCCTTTACCACAATGCGGCCAAGCGGTCGAAACACGACGTGGTCGCCACCGTGCTGCTCACAAGCCTGCTTCGTGGACTCGGTGCACATGGAATAGACCCCCCAGCTTTTGGCACCGGATTCCATGCGGGCGGCGAGGTTCACGTTGTCGCCCATCATCGTGTAGTTGAAACGCGTCCGACTGCCCATGTTGCCGATCATGCTGACACCGGTGTTGAGGCCGATGCGCGACTGCATTTCCCAAACGATGCTCGGCCATTTATCGCCCTCGCTTCTCCACTTCTCACGCAGTTCCAGCAATTTCACGTGCACCCGTTGCGAGGCGACGCAGGCGCGATAAGCATGATCGGGCATGGGAATCGGCGCACCAAACATGGCCACCACCGCATCGCCGATGTATTTGTCGAGTGTGCCGCCCTCGGCCTGCACAATATCAGTGCACGCTGTCAGGTATTCGTTCATCAACTCGACCAGCGGGCCGGAGCCGAGCCGTTCAGAGAAGGTGGAGAAACTCTGGATGTCAGAAAAATACGCCGTGATCTCCGCGTCGTGACCGCCGAGCTGCGGGTCTTCGCCCGACTCCACCATGCTATCGACCAGCTCGGGGGAAACATAGGCGCCAAACATGCCCTTGATCCGGCCTTTCTGTTTCTGCTCTTCCACGACCTGCCAAATCAAGGCGGCAAAGCTGGTGGTAAACGCTGCACCCAGCGGAGCCGTCATGGGTAACAGCAGATTGGAGGTGCGGAAAAAGTGAAAACCCAGTCCGACATACGCGGCCGCACAAAGCACTGCCATGATCTTGGCAAACACACTGCGACTGCCACCGGTGACTGCCAAAATCGCGACGAGCAGGGTCAGCCCAAACACGATGACGTTCACCGCCCACGGTGAAAGGTGCCGAATGAACTGTCCTGAAATGATCGTTTTGAGCAAATTGCCGTGCACACCGACCTTGGGCACCGGCACGTCATCAAATGGGGTTGGGCCCAAGTCCTGCAGCAGCGGATCCACCGGCCCGATGAGCACCACCGCGTTCTTCCAATCATCCTGCGCAAAAAACGCTTCGCCCGTTGCCCTTTCCTCCGGATTCTCCGACCGCAGCATCTCCGCATAATTGTAAACCGTGGAGAAGCCCAGGCGCGGGTTGTTGTCGTCATCCCGCCACGGCGAGAACCAGTTGACCTCCAACAACTGCCGTTCGCGCAACGGCACACTGAGGCGAACCACTCCGTCAGGATCCACCAAATCAATGCGATCGTCATGCACTTGGTAGGCCTCGGGACCGAGCCCGTAATACAACCGCGCCAGCACCAAACTCATGTGGTAATAAGTGCGCACGTTGCTCGGCGTGAACAGCGCAACCCAGCGGGTGCCGCCATCCAGCGTATCGATAAGTCCGATATTGGGTGGATTAAACGGAATGCTACGCCCGACATTGAAGGCCGGTAATTCCGGCGGCTCCAATTTCTCAGTCGGGCCCAGGTCACGACTCAGCAGCGGCAAGTCGCGGTATTGTTTCTTGCCGTTGATATCGCGAAAAACAGAAGCAGAATACGATGCCGCCAAGACCACCGGCGGACCTTTCCAAAGATAACGCGCAAATTCCCGGTTACCGGCAATGAGCTTGGCGCGGTCAACGGATTCGGGCACGCCGTTGTCAGAAAGCACAAAGTCGAACCCGACGGCTTTGACGCCGGCTTTTTCCACTAGGGCCTCGCCAACCCGCGAAAAGAACGCCCGATTCCACGGAAAGTTTCCAATCTCATCGATGGACTGTGAATCCACGTCGACATAGATCACTTTCAGCGGTGATGGCAGCTCTCCGCGATAAAAGTAGCGCCATTGCGTAAATTTGTTTTCCGCAAATTCCAGCCAACCCTGGCTTTGCATCACACACCAGAGTAGCGGGATCGGAAAAAGCAGCAGCCAGCGCAGGGAATATAATTTCTTGAACTGCCGTGGTCCCATCGATGCCAAAGCCTAGGCCGACACGGCGAACGAAAGGAAGCAGATTTCCCAAGTGCGCCCAAGGTGGGCGACGCTATTTGCCGTCGCCGGGGGTCGTCTTCGGCGTGGTCGTAGTGGCCGGCGGCGACGATGTCTCATCCGTGTTTTCGTTTTCGCCGCCGGTGTTGCCGCCAGTGTTGCCGCCGGTGCCACCCGAATTCTGCGTGGTCGTTGAGGTAAAGACGACATTGGCCACAGCTTGGATCGTTTGCTGCGCCGCCGTGACCACCTGTGCCAAAGTCGCCGCCGGTGGGATCGTGACCACCACGGGGGTTGAAGGCCCGGCCGTGACCGTGGTCACACCCGTATCCGGGTCAGTTGTGACATCAATCAACACTTCCACTTCCCGATTGTCGGGCACCGAAACCTCGCTGGGCATGTTGACCGTGCCGGAAAAGAGCACGACGTTGCCCTCGACCGTTGTCAGGGAAAAGAATGCCCGGCCGGTGCCATCGGGCCGGAATACGATGCGGAAAGTCGTGCCACGAATACCGGCGGCGCCCACCGGAGTCTGCACCGTGAAGGTAGAACCGGCATCGGCGTTGAGTTTCTTCACATTCCCGACGAGTTCGCCGCGGCTCAGGTTGAGCTTGGTCGTGGAAACCGAAGGTTCGGCGGTCAGGCTGGAGAGCGAAACTTCATCGGCAAAGGGGTCCTGCAAAAACTCATCAATCGAAAGCGAGGAGTCTTGCGCGAGGTTGATGGTCGCACCGTTCGAAAACGCCAACACCACGCTGGACTCGTTGCCCGTATTGACCACGTAGCCTTGGGCGATTTCAGTGCCGGCTTGCAGGGGAATGGTGTCTCCTTCCTTGGTGGCGGTCACCTGACCGGTGACTTTGGCCACTTTGATGACACCGGCCGGACGACCGGCGCTTTCCTGACCGTGAACCGAGAGGGCTGCAAAAGTAGCCAGAGTGAATGCCAGTAACCAAGAAAACAGCTTTTTATGCATGGCGGCGGGGAATGTGTGCGCTATTGGCTTGTTGCCAATTTCTGGCGTAAACGCTGGGCCGTGAGATTCCCGGGGTCAAGCTGCAAGCAGTAGTCGAACGCCGCGCGTGCCATCGCCTTCGTCGCTCTTTGCAGACTGAGGTGATGCCCTTGGTAGAACCAGACTTGCGCATTCGCCGGGGCCAATTCCAAGGCCACGGCGAGGTCCTCTCCGGCGTCCGCCCATTTGCCCTGCATATCGCGCGCAACCGCACGCCGGATCCAATATTCAGCGTGCACTTGCGATCCCATCAACGCACGGTCGGCGTAGCTTTCTCCGTTGACGCCAAGGATTTTGGCTTCGGCTGGTTCAACATGCGACCATAACGCGTCGGCCAGTGCGCGGTCAGCCCACGCCTGGGCATTGCCGGGGTCAATCGCACAGGCCCGCGCCAGATCCGCGCGAGCCTGCGCAAGCGTGTCGCGATAAATCGATTCGCTCGCTTCGTATTGCCAGAGCTTATCCAAGGCCTGCCGCGTGCCGTAGCGCAGCGCTTCGGCCCGATAATGCGGGTAAACATACACCACAGCCAACCCCGCCACGGCGATGGCCAAGCCGACCCCGCTCCAGTTGAAGCGCCCTGTCACGGCGGACTCACTCACCGGCCAAACCCGCCCGACCAGCAAGGCGGCACCGCATGCAAACAACATGCCCAGAGCCGGAATTTTGAAATGAAAGTCCACAAAGAGTTGCAGCATAAAAGCCAGCAGACCGATGCCCAAAGCCCCGCAAAACCACGGTTCGTCGAGCCAATGCGACGGCCGTTTTTTCTCCCGCCCCGAGGATTGAATGCGAATCAAGCCGACCACCGCCAGACCGGCGCCGACTCCGAACAAGAGCACGAACCCAGCGACACCGTAGTCACTCAGAGTATTGAGATAATCATTATGCGCCCACCGCGGCTCCATCTGGTAGTTCTCCGGGCGGTGCCTTTCAAACAGCACATTGTAGCTGCCGCCACCTGTCCCGGTCCATGGCGAACTCTTGAACAGGGCCCAGGCACCGCGCCACATGATCGGCCGCGTCCACTCGCCCGATTCGGCGCGGCTCGCGTCAAACCGCGCCCTGACCTCGGGATTGATTGCGTAAAGCCCCCACCCGATCAGCAACAGCATCACCGCCGCGGTGATCGCTGCCAACAGCCGCCGCCACCATGGCCATGAGCCCGCCAGCAACGGCCAGGCCGTAAATGCGATCAAAAGCGCCAGCCAGCCTCCGCGGCTGACCGTAAGAAAAAGTCCGAACAAAGCGCAAAGCGCGATGTAGCCGAACAACACCCGCTGCACGCTTGAGGCCCGGCGCCGCATGGTCAGCCCCAGCAAAACCGGCAGCACCAGCAGGTAAAAAGCCGCCAGACTGTTGGGTATGCCAAATGGCCCACTGGAGCGGGTGAGAAATTGATCCGCTTGTTCACGGCCGAGCATCAACCACTCCGGCTGCACGAAGCGTTGGTAACAGGCCATGATCGTCGCAATCACCACCAGCAGGCCCACGCATCCCATCAGCGTCAGCTGCCCCGCCCGACTGCGCACGCCGTTGAGCACCACCCAAAATACGACAAACATGTTGCCCCAGAAATACCAGTCGTGCCAGCCCAACCAGCGCACCGGCGTCAGCCACAGCACATTGACGGCGGCATACGCCACGAACGGGGTGAACATCCACCCCACCCAATGGCCGCGCAACGGGCTCCCGCGCAAGACACAGCCAAGCAGATGGACCACCAACGCCGCGGCGGTCAGCAGGCTGGTCACCAACATTGTTTCCGGGCGATAGCCGCCGAGGCACAAGGTGGTCCAGATCAGATTGCCCCCCAAGAGAACAACCAGCAACCACTCCATCGCGTCACTGCGATTACTGGGGTTGCCGGTTCGGGGATCCACGGCGCTTTTCAATCCGTCCGGCGTGATCACCGCGATAAAATTCCCGCAACAAAAACGCCACTCCGCACGGGAGTGGCGTTGAAATGCGAGGCAGACTCAGACGGCTTCAGGGAGTCGGAACCGTCTGGATGGTCTTGAGAATGCGACCGGCGACAAGATACGGATCGGCGGCGGAGTTCGGCCGGCGATCCTCAAGGTAACCCTTGTAGCCTGCGTTGACGAAGCTGTGGGGGATGCGAATCGAGGAGCCGCGGTCGGCGATACCGTAGGTAAACTTGTCGATCGACTGCGTCTCGTGAAGACCGGTGAGGCGCAGGTGATTGTCCGGACCATAAACCGCGATGTGTTCGTCCATGTGCTTGCTGAACGCGGCCATGAGTTTTTCGAAGTATTCCTTGCCGCCCTTGTCGCGCAGATAAGTGGTCGAGAAGTTCGAGTGCATGCCGGAACCGTTCCAGTCGAGGGGGGCATTGAAAGCGCCGCGCAGGGGCTTGCACTGCCACTCGATGTCCACGCCGTAGGTCTCACCCAAGCGGGCGAGGATGTAACGGGCGACCCACATCTGGTCGGCGGCGTTCTTGGAGCCCTTGCCGAAGATCTGGAATTCCCACTGTCCCTTGGCGACCTCGGCGTTGATGCCTTCGAGGTTGATGCCGGCGTCCAAACAGATATCGATGTGCTTCTCGACAATTTCACGGGCGATGGAGCCGACGTTCTTGTAGCCGACGCCAGTGTAATACGGACCCTGCGGTTCAGGGAAACCACCCTGCGGGAAGCCGAGCGGAGCGCCATCCTTGAAGAAGAAATATTCCTGCTCGAAACCAAACCACGCGCCTTCGTCATCCGGAATGGTGGCACGGGAGTTGGACGGATGCGGAGTCGTGCCATCCGGCATCATGACTTCGCACATGACCAGCACGCCGTTCTTGCGGGTGCTGTCGGCAAAACGCGCGACCGGCTTGAGCATGCAGTCCGAGCTGCGGCCTTCCGCCTGCTTCGTCGAGCTGCCGTCGAAGCCCCACATCGGAAGGTCTTCGAGCTTCGGGAAGCTGGCGAATTCCTTGATCTGAGTCTTGCTGCGCATGTTGGCGAGCGGCGTGTAGCCGTCCAACCAGATGTATTCGAGTTTGTATTTAGCCATATCAGGTAGTTCGGGTGGTTTTATCAGGGTTTTGGACTACAATCACATCCAAGTCGTCCATGGGAACAGGCCGAACGCGAATTGTAAAATCACGAAATCAATGAGCACCTCGCGTGCCAGCATTTAAGGGAATTTATCCAATTTTTGTTTTTATGCCCGATTATTTTCAAGTTGTTGCCTTTCAATAAACAGCAGGGCTCTTTTTGTTCGCCGCCGCCATGCCAAATCTGCTGAAATCACCCTGTCATGCCTGACGTCAAGGATACCAACCGGGCCCATGTCCGCATCGGCTACGACGGCACGGTGCACAAGACCTTTCGCGGCCACGAGGCGGACAAACGCTTCGCCAATGAAGTGCGCATCTTGAAGCACCTCGAGGCCAAGGGTTGCAATTTCGTGCCACGCCTCCTCCACAGCGACCCGGAAATGCTCAAAATTGTGACCACCAATTGCGGCACGCGCGTGGACCATATTAGCGACGAAAGGCTCAAATCGCTTTTCGCCGAACTCGAGCAGTTCGGCGTCCGTCACGACGACCCCTACTCCCGCAACATCACCTACCGCATCGCCGACGGTCGTTTTTGTATCATCGATTTCGAGCTCTCCACCCTGCTCGACGAAATCAATCCCCCGTCAACCCCTCCAGCTGGCAACGACCATGCCTCCTGACCCCACCCCTCCTCTCCACCTGCGCTGGTTCGGCCTGACCCACGTCGGCAAGGTCCGCAAAAACAACGAGGATGCCTTTCTCGGGCTCTGCTTCGACGGACATGACGTGCGCTATCTCGGCAAGACCGGCGAATCCGCGATGGACAAGGCCGATTTCGTTTTCGCCGTGAGCGACGGCATGGGCGGCGCGCAATCCGGCGAATTCGCTTCGCGCATCACGGTTGAAAAACTGACCCACTGGCTGCCCAAAAGCTTCAAGGTCTCGGCCCTCGGCATGACGGTCAATCACAGCGAGGTCCTGCAGGAAATCTTCCATTCCATTCACAACGAGATCAACCGGCTCGGACGCAGCTACGAAGAATGCCGCGATATGGGCACGACGCTCAGCCTGTGCTGGTTCACACCCGATCGCGTGTTCTTCGGTCACATCGGCGACAGTCGGATCTACCATCTGCCGAAGTCCGGCGGCCTCCGTCAACTCACCCAGGATCACACGCACGTTGGCTGGCTCTTTCGCCAGGGGAAAATCAATGAACGCGAGGCCCGGCACCACCCCATGAAAAATGTGCTCAACCAGGCGCTCGGCGCCGGCCGCCAGATCATCGATCCGCAAATCGGCGCGGTGGTTTTCGAACCGGGTGATCGTTTTCTGATCTGCTCCGACGGGCTCATCGACGGCCTGTGGGACCACCACTTGGATGATTTCCTCCGCGAGGCCCCGGCGGACAAAAATCCCGCGGAGCGCTTGATCGCCGAAGCGTTGGAACGTTCCGGTCGTGACAATCTCACCGCGCTCGTCATCGAAACCGTCGCGCCGGAACCCTCTTGATGGCAGCGCCTCCGCTCCACGTCTTTGTTTACGGCACGCTGAAACGCGGCGGCTCCAATCATCACTACCTGCACGATCAGAAATTCCTGAGCAAGGCGCGCTCTGTCCCGGGCTACACCCTTTACCAGCCGGCGGATTACCCCGGGTTGGTCATCGACCCGGCGGATCAAGACGGTGTCACCGGCGAAGTATGGGAGATATCGCCTGCCTGCCTGTCTGCGCTCGACGAATTGGAAGGCGTTAAAGAAGGCCTCTACCGCCGCATTGCCATTCCGCTGGCCGAACCGCACTCCGCCATGGCTGTGGAAACGTATTTATATCTGCTCCCCGTCATCGGCCATAGACATCTCGGCTCGACTTGGAGGTCAACCGGCCACGCTTAGCTTTTTTTCAAGTGTCTGGCCGGGATCCGCTGCACCTTGGAAAACTTGGCGCGAAACAATTCGTCCATGATCGCCAGCGCATCTGCGGGAATCCGCTTGTTCAAATCGCCCAGCTTAGGCAACTCACCCGGCGGTTCGTCATCCTCGACCTCCTTTGACGGCGGAGCCACCAAGGGCAGTTCGCCGGGCAGGGATTCCCCGCCCAGATACTCAGATTCCTCGTCCGCATTCGGGCCGACCGGCGCGTCGGACTCAACCGCGGGGACGTAATCGCCCGTCTCTTCCGGCTCACCATTTACCACCGGCTGCACGACGACCGGTGCCCGTTGCGCAAGCCGCGCCGCCACGCGGGCGTCCAGCCGCTCAATCAGGCGTTTTTTTTTTCGCCGTCGGACGAGTCTGCCTCGGGGGCCATCTCGGCAATGGCCGTCAGCTCTTTGATCAAGGAATCGATCGCCCGCGCCCGGCTCGCCTCGACGGCTTTGAGCAGGGTGACTTCAAAATTGATTTTCTCGGCCAGGCCGAGCTTCACACCGCCCTCGCCTTCTCGCAGAGCATCCAAAAGCCGCGTAACCTGCTCCGTGCTCAGAACCACGTCTCCCAGGACGTTTGTCGCGCCGCCCTGCGCGATCGCGTCCAGCAACGCCGCGCGAACGTGCGCCTGCAGATCGGCAAGCAAACGCACCAAATCGCGCCCTGCCGCGTCGCACTCATCCACGATCGCGATGATTTTCCGGTGGTCGCCCGCTGCCAATGCGCCGGCCAGTGCGGCGACTTTCTCCGCCGCCACCAAGCCATATACATCCAGCACATCGGGCTCCGAAATCTCGCTGCCGCAAAACGAAATCATCTGGTCGAAAATCGACTGCGCATCGCGCAACCCGCCATCGGCCATGCGGGCGATGCAAGCCAGCGCCTCGGGCGTAACCTTGATCTTTTCCTCATCGGCGATCTTTTGCAGGCGCCCGATGATCAATTCCGCCGGAATCGGCTTCAGGTCGAAACGTTGGCAACGCGAGATGATCGTCGGCAGCACCTTCTGCACGTCGGTCGTCGCAAACACGAATTTCACGTGTTCGGGCGGCTCTTCCAAAGTCTTCAGCAGCGCGTTGAAGGCCTGGTTCGAGAGCATGTGCACCTCGTCGATGATGTAGACCTTGTATTTACCCTGGCTCGGCGCGTAGCGCACGTCGTCGCGCAGGTCGCGGATTTGCTCAACCGAGTTATTGGAAGCGCCGTCGATCTCAATCACATCGAGCGATGAACCGTCAGTGATGGCTTTCACCACCGGATCGTTGACATCGAAGTCCGCCTTCGGTCCATCCGTGCAGTTGAGCGCCTTGGCAAAAATGCGCGCCGTCGAGGTCTTGCCCGTGCCCCGCGGTCCCACGAAGAGATAGGCATGCGCGATGCGGTTGCGGGCGATGGCGTTCTTCAACGTCCGCACCACATGGTCTTGCCCCACGACATCATCAAAGGTTTGGGGCCGCCATTTGCGGGCGATGACTTGATAGGAACTCGACACGGTTAGTTAGCCCAAATTCAAAACGCCCAATCGCAAATCCAAAATAAAACAAAAGTGGCCAGGCACTCCACGGCACTGGGAGAACGTCACTACCGTTGCTACCTTCCGGTCCTGGCGGAGTTCGTGCGCCTGCCCATGCATGGCACCTGGCCGACGCGGACCGTAGGTGCGAAGTCGGAGCATTCAACTGAAAACTGAATATTTTCCCGGCGCCGGCCTCAGCGCCGCTCGTCACCGGGTGGCGGCGGTGTTGGCATCCGTGGCGGGCCATCTCCCACGGGGCGATCGGGGTGCATCACGCGGTTCACGCGTTCCAGTTTCCACCTTTCGCGCATTTCCTGCTTAAGTTCCTCCAATCGCACCCGCTGCTCAGGTGTGAGAATCTGTTCGATTTGAGCATTCATCTTCTCGCCCGCCGCAACGGCCTCCTTGAAACCCTCACTGCGCAGGCGGCGCAGCTCATTTTCCGTGGTGCGGACGATTTCGCGCACGCGCTTCCGCTGTTCCTCAGAAAGATCCAGCCGGCTGGCGTAGCGCTTCATCAACAACGGTTCAAAGCGGTCCATCGGCCGAAAATCGCGCGCAAACTCACGCACAAAGCGCAGCGTCACGATCCCACCAACCACTGCGCCGGCGAGAAACACGCCGATGAAGGCGAGGATGACTTTCCAAGGCTTATTCATCACCAGTCACCCCCAGCACAATTGCCGCAGGGTCCTCCAAGGTAAAAAGTGACTCATCGTCGGAAGCGTTCGACGCGGGCACCGAAAGATGAGTAACCAAGGCCAGGATCGCAGCCAATCCCGCGACGCTGAGCGCACGCAATGCCAGGCGCTCAATCATCGCTCCGCCGGACCGGCGGCCGCCGAAAGCGCGCGCGGCGACCCGGCCGGCAAAGCCGAATGGCGCGGTGTCATCACCACGCGGTGGCGCCTGTCGGGCCGCGGCCGTTAATTTCCGCCAGATTTCATCAGACTGACTCATGGTGTGCTTCCTTTCGTTCTAAACTTTCGAACAACTTGCGCAACTTTCGTCTCGCGCGAAACGCCCGGACTTTGACCAAGGATCCGTTCCAGCCCGTGCGTTCGCTCACTTCCGAGACGCTCAACTGTTCCAAATCCATTAAGCGGATCACGAGCTGATCATCCGGGCGCAACTGGCCGAGCAGTTTGTCCACCAATTCACGCGCCGCGATGGCATCGTCCGGCGTCACCTCACCATCGGCCGCAGTGGCCTGATCCAAGACCGCGGCTTCGTTTTCCGACAAATCCGCCCAGCGGAACTCCGGCCGGCGCTGCTGCGCCCGCAGGTGGTCGATGCAAGTTGTCACGGCGATGCGGGAGACCCAGTGCGTCAATGGCACCGCGCCTTGAAACTGTTCGAGCCGGGCGAACATTTTCATAAAAACCTCCTGCGCGAGGTCCTCTTCCAGCACGCGCCGGGGCAGATGCGAGCGCACGATTTTGATGACCAACGGATAAAGGTGATCGACGAGTTCACGCGCGGCCGCCTGATCGCGGTGGCGCACCCGCGCAAGGCAGGCGGGCAAGTCGAAGGACTCGTCGGCGTCAGACATGGCAGGATGGAATCGAAGTCATACACGGGAGACAAGACGCACGGCCCCGCCCGCGGTTACAATTTATGCTATGACAGGGCCGCAGGCTTGACGGGGCGAGGGCGGAAACCCTACGTTTCCCGACCTTCAATGCGAAACCGGCAGCAGGCACTACGACTTAGCAACGCGCACGATCTCTGAATCGCCCGCGAGGGTGATCGTGCGTCCGAGTCCCGCCCGCCACCGCTCAGCGGTGCTTCCCCTGACTGCCAACCATTAATTGTTTCGCTATGCACTCTCCCGCCCAACCCAAATACCGACAGTTTCCTCCCGTCAATTTGCCCGACCGTCAGTGGCCCAACCGCACGCTGACCAAGGCTCCGATCTGGTGCAGCGTCGACCTGCGCGACGGCAACCAAGCCCTCGCCCAGCCGATGAATGTGGACGAGAAGCTCGAATACTTCGAGATGCTGGTCAAAATCGGCTTCAAGCAAATCGAAGTCGGCTTCCCTTCCGCCTCACAGATTGAGTTCGATTTCTGTCGCCGCCTCATCGAGGAAAACCGCATTCCGGACGACGTCTCGATCCAGATCCTCTGCCAATGCCGCGAGGAATTGATCACCCGTTCGCTCGAAGCCCTGCGCGGCGCCAAAAACGTTGTCTTCCATCTCTACAACTCGACCTCGCCGGCGCAGCGCAAATACGTGTTCAACGCCGACCGCGCCGCCATCGTCAAGATCGCGACCAACGCCATCGCTTTGCTGAAAAAGCATGGCGCCGCGCTCATCGCGTCCGGCACCAACCTGCAATTGGAGTATTCCCCCGAGAGCTTCACCAGCACCGAGTTGGACTTCGCGTTGGAGATCTGTGAAGCCGTCACCGACGTCTGGCAGCCCACGGTGGAGAACAAGATCATTCTCAACCTGCCCGCCACGGTAGAATACGCCACGCCCAACGTCCATGCCGACCAGATCGAATGGATGTGCCGCCACCTGACGCGGCGCGACCGCACCATCGTGTCCTTGCACACCCACAACGACCGCGGCACCGGTGTCGCCGCCACGGAACTCGCGATGCTGGCCGGCGCCGATCGCGTCGAAGGCACGCTCTTCGGCAACGGCGAGCGCACCGGCAACCTGGATATCGTCAACGTCGCGCTGAACCTCTACACCCACGGCATCGAACCCGGCCTGGATTTTTCCAACATCAACGAGATCCGCGAGGTCTACGAGCGCTGCACCCGCTTGGAAGTGCCGCCGCGCCAGCCCTACGCCGGCGAACTCGTGTTCACCGCCTTCAGCGGCTCGCACCAGGATGCCATCAAGAAATCCTGGGCGGTGCAAAAACCCGGTCAACCTTGGGACGTCCTCTATATCCCGGTGGATCCCGCCGACATTGGCCGCAGCTACAAGGCCATCATCCGCATCAATTCCCAATCCGGCAAAGGCGGCGTCGCCTACATTCTCGAGCGCGAGTATGGCTTCGAACTGCCCAAGGCGATGCACAAGGAAATCGGCAAGCTCATCAACGATCTGGCCGACAGCTCCGGCCGCGAGCTCACGTCGGAGGAAATCCATGCCACCTTCCAGCGCGAATACCTCGATCGCACCAATCCGGTCGCAATCAAGCAGTTCAAGACCGCCGAAACGGACAGTGCGGTGCATTGCGAAGCGACCGTCGTAATCGACGGCCAGACGCATGTGCTCACCGCCGAGGGCAACGGGCCGATTGATGCGTTCGTGCGCTCTCTCGCCGGCACCAGTCTGCCCAAGTTTGAGGTCCAGTCCTACTCCGAGCACTCGCTCGGCAAGGGTGCGGAAGCCAAGGCCGTGTCTTACATCCAAATCAAGACCGACCGCGGCCTCACGCTCTACGGTGCCGGCACCGACACCAACATCGAGCTAGCCTCGATCCGGGCCATCGTCAGCGCGCTCAACCGCGTGCTGGCCAAATAACACGATCCCGTCACATTGGCGGGCGGAGATGAAATTCACGCCCGCCAAGCCGCCCTTTACCGGCGAAACCCTCGAGACCCTCACCGTCCGCCTCCAAGCGCGCGGTGAGCCGGCATTCCGCGCCAAACAGATCCTCGATTGGGTTTACAAAAAGCGCGCCCGCTCTTGGGACGCGATGACGAACTTGCCGAAGGCCTTGCGTGCCTGGCTCGACGAGACGTTTGAGTTTGCCCCCCTCACCCTCGTGCACGGCAAACAATCGCTCGACGTCACCGACAAGCTGCTGCTCGAACTCGGCGATCAATCGCTCATCGAGACCGTCATCATCCGCGCGCCGCAGGAAGGCGTCGGCCTCGAGCACTCGCGCAAAACCATCTGCATCTCGACGCAGGTTGGTTGCGCCATGGGCTGCAAATTCTGCGCCTCGGGTCTGCTCGGTTTGAAACGCGACCTCAACGCCGGCGAAATCGTCGCGCAACTGCTGCAGGTTTGCTATCGCGAGGACGAACATGACCCGCGCGCCCACAGCGGTCTGGCCACTTTCGACAACATTGTGGTCATGGGCATGGGTGAACCGCTCGCCAACTACGACGCCATCATCCGCGCCCTCACCATCATCAACGCCGAGTGGGGACTCGGCTTCGGCGCCCGGCGCATCACGCTTTCAACTTCCGGACTGGTGCCGAGAATTCTGCAGCTCGCCGATGAACCGCTCGGCATCCGCCTGGCGATCTCCCTGCACGGCGCCACGGACGAGGTGCGCGAACAGATCATGCCGGTCAACAAAGCCTACCCGCTCGCGAAACTACTGCCGGCCGTCAAAGCGTTTTCCGAGAAGCACGGACGCATGGTGACGTTGGAGTTTATTTTGATCGAGGATATCAACGACTCGCGCGAACAGGCGGAAAAGCTGCGTGATATCGCCCTCGATCTCCACGCCCACGTCAACCTCATCCCCTACAACACCGTTGAGGGCCTGCCGTGGAAGCGACCGGGGATCGCCCGGCAGGAAGCCTTTGCCGACGTGCTGCGCCGGGCCCGTGTTTCGGTGACGCTCCGCCGCGAAAAAGGCCATGACATCGAGGCCGCCTGCGGTCAGCTGCGGCTCAAAACCGAAAAGGCGCGCGAACTGTCCGCCACTTGAACTTCGCAGCCGGGCGATCCAGATCCTGCTTCAGGCTTGCCAACATATCATCGAAACCTGATATGTTGATTATATGCCTCCAGATTCCCCCATTGCCGCATTTTTCCAAGGCAAACCCCATCCGCTGCGCTCGCTGGAATTCTTTCCGCCCAAAGACGACGCCGGAGTCGCCGCCTTGCGCGAAACCGCCGTGGCCTTGCAGCGGATCGAACCCGATTTTGTCTCGGTGACCTATGGCGCAGGGGGCAGCACCCGCGAACGCACGGCGCAGGTTTCGCGACTGCTCCGCGAAGAACTCGGCTTCACCGTCATGCCCCATCTGACGTGCGTCGGCCACTCGCGGGCCGAGCTGCACGAACTCGCCGGTCGCATTCACGAAGCCGGTTTCCGCAACATCATGACGCTGCGCGGCGATCCGCCGAAAGGCAGCACCGAGTTCAAACCCGCACCGGACGGACTGCGCTACGCCGCCGAGCTCGTGGCCCTGCTCAAATCGCGTCATGCCGATTTCTGCCTCGGCGTCGGCGGCTATCCGGAAAAACACCCGGAGGCCGCGTCTCCGCAAGCCGACTTGGATCACCTCAAAGCCAAAGTGGACGCGGGCGCTGACTTCATCACCACCCAGCTCTTCTTCGACAACGCCGTTTACTTTCGTTTCGTCGAGCAATGTCGCGCCGCCGGTATCACGGTTCCGATCGTCCCCGGCATCATGCCCGTGCTCTCGCTAAAACAGATCCAGCGTTTCACCTCAATGTGCGGCGCCACGCTCCCCGCCAAACTGATCACGAGGCTCGAAGCCGCCGGCGAAAATCCCGAGATCGTCGAGACCATCGGCATCGATTGGGCGCTCGGCCAGATCCGCGAACTTCTCGCCCAAGACGCGCCCGGCTACCACATCTACATTCTCAACCGCGCCAAAAGCGCGCTCGCCTTGGCCGCGGGCCTGGCCGCTTAACCGCCGGCAAAGACCGGCCTGAATCCCGCGTCGCTGAGAATGGCGGCGATCTTGTCGCGCTGATCGCCTTGAATCTCGATATTGCCATCCTTGACGGTGCCGCCGCAGCCGCAAGCCGCGCGCATCTTTTTGGCCAGTTGCTCCTTTTCGGGCAGCCCGATCCCGACGAATCCCGTCACGAGCGTCACGGTTTTGCCACCACGCCCGGCGGTCGCACGTTTGATGTCCAAGCGTCCGCGGTGTTTTGGCGGCGGATTCGTGGCCCCCGTCGGCCGGACGGCTTCGCCAGTGCCCGATTTGAGGGTTTCCGGTTTTTGCGATCCGCTATTTTGCGGGAGACCCGCGCCACTCAAGGCCCCGAACGGATTCTGTCCGAGATCGTCGCCGCCGCCGGTGGATACTTTGCCGGACCTGCTCATGACTGCGTGGGCGACGGTCGTCCGCCGCAGGCGCCAACCGGGATATCCGATTCGCCGCCAAGAAACATCAAGGCCTTGGCATAACTCCTACGTTCTAGAAAATGAACGAGTTGCGGATGTAGATGATTGCGTTCGGTGCTGAGGACGCCGTCGAGTTTTTCCATTTCAGCGGTAATGACATCGGCATCCGCGCGTTGGATGCCGGCGAGCAAATTGGCGAGCGAAATTTTGATAACAGGTTCAATCACGGTGTTAGATGTAACTAATTTCTCTGTTACTAAGCTTAAGCTGCATTGCAATCTCTCGTCCGATCCGGGGCTTGGCTTGAGTTGCCCCGGCTGGTGGGATTGAATGTTCAGTCCAACCCTTTTCAAAGGCACACGTAGCGGGCACGGCCCTTGGTCGTGCAGCGCAGGTGTGCTTTATTATCTGCACATGAACTCTCTCACCCTCCCCACTCGGGCCAACGCCGCGGTCATCGAAGCCGCTTATCACTCATGGCTCGAAAACCCCGATTCGGTCGATCCGACGTGGCGGGCTTTTTTCCAAGGCTTCACGCTTGGCCATGACGGCGGCAGCGTCACCGGCACCGACGGGGCGGGAGGAGCCTCCATCATCGACAGCCTCAAGCAGTCGCACGTCCATTACCTCATCAATACGTATCGTGCCATCGGCCATTTCGAAGCGCATCTCGATCCGTTGAGCGACCCGCCGCCCGCCCACCCCAAGTTGAGTTTGGAACAATTCGATCTGACCGAAGCCGATCTCGACACGACCTTTGATGTCGGCACCTACCTGGGCGGCGGACAGATGAAACTCCGCGATGTCGTCACCTCCCTGCGGCAGACTTATTGCGGCAAAATCGGTGTCGAATACACCCACATTCAAGATGTCGACGTGCGCCGCTGGTTGCAGGACAAAATGGAGACGACGCGCAACCAGCCCGATTTCTCCCGCGCCGAAAAGATCCGCATCCTGCGCCGCGTGCACAAGGCCGAGCTCTTCGAAAAGTTTCTGCACACGAAATATGTCGGCCAGAAACGCTTCTCCCTCGAAGGGGGCGAGACCATTATTGCAGCGCTCGATTCGCTCATTGAACACTGCCCCGCCACCGGCGTCGAAGAAGTCGTCATGGGCATGGCTCATCGGGGCCGGCTCAACGTGCTCACCAGCATCATGCGCAAGTCGTTTGACCAGCTCTTCGAGCAGTTCTCGGAAAACTACATCCCCGACGCGGTCGGCGGCGACGGCGACGTCAAATACCACCTCGGTTACAACGCCATGCTCGAGACGGCCGCCGGGCCGAAAGTCGAGGTTCGCCTCGCGGCCAATCCGTCACACCTCGAAATCGTCAACCCCGTCGTCGAGGGCAAGGCCCGCGCCCGCCAGCGCATTCGCGGCGACACTGATCGCACCAAGGTCATGCCCGTGCTCATCCACGGTGACGCCGCCTTTGCCGGCCAGGGTGTCGTGGCCGAGACCATGAATTTCTCGCAACTGCCCGGTTATCGCACCGGCGGCACGGTTCACTTCATCATCAACAACCAAATCGGCTTCACCACCGACCCAAGTGATGCGCGCTCCACACGGTATTGCACCGACGTCGCCAAGATGATCGAGGCCCCGGTCTTCCACGTGAACGGGGACGACCCCGAGGCCGTCTGCATGGTCGCGCGCCTCGCCTTGGAATTCCGCGTGCAGTTCCATCGCGATGTCGTCGTGGACATGTATTGCTACCGCAAACACGGTCACAACGAAAGCGATGAGCCCGCATTTACCCAGCCGCTGCTCTATCGCAAGATCAGCAAGCACCCGCAGGTCTCCGCCATTCTCACGCGCAAACTCACCGAGGAAGGCTCGATCACCGCGGAGGAGGGTGAGGCCATCAAAGCCGAATACACCGACGCATTGGAAGCCAGCCTCACCAAAGCCAAAGCCGGCGAGGATGATCGTAGCGCCAAACGAAAAGCCCTCACTGAAACCAATAAGTTCGCCGGCTCCACCGCGGTGTTTCAGCCGGACTTCAACTTTGATCCGGTCGTCACCAAAGCCAGCGCCGAGGACATCGCGGATGTCATCAAGGCGATCACGACCGTGCCGGAAGGGTTCAACGTCAACCCCAAGATCAAGCGTCTGCTCGAGCAGCGCGCCAAGGCGCACGCCAACGGCGGTCCCATCGATTGGGGACTCGGTGAAGCCATGGCCATCGGCACGCTCTTGCTCGAAGGCACACATGTGCGCTTGAGCGGCCAGGACTGTCAGCGCGGCACTTTCAGTCATCGCCATGCGGTGCTGCACGACATGGAGACGCTCCAGACCTACACCTCGCTCAAACACGTGCGCGAAGGACAGGCCATGTTCTGCGTTTACAATTCGCTGCTCTCCGAGGCCGCCGTGCTCGGTTTCGATTACGGCTACGCCACCGACTACGACGAGATGCTTTGCATCTGGGAAGCCCAGTTCGGCGATTTCGCCAACGGCGCGCAGGTCGTCATTGACCAGTTCATCGCTTCGGGTGAATCGAAGTGGCAGCAAACGTGCGACATGGTGCTGCTTCTGCCGCACGGCTACGAAGGCCAGGGCCCCGAACACTCCTCCGCCCGCCTCGAACGCTTCCTCACCGCCTGCGCCGAGGATAACATGCAGGTCGCCAACGCCACCACGCCCGCCCAGTATTTCCATCTGCTGCGCCGCCAGATGAAGCGCAGTTTCCGCAAGCCGCTCGTTCTCATGTCGCCAAAATCGTTGCTGCGCCATCCGGCCGCCACGTCCCGGCTCGACGAGTTCACCGACGGTCGCTTCCATGAAATCCTCGAGGAAGACAACGCTCCCGCTGAGGCCTCACGTGTCATCTTCTGTTCCGGCAAGGTCTACTACGACCTCTGCGATTATCGCGAGGAACACAAGATTACCGACGTCGCCATCGTGCGCGTCGAGCAGCTCTATCCCCTCAACGCCCCCCGCCTGGCCGAGGTCGCCAATCGCTACCCCAAGGCCCAAATCATCTGGTGCCAGGAAGAGTCGCAGAACATGGGCGCATGGAGCTACATCGCCCCGCACCTTGAAGCCGTCACCGGCCGCCGGCCGACTTATGCTGGTCGCGACGCCTCGGCCTCACCGGCCGTCGGTTCGCTGGCCTTGCACCGCATCGAACTCGCCGCTTTCCTCAAGGTCGCTTTCACCGCCTGATCAACTTTCCCTATCTCATGAGTCTGGAAGTCAAAATCCCCGCCCTCGGCGAATCCATCAATTCCGGCGTGCTGGCCAAGTGGCACGTCAAGGACGGCGACGTCGTGTCCAAGGATCAGCCGCTCTTCGAATTGGAAACCGACAAGATCACCTCCGAAGGTGTCGCCGAGGCCGCAGGCAAGATCTCCCTCAAGGTCACTGAAGGCACCGAGGTGAAAATCGGCGAAGTCGTCGCGACCATCGAAGAAGGCGCCGCCGCCGAAAAACCGGACACGGAGAAACCCAGCGAGAACAAAGCCAAGGAGGAAAAACCCGCCACCAAAGCCGAATCCGCCACCCAATCTCCCGCCGTCCGTCGTCTCGCCGAGGAAACCGGGATCGATCCGGAGAAAGTCAAGGGCACGGGCAAAGACGGCCGTGTGACCAAAGGCGATATGCTCTCCGCCGCTGACAAGCCCGCCGAAACCAAGTCCTCCCCGGCCGAGAATCCCAAGGAGGCCAAGCCCGCCGCCACTCCCGCGCCGACGAAATCCGTTGCGACTGGCGAACGCCAGACCCGTAAAAAGCTTACACCACTCCGCGCCAAGATCGCGCAGCGACTCGTCCAGGCGCAACACGAAGCCGCCATGCTCACGACCTTCAACGAGGTCGACATGTCCGCCGTCATGGCCCTGCGCAAAAAATACCAGGACGACTTCGTGAAGAAACACGGCGTGAAGCTCGGGTTCATGTCCTTTTTCACCAAGGCCGTGGTCAACGCCCTGCAGGAAGTCCCCGGCATCAACGCTCAGATCGACGGCGACCACCTCGTCCAGAACCACTACTACGATATCGGCATGGCCGTCTCGACCCCGAAAGGCCTGATGGTTCCGGTCATTCGCGATTGCGATCAGCTCGGCATGGCCGACATAGAGAAATCGATCGCCGCAGTCGCCGGGCGCGCCCGCGATGGCAAGATCACCCTCGCCGATCTCGAAGGCGGCGTCTTCACCATCACCAACGGTGGCATCTTCGGTTCGATGCTCTCCACCCCGATTCTCAACGCGCCGCAAAGCGCGATCCTCGGTCTGCACGCCATCAACGAACGCCCCGTCGCGGTCGACGGCCAGGTCGTCATCCGCCCGATGATGTATCTCGCCCTCAGCTACGACCACCGCATCGTCGACGGCCGCGAAGCCGTCACCTTCCTCGTCAAGGTCAAGCAGGCCATCGAGGATCCCGCCCGTCTCCTCATCGGCGCCTGAACCTGAAATCTCACAGGAGAGAACGGAGAAAACAGAGTTAAGTGCTCTCTCCGTTCCCTCTGTTGCCTCCTGCAAAATCATGTCTTCCGAATCCTTTGATCTCATTGTTATTGGCGCCGGCCCCGGCGGCTACGTCTGCGCGTTTCGCGCCGCCCAACTCGGCCTGAAGGTCGCGCTCGTTGACAAGCGCAAGACCCTTGGCGGCACCTGCCTCAACGTCGGCTGCATTCCGAGCAAGGCCCTCCTCGCCTCATCCGAACATTTCGCCTTCAATCGAAACCACGCGGCGGAACACGGTATCAAAATCGATGGCCTGTCGATCGATGTCGGCGCAATGCTCAAGAAGAAGGAGGACATTGTCGGCAAGATGACCGGCGGCCTGGCCCAGCTCGCCAAGGCCCGCAAGGTGACCGTCGTCATCGGTGAGGCTCAATTTGTTGACGGCAAGACCATCCAAGTAGCGGCGAGCACCAGCGAGCCGATCACCCTCACCGCCAAGAACATCGTCATCGCCACCGGTTCCGCCCCGGTCGAACTGCCGTTCATGAAGTTCGACGGCGAAACCATCGTCTCATCCGATCACGCCATCGCCTTCACGGAAGTGCCGAAGAAACTCGTCGTGGTAGGCGGCGGCGCCATTGGCCTGGAACTCGGCTCGGTATGGGCCCGCCTCGGCTCCGATGTAACCGTGGTGGAATTCCTCCCGCAAATCGCCGGCACGGCCGATGCCGATGTCGTGCGAAATTTCACCCGCATCCTGCAAAAGCAGGGCCTCAAGATTGAGGTCAACGCCAAGGTCACCGGATTCAAGAGCGGCAAACTCACCGCCGAGCGCGACGGCAAGCCACTCGAATTTGCCGCCGACAAGGTGCTCGTCTCCGTCGGCCGCCGGCCCTTCACTGATGGACTCGGCCTCGACAAGGCAGGCGTCGAACTCACCGACAAGAAGCGCATCAAGGTCGACGCCCACCTCAAGACCACCGCCGCCAACATCTGGGCGATCGGCGATGTGATTGACGGTCCGATGCTCGCGCACAAGGCCGAGGAAGACGGCGCTGCTGTCGCCGAGTGGATTGCCGGCAAGGCCGGTCACATCAATTGGGACCTGATGCCCGCCATCATTTACACCGATCCCGAGATCGCGACCGTCGGCCTCGGCGAGGACGCCGCCAAGAAGGCCGACATCAAGGTCAACGTCGGCAAGTTCAACTTCGCCGCCAACGCCCGCGCCCACGCCAACGACGGGGCCGATGGTTTTGTGAAGATCATCGCCGATGCGAAGACCGACAAAATCCTCGGCGCTCAGATCCTCGGCAAGAACGCCGGTGAACTCATAAGCGAAATCGTCACGCACATGGAATACGGTGGCAGCGCCGAAGACCTCGCGCGCACGATCCACGCCCACCCGACAATGAGTGAAGCCGTCAAGGAAGCCGCCCTCGCGGTCAGTAAGAGTGCCATCCATGCACTCTGAGGACTTGCCTTGACCGCGCATACCTGAACACATCGTCGCCATGTCGTCTTCCCTCAAACTTCGCAAAGCCGCTCTTTGGCGCGTCGTTCTCGTCGCGCACCGGCGCTGCGTTGCCTGAGGGGAAATCGACTCACGGATCGAATCCATCGCAACCGCGCCCTCCCCGGCGCGGTTTTTCTGTTCCGGGCCAGCGCACTCCAACACATGACCACCTCGGCTCCCGGAAATCCGCATCACGCGCGCGGTATCGCGTTAATGGTGCTTTCAACCGCAGGCTTCACCGCAAACATCCTGCTCATCCGCGCATTCGGTGCGCTCGAAGGCACCAACATGTGGTTTCTCGTGTGCATGCGCTGGATCACCGGATTGGCGGTGATCGGCGCCGTCTATCATCGCGAGTTTCAGCCGCGAAATCTCTTCACCAATCCACGCCTTATCGCCCGTGGTATCATCGGCGGCATCGGCACGTTGGCCTACTACGTCACGATCGAACACCTCGGCGCCGGACGCGCCACCTTCATCGGCAACACATATGTGATCTGGGGCGGGCTGCTTGCGGTGTGGGTGTTAGTGAACGTTTCACCGTTCCGCTGGCGGTGGGTTGCACCGTCACACTCGCCGGGCTGGCCATGCTCACCAATGTCGTCAGCACCGCACTGCATCCGGGCGTTTACGATGTTCTCGCGTTGCTTACCGCTTTCGCGTCAGCCACGGTGATCGTCCTTATAAGAGGGCTGCACGCGACCGAACACACCTCGACAATTTTCGCCGCCCAATGTGTTTATGGTCTGCTCATCTGCGGCGTTCCTGCCTGGGTGCAAACGGACTCGCTGCCCAACGGTTCGTGGTGGATCATCATCGGGGCGAGCCTATGCGCCGCACTCGGCCAATTAAGCATGACCCGAGCATTTCGCGACCTGCCGGTCGGCGAGGGTTCGCTACTGCAAATGCTCGTGCCCTTAGGCGTGGCGATTGGCGGCATGGCGCTGTTCGGAGAGCATTACACTGCGATCGAGTTGATCGGCGCCGTATTAATTCTCGTCGGCTCGGTGCTGCCGACGTTTCGTAAATGAAAAGTATGGCGGGGCCGAAATCCCCGCCCTACCTCAAGCTTTCGCCGCGTTCGCCGCTTCGCGTGCGGCCTTCTGCCGTTCCTGCCACGGAAACCTGCGTGGCACGTCCCGCGTCTTTTCGTAGGCGGATCCCATCGCGATATAAGCGCGACGGTAATCATCGGAATTATTCGGCGGCGTGTAGTGCAGCGTGCGGCCGTTATGAATCGTCGCGCCGCCGGCCGGCAATTCGCAGGCCACGGCAGAGCTGAAATCGAACGCACCGGGTTCAACCTCGAGACCGGGCGTCAAAGGATTATCACCGATCGGGCGATGCGGCACGATTTCGATTTTGTGCGAGCCGGGCACAAAATGCATGCAGCCGTTCTGCTTGGTCGCCGGTTGCAACGGGATCCAAATACTTAGACTCGAATACTCCTTCGCCGGATTCCAATACGCTTCATCCTGATGCCATGGCGTGGCAGCGGCGTTGTGCGGCGGCTTGTTGATGGCATGGTCGCCCATCATTTTTGATTCGGCTCCGTGCAGCTGCTTCATGATGGCCTTCAGATTCGCGACCATTTGCGTCTCGAGCAGTTCGGGCGCGTATTTGGCCGGATTCAAAATCTGCGGGATGGAGATCTTCTTCCCGGCCTCGCGTGCGCCGTTGAGATCATAAAGATCGGCATCGGACCCCGCCTCGGGGGTGAAAAGCCGGTCGTAGATCGCCTTCACCACCGCGATTTCCTCCGGCGGCATGATCGCATCAATCGCGAGGTAACCGTGCTCTTGGTAAAACGCGATTTGCTCAGGCGTCAGCGTATGCGTCGGCGTGCGCGCGGCGGCAGCGTCGTAATTGGGGGTGGCAGGGGCGGCTTTCGTGTCCATGGGATTCGTGTAGGTTGGCGAGGATGACCCCACCAATAAAATTGAAATGATTATTCTCCAATTCAAACCACTTGCCCGTGCCAGTCAGCGCGAGCACCGTGTGATGTGAGCAAAAAGACACTCGTTCTCTGGGATATCGACGGCACCCTGATCGTTTCGCAGGGCGCCGGTGTGCGTGCAATGGAACGCGGATTCACCAAACGCTTCGGCCTGCCGTGTGATCTGCGCAAAATCGATTGGGCCGGCCGCACCGACAGTTGGATCACGAGCGAGGTGCTGCGCCACAACGGCCTGCCCGACACGCCCGCAAACATCCAAGCTTACCTTGAGGCCTATCTGGAAACCTTGCCCTTGGAACTGGCCGACGGTCCGCAGGGACA
The DNA here is from genome assembly GCA_024233285.1 of Opitutaceae bacterium. Lineage (GTDB taxonomy): Bacteria > Verrucomicrobiota > Verrucomicrobiia > Opitutales > Opitutaceae > Cephaloticoccus. Next base: position 457,304 of record JACKPU010000002.1, on the reverse strand, counting down.
GGTCCTCCCGGGCATCCTCGAATTGCTCGAAACGTTGCATCATCATCCGCGCATCGCGCAGGGCTTGCTCACCGGCAATCTCCAACGCGGCGCGCAGTTCAAGCTCACGCATCACAACGTGTGGCACTACTTCGAATTCGGCGCCTTCGCCGACGACAGCCCGCGTCGCAACGACCTCGGACCGCATGCACTGCGGCGGGCCGGCGAACGCCACAACGTCACCTTCACCCCTACCCAAACCTGGATCATCGGCGATACGCCGCACGACATCGAATGCGGCAAAGTCATTGGCGCCCGGACGATCGCCGTCGCGACGGGCAACTATACGCTAAGTGAATTGGAATCGCACAACCCCACGGCTGCGTTTGCCGACTTCAGCGATACGTCGGCATTTCTTCGCACCATCGGCGCATGATCATTTCCCGGATTGGCGCGCCTCGACCGACGTAACAACCCCGCCTTCAAAAACCACCCGCACGGCGTCATCGATGCGATCATATTGCCGGTCGTAAACCACACCGCCGCCCATGCTGCCGCCATAGCCGCCCGATCCGACGCCGAGACCAATCGAAAAGCGCGGACCGCGATCGTAATATGCCCAGACCTCAGCTTCGCCCTCGCTGGTCTTGCGCAAAAAAACTCGATCCGGATCGCCCAAAGCGACGCGCACCTGCTCCGGGGTGAAACCCAAATCCACCTTCTCCGCCCGGATCGTGGCCTGCACCTGCGCCGGCCACGAGTCAAAGGCCGCCTGATGCTTGCGGATGCGACTGTCAACCGTCGCGCAGCCTGCCAGCAGCACGACCGCAAGGAACAATGGAAAGAGGCACGTTTTCATGGGGAGATGTGTTGCAGGGCGAAACTGACTGACACTCAATGACAGCACAAACTCCGAACTGTTCGTCTTCCCGTATGAAAACGTTCTCCATCGCCATCGGCTCCGATCACGCCGGCTACACCTACAAGGAAGCCATCAAGGCCATGCTTATGACCGAAGGTCACACCGTGCATGATTTCGGCACTCATTCATCCGAACGCTGCGACTATCCAGACTTCTGTTTCCCCGTCGCCCGGGCCGTCGCCGCCGGCGAGTATGAACGTGGCATCGTTCTCGGTGGATCCGGCAATGGCGAGGCCATGGCCGCCAACCGCGTCAAGGGCGTGCGCTGCGGTGTATGCTGGAACGAACAGGTCGCCATCTGGAACCGCGCCCATAACGACGCCAATTGCCTCTCCCTCGGCGAACGCACCATTTCGCAAGAGGAGGCGCTGCACATCGTCCGCGTCTGGCTCGCCACCGAATTCGAAGGCGACCGTCATATCCCGCGCATTCGCAAGCTCGATAGCATGGCGTAACTCCCGCGCACTGCAATTTGAAGTGCTCTTTAAATCAATAGTTTGACATTAAATTAATAATTACTTTGATATCGAATTGTTATGGGAACGCACTACCAAGGCACCAAGGCTGAAACCGACGCGCTGAACGCTTACATCAAGCTGATGCGAGCGGCCGACAGTGTCACGGCGCGGGTCCACGCTGTGCTGCCCGCCGGGCTGACCATTTCTCAATTCGGCACCTTGGAAACCTTGTTGCACCGCGGCCCCATGTGCCAATCTGAGCTGGCCTCCAAACTCTTGATGAGCGGTGGAAACATCACTCTGGTTGTGAGTAACTTGGAAAAGTCGGGCTGGATCTCACGTCGACGCGACGACCAGGACCGTCGCTTCGTCACCGTCAATCTGACCGACGCCGGCCGCGCCTTCATCAGCGAGCTCTTTCCCAAAGTCGCCGCCGCGATCACCCGCGAATTCAGCGCGCTCAGTGCCGCCGAGCAATTCACCTTGGGTTGGCTCTGCAAGAAACTCGGTTTGGGCGTCTCGGCCCCAACCTGAACCCCGTCAACTCAATCTCCCCTTTCCCTCCACAATCAATAGTTTAACATTAAACGAATAGTTATTATGAATACCAAAATCAAATCCCTCCTCACCACCAATGCCCAGAATTGGGCTTTGCTCGCCCCGCGACTCGTCGTGGGCGTGGTCATGGCGGCCCATGGCGCCCAAAAGCTGTTCGGCTGGTTCGGCGGCTACGGCCTCGAAGGCACCGGCGGATTCTTCGCCAACCAACTCGGCCTCACGCCCGGCGTATTCTGGGCGGCGATGGCGGGTGGCGGTGAATTCTTTGGCGGCTTGCTGCTGATCCTCGGTTTGGCGACCCGTTTCGCCGCCCTGACGGTCGCCATCACCATGGCCGTCGCCATCATCACCGTGCACAGCGGTGCGTTCTTTGCCCCGGCCGGCATGGAATTCCCCCTCACGCTCCTTGCGACCTCCCTTGCCTTCCTCATGGGCGGCGGCGGCGCGCTCTCAATCGACGCCAAACTCTCTTCCTCCAAGTAATCCTTAAGATCAAAGTAACCTATTAGGTTACTTTGGAACCCTCAGCATTTATGAAACTCAACGGACTGCACCACATCACCGCCATCGCCTCCGATCCCCGGAAGAATGTCGAATTCTACACCCGCGTGCTGGGCCTGCGCTTCGTCAAGAAGTCCGTCAATCAAGACGATCCCGGCACCTATCACCTCTATTACGGTGACTACACCGGTTCGCCCGGAACCATCCTGACCTTTTTCCCCTGGAGCGGACTGCGGCGCGGTCGTCCCGGCACTGGTCAGGCCTACGCCACCGGTTATTCGATTCCGGCGGCCGCCGTGGCCTACTGGACCAAACGCTTGAGCAACCTCGGGGTCACCACCGAGCCCTTGAGCGATCGCCTCGGCGACAAAGTCATCACCCTGTTCGATCCGGACGGTCTGCGACTCGAATTGATCGCAACCGCGGAAGTCGATGCCCGTGAACCCGCACCGTCGGACGACGTGCCTCGCGAACATGCCATCCGGGGCTTTCACAGCAGCACCATTGGCTTGATCTCCGCCGATGAAACCGCCCGCGTGCTGACGGCGACAATGGGCTACCGCGAGACCGCCACCGAGGGCCACCGCACGCGCTACGCCGTCGGCGCCGGCGGTCCCGGCACCTACGTCGATCTCCTTACCGATCCCAACCTGCCGCGCGGACTCAACGGCGCCGGCACGATTCATCACGTCGCGTTCAGCACCGGCACCGATGCTTCGCAAGATGAAGCGCATCGCGAAATCGAAGCGAGCGGGCTGCACGTCAGCCCGATCATCGACCGCGCGTATTTCAAATCCATCTACTACCGCGAACCCGGCGGCGTGTTGTTCGAAATCGCGACTGACGAACCGGGCTTTGCGATCGACGAGCCGGTCGAAACGCTCGGTCAACGCCTCGGTCTGCCGCCACGGTTGGAACCCTATCGCGAACAAATCGAAGCGGCGCTGCCCAAACTCAATTAACGAAAGGTAACCATGAGCCTGCGTTCCCATCATTACCTCTTCCAGCCCGGCGCGGCGGAGGCACCGCCGTTGCTGCTCCTGCACGGGACCGGCGGCACCGAGCGCGATCTCCTGCCGCTGGCCCAACGGCTCTCGCCGCATTCGGCGATTCTCAGTCCGCGCGGCAACGTGCCCGAACACGGCGCCAATCGCTTTTTCGCGCGGCTCGCGGAAGGGGTGTTTGACTCCGACGAAGTCACTCGTCGCACGCATGAGCTTGCCGATTTCATCAGCGCCGCCAGCGCAGAGCACCACATCGACCCCGCGCGATTGATCGCGGTGGGTTTTTCCAATGGCGCCAACGTCGCCGCGACATTGTTGCAATTGCGGCCCGAGGTGTTGGGCGGCGCGATTCTGTTGCGCCCCATGGTCGTCTTAAACCAATCGGCCACGCCCGGGTCGCTCGCCGGCAAACGCGTGCTGATCTCCAGCGGTGCGCAGGATCCAATCGTGCCGGCGACGCATCCCGAGGAGCTCGCGCAACTGCTTCGAGCCGGCGGTGCGACGGTGAAGGTCCAGACGCATCCGGCCAGTCACGGCTTGGTCGCGGGCGACCTGCAGGCCGCACACGCGTGGCTCGCCGATTGACGCGAGCCGTGCGCGGCTGGCATCAGATCACGCGAAATGGCCTGCGACCGCCGTCACACCGCGCGCCCTGAACCTGTCGCCGGCAGGGTGAACGGGTTGCAAAAAGCCCCAAGGTTCCCCCTTGCACGCGCGTGCGCTGCCCGCCACGTTTTCAGGCAAAATCATGGCATTTCCCAACCCTCCGCAGATTCTCACGGACCGCACGTTGCGTCCGGAGGACTTGGAAACAAACCGCAACGAGACGCTGTTGCGCCTCTACGCGTGGATGCACCTTGGTCGCACCGCCGACAACCGCATCCTCGAACTGTTTCGCCAAGGCCTCATCAAAGGCACCGTCACCGGTGGCATGGGCAACGAAGGGCTTTGCGTGCCCCTCACCTTGCTCGCCGACAAGACCCAGGACGTCATTTGCATCAGCCATCGCGGCCTGTCCGCGCACCTGATTTGGAGCGGTCACCTGTGTGACCATCTCAATCAATACTTCGCCAACGCACAAAGCCCCACGAAGGCGCGCGAGGGCAACATCCACCACGGCGATCCGGCGAATCGTTCGCTGCCGATGATCAGCCACCTCGGCATCATGCTTTCCAACGTTGTCGGCGCGGTGGACGCCGAACGCCGCAACGGCCGCAACGCCGTCGGTTTCGCCTTCTTTGGCGACGGTTCGTCCAGCACCGGCGATGTGCACGAATCGCTCAATCTGGCCGCCCTGCTCTCGCTGCCGATCGTCTTCGTGATCGAAAACAATCGCTACGCCTACTCGACGCCAATCGAGGAGCAATTCGATCCCAACGTCCAACTCTGGCAGCGCGCCGCCGGTTATGGCATGGAGGGATTTGCCGCCGATGCCACCGATGTTGAGAGCTTCACCCGCACGATCGGCGCCGCGATCGCCAAAGCGCGTCAAACCTCGCGCCCGATCCTGGTCGAAGCGCACACCTTGCGCCTGCGCGGGCACGCCGCCTACGACACCTGCGATTATCTCAAGCCGGGCGAAAGCGATTCGTTTTTTGCCCAGGATCCCTTGCCGCGTTTGCGCGCCAAATTGCTCGAGGCCGGGCTCGGCACGCAGGTCGGGGCGATCGAAGGCGAACTCAACACCTTCCTCGAAGCCTGCGTGAAAACCGCCCTGCCCGTGCCGCGACCCAATCCGGCGGGCATGGTGGACGAATTGTTCGCGCCGGCGTCCGCGCCCCTGCCGTGGAAAGCTGAACCCGCCGAACCACAGCAGCTCAATTTTGCCCAGGCGCTCAACCTTGCCCACCGCAAGATCCTGAGCGAACGGCCCGAATCCATCGTGCTCGGCCAGGACATTGGTCGCTACGGCGGCGCGTTCAAAGTCACGGAGGATCTGCTCGAGGAATTTGGTCGCACGCGCGTTTTCAATACCCCGTTGGCCGAGAGCGCTTGCACCGGCTACGCCATCGGCATGGCCGTGCGGGGACATCGCCCGATCGAGGAATTTCAATTCGCCGATTTCGCGACGGAAGCCGTCACCCAAATCACCCAGAACGCCGGCACCTATTTCTTTCGCTCCGGCGCGGCCTGCCCGGTCGTGTTTCGCTTCCCTTGCGGCACGGTGCAGCTCGGCTCTTTCCATTCGCAGGAACTCGAATCGTGCTTCCTCTCCTACCCGGGGCTAAAGGCGCTATATCCCAGCACACCGCAGGACGCGTTCGACGCCCTCCTCGCGGCCTACGAGGACAACAACCCCGTCATTCTGTTCGAAAACAAGGCGCTCTACCGCTGCAAAAAACAACCGGTCGCTTGGAACCCCGAGTATCGCAAAATTTGGGAACCCAAGCAGCTTCGCTCCGGCGATTTCGCGACCTTCGTCAGTTACGGCGAGATGGTCCTCGAGTCCGCTGAAATCTGCGACTACCTAGCCGACGAATACGAGATCGGTTTCGACCTCTTCGATCTGCGTGCGCTTTCGCCGCTTAAGCTTGACGCCATTCACGCTTCGCTCCGCCGCACCGGCCGGCTCATCGTCCTGCACGAAGGCCGCCGCACGCATGGTTTCGGCGCCGAACTGGTCGCCCGCCTGACCGAGGAAAACTTCAGCAGCCTCAAGGCCGCTCCGTTGCGTATCGGTGCCCTCGACATTCCCGTGCCGTTCGCCGCCGAACTCGAACGCGCCTACCGCCCCCGCAAGGACGATGTCATCGAACGGCTGCTGGCCTGGTTGGAATAATCTCATGAGCGATTCATCCCCAATTCCCGCCGCGGATTGGTCCGCCATCCGCCTCTTCGCGATGGACGTGGACGGCATTCTGACCGACGGCACGGTGCAAATTTCATCCGACGGCACCGAAACCAAATCGTTCTCGATCCTCGACGGCATGGGCCTCGTCCGCCTGAACCGCGCCGGCATCGCCGTGGCGTGGATCAGCGGCCGGCCTTCCGAAGCCACCACGCGGCGCGCGACGGAGTTGAAAATTCCGCACCTCATTCAAGGCCGCACCGACAAGTTGGTCGCGCTGCAGGAACTCGCGGGCCGGCTGAATCTCACCGCGAGCCAATGCGTCTACATGGGCGACGACGATATCGACGCCTCCGCCATCGCTTGGGCCGGCATCGGCGCCTCCGTGCCAGATGCGATGCCCGCCGCTCTTGACGCGGCTCGTTACGTCACCCGACGCCCCGCCGGTCGGGGTGCCGTGCGCGAAATCTGCGAACATATTCTCGCCCAGCGGAGTCCCTGATGCACATGTGGCGTTTCGTTTTCATCGGCTTGCTCTCGTCGGTTCTGACCGGCGCCTCGCCCCTGACTTCCCAAACGCCGGTGAGCAATTTCCGCCTGCCCACCTTTAACCAGGAAGGGCACCGTTCGATGTTGATTCAGGGCGCCAGCGCCGTGGTTAACTCCAGTCAGATCGAACTGACGGAGCTCAACCTCACCCTGTTCGCCGGTGACCCCAAGGATACCATCGAGACCATCATCCTCAGTCCCCAAGCAGTGGCCGAATTGGACAACGAGCGCATTCACGGCGCGCAGACGGTGCGAGTCATTCGCGACGACCTCGAGATCACCGGCGTGCAATGGTCCTACGATCATCGCGCAAAGAAGGTTTCCATCGCCACCAAGGCCCGGATTGTTTTCCATGCCCCGCTACCCGACATTCTGAAATGAGCCGCCTCTTCCAATTCCTCTGCGCAATCCTCCTGCTCGTCGGCCCGATGATTCAGGCTCAGCCGGCGGTGCCGCCGCCGACCGTGATCGAGTGTTCGGGGCCCGCCGAAACCATCAGCAACGACACGGAAACCATCGCAACGTTTCGCGACGATGTCGTGGTCACCGGCAACAATATCAGACTCACCTGCGACTTCCTCAAGGTCATCGCCATTCGCAAGGGTGATCCCGACTCGACGCTGGGTTCGTATGGCAATTTCAAATCCCTCGTGGCCACCGGCAATGTGCGCATTGTGCAGGGCGATCGCGAAGCGACCTGCGGCCGGGCCGAAGTGTTCCCCGGTGAGGACCGCATCGTCCTGAGCGAGTCGCCCGTCGTGCGCAGCTTCGACGACGAATATACCGCCACCGGTCCGCGACTCGTGCTCTACCGCGGCCAGCGCCGCGCCGTGATCGAGGGTAACGAAACCGAACGCGCCCGCATCACCCTGCCGGCCATCAAGGATCTCGGCTTTGACGCGGAACCCGGGGACGGCCAGAACCCATGAGCGCAGAAACCAAGTCCACCATTTCCACCGCAGGTCTGGTGAAGACTTTCGGGGCACGCACAGTCGTGGATGGCGTGGATTTGAGTTTCGCCGCAGGCGAGGTGGTCGGCCTGCTGGGCCCGAACGGCGCGGGCAAGACCACGACGTTCTACATGATCGTCGGACTCGTGCCTGCCAGCAAAGGTCGCGTGATGCTCGACGATCACGACATCACCGGGCTGCGCATGCATGAACGAGCGCGGCAAGGTATCGGCTATCTCCCCCAGGAAGCCTCCGTATTTCGCAAGCTCACCGTTGAACAAAACATCCTCGCCATCGCCGAGGCCGTCGGCGTCAAACGCAAGGAACGCAAGGCGCTCGTCGAACATCACCTCGAGGAACTCAGCCTCACCCACGTCGCCCGGCAAATGGCGTTCACGCTTTCCGGCGGCGAACGACGGCGCCTGGAAATCGCGCGCGCCCTCGTCACCAAGCCGAAGTTTCTGCTGATGGACGAGCCGTTTGCCGCGATCGACCCCATTTCAGTCGCCGAGGTGCAAAAGATCATTCTGCAGCTCAAAGAACGCGGCATCGGCGTCGTGGTGTCAGATCACAACGTCCGCGAGACCCTGCGCATCGTTGATCGCGCCTATCTCATTCACCAGGGCCGTGTGCTCACCCAAGGCAGCGGCACCTTCCTTATCAACGATCCGCAAGCCCGGGAGTTTTACCTCGGCAAGGATTTCAACCTCTGATCGTCATGCCCACCAAAGGAGTTCACGGCATCACCGTCGGGCATTTTTTTGCCGGCTACGGGGAGAAACTGAAAATGGAACTGCTCACCGCCGAAGGCGTGGGCATGCACCGGTTGATCAAGGAAGGATCGATCAACCGGCCGGCCCTAGCGCTGACCGGCTTTCTGAAGTATTTCGCAAACAAGCGCATCCAGGTCATCGGGTCGGCCGAGATGACCTATCTCAAGACGCTTACGACTGACGCCCAGAAAGATATTTTGCGCGAGATCGCGAAACGCCAGATCCCCTGCCTTGTCTTGACCCGCAATTATCACGCGACCAAGGCCATGCTGGAGGTGGCCGTGGAGATGGACCTGCCCATCTTCCGCACGCCGATGATCACGATGAAATACGTGAACATGGCGACCTTGTGCATCGATAACGAATTTGCCCCGACGGCAACCGAGCACGCCACCACCCTGGATATCAAGGGCGTCGGCGTGATGATGCGCGGTTCCAGCGGCGTCGGCAAAAGCGAATGCGCCCTGGCATTGATCGAGCGCGGCTACTCGCTCGTCGCCGATGATCTCACCGTCATCCGCGTGCGCGACGAACGCGATCTCATGGCCACCAGCCGGTCGCTGAATCGCGGTTGGATGGAATGCCGCGGCATCGGTATCATCAACGTCGCGGAGATGTTCGGCATCAAATCCGTTCGGCACGAGAAGCGCGTCGATCTTGTGGTCTCGCTCCAGGAATGGACGCCCGAAGTCGAGGAGGAGCGCACCGGCTTGGAGGAGAATTACTACACCATTCTCGGCATCAACATTCCGCACATCGAACTCTATGTCCGGCCCGGCCGCGACATGGCCCGGCTCGTCGAAGTCGCGGCCCTGACCCAGGCGTTGAAGAAACTCGGGCACGATCCCGCGAAGGAATTCAACGACCGCCTGATCGCCCACATGTCCGCACCGGAAGCGGAAAAGACCTTTACCATCAAACCGTTCGACCCTGAGGAACGGGACGACTAAACCATTCATGCCAGATCAAAACACCCGTCACGACGGCCGCACCACCGGCCAGTTGCGCAACATCACTTTCCAAGCCGGCATCGCGCCGCATGCCACCGGCTCCGTGCTGGTCGGTTTCGGCAATACGCGCGTCATCTGCGCGGCGACCATTGAACCCAAGGTTCCGGGCTGGATGCGCGCCCAAGGTGTCAAAGGCGGCTGGCTGACCGCCGAATATTCAATGCTGCCGTATTCGACGCTCGACCGCAAACCGCGCGACATTTCCAAGGGCAAACTCGACGGCCGCACCGTGGAGATCCAACGCCTCATCGGCCGGTCGCTGCGCGCCGTGGTCGATCTCGACAAGCTCGGTGAGAACACGCTGTGGGTCGATTGCGATGTCCTCCAAGCCGACGGGGGCACCCGCACCGCCTCGATCACCGGCGCCTACCTCGCCACGCGACTCGCTGTGCAAAAGCTGATCGACGCGCAGAAGATGGCCGAAAACCCGCTTAACGATTCGGTGGCCGCCGTCAGTGTGGGCATCTTCAATGGCCAGGCGGTCTGCGATCTCGACTACTTCGAGGACAAGGACGCCGAGGTGGACTTCAATGTCGTCATGACCGGCCGTGGCCAGTTCGTCGAGGTGCAGGGCACCGGCGAGGAGACCACTTTTTCGCACGACCAACTGCAGTCGCTGCTGCAACTTGCCCAGTCCGGTCTGAAGGAACTCGCCGCCCAACAGACGGCATTTCTTACGGCCGAACTGCTGAAGTAGCGCTCAGTCCATCGCCGGCGGCGGCGTCATGCTTTCAAAATTGCCGCTCTCCGCCGCGCGCACAAAGCCTTCGGTCACACTCTTCAGCTGCTCCCAGCGGTTGCGAATGGTCTTCGCTTCCTGCGGCGTGATCACGTTGTCCGCAGACGAAATGGCAATGGTCGCCAGCATGTCGGCAAAGTCCTGCACGATGTCGTTGGTCAGCGGAATCAAGTGGCCAGTGTGCTGAAGTGATTGCGGGTTCTTGATGAAAAATCCGCCACTCTGCTCGCAAACCCACTGGGCAATGCGACTGTCCTGGGTGGATTTTACCAATTGACCCACCCGATCCAACGGACTGTTCGCGCCGCTGCCGCTGTCGTCGGCCGGCGGCTCGGCCCACTTGTAAATCAGGGAAAGCGACAGACCCAAGTCGGCGGCGACCTGTTTGGCGCTGGTTTTCTTCAAAACCTCGCGAAGAACCTCGTGCGATTGCATGGCGCGAAATGCTGAGACTGCATAAGCGAAACGCAACTCCGCCGGCACGGAAACTAACGAGTGCCGAAAAATCCGTTTTTTGGGCTGCTTCCCGCCGCCCCGGCCTGCTAGCCTCCGGCTCCCCTCCATGAACATCCACGAGTATCAGGCCAAAACCCTTTTTGAAAAATTCGGCGTGCCCGTCCCCCAAGGGGTCTCCGCCAAAACCGCCGCCGAGTTCGACGCCGCCCTCGCGAAACTGCCCGAAGGCCCCACCATGGTGAAATCCCAGATCCATGCCGGCGGTCGCGGGAAAGGCACCTTTACCGACGGCTTCAAAGGCGGCGTCAAATTCTGCCAGTCCAAGGCCGACGCCAAGGCGATCGCCGGCAAGATGCTCGGCAATACGCTCGTGACTGCGCAGACCGGTCCCGCCGGCCGCAAAGTGCAGACGATCTACTTCACCGTCGCAAGCGACATCAAAAAGGAATACTACCTCGCCATTCTCCTCGACCGTGCCACCTCCAAGCCGGTCATCGTGGCCTCGACCGAAGGCGGTGTGGAAATCGAAAAGGTCGCGCACGAGACGCCGGAGAAGATCACCAAGGTCCTCGTCGATCCCGCCTACGGCCTCGCCGATTACCAAGTCCGTGAATTGCTTTTCGCCCTCAAGTTCAACGCCACCGAGGCCAAGAACGCCGCGAAACTCATCAAAAATCTTTATCGCATGTGGTGGGAGACCGACGCCTCGATGGTCGAGGTTAACCCGCTGATCACCACGCCCGACGATCAGGTGCTCGCCCTCGACGCCAAGGTCTCGTTCGACGCCAACGCGCTCTTCCGCCACCACGATATCGTCGAACTGCGCGATCTCAACGAGGAGGATCCGAAGGAAATTGAAGCCTCCAAATACGACCTCGCCTACATCGCCCTCGACGGCAACATCGCCTGCCTCGTCAATGGCGCGGGCCTCGCGATGTCCACGATGGACATCATCAAACATTATGGCGGCAATCCCGCCAACTTCCTCGACGTCGGCGGCGGCGCCTCGAAGGAGAAGGTCGTCGCGGCCTTCAAGATCATCCTCGGCGACGCCAACGTGCAGGGCATTTTCGTCAACATCTTCGGCGGCATCATGGACTGCAACGTCATCGCCGAGGGCATCGTGGAAGCCGTGAAGGAAGTCGGCCTCAAGCTGCCCCTCGTCGTCCGCCTCGAAGGCAACAATGTCGCCAAGGGCAAGGAAACCCTCGCGAAGTCCGGTCTCGCCCTCGTTTCGGGTGACACCATGGCCGATGCCGCGCAAAAGATTGTCAAACTCGTCGCTTAACCGCCCGCCCCGTCACAATGAGCATTCTCATCTCCCCCCAAACCAAGATCATGGTCCAAGGCATCACCGGTGCCTTCGGCGGCAAGCACGCCCAGCTCTCGATTGATTACGGCACGCAAGTCGTGGCCGGCGTCACGCCCGGCAAAGGCGGCCAGGTGTTCGAGCATAACGGCGTCAAGGTGCCGATCTTCAATTCCGTCGCCGAGGCTGCCAAAGCCACCGGCGCCACCGTCTCCGCCATCTTCGTGCCCCCACCGTTCGCCGGTGACGCGATTCTCGAATGCGTTGACGCCGGGCTCGATCTCGCCGTTTGCATCACCGAAGGCATTCCGATCAAGGACATGATTCGCGTGAAGCGCGCGATGGGCGGCGCCAAGACCCGCCTCATCGGACCCAACTGCCCCGGCCTCGTCACTCCCGGCACTGGTGAAGGTTCCAAAGGCGGCTGCCGCATCGGCATCGCCCCGGGCTACATTCACAAGAAAGGCCACGTCGGCGTCGTCTCCCGCTCCGGCACCCTCACTTACGAGGCGGTTTACCAAATCACTTGCAAGGGCCTCGGCCAGTCCACCTCCGTCGGCATCGGCGGAGACCCGGTCAACGGAACTTCGCACCTCGATGTGATCAAGCTTTTCAACGAAGACCCCGACACCAAGGGCATCATTCTGATCGGTGAAATCGGCGGCAACGCCGAGGTTGAGGCCGCGCGTTGGATCAAGGCCAACTGCAAGAAGCCTGTCGCCGGTTTCATTGCCGGCGCCACCGCCCCCGCCGGTCGTCGCATGGGTCACGCCGGCGCCGTCGTCGGTGGTCATGAGGACACCGCCGAGGCCAAGATCGCGGTCTTTAAGGAATGCGGCATCGAGGTCGCCGCGACCCCCACCGACATGGCCGACGCGCTGCTTCGCGCCGCCGACAAACTGGGCGTAAGTTTGAGCTGAAGCCGATCTACTTCCTCCCCTCAACGGGCCGGACGCGAAGTCCGGCCTTTTTGTTTTGCGCACGCTCATCCACCCGGTAGCCCTGAGTTCATGGGACACGGAGATCAGAACCTCAATCTGCCCGCAGGGCATAACTTCGAACCTGCACCGGAACGCGTAAAGGAACTGCTGGCGTTGATCGGCGGCCCTTTCCATCTCGGTCGCCCCATCGGTGATCGCGCGGCGTGGGAGAAAGTCCGCGCCAGCGAGGCGGGCGAACGCCTGCTTCAGCTCGCCGCGGAATCCGGCAAACCGGAGCCGCGCAGTTACATCACCAACGAAGACTGCCTCTACGTCATTGAGACCAAGGATCGCTCCAAATTCGACCCGCTGCCCGGGCGCGTGCGGGAGCGCCAGGTCCTGCTGCCCATCGCCGAATGCATGGAAAATGAAGGCCGCTACTTGGAACGAATCGAAGACGACATCCGGCGACTTTGCGCCCTCAACTCGTGGACTTTTCCGCTGCATGAGCGGGGCCAACAGCACTACGCGCGCACCGAGATATTCACCGACCTGGCGTCCGTCCATTACGCCAGTAACCTCGTCGCCACCTTGCACTTGCTCGAAGACCGGCTCAAACCCGAGACCTGCGAACTGATTCGGCGCGAAGTTGAGACGCGGATCTTCAAACCCTTCGAGGCCCGCATCAAATCAGGCCGTGATGTCTTCTGGTGGACGATCGTCACCCATAATTGGAACAGCGTCTGTCTCTCCGGCGTGCTGAGTTGTGCGCTGCGCTTGAAAACCGATCCGGCCGAGCGGGCGTGGTATCTCGCGGTGACGGAAAAACTCATCAAACATTCGGAAGACGGTTTCGAGCCGAGCGGATTCTACACCGAAGGCGTCAGTTATTGGGGCTACGGATACAGCCATTACATCGTGGCAGCGGAACTCTTCCGGGCTGCCACCGGCGGGCAAGTCGACTGGTTGAAACAGCCGCGCGTGGAGCAGATCTCCCACTTCGGCCATCGGATGGAGATCCAACATGGCGCTTACCCGACCTTCGCGGACTGCAAGCGGGATGTCGTGCTGCCTGACTGGCTGATGCACTGGAACAACAACCGCCTCGATCTGCAGCGGTCGCGACGTGACCAAACAGTCGCCACGCGGGCGTTCGACCCCATCCACTATCAATTCGGCGACGTGGTGCACCTGATTCTGTTTCATCAGGAGGACATCAACCAAGCTTACGCTGTAGACCGCGGTCACGCGGTCCGCGAGTGGTTCGAAGACGTGCAGTTCCTCATTTGCCGGCCGCCGGCGGAGTCTAGCTGCCGACTGGCCGCCACGTTCAAGGGCGGCGACAACGCAGTGAACCACAACCATAACGACCTCGGCACCTTCACCGTGCTGCTCGGCAAAGAAGAACTGCTCACCGATCCCGGTGCTGAAACCTATACCAAGCGCACCTTCAGCGTGAATCGCTATGAAGGCGATCTGCTCAACTCCTTCGGGCATCCTGTGCCGGTGGTCGGCGGTCAGCTGCAATTTCCCGACAAGACCTATCACCGCACCGGTTACGGTCGCGACGCCTACACGAAACTCGTCGACGCCACCTTCACGGCCGAACGCGACAAGGTGATTCTCGAAATGGACCGCGCTTACAAGGTCCCCCATCTCATGACCTTGATCCGCGCGTTCAGCTATGATCGCACCGGCCAGGGCAGCGTTGAAGTTTGCGATCAGGTCAAATTCTCCCAGCCCGACACGTTTGAAACCGCCCTGATCACGTATGCGAATTGGGAGCGCCAGGCTGACGGTAAGCTGCGAATTGAACAGAACGGCGAGGCCGTTTTGGTCGAGATTACTTCCGATCAGGGCGAACTGATATTCGACCATTGCGTTATCCAGGAGAGCTCCACCCCCACCCGCTTGAGCTGGCGGTTGGCAAAACCGGTGACAGAAGCAATGGTTAGGATTCGCGTGATCCCTGCTTAACTGCTCGCAAGTCCATGTTAATGAACAGCTCCAGCACAAATTTGGTTTATGACAAAATTTTTGCTGGACGATTTACTGTCATACCATGACGTTCTGACCTGCATCAGGAACGAGCCGGCCCTCAAAAGCCGACTCCGCCAACCGGGCCGGGAGCGGCCACGGTGGATCGAGGGAAACCTCGGATGTGCGTCACCCGCAAGGGGGGCGAACCAAGAACGCTCCCGAAAACGAGACCGACCTGATGCCCATCTGGTCGGTTTTTTGTTTTCCTCCCTGATGCGCGAACCTGCAACCCACAGATCATCACGCATCATGTCCACCATCACAAAACTTCCCGGTATCCGTGTTCGCACGGACAACCCGAACCACCACCTGTGGAACAACCACGGGACTTGGTTCCTGCACTACACCGTGCATCCCACCCCCTTCACCAAGGAGCGCATCCGTCGCTCGCTCGGCACGAAGGACATCGAAGTCGCCCGTGAACGCCGCGACGCGTTCTTCGCGCAACTCGAAAACGAGGCTGCCAAGGCCGCACAACGCAAGGAAGCCGCCGCTTGAGCTCGCCCTTCCGGCTGTTGCGCTTCCGGAGTGACGCCGCTGAAGGCTGGTCCTTCGCCGAGGCCCGCCGCCTGCTGGCCGTCCACTTGGACGATCTAGCGGAACCGGTGGGTTATGTCTGGCATCACGCCGCCGAACCCGGCGTGCCGGCCCGGTGGTCCTATGTGCTCGCAGACGGACGGCCCACCGGATTGCAGAGCACGGCGTCGCGCCACGACTTGGAAAACCGGATCCTTGAATACTATTTCGAGGACCTGATCGCCGACCAACGGCACACCGCCTGAATAAACAGCAACCTTTTCGCGAGCCGCGCTTTTCAGCGCGGCTTTTTTTTGCACGCTTCCGGCCCATGCCCGTCAAACCCCTTACCCTCGCCGCCGTCGGTTGCGGCAGCCGCGTTCGCACGTATACCAAGTATGCCGCCCTCCTCCCGGATCGTTATCAAGTCGTCGCGGCGGCGGATCCCAATCCCGCCCGGCTGCGTCTGATGGAGGCGTTGGTTCCGGCGGGAAGTCTACGCACATTCGCCAGTGACCGCGACCTGTTCGCCGCCGGCAAACTCGCGGACATCCTCATGATCGGCACGCAGGACGCCTACCACGTGCAACCGTGCATCGCGGCGATGCGTTTGGGCTACGACGTGCTGCTGGAAAAACCCATCGCCACGAATTTCGCCGAGGTGCGTGCCCTGGAGCTGGAAGCCCGGCGTTTGGGCCGGCGCGTGATGATCTGTCACGTGCTGCGCTACACGCCATTCTACACCACGGTAAAATCGCTGCTCGAATCCGGGGCCATTGGCACAATCGCCACCATCAACGCAGTGGAGGGAGTCGCGCCGTTTCACCAAGCCCATTCTTTCGTGCGCGGACATTGGGGAGTGGTCGAGAAAAGCTCCCCGATGATCATCGCCAAATGCTGCCATGATCTCGACATCATTTCCTGGCTGGCGGACTCGTCCTGCACCCACGTTTCCAGTTTCGGCTCACTCTCCTACTTCAACGCCGCCAACGCCCCCGCGGGCGCTCCGGCCCGCTGCACCGACGGCTGTCCGGTCGCGGCGAATTGTTTCTACGACGCCCACCGCTACCTCGGCGATCAGCGTCATTGGTTGCAATGGGTCTTCGACGGCGGGGTTGAAGCGGACGACGAGAGCGTCCGCCAGTGGTTGCGCACGTCCCCTTGGGGTCGCTGCGTTTATCACTGCGACAACACCGCGGTCGACCGGCAGACGGTGAATCTGACGTTCGCGAACCATATCACCGCCAACCTGACCATGACTGCATTCGACTCCGGTCGCAGTTTGGAAATCCGCGGCACCGAAGGCGTGCTGCTCGGTGGCGAGGCCGTCAAACGCCTGAGCGGACACGACATCGCCATCACCCGGCATCGCGATGGCAAAACGGAATATCACGACATCAAGATCGAGGAAGGCGAGTTCGTCGGCCACGGCGGCGGTGATTTCGGCTTGATGAACGCGCTCGATCACGAATGGCAAAAGCCGAACTCCGCAGACATGCGCTCCTCTCTGGAACGCTCGGTCGAAAGCCACGCCATGGGGTTTGCCGCCGAAGAGGCCCGCCTCAACGGCGGAGTCGTCGACCTGACGGAATACCGGCAGCGCGGCTGACTCAGGGCAGCTGCAAACGCTGCCCCGGGCGCAGGACGTTTTCGCGACTCAGGACATCGCGATTCGCCTCATAGATTTCCTGCCAGCGATTCGCGGTGCCGTAATAGCGCAGCGAAATCCGCGAAAGCGAATCACCCTCAACCACGATGTGATAGCGCGGCGCTTGGCGGGCGTCAGTCGCCGGCCGCGAGGTTTGGGTCGAGGAGGACGCCGAAGTCGCGCCGGGATTCATCAAGCGTGCCGCCGAGGCGATTTGATCGAGCGTGCCCTGCGCTTGGCGCAACCGCGCGGACAGCGCGGCATTTTCCTGCTGCAGGCTCGCCAACCGCGCCGTGCGATCGCGTTCCAGCGCTTGCAGAGTGTCGTTGAGCCGCGCGTTTTCCACGCGGAGCTCGTTCACGTTGCGCTGCGCCTCGGCCAGTTGACTGCTCGCCGCGGACAGGGTGTTCAAACGCGTTTCGGCTTCGGCCAGCGCGGCGCTCGCGCCGGCCAGCCGGTTGTTTTCCGCGCGCAGGGATTCGATGCGCGCCGTCGCCATCTGCAACTGCTGCTGCAGAGCGGACTTTTCATCCGCGAGCTGCGACTCCGCCGCCGTGCGCAATTGCACGCGTTGTTCTGCTTCGGCCACTTTGCGACGCGTCTCTTCCAATTCCTTTTGCAAATTGTCCACGAGCGCATCGCTCGTGCGCAGACGCGTGGCCTCGGTGCGCAAGGCCGCCAGCGTCGCCTCGGTTTGTTGCAATGAGTCCTGCAACTGCACGGTGCGGGCCAGCAAGCCGTCGCGCTCCTTGGTTAGCTCGGCGTTGAGACCGGTCAATTCCGCCACCGCGCCGCCCTGTTTTTCGAGCGCGGCATCGCGCTCCGCGAGCTTCGCTTGCAGCTGTTCCACTTCGGCGGTGGCACTTTGCGATCGGGCCTCAACGCCACGCAAGGCCGTCAGGCGTGACTCCGCTTGGGACAGCTTGCCGAACAACTCCTCCACCTGACGTTTTTGTTCGTCGCGATCCTTGGTGAGGCGCTCGTTGATGGCGGTGAGTTCGGCCACCTGCCCCATCGCGCCGTCCAAGTCATTTTGCAATGAGTCGGCATCGGTTCTTTGCGCCGAGATCAGGGAACGGTTCGCGTCGGTCAGGGCTTTGTTGGTTTCACTGGCGAGTTTAAGCTGGGAGGCCAAGGATGAGAGTTCATTGGCCGAACGGGCGCGATCCTGGGCCAACTGGGCCTCAAGTCGCGTGACCTGCCCTTGCAGGGTTTGGATTTCCAGGAGCATCGCCTTGGCTTCGGGCAGCGCGTTGGCCGCGGTGGCCTGCGCCGCGAGCGCGGCTTCGGCACTCTTGCGCGCATTCTCCAGATCCAGCTGCAACGACTTCACCTGACCTTCGAGATTGGCGATCGCGGTGTCCCGCTCGGCCAATACTCGCGCGGCTTCATCAATCTCCGCATTCAACCGGGTTTGCTCAGCCGAGTCGACGGACGAAAGTCTTTGCTCCTGCCGGGCCTTCAATTGCTGGTTCTCGTCATTGAGGCGGGCGAGTTGCTGCTTCAGTTCCCCGGCGCTTTGCTGCAGCTCGCGATTGGCCGACTCAATCTTGTTTACCCATTCCTGCTGATCGGACAGCGCACTCTTCGCCTGGGTCAGATCCGCCTTGAGCGCGGCCACGGAGCGCGAATCCTCCTGCGCAGATGCGAGCTGGCGGTTGAGTTCGTCAAGCTGCGTCTGGCTGGCATCGCGGTCGGCGCGATCTGCCGCCGCCAACGCGACTTGCTTGCGCAAATCCTCCACTTGCGCGGTCAGCGCGCGATTCGAATCCTCCAAATTACGGGCGTAGGTCTCCGCGCCGTGCGCCTTGACCAAGGCATCGTTCAAGGCCTTGGCGCTTTGATTGGAGACGTCGGCCAGTCTGGAATTGGCGAGCTTGACTTGATTGCGCGCGTCATCCGCCGTCCGTTGATTCGCGGCCAGTTCCTGCTTCGTCCGCTCCAATTCCTCGCGCAAGGCTGCGATCTCACCGGCGTTGTCTGGCATCGCGACGGCGGTTTGGGTGCTCTCCGCCGCAGCCAGTTGCGACTTGAGCGTGTCAACCTGATTGGTCAGCGACTGATTCGCCGCTTCGAGTTTCACCGCATAGTCTTCGGCCTGCCGCACCTTGGCCATGACATCATTGGTCGCCTTCGCGTGCTGATTCGAAGCGACGGCAAGATTCCCTTGGGCCGCCTGCAACTGGACGCGAATTTCCTCCGTCTCACGCCGGCTGGCGACGAGATCGCCCTGCGTTTGCGCAAGCTGGGACTGAAGCCGCTGCAATTCGCCGTCGTCCCGTGAGGGGTTGGCCGTTGCGGCGGCCAGACGCTGCTCGACCTGCGCCTTGGCCGTTTGCACCGTCTCGAGCGACTGGCGGACCCGGTTCAGCTCGTCGGATACGCCCGCGAGTTGTTGTTGCAATGCGGTCACATCGCCCTGCGCCTTGGTTGCGCTGTCCGCCAAGCTGCGCATGCGCCGCAACTCCGCCGGGTCCATCGCGGATGCGGTCAAGCGTTGGTTTTCCGCAGTCAGTTCCGCAATGCGCGATTGCAAGCGGGCCACTTCCGTATTGGCCGAACCCGGCTGAGCGGACGCGGCCGGCATGGAGTCCAGTTTGGCCCGGGCATCGCGCAACTCGCGGTAGAGCGAACTCATCGCCATGGTCGAACGTTTGACCTCGTCGTTAAGCTTGGCGTTGTCCTGTTGGAGTTGACGGACCTTTTCATCGGGGGTGGCCGTGGCCGCCCGGGCCTTTTCGGCCAGTTCCGCGTTTTGGGCGGTCAAACGCGCATTCGCCGCCGACAGTTCCTCAACTTTGCGGCGTAGTTCCTCGACCGCCGAATCGGGTGCCGTCGCGGCGGGTCCGTCGGCAGCCGCCGCCGGCGGAGCCTGCGCCACACCTTTGAGTCGATTGATTCGTTGCGTGGCGGCGGCCATTTGCTCCCGATTCAATTGCGCCGCCACCAAGTCGCGGCCCGCGGGTCCCACGCCATTTTCGACGGCAAGACTCAACCAAGCGTAGGCCTCCACCAAATCATTGCTCAACCCGCCGCGGCCTTCCGCGACCATGATGCCGTAATTGTTCTGCGCCGGTCCGAATCCCTGGCTGGCGGAAGCCAGATAAAGTTTCGCCGCCCGCGCCTCGTCCTTCGGCGTGCCGCGCCCCTCCTCCAGCAAAACCGCGAGATTATATTGCGCGCGGGCATAGCCCTGATCGGCCGCCAGGCGATACCAACGCTGCGCTTGGGCGGCATCCGCACTGACCCCGCGGCCCGCTTCGTAGGCCAAACCGAGATTAAACTGCGCTTCGGCCAGCCCCTGATCAGCCGCTTGGCGAAACCACAGCACGGCTTCGAGCGGGTCTGCTTTCACCCCGATGCCGTTGCCATACATGTTGCCGACATTGAACTGGCCCAGCGCGAAACCGAGTTCCGCCGCCTGGCGATAGTAACCGAACGCCTTGGCGGCATCGGCGGGCACACCGCGCCCCAACTCGTGCATCATGCCAAGATTGAAGAACGCCGGGGCATAATTGCTGCCGGCCGCCCGCGTGTAATAGCGCAGAGCCTCGGCATCATTACGCGGCACGCCGCGACCATTGGCATAAAGATTGCCCAGGTTGTTGAGCGACTCGGGATCGCCCGCCTCCGCGCGGGCGGTCAGGGCCGCGAGGTCACTGGGGGAAATCGTTTGCGCAAAGGCAGGTCCGGCGGCGAACAAGCACGCCAAGAGCACGCCGACTGAACCCAAAAGATGAGAGGGATAAGAGCGTGAGGTTACGCCAAAGCAGCACACCCCTTAACTTAAGGACAAAACCCTACACGGGAGCAAGGCGGCATCTTGCATGCCGTGGATTATCTTTTTGTCCGGCGGGCAAAAGGTCGCGAGCGCCCCGGCCAGGGCCACGCGTTCGTCCTGCACAAAATAGTAAGGGCACAATCGCAACCGACCGTCCACTTCTCGCACCTGCTGTTCGCGATCATAGATGCGATGCCGCACCCGACGCGGTTTGCGATAGGTTTGCAGCACGTGCAAATTGGCGGAGGCGTGCTCGATGGCGCGTTCCACGCCTTGCTGCCATTCATCGCGCGAGCAATCGCTGCCGAGCACGACACTGCGCGCGCCCCAGGCGGTTTCGTGATAACCGCTGATCTTGATGATCAAATCGCGTTCCTTTTGCGTGGCATGGTTCAAGTCGCGCCAGTCGTTCAAGGCGCGGCCCGCGGCCATCGGGCCGTCAAGCACCGCCCCGGGCGGCAACGGCGCCGGATCCATCACCCATGAGTCGGGGATGAGCTTTTTCAACAGTTTGTAGGTGCGCCCGCCGAGCGCTTCCTGCCAGTAATCTTGGAGCAGGTGATGATGAAAGAGGGCGAGCGAAAGTTTCTCTTCTTGAAACGGGCGCATCGGCGGCGCGATCGCCACCTCGCCGGCCGACCACGCTTCAAAAACATACTCGCTGGTCGAAATATTCGGCAGATCGAAGAGCTCGAAAAACCGGTAGATGATATCGATCTTTTCCGGGTTGCCCTCGATGTCAAAGAAGAGGGCGTTCTCCAACGGAAAGAGATCCTCCGGGCGCAGGCAGAACACCCGCTTGCCCTGCAACTGCAATTGCGCCGCCAGCCACTCCATCTCCGGCCGGTAAGTCGCAGCCTCGTCACTGACGACCAAAGCGATGAGCGGATTGCGTTCGCCGGGGCGCAAGGCCGCCAGCGAGGCGTGGAAGGCCTTGATCATCGCATCCCCCTCGCCGAGCACGCCGCCCTGTTCAGCGTATAACCGGTTTAAATACGCCGTGAGGCCGATGCCGCCGGGAACCGAATCGAGTTCGGTCATCACAAAGCCGTCGTCCGTCAGCAGCAAATCGGGGCGCAGGACGGTGGGGAACGCGCCGAGGTTTTGCTCAGCCCGCGCGTGCACGATCAGATCGGCGGGTTTGCCGCGATCAAGATAATCGACCACCCACGGCGCACGCAGCGGCCGGTTGCGCAGCAGGTTCTTGCCGGCGGCGCTGCGCAGATAAAGTTTTTCGAGCGCTTGATGAAACGCGAGGCAGGCCGCGCCGATTTGCTCAAGTTCGGCGACCTGGTCCTTGGTCAGCGGCCAGGCTTCAGGCGAAAGCTGCCAGGTCTTGTCCTCGAACAACGGCTGGGCGGATAGCTCGGCTTTGATGTGTTCGTAGGTCAGGTCGGACATGGCAGCGGCTTAATTAGCGCATTGGCCGGACAAAGCAAACGGCGCGGACCGTTTACTCATCGTCCATCTGGATGTCCTTGTTGCGGTGCCGCGGACATCCGGCGCGCAACCAGGCGTTGATGAATTTGTCGATGTCACCATCGAGCACCTCCTGCACATCGGTCGTGCTGGCACCGGTGCGCAGGTCCTTCACCATCTGGTAGGGTTGCATGACGTAGCTGCGAATCTGGCTGCCCCAGCCGATCTCGCCCTTTTCGCCATAAAACTTCTCCATCTCGCTGCGCTGTTCATCGAGTCGCTTTTCGTAGAGCCGGGCCTTCAAAACCTTCAAGGCCGCCGCGCGATTCTTGATCTGCGAGCGCTCGTTTTGGCACACGACCACGAGACCGGTCGGAATGTGCGTCAGGCGCACCGCCGAGTCGGTCGTGTTGACGCCCTGACCACCCTTGCCGGAGGAACGGTAAACATCCACGCGGATCTCGCTTTCCGGAATGTCGATGTCGATGTCGTCATCCACTTCGGCGACCACGTCCACCGCACAAAACGACGTGTGGCGGCGTTTGTTCGCGTCGAAGGGACTGATGCGCACCAACCGATGCACGCCGCGCTCGGCCTTGGCGTAGCCGTAGGCGTTTTCACCCTTGATCATCATGGTGGCGCGACTGATGCCGGCCTGTTCGCCGTCCTGCACGTCCATGAGCTCGACCTCGAATCCGGCACGCTCCGCCCAGCGGTTATACATGCGGAACAGCATGTCGGCCCAGTCGTTCGACTCGGTGCCGCCGGCGCCGGCCTGGATGGAGAAAATGGCGTTGTTGCGGTCGAACTGACCGGTGAGGAACGATGCGATCTCGAGGGCGTCGAGCTCGGTCACCATGGCATTGGTCGTGGTCTCGAGCTCCTTCTCGTATTCCTCCTGCTCGGCCCCTTCCGCCATTTCGGCGAATTCGAGCAAGACCCCGAGGTCGTCGACCTTCTTGCGAAAAGCGACGACCGGGTTCACGGCCCGTTTCAAACCGTTGAGTTTGGCAATGTGCTTTTGGGCGCGGTCGTTGTTGTCCCAGAAATCAGGCGCGCCCATCTGCGCTTCCATCGCCTCGATTTCCCGCTGCTTTTGTTCGCAGTCAAAGAAACCTCCATAAATGGCCGGCGCGCTTCTTGATGTTCTCTACGTGGTCGAAAGTCTCAGGTGCGATCATGATAAGGGACCAGACTTGGCACCGGACCGGCCGCCGCAAGTGGAAAAGCCGGCGTAACGCCGGCCGGCACTTCTAGGCGGGTTTCAGGCAAATGTGCCGGCAAACCACTTTTGGTAGTGTTCGCCCAACAACGGAATGGGCTTCTGCTGCCCTTGGGCCGCGGCGATTAGACCGAACAGCCAGAGAATAAACAGACCAATGCTGATAAAAGGCCACAGCAGCATAACCAAATTGAGCACAGGCACAAAGGCGATGATCATGCCGGCAACCCAAAGCACCAACCCGGTTACGGTCAGCCCCAGACCTTGCCGGAGGTGGTAGGCGCCAAGTGCGGTCTTCTTGTTGGCGTGAATCACGATGGCGATGATGAAGCCGATGATCGTGAGGTAAGTGAGAACAGCGACAGTGCGATCCTCATTGGTGGTTACCGGCGGGGTTGGCGCGGGGAGTGCAGATTCTGAGTCCATATGAATAGGCTTGGAGCCTTTGAAGGTTGAGAGCGGACCTGTGACACCCCAGATAATCGGCCCGCTGAAGATGCGTCAACGCCACAAAGACTACCCGCTCATCCGCGAAGCTGACCGGATGACTGTTCGGCGAGAAACGACGCGTATGTCCGTTCCAAGCCTGCACTCAACCCGATCTTCGCTTTCCAGCCCAACTTGGTCAGGCGGCTGACATCCATGAGCTTGCGCGGCGTGCCGTCGGGTTTCGACGCATCCCACGCGATCTTGCCCGTGAAGCCTGTGACCGCCGCGACCTGTTCGGTGAGTTCGCGAATGGTGACATCCGTGCCGGTGCCGACATTCATCCAGTCCGGCGGATTGTCCTGCCCTAGTAAAAAAGCGCACGCATCGGCCAGATCATCCACGTGCAAAAACTCACGCTTTGGCGAACCGGTGCCCCAAGCCACAACTTCAGCCAAACTGCTTTGCTTCGCCTCATGAAAGCGGCGGATGAGTGCCGGCAACACGTGCGAATTCTGCGGATGGTAATTATCACCCGGACCGTAGAGATTCGTCGGCATCGCAGAGTGAAACAGCACGCCGTGCTGCTTGCGGTAGTATTGCGCGAGTTTGAGGCCGGCAATCTTGGCGATGGCGTAGGCCTCATTCGTCGGCTCCAGCGCGCCCGTCAGCAGACAATCCTCCGGCATCGGTTGCGGCGCGTGTTTCGGATAAATACAGGAGCTGCCGAGAAAGAGGAGCCGCTGCACGCCGGCGCGATACGCGCCGTGAACGCAATTCGCCGCGATCGCGAGATTGTCGTAGAGGAAGTCCGCCGGATAAGTGTTGTTGGCGTGAATGCCGCCGACCTTCGCCGCAGCCACGATCACGGTGTCCGGCTTCTCTGCCGAGTAAAACGCATCGACTGCGGCTTGGTTGGTCAGATCAAGTTCCCGCCGAGTGCGCAGCACGAGTTCGACGCCCGGTTCATTTTGGAAGCGACGCACGAGTGCACCGCCGACCATGCCGTTGTGGCCTGCGATGAACAGCTTCATGCGAACGGTGACTTCGAGACCGCCGGGAGCTTGGCGATCTGCGCCTCGCGTTTGGCGAGATCGAGATCGGCGTCGGTCATGATTTTCACCAGCTCCTTGAACTTCACCTTCGGTTCCCAACCGAGCTTTTGCTTGGCCTTGGCCGGATCACCGATGAGCAGGTCGACCTCGGCCGGGCGTTCGTAGCGCGCGTCGTATTTGACGTATTTTTCCCAATCCAAGTCGAGCAGACCGAAGGTTTCCTCGATGAACTCCTTCACCGTGTGCGTTTCGTTCGTCGCGACCACATAGTCGTCAGGTTGATCCTGCTGGAGCATGACCCACATCATCTCGACATATTCCTTGGCGTAACCCCAGTCGCGCTTGGCATCGAGATTGCCCATGTAAAGGGCGTCCTGCAGGCCCATCTTGATGCGGGTCGCGGCCCGGGTGATCTTACGCGTGACAAAGGTCTCACCGCGGCGCGGGCTCTCGTGATTGAACAAGATGCCACTGGAGGCGTGCAGATTGTAACTTTCGCGGTAGTTCACGGTCAGCCAGTGCGCATACATCTTGGCGCAACCGTAAGGCGAACGCGGCCAGAACGGGGTCGTCTCGACCTGCGGCACCGCCTGCACCTTGCCAAACATCTCGGAGGATGACGCCTGATAATACCGGCACTTCTTGCCCAGACCGGCCTCGCGAATCGCTTCGAGAATGCGCACCGCGCCCACGCCCGTCACATCGCCGGTATATTCCGGAATGTCGAACGACACGCGCACATGCGACTGCGCGGCAAGGTTGTAGATCTCGTCGGGCTGCAGATCGTAAAGCAGCTTCACCATCTGCACCGAGTCGGCCAGATCGCCATAATGCAGAAACAACTTCACGCCATTGACGTGCGGATCGCGGTAAAGGTGGTCAATGCGGCTGGTGTTGAAGGTCGAGGCCCGGCGGATGACGCCGTGCACTTCGTAACCCTTGGCCAGAAGCAATTCAGCGAGATAAGAACCGTCCTGCCCGGTGATGCCAGTGATGAGCGCTTTCTTCATGAAGGGGCCAACTCAACAACCGCCACGGGATTGCACAAGCCCTGAAAATTCAGGCCAGTCGGACGGTCAATTCCGTCAGCTGGCGCGCAAGCGCTTCGACCGATTTCTGGCTACGCGCATTCACCAGTGAACCGTCTTCCTTAAACGCCTCGTGGGCCTTGGGCAGCAGGCACTGCGCCGGCACCACATGACAGCCCAGATGCAACAACAGATGCCGGGCATGTTGCAACGAACGCGCCCCGCCCAAGGCACCGGGTGAGGCGGCGACCACCGCCGCCACCTTGCCCTCAAAGGGATCGTCGTCCGCCCGCGAAAGCCAATCGATCGTGTTCTTGAGCAACGGTGTGAGTTGCGAGTTGTATTCCGGCGAGGCGATGAGCAGGCCGCGGTGCTCCGACATCAGCGCGAGGATGCGCCGCGCGTTTTCTGGCAGGCCATTTTCATCCTCGAGATCGCCGTGATACAAGGGCAGCGCGTAATCGTTGAGATCAATCACCGTAACCGCGCCGCCCGCGGCTTCGACCGCCTTGACGGCCACCGCGAGCAATTTCCGGTTGAGCGAATCGCGCCGGGCGCTGCCGGCGAAGGCAAGGATGCGGGAGGACATGCCTCCACTATGCTTAACCCAACGCTTGGAGCAAGCGCTCGACTTCGGCACGCTTGGCCTGTTGTTCGGCGAGTTGCTTGCGCGCACCTTCGACTACCGCGGCGGGAGCTTTGTCGGTAAAGGCCTTGTTGTTCAATCGCGCGTCGGTGGCGGCGATGTGCTTGCTCAACGTTTCGAGTTCCTTGGCCAAGCGAATCTTCTCCGCGCCCACATCGAGATTGGCGGCGAGATCCAGCGCGAGCGTGCCGAGCGGCGTGACCGTCGCGGGCGCGCCGTCCACGTTGTCCTGCCGCACGATTTCCCCGGCACCGGTCATGCGCGTGATCTTGGCGAGATTGGCGGAAACGACTTCCCACTGCGCGTCCTCGGCCTTGATCAGGAAGCGCGTATCCCGGCGCGAAGCCAAACCGCGTTCGGCCTTTAATGTGCGCGCAAGTGAAACGAAGGTCTTGAGCTTTTCCACCGACTGCGCGGCGATTTGATCAAGCTGGAGCCCGAGCGAGTGTCCGTCGGTGCAAACCTGCGAAGCGTTTTGAATGCGGCTGTCCTCGATGAAACGACCTTCGCTGGCATATCCAAGCAGCTGCCAGAGTTCCTCGGTGATGAACGGAATGAAAGGATGCAGCAGCAGCAAGGTCTGGCGCAGCACGAGGTCTTGGATCGCCAGACAGTTCTCCTTCGTCGCTTCATCCTGCAGCTTGGCCTTGGAGACTTCCACATACCAATCGCAGAAGTCATTCCAGAAAAATCCGTAGAGCGCCTGCACGGCCGCGCTGAATTCGAATTGCGCGAAACAGCGATCCACTTCGCGTGTGGTGCTGAGCAAGCGGTCAAGGATGGCGTGATCGTCGGCGTCGAACTGCGCGAGCTTGAGCCGCTTCATGATCGCGAACTGCGAAGAGTTGTCACCCATCGGCCCGCTCATCTGCCGGAAGCGGCACGCGTTCCAGAGCTTGTTGCAGAAGTTTTTGCCGCTCTCAATGCGGTCTTCCTGAAAGCGGATGTCCTGCCCTTGCGGCGCGATTGAAATGATGCCGAAGCGCAGGCCGTCCGCACCGTATTTGGCGATGAGGTCGAGCGGATCGGGCGAATTGCCGAGCGACTTCGACATCTTGCGCCCCTGCGCGTCGCGAATGATGCCGGTGAAGTAAACGTTCTTGAACGGAATGCGGCGTTCCAACGGCTCGCCTTCGTGCGTGAATTCGAGGCCCGCCATGATCATACGCGCCACCCAGAAGAAAATGATATCCGGACCGGTCACGAGCGTCGTGGTCGGATAAAACTGATCGAAGCCCGCTGCCTTCATTTTGGCTTCGTCGGGCCAGCCGAGCGTGGCGAAAGGCCAGAGCCAGGACGACGCCCACGTGTCGAGCACATCGTTCTCCTGCACCCAGTTTTCCGGATCGGCCGGACCCTCCAGCGACACGTGCAGTTTTTCCGGATCGTTCAGTTCGGCCTCGGTGAGCTTCTCGATGTCGAGTCCCTTGCGATACCACACGGGAATGCGATGCCCCCACCACAATTGGCGGCTGATGCACCAGTCCTGCAGATTGTTCAGCCAGTGCAGATAAACCTTCGACCAGCGTTCCGGATAGAACTTGATGTGCCCGTCGCGCACCGCCGCCTTGGCTTCCTCGACGCGCGGATACTTGAGCCACCATTGCCAGGTCAGGCGCGGTTCGATCGGCACATCGGCGCGCTCGGAATAGCCCACGTTGTTTTCGTAGGCCTCGGCTTCGATTAGCGCGCCGCTTTCCTTGAGCAACTCCGCGGCTTTTTTGCGACCGGCGAAGCGCTCCATCCCGGCGAGTTCCGGTCCGGCGAGTTCATTCAACGTGCCATCGGCCGTGAGCACATCGATCGGCGGCAGGTTGTGGCGCTGGCCGATTTCAAAGTCCACCTTGTCATGCGCCGGTGTGATCTTGAGCGCACCGGAGCCGAATTCCTTGTCCACCGCCGGGTCGGCGATGATCGGGATCTCGGCGGCGGGCCCGAGCGGCCGGCGCACGGTCTTGCCGATCAGATTGGTGTAGCGCGGGTCCTCGGGATGCACCGCGATCGCCACGTCGCCAGGAATCGTTTCCGGCCGCGTGGTCTTGACGGTGATGTATTGGCCTGGCGCATCGGTGAGCTCGTAGCGCACTTGGTAGATGAAACCCTTGGTCGGCTTCATGATCACCTCTTCGTCCGACAGCGCGGTTTGCGAAACCGGGCACCAATTCACCATGCGTTTGCCGCGGTAAATGCAGCCCTTCTTGAACAGGTCAACGAACACGCCGAGCACGGCGCGCGAATAACCCTCGTCCATGGTGAACTGCGTGCGGTCCCAATCGCATGACGCGCCGAGCGCCTGCAATTGCTTCAGGATGATGCCGCCTTTTTCGTGGCGCCATTCCCAGACCTTATCGATGAACTTTTCGCGGCCGAAATCGTGGCGGGTCTTCTTCTCCTTGCGCAGCTGACGCTCCACCACGGTCTGCGTGGCGATCCCGGCGTGATCGGTGCCGGGAATCCAAAGCGCCGATTTGCCCTCCAAACGGGCCCGGCGGATGAGCACATCCTGCAGGGTGTTGTTGAGCACGTGGCCCATGGTCAGCACGCCGGTCACATTCGGCGGCGGAATGACGATCGTGTAGGGCTCCTTGCCCGGTTCCACTTTGCCCGCAAACGCACCGGCGGACTGCCAGGCGGCATACCACTTTTCTTCAATATCGCGGGCTTCGTAGCTCTTGGTGATCTCGGACATGGGCGGACAAAAATTGAGAATCGCCCAGAAAACCCCTGCAACCACTGGCTGGCAAGTGGTTAAATCCCCTCGCCGCGCGCAAAAAATCCTTCCACGTTGGGATATTCATGGCCGAATCCCCCCAGTCACTCCCATCCAGCCCGCTGACGCTGCCCGAGGGCGTCAACCCGGCCGAGCGGCTGGCCTTGTGCAAGGCGTTTCTGCAGCGGCGCACCGAGGAAACGAAAGCCCGTCATGCCGCCGGCGCCTCCGGATTGGAAGTGACCCGGACGCGCGCCGATACGATTGATGAATTGCTCCAAGCGCTGATGCGGACCGCCGTGACCAGCTATCCGCATGGTGCGCTGCCCGCGCCAATGGCGTTGATCGCGCTCGGCGGTTACGGCCGGCGCGAACTCTGCCCGCTCAGCGACGTGGACGTGATGTTTCTTTACCCGAGCAAGACGAAGCCGGCCGCCATCAAACCGCTGCAGGAGCACCTCACCAGTGAGATCCTCTACCCGCTCTGGGATTGCGGGTTGAAGGTCGGCCATTCGACTCGCACGGTGGAGGAGGTTTTTGCCGAGGCACGCAAGGACATCCAAACCAAGACCGCGCTGCTCGAAGCCCGTTTCATCTCCGGATCGAAGTCGTTGTTTGAAACCTTCGCCCAAGCCTACCGCAGCTACTTCACCACGGAAAAGCCGATGGAATACATCGCGCAACGCCTCAACGATCAGGCCTCCCGCCGGGCCAAGGCCGGCCACACGGTTTTTCTGCAGGAACCGGACATCAAAAACGGCGTCGGCGGGCTGCGTGATTACCAGAACACCCTGTGGATGGCGCGAGTGAAACTCGGCATCACCGCGATGACCGAACTCGTCAGCCAAAACTATCTGCGCGAGGAGGATGTCACGGAGTTCGATCGCGCCTACAACTTCCTGCTGCGCGCGCGCAACCAGCTGCACTTCATGGTCACGCACCCGACCGATTTGCTCGACCTCGGCATCCAGCCGCGCCTCGCCCAAAACCTCGGCTACCCGCAGGAGAACGAACTCGAGCGGGTCGAGGCGTTCATGCAGGATTATTACCACGCCGCGCGCGCGATCTACCGCATCTCCAAGCTGATTGAAAACCGGCTGGCCCTGACCATTGAGCAACCCGACGGCGAGAACATCTCCTTCCGCGAGGTCCTCCGCGCGCAGCGTTACCAAAAGACCAAGCGGCTCGACGGTTTCATCCTGCGCGGCCAGGAACTCGCCGCCGAGCGCTCCACCATCTTCGCGTTGGATCCGGTGCGGCTCATCCGCGTGTTCCGCCACTGCCAGCAACTGGGCTGCACACCGAACTTCCACCTCACCAATCTGATTCGCGAAAACGTCCACCTCATCACCGACGAGGTGCGCAACGCGAAGGACGCCTACCTGAGCTTCAAGGCCATCCTGAGCGAGGTCGGCAACGTTTACCCCAGCCTCAACCTGATGCACGAGCTCGGCGTGCTCGGCAAATTCATCCCGGAATTCGATGAGCTCAACTGCCTCGTGCAGCACGAGTATTATCACCGCTACACGGCAGACGTGCACACGCTCAACACCATCCGCGAACTCGATCGCGTGTTCTCCGAGGCCGAGCCCATCACCCTCAAATACCGCGAGGCGCTCCACGAGACCAACGATCCGCCGCTTTTGTATCTCATTCTCCTGCTGCACGATATCGGCAAGGCCGTCGGCATCCAAGGCCATGCCGAGAGCGGCGTGCGCATCGCGGAACCGATTTTGAAGCGTCTCGCCATCTCCGCCGAGAACCAAGAAATCGTCGCCTACATTATCAAAAATCATCTCATCATGGCACGATTCTGGCAGAAGCGTGATGTTGATGATCCCCAGACCGCAGCCGCTTTCGCCGAGCTCGTTGCCGAGCCAGAAAAACTACGCTTTCTTTATGTCCACACGTTCTGCGACGCGCGCGGCACCGCCGCTTCGCTTTGGAACAGTTACAAGGACTCACTCCACACCAGCCTTTATCGCCGGACCCTGGAACGCCTGAAGCTTGGCGACGCCGTCCAGGCCCGTTATCAGGAACGCATAAAAATGACGCAGCAGGAACTCATCGCCCGCAAAATCCCCGGCATCAGTCCGGACGAAATCATCGCCCATTTCGGGCTGCTGCCCGAGCGCTACTCGATCCACACCGAGACCGACGAAATCGCGCTGCACATCCAGATGGTGCACCGTCTGCTCAAGACCATCGCCACCGCCGAATCCGTCGGCTCGCTGCGCCCGGTCATCGAGTGGCAGGATGATCTCAACCGCTCCTACACCATCGTGCACGTCGTCACGTGGGATCGCGCCGGGCTGTTCTACAAGCTCGCCGGCGCCTTCAACGTCGCGGGACTTTCCATTCTCAGTGCGAAGGTCAATTCGCGCTCGGACCACATCGCCATCGACACGTTTTACGTGGTCGAACCCGGCCGAGGCGTCGTGCAAAACGCCAACGCCCAGGCGGTCTTTGAAAAGACCATCGAGACCGCGCTGCTGGCCGACAAGGACCTCTACCCGCAAATTGTCGCCGAGGCCAAGAAGCACGTCAGTCGCTTCACGCTCAATCCCAACAACGGCCCGCACACGTCGTTTCCGCCGAGCGTCGAGGTTTACCACGAGCTGACGATGGATCGCACGATCGTGGAAATCCAGGCGCGCGACCAGATCGGCCTGCTCTTCCGTCTCGCCAAGACCATTTCGAAGCAGGGCTTCGACATCACCTTTGCTCGCATCGGCACCGAACGCGGCATCGCCATCGACACGTTCTACATCGAGAGCTCCGACCCCGCGAACCCCGCCGACAACGACCGCCTGCTCGAACTGCGCGAAGTCCTCACGGCCATCATCCAGCCCGAGGAAAGCAGCGTCGCCGCAAGCTAGGAAAACCGAATTGCGGAGACCGGATGCACTTGGCGCGGCAGCGCCGGTAGGGATGGGCGGCCCGCCCGCCCGAGAGCGATCGCGAAACGCAAACAACAGTTGCTCCCGTCCCGCCAAGACGAAAACTGCCCGCGTGGAATCGATTCCCGAAACCGACATCCTGCCCGCGCTTTATCGCATCTGCTCCCTCGCCACCGGGCCGGCGGAGCATGCCGCGGTGGCTCACGATGCGTTGATCGCCATCGTCGAAGCGCTGAAGGCGCACGGCGGTTCGCTGCTCCTGATCAATCCCGAAAGCAACCGGCTGGAATTCGAAGCCACGCTGTATCTCGATCTCGGTCGCAACGCCCCGGGGTTCGAGTTCGGCCAGGGCCTGCCCGGATGGTCCGCCTTGCATGGCCAGCCCTTGCTCGTGGGCCGGGTCGAAGATGACAACCGGTATCGTCCCCTGCGCGACGCCACTCGCTGCCAGATGGCCGCGCCGTTGGTCGTCGAGGAAACTGTGATCGGCGTCGTTGCGCTCGATCATGACCGGGAGGACGGCTTTGACCCCAAGGACCTCTCCCTGCTCATTCGCCTCGCCAGCGAAACCGCGCGCGTGCTGCGGCGGCTCTGGCTGCTCGAGCAATTGCAGGGCAAGGCCCGCCAGCTCGAGACCCTGATCACCATCGGTCAATCGCTCGTCGGCAAACTCGAGTCGCAGGAACTCTTCGATTCGCTCACCCGCGACGCCTGCCACATGCTCGGTGGACGCAGCGCCGCGTTGTTCCTGCATGACAACGCCCGCGACACGGTGCGCTGTGTTTCGTTGCACTCGCCCGCCGGCATCGCCGCGCCGACCGGCGACCATCCCGCGGACGCCTGTCTGGTCGCCGCCACCGTGCGCACCTCGCGCCAGACGGAATTCGCCGACATCCAATCGCCTGAATTCCGCAGCCTGGCGGATCTGCCCGCCGATCCCGCGCTGCATTCCGTGCTCATCACGCCGCTCATTTACGAAAACGACGTGCTCGGCGTGCTCGCGCTGTTCAGCGACCGCGTGCAGCGCTTCGACAACGACGCCAAGCGGCTCTGCGCCGGTCTCGCCAACCTCGGCGCCGTCGCCCTCGAGAACGCCCGCCTCTATTCGCGCGTCTTCCAAAGCGAGGAGACGCTGCGCAAAAACGAACAGCTCACCACCCTCGGTTTGCTCGCCGCCGAGATCGCCCACGAAATCCGCAACCCCCTCACCGTGCTCAAGCTCCTGCACGGCGGCCTCGGCCTCGACTTCGCGGAAGACGATCCGCGCCGCACCGACATGCGCGTCATCAGCGAAAAGCTCGACCAGCTTGAGGCCATCGTCATGCGCGTGCTCCAATTCGGCAAATCGCCCTCGTCCAACCTGCACTCGCGCTGGGCCTTGGTCGACATCGTCAACGACACGCTCGTCCTCGTCCGCCTCAAACTCGCGCAGGCCAAGATCCGGCTGCATTTCGAAACCCCCGGCGTTTCCCCGATCGTCGAAGGCCACAAGGGTCAGCTGCAACAGGTGCTGCTCAACCTGATTCTCAATTCCACTCACGCCATGCCCGAGGGCGGCACCATCACCCTCGCCGTCGGCACCCGCGAGCAGAGCGGCATCCCCTGCGCCACGCTCGACCTCAGCGACACGGGCAGCGGAATCCCGCCCGCCATCGCCAATCGCATCTTCGACTCGTTTCTTTCCGGCCGCCCCGACGGCACCGGCCTCGGCCTCGCCATCGCGAAGCGCATTCTCCTCAGCCATCGCGGCGACATCGCCCTCGCGTCCACCGGCCCCGAAGGCACGACCATGCGCATCACCCTCCCCCTCGCTCATTAAACTCTTTCTCTTTCCTCTTAATCGTTCCCGTTCTCCCCTCCCCAAACCCGAGAGAAAGATCAAGATAAAGAAGAACGAGAAAGCTAACATTCAACCAACCATCTTCCGACCCGTGCCTACCCTGCGAAGCCTCGGCGAAGCAGGGTTCATTCGTGGTTAAAAAATCCCTCATGAACGAATCCGAACTCAAACGCGTGCGCATGCAGCGCACCATGATGCTCGTCTGCACCGCCCTCGTCATCGGTGCGCTCCTCCTGCTCGTCCTCCCCATTCGCTTGCCCTTACCGCTCCGCCTCGGACTCGCCTGCGTCGACATCATCGCCGCGGCAACGGTCTGGCTGCTGGCCAGGCAAAATCTGAAGCGGTGAGCGCCCCCCATTGGATCTGAGTAAGGCCGAATAGCACTGATCGGCAGAAGACTGGTCGACGTATGCATCAATTCATTTTCAGTCTGGTGGCGGCTATTTGTTATATTTCGGCTCTAGCTGTCGGCTTTGGTGACTTGGGAGATGACGCTACCATCAGTTATCGCACCAAAGCAGTGGCCGGGTTTCTCATACCCGCCATTTACTTCACGTGGGCGACGTTAAGAGAAAGAAAAATGACCAGTAAGGAAGACGAAGAATCGAGCTCAGCCGGAAGCATGACGAAGGGGCCGATCCAGTCACCACAGCAAAGCGCGGACAGCAATCCGCCTTCGGACGATTCCGAAACTCCACCCTCGCTCGGCCCACATGGCTGACCAATAGTCAGTGAGCAGATTATGGATTCGTCGAAAGCACATCGAACTCTGGATCGAGTAATCCGGCTTCTGACGGAAGACAAGTATAGCGATCTTTCCCGACTTGCACCTCAACGCCTGACCGCGGACGAGATTCGCACCGCCGCACACGAGTATCCATACAAGATCGTGTATCCGACAGTTCCAGTGGAATCACTCATCAATATCGTAGAAATCAAGATGTCCGACCCGAAGTCATGGTCCGTGGTCGTAGATCTTTGGACCAAAGAAGAGGGACGATCAGATTTGAAGCTAGAGTTGGAACTTTCAGACTCCGAAGGTGAGTTTTACAGTGTGAAAATCGATGGTCTTCACGTCCTGTGAAGAAAGAGCTCATCCAGCCGCACGACCCACCGAGCACCGTCGCATCGGTCACCGAGACGCGAATCGTCGCCTGAAACAGTGTGCCGCCGCCCATCGGGGCACTCACGCGTTCGGAGGGCGATCTCCTCCGCATTACAACGACGAATTGACCAAAACCGCATCCTTATCATTGTAAGGGCATGACATTAAACGCAGTGCTGACCCCTGCACCGGAGGGAGGATTCGTCGCTTTAAATCCTGAGACCGGCACCACCACCCAAGGCGAGAGCTTGGAGGAAGCCCTCGCCAACTTGCGCGAGGCCACTGAACTGTATTTGGAAGAGTTCCCGTTGGCTCACACGGGTGGCTCATTGCTAACGACGTTTGAAGTGGCGGAACATGCCTAAATTACCTCATCTCTCAGGCGCGGAAATTATTCGCGCGCTTGAGCACTTGGGTTTCGTGCGCACGCGGCAAAAGGGCAGTCATGTAATTATGCGTCGCGGAGAATCAGGCTGCGTCGTGCCGCTGCATCGTGAAGTCAAAACCGGCACCCTTGCCGGGCTATTGCGTCAAGCCGGAGTTACACCCGAAGAGTTCGTAAAGATACTATAAGTCACGCATCCGTTCCAAACGATCAACTGCCCGCGTGCAGCTGCAGATCCACCATCAGGTCACTCGCAATCTTTTCGAAATCAGCCCGGACCAAATCGAGCACCGCCGCGTCGGACACCGAGACGCGGATCGTCGCCTGAAACAGCGTGCCGCCGCCCATCGGGGCGCTCACGCGTTCGGAAGCGAGTTCCTCGACATTGACGCCATGTGTGGCAAGCACACCGGACACGGCGCGGAGGATACCAGGGCGGTCGTTGCCCACGAGTTCGAGGGTGGCGGAAACGGCTGAACCGACTGAGTCGCTGGCGGCTTCGTGATGCACCAGCACGCGCAGCCCCTGGGGTTCGAGGCCTTGCAACGCCGCGATCAGTTCCTCGGCGCGTTCGTTCGCGACCTCGGCGCGGATGATGCCGGCGAATTGACCGCCGAGATGACCCATGCGGCTCTCCAGCCAATTGCCGCCGTGATCGACCAGCGTCGTCGCCACCAATTGCACCAAGCCGGGCCGGTCGGGCCCGATGATCGTCATCACGAGGTTGGAAAGCATGACGCCGAGTGAAGCGGAAACCCGCCATGTCGCCAGACAGAACTTAAACAACCACGAATGGACACGAATTTACACCAATAGTGATGTCATCTGGATACCGGATGTGCATGAACCGGTTTGAATTCTATTCGTGTGAATTCGTGTCCGTTCGTGGTTCAAAATCGTATCACTCTTCCAACTCGACGTTCCAGTAGGCCACGTCGAGGAAGTCCTTCCACATCTCGCGTTGCTGATGACCGAGGACGAGCGAAATGACCGGACGCCACTTCGGGCGCACGGGCTTGCGGATGAGGCGCATCTTCGCCTGATGCGGCAGGCGGTTGGCCTTGTGCGAATTGCACTTGATGCACGAACACACGATGTTCTCCCACGTGGTCTTGCCGCCGAAATCGCGCGGGATCACGTGGTCGAGGTTGAGCTCGTCGCGCGGCAGCACCTTGGCGCAATACTGGCAGGTGTTCTTGTCCCGTTCGAAAACGTTGTTGCGGGTGAGCTTCAGTTCCTTGCACGGCAGGCGGTCGAAGAAGGTGAGCAGAATCACGCGCGGCAGACGGATGGTGCGCGTCGGTGTGCGCACGGTCTCGAGTTCCTCGATCGGCGGGTTGTCCGTGGAGAAATCAATCCAGTCGAGCAGGCCGAAGGTGCGGAAGTCGTCGGCTTCGTGATGGACGACCTGCGCGTGGCCCCGGGCGAGGATGGCAAAGGCCCGGCGGGCACCGATGACGTTCACTGCCTGCCACAAGCGATTCAAAACCAGCACGGGTTGATCAAGCACAGCGTCCATACGGAGCTATCGCAATAGCGACGCCCCGGCCCGGCTGTCAAGGGCGCGCCCGTGACGATTCAGTGGCGGCGCTGTAGGGCGGGATCGCTGATTCCGCCTCGCTCAAGGCGGGGTGCAGCGACCCCGCCCTACATTCACCGCATTGATCACTCCTCCGCCGTCGCGATCTTGACATCCAACACCTCGCCCTTGATGCGGATGCCGCCGAGTTTTTGCATGACCAGCGGCGCGTGTTCGGCCACGACGTCGACCAGCGAATGCCGCTGCCGCAGATCGATCGCGCCGACCACGCTGGCCGGGAGACGCGTGACGCCGGCAACCTTGCCGACGATATCCGCAGGCGTGACCAGCTGTTTGCGCCCGACATTGAAGAAAAGAGTCACCATGCCGGCCTCGCCGGTGCGCGCGGGCCGTTCGTATTTGGACTTCTTGGCGGACCGCGGCGCGGCGCTGGTATCGTCATCGGACGCCGGCTCGGAATCGCCCCGTTGCGGGCTCGTCTTGCGCTCGGCCCAATCGGGCGCACCGGACGACGGCTTGGCGGCTGGCGCGGGTGACGCAGCGGTGGGTTTGGCGGCGCCGGACGACCCTTGCTGGAGCAAGTGAATCAACGCCGAACAGATGTCCGTGCTCGCATAGCCCTGGTCGAGCAGCCGGTCGATCATGCGGTCGTGCGGTTTGAATTCGCGGGCATCGAGCGTGCTGCGGATCTTTTCGAAAAACACGTTGGTGCGCGCTTCCTCCACCTCGTCGAGCGAGGGGATGCGTTCGCGGCGGATGTTGAGCTTCGCGTAGCGCACCATGCCCTGCAGCTTGTAGAGCTCGCGGCCGGACACGAACGTGAAGGCTTGGCCGGATTTGCCGGCGCGGCCCGTGCGGCCGATGCGGTGCGTGTAATCCTCCGCATCGTTCGGCAGGTCGTAATTGAACACGACCTCGAGCTCATCGACATCGAGCCCGCGCGCGGCCACGTCAGTCGCGATCAGAAATTCAAATCCGCGGCGCCGAAACTTTTCCATCACGCGGTTGCGCTGGGCCTGCGAGATGTCGCCGTGCAGCCGGTCCACCGCGTAGCCGCGCGCGTGCAGGTGCTCGTCGAGCTCGTCGACCATGATCTTGGTGCTGCAAAAGATGATGCCGTAGCGAAAGTCGTTCACGTCGATCAATCGCGTGAGCGCCTCGAGTTTCGAGCGCCGGTCCACCTCGAAATAGATCTGCTCCACCTGCGGCGCATTCTGGGCCTGTGCTTCGATTTTGACCCATTCGGGATTGCGCGTGAACCGGGTGATCAGGTCCTTGATCTCGCGCGGCATCGTGGCCGAGAAACACAGGATCTGCCGTTCCTCCGGCACGAGTCCGAGGATGTGGTTGATGTCGTCGCGAAAACCCATGTCGAGCATGCGGTCGGCCTCGTCGAGCACCACGAGGCGCAACGCGTCGAGCCGCAGCGCGCCGCGTTCCATCAAGTCCATGACGCGGCCGGGCGTGCCGATCACGATCTGGGCGCCGGCCTTGAGCGCCCGATACTGCCGTTCGTAGGACTGGCCGCCGTAGATCGGCACCTCCTGCACCCCGCGTTTGAACGACGCGAGCTTGGCGACTTCCTCTGCCACCTGCACCGCGAGTTCGCGGGTCGGACAGAGGATGAGCGCTTGCACGCTCTTTTTGGCTGCATCGACGCTCTCGATCGCCGGGATGGCAAATGCCGCGGTCTTGCCCGAACCGGTGGCGGATTGCCCCACGACGTCGCGCCCGGCCAGCAGCAGCGGAATCACGGCGGTCTGAATGGGGGAAGCCTCCTCAAAACCCATCTTGTCGACGGCTTTGAGGATTTCGGGCGAGAGCCCGAGTTCATTGAAACGGCGTTTTTCCATGCGCCACCGTATTCACGCCGCAGCGAAAAAGGGAGCACATTGTTTTTATCGTTTTGGCGTTGGCACCGGTATGACCAGCCCAACACTGACCGCAATGTCTTCGACCCCGCTCACCCCCGGCACCCGTCGCGAACCGTTCTTCGACGGCCATCTCCTCGAAAAACTCAGCCACATCAGTCACGAATTGGTGGACCCAGTGCCAACGGAACACGTGTTTCGCTTCGATCAACCGTGGGAGGGCGCCTACAGCCTCTATGCCACGATCATCAAGGACGCCGACCGCTACCGCCTGTATTATCGCGGCCACGGCGATTTGAAGAAACGCTCCACCAGCTGTTACGCCGAAAGTGCCGACGGCAAAACTTGGACGCGCCCGGCGCTCGGCCTGATCCCGGACGACGAGCGCCACGACACGAATATCTTCCACGTCGACCCGTCGAAGGAAGAGCGCACCTCGCACAACTTCACGCCGTTTCTCGACTCCAATCCCGCCGCTGCAGCGGATGAACGATTCAAGGCCGTGGGCGGCGAGGACAAGGCCGGCCTCTTCGGCTTCGTGTCCGCCGATGGCATTCACTGGCGCAAGGTGCAGGACGGACCGATCTTTCGCGACGGCGTGTTCGATTCGCAAAACGTCCCGTTCTGGTCCGAAGCGGAAAACTGCTACGTGCTCTATTTTCGCGTGTGGACCGACGGGCTCTACAAGGGCCGGCGCACGATCGCGCGCACGACCTCCACGGACTTTCGCAATTGGTCTGCCGCGCAGGTCATGACGTTTCGCGATGATCCGGAAGAGGAGCTCTACACCAACGTCACGATGCCCTGCCCCGGCGCGCCGCACCTCTATGTCGCCCTGCCGTCGCGCTTCGTGCAAAAGCGCCGCTGGATGGAACCGGCGCAGGCGCGCACACTCGGCGTGTTGGAAAAACGCGAGAACGACGTATCCGACACGGTCTTCATGACCAGCCGCGGCGGCGCGGTTTATGACCGGCACTTTCCGCAGGCCTACATCAAACCCGGTGCTGATCCGCAGGACTGGGTCGGCCGCAACAACATGGTCTCAGCCGGCCTCGTCGAACTCGACGGCGGCAACACGTGGGGCTTCTACCGCTGCCACCACTACGCCTCGCCGACCTGCCATCTGCGCTTGCACACGTTGCGTCGCGACGGTTTCGCCCGACTCCGCGCCGGGGCGCGCCGCGGCCGCGTGTTGACCAAGCCCTTCGTGGCCGCGGGTGAATCGCTTTGCCTCAACTTCGCCACAAGCGGCGCCGGCCTGATCCGGGTCGAGGCACTCGATGAATCCGGCCAACCAATCGAAGGTTTCGCGGGACGCGGCGCGGCCAAGCTGTTTGGCGACAGCACGCACCACGCCGTCACCTGGCCGAAAAAGCGCGCGTGGTCCGAACTCGCCGGCCGCACGATCCGCCTGCGCTTCACGATGAGCGAAGCCGATCTCTACGCGGTGCAACAGGTGTAGGTTGATCGTCAGACCTGACGTATTGTTAACACAGAGATCGCAGAGGACTCAGAGTTGCCTCTTTAAATCTCAGCGCCCTCCGTGGCCTCTGTGTTAAAAATCCACTCGGCTGAAAAACTAGGTATTAACCGGCCAATACTGCGCGATCTTGCCGCGCAGGAATTTCACACTGGCGGCGAGCTGATCCATGCCATCGACACCGTCTTCGATGCTGATCCAGTTGTCGAAGCCGACGGCGCTGAGCGTGCCGAAGATCGCATCGTAATTGTTCAGACCCTTGCCGATTTCCCCGTGGGCGAGTCGCTTGGCGTAACCGAGCGTGCCGCCTTCTTCGTTGCGCAAATCCTCCAAGGTGCCGCTGAGCAAATAGCGGTCGCTCGCATGCATCGTCACCACGCGGTGCTTCACGCGTTCGAGCAATTCCAACGGATCGTCCCCGGCGAGGAACGCATTGCTCGGATCGTAGTTCACGCCGAAGTGTGGATGGTGTAACCGGTCCACCAGCGCGCAGAACACGTCCATCTTCTGCGCGAATTCAGGATAGGTCCAGAAGTCGTCCTTGTAGTGATTTTCGAGGATGAGCGTGACCCCGCACTTCTCGGCCTCGGGCAGACACGCTTCGATGTTCGCCACCACGATGTCGAGCCCCTGCTCCATCGTGAGTTCGGGACGACGCTGACCGGACAACACGCGGCAATAACTCGCGCCCAGTTCGGCCGACATGCGAATCCACGTCTTCTCCTTTTCAATCTCCTGCTGGCGCAGCTCGGGATCGGGTTGCGAGAAATCCGGCGAACAGCAAAGCATCGGAATCACCATGCCGGCGGTCTCGACTTGCCGGCGAGCGTTCGCCCAGTTCGCCGGATCGGCCAACTCCAGCATGCCGCTGTAGTATTCGAGACCGGGCACACCCAGCGGCGCGGCGAGATCGACCCACTGTTGCAACGTCATCGAGCCGTCCTTGCAGAGGTGCTGCATGAACGCTTTCGGAAAGGCGGCGAGCTTCGGCATCAGTCGTTGGTTTTGACGGGGTTGCGGCCGTAAACGGAAAATTGCTCAAGCTCCATGACCGTGCCGGTGATGGGCTTCGATTCATCACTCAGCCAGAAGACCGCGGCGGCGGCGATGGCCTCGGGCATGATCAATTTGCCCGATGGCGCATACAGCGGCGGCACGTGCTCGTGCCAATCCTCCGGCAGACCCTGTTCGATCTGCTTGCGGCTTTCGTTTTCCGTCAGCACCCAGCCGACGTTGAAATGGGTGAACCGCACCAAGTCGGTGCCATGGGCGTTGGCCAAGTTGCGCGAGAGGGTTTGCAGCGCGCCCTTGGACGTCGCGTAGTGCAGAAAGGTCGCTTCGCCGCTGTGCGCGTTGATCGAGCCGATGTTGAGCACGCTCCCGTGGTTCGCCTTCAACTGATCGAACGCCGCCTGAATGATGAACAACGGGGCGCGCACATTGACCGACATAACGTAGTCAAAGTCCTCCACCGTGGCGTCATAAATGGTGCGACGCGAAACGATGGCCGCATTGTTGACCACGCAGTCGATGCGACCGAAGGCGGCCAGCGCCGCGTCCACCAGGCGTCGGGGACAAGCCGGATCGGACAGATCGTCGATATGCAACACGGCGGCCGGGCCGAGCCGGGCCACGAGCTTCTCGCCATTGGCGCGGTCGCGTCCATGCACGACCACCTTGGCTCCTTCCGCCACGCAGCGTTCCGCAATGGCCAAGCCGATGCCGGTGGTGCTGCCCGTGACGATGATCACTTTGTCTTTCAGTCTCATGATAAAAGGGTGCGTTTCAATTCGGCGGGTTCGCCGGTTCAACCTTCACGTCGGTTTTGATGGATTGGGCGATGAAACATTGTTCGTGCGCGTGATGATGCAGGTCGGCCTCGGCCGCGGCATCAGGTTGTTGGTCGCCGCTGTAAACAATCTGCGGGCGCAACGTCACCGTGCTTACCCACGGCACGCCGTTTTCATTCTTGGTCATCACGCCGACCGCCTCGTCGCGGTAACGGTCCACGACATAGCCGGCCTTGGCCGCGAGCCAGAGAAACGTGAGCATGT
This sequence comes from Opitutaceae bacterium, assembly GCA_024233285.1. GTDB lineage: Bacteria > Verrucomicrobiota > Verrucomicrobiia > Opitutales > Opitutaceae > Cephaloticoccus. The sequence goes on along the minus strand of JACKPU010000002.1, from coordinate 414,722 downwards.
GGCAGCTCGAAACCGCGGCGACGAACGCCTCCTCGGGGTCGACATGCGCCGGATTCGACCACGGTTGCGGCACGACGGACGGCGACGGCGAAGCCGGCACCGTCACCCCGCCGTCAAAAGTCCAGGTGTGTTCGCGCGAGTAGCGGCCCCGCAGAAAATCCGGTTCGCGGCGCTGCCAATCGATCGTGGCGTGGTGACCGTGCATCCGCTCAGACGGGTTTCAGCACGGCCTTCACGATCGCGCCGGAGTGCATTTTTTCGAACGCATCGTGCCAGGCCTCAAGGCCCCAGATCCCGCCCGTGATCGGCTTCACGTCGAGCTGACCCGAGGCGAGCAACGCGAGCACGCGCTCCCACACCGGCCAGTTGTGACTGAAGCTGCCTTGCAGACGGATGTTCTTCTGCACGAGCGGATCGATGGAGAAGTTCAACGGCTGCGGGCCCCAACCCACCTTGCTGATCCAGCCGTTGGGGCGCACCAGTTCGAGCGCGATCTTCAAGGCGATCGAAGCGCCCGCGGCATCAATCACGCCATCGACGCCCAACCCGTCGCGGGCCTTCGCCCACTCCGTCGCGTCGCCGATGATCACTTCGCAACCGTAGGCCTGCGCGGCAATTTCCAAGCGGACCCGATCGCGTTCCAAACCGGCCAGCGCGACCTGCGCGCCCTGGAGTTTGGCCATCGCGGCGCAAAGGATGCCAATCGGGCCGGGGCCGAGCACGAGCACCCGGTCACCCGGTTTGATCGACGCGTTGTTGACCACGGCATTATAGGCCACGCAGCACGGTTCGGTCAGCGCGGCCTGCTCGATCGCCAACTGATCCGGCACGTGATGCAGGCAACGCGCCGGCACGCGCACGAAGCGTGTCATCGCGCCATCGACGCCATAACCAAAGCCCTTGCGGTTCGGATCGAGATTGTAGAGTCCGGCGCGCGTGAGCGGACTGTCGGGATTGATCACCGCCGCCGTTTCACTGACGGCGCGATCGCCTTCTTTCCAACCTTTCACCGCCTTGCCGACTTCCGCAATCCGGCCGCCAAACTCATGGCCGAGCACAACCGGATAGTTCACCGGCCAGCTGTGCGAAGCGTGCCACTGGTGCAGATCGCTGCCGCACACGCCGACGGCTTCGACGGCCAGGATCACATCGTTTTCCCCCGGCTCGGGCTTGGCGACTTCGCGCAGTTCCACACTGCCAGCTTCAGGAGCAAAATTTACAACGGCGGGGCTTTTCATATTAAAGTTTTTTCACGGCAACATCGCCGTAACCGTGCACGCGGTCACAGATGATTTTCAAGGTGCCTTCAAGATTGCCATCGGCCGTGCGAAACGCATCCGCATCCACGGCCAGCGGTGCGCCAATCACCACGAGCGGCGCACCATATTCCGGCGTGCGCACGGCTTGCTCAAGGGTGAGCCCACCCACGGCCTGCACCGGCACGCTGACCGCCGCGACGACTTCGCGCAATTGATCCAATGGGCTCGGCATGCGGTGACCGGCCGCGGCGATCCCGCGCCGCTCGTCGTAACCGATGTGGTGAATCACATAATCACAGCCAAAGTCTTCGAGCAGTTTCGCGCCCGCGATCATGTCGGGACAGCCGAGATTGTCGCCCATCACTTTCACGCCGTGATCGCGGCCGGCCTGCACCACGCACTTCAAGGTTTCCGGGTGCGCCCGCGCCATCACGACCACATGCGTCGCCCCGGCCTTGGCCATCATTTCAGCCTCCAGGTAACCGCCGTCCATCGTTTTCAAATCCGCCACGATCGGCACTTCGGGAAACCGTTCACGCAAGGCGCGCACGCCGTGCAGGCCTTCGGCGAGAATCAGCGGTGTGCCGGCCTCGAGCCAGTCCACCCCGGCGCGACGCGCGAGTTCGGCCGTCGCCAATGCCTCCTTGATATCGGTGAGGTCGAGGGAAATCTGCACGATGGGGCGCATGGGGAAGTAACCGTTTAGTTAACTCAGCCGCCGGGCGTCAATTATTCCCCCGCCTGATGACTGAATAATCCTGTTTATGGTTAAGTTTTCACTTCATTCGGACTCGAAACCCAGCACCTACCCTGCCTGCATCGAAGCGCATGTCCTCAGCCCCGCTTCCCCTTGTTCCTCAACCCAATCGCGCCGCACGCCTCACGCAACCGGACTTCGTGCTCAGCGCCGATACCGCGATCAACGCGCCCGCGGCCCTGCTTTCCAGCGCACAATTCCTCGCCGATCGCCTCGCCACCTGCACCGGCTGGGACTTTCCGGTGAACGCCAAACCCGGCGAGACGCGGATCAAGTTCAACCACCTGTCCACGCTCGCGCCGGACGGCTACCAACTGATCGTCGCGCCTCAGGAAATCCTCATTTCGGCCGCCGCGCCGTCCGGTGCGTTCTACGCCGTGCAAACCCTGCTGCAGCTTTTCCCGCCCGCAGTGTTCGACGCCCAGCCCCGGCCCGATTTGCCGTGGACGGCGCCCTGCGCCGATATCGAGGACGCCCCGCGTTTCCGCTGGCGCGGCGTGATGGTCGACAGTTCGCGTTACTTCCAACCGCTCCCCGCGCTCAAGAAATTCATCGACGTGCTCGCGCAGCACAAAATCAACGTCTTTCACTGGCATCTCGTCGATGACCAAGGCTGGCGCATCGAGATCAAAAAATACCCCAAGCTCACCGAGATCGGCAGCAAGCGCCGGGAATCCCCCCGCGGGCACATGGCGGTCAATCTCCGCAACGGGCAGAGCCTCGGCGGAGATGGCAAACCGATCGAAGGCTTCTACACGCAGGACGAAGTGCGCGAACTGGTCGCCTACGCTGCGGCCCGCCACGTCAACATCCTGCCTGAAATCGAAATGCCCGGCCACGCTCAAGCCGCCATCGCGGCCTATCCGGAGCTCGGCCTGCTCGCCGAGGCCAAACCTGTGAGCTGCAAATGGGGCATTCACGAAACGCTGTTCAACACCAAGCCGGAAACCTTCGCCTTCCTCGAGGACGTGCTCGCCGAAGTGGTCGCATTGTTCCCGTTCGAATACCTCCACATCGGCGGCGACGAAGCGATCAAGCCGCAATGGGAAAACGACGTGGCCACCCAGGCACACCTCAAGGAACTCGGACTCAAGGACGAACACGAATTGCAGAGCTGGTTCATCCGACAGGCCGAGGCGATTCTGCAAAAGCATCACCGCAAGCTCGTCGGCTGGGATGAGATCCTCGAAGGCGGTCTCGCCGAAACCGCCACCGTCATGTCCTGGCGCGGGCTCGAAGGCGCGATCGAATCAGCCAAACACGGCAACGACGCGATAATGTGCCCCAACCCGTTCGTCTATTTCGATCACTACCAGGCCGAGGACTGGGGCACCGAGCCACTCGGGATCGGCGGCAATTCACCGCTCGCCAAAGTCCACGGCTACGAACCCATTCCCGCGGAACTCACTGCCGAACAAGCCAAACACATCATTGGCGTGCAAGGCCAGCTCTGGACCGAATACATCGCCACGCCCTCGCGCCTCGAATTCATGGCCTTCCCGCGCGTCTGCGCGCTCGCCGAGATCGCGTGGTGCCCGCAGGACCGCCCGGACTTCGCGCATTTTCTCACACGTTTGAAAACCCACCTCCGCCGCCTCGACGTGCAGGACGTGCGTTACCGCGCGCCGTTGGAATACGTGCAGGCGTAAACGACAGGCTCTGATCAAACGTGAAACTGGATGATGTCATCAACACGCCCGGTTTCGCCGCCGATCCTTTTCCTATTTATCGACGGCTGCAGGATGAGGATCCGGTGCAGTGGTCTGAGAAGTGGAACTGTTGGGTGGTCACGCGCTACGACGACGTGCGGACCTGCCTGCAGGATGCCAAACGATTCTCCAATGTCGGCCGCATCACGGGCCTGTTTCACCGACTGTTCAGCGCGGACCAGCTCGCGCAGCTCCAGCCGCTGATCGATCACTACGCGCACGGGCTCATCAATATCGACCCCCCGGGTCACACCCGAATCCGACGGCTGTTGCATGAGGTGTTTCGTCCCTCGACCATCGGTCGCTATCGCGACATGGTGCAGGATTTCGTGGCTGAGGTGCTGGCCGTGGCACTGCCCACCGGCAAGCTGACCGTCGTGCGTGACCTCGCGCATCCGCTGCCCGTGCATGTCATCGCGCGACTGTTCGGTGTGCCGGTCGTCGATGTGCAGCTTTTCGCGGCATGGTCCGCCGGGATCGTTCGCTTCATGCAGAGCCCGAATCCTGGATTTGAGCTTTGCATGCAATCCCAGCAGTCCCTGCTCGAATTGCGGGCCTACCTGCAAAAAGGCATCGTCGCCCGGCGCGCGGCACCGCGCGATGACCTGCTCTCGCTCATTGTGCACGCCCGCAGTGCAGGCGATGCGCTGACCGAAGACGAAATCCTCGGCACCGCTGTCACCATTTTGCTCGGCGGTCACGAAACCACCACCCGCCTGTTGACGACCACATTGCTCGAGCTGAGCCGCCATCCCGATCAACAGGCGAGACTGCGCGCCGAGCCGGGACTGATGGAAAACGCGGTCGAGGAGTTTCTGCGTTTCGCCGGGCCCTTTCACCGTGACCAGCGGGTCGCCGCCGTGGACACCACCGTCGGGGGCAAGTCGGTGCGCCGGGGGGATTTTATCCTCATGCTACTGGCCGCGGCCAATCGTGATCCGCGCCAGTTCCCCGAACCGGATAAATTCGATCTCGCACGCGATCCGAACCGGCACGTCGCGTTCGGTTTCGGTCCGCACATCTGCCTCGGCGCCCCGCTGGCCCGTCTCGAAATGCAGATTGCCGTAAACTCCATTCTCGCCGCCACCAGAACCTTTCGCACGGCGGATCAGCCGATTGACTGGGAATTCGGATTTCTGCGCGGGCCCCAAGAGCTTTGCTTGGAATTGACCGGGATTAAACCGTGACGTGGTGGTTCTAATGAGGGAGAACACTCACCGCTCCCCACCCCGTCATGACTGCCCCGAACGTTCGCCGTCGCATCCGCCTGGTCGCCCTGCTCATGGCCGCGGTCGTGGCCGGCTCGGTGCCCGTGCTCTCCACGTATGGTTTGGCGGTGTGTCCCGTCCTGCTGCCGTTGGGCTTCCGTTTCGGCTGCAGCTACCTGGTCATGTTTGCGGTGAACCTGCTGGTGCTCAACACGCTGTTCCTGCACCGGCTGACTCGCGCGCTTGCCACCGGCGGTCCGGTTGATCCGGAACTCGTAAAATCCGCGCCGCGGCGCAGTGCGATCGCTTATCTGATCGCTTACGCGCTGACCGTGGTGGAGCTGCTCGCCTATCTGGCTTGGAAAGATCTGCCGCTCACCTCTCGCGGACCCGAGGTGCTGGCCATCATGGCGCTTCTGCTGGCGATCCTGCAATATTACGGCACGGCGTGGGCCATCCTGCCGACGGCCGCAACCAACGGGCCGACGGCGCCGATCAGCTCGAACACGCGCTGGACGCGCGGGGCCCTGCGCGTGGCAGTCCCGGCAATGATCACCGCTGCCGTCGGCGCTCACTTCGTGGTGCGGTCGGCCGATTTGGAAAGCATGATCGGACCGGCCATGACCGGCCACGGCGGCTCCTTCGACATGGTCCAATTGCTGGCCTTCCTGTTGGTCTGGCAATTAGCGGTCATGGCCTTCTATGCGGCCGCCGAAGTCGACTTTGCCCGTCGCGCGGCCAAGCATCTGGACGCGGTGGGGCGCGAAGACTTTGCGTGGCGGAGCGCCGAGTTAAGCTGGGGTTACTGGCCCGGACTGTTTCGCGCCATGAATCAACTTTCGCAAGGCCTGCTCGAAAGGTCGCGCCTGCTGCGCGGATTTTCGGCCTTCGTTTCGCAACGCGTCGCCGAGGAAGTCTTGCAGGAGGATCTGAAATTCGACGGCAAACGCGCCGAGGTCACCGTGCTGATGGCCGATCTGCGCGGCTTCACCACGCTCGCCGAGAAACTCCGCCCCGAGGAAGTCGTCAAACTGCTCAACCTGTTTTTCTATGCGATGATCGAAGAGCTTGGTCGCACCGGCGTGACCGTGGACAAGTTCATCGGCGACGGCCTGCTGGCCTACGTCGAACCGGGCGAACTCGCGCAACCCGCCGAGGAATGCACGCGCGCGGTGGAAGCCGCCCAAGCCATGCTCCGGCGGCTCGAAACCGTGAACGGTGAGCTCGCCGCCCTCGGCCTGCCCCGGCTCAAACTGGGCATCGGCATCGCCCGCGGTCCGCTGGTCGTCGGCAAGATCGGTTCGCTCGAGCGCATGCAGCACACCGTCATCGGCGACACCGTCAACCTCGCCTCGCGCATCGAAGGCCTGTCCAAGGAACTCGCGGCCGATCTTGTGATTGAGCACCACGTTTGGGGCGAACTGCCCACCGACCTTCAAAGCCTGTTCAACGATCGCGGCGATCATCCGGTCCGCGGCCGCAGCGAACCGGTGCGGTTATATGCGTGGAAGGGTTGAGCTCAATTCGCGTCGCCACCGACCGTGCGCGCCTGCCCGTCCGTCAGCCCCAACAGACGCTTGAGATTGCCGCCGAGGAGCGCGTCCTTGTCGGCTTGGGGCCAGGGAAAGGCGGCAATCTGTGCGAGGTGATCACGCAATTGCGCGGCGTGATTGTAGGGGAAATCCAAGCCGTAGATCAGGAGGTCGGCCCCAACCTGCCAGCGGCACTCCGAAACCCCGGCCTCGCCAAGATACCAGTAACGCTGGTTCTCGCGATCAAGCACACTGGCAATGCCCGCGTAGAGATGGTTGCCGCGCTGGCTGTTGTTGCTGATGACCGCGAGCACCTGCCGATAGTAATGCCAGCCGCCCACATGTTCAAAAACCATGCGAAGCTTCGGGTGGTGCCAGGCGATCTCGTCGCACAGCAGCGGATCGTAATCCTTCAGCCGATGCCAGTGCATGCCGATGTGAAAATCCGCCACCAGCCCGTGGTCTTCCATCGTCGTGTAGGCCTCGCGCACCCAATCGCCAAACAGCGCGAACTTCTGCGCCGGCCCATGCAGCTTGATGCCGCGAAAACCGAGCCCGGCAATCTGCTCCACCTGCGGCGCGGCGGGCTTGGTGGGATCCAGCGTGCCATAGCCGACGAGATTCGGGTGCCCCGCGATGGTGTCGCGCAGCCAGACATTGTGGTCGTCCGTGCGGCCCGCCTGCGCAAACTGATAGCTGAACGGCGCGAAGCAGACCGCTCCCTCGAAATCGAGCCCATCCACGGCCCGCAGAAACGATTCCAAGGTGGCATCCTCGCGGATGTCGCCGGGCATGAGGTGCACGTGGTTGATAAACATGACCGCGCCACCCAAGGCCCGGGCGGGGTTGAGGTCAAACCCTGCGAACTTCAATCACCCGCGTTCACGATTGGGTGACTCACGCAGTCACCCGCACCGGCAACCGCGTCAGCGCGCGGATGCCCATCGTCGGTTTCCAAGCGAGGTCGGTCGTCGCAAGTTGCAGTTGCGGCAGCCGGCGGACGATGGCGCGGAACGCGATCTCCATCTCCATCCGCGCCAGCACGGCGCCGAGGCAGAAATGCGCCCCGAACCCGAAGGCAAGATGCTTGTTTGGTGATCGGGTGATATCGAACACATCGGGTTCGGGAAAAACCGCCGGATCGCGATCGGCCGCGCCGAGCAGAAAAACGACAAGCTGGCCCGGGGCGATCGTTTTGCCTTCGAGCACGATTTCCTCGCGCGCCTTGCGCACCGCGCGGGTCACCGGAGATTCGAAACGCAGGGCTTCTTCGACCGTGCCGCGCACGTGCGCACCGACGTCGGCCTTGAGCTTGGCGAACTGCGCGGGATGTGTGAGCAGCGCCATGACGCCGCTGGCAATGCCGTTGGTCGTGGTTTCGTGACCGGCGAGAAACACGAAGACGCACATCGCGTAGAGCTCGTCATTGGAGAGCTTTTCTCCGTCGGCCTCGGCCGTGACCAAGGCGCTCAACAAATCGTCGCGCGGTTCCCGGCGCCGCTCGCTCACGAGGCGTTCGAACAGCACGATGACCTCACGCAGGCACTCCTGGGCGTGCTCGGCGTGGTGCTTCAACTTCGGTCCGCCCGCGGTGCTGAAATGCATGATCCCTTCCACCAGTTCGCGGAAGCGGTCGCGTTCCGCCAGCGGGATGCCGAGCATTTCACAGATGACCGTGGCGGGAAGCGGCTGGCAAAATTGACTGATGAGATCACAGGGTTCACCGGGCCGCACTTCGTCGAGCAACGCGTCGACCAAGCCCTGGATCCGCGGCATGAGCTGGCGGATCATCTTCGGGGTGAACGCCAGGTTCACGAGCTTGCGCAGCCGGGTGTGGTCCGGCTCGTCGGTGAGCTGAATCCATTTGGCCACGTGATCGAGCAAAGGCTGCACCCTGGCCTTCAGGTCGGGCGGCAGCGCCTGCACATACATGTCGGTGCGATCCGAGGAGAAGCGTTCGTCCTTCAACGCGGTGAGACAAAGATCGTAACGCGTCACCAACCACAGCTTCATCGGCGCGCACCAGTGCACCGGATCATCGGCGCGCAATCGTGCGAACAACGGATAGGGGTCTTGCAGCCGCTCCTCGCAGAACGCGCGGTAGTCAGCGTTCTCCGTGATCGAATCGCTCATGATTGCGCCGCGGGATACTCGTGCACGAGGTAGTGTTTGCGCGGCTCGTCCTCGTCAAACGTGATGAATCGCTCACAGGGTTCGAGCCAGCAGTTGTCATCGAAATCATCGCACACGCGGCTGACCTCGCCGCTGACTGTGTAACGTTTGCCGCCGAGTTTGATGCCCGTGCCCTCCTCGCCCCAAAACTGATGGATCGTGCGCGGCGGAATGCAGAGGCTCTCGCCGGGCGTCAGGCGCAGAATCTGCCCGGCCTTGATCGCAGTCGTCACGCCATTGAGCTGCATCGTGAAGTCCTCGGGCGACTCCTGTCCATCGGCCGCGGCCTTGCACAGGCGCACGAGGATATTGCCGCCGCCGCGATTGATGATGTCCTCCATCTTGTGCCGGTGATAATGCCGCGGCGGCTTCTGGTTTTCCGGATCGAGAATCAGCTTCTCCGCGTAGTCTTTGCCGGAGGGATAATGCTTCGCGCCGTTGCGCAGGGTGAACAGCACGCGGCCAATCACCTCGAAGTTGCCCTGCCCGAAATCCGTCACATCCCAACCGAGGAGGCATTTCCGGATCTCGTCGTATTCGGTCCCCTTCTTTTTCCAATCATCCACCGTCCAATGAGCAAACGGCGGCAGCGCCAGGCCGACGGTCGCAAAGACCTCCTTGGCGGTTTCAATGACGTGATTAACCGTGGATCGTTTCATAGGGATAATTTTTATTTCGCAGGCAATGCAGCCAAGAATGCTCTGACGGTGTAAGCGCGCGGGTCGTTGGGGAAGTCGCGCAAAAATCGCGTGTAGTGTTCGCGTGCGATGTCTGGCCGGCCCAATTCACCCGCCAGCTGGCCGATGCTCACGTGCAAATCGCCCAGCGCTTCACGCCGAGCCACACCCAAAGCCGCAACCTGCAACAGATGCTCCAATGCGCGTTCATCGTTTCCACCCAGATGCAGATAGCCGCGCGCCGCGACTTGGTGAAATTGGCTGCGCACCACCGGATCGGTCAGTCGCGCCGCCTGGGCCTCGATTTCGGCCACTCTGGTCAACACGGTATCACGCGATTCGGTCTGATAAAAAGCCCCCAACACCAGGTTCACCAATCCGCGCTGACCGTAGGGCTCTGCGGGAAAGTCGCGCCAGAGCTGTTCATACAAATGCATCGCTTCCGGGCTATCGGGGTCCCGCAAAAGCTCGGCCCGCGCCTGAAAATACCGGCTGCGCGCACTGAATTCGGCCGGGCCAGCTTCGCGCGCGAGCGCCGCGAGCAAATTGGCGGCGGTCACCAGATTTTCATCCGAGCGTGGCTGACGGTTAAACAGCAACATCGCGTGGGTAAAGCGCGCCTCCGCCCCATGCGATGTTGCCGGCAGAGCATCCTGGGCGTCGGCAAAACTCCCCTGCGCGGCGAGCCGCCAGACTTCCATCAGTTGGTCCGAATCGGTCTCCGCCGCCCGCAACGCTTCACCTGCACTTGTCAGCGCCAGCGCCACCGCCAGCAGGCTAAGCCAAGGAGGAGTCGGTCGGGGCATACAGGTTTTCCGCACGCTATGAATTTGAAGGCAATCGGGAAAAAGCCGGGCCGGCCGATTCAGCATCGGACCGGCCCGGTTTCAAACCACCGTCTTGATCAGAACTTGCGGGAAACTGAAACGTAACCGGCGCGCGGGCCGTCCACCGTGTTACTGCCGGCGGCAATGGCCGCCTGCGGGAAAATCACATCGGTGATGTTTTCGATCGTCGCGCTGATCGTCCAATCGTTCAGGCGGAAGTCCACGCCGGCATCGTAGCGCGTGGCGCCGGGCACCCGGTAGGTGTTTTGCGCAATGCCCCAGGCCGAGGTTTCATAGACCATGCCGCCGCGGAAACTGACGCCGCGATCCTTGCGATCAATGAGATCGTAGCGCACGAAGAGCTGGAGCTTGTGATCCGGCACACCGCGAATCTCGCCATCAAGACCGCCGGGACGCACCGCCGGGACCTTGGTCTCCATGTGCGTGTAGCCGCCGAATACCATCAATTGCTTCGTGAGGTCACCCGCCCATTCGATTTCAAAGCCATCGGCCGTGGTGCCTTGGTCGATGATGCGGTAAGAACCGCCGGGGGCGCTGAAGTCGGTCTGCGGGCGCACAAAGTCACTCTGCACGATCTCAAATTTCGCGATGTTCAGCGAAAAGTTGCCATCGAAGAAACTCATCTTGGCGCCGAACTCGTTGTTCGTCGTGACCGGTTCGATCGTCGTCAGGATCTGCCGGGGATCGTTCACCGGAATACCGGGATAAATCTGGATCGTGGATTTCGCCGCGCCCGCTTCGCTGTGCACCCCGTAAAGGGTCAGCCAGGAAGTCGGCTTGACGGTGAGACCATACAACGGGCTCTCGATGGTCGGCGTCTTGGCGCGCTCCACCTTGGTGTTGGTGAGATGGTTCTCCACGCTGCCGGCGCGATTGTAATCCCGGCGCAGACCCGCGGTGAGAATCACCCGGTCCTGCAGGGCCGAGATCTGCGTATTGGCGAACAGACCCACGGAACCCGACGTGCTGGATTGGTCGCCCGCCGGGGCCAGCGCCGTGATAGGCGGCAGACCGTAGCTCGGGTTGACGAGGTTGATCGGTTCGAGCGTGCCCGCGGCATAGGTGTTCCGATCCTTGGTGTCGCTGTAATCGTAACCCGCGAGGAAAACCACACCGAATTTGTTGTCAGCGAATTCCTGCTTGTAGGCGATGTCGCCTTGCAGCCGGTAGCCGGTGGTGTCGATCTGTTGATCAAACATGCCGCGCCGCGCCATGAGATTGCCGTTCGTGTCAAAATACAGGGTGTTGTCGACCGTGGCCCAGTAGTGGTCCTCTTTGAAGTCGAACGCCAACACCGCCTGACGAACCGAGAGCGTGTCGGTAAAGCGATGCGTCAGCGTGGTGAAGAGCAGCGCGACGTCGTGCGACCAGTGCATGCCGGGTTCGCCGCTGGTGTTCAGGCTGAGCGGGGCCCACTGTCCCGTCTGAACCTTGGGGGTGACGCCTGCGGGCAGCGTGGTGGCAAAGGGCGCGCCGGGGTCGACCGGAGCAAAGAACACCGCGCCGAAACCGGGCGGGATGTTGCCCTTCAGGTAGTCCACTTCGACCAGCAAGCTGGTCTTTTCGGTGATGTTCCAGAGCAGCGAGGGATAGATCGCGAACTTGCTGAGGTGATCCTCGTCGCGATACGTGTCCGACTCCGTGCCGGAGGCGATCAGGCGGTAGGCCATGCGGCCGTCATCGGTCAACGCGCCGGTGCTGTCGACGACTGCGCGCATGAAACCATAGGAACCAATGGTGCCGGTGATGGAGTTGGCCTGCTGAAACTGCGGGCGCTTCGTCACAACATTGACCAGACCGCCAGACTCGGAATTGCCGGCAATCGAAGCCGACGGGCCCTTGATCACTTCAATGCGATCGACATTGGCGGTATCCGTTTCGTAACGCGGCATGAAAAAGCCGTTGCGGTGACGGTTGCCCACGATGAACCCGCGCAGAATCCCGACATCGGGACCGTTTTGACGCGCGGTCAAACCCGGGGTGTAGCGAATGCTGGTGTCGAAATCATACGCGCCGATGTCGCGCAGGAGATTGGCGTTCATCACGCTGATCGACTGCGGCACATTTTCCGCCGGGGTATTCAAGCGCGTGGCCGAGGCCAGGTTCGAGGCGCCGTAGCTCTGCCCGGCCGTGCCTTCGACGGTAAAGACATCGAGCTTGACCACGGCTTCATCAGCGGGCGTGAGGTCTTCATCCGCGGGCTCGGTTTGCTGGGCGGCCAGATTGAGGGTCAGGCCAAGGCACGCAAAGACGGCGGCGCCCAAAGCGCGGCACCAACTTGCGGATAACATAAGATGCTTGGAGTATTTCATGGTGAGGTGGGGTGTGTTTCGACCTCGCGGCCGTGCAGCCGCAGGTGATGCCATGGATATTAACCACACCTTGTCCGCAGGGCTATGGGACAAAGCGGACTTCCATGGCACAGCTCCGGACACCCCGGTTTCCCCACGCCGCAAAGTCACCGCGGCGACGGCCAAGCCGCGCCACATGCAACTTGGATCACCACCGCAGATAGCGGTCTGCTATGCGCCCAGCGCGGCGCGCAAGGTCGGCTCCATCACGTCGGCCATGCGCATGAAACCAAGATCGTTGGCGTGCGAATTATCCGTCGAGCCTTCCGTGTCGTCACCATACAGCGACGCACCAGCAATATAATGCAACGCCGGCACCCCGGCTTGATTCAAGGCCGCAAACGACTCGCGCAGCGCCGCGTGGTTCTCGCGATTGTAAACCGCCCGGTCCGGCACGATCCACGCATTGGGGAAGCCGCGATCTTCCACGAGCACGATCGGCGTCTTCGGATGCACGGCGCGCAGTTGTTGAACCAAGGGGACGCACCGGTCGCGAATCTGTTGCGGCTGCATGTTGCCGCAGCATTCGATTACAAAGGCCGCGGCATCAACCTGCGTAAGCAAGCGTCCGATCACCGGATCCATTTTTCCGGTGCCGGAGAAACCCAGGTTAAGCACCGGCCGGTCCAACCGCCGGCCCAAAATCGCGGTGTGACAAATGCCCGGACGCGAGGCCACCCCACCCTGCGTGATGGAAGTTCCGTAAAATACGATCGGCTTCCCGCGCGGCGCGACCCCCTTGAAACTCGCACCGACCGGCACGCCGATCTCAAGTGATTCGACGCCGTTATACAGCGGCAGATAGAGCGCGAATTCACGCTCCACTGACTCCAGTCCCACGACGATCGGCATGTTCACCTGTTGCGACGTGGGTTTGCTTCCCAAGACGTAGCGCCAAGGTTCGCCGGGGACGCGGGCGTAGAGGTCGACCCCGCTGACGCCCGTCGCCGGCATGTGCGGCAGGGCGAGCTCCGCAGTGCGCAAATCGTAGCGCACGTGAATCGCCGTGGCATTGCTGTCGAATCGCACGCGCATGCCCGCGCTGCACCGGCTCATGTCCCAGACGCTGAACTTGCCGAAGAAATCAAGCAGTCCGCGGGTTTCCGCTTCGGCGGCGGCTGGCAACCGATCGAAATAGCGTTGCCGCGGTTGAACAGCCCAAACCCGGCCCTCCACCCCCCAGTCCGTCACATCATGCCACTCAAGCTCGACTTGGGCGCGGGTAGTGGTGGGCACGGCGGCGGGATCAGGTTTTTCCATGGGAGAGTCGGGTATTGGGAGAACGAAAAGCAGGCAGGCGTTCGATTTTCCGCCGCCGAAGAGAGCGTGGAAATGGGTAATTCAGGGATGAACGGGTAACCAATGAAAAGACATGGTCGCTGGCGATCAGGTCCGACGAGAAACCTGACACACGCTCAGAAGCATTCAGGGATCGGCGGCCGATTTACCCAGCAAAATACGCGATTTCGGTCCTTTCCGCCATGGGACTATCCGGACATGCGTGCGCAAGAATGGACGAAGTCTTGCTGCTTCCCAGGCATTGAACTTGTTTGAACGCGTGAAAGTTCAAGCCCCACCCCGTTCGATCACTCCGGCGACCAAGGCGGATGCGCGGGATTTTCACCTGTGCAATCAATTGCTCCTGCATCACGTCGATTATTCCTCGTCTTGGGTAATCCGCGGACTGCGGTGGGCACCACAGGTTTTCCACTACTGCTGTCCGCTGGAGGCAAACCACAGTTCACTCTGGCATGAGCATGATGTGTTTGAGCTCAACCTGCTGTGCCAAGGCAGCCTCAACTTCCAGACCACCGATCACACCGTCAAGATTCGCGCCGGTGATGTCTATTACATGTCGCCGGGCTTGCGGCACCGGTGGAGCATGGTGACGGCACCGGTTTCCATCGCCGGCTTTCACTTTCGGGTCAGCGCCCTGAACAAGACCGGCAGTGAGCTGCTGGATACTTTGAAAAAGCGCGCCGCCGAAGGCCAATTCGGCTTGGGCAAAAATACGCCGCACGCACAGATTCATCGCTCGATCTGGGAAGCCCTGCACCGGGTGCCACGCTGCCCACTGCTCGCGGAAAAATTGAACACCCTTTTCCAGCTGTTCGTGGAGGAGTTTCTCGAATTGGCCGTGCCGGGTGATGTGCTCGCACCACCAGTCACGATCTCCACCCTCACTCCTGAAACCGTCTCGATTTCCAAATACCAGCAGATCGTCGACTACGTTAATCAAAACGTCTACAAGCCCCTGCACCTGGAGGACATCGCCCAGCACTTTAACTACAGTGTGCGTCACGTCTCGCGTTTGTTTCAAAAAGAGAGCGGCATGTCGCTGGGCTTGTTCATTCTGGAGAGAAAATTGCAGATCGCCCAACGGCTGCTCGCCACCACCGACTATCCGGTAAAAACCATCGCCTTGGAACTCGGATACAACGATGTCGGTTATTTTTGCCGACTGTTTCGCACGCACCTGCAAGGCACACCCAACAAGTTTCGCATGCAAATCCTCGCGGGCCGCACCGCCCGGCCGGAAGGCCCCAGCGGGCACCACAGCTTCCGCGGCAATTATCAACGTCCCGCCGGGTCACCCTTCGCGGCAGCGTGAGACTTTGCCCGCACTTAGTGGAGGTTCGCCCATCGCGGACCATGTCCGGATTTCGCCCCCGATGTCCGCTTTAACGCTTTGCTAGCGTTGTCCGCGCTTTCACATGCTCAAGTTGCTTCAAGACAGCACCCACGTGTAACCCTTTCCTAAAACAACCACGCCCGCATGAATGCCCAACCACTGATGGAGGAGATGGAGCAACGCCCGTTCGCTTACGCGGATATTTACCGCCATCCCGCCATGTCGGGCCGCGATCTCCCGCCGGCCCTCGCCGCCGTGCGCAAAAATGAATCCAGCTGCGTGGTCATCCTGGCAGACGGCACCTGGTTCGTCACTTGGAGTCAGGGTTCGTTTGAGGGCGCGGTGGATGAACGTATCGTTTGCGCGAAAAGCACCGACCTCGGCCGCACGTGGAGCGAGCCGGTGGCCATCACTTCATCGACGCCCACGGTGCGCCGGTCCTACGGTTGCCCGTTCGCGGTGCCGGGCTCCGAACGGCTCTATTTGTTTCTGCACGAGGGTCGGCGTGATGGCGGTCACATCTCGCATTGCGGGCCGGATATCGACGCCGGGCACTTCGCCCACCTTTGGTCCGATGACCAAGGAGCCACGTGGTCAGCCATCACCCCCATCGCCATCCCCGATCGCGACATCAGCGCCTTTCCCGACAAAATCCACGCCCACCTCAATCATCCGCCACAGGTCATGCCCGGCGGACAGGTGGTCCTGCCGTTTACCCAAGGCCTCCGCAACGGCGCCGTCCGCCGCTTCTGGCAATTGTGCTGCTGCGAAACCTCGCTGCTCTGGTGCGAGAACCTGCTGACGGAATCTGATCCCGCCAAACTGCGCTTCTCGCTTTTGCCGCCCGGCACCCGCGGCATGCGCGCCAGCATCATGAGTCACGGCGCCAATCCCGCCGTGCGCCGTCTCGCCGCCGCGTTTGGCGGGCATCCCGAGGAGATCGCATCCAACGCGCAGGAGCTCACCGTCGTGCCGTTGGCCGACGGACGCTGGCTCGGGGTCGTGCGCACCTACTTGGGTTCGCCCGGCTATACGATTTCCCACGACGAAGGCCGCACCTGGACCCCGGTCGAGCGCCTGCGCTACGGGCCCGAAGGCGAGTTTATCGAGCATCCGCACACCATGTGTCCGATCGCGCGCTTGCCGGACGGACGATTTCTCCTGCTGTTCACCAATAATGACGGCACCCGCAAAGGCGCGGCCCACGTGTGGGACGGCGGCTGCCGCACCCGCAACCCCCAATGGTTTGCCATCGCCCGCGAGATCCCCGGCGAAACGCGCAACGCCGGCCTGCTCTTCGGCCCGCCCCGCATCCTGGCGGCGGCCGATGAAACGCCACCCGCCGACGGGTTCACCGCCTCGACCGCAACGGGCATTTCCATGCCGCAATACTTGCACGTGGACGGACGGCATTTCGTCCAATACGGCCTCAAAAAAGAGCACATCCTGCTCGATGAAATTCCCGCGGCCGTGATCAACGAGCTGACCCCGGAGCTGCCGAACTGAACAAGAGCGTCAGCGGGTCCACGCCATGCCGATGAAATACTCCCGCAGATTCACCGGCCTCCTCATCGCCTTGGCCGCGGCGAGTTTGATCGCTTGGCAATTCACGCATCGCCCCGTGCGGCAAGGCGATGACGGAGCCGAAGTCATTCGCATCGCGCATATTTTTTTGGAAACCCGCGACGCCATCGACACGCTGGCGCGGGCTTATGAGGAGGTTTGCCGGCAGCGTGGCGAAAACGTCCGCGTCGTGCAGATCGATGTCCCGCACCGGCTGTATGGCAGCTGGTTCATCACGCAATTGCTCAGTGAAGACACACCCGAACTGCTCGCCATTCATGCCGGCAGCACCGACGACCGGCTGGCGCGTTACATCGCACCGCTGACCGGCGAACTCGCGCAGCCCAATCCTTACAATGCCGGCACCGACCTCGCGAACGTGGCCTGGCTCAACACGTTTCCTTCCGGCATGCGCAACTCCTACAACGACACCCTGCTGGAATACTACAGCGTGCCGTTTACGCGCACGACCACGCGACTCCTGATCAATCTCGATCTCTATCGCGAAATCTTTGGCGACGCACCGTGGCCGCAAACCTATGAGGGATTTGTCAAAATGTGCCGGGACACGCGCGCCTACGCGGAGCGTCACCAGCGGGACATCCATCCCATCGCCAGCTCCGCCTATCATGCGCCCGTGTTGTTTCGCTTGCTCGCCCGCACGCAGACCGAGCGTCTGACCATGCAGCTCAACACCACGCGCACCCTGCGGTTTTCCAACACCGAGCAAACCATCGGCTGGCTGAACGGTGGTTTCACTCTCGACCACCCGCAGGTGCGGGATCAGCTCGCCATGATCAACGAACTCGCCGGCTTGATGCAGCCCGGCTACACGCAACTCGGCCGCGAAGACGCCGACATGTATTTCACCCAAGGGCGCGCGCTCACGCTGATCAGTTTCAGCAATTCCGACGAAAGCGTGCGGCAGCAGATCGACTTTCCGCTCGGGGTGATGCGCGCCCCCGCACCCACTCCGTCCACCCCCCGTTACGGCCCCAATGTGCTCGGTCCTTCGGAGGACAAAAGTTACACTTCGAACTTTGAAGTTGGTCTCGCCGTCAACGGCCGCAACAAGGCGCGCGCGCTCGACTTCCTGAAATTCGCCACCAGCAAACCGGGCAACCGCATCTTCGCGCAAAACTCGCGTTGGACGCCGTCGGTCATGGGCGTGGAACCGCACCCCAACCTGCGACCCTATCTGTCCGACCCCGAGGGCGGTTATCAACTCGGCTTCGATCTTTCCTGTTACGAGCCGCGGGTGGCCGGCGACATCGCCCAATTCGAATTCGCCAACCAATACTTGCTGGCCGATCAACGCGACGGAGCGGTCGATCGCTACGTTGAAACCATCCGCAGCGGCTACGATCAAGCCATGCGCTCGGATGCCGAACGCGACATCAAGTCACGGCTCGGAACCGTGCAACGCAACGCAACCATCATCGCCGCCCTCGATCGGCTCGCACACACCGATTCCCCCACCCGCGATGACGCCGCCACCAAACGCGACGTTCTGTGGGAGGCTGATTTCGAGCACGAGGCCAACGCGCGCCTGTTACGCCGCACGCTGGCGAACCAGCCGTCTCCTGACAGCCGCTAAGCGGCTCTGCCATCACATCGGAGCTATCGGCGCGCTGACCGAACCTCGCGGCGAGGTCAGTTCAAATCTGTCCGGCGCCAAATCGAGCGTCACGTCTCCGACGCCCCAGCCGGTTCCACACGGCGTCCACACCGCCGCAGGATCGCGCCCATCCTGCACGTTGAACAACGTGAGCACGCGGCAGCGGGCACCGTGCATGACGGCCTCAACGTAGCTTTCGTGGCGTTGCTCCAACGGATCGCCCATGCGGTCGCGGTCATACGGCGCACGATACGCCTGCTCCCTGCGTGCGAAAGCGATCCCGCCGGCATCAAGCCGGCTGATGCAAGCAGCGATGCTGGCCCGTTGCCCCCGCACCTTGAACGAACCTGCCGCATCCGGTTCGGCCCGATCCACGGTGTGCCAGCGCAGGGATATGTCCTTGGCGACAGGCAGCGTCGCCTCATCGAGCACGGCCACCGCGCCGGGATACAAATGCAACACTGTGCGCCGGACCGATTGCCCGTCCGCATAGGCGGGACTCAAGTCCATGACCCATGCCGCCCCGATCCCGGGAAAATATTCCGCATGCACGAAGTCCCCGCTCAGTCGCGCATTGTCCACCGTCGCTCCGCGCTGCTTGCGGGGATGGCGTTGCTCCTCACCGTCGAACATGAGCACGTTGTGTCCGCGGATGGACGCATTGTAATACTCCCAGCGCGCATCCTCAAAAAAGTCCGCTGGATAGCAGGATGGTGAACCCGGATCGATGATCAGCCGCTCCCCGCGCCCGTCGATGCAGAGTTGGCCGACGTCGTTGTGTTCATGATTTTCCTCGCGACCGGCCTTGGCGTGGACGATGCAGGCCGCGACAACCGGCGACCAATCGCTGCGGCTGACCACAATGCGCCCTTGCGCGCCGTAAGCCTTGAAGGTCGGCACCGTCGCGGCATCAGGCGAAACCTCCGGCACCGTCGGATCGTAGGTCACGAGCGAATACGGATCGTCGGTCTTTTCCTCGTATTGCCGGTAAAACCATTGCAGCACGCCGTCCCGGGCTGCCGCCGCCACCGCGGCGACGTAGCTGTTGTTGGCCGGACGCTCCGGATGGCAGTCCCCCACGCTCACCACCCGGCCCGGCGGCAGCGTCGTGTGCATGACCCAATGGCACATCTCGGGAAACGGCGTGCGACTCAGACGATTGTCGCGGCCGCCGCTCCAATAGCGGTGCATGTTGAAAAAATCGACCGGCAGCCGGTTCGCGCCGGCATAATTGACCGATTCGTTGAACTCTCCCTCCGGACCGTAAATCGAAAGGTAACCTTCGATTTTCTCCACCGCGATCGCGATGATGCGCGCCGCGTCGGGGTGCTCGCCATCCAACGCCATGCCGGCAATCCCCAGGCCGCTCAGGATCACGGTCATCCAATTGTTCTTGTCGTGCATCCACCAAGGATCGAGTGCCAGCGAGCGCAGGATCGGTTGAATTCCGCGACGATCCAATCCTTCGATCACCCAGGCGCGTTCATCCGCGGACAGGGCAGGCGCCAGCCAATCGTAGCTCAACCCAACCGACTGCGACAGCATGCCGGTGCGCAAATCCGCCTCATAACCAAAAGAACAGTGAGCCTGATCGATCCAATCGGGCCATTGCTGAGGATCAAAAAGCGCGGCCATCTGGACCAGTGCATCCGCCTTGAACTCGGCCCGGCCGGTCAGCAAATGCGCCAACGCCGCCCGCAACAACCGCTGGCCCGCCTCGTGACACACCACATAATCGGGATTGCGATGCCGCACCATGTTGGGGGGGCGACCGGGCAGTCCGTCATCGCCTGGTTGAATCGGCGGACGACCGAGTGTCGCTTCGGCGCGTGCGAGCACGCGCAGCCAGATTTCCCGCACCGGACCCGACGCGATGTCACGCCGCAAATCCGCCACCCTTCGCAGGCCGGGCATGGCATCCGCGGTAAGCAGGAGACGCGGATGCTCAGTCATGTTCGACGGTCGGCGGGTCAACGCACCTGCAGCGTGTCGCCTTCAAAGGTTATCCCGAGCGAAGGCACTTCGACAGCCTTGCGGTCACCCTGCTTTTTCACCTGGCCGGCGATCCACGCATCGTAACCGGACTCCGTTGCGGCGGCAACCACGGCCTCGGCAATGTCGGCGGAAACGTAAGCGGCGAATCCGACGCCCATGTTGTAGGTGGCATACATCTCGCGTTCGGTGATCGGACCGGCTGCCTGCAGGAACTTGAACACGGCGAGCGGTTCGCGCGGCGCGGTGATCTCGTAAACGAACGGTTCCTCCAAGCGCATGATCTTGCGCCAGCCATGACCGGTGATGTGGGCGACGTAGTTGAGCTTGAGGCCGCGCTGCTGGCACTCGGCCACGAACTTCACGTAGATGACCGACGGCGCGAGCAAGGCCTCGCCGTAGGTGCGATCATCGCCATGACCGACCGGCGTGGCGTAACCCTGCGGGAGTTTTTCAGCGATCAGCCGGCAGAGCGACAGGCCGTTGGTCTGCACGCCGGAACTCGCCAGAAAAATGATTTTGTCGCCGTCCTGCACCCCGCCGGTGATGCGCAGGGACTTGGGCGCGATGCGGCCCACGGCCGAACCGGCGAGCACGATGGCGTCGGGTTTGACGATGCCTTTGAGCGTCGGCGTTTCGCCGCCACCCCAGACCGCGCCGGCCTGCCGGCAGCCCTCGGCCCAACCCTCGACCAGCGCCTGCATGCGCGGGGCGTCGGCAAACCAGTTCGAGTCGCCCACCGCCGCATGCATCGCCACCGAGGTCGGCAGTGCGCCGCAGGTCACAAGGTCGTTGACGATCGTGGCGACCGTATCGATCGCGACCTCGCGGTAGAATTGTTTGCCTGATTGCGCGTAAACCGCATCAGCCACGAGGTTCTTCGTGCCAAGGCCTTCCTCCACGTGCGCGAGAAAGTGATCGGCCGCCTCCATGAGATAGCAGCTTTCACCGCGCGTGTTGGCCGGTTCGGCGTAGCCGTGCGCCTGCAACAGCGGCGCGGTGGTCTTGGCGGCCTTCTGACAGGCCCGCTTGAAGGCATCGAGCTGATCGTAGCTGACGCCGGATGATTCGTAGGAAAGTGACATTATCAAAACCGTTGCTTAACCACGAATGGACACCAATGAACACGAATTTACTGTCTGTCGCGGGGCCATGGTTATTCGTGAGAATTCGTGTCCATTCGTGGTTGAAAAGAGGTCAGTAGGAGCGGCCTTCGTTTTTCTCGTAATAATTGATGTAGGCTTGGTTGACGACACGGTAGCCGCCGGCCGTCGGATAATCGCCGGTGAAATACCAGTCGCCGG
Organism: Opitutaceae bacterium; assembly: GCA_024233285.1. Taxonomy (GTDB): domain Bacteria; phylum Verrucomicrobiota; class Verrucomicrobiia; order Opitutales; family Opitutaceae; genus Cephaloticoccus. Next base: position 393,100 of record JACKPU010000002.1, on the reverse strand, counting down.
TGTGATGCGGCACGGCGGCGTGCAAGTTTTCCACGGTTTGGAAAATGACCTCGATCTGACCATCCCAACCGTTCTTCGGGGGCGAAACCCGTTCGACGATCTTGGCGGAAATCTCCTCCGGGGTGAACGATTCGTAAATGCGCTTCACGTGATTGACCGACGCCTTGTCCTTGCGAGCGACTTCGTCCCGGCAGAGTTGGTAAACCTCCTGCAGCAAGGTGGATTTGCCGCGCTCCTTGAGCAGTTCGATCGCGGCTTCAAACGCGATGAATTTGCCGAGCTGCGACATGTCGATGCCGTAACAATCGGGATAGCGGATCTGCGGCGCGGTGGAGACGATGACGATCTTGCGCGGATGCAGGCGGGCGAGGATGCGCAGGATGGATTTGCGCAGTGTGGTGCCGCGCACGATCGAGTCGTCGACGCACACCAGATTGTCGCCAGGGTGAATCGAACCGTAGGTGATGTCGTAAACGTGGCTCGCGAGCTGGTTGCGCATGTTCTCCTGCCCGATGAACGTGCGGAGCTTGATGTCCTTGCTGACGACTTTTTCGCTGCGCGGCCAGTTGTTGAGAATGAGATCGTCGAGCATCGCCTCGGTCAGCTTGCCGGCGCTGCTGGCTTCGAGGATCGCGTGCTTCACCTCGCTGCGGCGACGTTCGCGCAGCGCCGACATGAGTCCGTAATATGCGACCTCGGCGGTGTTGGGAATGAACCCGAACACGCTCTTACCCCAGTCGTGGTCGATCGCCTTGACCACCTGATCGCAAAGCCGCGCGCCGAGGGCCTTGCGCTCGCGGTAGATGTCCACGTCGTTGCCGCGGGAGAAATAGATGCGCTCGAACGTGCATTCGGTGCGCGGCAGCGGCGCCGTGAACTCCGTGTCGGTGATCGCGCCGTGCTTTTTGATCACCAGCACATGGCCGGGCGTGACCTCATTCACTTGGTCGGCTTCGAGATCGAACACCGTCATGAGCGGGGCGCGCTCGGAGGCGAAGGCCACGACTTCGTCGTTCTTGAAATAGAAACACGGCCGGATGCCCGAGGGATCACGCGCGACGAACGCGTCGCCGTTGCCGGTGAGACCGCAAAGCGTGTAACCACCGTCCCACTTCTTCGAAGCCCGGGTGAACACGCGGCTCAGGTTGAGATCGATGTCGATGCGCTGGGAGATTTCCTCGCCGGCCAGGCCTTGGCCGCGCAGTTGCCGGTAGAGATCCTCGTGTTCCTCATCGAGGAAGAAACCGATCTTTTCGAGCACGGCTTGGGTGTCCGTCGCGAAAATCGGATGCTGACCCATCGCGGTTAGCGAGGCGTTGAGTTCGGTCGTGTTGGTGAGGTTGAAGTTGCCGCAAAGCGCGAGATTGCGCGTCGGCCACGGGCTGCGGCGGAAAAATGGATGGCACGACGACATGTTGTAGCCGCCGCTGGTGCCGTAGCGCAGGTGCCCCATCAGCAATTCGCCGCCAAAATCGAAGGACTTTTTGACGGTGTCCGGAAATTCCGGATGAATCACCCCGGCGTCCACCTTGCCATTGTATTGGGCGAGCAGGGTTTTGAAAATTTTGTCGAGGGGGTTCGCTTTGACGCTGCGTTCGCGAAACATAAACGCCTCGCCCGCAGGCACATCGAGCTTAACACAGGCCACGCCCGCGCCATCCTGGCCGCGGTTGTGCTGCTTTTCCATGAGCAGGAAAAGCTTGGTGAAACCCCAGAGCGGCGACCCGTATTTTTCCTGATAATAGGAGAGCGGCTTGAGGAGCCGCACCATGGCCACACCGCATTCGTGGGTGATCCGGTCGCTCATGACGTCGCACCCGGGTGTTCCAGCGTCTTCCCGGGGGAAAGGCGGCGTTTAGGAGATCGTTTCAGGTGATACCAAGTCCTCACGGGCGTTAAAGCGCCCATTGCGTTCAACCCGGGCGAATCGTCAACGGCTTTTATCCTTTTCGTCACAAAACGCACGGCCCGCCTTCACGTTGATCACGAACAAAGGATACTGCCCCACTCTGCCCGCCAGCCAGGGCAACAGGCTTTCAAACGCGAGCACCAGCCTTAGGATGAGACGCCCCGCAAACCCGGGGACAAAAAAGCGGTTTTGAAAGGCGGTGCTGACCGCGCTCCAAACGCGCAGCCGGGCGTCATGCCGCGGGGCCACTTCCCGCGCAAACCAGTCATAATTTTGGGGATGAAAATACAAGTCAGGCATGCCGGTATCGCGTGCCGCGGCCGCCTCTGCCGCCACCGGTGACGGACGACCCATGCGCCTCAGCCAGCCCAGCCAACCGCGCACTCGAAAGACTGTGTTCATGGCCCATGAATAGCCCCAGACGTAGGCGATCACCACCCGGCCACCGGGTCGGGTCACCCGCACGAGTTCATCGACCGCTGCGGTTTGCTCGGGCTGCGGCACATGGTAAATCGTATGCAGGGAGATCACCGCGTCCACCGCACCGTTTGCCAGGGGCAGTCGCGTGATGTCTCCGATCACATAGAGGCCTTTGTCGCCCAGTTTTTGCCGTGCCTCGCGCAAGGCGCGGACGGAAAAATCCATGCAGATGCGGGTTTCGTAGCCGTTCGAGTAATCGAGATATTCGGGATGCGGAATGGCTCCGGAGGCCACATCGAGCAGAACGGCGCCACCACTCAGCCAGCGACCAATGCGAGTGTTGCATTTGCGCCGGTAGCCCCTCGCCTGCGAACCCACCTCGGTAAACGCCTTGGTGTCGTTGAACACGCCGTCCTCGCTTTTGGCCCATCCAAAATCATCGTAAAACGCCCGGACCACGCGTTTTTCAGGCGGCAAATCCGAGCCCGCCGCCTCAGCTGCCGGCACGATCGCCATGTCGGCAAGCAGCCAGATGATTTCGTCCTCGATGCGATAAACCAACCGTCGATCGGCCGTGCCCAACGCCAGGCTCAGCGGCTCGGCCACGTTTGATCCATCCCGATGCCTCCATTGACCGGCGGCCAGCGCCCGGTTCATCACGGCCAGCTCTTCGGATTCGAGCAAAGTCAACGGCTCCCGGGTCACGGGACAGCGCAGCAGAGGTAAACTGCGTTCAAGCGCAGGGGAAATCACGGCGCGGTTCTGATCATGGAACCGTTTGCTGTCAACCAACGCCCGGGTTGGCCCCGGCGCAGCGCACGAAAAACCGAGGATTATGACTTGCGCCGATTCCATCCCTTGACGCCCGCGCTGGCATGGAAAACATCACGGCTTCGACCATGCTCATTCTCCGCGGCTCACCGGCCCTTTCTCCCTTTCGTCTCACCAAGCTGTTACAAGACCTGACCGGCGCCAAGCTGCCTGTCCGGGCCGTCACCGCGGAATTCGTCCATGTGTGTGAGCTGGGCGGCACGCTCTCAGACCGCGAGCACGAGGTCTTGGCAAGATTGCTCACCTACGGCCCGACGCGCAAAGCCGCCCCGGCCACCGGTTTGCTGCAGGTCGTCGCCCCGCGACCCGGCACGATCTCGCCGTGGTCGTCCAAGGCCACCGACATCGCGCATATTTGCGGCCTGACCCAGGTAAAGCGCATCGAACGCGTCGTCGCCTACACGCTGACGATCGACAACGCCGCGCTCGCCAAGCCGCTGAGCACCCTCTCCGCCGCGCAGTTGCAGGCCATCCGCGCCGCCTTGCACGACCGCATGACGCAGACCGTGTTCAACACGATCGAGGACTGCGCCGCGCTCTTCCGGCATGACACGCCCAAGCCGATGGCCAGCGTGCCCGTGCTCGCCCAAGGCCGCGCCGCGCTCGAAACCGCCAATCGCGAGCTCGGCCTCGCACTGGCCGAGGACGAAATCGACTACCTCGTCGCCGCGTTCACCAAACTCGGGCGCGACCCCAACGACATCGAACTCATGATGTTCGCGCAGGCCAATTCCGAGCACTGCCGCCACAAGATTTTTAATGCCACGTGGGAGATCGACGGCGTCGCCCAGGACAAGTCGCTGTTTGCGATGATCCGCAACACCTACCAGTTGCACAGCGACGGCATCCTCTCCGCTTACAAGGACAACGCCGCCGTCCTCACCGGCACGCGCGGCGGCCGCTTCTTTGTCGATCCGCGCACGGGCGAATACAGTGCAAACGAAGAACCGATTCATATTCTCTGCAAAGTCGAGACGCACAATCACCCGACCGCCATCTCGCCCTTCCCCGGCGCCGCCACCGGTTCCGGCGGCGAGATTCGTGACGAAGGCGCCACCGGCCGCGGTTCCCGGCCCAAGGCCGGTCTCGTCGGTTTCACCGTTTCCAATCTCCGCCTGCCCGGCGCGGTCCAGCCGTGGGAAAAAGACCACGGCAAACCCGGCCGCATCGTCTCCGCCCTCGACATCATGATCGAAGGCCCGCTCGGCGGCGCCGCGTTCAACAACGAGTTCGGCCGCCCCGCCATCAACGGTTATTTCCGCACCTTCGAACAGGAGGTGCCCGCCACCGGCAAGGACACGCACGCCAAGGAAATCCGCGGTTATCACAAACCGATCATGCTCGCCGGCGGCCTCGGCAACATCCGCGAGGGACACATCCAAAAAGGCGCGATCAACCCCAGCGACAAACTCGTCGTCCTCGGCGGCCCGTGCATGAACATCGGTCTCGGCGGCGGCGCCGCCAGTTCGATGGCCAGCGGCTCCGGCAGCGAGGATCTCGATTTCGCCAGCGTGCAACGCGACAACGCCGAAATGGAGCGCCGGTGCCAGGAAGTCATCGACCGTTGCTGGGCGATGGGTGACGACAATCCCATTTCGTTCATCCATGACGTCGGCGCCGGTGGCGTTTCCAACGCCCTGCCCGAGCTCGTCAACGACGGCGGCCGCGGCGGCAAGTTCGACCTGCGCAAACTCCCCAACGACGAGCCCGGCATGTCGCCGCTCGAAATCTGGTGCAATGAATCGCAGGAACGCTACGTCCTCGCCATTCCCGCCGACCGGATCGACACCTTCGCGCAACTCTGCGCCCGCGAACGCGCCCCCTTCGCCATCGTCGGCGAGGCGACCGAGCGCAAGGACCTCGTGGTCGAGGATCCGCATTTCAACAACACGCCGATCAACCTGCCGCTCGAGGTGCTGCTCGGCAAACCGCCGCGGATGCACCGTCAGGAAAAATCGCTCGTGCGTCCGCAGCACCCGCTTGAGCTCCGCGGGGTCACGCTCAAGGAGGTCCTCAAGCGCGTGCTTTCGCATCCGACCGTCGCGGACAAGACGTTTTTGATCTCGATCGGCGACCGCTCGGTCGGCGGGCTCATCACGCGCGACCAGATGGTCGGCCCGTGGCAGGTGCCTGTGGCCGATTGCGGCGTCACCGCCGCCGCGTTTGACGTTTACACCGGCGAGGCGATGGCCATGGGCGAACGCACCCCCGTCGCGGTCAACAACGCCGCCGCGTCCGCCCGCCTCGCCGTCGGCGAAGCACTCACCAATCTCGCCGCCGCGCAAATCAGCGATCTCGGGAAGGTCAACCTCAGCGCCAATTGGATGGCCGCACCGGCCGTGCCCGGCGACGCCGCCGATCTCTACGCCGCGGTCAAGGCCGTCGGCATGGAACTGTGCCCCGCCCTCGGCATCACGATTCCCGTTGGCAAGGACTCGATGTCGATGAGCACCGTCTGGCAGGACGGCGAAAAAGCGAAACGCATCACCGCCCCAATCTCTCTGATTGTTTCCGCCTTCGCAGCGGTCACGGATGTGCGCCGCACGCTCACCCCGCAGCTCGCCCAAGAGGCCGATTCGGCGCTGTTGCTGATCGACCTTGGTCGCGGTAAAAACCGTCTCGGCGGTTCGATTCTCGCCCAAACGATTTCGCAGATGGGCGAAGCCACGCCGGATGTTGATAACGCTACTGATCTGAAAAATTTCTGGAACGCCATCCAGCAGCTCGGCCGCGAACAAAAACTGCTCGCCTATCACGACCGATCCGACGGCGGCTTGCTCGCCACGGTCGCCGAGATGGCCTTCGCCGGGCACACCGGCGTCGATCTCGAAATCCCGCACCTGCACGAACCGTTTGCCGCGCTCTTCAACGAGGAACTCGGCGCGGTCCTCCAAGTGCGCGCCGCCGATCTCGACGACGTCTACCTCGTGCTCCGGCAGCACGGCCTCAAAGCCTGCGTTTCGCGCCTCGGCACGCTCAACGCCACGCACACCTTCCGCGTCACGCAGAACAAGAAACTTCTGATTGATGAAAACCTCTTCTATCTGCGCGCGCTCTGGTCCGACATGACGCGCCGCATCGCGTCGCTCCGCGACAACCCGGAATGCGTCGAACAGGACTACCAGCTCAAGCTCGATCCCAAGAACCCCGGCATCACGCCGAAACTCACTTTTGACCTCACAACCATGCGGCCGGCGATTGCCTCCAGTAAGGATCGGCCCGCCGTCGCCATTCTTCGCGAGCAAGGTGTCAACGGTCAGATCGAAATGGCCGCGGCCTTCGACCGGGCCGGGTTCCGCGCCGTCGATGTGCACATGAGCGACGTGCTGGAGGGCCGGGTCTCGCTCAAGGATTTCCGCGGTCTCGCCGCCTGTGGCGGGTTCAGTTATGGTGATGTCCTCGGTGCCGGCGAAGGCTGGGCCAAGAGCGTCCTGTTCAACGACCGCGCCCGGGCCGAATTCGCCGCGTTCTTCGCGCGCGCGGACACGTTCGCTCTCGGCGTTTGCAACGGCTGCCAGATGCTCAGCAACCTGCACAGCATCATCCCCGGCGCCGATCACTGGCCGCGCTTCGTGCAGAACAAATGCGAACGCTACGAGGCGCGCTTCGTGTCGCTCAAAATCGAGGAAAGCCCGAGTGTGCTCCTGCGCGGCATGGCCGGTTCGGTGCTGCCCGTGGTCGTCGCCCACGGCGAGGGATTCACCGAGTTCCCCGACGCGACGGCCGGCGAGGCGTTCAGCACTTCCGGGCTGGTCGCCGCACGCTTCGTGGACAACCACCACGCGCCGACCGAAACGTATCCACTCAACCCCAACGGATCGCCCCACGGCATGACCGCACTGACGACCCGCGACGGCCGCGTCACCATCATGATGCCGCACCCGGAACGCGTCTTCCGCACTTGCGCGATGAGTTGGGCCCCGCGCGAATGGGGCGAAGATTCGCCGTGGATGCAGCTGTTCTACAACGCCCGCGCGTGGGTGGGTTGAGCCGGCATTGGCGTCTGTGCGAATTGTCAGAATTCGCACGGCTTTTCATTTCGGGCGGACGGCATTGACTGCATCCAACCTCAACCCCGCCCCGTCATGATTCGATTTCACCTGCTTCGTTCGTCGCTGGCCTTGGCCATCGCCGCCTCACTTGCGTTGGTCGCCGCCGCCCGCATCGGCGACCGCTTTCCTTCCGAAAAGAAAATCGTGATCGACCCGGTCACCGGCGCCGAACTCACGTTCCTAACCAGCGAGCCGCGCGGCGATTCGAAGATCTATCAAACCCATCACCAGTGGACCGCCGACGGCCAGTGGGTCGTGTTTCGCTCCAACCGCGTGCGCGGCCAGGCCATGGCCGTGAATGAAAAGACCGGCGACATCGTGCAGGTCACCGAAAACGGCTACACCGGCATGCTCTGCCTCGCCGACCACACGATGAATCTCTACTTCGTGCGCTTAGGCGACGTGGGACCGCCGCCGGCCATGACCGGAGCCGAACCCGCCACGCCGGCGGCGAAGCCGGGCGAAGCGCCCAAGGAAGCGCAGATCGTGCGCGTGGATTTGGGCAAGCTTTTCGCCGACAGCGAAGCCGGCACGGTGGGCGAGGCCACGGAATATGAACACGTCGTCGGCGTCATCCCGGCCGCCTACGGCGCGGTCGGCGACGTGGCGATCGATCCGAACGAGGACTTCGCCTACTTCCGCGTGGCCGGCAAGGAATTCGCCGCGAGTCACCTGCCGCCTGATACCAAAATCGAACCGAACTTCGGGCCGCGCAACATGGGCGCCGGTCCGACCGGCCTCGCCAAGATGAACCTCACGACCGGCGAGGTCAGTTACATCGTGTCCGTGCCATTTCAAATCGGCCACGTGCAGACGAATCCATGGATGCCGGGCGAAATCGTTTTCTGTTGGGAAACCGGCGGCAAATCGCCGCAACGCACCTGGACCGTGCGGGCCGACGGCACCGGCTTGCGTCCACTTTACCCCGAGGCCGATTACGAATGGGTCACGCACGAAGCCGTCATCACCAAAGACGAGGTCGCCATCGCGATCATGGGGCACCGGCCGGTTGGCACGGATGATGAATGGGGGCCCTGCGGCACGCGGGAAAAGCCCACCGGGCTCGGCATCGTCAATCTGCGCACTCGTGAAATGCGGATCATCGGCCAGACCGCCGAGGGCAGCGGTTACTGGCACGTCCATGGCTCCCATGACGGGCGTTGGGCCGTGGGAGATGACTTCGCGCGCAACCTCTGGTTGATCGATCGCGCGACTGGCGAGACCGTGCTCCTGACGGCCGGGCACAAGGAAACCGCCGCCGATCACATTCACCCGACCTTCAGCGCCGACAGCACGCGCGTGCAGTTTCAGTCCGCCATGCTTTCCGCCGACAACCGCACCATGAACATCTGCGTAGTGCCCGTGCCGGCCGCGTGGTTGAATCGTCCGGCGACACAGGAAAACTGAATCACGAATGCACAGCCAAGGCTTGCCAAGGCCTATGGGAGAGACCTTTCCTTCCTAAGGAAAACACCCCGGCATGCCCTGCTCAGTCGCTCCAGAAATCCTGATCGAATTCATCCGCCCGCAGCAGCGCGACTTCGGGGCCAATCACGAGATTGCCGAGGGGCTTTGGGCGGTGTTTGCGTTGCCGGTCGGCGACGCCGAGGCCAACGCGCTGGCGCGCGAGTTGCTGGCGGACGCGCCCTTCCCACATGAAACCGGCACGACGGAGGACGACAGTCACGAACTCTATTATGTCACGACGGCCCATCGGCATGCCGCGACGCACTGGCTGGAGGATCTCGTCAAAACCGCCGCCGGAGAAGTGCGCCCCGTTTCGCCGGAACAACAACACCTGATCGATCAGGTGCTCGCCTCCGAGACCCCGCATCGCGCCGCCCGGCAGCTGGCCGAGGCGCACGAAGCCGGCACGGTCACGGCCGGTTTGATCCGACGCACGGAGACGGTGCGCGCCTTGCTCGACCGCCTGCACGGACGTGAACCGCTTTTTTACGGCGCGTTGCAAATGCTGCTCAATCACCACCTCGTCGACATGCTGGTGCTGTTCCGCCAGTTGATCGGCGAGGATGTGGGCCTGCTTAACGAAATCGTCAAAGGCGGGCTCTCGCGCGATCCGTTTTTGCAGACGCGGCAGGATGCCACGTCGGAAATCCGCAACCACCTCATCCGGTTTCGCATCATCAACCCGATGGACCAGATGAAAAACACCGGCCTCGGCAATCCCTACGCGGCCTTCATGGAGGTCGCCGTGAGCAACGGCCAGATCATCGCGCCGGTGGACGGTATCAAGTCGGACCTCGCGCGCAGCGATTTTATTCACGCCATCCATTCCATCCGGCGCAAACTCTACCAAGGTGAATCCTTCAGCGCCTTTGGCACGCAATCGCCGTGGATGACCGAGCGCATCGCGTTGCCTTTCAAGTTCATCCGCCAGAAGCTCGAAGCCCGCGCCGATCTGTCGCCGCTCGACGCACTCTACATGCTCGAACGCAGCGCCGCCGAATAAAAGCAGCACGCGGCGCCCGGGATCAAAAATCGCGTTTGTCAGGCTGGGCAAACAGGCGTTTTTTATGGGACTATGGCTTTGGATTTTGTCGGACAACGATGCATGAGCGAACGCGAACCCGAACTCGGTTTGGGTGCGGTTACGGAACTCGATCACAACCGGATCACGGTCGAATTCGCCGCCACGCGCGAAAAGCGCATCTACGCCCGGGGCACGCCGGTCTTGAAACGCGTGCAGTTCAATGTCGGCGACAAAATCGCCTCGCGCGACGGCCGGACTTTGACCGTGGAAACCGTCACCGAGGAAGCCGGCCTCCTGGTCTACTCCGGCGGCGGCGTCACCGTGCCGGAGTCCAATGTGTCCGATCTGACCAGCGTGAGTTCACCCGCCGAACGCCTGCTCGCCGGCCAGGCCGATCCGGCCGAGGTTTTTGACCTGCGGCATCGCACGCTGAAAATGCAGACGCAGCTCCGCCAATCGGAAGTGCGCGGGTTTCTCGGCGGTCGCATCGACCTGATTCCGCATCAGTTCTACATTCTCAACGAAGTCTCGCGCCGGCAGATCCCGCGCGTGCTGCTCGCGGATGAAGTGGGTCTCGGCAAAACTATCGAGGCCTGCCTGATCCTCCAACGCTTGCTCGCGGTTGGCCGCACCAAACGCGCGCTGATTCTGGTGCCCGAATCGCTGGTGCACCAATGGTTCGTCGAACTGCTGCGGCGTTTCAATTTGTGGCTGACCATCTTCGACGAGGCCCGGTGCGCCGCTTGCGAGGAAAGTGAACCCGAGAAAAACCCGTTTCTCTCCAGCCAACTTGCGCTCGCCAGCGTGGGCTTTCTGGCCGGCGACGAAAAGCGCCGCGAGCAGGTCGTCGCCGCGGGCTGGGATCTGGTCATCGTGGACGAAGCGCATCACCTCGGTTGGACGCCCCAGGAGTCCAGCGCCGATTATCAACTCGTCGAGGCGCTCGCGCAAAAGACCCCCGGCCTGCTGCTCCTCACCGCCACGCCCACCCAGCTGGGGTTGACCGGCCACTTCGCGCGGCTGCGTCTGCTCGATCCGCATCGCTACGACGACTATCAAACCTTTCTCGAAGAGACCGAACGCTTCGGATCCGTCGCGGCCATCGCCGATCGTTTGATCGAGGATCAGCCGCTCACCGCCAAGGACCAGGCCGCGTTGAAAAAAATCTTCGACCGCGATCCGGAAGGGCTCGCCCAGCACCTCGCCGATCTCACTGCCGGAAAATCCGGTGCACGCGACGCGCTGTTGCGCACCTTGCTGGATCAACATGGCACGGGCCGCATGGTATTCCGCAACACCCGCGCGGCGATGAGCGGTTTCCCCAAGCGGTTGTATTGTCCCGCCCCCATCGAAGGCGCCTCCGCCACGTTGCTCGCGCGGGTCGCCCGCGAGATGCACGCCGAGGAAACCGGCGCGGAGGCCGAGATTCGGTATTCGTTCAAGGACGACCCGCGCGTCGATTGGTTGCTCAAATTCCTCAAATCGCATACCGCCGCGAAGGTGCTGCTCATCTGCAAATCCGAACGCAAGGTCCTCGCGCTCGAAGCCGCCATCAAGGAGAAGCTCAACCTTAACCTCGCGCTGTTCCACGAAGGCCTGCCGCTCGTGCAGCGCGACCGCCAGGCCGCTTGGTTTGCCGAACCGACCGGCGCCCAGGTCCTGATTTGTTCCGAGATCGGCAGCGAAGGCCGGAATTTCCAATTCGCCCATCACCTCGTCCTGTTCGACCTGCCGCTCAATCCCGGCCTGGTCGAGCAGCGCATCGGGCGGCTCGATCGCATCGGTCAGACGCAGACCATTCGCATCCACGTGCCGTATCTCGTCGGCGGTGCCGATGAAGCCATCGCCCGCTGGTATCACCTCGGGCTCGACGCGTTCGAGGCCCCGCTGCACGGCGGCAACGATTATCGCGACGCTTACCATGAGCGCCTGCTCAAACTCGCCGCCGAGTTCGGCAAGGAGAAGGATCACGCCACTGCGCACGCCAAACTGGAGAAGCTCATCGCGGAAACGGAAAAATTCCGCGCCACGCTCAACCAGAAGCTCAAGCAGGGCCGCGACCGGTTGCTCGAACTCAACTCGTTTGACGCCGCCGCCGCCCAGCGAGTCATCGCCAAGGTCCGCGCCGCCGACACCGATCCGAAACTGCGCGGTTTTCTCACCGACCTGCTCGATCACTTCGGGGTGCGCGTGACGGATCACGAGGAAGGCGACGTGCACCTCGATGCCGATCACGCCTACGTCGAGGCCTTCCCGTCCATTCCGCGTGAAGGCATGCTCGCCACCTACCAGCGCGAGCGCGCCATCGCCCGCGAAGACATCCGTCTGATCACTGCCGACCATCCCCTCGTGCAGGATACGATCGACCTGCTGATCGAATCACCCGCCGGCACCACGGCATTCTGTTTACTCGAAGCCGACCGGCCCAATCTCCTGTTGGAAGCCGTCTTCGTGTTGGAGACCGTCGGCGACTCCCGCTGGCACGTGGATCAATTTCTCGCACCGACCCCGATTCGCGTGCTCGTCGATATTCACGGTCATGACCTCACGAGCGAACGTGATCCCGCGGAGCTCGCGCGCGATCTCGAAGACGCCCCCCTGCCGCGCTTTTTGGAGAAACCAGGCTTCAACGCAAACTTGCTCAAGAACCTGCTCGAAGGCGCCACCGAGCGCGCCGAGGCGCTGGCGCAACCCCTGCGGCAGGCCGCCCGCGAAAACGCCGCCGCCACGCTGACCGCCGAACTCCAGCGCTTGGTCACGCTCGGCAAACTCAACGACAATGTGCGGCCCGAAGAAATCGATCTCGCCAAGAAGCAGGTTCGCCAAACCCGCACTGCGATCGAACAATCCCGCCTGCGCCTCGATTCCATCCGCCTGATCCTCGAGGGCGCGGGAGACTGAAACGGTCGGGCGGGGATTCCGATGCCCGCCTCACTTCATCCGTTCGGCTGCTGCTTCGATTGGTAGAACGGAATGATCTGCTTGAGGTGGCCCTGCACGATGTTGCCAACTGTTTGGGGCGGCAGGGAGCCTTTGTGCAATTCGAAGATCGCCACCAGCAGCGCCAGCTCGATGTCGGTTTTTTTCGCGCTGGCGGACTTCATCGCGGTCACAATCTCGAGCGCCTTTTTTTCGGCGCTTTTGTAATCTTGAAAATTCTGTTCGGTCGGCGTGGCCATGGGCCAAAGAGGGGCCGTCGCGCCGTTGGCGTCAAGCGCGCGCGGCCTTGACCCGCGGGCCGGTCCGGAGCATCATCCTATTATGACCCGTCCCTCGGTCATCGCCGCTTTGATTGCCCTTTCGCTGGCCGGCACGGCCTGCAACACGCCCCCTTCGTCGGCAACCAATGACCGCCTTGCTGCGCCGGAGGCATTTGACAATCAGGTAGCCCGGCAGGCTTACGTGGACAACCAATACGACAAATTTCTGAAGGGCGGTCGGGCGCCGGATGAAAACGCGGCCCGTGCAATGGCTGGCTTGGAATGGGACACGTATGCACGCCGCCGAGCCCAGAGTGACAACGACAGCCGGGTGCGCTGGAGCAGCGACACCCGCGCAAAAATCGAACAGCGCACCTTCGAGGAGAAGCTGCGCGAGATGGGTTACTGAACCCGACTCAACCGCGATTGCGCGGATGAAACTTGGCGTGCTGATCGATCAGCCGTTTCGATTCGACCGCCGTGTAGATCTGCGTCGTCGCGATATTGGCGTGCCCGAGCATTTCCTGGATCGCGCGCAAATCCGCCCCGCCGCTCAAAAGGTGCGTGGCAAACGAGTGCCGCAGCAAATGCGGTTTGACCGGCTTGGTGATGCCGGCGAGGCGCGCGTATTTTTTGACGATTACCCAAAGCGTGACGCGGGACAGCGCCGTCCCACGTTCACTGAGAAACAGGGTGCTCCCGGTGCGCGGCTTCACGAAATGCGGCCGGCCGGATTCGAGCCACACGGCGATGGCATCGGCGGCCTTGCGACCGATCGGCACCACCCGCTCCTTGGACCCTTTGCCGAATACCCGGAGGAAGCCGTGATGCAGGTCGATTTGCTGAATCGTCAATCCGCAGAGTTCCGAGACGCGCAGGCCGCTGGAATAAAACAGTTCGAGCATCGCCTTGTCGCGCAGAGCGTGCGCATCGCCACCGGTCGGCGCGGCGAGCAATTTTTCGACCTCCAATGCGGTCAGCGTGCCCGGGACCTTGCGCACGTGCTTGGGGGTGCGCAGCAGCGCGGTGAAATCGTCGTCCCGCAATTTCTCGTGCTGCAGATAGCGTGAAAGGCCGCGCAAGGCCGCGAGTTTGCGCGCAAGACTGCTGACCGCATACTCCGCCCCACTCAGACTGTGAATCCATTTGGCGACCGCTTCGCCCGAGACCGTGCGCCAGTCTTGGTGCCCGCTCTTGGCGAGAAACGCCGCGCACTGGTCCAGATCGTTGAGATACCCTTCCTGGGTCTTGGGCGAGAGGCCGCGCTCCAAACTCAGAAAGCTCAGAAAGCCTTCAATATCCTCGGCAAATCCGGTCGCAGCCTGCGATGCAGCGGAACGACGACTAGATGATTTCTCCGGCATGGCCGGATGGAATTAGCGCCGGCGGAACGGACCGGGGCGATGATTCTGCTCACGCACGCGATAGGTGATGCGCGCTTTTTCCAAATCGTAGGGGCTCATTTCCATCTTCACCGTGTCGCCCGTGGCGATCTTGATGAAGTGCTTGCGGAGCTTGCCCGAAATGTGGGCTAACACAACGTGGCCGTTGGACAACTCGACCTTAAACATGGTGCCGGGGAGAACGGCGACGACCTTTCCTTCAACCTCAATCGAATTTACATCTGCCATACAATGAGGAGGGACGGAACAACGTGGACTTGGTGCATAAATAGGTTTCGAAGGTCGTAAAACCCACTTGTAAGCCCTAGAAGCCCCCGGTAAGTCAAGGCTTTACCCGTGGCGCCACCCGCGGGACGCCGTCACCGACCACCCATGGATTCAGTCAGAAAACCCGCCCCCGAGTGTCCTTTTGAGAAACGTTTCCCGTCGCAACTGGTGCGCGACGACGCGTTTTTCATGAATCTGGCCTACAATCAGGCCATCGACGCGTGGCGCCGCGGCGAGGTGCCGATCGGGGCCGTGATCGAACGCGACGGCGAAATCATCGCCCTCGCCCACAACACCGTGGAAGCCGCGCACGATCCCACGGCCCACGCCGAGGTGCTCGCCATCACGCAGGCGGCCAACGCGATTGGCGACTGGCGGCTCGACGGCTGCACGCTCTACGTCACCAAGGAACCCTGCCCGATGTGCTCGGGCGCCACGCTGATGTCGCGCCTCAAACGCGTGTGCTACGCGGTGCGTGATCCGAAGATGGGCTGCCTCGGCGGCGCGACCGATCTCAACGCCCTGCCCCGCGTGAATCATCATCTCGAAATTTCCGCCGGCGAAATCATGGAGCCGGAGTGTCGCGAATTGTTGCAGGCCTTTTTTCGTTTGAAACGAATCGACGAAGACACAGCGGGCGGTTGACGAATCAGACAGTCGATGCAAGTTGTCCTTTCCCGTTAACATTAACTCCAACAGAACGATAAACATGGCATACGAACTCCCCCAGCTGCCCTACGCGGCCAACGCTCTCGAACCGCACATTGATGCGCGCACGATGGAGATTCACCACGGCAAGCATCATCAAGCCTACATCACCAATCTCAACAACGCGCTCGCTTCGGCCAACGTCACCGGCCCCGATTGCGTGAACGAACTGATCTCCGATCTCTCGAAAGTTCCCGAGGCCATTCGCGGCGCGGTCCGCAACAACGGCGGCGGTCACGCCAACCACTCGTTCTTCTGGACGATCCTCGGCCCCGGCAAGGGCGGCACGCCCTCCGGCGCATTGGCTGACGCGATCAACGCCACCTTCGGCTCGTTCGACAAGTTCAAGGAAGAGTTTGCCAAGGCCGGTGCCACGCGTTTCGGCTCGGGCTGGGCCTGGCTCTATGTCACGCCGGACAAGAAGCTCGCCGTCGGCTCCACCGCCAATCAGGACAGCCCCCGCATGGGCAAGGCCGTCGCCGGCATCGAAGGTCGCCCGATCCTCGGCCTCGACGTCTGGGAACACGCCTACTACCTGAACTACCAGAATCGGCGCCCGGACTACATCGCCGCGTTCTGGAACGTCGTCAATTGGGACGCCGTCGCCGAAAAGTTCGCCAAGGCCACCGCCTGAGCGACATCGCACTTCAACAAAAAGCCGCACCTCACGGGTGCGGCTTTTTTGTGATCCGTTGAATCTCAGCGCCACCAAGCGCTGGCCTGCAAGGTGGGACCGAAATTGGCCGGGCTGATCGGCGTGCTTTTGCCCGTCTCCGTATCGAGAATACAGATGCGGCTCGTGCGACGGTCGCGCGCGGTGTAGACCAAGTGACGGCCATCGGCCAGCCAGCACGGCTCGATGCCGTCGAACGCGGCATGTGAAACCTGCTTGGCCGCGCCGCCCTTGGAGAAGTCATAGAGCGCGATCTGGTAGCCGCTGCCGATACGCATGGTGAACGCGATCTTGTTGGCATCCACGCGATTCCAGTCCGGCTCGGAACAGTAGCCGCTGATGTTCGTCGGCACGCGACGCATGCTGCCGCCGGCAACCGACATGACGTAAAGCTGCGGACCGCCCGCGGCGTCGGACGTAAACACGATGCGCGAACCGTCCGGCGAGAAACACGGCGAGGCCTCAACCGCATCCGTGCGCGTGAGCCGACGGATCTGGCGGCCCTGCGCGTTGCCGACGTAAATCTCGGCGTTGCCCTCGCCGCTCAACACCATGGTCGTTTGACGACCATCCGGGCTGAAACGCGCACCGCTGTTCGTGCCTTTGAAGCTCACGAAAGTCGTGCGCTGATAGGTATTGAGATCGATTTGGAAAATATCGGGGAAACCGGAGCGGAAGTAACTGGTGTAAATCAGCTTGGTGCCGTCGGGTGACCAGCGCGGCGTCAGCGCCTGCGCGTTGTCACGGGTGATTTGTTTCACGTCGCCGAAGAACAGATCGGAAACATAAATCTCCTTCTTGCCGGTGCGTTCGCCGATGAAGGCCAGCTTGGCCGCGAAGAAACCCTTCAGACCCACGCCATTCGTGCGTTCGACCGCCACATCCGCCGCGCGCAACAGCGCATCACGCGGACCATTGCCCGCCACCGTTTCGGAGTGCACGACATCGCCCGAACTGCGGCTGATGTCCACGCGCACTTGGTTGCCGGAAACCTGGGCGAATCGGATGTCGTAGGAAAATCCACTGGCCACGACCCGATAACGACCGTGCGCCGAAAACGCCTGCACCGCCAGATTGTTCAGTTCGGGCACATTCGCCGAGACGCGCACGGAAACGGTCTTGATGTCGGCGCTGATGCTCACTTGGCCGATGTCGCGCTGGGCCTGCACCAAACTGAGGCCGAAAAACAGAAAGAGGGAAATACGCAGAAGATTTTGCATGAGGGAAAACGGGGCTTAGGTTGATCGCCGGGGCATTTCTATTTACACGCCACCTAGGCATAACAACTTTATTTCATTCCAGTTCCCATTTTTCACCGCTGTGACCGCTGACGACATCAAAAACCACCTCAAGCAAGTGAAGTATCCCGGCTTCAGCCGCGACATTGTCTCGTTCGGCCTCGTGCGCTCGGCGGCGTTTATCGATGGCACCGCCAAGGTATCGCTGGCACTGACCACCAGTGATCCCAAGGTGCCGTTGCAACTGAAGACCGAGGTGGATCAATGCCTGCGCGCCGTGCCGGGCGTGAAAGAGACCATCATCGATGTGGCGGTAACCCCGGTCAAATCCGCCAGCGCCCCCGGCGGCACGGGTGGCAATCTCGCCGGCGCGCAACGCCCCAAGGGCATCGCCCACGCCGTGGCCGTGGCCTCGGGCAAGGGCGGAGTCGGCAAAAGCACTTTCTCGGTCAATCTCGCCTGTGCGGCGGCGCAACTGCTCGAAAAACAGGGTCGGCCGGGTCGCGTGGGGTTGATGGATTGCGACATCTACGGTCCGAGCGTGCCGCTCATGATGGGCCTGAACGGCCGGCCGGAGATCGAAGGCGAAGGCGCCGACGCCATGTTGATCCCGATGGAACACCACGGCGTGAAGGTCATGAGCATGGGTTTCCTCGTCGATGACAACACCCCGGTGGTGTGGCGCGGGCCGATGATCATGAAGACCGTGCAGCAATTCGTCCAAAACGTGAAGTGGGGCGAAATCGACCTGCTACTGATCGATCTGCCGCCCGGCACCGGTGACGCGCAACTCTCACTCGTCCAGACCCTGCCGCTCGACGGCGCCGTGCTGGTCACCACGCCGCAAACCGCCGCGACCAACATCGCGCGCAAGGGCGGGCTGATGTTTCAAAAGGTCAACGTCCCGTTGCTCGGCGTGGCGGAAAACATGAGCTATTTCCTCGATCCCGCCGGCAACCGCCACGAGCTGTTCGGCAGCGGCGGCGGCGCCGCGACGGCCGAAAAATTGGGCACCACGCTGCTTGGCCAGGTGCCGCTCCTGCCGGAGATTCGCGAAGGCGGCGACATGGGCCAGCCGATCGTCGTCCGCGACCCCCAAGGCAAGGCAGCCAACGTGTTTCACGACATCGCGGCCGGCCTGCTCAACAGTTTGAATCGCCAGCCGGTGTCACAAACATAACGACTGTGAAAAATTGTCGGCATTGACAGAGCGCACCACGTCGCTCTGATAAACCCTGACCAGCCAAGGAATGACTTTACCTGCCCAAGAACCCGACTCCTCGCGCGAGTTCGTCAAGCAATCGAGCCTGTATCAGGAATTTCTCGCCGAGCGGGAGGAGATTTTGAAGCACAAGTGGCTCGAATCCGAGCGCTTGGGCTACGATATTGGTTTTGAGCGCGCGTTGCTCGATTGGATCCGCAAGCACCGCGAAGGCTGGCGGGCGGCCCGCCGACTGCACAGCACCGGCGCCGGCAAACACCCGAAAGCGACCAGCTGAGGTCCGGCGGGGCCTTGCCCCCAGTGAACGGGCACAAAAAAACCGGACCGAAGTCCGGTTTCGTCAAAGGATGGGAAACCCTTATTTGATTTCCTTGTGCACCGTGTGGCGCTTCAGGTGCGGGTTATACTTCTTCTTCTCGATACGCTCGGTCACGGTCTTCTTGTTGCGCGAGCTGAGGTAACGGGAGACCGGCTTGCCCTCCTTGCGGGCTTCGGTGCATTCGAGGATAATGTTTTCTTGCATGGTTTTAAAAAGTGAAGGGTCAGAGCAAAGCCCGCGCCCGGCGCAGAGCAACTCCAAAGTTCGATGCAGCCTCAGTGACGCTTTTCGGTCAACGGCAGCATGACGCCCCGCCGGAAAAGCGTCACTTGACCGCTGCTGGATGACACCACGATCGCGATGCACTGGGCCTGGAGGCTGATGGCCGCCGCCGCCGCATGCCGGCTCCCCAATCCGCTGGGCAGGGCATGTTCGGTGTCCACCGCCTGAATCAAGCTGCCCGCGGACTCCACCACTCCGTCGCCCCCAATCAGAAAAGCGCCGTCAATCGAGGAAAACTCCTTCACGGTCTCATCCATGAACGGATTGAGGATGTTGCGATCTTCCTCTTTGTAGCCGTAAAACGGATTGAGCACCAAGGGCTTGGCGAATTTAAGCACGGTGTCGATATCGCCCACCACAAACAGGCAACCGACCGGTTTGCCTTCGCGTCCCTCGACCGCCAGCTCCGTCGCGACGCCAATGACGCGTTCCAGCACCTCGGGTTTGACGTCCTCCGGCACCAAATCGTGCCGGCCGGTGAGCAGGGTTTGGAATTCGCGGTCGATTTCGACGACCGTCAGGGTGTCGAATTGATTGCTGCCCGCCACGCCGCCGACGCAGCAAATCCGGTCGTTAAAGGTCAGCACCCCGTGGGTGAGGGCCATCAAGATCGCGCTGCGCAGCTGGGCCATGCGCTGGCTGGAGAACGAGCGCACCTGCAGGGTCACGTTGAAATCCTGCTGATCTTCGCTCGGCTCGACGGGATTGCGCGTGACCAAAATGGTCTTCATGCGCGAGCGCAGCGTGCCGGGTTGAATGCCGCCGACAAATGTATCGCCGAAAACCATGATCGCCTGGCAGGACGCGCCACGCGCCACGCGTTGCGCCTCTTGAAACATCAGCCGGTTGGTGCGGTTTTGCTGCGCCTGCACCGGGCGGATGCTGCCAAACCCGCCGATCAGGCGCTCATAGAGCGTGTCGAGATCCGGCGAGCTGGTCAGCTTCTCCACCAGTTCCGGTTCGCGCACCTGGCGCGCGATCGACGCGAGCACCTGCAGGTAGTCGCGGGCATTTTCTCCCGCCAACAACATGAGAATGAGGTGCACCTTCTCATCGTCTTTGGCGCCCTCGTGCCGGACACCGGCACGGCTGCGCCCGATCGCGAGCACGTAGCGGCGCTTCATTTTCACCCGCACGTGCGGGAGTGAAACCCCCGAACCCAGATAAGTGGTCATGGTGCTTTCGCGGGCCAGCAGGCCGCGCAAGAGCGTGTCGGGTTTCAGATCAGTGAACCGCTCGGCGCAAACCGCCAGCAACTCCTCCAAGGCGCCGCGGAGCGTGACACTGTGCAGGTCAACAATGCGGCTGCGGGCGATGATTTTTTCGAGCCGCATGGGGTTAGTCCTGTCGCCGCACCGGCTTTAATCGCACCGCGCGCTCACTTCTCCCATTCGAGCGCGCCCTTTTTGATTTCGTAAAAGAGTCCCAGCACCAGCACGCCGATGAAGAACATGACCGGCCAGAAGATCGCGATGTTGTGGGCCAGAAAATCACGATACACGAAGCAGAGCGGGATCAGGAACACCACTTCGATATCGAACAGGATGAAGAGCATCACCGTGACATAGAACTTCACCGAGAAGCGCGAATGCACGATGCCTTCCGCCGGCACACCGCACTCGTAAGCGGAGTCTTTGATCTTGTTTTTCGCGGCGCGCTGCCCGAACAGGTGCGTGGCGATGATGATCGCGGCAGCAATGCCACCAGCCAGCACGGCTTGGATGAAAAACGGCAGATACGGTGAGGTCATCGGAACAGAATTTCGCGGCCGGCGGCGCGGCTGACAAGCGGTTTATTCCGGGACTTCGATAATCTTGGCCTGCTTGGGATCATCCACGCCGACTCCCAGCAGCTGGGCGAATTCCAGGGTGCGGATCTCCTCGGAGACGGGATTGAAGCCTGAGAGTTTGCGCCAGCGATTGATGCGTTCGAGCATCATCGCATCCAGCATGACCGGGTCACGGCTGAGCCACAGTTTGGGCTCGGAAACCGAATAGAGCGAATTGAAGAAGGGCCCGCCGATGTATTGATAGTGCTGCAGACTGACCAAGGTGAAAGCCCAGGTCTGCCGCAATTCGGGGATGGCGCTCATCTCGGCCACCGCCGCCGGAGCATTGGCCGGACTGCGGAAAAAGCGCGCGGTGTTCGAAGCGTTCCACAGGGTGGCGTTCACGAGCGAGCCGTTGATGCCAAGCGTCGGGTGATCGGTGTAAACCGGCAGATTGATCCAAAAATCGGCTTCGAGAAAAAGCGGCGTGGCCAGGAAGCTTTTGCGATCCTGATCCTTGGAGGTATCCGCCTCCACGCCCTTGGTCTGGTTTTCCACAAAAATCGGGTCGAAGCGCTGCGGCAGCGGACTGTCATAAAACCACACCGGATCGAAGTAGCGGCCCGACTCCAACACGAAGATTGGATGCCCCGGAAAGGCCGATTCGGCGCTCGCCATCGACGGCAGATAACCGGTCATGCGCAGACGCAATTGATTCAAACCGACCAAAAAGATGTTTTCCTTGGCGAAACCGCGGCGCTCAAGTGCATTGATCACCGCGCGCACCAGAGGCATCGGCGTGGCCATGCCCGGACCGGAATCGGCATAGATTTTTAGACCGACCTTCCCTTTCTCCCCCGGCACCATCCGCCGGTCGGTCCGGCTTTCAAAATCCGCGATCAAACGCTCAACGGCCTGATTATATTCAACCTGGCTGAAATCGGGCAAGGTCGTCTCCCAGACCGGCAACGGCGCGGCCGGCGCAGGGGCCTCCGCCGCAAAAGCGGTGGACAAATTGGCCAAAAGCAGGGCCGCTAAAAGATAAAGTCGCATAACCATAAGTAGCCTGGAAACGGGCGATGTTTCCTAAACCGGGCGGGAAACTTGACAGCAGCCCCCCCCGGTTGAAAGTGCATTCTTCGCGCCGGTCGGCGCGCCGCCGCTCAATGCCTGTCATCAAACCCACCTGCGTCCGCGATCTGAAGTTGCGGGTCAATCTGGCCGACGTCGTTTCCCGCGTGGTGACCTTGCGCAAGGCCGGCGGCTCGCGCTTGAAGGGATTGTGTCCGTTTCACAACGAGAAGACCCCGTCCTTTCACGTCGATTCGGACAAAGGGTTCTACAAGTGCTTCGGCTGCGGCAAGGCGGGTGACATCATCAGTTTTGTGCGCGAGACCGAGCAACTCGGATTCACCGAAGCGGTCGAGGCCATCGGTCAGCGTTTCAACGTCGAGATCGAATACGAACAGGGCTCCGGTCCAAGCCGCGAGGAGCGCTCGTTGCGACAGGAGATTTTCGAAATCCACGAACTCGCGACCGAGCACTATCATCAGGTCTTTCGCGGCGCCAATCCCACCGGCGATTACTTGCGGCGCTATTGGGTCGAGCAACGCCGGTTCACGCCCGAACTGGCCGAGGAGTTCAAAATCGGCGGCGCCCCCACCGGCGAAGACACGCTGGGCGCACAACTGCTCAAGCGCCATTTCAGTGAAGACGCGCTGCGCCAATGCGGATTGTTCTTCATCCGCGAACACAGTGCCCTGACGTTGCACGCGCTGCGCCCGCGGTTTCGCGGCCGGTTGATGATTCCGATTCGCGACCATCAGGGCCGCGTCGTCGCCTTCACCGCGCGGCAAACCGAGCTCACGCCGGAAGACGATCCGGCGCGCGAGGCGAAATACGTCAACTCGCCGGAAACCCCGATTTTCACCAAGGGCAATCTGCTGTTCAATCTCGACCGCGCGCGCACCGCCGTGGGCGAAGGCAAACCCTTCGTGCTCGTCGAGGGCCAGCTCGATGCCCTGCGTTGCTGGAGCGTCGGCTTGAAGACCGCGATCGCCCCGCAGGGCACGTCGATCACCGACACGCAGCTCGTGCTGCTGCGCCGCTACCATTCGCAGGTGGAATGCTTTTTCGACAGCGACAGCGCCGGCCAAAAGGCCGCGTTGCGTTTCCTGCCCATGGCGTTGAAAGCCGGCATTGAGGCGCGCTTCCTGCGTCAGGCCGGTGCCGCGAAGGTCGATCCCGATGTGCTGTTTCTCGAACGCGGTCTCAGCGCCTACGACGAACTCAAGCAATCCTCGCTTTCGGCCATGGCCTACGCCTGCCAGTCGTTGCTGCCGGATCCCGCCGGAGCCACTTCGGAACAAAAATCCCGCGCCGCCCGGGCCATCATGGAGCTGATCACCGCGGCGGAATCCGAGGTCGCCCAAAGCGAGTTTTTGCGCGAAGCCGCCGGCCATCTGCGCATCGCCACAGGGGCCATGGCCCGCGATTTTCAACAGTTCAAAACCCACCGCGGCAGATCTCCGGTGGCGGAGGCCCCGAATCCGGTCGTGCGGTCCGATTCGCCCACGCCCGAACTGCATTTGCTCATGGTTTGCCTGCATTTCGAGCAGATGGGCCGCCCGATTTCGGCGGTTTTGCCCCATGATTGGATCGATATCAGCCATCCGGCGGGTGTGCTTTTGAACCGCTTTTTAGCCGAATTCGAACATGCCAGCTGGCCGGGACGCGACCACCTCGACGATCTGTTGGAAACCCCTGAGGAAAAAGCGCTTGTCGCTTCGCTGCTTTTCGATACGCCTGCCTTCGATGATCCGCACAAAGTGGCGACTGAGGGATTGCGCTTGTTGAGGACTCGCGCGCTTGAACCCAGGCTTTTGCAAATAGAACTTGATTTAGCCAACCACCATGCGGACAGTAAAAGTGACCCAATTTCACTCTTAAAAGAACGTTCCGAACTCCAGCGTCAGCTCCGCCAGCCCCTCGCCATTCCGCTGGTGGTCTGACTTTTTTCGCCTCTCGATATCACCATGCCGCGCAAAGCCAAATCCGCCAAAGCCAGTTCCACCCACGCCGACGCCGTTGAAGACGTCCTCAACAAATCCGGCGACAGTGGATCGGCCGACCTCGCCGCCAGCGGAATCAACGAAAAGATCCGCCAACTCATCCGCCAGTCCAAGGAGCAGGGCTACCTCACCTTCGACGACATCAACGAGGCCTTGCCCGAGTCCGTCGAAAATCAGGAGGAAATCGATAACATCCTCTCCATCCTGCAAAATCTCGAGATCGAGATTCTCGAACCCGATCAGGTGCAGGAATACAAGCAGCGCATGGAGGAGGCCGAGGAGGAAGAGACCCGCTCCTCGCAGCACGATATCCTCGACGACCCGGTCCGCATGTATCTCAAGCAGATGGGCCAGGTGCCGCTGCTGACCCGCGAACAGGAAGTTGAAATCTCCAAGCGCATCGAAAACGCCGAGCTCAAGGCGCAGGAAGCTCTCTTCCAAGCCACCGCCGTCGGCGCCTACATCTGCTATCTCGGCCAGCGCCTACTCAACCGCGAGGAGCGTTTTGATCGCATCGTCATCGACAAGAAGATCGACAGCCGCGAAGCCTATTTCAAATCCCTGCCCAAGCTCGTCGAGACCACCCAAAAGGGCGAAGCCTCCGTCGCCGCCGCTTGGGAGGAATACCTGAAGGCCCGCTCAGAAGCCGACCGCAAGAAGGTCATGGCCAAGATGCGCAAGCGCGAGAACCTGCTGCGCCCCAATTTCGGCAAATTTTACTTCAAGCTGAAGGTCTACGAGGAATATCTCGAACAGCTTCGCCCCGTCATCGAAAAGATCGGCCTGCTGACCGCACAACTCGAACGCGCCAAGCACCCGAAGACCAAGCGCGACGCCGCCATCGACAGCAAGGAGATCAAGTCCCAGCTCAAGAACATCGAGGCCGCCCAGCGCATCGATCCCGAGCGCCTGCTGGAAATCGTCAACCAGACCAACGTTCACGTCCGCGAGGCCCACAAGGCCAAGACCGAGATGGTCGAGGCCAACCTCCGCCTCGTGATCTCCATCGCCAAGAAATACACCAATCGCGGCCTCTCCTTCCTCGACCTCATTCAGGAAGGCAACATGGGCCTGATGAAGGCGGTCGAGAAATTCGAATACCGCCGCGGCTACAAGTTCTCCACCTACGCCACGTGGTGGATCCGTCAGGCGATCACGCGTTCCATCGCCGATCAGGCCCGCACCATCCGCATCCCGGTCCACATGATCGAGACCCTGAACAAGGTGATGCAGGTGCAAAAGCAGCTCCTCCAGGAATTCGGTCATGAGCCGACGCCCGAGGAAGTGGCCGACGAGATGAACCTGCCCGTCGAACGCGTGCAGCAAATCATGAAGATGGCGCAGCAGCCCATCTCACTGCAATCGCCCGTCGGTGACGGTGATGACACCAGCTTCGGTGACTTCATCGAGGACAAGTCCGCCGAGAATCCTTACGACATGACTGCGTTCTCGCTCTTGCGTGAGAAGATTATCGACGTGCTCGATTCGCTCACCGAGCGCGAACGCCGCGTGCTCTCGCTCCGTTTCGGCTTGGTCGACGGCTACAGCCGCACCCTCGAGGAGGTCGGCAAGCAGTTCAAGGTCACCCGCGAACGCATCCGTCAGATCGAGGCCAAGGCCCTGCGCAAGATGCGCCACCCGACCCGCATCCGCCAGCTGCACGGTTTCTTCGACGCCGAGCAGATCGACAACGCGCAGAATCTCATGAAGGTCGCCGCCGGCACCAATCCCGCCTCCGGCCTTCATCCCGCGGGCATCGGCGCCCTTGGTTCCGCCCTGCTGCCCCCGCGCTCCTGACCTGTTTCCCGCTTTACAGCCCATTACTCTGGTCTAGCTTCCAACCATGGACTCCCTTCCCGCCGTATTCTTCGGCATCTTCGGTCTCGGCACCACCGAGCTGATTGTCATCTTGGTGATTTTGCTGGTGCTGTTTGGCGGGGCCAAGCTGCCGTCACTCGCCAAGGGCCTCGGTCAGTCCATCAAGGAATTCAAGAAGGCCACCAAGGAAGAGGAAGAGGCCAAGGCCGACGCGTCAAAGAAGACGCCTGACGATAAAGTCTGATCGGCGGAGGCGCAATCAACGCGCCTGACCTTGCGGCGGCTCAATCAACCAGCGTTCAAACGCTTGGATCTGCGTGGCTGTGCCCAAGAGCAGCACTTCGTCGCCAGCGAAGAGTTTTTCATCGCCTCCGAGGTTCAGGAGCCGGACCCCGGCGCGTTTGATTCCGGCCACTTGCACGCCCACCCGTTCGGTCGGCGCGAGCTCGGCCAGAGTGCGGCCGATCAAGCCGCTTTCCGGCGGCACATCGACCGTCTCCATGATCACATCGTCCAACTCATCGGCCGTATCGGCGCCGGTCGCACTGAGCAGAAAGGTCTTGCCCGCGGCGGTTTGATCCGGGGTGCCGAGCAGCAAAACGCGATCACGCGGATAAAGTGCAAAGCTCGCCGGCGGGGTTTCAATCACGACCCCTTGGCGTTCCACCCGTGCAACGGTGCAGCCCGTTTTGGCCCGCAAGCCGAGCTCGCCCAGCGTGCGCCCGCTCACGTCAGCCCGGTCCGGCACCTGACATTCCGCCAGCGTGAGTTTCCATTCGCTGTGCGCGGCCAGGATCGGCGGTGTGGTGCCGTCCATGCTGCCTTCGGGCTGCAGCAGGCGTTCCTGCAATTCGACCTCCAGCACACTGTGCCAGTAGATGAGTTTACTGCGCAGCAGACCGATCGCAAAAATGGCGATCAACAGCGCGATCAATGGCATCCATTCGCCCATTCCACCGATCGGCACGATCGCGCTCAACCAGATGAAGATCAGCACCGCCGCGAGAATCTTGAAGCCCGCCTCAAAGTAACGCCGGATCCGGGCCAGTCGCGAATTCCCCGCCGTGCTCAATTCCGAGTAGATCATCGCGAGCGCGGCGGCGTTGCGCCATATCGCCAGCAGCGGCAGCAGCACCACCACCGTCAGCACGCTCCAGAAAATCAACCGCGGCGCGCCCTCGAACAGCGTTTCCCCGGGAATGAAGTTTTTCACCAAGGCGAACATCGGTTCGGCAAAGAGCAGCAACCCGGTGACAAGCAGCACCTCCATGCCGATTTGGATCACGCGCTTGCGACTCACCTGCCAGAGAATGCTTTTCTTCTGCTGCAAACGCATGCGTTCGAGCAGGCCGTCGTAATACCTGAACCACGATTCAAACCACGCCGGCTGCTTGCCCGCCACCCAATCGCTGATTTGCGCCGAGCGCCGGGTGAGGAATGGCGAAGCCAGGGCGGTCAACAGCGACAACCCCACCGCCACCGCTTGAAACCGCTCGGGCACCACACCGGCCGTCACGCCCAGCTGCACGATGATGAACGAGAATTCGCCGATCGGCGTCACAATCAGTCCCACGCGCAATGCCTCGCGTAATTCGACGCCGGTCACCAACATGCCACAGGCCCCGCCCACCGTGCGCGCCACCAAGGCCAGCACCGAGGCGCCCAAGACCAGCAGCCATGAATCGCCCAGCATGCGCACATCGATCTGCATACCGATCGAGACGAAGAACACCGCGCTAAACATGTCGCGCGTGCCCTCAAAAACCCGCTCCACTTGGGCACGATAAGGTGTCTCGGCCACAATCGAACCAAGGATAAACGCGCCCATCGCCAGCGAATAGCCGGCCTTCTGCGCCGTCAGCGCCAGACCAAGCATAAGCCCGGCCACGACCAGCGTTTGCAGTTCCTCGCTCGCCGATTCCGCCAGGCGGCGCAACAACCACGGCACGGCCAGCAGGCCAACCACCACCGCCAGCACCACAAAGGCGCTTAACGAGCCCAAGGTCTCGCCCACCTTCGATTCGCCGCCCAGGCCGCCGATCAGCACGACCGAATTCAACAACGCCAGGCTGATCACCGCCACCACGTCCTCAAGCACGGTCACGCCCATCGCCATCTGGCCGGCCTTGTCGTGATTCAAACCCGATTCTTGCAGCACCTTGCTGATGATCGCCGAGGACGAAACGATGATCATCGCGGCAAAAAACACCGCCGAAACGCCGGTCAGGCCAAACCACGGTGCGGCCAGGCGGGAAAGATTATAAACCACCAGCGCGGTCACAAACGTCGCCACGACCAGCGGCCAGCCCAGCCGGCGCAATTTGCGCAAGCTCAGCTTCATGCCGATCGAGAACATCAGGAACACGAGGCCGACCTGCGCGAGCGTCTCGATGCGCGCTTCGTCCGTTACGAGCGAAAACGGCGGCGTGAATGGTCCGATGACCATGCCGGCCGCCAGAAATCCGACGATCACCGACAGACCCAAGCGATGGCAGACCCAGCCCACCAAGCCGGCCACCAACATCACCACCGCCAGATCCTGAATGAAATCGATTCCTTGCATATGGTTGCGCGCCGCCAAACAGCACGCCCGCCGCAATCGGATGGGTCAAGAGCAACCGGGCATGGTCGCAATCCTTGGTCCATCACGATTCCCGATTCCCCTCCATTTCCTGCGTAAGTTTCGGGCCTTCCTTGGATTTACCGCGTTGACACCCCCTCCCGAGACCGATTCGTTCCCGTTGGCGGAACAGCGCCACCCTATCCCGCAATCATGGCAGCTAACTTCCTCGGCTACTTCTCCAACGACATCGGCATCGACTTGGGCACCGCCAACACCCTCGTCTATCTGAAGGACAAGGGAATTGTCCTGCGCGAGCCGTCCGTCGTTGCCCTCGACACGAACACCCGCAAGGTGCGCGCCGTCGGTGATGAGGCCAAACGCATGCTCGGTCGCACCCCGGGCAACATCACCGCCATTCGCCCGATGAAGGACGGCGTGATCGCCGACTTCGACGTCACCGAGGCGATGCTGCGCTATTTTATCCGCAAGGTTTCCAGCTCCTCCTTCCGGGCACCCCCGCGGGTCGTGATCGCGATTCCGTCCGGCATCACCGAAGTGGAAAAGCGCGCCGTCAAGGACTCCGCGCTGCACGCCGGCGCCCGCGATGTCATCACCATTCCCGAGCCCATGGCCGCCGCCATCGGCGTGGGCCTGCCGATTGATGAACCCGCCGCGAACATGATCGTCGATATCGGCGGCGGCACGACCGAGATCGCCATCATCTCGCTCAACGGCATTGTTTTTTCCAAGTCCATCCGCGTCGCCGGCGACGAACTGGACAGCGCCATCATCAACTACATGAAGCGCGCCTACAATTTGCTGATCGGCGAACGCACGGCGGAAGAAATCAAGTGCCGCGTCGGTTCCGCTTATCCGCTGGAGGAAGAGCTGACCATGGAGGTGAAGGGCCGCGATTCCGTTGCCGGTCTGCCGAAGACCATCCACATCACTTCGCAGGAAATCCGCGAGGCGCTGAGCGACACGGTCGCCGCGATCGTGGACGCCGTTCGCGTCACTCTCGAACGCTGCCCGCCGGAACTCTCCGCCGACTTGGTTGACCGCGGTTTCGTCATGGCCGGTGGTGGCGCGCTCATCCGCGGCATTGATCGCCTGCTCAGCGACAAGACCGGGCTGCCGGTCACGATTGCGGACGATCCGCTCTCGGCGGTGGCCAACGGCACGGGCGAGGTGCTCAACGACCTCGCTTGGCTGATGCAGCACGTCTGAGCCGGACAATCCGCCGGCGGATTCGTTTTTCTGATGGCCTTGCATGGGCCGGGGGTTAGGTTGCGCGCGAAGTCGTGCCCTCCAATCGTTTTGATCAAGCCAAACCCTTTCTGACCCTGGCCATCGTGGTGATCGCGTGGCTGGTGCTGCCCGTGGCGGTCAAATCGTTCATGCGCGCCTCGTTCTTCGAGTTGCAGGCGCCCGTCGCCGTCAGTGCGTCCCATGTCCGCGACTTACAGGAATACTGGTCGCTGCGCACGCAGTCGAAGCACGAACTGATCGAGGCCGGTCGCGACCTGGCCCGGGTCAACGCCTCCTACGAACTCGCCGTGCAGGAAAACACCACGCTGCGCGCGGAGCTCGACCGCATGCAAAACCTGTTGCGCATTCCGCCCCAACCGGCGCATCGGTTCGAACACGCCCGGGTGGTGCAACGCGATTTCTCGGTGTGGTGGCAGCGCGTCATCATCCGCAAGGGCCGCAACTACGGCATCACGGTCGGCTCCCCGGTCGTGTTCTCCGGCGGCGTAGTCGGTCGCGTCACCGAAGTGCATGCTTACACTTCGGTGGTCGAACTCATCAGCAGCCCCGGCGTGCGCCTCGCCGCGGTCGTCGAGGGCGATGACCGGCCGATGAGCTTTCAAGGCGGCCTCAATCCGACTTATGGGCCGGCCAAGGGCGTGATCGAATTCGTGCCGCTCGACATATTCGCCAGCTCCACTTCCACCAAACGTCTCGTCACTTCCGGCTTGGGCGGCGTTTTTCCTGCCGGCTTGACGCTGGGTCGCGTGGTCAAACTCGAACCCAGCACCGACGGGCTTTTCAAAACCGGCGAGGTCGAGCTCGACCCGCGCCTCGGCGAACTCACCGAGGTCACCGTGCTCGTGCCCGTAAGCACGAGCTGATGCCATGCGCCGCCAATGGTTGCTGATGTCCGGCGCTTTGCTGCTGTTGTGGGCGCTGACCGCCCAGATAAATCATTATCTGGCCGGCCACGGGGTGCATCTGTTTGTCGGCGCGCTCTACGTGACATTCACCGCCCTGCAATTTCCCGCGCGCAGCGGTTTGCTGCTGTCCGCGGCGGCGGGACTGTTTTGCGATGCCGTGGCGCCCGTTCCGCCTGGCACGCATCTGCTGCTCTTCGCCCTCGCCCACGCGATGATCTGTAAATCGCGGCATCGCCTGCCCGCCGACCACGGCACTTCCCAGGTCATCATCGCGCTGATCGCAAATGCCGCGCTCTACCTCGCCCTCAGTCTCATCTTGATCGTGCGCCAGCCGGTCATCGCACAACTCTGGCCGCGCTTGATTTGGGATCTGCTGCTTTCGGAAATATTCATCGCACTGATCGGTCCTTGGTTTTTCGCCCTGCAAAGCCGCATCATTGACCTCAACCGCTTCGCCCTGCGGGGACGTCTGTAACCGCCATGGCCGACCTTTCCTCCCAATCCGGCAATCTCGTCGAGTCGCACAAGGGCTACGATCCGCGCGTCATCCTGTTCTATTTTATCGTCGCAATCCTGCTGCTCACGCTCGCGGGCGGGATCGCGTATCAACAGCTGTTCCGCACCGACGAACATCACGAGCGCGAGCGCATGCAAAGCCAGCGCCGCATTCTCGTCCCCGGTCCGCGCGGCAACATCTACGACCGCGACGGCCGCCTGATCGTCGGCAACCGTCCGCGCTTTTCCGTCGTGCTTTACCTCGACGAACTGCGCCGCGAATTCCGCCGCGAATACATCCGCATCCGCAAAAACTACCGCCAGACCGGCGACAAGGACCTGCCGTCGTCGTATCAAATGGAGCAGATCGCCCGCGCCAGCGTCGTGCAGCGCTACCTCGACCAGGTGAACTCCATCTTGGGGCGCGGTGAAAAGGTCGATGGCCGCGACCTGACCAATCACTTCATTCGCGAGCTCTTGCTGCCCTACACGTTGCTCGATGACCTTGAGCCCGCGGAATACGCCAAACTGCTCGAGAGCCTGCCTGTCAGTTCCCCGCTGCAAGTCTACACCTCGAGCAAGCGTTACTACCCTTATGGTCCGGCGGCCGCGCACACCCTCGGTTACGTCGGCATCAACCCGGACATCGAGGCCGATGATTTTCCGGGCGACGACCTGCGCACGTTCAAACTCAAGGGCAGCATCGGTCGCGACGGATTGGAAAAGACCTTCGACGAACGCCTGCAAGGCGAAGCCGGCGGCACCATTTTTCGCGTCGATCCGGCGGGCTACCGCATCAATCCGCCGTTGGACAAAAAATCGCCCGTGCAGGGCGAGAACATCGTCACTTCCCTCGACATGGACTTGCAGCAGGCCGCCGAAGCCAAGCTGCGCGAATTCGACACCCCGGGCGCCGCCGTCGCCATCGATGTGAACACCGGCGAGGTGCTCGTCCTCGCCAGTGTGCCCGACTACGACCTCAACATTTTTTCCCCGCGGCTTTCCTTCACCGACAGCAAGGATATCGAACAACGTCAGGCTTGGGCCAATCGCGCGATCAGCAGCGCCTATCCGCCGGGTTCCACGTTCAAGATTCTCACCAGCATCGCCGCGCTGCGGGCCGGCGCGATCGAACCCGACGAGCCCATCATTACCTGCGCGGGTTCGTTTGTGCGCGGCGGCCGTCGTTATGTCTGCTATAACGGTCGCGGTCATCACGGCGACGTCTTGCTGCCCGAAGCCATCTCCGACAGCTGCGACATCTTCTATTATGAGGCGGGCTGGCGCACGACCGCCGAGCAAGTCGCGGCTGAGGCCCGTCGTTTCCAGATGGATCGCCGCACTGGCATCGAGCTGCCGCACGAGACCGGACGCATGGTCATTCCGGACAACGCGTGGAAGGTGGAAAACGTCGGCCAAAAATGGTTCCCCGGGGATACGGCCAACATGGCGATCGGCCAGGGTTATGTGCTGGTAACGCCGTTGGAAATGGCCTGCTTTGCCGCTTCCGTTGCGCGCAACGAGGTCTGGACCAAGCCCACCCTCCTCCATCAGGCCAACGCCCCGAAACAACGTCACGAATCCATCGGCCTGACCGCCGAACAACGCGCCGCTTTGCTCGAGGGCATGATTGGTTGCACCACCACCGGCACCGCCAAGGTGCTGACCAATCTCGCCGCCCTGCGCGTGCCCGGCGTCACCATCGCAGGCAAAACCGGCACCGCCCAAATCCCCGGCGACAAGAACGCCGCATGGTTCATCTGCTTTGCTCCGGCCGAAAAACCCGAGATCGCGATCGCCGTGGTGATTGAAGGCGACACCGCGGGTGAAGAATTCGGCGGCGGCCTCTACGCCGCCCCGGTGGCGAGTCGCATCATGCAGGAATATTTCCGCAAAAAGACCAACCCCGCCAAGCCGGCCCTCCAGCCGTTCAAGGCTGCTTCTGAATAAGCGTCATTCGCTTCACCCGCCGCCATTCCCGGCGCGCCCGGGCAAATGTCCTCGTGGGAATGGGCCAGTTGACTTCCGCGCCGTAGCGCAACTGCTGCAAATCGCGGCACAGGTTTCCATCATTCGTCTTTCCGGTCAGTCGCACCAACCAGCGTCCGGCTTCCAACCGGACCGGATGCAGCTTGTGTTTGCGCCACGCGAGTAATCGCACACGACGCACCGCAAGCAGCAGCACCCAACCGCAACCCAGCACTGCCAAGAGCGCACCCGCCGTCACCGCGCCACGGTCCCAATTCCACGGCGCCTGCACCCACGCCTTGAATTGTTCACCAGAGCGTTGCAGCCACTCGCGGATGCGGCGGCCGGTCTCCTGCACGGCCGACCTTACCGCTTTGGCTGTTTCGACCTGCGTGCTCTGGTCGAAGTTGACGATGCGGCGATACCAAAACACGCGCAGACTGTCCAAGCGCGCCGTCCAGCTGCGATCCACTGCACGCGTTTGCGCACCGGTCAATTGCGGATCATCCTGCCCCACGCTGGCCGCACCGGGCGTGGGATCGGCGCGCAACCAGGCTTGCGCTTCCCGGTCAAACACCTCGCACCAGGCATGGGCATCCGAATTGCGCAACGTGTAGTTGTTGCTGAACCCATTCCAATTTCCACCGCGAAAACCCGTGACCACCCGCGCCGGGAAACCCGCGCTGCGCGCCAGCACCACCAACGAACCGGCAAACAATTCACAGTGGCCCGGCGCATCGGACAACAGCCAGCGCACCAGCGGATCGCCCGCCCCTGCCGGCGTCTGCGATTGCAGCCCGTAGTCGTGCTTGCTTTGCAGCCATTGGCTTGCGCGGCGGGCGAATTCCGCGGCGGAAACCGTCTCTCCCTGCGTGATTTCGCGCACAACCGCCGCCAGTTTCGCCCGGTCTTCCTCTCCCAATTCCAAACGCAAGGTCGTCGATTTTTCACCGTCGGCACCGGCGATTTGAGCGGCAAACGCCTTGTCCGGCAAAGTTGTTCCACTGACCATGCCTTGCACCTGATAAGCCATCATCGACACCGGTTCATTGCGTAGCGCGATCAAACCCAGCGCCGGGGCCGAACGAAAATTCTGCCGTTCACGGAACAACAGCACCTCAAAGGGACCCGTCAGCGGCAGATAACGGCTCACCCCCGATTCGAGGTAGAACGTCCACAAGGCTGGTTCGCCGAGCCGGGGCGGCACATCGCCACGTTCACCGGCCCGGGTGCGTTCGGGGGTAAACGCATTCCGTTGCATCCAGGCGGACAAGCGAAATGTCGCGTCGCGATACTCATCCAGCACCACCATCCGCCAATACGGATCAGCCGGGATTTGCGCCGCGTCAGTGACATCAATGCGCACCGCCACGCTGCTGTCCTGCTGAATATCCGTCACATCGCCAAACGAAATCCGGTCGGAAAATCCCGTCTTCGCCTTTTTGGTCATGAAGCGCTCAAGGAACAAACTGTTCTGCAATTCAAACCGCGGAATCGCCATGAACAGCCCGGCTGACAAGACCACGAGACCCGCGAATAAACCACCTGCAAGCAATGCCACGCGTTCATCCATCGCCGCCCGCACCCGACCCCAAAGTCCGTTCCAGCCCGAAACCGCCCACTTTGGTGCGCCTTCATCCACTGACGATTGCGGTGCCAGCGTCACCAAGAGCAGAAACACGAGCGCACAGGCCGTGAACGCGAGAATCTGCACGACGAAGAACAACGACACGGTGAGCACGCCCGCCAGCACCACGAGGAACAGTCCCAGAATCACCAGCTGCAGGTCGTCGCGCCGTTTGCGATGCATCACGCTGCGATAAAACAAGAGCAGCAGGTCCAGGCGCACCAACGCCGGCAACGGTTCGCCCGTCAGATACAAGTCGGCGACAAAGCTCACCACAATGAACGGGAAAGCCAGCCGGTGACACCATGCCGGTATCCGCGCCGGCCACGCGGGTTTCCACATCACGATCCCCACGCCGAGCACAATGAGCAGCAACAATGGCCAGGCCGGCACATCCAGATAAAGCACCGCCGACACCGCCAGCAACGTGAGCAGGCCGCCCAGCCGCCATTTGACGCGCTGCAGATCGTCGTCGTTAAGCTGTGGCCGCCGGTTTGCCATCGATGTAAGCGCACACGCCCGTGGTGCCCTCGGGCTTGAAGGTGATTACGCTGCGGAGGTTTGCGCGCGCCGGCACGGGTGCGCCGGATTCGTCACGGCGGGAGCACACCGCCAGTTCGTCCAAAATCGCCTCCAGATCGCGGACATGCCGGATGGGCCGTGGCGGACCCGCGCCCAGCTCCACCCGGTGCAATCGCCCCGCGTGAAACAACTCCTCGGCCAGCGTCGCCGCGAGGCGCACGGCTTTTTCAAACTGTTCCTCCCGCGGCCACCACGCGGCGTCCGTGGGAAAATGCAATTCGTGCCGCTCGGTCGCTTCCGCCGCGAATTGTCGCACGAGTAAACGGCCGCTGCGCGCACTGGCCTTCCAATGGATCAAGCGATGCGAATCGCCGGCAGCGTAGCGCCGCAGCGCGTGCAGATCGCCGCCTTGGCCCGCGCGCGCCAGCCGGGCGGCTTGCCCGCTCGCGTGCCCGCCGAATGCCGCGTCGCGTTGATAATCGATCGGCGCCGGCCACACGGTGATCATACGGCGCAGACGCGCACCCAATCGTTTGTGAAAAAACCCGAACGGGAAAAGTGAACCGACCGCGATCAACTCGATCTCCCACTGCCCGCGTTTGGCCGGCACCCACGGCCAGTCGAGCGTCAGGAGATCCGAGGGATCAATCCGACCATGCTGCCGCAGACGGTTTTCGACCACCTGATTCGGGCGCTGCAAAATCGCTTTCACGTCTTTGCCGCGGGCCGTGAAGGTCGTTTGCGGAGCGGCCGGCGCCGCATCGCCAATCGGACGCGCCGACAGCAGGCATTCCAATCCATAGGTGGGTAGCAGCCTTTTGTCGTTGGCCAGTTCGAGCGTGATGGGCACGGGCTGCTCCGCGCGGGCTGCGGGCGGAAAGAGCAGTCGCCAGCGCAGCCGCGAAAAATTCAACCACGACAACACGCCGCTCAAAATCAAACAGGCCAGCAGGAGGGCGAGCGTGATGAACAGGATGTTGTTCGAGGCATTGTAGGCCGCGGTGCCCACGCCGAGCGACAGGCCGATCAGCAGCATACCCGACACCGTGGGCACCATATGTTGATGCCGGCCGGGATAAATGATGGCCCAGACCAGATGCCGCCAGCGAAACGGGCGCCGCGGCGGCTTCACGCCATTCGGCCCGGCCCAACCGTCGTGTTTAACCGGTCCGGCCATGGGCTCACACCGGCGGAGGAATCGCGCCGAGGATGCGGCGCAGGGCCACGGTGATCAAACGGCGCTCCTCCAAGGGATCGGCGGCCTGCCGCAGCCAGGCGAGACGATGCGCAAAGACCGGCACCACCAGTTCGCTCACATCGTCCGGCATGACGAAATCGCGGCCCAGCAGCAACGCCCGCGCCTGCGCCGCGGCACGCAGGGCCAGGCCGCCGCGCACACTGATGCCGCCTTTAAACTCCGCCTCGGTGCGCGTGGCGGTGACGAGCTTCAAAATGTAGTCGAGCACCGTGTCCTCAATGAACACCTGGCCGGCCATCGTCTGCAAATGCGCGATTTCGGCGCGCGTCACCACGGGTTCGAGCTCAATGGCGTCGTAGTTGCGCCGGGCCGTGCGCAGAATCGCCAGTTCGTCCGCCGTTTCCGGATAACCCATGTGCAGGCGCATAAGGAACCGATCCATCTGGCTCTCCGGCAACGGGAAGGTGCCTTCGTAATCGAGCGGGTTCTGCGTCGCAAACACCATGAACGGTGCGTCAATCGCATGCGACACGCCGTCCACCGTCACGCGGGCGCGATCCATGACTTCGAGCAGCGCCGATTGGGTCTTGGGCGTGGCACGGTTGATCTCGTCAGTGAGCACCACATGCGCAAAGACCGGACCCGGTTTGAACACAAAACGCTTTTCGTTCTCGTCGTAAATCGCCACGCCGGTCACGTCGCCGGGCAGGAGGTCGCTGGTGAATTGGATGCGGGAAAAATCACAGTCGATCGAGCGCGCCAGCGCATAGGCGAGCGTGGTCTTGCCCACCCCGGGCATGTCCTCGATCAGCACATGTCCACCGGCAAGCAAGGCCGTGATCACTTGGTCGATGATCGCATCCTTGCCCTTGATGATGGCGCGCATGCTCGACCGCAAACGCGTCAACGCCTGCTCCGCCGCCACCAGTTGATCGGCCTGCACGAAATCACTCATGGAGGGCCAAGGTAACGCCCTCCGTTCGACTCGCAAATGCAAACCAACATCATTGCATTGGCGGCCGGTCTTGGAAAGATTGCGGGCCATGCGCCCTCTGCTGACCAGATTGTGGGAACGGCACAAAAACCCTTGGAGCTGGTTCATGCGCCCGCTGTTTGGCGTCGTGATGTTTTACGGCGCGTGGTTGCAGAGCTGGCCGGTGCTGCTGCTCGGCGTGCTCGGGTTGGCCACCAGCTGGTGCTGGTTCCCCAAGCCCGTCAAGGTGCACCCTTGGGTCGAGCGGTTCATCGATGTGGAAAAGGCCTACGTGACCCCGCCGTGGACGCTCGCCAAAGTCAGCGCGCTGCTCGCCGTGTTGGTGCTGATGATCGTTTCACTGGCCGCGTTCTGGCACCGTAGCCTGCAACTCGGCCTCATCCTGATGTTTTTCGGCGGCCTCGCGAAATCGGTCTGGAGCCTGAAAGTCGCCGGCCAGGCCGGCCTGTTCGCCGCCGCTTTCGGAGTCTTCTGGGCCTTGCTCGCCGCGGTGCTTTTCTTCCGCCTCCCATGAAGATCGGTATCGATACGTTCTCCTTCCACATCGCGCTAGCCGCCGGACGCTACGACGTGTTTCGCACGCTCGATTGGCTGGCACAGCAGGGCTTCTCCGGTGTGCAGCTCAACATCAACGGACCGCAGGGACGATTTCTGGGCGGTGATCCGGATGACGCGGCGCATGTGCGCCGCGTGCGCACGCACCTCGAAACGCTGGGCTTCTTTGCCGAGATCGGCGGCGGTCATGCGACGGATGCGGCTCTGGTTGCGCGCCAACTCGAGCTCGCGGCCGAAGTGGGCGCGGACACATTGCGCACCGTCATCGGCTTTCACGGCACGATTGATCAGACCATTGCAGAAGCCCGTGCGGCCATGACCGAGGTGCTCCCCCTCGCCCGCCGG
Source organism: Opitutaceae bacterium (assembly GCA_024233285.1). Taxonomy (GTDB): domain Bacteria; phylum Verrucomicrobiota; class Verrucomicrobiia; order Opitutales; family Opitutaceae; genus Cephaloticoccus. Next base: position 354,987 of record JACKPU010000002.1, on the reverse strand, counting down.
CTCGGTGTGCGCATTGCGATCGAGAATCACGAGGACGTCACCGCCGCCGAACTGCGGCAGCTGCTTGAGGCGATCGACGATCCGTTGATCGGTGCCTGTCTCGACACCGGCAACGATCTCGTCGTTTACGGCGACCCGGTCGAAGCCGCCCGTGCCCTTGCCCCGCGCACGATCTCCACACACATCAAGGATCAGAAACTGGTGCGCGTGGCCGGCACGATTTACAGCGCCGGCACCGCGCTCGGCGCGGGCGACATCGATTTGCCGGCGATCCTGCCGGTCATTTCATCCACGGCCCCGGTCGATCGCATTCTCATCCAGAACACGACGGGCTACGCCGCGCCATTGAACAAATTTCAGCGTCCGGATCTGCAACCCGCGGAAAACTACGCCAACATTCCGATTTATGAATCCGCAGCCACGCTGCGCGAAGCCGGCCTGTATCTCGACCTCGAGAACCTGCCACCCGCCGACCTGCACGCCCTCGCCGCGCGTCAGGAGCAGGACATTCGCAAGGACCTGAACTATCTCCGCGCATTGCCGGAACGCTAAGCCCCCAGCCTCCCCGGATTGATGGCTGATCCCGCAGCAAATAGCGGCTGGGGATCTTAACATTATCTTAATGGTTTGAAGGCGCTTCTTAATTAGGCGTCCAAACCCGATGGTGGCATACTCCACATCGCATGAACGATGTGACTTTTGAACAGCACGCCGGCGCAGTTTCCGCCGCACGGCTCCCAGCCGAAATGTCGCACACCCATTTCTCCCAACCCTCATCACCATGGAAATCATCATTGTCAGTCTGATCTCTCTCGCAGCTTTCGCCTACCTGATTGGAGCAGTGCTCTGGCCGGAAAAATTCTGAACCCATATGAAAGCACAATCTGTCTCACTCTTTGATTTGAGCATCATTGTCCCGGCCTTGGGCGATGCGTTCAAGAAACTGAATCCGCGCCAGCTGATCAAAAACCCGGTGATGTTCATCACCGCGGTCGGCGCGGTCATGACGACGGTCGGCATCTTCACGGCGGAAAGCGATCGCGGTTTCATCACTCACCTTTCCCTGTGGCTGTGGTTCACGGTGCTGTTCGCCAATTTTGCCGAGGCGGTGGCCGAAGGGCGCGGGAAGGCGCAAGCCAATACGCTGCGCCGGACCCGCGCGGAAATCCAGGCCCGCCGTTTGATCGATGGCACCCGCGAAGAACGGGTCGCCGCAACCGATCTCCGCAAAAATGATACGATCGTCTGTGAAAGTGGCGACCTCATCCCGGCGGACGGTGATGTGATTGAAGGCATCGCCACGGTGGACGAATCCGCCATCACCGGCGAATCCGCCCCGGTAATCCGCGAGAGTGGCGGTGACCGTTGCGCGGTGACTGGCGGCACCCGCGTGCTCAGCGATCGCATTGTCGTGCGCATCACCGCCGAGCGCGGCCAAGGATTCATGGATCGCATGATTGCGCTCGTGGAAGGTGCCAGCCGGCAAAAGACGCCCAACGAAATCGCCCTCACCATTCTGCTGGCTGCACTCACTTTGATCTTCCTTCTGGTCTGTGTCACCTCCGCCCTTCGGCATCTATGCCGGCGACGACGTTCCGATTCCCGTGCTCGTGGCGCTGCTGGTCTGCCTTATTCCCACCACGATCGGCGCACTGTTGGGCGCAATCGGCATCATGCAGCATGGACCGCTTGGTCCAACGCAATGTGGTCGCAACCTCGGGCCGGGCCGTGGAGGCCGCCGGCGACATCGACGTGCTCCTGCTCGACAAGACCGGCACGATCACGCTGGGCAACCGCATGGCCTCCGATTTCGTGCCGGCACCGGGCATTCCGGCAGAACGCCTCGCCTCGGCGGCCCAGTTGTCATCGCTCGCAGACTCCACTCCGGAGGGCCGCAGCATCGTCGTGCTCGCCAAGCAGAAATTCAACCTGCGCGAACGCGAATTGGCTGAGCCCCACGTGAATTTTGTGCCCTTCACCGCACAGACGCGCATGAGCGGCGTCGATCTTGCCGCTGCCCGGGGCAAACCTGCGAGCCAGATCCGCAAGGGGGCGGCCGACAGCATCAAAGCATGGATTGAATCCCAAGGTGGCACCTATCCGCCGGCTGTGGCGGAACTGGCTGAACGCATTTCACGCGAAGGCGGCACCCCTTTGGTGGTCGCGCAAGACCGCGAGGTGCTCGGGGTGATCCAGCTCAAGGATGTGGTGAAAGGCGGCATCAAGGAACGCTTCGCCCAATTGCGTCAAATGGGCATCCGCACCGTGATGATCACGGGCGACAATCCGCTCACCGCGGCGGCCATTGCCGCGGAGGCGGGCGTGGACGACTACCTCGCCCAGGCCACGCCGGAAATGAAACTTGAACGTATTCGCGAGGAACAGGCCAAAGGCCATCTCGTCGCCATGACCGGCGACGGCACGAACGATGCGCCCGCGCTCGCCCAGGCCGATGTCGGCGTCGCCATGAACACCGGCACCCAGGCCGCCAAGGAAGCGGGCAACATGGTCGATCTCGATTCGAACCCGACCAAACTCATGGACGTCGTGGAGATCGGCAAGCAGCTCATCATGACGCGGGGCACCCTGACCACGTTCAGCCTCGCCAACGACGTGGCGAAATACTTCGCCATTCTCCCGGCGATATTTTCGAGCCTCTACATCGCAACCGGGGCCGCGGACGGTGGTCCCTTGGGCAAGCTCAACCTCATGGGCTTGCACTCACCGCAATCCGCCATTCTCAGCGCAGTCATCTTCAACGCGCTCGTCATCGTGGCATTGATTCCGCTCGCCTTGAAAGGCGTGGCCTATCGGCCGCTCGGGGCCGCCGTGCTGCTGCACCGCAACCTGCTCATCTACGGTCTGGGCGGCATCATCGTCCCCTTCATCGGAATCAAGCTCATCGACATGCTCCTGGTCGCTTTTCACCTCGTCTAAACTCCCTGCCCAAATCGCCATGATCTACCTGCTCATTGGATGCGCAATTTTTGCCCTCCTGTCCCTCTTGACCCACGGCCTCGCCCGCACTGAGCGGCAGGGTCGTGCGGAACCCAAAGACTGACCCACTCCCTCCTCCTATGGACGCCTTCCTTTTTATCACTCTGCTCGTAGGCAGCGCCGCGCTCTTGTCGTGGCCACTCGGCCGCTACCTCAAATGGGCCATGGACCCGGCGCAGCCCGACCACGGCCTCGCCGGTCGCAAGACCCGCGGTTTCCAATTCATCGGCGGCAGCATCGCGCGCCAGTCCCAAGACTGGAAGCAATACACCGTATCGTTGCTCGTCTTCAACGTCGTGCTGTTCGCCGTCAGCTTCGGCTTCCTCGCACTGCAACAGCACCTGCCGCTCAATCCCGACGGCCAGGTCGCCGCCGAGCACAGCCTGGTGTTCAACACCGCCGCCTCGTTCACGACCAACACCAACCTGCAGCACTACTCCGGCGAATCCACCTGGAGCTACCTCTCGCAGCTCACGCTCATGTGGCTCCAGTTCGTCACGCCCGCGGTCGGCCTCGCCGCGCTCGTGGCCATGGCCCGGGGACTCGCGGGCCGCACCGATGTGGGCAACTTCTTTGTCGACGTGCAGCGCGCCACCTTCCTCGTGCTGCTGCCTCTCGCGCTAATCGTCGCCTCGCTGATGATCCTCGGCGGCATGCCGATGACGCTCCAGGGTGCGGCCAAGGTGCTGACGCTCGAAGGCATCGACCAAACCATCTCGCGCGGCCCCGTCGCCGCCTTCCTCACCATCAAGCAGCTCGGCACCAACGGCGGCGGCTTCTTCGGCCCCAACAGCACGCACCCGCTTGAAAACCCGACCTTCTGGACCAACTGCCTCTCGTCCATCGCCATCCTCCTCGTGCCCATGGCCTGCGTCTGGATGTTCGGCCGTATCGTCGGCCGCCTGCGCCACGCCGCCGTCGTCTTCGGCGTGATGCTTCTCTTCCTCGCCCTCAAGATCGGCGGCGCGGTTTACTTTGAACAAGCCCCCACCCAGGCCTTCGCCGACCTGCCCATCGAGCAGACCTCCGGCAATCTCGAAGGCAAGGAGCTGCGCTTCGGCACCGCCGCCGGCCCGCTCTGGGCCGTGCTGACCACCTCGACCAGCAACGGCTCGGTCAACGCCATGCACGACAGCCTCAACCCCATGACCGGCCTCATGCCCATGGCCGGCATGTGGCTCAACACCACCTTCGGCGGCGTCGGTGTCGGCCTGATCAACATGTTCCTCTACATCGTCATCGCCGTCTTCGTCGCCGGCATGATGGTCGGCCGCACGCCCGAATACCTCGGCCGCCGCATCGAGGCCCGCGAGGTGAAACTCGCCGTGCTCGCGCTGTTCGTGCACGCCTTCCTCGTGCTCGCGCCGACCGCGCTGTTTGCCGCGACCCCGTGGGGCGTCGATGCGCTCAATAACACCGGTGCGCACGGCTTCAGCGAGATCCTCTACGAGTTCAGCTCGGCCAGCGCCAACAACGGCTCCGGCTTCGAGGGCCTCGGCGACAACACCGTGCCGTGGAACGTCGCCACCGGCCTCGTCATGCTCCTCGGCCGCTTCATCCCGATCATCCTGCCCCTCGCCATCGCCGGCTCGCTCGCCGCCAAACGCCCTGCCGCCCGTTCCTCCGGCACCCTTGGCGTCGAGGACGGCACCTTCGGCCTGATGCTCTTCGGCACCATCGTCTTTGTCGGCGCGCTGACCTTCTTCCCCGCCGCCGCTCTCGGCCCGATCGCCGAGCACCTGCAGTTCATGAAGTGAAATCCAACCCGGAAAAGTCATGCACACCTTCCTCGCCAGTCTCCGCATCACCCTCGCCACCGCAGCCATCTGCGTGGCCGGCTACACCGCCGCCCTGCTCGTCTTCGCCAAGGCCGTCGCGCCCGACACCGCCGAAGGCTCCCTCATCGTCGTCGATGGTCAGGCGGTCGGCAGCCGCCTCGTCGCGCAGGGCTTCACCCGGCCCGACTACTTCTGGCCGCGCCCTTCCGCCGTCGACTACAACGGCGCGGGCGCGGGCGGCAGCAACAAATCGCCCACCAGCCCCGACCTCACCGAACGCGCCGCCGGCCTCGTCGCCCTCCATGGCGCCACGCCGGAGCGTCCCCTGCCTGCCGAGCTCGCAGCCGCGTCCGGCGGCGGTCTCGATCCGCACCTCACGGAGCACGCCGCGCTCTACCAAGCTGATCGCGTCGCCCGCGCGCGCTCGCTGCCGCTCTCCCAGGTCGAGAACCTCGTGAAAGCCCAGGCCTTCTCCCCCGGTGGAACCTTCACGCCCGACCGCCTGGTCAACGTGCTCGAACTCAACCTCGCGCTCGACGCCGCCACGAAATCGCCGTAACGCCCGCGCACCATCCATCAGTGGCGAGCGATTAAAGCCATGAATCAGCCACCCCGCATGCCCAGCGAAGCCGAGCTTCATGATATCCTCAACTACACGATCGTGGCATTGGTCGGGTTGCTTGGCGGTTTTATCATCGGCTGTCTGTTCGGTCATGGCCCCAACCCGGCCAGCACACCGCCACCGGATCGGACCGGAGCCGCGGTCGAACAGTTAAACGGGCCGCCTCCACCGGTCTTGCCGCGGCCGTCCCACCACACCACGCTTTCGAGCTAGTCCATGACGGAACAACATCCCAATCCTGATGCACTGCTCGCTTCGTTGAAGCAGGAAGAGGCGCGGGCACAGCGGGGCCGGTTGAAAGTATTTTTCGGGATGTGTCCGGGTGTGGGAAAAACTTACGCCATGCTGCGGGCGGCGCACGAAGAGTTGCGCGAAAACGTGGATTTGGTGGCAGGGATCGTGGAGACCCACGGGCGAAAGGAGACAGAAGCCTTGCTCAAAGGCCTGACCGTAATTCCCAAAAGGAAAGTCCATTACCGTGACATACAGTTGGAAGAGATGGACCTCGAGGCCATCCTGGCCCGGAAGCCCCAACTCGTCCTCGTGGACGAACTGGCTCATACCAATGCCCCGGGCTCAATTCATCCCAAGCGTTATCAGGACGTCATCGAGCTGCTTGATGCCGGCATCGATGTATATACAACCCTCAATATCCAGCACGTCGAATCCCGCGCCGATACCGTCCGCGAGATTACCGGAGCCACCGTGCACGAAACCGTGCCGGACACGCTTCTTGATCTGGCAGACCAAATCGAGCTGATCGACCTGACCCCGGAAGCGCTCAAAGAGCGGCTGGCGGAAGGAAAGGTTTACCTCGGTGACAAAGCCGCGGCCGCAGTAAAAAATTTCTTCCAAGACACGCATCTCACCGCCCTGCGCGAACTGGCCTTGCGATTCACCGCCGAGCGCGTCGAGCGGCAGTTGCGCTCCATGCGCTCCACTCAGGTGAAGAAAACCGTGTGGCGCAGCGGGGAACGAATGCTGGTCGCCGTCGGTGCCAGTCCCTTTTCCACGCAACTCGTGCGCTGGACCCGCCGGCTGGCGGCGGCGCAGGGTGCCCCGTGGATCGCCGCCCATATTGAATCCTCGCACCAGCTTTCGCCCGCAGACCAGACCCGGCTCGACAAAAACATGGCCCTGGCCCGGGAACTGGGCGCGGAATTGGTGGTGACGCATGACGAGGACGTCGCCGCCGCCCTTGTCCGGCTTGCGCTGCATCATAATGCCACCCAGATCGTGGTCGGGAAACCGCGCGGGTTTAGCCTGATGGAGATGATCCGGGGCAATTTGGTGGACCGCCTGATCAGGCTGGGAGGCAACATCGACATCTACGTGGTGCCTGCGGAAAGCAGATCGCGACAAAACGCTTGGCGCGGGATCGAGACCATCTACAGCCATCCGGCCGAGTATGGTTGGGCCGCGGGCGCCATGGCCTTGGTGACCTTGGGCGCTCAACTCCTGCCCTCGGAATATTATCTGGCCACCGGATTGCTGTATCTCCTTGCGATTGTCTTCCTGCCGTTGCGCGTGGGCCGATGGCCGGTGCTGCTTGCCGCGGTGATCGGAGCCCTGTCCTGGAATTTTCTCTTCATTCCACCGCGCTACACCTTCGCCATCGGCAGCATCGAAAACGCCATTCTCTTCGTAACCTATTTCGTGGTGGCGTTGGTCGCGGGAGAATTGACTTCGCGCATTCGCGCCCAAGCCCGGCATGAACGTCGCCGCGAGGAACGCGCGGTGGCATTGTTCAACCTCACCCGCTCGCTCTCCGAGGCAGAAAACATGGACGACGCCATCTTTGCCGCCTTGCGCCAGACCGATCGCCTGCTCGGAGCCAAAACCGCCCTGCTGCTGCCTGCCCTCGGGGACGACAAACTCGTCCCTCACTACGCCGGTTCGCATGTCATGGATCAAAGGGAAACGGGCGTCGCCGCCTGGGCGTTTCGGCACAGACGTCCCGCCGGCCGGTTTACCGACACGCTGCCTGGCAGTGCCGGATACTATCTGCCGCTGGTGCGAGAAAATCGGTCCATCGGGGTGTTGGGTGTAACCGTGCCGGCCGACGAAACCCTCACGCTGGCCCAGCGCGACCTGCTTGACGCCTTCGCCCGGCAATTGGCGCTCAGCGTCGAGCGCGAACATTTGCGCGAGGCGAGTGAAAGGGAAAAGCTGCTCGCCGAGTCCGAAAAGCTGCATCGGGTGCTCCTCGACAGCGTCTCTCATGAACTGCGCACTCCCCTGGCGGTCATATCCAGCGCCTTTGAAAATCTTTCCGAACTCAACGACAGCAAGCTCCGGGACAGCCTCGTGGCCGAAGGCCGCACGGCATCCCGCCGGTTGAACCGGCTGGTGGGAAATCTGCTCGACCAAACCCGCTTGGAAAGCGGTTCACTCAAACCCCGGTTCGATTGGTGCGACGTGAGCGACTTGATGAACGCTGCCCTTGATGGAGTGCGCGATGCATTGACGAATCATCCGGTGGACGTGTCGATCCCGGCCAACCTTCCGCCGGTGCGCGCGGATTTTACGCTCACCGAGCAAGCCCTCGCCAACCTGCTGCTCAACGCCGCGCTGCACACTCCGGCCTCCACGCCGATCTTTGTCACCGCCGGACTGGACCTTGGCGGCAAGCGCATCTTTTTCATGGTCGCGGATCGCGGACCCGGTTTTCCTCCGGAAATGAAGGAGCGCCTTTTCAAAAAGTTTTCGCGCGGCGACGCCGCCAGAGTCGGCGGTCTCGGCCTCGGGCTCTCCATTGTGCGCGGGTTTGTCGTGGCCCAAGGCGGAGAAATCGTCGTGGGCGACAATCCCGGCGGCGGGGCCGCGTTCACCATCTACCTGCCGCACCACGCCACCGATCCTGTTCCGGAAGAATGAATGAGCCAAGCTCACGCAAGGTGCTGATCATCGACGACGAATCCCAGATTCGCCGTTTGCTTCGGCTGACGCTTGCGAGCGGAGGCTATACCGTGCTCGAGGCCGAAACCGGCCAGTTGGGATTGCAGGAGGCCGCCGCGCGACAACCCGAAGGCATTATCCTGGATTTGGGTTTGCCGGACATGAGCGGCGTGGAAGTGCTGCGCCGGCTGCGGGAATGGAGCCGGGTCCCGGTGTTGATCTTGTCCGTGCGGGACAACGAAGATGACAAAATCGAAGCGCTGGACGCCGGAGCCGACGATTACCTGACCAAGCCGTTTGGCGGCCGGGAATTGCTCGCCCGGATGCGAGCGGTCATGCGGAGAACCCAGCCAAACGAGGAGTCCACCGTCGTGCATTTCGGGGAGATCGAAATTGATCTGGCCGCCCGGCTTGTGCGCCGCCAAGGCGTGGAAGTGCATCTAACCATGAAGGAATATGCGCTGCTTCGTTTGCTGGTTCAACACCGCGGCAAAGTCGTCACGCATCAGCAGATCCTCCGCGAAATATGGGGACCAACGGCAACGCAAAACACCCATTATCTGCGGGTCCATATGACTCATCTGCGCCAAAAGATTGAAACCGATCCGCAAGCTCCTCGGCACCTTAAAACCGATGCGGGCATTGGCTACCGTCTGGTTGAATAGCCAAGCGCAGCAATGGCGCGTGCCAGTAGCTTTCTCGGCCCCATCGGCCGCGTCGGGGTCACCTCACTCGGGCTCGCCGCCCTCGCGCGCAAACCGGAAGCACCGACCGCAGACTCAGCCAGGAAAGCTGACTTCGTGCTCTAGCCGCGCGATTTCTTCGTGCCGAACGGACCGTGGTTTTCGGCTTTGTCATTGGCCCGGTCGTAAATGATTTTCCCGTCGCGCACAAAGGGCACGGCCATCGCCCAAGCCCGCACAGAGTCATCCCCAATCGGACCCGAGGCGTATTGCGGGAGATAAATGCGGCGCATGCGGTTGGTCGTGTTGGGACCGCTGCGGTGAAAGTTGTAGCTGGAGAATCCGACAATCGTGCCCGCCGGCACAATCAGCGGGTCGCCGGGATCGTCGCCCTTGTAGGCGATGAGATCATTCGAACCGGGCTCGAGTTCGTGACTGTAGATCGTGTTCTTCGTGCCGCCGCGCGAATGCGGGAGCAGATAAACCGTGCCATTGATTTCGCTGACATCATCCAGCGTCACCCAGCAGGTGAGATACGGCGGATGCTGCGCGTCGGGATGACTCTTCATCACGTAACCACTGTCCTGATGCCACCCGAACTTCATGCCCTGCTCGGCGTTTTTCACGACCCATTGTTCGTTGAACAACCAGACATCCGGGCCCAGCGCCGCCTGCGCCACCTCGGCCATCATGGGGCTGAAAAGGAACTCCCGCATGCGCTGGCTCAACCGGTAGCGATTGCCGATGAAGTAACGTTTGCCGCGGTGATTGATCCCATCCACTTCGACGCCCTTGGCGTCCATGGAGGCATCCATGTAGCCGAGAAAATAGGAGCACTCCTCGCGAAGCATGGTGAGGGTTTCGGGCGGAAGAACTCCCGGCAGAATGAAATAACCTTCCTCATGATAGAGGGCTTGTTGTTGGGGGGTAAGCAGGCTCATGGCCTCGCAGCATACGGGAACGCATCGGCGAATTCTTCTCGTTTTCCGTCGTCATGTTATCATTTTTTGTCGCGATGCTGGAAACATTGAATCTCCCGAAAGACTGGCAGGGCAATCTCTGGCACTACCGCTTTCAGGATTGGCGGCACACCTACCATCATCACGTCGAACTCGAGTTCAACCTCGTGACCCGCGGCTCCGGCGTCTACCTCTTGGATAACGAAAAGTGTCAGATGCGCCGGGGCGACCTCATCTGGCTTTATCCCACGCAGAATCACGTGCTCGTGCAGGAATCCGTCGATTTTGAAATGTGGATCGGGGTCTTCCGACCGCAGGCTCTCGGCGAAATCGCCACCGATGCAAACCACGAACCGCTCAGACGTGATCGCGCCAGCGGCGAGGTCTGCCGCCGGCTCACGTTGAAACAAGTGCAGTATCTCTGCACCCTGTTGGAAAACACCGCGGCAACCAAGGATCGGGCCGCCCTGTTCAATGCCGGTCTCGGCTATGCCTTCCTGACGGCCTGGCAATACTTTGAAAATGCCAGCGCCATTCCGATCGAGGACGTGCATCCCGCGGTTGAAAAGGCGGCGCAACTGCTCCAGCGCGACAGTGACTCGACCAACCTCGCCCAACTCACCCGGCAAACCGGTCTGAGTCCCGCGCGGCTCAGCCGCTTGTTCAAACAACAAACCGGCGTGACGATCGTGGATTTCCGCAACCGGCAACGCCTGGCGAAATTTCTGCGCCTGTATGGCAACGGGCAGCGGCACACGATGCTGGAGGCCGCCCTCGCCGCCGGCTTCGGCAGCTACCCGCAGTTTCACCGTGTGTTCAAAAAGAATCTCGGCTGCTCGCCGCGCTCCACGTCCTGGCAGCAACAAACCCCGCCCGCTCAGGCTCACGCCTGACCGGACATCACGGCACCGCGATCTCCGCGAGGGCCGCGCGCGTGATCTTTTTCCCCAGCAGGAAGAACTTCCGTTCGGGATACCACAGCGTGATACCATCCTCGCTGGCCGTGGTGCTCGCATACATCGCCAGATCGGCGCGGCGCATCGGCACGCCGCCGTTGTCCATGAAGAACTGCGGTTCGGAAAACCAGACCGGTTGCTTCGCCCCGGGGCGGAACAGGCCGCGCACAAGCCAGATCGGCCGCCGGTGGTTTTCGCTATTCATCGGCCCCCACCCGCCCATGTGCCCGTCGTGATTGTGAAAGAGAAAAATGTATTCGCCCGGCGATACTTCGTAGATCGGACACGGACTGCACGGATGCGGGAGCGGCAAACGGTCATCCGTCTGGCGCAACGCGACGGGTTGCGTCCACGTATCGCCTTTGTCCGCTGATTCGGACCACACGGCGTGCCCGGCATTGGTGCGCATCACGCAGAACAAGCGCCCATCCGGCAGCAGCACGATCGCCGGTTCCTGCACCACACTCACATCCGGATGACCGATATGGCCGTATTGGAGGGCGTTCTCGTTCGCGCAAATCCAACTGATGCGCAGGTCGCGCGGCTCGGGATCGTCGTCCACGTTTTCAAAGCGCATGAATTCCACGACCGAGGCCTGTGACCACCAATACTCCACGCGCCGCGGACCCGACACCGCCGGGCTCACCCAGCGCGTGAAGCCCGCGTAGTAATGACCATCAAAAAACTTCAACGGTTTTTGCCAGATGATCCAGTTGGACGGAATGCCGGTATCCGGATGATCCCACTTGCTGCGCGGCATCGGCACGACCTGTTCGGCCGACCACGTTTCGCCGCCGTCATCGGAGTATTTGCCCGCCATCACTCCGCAGGTGGACATCGCGTAGTCGTGCCGTCCGATGTAACGGTTGTAGTAGAGGTAAATGCGGCCGGATTTTGAGATCAGGGGAAACTGCCAGCTGGCGATGCCGCCGCCATCCGCCGGACCGGCGACGAACTTCGGCGCGCTCCACGTTTCACCGCCATCCCGGCTGCGCGCAAACACCACGCGTTGATCCGGCTCGCCCTCGTAGGAGCTCTGCGTCCACACCGCGAACAGACCGCCCTGCGGATGCTCGGAAACGAGAAAGTGCTCGTTGCCCGTGTCGTGCGTGGAACCGTCGACACTCTGCGGCACGTAAACGATGTGGTCGGGGTGGGTGCGCCGGACTTCGCGCGCCAGCGTTTCAGCAATCGGGGTGACCATGCATTTTTCTTCGCCTCGCGCCGGGACCGTGGCAATGAGATTGTCTCGCATGAATCTAGGCGACGTTCGCTCCGTCCTGCTCAATCACCTGGCCAGTCTGCGCGACCGGGACGGTCCGGTCGGCAGCTATCGCGGCGGCCGGGGTCGCCGCACCGACCTCTATGCGTCGCTCGACGTCGCACTGATGCGGACGCTCATGGGCGAGACGCTGGTGGAAACACTTTCGCCCGCGGAACGGCGCGCCTGGGCCGACCACATCAATTCGTTTCAAAAACCCAACGGCACGTTCACCGACGTCTTCACGCATCATTCGCAACTCCACGGCCACGGCATGGTTGTCGGCGCACTTGGCGCCTTGGGCGAACCCATGCGTTATCCGCACACGCTCTATGCGCCGTTTGCCGATCCGGCTGAGGTGCCCGCATGGCTCGAGCAAATCGACTGGGCCGCGCAATGGTCCGCCTCGCATCTGTTCTGGGGCGGCATGCATATCTACAGCATGAGCGCCGCCTGCCCGAGGGAGTGGCGGACCGCCGTGTTTAACTGGCTCGATGCGCATCTCGACCGCGCCACCGGTTGGTGGGCCAAGGGCATCCCGCACACCGACCGTCATCAGGCCCTCGGCGGCAGCGCCCACATCCTCCCGATTTATCAACATCATCAGCGCGCGTTTCCCGCGCCGGAGCGCCTGATCGACAGCGTGCTCGCGATGCAATTGCCCGATGCCCGCTGGCTCGACGATCCCGGTCACTATCCCGTGAGCTACCTCGAACTCGATGCGCTCTACGCCCTGAAGTTCGCCGGCGAAACCGCGCCGGGTTACCGGGCGGGTGAGATCCGCGACGCCGTGCATCGCTTCGGTCGCACCGTCGAATCCGCCTGGACAAACCGCCGCGCGGAATTGCTGGACGAGCACCCGCACATCCTGCTCGGCCTCGCCGGCACCTTCGGACTGTTGCAACAACACCTGTCCGAAGACTACACGGACGACGTCACGTGGACGGACATTTTCAGCGACCGCCGGCTTTACCAAACGGACATCGCCACCGCTAAATCCGATTAGCCCAGCAGCTTCATCACCGCGGCGAAGTCCTCGTCGGCAAAACCCGCGCGCTCGGCCTCGGCGAGGCGATGGCGGACGGCGTCGAGCACGGGGAAATCCTCGCAGCCGTTGATGCTGGAGGCCAGCCGCATGTCCTTGGCCATGTGTTTGGTCGAAAACTGCGGTGACCAATCGGCATTGCGCAGCTTCGGTTCCTTGAGCTTGGTCAGGCCGGAACAGGCCGCGTTGCTGTTGAGCACGTTGAAATAAATGTCATCGCTCACGCCGGAGCGGCGCACCATCGCAAGCGACTCGCACAGCGCCTCCAATTGCACGGCGAGGTTGAGGTTCATCGCGAGCTTGAGCGTGCAGGCCTGCCGGTGATCGCCAATGCGGATGCGCACTTGCGAAACCACGTCGAAGAACGGTTTGAGCTCCGCGATCAAGGCTTCGTCACCGCCGAGATAATAGACGGTCTTGCGCGTTTCCGCGCCGGGTTTGCTGCCGGTGAACGGCGCTTCAAGATAGCGCGCCCCGGTGCCGGTGACGAGCGAGTGGAACTTATCGCTGCTGGCCGGATCGATCGTGCTCGACTGGACCACGATCTTGCCGGGACCTAGCTTGGGCAGAATGCGATTGAGCACCGATTCCACCGCCGGAGGGTCGGCCACCACGATCTGGATGACATCCGCCGCCTCCGCCACGGCCTCGGGCGTGTCGCACCACGCCGGCGCATCGGGCTGCGGCGTGCGATTCCAAGTGCCCGCCAACATACCGTCGGTTTGATAATGTCCCGCCCAAATGCGGCCGATGATCCCCATGCCCAGAATACCGATTTTCATGATGGCTTGTTTCACCATGAAACCGCCGGCGGACACAAAGGCTTTTTGCCGCGACGGCTAAAGAATCGGCGTCAAAGGCGATCCGACCGCCTTGTAAATGCGCGTGAGAATTTCCTTCGTGGACAACAAACCGTCCGTGCCCGGAAACGGTCCCGCATCGCGATAGTGGCGGTGAAAATCCGGATGCCCCAACGGAAGTTCGGCCTTATCGGGCCGCAATTCATAGCTGGTCGTGTTTTGCACCGGCCAGACATCCAGCGGCGTGTGCGAGATGATCCCGTCGATCAAGGCGTTGACCATACCAACCGGCAGGGGCAGATCGCGTTTGCCGATAACCCAGCTGTTCTCCGGTTGCATGTCGGCTTCGATTGCCGCGCGCAATTCGCGGGCAAACAACTCATCTTCGATGACCAGGCCAACCTCGGTGTTAAGGTTTTCGGAGCGCGGATCGAGGTTGTAAGAGCCCACAAAACTCACGCGGTCGTCCACGACCAGCGACTTGGCGTGGATGCACAGGAACGGCTTCGCGGGATTGCGCGGTTGCTCCGCCGCGGCCAGATCCGCCATGGCATCGTAATCGGGAAACAATTCGCGCAGGGATTCCGGTTGCGGTTTGAATTCGTGAATCTCGAGCCCGAGATCGCGCACGTAAACGCCACGCAGCCGGTAGTTGGCCGAATAGGCAAGAAGGTTGTCGGTCGAAGCAAAACTGTTCGATGAGATCCTGATTCTCATGTCCGGATTCTTGCGCTGCAGCTCCTTCACCAGCCGGCGCGCCGGTTTGCTCAGAATCAAATAGGGCGTCTGCATGACGATGTCGCGCTCCGCCCCCGCCGCCAGAGCGCGCAGTTTGCGGGTGATGAGTGAATCGCGCGCAAACCAACCCGACGATTTCCCCGGCAGGTCCACAATAAACCGCACCTTGGCCACGAGTCGCAGCTGGCCGCCCAGGCGCGTGGCCGCCGCCGCCACTTCACCCGTCAGTGCCGCTTCGTCGGCAAAGAACACGCCAAAATCGTAATCGGCCCGCGATTCGTAACGCGGATACTTGTCCGCGGCGATGATCGCCGCCACGTCGGTCAATTCCGTGCCGGGCACGGTGTGTTTGAAATTCCAGAATTCCTCAAAGGAGTCCGCCGCCACCTGCGCCACGGGCCCGACCGCCAGCACGTCGCGATCGCGGAAGTTCATGGTGCGCGAATGATCGAAATAGGTGTTCTCGATATTGCGCCCGCCGGTCAGCATGATCGCCCCGTCGAAGACCATGAGCTTGTTGTGCATCCGCTGGTTGGTGCCGTGAAACGACAACGCCCCCGCCAGCATCGTCTGCCAAAGCGACGGATTGATGCGCCGCATCGCCGGCCGGTAGTGCCGCACCTGGAAATTCGGGTGCACCGTCGCCAGAAACGCCACGGTGCGCGGATCCTGGTCGGACACCATGTGGTCGGCGATGATGCGGACGCGCACCCCGCGTCTGGCCGCCTCGATCAATTCATACATGAGCAACCGGCCACACTCATCGTCGGTCCAAATGAAGGTTTGGATGTCGATCGATGCGCGCGCCTGCCGGATCAGGTGCAAACGCACCAACAACGCATCACGGCCGTTTTCGATGCTGACGACGCGATTGCCCGCGGTCGGATCAGCCGGATCAGCAAGCGACACTGGTCCAAACGGCGAATCAGCAAACCCCTCTGCGCGGGCTACGCCGGTCCAGACCAGCGCCAGCAGACCGAGTATGCGCCAAATCTTCATGATACGCTGACCACTGGTTTATCCGAGGATCTCCAGCATGCGCTGGAACAGCCGGTTCACCTTGGCCTGGTTGTCCTTTACGAGCTCCTTGAACTTCGCGAAGTCGATCTCGGTGCCTTCAAGGCCGTTGGCGTAATTGTCGATGAGTGCGAGGCTGTTGTAATTGAGCCCGGCCTCGGTGCACAGATCAGCTTCGTGACAGGCCGTCATGCCGATGACGTCGCCCCAGTGCTGCACGATGCGAATCTCCGCCTTGGTTTCAAATCGCGGGCCGCGCATCTGCACGTAAACCTTGCCGGGGTGAATCGTGAATTCCGGGGCGAGCTTTTCGAGCAGCAACGGGATCAGGTTGTTGGCGATGCCGGGCGCGCCGCCCTTGAGCTCCTGATCGTAAAACGTCGCCGGTCCTTGCTGCAGACCAACGTAGTCGCTGCAAGACACGAACGTGCCGGGCGGCAGGTCCTTCTTCAGCGATCCGACCGAGTTGAGCGAAACCACATCCTTGAAACCCAGCTCCGCCAGCGCCCGGATGTTGGCGCGATAATTGATCGAATGCGGCGGCAGCGGAAACGCATAACCGTGCCGGTTGATCAGGGCAAAGTCGCCCTGCGTCTTGTAAGTGACCTCGCCGTATTCGGTCCGGATGGTTTTGACGGCCCACGAGGCAAACAGGTCGGAATTGACGATGCTCGTGCCACTGATGAATGCGACTTTCATGGCGTCATCAACGCGCCGGCGGCGCCCCGACACAATCCGAATCAAACCCACACACTGACGCCAAAATCTGGGACTTGAAATGCACCTCGTCTTGCATCCCGCGACAATTTCAGCCGGATTGGCATCGCCTACTCCCTTCCCTTTTACCCATGCCCCTCATCGACAAACCGCTCGCGGAACTTCGCACTTACCAAGGTATCAATCCCCGCCCCGCCGATTTCGACGCCTACTGGGCCACGGCTCTGGCCGAATTGGACGCCACGGATCCCAAACCCGAACTCGTGCCCTCAGCCGCAATCGCCCCGCGCCACACCGAGGTTTTTGACCTGTGGTTCACCGGCGTCGGCGGTGCCCGCATCTATGCCAAATACCTTCGCCCGAAGCAACGCGCGGGCAAGTGCCCGGCGATCCTGCAGTTTCACGGCTACTCGGGCAACGGCGGCGACTTCTCCGGCAAGCTCGGCTACACCGGCGAGGGATTTTGCGTCGCCGCGATGGACGCGCGCGGCCAAGGCGGACGCTCCGAGGACACCGGCGGCGTGAAGGGCACGACCCTGCGCGGCGACATCATTCGCGGTCTCGACGATCCGGACCCGCAAAAGCTCCTTTTCCGCAGCATCTTTCTCGACACCGCACAGTTGGCCCGGGTCGTGATGAGTTTTGAGGAAGTGGACGCCACGCGAGTCGGCGCAATGGGTGGTTCACAGGGCGGCGCGCTCACCATCGCCTGCGCTGCGCTCGAACCGCGGATCAAACGCGCCGCGCCCGTCTTCCCCTTTCTCTGCGATTACCAGCGCGTGTGGGAGATGGACCAGGCCAAGGCCGCCTACGACGAACTCAGCTACTATTTTCGCATGTTCGACCCGCGGCATGAACGCGAGCAGGAGGTGTTCACCAAGCTCGGTTACATCGACCTGCAACATCTCGCCTCGCGCATCCAAGCCGAGGTGCTCATGTATACCGGCCTAATGGACCCGATCTGCCCGCCCTCGACCCAGTTCGCGGCCTACAACAAAATCACCGCCAAGAAGGAAGTCGTCATCTATCCCGATTACGGCCACGAGGCCCTGCCCGGCGAAAGCGACCGCACGTTCAACTTCATGCTGGGGCTGTAAATTCTATGGCGATGATCACCCTCCGCGAGGCCCGCCACGGCGATGCCCAGGCGATTGCCACCTTGGCCTCGACGTTGGGCTATCCGGTTGAGACCGCGGTGATGCAAGCGCGATTGGATAAAATCCTGGGGCTGGCGGATCAGCTCATCGTTCTCGCTGAAGATGAAAACCACACGGCGTGCGGATGGCTGACCGCCCATGCCTTCGGCACGCTCGCTTCCGGTTATCGCGTGCAAATCACAGGACTGGTCGTATCCGCTCAATACCGGCGATTCGGCATCGGACGACAATTGGTCGAACGCGCCGAAGCTTGGGCAAGGTCACTCCGAGCGGAGGCGGTCGTGGTATTCAGCAACGTCCAACGCACGGAAAGCCACGCCTTCTATCCGGCAATCGGATACACCAACACCAAGACGGAAGCCGTGTATCGCAAGGCCATCAGCTGATCACAACCAGCTCACCTTCTCGAATCGCTGCGCCAGTTCCACGTCGTTGGTCGTGACCTTGTTGTCCACGTGATGGGTGGTCAGGCGCACGTTCACCGTGTCGTAAACATTGGTCCACTCGGGGTGATGGTTCATGCTCTCGGCCTCAAAGGCCACGCGGACCATGAACGACATGGCTTCGCGGAAACTGCCGAATTCGAAGGCCTTAACCAGCGCATCGTTTTCATGTTTCCATCCGGGCAGGCCTTTGAGCGCTTCCGTGATTTCTTCGGGGGTCAGGGTTGAATTCGCCATAACGCTCAGACTATACGCGCAACCGCGCCGATGGCAAACTCCCATGGCCATCGCCCCCCTTCGCCACCGGAAGCTTTATGCGAAGGCGGCTTGTCAAACCCCGCGGGGACTCCCTAACTCAGCGGACCACCGATGCCGCAGACCACCAGCAGCACCCCTCCCGAACATGTCGCCATCATCATGGATGGCAACGGTCGCTGGGCCCAGCAACGCGGGTTGCCCCGCATCGAAGGCCATCGCCGCGGAGTCGAAACCGTGCGCGCCGTGACGGATGCCGGACGCGAACTCGGCCTGCGCACGCTGACGCTTTACGCGTTTTCCGTCGAAAATTGGAACCGACCGCAGGACGAGGTCGGCGCGCTGATGGGCCTGCTGGAGTATTACCTGAAAAAGGAGCTCAACACGTTCATCAAAAACCGCATTCGCCTGCGCACCATCGGCCGCACGAACGAGCTGCCGGCCGGCGTGCAAAAGCACCTCGACCACACCATCGAGGCCACCAAGGCGTTCACCGATTACACCCTCGTGCTCGCGCTCAACTACGGATCGCGCACCGAGATTGTGGACGCCGCCAAGGCCTACGCGCAGGCCGTTGCCGCGGGTGAAATCGCCGCGGACGACACCTCGTGGGGCACCTTCAATCGCTTCCTCTACACCGCCGGTCTGCCCGACCCCGACCTGATCATCCGCACTTCGGGAGAGGAACGCCTGAGCAACTTCCTGCTGATGCAAGGTGCCTACGCGGAACTGGTTTTCACCCCGGTGCTCTGGCCCGACTTCAACAAGGAACACCTCGCGACCGCCATTGCCGAATACGGCAGGCGCGAACGCCGTTTTGGGAAAACCAGCGCCCAAGTCCAAGCCCCCGTCCCCACTTCCTGATCCCATGGCCAAGCGCATTTTCAGCACGATTCTTCTTTGGCTGATCGTCGGCGGCGCGTTGTGGTATTTTCGCACGACTGGCGCAGTCATTCTCGTCGGTATAATCTCGGTGCTCACCTTGGCGGAATTCTACCGCCTGCTTTCCGCCACCGGTCTGGCGCCCTTCGACAAACTGGGTATGGCCATCGGCGGCATCATCACGCTGGGACCGTGGTTGGAACAACAATTCGGGCTGGGCGCAGCGCATGCGCCGGCCCTCGCCGTGATCATTTTTTCCCTCCGGATTCTGGGTGAACGCCCCGCCGCCCAACGCGTGGAAGCCCTCGCCGCCACCCTGTTCGGCTTGGTTTATGTGGCGTTGATGCTGCAGTATTTCGTGCGCATTCTGATCCAGACTCCGCAGTTCCCCGAACAGGGGCTGGTGCTGTTTCTCTGGCTCGTGGCCGTGGCGAAATTTTGCGATGTGGGCGCGCTCCTCACCGGCCTCGCGATCGGCAAACACAAAATGTCGCCCGAGATCAGCCCCAAGAAAACGTGGGAAGGCGCCGTTGGCGGCGTGCTCATCTCGATGGGCCTCGGTGCGCTCATCGCTTGGTGGGGTCGCGATTTCGTGCCTGCGGGCATGACCCCTTTGATCGCGGCCGTCATCGCCGCACCGATTGCCGCCATCG
The DNA here is from genome assembly GCA_024233285.1 of Opitutaceae bacterium. Classification (GTDB taxonomy): domain Bacteria; phylum Verrucomicrobiota; class Verrucomicrobiia; order Opitutales; family Opitutaceae; genus Cephaloticoccus. Next base: position 335,126 of record JACKPU010000002.1, on the reverse strand, counting down.
GCATCGTTTCAGATCTGGTCGAATCGATCATCAAACGTCGCGCCGCCATCAAGGACTCCGGCGGGATCATTCCGGGCATCGGCGGCATGTTCGACGTAAGTGATTCCCTGATCCTGACCGCACCGCTCGGTTATCTGCTGTTCAGCCTCGTGCTGTAATCGGCGCCTCTTCGCTTGCCCAACCGCGGGCGTTTGCGGCAATGTCCGCCTTCCTTGGCTGATTCATCTCCAGTTTCCCGCAAACGCGTCGTTCTGCTCGGCGCCACCGGCTCGATCGGCGAAAGCACCCTGCGCGTGATCGCCGCGCATCCGGACAAGCTCGAACTCGTCGGGATCGCCGCCCGGCAGGACTGGGCCAAGCTGGCCGGCATCGCGACGCTGCACCGCGTGCCCCACGTGGGATTGTTCGACGAAGCCGCCTGCACCGCTGCCAAGGCTTCGGGCCGCTTCGCGCCGGGCACGACATTTCACGCCGGCATGGCCGGGCTGGTCGAGCTCGCGAGACTGACCGAAGCCGATATCGTGCTCGTCGCCGTGGTCGGCACCACCGCCCTCGAACCGACCCTTGCCGCGATCAACGCCCGCAAGACGATCGCCCTCGCTTCGAAGGAGATCCTCGTCCTCGCCGGCAAATTCGTCATGGCCGCCGCCAGGGCGAACGGCGTGCAACTCCTGCCGGTGGACAGCGAACACAACGCGGTTTTTCAATGCATCGAAGGCCACCCGCAGGCGGGCGTCCGCCGCATCATGCTCACTGCCAGCGGCGGGGCGTTTCGCGACTGGCCGCAGGAGCGACTCGCCCACGTGACCCCGGCCGATGCGCTCAAACATCCGAATTGGGCGATGGGCCCCAAGATCACGGTCGATTCCGCCACGCTCGCGAACAAGGGCCTTGAGCTCATCGAAGCGCAGTGCCTGTTCGATTTGCAACCCGAGCAGTGCCAAGCCGTGCTGCACCCGCAAAGTATCGTCCATTGCCTCGTCGAATACCGCGACGGCGCGATGCTCGCCCAGCTGTGTCCGCCATCGATGACCTTCGCGATCCAGCACGCGTTGCTTTATCCGGAGCGCGCGCCCGGCGTCGAATCACCGCTCGATTTCACCCGGCTGCTGTCACTCGATTTCAAGCCGGTTGATACCAATCGCTTCCCGATGATGCGGCTCGCCCAGGAAACCATGGTCGCCGGCGGCAGCGCCCCGGCGGTTTACAACGCCGCCAACGAAATCGCCGTCGCGGCATTTCTGGACAACCGGATACCTTTTCTTGCGATTCCGCAGGTCGTGGAACAGACTTTGCAGGTTGTTCCTCAGCAGGAACCGGCCGACCTTTCCGCAGTCCTAGCCTGCGACGCCGAGGCCCGCCGCCTCGCCCAAGCACAGCTCAAACACCTCTGATTTTCGTGCCCGCCGATCTATTCCAAAGCCTGCTCTCCAATGTCTGGGCCATCCTGCTCACAATCGTCGCCTTCGGGGCCTCGATTTTCGTGCATGAACTGGGTCACTTTCTGGCCGCCCGCCGCCGCGGCCTGCACGTCGAACGCTTTTCCATCGGCTTCGGCCCGGCCATCTGGTCATGGCGCGGCAAGGACGGCGTGGAGTATCGCCTCTCCTGGCTGCCGCTCGGTGGCTACGTCACCCTGCCGCAACTCGCTGCGATGAGCGAGATCGAGGGTGAAAGCTCGGTCGATGTTTCCCAACTCCCCCCGGTCTCTTACGGCAGCAGAATGTTGGTGCTCGTGGCCGGGGCGGCCTGCAACATCCTCTTCGCCCTCGCGCTCGCTTGCATCATCTGGGTCAACGGCCAGCCCAGCAACAGTATGGCTGCTTCGACGACCATCGGTTACGTGGCACCTGAATTGACCCTCGCGGACGGCAGCAAGGTGACTTCGCCCGCCCGCGAAGCCGGTTTGCTGGCCGGCGACGTCATTCGCGCCATCGACGGCCACCCGGTTGGCGAGTGGAGCGACATCGTGCAAACCATTGTCACGGGCTCCGGCCGCACGGCCACCGGCGAACCCAAAACCGTGTTCACCATCGAACGCGATGGTGCCGCGCGGGACATCACAGTTTACCCGCAACTCGCCGGGCCGGACGAATTCCGCCGCGTCGGCATCGATGCGGGTTACGAATTGATCGTGCATGAAGTGGCCGCCGGCAGCGTTGCCGCCCAAGCGGGCTTTCAAAGCGGAGATCAAATCATCAGCTTCAACGATCAGCGCATTCTCAACATCACGACCTATTCGGAAATCCTCGCGCGGCATAAGACGGACTCCGTCAACGCGACAGTGCGGCGCGGTGAAGGCGAATTGAGCTTGGTCATCCCGCCCCGCCCCGGTGAGGACGCGCTGCTCGGCATGGCCCTCACCACAAGTTTCTCAGTGACGCATCCCAACCCGTTGGAGCAACTGACCGACAATGTGCTGATGACGGTGCGCACCCTCGCCAGCCTCATCAATCCACAATCGGATATCGGCCTTTCGAAGATGTCCGGCCCCGTGGGTATCGTCCGCATTCTGCACAGCGCCGCCCAAGTCGGCCTGACCGCCGTCATTATGTTCACGATTCTCATCAACGTGAACCTGGCCATTTTCAACCTGCTGCCGATTCCCGTGCTCGACGGCGGACAAATGCTGTTCGCCACCATCGCCAAGCTGCGCGGCCGGGCGCTGCCGACCAATTTCATCATGGCTACCCAAAGCACCTTCGTGCTGCTGCTGTTCGGCATGATGCTTTACGTCACCGTGTTTGGTGACATCCGGCGCCTATTCCGCGACATGCAGAGCGAAAAGCCCGCCGCCACCGCCCCGGCCAACGCCGGCGATTGAGTGTAGGGCGGGATCGCTGATCCCGCCCTACATCCCGCGTTCCGGCACTTGCCACCGCCCGGGGACTGGCTGTTAGTTTGGCGTCATGTCTTATTGCGCTTCCCGTTTTCGCACCATCCGTCGGCAGACCCATGAGGTTCTGGTCGGTGGCGTCGGCGTCGGCGGGGCCAATCCCGTGCGCATCCAGTCGATGACGACGAGTGACACGCAGGACATCGCCGCCACCGTCAAACAGTGCATCGCGCTGGCCGAGGTGGGCTGCGAGATCGTCCGCATCACCGCGCCCAACGTCGCGGCGGCCAAGTGCCTGCAACCTATTCGCGAGCAGTTTTCCGCCGCCGGGTTCGAGGCCGTGCCCTTGGTCGCCGACATTCACTTTCTCCCCTCCGCCGCAATGGAAGCGGTCGAGCACGTCGAAAAGGTCCGCGTCAACCCCGGCAACTACGCCGACAAAAAGAAATTCGCGGTCAAGGAATACTCCGACGCCGAATACGAACGCGAATTGCAGCGGCTGCATGATTCGTTTTCCCCGCTGGTCAAACGCGCCAAGACCTTGGGGCGCGCCCTCCGCATCGGCACCAATCACGGCTCGCTTTCCGATCGCATCATGAACCGCTACGGCGACACGCCGCTCGGCATGGTGGAAAGCGCGCTGGAGTTCCTGCGCATCGCCGAGTCCCACGGGTTCAACCAGATGATCCTGTCGATGAAGGCCTCGAATCCGAAGGTCATGATCCAGGCCTATCGTCTGCTCGTGCAACGCATGACGCAGGCAAGCATGCACTATCCGCTGCACCTCGGCGTGACCGAGGCCGGCGACGGCGAAGACGGCCGGATCAAGAGCGCGATCGGCATCGGCACCCTGCTCTATGACGGCCTCGGCGACACGATTCGCGTTTCGCTCACGGAGGATTCGGTTTATGAGATCCCGGTGGCACAGGCCATCGCCGCCAAAGCGCACGCGCTTTGGCAAATCTCAAACCCCAAGTCCCAAACTCCAAACTTCGACGTCCAGGCTCCAAGCTCCGACTCGGTCGATCCGTATCACTTCCTGCGGCGCGAAACCAATCTGCTGCATCTTGGCGAGAGCGTGGCCATCGGCCCGGAACAGCCGCCCGCCGTGATCGTGCGCGTGCCCGGAATCGAAGCCCTGCCCGCCGCCAAGCAAAGCCTGGCTTCGGCCCGGCTGACCGACACGCCAGTTGAGGGCGTAATCGTGCCAGTGTCCGGCACCTCGGATTTGGCAGCCGGCAACCATTTGCCCGGCGCGTTTCGGATTCTGGAACTCGCACCGCAAGTCGATGCCTCAGCGTTGAGCAAAACGAGCTTATCCGCCGGCACCGTGTTGTTGCGCGAATTTGCCGAAGACGAAACCGACACACTCGCCGCATTTGCCCGCCTGGCCCGCGAACAGAGTCTCACTCTCGCTCTCAGTTGCCTGCCTCAAACGGTGGCGGCTCTCGGTGAAACCCTGCGCGAGTTGAGCGATACGAATCTGGTCTTCACCCTCAGCGCCACTCCGGCCGACTGTTCGCATGCACTGGGGGGCTACAGGCAGCTGGCCGAAGCGCTCCGGCGCACCGGTTCGCGCGCACCAATTTGGATTCGCAACACCGCCACCACCGCCGTGCAGGCCAAAGCGGATTTCCTTTCCCGCCTGCTCGACGCCGCCATCCTGACCGGCGGGCTGATGTGCGACGGCATCGGCGACATGGTCAGCATCGAAACCGAAACGGATCCGCTGCGCGCCCTGAAGCTTTCCTATAATGTCCTGCAGGGGGCCGGTGCCCGCACCACCAAGACCGAATTTGTCGCCTGCCCGAGTTGCGGTCGCACGTTGTTCGACCTGCAAACCACGACGCAGCGCATCCGGGAAAAGACCGGCCACCTCAAGGGCGTGAAGCTCGCCATCATGGGTTGCATCGTGAACGGCCCGGGCGAAATGGCCGACGCGGATTTCGGTTACGTCGGCGGCGCCCCGGGCAAAATCAACCTCTACGTCGGCAAGCAATGCGTCCAATACAACATCCCCCAGGCCGAGGCCGATGATCGCCTGATCGCCCTCATCAAGGAACACGGCAAGTGGATCGAACCGGCGGCGGTTTGAAGCGCCGGCCGAAACGTATCCAGATTGTCACGCCGTCACACGGATGACACGTTTTCGTAACCTATGAAACCCGGGCGCGGGGGCCGTAATCGTAGTAAAACTACACGTGGTTGCCCGTGAAAAACATCCCCGTCACGCAACAAAAAAATGCCAAAAGTTGTGCTCAAAATCAGTGTGAACAAGTTGTCAGGAAGTTGACCTTGAAATGATTTTAGGGTTCTCAGTTACTCAGCCCGTCAGTCAGCAGTTTCCCCCTGCCGGATGTTCTTTCTCACGTTGCTCGAAACTCCCTTGCCGCCAAGCTGGTAGTGACCCTCATTACCTACCTGTCATCAATTACTTACATTTTTCACCACCCCACCGCTTTTTCGCTGATGACGGGACCCAACTTTTTCATGACCAGAAGGCAAAGATCAGGAGCGTCACAACGTGGGATTCATGCCGCCGGCACCCAATGTGAATAAAATCAGCCTTACCGCCAGTCCATGCCTTCAATGTCCCTTCCTCCCAGCCTCTGGGAGACCGTAAAATGTGATTTCAAGGAGCTGTTCCCCGAAGACGTCTTCAAGATGTGGTTCGAGCCCCTGTCGTGCGTCGAAACCACCGAGGAAAGCATCACCTTGGGCGTGCCCAACGACTTCGCCGCCATCTGGATCCACGACAATTATCTGGACCTGATCACGCAACGCCTGCGCCTCAACGCCGGGCGGATGGTCAATGTGACCTTGAAGAAAACCGGGCAGCCCGCGGCCCCGCGCCATGCGGCCCAAGCCGAACCTGCCACCGCGGAAACCGCCGCGAAGCCGCGCACCAACCACGGCCGCCGTGCGACCCGGCTCGACGACCGCACCCTAGCCAACGCGAGCCTGAACCCGCGTAACACGTTCGAGACCTTTGTCGTCGGCTCCAACAACCAGATGGCCCACGCCGCCGCCATGGCCGTCGCCCAGGCCCCGGCCCAAGCTTACAATCCGCTTTTCCTTTACGGCGACACCGGGCTGGGCAAGACCCACCTGATGCACGCCATCGGTCATGCGATCCTGCAGCGCCGTCCCGAGGCGCGGGTCGCCTACCTCTCCACGGAGAAATTCACCAACGAGTTCATTCAGGCCCTGCAGGAAAACAGCCTGACGAAGTTCCGGCAGCGCTACCGCAACGCCGATGTCCTGCTGCTCGACGACGTGCAATTCCTCGCCGGCAAGGAGCGCATCCAGGAAGAGTTCTTCCACACCTTCAACGACCTCTTCGAATCCGGCAAACAGATCGTCCTTTCGAGCGACCGGCGCGCCAGCGAGATCCAAAAACTCGAATCGCGCCTCGTCTCCCGCTTCGAATGGGGCCTGCCGGCTGACATTCAGGCGCCGGACTTCGAGACCCGCGTCGCCATCCTGCGTTCCAAGGCTGCCACGCTCAAGGCCGACGTGCCGGATTCCATCGTCACGTTCATCGCCCAGCATATTTCGCGCAATGTGCGCCGCCTCGAAGGCGCGCTCATCAAGGTCAGCAGCTATGTGGCCCTCACCGGCAAGACGCTCGACCTGCCGACCACGGAAAACCTCCTCCAAGACGTGCTCATGGAACAGGCGCAAAACCTCCTGACCATTGAAACGATCCAAAAGAAGGTCGCCGACCATTTCCAGATCCGCCACAGCGACATGACGAGCAAGCGCCGGCCCAACAACATCGCCATCCCGCGCCAGATCGCCATGTATCTCTCCCGCACGCTGACCAAGCACTCACTGCAGGACATCGGCGATGCCTTCGGCGGACGCGATCACGGCACCGTCATCCACGCCTGCAAGGCCGTGGACAACATGATGGATCAGGACAGCGGCATGCGCGGCAGCATCGAGTTCCTGCGTTCGCAGCTTTCCCGCTGATTTGCCTATTTTGCCGGTGGACCTATCCTGAGTCCATGTGCCATGCTGCACAGCAAACGCCATGAGCCTTACACCTGAGCAAACACAAGCCGTCGCCTCCTGGGTCGCCGCGGGAGACAATCTCTCCGTGGTGCAAAAGAAACTCCGCGAGGAATTTAACGTCGCCATGACCTACATGGACGTGCGCTTCCTCGTGGACGACTTGGAACTCACGCTCACGGACAAGCCCGAGCCCAAGGCCGACGTCAACGACGTCAGCAAGGGTGCGCCGGCGGATAAACCCGAGCCTGAAGCCCAACCCGCCGATGACTCCGGCGATGATCTCGATGAGGCCCTGCCGCCCGGCGGTGGTGGCAATGTCAGTGTCGCACTGGATGAAGTGACCCTGATCCCCGGCGCGCTCGCCAGCGGTTCGGTGACCTTCAGCGACGGCGTCACCGGCAAATGGATCGTCGATCACAGCGGCCGACCCGGCTTTACCGAAATCTCGCAACCCGGCTACCGCCCGAATCCCGCCGACGCGCAGGCGTTCATGCAGCAGTTGAGCCAGGCCCTGCAGACCAAGGGCTACTGATCGATTGTAGGGCGGGATCGCTGATCCCGCCATCGAACCAGGGTTGTTCTTGCGAGGCGGGATTCGGCGATCCCGCCCTACAAACAAACCGTCGTGCTCACCCCGTTTCCACGGCCCGGGCGCGCTCTTCCGAGGGACTGCGGCCCGTCGCCAAGCGGAACTGCCGGTGAAAATACTGCGGATTGCTCAGGCCCGACTCGATGGCGACGGCCTTGAGCGGCATCCGGGTGACGTTCAGCAGATGCCGGGCAAATTCGATTCGCCGGCTCAGGATGTAACGCTGCAGGGTCAGGCCGTGATTCGCCCGGAAACGCCGGGCGAGATAGTTTTGACTGACGCCAAAACGCCGGGCCAAGGCCGGCACATCCAGCGGTTCGCGAAAATGCTCATCAAGATGGCGCCGCACTTTGCCCAGATCGCCGTCCACCCGGCCCGGTTTCCGACGACGGGTCGTGCCACCGGCAATGGTCGCGGCCAGCCACAACAACAGGCTCTGCAAGGCATTGCCGGCCGCCTGCCGCGCCAAAACCGCAGCGGTCGTTTCGCCGCGGCGAAAGAGGTGGATGATGTCCCACAAGCGTTCGCTCAACCAGCGCTCATGCGTGTCCGGCCGCCAGTGCAGGGGCAGACGCATCGTTTCACCCGTGGCTTCAAGCGCATTAAAATGCACGCAAAGGTGATGCCCCGGCGCCTCCAGATCATACCTTGAATGCATGCCAGCCGGGGTCAGCGTGAAATCCCCCGGCCGGAGCGTGACCTTGCGATCGCCCAACCACAGGGACCCGGCGTAATCATGCACGTGCAGCGCCGTCGTCCTTGGATGATTGTAAACCAAGGCCACATCGTGCGCCACCATGGGGAAGCGGCCACCGCTGCGAATGACCGGCACGGTCTCGCGCGGCCAGGTGAGATGCATGGCAGCTGACGGCATGAGTGTTGAATTCAGACAACATCATCCGAAATCTGACAACCCCTTTTTCTTCCCCCACGGCAGCGGGCGCTATCGAGTAGGGATCGTATCCCATGCCCTCCCCCGAAAAAATCCACTCCTTCTTTCACGAAAACGGCTATTACCACGCCAAGGGTGTCTTCAGCCCGGCCCGGACCAAGGTGCTCGAACAGGAGTTCGATCACATCGTGCGCCAGCTCACCCGCACCGGCGATCTGAACACCGGCCAATGGAAAGGCGAACGCCAGAACAAGGATGGCGGCGAAACCAGCCGCATCACGCACACCCACAACGTGCAGAACTACTCGCACGAGTGGTTGCGTGCGATTCAGGACAAGAAGCTGCTCGATATCACCGAGGCGATCCTCGGCCCCGACATCATCCTGCACCACACCAAGCTGTTTCAAAAACCGACCGAAAACGGCATGCCTTTCACCATGCATCAGGACTGGTCCTATTTTCCGTCAGTCAAGGACACGATGATCGCCGCGGTCATTCACGTTTCTCCCGCCACCGACAAGATGGGCTGCCTGCGCGTTTACCCCGGTTCACACAAACTCGGGCGCGTGCCCCACACCGGCGGTCAGGAACCGTGCGAGTTTCTGGACCAATACCCGCTGGAAGGCGCCACCCCGGTTGAGGCGGAGCCCGGCGACGTTGTGTTCTTCCACTACTTTACGCTTCACGGTTCGAAGCACAATCGCTCCCGCCGCCTGCGCAAAACTGTGTTGGTGCAGATGTATGCCGGTGACGACGAGATCGAAGCCGGCAACGGCCATCCCAACGCCCGCCTCGCGCTGCGCGGTTGGAATCACCGGATCAACCGCCGCCTCGCCAATCAACCGCAGAACTGAGGCGACCAATCGTCGGCCGGGATCGCTGAGCCCGCTTTCGTGAAGGTTGCGTGGAAATGGCGGGATCGGGCGATCCCGCCCTACATTTCGCTTGTATTTAGCCCGCCGAATTTCGTCAGGCTATTGTCCGCTCCCCATGCGCACCGTTCACCTGATATTCAACGCCCACCTCGATCCGGTCTGGCTCTGGCCCTGGACCGCCGGCGTCGATGAATGCCTAAACACGTGTTACACCATGTGCAACACGCTCGACCGCCATCCCGACATCATCTTCACGCGTGGCGAGGCTTGGGTTTACGAACAGGTGCGCCGGCACGACCCCGCGCTGTTCAAGCGCATCGTCAAACACATCAAGGCCGGCCGCTGGTCGGTGGTCGGCGGCTGGTGGATTCAGCCCGACTGCAATCTGCCGGGTGAAGCCAACCTGCATCAACAGATCGCGCTCGGCAAAGCGTGGTTCAAGCGACACCTCGGGTTGTTTCCGCGCATCGGTTACAATGTCGATTCCTTCGGCCACACCGCGGCGTTGCCCGACATCATGCAGGCGCACGGCCAGGACAGCTATGTCTTCATGCGGCCGATGGCGCACGAAACCACCCTGCCCTCACGCGTCTTTCGCTGGCGCGGGCGGCCGGGCGGCAAGGAAGTCACGACCTTCCGCATCGCTCATGGCTATTGCACCATTTTTCCGCCGACCTTCGATCATATCGAGGGGGCGCTCCGGGACCTGCCCAACGGCGTGGATCACACCATGTGTTTCCTGGGTGTCGGCGACCACGGCGGCGGTCCGAACGAGGCGATCATCGCGTGGTGCCGCGAAAACATGCACGCGATGCCGGGCGTCAAATTCGAATTCTCCTCGCCCGAGCGCTACTTCAAAGCCATCGCGCCGGTGCGACGCAAGTTGCCGCTCGTCACCGGCGAATTGCAGATGCACGCCATCGGCTGCTACACCGCGCACCGGCCAGTGAAACTCGGCGTGCGACGCGCCGAGAACCTGTTGGCGCAAACCGAACGCGCGGTCGTCGCAGCCAAACCCGCAGAGCGCCAAGCGGCAGCGCCGACGATGGCCGACGCGTGGGCCTCGCTCTGCTTCAATTCGTTTCACGACACGCTGGGCGGCTCATGCACGCCCAGTGCGGCCAAGGCCGCGGACGACCAGCTGGCCGGCGTGAAGGCCTCGGCCGAAACGCTGCTGAGCGAAACGTTTCGCCGCCGCGTGCATGCGCTGCCACCCGATCCGCGCCAGCGCATGGTCTTTGCCAACTATACCGCGGAAAAGTTCGCCGACTTCGTCGAACACGAACCTTGGCTGGAATGGACGCACTGGAAACCCGATTGGTGCCTACTTGATGAACGCGGCCGGCTGGTGCCGCACCAGATCATCGAGCCGGAAACCCTGATGCCCGACACCATGCGCGTGCTGTTCCCATTGAGCCTTGCGGCCGGAGCCATGAGCGCCGTGCGCATTGCGCGCAATACCAGCGGCAAATCCGCCGCGCTCAAGGGTGCCGCGCCGGACTTTACCCTCACCCTCAAGGCCGACGGCTCTGGCATGTTAAGCCGCCCGCAAGCTGATGGAGACGCGGCACCCTCGCCACGTTCTTCCGACCAACCGCGCCCGGGGCGCCGCGGTTCCAGCGTGGTCCAGTGTGCTTTGCCGGAGCTGCGACTGATCGAGGACAAATCCGACACGTGGTCGCACGGCATCGATCGTTTTGCCGGCCCCCAAGTGGACCAGGCGCATTGGGGTGAACCGGTCCTCGTCGAGTCCGGCCCGATTCGCCACCTCTGGCGCGTGGACGGGCGGATCGGCGAAAGCCGGGCTTGCGCTGATTGGCGGCGTTACCGCGGGCAGGATTTCTATGAGCTGCGCCTGCGCGTGAACTGGCACGAACATCACCGGCTGTTGCGCCTGTCCTGGGCGCCGGGGGCCGCGATCAACGCGCGCGAGGACGGCATCAGTGGCGGCGGTTTGCTCCGCGCGAGCGATGGCCGTGAGTTGCCCTTGCGCGATCGCAGTTTGCTCAAGCTGGCCGACGGTCGGCGCGCCGGCGTGGTCGCACCGGAGGTTTTCGCCGTGAGCGGCGATGAAAAAGAAGTGCACCTTACGCTGCTGAGATCCTGCCCATTCGCCCACCACGATCCGAAGATTCTGCCGGAAAAGCTCGAGCACTACGCCTGGGTGGACCAAGGCGAACACGTGTTCTGCCTGCGCTTTTTCCCCGCCGGAAAAATCTCCGCCCGCGAACTCGACCGCCACGCCCTGCATCTCCAACAGAAACCACTTGCCGCCGACCTCACCCGCGGCATGCCGTATCGTCCTTTCAAGGATCAGGCCGATTGGCCGGCATGATCAATTGGGGACCTCGGCCCCCCAACGCTCCAAGACTGCCGCGCACCCATGACGGCAAGGCACCGCTCGGAAATATCCATGGCGCAGGCATCGGACACATTCTTGAAAGGAAACCTCGGCACCATCCGATTGTTGTGCCCAAAGTCCATGCCTTCCCTGCATCCGTGCGGCCCATGCGGCCGATGCTGGCCAACCGCTCGCGAAGGAAGGTCACCCGCCAGGCCAAGCCGGTTTTTTAAGGGATAGCGTTTGCAGTGAGCGTGGTTTTGGGGAAGCGGATTGAACACGGAGACGGCAAGCCTGCACCCACTTAGCCCGGACGTGGCCCCAAACCGTTCAAAGTCCAATTTGCAGGTGCCTAAACGAGGGCCAGCGTCCGTCAGCCGCTTAGCGACCGCGCTCCGCGGCACGCTTTGCTTGGGCTGCGGCGATCTCCGCCTTGCGCGCTTGCTGCCAGTCGAAGATTGATCGCACCGGCGGATGCGGCCGATTGATGTCGCCGGAGGCCAGCACGCGATTGTCCCACTCCACCGCCGGCCGGGCGGTGCCGCCGATCAGTTGATCAATGTCACCGTAGAATCGGTTGTTGACCAGTTCGATGCCCGTGCAATCGCGGGACGCGAGATAGATGGCCGCCGGGTAAGGTTCCATCAGAACAAACACATTGCCTTCGATAATGTGATCAAAGCTCGCCGCCTTCGCGAGGATGGCCGGGCCGCGGCCCACGACGAAGCGGTTGTAAACGATGAGCCAGTTTTCGTTCATACCGCCCATCCAAACGCCGCACTTCGAGGAAGTGATGTTGCAATTGTAGATGACATTGCGCGGACCGTTCGGACCATGACCGGTGTCCTCCGGACCCGATGCCCACATGCCGTTGCCGTAAGATCCGCCGTCCTGCGAAGACTCGACGATCAATCCTTCGAAAAGGTTCTCGTTGGTCCAGCCGGCGTGCCACTGGGCGTCGCTGTTGTGAAAAATGCTGTTGCGAATCACGCAGCCCGAAGTGGACCACTGCACCACCGGCGCATGCCGCATGTCGTAGGTAGTCACGCCTTCCATCAAACTATCAAACGAGTGCTCCCAACCGATGTAGGCGGAGCCGCCGCTATTGAACCAAGCCCGATCAAAGACCGAATCGCGGACTTCACAGCGTTTCGAGTGCGGCATGTAGAGCGCCTTGTCGCCGGTGTGAACCACTTCGAGTCCCCGCACCCACGACTCCCAATTGTATTCGAAGACGACGGAGTGCACTTTCGCCTCCACGGCTTGCTCCACCGTCAAATCTTCCACGCCGCAATGGAGCTGCGGTTGGAGTTTTTGCACATAAGCCTCGCCCACCGGAAACTCGAGCCGGAGCGCCTCGGCCAGTGCGATGCGATTGCCGTCGACAGCCACCACGTCATACATGTTCGAACGGTAAACGCCGCCTTTGTGATCATTGCGGTGGATGCGTTGCCACTCCGGGGTCACCGGCGCTGCCAGCAGCATGCGATCCCCCGCTTGCAGCCCATGGCCTGCAGCCAGCAGCAAGCTCATGTCGCCGCGTTCGCCGGTGCGGGTGAGCGGGATCTTTGTCGGCTCGGGACCGGCGCCACGAAACGTGATCATGCCCAGAATGCCGTAAGCGCGCGGCTCGGCAATTTCGCCATCGGTCAACTCCACGTCCCGGGTCGTCACACGCTGCGTGCCATCGCGGTAAGAGGCCAAGACTTCCAGCTTGGTCCGGCCCGGGCCGGCGGACGCGAGCAGCTCGGCACCGGTGTAGCGAAAGAGAATTTGGGTTTCCCACAACCCCGGTCGTTCAATCCGGTTGACGGTCTTGCCACCGGCGAGCACCTCCAAGCCGGTCAGCCCTTCCGGGTCGGCCCACACATAATAGAAACCTTGCGCGCTGAGCGGACGATCGGAGGCAAAACCGTGAATTTCCGGCGCAGACCCGCGCATGGAGAAACGCGAAATCAACTGCGTCTTTTTCATCCCGGCACCGCGCAGCACGATGTTGTCTCCGGTGATCAGAACCGGGCGGTCGAGATAATAACGTCCGGCGGGAATGAACAACACACCGCCGCCCTTGGCCTGCAGCGCGTTGATCGCCGTCTGCAACGCAAGCGAATCATCGCTCTCATCATTCGGCGTCATGCCAGTCGCCGTGGCGGCCACCGCCAGGGTTGGAATGCCCTCGGGCAACCCCACCTGGGTCCAGTTCGGATAAGCGATACCATCGGGCCCGAGCACATCCGCGGCCGTCAATTTTTCCGGCTCGTGCGCCCGGATCTTGTAAGTGCCCTTCCACGGCGGCGCATCGTGATCGTCCTTGATCGGACCGAAATAAATCTTGTCCAAGTAACCGCGCAAATCCCAGTCGGCCGGGCGCATTTCATAAGCGGATTTTTCCGCCACCAGCCGCCCGTCGTGGTCGAGCACTTGCAATACGGTGAAGCTCGGCGCATCGGCCGGTGGCACCGTTTTGCGCTGCGCGTAGGTGATGACGCCACCCTGCGCCGTCGCCGGAAAATCCAGCCGCAGGACGCGGCGGTTACCCACCTCGCGGAAGATGCAGACCTCGCGGCGCACCACGGCGTCGTTGATCAGGACATCAAACACGCGCATCAGCGGCGCATTCATGTCCATCTCGGTGTATTCCAGCCGGATGGTGTAGTCGCCGGGCTCAAGACCCGCGATGCGCAGACCGAGTTCGCCCGCCCAGGAGCTTTGGTAGATCGCCTGCCGTTCCGCCGGCACGCCCTCCACTTCCAACCGGTGCCGATGAAAATACGTCGGATTGCCCGTCATTGTGATGGTGACCGGATCGCTCCAAGGCTTCGCCGGCGGCGCCACGTGTTCGCTCTGCGCCGGCAACGAAGTCGCGACCAAGGTCGCAAGCATTACTCCGCGGATTGCATTCAGGAAACACTTCATGCCGCAACTAACCACGTTTGCCGTGTCCGGTCAAAACCATGCCGTGACTTAATCAGCGGCGTGGTCGCGCAATCTACTCCGCAGACAGCATTCGCAAAAACTCGGCCTCATCGATCACCGTCACGCCCAGCGTGCGCGCCTTGTCCAGCTTCGAACCGGCCTCCTCGCCCGCGAGCACGAAGCTGGTTTTTTTGCTGACGCTGCCGCTGACTTTGCCGCCCTCGGCTTCGATCTTCGCGCCGGCTTCGTCGCGCGTCATCGTCGGCAAAGTGCCGGTCAGCACGAAGGTCTTGCCGGCGAAACGATTGCCGGTCGGCGCGGATTTTTCCGGCGCGGCCGGTTCGACGCCGAGGGCGCGCAGCTCGCGCACCAAGGCGGCGTTTTCCGGTTTCTGAAAATAGGCGAGAATCGCCAGTGCCATCGTTTCGCCGATGCCGTTGATGACGCTCTCCTTCTTGCCGGCGATGAAGTCTTCGTATTTCGCCGCGGCCAGCGCCTCGAGACTGCCAAAATGTTTGGCCAGATCCTTCGCTGCCGCCGCGCCGACGTGCGTGATGCCAAGCCCGTGAATCACGCGCCAGAGCTCGGCGTGTTTGCTCGTTGCAATCGCCGCCAGCAGGTTGTCGGTGGATTTCTCCACACTCTTGCCGAGCGTCAGCAAATCGTTGCGTTGCAACCGGTAGAGATCGGCGATGCTTCGCACCCAGCCCTTGTCCACCAGCGTGTCCACCATCGCGCTGCCGAGACCGTCGATATCGAGGCAGCCTTTCGACGCGAAGTGCTGCACGCGGCGACGCACCTGCACCGGACATTCGTAATTGGGACAGCGCAGCGCCACCTCGCCTTCGAGTTGCACCACCAGCGTCGCGCAAACGGGACAACGTTCGGGAAACGCATAGGGCACGCATTCCGGCGCGCGCTTCGCTGCATTGACGCCGAGCACCACCGGAATGATCTCGCCGGCCTTCTCGACGTAAACGTGATCGCCGATGCGAATGTCTTTGCGCGCGATCTCGTCGCGGTTGTGCAACGTCGCGCGCGACACCGTGGTGCCGGCGAGTTGCACCGGTTCCAGTTCAGCGACAGGCGTCAACACGCCCGTGCGACCGACCTGAATCGTGATGCCCTTGAGCAAGGTCTCCGCCCGTTCCGCGGCGAATTTGTAAGCCATGGCCCAGCGCGGGGCCTTGCTCGTGCTGCCCGCGTCGCGTTGCAGTTTGATCGGGTTGAGTTTCACCACGGCTCCGTCAGTCGCGTAGGAAAAATCGTGCCGCATCGCATCGAGTTCCTGCACCGCCGCCCACACTTCGTCGATGCCGTGCGCGGTCCAAATCTTCTCCACCGTCGGCAGACCCCACTTGCGCACCAGCGCGTGAAAGCCGCTTTGCGTTTCTCCGATCATGTTGCCCGGTTCGCAATAACCCAGCCCATAGAGCACGATCTCCAGCTGACGCGCCGCCACTTCCGCGCGGTCCAGCAACTTCAAGGTGCCGGCGGCGAGGTTGCGCGGATTCGCATAAAGCGCTGCGCCCTCCTCTTCCCGCTCCGCGTTAATCCGCGCGAACTCCGCCAGCGTCATGTAAACCTCGCCGCGAATCTCGATCACCTCTGGAACCGGTGCGTCCGCCGCGGACTTCAATTTGTCCGGCAGTGATTTGATCGTGCGAATGTTGACCGTGACATCGTCGCCCTCGACGCCATTGCCGCGCGTGACCGCCCGGACGAGCCGGCCTTGCTCGTAGGTCAGGCTCACGGCGAGCCCGTCTATCTTGGGTTCGATCACGTAATCGAGCGACTCGCGTTCCAAGACCCGTCCCAGCCGCGCGTGAAACTCGCGCAGTTCGGCCTCGGAATAGGTGTTGTCGAGACTCTGCATCGGCTGCCGGTGCCGGTAGGTTTCGAATCCCTCCGCCCGATCATCCCCCACTCGTTCGGTCGGCGACTCGCCGCTCGCAAACTGCGGAAACTGCGCCTCGAGGTCGGCCAGCGCACGTTTCAGCTGATCGTAATCAAAATCACTGACCTCCGGCTGCGCCTGTCGATGATACAGTTCATCGTGCCGCGCCACCTCGGCACGAAGTTCGGCGATTTTTTGCTGCGCGGCTTCCGGAGTCATCGCGAAGGATTTGGGACAACTCAGGCGGGATTTTCAACCCGGGCTTTGCGCCAGCCCAAGGGCCGCTCCAGCCACGCCCGGTAAGCCGACCAATGGCGATAAACCGTGACCGCCACCAGCGCGCCCAGCGTATCGGCCACCCAATCGGCGATCTCCACCGAGCGTCCCGGCGTAAAACTCTGGTGCCACTCGTCGAGCAGCCCAAACAGCGACACAATCAGGATCGCCATCCACCCCTGCCAGCGCGGCTCAACTCGCACCATCAAGGTCGCCAGCAGTCCAAAAATCGAAAAATGAGCGACCTTGTCGAAATCGATGATGTCCGGCGCCGCCACTTGGCCGCGCCCGGAGGCGATGACAACCGTAGTTGCCAGCAACAGCGGCCAAATCCACTTCGTCCAATCGCTGATTTGCGGATTTTCCACCGTAAAAATGGTCGGGCCGGTGAGATTCGAACTCACGACCTCTTGCACCCCATGCAAGCGCGCTACCAGGCTACGCTACGGCCCGAACAAGAGAACGGTCAGAAAGCGGGATGACGGCGACCGAGGCAAGAGCTTTTTCATCCCGGTATAAAACCGCCCAACCGCGGCGCGATTGACCGCCCGGACGAACGGCCTTGGGGTGGATCTCATGCGTCCATTCGCCGTTTTGCTCGGTTTGCTGGCTGGGGCTGTCACCGTTTCCGCCCAAGGCGTTGATGCCGGCGCATTGATGCGCGCGGCGCTGCAAAAGGCGCAGGCCGGGGACTACTCCGCGGCCTTGGAAACCATGCAGGAAGCGATCGCCCTGCGGCCCGCGCATCCGGCCTATCTTTACAACCTGGCGTGTTTGCAAAACCTCGCCGGTGCTCACGAAGCGGCACTGACCACACTGCAGCAACTGGCTGCATTTGGCATTTACACCCCGGCGGCCCAAGACAGCGATTTGGCCAGTCTCGCGACTGAACCGGCGTTTCAGACGCTCACCGCGCAATTCGAATCGAACCGCCGGCCGCGCGGACAGGTGGACACCGCGTTTACGCTGGCGGATCAAACCGGGTTGATCGAGGGCATCGCGTGGCACGCAGCCACCAACGTGTGGTTCTTCGGCGACATGCATCAGCGCTGCGTCTGGCGCAGAACATCCGCGGGAAAACTCGACCAGTTCACCGCCGAGGACGCCGTTCCGTTCGGGCTCGGCGGACTCGTCGTGGATGAAGCGCGGGGACTGCTCTGGGCAGCCGGGAGCACGCAGAAGGTCACGGCGGGCTGGAGTGAGGCGACTGACGGCCAGGGCGCGTTGCTCGCGTTTGACCTAACCGCCGGCGAACTGCGCCACACCTATCCGGTGCCGGATGACGGACGCGCCCATGCCACGGTTGACCTGACCTTGGGAGCAGATGGCACGGTTTATCTTTCGGACAGCACGACGCCGGTGATCTGGCGGCTGATACCGGGGGCCGAGGAATTGGACAACTGGTTTGAAGACGCGCGTTTTCGTTCGCTGCAGGGCCTCGCTCTTTCAGCCGACGGCTCCCTGCTCTATGTCGCGGATTACGCGCTGGGCCTTTTCCGCATCAATGTCGCCACGCGTGCAATCGAGCCGCTGGTTGCCACCAACAATACTCTGATCGGAATCGACGGCCTGACGCGGCACGGCGACGCGCTCATCGCGGTGCAAAACGGCACCAATCCTTTTCGCGTGCTGCGCATCCAACCCGAGGCGAACAGCCCGGAAGTCACCGTGCGCGAACTCGCGGCGGCCCAGCCGGCGATGAGCGATCCGACCTTGGGGGGCGTGGCAGACGGCGCGTTTCACTTCATCGGCCACGCAGGCTGGGACAAATTTAACGGCGCCAAAACCGGGGCGTCGGCGCACGGCTGCGCAATCTTGCGCGTCGGTCTGTAAATCGGGAGTTGTCTCGATTTGCCAAAGGGATTCTGTCCTCTGACTCGTCTCAATTGAAAGAGACCACTCTACCCGAACCGAACCACCCCTTCTGTTTTCATGCAATTGAACCCCGACATCATCGCCCGCGGACTCGTGCGGCATTGGAATTATTTTTCGCATCACATCATCGCGAGCCCAGGCATGGCGCATCCCATGCAGGCCTGTTTTGAGGAAGCCTACGTGGTGATGGGCGCGGCCCGCACGATGCCGCTGCTGGACGACGCGCGCATGACGGCAATCGTGCGGCGGTTCAATGGCCGGATGATGGAATATCAAGGCGTTCATCACCCCGACATGTTTGACATGGGTTATGGCTACAACTTCGACGACAAGGGCATGGTCAATTGCTCCTGCGTCGCCGACAACGCCTCGACCGCGAACGGCATGCTGGAAGGGGTGCGCTGTTTTCCGCATCTGCCCGAAAACCCCAAGGTGCTCGCGAGCGTCAAACGCTACATCGATCACTGCTTGGAAAACTACCTGACGGACAAGGGCGTGATGGGCGTCGGCGTGCTGAATCACAAGGTCAACCCCGAGGGCATGGCGGAATACTGGTGCGCCGATTCGCTCTTCGCCGCGGTCCTCATTCGCTACGCCAGCCTGAGTGGTGAGACGAAATATTACGACGCGGCCGTGCCGATGATCGAATACATCGCGACCTTTGATTACAAAAACACGCTCTGGGGCGAGTGGTCGAAGTCCGCGCCACAGCAGATCCTGCTCTACACCGGCGAAGGACTGGTCGCCGCGCTGGCGAGCAAGGAAATGAAGCAACGGCTGCAGCGCCCGCTGGCCAACGTCATCCAGTTCAGTCCCAAGGCCGATCCCGAGGAACGCGTGCCGGCGCAAGCGCCCAATCTCGTCGAGGCCGAGCTCCAGGCAGCCGCCAAGGCACAGGGCCACACCATCTGGAGCCGCCTGCAGGACCGCTGGGCGGAGTTTGCCGAATGGTTTCACCAAAACCAAATGGCCGAAGGCATGTTCGAACATCCGGCCAACGATCACTTCCGCTGTTATGAACCCGGTCTCTCCTGGTTGATGCTCGAAGCGGCCCAACACATCGAGGGCTGCGGCTGGCTCGAATCCGTCGCGGCCAAGCAGCTGCGCCTGATGGCGGACGACGGCGGCAAACGCTACTACGGGCTGCGCGCGAATGACTTTGCCTCGGGGCTCGCCCTGCTTTCATTCGCCACCGCCGCCACTCTGCTCAAGGCGCGCGATGCCGCCGGCTGGGAAAAGGCCGTGCAAAGCGTGTTTGATCGCGGCGAAGAGATGTGGTGAGCGAACGCCCCGGGCGCCAATTTCGGGTTTACAACCCCGGTTCGGTGCCTACGTTTCCCACCTCGCACCTGTGCCCAGGTGGCGGAATTGGCAGACGCAGTAGACTCAAAATCTTCCGGAGAAATCCTTGTGGGTTCGATTCCCACCCTGGGCACCAACGCGCTAATCGCGCAGCGCCACCTCGAATGCCCGCCCATTGGCCTCGCGTTTCATGTAGCGCAGCAGGGCCTGCAGGAAGATCAATACGCCGGCCATCTCCATGCCCTCCTCCACCGCCGTCCATAGATTGTAAGCGAGCGTGTTGAGCTGGTCGTTATGCAGGTAAGGTTCGGTGTAGAGCTCGACGCCCACCGCGCCGCCGAGAAATACCGCGCCGCCGATGACAAATTGCATCGCGGTGCGCCGTTCGATCTGTAGCAGGAACATCAGGTAGGCACCGCCCACCAACGCCCCGACCACCGCCCCCGGCACCGCCCAGGAAATCTCGGTGACGCTGTTGAGGCTTTCATGCATGCCGGCGATTTCATCCACGGACAAAAGCAGGAAACCCACCGCGAGGCCGAGCCAATGCCAGCGCAGCGGATCAGCCAGGCGACGACACCCACAGTTGCGTCTGCACCCACAGGACACCCGCGGTCAGAAGCAGCGCGGAAGCCGAATACCAAGTCGGGAAACTGTCCTCCTCGTCCACATCGAAGATCTGCCCCGGACATACCAGGGATTTCCACGACCTCATAATGCAGGATCGTCAGCACCGTGTGCACCGCAGATCAGCACGGCCACACAGCTCCAAAGCACCATCATCGCAGTGCTGATTCGCAGGACAAAAAGGTTGATCGTGATCACCATGCCGGCACCGGGCTTCGGAAACGCTGCCATCATGCAAATCGCTGTGTGTGATGACAGCAGAATCTGAATCGGTTTGGCCCCGGAAGAATCATCGTCGGGTCGGGGCGCCGAAAAACCGGCCGCTGACTGATGTCGTCAAACGGCCGGTGAAAATGTGATTAAGTGTGATCAGCGGCTGCGGCCAAACAACCCGCTAAACCAGTTGCCCCAGCTGGGGGCTTCACCGGCGGAACCGACTGACTTGTCATTGCCAGGGTTGCCCTTGCCACTGTTCTTGTCGGACTTGTTGTATTTGCCGGACTTGGCGGAGGAAGACTTGTCGCTGTCGCTCTTACCCTTGGAGCCGCTGCCCCAATTGTCGTCACCGTTCGGCTTTTCGCCAGCGCCACCAACCGACTTGTCGTTGCCGGGGTTGCCCCAGCCAGACTTGGAGCTCTTGTCAGACTTGTTGGATTTGCCCCACTTGTCGGATTTGTTCGATTTGTCGGACTTACCCCACTTGTCGGACTTGTCGGACTTGTTCGACTTGTCGGACTTACCCCACTTGTCGCTCTTGTTCGACTTGCCGGACTTGTTGGATTTGTCCGACTTGTCAGACTTATCCGACTTGCCCCATTTGTCGCTCTTGCGGGATTTACCTGACTTGTCGGACTTGCCGCTCTTGTCAGACTTGCAGTCCTTCTCGACTTCCTTGGTCAGGATGTGCTCGGTGCCGAGCAGTTGGAGGTTGGTGCCGGAATCGTCGAGCGGCTTGTAAACTTCCACGCGATACTTGTGCACGCCCTCTTCGGTCGTGTAGTCGAGTTGATACTCGGTGCCGTTGATGGCATAGTCCGGCTCGTCGGGATTGGTGCCACCGTAGGGATAGAGCACCGGATCGGAGATCGAGTCATCCGGGAAAACTTCGTAGATGGCGATCAGCACGGATTCATCCCGAATGAAGGTGCCGTTGCAATCCAAGGTGAACTTGATCGGCATGACCGTGCCACCGTCGATCGTCTTGTGATACGTGATGGGCGGCAACCAAGTGAGGTTGAGGCAGGCTTCCGCCGCTTCTTCGTCGACGGTGAAGGAAATTTGATCCGTGGCCGTGCCAAAACCATTGGACAAGGTCACGACGAGATTGTGCGTGCCGGCCGCGCTGTAGGACACGGAACCGGAACCCGTAATGCTGGCCGTGCCGATGCCATTGACCGTCGCGGTCACGGGCTCGCCGTCGATCATGACAGTGACGGACTCAACCGTGCCGAAATCCGTGCCGCCGCTGAAAGTGAAATCGACCGCAGTGGCAGGATCGCCTTCTGTGCGGGTGTAAACGGCGCCATCGGCCGGGGTGTCGATTGTAACACTCGGCACCGGCTCATTCGTGGTCACCGTAAACGGCACCACCACCGGAGTGGCCGCACCGTATTCGTTCGCCGCGGTAAATTGCAGCACGTAGTTGCCGGGTGTGACGAGTTGCATGCTCACGCTGCCGTTGGCCACCAAGGCCGTGCCGACACCGCTCACACTGGGATTCAAGGGGAGACCATTGAGAGTGACTCCGGTCGCCGTGATGTTGCCATAGAGACTCGTGGCCGTATAGGCGACCGAAACGGTCACACCACTGCCACCAGCCGGATAGGAAAAGACCGCGTTGGGCTGCGGGGAAGCCACCGTGATGGTCGGCGGGGGCGCGGCGATAACGACCGAGAAATCGGCCTCGTCTTCACTCGTGCCATTCAAGTTCGTGGCGGTCACGCGCACATTGTAGAGACCGGGGGTCGTGAGGCTCAGCGAGCCGGTGCCGGTCGCAGCCAGGGTGCCAAGACCGGTGGCCGTCACAGGCACCGGATTGCCATCCACAAAGGCGTTCAAACCGCTGATCGGCTGGCCGCCCGTGCTGACCGTGGCATCAAAAATAATCGGCACATTCACCGGCACACCCGACACGGGGTAGTAAGTGTAGACGGTGCCATCGACCGGAATCTGCAACACCACCGCCGGCGGACCGGAATCTTGGTTTTGCGACGGGCTGACGAGGGCATTAACCGTGGCACCTTCGTCCACGATGGTCAGCCCGCTCGGCCAGCCCGCGGGCTTCAGACGATAGGCATAGCTACCAGCATACTGGCCCAAGGGCACATCAACCGAAACCGTGGTGTTGAGCGTTTGATTGGGTCCGGTGAAAGTAAGTGAAGCCGGGGAGAGCGAAAGGAAGCTCAAAACCGTGGCGTCCGGCACCGAGGCATTGCTCTTGGACAAAATCGATTTATCGATCGTGATTGTCGTCGACGTGCCAGTCGGCAAATTCGCCGGGCTCGTGATCGCGAGCACGTAGTTCTGCGACAGCGGTTGGTTGCCCTGCACAACCTTCGCGGCCGGGCTGTAGGTAACCGAACCGGCACCGCCGCCACCACCGCCAGGCGTCGGCGCGGCAAACGTGGCCACAGCGGTGAACAAACAGAGGGTGGAAGCAGAAAGTGCTTTAATCAGTGAGCGAATTTTCATGGGTCTGACTCCGGGTGTAACGATAAAGGGAGTGAAGCGGAACGCGGCCACACTTTGGGGAATAGGTATAACTGTCAACAATAGTTAGGGATTAATACCTAGAAAATTTTAGCCACACTGCCCGTGAGCCGATTCCAAAGGTGGACGGACATCAGCCCGACTTTGTAACTAATTGCAATTTTGTGTATTTAAGCAAAAATACCGCGTCAATCTCCTCAGCTCGAGTTCCAAGGACAATGCGGATTGAATGAAATTTCATGGCCCTATTATGGGGTATAGTCCCTATTTGTATTGCAGTAAGCACAGCACCAGTCATCGTTTCCCTAGCGGTTGATCCTCGTCGTTAATTGCTGCTCAGGTTCGATGGAGGTTATCAGTCGCGTCGCAGAAGATGGTATCCAAAAAACAAATTCTATCACCCGCTGGACGGATGCGCTTTAAATTGCGCAACGGACGACTGTGGGCGCTCGCACTGGGGGCTTTTCTGGGCCTCACGCTTCCGACCGTCGGCCAAACCACCGTGTATTGGGATATCAACGGCAGCACTACCGGCGCTTCCGGCGGGACGACTGCGGCGGGCACCTGGGATCAGAGCACCACTTCAAACTGGACGACCAGTTCAACCGGCACCACCACCCCCGACGATTGGGCCACCCGTGTGACCAGCTCCACTGGCGGCAACGCGCGCTTTTCCGCCGGCACCAACGCCACCGGCACTTACACGGTTACAGTGAGTGGCGATGTCGGCAACAACAGCGGCGGCTACATCTACGCCATCTATTTCGACGAAGGCACGATCACCCTTGGCGGCGCCGGCACGCTTTACACCCGGGCGGGCGGCATCATTAACAATACCTCCAATCTCCAGACGATTGGCGCCAATGTCTTTCTGTCTCTGAACCAAACCTGGAACTCCGGCAACGGCGGACTCCTGATCAACGGCGGGGTGACCATGGCCGCCAACCGCACCCTGACAGTCACGGGGACCGGCGGGGTGACTGTGAGCGGCGTCTTCTCCGACTCTGGCACCCGTCGTCTGACCAAGAACGGCACCGGCACCCTGACGCTGACGGGTGCAAACACCTACACCGGCGGCACCACCATCAATGCCGGCATTCTTTCCACCAACTCGATTGCCAATGGCGGAGCCAGCAGCGGTATCGGCAATTCCACCAATGCCGCCAATCGACTCATCATCAACGGCGGCACGCTGCGTTACACCGGCGGCGCAACCACCACGAATCGCCGTTTTACCATCGGCACCAATGGCGCGACCATCGATGGTTCGGGCACCGGCACGTTGAAATTCACCGATGCTTCGGCCATCACCCTGACCGGAACCAATACCGCGCGCACACTGACGCTGACCGGCACCAACACCAGCTACTATAACGACGGCAACACCATCGCCGGCGTGCTGGCCGACAATGGCACCGGCGCCACCTCCCTCGTCAAGGACGGCACCGGCACATGGCAGCTCAGCGGCAGCAACACCTACACCGGCACCACCACCATCAACGCCGGCACCCTGCAACTCGGTTCCAACAACACCCTTTCGGATTCGACCAACGTCATCATCAATTCGGGCGGCACCCTGCAGCTGAACAGCATCACCGATACCGTCGGTTCTCTCACCGGCGATGGGACGCTATTCCTTCAAGGCGGCACCTTCACCACCAACACCGCCGCCAACACCACTTTCTCCGGCACCATCAGCGATACCTACGGCAATTTCCGTAAAGCCGGCACCGGTGATCTGACGCTCAGTGGCAACAACACTTTCGGAGGCATCACCTACATTGATGGCGGCACTCTGATCGCAGCCAGCAGCACTGCGCTGGGCGGCTCGACCTCGGGCAACCAGATCGCCAATGGCGCCACCCTCGGGCTTCAGGGTAACATCTCCCTTACCGAAGGCAGTTTCTCTCTGCAAGGCACCGGCGATGGCGGCGTCGGCGCCATCAACAATATCTCGGGCAACAACACCCTCAACACCACGCTCAACTTGGCCGGTGCCACCACCATCGGCTCCAGCACCGGTTCGCTCACCCTCGGCGGCATGAGTCTTGGTTACGCCCTTACCACCACCGGTTCTGGCAATCTCCAATTTACCGGCGACATCTACGGGAGCGGCAGCCTGACCAAGAACGGCACCGGCACGCTTACCTTCTCCGGCACCGGCAACAACTCATTCAGCGGCGGCGTCAGTCTCAACGACGGCACCATCGTCCTCGCCAAATCCGCCGGCATCAGCGCCATCGGCCAAGGCACGGTCAACATCGGTGACGGATCCGGCGCCCCCGCTTCCGCCACGCTGCAACTCAACGCCAGCAATCAGATCCATGATGACAACAACATCGTCATCGCGAGCGACGGTCGTCTGAATCTCAATGGCAATTCCGAGGGCATCCGCACCCTCAGTGGCTCTGGCCAAGTAGCCCTCGGTTCCGGCGATCTCACCATCGGCACCAACGGCGCCGGCACCACCACCTACAGCGGCGTCATTTCCGGGACTGGCAGCGTGACCAAAATCAGCAACTCCACCCTGACGCTCTCCGGTGCCAACACCTACACAGGGGCCACCAACATCGATACTGGCACGCTGCAACTCGGAGCGGCAAATGCGCTCTCCGATACTACGGCCGTGACCGTGGCAAACGGTGCGACTTTTGATCTGAACAACTTCTCTGACACGGTCGGTTCGATCGCCGGCGCGGGCGACATCACTCTGGGCAGCGGCAACCTGACCGCCGGCGGCAACAACACGAGCACGGCCTTCAGCGGCATGATGTCCGGCACCGGCGCCTTCACCAAGACCGGCAGCGGTCAGCTCACCCTCTCCGGCACGAACACCTACAGCGGAACGACGACCGTCTCCGCAGGCACCCTGCTGGCGCAAAGCAACGGCGCCCTCGGCTCAACCAGCGGCGACGTGACCGTCGCCTCCGGCGGCACACTCGCCTTGGACGGCGGCCTGACGATCGACAAGAGCGCAGCGACGACGAACCTCGCCGGGACCGGCGCCGGCGGCGCAGGCGCCCTGGCCGCCGTCGGTTCCACCGGCACGACCACGCAATACGACGGCGACCTCAACCTGACCGCGAACGCCACGATCACCGCAGCGGACAACCTCCTGGTCATTGGCGACAACGACACCTTCCTGAACACCATTGCGACCAACGGCTACACCCTGACCCTCAACACGACCTCGGCCACCGGCGTGACGCCCACCTACGGCCCGTTCCCCGCCTACACCCTCGACGACGCCAACATCTACATCACCGGCACGATCACCGGTTCCGGCGGCCTGACCAAGACCGGCGCGGGCACGGCCAGCCTCATCAGCTTCCCGTCCCCCGGCCAGGCCTACACCGGCGACACCGTGGTCACCGGCGGCAAACTCATCGTGGACGGCGTCGGCCAGATCGACGGGTTCTACGACCCGACGATCAACAGCACCAATGTGATCGTCGGCAACGCCTCCAGCCCCGGCTCCGCCGATTCAGTCATCCTGCAAATGGGCCAGCTCGCCAGCCCCGCCGCCCCCAACTACCTGATCGGCTACTACGACATCTCGACCAACACCGCCACGACGAACCTGACCGTCTACGAAGACGGCCTGTTCAATCTGAACGGCGGCAGCAACCGGCTCAACACCCTGACGCTCCAAGGCGGCCACGTCACCGGCCGGGACCTTGCCACCTACAACCCCCTCCTGACCATCGTCAACGGGGTCACGACCAACGCCTCATCCCAGACCGCCGTCATCGAGGAACTCAACCTCGGCATGTCGGCCAACGGCTTCACCTTCAACATCGCCGACGGCGCCGCGGACCAAGACCTGCGGATCGACGGCATCGTGCAAAACGGCATCGGGTTCACCGCCGCGAACAGCGCGGACAGCATGGTCAAGACCGGCACCGGCACGATGGTCCTCACCAACGCCAACTCCTACCAAGGCGTGACCAGCATCGACCAAGGCGTCCTGCGCATCACCAACAACGGCGCGCTCGGCCAGTTTGGCACCTTCGGCTCGCTCGACAACGGCACGACGGTGGCCTCCGGCGCCCAGCTCCAACTCGACGGCTCTTCCGGCGCCCTCACGATCGGCACCGAAACGCTCACCCTCAACGGCACCGGCGTTTCCAACACCGGCGCGCTCCTGAACACCGCCGGCGACAACACCTACAAAGGCTTCGTCTTCCTCGAATCCGACGCCCGGATCAACGCGGCGACCGGCACGACCCTGGAGATCGGCAACTACACCGGCCCGGGCGACACGCTCAACGTCAACGGCGGCATCATGAACGGTGCGACCGCCGGGCAAGACCTGACCGTCGGCGGTTCCGGCAACACCATCATCAACGGCGCGATCGGCAACTACGTGCAGGACATCACCAAGGACGGCACCGGCACCTTGACCCTCGCGGGCAACAACTCGTATTCCGGCGCCACCGCCGTCACCTCCGGCGCCGTCAAAGTCACGCACAACTCGGGCCTCGCCGGCACCGGCGCCACCGTGTCCGACGGCGCCGCGCTGCAGTTCGCGCAGGACGCGAACAACGCCAACATCAACGTCGTGGCGGTATCGTCCACGATCCAAGGCACCGGCCTCTCCAACGGCGGCGCGATCCAAAACCTCAACGGCACGAACACCTACCAAGGCGCGATCACGCTCGCCGACGACGCGCGCATCACCGCCAACACCGGCTCATCCCTGACCCTCACCGGCAACGTCGCCCTCGGCGGCAACACCCTCGACGCCGGCGGCCTGGGCAACACCACCTACAACGGCGTCATCAGCAACGGCGCGTTCACCAAGACCGACACCGGCACGGTGACCCTCGGCGGTTCCTCCGCGAACACCTTCACCGGCGGCCTCCAAGTCAACAACGGCACCCTGAACCTGAACAAGACCGCCGGCGTCAACGCCGTCGGCGCCGGCTCCACCGTCACCATCGGTGACAACATCGGCAGCGCTTCCTCCGCCAACCTCGTTTACCAAGCCAGCAACCAGATGCCCGACAGCACGGACCTGGTGATCAACGCCGACGGCCGCCTCGTCATGGGCACGTATACCGACTCGATCAGCACGATCGCCGGCACCGGCCTGATCGACCTCGGCACCACCGGCGTCCTCACCATCGGCGCCGACGATTCCAACTCGGTCTACGACGGTTCGATCACCGGCTCGGGCACCCTGGTCAAAGACGGCACCGGTTCTTTGACCTTCACCGAGGACATCTCCTACACCGGCACGCTCGAAGTCGGCGGCGGCACCCTGGTGCTCTCCGGCATGGACCTGACGGTGACCAACCTGATCATCACCGCCGACACCATCCTCGACTTCTCCGGCCTGGATTCCCGCATCTTCGCGACCAACTTCAGCTTCCTGTCCGACGACATCACGCTGAACATCATCAACTGGACCAAGAACGCGGACGGCTTCTTCGCGACCAACTGGCTCGGCGCCACCCAGGACCTCGTGAACAACGGCGGGGCCAAGCCGATGAGCCAGATCCTGTTCGACGGGCTGAACCCCGGCGGCGACCCCTGGACCTGGAACGACACCGGGTGGGACTCCTACAACGACGAGATCTACCCCCGCGTGCCCGAACCCTCGACCTACGGCGCGATCCTCACCGCCGCCACCCTCGCGCTGCTCGCCTACCGCAAACGCAAGACCAGGCAACTCGCCAACCAAGACAAGGCGTAAGGCGTTTCAGCCCTCGACAGGCAGTCGCTGCTCTTGCTTGGGTTAGGCCGCATGCCTGACTTTCGCGTTTTCTGTTCCCCGGCTTCGGCCGAACCCGCCAGCATCACATTGACCGGCGATGAATCGCATCACCTCGTCGCCGTGAACCGCGCCAAAGCCGGCGACACCGTGGTTGCCTTCGATGGCAAGGGCAGCGAGTGGATTTGCGAACTGACCGAGGCCTCGAAATCCGCCGCTATCCTCAAGGTTCGCTTCGGCCAGAAGATGAAGCGACTGCCGTTCGAGATCACCCTTGGCCAAGCTTTACCCAAAGGCGCTTACATGGACGCCATCGTGCGCAAGGCCACCGAAATCGGCACCGCCCGCATCGTCCCGTTGGAAAGCGAGCGCACTCAGGTGCATCTCGACGGCGGCCGGCAGGACAAAAAGATCGAGAAGTGGCAGACCGCCGCGCTCGAAGCCGCCAAACAATGCGGCAACCCTTTCGTTCCCGAAATCCAGCCTGTGCAAAGCGCAGCAGCGTTCATGGAATCGGCTCGCGGTTACGATTTGAAGCTCATCGCGAGCCTGCAGCCGGGGGCGCGTTCGCTCAAGGCCGTGCTCGCCGACTTCGCCACGGCGCAAAAGCGCTCTCCACAAAAAGTGCTCTGGCTGGTGGGACCGGAAGGCGATTTCACCCCGGCCGAGATGAGCACGTCACGCAGCTGCGGTTTTGAGCCGGTGACGCTCGGGCCGCTCGTGCTGCGTTGCGAAACCGCCGCGGTGTATGCGCTCAGCATCCTGAGCTACGAGCTGCAAAACGCCTGACGATGCGCGCCCCGACCGGGTTGTTGTGCGATTTGCTGACGCGGCCCGGACCCGGCGCCATTCGCAACCTCCATCCCACATTCGGCTGGATTCCCTCAGATGGCGCGCAAACCGCCTGTCAGATTCTCGTCGCCACGACCGCGGAAAAACTGAGCGAGTCCGAGGTGGATTGCTGGAACAGCGGAAAGCTCGCGCGCACCGAATCGCTGCATCTGCCTTATGCGGGAAAAGCCCTCTCCCCGGGCCACACCTATCATTGGTGCGTGCGCATTTGGGGCGAGGATGCCGCCCCGGGCCCGTGGTCCGAACCCCAAGCATTCACGCTCGCCAATGAAGCCAGTCCGCACGGCACCAGCCGCCATCGCGTGCAGCCCCTGCGTTATCCACCGCAAACCATCGTCCGCAACGACCACGGCGCTTGGTTCATCGACTTTGGCCGGCACGCCTTCGGCTGGTTGGAGCTGACATTGAACGCGACGCACGACGGCACATGTATCGAGATTCGCATGGGCGAAAAGCACGACGGCACCACCGTCGATTTGAATCCCGGCGGCACGATCCGCCACGCCTGCGTATCACTGACCTTGCGCGCCGGCCGTCACACCTACCGGGTCGAAACCCCTCGTGACGAACGCAACACGACAGGCGACGCCGTGTTGCTGCCGCTGGAATTCGGCATCGTCATGCCGTTTCGCTACGTCGAATTGCGCGGTTACTCATCCGCGCTGGACGACGCCAACTGCGTGCAGGTGCGTCTGGAATATCCTTTCGAAGAAAACGCCGCCGCATTCGCCTCATCGGAACCGGCGCTGAACGCGGTGTGGGAGTTCTGCAAATACTCCATCCGCGCCACGACATTTTGCGGCGTTTATGTCGACGGCGACCGCGAGCGCATTCCCTACGAGGCGGACGCCTACATCAACCAGCTGGGTCATTACGCCGTGGATCGCGAGTTCGCCCTCGCCCGCCACAGCCATGAATACCTGCTCGAAAAACCAACCTGGCCCACGGAATGGAAACAACACTCCGTGATGATGGCTTGGGCCGATTACGAGGCGACTGGCGACACGCGTTCCCTCGCCCGGCACTACGATCTGCTGCGTCGTGAAAAAATCTATTTCGATCGCGCACGGGCCGACGGACTTGTCGATACAAGCGATCTGCGCGACATCGTGGATTGGCCCGGCGGTGAGCGTGATGGCTACGATTTCCGCCCGGTCAACACCGTGGTCAACGCGTTCCACGGCCACACGCTCAACCTGATGGCGCGGACCGCGCAGGCGCTCGGTCGAACCGATGAGGCGGCGGAGTTTTCCGCCGCCGCAGAGCGCACCCAGATCTCATTTCATCAGGTGCTTTTTGATCCCGCCGCCGGGTGTTATCGCGATGGCGAAGGCAGCACGCACCATGCTTTGCATGCCAGCGTGTTTGCCCTCGCATTCGACCTCGTGCCGGAAACCGAACGCTCCCGCGTAGCCACCTTCGTCAAGTCGCGCGGCATGGCGTGCAGCGTTTATGCCGCGCAGTATTTGCTCGAGGCCCTGTTCCTCGCCGGCGAGGCCGATCATGCCATCGCGCTGATGACGAGCGACGGCAAACGCAGCTGGCACAACATGCTGCGCCAAGGCGCGACCATCACCTGGGAAGCGTGGGACGATGCCTTTAAACCCAATCAGGATTGGAATCACGCCTGGGGCGCGGCGCCCGCCAACATCATTCCCCGCTACGTGCTCGGCGTGCGCCCGCTCGAGCCGGGCTACCGCAAGGTCCTGATCGCACCACAACCCGGACCGCTAACCGAAATTCAGGGCGTTGTGCCAACGATTCGCGGCCCGATTCGCGTCGATGCGAGACGCGATACCGACGGAAAATGGCAGGTTGATTACGACGTTCCTCCCGGCGTGGGCGCCGAGGTCGTGATTCCGTAGAAATCAACCCCTGCGGCGCTCAATGTAGCGCTGCACATCGTCGCTCGTCACACGGTTGCCCGGGCCGGTCGCTTCGATGTCGGTGATGGCGGACGGATCGAGTCCCGCCTCCTGCGCTGCCTTCGTTGCCTTGGGCGTCCAGATCACGTTGCCGGCGGATTTTGCGACTGCGGGTGCAGCGGGTGCGACTGAACCGACGACGGCCTTTGACTGCAAATGCCGCAGGCTTTCATCATTCGTTTCCAAACGCAGGAAAACATCACCCGAAGTCATCGTCGCGCCGGGTTTACCCAACACGGCGTTCACGGTGCCGTCGCAGGGGCTTTCGAATTCAAAGGCGGATTTGTCGCTCTCCAGGTCCGCCAAGCGCTGCCCCTTCGTCACTTTGTCGCCGGGTTGAACCTTGATGAGAATGACGCTGAGCTCGCTGACGGTTGCGCCCATGGAGGGGACGGGCACATCGATGATGAAAGTTTCCATAACGGTATGGGGTTACTGTGCGATCGAATGGAAGGCGGTCAATGCCGCGAAAAAGGGGGCTCAACCCCGCACCGCACGCCAGACGGCGAGACAGGATGCGAGCAAATCGGGCAGTTCGGACAACGGCACCATGTTGGGTCCGTCGGAAATTGCGTTGGCCGGATCCGGGTGCGTTTCGATGAACAACCCGTCCGCGCCGGCCGCGAGCGCAGCCTTGGCCAGTGGCGGCACGAATTCGCGCTGACCGCTGCTCTTGCCTCCGCCGGCGCCGGGCAGTTGCACGCTGTGCGTCGCATCCAAAATCGTCGGCAGGCCATTCTGCTTCATGATCGGGAACGACCGCATGTCCACGACGAGGTTTTGATAACCAAAGGTCGTGCCACGCTCGGTCTGCCAGACTTCGGCTGCATGCCCGGCGCGCAGTTTGCCGGTGACGTGCACCATTTCCTGCGGCGAGAGAAACTGGCCCTTCTTCACGTTGACCACCCGGCCGGTTTCAGCGGCCGCCAGCAGCAAGTCGGTTTGCCGCGAAAGAAAGGCGGGGATTTGGATGACGTCGCACACCTCGGCGATCGCCTTGACCTGTTCGCGCTCGTGCACGTCGGTCAGAACAGGAAATCCGTATTCGCGTTTGATGATCGCGAGGAGTTTGAGACCCTCCTCCAAACCCGTGCCGCGCGGACCCTGCACCGAGGTGCGGTTGGCTTTGTCGAACGAACCCTTGAAAACGAGGTTCAGCTCGGGTTGCGCGACGCGCAATTCGCCGAGCTTTTCCGCCACCGCGCGGCACACCGTTTCGTTTTCCAACGAACACGGTCCGGCGATGACCAACAGTTTGGCGGGATCAAAGATCATGACTTCTTCGCTTTCACCGCCTTGACCGGTTTCTTGCGCTTCAAGGTCGCTGCAATGAACGCCGCGAACAGCGGGTGCGCCTGGTTGGGCTTCGATTGGAACTCGGGGTGGAATTGCACCGCGAGAAACCACGGGTGGTTCTTCAGTTCAATGATCTCGACCAAGTTGCGGCGCGGATTCAGGCCGCTGAAAATCATGCCGGCCTTCTGCAATTGCGGCACGTAGTCGTTGTTGACCTCGTAACGGTGGCGATGGCGCTCGCGCACGCTGTCCGCCTTGTAGGCCTTGTGCGCCAGAGTGCCGGGCACGAGCGAACACTCGTAGCTGCCGAGCCGCATGGTCGCGCCCTTGTCGATGATTTTCTTCTGCTCCTCCATCATGTTGATGACGGGGTGCAGCGGATTGGCATCAAACTCCACGCTGTTCGCGCCCTTCAACTTGAGCACGTTGCGGCTGAACTCGATGACTGCGATCTGCAGCCCGAGACACAGGCCGTAATAGGGAATCTTGTTTTCGCGCGCGAATTTGGCCGCGGCGATCTTGCCCTCCGTGCCGCGGTCGCCGAACCCGCCGGGCACCAGGATGCCGTCGAGTTTGCGCAACACTCTCAGGCCGGCCTTCGTCTCCAAGTCCTCCGCGTCGATGCGCACCGTGTTCACGCGGCAATTGTTGGCGATACCGGCGTGCGTGATGGATTCGTAAACAGATTTGTAGGCGTCCTGCAGTTCGATGTATTTGCCCACGACGCCGATCGTGACTTCGCGCGCCGGATTGAGGATGCGGCCGACGATCTGGTTCCAAATGTTCTTCGCCGGGGCCGGCCGCTTGAGGCCGAACAGATCAACCACGAGTTCGTCCATGCCCTCCTTTTGCAACGCCAGCGGCAGTTCGTAGATCGAGTGGTCCACGTCGCGGCACTCAATGACCGCCTTGACCGGCACGTTGCAGAACATCGAAAGCTTGTCGCGCAGACTGTGGTCGAGCGGGTGGTCCGTGCGGCACACGAGAATGTCGGGCTGGATGCCGATCTCACGCAGCTTGGCGACCGATTGCTGGGTCGGCTTGGTCTTCAACTCGCCCGCCGCGTTGAGGAATGGCACCAGAGTCACGTGAATGAAAATCACGTCCTTCGGGCCCACTTCGAGCGCGAATTGGCGCATGGCTTCGAGAAACGGCAGGCCCTCGATGTCGCCCGTCGTGCCGCCGATCTCGGTGATGAGCACGTCGGCGTCCTTGCCGCCTGCGTAAATGCGATCCTTGATCTCGTTGGTCACGTGCGGGATCACCTGCACGGTTTTGCCCAGGTAATCACCGCGGCGTTCCTTTTGGATCACCGATTCATACACCTGACCGGAGGAAAGACTATTAAGGCGGGAAAGCTTGCCGCTCGTGAAGCGTTCGTAGTGGCCGAGATCGAGGTCCGTTTCCGCCCCGTCTTCGAGGACGTAAACCTCGCCGTGCTGAAACGGGCTCATCGTGCCTGGATCGACGTTGAGGTAGGGATCGAATTTCTGGATTCGGACGGTCAGGCCGCGCAGCTCAAGGAGCGCGCCCAATGCCGCCGCAGTCAGGCCTTTGCCCAGCGACGAAACCACTCCGCCCGTCACGAAAATGTATTTCATCGGCAAGGGTTAAGCCACCCGCCCGCATAGTGACAAGAAAAAGGTCGTTTTTGTCAGCTGCCGGGTTTCCAAAGCAGCCAGACGACCGCCACCCCGCCGCCCAGCAAAACGACCGTCAGCAGCAGGTAGATTGTCCATTTCAGGGCTTTCGCCAGCAACCACAGACCCGCCGCCGCAATCACCGTCAGACAAGCAATGACGAACCATCGGGGATATTCGCCCAATGATTGCAAAAACGGCGGCAGGGATTCCATCGCCTTTGTTTAAGCCGCCCTCGCCGCGCCGCTCCAAGCAAAATGATTTGCCCCGGTGCGCCGACCAAGTCCCACTGCGCGGATGCAATCCAAAGCGCAGCTCCTCGCCTGGCTGATGTGCGACGGGGTTCACATCGATCCCGCCACCGGTAAACACACGATCTTGGGAGTCTTCTCCAACATCCAAGCCAAGCGATTTCCGGTCACCCATCCGTTCATGATCTGGTTCATGACGCTGACCGATTGCTCCGCCGGTCGCCACGAGGTAAGAATCTCCCTCGGCCCTGATCCGACCAATCTGCAACCGCTGATCAGGCGCTCGTTCGACTCCCCGTCGCCGTTGCAACGCATCAATCTCATCAACGAGATTCGCAACCTGTCGTTCCCTTCGGCCGGCGAGTATTCGATCCTCATCGAAGTGGACGACGAACCGATTTTGGCGACCAGCATGCATGTGCTCGGTTGAACCGCGCGCCACTTTGCGTTAACAAGACCCGGATATGACATCAGCCAAGGACTTCGAACTCATCGGCGTGGGCAATCCCATCATGGATTTGCTCGCCCACGTGGATGACGCATTTCTCAAGACGCACGTCGCCGGCGACAAAGGCGGCATGGTGCTGGTTGACGATGACGACATCGCCGCGCTCGTGCACAAGGTCGCGGGCGACATCGCGATGATGCCCGGCGGGTCCGCCGCCAACACAACGCTCGGGGCCACGCGTCTCGGCTTGAGCACCACCTATCTCGGCAAGGTTGGCGGCGACATCACCGCGGAACACTACGTCGAAAATTTCAAGGCCACCGGCGGCGACGTTTCACGCTTCAAACACGCCGCCCTGCCCAACGGTCGCTGCATGTCGCTCGTCACACCTGACGGCCAGCGCACCATGCGCACCCACCTCGGTGCGGCCATGACACTCAGCCCCGCGGAAGTCAGCGCCGCGGATTTCCACGGTGCCAAGCACGCCCACATCGAGGGTTATCTGCTTTTCAATCCCGCGCTCGCCGAGAAAGTCGTCAATTCGGCCCGGGAGGCCGGTTGCACGCTCAGCATCGACCTTGCCTCGTTCGAAGTCGTCAACGTCGCCCGCGACTGGATCTTCAATCAACTGAACCAAGGCGTGGATATCATTTTCGCCAACGAAGACGAGGCCGGCGCGCTTTTCCAGCGCCGCGACGATTACGACAACTTCGCACGTGAGATCGCCGGTTTCGGCGGCATCGCCGCCGTGAAGATGGGCGCGGACGGCGCCTGGGTTGCCCAAGGCGCTGAACTCCACCGCGTCGATCCGGTGCGCGCCCACCATGTCACCGACACCACCGGCGCGGGCGATTCTTGGGCCGCGGGTTTTCTTTACGGCCACCTGCGCGGGGCCTCGCTGCCGGCCGCCGGCGCCATCGGTTCGCTGCTCGGTTGCGAAACCGTCCAGCACCTCGGCGCCGCGATTCCGGAAATGCACTGGCCGCGCCTCAACGCCGCCGCCGATCAGCTGCTGCAGGGCTAGCCTTCCGGCGATTGCAACCGGCGCGAAAATAGGCTGTAACCGATCCTGTTTCCACCGGTTTTACTTTCGTCCATGCTTTCCCTATCCGCCGTCACCAAACGATATGGTGCGCTGACCGCGCTCGATCAGGTTTCGCTCGAGATTCACGCGGGGGAATGCTTCGGCCTGCTGGGGCCCAACGGCGCGGGCAA
The DNA here is from genome assembly GCA_024233285.1 of Opitutaceae bacterium. Classification (GTDB taxonomy): domain Bacteria; phylum Verrucomicrobiota; class Verrucomicrobiia; order Opitutales; family Opitutaceae; genus Cephaloticoccus. The sequence goes on along the minus strand of JACKPU010000002.1, from coordinate 298,631 downwards.
GTCCACGTTGATGTCGCTCATCGCCGGATTGCGTCAGCCCGATGCCGGCGAACTCAGACTCAACCAGCGGACCGTCACCGCACGTGATCGTGCCGCGCGGCTGGAACTCGGCCTCGTGCCGCAGCATCTCGCGCTCTACGAGGAGCTCTCCGCCGAGCAAAACCTGCGTATCTTCGGCGAACTCTACGGCCTGCGCGGCGCCGAATTGCGCCAGCGCATCGACGAAGCCCTGCAGGCCGTGCAACTCGCCGACCGGCGCAAGGATCCCGTGAAGACGTTTTCCGGCGGCATGCAGCGGCGGCTCAATCTCGTGGCGGCGTTGCTGCACAAACCCAAGCTCCTGCTCTGCGACGAACCCACCGTCGGCGTCGATCCGCAATCGCGCAACGCGATCTTCGAATACCTGGAATCACTCAACCGGGCCGGCCTGACGATCATCTATTCGACGCACTACATGGAGGAGGCCACCCGCCTCTGTTCGCGCATCGGCATCATCGATCACGGCAAACTGCATGCCCTCGGCACCCTCGACGAATTGCTGACCCGGCTGCCGTTCGAGGAGGAAATCCGTTTCGCAGCGAACCATGCCACCGCGGCATTTGCCGCCGCCCTCGCCACCCACGGCACGCTCGAGACCATTGAGGGCGTTCATCGCTTCCGGCCGCGACCCGATTACGAGCTCTCGGCCTTTTTCACCCTCGCCGAATCGCACGACCTGCCCGCCCGGCTCTTCACCAGCCAGCGCCCGACCTTGGAGGCGCTTTTTCTCCATCTGACCGGGCGCAGCCTGCGCGAATAAACCACTGTCATGCATCCGATCGTCGTTCTGTTCCGCAAGGACTTCACCTCTTTCTTTCGCAGCAAGGCCTCCATGGCACTCACCTTCGTCGTGCCGTTTGTGCTGATCTATCTCTTCGGCCAGATCTTCGGCATCAATCGCAGCGACTCCGGTCCGACCGGCATTCCACTCGCGGTGGTCAACGCCAGCGACAATCCCGCCGCCGCCCGGATGGTCGAGGCGCTCAAAGCCGAATCAAGCTTTCGCGTCATCACCGAATTCACCAACCCCGACAAATCCACGCGTCCGCTCACCACCGACGATCTCCGGCCGCTGATGGAGGCGACCAGTCCGCGCTTCCGCTTTGCGCTGGTGATTCCCGCCGATCTCGTGCGCGCCGACGAAATCGGCCTGCGCCTGCAAATCCTCTCCAATCCGCGCAACGAAATCGAGACGCAGACGGTCAACGGCATCCTGCAAAAGGTCATCTTTTCCAACGTCCCCGAACTGCTCGGCCAGTCAATGCAGGCCAGCGCCCGGCGGTTTCTCGGGCAGACCGGACTCCAAACCTTTAATCAACGCGTGGCCGGTGCGGTCGCAGACAGCTTCGGCGGCGATCCCGCCGAAATCGAACGGGAGATATCCTCCGGCAATTTCGCGTTACGCCGGCTCGACACCGCGGACGAGCCGGCCGCTGCCGGTGCAACCCATGCCGCTCCGGACTTTTTCTCCCAGCTCGTTAAAATTGATACCGAGCAGGTTGTCGGGGCCAATGTGAAGAGCCCAGCGGCCACGCGCATCGTCGGCGGCTGGGCCATGCAGTTCCTGCTTTTCGCACTCAGCGCCTCGGCCACGAGTTTGTTTCGCGAGCGCGACGCCGGCCTCTTTCAGCGCCTGCTCGCCTCGCCTGCGACCCGGGCCCATATCCTCTGGAGCAAGTTCCTTTACGGCGTGTGCATCGGACTCATCCAGCTCGTGGTGCTGTTCATGGCCGGGCAGATCCTTTTCGGCATCGCCGTCATCGATCACCTCTTTCTGCTGGTAATCGTGAGTATCTTTGCCGCCGCATCGTGCACCGCGTTCGGCATGTTGCTCGCGGCCATCGCTCCCAATGCCGAGGCCGCCAGCAGTCTCGCCACCTTTCTCATTCTGGTGATGAGCGCGATCGGCGGAGCGTGGTTTCCGATCAGCCTGTTGCCCGAGTTCATCCAGCAGTTCAGCAAGCTCACGCTGGTTTACTGGGCGATGGAGGGGTTCAGTTCCGTCCTCTGGTCCGGTCATTCGCTGGTCCAAATCCTGCCCATAGTCGGCATTCTCTCGCTGATCACTGCCACGGTCATGGGCGTCACAATCTGGCGCTTCAACCGCGGCCGGCTGTTTGATTGAAACGGCCGCGCGTTTTGACTTTGCGCCCGGCGGGCTTTGCGTGAGAGTCACCCTCTGATGTCCGTCGATCTTGTCCAGCAAATCACCGCCCTCGCGCGCCGCGCCCGCGTTGCTTCGCTCGCGCTGGCCACGGCCTCGACCGCGCAAAAGAACGCCGCGCTCGAAAAGCTGGCCGATTTGATCGATGCCGCCACCTTCGACCTGCTGGAGACCAATCAACGCGACCTGCTCTCGGCCGAGGCCCAAGCGTTGAGTCCGGCCAGCCGCGACCGGCTCGAACTCAACGAAGCGCGCCTGCGCAAACTCGCCGCCTCTGTCCGCCAAGTCGCCACCCTGCCCGATCCCGTCGGCGAGGTGCTGGACGAAACCACCCGGCCCAACGGCCTGCAGCTGAAACGCGTGCGCGTGCCCATCGGCGTCATCGGCATTGTTTACGAATCGCGCCCCAACGTGACCATCGACTGCGCCGTGCTCTGCCTGAAGAGCGGCAACGCCGCCATCCTGCGCGGCGGCAAGGAATGCTTTCACACCAACACCGCGCTCGCCGCGCTCGTGGCCCAGGCGCTCGCCGACACGGGTTTGCCGGCCGAAGCCGTGCAGCTCATCCCCACGACGGATCGCGCCGCGTTGAACACACTGCTCAAGCTCGACCAATACATCCACTGCATCATTCCGCGCGGCGGCGAAAGCCTCATCCGCTTCGTCGCGGAAAACAGCACCATTCCCGTGATCAAGCACTACACCGGCGTGTGCTTCGTCTACGTCGATGCCGCCGCCGATCTTGCGATGGCGGAGAAAATCATCGTCAACGCCAAGACCTCGCGTCCCGGCGTGTGCAACGCCGCCGAACAGCTGCTCGTGCACCGCAAGGTCGCGGAAACGTTTCTGCCGGCCGCGGCCCGCGCGCTCATCGCCGCCGCCAACGTCGAGCTCCGGTGCGATCCCGCCAGCGCCGCCATTCTCGCCATGGCCAAACTCGCGCACACCGCCGCAACCGCGGCCGATTATCGCGCCGAGTTTCTCGCCCAGATTCTGGCCGTGCGCGTGGTTGATTCGCTCGACGACGCAATTGCGACGATCAATCGCGACAGCTCCGGGCACACCGAATCGATCGTGACCGGTGACGAAAAGGCCGCGCAGAAATTCCTCACCGCCGTGGACAGTGCCGCGGTGCTTTGGAACGCGAGCACCCGGTTCAATGACGGCTTTGAGTTCGGCCTCGGTGCCGAAATCGGTATTTCCACCGATCGCCTGCACGCCCGCGGCCCGATGGGCCTGCGCGAACTGTGCACCTACAAGTGGATCGGCACCGGCACCGGCCAAGTGCGCGGCTGATTCGGCGCAAAGGTTGCCGTTGCCAGCCACAGCCCCGATCGCTTGGCTGCCACCATCCCCACGGAACCGATCTTCCATCGAGGGTTCTCAAGCGTATGACCTCCTGCCGTTACCTTCGCCTCACCACGGTGTTCATGTCGATGTGCCTCGCCCCGTTGCTGGCGCAGGATCAGAAACCCGACGACAGCGAACCGGCTCCCTCCACGCGCAACACGCGGGCCATCTCGCCCGAGGTGGCGGCCGCCCTCGCCGCCGGCATGCCGAAATACAATCCGCCCAAACCGGTCGAAAAATCCGGGGAAGACATCGACATGCGCGAGGTCGACAAACCGCGCAATCAGATCATCCGTCTGCCCGAATACGTCGTGCGCGAGGAAAAGCCGCCGGTCTTCCGCGAGCGCGACATCTACACGCAAAAGGGTCTGCGCGAACTCGCGCGCATGCGCTACCTCTCCGAAACCGGCCAGGCCTTGAATCGGTTTAACATCCCGCTCTTCGGCATGGGCGCCGACGCTTATGCACTCATGCGCTACGAGGAGGAGGAGCGGCTGAGCAACATTTCCGATCTCAACGAGACCGCCCGCGACGTCAGCCTGACCGATCCGGAAAGCGCCCAAGCCATCCGCGAGGCCACCCGCGACACCTACGCCCGCGAAAATCCGATCACATACCGGAAGCAGAATTGACCCGCTAAACGGTCGGTGAGGTTTCGCATCCCCGCCTTGATTTGGCCCACCGCGTTAGAGAGCGGTCGTCGGAGCCCCCGCCCGACAATGCGTAACCCAAAAAAAGCGGAGTCCCGCAGGACTCCGCTTAGTATTACCACACCAAGACAAACGTATCAGAACTCGAGCGTATTCGAGAAAAGCCAGTTGCGTGACGGGGAGAGCACGAACGAACCTTCAGAGTATTGCTCGTCGGTCACGTTGTAGACGCCGAGGGAGGTGCGCAGGTTGAAGCCGGCGATCTTCCAGGGGTAGTTGAGCGTGACGTCGAACACCACGTAGTCACCGGCTTGGTAGCCGCCGTTGAGCGGATTCCAGTCCACCGAACGGCTGACAACCGTCTCCGAGGAGTAACGCATGCCGGCGCCGACCGCGAGGCCGTGGACCGGACCGTCGGTGAACGTGTATTTGCCGAAGACGTTGAAGCGGTATTCCGGCACGTTCTCGATGCGCGCGCCGTAGTAAATGTCGGACGCAACCTTGGCGGAAGCGCTCAGGTTGTTGTAGGCCGCGGTGCCGGGGGCGGCGCGGGTCTTGTCGTAAACCGTCTTGGCGGTCCACAGCCACGAACCGTTGATCACGGCCTGGAAGTTGGACAGCGGGGTCCAGATGACCTCGGCCTCGGAACCTTCGATGCGGTTCTTGAGGTCGGTGGTGCGCCAGCGGAAGACACGGGTGTTGTAACCGAGCGTGCCGGGGGCGAAGAGCGTCGTGTTGTAATTGATCGGCTCCTCGAGGTTCGACTGCGCCGCCGGATCATCGAGCATCTGGTTGGTGCGCTCGGCGCGGAAGAACGAGACTGTGCCGACGATCTTGCCGTCTTCAGAGCTCATCTTGGCGCCGACTTCCCAGTTCATGCCGGTCTCATCCTTAAGCGTATCGTAGGCCCCGCGGGAGGCCTGGATCTGCGTGAATTGCGAGACCGAGGTGATGGTCTGGCCGAGGTATTGGAACGAGCCGCCGTTCTGGTCGAGGGCGCTCTGGACGATCGGCTCTTCGTTGCCGACGAACACACCGCCGACGTTGCCGACATTGAATTGGAAGGTCTTGGAGACCGAGGCGTAGACGCTGATCTCATCGTTCACTTCGAAGGAGGCGCCGCCCATCCAGGCATCGGCTTCCTTCTTATAAACGCGGAGGGTCTTGATGTAGTTGGCACCGTAGCCCCACTCGTTCGCAGGATACTTCACAGGATCCCGCCAAGCATCCTCGGGCACGACATACCACGGGTAGTTGGACATCAGATACTGGCCCTTTTCTTCCAAGGACTGACGGCGCATGCCGGCGATCAGGTTGAGGCGGTCGTCAAACATCGCGGCCTGATAGTTGAGATAGGCGGCGATGTTGATCGGCTTGTAACCGTCGAGCCAGGCGCGGTCGTTCGGGAAGAGCTTGTCGATGGTCGGGTAAATTTCGAAGCCGGGGTCGAAGTTGCTGTAAACGGCCTTCACCAGCTTGATGTTGCCATCACGATCGCGCACCACGGCGTTGGTCGTCGGCACACCCGTATCGTGACCGCGACCTTCCCCGACGAGGTTGTCCGCGACCTGGGTGCCGCCGGTCGTGCCGTAGCCAGGATTGGCGATGGCGTTGGTCGCACCGGGAACGTGGCCGTAGAACGGATTCAAGCGAATGTCGTGCGACAGGTAGTTCTGCGTGTATTTCGAGTGGTTATAACCCGTGAGCACCTTGTGTTTGATGTCGCCGGTCTCGAATTTGAAGATGAGGTCCAGCTGGTGCATCTTGGTGTCGCGGTAATAGCCGGCCTTGGCGCTGGCGCCGACATTCCAGTGCACGCCATCACCGTAGGGCGTGGTGACGCCTTCGATGCTGTTGAAGCGGCTGTTGTCCTTCTGGAACACGTAGCGGCCTTCGAGCCAGTCAAACGGCGCGAAGTCGACGGTCGTCGTGAACACCTGCACGTCGTTCATCGTGCGCGCACCACGGCTGGTGTAATTGAACGCCTCGTCGTGGATGAAGTTGCCGCTCGCATTGGTGTAATACGCACCGCGTTCCACGCTGGTATAGGCGGGCATGGCGTAGTTGCCGGTGGCCGCGCGCTGGGCATTGATGTAAGCGGCGTAGCTCAGGCTTGGCGTCTGGCCGCCCGAGTTGGCCACGCGACCGGGATTGGCGAGCGCGGCGGTCTTCCAGCCGGCGAAGTCGGACCAGATCCACTCGTAGTCGTTCTGGTTGAACTCTTCCTGCAGGTATTCCAACTCGACGTTGACCTTGAGCTTGCCGCTGTCGAACGGCAGCACGGTCAGGCTGGACGTGATGTTGGTATTGCGGCGGAATTCGAAGCGGCGCTCGCCTTGGGTGTCTTCCCAGGCGCCGACCATGCGGAAGGCGGCCTTGTTGTTCAACAAGAGGTTGACGTCGGCGACGGCCTTCTGGCCGCTGTTGTCGTTGATCGAATATTTGAAGGTGCTCGGGATCTTGGCGAAAACGGGCTGCTTGGTGATGTAGTTGACCACGCCGCCGGGATAACCCTGGCCGAAGAAGACCGCGGCGGGCCCCTTGACGATCTCAACGCGTTCCACGTTGTCCGTGTTGTAGGAAATGTAACGGAAGACACCGTTGCGCATCAGCGTGTTGACCGGGAAGCCGCGCATGCTGAAACGGCCTTGCGGGGTGGCTTCATTGCCGGGACGACGCATCGCGTAGCGATTGTCACCCGCGGCGGCCGCGGTGTAGCGCAGCAGATCCATCAACGAACGCGTGTTGGTGTCGTCGAGGAATTCGCGTGAGACGACGGAAACGTTCATCGGCACGTTCTGAATTTCCATGCCGATACGGGTCGCCGTGGCAGCGTTGGTCTTCAGGTAGCCGTTGTCCTTCTCGCTCGAGACCTCAAACGCGGACATCATCACGACATCCGCATCGGCCGGAGTCTGTCCCGCCAAGGTCGAGGTGGGCGCGGAACTCGTCGCGCCGCCCGATTGCGAGCCGCGCGCCGGACCGGTCGCCGTCGGCGCCGAGGCCGGGTCGAACCGGGCTTCGAGCTCAGCCAGCCGGCGTTGCAATTCGGCATTCTGGGCACGCAACGAGGCGTTTTCCTGCTGCAGGGTGCTGAGATTGTCATTCGCTGAGGCCGAACTGGCGGCGACGGCAAACAACACCGCGAAGCACAGGGACAGGCAGCGCCTGATCCCGCGAATGGGTGGGGTGTTTGTTGGGTTCATGGTCAAAAAATCTTGTCCGGACACCGGTGGCACCGGTCGGAATCGGGCTGGATATCCAAAGTAAACAGGCAAAGCAGAGCCGCGATCAGTTCTCCCTATAGAGATGTGGAGAATTGATATATAATAGGTAGAGGGGACCGTATTACGTTCAGGTAACTTTTATAATATTGATTTCGCTATAAAGAGGCTTGCACGCGCCCTGTCCCGCCTGCTCTTTTGCAAGCGTTGCAAAACAAATCAAAATCGACCCTGCGCAATCTGGCGGAACAATGCGGCGTCTCCACGGCCACCGTGTCCCGCGCCCTGTCTGGCCATCCCAATGTCCGCGCCGACGTCCGGAACCGCATCCTGGCCGAAGCCCGCAATCACGGATACATGCGCAACCATCTGGTAAGCAGTCTCATGGCCCATGTCCGCAAGGACCGGGCCCAGCAGTTCACAGGCAATCTGGCGATGGTCCACATCCCTTCCCCCCGCCAGCCAAACATTCTGCCGATGCAGCAGCGCATCATCGCGGGGGCCACGCAACGGGCGGCTGAACTGGGCTTTCATCTCGATGTGTTCAGCCTGGGCGGCAAGGAAAACCTGAAACCGCAATCCCTCGGTCGCATCCTGCAGGCCCGGGGTGTTTCCGGGGCCATATTCCTCCACCCCAATTCAAACGACGCCACTGCCGGTTTCCCCTGGGAACACTTCGCCTCGCTCCATATAGATTATCCCTCGATCGAGCTGCATCACCACACGGTTTCGCTGGATCATCACTTCACGCTGACCACGGCTTTGCAGCGGCTGCGGAGTCTTGGTTACAAACGCGCCGGCCTGTTTATCGCGCGGCATAAGGACGAGCGTCTGATCCACAAGTGGTCGGCGGCGTTTCGCTCCTTTCAGGAAAACCAAGGCGGCATTGGCAAGGTGCCCGTCTTCATGCGTGAACAAATCACCAAGTCGGAGTTGCTCGCTTGGTGGCGGGAAAACCAGCCGGATTTGATCATCGGACATGTGGATCAGGCGGTCCAATGGTTTGAAGAGGAAGGCGTGGCGATTCCCGCGACCCTCGCTTACTTCAACCTCAATTGGAATGAGCGCACCCAACCCTGCGCCGGGCTCGATCTGCGACCCGAACTCCACGGCATCGTGGCGGTCGAAACCCTCGCCGCCCAGATTCACCGCAATGAACGCGGCCTACCTCAGGATCCTCGCACCGTCATGATCAGTGGCAAATGGGTGGATGGCCCCACCTTACAGACGCCGACGGCGATTCCCAATTAGGCACTTCAACTGTTGCCACCGTCTGAGCCATGTCGGATAACTCCGGCGCGGGAGTCCGTCCCGCATTCGCGATGAAGCCCACCCCGCTCAATCTTGTCCTGGCCGCCCTCACCTTGATTGGAGGACTCATCCTGACCGGCATCGGCGTGACCCAAGCCTATGAGCACAATCAGGATGAAGCGCGCTTCCAATTCGATCGACTGGCGGAACGCTTGAGCGCCGCCGTCCAGCGACGAATGAACCAGCCGGTTTACGGACTCAAAGGTGCCCGCGGTATTTATGCCGCCAGCCAGTCGGTCGAGCGCCTCGAATTCCGCGCCTACGTGGATTCCCGCGATCTGCCGATAGAATTTCCCGGGGCCATCGGCTTTGGCTTCATCCAACGCGTAATGCGCGAAGACCTCGAAGCATTCACTGCGCGCGAACGCGCCGACGACGCCCCTGACTTCACCATCAAGACCAGCGGCGAGGCCCCGGATCTCTACGTGATCAAGTTCATCGATCCCCTGTCGGACAACCGCCAGACGTGGGGATTTGATGTAGGCTCAGAATCCACGCGACGCACCGCGGTCGAAGCCGCCGTGCGCAGCGGCCAGCCCACGCTCACCGGTCGCATCACCTTGGTGCAGGATCAGACCAACGGTGCCGGCTTCCTGTATCTGGTGCCGGTGTATCGGAATGGTCTCCACCCGACCACGCCGGCGGAACGCGAAGCAGCGCTCAACGGCCTCGTTTACGCGCCGATGATCATCGACAAAGTCTTCGCGAACTTGATGGCGGACGCCGACGAAATGCTCGATGTCGAGGTGTTTGATGGCGCCAGCCCCGCTAAGGCCAACCTGCTTTACGACGCAGACGACAAGTTGGTGGCAGTCGACCCCGAACCGGACGCTCCGCCCTTCGGCGGGCGTCTGTTCAACCGCACCACTTCCATCGGCATAGGCGGCCGCCAATGGACGTTGGTCATGACCTCGCGGCCCAAATTCGAGGACCGCATCGACTGGCAGTCCCCAATCTACTACGGCATTGGCGGTGGGGTGCTGAGCTTGATGTTGTCCGGCCTCGTGCTCGGGCTCGGTCAAAGCCGCTCCCGCGCGCTCAACCTGGCCCGCGAAATGACCGGCAATCTGCGGGCGCGGGAGGCCGAGTCGCGCCGCCTCGCCATGGTCGCCTCCCGCACCAACAATGCCGTCGTCATCAGTGATGCGGAAGGCCGGATCGAATGGGTCAACGAAGGCTTCACCCGCATCACCGGATACACGTTCGACGAAGTCAAAGGCCGCAAACCGGGTTCATTTCTGCAAGGCCCCAACACCGACCCGGCCGCGGTGGCCGTCATGCGCGAAGGCTTGGCTCGCGGCGAAGGGTTTAATGTTGAGATTCTCAATTACGGCAAATCCGGCCAATCGTATTGGTTGGAAATCGAAGTGCGCCCGCTGCTCGATGCCTCGGGCAAACTCACGGGCTTCATGGCCATCGAAAGCGATATCACCGATCGTAAACTCGCAGCCGAGCGGCTCGCGGCCAATGAACAGCGCCTGACCGACCTCACCACTGAGGTGCCCGGGGCCATTTTCCAATTCGAGGTTTACCCCTCGGGCGAACGTGCCTTCACTTTCATGAGCGAGGGCTACCGCGAGTTATTCGGCCGCGATCCCGCCGAGGCCAAAAAGCGCGCGGTCGTCTTGTATACCACCGTCCATCCCGATGATCGCTCCGCCGTTCGTGCCAGCTTGGAAAACGCGGTGAAGCTGGGCGTGCCCTGGACCCATACCTTCCGTATCTGCAAACCCGACGGCACGGTGCGTTGGATCGACGCCCACTCCACCGTCACCCGGCAAGCCGACGGCACCAAGATTTGGTTCGGCGTCTTGAACAACATCACCGCGTTGCAGGAAGCGCGCGTCGCGGCCGAGCAGGCCAACCGCGCCAAGAGCCAGTTTCTCGCCATGATGAGCCATGAGATCCGCACGCCGATGAACGGCGTCATCGGCATGACTTCACTCCTGCTGGACACCCCGCTCAACTCCCAGCAACGCGAATTCGCCGAGATCGTCCGCTCCAGCGGTGAGAGCCTGCTCACCCTGATCAATGATATTCTCGACTTCTCCAAAATCGAATCCGGCCATCTCGATCTGGAGCAAGCACCCTTCAATCTACGTTCGTGCATTGAAGACACCCTCGACCTCTTTGCGCACAAGTCGGCGCAACAGGGCATCGATCTGCTCTACGAAATCGCCGAAGGTGTGCCGGCCGAGGTCAAGGGCGACGCCACGCGCCTGCGGCAGATTCTCGTCAATCTGATCGGCAATGCGCTCAAGTTCACCGAACAGGGCGAGGTCGTGTTGAGCGTGCGCACCCAACTGGTTGAGGGCGGCGCTCATGAACTGCATTTCAGCATCACCGACACGGGCATCGGGATTCCGCTCGAAGCCCAGACGCGGCTTTTCCAATCGTTCACCCAGGTCGATGCCTCAACCACGCGCAAATACGGCGGCACCGGCCTTGGCTTGGCGATCAGCAAGCGCCTGGCCGAATTGATGGGCGGACGCATGTGGGTGGAGAGCGAACCCGGCAAGGGCTCCACTTTCCACTTCACCGTGCGGCCGGAATGGCTGGGCACCGGCCCGCGCCGGTTCACGGGCTACGACCGGCCCAAACTGGATGGCCGGCGGATTCTCGTCGTGGACGACAGCAGCACCAGCCGCCGCATTCTCGCTTCACTCACCGAACGCTGGGGTTTGGTCGCGGAAATCCTAGAAGGACCGGACGAAGCTCTCGCCCGGTTGCAATCGAACGGCCCGGCCTTCGATCTGGCCGTGCTCGACATGCAGATGCCCGGCATGGACGGTGTTATGCTAGCCAAGGCCATTCGCAACCTGCCGCAGGGGAAAAAACTGCCCTTGCTGCTGCTCACCTCGATTGGCCGCCATCCCAGCACGGACGAGGAGCCTGATCTGTTTGCCAACGTCATTCACAAGCCGGCCAAACCCGCGCAGATTTACGATGCGCTCTGTGCCGCGCTGGCCTCGGCCCACCCCTTTGCCGGCGTGCAACCGATCGTCGCCAAGGCCGAAACCGAGGTCGAATCCCGCGCCGAACGTATCCTGCTCGCCGAAGACAACTCGGTGAATCAAAAGGTCGCCCTCCATATGCTCAACCGGCTGGGATATCGCGCCGACGCCGTGGCCAATGGCTTCGAGGTTCTCGAAGCGATCGGGCGATCCCCCTACGATATCATTCTGATGGACGTGCAGATGCCGGAGATGGACGGCATCGAAGCCACCCAACGGATTCGGAAGGAATTCGTGCAGGCCGGCCGGCCGTGGATCATCGCCCTCACCGCCAACGCCATGGAAGGCGATCGCGATCGCTGCCTCGCCGCCGGGATGAACGACTACCTGAGCAAGCCCATGAAATCCGCCGACCTGGCCCAAGCGCTCACGCGCGCCCGCGAAGCCATTGGCAAGACCGACCCGTTCGAGAAAAAGTAACCCAACCTCAACGCCGCAGCGTCACGTCGCTGGTGATGTGATTCGGCGGGATGGCGCCTGATGCGCGCCGCGCGGGTTCATCCCTTCACGCCACCGATCTGGATGCCGCGGATGAGCTGGCGTTGCAGCAGCACGAACACGATGATCAACGGCACCACCGACATCGTCACCCCGGCCATCAGCAGGTGCGTCGCCTGCCCCCGCTCCGTGTCGAAAAACAACAGCCCCACCGGCAGCGTGTATTTGTCCACGCTCTTGGTCATCACCAGCGGCCAGAAAAAACTCTGGAAGTTCCCCACAAACGTGAAGATCGCCAATGTCACCAAACCCGGCCGGCTCAACGGCAGGATCACGTCCCAAAATATCCGCCACTTGCTCGCCCCGTCGATCTCCGCCGCTTCGTCCAGCGCCCGCGGAATCCCCAGCATGAACTGCCGCAATAGGAACGTGCCGAACGCGCTGAACGCCGCCGGCAGGATCAACCCCGTGTAGGTGTCCACCAGGCCGAACTTCACCATGTTCTCGAAGTTCGGAATCAACATCACCAATCCCGGCAGCATCATCGTCCCAAGGTAGAGAAAGAACACCCGGTCCCGCCCCGGCCACTCCAACCGCGCAAAACTGTAGGCCGCCATCGCACTGGTGATCACCTGCAAGGCCGTCACCCACCCGGCCACCACCAAACTGTTCGCCATGAACCGCAGAAACGGGATCACAAAGAACACCTCCGCGTAATTGCCCCACTGGAACTGCCCAGGCATCCATCCAGGATCCCCCAGCTCCGCCAGCGTCTTCAGACTCGTCAGCACCATCCAAATGAACGGCGCCACCATCACGAGGCTCAGCGATACCAGGAGCACGTGCAGACCGAGGCTGCCACCCGCTTTCGGAGGAGAACTAGTCGTCGACATGGCGGTTCCCATAACGGAAGTTCAAAAGTGAAATGCCAAACACGAGGGCGAAGAGCACCCACGCCACGGCCGAGGCATAGCCCAGCCGGCCGGTTTGAAATCCCTCGGAGAAAATAAAGTAGCTCAACGTCGTGGTCGAGCCGGCCGGACCGCCTTGCGTCATCGTGCGCGCCATCTCGAAGCCGCCTTGCAAGCCGTGGATCACGCTCATGATGCAGATGAAAAACGTCACCGGCGCAAGTTGCGGCCAGGTGATGTGCCAGAACCGCTGGCTGGAGGTGGCCCCGTCCATGTCCGCCGCCTCGTAAAGCTCGGGCGAAATGCTGCTCAATCCGGCGAGATACAGGATCATGTTGTTCGAACCGATCGCCGCCCACAGCACCATGATCATTAGCGAGGGTTTCGCCCAATGAAAATCGCCCAGCCAGTTCGGCGGCTCCAGCCCGGCCGTCGCCGCCACGGGCAGTCCCGGCCCCACCACCATCACGGCGGCCAGCAACAGCAGCAAGGGCACCAGCAGCAGCGCCAGGGCGACTTCCGTCCCCAACCCCTTGTCCATGGCCTTGGGCCTGCCCCAAGGCTGTGCATGCCTGCGTATCCATATTCCGGGCACAAACACCGCCGCCACGACCGCCAGCCCGGCCGTGGGCGCGGCATAACCCAGCCACCAAAGCAACAGCCCGACCGGCACCGCCAAGGTCAGCAACCCGGCTGTAACCGCGATCATCCCCGCATCACTCTCACTCCACGCATGCTTCAATCGGCGCACCTGCCAGGCCGCGATCAACAACGCCATGACACAGGCCAGCAAAGGCAGCCCCAAGGCAAACAGCCCGGGCATGTCGCGCACCCACGATGACAGACCCTCGAGCACGGGCTGCAGCCCCTGATTGATGGGCCCGAGGGTCGGATGATACATCTTCTTCCAAAGCACGAATGTCGCCACGCCCGCGGTGAAATTTGGCAGATAAAAAAGCGTCCGGTAGAGCGTGCCGCCGGAGGCCACGCCCACCACCAGTGAGGTCGCCGCCATGGTGCCGAAGAGGAACCAGAGTCCGCCTTCCGACATACCTCCGCGCAACAGCATGAAGGTGCTTACCGCCATCACCACCGCGGACACAATCATTGCCGATTTGAACCGATGCTGCGCCTTGCCCACCCGGCTGAGGAGCAGTGCCGCCGCCAAGCTGCCCGCCACCGCAAAAGGCAGGCCCAACATCAGAAAGAACGTGTTGCCCAGAAACTGCCAGAATCGCGGATGCGAAAGCAGCGTGATGAAATTTTCCAGCCACACGAATTGCAGCGGCTCATCGCGAAAAATGTTATGCCGCAGGAAGTCCCAATCCGTAAAGGCCATCCCGAAACTCATCACCAACGGCACCAGAATGAAGGCGATGAATCCCAGAATGTTGGGCAGCAAAAACAGCAACGCGATGGGCAGCTTTCGTAGTGATGCCTTGAGCTTCATGAGTCGTCTACCCCCTCCAACATGCCCTGCGCCTTGTAGTAGGTCAGATGAAAGGGATTCGTAATCCAATCGGCCGGAATCGGCCGCCCCTCCGCTTTTCGTTGGTCAATCCTTCGCTGCACTGCCGTCAATCTCTCATACAACGCCCGCAGCTTAGGATCCTTGGCGATGTTGCTCGCGATCTCCGCATTGATGCGCTGCTGCTCGATCCGGCCCGCATCCTCCGGTGAGATCTGCCCCGCCAGCACGGAGTCGATTACCGCTGCCTCGTGTCCGGTCACCGGCTGGTAAATCCGTTCCGACAAAATGAAAGGGCTCCGGCTCAGCCCGATACCCAAGGTTGGCGCCGCCCGCGCAAAAAATTCCTGCAAATGCCATTCGTCCGGGCGGTCGGGCGGCCGCAAGAACGCCTCCGTATAACGAAACTTCGGCACGGGCGGCAACGAATCGCCGCTGTTGATCACGAGCATGTTGAAGCGTTCGGTCGTTAGAAACTTCAGAAAGCTCAACGCCGCCTCCGGGTGTTTGGTGTTCTTGTAAACACCCACAAAGCCCGTTGTGAAAATCATGTTCGGGAACCCGCTGTGCGGCGGTTCAATCACCCGCAGGTCCATTTTCCCCATCGGTCGCAACCGCATCAAGGCGTAGCGGGGAATATACATCGTCGCGATCCGGCCCTTGTTGAACAAATAGAAGACTCCGCTGCCCGCCATCTCACCACCCGCCGTAAGGTTCATGATCTCCGCCTGCGTCGGCACGAGTCGAAGTTCCGTCGTCCAACGGTAGAAACGGCGCATGACTTCAGCGTTCCGCGGATCGTCCAAAACACAGGCCGTCATCGTCTCGTTGAAAATCGAGAGCCCCAGCCCGCGTCGAAAAATGTCCGGCCGCAGCGTCTGCACAAAATAAGACCGTTGCCGCGTCCCCGGCGGATTCGCCGCGTTCACAAAGGCCGTCCCGATCTTCTCAAATTCGTCCCAGGTCCACCGCTCCGCCGGTTCGGGGATCCCATAGCGCGCGAACGCCTCCCGATTGATCCAGAATACAGGGGAGCCGGCATTGCGCGGAAAGCCGTATTGCCGGCCATTGACCACGATGTCGTCATGAAACGCCGGATAAGTCTCCGCCGGGGAAAAACCCATCTCCTTGGCGATCTCCGTCACATCCATGAACATGCCGGAACTCGCGAACAATTCGGTCTGATACAGGTAGGTGTCGAAAAGATCGGCCCCCACCCCGGCCAAGCCGTGCGCCAGTTTTTTCGTCACCTCTTGATTGGCGTTGTCGATTTTTAACTCCACCGGCGGCAAACCTTGATCCTTCCGCCACTCCGTGAACAACCGCACCGTCTCCCGCTTGGTCTCGTCGTTTTGGGTGATCCAGTAGAGGACCGGCATTTCGTTCTGCTGTTCAGGCGCCGTCCAATAAAGCGCCGCGCTCGCCCCCGAAAGCAGGGCAAAAATAATCAGGAAATAATGCTTAACACCCAAAGTAACCATTCGGTTATCTAGCATCGCACCGGACAACAAGACAAATCAACCGTCGCCGCGGATAATGAATGGGCCGCCCTGTCAGCATGACCTCACCATGAAGCAATTTTTCCGCCACTTCCAACCAACGGGCGCAAATAAGCCGGTGATCTTTCCGCCGGCCGCCAACATGTCCCGCCCCCTCCCGAAGGTGTTCACCCTTTCACGGCGCCGATCTGGATGCCGCGGATGAGCTGGCGCTGCAGCAGCACGAACACGATGATCAACGGCACCACCGACATCGTCACCCCGGCCATCAGCAGGTGTGTCGCCTGCCCCCGCTCCGTGTCGAAAAACAACAGCCCCACCGGCAGCGTGTATTTGTCCACGCTCTTGGTCATCACCAGCGGCCAGAAAAAACTCTGGAAGTTCCCCACAAACGTGAAGATCGCCAATGTCACCAAACCCGGCCGGCTCAACGGCAGGATCACGTCCCAAAATATCCGCCACTTGCTCGCCCCGTCGATCTCCGCCGCTTCGTCCAGCGCCCGCGGAATCCCCAGCATGAACTGCCGCAATAGGAACGTGCCGAACGCGCTGAACGCCGCCGGCAGGATCAACCCCGTGTAGGTGTCCACCAGGCCGAACTTCACCATGTTCTCGAAGTTCGGAATCAACATCACCAATCCCGGCAGCATCATCGTCCCAAGGTAGAGAAAGAACACCCGGTCCCGCCCCGGCCACTCCAACCGCGCAAAACTGTAGGCCGCCATCGCACTGGTGATCACCTGCAAGGCCGTCACCCACCCGGCCACCACCAAACTGTTCGCCATGAACCGCAGAAACGGGATCACAAAGAACACCTCCGCGTAATTGCCCCACTGGAACTGCCCAGGCATCCATCCAGGATCCCCCAGCTCCGCCAGCGTCTTCAGACTCGTCAGCACCATCCAAATGAACGGCGCCACCATCACGATCGCCAGAACCGTGAGGATCACGTGCAGCGACAGGCCGGAGCGTTGTCGCGGGAGGTCAGTCGTTGACGTGCCGGTTGCCATAGCGGAAATTGAAAACTGAGAGGACAAACACGAAGAGGAAGAGAATCCATGCCGCCGCCGAGGCGTAGCCCATGCGACCGTTCTGGAATCCCTCGCTGTAGATGAAATAGGCCAGGGTCGTGGTCGAACCGGCCGGGCCGCCCTGCGTCATCGCCCGCGCCATCTCGAAGCCACCTTGCAAACCGCCGATCACACTCATGATCGCGATGAAGAATGTCACCGGCGCCAATTGCGGCCAGGTGATGTTCCAAAACCGTTGCGTGGGCGAAGCCCCGTCCATGTCCGCCGCCTCATAGAGTTCCGGCGGTATGCTGCTCAACCCCGCAAGATACAGGATCATGTTGTTCGAACCGATCGCCGCCCACAGCATCATGATCATCATCGCGGGTTTGGCCCATTCGTAATCAGCGAGCCAGTTCGGCGCGGGAATTCCCGCCGCGGCCGCCGCCGGTAAACCGGGGCCCACGACGATCCCGGCGATCAGAAGCATGAACAGCGGAATCAACACCATGGCCACGGCCACTTCGGTGCCCAGCCCCTTGTCACTTGCCTTCGGTTTGCCCCAAGGGCGCGGCCGCCGGGCAAAACTCATCACCCAGACGATCAATCCCAAGGCGGCAGCGCCCCAAGCCAGTGAGGCACCCAACCCTTCCCACGACAGCAGAAAGAAAACCGCCGCCGCCAGGGAAACCCCAGCGCCCACGATGGCGGCGATGCCGGCTTCGCTGTCGTCCCACAGCCGGCGCAACCGGCGCCAGTGCCAGATGGTCACTGCCACGATCAGCAGTGTGCAGATCACCGGCACGCCATGCGCGAAAACCGCCGGCATCAGCTTGATCGCACCCGCCACGCCATCGAGCAGCCAGCCCAAGCCCATGTTTACGGGCCCGGTATCGGGATTGTAGAGTTTCTTCCACAACACAAAGGTCGCCACCCCCGCCGTGAAGTTGGGCAGGTAAAACATCGTGCGGTATAACGTGCCGCCGGTGGATACGCCCGCCACCAGCACGCTCGCGATCAACAACGCGAACAACATCCACATCGCCCGCGCCGACGCGCCCAGCCAGACCATCCCCAGCGCGCTCGCCACCAACACCACGGTGGCCACAATCATCGCCGGCATGATCAAGCGCCGGCCCTTTTCGACGCGCGAAAGCAGCAGCGCCGCGCCCAGACTGCCCGCCATGGCAAAGGGCAATCCCAGCATGAGGTAGAACGTGTTGCCGAGGTAGAGCCAGAAGTCCGCGCTCCGCAGCAGGCGGAGAAAGTTATCCAGGCCCATGAAATGCAACGGCACGTCGCGAAACATGTTGTGCTTCAGAAAATCCCAATTGGTGAACGCCATGCCGAAACTCATCACGAGCGGCACCAAGGTGAAGGCGAGAAAGCCCAGGATGTTGGGCAGCAGAAACAACAGGCCGGCCAGCAGGCCCTTGGAACGTGAAGTCAGCTTCATTGATCCTCCTCCACCCAGCCCTTGGCCTGGTAATACGCGCGGTGAAAGGGATTGGTGATCCACGAAAGCGGTATCTTCCGGCCGGCCGCCCGCAGCGCGTCGATCTGCGCCTGCACCTGGCTCAAGCGTTCATACTCCGCACGCAGGGCATCATCATACGCGATATTGAGCTGAATCGCCTCGTTGATGCGTTCCGCCACGATGCGGCCCGCGTCTTCCGGCGCGGTGCGACCGGCAATGACGCTGTCGTAAACGGCGGTATCGATACCCGTGCCCACACGGGTGATCATGTCCACCGGGATGAACGGACTGCGGCAGGCGGCGATGCCGTAGGTCGCGGCCGCCGTCGCAAACACTTTCTGCACCGCCCACTCCTCCGGGTGATCCGGCGGCCGGAGAAATTCCGGCGTGTTTACGAATTCCGGCACCGGCGGCAGGGAATCACCACTCTCGGCCACCAGCAGGTTGAAGGGCTCGCTGGTCAGAAACTGCATGAACCGTTGCACGTGCTCCGGATGCTTCGTCTTGGTGTAACCAGAGATGATGCCGCAGCCGAATTCCATGTTGGTAAACTCTTCCGTCGGCGG
Source organism: Opitutaceae bacterium (assembly GCA_024233285.1). Lineage (GTDB taxonomy): Bacteria > Verrucomicrobiota > Verrucomicrobiia > Opitutales > Opitutaceae > Cephaloticoccus. The sequence continues at coordinate 279,510 of JACKPU010000002.1, read as the reverse complement.
CAGCACGATGCGCAGGTTCATCTTGCCGATCGGACGAATCCGAATAAGCGCGTAGCGCGGAATATACAGGGTCGCATAGCGGCCCTGCTGAAATAGATAAAAGACGGCATCACCCGCCCGCGCGGAATCCGCCGCCATCGCATTCTGTTCCGCCAGCGTGGGGATGAGACGCAACTCCGTCGTCCACCGATAAAGCCGGCGCATCACTTCGGTGTTGCGGGGATCATCAAGGATGCTGCGCGTCATTGTCTCGTTGAAGACGGACAGGCCGAAACTGCGGCGCAGTTGGGTAAGCGAAAGGGCCTGGGTGAAATATGAGCGCTGACGCGCACCCGGAGGATTGGTCGCCTCGACAAACGCCTTGCCGATGCGTTCGAAGTCGTCCCAGGTCCAATGATACTCCGGCTCCGCCAAGCCGAGACGGGCAAAGGTGTCGCGATTAATCCAGATCACCGGTGCACCCGCATTGCGCGGGAACCCGTATTGCCGGCCGTTGACGACCAAATCGCTGCGGAGCGCCGGGTAGGTCTTGTCGGGACCAAACCCCATGCGTTGGGCCGCTTCACTCACATCCATCAACATGCCGGAAATGGCGAATTGCTCGGTCTGCGTGGCGTAAATGTCCATCAGGTCGGCCCCGACGCCCGAGAGCCCCTGCGCCAGTTTCTTGGTCGCATCCTGATTGACGTTGTCGATCCGCACTTCGCAAAGCGGCAGGTTGTTGTCCTTCAACCATTGTTCAAATCGCACGATGGTCTCGCGCTTCACGGGGTCATCCTGGGTGATCCAGTAAATGACCGGCACCGGGCTGCCGCGATCCGGTTGGGTCAGATACAACGCCAGGCTCGAACCACTCAGCAGCAGGAATATGATCAGGAAAGCCCGCTTCATACCAACCGCTCCGGGACACGGAATAGCCTTGGGATACACATACTCGGGGTAATCATGCGGGACGGGGGTGACGCGTTGTAGTTGAAGCCGATGACGGTTGGCTAGGTTTTTTCTGCACCATGCGATGCATGGATTGCATCAACCGTCGCGACTTCTAGGTTCCCCCTCCATGCAATTGATCAAGCACTGGGCCGCCACCCTCGACGACTACGCCATCGACCTCGCCTGGTCGCCGGACGGGACGCAGCTCGCCGCCGTTTCCGCCGCGGGGCCGGTCTCGCTGTTCGACGCCAAGGACGGCGCCGTGCGCCACGCCCTGCCCGGCCATGAAGACGGCGCCAATTGCCTCGCGTGGCACCCGGCAGGCGAATCGCTCGCCACCGGCGGTCAGGACGGATTGGTCAAACTGTGGGATGCCCGCACCGGCCAGCACGTGGTCTCTGCGGAAACCGGTGGGGCCTGGGTGGAGCATCTCGGGTGGCGCCCATTTGAAAACTCACCGCCCCCGCCGTCGCATATCTCTGGGGAGGCGGCGCCCTCGCCACACACGTCTTGGCTCGCCGCCGCCGCCGGCCGACAACTGCTGGCCCTGCGCGCTGACGGTTCGGTGCTGCACACGTTCAAACCCGCGCCGAAATCCATCTCCGCCGTCGCGTGGCATCCGCAGGGTGGCTGCGTGGCCGTTTCGTATTTCGGCGGCGTCTGCCTGTGGGATGCGGATGATTTCGTTCCGCAGAAGGAATTTCCCTACAACAACGGCATCCAGGCCTTGGTGTGGTCGCCCGACGCGCGCTGGTTGGTTTCCGGCAATCAGGATCCCAGCGTGCATCTCTGGATGCCGGGCGAGGACATCGAGCTGCAGATGAGCGGCTACGAGACCAAGGTGAAGGACCTCGCCTTCGATCACACCTCCCGCTGGCTCGCGACCGGGGGCAGCAGCGAATGCTGCATTTGGGACTGCGCCGGCGCCGGTCCCGAAGGCCGCGAACCGGCCATGCTGCCGCACGGCGCAAAGATCTGCGCCGTCGCATTTCAAAACGCCCACGGGTTGCTCGCCTCGGCTTCGTCGGACGGCGCGGTCATGATCTGGAGCCCCGATCGCGCCAAGCCGCTGCGCGCCACCGTCAAGATGCCGGCCGCCGCGACCAAGCTCGTGTGGTCGCCGGACGACTCGTTCCTCGCGATCGGTTCGGAACAAGGCGTCGTTTACGTGCTCAAATGTGAGAGCTGACTCTACCGCTGTCGTTTGACAGCAGTGTTACCCTCGCACGTCGCGAGGCCGGTTCCTCAGACCTTCGTTTTCATGTTTCCGTCACGCCGCCAGTTCTTGCAGCAGACTTTGCTCGCCTCCGCCGGAATGTTGTTCGGCGGACCGGCTCTGTTCGGCGCCGGCAAAAGCGAGATCACCTACAAGGTCAAAAAAGGCGACACGCTTTCCGCGATCGCCGCGCACCACGGCGTGAGCGTGGCCGACATTCAACGGCGCAACCGGCTCAAAGGCGATCGCATCCTCGTCGGGCAGAAACTCATCGTGCCGGTTGCAGCGAGCAACCTGCCCTCGCTTGCCCCCATCGTCGCCGCGACCAAACAAATTCGCGTCGATCACGATCGCTGGCGCTACATTGTGCTTCACCACAGCGGCATTGAGGATGGCAACGCCAAGGCCTACGATGCCGGTCATCGCCGCCGCGGCATGGAACACGGTCTCGCCTATCACTTCGTCATCGGCAACGGCCGCGACTCCGGCGAAGGCGAAATCGAGATCGGCCCGCGCTGGACCAAACAATTGCGCGGCGGCCATGTGCGCAGCACCGAGGTCAACAACACCGGCATCGGTATCTGCCTCGTGGGCAATTTCGAAAAACGGCGGCCCAGCGCGCGTCAGCTCGAATCCGCCTTCGCTTTGGTCGACTGGCTGCGCGCCGGTCAGGTCAGCCCCAAGCACAAGGTGACGGTGCATCGTTGGGTGGACCGCAATCACACCGTCTGCCCGGGGCGGCATTTTCCCTACGGCAAATTGAAACGTTTCGGGTGAGGAACGCGATTTGATCCGGGTTCACGAAACCCTGCCCACCTTGGCTGCCGACCCTCAATAAGATTTGGCTTGGGAGTCGCTCCCGCCGGATAATGCTCCCTAATTTCCATGTCCGGCGGATTGAGTTGATAAGTCATGGGTTGTGGCCGAATCCGGAATGTGCTCTTCAAGTTCAATGCAACGACTACTGAAATTCAGTCTGGCAGTTTTGATTGGGGCCAGCACGGGGTTCGGGCAGATGACGTTCACCATCACCGGCACCGACGGGAGCAACTTAGTGACGGTCACCGCCTCAGGGTCATTTACCGCGACCTCGGGCCTGGACATTTCGAACGGTGTGCAATCTTGGAACAGCTACGGCGATTTCGTCCAAGCCGCCCCACCCAGTAATTTTTTCAATCTCAATCTTGGTTCGGGCATCACCCTGACGAATCAAACCAGTTCGACCTCAACTCCCCTCGTCAACATCGGTTTTCTCAACACCGTTTCTTCGGGTGATGCCTTCAGCATAACCGTCAACCCGGGCATCATGTTGAATCCGGATGATTTCTTTCTAGTCAGTGGTTCCGCCGTCGCACTCCTTTCAGTATCATTCGATTTGTTTGATTACTTTAACGGGCCAGGCACATTCACGACGGCCGCTACCCTCAATCCGTTTGGCACCGGGCCAACCGTCATCATCATTGACAGTGCAGCCGTGCCCGAACCATCGACCTATGCCTTGCTCCTCGGGATAGCGGGGCTGTTCGCCGTGATCCTCTGGCGGCGCAAGCCAACACCCATCGTCACGGCCTGAGCAACGGATCCCTGCCGACGGTCATTCAGACCAGGCACGATTCCAAATCGGTTCGCAACGCCGCTGTATCCAAGTCGAGTCCAATAAAGACCAGTTCCTGCCGACGGTCGCCAAAAGGCTCCTGCCAAAGTTCGCGGGCATGCGCCGGGATCTCCGCCTCTCCAATCACGTTGCGTTCCCGCAGCGCCGCAGCCCACGTGCCGACCATCTCCCAACGCGCCACTCCACCGGCCAGGGATAGATAACCCATGTCGTCGCGTTGCTCCGCCAGCCAAAAAAAACCCTTCGCCCGCAACAAGCCCGGATGCTCCTTGGTAATCAATGCGCGCAACCGATCCCCCGCAAAAGGCCGCCGTTCCTGAAAGACCAGCGTGTTCCAGTTTGGACCCGACTTGGCCTGCCGCGCGTCGGTTTTGAGCACGACCGCGCCCTCATCGGCCAGCACCCGCAGCCAACGCGCAGCCTGCAGCGTCGCCTGCTCATCAAACCTCGCCTTATCGCTGAACTTTTCCGCCGGCACACGGCCTTCCCGCGCACAAATGATTTCGGCCCGCGGATTCAGCCCGGCCAATGTTCCCACCGATTCATCCTGTGCCGCCGCGTCCACCAAATCCACTTTGTTTAGGATCAGCAGATCAGCGCATTCGATCTGTTCGAACATCAGCTCAATCACTTCCTTCGGTTCGCGATGACGGCTGATCCTTTCATCGTCCCGGGTTCGCCCGGCCCGCCAGATTCGCTGAAACTGCGCCGCATCGATCACCGTTACCAGCGCATGCAACCGCGCAAAATCATTCAACCGCCGTCCAAACGCATTCGGGCGGGTGAACAGCGCCGCGATGCCGCGCGGTTCGGCCACGCCGGTGGTTTCGACAAAAATGTGCTCATATCCGCCGGTCGCCGCGAGTTCGGCGATCGTCTCCGCCAACTCGTCGCGCACGGTGCAGCACACGCAGCCGTTGCCGAGCTCGACCACGCGCGAAGCTCCGGCGCGCTCGATCAGACGGCCGTCAATGTTGAGCGAGGCCAGATCGTTCACCACCGCCGCCCAGCGCCGGCCGCCGGCGTGCTTGAGGACGTGTTGCAACAGCGTGGTCTTCCCGGCGCCGAGAAATCCGGACAACACAGTGACGGGAGGTTGCGATTGGCTTGCTGACACACTTTCAGGCAACCGAACCGGAATTCCGTTGGCCAGCCTCAACCCTGTGGGCTAGATTGCCGGCATGCTCACCCGCCTGCTCGTCTGCCTCATTCTGACCGCCAGTGTTGTCTCGGCCGATGCCGTGCGACTCAAAATCCATGGTCACGGCATCAAAACCGCGGAGCTCACCGAGAGCGATCTGCAACGTTTCCCGCGGTTGAAAATCACTGCGGTCGATCCGCAGACGCAACAAAAGCATGCTTATCAAGGCATCTCGCTGCGTGAATTGCTCCTGCTGCACGGCATGCCCATCGGCGGTTCCCGGCGCGGTGATGGCCTGCAACTCGCCGTGCGCTTCAGCGCATCCGACGGTCAGGCCGCCGTCTTCGCGCTCAAGGAATTCGACGCCGCATTCAGCAAGCGGACGTTGATTCTGGCCGAGTCAATTGACGGCCAGCCTTTGCCCGCAAACCACGGACCGTTGCAGCTCATCGCGCCCGGCGAGACCAGCGACGCGCGTTGGGTGAGCTCGGTCAACGACATCGAACTTATCGTGCCCGATCCGGCACCATGATCCTGCGTCAGCTGCTTTTATCCCTGGGCATAGTGCTGGGCTTGCAGGCCGCCGAGCCGTTGCGTGTCGCCGCAGCCGCCAACCTCGTGCACGTCATGCCGGATCTGGTCGCGGCATTTCACGAAACCCATCCGGACATCAGGGTCGAAACCAGCTTCGGCGCGTCCGGCAGTCTCGTCGCGCAGATCAAGCACGGCGCGCCTTACGCCGTGTTTCTCTCCGCCGACTTGGATTATCCCCAGGCTTTGATCACCGCCGGCGAGGCCAGCGAAGCGAACCTCGTCATCTTTGCCATCGGTCAGCTCGTGCTGTGGAGCCGGCACGACGCCATGGACATGAGCGATCTCGCCACGACGCTGCGCGCGCCCTCGTTGCGGAAGATCGCGATCGCGAATCCAGCCACGGCTCCTTACGGCCGCGCGGCCCAACAGACCTTGGAGCAACTTGGCTTGTGGACGCCGTTGCACCCCAAACTGGTCGTCGCCGAGAACATCAGCCAGACGGTGCAATTTACGGACTCAGGCAATGCCGACGTGGGTTTCATCGCCCTGTCCTCGCTCAAATCACCCGCCCTCGCCGGCCGCGGTGCCTGGCAGACGGTTCCGGCCTCACTGCATGCCCCCATGGTGCAGGGTGCCATTCTGACCAAACGTGGCGCGGCCGATCCCGCCGCCCGCGTTTTCATGGAATTCCTGCGCAGCCCGGCCGCGCGAAACGTATTTGCCCGCTACGGTTACGACGTGCCAGTTTCGCCCTGATGATGCTCCAGCAGATCAAATGTAGGGCGGGATCGCTGATCCCGCCTTGGTCAGTCTCTCTGCATTCAAGGCGGGATCAGCGATCCCGCCCTACAACCTGAACACAACATGGCCGAATCCTCCGCCGCCTTTCTTGGTTTGCCGCCGCCGCTCTGGCAGGCGCTGGGCCTGACGCTGCGGCTCGCGGCCATCACCACGTTGATCCTCGGGTTGATCGGTCTGCCCCTTGCGCATTGGCTGAATACGTCGCGGCATCGCCTTGCCCCGTTCATCGAAACCCTCGTCGCCCTGCCGATCGTGCTGCCGCCCACCGTGATTGGCTTTTATCTGCTCATCGCCTTTTCGCCGCAACACGCGCCGGGCAGTTGGTGGCAGGCGGTTGCCGGCACGCCGCTGGCGTTCACGTTCACCGGTCTCGTGATCGCCTCCGTGTTCTATTCGCTGCCGTTCGCGGTCCAGCCCTTTCAGGCCGCCCTGCGCAGCGTGCCGTCCGAAATGCTCGATGCCGCGACTTCACTGGGCACCACGCCACGCCGCGTGTTCTGGCGCGTGCATGTGCCGCTGGCCCGTCACGGCGTCGCCGCCGGGCTGACGCTCGCATTCGCGCACACCCTCGGCGAATTCGGTGTCGTGCTCATGATCGGCGGTTCGATTCCCGGGGTGACCAAGGTCGCCAGCATCGCCCTCTACGACGAAGTGCAAAAGCTCAACTATCCCGCCGCCCATGCCTTCGCCGCGGTGCTGCTCGTGCTTTCGTTCGGCCTGCTCTTGATCGTGACCCTCCTCCAACGCCGGAACCGGTAGGGGCGGTTGTCCCCAACCGCCCTCGTAACTGTGATCTTACTTTCAAGGGCCGTTGAGGACAACGGCCCCTACCTCGCATGTCGCAAGCTTGCAGCCCAAGTCCCGGACCAGTTGATTCCCCGTCTTGAGCTCATCAATTCTGCACCGCCTGCCGCGCAATGTCTGGATCCTGGCCCTGTGCCAATCACTGGTCATGTCGGCCGGGTCGATGATGATTCTCGTCGGCGGGCTGCTCGCGGCCAAGATCGCCCCCACGCCCAAACTCGCCACGCTGCCCCAAGCCGCGCTGATCGTCGGCACCGCCTGTTCCACGATTCCGGTGGCGTTGTGGCTTCGCCGGTTGGGCCGCAAACGGGGCAGCCTGCTGGGCTACTTGTTTTCGTTCGCCGCCGCCGCGTTTGGGTTCACCGCCGCGGTGCAAAGTTCGTTTACCCTGCTCGTCGTCACCGGCGTGTGCATGGGCGTGGCCGTCGCCTTCTGGCAGCAGTTTCGCTTCGCCGCCTTGGAGAGCGTGACCGATCCGTCGCTCAACGGTCCGGTGCTGTCCATCATGATGGGCAGCGGTTTGATCTCGGCATTTCTCGGTCCCGAAATCGGGGCCCGCGGCAGCAACGCGTTCGCCTCGCTGCCCGAATACGCCGGTTCCTTCCTCTTGCTCGGCGGCTTGATCGTGCTGGCGCTGGTCGTGTTTCAATTTTATCGCGAAACGCCGATTGGCACCATCGCGGCCGCCGCACCGCCACGGCCGCTGCGCACCATCGTCGGATCCCCGCGATTTTTCATCCCCTCGCTCTGCGCCGCCATCGGTTTCGGAGTGATGAGTTTCGTGATGACCGCCACGCCGCTCACGATGCATGAGGTCTGTGGCTTTGATCTGGGCGACACGAAGAAAGTGATCCAGAGCCACATCATCGCGATGTTCCTGCCGAGCGTGTTCAGTGGCGTGTTGATGAAACGGTTTGGCGTGGGTCGCGTCATGGCGGTGGGCGCGGGGCTGTATGCGCTGGTGGTGTTGATCGGCCTCGCCGGCGAGGAGCTCATGCACTTCTGGGGCAGTTTGATCCTGCTGGGCGTCGGTTGGAATTTTCTCTTCCTGGGCGGCACCGCCTTGCTGCCGCAAAGCTACCTGCCCTGCGAACGATTCAAGGCGCAGGCGGTGAATGATTTCGTCGTCTTCGGTTCCCAAGCCCTAGCGGCGCTGTCCTCCGGCTGGTTCGTTTTCACCTTTGGTTGGCACGGCTTGATGTTCGCGTGCCTGCCATTCCTGCTGCTCGCGCTGGTCTTGTCACTGTGGCAGGCCAAGCACGAAGCCGCGCCCTGAGCCTTCGCTTCATCACGATTTGCGTTGCGCTAATAAGACGCAACGCGCGCGGTTTCCGGCTTGGCAAAATCCGGACGAATGCGTTCGTTCGCCATGTGCGTCGCACCGTTTCCATCATTTCCCTCTGCTTCGCGTGGCTCTGTGCCAACGGCGCGCTATGGGATGCCGTCCAGGTTTTTGCCTGGGGCAAGATGGTGCACGATTACTCGCAGGTCATGCCGCTGACGAAGGCGATTGAGAAAACCTTCGACGGCACGGCGAGCTGCGAAATCTGCGTGGTCGTCGTCGACGCCAAGGGCCAGCAAACGGCCCAGCAGGTCGAACGCGCCAACGACAAGGTGTTCCTCGCTTGCGAGCGACCCACCGCGATCGTGGTGTCGGTTCCCGAGTTTGAGTGGCCCGGGGCGATTCATCGCACGGGTTTGATCCGCACCGAGCCGGTCGCGCTGCGACCGCCCCGGCTCGCCTGAGACAGTTGTGTAATCGCGTCCCGTTGCGACGGGGCGATTGAACGGGTTCGTCCTGCACGGGCCCTTGATTCCGAGATCGTCGGCCTGCGCCGGACGGTCCCCAACACCTCAGGCTAGCTCATCATGAAAAACCATCTCTTTTGGCGGGGCGTTGCCACGACCCTGCTTTCCGCCGCGGCATTTGCGTCCGCGCAAACCTCAATTCCGTCGCTCGACCCCTTGGTCGTGACCGGCACGGCCGTCGCCGACAAACCGCTCGAGGCCACCCTCGACGCCAAGGCGCCCGCCCAGCCGATCCCGGCCCAAGATGGCGCCGACTTTCTCAAGACCGTGCCCGGATTCTCCGTCAGCCGCAAAGGCGGCGCAGGCGGTGAAATCGTGCTGCGCGGACAAGCCGGCTCGCGCGTGGACATCCTGCTCGATGGCGAAAGCGTGCTCGGCGGTTGTCCGCATCGCATGGACCCACCGACCGCCTACGTCTTCCCCGGCTCCTTCGACCGTGTAACGGTGTTGAAGGGCCCGCAAACCGTGCTCCACGGTCCCGGCAATTCCGCCGGTGTGGTGCTCTTCGAACGCACGCCGGAACGATTCGCGACCACTGACGCCGCGCTCGAAGGCTCGCTGACTTTTGGCAGTTTCGGTCGCAATGATCAGACCGCCGAGGTGAAGGCCGGCACGCCGGATTTCTACGCTCAGGGAAGCTACGCGCGCACGCAGTCTGACGACTACGAAGATGGCAACGGTAACCCGGTGCATTCGCAATACGACCGCTCCAACCTCCGTGCCGCCACGGGCTGGACACCAGACGCGAACACGCTGCTCGAACTCTCCGCCACCCGCGGCGAAGGCGAGGCCGCTTATGGTCACAGCATGATGGACGCGACCCAGCTTGATCACGACAACCTGAGCCTGCGCTTCCGCAAAACCGCCATCTCGCCGCAAATCGCGAAGGTCGAAGCCCAAGTCGCCTACAATCACGTCGACCACATCATGGACGATTTCCGATTGCGCACACCCGGCATGATGATGATGGGCGAATCCCGCCTTGATCATCGTTTGCTGACCGGCCGCGCCTTGATCGAGTGGACGCCGGCGGAAAACTTGCGCGTAAGCACCGGCGCGGACTTCCGCGACGGGCGCCATCGTTCGCACGACACCGGTTCATGGGTGACGGACGCGGAGATCGGCGGCGAAGGCGTCTTCGCCGAGATCACCCGCGATCTCAGCGCTCAAGATCGGCTCATCGCCGGACTGCGTTTCGATAGTTGGAACGCCACCGACAAACGCGCCACGATCTCGGGCGGCATGATGGGCGGATCCAGCCCCAATCCCACGGCCAATGAAAAACGCACCGACACCCTGCCAGGCGGGTTTGTCCGTTATGAACGCGACTTGGCCGATGCCGCCGCCACCGCCTATCTCGGCGTGGGCTACACGGAACGCGCCCCGGATTACTGGGAGTTGATCACCAACGAGAGCGCAACGACCAAAAGTTCATTCCATACCGCCACGGAAAAGACCACCCAGGTCGACACCGGGCTCAACTACCGCAGCGGACCATTCTCACTATCGATCGCGGCGTTCGTAAATCAGGTGGACGACTACATTCTCGTGCAGAGCAATGTCGCCAAACCATCCGGCATGATGGGTGGAATGGGCGGCATGGGCATGATGATGAGCACCGTCACCATCACGCGCAACGTGGATGCGTCCTCGTGGGGCGGTGAACTCGGCGCCGGTTATGCCTTCGACGAACATTGGAAGCTCGATGCGAGCCTCGCCTATGTGCGTGGTCGCAATCGCACCGACGACCTGCCGCTCGCGCAACAGCCGCCGTTGGAAGGACGCCTTAGTCTGGTTTACGCCACGCCCGTCTGGTCGGTCGGCGGCCTCGCCCGGTTCGTGGATGCGCAAAATCGCGTCGCCGTAAACCAAGGCACGATCATCGGTCAGGATCTGGGCAATTCGCCCGGCTTCACCGTCTTTTCGCTAAACGCCGGTTGGAGGATCAACGATCACGTCACCCTGACCGCCGGAGTGGATAACCTCCTCGACGAAACCTACGCGGAGCACATCAGCCGCGGCGGCGCTGCCATCGCCGGCTACCCGGTGACCACGCGCATCAATGAACCCGGTCGCACGCTCTGGCTGAAGGCCGACTTCCGCTTCTGAACCGTCTCTTTCGATTCTCACCCTTAATTTCCCTTCCTTTGAAAACCATTCGTATTCTTTCCCTTTTGGCCGCGACGGCGCTGCCGCTCTGCGCCCAGGATTACTCCGAGATCGTCGAGCTCGATAAACTCGAAGTCTCCGCTGACAAGGAGAGCAATTTCTCCCTGCCGCTTGATGCCGCACCCGCATCCGCCTCGCGCCTCGGACTGACCAATCGTGACCTGCCGGTCTCGGTTTCAGTCGTGACCCAGGAGGTCATGCAATTGCGCGGCCTGCGCACTGCTGTCGAAGCCGTCGAGTCTGCCGTCGGCATGACCGGCGGCACGCAATTCGGCTCCATCCCCACCTATACCACGCGCGGTTTCGGTTCGAACAGCGTAAGTATCCTGCGCGACGGGATCCGGCAAAACACCGCTTCGCAATCCTCGCGCACGGTTGACTCGTTCCTGATGGATCGCGTCGAAGTGTTGAAAGGACCCGCCGGCCTCATGTTCGGCGAAGGCGCCATCGGCGGTGCAGTCAACTACATCTCGAAAGCGCCTGCCGCCACCGCCAAGGGCGAGGCGTTCTTCAGTGCCGGGGCATGGGACAGTTATCGTCTCGGGCTTGGCTGGGGCGGACCGCTGCCGATCGGTCGCGAGGGCGCGGTCACCGCGCGGGTCGATTACAGTCACAACGAGACCGCCGGCTACGTGGATCGCAATGCCCAGCGCTATGACGCCGTGGCCGGCGCCATCGGCTGGCAGGCTTCCGAAAAGCTCAAGCTCACGTTCAACACCACCTATCTGGAAGACTGGAACGAGAGCTACTACGGCAACCCCGTGGTTTACGACGCAGTCATCAACACCACCGTCGCCGGCGCCCAACCCGAGGTGCGGTCGTTCAATTCCAACACCGACGCCATGATCAATGCGCGCGTTGATGTGTCCACCCGACAAACCAATTACAACATTCTCGACAACTACGCCGAGACGGAGAACTCGCTCACCCGCCTGCGGGCCGAGCTCACGCTCACACCCGAGATCGAGGTGCGCAACGAGACTTATATCGCCACGCAGTTGCTCAAGTGGCGCAACCTCGAGACCAACGTGTGGAACCCCGTCACTCAGCTGGTGGACCGCCGGTCGTTCCTGCACATTTATCGCGACGACGTGCTCACGGGCAACCGCCTCGACTTTACCCACCGCGGCACCATCGCGGGCCGGCCCAATCGCTTTCTCATCGGCGGTTTCTTCGAACGCAACGATCAGACCCGCGGCGGCACGCCGACTGGATACGCCACGACCGCGAGCAGCGTCACCCTGCAGAATCCCGCCGAGACCTACGGCCCGGGAGACCCGAATCGTTTCCAAAAGACTTCACGCATCGTCGTGAAAACCGGCGCGCTCTATCTGGAAAACGCCCTCGACCTCACTTCCGCGCTGAAGCTCATCATCGGCCTGCGTCGCGACGAGATCAACCTGCAGCGCGACACGCTCGTCACGCCGACCACGACCTTTGCCACCTATGAGAAGCGTTACGACCCATGGACTGGTCGCGGCGGCTTGGTCTGGAGCGTGACCAAGGATCTCAATCTCTACGCCGGCTACAGCCGCGCCGCCGAGCCCACCACCCAACTCGTTTCGTTCAGCGCCTCGTCGAATGATTTTGCGCTGCAAACCGGCCGCCAGTTTGAAATCGGCGCCAAGGGCACGATCGCCGAGGGCAAGGTCGACTTCACTCTCGCGCTCTTCGACATCGAGAAAAACAACATCCTCTCTTCGACGCTAGACCCAGACACCGGTCTGCGCATCAGCCAGCAAATCGGTGCACAGAATTCGCGTGGCATCGAATTCGCCGTGGCCGTTTCACCCGATCCGACTTGGCGCACCGAACTCAACGTCGCGTGGACCGACGCTTGGTATGGTTCCTACGCCCAAAACCTCGGTGCCGGGGTGATTGACCGCACCGGTAACTCGCCCACGAATATTCCGGAATGGGTCGTGGGGCTGTTTGTGCACAAACGCCTGCCCGCCGGTTTCGCGGTGAATGCCGGTCTGCGCTACGTCAGCGATCGTTTCGGCAATCTCAATAACTCCGTCGTCGCCGACGGTTACACCACCCTCGACGCCGGCGTCAGCTACACGTTCGGTCGCACCAGCATCACCCTGCGCGGACGCAATCTCACCGATGAGATCTACGAACCCGTCGCCGGCACCACCATGCGCCGCCTCGCCGATCCGCTCAGCGCGGAGCTGTCTGTGAGAACCCAGTTCTAAGGAAACGTCATGCACTTCGCCTTTCTGCCGGTCATTCTGCTGCTCGGTCTGTTGCCTCCGCCTCAGACCGAATCAGCGATCATTGCTCTCCCAAGCCCGGCTCCTCTGCAATCCGGCACACCCCGGTTGTATACCGGACCGGACGGCACCGTGCATTTGATCTATGCCGGACCGGGCCGGCAGGAAGGCGAACGCGCAATCTGGCTTTCCAAGTTGGCGCCCGAAAGTCGAACGTGGTCGGAGCCGCGCCTCGTGGTCAGCACTCCCCTGTTGCTCGAAAACTGGGCCGACTTCGCGGCACTGACAATGGGTGACGACGGCCAGCTTTGGGTGCAATGGTTTCAAAACCGCGAAGCCGACCAGCGCGGCTATTCGGGATGGATGGCGCGATCGCGTGACGGTGGAGAAACATGGAGCGAGCCTGTGCCGCTCGGGCATGAATTCGTTTCGTTGGCACCTCTCAGCGGTGGTCGGGTCATGGCCGTCTGGCTGCAAAGCGCACGGCCGCCCCGACGGCCGGGCACGGCCCGTCCATCCCGCGATCCCAATGCGCCCTATGCGCCATCCATGAAGTTGGACGCACGCCTCATGGCAGCGGATGGCAGCACATTGCAAGAATGGACGGTGGATCCCGATGTGTGCACATGTTGCCAGACCACGCTGGCCGTCCTGCCCGACGACCAGCTGCTCGTGTCCTACCGCGCGCACACCCCAAAGGAAGTCCGCGACAATTACGTCGCACGGTTCAACGGCGAAATCTGGGAGCACCCCGTTCGCCTGCACCCGGACAATTGGGTCATTCCTGGTTGCCCGGTCAATGGTCCCGCGGCTCATGCCCAAAACAACACCCTTGGCATCGTTTGGTTCACCGCCGCCGGTGGGATTGCGCGTGTCAGCGCAAAATTCTCCACCGATGCCGGACACACATTCAGTGAAGCCCTGCCGCTTGATCTCGGGTCGCCCATTGGCCGGGTGGACTGTCTGACCTTGGGCAACAATCTGGCGGTCGCGTCGTGGTTGGAATCATCCGCTTCCGGCAATACCGCGGGCATTTATGTGCGCAGCTTCGGTCCTGATGAACTGATCTCTGAGCCTTGGCTGATCGCCAAGACTTCACAAGCGCGTGCCAGCGGTTTTCCCCGGATGGCCCTTCGCCCCAACGGCGAAATCATTCTGGCCTACACCGAGGATGGCGAATCGAGCCGCATTCACACCGTGCTGTTACAAGGCCCGCCCAAGCCATCCCAGCCCGCCGCCATTCTGAAAAATCCGCTCGTGCTGACAGCGTTGGAATTCTGCGAACCGTGAAACCAAGCATTCCGATCAACCACGTTCTAATCTCCCTCTGTCGGCGTCAAATCCGAGCCACGATGATTACAATCAGCCGGCCCGGATTGATGGCATGGAGCGCAGTCAGTGTGATTTGCTTGCTCGCGTGGCTGCTACCCGACTCGGAGACGGGAAACCTGCTCGCCGCCACTGCGCTGGCCACCGGCATCGTGCTGCTCGCCACGGCGCGATGCTGGCGCAACCAACGCTGGCTCACCGAAAACATCCTGCTGCTGCCTGCCCTGCTCGCGACAGGTTTGTCGATCACGCATACGCCGGACATGGTGCAGGTTGGTCTCACCCCCGTGCTGCTGATTTTCACCGCACTGCCCATCCTCGCGTGGAACGAATGGCGGTTCGCACCTGACTTTGGGCAAACCGGCTTCATGTGGGCCCTCACCGGTGGTGTGCGCGGCACGCTTTGGGCCGGTCTGGGCTTGGCCATCGCAATGATCATGCGGGCCGTTTTCAACCTCGATACCGGCATGGCTACCGCCGCGATTTACGCGGGTTGCGCCGGTCTGGGTCGCGGCTGCGGCGCCCTGCTCATGCCTTTGAACTATTCAATGCATCCTGCTGTGAATCTGACTTTCGTAGCAGAAAGCCATTCGGCCACTCACACCGAGGATAATTCGGCCGATTGGTGGAAGGATCGTTGATCATGCTGCCACGAACAGACTCCACCGGAATTTTAGCTCTGCCATTGCCAGCCCAACCGTTCGTATCATTATCATTATCATGAAATCAGTTCTCCTTTTCATCTTTGCGTTTGGCCTCACCACCATGGCGCAGGCTGCATGCAAATGTGGCGAAAACTGCAAATGCGGTGGCGAAGAAAAATGCGCATGTGGAAAAACCGTCAACACCGAGGAACCCGCCGAGGCCGGCCATCCGCTGCGCGGCGTGGTCACGCGCAAGCTGGAGGATCGCAAACTCGTGCTCGTGAAGCACGAGGAAATCCCGGGATTCATGCGCGCCATGACCATGGCATTTAGCGTGCCTGAGAAGGACTGGCCGCTGCTCGAACCGGGCGTCCACCTGACCGCCACCTTGCACGGCGGTCGCGGCGACTGGCGGCTCAGCGGCATCACCTTGACCGACGAAAACTATCAGCCGCGGTCCGAGGATAAAAAAAAAGTGACTACGCCCTGACGTTCGCGGCGCTCGGCTCGCCGGCGCATTCTGGATCGCAGGGTTCGACCCTCACCCGGGCGGCGAATGGCTCGGTCTGGTTGACTTGGCAGCAAGCCGATGACGCTGACTCATCCAGTCTCTGGGCCGCAAGGTTCGACCCTGCCACCCAGACTTGGGGCACCGCCCGCCTCATCGCGAAGGGCCAGGATTGGTTTATCAATTGGGCCGATTTTCCCGCCTTCGCGATTGAGCCCGACGGACGCCTGACCGCCGTCTGGTTTATCAACAACCCCGCCGCGTCGACGCACGGCGACAGTCACGCCCATCATCGCACCGGTTACCAAGCATGGTTCAGCCAAAGCGCCGATGAGGGCGCGACATGGAGCGACCCCGTCCGGCTGACCACGGAAAGCGATTCGGTCGAATTCGTTTCACTGCAACCCCTCGCCAACGGCGGGGTGCTCGCAGTGTGGCTGGATGGTCGCGCCAAACGCAGCGGCCAAACCAAAGCGCAACAGCTTTACGGTCGCATCATCGGAGCGGAGCAACCGGATCAGTTGATCGATGATTCAGTCTGCGATTGCTGCCAGACCACGCTCACCGCCTTTCCCAATGGCGATGCACTCGTCGCCTATCGCGCCCGGCGCGAAGGGGAAATTCGCGATATCCACACCGCGCTCTTCCGGGAGGGCCGCTGGCAACGGCCGCGCATTCTCAGCGCCGACGAATGGGCTATCAACGGATGTCCCGTCAACGGCCCGCAACTCGACAGCCACGGCGGGCAGGTGTCCGTCGTTTGGTTCACCGGGGCCGATGGCGTATCCCGCGTTTACGCCAGTTCATCACCCGATGCCGGGGCGCGCTTTCTGATGCCACAACGCCTCGACTTGGGTCATCCGCTGGGGCGCGTGGACACCGTGCAATTGCGCGACGGCTCGCGTCTCGCGATTTGGATGGAAGCCGGCGAGGAAAACACCGCCGGGATCTGGCTGCGCCATATCTCCGCTCAAGACGGGATCCGCCCGCCGGTCATGCTGGCCTCGACCAAACAGTCCCGCGCCAGTGGCTTTCCGCGCGTTGCCTTGCTCAAGGACTACGACACCACCTCCGCCCAGCTGCTCTTGACCTACACTCGGGAGGCCAACGAATCCACCCAAGTGGAGACCGCGTTGATCACCCTGCCGGATCTTTCCACCCTCGCCGGACGCAAACCCTGTCTGCCCTGCGATGAAGACGACGCCAACGCCACGCGCGGTTATGGCGTGAAAGGCATGATCACCGACTGGCCCGACGTCGATCAGGTCACTTTACGATTCGAAGAAATCCCCGGCGTCATGCGGGCCGGCACCCTCACCTGTAAAATTGAGACCGGCCTCCAAGCCGCCCTGCCGGTCGGTCAACACCTGCTCGGTCGGATCGAATCGCGTGACGGCGTATGGTGGCTGTTCCATGTGCAGAGTCTCGGCGACCGGCATGAGTAAGGCCGGAAACCCGCCCACCGGACAGGCCTACCATCGATCCGTTGCGCTTGCCTGCATTTGCCCCCTTGACGACTCTGCCATAATCACTCCCCGTTGATCATGATGTTCCAACGCCAATCCTCGTTCGACGCGCTGCACCGCCTGCTGGCGGTGGGCTCGGCCGTGCTGGTGTTCGCGCTGGGACTCATGTCGGCCAGCCCGGCGTTGCACGAATGGATGCATGCCGCGACTGGCGAACATGCTTGCGATTCCGCCCCGGGAAAAAGCGAAAGCCAACCGCTTAATCCCGACCACGGTTGTGCCGTCGTTTGGTTTGCCCACGGCTTGACCGTGGCGCTCGACTCCGTCGTGCCAGACCGTGCACCGGAGGTGCGCGGGGCGGAACAGTTCCGCGCCTTCGCGGAATTGCTGGTCAGCCGCACCTCCCACCGGCTTCCCCCGGGGCGTGCGCCGCCCCAAGTCTGAGTTGATACCACCTGCCCGGATGCCCTGCGCGGCCTCCGGTTTCGATTCCGCCGTTTTGGCGGCAACTGCGCCTGCCCATGGCGCTTGGGTTTCCAACCAGACTTACCATGCAATCCTCCCGTTTATCACTTTTGTTTTTCCTCACGGCCGGCCTCGCCGCCGCCCAAACCAATCATGCCGCCGACGACTCCGCCGAGGAGCCGTTGCATCTCGAACGCTTCGTCGTCTCGACCTCGCCCTACGCCCGCGAACAAAACGAAATCGCCCAGCCGGTTTCGCTCCTCGATGGCAATCGACTGACGCAGCACCAGGCCACTTCGCTCGGGGAACTGCTGGCTGGTGAGACCGGCGTCAGCTCAACGTATTTCGGTCCCGGCGCCAGCCGGCCGATCGTGCGCGGTATTGGCGGTGACCGGCTCAAGGTCATCGAGAACAGCGTCGGCACCATCGACGCCTCGGTCAACAGCCCGGACCACGCCGTATCGCTTGACCCCCTGCTCATTGAACGCGTTGAAGTCGTGCGCGGTCCCGCCGCCCTGCTCTACGGCGGCAACGCCGTCGGCGGAGTGGTCAACGTCATCACCCACCGCATCCACGAAACCCTGCCCGAAAAATCCCTTGAAGGTCGGGTCGAAATCCGCACCCAATCCGTCAACGACGAGGAAAGCGCCGGTGTCGTGCTCGAAGGCGCGGTCGGTTCAATCGCCTGGCATCTCGACGGCTTCCGACGCGAAACCAGCGATTTGAAGATTCCCGGTTACGCCGAAAGTGCGCGCCAACGCGCCGCGGAGGAAACCCATGAGCACGAACATGAGGAAGAGCATCACGACGAGGAGGAGCATGAGGAGGAAGCCGAGGCCTACGGCACCCTGCCCAACACCGCCATCACCTCTGACGGGGGTTCGGCTGGATTTTCCTGGATTGGTGACGCCGGCTACGTCGGCGTCGCTTGGAGCGGTTACAATACCCTCTACGGCGTGCCCTCCGGCGCGCACAACCACGAGCATGAGGAAGAACATCACGACGAGGAAGAGCACGATGAGGATGAACACGCCCATGAGGAGGAAGGCGGCGTGCGCATCGACCTCGTGCAGCGCCGGTTCGATGTGCAGGGCGCGCTCACGCGCGAAACCGGCTTCCTCCGCGGCGCCAAGTTCAAGTTTGGTTCCGCCGATTACCGCCATCAGGAATTGGAAGGCGACGAAATCGGCACGGTCTTTCGCAATCGCGGTTACGATGCGCGCATCGAACTCTTGCACGAACCGATCGCCGACTTCACCGGCGCGCTCGGTTGGCAGGGCGGCCGCAGCGACTTCGAGGCGATCGGCGACGAGGCCTTTGTGCCGCCGTCGCGCACGACCAACCAAGCGCTCTTCCTGTTCGAGGAATTGCCCGCCGGTGCCCTGACCTGGCAATTCGGCGGCCGCGTCGAATCACAGAAAATCGCTTTGCGCGACGGTTCGGGTAGCGCGCGCCGCGACGACCTGCTCAGCCTGTCCGGCGGCATGGTCTGGAAACTGGATGAGGCATGGAGTGTCGGTGTTTCCCTCGCCCGTAGCGAACGCGCACCGAACGCACAGGAAAGCTTCGCCGACGGTCCCCACGTCGGCACCAACGCTTACGAAATCGGCGATCCCAACCTTAGCGTGGAGACGTCCACCGCCATCGACCTCAGCCTGCGCCGACGCGTCGGTTTGGTGACGGGTGCGTTGACGGTCTTCGCCAATCGCTTTGACGGCTACGTCTATGAACAACCCAGCGGCCTCTTCGCCGTGGAGCATGATGGCGCGGTGGAATTCGTGGGCGCGGATGATCCCGAGGCCGCGGAAGGACTCGCGGTCTATTACTACCGGCAGACCGACGCACAGTTCCAAGGCGTCGAGGCCGAGCTGGTTTTCCATCTGCATGAGAGTCAGAGCGACGCCCTCGATCTGCATCTCGCGACCGACACCGTGGTCGGCAAGGACACCGCCGGCGGCGGTCCGCTCCCGCGGATCACGCCACGCCGCGGTCGCGTCGGGCTGGACTGGACCCACGGTCCGATCGCTCTCGGCACCGAAGCGCAGTTCGTCGCCGCGCAACGCAATGTCACCGCCAATGAACTGCCCACCGACGGATACACGCTCCTCAGCCTCTCCGCGAGCTACCGGTTCACCGCGGGCCGCACGACCTGGACCCTGTTCGCTCGCGGCACCAATCTTGGCGACGAGGAGGCCCGCGTGCATAACTCCTTCCTCAAAGACATCGCCCCCCTCCCCGGCCGCAGCGTAAACGTCGGCCTGCGGATGAGCTTCTAACCGATCGGAGCCGAGCGCCAATTGAAGCTGATCGACGCGAATTCTGGTCACCAGGAATCAGCGTCGATCAGCGAAAATGGCGTTCTAACTTTCCAACCCAAAGACCGCTTTTGCGTAACTCTCGACCGAAAACGGTTGCAGGTCTTCGGGCTGTTCGCCGAGACCGACGAAGTAAATTGGCAGCTTCAATTCACGCCAGATACCGACGATTGCACCGCCGCGGCTGGTGCCGTCGAGCTTGGTGACGACGAGACCGGTGAGGCCGAATTGTTTGTGAAAGACACGCGCTTGTTCGATCGAGTTGCTGCCGAGCGATCCGTCCACCACGAGCCAGCGATGATGCGGCGCCTCGGGATCGTGTTTCTGCAAGACGCGACGAATCTTCGCGAGCTCCTCCATGAGGTTGCTCTTCGTGTGGAGGCGGCCGGCGGTATCAACGATCAGATAGTCGCGTCCGCGCGCCTTCGCGGCCTGCATCGCATCAAACGCCACCGCCGCCGCATCCGCGCCCGTATGGCTGGCCACAATGTCGAGGTCGAGTCGGGTGGCCCAAGTCTTCAGCTGTTCAACCGCCGCGGCACGAAACGTATCGCACGCGGCCACGGTCACGCTCTTGCCGTCCTGTTTGAGCATCCACGCGAGTTTGGCCGTGGTCGTGGTCTTGCCCGAACCGTTGACGCCGATCATCGCGATGACGATAGGCTTGGGCGCCGCAGCTCCAACCAGGTCTCTGCCTTCGGCGCCGGCCAACACCCGCTGCAACACAGCGGCGCCGATCTCGGCGGCCTGTTTGCCCTTGAGTTCGGGGTCCTTGCGGTAGGCGGCTCGGATCTCGTCGAGAATCTCCGTGGTTGTCTCAACGCCAAAGTCGGCGGTGTAGAGCGCCTCCTCCAGCTGATCGAGCGAAGCGGCGTCAATCTTGCGCCCGCCAAACAGCCCGCGCGTGGTATCGGCAATCGCCGCCACCGTCTTGGCGAACCCGTCTTTGAATTTTTTGAATAACCCGAACATGATTTCTAAGAAATCACGAATGGAAACGAAATCACACGAATAGAAACCCAATCCACTTTAACCACAGATGCTACGAATCTTGTTCAGAAGGATTTATCCGTCCTATCAGTGTAATCCGTGGTCAAAAAACTCATTCGTGTGAATTCGTGCCCATTCGTGGTTAAAACTATTCCGCTTTCCGCGCGTCGCGGCCGAGCTGGTCCTTGTAGCGGTCGAGGATGCCATTGATGAAGCGCTTGGAGTCGGCGTTGGAGAACTGCTTCGAGAGGTCGATGGCTTCGTTGATCGAGACGACCGGGGGGATGTCCTTGCGGAACTTCATCTCATACATCGCGAGGCGCAGGATCGTGAGGTCCATCCGGGCAATGCGCGAAAAATCCCAGTTGTGCACGAGGCCCTTGATGATGGCATCCAACTCGGCGGCGTTCGCGACCACACCTTGGATGAGTTCCTCGCCAAATGCATAATGCTCGCGCGGTTCGTCCTTCCCTTCGAAAAACATCCGCAGGTCCTCGGCGAGATTCTTCGGCTCGTTCATGCTCCACGCAAAGAGATACTGGAGGGCGGCGACGCGACCGTCGCGGCGTTGGGCGAAAAGGGCTTTGTTGCTCATGACGACAATTTTTTTCTCAGCGCGGCCATTTCGAGCGCAGCGTGGGCGAATTCCGTGCCGCGGTCGACGCGACCGACCGTGCGCGCTTTGGCTTGGGCCGGCGTGTCGGTGACAATCACGCCGTTGATGATCGGCACGCGGGTGGCCAGCGCTGCTTGTTGCAGGGCATGCGATACGCTTTGCCCGACCATTTCGTGGTGATTCGTGTCGCCGCCAATGAGCACGCCCAGCGCGATGACCACATCAGTGCCCGGACGCCGGGCGAGCTCGCCGGCCGCCCACGGCACTTCGTGGGAACCGGGCACCCGCACGGTGCGGAGGTTCTCCTCCTTCACGCCGGCGGCATGCAGCGATTCGAGCACGCGCACCAGCAGGCCGTTGACCAGTTTCTCATTGTAGCACGCCGCCACGATGCCGACCTGAAAGGCGGATCCATCAATGGTGCTGGGCGTGGGCGCGGAAAGGCTCATGAGAAAGAAGGAGGGGAAGCGGAAGCGGGTTGGCGGCCTTCCGCAACCCTGAAATCAAGGCGTGACCTGATCGACAATTTCGAGGCCGTAGCCATCGAGTCCGACGACCTTGCGGTGGCTGTTGGACAGCAGGCGGATCTTGCTGAGCCCGAGTGCCACCAGAATCTGGGCGCCGATGCCATAATCGCGAAAACTCATCGGTGGCGCGGACTTGTCGCCCCGCAGGCGATTGATCAGATCGGCCCCGCCGTTGGCGTGCTCCATATAGAGCACGACGCCACGACCGGCTTTCGCCACGGCTTCCAGCGCGGCCGTCAGCGAGTGGTGCGTATCAAGTCCGCGCATCCGGAAAACATCGCCCAGCAGGTTTTCGCTGTGCACGCGGACGAGCGTCGGCTCCGGTCCGGGCGCCCCCTTGACGAAGGCGAGGTGATGGCGGTTGTCCATCTTGCTGCGAAAAACGTGGAGCACGAAATCGCCGAAGTCCGAGGGGAACGGCTCGACGCACACCTCTTCGACGAGTTGCTCGCGCTGGTGGCGGTATTCGATCAACGACGCGATGGAAATGAGCTTGAGGCCGAACTTGCGCTTGAATTCGACCAACTGGGGCAGGCGTTGCACCGAGCCGTCATCGTTGACCAGTTCGCAAATCACGCCGCTGGGATGCAGCCCGGCGAGAATGGCGAGGTCGACCGCCGCCTCGGTGTGTCCGGCGCGTTCGAGCACGCCGCCGGGCTTGGCGCGCAGCGGAAACACATGACCGGGTTGCACCAGTTGCTCCGGGGTCGCGGCGGGATTGGCAAGAATGCGAATTGTCTCCGCCCGGTCGTAGGCGCTGATGCCGGTGGAAATGCCTTCGGCCGCATCAACGCTGACCGTGAAGTCGGTGCGCTGCACCTCGCGATTGCGCTGCACCATCGGGCCGAGGCCGAGGCGCCGCAATTGCGGCTCCAGCATGGGGACGCACACAATGCCGCTGCCGTAGCGAATCATCATGTTCACGGTCTCGGGAGTGACCTTCGCGGCGGCGATGATCAGGTCGCCTTCGTTTTCGCGGCCCTCATCATCCGTCACGATCACAGGGCGTCCCGCCGCGATCTCTTGGATCGCGGAATCAACGGAATCAAAAGCGTCGGACAGGACGGCTGACATAAGGGCGCCAGCGTCGCGCGGGTGTTCCCACCTGTCAATCGGACTGAAGCGATCCACCCCAGCAGGATTTTGAGGTGTTTCACGCATTGCACCCCTCAGGGCGGGCCGTAGAAATGCAACCGCCATGCAACACCTGCTTCGCCACCTGGAACTCTATCTCAGCGCCGCCGGCTTGGTGGTCGTGATTTTGGCCACTGCCATACTCAAGCGGCTCGGGTTTGATCCCTGGATTGTTGGCACCATCACGGCGGTTCTGGTGGGCATCATCCACGGGATCATTTTTTGGCTGGTGCGGCGGCGTCAGCAAGCCGTGCGCCTCGAGACCATCGGTGAAATCCAAGGCATGCTGCAGGACCTCATCAACAATCAGCTCACGATCATCGAAACTGCGGCGCATTTGAAAGGTTCACCCATCAATGAAGAGCGCCAGCGCCACCACATCACGAATTCGGTGCAAAAGATCAGCTCAGCACTGCATGACCTTTCCGCGGAGACATTGCATCGGTGGAAACAACGCTACCAGCGGCGGACCTGAGGCCCGCTACTGCCGGAAGCGGATCACGTAGGTTTCGGATTCGTCGTCCTTGCCGTCGGCAATCAACGTGATGAAAAGCTGAAAATTGAATGGCGGCCGAATCACCCGCGGCGACGTCAGGTAGGTGCCGTCACCCTCGGCCGTGAGAATGAGGCGCTCCTGCGCCTTTTTGTAGGTCACATCCCAGCGCAGCAAAGCACGGCCGAAGTCGGCCCGCACCGGTTTTTTGTCCTTATCATAAAACGTCAGTTTGAAATTGTTGCTGGTGATCTCGATGCCCAAAAACCCCTCGGTGGATTTGCGCTCCATCGTGATGCCGGCAATGACCGGCTCCTTCTCCTCCTCGACCGCGTGGACCGGAAAAATCCCACACCCCATGGCGACCACGAGCATCATCACTGCGAATCGGCGCTTCATGTTCCAAACCTACCCCATCGTTTTGGCATCGCAAGTCGCATCCCGCCGGCTATCGGCTTTTACCGCCATTTGACTGATGGACCGCCCCCTCCAAACCGCCCGCCGCGAACTGGCTGAAATCCTGTCGCGTCTCGCCGCGCCGCCACCGGCTGTCGCAGCCCTGGCTTCGGCGGTGCCCGCCGTCGCAACCTTGGTGCAGAACGGCAAACTGCCAGCGGAACTGCTCGAGCCCAGGCGGGACAGTCATGCGGTGTTTATTCTCAATGGCGTGTTGCACGCGCTCGGCAGCAATCCGCGCGCGGTGCTGCACGCGGTTTATGCGCTGCACGAAGCCATTCTCACGGGCACGCCCTTGGATCAATCGCTCGACCTGCGCGGCACGTTTCATTTTGACCAACGGATCTTTCACGCGCGCTTCAATCCGTGGCCGGGATCGCGATCTGACGCGCGGTTTCTGGCGCATCTCGGGGCCACGCACTGCCTCGTGTCGCACGATTGGCAGGGCAGCCGGCGTTCCTTGCAGGGCTACGTAACCAGCCCGATGTTTCCCGATGCGGTTGATCCCGATGAAGTCGCGGCCAATCACGCAGGCCTGCGCCGCCTGATTGATGACTGCACCGACCACGGGCTGGGCGCGATGCTCTGGCTCACCGAGCTGCCCTGCCAAGGCGGGCCTTGGGTGCCGGAACCGGACCGCGCCCGATTCCTCACCCGCTACGATCCCGCGGTGCTGAGTGATTCCGGCACCTATGAAGGCAAGGTGCTGTGTTTCGGCCACACTCGCGTGCAGGATTATTATCGCGATCTACTGCGACGCTTTTTCACCGCGTTTCCCGAAATCGAAACGATCTTCCTCTTCGGCCTCGATTCCGGCGGCGAGTTTTGCGATCCGGCCAGTTGCCCCCGCTGCCGCGGCATGTCGCCTTTCGCGCAACGCGACCGGCTGGTTCGTCTCCTGATCGAAGAAGGCGGCAAAGTGCGGCCGGGCCTGCGCGTGCTGACCACCGGTTGGAAGTGGGATCGCGATGGCAAAACGTTTCTCGGTCACCAAAGCGCCCTCCCCGCCGCGAGCGGCGTCTATCTGGCCGCGCAAAAAGACGGCTGGCAGTGCGAACGGCAATCGCACGACTTCATGCATGCCGTGCGCCGCGTCTGCCGTGAACGCGGCCAGACCTTCATCGGTTACGACAACTTCCATTGGGGCGACGACACGGTGCACGGCCTCGGCGACATCCAGGATTTTCCGCTGGGCATCGGCGCAAAACTGCGGCGTTGGCACGCGCTCGACGCGGATGGCGTGTTCGATCATTGGGGCAATTCGCCCGAGGACATTTGGTCCAATTCGATCGCCTGCCGGAACTTTTTTCTGAATCCGACTGCGGATGCCACCGCGACCTGCCGCCGCATCGCGCATCGGCAATTTGGCGCGTCCGCCGGCGAATCCGTATTACAGGCATGGACCGAGCTCGAACACGCCCATGCCTGTCTTTCCGACGCCTGCCTGTGGTCGCCCGAACAATGGCCCGGCTGGTATGCGGGCCGCAAACACTGGCCGTTGCCCGGTCACGACTTTGCTTCGCCCCGCCTCGCCGAATCGCGTCAACCTCCGCGCACCTCCGGTGACCGAATCTTGAATCCACCCGGCTTTGCCGACGCCCTGCAAGCGGTGGCCGATGCTTGGCACAAGGCGGTGCCACACTACGAAAGCGCCGCGCGGCATTTGGAATCCGCGCTGACGATCGCCAACGATGAGCCGGTTTTCTATTCGTTTTGGTGGAATGGGGCAACCAAGACGCCGACCCGGCGCGAACACCTGCTGCGGCAAAAACGCTACGTCGAAAGTATGCTCTTGGCCGGACGCGAGATTGGCCTGCACTTCGGATTGCACGCGCTCTGGGAGCACGTTGATCACGACGCGACCGCCTATCGGAAAGCGGCCGGCGATTTGCTGGCCGCGGACTCCGCCGCCTGTCTCGCGGCAGCAGACTATTTTGCCGCGTTGGGGAAACCGCTCAGTTGGGCCGATCAATACCGATCGAAAGCCGAAGCCATAGACGTATATCTCAACGCGACGCCTTGAGCTGCGCCTTGAGCTCGGCCCAGTGCGCCAACCGATCGGCAATCTTCGTCTCCCACCCGACCGGCTTCGGCGTGTAGAGTGAAAGCGGTTTTTCGAGATAATCCTGTCCGGAGATATTTTCGGGATAGTCGTGCGAGTAGCGGTAACCCTTGCCGTGCTGATTCTCCTTGCTGGCCTTGCCGCTTTTGTCGCGCAAAGGCAGCGGAACCGGTTGCACAGTGCCGTCCTTGAGCGCGGCATGCGCGGCACCGAGCGCGAGCGTGGCCGAGTTGGATTTCGGCGCCGTCGCGATGTAGAGCGTGGCATGCGCGAGGGTCAGTTCGGCCTCCGGCAGACCGATGAAATCGACGGCGTGATGCGCCGCGGTGGCCAGGGGCAGGGCCATGGGATCCGCCAACCCCACGTCTTCGCTCGCCAAGATCACGAGGCGCCGCGCGATGAAGCGGGGGTCCTCCCCGCCGGCCAGCATCTTCGCCAGCCAATACATGGCGGCGTCGGGATCGCTGCCGCGGCAGCTTTTGATAAACGCGGAGATGGTGTCGTAATGTTCGTCTTCATTCGCATCGTAGCGGATGCGGCGTTCGCGGGCGAACACCTCGATCTCCGCCGGCGTGATCACCGCGCCTTCCGCAAGACCCAGCGCAATGACCTCCAGCGCATTGAGGGCGCGCCGCATGTCGCCGTCACACAGGGTGGCAAGGTCGAGCAGCACCTTCTCATCCGCCGTGCAGTGACGCGCGCCCAAACCGCGTTCTTCATCGGCCAGCGCCCGCGACATCACGCCGGCAATCGCCTCGGGCGCGAGCGGTTCGAGCCGGAACAAGTGGCTGCGCGAGAGCAGCGGTGGATTCACGTAAAACCCGGGATTGTGCGTGGTCGCGCCAATCAGCCGCACGCTGCCTTCCTCCACGTCGGGCAGCAGCAAATCCTGCTGCGATTTGTTGAAGCGGTGCAGTTCGTCGATGAACAGAATCGTGCGCGCCTCGGGCCGGCGTCGGGCGATCGCCAGAATTTCGCGCAGCTCGGCCACGTTGCTCATCACCGCATTGATGCGGACAAAGCGGCTCTGCGTTTCCGCCGCGATCGATTCGGCAATGCTGGTTTTGCCGCAACCCGGCGGGCCGTAGAAAATCAGGCTGCCGAAGCGGTTTTGCGCCACGAGCCTCGGCAGCAGGTTGCCTTCGCGGGTGATGTGCTCCTGCCCGACCACTTCGGCCAGTTTCCGGGGACGCATGCGCGCGGCCAGCGGCTGACTGGCGGAGACCTCACCGGCGGGAGTCGCGGCGTCGTCAGGCTCGGGGAACAGGTCGGTCTGATCGGGTGAAGGCATGAACCGGTGCACAATGCACGCTTGGCGGCACAAATCAAAGCCTTGGAATATTAGGATTCTATCGGCCGGTTTTCCGGTTTCACTTGGGGCATGCCCCTTCGCAGCCTCGGACATCGAGCTCCCCTGCTCTGGCTGGTGCTGCCCTACGCCGTCGGTCTGGCGGTATCGAAAACCGCCCACGGTCTGCCGCCGTCGATCTGCCTGTTCGTGGCCGCCGCCGGACTGCTCATTGCCGGCGCCGCATGGCAAAGCCGCAGGGTCTGGGCGATCGCCTTGCTCACCGCGATGGTCGCCGCGGGCGCCGCGAGCTATACGCTGCATCGCGCTCGGTTGCCGGACTGGACCAATCTGCCCCCGCGCGAGGCGCGGCTCGGCTTGCAGGTAGAGTATGCTTTTGCCCGGGTTTACGAAAATCGCAGCACGGGGCTGGCCACGGTGATCCGCGCCGATCCGCACTTGCAGGATTTGCTCGGGCAGCGCGTCTATTTCTCGCTGCGCGATGCAGCGGAAGGCGCCACGGCCTTGCGCTCGGCGCAGCTCGAAACCATCGGCGTGCTCGAACTGCTGCCCGAAAATCCGCCGAAAAACACCTTCGAAGGTTACCTCGCGTCCGCCGGCATGAACTTCACTCTGACGCGCGGAGCGATTCTAACCGTCACCCGGCCACCCACGGCCTTCCGCGAATTTTGCGACGCGATGGCGGGGAAATTCGCGTTGATGCTGGAAACCGGCACCGCCGGAAAACGGCCGGAACTCACCGGTGTATTTCGCGCCATGCTGTTGGGCCAGAAGGACGAGCTGAACGAGGAGCAGGACAGCCTGTTCATGCGCAGCGGCACCATGCATCTGTTCGCGATCAGCGGCCTGCACATCGGCGTGATCGCCGCCGGCATCCACGCGTTTCTTTCGCTCCTGCGCGTGCCGCGGCTGCCCAAGCTGGTGATCGGACTGACCTTGCTCTGGCTTTATGTGCAGATCACGGGCGGCACGCCTTCGGCCGTGCGCGCGTTCACCATGGTCGCGCTGTTTCAACTGACGTTGCAGTTGCGCCTGCCGGGCAACCCGGTGTCCGCGCTCGCGACGGCGGCCTTGCTGGTGCTGATGGTGGACCCGCTGCAACTTTTCAGCGCGAGTTTCCAGATGAGCTACGGGATCGTCGCCTCGTTGCTGCTCTACGGCCTGCCGCTCGGCGAAACCTGGCTCGCGCGCTGGCCGCCCTTCCCGCGGCTTCCGCAGAATACCTGGCGTTGGTGGCACTGGCGCATCGCGGCATTGTGGCGCTGGTTCCTGACGATCGTCGCCATCGGCGTCGCCTCGATCATTTTCAGCGTGGTTGCGGGTGTGGAATACTTCGGCTTGTTCACCCCCGGCGCCTTGCTGGCCAATCTCGTGCTCGTGCCCACGGCCATGATTGTGATTCTCGCCGGCATGGGCTCGTTGATCTGCGGGCTGACCGGCTTCGCCCTCGGCAGCGCGCTTTGCAACCACGCCGCACTCCTGCTGCTGTGGCTGATGGATGAAGGCATCCGGCGGTTCGTGACCGTGCCCGGCGTCTACCATGTGGCGATGTTCAAAGCCGAGTGGATCGGCCCCGTCGTGTTTGCGATCTTGTTGGGCGCTCTGCTCTGGGGCTATCTGCGACGCTGGCAAGGTCTCCGGGCGACTTGGTGGCTGCCGCCGGGCATCGTGGTCGTCGCGCTGATTTTCGGCGTGAACTTCGTCTGAGTTCGCCCCAATCATAGGTCCATGAAAAGCGCCTACGAACTCGCCATGGAACGCCTCGCCAAGTCCGACCCGGATGCGTCCAAACCCTTGAGCGCGGAGCAAAAAGGCCGGTTGGCCGACCTCGACAAGGTTTACCAAGGCAAAATCGCCGAGCGGGAGATCTTTTTGCGGCAGAAACTCGACGCGGCCCTCGCCGAAGGCAATGCGGAGGAGTCCGAGCAAATCCGCCAGCAAATCGCGTCGGAAAAAGCGCGGCTTGAGGAAGAGCGGGAATCCGAGAAAGACGCGGTGCGCCGCGGCAAGTGATGCAGGGCGGGATCGCTGATCCCGCCTGTCGTCGGAATTAGCGGGTTCGATGGCGGATCAGCGATCCCGTCCTGCAACTCATTCAGCAAACTCGAAGTCCGCCACCAGCGCATGGTGGTCGGATGCCGGCGTGGGATGCACCTCGCAATTCACACACTGCAGCGGCGCGTTGTGGAAAACGTGATCCAAGACGTAGGGCATGCGCCGCCAAGTGATCTCCTCGGACTGCGCAGTGTTGAAACCGACGCGGCCAAACTGTTCGATGAGCGACTGGTGTTTGCTCACGTTGAAATCGCCGGTAAGCACGGTCGGCCCGGAGCTTTTGCGCAATTCCTGCTCGATGATATCACGCTGCTCGCGGTGCTGCTCACTGCTCGATTTGAGCATGAAAAACGCGAGCAAATGCGTGTTCATCAGCCGCACGCGGTGACCGTAGATGTCGACCTCGGCCGTGATGAGCAGCCGATCGGTCGGCGTTTTCTTTTCGCCGAAAAAATCAAACTCGACCGGCGGTGAAGGCAGGTTGATGCAGGTCGCCGGTTGCAACGGCCAGCGGGAGAAAATGGCCAGACCGATGCCAAACGGCAATTCCCGCGGATCCGGACGCGGAAACGAAAAGGTGCTGTCATAGCCGGCAAGCTCCGCCTTGAGACGCGAGTAATTGGGCGGAATCGGCGGGTGGCTGCCATCCGGCCGCGCGTGCTCCACTTCCTGCAGGTGGATGATGTCGGCCTTGTGCCGTTTGATTTCCGCGACCGTGGCACCCAAGTCGATGGGCGCGTGATCCGGGTCGGAGTCATTCCAGCCCTGACCAAACTGCATGTTGAATTGGAGGACGCGAAAACGGCTCATACCAACGTGTTCATTGCAGGCAAATTGCGTCTTCGCGGCAATCTTTATTCCGGTTCGGCCGTGCCCTCCACCACCCAGTCGCGCGCTTCGGGAACCTGGGCCAAAAATTCGTGCAAGACCGCGCTGAGGTGATCCGCGTAGCGGAAGTGAGCGCCCATGCCCGTGCGCAATTCGGCTTCATAAATGAATTTGTCCGCCTGCGTGCTGTGCTCGAACGGCGTCTGCGCCCCGAGCAGGAGCGAATAGACGTAGGCCGGCGAACCGCGTTCCATCAGCTCGCGCGTCAGGGCCGCCTGTTCATCCAGCAGCGCCTGATGATCGGCATGCGCGATTTCCTCCGGCAGATAAAAGCCCGCCTGGATCAACGGCGTGTAGCGATGCCCGGTGCGATGCCGGTTCAAGTCGCGCAGCTCGGCTATCGCCATGTTGTTCCACGCAAAGGTCACGCGCATGCGGCGCGTCGCCGTGCCTTGGTAGCCGTAGCGGTTGGCGCGATGCTTGAGCGATTCCGCAATCGACTGCTCCTCGGCCAGCCAGGGCGGCGCCTCGCGATCAACCTTCACCCAGACCTCATCGGCCAGTAGCTGCGTGGAGAGTCGCGCCAGCCCCAGCCGCAGGCTCGCGGCGAGTTCCTGCTCGGCCTGTGCCTGATACGATTTTTCCGCAAAACTGTGCCGCATGAGACGCGGCGATTGCTTGATCAGTTCATCGCGAATGAGCTTGGCCGCGGCCCGGGCTTCGGGATGCGGCAGCGAATCGAGGTGCTTCACCGTCGTCGCCCACATGCGCGAAGTCTGCACGAGACCGACGTTGGTGCGGGTGGCCAGCGGAATGAAATAACGTGCGCGATCCAGGGCGTAGTTTTTGCGAATGCGCGTGACGACGGCGGGCTTGGCGTTTTCCGGCACGCGCACGCGATCCGGTTCGGCGGTGCCCAGCGCATCGAGCCGGGCGTATTCGGCTTGGTAGGCGGCAAATGACTTTGCCATCAGCGCCGTCCAGCGCGGAGCGAGATCCTCCGGGATGCCGATTTCCGCCGGTGCGGGCAGATTGCTCGGATCCATCGTGATGTAACGCGTGCTCGATTCCTGGCCGTCGGCCATCTGCGCAATCTCAAAAAGCTTATATGCCAGCCACATCGAGATGTCGTCGAGCGCGACGGCCAGGCCGCCGGTGAGCCCGCCGATGGAGGCGTGGCCGTAATCGACAAACTTGAGAATGCGATCGATCGATGCGTCGGGGTTGGCGATGTCGACCTTGTCGAGAATCGCGCCGATGCCCTCGTTGCTCCGCGAATAGCGGGCCAGCACGGAGGCCAGCAATTCGGGCGTGACCTTGGGTAAATCGGCGGCGGTCGGGGGCGGGACGAGGGCGAGTCCGGTGATTCTCATGTGGCGCCCGCAGTCTTCACGCAAAGCCGCGGCCCCGCCAAGCCCGAAGGCTGATTTTATTCTACGAGGCCAGGCGATTTGCTCGGACTCAGCCGTCCACGCGCTTGAGCGCGCGCTGCCACGCCTTGGCATAGTGCCCGCGGGCGACCTGGGCGTCCTCCCATGGGTGCGGCCATGTGCTGACGTGATATCCGTGGCTATAGCCCAGTTCGGGACACACCCACAATTGACCCGCCGGGCGCGGTCCTTTGAGCCAGCAGACCAGTAACTCCTCCACAAACGCCAGATAGTCGAGAAACTCCGGAGTGAGGCGACCTTTTCCGTTCGTCACCGGCACTTGGCAATGTTGTCCATTAAACGGGCGTAAATGAAAGATGTTGGATGCCTGAATCAATTTGGGCCAGACGAGCAGGCGCTTGGCATAATCGGCCGGTTGCAAGTGTTTGATCACGGCGAGGTGCGAGTGATCCCATGTCGTCGGCATGAGCCGGCCGGTCTGCATTTTGAAGAGCCGGGCGATCTCTTCGTATTTTTCCGGCGTCTCGGTCGAGGTATCGCGATGCGTCTCGATATGCACCTTCACGCCGACTTCATCGCCGGCCTTAACGAGCGCGGCCGCGGTCTTGGCGGCCTTCGGCAGCGCGGTGTCATGATCGAGCAACTGCACGTTGAGATAGATCGCGCCGAGGTCGCGCTGACGGACCATTTCCTTCCGCGCCTTGGCGACATTCGAACCATCCATGCCGCCCATCAGTTCGAGCCCCAGCTCACGGCACAGTTTCGCCACCATCTCGTCCGGGATCGCTGCAACGCCATCAAACCCGGCGGCTTTGATCGCGCGAATCTTGCGCTCCAGGCTCCATTCTTTTTTCGCGGAGGGATAATGCATTATGCCCCACGGCGTGGCGCATTGAATCAGACGTGGCGGGGTGCGGAGGGATTTTTTCATGGGAAAGGGATCTAACAAAGTGTCACGTAATACGTGACACCCCTTAGGGTGCGTGATTGCGGTTCCAAGCGACACAATCCGAGTAACGGACGCCGGATCCACCGAAGATGTCGAGCGCACTGCCGATGGTGAGGTCGACGCGGCCGTTGCTGAGATCCTGCACGGTCTGCAAGTCGCCCAACGCGTAGGCGCCGCCGGCATACGTCACGGGAATCGGCGAGTGCTCGCCAAGAAAAGCAACGAGCTTCGCATCAATCCCCTCGCACTTCCCTTCCACGTCGGCGGCGTGCACGAGAAATTCCGCGCAAGTTTCGCCCAACAGCGACAGCGTGTTTTCGTCCACCCGGAGTTCGGTCGGCGTTTGCCAGCGATTCATCGCGACCACCCAACCGTCGGCGTCGGCCCGGCAACTGAGATCGAGCACCAGCCGTTCGCGGCCCACGGTTTCAACCAAGACCGCCAGCCGTTCATCCAGAAAATGTCCCTGTTCGTTGAAGAGCCAGGACGTCACGATCACCTGGCTCGCCCCCGCCTCCAGCCAAGTGGCGGCGTTCTCCGCCGTGATGCCGCCGCCGAGCTGCATGCCGCCGGGCCACGCCGCGAGGGCGGCGCGCGCAGCCTCGTCATTGCCGGGACCGAGCTTGATGATGTGACCGCCGGTGAGCGCGTCGGCACGATAAAGTCCGGCGTAGTATTCGGCCGGGCGATCGCTTTCAAAGTTGGTGCGCAGCCCCGCCGAGTCGTCGCGCAATGTGCCGCCGACAATTTGTTTCACCTTGCCGGCGTGAAGATCGATGCAGGGGCGAAAACGCGTCATGGTGAAAACGAAGGGGAACCGCTATCAGCCACCAATGAAAAAGGCAACGGCCCGCTCGGAGATCGGGCCCTGCCTTGGTTATCGAGTCAGAAACCAGTCGCCCAACGGGCCTTGGTAAAAACCGAAGACCACGGTCACGACGGCGAGCAGGCCCAGGCTGAGCCCCAGCGGCCACTGCACGGCTGACGGCTTCGGCCGGTCGTCCGTTTCCCCTTCGAGCAACGGCGCACGCCATGTTTCGAAGAACGCGGCCTTGATCCAACCGAAGTAGTAGTAGATCGAAACCACCACGCCGATGATCGCGATCACGAGCAGCGAGTAGAGGCCGGCTTGGAAGGCGGTGATAAAAATGAAGAGCTTGCCCATGAAGCCGGCCAGCGGCGGGATGCCCGCGAGCGAACCGAGCCCGATGGCGAGCACGAGACCGAGGAACGGGCGCTCCTTCGCCAGACCCGCATAGTGATCGAGGTCCTGTTCGGCATCATTGGATCCGGCGACATGCGTCATCACGCCGAAGACCGCAAACGAAGCGACCAAGTAAACAGCAAGATAGAACTGCACGGCACCGATCGCCTGCGTGTTGCTCATCGAGGCGACTACCCCAAGGAGCAGGAAGCCCGCATGCGACACACCGGACAAACCGATCAGGCGCTTGACGTTGTGCTGGGTGAGCGCGGCGATGTTGCCGAAAAGAATCGTGGCCGCCGCCATCAGGGTCAGCACCGGCACGGTCAGCGACGCGTAAGGCAAAAACACCGTGCGGACGAGCACGAGCAGGACGGCGAAACCGGCGCCTTTCGAGGCCACCGCAAGAAACGCGGTCACGGGCGTGGGGGCACCTTGATACACATCAGGCACCCAAATCTGGAACGGGAACGCGCCGATTTTGAAGGCGATGCCGGACAGGACGAGGACGATGCCCAGGCTGGCGAGAAAGTTGCCGGGGTTCGCGGCGAGAAAGGCCTGCAATTCCCCAAAGCCCATGCCTTGGCCGGTGTGATCCGGAAGCAACGGATTGCCGGCGACGCCGTAAAGCAGCACAATGCCGAACAGCAACAGGCCGGAACTGAGCGCACCGGTGATGAGGTATTTGAGACCGGCCTCCAACGAAAGCGGGCTGGCGCGGAAATAACTCACGAGAATGTAGAAACCCACCGTGACGGTTTCGAGCGCGACGAAGAGCATCACAAAGTGGTTACTCTGCGCGAGCAGCATCATGGCCGCGCTGATGACCATGACGATGTGAAAGAACTCTATCCGCGGCAGCTGTTGCTTGGCGAGGCTGACCGTGGCGAGCAGGCTGACCAGGAGCGACGACGCGAGGAAGAACACGCGCATGAACTGGCTGTCGCGCGTGTGCAGCAACAGCCCGTTGAACGTCTCATAACCGAGATACGGCGCGTTGAAGGTGACGAGCAAACAGCCCAGCAAGACGAGCTGACCGACGATCGCGACGCCGGGGATGACGCGGTGCGAAGCCCGCGGGAGGATCATTTCCAACACGAGCAGCGCGAGTGCGAGACCGCCAAGGGCGATCTCCGGGAAAATGGCGCTCCACTGATTGGAGTCGGCGGCGGCCTGAAGCAGTTCGGAACTCATGGCAGCGTAAAGTTACTTGGCGGAGGTTGAGGCCGGCAGCGCGCCCGTCGCGGGCCACGCGGGATGCAACGCCTGATTGACCGGCTCGGAAACGGATTTCGGCCAGAAGCCGATGAAGAGCAGCGCAGCCAGCAACAGCAGCGCGGGAATCTTCTCAGCCCAGCGCAGATCGGCCGGCGGATGTTCCGCCGAGACCTTGGTGAATTCCTCCGTCGGCGAACCGAAGAAGACCTTGGCGGCGGCGCGCAGGCCGTAGATGGCGGAAATGATGATGCCGGCCACCGCGATGATCGTGAAAGCGTGGGAGAAATTCCACAGCGCGACGAAGATCGTGAGTTCGCCCCAGAAGTTGGCGAAGCCCGGCAGGCCGATGCCGGCCATGGTCGCGGCCACAAAGAACGCGGCCAGCACCGGCGCCTTTTGCGCAAGTCCGCCCATTTCGTTCATGTCGAACGTGTGGGTGCGATGATGCACGCTGGTCGCGAGCAGGAACATGAGCGCGACCGACAGGCCGTGCGCGACCATGAGGAGCACCACGCCACCGGCTCCGACGCTGCTCAGGCACGCGATGCCGAGAAACGCGTAGCCCATGTGCATGACCGAGCTGTAACCGACCATCTGCTTGAGGTCGCGTTGCGCCATGGTGATGAAACCGACGACGAGCACGTTGCCGACGGCCGCAAGCGTCGCGAGGACCATGACCCACTGGCTGGCGCCAAGCGGCAGGAGCGGCAGCGCGATTTGAATCAGGCCGTAGAGACCAAACTTTTTGAGCACGCCCGCGTGCAGCATGGCGGCCGAGCTCGGCGCGGCGCCGTAGCCCAAGGGCGCCCACGTGTGCAGCGGCCAGAGCGAAACGAGGATGCCGAAACCGAACATCAAGAGGCCGAAGGCGTATTTCTGCACGCCAGCCGCGAGCGGTTGTTCGGCCAGCGCGTGGCGCAGGGCGATGAGATCAAAGCTGTTGGCGCCGCTCTTCACGTAGATCGCGATGAGGCCGATGAGCGACAACATGGCGCCAAGCGTCAGGTAAATCGTCATCTTCATCGCCGCGTAGTTGCGGTCACGTCCGCCCCAAACGCCGACCATGATGAAGGTCGGGATGAGCGCGAGTTCGTGGAAGAAATAGAAGAAGAACACGTCCACGCTGGCGAAGACGCCCATCAGGCCGCCCTGCATGATCAGCAGAAGCATCAGGTAAATCTTCAAACGCTCCGCGCCGGATTGAATCGCGTAAAGACCGGCCGCGAGACCGACGATGCCGGCGAGCGCGAAAAGCGGCATGGAGATGCCGTTGAGGCCGAGATGCAAGGCGATGCCAAAACGCTCCAGCCCGGTGGAGTATTCCGAAGTGAAGAAATAGTCCGCCCCACCCTGGCTCGGAAAGTGATACCACGTGTGCAGCGCAAGCAGCGCAGGCAGACCGAAACCAACGTAAGCGAGCTTCACTGACCAGCGTTTCGGCAGGCCCAAGGCAATGGCCAGCGCCACCGCGAGAGGACTCACGATGGCCAGCAATAGGGGATCAAATGGCAGTTGGCTCATGGCGTTAAAACATTCCGGTGATCAGGGCCCAGAGCAGCACGACGCCGAGCAGGAACCAGTAAACATATGCGTGCAGGCTGCCGGTATGCAGTGCGCGCGCACCCAGACCGAGCAGGCCGACGAAGCCCGAGAAGCCGCGGATGATCAGACCCGCGAGGAAGATCTGCTCGAGGAAGTTGAGCAACATCGCGAAGCGCTGCTGAACCTTCGCCACGTAGTAACCGTAAACCACGTCAAAGGACTCCTTGAGGGCGGTCAGGCCGTTGAACAAGCCGGTGGACTTCTGCTCCAGCGTGTCCATGTCGGACGGCTTGTAGAAGAGCCAAGCCGCACCACCGCCGAGCACCATGACGATCACGCTGACAATCAGCACGCGTGTGTGCAGTGCGTCGGAGTGCGGCACGAGATGGGCAACCTCACCGGCGAGTTTGCCGTAAACGCCCGCCCAGCCACCCGCGACCGCGAGGACGCCGAGGACGAGCAGCGGAATGGTCATCGAAAGACCGCTTTCATGCGCATGTGCCGCGTTGTCCGAACGGGTCGAGCCGAAGAACACCAGCTTCCACATGCGCACCATGTAGAATGCGGTGAGAATGGCCGAGAACGTGAGGATGCCGAGCACCGGAGCGCTGTTCTGCATCGCAAGGAGCAGAATCGCATCCTTGGAATAGAAACCGGCGAGGAACGGGAAACCGATGATCGCCAGCACGCCGAGCGTGAAGGTGATGAAGGTGATCGGCATCTTCTTCGCCAATCCGCCCATCTTGAAGATGTCCTGCTCATGGTGGCAGCCGTGGATCACCGAGCCGGAGCCCAG
The DNA here is from genome assembly GCA_024233285.1 of Opitutaceae bacterium. Taxonomy (GTDB): domain Bacteria; phylum Verrucomicrobiota; class Verrucomicrobiia; order Opitutales; family Opitutaceae; genus Cephaloticoccus. Next base: position 241,975 of record JACKPU010000002.1, on the reverse strand, counting down.
GAAGAGCAGCGCCTTGAAGAACGCGTGCGTCGTCAGGTGGAACATCGCGGCGCCGACTCCGGCGGCGATGACCATTTCGTGCCCACCATGATCAACAGCCATCGAACCCAAGCCGAATGCCGCGACCATGTAGCCGAGTTGCGAGAGTGTGGAGTAAGCGAGCACCTTCTTGATGTCGCTTTGGACGATGGCGCAGAGCGCGGCGTAAAGTGCGGTGATCGCGCCGACCCACATGATGACGTTGAGCGCTTCGGCAACCATCAGCACCTCGATGCGGCAGAGCATGTAGATACCGGCGGCGACCATGGTGGCGGCGTGGATGAGCGCGGACACGGGCGTTGGGCCTTCCATCGCATCGGGCAACCACACTTGCAGCGGCATCTGGGCGGACTTGCCAACCGCACCGCAGAACAGCAGCAGCGGAATCAAACGGCTGTAAACCAAACCGCCGGTCTCACCGAGGGCGTTGAGCTCGGTGAGATTCACGGTGCCATAAGTCGCGTAGCACAGGATGATGCCGAGCAGGAAACCGAAGTCGCCGACGCGGTTGGTGATGAACGCTTTCTTCGAGGCGTCGGCCGCGGACTGTTTCTCGTGGTAATGGTTGATCAGCAGGTAGGAGCTGAAACCGACGAGCTCCCAAAAGATGAACATCATGAACAGATTGTCCGCGAACACGATGCCGAGCATCGAGAACATGAAGATGGACAACCCGCCGAAATAACGCGCGCGGGCCTTGTCGTCGTGCATGTAGCCCGTGCTGAAGAGGTGAATAAAGAACCCGACGAAACTGACCACGAACAGCATGAGCGCGGCGAGGTCGTCGAACTTGAACCCAAGCGAAATGCTGAAGCTGCCGAAGCGCAGCCACTCCATCGACGCGGTGAAACGTTCACCCCCGAAGATGAGGCCGAGCGACAGACCGGCGAGCGCAGCGGCGGCGGTCACGGACACCGCGGTGGCGATGGCACCCGACCGACGCAGGAACAGCGCGATGATCGCCGCCGAGGCGAGCGGAATGAGAAGAATGAAGAGGGCTTGTTGGACCGGCGTCATGGCGTCAGTTCTTCAAGGCGTTGAGTTCGTCCACCTCGATGGTCACGCGTTTGCGGAACAGGGCGACGATGATGGCGAGGCCGACCGCGACTTCCGCCGCGGCGACCGTGAGAATAAAAAAGACGAAGACGTTGCCATCCAGCGTGCCGTTGTAGCGCGAGAAGGCGACGAGCAGCAGGGTCGCGGCCACGAGCATCAGTTCGAGGCTGATGTAGATGATCAGCGTGTTCTTGCGCAGCAGCACGCCGAAGAAGCCGATGGCGAACAGCACGACACTGAGCAGGATGCAGGTATTGAGTCCGACGGTGATCATTTCACTTCCTCCGCGGTGAATTTCTTGCTGAGCACGATGACGCCGAGCATGGCGATCAGGAGCAGGAAGCCCACGACCTGCACCGGCAGAAGATAAGTGGTGAAGAGCGCCTCACCGTAGGCCTTGAGGCTCGCACCGGAAGCGGGCACATCCGCCAACGGCAACGACTCCAATTTGCCCCGTGAAGCAATGCCGACGACCCCGCTGACGAGCAAACCGGCGCCGACGACGGTCGCCAAACCGGAGACGCCTTTAAAGTTCCACGCCGAAGGATGCTGCATATCGAGCAGCATGATAATAAAGAGAAACAGCGCGACGACGGCGCCGGCGTAAACCAGCACGAGCAGCACGGCGAGCAGGTAGGCCTCAAGCAGCGCGAAGATGCCGGAGATGCCCACGAGGCAGAGCAGGAAGCAGAGCGCGGCGTTGACCGCATTGCGGCTGGCAATGGCGCCCACGGCGAAGATCACCGAAAAGCACGCGAGGAAATAGAAGAGCGAGTCGAGCATGGTCGTCGATTTAGTGGGCGTTGCCGTGTTCCTCGGCGGCCTTCTTCTTGTCCCACTTGAAATGCTGGTCCGGCAGCGTGCCGCCGAGTTCGTAAAGCTTGGTCTTGTCGTTGACCATCTCCTCGCGGGTGTAGCCGGTCATGGAGTATTGGTTTTGGAGGAAGATCGCCTCTTCGGGGCAGACTTCCTGACAAAGCCCGCAGTAAATGCAGCGCAGCATGTCGATGTCGAAGGCCTGCGGGCCCTTCTCGACGTGCTCGCGACCGCTGCCATCCGGCACCTCACCCGGGGTGATGCGAATGGCCTTCGGCGGACAGACGAATTCGCACAGCTGGCAGGACACGCACTTCTCGCGACCGTTGGGATCTTTGACCAGCGTGGGCACGCCGCGGTAGTTTTTGGGAATTTCCGGTCGGACCTCCGGATACTCCATTGTCACCTTGGGGGCGAAGAGATGCTTGAGCGTGGTTTTCAACCCGCTCGCGATCTGCGGCAGGTAGGTGCGCTCGGCGAAGGAAAGCGGTTTGCGTTCTACTTTAATGACGGCCATGGCGCGAAAATCAGAGTTTGGGTTGCAGGAAGGCGATCGCGATGAGGTAGGCGAACAGGTTGGCGATCGCGAGCGGCAGCAGTTTCTGCCAGCCGAGTTTCATGACTTGGTCGTAACGGAAGCGCGGCACGGTCCAGCGCACCCACATGAAGAAGAAGAGCAGCGCGACGACCTTGCCGAGGAAGATGCCGATGGAAACGATACCGACCAGCAGCGGGTTGCCGGCGATGCCGAGCAGGTTGGCCACATCGGCCAGCGTGACCCATGGCAGAGGATTCCAGCCGCCAAGGAAGAGCAGCGTGAAGACGCCGGAGCCAATGATCATGTGCGCGTATTCCGCGACGAAGAAGATCGACCACTTGAAGGCGCCGTATTCGGTATGGAAACCGCCCACGAGGTCGGATTCGGATTCCGGCATGTCGAATGGGTGACGGTTCGTTTCGGCGAAGAGCGCGATCAGGAAGATGATCGCGCAAAGCGGCATCGTGAAGATAAACCATGCGCCACCCCAGAAACCGGGTTGCGATTGAAATTCGACTACGCGGGCGAGCCCGAGCGAACCGGACATGCCCGGCGCATTGATCCAGAGAAACACCGGCAACACGGAGAGCGTCATCGACAGCTCGTAGGAGATGAGCTGGGCCGAGGCGCGCACACCGCCGAGGAAGGGATACTTTGAATTCGAGGCCCAACCCGCGAGAATGAGCGAGTAAACGCCGAGCGAGGAAACCGCGAAGACGGCGAGCAGACCGACGTCGACATTGGCCAGGATGAGCGGTTGCACCGTCTCACCATCGAGCCACGCGCCGAACGGCACGGCCACGACCGTGGTCAGCGCGGGAATCAACGCAATGGCCGGGGCGAGAAAGAAGTAGAATTTGTTAACGTGGCCGGGAACCGGATCCTCCTTGAAGAGGAATTTCAGCCCGTCGGCCAGCAAGTGCCAGAGGCCGAGCCGCTGGAGGAACGGGCCGATCACCGGGATATAACCGATACCCCAGATGCGGGCGCGGTTCGGGCCGGGACGACCTTGGATCCAAGCCGAGACCTTGCGCTCGGCGAGCGAACACGCGCCCGCCAGCGGGAAGATGACGGCGATGACCGCGAGGCCCTTGATGACCCCTTGCACGAGCGGATGGAGAGAGTTCCAGAGTTCGATCATGGCGGTCAGGCAGTGGCGGCTGCGGCCGGTTGATAGTGAAGCGTAGCGCCCTCAGCAAAGGGCAGCGCGGCAAACGGCGTGCCGTCGAGCAGCAGACCGTCGCCGGGAATGTTTTGGTAGGTCATCGTGCCAAGCGCGGGCACTTCCGCGGCAATCGCCTTCCAGAGTGCGTTGATCTCGCCCGCGACTTCACCACCACCGACGGCGGCGATCAGTTTGGCCAGCACCACGAGATCATCAGTCGCACCGGCGACACCGGGCACGGCCTTGGCGAACTTCTGGATGCGGAACTGCTGGTTCACCAGCGTGCCGGATTTTTCAAAAACGGTAAGCGTCGGGATCAGCACCTTGGCGGCCTCGCTCGTGGCGTTGGCGTGGGTGCCCAGATAGACGACGGCAACCTTGGCCAGTTGCGCGGCGGTCAAACCGGCGGCGGTGAGATCTTCGCCGATCGAGATGACGGTCTTGACCTTGCCGGCGTCGATGTCGGCCGCAAGCGAGCCAAGCGTTTGTTCAGGCAACGCGGAGATGAGACCGGTGACCAGCGCGCCGCGGACGTTGGGATTGCGATCGGCGGAGAGGAGCAGCTTGTCGCCCTCTCCCACCCGGCTGACCAACGACACCGGCGCCTTGAGCGCGGCGGCGAGTTTCTTCGTCAGGAATTGTTCTTCCACCGTGCTGCGACCGGAACCGACGACGGCCACGCCGCCGTCTTTGACCAGCGTAGCGACCGTGTTGGCCGCGATGTCGAGCGCGCTGCTCGTCCCGTTGACCATGATGCCCTTCAAACGATCCGGCGCCTGCACCTGCTTGTAGAGGGCGCGGCCGGAATCGGTCATCCACGTGTCGTTCACGGTATCGTTCTGCCGCGGCGTGATGCGGTAGATGACGCCTTCGCGCGACCAAACGACGGTGTTGGCACCAACCGAAGACTCGGTGCAAATGCTGTTGGTCTGCTTGAGGAACCACACGCGCATCTTGAAACGAAAATCCGTCGAGGTGAGCGCGCCGACCGGGCAGATGTCCACGGTGTTGAGCGAGTAATTGTTCTTCAGCTCCTTGCCGGGATAGCAGGTCAGGGTCGAGTAGCTGCCGCGGTCCACAAAGCCCAGCACATCGTCCTTGACGATTTCCTTGCTGAAGCGGATGCAGCGCGAACAGAGGATGCAGCGCTCGTCGTCGAGCGTGACACGCGGGCCAAGCTGCGTGCGCTTCGGCTTGACGTTCTTCTGTTCGATGAAGCGCGAGTAACCGCGGCCGTAGCCGGTGGCCTGTTCCTGGAGTTTGCACTCGCCGGCCTGGTCGCAGATCGGGCAATCAAGCGGGTGATTGATAAGCAGAAACTCCATCACGCCCTCGCGGCAGTCCTTCACCATCGGCGAGTTGGTCTTGATGTGCAGACCGGGCATGGCGTTGGTGCCGCAACCGATCTGAGGACGCGGGATCCAGTTGATCTTCTGCTTGCCGGTGGCCTCGTCCATGACCGGCGCCTTGGTGGCCGGATCGACGGCGGGCATGCCCATCTCGATGAGGCACATGCGGCAATTGCCCGCGACCGTGAGCTTCGGGTGATAGCAGTAGTGCGGGATGTCAACGCCGAGCTGGCGCGCAGCCTCGATCACGTTCGTGCCCTTCGGCACGGCGATCTCCTTGCCGTCGATGTTGACGGTGACGAGGTCGGGTTTGGCAGGCTGAATCATTGCGAAAAGTCAGGGTGAATTAAACCAGTTCGAGGGAATCGGCGGGCTTGGACTTCTTGGTCTCGGCGTAGGACTCGAACTCGTCCTTGAACTTGCTGAGGAAGCTTTGGGTCGGCCACGAGCAGGCTTCGCCGAAGGCGCAGATGGTGCGGCCGGGAATCTGGTCGGCCACGCCCTTGAGCAGCGCGGCGTCCTCCTTGCGGGCGGCACCGTGCACCATGCGCGAGGAAATCTTCTTCATCCACAGCGAGCCTTCGCGACAGGGGGTGCACTGGCCGCAGGACTCGTGGGAGTAGAACGCGTTGATGTTGGCGAGGGCCTCGACCATGTTGACCGAGTGGTCCATGACGATGACGCCGCCGGAGCCGCCCATCGTGCCGATCATGGCGAGCGAATCGAAATCCATCGGCACGTCCTCGACGCCCCAATCGTATTCGACGCCGGCGCGGGACTTGCCTTTGAAGCGTTCGCCGAACTTGAGGATCTTGGCCGACGAGCCGCCAGGGATGACGGCCTTGAACGTGCGGCCGTCGCGCGGGCCGCCGCAGACCTCGTTGAGCAGCTGGCCCATGGTGATCTTGCCGCACTCGAACTCGTAATAGCCCGGTTTCTTGACGTGGCCGGAGACACAGAAGATGCGGGTGCCGGTGTTACCGGGGGTGCCGATCTTGGCGTATTCGTCGCCGCCCATGTCGATGATGTGCTTCACGTGGCACAGCGTCTCGACATTGTTCACGATCGTCGGGCACTGATAAAGACCGAGGACCGCGGGGAAATACGGGGGCTTGATGCGCGGGTTGGCGCGCTTGCCTTCGAGCGATTCGATCAGGCCGGTTTCCTCGCCACAGATGTAGGCGCCGGCACCGCGATGCACGAAGATGTCGCAGGAGTAACCGGTGCCGAGGATGTTCTCGCCGACGAGGTTCTTGTCCCGGGCTTCCTGGATCGCCTTCTCCAGGATGCGCGCGCCGTGCGGGAATTCGCCGCGGATGTAAATGTAGGCCTGCTTCACGCCGTTGGCGAAACACGAGATCATCGTGCCTTCGATCAACTGGTGCGGGTCCTGATGAATGATGTAGCGGTCCTTGAAGGTGCCGGGCTCGGACTCGTCGGCATTGACGATCAGGTAGATCGGCTTGCCGGACTTGCGGTCCACGAGGCCCCACTTGACGCCGCAGGGGAAACCGGCGCCGCCGCGGCCGCGCAGGCCGGATTTTTTGACCTCCTCACGCAGGTCTTCTGGCTTTTGCGTGACCGACTTCTTCAGCGTCTCGTAGCCACCGTTGCGGATGTAGCAATCGATGTCGTTGGAGTAGCCGGCCTCGTCGATGTGTTTGAAAATGATGCGTCGTTGTTCGGGCATGGCGTTCAGCGTTGGGCGGCTTCGGCTTTGATTTGGGCGGCGATCTGCCTGGCCTTGGCGCAGTCGACGTGCTCGTGCAGTTCGTCATCCACCATGATGACCGGACCGGAGCCGCAGCTGGCGAGGCACTCGACGAATTCGACGGTCACTTCGCCGTCGGGCGAGATCTCATTCATCCCGGTGTTGAACTCCTGCTTGATCGCGTCGCAGGTCTTGTAGCCGCCGTTGAGCGCGCAGGAGAGCGTGCGACAGACGCGGATGTGCCGCCGGCCGATCGGCTTCTGGCGGAACATCGGGTAGAACGTGATCACCTCGTAAACATTGATCGGCTGAATCTCGAGCTTCGCCGCGACCCACTCGGTGGTTTCGGGCGGCAGATAACCGATGTCTTCCTGGATGAGGTGCAGGAGCGGAAGCGTGGCGCTGCGCTTCTGCGGGTAATGCGTGATCACCTCGTCGATGCGCTGCAATGTTTCGGGCTTGAGATTCATCAGGCGGTAAAAATTTAGCGGTCACACTCGCCCATCACGAAGTCGAGCGAACCGAGAATGGAAACGACGTCGGAAATCATGGATCCGGCGCAGACCTTGGGCAGAATGGAGAGATTGCAGAACGACGGGGCGCGAATCTTCATGCGATACGGCACGCCGCCACCCTTGCTGACGATGTAGAAACCGAGCGCACCCTTCGGGTTTTCGGCCTCGAAGTAGACTTCGCCGGCCGGCATCTGCGGGCCCTCGGTCACGATCATGAAGTTCTGGATCAACTCCTCCATCGAGGTGAGGATCTTGTCCTTCGGCGGCGCGAAAATCTTGCGGGCATCCTTCGCATACCAATCGCCACCGGGGAAGGCCTTGATGGCTTGCTTGATGATGCGGACGGACTGGCGCATTTCTTCGCCGCGCACGAGGTAGCGGTCATAGGAGTCACCGGTCGTGCCGACGGGCACGTCGAACTCGTATTTCTCGTAGCCGCTGTAAGGCCGGTCCTTGCGGAGGTCCATCGCCACGCCGGAACCACGCAGGTTCGGGCCGGTGAGACCGTAGGCGATGGCGTCTTCCTTAGAAATGACGCCGACGCCAACCGTGCGATCCATGAAGATCTTGTTGCGGGTGAGCAGTGCGAGAATCTCCTCGAGGATCGGCAGGAACTGGTCGCAGAACGCGTCAACACGATCGGTCCAACCCTCGGGCACATCACGGGCCACGCCGCCGATGCGGGTGTAGCTGGTCGTAAAGCGCGCGCCGGTCAGTTCTTCGAAGAGCTTGTAGAGTTTTTCGCGTTCGGTGAACGCATACATGAACACCGTCCATGCGCCGGTATCGATGCCGAAGGCGCCGAGACCAAGCAAGTGGGCGGAAATGCGGGCCATCTCGGCCGAGATCACGCGGATCGCCTGGCAGCGCTCCGGCACCTCGAGCTTGGCGAGCTTCTCGACCGCGATCGCATAGGCCATGTTGTTGGCGAGCGGCGCGAGGTAGTCCAACCGGTCCGTGTAGGGCACGAACTGGTTGTAAGTCATGTTCTCGGCGATCTTCTCGTCGCCGCGATGGAGGTAACCGATGACCGGTTCCGCCTTGGTCACGACCTCGCCGTCGAGTTCCATCTGGACGCGCAACACGCCGTGAGTGGACGGGTGCGACGGACCCATCGATAGGGACATCTTCTCGGTCTCGAATTCACCCGCCGCGTTTTTCGCGGTGGCGTCAGGATAAGCAAATTCAGTGGCCATGCTGGGTCAGGCTCCGGGTTTTTCGCTGGATTCGTTCCAGCTCTCGTCCTTGGCGCGGGGCTCGGCTTCGGTCAGATTCATTTCTCCGCTGGAGGCAACAAAGGGGCCGCCCATCATGGGCGCGGCCTTGACCTTGGCCTTGGTCTCGGCGGCGACTTCCGGATCGGGCAATTCGGTTTCAATGCCGGCGAGCGGGAATTCCTTGCGCAGGGGATGATAAGGATAGCCCTCCCACATCAAAATGCGGCGCAGGTCCGGGTGTCCTTCGAAACGAATCCCAAACATGTCGTAGGTTTCGCGTTCGTGCCAGTCGGCCGCGGGCCACAGACCGGTGACGCTCGGGGCCACCGGCGCGGAGTCATCCCCCGTGCAAGCCGTGGCGACGCGCACGTAATGATGCCCGGTGGTCGAATAAAGGTGGTAGACCGCCGTGAACCGCGGATTGGCGCCCTCGGCCCAGTCGATCGCGGTCACATCCACCAGCATGTCGTAGCCGTGGGCGTCGCGCAGCGTTTTCAGCACCGCGAGCAGATCGCCGGCGGGCACATCCAGCGCGGGATGGTCGAGACTGGCGCGGGCGGTCGCCTGGGGAAATTTTTCCTGAATCAGGGCCGTGATATCGGCGGTGGTGGTGTCGGACATGAGCGCGGAAGCGGGACGATTAAGCGGTCAACAGGTTCTTGGCCGAGCGTTCTTTGCCCACCTTGGCCTGCAGCTTCATCAAGGCGTCAAGCAGAGCCTCGGGACGCGGCGGGCAACCGCTGATGTAAACGTCCACCGGCACGATCCGGTCCACGCCCTGCAGCGTCGCATAGCTGCGATACATGCCGCCGGACGAAGCGCAGGCGCCCATCGCGATGACCCATTTCGGCGCGGCCATCTGATCGTAGATGCGGCGCAACGAAGAGGCCATCTTGTAGGTCACGGTGCCGGCGACGATCATGCAATCGGCCTGACGCGGGGAGAAGCGCATGACCTCGGCGCCAAAGCGTGCGATGTCGAACCGCGAGGATGCGGTCGCCATGAGCTCAATGGCACAGCAAGCCAGTCCCATGGGCATGGGCCACATGGAGTTGGTGCGGATCCAGTTGATAACCGCATCGGCGCGAGTGACGATGGCTTCGCCCTCGACCTTGCTGTTGTAGGCCAGTTCTGTGTTGGAGGTTACCATGAGCTATTCACAGTTCGTGCTGAACAAAATCCCTTCCAGCGTTATGGTCGGGCTCTGACCGTGCAAGTGGCATTTTCCAAAAAAGTTGTGCGAGTGTAAAAACGCCGCGGATTTGCCATTGACCAAGCCGCCCCGGAAACGCTTTCTTCTTCCCTCGCTCAACTGCAGGCCTGTTGAATAAACAGTCCCGCGGGCAACCCGGAGAGGTGGCAGAGTGGTCTATCGCGCTCGCTTGGAAAGCGGGTGTAGGGAAACCTACCGGGGGTTCGAATCCCCCCCTCTCCGCCATTTTTGCGCAGCAAAAATGGCGCGTGGCGCGAAGCGACACGGCAGACGCGCAGCGGATGCAGAGGTGGGAATAGGGGCAAAGCCACCGGCTTTGGGGCGCCAGCCCCGAACACAGCGAGTCAATCCCCACCGAGCCTAGCTGAGCCAAGCCCGCAGTGGGTGTTAAGATTGCTCCCACACCCTTTGAGCGCGGGCGCCTACATGACTCCGTCCAGAGTAACGTGATTGATGACGATCAGGTTTCTTACGAAGGGTTCTCCGATATAATAGCGCGCGGACGTTTCTGCGGCACGCCGAAACCGTTGGTCGGAAATTCAAGCCATGCTTGTGCTCGTCGTCCGTATGCGGTGAGCAGCTCAAGGCTTGCTGTGCAATGTTGAAATCCACCAGCCTGGCGACTGGAAACCATCCCGCCACTGAAATTGTGCCCCTGCCCCGGATAGACGATCAGACGCACTGCGCCGCCGTGCCGGCGATAACGATCGGCGAGCGGCTATTTTCTGCCAGCGGGACGATTTCATCCTGATCGCCATGCAAATGCAGGATCGGCACCTTATTGAAGCCAGCGGCTCCAGCCGATCGACGGGATTGTGCTGGGCGAGCCGCCGCCAAACTGGGCTTCGTCGCATCCGTAGGCCGGAGCGGCCTTGGCCAAGCACGGGATAATTCGTCAGATTGCAAACTGGATAAATGCCGGCCACGGCTGCGACTTTCGCGGATGCTCGACCGCCCAGTTGTCAGAGCATCAACCTGCCGCGACTGCGCGCCAACAGGCAGGGTTTCAGGGCAAACCCTGGCGGCGCACGAGTTGCTCATACAGCGCGGAAAAAGCTTTCTCGTCCGCTCGGGCTGCCGAACGATTCGCCAACATCCACGCCCGCAATCGAAGTTCTTTCCTCGAGGAACCGTTCAAACATCCACGCCTCCTCGGCCGCCGGCAGCCCCGGCAGGTCGGGGCATACTGAGACCCAGGGCTGCTTCCCATCGGGGCCGGCGTTCGCCGACCGCAACAGAAAGGCACGGCGAGGACACCTAGAACACAAGTTAGGGGTCGTGCGCGATTATCTTAATGGCGAGCGCGAGGATTGGAAATAGCTTAGCCAGCAAGGATTGTATCCTTCAGCAATGAGGATGTCTGCCACAACTTACGGGACAATTCACGCTTCCTTGCGCGTTTCCGCCGGCAACGCCCCTTGCCAAACCAACGGCGAGAAATTACGGGCGAAAATGAAACGTTGCGGGCCGAGTGCGTAGACTTCGCGACGCAGGGTTTCCTGCACGGCATCAATTGCGGCGCGGGCGGCGGTGCGCTCCGGTGAATCAGTTTCAGCCGCGGCTGCGCGGTGATGCCGCATGAGTTCGGTCTTCAACTCCCATTGGCGCAGCCGCCAGGTGGGTTTGGCGGACTTGAGCGTTTGCAGTTCGCATTGCGCCGCATTCGTATCGCGATCGTATGGGTGCCCACACCCGCGCAACCATGTCGCCCACGCCGAACCGTCCTCGGCGGATGCGCCGAACTGCATTTGCGCATAGGCCTGCAACGCTTCGTCAGCCGACGCGACCTTGCCCGCGGACAACCCGGCGACGATAGCCTTGTTCACATCGTCAAACACACCTTCGGAATACGCCATCCAGCCGGAGCAGTCACGCTGGGCCAGCGCGTTCAGGGTTCGCTCCAAGCGTTCGGCCGCGATCACCGGGCCGAGATGGCCGTAGAGATCTCGCGGTTCCGCGGCGTCGGCATAACCGATGTGCACGAAAGCCTGACGCGCGCAGCCCTTGGGCAGGCGCACGCCGGACACATCGCTTTCGCTGTAGGGAATGTGCAGGGTGATGCTCTTCACCCAGCCCGGCGCGTTCGTGTCCGCCCAATCGGCGAATTGTTCGTGTTCCTCCGCCGACCACCACCAGCCGACCATGCGCATTTCGACCCCGGGATGATGCCGCTCAGCGATCGTATGCAATTCGTGGCAGAGCTTGGCGAAAGTCAAAATCCACGGCTGGCATTTCTCGCAGGCGCACCCGCCGAAATCATACGGGCAGGCCGCGATCGCGCGCAGCTTCACCCCGCCCTGCGCCAACGTGCGAAACCAGTTCTCATGGTTGCGGAGAATAACCTCGCGGCCGGGTGCCGCGGACGGACAGGCCAGCGGACCGAAAATGCGACCCCCTTTGGTCGCATTCGTGTCAGGCCGGCATTGATCCTGAAAGACCGTGTTGGGCGTAAGCACGCTGACGCAGGGCAGACCGAGCGATTGCGCGGCCTGAAACCGCCGCACGTTCATGTCGCGCTGCGCGCGGCTGAAATCATACAACTGTTCCGAATACGGATCCTCGTGCCACGGATCGATGCAGTTGGCCGGGTCAAACCAGCCGGCAAATTCGTTGAAACCCCAGTCGCGCCACGTCGTCAGCAGCGCGCGAAATTCGTTGTCGCCCAGGCATTCGTAACTGTTCCCAAAGTGAGCCGGGGCATAAAGCGTGCGCGTGGCAAAACGGGGCGTGGGCATGATTCCGGGAATAGCCTTCCCCCCGCCCAAGGCAACGCCGCCGGTAACAAAACACTCGAAATCGCCCCCCGGAACCGGTCCAATCCGCCGATGCCGCCCCGGTTTGCCAACCTGTTTGCGCGCAAGGCCAGCGCCTTGCTTTTCGCTCTGGGGCTGGCCGCATCCCTCGCCCGCGGTGTCACGATGGAGGAGCTGCTCGGCGATTCAAAAATGACCCCCAAGCGCTTCGCCGCCTACTTTGAGGACTTCAGGTTTCAGCGCGACGCGTTCGACGTGATCAATCCCCGGCAGTTCCTCGCGCGCAAGGCCGGCGATTGCATCGACTACGCCGTGCTCGCCGACCACGTGCTCAGCCATCACGGTTACAAAACCCGGCTCGTGCGCGTGGAAATGATCGGTAAAAACGTCGGCCACGCCGTCTGCTACGTGGACGACGACCGCGTCTACCTCGACTACAACAACCGCAAGTATTTCTTCACCCTCACCAAATCCGGCCGCCGCTTGCGCGACATCGCGACAAAAGTCGCTGACTCGCTCAAGGCCAACTGGACGTTTGCACAGGAGTTCACGTTTGACTACGACTCCTACCAAAAGCGTGCCGTCTATACCGTGGTGAAAACCGACCCTCCCGAATCCGACCCCGACCACCAAGCCAGCCGGAACTAAAAAAACACCACCACCCCGCCAAATGAAAGACACGACCCTAAGGCGCATTCTGCTGTTCTTCCTGTTCGTTCTCATCGTGCTCGTCGCGATCGCCGTGATATCGGTCCGCACCATCGGCCGATCGACCGCGACCAACGATTGGGTCAACCACACGCACGCCGTGATCGACCGCCTTGACCAGGCGCTCAACGCCCAGCTGCGCGCCCACGCCACCCTGCGCGCCTATGCCGCCACCGGGGAGGAAGCGGACCTCAACACCTTCAACGACGCCTCGTCCGATCTGACCGGCAGTCTTGAACTGGCCGGCGCACTTACTCGCCGCGAACCGGAAACGAGCTCCCGACTCGGTGAGATCACCACACTGGTCGAAAAGAGCATGCAAGCCATGCGCGAGATCATCGCCGCCAAGCAAGCGGGCGACGAAGCCGGCGTGCGCGCCCAACTCATCGCCTTCACCACCAACGCCACCGGCAACGAAATTCAACGGCATCTGGTTCAGCTGCGGGAAACCCAGCTGGGTATCCTTAGCGAACGCGATTCCGCCGCCTATCTGCAGGCGCAATCCACGCGCTGGATCGTCTGGACCGGCGTGGCGGTGAACTTCCTGCTGCTCGCCGGCGCCGGCTGGCTCATTCGGGACGACCTGGCCGCCCGGCGCCGCGCGGCCACCGCCCTGGCCGAGGCCAACACCCAGCTTGAGATCAAGGTGCAGGAACGCACCGCCGAGCTCACGGCCGCCAACGAAAAACTGTCACTCGAAAACATTGAGCGCCAGTGGGCCAACCAGGCCCTGGAGCATCAGCTGCATTATAATCGCAGTATCGTTGATTCGATCAGCGACCTCGTGCTGGTGCTCACCAAGACCGGAGCCATCACCCGCGTGAACACGGCAACCTTGCGCCTGACCGGCGGCACCACCGCGGACCTGATCAAACAATCCTTTTCACAAGTCATCCGTTTTCCCGCCGGGACCCAAGGCGATCCCGTGCTCACCGCCATGAAGGAGGGTCGCGATCTGCGGGATCAACCCGCCGTCATCACCAGTCGGCGCGGCGACCTCGCAGGGGTGCTGTCGTTGTATCCGTTGCGCGACCAAAACAAAGTCATCGGCGGCATCATCACACTTCAGATCACCGAATCACCATCAGCCGGGCGGGCCTGAACCGAACTCAATCACTACAGCACGTAACATGAAAACAAACATTTTGATCGTGGACGACGAAGTCACCATCCGCGAATTACTCACGGGATATCTCACCGCCAACGGCTACAGCGTCACCGCGGCCGCCAGTGTGCACGAGGCGGTCCGGCTGGCGGAAAAGACCCCGCCGGACCTGCTCATCTCCGATCTGCAACTGGAAGACGGCGACGGCTTCGAAATCATCGCGCGCATCAAGCGGCAGCGACCGGACCTGCCCGTCATACTGCTCACCGGCGTGCTTTTCGACGAAGACGTCGTCGAGCAAGTCATCCGCAACATGGTCAACCTCTACCTTGAGAAGACCACGCCGCTCGCCAAAATCGGCGAAAGCATCAAGGAACTGCTCGGCGAAAAGCCGCGTTGACCCGCCGAAATCGCCCCGGTCGCGATTTGTTCTCGTTCTCGCGCCAGGTTTTTGGTCCGCTCTCATTTCCATGGCATATAAGATCCCATCAAAACCTCGCATCCTGACCACCACCGTCGGCTCCTATCCCGTGCCCGACTGGCTCGCGGCGCTTCCGAGCGAGCAGGCGGTGATCGACGCCACCCGCGTCGTGTTCGATATTCAGCGCCAGGTCGGCATCGACCTGCCCACCGACGGCGAACTCTACCGCTTCGATGTAAACCACCCCGACACGAACGGCATGATCGAGTATTTCATCCGTCCGATGGCCGGCATCTCGTCCGTGGTCGGCCGCTCCGTCACTGATGAGTTTTCCCGCCATCACCCGATGGGCTTCCGCCGCAAGCCCGCCGGCGTCGTCGAAAGCAAACTCGGCGAAGGTTCGTTCAATCTGCTCGTCGACTGCCAGCGCGCCGCCGCCGTCGCCGGCGGACCGTTCAAGTTCACCGTGACGAGCCCCTACATGCTCTCGCGCACGCTGCTCGATCACCATTACGGCAACTTTGCCGATCTCACCATGGCGATCGCCGAGGTGCTCGCCGCGCAGATGCCGAAGCTCCCGACCGCCTGCGTTCAGGTAGACGAGGCCAACATCCCGGGCAATCCCGCCGACGCCCCGCTCGCCGCCGCCGCGATGAACGTCGTGCTCGATGCCATCGACAAGGGCACCGAGCGCGCCGTGCACTTCTGCTTCGGCAATTACGGCGGCCAGACCATTCAGGCCGGCAATTGGAAGAAGCTCGTCGATTTCCTCAACGCGCTGCACTGCGACCACCTCGTGCTCGAACTCGCGCATCGCCCGAAGAGCGACCTCGATGCCCTCAAACACATCGACAAGAAGATCGCCCTGGGCGTCGGCGTGGTGGACATCAAGGTCAACCACATCGAAACGCCCGACGAGATCGCCGCGCGCATCGAAGCCGTCGAAAAGAAGGTCGGCGAAGGCCGCGTGCGCTGGGTGCACCCCGATTGCGGTTTCTGGATGCTCAAGCGCTCCATCTCCGATCGCAAACTCGAGGCCCTCGTCCTCGGCCGTGACAAATACCTCGGCCGCTGAGCGAGCATCGCCCATTCATACCATCAAAAAGCCGCGTCGAATTTCGACGCGGCTTTTTTGTAGGGCGGGATCGCTGATCCCGCCTTGATAACCAAGCGTTTTCGTTTTGTCGGGATCAGCGATCCCGCCCTACAATTCATCCCGACACTTTCACCGCCACCGCCGCCACTTCATTGGCCGGGCCTACATCACAACTCTAGCGCCAGTTTCACGAGCGCGCGCGGCAACTCGTCGTAGATTTTTACGTAGGGTAGTTCACCCGTGACGAGCGGCACGAAATCACCGGCATAACCAGCGCGTTCAATCGCCGCGCGATCCGGCGCATAACCGGTGCCGCCGACCAAGCTGATCAACCACGTATGCGGATGCGGCGAACCCTGCAGCACCGGCGCCTGCAGACTGTGATACGCTTCCAATCCGCAGCCCAGCAGCGCCACCGGTCCGATGCGCATGCCGTGCAGGCACACCGTCGGATTCGGCGGAGTCGCACCACGGTATTCCGACAACACTTGCCGCAGTCCCTGCAGGCGCGCCAATTCCATCCCGTTGGTCATGAGCGGCGGCTGACCGCCGGTAAACGGGTTGTCGGTCACACCGGGTTGCGCAAAAATCTTTTCCAGCTCGGCGATGCGTCGCTCGACTTTTTTGCGCGACCATTTCTGCCGCGAGAACACGGTGTCGCGCTGCACCACTGCCAACTTGTCGGCTGTGATCGGTTCCGCGGCGCGCAAAGCGCCGGAAACGGCCGCCGCGTATTGCTTACCAATCGCTTTCAATGCGCGACGCGACTCGGAAAGCACACGGTGATTGAGCTTCGGATTGATGTCGCCCAGCGCGCCGGGCAAAAACATCGCGACCGCGCCGACGTGCTTTGCCTCCAAAGACAACGAAGCCAAGCCGGCATAATCGCCGTGAATCGCCGCGGTCTTTTCCCCGTAAACAACCGGGTGGCAGCCGAAATGATGCAGCAAGCCGATAAGTTTGCCGCCGGCATAGGCGGCCAATACGCGAACGGTCGGATCCGTGTGCTCCGGTTTAGCCGGGCGCCACTGCGGATCCATGCGCTCGGCAAAATTTTCGTTCAGGGCAAAACCCGTATCGGTCTCACGATTGACCGCGATCCCCTCGCAGGGAGCGTGCGCATGGCGCCATTCGACGTCCGTCAGATTGGCCACCGCCTGCACCGCCGCTTCCGCAATGCGCGTTGGCAGGGTCTCCAAATACATCATGTCGGCCTCGCCCCAGCCGAACATGCCGGCGACGCCGGGCGCGCTGTGGGTATGCGTGGCGGAAACCATCACCTCCGTCGTTCTGCCGCCGATGCGCGCGACCACGGCGGCCCGGATGCGCCGGGCGAGTTTCCGCGGCGTGCCGCAGCCATCCACGCTGATCAATACCGCGCGCTTGCGTCCCTGTGCCACCACCATGGCTCGCGCCCAAAGCGGGGTCACGATTTCCTGCGCCTGACGATTGCGATACGGACCGTAGCCCGCGAGTTGCACGCCGAGTCGCGGGGTAATGTCTGCTCTGCCGAATCCTGCTTTCATAGAGGGGAAATTAAAACCAGCACTTCCGCGCCGAGGGCGGCGCGGCTCCAGCATTCAATTGTTTCACCCATGGGGACGCGGCGCCCTCGCCGCGTCAATCCAAGTCATGGTCCAATCTCCATCAGCGTTTGGCGGGAGCCGCCGGGCCGGCGCTGCGTTCATGATCGCGCAGGGCGCCGATGTTGGCCTCCACTTTGTGAATGACCTCCGCCATGCGACTGACCATCGCCTCCTGATTGTCGATGAAGTCGAAACGGGTCTCAATCGAGTTGGCGACGCGATGACGGCAGTTGGGCAGCGCCATACCGCGGTAATCGACGCCGGCTTTTTCGAGCGCCTGCAGCCAGTTGACGCGCGGACCTTCGTAGCCCTGCCAGTGCAACCGTTTCCAATCGGGAATCGGCGACGGCACATAGCCGAACGCGAGCATACCCTCGGCCTTCAGCGCCGCGGCAAACGTATCGCGCGTCACCCCGGCCGCCTCGGCATCAAAGTTCATCGTGAGCAAGTGATAGACCGGCTTCACGCCCGGAGCGTAATCGGGCAGTTTGAGATATTTCGCATCCGCGATTTTGGCGCGGAACAACTCCGCATGGCGGCGGCGCTCATTCACCCAGGCATCGATCACTCCGAATTGCTCGGTCAACAGCACGGCGTTGAGCGGCGTGACGCGATGCGTATAAACCAACGAATCCACCCACGGGCGCAGTTCATTCGGAAAATCCTTCTCCGGCGATCGGCCCATATGCTGGCCGATCATCGCGGCCTTCCAGAATACATCTTTGCTCGGCGTGACGAGATAGCCGGCTTCGGTCGTCGGCAGCACCTTGCCGCCCATGCAGGAGAAGCCGGCGGCATCGCCGACGTTGCCCACCTTCACGCCGCCGATTTCGGCACCGTGGGCCTGACTGCCGTCCTCGATCAGCGCGAGACCGTGCTTGTCGGCGATGGCGCGGAGCTTTTGCAAATTGGCCGGCTGGCCGAAAATGTGCACCGCAAGAATCGCCTTCGTGCGCGGCGTGATCGCGGCTTCGATCTGCGCCGGATCAATCACGCCGGTGTCAGCCTCGACATCAACGAACACCGGAATCGCGTTCTGGTGCAGGATGCAGGAAATCGACGCGCCCCACGTGTAGGGCGTGGTGATGACTTCGTCGCCGTTGCAGATTTCGAGACCGGCCAACGCACATTGCAGCGCGGCGTGACCCGAACCGACCGCGAGCACTTCGCGGCCGCCGTGGTAGCGCGAGATCGTCAGCTCCGCTTCTTCGATCTCGGGCGAATGAAACCGGCCGAGGCCGATGGCCTTGCCGGCGCGCAGCACTTCAACCACGCGCTCAATCGCGCGGTCCGAAAAGACGGGGAATTTCGAGTAGGTGACCTCACCCACCTTGGTGCCGCCCAAGAGGGCGAGTTTGGAAGCATTCGGGGCAATGACGGAACTCATGGTGCCATCAGTCTAGCAGGCGGCGGCGAAAGTGGGAATGGCCGGCATTACGAAGCCATGTCGAAACTTACACCGGCGCATGCCAGCCGTCGGCCAGCGTGAATGTGCGGGTGTCCACCGGATCCGTCAGCTGGCGATAGCGCGGTCCGCGCGTCCAATGGGCCTTCCCGAGGTAGAGGTTGCGCAGGTGGTCCGGAATCTTAGCGACAAACTCCGGCGTGAGGGCCGCCCCGCCCCAATACGGCATCATCGTGCTGCCGTAACCGGTGATGATGATCGCGCGCTCGCGATCGCTGCGCAGCTGACCGGTGGCGTGAATCAACGTTTCGGCGAAAAGCAGGGTCGAACCTGCGGGGGCAATGACCTGATGGATCAACGACCGGTCTTCGTAAGCGCGGGCGATCATGTCCTCGACCGGCAGGTCAATCTTGTGGCTGCCGGCCACCACCACCGTGCCGCCGTCATCGGGACCCAGCTCGGTGAGGTTGGTCAGCGTTTTGACGAAGTTGCAGTGATAAAGCCCGTGCTTGGTGTGGCTCGAAAACGGCACGTCGGTGCCGTTGTGAAAATCATATTTCGGCGCTTCGCCGGGCACGTATTTCGGACTGCGCGTGTTCAAATGCGCGTTGAGTTCCACGATGCGTGCCTCGCCGCCGATGACCTCCTCTGCCATGCTCACCAGTCGCGGATGCGTCGCATAGGCCGTGAAAAGCGGATCGCATTCCATCATGTCGCCGATGAAGACGTGGTGCGGCTGATCGCTGATGAATTTGGGTTCGCCGGGCTGCGGTTGATAACCCGCCGGGCGCGCGCGAATCTCGCCGCGCACGCGCCGCATGGCGGCTTGAATGGCCGCACATTCGTCGGCACTCAACACGCCGGGCACGACCACATACCCGAAGGCATCGAAATGATAGCGCTGCGCGGGGGTGAGCGCCGGAAAAGGCCGGGGAAAGGACTGCTCCATAATGAAGTGGAATCAGGTAGGGCCGCAGCCTCGGCGGCTGTCAACCTTGCAACAAATGGCTCGGGGCCCGGCCGGTCACGCGCTTGAACGCGCGACTGAACGTGAAGGGATCCGCGAACCCGAGTTCCAAGGCCACGGCTTTGACGCTCGCCCCCGGTTGGCGCAGCAGCTCCTGCGCAGATGCCATGCGTTCCTGCAAAATGAACTGCCCGAGTGACGTGCCGGTTTCCGAACGAAACAAGCCCGTCAGGTAATTCGGCGACACGTGCACCGCCCGCGCCACGCTGGCCAGCGTCAGCGGTTCACGCGCATGCGCCTTCACGAACTCCGCCGCCCGCCGCACAAGTTGGGCGCGCGTATCGAGCTGTTTTTCGCCGCCATCCAGTGCCCGGCGATACAGCGCCAGTGTCAAGGTGAGCATCGCCTCGCGCATGGACTCGAGATCCGGGGCCGCAGGTCCCGCCGCCAAGCCGCGCAGCGTGGCCAGCCGTTGGCGGGCCTCCGCCGGCAGCGTGGCCAAGGTCATGCGATGATCCATCGCGAAGCCTCCCCGGCGCGTGTAGCGGGTCACATGCAGCGTCGGTTCGTCAGCGTTCAAGCTCCACCAAACCAGCCGATAAGGATCGCTCTTGCGCACAAACGCCTCGGCATGCGGATGCCCTGCCGGGCACACGACCAAGTCCCCGGGGCGTAAAACCGCCGCCGCGTGATCGAGACTGAATACACATTGTCCCTCCAACATCAGGCACAGCTCCGCGTGGCCATGCGCGTGATCATCGTCATACAACGCCGGCACGAACCGGGCGCGGCGCCGGGACTCCGCCGGGGTGTGCTTGCGCCATGGTCCGAGCACCTGCGCGGGCTTGAGCCGGCCGACCGCCGTTACGAGTTCACTGCCGATGAAATGCGTGAGTGTCACAAGTCGCGCTAGACAATGCCGCCATGGCATGCAAAGCAATCCCTACCCCATTTCCCAAATGCTGAACATTGCTGTCATCGGATGCGGCGTCATCGCGCAATACCACCTGCGCGCGCTCGCCAAAATGAAAACCGCCCGCGCTGCCGCCGTTTGTGACGTGCGCAGCGAGGTCGCCCAAAAGACCGCCGCCGAATTCGGCGTCGAGCGTTGGAGCACCGACGCCGGCGAGTTGTTGCGCGACGCCAACATCCACGCCGTCATTCTCGCCCTCCCTGCCAACATCCGCGGCCCGCTCGTGATCGAGGCCTTCAAAAACGGCAAACACGTCCTCACCGAGAAACCAATCGGCATGAACGCCGCCGAGGTCCGCACCATGATCGCCGCCCAAGGCGATCTCATCGGCGCGTGCTGCTCATCGCGTTACCGCTCGTTCGAATCCGCCAAGACGGCCAACGCCTTCATTCGTTCCGGTGGTCTCGGCAAAATCCGCACCATCACCTGCCGGGGCGTGGCGAAACCATCCGACGAGCCCAACCCCAACCCGCCGGTCTGGCGCCTGCGCCGCGACCTCAACGGCGGCGGCATTTTCGTCAATTGGGGCTGCTACGATCTCGATTACCTGCTCGGCCTGCTCGATTTCAAACTCACGCCGCAATACGCCCTCGCCCAGACTTGGCAGGTGCCGGAAGCGTTCAAGGCCTACGCCGCCCCGGGCTCGGACGCCGAAACCCACATCGTCGGCCTCGTAACCTTCGCCGAGGGTTGCGTGCTCAATTACGAACGCGCCGAGTTCTCGTCCCTGCCCGCCAACAGCGTCTGGCAGATCTGCGGTGACAAGGGCGCGCTCGACCTGCAAATGCTGCGCTACACCTCGGCCAGCCTGATGCTCACCCAGCCCAATCCGGGCACCGGCACGAAGACGACCGCGATCTGGGAAGGCGAGGAGTCCGGCACCGGTGCCGAACACGAGGGCGTGGTCTTCGACTTCGTCGAATCCATCCTCGAAAAGCGCAAACCCAACACCTCGCTGCAGGACGGCCTCCTCTTCGCCCGGATCGCGGACGCGTTTTACACTTCGGCCGACACGGGCAAGCCGGTGAGTTTTGATTGAGCGGACAAAATCCGCCCAAAGCCTGACAAGGGCCGCGTAGCCGGACCTGCTTGGCCTCGACATAATGCGGGCATCATGATGCCCGCTTTGTCGCCTGCCTTGGACCTGGATCTAATCCGCAAATACGCGGTGCCGGGGCCGCGCTACACATCCTACCCGCCGGCGACGCAATTTACGACCGAGCTGGCGCCATTGAGTCTGCAAGATGCGATCCAGGAGGACAACGCGCCGGGAGCCGGCCCACTGTCACTCTACTTTCACCTGCCGTTCTGCGAATCACGGTGCTGGTTTTGCGGCTGCAACACAGTCATCACCCGGCGGCGCGAATCGGCCGATGACTATCTGGGTTGGTTGATTCGCGAAGTCCGGCTCACCGCCCGCCTTATGGACCCGCAGCGACAGGTCGCCCAGATCCATTTCGGTGGCGGCACCCCGACGTTTTTCCCGCCGGACGAGCTGCGCCGCCTCGGCGCGTTGATCCACGAGCATTTTCTCGTGGCGCCGGATTGCGAGTTCAGCGTCGAGGTCGACCCGCGCCGGTTGACACGCGACCACGTGCACGCGTTGCAGGAAATCGGCGCCAACCGCGCGTCGCTTGGTATTCAAGACACCAACCCCGCAGTGCAACTTGCGGTGCATCGCATCCAGCCGCAGGCACAAAACCAACAGGCTTTCACCTGGCTGCGCGAAGCGGGTTTCAGTTCCATCAACGTCGACCTGATCTACGGCCTGCCGCTGCAAACCGCGGACAGTTTCGCCCGCACGATTGATGATGTGCTGACGCTCGATCCGGACCGGCTCTCGGTTTTCGGCTACGCGCACGTGCCGTGGATCAAGCCGGCGCAAAAGATTTTCGACCAGAAGCACACGCTGCCGTCCGCGGAGAACCGGCTGGCAATGTTTGCGGTGGCGCGCGAAAAACTGACCGAGGCGGGTTATCTGGATGTGGGCTTGGATCATTTTGCCAAGCCCGGCGATGAACTCGCCGGCGCCGCCCTCAGCGGCGGATTGCACCGCAACTTCCAAGGCTACAGCACGCGGGCCGGCGCCTCGCTCTACGCCTTTGGCATTTCGTCGATCTCGCAAACCGCCGACACGTTTCGGCAGAATTTCAAGACGCTGCCCGAATGGCAGGCCGCGCTGGCCGCCGGCCATCTGCCGGTTGAAAAAGGCTACCGACTGAGCATCGAGGACCAACGCCGCCGCACCATCATCATGAGCATCATGTGCGCCCGGCGCCTCGATTTCGCCGCGCTATCGGCGGAGCTGGGCGTGGACTTCGAATGCACCTACGCCGCTGAGCTCGGCACCCTCGGGGATTTGATCACGGATGGCGTGCTGCAACGCGACGCGACGGGTCTGAGCGTCACCGAGCCCGGACTTCCGCTCCTGCGCGTCATCGCCATGAAATTTGACGCCTACCTGCGCCGGGACGCCCAGCGGCATTCCAAGACCATCTGAAACTCTGCTTGGTTATGCCGCGCAAAAAACAAAACCCGCTTTGCGCCGGCGCAACTTTTCACTACGGTTCGCGGCATGTCCGACCTATCCGACCTCTACCAGCAGGTCATCCTTGATCATAATCGCCGGCCGCGCAATCGCGGCAAACTACCCACGGCCACGCGGGTGGCCCATGGCGACAATCCGTCCTGCGGCGATCAGTGCAGCGTTTACCTAGATCTCGAAGGCGACCGGATCAAAGACCTCTCATTTGACGGTTCCGGCTGCGCCATTTCGCAAGCCAGCGCGTCGCTGATGACCACTCAGCTCAAGGGCAAGACCGCCGCCGAGGCGCAAAAGCTATACGACGAATTTCACCACATCGTGACCACCGGCGAGGCACCGGAGGAAATCAGCGACATCGCCGCCTTCGCCGGTGTGCACGCGTTCCCCGCGCGCATCAAATGCGCCACCCTTGGCTGGCATGCCGCGCTCAACGCCCTGAAAGGCGATGAAGCCCCCGCGACCACGGAAAGCCATACGGATTAATCCCATGTCCGCCTGGCAAAACGTCCGCGCCGATTTCCCGGTCCTCCATCAACAGGTCAACGGCAAGCCGCTCGTTTACCTCGACAACGGCGCGACTTCGCAAAAACCGCGCAGCGTCATCGATGCGCTCGTGCACTATTACGAACGCGACAACAGCAACGTGCACCGTGGCCTGCACACGCTCTCCATGCGCGCGACCGATGCCTACGAAGGCGCCCGCGCCCGCCTCGCCAAGTTCATTAACGCCGCGGATCCCGCGGAGGTTATTTTTACCCGCGGCACGACCGAGAGCATCAACATCGTGGCGCGCAGCTGGGCCCACGCCCACCTTAAGCCCGGCGATGTCGTCCTGACGACCGAGATGGAACATCACTCCAATCTCATTCCCTGGCAGCAGGCCGCCAAGGCCAGCGGCGCCACGTTGAGGTTCGTGCCGGTGCTCGGCGAAAACGCCGAAGGCGGGCTCGATCTGCTCGCACTTGATCAACTGCTCACGCCCGCGGTCAAGCTCTTCGCCTTCACGCATATTTCCAACACGCTCGGCACCATCAATCCCGCCAAGGAACTCTGCCGGCGCGCCCGCGCCGTCGGCGCGATCACGGTGATCGACGCCGCGCAGTCGATCGGCCACATGCCGGTCGACGTGCGTGATCTCGATTGTGATTTCCTCGCATTCTCCGGTCACAAAATGTGCGGCCCGACCGGCATCGGCGTGCTCTATGGTCGCCGCGCCCTGCTCGACAAGCTCGCGCCCGATGAAACCGGCGGCGGCATGGTCGCCACCGTGCATTATGAAACCGCCACGTGGAAGCCCGCGCCCGAGCGTTTCGAAGCCGGCACGCCCAATGTGGCCGATGCGATCGCGCTCGGCACCGCCTGCGATTACTTGGACAACCTGGGGCGCGAGGCGATTGCGCAACACGATCACGAACTCGCGACCCTCGCGTATCAGAAGTTGAGCGAACTTCCCGGTATCCGGATTCTCGGTCCGACCGGCGAGCGCAGCGGGTTGGTAAGCTTTGCCTTCGTCGACGTGCATGCGCACGATGTGGTCACGTTTGCCGACGAAGACGGTCTCGCGCTGCGCGGCGGTCATCACTGCAACCAGCCGCTCATGCGCAAACTCGGCCTCGCCAGCACCACGCGCGCCAGCTTTTACGTTTACAACACCGCGGAGGAGATCGACGTGCTCGTCGCCTCGCTCCGCCGCATCCAGAAGTTTTTCGGACTCTCCTAGAATCGGCTTGCCGACCGTTCGGGGATTGAACTGAAAACTTTGCATGCCCGACCTGGCCCCGCTGCTCATTTTCGCCGCCTTTGAGAAATTGCGGCAAATCCCGTTGCAGTTCTGGATCAATCTCGGGCTATGCGCACTCGCGTTGATCATGGTGATCCGCTTCTGGCGTGCGCTGCGCGAAATCAACAGCTTCATGCCGTGGCTCGCGACGATGATCGCGGCGGCCATGATCCTCTCCTACTGGACTTACAATCGCAACGAACCGCGATTCCTCACGCCTTTCGTCGACAAGCTCACGCTCGTGCTGCCCACCAAAGCCAAGCACGACGCGGACTTGGAGCGTCTGCGTCGCAGCCGCGACTGACGCCCGGCAGTCAAAGCGTCACTGGTTTTGACCAGCGACGTTTCAACTTGCGCAGCAACAAATCAAACCGCGCGCGGTGCAACTCACCATCGAGCATATCGTAATGTTGCGGCACGATGAACCGCGGGTTTAGCCGGCGGACCTTTTCCAAACTGGCCGGGATCAGCGCGGGCGCACTGTTCAAAATCGGCGGCGGCAGGTGCACGTTGAAAAAATAACTCGCGAACAAATCACCGCTGAACAGCACGTCGTGTTTGGTGCTGTAAAATCCACAGTGCCCCAGCGTGTGTCCCGGCAGATGCACGACCCGAAGACCGCCCCAAAACGGCAACGCGTCCCCTTCGTTCAGCATCACGTCAATCGGCACGGCGCGCCCAACGCCCATCAGCCTCCGACCAGTCCGCTCCAAACGACCGCACCAGCGATTGACGCCGCGATACGGATAGACGCCGTCGATGTGCGCCTGCTCGAGCGGATGCGCGTAAACCGAGGCGCCACACCATGCCTTGGCCCAGGCAAGATTACCGGCGTGGTCGAGGTGACCATGCGTCAGCAGGATCGCCCGCACCGATTTCGGTCCCAGCCCCAGCCGGCGCAGGCAGCGCCGGATAAACCACGGCTCTCCGATCAGGCCGGTATCGAGCAGCACCGCACCGTCGTCGTCCGTCAGCACATGGCAACAGCCCATGATGCCGCGGATCGTGTGCACGCGTCGTTGCCAGTCCGGTTGGCTTTGGGTGGCCATGTCAAATCAAGCTCCAGAGCAAGCCGGTCACTCCCGCCAGTAACACCACCGGAACGATTTCCCATTTGGCCCATTGCAGCAACGCAAAGGCCCCCGCGCTGAGCACCACGGCAAACCAGTCGGTTCCATCCGCCGGCAGCCAAACGTGGAGGCCAAACCACACCGCGAGATTAAGCATGACCCCGACCACTGCTGCTGTCACCGCCGCCAGTGCCGCGCTCAGTCGCACATTGCTCCGCAACCGCTCCACAAACGGCGCGCCCACCAGAATGAATCCGTAGGTCGGCACAAAGGTCACCCACACGGTCATCGCCGCGCCGAGCGTGGCCGCCAGCAAGGGCGCCAGTTCGCCCGGATGCTGCCAGCCGCCCATGAACCCCACGAACTGCAGCACCATGATCAATGGTCCCGGCGTTGTTTCCGCCAAGCCGAGCCCATCGAGCATTTGCGCAGCGCTGAGCCATTGATGATGTTCGACCGCTTGCTGCGCCACATAAGGCAGCACCGCATAGGCTCCGCCAAACGTCACCACGGCCGCCTTGCTGAAAAACCAACCTTGCTGCGCCAGCGTTCCGTGCCAGCCGCCAAGCCAGCCCGCCGCCAGCACCGGCGCAAACCAAAGCACCACGACAATCAAAGCCGTGCGCAAAACCCCGCTCCATTTCACCGTGGCTGCAATCGGTCCCGTTTTCACCTCGGGTTCGACCGTGACATTAAACTGTCGCGGCGCCATGCGGCCGCCGATCAGGCCGGTCAGCAACGCGCCGAAAACAATCAACGGATATGGCAGCCCCAAACCAAAGAGCGCTCCAAACGAAATCGCCGCGAGCCCCCACGCCATTGGTGTTTTGAGCGCCCGCCGCGCCACGCGCAGCAAGGCGCTGATCACGATGGCCAGCACCGCGGCTTTGAGCCCGTGAAATACCGCCGCCACGGCAGGAACCGCGCCATAAGTGACGTAGAGCCAGCTCAGCCCCCACATGAGTGCGATCGCGGGCAAAATGAAACACACGCCGGCCGCCAAGGCACCGCGAATACCATGCAACATCCAGCCGCAATAGGTCGCCAGTTGCGTGGCCTCGGGACCGGGCAACAGCATGCAGAAATTGAGCGCATGCAGAAATCGCGATTCGCCGATCCACTTTTTGCGATCCACCAGCTCGCGGTGCATGATGGCGATCTGCCCGGCCGGTCCGCCGAAGCTGATGAAACCCAATTTGACCCAAAACCGCAGCGCCTCCCTGAATGTTGGTTGCTTCATCACACGCCAGCCTCGGTCGTTTCCCCAACCGCGACAAATCTTATCGACCCAAGGCGCGCAGCACTGCGCCAAACAACAGGCAAGTGCCCAGCAGGGTGCACACAATGGGGGCCAATTGAGTCCAGCGGATACGCTGTTCGACCTGCTTGGCGTTGAGCCTGCCGTCCTTCAGCTTGTCCTCCAACCGGGCGATGTGACCGGGCAAAGTCCATTGCAGCCATACAGCAGTCAACGTAATGAGCACACCGGCAATTCCCGTGAGTTGAACGATGGTGGTGGACACAGTTATTAAATCGGCGCGGATGCAATCCGTGTTCTACGAACGTCCGTATTCCCATCAATTCGACGGCATTATGCAATCCTGCGATTTCATTTTGCCTGGGACAAAATCACTCTATATCCCGCCATAATGATAAACGCGCCCATGGATGCATCCATTTTGCAGATAGAACGGCCCCATCGCAATTTAATGACCTATTATATGCTGGCCTGCCTCGCGTTTCCGCCGGCGTTTGTCTTCCTGATTTTGCCCGCATGGTTTCGTTATCACACCATGCGCTATCGCTTCAGCGAGGAAGGCGTATCCATGAGCTGGGGCATCCTGTTTCGCCGCGAAATCATCATCAACTACGCGCGCATCCAAGACATTCATCTGCGCTCCAATTTTGTCGAACGCTGGCTCGGCTTGGCGCGAATCCTCGTGCAAACCGCGAGCGGCAATTCCGGCGCGGAGATGTCAATCGAAGGCATTCGCGAGTTCGAGACGGTGCGCGATTTTCTGTATTCCAAAATGCGCGGGGTAAAAGACCACGAGCATGACCGGTCCGGCACGACCAGCCTGAGTAACGACGAACTGGCCGGCGTGTTGCGCGAAATCGCCGCCGAAGTGCGGGCGTTGCGCGCAACCCTGCCCACGGCCAAAACCTCCGACCCGCATGTTTGATTTCATCCGCCGCCTGGTTTTGCGCGCCGCGCGCCTGCCCGCCGATCCTTCGCCGCCGGCGGGTGCTCCGGGTTCGATCAAAATTTTTCGCGCCGCCAGCAACTACTACAAACTGCGCGTCGCGCGCTGGTTCTTTGCCCAAATCGGCGCCGTCATCGGCATCATGATTTCGCTTTGGTTTCTGGACCAGCTCGATGGCGGGGTGACGGAGTTTCGTGCGATCGCGACCGAGAACGCCCCGGCCCGGCAAGTGGCCGCGGAGGATGCCGCCCCCGACAAGGGAGCGCAAAAGGTCGCCCGGAAAAAACAGCGCAAGGACATCGATGATCTGGCCCGCAAGGTCGCTGCATGGCCGGACTGGACCCTGCGCTTGATTCACTGGGCCGAATACGCCGCCATCGCGTTGTTCATTTTGCAACTGCCGGTCACCTTCGCCGCGGTGCGACTCGAATTCGAGCAACACTGGTATATCGTGACCGACCGCAGCCTGCGCATCCGCACCGGACTGTTCAGTCTGCAGGAGTCCACCATGAGCTTCGCCAACCTGCAGCAGGTCGAGGTGCGCCAAGGCCCGCTGCAACGCCTGCTCGGCATCGCCGATGTGCGCGTGCAATCCGCCGGCGGCGGGGGCGACTCCGAGCACAAATCAAAAGGGCAGGACTCCATGCACCACGCGATCTTTCACGGGGTGACCAACGCCGGCGAAATTCGCGACCTGATCCTCGCACGATTGAAGCGCTTTCGTGAAGCCGGTCTCGGCGATCCCGATGATTCAGCTCCGCTGG
Source organism: Opitutaceae bacterium (assembly GCA_024233285.1). Taxonomy (GTDB): domain Bacteria; phylum Verrucomicrobiota; class Verrucomicrobiia; order Opitutales; family Opitutaceae; genus Cephaloticoccus. The sequence goes on along the minus strand of JACKPU010000002.1, from coordinate 212,979 downwards.
CCGAAAATAATACCGCGCTCGCCGCCGCGCAGGAGCTGCTGGCCGAAGTCCGCACCCTGCGGCAGACCTTCCGCCCCTGAACTTCAGGGAATGCTCAGATTCATCCCGATGCTCAGTGAGTTTTCGTTCGGCATGACATCGCGGTTGGCGTTGTAGATATCGCGCCACCGCGAGCGGTCGTTGTAATAACGCTGCGCGAGACTGAACAAGGTGTCGCCCTTCACCACGACATGGCGGCGCCCACCTGGCTGCGCCGTCGGCTGTGGCCGCGTCGGTGGTGCGGTTTCGCGCAAAGCCGGAGCTTCATCACGGACCTCGGGCGCAACACTGATGGGGGAAACATCGTCCGGCGGCGTGGCGGTGGCGAACCCGTAGCCGCCGCCAGTTGGCACGCGCATCTGATTCACAGCGGGCTGCACCGCATTGCCCCGTGCCATGGCGAGTTCGGCCTTGAGCTGATCGTTTTCCCGCTGCAACCGGCTGATCTGTTCGACCATATCCAGACGCTCGGACTGGTTTTCCAAAGGGTTGGCCGGCAGGGTGCGGGCAAACTCACGTTTCGCACTTTCGACCAAGCCACGCACCTGCGAGGCCTGCGGTGAATTGGGCTGGCGTTCGAGATACTTCCTAAAGTGATAGATGGCTGCGATTGGGTCCTTGATCTGCTGCAAACAGATAATGCCGGCCTCCAAATGCGATTCAGGAGCCGCATCGCCGCGCTTCTCGATGACACGCAAATAGGCGGCAAGCGCTTCCGGACTGCGGCCTTGTTTGACCAAACGCTGGCCCAAACGGTAATCGGGTTCGTCCAATTCCGATCCCAAGGGGGCGCCATTGCGCGGTTCGCAGGCCGCCCACAGGAGACACAGCCCCAGCGTCAGCAGACCTGTAAAAAGTCGGGATGACAGTCGGGAGTGTGGCATTGCTGAGGGAAAGGGATTGAACGGAAAGGATTGGGGCGTAAATTCCGCAACCTGTTTCCACGACACAATCCTAAATGGCCCTGACTCCGAAATCCATTCTCAGCCGCGCCCGCCGATGCATCCAAATCGAAGGAGATGCCTTGGCCGAGACCGCGAAAAGTCTGGGGCCCGAATTTGTCAGAACCGCCCAGGCGGTTGAGGCCACGCTCAAACGCGGCGGAAAATTGATTTTCAGCGGTGTCGGCAAATCCGCCCACATTGCCCAAAAACTGGCCGGCACGTTCAACAGCACCGGCGCGACGTCCTCTTTCCTCGACGCCACCCAAGCCCTGCATGGCGATCTCGGCCTGTGCAAGGAGGGCGACCTTGCCATCTTGCTCAGCAACAGCGGCCAGACCGAGGTGTTGCAGCTGCTGCCTGCCTTGAAACGCCTCGGTGTCGGCATCGTGGCCTTCACCAGCCGGCCGGATTCGGATCTGGCCCGCAATAGCGATTACCAGTTGTTCTACCGCGTGCCGCGCGAAGCCTGTCCGCTGGCTCTCGCCCCCACGGCCAGCACCACCGCAGCGCTCGCCTTGGGCGACGCTCTGGCCATGGTCCTGCTGGAAGAACGCGGCGTCACCCGAGATGACTTCGCGCTGCTCCATCCCGCCGGCAATCTCGGTGCCCTGCTGCTGAAAGTGCGCGATCTGATGCGCACCGGCGAGCGCCTCCCCATCATGCCTGAAACCTGCACCACGCAGGAAGCCATCATGGCCATGACCAAGGCCAAGAGCGGCAGCGTGGCCTTGGTGCAAAAACGCACCGGCAAGCTTGCCGGCATCCTGACCGACGGCGACTTCCGCCGCAGCGCGCTGACCGGACCTGATTTTCTGCAACAACCCGTGGCCCAATTCATGACCCGTTCGCCCAAAACCATTCGCGACGACACGTTGGCCGTGGAGGCATTGCGCGTGTTCGAGCTCCACAAGATCGACGACCTGATCGTCATCAACGCGCAAGGCAAACCCGTCGGACTGGTGGACGGCCAGGATCTGCCCAAACTCAAGATCGTGTGAAGACTCCCATCCGCATCGGCATCATCGGCATGGGCGGATTCGCCGGCTGGCACCATAACACCGTCGCCCGCCTTGAGGAACGCAATCTCGCCAGACTCGTCTGCACCTGCGACCCCAACGCCGCCTCTTTCACCTCCGAGCAGCAAAACTGGCGGCTGTCGGAACGCGGGGTCTGCATCTTCCCGGATTACCGCCAGATGCTCGACGCCTGCGGCCAGGAACTCGACCTGCTCGTCGTCCCCACGCCGATCAATCTTCATGCCGAAATGCATCGGGCGGGCGTCGAGGCCGGCATTCCAGTCTATTTGGAAAAGCCTCCGACCCTCGATTACGCCGAGCTCGAGGCGATGATCGCCCTCGATCAGCAGGCCGCCAAATCCACGCTGGTGGCGTTCAACTTCATCATCGAGAAACCGCGGCGCGCGTTGAAGCAGCGCATGCTCGACGGAGAATTTGGCGCCGTGACGGGGGCGAACCTCATGGCGCACTGGCCGCGACCGGCCGATTACTTCCGCCGTTCGTCCTGGGCCGGCCGTCTGCTCATGGATGAGCGCGTGGTGCTCGACTCGTGCTTTGGCAATGCCAATGCGCATTTCGTGCACAACATGCTGTTCTGGCTCGGGGAAGACACGCTTTCGAGCTGGGCCCAACTTTCGAGTGTGCGCGCCGAGCTGTATCGCGCGCATGCCATCGAAGGTGCCGATACGTTCTTCGTGCAGGCGCTGACCCAAGCGGGCCAGACCATGCGCTTCGCCGTCACCCATGCCTGCGCCGGCAAGACCTCGCATTGCGAAACCGTTTTCTGTGAAAAAGCCGAGATCCGCTACATCGTGGGCGGTCAAGCCGAAGTCCGCTGGCGCGACGGTCGCGTCGAGCGCATCGACATCGGCGGTTTCGATGGGTTGACGGAAAACCATCTCGCCTACCACCGCTACCTGCGCGGGGAGGAAGACCGGCCGGCCACCAGCCTCGCTGACTCCCGCCCCTTCGTCGTGCTGAATGATCTCGCTTACGTTTCCAGTGGCCGCATCACCGCGTTCCCTGCGGAACGCCTGACTGATGTGCGCGAGGAAAAGGAGCAAAAGGACTACATCAGCGTGGCCGGCATGACCGGCGCCATCGAACGCTTCCTCGATCAAGGTGTCTGGCCGGGCGCCGATTGGGGACGCGAACCCGGCGCGTTGGTCACCGCCGCCGATTTGCCGCGCTTCCACGACACCGTTCGCCAAATGCTGGCGGCAACGGCGCGTTGAAGTCCGGCGCGAGTTGTGCACGTTGGCACCATGGCCACGCCATCATTTCATTTCCAAGACACGTTTCCGCTGGGCCCGGATGACACCGAATACCGGTTGCTTTCCCGCGAAGGCATTGGCACCGCCACTTTCGAAGGTCGGGAAATCCTCAAGGTTGCCCCAGAGGCGCTCGCCTACCTCGCCCAGAACGCGTTTCACGATTGTTCGTTCATGCTGCGCACGAAGCATCTCGAGCAAGTCGCCGCCATCCTCGACGATCCGGAAGCCAGCGCCAACGACCGCTATGTCGCGCTCACTCTGTTGAAAAACGCCGAAATTGCCGCCCAGGGTATCCTGCCTTTCTGCCAGGACACGGGCACCGCGATCATCATGGGCAAAAAGGGTCAGGAAGTCTGGACCGGCGCCAATGATGCCGAGTGGCTCAGCCGCGGCGTTTACGAGTGCTACACCAAGGAAAACCTCCGCTATTCGCAGACCGCACCGCTCGACATATTCAAGGAGGTCAACACCGGCACCAATCTACCCGCGCAAATCGATCTGCTCGCAACCGAGGGCGCGGAATACAAATTCCTCTTCGTCGCCAAAGGCGGCGGTTCGGCCAACAAGACCTTCCTGTTTCAAGAAACCAAGGCTCTGCTCAACCCCAAGAGCCTGGAAAAGTTCATCATCGAGAAAATGGGGCACCTCGGCACCGCCGCCTGTCCGCCCTATCACCTCACTTTCGTCATCGGCGGCACCAGCGCCGAAACCTGCCTGAAAACCGTCAAACTGGCCTCGACCAAATACTACGACGCACTGCCCACCACCGGCAATGAACACGGCCGGGCCTTCCGCGATATTGAGCTCGAAAAGCGGGTCTTGGAGCTCGCACAACAAACCGGCATCGGCGCGCAGTTCGGCGGCAAGTATTTCGCTCTCGATGTGCGCATCATTCGCCTGCCGCGCCACGGTGCGTCCTGCCCGGTCGGCCTCGGCGTGTCGTGCAGCGCCGACCGCAACATCAAGGCCAAGATCACCAAGGACGGCATCTTTCTGGAAAAGCTCGAGACCAACCCCGGCCGCTTCATCCCCGAGTCCGAGCGCACGCTCAAGACCGACAACGTCGTGCGCATCGATCTCAACCAACCCATGCCGGCGATTCTGGCCGAACTGACCAAGCATCCGGTCACGACCCAGTTGCTGTTGAGCGGTCCGATGATCGTGGCCCGCGACATAGCCCACGCCAAACTCAAGGAGCGAATCGACGCCGGCCAAGGCCTGCCGCAATACCTGAAGGATCATCCTGTTTATTACGCGGGTCCGGCCAAGACCCCCAAGGGTTACGCGTCCGGCAGTTTCGGCCCCACCACGGCTGGTCGCATGGACAGCTATGTGGACCTCTTCCAATCGCAGGGCGGTTCGATGATCATGCTGGCCAAGGGCAACCGCAGCACACAGGTCACCCAGGCCTGCAAAACCCACGGCGGGTTTTATCTCGGCAGCATCGGTGGCCCCGCCGCCATTCTCGCGAAGAACAACATCAAGAAAGTAGAGGTGCTCGAGTATCCCGAACTGGGCATGGAAGCCGTGTGGAAAATCGAGGTGGAAGACTTTCCCGCTTTCATTCTCGTGGACGACAAGGGCAATGATTTCTTCGTGAACGGCTGCGGCGCCTGCCTGCCGTCGAAGCAGTGATCACTCGCCCGTCACCGTCACGATGACCCGCCGCGAATGCGCCGCGCGGCGGTGCTCCCACAAAAAGACACCCTGCCAAGTGCCGAGCATCAGGCGGCCCTCGCTGTAGGGAATCGTTTCGCTCGTGCGCGTGAGCGCCATTTTGATGTGACTCGGCATATCATCCGCACCCTCGAAGGTGTGGGTAAAATGCGGATCATCCTCCGGCACCAGACGATCCAACCACGCTTCGAGATCATGCCGGGCCGATGGATCGGCATTCTCCATGATGACCAGACTACAGCTGGTGTGCTGGCAGAATACATTCACCAGACCAGTGCGCAGCCGGCTTGCCGTCAGCACCGTTTCCACCTGCGTGGTAATTTCCTGCGTGCCCGCGCCGCGGGTGCGAATCGTGAGGGTTGCTTGATGCACGGTCATGCGCGGAGCGAAACTCAGGCGCCGCCACCCGACAAGGCACTATCACCCGGTTTGGTCATCGCCCGCGGTTCCAGCGCCTTGTCCAGCGCTTCTGCCGTCATCAGTTTTTTCGCGAGCACGACCTCGCGCAGCGATTTGCCACTGGCGAGCGCCTCTTTGGCCACGGTCGCGGCGGCATCGTAGCCAATGTGCGGATTGAGCGCGGTGACGAGCATCAGCGAGTGCTCCATTAATTCGCGACAACGCGCTTCATCCACCTCCAAGCCTTCGACGCATTTTTCTGCAAACACGCGCGAACCGTTGGCCAGACAAGTCACCGACTCATGCAGGCAGTGCGCGAGCAGCGGCAGGGTCACGTTAAGCTCGAAGTGCCCGTCGCGGCCGCACATCACGACGGTTTGCGTCAGGCCCTGCACATAGAGGCAGACTTGCACGAGCATCTCGCTCATCACCGGGTTCACCTTGCCGGGCATGATCGACGAACCGGGTTGAATGGCCGGAAGTTTCAGCTCACCCAATCCGGCCCGGGGACCCGAGCCAAGCAACCGGACATCATTAGCGATCTTGGTGAGACTCGCAGCCACCGCGGCGAGCAGACCGGCAACCTCGACAACATCGTCGCGCGCCGCCTGGGCTTCAAAATGATTGTCTGCCTCGCGAAACGGAATGCCGGTCTCTTCGCTGAGCGCGGCACAAACGCGGGCGGCAAATTCAGGGTGCCCGTTGATCCCGGTGCCCACCGCCGTGCCGCCGATCGCCAGTTCGCCGAGCGCGGCAATGGCCCGGTCCACGCGCGCGGAAGCCTTTCGAATTTGCGCCGCGTAACCGGAAAACTCCTGTCCCAGCGTAAGCGGAGTGGCGTCCATCAAGTGTGTGCGACCGATCTTCACCACCGCGTCGAATGCACGTTGCTTCTGCGTCAGCGCAGTCTGCAAACGCTGCAAGGCCGGTTGCAAATCGTCGCGCAACGCGCGGGCCAAGCTGACATGCAACACGGTCGGAATGATGTCGTTCGATGATTGGCCGAGATTGACGTCATCATTGGGATGAACGACCCCGGTTTTTTGAGCCAGCTGGGCCGCGCGCCGGGCAATAACCTCGTTGGCGTTCATGTTGGTCGAGGTGCCTGATCCGGTTTGAAACACATCCACCGGAAAATGATCGTCCAATTTTCCCTCGGCGACCTCGCGCGCAGCCCGCCGAATCAGCTCGGCTTTCACAGGCGGCAGACGCCCCAATTCGGAATTCACGCTCGCGGCCACACTTTTGACCAGTCCGAGACTGCGGATAAAGGCGGTCGGCAGCGGCCGGCCACTGATGGGAAAGTTCAACACCGCCCGCTGCGTGGATGCGCCCCAAAGCGCATCGTCCGGCACGGACATTTCGCCCATGGAGTCTTTTTCTGTGCGCATGCCCTTACTGTGCATGCCGATTCACAAAAAGCAAAAAGCCCCGTGAGGGTGCGGGGCTTGGGCAAAGCAAACGAAAAATGCGTTGATCAGAACTTGATGGCCACGCGGTTCGCGTTGAAACCAAAGCGACTGACCGAATCATAAAGACGTTCCTCCGTCAGCGTGCGGCTGAGTCGAGCCGTGTTTGCTTCGGTCGAGATTTCGCCGGAGGAATAGCTCGCAACCGGCAGCGCGCTCGCCAGCAAACGGCTGGATCGGCGGTCAGGATTAACGGTGACACGCGCCAAGGGGTCGATCACCTCGGTCTTTTGCTGCGGGGCAATCAGGGCATCCATCCCCGATACGCGATTGATGAGCTGGGCGAGTTCGGGGGCGCTGTTTTTCACAGCCTCCAGATTAGCCGCAATCATCCGCGCCGTAGGCGAATCGTTTTCAATGCCGGCACCACCGAGCATGGGCATCGTGCGCAGGGCACGATCAGGCGTAACGGTTGGCGTCGCAGCGTTTGATGCGGCGACGGCCACGGCCGGCGTCTTGTCGATCTCCTTGACCGGGGTTTCTGCGACAGCTGGCGCAGGCACGACCACCGCCACGGCCGGACCGGGCATGGTCTGCACTTCGCGTTCCACGATCGTCGGCGCGAATTGCTCCTCGGAAACAGGAGGCGTCTGATATTCGCGCACGGTCAAAAGCGTAAGGGCAAAAATCGCGGTGGCACCGACCGGCACTTGATAGCGGGCAACCCGGGCACCAACACGAATGAAAGCAGCCCACCATGGGCGGGGCTCGACGATGGCGGCCAGCTGCTTCACGCGCATTTCGCGTTCGAATTGCTGCCAGAACTCCGGTTGCGGCCGTTCTGCGCGTTTCACGCGCAGGAGTTGTTCCAGAGTCACTTGGGGTCGAGTGCTTTCAGGTTTCATTTGCGAATATAGGGCTGCAGCTCCGCTTGCAGTTGTTGCTTGGCGTAGTGCAGGCGGGAGCGCACGGTGCCGACCGAGCAGTTCATGATCTCGGCAATTTCTTGATGACCAAGGCCATCGATTTCGAATAAAGTTACCACGGTTCTGTGCTTGATAGACAATTTTTGCATCGCCTCGTTCAATCTTTCCTGAAGTTCCTTAACATAGGCATCACGCTCAACACCTGAGTTATCTGTAAGAGCTTCAATGACTTCGGCTGACTGCCGGTCGTTTTCATCCACTTTTTCGAGGCTGAAGAAGGTCCGGAGGCGGTTTTTTCGCAGATGCGTAAGCGTGGAATTGACCGCAATCCGGTAGAGCCAGGTGAAGAACGAGGACTGGCCTTGGAAGCGATTGATGGACTGAAAGGCCTTGATGAAGGCGTCCTGCGTGAGGTCAGAGGCGTCCTCCCGGTTGGAGGTCATGTTGTAAATCATGCCAAAAACCCGGCCCCGGTAGCGCAACGTAAGTTCGTCAAACGCAGCCACATCTCCCGTTTGGACACGCTGAACGATCTCCCAGTCCGAATCGGCCTCCTGTTGCCGCACCGGGGTAGCCGCCAGCGATTTGCCAATGGCTTTCAGCGCATCCATAACGAAAGCATCATTGCCAAGCGCCGGATGAGCGCAAACGGAAATTCACCCTAGGCACTGCTTACGAACGCTTTTGCAAGGCCCCCAGCTGAGCCCGGAGCACTTCGGACAACTGCCGCAGCAATGACGTCGGCGCTTCAGCAGCCCAAGAAGCCAAGGCCGCTTCGGCGGCCTCAATTTCCCGCTCGACCGCGGATTCGACGGCGTCAAAAACGCCATTTTCGGCCATTTGCCGCAACCGGAGTGCCATTTGGCCGGCACGTTGACCGCAAATCTCCTCGCTCAACGCCAAACGCTCGGCCGCGGGCAGTTTCTCCAACAATACCAGCAAGGGCAGCGTGAGCTTCCCGCTGGCCAAATCGGTGCCCAAAGTTTTGCCGATTCGCTGCTCATCGCCGTAAAAATCCGCCAAGTCGTCGTATATCTGATAAGCGATGCCCAAGTGCCGGCCAAAGGTGGCAACGGCCTGCACGTAGGCGTCCGCAGCACCCGACAAACGCGCGCCGAGAAAACACGACACGCGGAACAGCTCCGCGGTTTTCAGATCGATGATGCGCCAGTAATCCTCGCGGGACACACGGGTGGAGCCGCGCCGCATCGTTTGCACGATTTCACCGGCGCAGACCTTGCGCGTCGATTCCGACACGGTTTCGCACACTTCGGTGGTGGGGAATTGGGCGGCAAGGTGCAGAGCATGGGAGAACAGCGCGTCGCCCAGCAGCACCGCGGCCGCGGGGCCATATTTGCGGGCCGCAGTCTCACGATTGCGGCGCAAATCGGCTTCATCCATGATGTCGTCGTGCACGAGCGTGGCGAGATGCACGAGTTCAACCACCGCCGCCGCGCGCACCAAATTGCGTGGCGGTTGCCCGTCCGGCTGCCAACCGCTCAGAAACACCAGCGCCGGACGGATGCGTTTGCCCGACGTGTCGATGCAGTAATCCGCCATCTCACGAATCTCCGGTTCGAACGCTGAAATCTGTTCGCGCAAAAACTCGTCAAGCGCGCCCATATGCGGCTTGAGGCCGGCAAAGACCGAGCCAAACGTGCTGCCCGGCACGATGGCCGGTCCAGTGGTGACGTCGCGATTCATGAGGCGGCAGACTCTAGTCCGAGCCGGACAAATTGCTAATCAATACTCACAAATCCATGACAGATAATCCGCTGCTACTCTTGCTCATGATCGGAGCCGCCGGCTACCTCGGCAAACTGTGGTGGTCCGACCTGCGCCAGGCGCGGGCCGGTGCACCAAATCCGCAAGCGCTACCCGGGGCCGTTTCCGCCCCAGCCCGCGCCTTCGTCATCGCCGCCGCCGGAAGCGTGCTGCTGCTGGCCGGTGAAACTTGGGGCGAATACGCCTTGGGTATCACTAGCGAGCAATCGACGATCACCGTGCTGTTCGCGCTGAACACCCTGGGCGCAGCCATCATCGAGGAACTGATCTTCCGCGGCTATCTGGTGATCGATAAACGCGGCGCGGGTCTGCGCTGGCTTGGCATCATCGCTGCCTCGGCCGTGTTCGCGCTGTTGCATCCCTTTCTTTGGAGCACGGAAAACGGCTTTCACCTTACGCTGACGGTAAAGGGCGCGTTCAGCACGGGCGCGGCATTCATTTTCTCGCTCTGGTTCTATTACGTGCGTTTCGCCCGGTGGAATCCTTCACACTCGCTGCTGCCGTGTATCATCGCCCACGCGACCAAGAATCTCGGTGTCATTGGCATCAAGGCGGCGCAGGGATTCCTCGTCGGTTGGTGGTAACAAAAGGCCGCACCTGAAATCAGGTGCGGCCACATCAAAGAGAGAAGGACCTTACTTCCTTTTCTTCTCCGCGCCCTCGGGCATCGGCTGGACGAAGGGATCGCTGCCGTCGCGATAACCGGGGAGCTCGTCGCGGGTCATGTTCAGCTGACGCACGCGGCGCGAATCAAACACTTCCTCAATCGCGGCGCCGTCGGCACTGACCGTCTTGGCCGTGATGAAGATGATGAGATTGCGGGTGCGCGCATCCTTGGAATCCGAACGGAAGAGGCGGCCGAGCAGCGGGATTGAGCCCAGCACCGGCACCTTCGTCTGACCGACCGTGTTGCTGTTTTCAATCAAACCGCCGATACCCATGGTGAAGCCGTCTTTAAGCGAAACTTGGGTCTTGGTCTTGCGCGTGGTGATGATCGGGATTTCAGTCGCACCGAAAGGCGCAGATTCGTTCGAACTGCTGACCTCGGGCTCGACGTCGAGCCGGATGAAGCCCCGGGAGTTCACCTGCGGAGTGACACGAAGAATAATACCGATCGGACGGTATTCGAAACCACTGACCTCATAGGTGCCGCGCTCCTGGTTATAAGTGTAGTTGGGAATCGGATATTCACGTCCGATGTTGATGGTGGCCTCGGTGTTATTGAGCGTCACCACAGTCGGATTCGACACGAGCTTGGTGTCATTCAGGGTCTTCAGCGCACTGATAATGATATTGAAGTCGGAAGCGGAAAAGACTGCTGAAGCGAGACGATTCTGTGTGGATGTGTTAGTCAGACCAATAAGATTATTAAGTGTGCTCTCTGTAGAACTACCGATCGTCGTCTCGTTTGAGACGGTGGTGCTGTTCTGGCTGTTATCCACCGAGCTGGGCCCAAGTTCATCGTAAGACAGTCCTCCAGTGTTGGGATCAACACTGAAAGGCGCGCCAATGCCGGTGTTAGGACTGGGATTAAGGCCACCAGTGCCGTTATTGCGACTGGCGACATCATCGGCACGCTCGTAACCCTGCTGCATAAAAGGCACGTCGATATTTGTCTCGGTGCGATTAGAGGTATTTTCCGAATTCTGGCGGTTGATATTTTCGTTTTCGGTGGAAGAACCGACACTGTTGTTTTGATCGCGTGACGTGGACAGATCCTGTCCGCGGCCGCGCTCCCAAGACTGACGGATATTGCCCACACCTACTTGCATGCCAGCGAGGGAGGACCAGTTGACGCCGATGTTTTTGACGTCCTGATCGGTGACTTCGACAAACTTCGTTTCAATCATCACCTGTGCGGTGGCCTTGTCGAGTTGCTCGATGATGGGCCGGATGCGGTTGAAACGCGAAGGCCGTTCAGTGATGACGAGAGCGTTGGTGCGATCGTTGACCACGATACCGCCACCGACGGAAGAATCGACCAGCGGGGTGAGCGTCGGGAGAATGTCCTTGGCGTTGGCATAATTGAGCACGAACACCTCGGTGGTGGTGGGTTCCTGCATGAGGCTCTCGTTGCTGACGACTTTGATGATGTTGCCGTCCTCCACATAGGTGAAACCGACGGGAGCGAGAACGACCTGGAAAATCTGCCGCCAGGTCACGTCGCGCAGCTTGATCGAAGTGCGGCCCTGCAGCGTGTCGGGAATGACGAGGTTAAGTTCGAACAGGTCGGCGACGTTGCGCAGGATGTTGCGCACATCTTCATCGGGGAAATCCACCGAAAGCGTGTCGGTGCCGCCGCTGCTGGTGCCCTTGGTCGCGACATTCTCGGTCGGCTCCGCGCCATGAATAATGAGATCAGGTTCGTCGGCCGCCGGGGCCACCTCCGGGGCGGGCGCGGGTGCGGGGGTGTCGGTTTCCTGAGCCCAGCCGCGCGAGGCAAGCAGGCCGGCAGACAAGAGGGCAAAAACAAGAACGCGTGTTTTCATGGCTGTTTTCCTGGTTTGATGGACCGGGTGATTTCCTCGCGATTGTAGCGAAGGGTAAAGGTGTTCGCCCCGATGGCGGTGATGTCTAAGTCGTAATCGGAACCTTCAAAGGTAATTGTGAGGCGGTCGCCGACTTTGAGCTTTTTTTGACCAAAGAGGAGAATCTCGCGACCACCGAGGCGGACAATGCCACTCGGCACGATCAGTTCGGCCAGTTTTTCGAGCACACCGCGATCACTGGTCGGTTTGGCCACGACACCGGCCGCCGCGGCTGCGGCCGCGGCCTCGCGCTGGGCGCGCAGTTCCTCGGGATCCGGCTGATCGAAGGCGGGCGGGGCAAACGGCGAAACGGCATTCTCCGGTTTGACGCTGAAATCCCGCGGGGCGAGCAACTCGCCCGCCAGTTTCATCGTAGCTTCGCGCCGCAACGGCGGGAAGACATCGGCGGCCTGCGCCCATGCCGGGCCGGCCAGGCCGACCGCGCCCAGGATGGTCAGGATAAAAGCGCGCGTTTTCATGATGAGGTCGATTTGCCCAGCAATTCGATCGAGAGGGTGAGCGTCAGCTCGTCCGGTCGGGCGAGACCGACAGCGCCGCCCTCGGCGTAGAGCGGTGAGAAGTCCGCGGTAAGCACACGGCAAAAGTGTCGGCCGCCCTCAAGCCGCTGCAAAAAGTCCATCAACTGCTCATAAGTGCCGTTGAGCGCGACGGAGAAATTGACGGGGGAAAACAGGGTTTGTTTGGCCGGTCCGCGCCCGATAGGGGAAGCGGCGACTTGGCGCAGATCAATCAGCTTGATACCGGTGGCGGCCTCGAGCTCGTAGAAATACTGCAGGTTGTCCGCAAGGCGGCCGGCTTCGACGAGCCGTTTTTCAATCTGCTCATTCGCGGTCGCGAGCAATTGCAACTCCTCGTCCAAACGCACCGAGTTCTTGATGTTGGCGCTCATCCGGCGCCCCTGTTTGGAGAGATCCTCAAGTTGCTGTTCCGCCGCAGGCAAATCGCCTTGGCGCAGGTAGAATCCCACGCCACACGCCAGCACGATCACAATGCACACCGTCACAACCGGGTTTTTCTTGATGGCGGCAAGAAGCTGTTCGTTGGAGATAGCCATGGTTATTTTTTCTCCTCGGTCACCAGTTTGATGACGACTTCGATGGAAAGCCGCCCAGTGGATGGCACGCGCGTCAGGTTGGTCAGGTTGACCTCACTGAAGAGGGACTTGAATTCCGGCGCATTGCGCAACGATTCGACATAACCGGAAGCATACCCACTCGCCTTGTCCGGCGACCCGCGGACGGTGCCGCGCAAGGTCAGGCGATCCTGTGTCAGCTCGAAGCGATCAATGGCCACGTTGACCGGCAATGTCTTGCTGAGGTTTGCCAGCAATTCGGCCACACTGGGGCGCGCATTGAGAAAATCGTTCACTTCCTTGATACGCTTTTCCTGTTCCTGAAATTTACGGAATTTGGCGACAGCTGCATCGCTGGCGGACTTGTCCCGATCAATCTGGGCCTGCACATCAGCCGCCTGGCTGCGGAGGCTGTGCAAATCAAGTTCGCCGACGCCCAAATAGATCAGGAGCGCCAAGGCCAGGGCAACCGCGCCTCCATTGATAAAGAAGGCGGTGCGCACCACCTTGGTGTCCGGCAACGCCTCGTAGTTGCGGAAATTCGGGTGCCACGACGGCGTCTGCGGACCGGCCGCTTCAGGCTTTTTTTTCAGCGACAGCATCTTGGGCGGTGGCGTTTGCCAGGTTGTGGTTGACCATCAGACTGAACAGCCCGAACCAGCGGGCATCGACCTTGGCCTTGACGCTGTCGGACAGCGTGACCTGGCGGGATGCCAGCCAGTCGGCTGGATCGATCTTCAAAGATTGAATCCCCATGCCACTGGCGATGGCACCATCAAGCCAGGCGAGTTTGGCTGGCAGGAGCAAACTGTAGAGCAGACCGACGGATTGTCCGGTCTGCACTTCGTAAAACCCGATCGAAGATTGCAGCTCCTTGATCAGTCGCTTGATGAGCACCGGCCCCATGCCGGTGAAATCAAATGTATTGGAGAAAAACAGCTTTCGCGCCGACTCGGCGTCCTTGAGTCCGAGTTCGCTTTGCACGATGGGGATCATCGAATCGTAGCCTTGCGGAATTGGTCGCGATGCCTCCACCCCGCCGGCGGTCACAATGTAGGAATTGGTCACATCGGGACCCGCCTCCAAAACCAGAACCGAGGTGCTGTCATCAGTGAATTTCAAATAATCGATCAATCCCCCGAGCACCGACAGAGAGCCGAGCTCAAGCCGGTCCGGATAGATCCCCTCCTCCAGCAACTGCTCTTGCGTGCGAAGAATTTCCTCCCCGCCAATCGCGCCGAAAATCACATCCTTTTGCGGGTTCGGTCGGGCAGCATCAAAGTCCGCGCCGTCATTCGCATTGAGCACCACCGTGGTGTATTTGTCGGGTTCGATGCGCAGTTGCTGGCTGAGGACCTCCCCGAGGTAGGCGGGATCCTTGAGACGCTTGGGCTCCAAACTCACGCGGCGCACCACGCGCTTGGATGGATAAACCCCGCACACCGCCTGCATGTAACCACTCGGAGCCTTCTTGGGCTGAAGCTCGGTCATCGCCGCCGCCAGTGCCTCTGCATCGTCGGCGGCACACTCGCGCACTTCCTCCACCACCATGGGGGCATTGGCCGACGACGTCCGCGCCAGCAACACCGTATGGGCGCTCTTCTCGACAAAAAACCCTTTTGATTTGGAGGAAAAAAGCATGCGCTGGACGAAAATCTGTGCTGGTGGGGACACAGCCGGCGTCCGGTGATGAATCCTACATCAGGGCGCTGTCTGCGGTTGGTGGTGTTGTGGGGCCGGGAAACTCGCAACTCACATGCATCATGACAAGTCTAAACAACCTCCTTAACCGCTACCCTGTCGCCATTTACCATTTCTTTAATGGCGCACTACGAAAAAAACCCGCCGGGATGCTCCGGCGGGTCTGGCGAAAGGCGCTGGCACCGCCGTCAGCGGGACGGCGGTGAAAAATTACCACGTGCGCTTCTTGTGGCGGTTGGCCTTCAAGCGCTTGCGGCGCTTGTGCTGCGACATTTTGAGACGACGTTTCTTCTTAAGATTACCCATGATGATGAAAGTGAACCGGAAAACGTGCGGAATCGGGTTTTCCGTGTAAAGCATGAAGTTTTCGGGCGAAAACGCTCAGCCAATGGTCACCTCCAAGCCCTGCCGGGCGCGAGTCATGACAAGAAAGCAGGCCACCGACGACGCCGGCAGGCCCGCCAATTGGGCCGCCGCCGCACGATACAACTCAAGTTGATGAGCGTGCCGCTCGACCGCGCCCGCTATCGTATCGTCGGTCTTGAAGTCGTAAACCGTCGCCCGCGTGGCTTTGCCGGCCGCATCCCGCTCGACCACGACCCGGTCAAAAATTCCAGTTATCCAAACCCCGTCAATCACGGCTTCAAAGGCACGCTCCCGCCAAAGCTCGGCCCCCGGCACTTGCGCCCAGATTGAGACCAATGCGGGCGCCACCAAGCACGCCAAAACCTCGGCGCCGGCCTCGCCTTGCTCGTTCAAGGCTGCGCGCCGGTCATCCGCCAGCGGCCCATCAAGCCACGCCACTTGCGCAAACAAAGCGTGCACCGTCCGGCCGAACTCTCGCGCATCCCCATCCGGCTTGGCCGCGAAAAGCGCGCCGGCCGACAACGTGCCGCGATGAGTGTCGCTGGGACGTTTGGCCACCAACCGATGCGAACGCGACCCGCGATCGCCAGCGAGCCGGGGCGGCAGCGCCGTCGTTTCATCGATTTCGCGCGGCTCCATCCGGCTATGCCAGGATGAATCGCCCACGGAGTAGGCGCCGGGCAAATGCAACCCGCCCACCGCCACCGTCCCGTTCTGGCTGGGCAACGTCTCCATCAACAGCCGCGGGAAGTTGCGCGAGGTTGAGGATTTCTTGGGTTCCTGAATCACGGCATACAACCCGCGCTTGGCCCGCGTCATCGCGACATAGAACAACGAGAGCTTTTCATAACCACCTCGCGACTCGGCCCGCTGCAGATGCGCCGCCAGCACGGGATCCGCCGCGGCCAGATCGCCCGGCGGCAGGTCCAACACCCATTCGACGGCATGCTCGTCGTCCCGATGCACCGCCAGACCACCGCGGGCCTGTTCCAGTTTCTGACCCTCGAGATCGGGCAGAATGACGACGTCAAAACCGAGCCCTTTTGATTTGTGAATCGTCATCACGCGCACCACCGCCGCGGAATCGGGTTCGCGCAACGTGTAGCGCGTCATGAACTGCCCGAACTCCGCCACATCCCGGCGTCCGCTTTCGTCGAACTCGGCGGCCGCGGTCAGAAATTGATGCACCCGTCGGCGCGTGAACGCATCCGGATTCGCGGCCCGTTCCCAACGTTGCCACCACCCGTGCAAAGTCGCGGCAAACCCAACGTCGGCGATTTGTCCCAGAACCCGCCGAGTCAGTTTCTCCGGCTCATCCACGCCCGCCGCCGCAAGCACGCCGCCCAGCGGGGACATTTGCACGTGCTCCCAGGCCAGCGTGTCGCCGGGAAAGGCCGCCGCGTGCACCAGCGAAAGCAAAGCCGCGCCGACCGGGTTATCCGCGCAGACTTGCAAGTCTGCCTCGGCCAACGCCGCGATGCCGCCTTCGCGCCGCAGGTAATCGGCCAGCTCCGCCGCGGTATCATTGCGCTGCACCAAAACCGCCACGGAGAAATCCGGACACGGCGCGGGCAGCTCGCGCAGCAACGCCAGCGTTGTGGCAAACCGGCCCGCCTTGTCCTCAGCCAGAAACAACGCGGCCTGACCGCCGAGCGATTCACGGGCCGAGCGATGATCGCGCCATTCCCGATTCCATTCCGCTCCGGCACCACCCGGAAAGAAAGACTCGAACACCTCCGCCGCACCAAACACCGCGTTGACCATCGCGATGATGGGCGGACAGGACCGCCAGGAATCATCGAGGTGCCGCTCTGCAATCGTGCCGGGTGCCACGTTGTAGAAATCAAAAATCTCGCGCATTAGACGCGGATCACCGCCGCGCCACTCGTAGATCGATTGCTTGACGTCACCGACGTAGAAAAAACTGCGCGCCGCGGACGAATCCTGCACCGCCTCGTCGATCAGGTTTTTCAACACCGACCATTGTTCATGACTCGTGTCCTGAAATTCATCCAGCAACCAATGGTCGATCCCGGCATCGAGCCGGTAATCGATCAGCAACCGCCCCTCACCCGCCTCCGCCGCGGAGAGGACGCGACCGCCGTTTTCCGCCGGCAACAGCAATCGTTGCACATCCGCAAAAGTCAGCCGGCCGGCACGACGGACCGTTTCGTGATAAATGGTTTCGTATGCGGCGATCACCGCCCACAAGCCGCGCGTCATCGCCAACCGGCGCAGGTATTCGCCATGCATCACGCGGCGCACCAGCACGACCAGCGCCGCACAGGCGGGCGCATCAAGCTCCTGCGCCTTGCGATCAAACTTCAACGTGGCGCCGCCCGATTTGAGCTCATCCCATGACTCCAGCGCCTTGAGCAAAACGTAGTCCAATTCGCGCGGCCGTTCCGCCCCGGGCTGCCAGACCGCCACCGCGTTCAGAAAATCTGTCCAACGTCCCGCCTGCTTGGTCTCCAGCGGCGTGCGCGCCAGCCACGCCTGCATTGCGTCGATCGCCGCCACCGCGTCTTCATCCGCTTCCAACCATTCGCATCCCTCCGGCCAGATGCGCGCGGCATCGCCCCATGCCGTGCTCGCCGGCGCCGCCAAAAACGCCTCCTGATTGTCCTGCAGGAACGTCACCAACTTGTCGGTAAGCCGTTTCTCCTCGCGGCCAAATGTCGCCAATTTGAACGCCTCGATAAACGCGTGCTGCTCTTTCGTGAGTTTGCCGGCACGCGACAACAGTTGCCGCAGCACACGGGCTTGCGCGGTTTTCGCGGCGTGTTCTTCAAGCACTTCGAACTCACCCGCCAGACCGAGTTCGAACGGGAAATTGCGCACGATGCCCGCGAAAAACCCGTCGAACGTCCCCAATCTCAAACGGTGCATGGAGTCGGCCACTTCGCGCAGGAGCCGCCCGAATTCCGGCGATCCGAAACCCGGCGCGTCAATCTCTCCGGCCAACCGCACCGCGGCCTGCGGGTCCCTCGCGGCGTGCGCGAGTTTGTGCAGGATCGCATCAAAAAACTCGCCCGCCGCCTTGCGCGTGAAGGTCAGCGCCACGATGCGTTCCGGTTTGGCGCCGAGCGTCAGCAATTTCACGAACCGATTAGTCAGCGCGTAGGTTTTGCCCGAGCCCGCCGACGCGAGGATCATCTCATGGCCGGGATTCACGGGGCGCCTCCCGTCCACTCGATGCTCGCGGCGGCACCGCGTTGGAACAGCGGCGCAAAATCATCGTATTCCGCATCACGTCCGGACAATTCACGCGGCGGCCAGAACTCGCGCCGGGCAATCGCCGCGATCACACCCCCGACGCAACGCCAGGCCGATGCCGCCACCTCCGGCGTGTAATCCTCCCAAAGCGCAATATTGGTTTCGGTCACCGCCTTGGGCAGATTGAAATAGCCGCAGGTCAGCCGCGCGCCCGGAAACAAACCCGCGGCCACGCGCTCATAAACCGGCAGTTGCAGATCGCACCAAACCCGCGGTTTCACGCCATCAGTCAACATCCACTCGCGCGGGGCTTCATCGCGGCGTGGTCCGCGCAAATGCGCCTCGACCGGATTCACCGGGCGATCCGAGGTCTTGTAATCCAGCACGCGAATTTCGCCGGTGGTTTCATGCCGGTCGATGCGATCAATCTTTCCCGCCAGCGTGAACGCGCCCACCGGCAACTCGAATTTCCATTCGACGCGTTCGATCAGCCAACCTTCCGCCCGCGTCGTGGCCTGCAATTCCGCCGCAAAACCCAGGCGTTGCCGGGCCGATTCCATTTGCACGAGCAAAGGCAGCGAGAGCTCGCGACCAAACTGGCGCTCGGCGGCTGAATCCAACGCCGCAAGCAGAAAGTCCCGCAGCTTGCCCGCGTCGGTGCAGTCGCGCAGGTCGGGGTCATTGCCCATCGCCTCGAGCGCGGCATGGCAAAGCGTGCCGAAGTCCAGCGCATCAAGTTCGGTCTTGGCCGGATCCACCGGTTCCATTTTCAACCCGCGCGAAAGATAAAAGCGGAACGGGCAATCCAGCCAGGCGCGCAAAGCCGTCACCGCCAGCCTCGTGGGCACGTCAACTTGCCGCGGGCGCAACCGCCACGCCCGGGTCCACGCCAGATTCGCCGCGGCCGCCGGCAGTTCGCGAAACAGCCAATTCACGCGTTCAGGCAGATCCGCATCGGCACAACGCAAGAGCAGGCGCGAAGGTCGCAAAGGTTCGCCACTCGCCGATACGCGCCCCAGCAGAATGTCGAGCCGGCCGGTGCGCGCCCGCGACACCGTCAGCGCGTGCAGGTAATACGCATCGGTCGCGAGTCGCATGGCATTGGTCTTGAGTCCGAGCAGCTCGCGCAAACTCTCCGGCAAAAACGGATCGCCGCTGATTGCCGCCGGCACGAGCCCGTCGTTGAGCCCGGCCACCACCAAGTGGGGCGCATCTTCCCACACGAGCTCCAGCCAGCCTTGCAATTCCAGCGCGCCGGCCGGTTTGTCGGGAAAATCCATGCTCGCGGCGTAGAGTCGCAGCGCCGATTCCCACGCCTCCGTTGCGGTCAATCGCGGAAACCGTCGGCCCGCGCGCACGACCTCCCCCACCGTGTCAGTCCAGACTCCGGCGGCTTCGGCCAGCGCGGCTTCGCCCGGTTGACGGGGATCGAACGTTCGACCGGCAAAAATCTCGGCCAAGACCCCCGCAATGTTTTCCGGAAAGCCATCCCGTTTGATTTGGGTGCGCCAGGCCGCAATGCGGCGCAGTTCGTCACCGCCGCGCCAATAACGCAGCGCTGCGCCCAGATCGGCGGGCAAATGCCGCGCCTGCAGTTGATCGAGCGCGATCAAGAAACCGGCCGCGGTGAAATGCGAACCGGATTGGGCTTCGAGCGCGTGCAACACATCGGGGTGCCGCGCCAGCGCGCAGACGTTGGCGAACGAATCGTCCGCAACCAGATTGGCCAGCGCCGTCAGCAATTGATACAGCCGATCGCCGCGGCGCGGTTGGCCGGCCGGATTGTAAGCGGACAGGCCGCGCTCACGCAGCGCGGTTTCCAAGAGCGGCATGATGTCAGGATCCAACACTCCGACGGCCAGCAGCCCGTCATCGTCCGCATAAGCTGCGGCCATCGTCGCGGCGCGTTCGGCCTGAGCCTCGGGATCGGCGCACAAGGCAACATGATCCTTGAAGTTCTCCGTCAACAACCTCCGCTGCGTCCACTCCGCGGGAGCAGGGCGTCCCCAGTCATCGAAAGCCGCCGCTCCGTCCTCCGGCGCAAAAATCCACACCTCAACCGGCACGTGGGCGGAATGATTTGCCAGCAAGGTCAAGGCGACCGGGCGCGGATCCGGCGTGGCCAACACGATGATGCGCGCGATTCCGCCGGGCACCGGAGCCGACACCAAACCGCTCAGCCGCCCCGCCGTGGCATCGCGCAATCCACTCTTCGCCAAAACCGCGGTTTGACGGCGTTCGAGTTCCGCCAACTGCCGCCAGCGTTCATATTCGGTAAACTGCCGGCCCACCCGCACCGGCACGTCGGCAAAACCGAGCCCGATCTCCGCCAGGGCATCCTGCAAACGCCCGAAATCTGTGGCCAAGCGCAGGGCCCAGGCAAAATTCCGCTCCGGCGGGTCAATCGGAAACACCGCCCGAAACTCCTCCAGATCAGCCGCACGCAACACCTGAACCCACGCCAGCTGCGATTCGAGGCGCGTGGCCAGATCGTTGGCCGTCACCGCTTCCGCGACATAGGCTTCGAGCGTGAGCACGCGCGGAGGAAAGACGGCCTGGCCACGGATGGACGCATAAGCCGCAAGCGCCTCGCGCAACCGCCGGCCCGCCTGTTTCGTTGGCACCAGCACGAGTGCATCGGCCAGATTCAACGGCCCGGCACCGTCCCACCCGGCGGCCAGCCCCTCGACCGCCTGCGGCAGCAACGGCAGGTTCCAATCGAGGAAACGTCGGTGGATCGTGGCCGGCGCGGGCGTCATGCGATAACAGGGTTAAGAAAGGGTGTGCGGGAAAGAAGCCCAATCTACCAAATCCGCTGGGACAACCGCTGACCCACCCCGCGATTATTGCATCAGGTCACAAAAAAGCCCGCACGATGGCAGTGCGGGCTCGGAAGCAATGCTGACTCGGGCCTTATTTGGCGGCGAGGTGCTTGGCAGCGTGCGCCTTGGCGCGATTGGCGGCGTTCTTGTGCACGACGCCCGACTTCACGGCCTTGTCCATCGCGGAAATGTAGGTCGAGGCCGCGGCCTTGGCGGCAGCGACATCACCACCCTGCTCAGCAGCCACCAGCTTCTTGTGGAGCGTCTTGAGACGGGTTTTGGTGTTTTTGTTGCGGGTGGTCAGACGCTGGCTTTTGCGGGCGTTCTTGATGGCAGATTTGGTGTTGGCCATGGGTGGATCGAATTAAAAGGTCGGTCAAAAACTCAAACCTCCGCAGCCGAGTCAACGGTAATCTGTGGCCGAAAGCCAAACCCGGAATACTTGCATCCGGGCACAAGATGAAGCGGAATGACCCGATTTTTCCGAAATGCCGCTAAAATACCGCTTCATCATCCTGTTCGGCCTGTTGTGTGTGGGCTTGGGTAGTGGCGTAAGCGCGCTCTATTTCTACGAGCGGCAGGAATCGGCGTTGATCTTGGAGAATATCCGCAAGCAGCGTGCAAACCTGACCGAGCAAGTCATGTTGATGCTGGGTTCCTCGGTAGAAAAGTTCGTTTACGAATACGCCCAGTGGACTGAGATGGTGGACTTCGTCCAAGGCGCCGAGCCGGATCTAGATTGGGCTGAGATCAACCTGCTCTCGGCCTCGGATATCTATGAGACCGAGGATGTCTGGGTATTCCGCTTGGATGGTTCGCTTTTCTACTCGCACGATTTTGACGCCACCGAATCAACCGGACCAAAGCCGCCGGCTCCCGAAGTCCTGTTGAGAAAACTCCGGGAGGAAAAATTGGTTCATTTTTTCGAGATCATTGATGGCGATTTGTATGAAATTCGCGGCGCCCCCATCACCCACTCGATCGGTTGGGACGAGACCGACGAGGTTTACGGCTATTTGGCGGTCGGGCGCAAATGGGACGCCGCCCTGATCAGCAAGCTGTCCCGCATCCTGTCGAGCACGGTGTCAATCGACCAAACCGGACACACCCATACGGTCATGAACGAACATCTGTTCAAGATCCATCTTCATCGTGAGCTGCCGGGATTGGACGGAAAACCCATCAGCTCGCTGGACATCACCTATGTCTCGCCGGAACTGCGCCAAATCTCCGACACGGATTGGTGGGAAGCCATGATCTTTGTGATTTACGGCGGCTTGGCCATCGGTGCCGTCATGTTCTTAAGCCATCGCTGGGTGCTGCAGCCCTTGTCCCGCATCAGCAACAGCCTGAGCACGAAGGATACCGCGCCGCTCGAACGCATGCTTGTGGAAAAATCCGAACTCGGGCGCGTGGCCAACTTGATCAAATCCGCCTTCCAAGACCGGGAGGACCTCAAGGCGGCGATGGACGAACGCGCGCGGCTCGGGCGTGATTTGCACGACGGCGTCATTCAGACCCTTTACGCCTCGGGTATGAGTCTCGCCAGCATTCAGGCCAACGTGCGCAAGGATCCCGAACGGGCGATCGCACTGCTCGAGCAGACCCGGCGCGAACTCAACGCGACCATCAAGGATGTGCGCAACTTTATCACCCGCCTCGAACCGGAGAGCGAACAGACGCAACGATTCGAGGCCGCGTTGCGCACCTTGCTCGACTTCATGCGTGGCGGCCTGGCGGTCGAGTGCACCCTCGATATCGATCCAGACATTGACACCGACCTGCCCATGGACTTGCGCGCCCACCTGCTGCAAATTGTGCGGGAAGCCGGCAGCAATGCCATTCGTCACGGGGGCTGCACGCGCTTTCATGTCAGCCTGCACAAATCACCGGCCGGTGAACTGGATTTCACCGCCACGGACAATGGCAGCGGCTTCGATCCGGCCAAGGTCAAGACTCCCGGCCATGGCCTGCACAATTTTCGCGATCGCGCGACGGAGTTGGGTGCAAAACTCGACATAGAAAGCGCACCCGGCCATGGTGCCATCATCCGGCTTCGCATCCCCTTGTAATCCATCCATGTCCACCACCGTCGCCCCCATCTCCATACTTCTCGTCGATGACAGCGCGCTCGTCCGCCAAGGCGTGCGCTCGGTCATCACCCTCGAACCCGAGAACGACATCCATGTAGTGGGCGAGGCCGGCACCATCAAGGACGCAATCACGATGGCCAAGGAACTGCAGCCTGATATTATTTTGCTGGATATCCGTCTGCCTGACGGCTCGGGATTGGATGCCGCGACAGATATCCTGCGCGTGGCCCCGAAGTGCCGCATCCTGATCCTCACGTCTTTCACCAACGACGAACTGGTCTACAACGCCGTCATCGCCGGGGTGCATGGATACTTGATGAAAGAACTCGACCCGAGCGGCTTGATCAAAGCGATCCGTGATACCGCCGCCGGCCGTTCCGTGCTCACCCCGGATGTGACTTCGCGCGTGCTGCGCATGATCCGCTCCGGCGGCAATAGTGATGCGACTGGAGAACTCGCCCTGCTTTCCGCCCAAGAACGCAAAGTGCTCGCCCTGGTGGCCGAAGGGTTCACGAACAAGGAAGTCGGGCAACAGCTCAATCTGAGCGAAAACACGGTCAAGAACTACCTGGTCAGCGTATTTGGAAAATTGAAGGTCAAGCGCCGCTCACAAGCCGCGGCCATGTTTGTCCAAGCCACCCAAAATACCAATTAGGTAATAACAGGCCTATTTGATAGGCCTGTTATCGCGGCCTCAATGCCCCTACCCTCCTTCCTGTAGAAGGGGCTAAGCTAGGGTGTATTATGCACACCATCGTCCGTGATTACACAGGAAGCTGCCATTGGGCGCGGACGAGTCATGCGGAATTTGCGGACCACGGCGGGCAGGCATGAACATCAGGTTCCGTTTCACCCTGATCTTGGGTTCACTGGTCATCGGCTTCTGCGCGGTGCTGTTGATTCTGCGGCACTTCGCCACGGTTGCGCAAGCGGAGCACCGCGAAGATTTCGAGCGCGAGCAAGCGGCATTTCTTGCCCATTGGGTCAATACCGATAGCCGCGCTTGGCAGCGCCAGGCCGCCCTGCTGGCCACGCAATCAGCGGCAAACTTCAAGGCCGATCCAAGTGCCATGGAAGCCTGGCGGTTCAGCGCCAGCAACGGCTTTCAACCATGGACGGAAAACGGGAATCAAGCCAGCCCGCCGCCACTCGGCGCTGCATTCGGCAACAGCCTTTCCCCCGACGGAGATGTGTTTTGGTTTTATGACGGCACGGTATTGCGCCAAGCCGCCTGCGCCCCGCTGGATGAAAACCAGTGGTTGATGATCGTGCGCAGCTGGACGCCGGATTTACTCGCCCGCATCAGCGAGCTGGCCGGCGGCACCTTGTCGGCGGAGGTCAATTCCGCAGCCGATAAACCGCAGCCAACGGATCGCTACACCGTTTCTTTTCCCTTGCATGACTGGCGGGGGATCCTGATCGGTGAACTCAGGTTGAGCGGGAATGCGCCGGTCGCGCAGCCATTGCTCGCCGAAGCCATGCTGCCTACGCTGCTGCTGGTCGCATTCGGCTTCACCTTGATCATCGGCCTCGCCCTCAGTTTGCGCCTTTGGGTGCTGCACCCGTTGTCACTGATCCAACAAAGTCTCTCCTCCGGCGTAAGCGACGCGATTCAGCCCCTGCGCGGCCGGCGCGACGAAATGGGCGCGGTTGCCAATCTGCTCGCGGAATCCATTGCGCAGCGCAACGCCCTCCACGAAAGCGAGACCAATCTGCAACGCGCCTTGGAAGAACGCATCCGGCTCGGCCGCGACCTGCACGACAGCGTGATCCAATCGCTCTACGCCACCGGCATGAGTCTCAGCTTGGTCAAGAACCGGCTGCACGCCGATCAGTCTGACATCACCGCAAAACTCGAAGAGAGCCGCGACGCCCTCAACGAAACCATCCTCGATCTGCGCAACTTCATCACCGGTCTCGAACCCGAGGCGCTCAACCAACAAACCTTCGCCCAAGCCGTGGCCAGCGTGCTGGCAACCTCGGGCGTCGAAACCGCATGCGAGATCGACGATGCCGTCGCCCAGCGGCTCACGCTCTCACAACGGGCCAACATCCTGCAGATCACCCGCGAGGCCGTCAGCAATGCGCTGCGCCACGGTCAGGCCACGTTGATCACGGTTTCCCTCAAGGCCGTCGCCGACACGCTTGTGTTCGTCATTCGCGACAACGGCGTCGGATTCGATCCCAAGGCCCCGCATCATCAGGGTCGCGGCTTGGCCAACCTCTCCGGCCGCGCCCAGGACATGGGCGCACGGCTGGCTTTCGATGCGCGACCCGGTCACGGCGTCAGCCTGAAACTCACCTTCCACCTCAACCCCATCCTCTAAGCATGCCCGCTCCGATCCGCATACTCATCGTCGAGGACAGTGCCTTGGTGCGCAATGGCATCCGCGCCGTCGTCGCCACCGCCACCAATCCCGCCATCGAAGTGGTCGCCGAGGCGGCCACCAATGCCGAGGCCATTTCCGCCTGTGATCAACATCGCCCGGACGTCGTTCTCCTCGACATCCGGCTGCCCGACGGCACCGGATTCGAAACGTGCCGCAGCATGCTGGAGCGGCACCCCCGCACCCGCGTGCTCATTCTCACTTCGCACTCGACCGACACCTTTGTTTACGAGGCCGTCGCCGCCGGCGCGCACGGCTATCTGATGAAGGAAATCGACCCGGCCGGCTTGGTTCAGGCGATCATCGATGTCGCCTCCGGCCAGTCCATTCTCGCGCCCGATGTCACCGAGCGCGTGCTCAAGCTCATGCGCAGCGGCGGCGGGGCCGGCGCCAGCGATGATTTGGCCATATTGTCCCCGCAGGAAAACCGCGTGCTGGCACTCGTCGCCGAGGGCCTCACCAACAAGGAAGTCGGCGCGCGGCTCAATCTCAGCGAAAACACGGTCAAGAATTACCTGATCAACGTCTTCGAAAAACTGCATGTAAGGCGCCGCGCCCAAGCCGCCGCCATCTACGTGCAAAACACCGAGGCACAGGGCCACCCGGCCACCCGCGGCAGCAACACCCCGTTTCGGCGCCGCGGCGGTTTCAGTCTCGTCGAAGTCATGATGGCCTCGATCGTCATGGTGCTCGGCATCACCACTGCGATCACGACGCTGCAACGCGGGCTGCTCGCCGTGGACTCGGCGCGCAATTACTCCTACGCCGCGCAGGTCATGCAGAGTGAACTCGAACGGCTGCGGCTGAAAAGCTGGTCCCAGTTGCAATCGCTGCAAGACGCAGGTGAAACGGTGGTATCAACCGACGATACGCAAACCTCCGCACGCACCGTTTTCACCTGCAAGCGCGTCATCAGCGATCTCAAGTCGGGCATGAAGGAGATCACGCTTATTTCGAACTGGCAGGGCTTCGACGGCCGCCCGCACACCGCGCGCTTCATCACCCGTTACAGCAAGACCGGACTCTATGACTACTACTACACCGCGCATTGATTCCCGGCGCGGTCGCGCTGGTTTTTCACTCGTCGAAGTCATGGTGGCGACGGGCATCTCCACGCTTGTGCTCACGGGCGTGCTCAGTGCGTTTCTGTTCATCGGTCGCGCCGGTTTCAGTTCCAGCGGCTACAGCGAAATGGAGGCCCAGCTGCGCCGCGGCCTCGACACCTTTGCCAACGACGCGCGCATGGCCAAAAACATCACTTGGAACGGCCCGCAGAGCATTACGCTTTATCTCCCCACGGCAGGCAACGGTTCTGCCCTGGTCACCTATGCTTACGATCCCGCCTCCACTGGCGAAACCGCGGGTTGCTTCTACCGCGTAACCGGCCCGGCCAACTCCGCGCAACCGCGCCGCGTGCTCGTGCGCAATGTCGACCCCGGCTTTGCCTTCGCCCGCTACAAACTCGACGTCAACGGCGTGACCGACAACACCGCCGCGAACGATCTCGAAACAAAGCTCATCCAGATCAACCTGACCGCGTCGCGCTCGGCCAACACTGTCGGCACCACCACCCAGGCCAGCCGCTCCGCACGCTACCTGCTGCGCAACAAGCGCGTCACCAATTGATGCCCCGCCCACTTCCAGTTTCCCGTTGGCGCGACCGGCGCGGCGCCATGCTCATCGTGGCAATGCTGATGGCCGCGGTGATCGCGCTGATGCTGGGCAGTTACCTCAATCTGAATCTCAACTCCGCGCGACAGGCCTTCCGCTCTTTCCAAGGTTACGCCGCCATCAATCTTGTCGAGGCCGGTGCGGAGGAGGCGCTCTGGTCCTTCAATCGCGCCGCCGAAGGCCAGGCTAATGCGTGGACTGGTTGGAGCACCAGCGGCAGCGCCGCCTGGCGCAAGTTCTCCGATTTCGATTTCACCGCCAATACCACCGGCTGGGTCAAGGCCTACGTCGGCAACACCGCCCCGGCGGCCGGCGACGCGCCGAAAATCGTCGTCCTCGCCTCGGTCAATCCCGCCACCGGCGCGCCGGTCACGCGCATGATGGAATTGACGCTGCAAAAACGCAGTTGGTTCGCCAACGGGCTCGTTGCGCGCAAATCGATCACGTTCAACGGTAACAACACCAGCGTGGACAGTTGGAACTCCGATCCCGACGGCGATCCGACCACCGCGCCGATCGAATACAGTGAGGACGTGCGCAACGACGAGGGCACCGTGGCCAGCAACGAAGTGGACAACACCGCCGCACTGATCAACCAAGCCGACATTTGGGGCTACGTGTTCACCGGCGGCGCGCAACCCCAGGTCGGTGTCAACGGCTCCATCCGCGGAGCCGATACGCCTGACGGGGTGTCGATCGACACGAGCCGCATCGCCACGGATTTCAACGCAGAGTTTCAAACCATCGCCGCACCGACCGACGGCATCACGATTCCCACGGTCGGCGCCGTGCTCGGCCTGCCCGGCGTGGTCACGAAATGGCGCACGCACTCCATCAGCCTCAGCGGCAATCAAACCCTCACCATCCTCGGCGATGTCACCTTGGTGCTCACCGCCCCGTCCGGGGCCAGCGCCCTCAGCATGACCGGGAATGCCAAACTCATCATTCCCGACGGTTCGAGTCTCACCCTCTACGCCGAGGGCGACGTCAAGGTGGCCGGCAAAGGACTGGCCAACGCCAATGTCCAGCCGATGACCGCGCGATTCTGGGGCACCAATCCCACCATCGGCGCCCAGCTTCTCCACATCGCCGGCAACGGCGACTTGCGTGCCGTGGTTTACGCGCCGAATGCCGACGTCAAAATCAACGGCAACGGCAACGTCATGGGTTCCGTCGTCGGCAATACAATCACGCTGACCGGCAACGCCGCTTTCCATTACGACGAATCGCTGGCCGACTTCGGCGACAACGCCGGATTCAGCATCTCCAAATGGCGGGAGCTTCTCACCCCGGCGGAACGCGCGCTTTATGCCGACGTGTTTGCAGGGTGGTAGGTCCGCTTGGGACCTGAATGACTCCCCCTTGGACGATTCAGGCCTATTCGTAATAAGCCTGTTTAAGGAGTCGTTCCGCCCCTAACCCCGATGCCGCCTTGCCATCTATCATGGCGGCATGTTGTTCAGGCGCACCCGCAAAACCCCATCCGGCTTCACCATCGTCGAAGTCATGGTCGCCGCCACCATCATGGTGCTCGGCATCACCACCTCGCTGACCACGCTTACCTTCGGCATGCGTGCCATCGACACCGCGCGCAATTCGACCCTCGCCGCCCAAATCATGCAAAGCGAGATGGAGAACATTCGGCTGCTCAATTGGGCCCAGCTCACGGCCCTGTCCACCAGTGAGACTGTCGACATCTCCTCCATCATCAGCTCCGGGTCCTCGACGACCCTCGATGCCACGCTGAACAACATCATCAGCAAATTCACCTGCACCCGCACCATCACCACCCCCAAGAGCAACATGCGTGAAATCACGCTGACGGTTTCCTGGAACGGGCAGGACGGGCGCGCTCACAGCAACAGTTACGTCACCCGCTACTGCAAGGACGGCCTCTATGACTTTTACTACACCGCTCATTGATCGCGCCCGGCGCCGGGTCACACGTGGCTTTACCCTGACCGAGATTCTCATCAGCACCGGCATCTCGGCTTTCATCCTGATCGGCATTCTGCAGGCATTCCTGATGATCGGACGCAGCGGCTACAACGCCGCCAATTACTGCGTCATGGAGGCCGAATCACGCCGCGCCATGGAGCAGTTCAGCCAGGAAGTGCGCATGGCCACCGCCATCACCTGGGCCAGCAGCACCAAGATCACGCTCACGATTCCCACCTCCGCGTCGAGCTACACGGTCATTTACACCTACAGCGGAGGGAGTTTTCAACGCATCCAAGGGACCGACACCCGCACCCTCGTGCGCAACGTCACCAGCTTTGCGTTTCAGCGCTACAAGCTTGTATCCGGCGGCGGTAGCAACGTCGCCAGCAACGACCTTGAGACGAAGCAAATCCAACTGACCCTCCAGACCACCATGAAAGGGGTCACGGCCGCGGCCGCCACCAACGCGGTGCTCTCCGCGCGCTATATTCTCCGCAACAAAAGCGTCAGTGCCTGATCGCCATGAATAACCGCATCCCTCATTCCGACCGCGGCGCCGTTCTCATCGTCGCCATGTTGCTTTCCGCCGTCATTGCCGTTTCGCTGGGCACCTACATCAACCTGAGCCTCAACTCCGTGCGATTGGCCGACCGCACGTTCTACGCCAACGCGGCAATGAACCTCGTCGAAATGGGCATCGAGGAGGCCATGTGGTCCTACAATGAAGACCGCACGAGCGGCAACGGTTGGACGGCCTGGGACACGAGTGCCGGCAACAGCGCCTACAACAAATTCGGCACCTACAATTACGGCGGCAACGTCACCGGCGCCGTTCAAGTCTTCGTCACCGACCGCACCGGCCTCGGGGCGAGTCCGCTGATCATCGGCAAATCCACCATCACCCTGCCCAAAGGCGCGCCCATCGTGAAATGGATCGAGATCACTTTAAGCAAGCGCTCCAAGTTCGCTCTCGGTCTCGTGGCCAAGGACTCGATTACGTTCAGCGGCAACAACGCCACCGTGGATAGTTGGAACTCCGACCCCAACGGCGACGGCTCCGTCATCGTGCCTTATAGCGGAGGCGTGGCCAACGACGCCGGCAGCATCGGCAGTGTCGATGTCACGTCCACCATCAGCGTCAACAATGCCGATATTTGGGGCACCGCCGCCGTGGGTGGATCCTCGCTGTCGGCCATCGGCGTCGGTCCCAATGGCCGCGTCGGGCCGTTCGGCACGCCCGCGCGCACGCTCGACCCCAATAGCGTGTCAACCGACTTCACCGCCAACCTCGAACCCGTAACAGCCCCAAGCGGCGGCACCGCCATCGCGGCCATCAACAACACCACCAACCTTGGCGGCGGAACCTGGCGCATCCCGTCCATCAGCCTGAGCGGCCCCAAGCAACTTAACATCACGGGCGACGTCATAATCGTCATCACCGCGGGCGCCGGCACCTCCGGCATTTCCATCGCTGGCAACGCCGGCATCAATCTGGCCGCTGGAGCCTCGCTGACCATCTACACCGAGGCCGATGTCAGTATCGCCGGCAACGGCCTGCTCAATCCCAACGCCCGACCCCAGACTTTCCAGCTTTGGGGCACAAGCACGAGCGGCATAGCCCAAGACATCAAGATCGCGGGCAACGGCACTTTGTCCGGCCTTTGTTATGCGCCAAACGCAGATCTGACGATCAACGGCAACGGCGACGTCTGCGGTTCATTTGTCGCGGATACCATCAAAGTCACGGGCAACGCCGCATTTCACTACGACGAATCGCTGGAGGACTTCGATACCGACAATCCCTATGGCATCACCAAATGGCGCGAACTCACCACCGCCGCCGATCGCGCGGCTTACGCGGGTTATTTTTGATCCCATAAAGGCCTAGTTTTGGGGCCGGTAAGCCGGATTCTGTTCCCCCCGACCAAGTCGGGGTTCGACTGTCATTTCTCTCAACGCCCGCCTCGCGGCGAACTTGTCGCGCCGTAGCTCCACTCGCGTGGAGCGTAGGCGGATGCGGCATACCCGAGACTAATGGACGGGCCGCCCAGTCTCCTATTTTGCCTTGCACCGGATGGGGTTTTTCGTGCCACCGCTGTCACCAGCGGCGCGGTGGGCTCTTACCCCACCTTTTCACCCTTACCTGACGGTTGCCCGCCGGGCGGTTTGTTCTCTGTGACACTGTCCGTCAACGCGCCTTGACGCGCGCCGCCCGTGCTTGGTCGCCCTCGCACGGCATCCTGCCCGGTGGTGTCCGGACTTTCCTCTCCAAGTTTCTAACCGGCGCGGCATTACCCGCACCTTGGGATCAAAGAACTCGGAGCGACAATCAGGCCCCAAAACTAGGATTCCCAATAAACCAAGCGTCCACACTGGTCGCAAGTCGCGAGTTGGGTGTCCGCGGATTTACCTCGCGCCGCGGATTCGACCTCGGATGAAACCTTCAAATGGCACCCGCCGCACTTGCCGTGTTGCAACGGCACGACCACCGGCATCTGCCGGGCCGCGATGCGGTCATAAACCCGCAACGCCGGTTCGCCGACCGGCTCGCGCGCCGCGGCCACCTCGGCAGTCACCTCGGCAAGTTCGGCTTCTAGGTTGGTCTCGCGCTCTTTGAGCGTGGCGATGCGCGATTCGTGTCCGGAAATATTTTCTCTCAATACCTTTTCGGCGGCGTTGAAACGCTCCTTGGCCGCGTCGATGGCATACATGATTTCGAGCTCTTTGCCCTCCAACTCGCCAACCTGGCCCTCCATCGTCGCGATTTCATGGCCCAGCGCCTGATACTCGTCGTTTTTCTTCACTGACAGCTGCTGTGTGCGGTATTTGGCCAGCTTGTCCTCGGCGGACCCAATCTCGGTTTCGAGCAGCTTTTTTTGCGACTCCAAGTGCCGCAACTCATCGCGGGCTTGATCGATGGCCGCCTTCTCCGCGGCAATCTTTTGCTCCACCAGCGCGACATCCGCCGGCACGGCCTTGATTTGGGCCGCCAAGCCCAGTCGTTTTGTGTCCCGATCTTGCAGGATTAACAGCTTTTCAAGCACCGGACTCAGCATGGTGGCGCCAGCTTGCCGCTGTCCCCACCCCGGTCAATTGAAACCTCCCCGTAATGGCCAAAATTAAGGCCCTTATGAGGTGGTTTTTTCCTAAAAAAACCCTCGCGTGCGGAACCGTTTCAAACGAGGATTTCCCATTCCGAATTTCACTTCACCAAACCCGTTCATGTCCGACTCTGCCGACTCCGCAACCCCCGCTTCCAATCCAGCGAATTCCAACGCTTACAACGCCGATCAACTCGGCCAGCTCAAGGGCTTGGAAGCCGTGCGCAAAAAGCCCGGCATGTATATCGGCGGCACCGACGAACGCGCCCTCCACCACTGCGTTTCCGAAGTCCTCGACAACTCGGTCGACGAACACCTCGCGGGCCATTGCTCGCGAATCGAGGTCAATATCCACGTCGACGGCTCCATCTCGATCCGCGACAATGGCCGCGGCATTCCGGTCGACCTCAACAAGGAGTCCGGCCTGCCCGGCGTCGAGCTCGTCCTGACGACCCTCCACTCCGGCGGCAAATACGGCCAGGGCGGTTACAAGTTCTCCGGCGGCACCCACGGTGTCGGCGCCAAGTGCGTCAACGCCGTCTCCGAATGGTTTGAAGTCGAGGTTTCCCGCGGCGGCCAGGTCCACCACATGAAATTCGAGCGCGGCAAGACCATGAAGAAGCTCGAAGTCATCGGCAAAGCCCGCGGCACCGGCACCTACATCACGTTCAAGCCCGATCCGGAGATCTTCCGCGAGACCACCGTCTTTGTCGCCGAACGCATCGCCCAACGCCTGCGCGAACTCGCCTTCCTCAATTCCGGCCTCGAAATCGTTTTCCTCGACGAGCGCCCCGCCAACGCCAAGCCCGAAACCTACTACTACAAGGACGGTGTCGAGGAGTTCGTGAAGCAGCTCAACCAAGGCAAGACCGCGCTCTTCCCCAAGCCGATCCGGATGACGAAGATCATCTCGGAAACCATCGACGACAAACCGGTCGAAATCCACGTCGAGGTCGTTCTGCAATACAACGATTCCTACAACGACCAGGTCCTCTGCTACACCAACACGATTCACAACCCCGACGGCGGCACCCATCTCTCCGGCTTCCGCAGCGCCCTCACCCGCGCGATCAACCAGTTCGCCAAGTCCAACAACATGCTGAAGGACAAGGATCCGCAGATCACCGGTGACGATGTGCGCGAAGGCCTCGCCGCCGTCATCTCGATCAAGCACAGCGATCCGAAGTTTGAATCACAAACCAAGGTCAAACTCCTTTCCCCCGAGGTCGAGCGCATCGTCGGCTCCGCCTCCTACGAGGGCTTGATGATGCACTTCGAGACTAACCCCCAGGTCGCCAAGCGCGTCCTCGACAAGGGTCTCAATGCCGCCCGCGCCCGTGAAGCCGCCCGCAAGGCCCGCGAAACCATCCGCAAGGGCGCCCTATCTGGCGGCGGACTACCCGGCAAACTCGCCGACTGTTCCGAACGCGATCCGTCGCTCACCGAACTCTATATCGTCGAAGGTGACTCCGCCGGCGGCTCCGCCAAACAGGGCCGCGACCGTCGCTTCCAGGCGATTCTTCCGTTGCGCGGCAAACTCATCAATTCGGAGAAAGCCCAGCTCGACAAGGTGCTCAACAACGAGGAAATCCGCACCCTCATCACCGCCATTGGCACCGGTATCGGAACCGGCGAGGACGAGTCGGCCTTCAATCCCGACAAGGCGCGTTACCACAAGGTCATCATCATGACCGACGCCGACGTCGACGGCTCACACATCCGCACCCTGCTGCTGACCTTCCTCTATCGCCAGATGCGCGGCCTGTTCGACAAGGGCTTTGTCTACATCGCCCAGCCGCCGCTCTACAAAATCAAACGCAAGAAGCGCGAGCAATACATCGACAACGATGAACAGCTCAACCGCATCCTCCTCGAGCTCGGCTCCGAGGATGTCGTGCTCACCCGCCTCAAGGACCAGCATGTCTTCGCGCCCGCGCAGATCGACAAGATCGTCGAGAACCTCGCCGCGCTCGAAAAGCTCGGCACCGGCGTTTCACGCTACGGCGCCTCGCTCGCCGAATATCTCGAGGCTCGGGATCCCGAAACGCACGCTCTGCCGCGTTATATCGCGCGCATTCGCGAGGGCAACGAAGAGCGCCACGAATTCCTGCGCGACGAATCCGCCCGCGCCCAATTCACCGCCGCCCACGGTCTTGATGCCGATTCGATCGAACACGACGACAACGCCGCCGACAAGAAGCCTGCGGTCACCACCCGCGTTACGCTGCACGAAATTTTCGAAAGCAACGAGATGGCCAAGCTTCTCAAGGCCATCGCCGCAATCGGCCTCGATATCAATCGTTTCACCGCGACCGAGACCGCCCGATTCGTCATCACCGAGAATCCCGGCCAGAAGTCGGAGACCAAGACCGAGCTCTTCGCCCCGCTCGATATCGTTTCCCATATCCGGGTGCTCGGTCGCAAAGGCCTTTCGATCCAGCGATACAAAGGTCTCGGCGAAATGAATCCCAAGCAGCTCTTCGAAACCACCATGGACCCCGAGAAGCGCCGCCTCCTGAAGGTCTCCATCAACGACGCCGCCAAGGCCGACGCGCTGTTCACCCTCCTCATGGGCGACGAGGTGCCGCCCCGCCGCCAGTTCATTGAGGACAACGCCCTGAACGTCTCCTATCTCGACGTCTGAATCACGTCCGCCTGTAGCCCCTTTTCTTTCCGTGTATACCGCTTCTGAAAAACTTTCGTCGGCCAATATCACCGACATCATGCAGACCGCTTACATCGATTATTCGATGTCGGTCATCATCTCCCGCGCGTTGCCCGATGCGCGCGACGGCCTCAAGCCCGTGCAACGCCGCATCCTCTACGCGATGCTGCGCGAAGGCCTGCTGCACAATCGCTCGTTCGACAAGTGCGCCGGCGTCGTCGGTGAAGTGCTGAAAAACTATCACCCGCACGGCGACTCATCGGTTTACGACACGCTCGTGCGCCTCGCCCAAACCTGGGTCATGCGCTACCCGCTGATTGATCCGCAGGGCAACTTCGGTTCCGTGGACGGCGATCCGCCGGCCGCGTATCGATACACCGAGTGTCGTTTGAACGAAATCGCCGAGGACCTCATCAAGAACATCGAGGAGGACACCGTCGATTTCGCCCCGAACTACAAGGAATCGACGACCGAGCCGACCGTCCTCCCGTCCGCGCTGCCCAACCTGTTGATGAACGGCTCGACCGGTATCGCCGTCGGCATGGCGACGAACATCCCGCCGCACAATCTCGACGAACTCATCGAGGCGACCTGCGCCATCATCGATAACCCCGGCATCTCCGTTGAATCGCTCTGCGAAATCATCAAGGGCCCCGATTTTCCCACCGGCGGCGTCATCGCCGGGCGCGAGGGCATTCTCAGCTACCTGACCACCGGCCGCGGCATTGTCCGCATCAAAGGCCGCGCCCACACCGAGGAAACCAAGGGTGGCATGGAGCAGATCGTCATCACGGAGATCCCCTACAACGTCAACCGCGCCAACCTCGTCACCAAGATCGCGGAGCTCGTATCGCAGAAGTCGATCGACGGCATCCGCGACCTGCGCGACGAGTCCGACGAGAACACCCGCATCGTCGTCGAATTGAAGCGTGGCGAACAGGCCAAACCGATCCTCAACCAGCTCTTCCAGAAGACCGCGCTCGAATCCTCCTTCGGCGTCACCCTGCTCGCGCTCGACCAGAAGCGTCCGAAGCAGATGAACATCAAGGAGCTCATCGACTGCTACATCGAGCACCGCCGCGATGTCGTCACGCGCCGCACCAAGTTCCGCCTCAAGCAGGCCGAGGACCGCGCCCACATCCTCGAGGGCTACATCATCGCCCTCGATAACCTTGATGACTTCGTAAAGATCATCCGCGCCTCTTCCAATCGCGCCGAGGCCAAGGAGCGGTTGATGGCCAAGTATCCGCTCTCCGAGCGCCAGACCGACGCCATTCTCGAACTGCGCCTCTACCAACTCACCGGTCTGGAACGCGACAAGATCGAGGCCGAATATCGCGAGCTCATGATCATCATCGAGGAGCTTCGCAGCATTCTCGCCTCCGAGGAAAAGCTGCTCGCGCTGATCAAAAAGGAGCTGCTCGAGATGAAGGAGAAATACTCCTCGCCGCGCCGCACCGAGATCACCGCCGCCGTGGGCGAGTTCCGCATGGAAGACGTGATCCCCAACGAAGGCTGCGTCATCACCGTCTCGCACCTCGGCTTCATCAAACGCACCCCCGTCGCCGAATACCGTTCGCAAAAACGCGGCGGCAAGGGCGTCATCGGCACGGACACCTACGACGAGGACTTCGTCGAACATCTGTTCACCGCCTCGACGCACGATTACATTCTCTTCCTCACCACGACCGGCCAGTGCCTCGCGAAGAAGGTTTACGATGTGCCCGAAGGCACGCGCGCGTCGAAGGGCAAGTCCACGAAATCCTTCCTCGCGCTCTCCGAGGGCGAACGCATCGCCGCCATGATCTGCGTGCAGGATTTTGACGCCAATCTGCACCTGGTGATGGCCACCAAGAACGGCATCACCAAGAAAACCAACCTCGCCGACTACACCAACGCCACGCGCGAAGGCGGGCTGCGCGGTATCAAGCTGGGCGATGACGACAGTCTCGTCGGCTGCGTGCTGACCAACGGCGAAAACGAGATCATCCTCGTTTCGCATCGCGGTCAGGCCGTGCGTTTCAACGAATCCGATCTCCGCGACCAGGGCCGCGACACCCAGGGTGTCACCGGCATGCGCTTCAAGATCGCCGGTGATTACGTGCAGGCGATCGAAGTCTGCGATCACGAAGCCCGTCTGCTCGTCGCCCGTGGCGACGGCATCGGCAAACGCACCCCGTTCGAAGATTATCGCCTCACCAAGCGCGGCGGCTCCGGCGTCATCGCCATCGACCTGCCCGACGACGACAGTGTCGCGGTGGCCGGTGCCCTTAGCGTGCACGACACCGACGAAGTCATGTTGCTCACCACCAAGGGCCAAAGCATCCGCACGCGGGTGAAGGAAATCCGTGAAACCGGCCGCGGTGCCAAGGGCGTGAAACTGCTCACCCTCGCCGAAGGGGACAGCATCCTCAGCATCGCCCGCATCGTTGAGACCGACGAAGAACAGGAAGCGGCCGGCACCCCGTCAGCGGACGAGCCGCCGGCCGCCGCGGAACCACCGGCGACAACCTGATCGCACGGGCTCAGCCCATTTGCACAAAGGCGCGCTTTCATCGGCGCGCCTTTTTCACGGCTATTTCACGCCCATGGCGCGTTTTTCAATCGCCTAGCCACATCCTAACTTGCGTTGACTGAAGGCATAAATCTCTCTGTTCCCAATGCCCGGTCGTCTCTCTTCGCTGCTCGATCCTTCCCGCCTCAACCTTGAACTCCAAGGCAACACCCACGAAGCCGTGGTGCGGGAAGTGGCCGGCATGCTAAAAACCCATCCCGAGGTCACCAGCTTCGACGGATTCTTCACCGAGCTGATGGCGCGCGAGCAACTCGACACCACCTACCTCGGCAATGCCATCGCGCTGCCTCATGCGCGCACCGAACACGTCAATCGCATCGTGCTGGCCGTCGGGCGCCATCCCACCGGCGTCCACTTCGACAATTGCCAGCAGACCGTGCGCCTGTTGTTCGTGCTCGGCACGCCGCGTTCGAATCCGACCGATTACCTGATGGTCGTGAGCACGCTCTGCAAAATCGTCAATTCGGCGGAGACCCGCGAAGCGCTCCTGCAAGCCGCTTCCCCCGAGGCGTTCATCGCCGCAGTGATGGCCGCAGAGGAAAAGTTGTTTCCCGCGGCCTGATTTATCGGGCGGGATCGCTGATCCCGCCTGTGCGCCTGACCGGCACAGGGACGTGCCGGTCCACCTGGATGACGATTAAGAATAAGGCGGGGTCAGCGACCCCGCCCTACAATTGATAATCTGGTCGGTCTTATTCCGCCGGGGCTTCCGCCGCCTTGATCTTGGCGGCCTCGGCTTCGAGACGGGTCACAAGTTCGTCCATCTGATCGATCACCGCTTGGATGGTCTCCCGCTTGTTCAAATCTACGCCGGCCTTGATCAGCTGGTTCATCGGCTGGTCATTGCCGCCGCTCTTGAGCAAGGTGAGGTAGCGATCCCGGGCGGCGGCTTGCTCCGCCTCGCTGCCGGTCGTCATCGCCTTGAAGAGCTGCGCGGACGACGCAAAGCAAGTGGCGTATTTGTAAACGTAGTAAGGCGAATTGTAGAAATGCGGGATGCGTGTCCAAGTGTAACGGTAGAGTTCGTCCTTGGTGATGGCATCGCCGTAGTAAGCATCAAGCAAGCCGGCATAGATGTTCGACAGGGAGTCGGGGGTGACGGGCTGGCCGTTTTCCACGAGTTGATGGGCCTGCCATTCGTAATCGGCAAACATCACCTGCGTGTAAAACGTGCCGACGATGTTATCGATCGCATGCTGGAGCAGGAGGAAACGCTCCTTGGGATCATCCGTGCGGCTGAGCAGCAGTTCCAGCAGGAAGCGCTCGTTGGTCGTCGAAGCGACCTCGGCCACAAAAATCGTGTAGCTGGCGGTGGCGAAAGGTTGTGTCTCGTATGACAGCACCGTGTGCATCGAGTGGCCGGCCTCGTGCGCAAACGTAAACACCGCATCGAGCGTGTCGTTGTAATTCATCAGCATGTAAGGGCCGACGCCATAAACCCCGGCGCTGTAGGCCCCGCTGCGCTTGCCGTCGCTCTCATACACGTCGAGCCAGCGGCCGTTCAGGAGGCTCGCCATCTTCGCGTGATAATCCTCGCCCAAGGGCGCCACCGATTCGAGCACCGTGGCCTTCACGTCGTCGTATTCATAGGTGCGGTCATCATCAAGCAAGGGTCGGGAACCATCATACAAGTGATAGGTTTCCAGACCGAGCATCTGCTGGCGGACCTTGACGTAACGCTGCAGCGGGCCGGTGCCGGCGCGCACGGTTTCGACGAGATTGCGGTAAACCGATTCCGGCACGTTGTCGCTGTCGAGCGCTGCGGCGAGCGTGCTGGGGTAATTGCGAGCCTGCGCCGTGAACCAATCGCGCTGCAACAGGCTGTTGTAGATCGCGGCATAGGTGTTCTTGTTCGCCGCATAGGTTTCATAGTGACCTTTGAACGCCGCGGCGCGGTCGGCCTGCACCTTCGCGGTATTCAGCACTTGGGAGTAACCGCCGTAGGAAACCTTGACTTCACGGCCGTCGGATAGCGTCACCGTCGGGAACTGCACGTCGGAGGTGCTGAGTTCCTGATAGATGCTCGCCGGCGTGCTGTTGAAGCGCGACGAGAACGACATGAGCTTCTCGCCATCCTCGTTCAACACGTGCGCCGCCTGGCGATACGCTTCGGAGATCGGAAAACGGTAGGGCTGCAACCGCGGTTCCGCGTTGATCCATTCGGTGACGGTCGCCTCCGGGATTTCCAGCAGCTCCGGGGTAAACCACGAACTCGCCGTGCCGAGTTTGGCGAACAACGCCATGACTTGCTGGAAACGGCCGGACACTTCCGTGTTGCGCAGATCCACGTCGCGCTGGAGCTGCGGATAACGGTAAAGCTTGTATTGGAGCTGGCCGATCTCGTCCCCCAATTCATGAGCCTTGGCCAATTGCTCAGGTCCCTCCTTCAGCGTGCCTTTCAACGCCGCATAAGCCTCGATATAATCCTCGAGCTTTTTCATGTCGGCCTCCCACTCCGTCCACGATGGATAAATCGGAGAAAAATCCCATTTGTAGGCGTCGGGGATTTCGGCCCGGTTGCGCGTTTCGGGCTTGGCGTTCAACGCCGGACTCAGGGCGGTCAGGGAGATCATGCTCAAACCATAGGAAAGCAGGCGGGAAGAGATTGTCATACACGCACGCTAGACCGGCGGCTCGACCAGCGTCGAGCGCTGACTAACCGCGCAAGAACCCGGCCAGACGTTTCGTAACCATCGGCCATTCCCCCGCTGTGATCGAATACATCACCGTGTCACGCACATACCCGTCGGGCAAAATCATGTGCCGGCGCAGCACGCCTTCCTTCACCGCGCCCAACCGCTCGATCGCCGCCTGCGAGCGGAGGTTGCGTCCATCGGTCTTGAGTTGCACCCGACCGCAACCGAGCGCTTCGAAGGCGTGTTGCAACAACAGGTATTTGCACTCGGTGTTGATCGCCGTCCGTCGGGCCTGAGCCCCCAACCACGTCCACCCGATCTCGATGCGCCGGTGCGCCGGAGCGATGTCCAGATAACTCGTGCTGCCCACCGCCCGGCCGCTGCTCAGGTCGATGATCGCAAAAGGCAACCGGGCCCCCTGCCGCGCTTCCGCCAGTGCCTGTTCAACCAGCGCCGTCACTTCCGCTTCGTTCCGCGGCGCGCGCGCCGGCATGTAATGCCAGATTTCCGGTTCGGTGGCCACGATCGCCAAATCCGCCGCATGCCCGAGGGCCAACGGCTCCAAGCGCACAAACTGACCGCTCAAGGTTACCGGCCCGGGTTGCATCATCCCGGCATTCGCCGCTTGTATCGGCCCGCCGGCAAACAAAAACTCAATCCATGCTCCGCCCCACCGCCGTCCTGTTCGATCTGGATGACACTCTGATCGATCGCCGGGCATCGATTCAAACCTATGCCGGTGTGTTTGCAGAACAGTTCAAAGCTGGGTTGCAACCGATCACTGCATCGCAGTTGACGGAACAAATCATCACAGCAGATCGCGGCGGCTACCGGCCAAGGCCGCAAGTCGCCACCGCGCTCGCCGCCGATCTGCCATGGACGGCCAATCCTGATCCTCAGCTCGTGCTGCAGCACTGGATGCGGCACTTCCCGGACTGCACCGTCGCACGAGCCCATGCACTGATGGTGGTGAAAACCCTCCACCGCCAAGGGATCATCGTCGGAGTCGTGACCAACGGGGCCGCCAGGGGTCAAAATAGGAAGATCGATACCATCGGACTCCGATCCTATCTCTCAACGATTGTGGTTTCCGAAACCGCGGGGATCAAAAAGCCGGATCCCCAAATTTTTAATTCGGCGCTGGCTGAGATCCAACAGCCTTCGGCCAATGTTTGGTTTGTCGGCGACCATCCTGTGAACGACATTATCGGTGCAGCCGGGGTGGGAATGACCCCGGTCTGGCTGCGTGGCATGCATGCTTGGCCGACCGACCACGCATTGCCGATCCATCGGATAGATGGGTTGGATGAATTGCTAAACATGCTGCCTTCAGCTGATTGATATTGGCTCTCCAATACATGTCCCCAACCCGGCATAACATTCTCGGCACATTAATCTCTGCCGTGGACTATGCCCAAGCGACGGCAGCGATCATAGAAGAGGCCAAAAGCAGGACCGCTTTCGCCGCTTCGGCGCTGGCGGTGCATGCGCTGGGCGAGGCGCGCGCGAACCCGGACTATCAGCGCAAGCTGAACGCCCTGGACCTCGCCACCCCCGACGGGCAACCGGTGCGCTGGGCGCTGAATTGGCTGCACCACGCCGGTCTGCGCGATCGGGTTTACGGCCCGTTTTTGATGCGCGACGTTTGTCACGCGGCGGCGCGGGAGAATTTGCCGGTGTTTCTGTTCGGTTCCACCGAACGCACCTTGGCCAAATTGACCGAGACATTGAACATGTGGGACCCGCGTCTGATCATCGCCGGCACCCAGCCATCCCGTTTTCGCCGTATTTCCGCGGAAGAAGCGGCTGGTGACGCCGCCACCATCATCGCCAGCGGAGCGCGCATCGTGTTCTGCGGACTCGGCTGTCCCCGTCAGGAACATTGGGCGCACGCGATGAAACCCTTGCTGCCGATGCCCACGATCGCCGTGGGTGCCGCGTTCGCGCTTTGGGCCGGGGAAAAGTCCATGGCCCCGGCGTGGATGCAACGCGGCGGGCTCGAATGGATTTATCGCTTCAGTCAGGAACCAAGCCGGCTCTGGCACCGCTATCTTGTGCACAACCCACGTTTCGCCCTCGGTGTGCTCGCGCAGAAAATTCGCAAAGAGCAACGGCCGGCCGACGTTCAGCCGGCCGAACCGGAATACTGGGGCTGACTCAATCGAACAGGTTTCCTTGTTGCAACGCGTCGCGCTTTTCACCGTCGAGTGTGCTTAGCGCGAGCACTTGCATGATCGACAAACCGGCGAGCTGTGGTTCGCGGGCCAGGGCGCGCAATAGCACCGCCCCCGCAAGCGCATCATACGGCGCGGCGTGATACCGGCGGCGCTCGGCCGGACAATATCCAGCCGCGAGTTCATCGAGTTCTGTTTGCAGGCCGCAGGCTTGGACCAAGTCAGCCAGCTTGTAGGATGCAAACTGCGGATAGACCTGACGATAAAGCGCCCCGGTATCGATCCATGGCCCCCACTCCGCAACCTGCTTGCCGGGTCTGGCGAAATCCGGCGACGACCGCGGATACGGCCAGACCGATTTCAGCAACGAGTTCTCCGCCCCGGCAAAGTGTGCGGCCAACGGGCCGGCTTCACGCCAGGCCGCGAACAAGCCGAAGTCCGCCGTTAGCGGCTCGGCATCAATCAAATCCGGTTCGTCCAGCCCATGCACGGCCACATCCTCGCGACGCAGTCGGCCCGTCGGCCGGCACAGCCGCGTGTGCACCGTCTCGATCTCGCCCGCCAGCAGTTCCACCACGCCATACTCCACGATGCCCGAGCTCGTGCTCCCTTCAAAATCAATGAAGTAAATGCGTTGTTCGGTCCAGGACATGCCCACGGAATAAACCGAACACACAGAATCCGGACAATCACAGCTTTTTTCCGTGTATTCCACGGGTTCAGTGGGCATCACTTCCCCTGTGGATCTCACCCCCTATCGCGATTTCATTCCGGAACTGGCCGGCGCCAGTGCCGACTTCATTCGTCCGTATTTCAACAACCCGGAACTCGTGGTCGAAACCAAGTCCGACGCCACGCCCGTCACCGCCGCCGATCGCGGCGCCGAGGCGGTCCTGCGCCAATTGATCAAGGCGAAGTTTCCCGCGCACGGCATT
The DNA here is from genome assembly GCA_024233285.1 of Opitutaceae bacterium. GTDB lineage: Bacteria > Verrucomicrobiota > Verrucomicrobiia > Opitutales > Opitutaceae > Cephaloticoccus. Next base: position 169,606 of record JACKPU010000002.1, on the reverse strand, counting down.
GTCGGCGAGGAACACGGCAGCGAAAACCCCGACGCCGAGTTCGTCTGGGTGCTCGATCCCATCGACGGCACCAAAAGCTTCATCACCGGCGTTCCGCTTTGGGGCACGCTCATCGCCTTGCTGCATCAAGGCCAACCCGTGCTTGGGTGCATTCATCAACCGATTCTCGGCCAGCTCATGTTGGGCGACGGCCGGACCACCACGCTGAACGGGCGCCCCGTGCACACGCGCCGCACGACTCAAATCGGCGATTCCACCTTCCTCACCAGCGATCCGTTTAACTTTCGCCAGCGCATGGGGCCGGGCACGGACGCCTTGCTCGCCCGCGCCAAACTGGTGCGCACCTGGGGCGATTGCTACGGTTACCTGCTCGTCGCCGCCGGGCTCGCCGATGTCATGATCGATCCGATCATGAACCCGTGGGACATCGCCGCGCTCGTGCCGATCATCCGCGGCGCCGGCGGTGCGATCACCGACTGGCAAGGTGATGCGCCCTACCCCGCTGACTCAACCGTGGCCGCCGCGACTGCCGAGCTGCACGCCGAAGTGCTGGCGGCGTTGCACGCGTAGGGTGTAGGGCGGGGGTCGGAATCCCCGCCAAAGCGCTCGTGTAAAGTTCATCGAGGCAGGATCAGGCGATCCCGCCCTACAATCCTACCTCACTTCTTGCGTTTCGGTTTCTTCCACTCAGCCGTGATGCGGGAACTGAAACCGCCACGCGCTTTCCAGTTGGCGATGATCGTAAGCGAACGCGGTTTCAGCGCTTGGCCGAGATCGTCGCAAATCTTGTTCGTCGCGGCCTCAAAGAAGATGCCTTCGTTGCGATACGCGTGAAAATAGAGCTTCAGCGACTTGAGCTCAGCGCAGGCCTTGTCGGCGACGTAGCGCACCGTGATGTCGGCAAAATCCGGATGGCCGGTCATCGGACACACCGAGGTGAACTCATGATGCGTGTGTTCGATCACGTAGTCGCGATGCGGCGCGGGATTGGGAAAGGTTTCGAGAATCTTCGGATCAGCCATGGCAGTAATCAGGTCGCGGTTTCGGTGAAGCGTTGTTCGCGAATGACGGTAATCTTGATCGCGCTGGGATATTCGAGTTCGGCCTCGACGCGCTGGCGCAGTTCACGGGCGATTTCCCGGGCGCGATCGTCGGTCACCATTTCCGGCGAGACGACCACCCGGATCTCGCGGCCGGCCTGAATCGCAAATGATTGCTGCACGCCTTCGATCGAATTCGCCAGCTGCTCCAAGCGTTCCAGCCGCTGCACGTAACCGGTGATGCTCTCGGCCCGCGCCCCGGGTCGGACAGCAGAAATCGTGTCGGCCAGAATCACGAGGCCGGCGTAAACCGTCTCGGGCTTGACCTCTTCGTGATGCGCTTCGACCGCGTTGACCACGATCGGCGTCTCGCCGTAGCGCTTGATGTATTCGGCGCCAATGCGCGCATGGCTGCCCTCGAGCTCCGCCGAGATGGCCTTGCCGATGTCGTGCAAGAGTCCGGCGCGTTTGGCGAGGTTGGGGTCCAGGCCGACCTCGCTCGCAATCATTGATGCCAGAAACGCGGTCTCGATCGAGTGATCGAGCACGTTCTGGTTGTAGGAGAAGCGATACTTCAGCTTGCCGAGCAGATTGATGATCTCGGGATGGAGTCCGTTGATGTTCAGGCGGGCCACCGCATCCTCGCCGGCTTGCAGTGCATTCGCGCCGATCTCGGCCTGGGCGTTTTTGACAAACTCCTCGATGGTCGCGGGATGAATGCGACCGTCCTTCACCAGCGCCTCAAGCGCCGTGCGGGCGACTTCGCGGCGCACCGGGTCAAACGATGAAATGAGCACGGTCTGCGGCGATTCATCGATCAGCACCGTCACACCCGTGGCCGCTTCAAACGCTTTGATGTTGCGGCCTTCGCGCCCGATGATGCGGCCCTTCATTTCCTCGCTGGGCAACTGAATGATGGTCGCGGACAGGTCGTTGTTGGGCCGCACGGCCAGCCGCTGCATGGTGGCGATCAATTTGCGCTGAGCCTCCATTTCCATCTCGCGTTCGGACTTCTCCAACGTTTCACGGCGGAGGGCGCGCAGTTCGTCCTGGCATTCAAGCATCACTTCCTCGCGCAACGTCTTTTTGATTTCCTCCGCATCCATTTGCGACACGCCTTCGAGACGCTTGCGCACACTCTTGGAAAGTCCGCGAATGGCATCGCGCGCCTGCCGCACGGCAGCATTCTCGCGGTTGATGCGCTCCTGCCGCTGTTCGAGTTGATAATCCAGCAGGGCCAGCGATTCCTCGTGCGCGCGGATTTCGCGCAAGCGCACTTCGGTATCAATTTCCTTGCGGGAAAATTCCTTGCTCAGTTCCGACCGTCTTTCGCGGATTTCGTCGGCCGCCTTTTGTTTGATTTCCTCCGCCGTGACCGCCGCCTCGCGCCGCGCCACCTGAATCAAATCCTCGGCATTCTTTTGCGCCTCGCGCCGCATGCTGCGCGTGATCAGCCAGACCGACCAGAAACCGATGCCCATGCCAACCAAGACCGCAACGGCCTGCGGCCAGTCGAACTGGCTGCCGGCAGCCATTAAGCTGGCGGTAAGATTTGCGAAACTGGCGGACATGAAGGGCTCGGGACCGTAGCCCTGACGGGGCAAAGCTCAAGCTTTCTCCCCGGGAAGCCGCCCGGCAGCCAATCGAAATCACGTCAACCAATGGTTGACATCATCAAGGCGACCGCCCGTCAGGGCGGCGGCTTTTGAAAGTGCGGCAGGGTGCCGGCCACGACCTCGCGCATGCGCGCCAAAGCGGCTTCCTCTCCGTCGCGCGCATCCGTCTGCAACAGCACATAGGCCCAGCGATCCGCCCGCCCGTAGCGCAACCGGTCCCAAGCACCCAGCAACATGCGCTCCCAGTGTGTCGCCACCACGCGGTTGCTGCTGACGAACCAATAGGCCAACAGCGCGGGGATCTCCTTATCCCCTGCCTTGTGTTCGATCCGCAGAATTGTCGCCGGCAGGTTAACGTCGTCATCGCCGGGAAAAGCAAAGGTTTCAGCCCTGCGTCCGGTGATCGTCCAGCCCTGCCCCGCCACGCACAATTCGGGCCGGTGAATCGAACTGCGATCGCGCCCGCTCAACACAATGGACAGAAAAACCTGCCTGCCTGGCTGATGCAGCGCCACGTAACTGCGCCGCGAATAGCCGGTGTCCGGTGGCAGGATGTCACGTTCAACCTGCGTCACCTCGGCCCGCCGCCCAATCCAATCGGTGCCGACAAAGGCCGGCAGGTCCACTGGCGCGGCGCCATCCTCGGTTAGATAAATGCCCGCATCCGAACGCACGGGCAGCCGGTCCAACCGCCCGAGCACCACGATCGTAAGCCCGCTCAGCACCACCACCCCCGCCGCCACCCCACTGGCACGGCGCTCACGCGTCCCGGTCACCGGCGCCCAAAAGGGATGCCGGTCATCGCCCTCGGTGGCGACCGTGCCCGGCAGCCACCTGCGCAACAGGCTTGAGGTGATCAGCACCAGCCCGAGCACCACGACGAACACGATGAACCCCGCCCATTCGTGCACCAGCACGCCCGCGTCCTCGCCGAACCACTCGGCGGCAAAAATGATGCCGGTGATGCGCACGACGTTGCCGAGGTAGGTGAACGGAAAGCTCAGCAACAGGATCAATCCGCGCACCCACCAAGTCTTAAAATTGAGATACCCGACCAACAACGAAAGCGCCGTCAGCGCCATCAACGAACGCACCCCCGAGCACGCCGCCGCCACATCGTATTGATACGATCCATCCGGGGCAAAAAGCTGGGTGCCGTTGCGCACGACCTCGATGCCCGACGCATGCGCAATTGTGTGACTGGCTTCGATCACCCACATGCGCAGCCAGAATCCGGCGGTATCGAGCACGTTGAGCGGGAGCGCGAAAATCATGAATGCCAGCGGAAACGCCGCGGCCCGGCCCCAACGTCGGCCGCCCGCCAGCAGCGCCACACCCCACAAAAACACCAGCGCCGCCACGATCGAAATGCGCGTTTGCTGCACCGCATACCCGAGCACATGCAAAACAAGACCAGTCGTCATCGCCGCCAACGCGCGACCCGGCATCGCGGGATTCGGCGCCGCCGGTTCCTGCCGGGCATTGCGCCAGAACAGCCACAGACTCAACCCGAGGATCAACCAACCGTGCTCGGTTTCCGAGGGTGGATTGATCCACTGAAACCCCAGCCAGTAAAACATCGAAGCCGTGTCGATGTAACCCCGCGTGGCGTTGCCCCAGAATTGCCAGAGCCCGAAGCCGATGACCAAGCACAGCCCGGCCGGCCATAACTGGCGCAGGCGGGTTTGCAGGTTGCTTGTCATGACCACGACACAAAACTTAACTCACAAAGCTTGGCAAAACCAACTCCAACCTCCGCAACGCCTTTGCTCGCCGCCGAATTATGGGGTTTGGGCGATCTCGCGCTGGCCATGCCGTTCTTGCGCGAGGCCTCCCGGCATGGCCGCGTTTCGTTGCTCGCCAAGCCGCACGCCGCTCCGCTGCTGCGACGGTTCGCACCGGAAGTGGAGTTAATTGCCTTCGATGCGCCTTGGACCGCCTTTCGTGGCAAGTATCAGTTGCATCGCTGGCCGTGGCGCGAGTTCACCCGCGTGAAGCGGCAACTGCGCGATCGATCCTTCACGACCGCGGTTTCGGCCCGACCCGATCCGCGCGAGCATGCGTTTTTGCGCTGGGCCGGTGCAGCCAATTTGCTCGGCTTTCCGCAAGCGGGCTCCGGATTGTGGTTGCGGCGTGCCTTGGCCCGACCGGCCAAACCGCATCGCGCCGAGTATTGGCGGACCCTGGCCACACACTTCGGCTGGGAGCTGCCCGCCGTGCCCGCAACCAAACCCGGCGGCAATCACGTGGTCATCCATTGCGGCGCCGCCCAACCGACGCGCCGTTGGCCGCGCGAACGCTACGCGGAGATTGCGGAGCACCTACGGGGAGCCGGATGGCGCGTGACCGTGCTGGATGACTCCCTGACGGATCTTGACGCCTTGCTTGATCAACTCGCCGGGGCGGACCACTTTATCGGCAACGATTCCGGACCCGGCCACCTCGCCGCGCTGTTCGGTGTGCCCACGTTCACACTCTTCGGCCCGCAGTTGCCGGAACGATTCTCGCCTCAGCATCAACAGGCCGAGTGGATCAATGGCGCCCCATGTCGCTACAAACCCTGCAAGGATTACTGCCGGTTTGCCGAACCGCATTGTCTCCTCGCGACCAGCCCCGCGATGGCTTGGTCACGAATCGAATCGTGGTTGCGCCGCGTCTAGCCTCGATTCCTCAGGTCGAGCCCGGCGGGCCGCCCCATGACCGCGCCACGCCAGAAGGCGTCGCACGATTCCAACAAGGCCGCCGCGGAAAAACCGCCGGCACGCCAATAACGATAATGATTGCCGGGCAAATGGCGCAGCGCCCGCCACCCATGTCGCAACCTGACGGACGTAAAGGCAGCGTTTTGGAGCGACATCAGCGATTTGCGCTGCTGTTCGTGAAACGTGACCGCCGGGGCGAGGTGCTGGCAAACGGCGCGCGGCGCCAAAATCGTTCTGAAACGCGCGGAAAGCCGCAGCGTGTATTCGATGTCCGACCCTTGATACCAAAGTTGCGCACTGGGCAAACCGACCGTTTCGACTGCCCGGCGACTCACCACCAAGCTGGCCCAGATCGACCAATTCCACGCCAATGATTGGTCCGGACAGCGGCCGTGAAATTCCGCCGGCGTCAAATCAGCCCTGATCAAATCCCACGCGGGTTGCGTCAACGGGCCGGGGAACCAAGCGATATGACCCGCGGCATCGGTCAACAGCGGTGAGACCGCCTCCGCCCCCGCCGACTCCATCGCCGCCAGCATCGTCGGCAGGACCTCGGGCAATGCGACCATGTCGTCATCCATGATCCAGCAATGCGTCGCCGCCAAGTTGCGCAACGCCGTCTCCAAACCAAGGGCAACACCCCCGCCCGTGCCGAGATTCGTGTCCGCGACAATCCAATGCAGCGACACCGGAGACAGCGCATTGAGCTGCGCGGCGTGCGCCGCAGTTCCGCCATTGTCGACCACGACCACCCCGGCCAGGTCATCGCCCTGTTCGTGAAGCGACGCCAACAAACGCCGCATCAACTCCGGACGTTGATGAGTCGCAACCACCCCCCACACGCAGCGTTTCATGCCCGGCCCACACTCCTCTCGTAAACCGCCAGCGTCTGCTCCGCGCACGCCTGCCAACTGAACCGCGCGGCCCGGGCGCGACCCGCGGCGATCATGGCCTCGCGTCGCGCTGCGTCGTTGAGCAATCCGGCAACGGCAGCCCCGAATTCGCCCGCCGTGAGATCTGGATAGCAAACCGCATCACCCCCCACTTCCGGCAGGCTCGCCACACGACCGCAAATCACCGGACACCCAGCCGCCATCGCTTCAAGCACCGGCAGACCGAAACCTTCATAAACGCTCGGGAAAAGCAGGGCGTGCGCGCGGCGATACAGCGCCAGCAACACCTCATCCGGCTGATGCCCCAAATAGTGCCAGCCGGGGGTAGCCGCGCCCTCGGCGGTCACGCCTGGCCAGCGCGCCCCCACGATCAACAAAGGCGGCAAAGTGTTTCCGGTTGCGGCCGCGTTCAGCCAGATCTGCCGGAGCAGGGAGAGGTTTTTCCCCGGCTCCAGCGAACCGACAAAAAGAAAGAACTCCGGCGGTAAATCTCCCGGCACCGACTCCGTTTCCGCCAGCGACACGCCGTGATGGATCACCCTGATTTTGTGCGCGGAAACCCCGAGGGTCGCCATCGTTTCATCCGCGGTGAACTGACTGACCGCGATGATCTGATCGGCCAGGGCAACATGTCGCAACCGCCGCAAAGCACTGCGACGCTGCCACGGCCGAAAACGTTCCGGATGACGCAACACCGCGACATCGTGCACCGTGACCACATGGGGAACGGGTGGACGCGCCATCAAAGGCACATGCGTGGAATGCAGCAGATCAACATTACGCAATTGCGCGGGGCCGGCTGTGTGCGGCCAGATGCCTTCACGCCACGCCGTCTTCAGCATGCGCCAAGGCTGGGTGTAACCCAGATTTTCCACCGGCCACGCCCAGGGTATCACTTGCAGGTCGGTTCCCGGCAACGCCGTCAGTCCTTGCTGCAAACCGTGCACGTAACGCGCCACCCCGGCGCGGGTGGTGTAGAGGGCGTTGGTATCAAGGGCGACACGCATCACGGCTGGACCACGCCAAACGACCCGTTTTGACCGTGCGGCGCAAGCCAGCGTTGCCCGCGCCGAGAGTTGCATTGCAGGCCCGAACCAGAAATTTTCGCCCCGATGACGATTCCGATGCGCCGCGATTTCGTGCAACGCCTCACTCCAGTGGTGTTGGCGCAGGTTGCCGGACTCGCCTGCGGAATCATCGGCATCAAATTGACGTCACGTTTCGTGCCGCCGGATGCGTTGGGCCATTACGGCGTTTTCATGAGTTTCACCACGATCGGCATGTGGGTCGTGCATGCCGGCTTGATCAAATATGTCAGCCGCCATTGGGCCGCCGAATCCGACAAGCCGGCGCTGCTCCGACAAATGCTGCGCCTGTGGCGAGCGAAACTGCCTTGGCTGGTCGGCGCGGCGGTTGCCGCCACGATCGCCATTCTGAGCCTGACCACCCAGGTCTCCGGGATCGTATTCATTCCGCTGCTCGTCTGCGCGGCGGCCCTGTCCCTTGCAGCCATGGGCACGACCGCGTTGCAAGTAAACCGGGAACATTGGCGGGACTGTGCGATCTCCGCTTCAGGATCCGTGACCAGGACCTTTCTCCCGTTGGGCTGCTTTTTGCTGATCGGTGCCCAAGGGCTGTATGCCGGGCTCACCTTGCACACATTGGTGGGATTGGGGTTGGTGGCATGGGTGTTTCGCACGCACTGGCGAGTGCGGCCCAGTCACAAACCGCTCGACGTTGCGCCGGTCTATCTCGGTCCGGCCTTCACGTTGATCGCGCTGTCCGACTGGGCCCTGTCCGGGGTGAATCGGTGGATTGTGGTGGGGAATTTCGGGAGCGTTGAAGCCGGCTTCTTCACCCTCGCGGGCAACATCGCCGTGATCCTGCCTATTTTCGCCGGAACCGTGTTGAAACAGCTGTTCCAACCGAGCCTCTTCGCGCTGGGCGACCGGCACAATCCCGGCGCTCTGCAGCAGCTGCTCGCCCGCGTGGATCAAGTCGCCGCAATTTTTGCCGCACTGGCGGTGGCCGGGGTGCTGGTGCTGCACCTGATCATGCCTTGGCTGGTGGGGCCGCTGGTGGATCAGCGCTACGGTGCGGCGTTACCTTGGATCGTGCCGGCCGGCTTTTTCAGCGTGGCGATCATCACCGGCCAGTTCTATCATCTGTTGCTGCTGGCGGCGAAGCGCGAAAGCCACTGCGCGGTGGTCGATCTGACCGGCGCGGGAGTGTTGATCGGTGGCGGCGCCCTCACCGCCCTGTGGCACCAGGACACCTTCAAGTGGTGGCTGCTGGTCACGCCCGTGCTGCCTTGGTTGATCAATCGGCCTCTGGCCCGGTATCGCTGCAAACAAGCTTCGCCAAGCGGATAAGTCTCGTTTGCCACTCATGATCGCCATGCCATTGACTGTTTCTCCATGAGCGTCTCTCCCCTCTGGCGTAACCGGCTGGCCGCATGCGGCGCCGCGCTCCTGGCGCTGTGGCTCGGCGCGGCACTGGCACAGCAGGATTATTTCTGGCCGATGCTCGTGGGGGGATTGCTCGCGATGATGGTGCTGACCCGGCTGCTGCAAATGCCCATCGATGTGATTCTGTTGGGCGGCGTGATCTGCGGCTATATCGCCGGCAACCGCGGCTTCGCCCAGATCTCGCTGGTGAATTTCTTTCCGCTGCTGCCGGCCGAGTTCGTATTGCTGGTCGCCGGCACCTCGTTGGTGGTGAACAGCGCGTTTCGCCACATCAACCCCGTTCACCGCGATGGCCTCAACCTGGCCATTCTGGGTTGGATGCTGATCGGCGGCATCAGATTGGTGTTTGATGCGCGCGAACACGGCTTCATGGCGATCCGCGATTTCGCCACGGTCTATTACGCGGCGTTCTTCTTCATCGCCCAATCCGTGGCCAAGCAAGAAAGGCATCGCGACTGGTTGCTGCGCTGCATGCTCGCCGGCTGCGCGGGCATGCTGGTGTTTTATCCCCTCGTCGAATGGTTTCCGGGGTTCTTTTTCGACGTGTTGGTGCTCAGGGGCAACCCGCTGATCTTTTACAAGGGTGATCTCGTCGGCACCATGTTGGTCGCCGGTGGCGTGCTGGTGTATTTTCGCCATGAGACCGCGCGGCCGCTTTTGGCCGCGGCCGCCAGTCTGGTCCTGATCGGCGTCTCGCTCCTGACCAACAACCGAGCCTCATTGGTCGCGCTGGTGCTCGTCCTTGGCCTGCTGGTGCTGGCACGACGCTGGCGGTTCGCCGCGATCCTGGGCTCGGCCGGTGCAGTGGCCGTCGTGGCGATCCTGTTCTTCGCCTACCTGACCAATACCTCGTGGCGCCAAACCCCCTTGCACGGCGTTTATGAACGGGCCGTCTCGGTCATCGATTTCGCCGGTGAGAAACGCTACACGGGCGACGAGACCTACTTTAAGGGTGATAACAATCGCTACCGCATGGTCTGGTGGAAGGCCGTCGTCACCGAAACGATTGCCGGCAATCCTTGGTTCGGGCTGGGCTTCGGCAGCGATCTCGCCAGTCGGTTCGTCACGGAATACTATCCCGAGCAGGATGAAGAATTCGATGTGCGCAGTCCGCACAATGTCGTGCTGACAATGTTCGGGCGCACTGGTCTGGCCGGCACGCTGCCATTCGTCGTGATGATGGGTCTGGTGACATGGCGCATGCTCAAATCCGCGGCCCGCCATGATGCCGCCACAGGGATTTGGGGCGCCGCCTTGATCATCCTGATCAGCGCCTGCTTCGGCGTCGTCTTGGAGGGCCCGATGGGGGCGGTCGTGTTCTGGAGTTTGCTGGGCCTGGCCAGCGCCACGCCGGCGGATCCGCAAGCCGCCGCCACCAAGGAAATTGCGTCACCCACCCCGGAGCCATTGCCAAAGGGGACCAGTTCTGTTTGAGCTGCTGCCACCCGTGAAGCTCTCCTCGCCGCTCGATTCCCTGTCCTTTTTCAAAACCACCACGCGCGGGCGGTGGGATTTGATCAACCCCATATCTATCATTGGGTTAAGTATAATCGGCATCTTCTTCATCTACAGCGCCCAGCTCTCGATCGAGGGCACGAATTGGATGACGCAGCTCGTTTGGTTGGGGTTGGGGGCGGCGATTTACCTCGGGGTTTCCTTGGTCGATTACCGCTTTTGGTTGAGCGTGGCCCACTGGTTCTACGGGCTGGCGATCCTCCCGCTGCTGTTTGTGCTTATCCCGGGCATCGGCAGTGAACGCTACGGGGCCCAGCGCTGGCTGGATTTCGGCTTCTTCGCGTTCCAACCCTCTGAAACCGCGAAAGTTGCGGTATTGCTCATCACGGCCAGCCTGCTCGTGCGCTCCCAAATCGGCACCATCCGTCAATCCCTCGGCGTCTTGGGCAAATTGGCACTTGCGGTGGGGTTGCCGTTGATTCTTATCCTGCTTCAGCCCGACCTGAAGTCGGCCATTGTGCTGCCCCCGATGGTCTTTTCCATGCTCTTCGTATCCAAGCTCTCCGCCCGCTTTTTCGCCGGCGCGCTCGCAGCCTTTTTGCTGATCGTCAGCATCGTGGCGTGGGATACCTGGCGCTACGCCGATTTCATGGAGTCCAACGGTTACTCCTACGTGCGCGACCGCGGCAAGTTCGAGCCGCACTCCTTGGTCCCGCTGCACGATTATCAGCGCAATCGCATCATCTCTTTCGTTGCACCCGACAAAATCGACCCCATGGGCATCGGGTGGAACCAGCGCCAGTCCCTCATCTCGGTCGGCAGCGGCGGTTTCGCCGGCAAAGGCTGGACCGAGGGCACGCAAGCGCAGCTGGGTTATCTGCCGCGATCCGTCGCGCACAACGATTTCATTTTCTCGGTCATCGCCGAGGAGAAAGGTTTAGTGGGAAGTTTTACGGTTCTCAGTCTGTTTGGATTGATCTTGTTCAACGGCATACGCATCGCCGGGCTCGCCCGCGATCGCCTCGGCACCTTGATTGCCGTGGGTGTCACCGTGCTCTTCACGGTGCATGTGTTCGTCAACATCGCCATGACGATCGGACTCGTGCCCATCACGGGCATACCGCTTCCCTTTATTAGCTACGGAGGCTCCTTTGTGCTCAGTTGCTGCCTGCTGCAAGGACTGGTCCAGAGCGTCTATCGATTCCGCAAGGACTTTGCTTAAAAATGAAGCCCTGCCCCGATATTGACCGCCCTGCCGGGATTTCCTGCGCCGCAACCGCAGTCCCTCGGTGCCCCGCGAAACCCACCCATACGCACCATGAGCGATCAATCGCAACCCAACTCTGGATCCGCCAACGATCCTGCCCGCAATTATGATGAGGAACTGGCCAATCCCCCGCCGGTCACCGAAGTGCCCGCCGTTACCAGCGAAGAGCTGAAGGCCGGCGCCGAGGAGCGCTCCAAACAGCGCCCGCTCCTCCAAAAAATTCTCTCTGTCTTCAAGAAGGACAAGGAAACCTACCGCGAACTCATCATCAATTCCGAGCCGCTCGAAAAGCGCGTCGCGCTGCTCGTCAACGGCCGGTTGGAAAAGTTCGAGATCGAGCGCGATTCCGACAACCGCATGGTTGGCGGCATCTACAAAGGGCGCATCAAGAATCTCGATCCCGGCCTCAAGGCCGCGTTCGTGGACATCGGTTACACCAAGAATGCGTTCTTGCACTATTGGGACATGCTGCCCGCCGCCGCCGATTCGTCGGTCGAGGTCGTGCGTGTGAACAAGAAGAAAAACGCCCCCAAGCCCGCCGAGCCCACCGTCAAGGACATCCCCAAGCTCTATCCGCCCGGCTCCGAAATCGTCATCCAGGTCACCAAAGGGCCCATCGGCACCAAGGGCCCGCGCACCACGACCAACCTCTCGATTCCCGGCCGTTATCTCATCCTCATGCCGTTCGCCGAAGGCTGCGGCATCTCGCGCAAGATCGAGGATCCGCAAGAGCGCAAGCGCCTCAAGCAGATGCTCAACGAGCTCACCATTCCCGAGGGCATGGGCGTGATCGTCCGCACCGCCGGTGAGGGCAAGAAGACCCGCTATTTCGTCCGCGACCTGCACCTCCTCCTCAAGCAGTGGGAGAATATCACCGCGCGGATGCAGTCCGAACGCGCGCCCGCCTGCCTCTACCAGGAGCCCGATCTCGTCGAGCGCACCGTGCGCGACTTCCTCACCGAGGAGGTCGATCGCGTGCTCATCGACGACAAGGCCGGCCACGAACGCACCCAGAATCTCGTCGCGCAAATTTCCAAGCGTTCCGCTTCGCGCATCGCGCGTTACGACGACACGATTCCGATCTTCGAACGCTTCAACATTGAGCGGCAGATCGAGCAGACCTTCCAACGCAAGGTCGGCCTGCCCTCCGGCGGCGAAATCATCATCGACGAGACCGAGGCGCTCATCTCCATCGACGTCAACACCGGCTCGCACAAGAACCGCGGCGGCGACGAGAAGAACACCATTTACGCCGTCAATCTCGAGGCCGCTGTCGAGGCCGCCCGCCAGATCCGCCTGCGCAATCTCGGCGGACTCATCATCATCGACTTCATCGACATGAAGGAGCGCCGTCACCGCAACGCCATCTACGAAAAGATGGTCGATGAAATGGCGCTCGACAAAGCGAAGAACCACATCCTGCCCATCTCCACGCTCGGCATCATGCAGATGACCCGCCAGCGCCAGCAGGAGTCGCTCTCGTCCAATCTCTACACCGACTGCCCTTACTGCCGTGGCCGCGGCATCGTGAAGTCCGCGACCACCATGTCGGTCGAGCTTCAGCGCAAACTCTCCGCCGTCATCCGCCGCCTGATCGCACGCGACCAGAAGGCTGAGTATTCGCTGCGCGTGCTCGTGCACCCGAGCATCCTCGAACGCCTCCGCAGCGAGGACGCCGACCTGCTCCTGCGCATGGAGTCGCTCTACGGGGTCAAACTGGCCTTCCGCGCCGACCTCAACTACCACGTCGAGAACTACAAGATCATCAACGCTTCGACCGGAGAAGAATACCGCTGAGCGATCTTTCTCGTTCCGTTTCTCCCCACGCCCGGCCTACCCGCCGGGCGTTTTTTTTGGCCATCCGCTGGCGTTCAGTCCGCCAGGAGTCGTGACAAATAGTTCTTCGGATCGCGCAAGAAGCTGCGATAGAGCGCCACGCTGTCGAGCTCGTCGTAAGCAGTGCGCGCAATGCCCGCGGCAGCGAAGTTGTAAATCACCGCGGCGGGAAAACTCGCGATGATCGGCGAATGCGTGGCGATGATGAATTGTGCGCCGTCCGCCACGGCGGCGTGCATTTGGTAGAGCAGCGCCAGTTGCGAATGCGGCGACAGCGCGGCCTCGGGTTCGTCGAGCAGATAGAGTCCGCCAGGCACGATCCGCGATTGGAAGACCCGCAGAAATCCCTCGCCATGCGAGGCCGCGTTCAAATCGCCATAACGGTTTTGCAGCTGGACCTTTTGCGCGAGCATGTAGCCCCGCACCCGCGGATCGTCGGCATACTTGTCGGCGTAGCCGTCCAATTCGCTGCCGAGTTCGCGATTGCGCCGCGCAAAATTGAAGAAGTCTTCCGCGCGCAGAAAAAATCCTTTGGCGGTGCGCTTGGTCCAGCTGAGTTTCAACGCCTTGGCCAAGGGCCGGATGGCATCGAGGCTGGCATCGCGTTGCAGGTCCGTGCCGCCCACCACCACCCGCTTGCTCGCGATCGCGAGGCTCTCCAACAGCGTGGACTTGCCCGAACCGTTGCCGCCCATGAAAAATGTGACCGGCGCATCGAAGCGCAAGGAGCGCAGGTTGGCCAGCGCCGGCACACTGAACGGAAAACCAGCGAAATCCGCGGCCGGGTTGGTGATTTCCTGCAGATGGATCATGGGGCGCAAACTCATAACCACACCCAAGGCCGCTTGGTGACAAACGACAAATTGTCCGAGAACGCAGTTCCACGGGCCGGATGGCGTATGATTTGCTGGAAGTATCCATATGGTTACCTCCACCCCGGATTTCTCCCCCGACACCGCCGCCGACCGCGCCCATGTGTGGCATCACCTGTTTCAGCACCACGCCCTTGAATCGGTTGAACCACGCTTGATCGTGAGGGGGCATGGCATGCGGGTCTGGGATCAGCATGGGCGTGAATTTCTGGACGCTGTTTCCGGCGGCGTGTGGACGGTCAATGTTGGCTATGGTCGCGAACGCATTGCCAATGCGGTGCGCGATCAGCTGGTCACGATGAACTACTTCGCCCAGACCGTGGGTTCGGTTCCCGCCGCGCAATTCGCCACCCGGCTTTTGGAGAAGATGCCCGGACTGAATCGGGTTTATTACTCCAATTCCGGATCGGAAGCCAACGAGAAGGCCTTCAAGATGGTGCGCCAGATTTCCGCCGCCCACCATGGCGGGAAAAAATGGAAAATCCTCTTCCGTGAGCGCGACTATCACGGCACCACCCTCGCCGCGCTCGCCGCCTGCGGACAACCACAGCGCACCGCACACTACGGACCTTACCCGGAGGGATTCGTCCAAGTTCCACACTGCTTGGAATACCGACGCCAGTGGAAGGACGGCGATTACGGGCGCCGCGCCGCCGATGCGATTGAGGAAACCATTCTGCGTGAAGGTCCCGAAACCGTGGGGGCGTTGTGTCTCGAACCCATTACCGCCGGCGGTGGCATCATCATTCCGCCAACGGGCTATTGGGAACGCGTTCAATCCATCTGCCGCCAGTATGACATTCTGCTGATTCTGGATGAAGTGGTTTGCGGGATGGGACGCACCGGAGCATGGTTCGGCTACCAGCATTTTGGCATCCAACCCGATATCGTCACCTTGGCGAAAGGCCTCGCCTCCGGCTATGCCGCCATCGCCTGCACGGTCACAACCGAGGCCGTCTTCAATCGCTTCAAAACGCGGCCCGACGATCCGCTCAATTGCTTTCGCGACATCTCAACCTTCGGCGGCTGCACCGCCGGACCCGCCGCGGCGCTGGAGAACCTGCGCATTCTCGAGGACGAAGACTTGGTCACGAACAGCCGCTTGATGGGTGCGCGGCTCAAGGCCGGGCTCGAACAACTCAAGCGGCTCCATGCCGCCATCGGAGAAGTGCGCGGCCTCGGGCTGTTCGCCGGCGTTGAGCTCGTGGCTGACCGTTCCACGCGGAAACCTGCTCCTGAATCCGCGGTGCAAAAGGTCGTCGCTGAAACCGCCGCGCGTGGCGTGCTCATCGGCATGACCAACCGTTCATTGCCCGGGCTTAACAACACCTTGTGTTTTGCACCGGCCCTCATCGCCACGGCGAATGACATCGATGCCATTACCGCCGCCGTCGACGGGGCCCTGACGGCAGTGTTCGGTCCATTGCCGCCCCCGCCCGCTCAAAGCACTCCGCGATAATTAAGTCCAAGCCGCAGAATGCGATCCAGTAAGTCGGGATATTCAATCTGCGACAGGTGCATGGCCTCCGCAAAGTCCTCGCCGTAGGACAGGCAGGGATTCGGATTTGCTTCCAAGAGAAAGAAACGACCGTCGGCCGCGAGGCGGAAATCGAGTCGCGCATAGCCGCTCAGGTAGAGCGTGCGATAGATGCGCTTCGCCAGCTGATCCAAATGCCGGCGCTGCTCCGCGCCCAACTCCGCCGGCTTCGTGATCATGCCCATCTTCGTCTGGTGCGAATAATCCCACTTGAGCCGGCTCGTCGCAATGTTCGGCGCCCCTTCGGGCAGATGCTCCAAAACGAGCTCGAGCGGCGTCGAGGTCTGCAGACGTTCGTTGCCGGTGATGCCGACATAGATCTCGCGGCCCTCGATGTATTCCTCAGCAATCGCCGGGGTTTTCGCCTGCCGGTGGATGAGATCAACGCGCTCGGTCAGCGCGGCGTCATCACGCACCACCGAGGCGCGGGCGATCCCGACCGACCCCTCCTCGTAGAGCGATTTCACCAGCAGCGGAAACGCGAGCTTCGCCGGCCGCCGCACTTTTTTGCCCGGCATGAACACCGCGAAGGCCGGCACCGGGATGCGATGATAGGCGAGAATCTTTTTCGAGAGCGCCTTGTCGCGCGCCAGCGTGAGTCCGCGCGGATTGCAACCGGTGTAGCGCACGCCGCGGAGTTCGAGAAATGAGACCAGATGCTGGTCATACGGGCCGTGACCGTCGAACTCCTCCATCATGTTGAACACGATGTCCGGTTTTACGCGATCGAGCGCATCCGCCAGCTCGCCGAGATCGCCATAGATGCCGAGCGGATGCACCTGGTGTCCGAGTTGCTGGAGCGTCACCGACACGTCGTATTCCATTTTCCACGGATGAATCTCCTTTTCGCTCAGCCCCTCAATCGAGGCCGGCGGCACGAGGTCCTCGTGCATGAGGGTCAGGATGTTCAACTGGCGTGACAGGTGTTTCATGCGCGTCAGACAGCTATGCGCGGATAGCCCGCATGGGCAACATGCATGGTGTGCATCATCAACATGAGCAGAATCGCCTCGCGCGTGCGGCGCGGTGACTCGCGCAACCGCAAGTGCAGCGCGCGGCAGCGCTCGATCATGTTTTTCAACAACTGGTCCACGGTGTAAACCGGCACCGCCGCCGCCTCGCCCACCGTGCGGCATAGGTCGCCGCGCTGACTGCGCAGGAACGCCGCGGCGGACAGCCGCGCACTTTCCTCCCGCAGATCCTCGCGAAAGATGCGGCGCAAATCCCGGTCGTAATACGCCGGCCATTCGACCGCGTAGAGTTCGTGCTTTTGCCGGTAGTAATCGCGCAGGGTCGTGCGCAGCTGGCCCAGCGGTTCGACAAACCGCCGCGAACGCACCGGCGGCACCTCGTCGGCAATCTCGCGCATCAACTCGTCGACATATTCGAGTTTCTCCAGCGCCGGCCAGTCGGCGTAGCGTTTGCGCCACGGATAACCCGGCGTCAGCCACACCGCAAAGGTCTCGGCGAAATCCTCCGCCGGATGGGCCTGCGCATACCAGCCGCGCAGGTGCTGCACAAAACGGCGGCTGTTGGGCCGCGGCTTGTAGAAGTCCGGATACGGATCCGTGAACGAACCGAACAGCTCGCGCCAGCGTTTGCGCCGGTGCAACCGGTAGGCGTTGTCGATCGCATGCCCGGCCTCATGCCGGAGGATGCGCATGCATTCGCCGGGGTTCTGTCCTTCGACCTCAAGCATCTGCTTGCGCTCCAACTCGGTGAGTTTGGAATGCACGAGAAAAAAGGGAATCGCGATGCCCGGCACGCCGTCGGGGGTAAACCATTCCGCGCCGACCCAATAATGCGGTCGAAAACGCAGCCCCTTCGCCGCCAGTTCCTCGTCGAGCCGCACCGTGCGCTCCTCCATCGCCGAGCCCTCGATGCGCAACTCGAGTTCACACAAACGCAAATCAAGCAGGCGCTCTTCGGACATCGTTTGCCAGCGGCGGGCCATATGGCCGTTCAACGTGCGCGTTTGCCGCGGTCGCGTCGAGCCGGGAATAATCACTCGATTACGGCTCGATTCAACGGCGCGCCGAACCAAGACTGCGCGCCACCCGAACATGAAACCACTGCCCCGCCTTTTCACCTGTCTGTTCGCCGGCGCACTGCTGATCCAAGTCGCCGCGGCCAATCCCGCCTTCAACGGCCGTTGGCAACTCAATGCCGAGCAAAGCACTTCGCTCGATCCTTGGAGCACGCTCGCAATGGATATCACCGTCACTGACGACGCCATTGCCGTCATCCGCCACTTCGGCGCCGGCACGCGCGTCGCGGATGAAACCATCAAACTCGATAATCGGCCCGTCGCCCAAACCGTCACCGTCGAGGGCTGGTGGGACAACCGCCATATCGACGCATGGCTCGCCAACGACAATCAAATCGAAGTCACGCCGGCATGGCGGGACGACGGCCGCACCCTCGTGCTGCACATCAAGATGGTGCTCGAAACCCAGCAAGGTGATCGGGCGGTCGGCGTCACCCGCACGCTCACCCTGGCCGAAGACGGGCAAACCCTGCGCGAAGTCCAGAACCGCGAGAGCCGCAAACGGCCCGTCGTGCAGGTGTATCAAAAACTCTGACCCCCGCTTCGCCATGTTACAACGCTTCCTCCGTTTCACCACCTTCGCGCTCGGATTGATTGTCGCGGCCTCGCTGCAAGCGGGCAAGGTTCCTTCCGAGGCCTACGTCATGCAGATGTCCGATGATTGGACCCTCACGGGCGATCTGCCCGAGCATGCGCTCATCATCAGCCTGCAGGGTCTCGCCAACCGCGACCAACCACGCCTCTACCTCGAATACGGCCCAAAGTGGCCGTGGCAGATCACCAAGCCGGTGCGCGCGTTTTACGAAGAAAAGCACGGCATCACGTTCAAAACCCTCGACGATGCCGATGCCGCGCTCGCTGCCCTCGGGGCCCATGCAAAAGGTTACGTGGTTTGGGACCAGGCCGTGCGCACCTCGCTCATCGTCGCGTTCACGGTGGCGGGCCTCGAAGACGCCGTGGTCGTCAACGAAGACCTGATTCCGCTGGCCGAAAAACACGGGCTGAAACTTCTCGCCGATTTGCGCGGCGACTTCACCGGCATGGACGATGCAGAGATTTATCAAATCGCCTACGACCGCTATTGGGCACGCTGCAACCATGACCTTGTCGTCTGGCTCGGCGGCCACCACGGCAACGTGCTCGAGCCGGGCATGGCGGATTGGGCGGTGCGCCAGCGCGCGTTCTGCACGGACTTGTCGAACAACCCGCGCCATCCCGCGGAACTTGCCCTGACCAAGCGCATTTACACCGAACTCAAACCCAACGCGTTCGTGATGGGCTGGCATTCCTACGGCAAGGACACCGAGGGGCAGCAGGTCTCGCTCACCTCCAATCACGGCCTGCGCATGGAAGGTCTGAACACGCTGCCCAACCTGAGCTTCAATGCGCAGATCCCGTTCAGCGAGGGTTTCACGTTCAAGAATCATCATAGCGTCGATCCCGCGAACCCGCCGAAACCCGAAGCGAAGGTTTACATCGCGCTCGCGCAAACCGACAGCATCGGCATCGGCGCCTGGACCAAACCCGGACGCGGCAAGCTGCCCTACACGTGGGGCGTGCCGGCGAGCTGGTTGGATTTCGCGCCCGGGGTGATCGAGTATTTTTATCAGGGCGCCACGCCCAACGATCATTTCAACGCCTTCGCGTTCCCGAGCTATCTCTACCCCAAGGCCGTGCCCGCCGAGCAGTATCCCGCCCTGCAGGCCATCGTGCGGCGCTACAATCGCACGCTCGATCTGCGCGTGATGGACATCATGGACTACTCCGAGGGCAACCGCCACGTCGGCAACACCGACCTGACCAAGGAAGTGGTTGATCTCATTTTCGAGGGCTATCCCGACATCATCGGCTTCACCAACGGCTATGGCGCCGCCCGCACTTATGCGCATCGCGACGGACGCGCGCTGCTGTCCTACGAATATTATCTCAGCCCGACGCGACCCAAGGAAGAGGTCATCGCCGATCTGGAGGAACTCATCTGGCTCAATCCCAAGCGGCCTTACTACCTGCTGATCCACGTGCGCGAATCATCGAGCATCGATCGCGTGGCCGACATCCTCGGCAGCCTGCAGGAGGAAAACGAGATCGTGCCGATCGACGTGTTTTTCGCCATCGCCGGTCAGGCCCCGACCTTCCGCACGCGTTACAAACAGCCGGACGACCCGGTCATCCGCAATCCGTATTGACGAGGTTCACGCGCCGGCCGGTGACACCCAGCCGACGCGTTGATACTGCTCGGGCGGCGCGTGGGCTTCGACCATCAGCGCGCAGGCCGTCTGTGTCATGCGTGTCTCGACTGCCGAATCCTTATGTGGAGTTTTCTGCGCGGGGTCGGTGGCCAGATCATAGAGCAGCGTGCCGAACCGGCTGGTGATGTCGTGCAGCGCCGCGGTGCGATAACGCGTCAACGGCACGCCCTTGCTAAACGGGAGCGGACCGACTGCCTCACCAGTGCGAAGTTTTTCCAACGGCCAGCGCCGGGCCATGTTGGCCGGATCAAGCGTGTAATCCCACAGCGGACCGGTGTAGGCGGGATCGTTGGCACGCATGTAAACGTATCGACCATCGGTCACGTTCAGATAGTGATTCGTATAACCAAAGATCGCCGCGTCGCGCACCGGCGCATCGCTTTCGATCACGCCGCGGAGCGAACGGCCCGTCATGTCCGGTGTCGGCTCGCAACCGAAGAAATCCAGCAAGGTCGGCCCCCAGTCGATGATTTGTGCGAGCGATTCGCGTGATTCGTTCCGCACGCCGGTGCGTGGATCCCAAATGAAAAGGGGCGTGCGCGCGAGTTCGTCCCAAAGCGGCCCGAAGTTCTTCCCCACGTATTCGTGCTCCCCGAGGAAGAAACCGTGGTCCGTGCCGACGATCAGCATGGTATCCGCCCACAGATTGTGGCGATCCATCGCGTCGAGCACGCGGCCGAGGGAATGGTCGCACATCGCCACCAACGCCGCGTATTCCTTGCGCCACTGCGGCAGCAACCCGGCCCGTTCGCCCAGATTTTCCACCGGTCCGTAGTCCGGCCAATCGGTGACCGGACCGTCATGGTCGGGCGAAAACCGCTGGCGAAATTCCTCCGTGGCAAAAAACGGTTCGTGCGGATCAAAGGTCTCAAGCTGCAAATACCAGTTGTCGGTGCCGTGATGGTGCTCGATGAACTCCAGTCCGGCGTCAAACGTGCGCACCTGGCTGTGCTCGGCGGAAGCCCGGTTCACGAAATCCTGCCGGATCATTTTCGGATCCCGCCGGTTGTTCGAGACCGGCAGCTGGAAGCCCTCGTCGAGCCGCGGTTTCCACGGATCGCCCTCCTGCCCGCGAATAAAATCCCACGTCGAAAACTTGGGGTGATAGTTCTGCCCGCCCTCCTCGAAGTAGTGATAGTGATCGGTGATCAGGTGCGAATGCACGCCGCCACCGTCGCGGAGGATTTCCGGAAACGCATCGTCAAACGGCTCCATTGGACCCCAGCCGCGATGCAGAAACCCAGGCCGTCCCGTCAGCAGATCGCGCCGCGCCGGCATGCACGGCATCGAACACACATAGGAGTTGCGCATGGTCACCGTGTGCCGCGCCAGCCGGGCAAAATTCGGCGTCGGGACGCCGGCCTCTCCACCATAGGGCTCCAGCCATTTGCGGTTGAGCGAATCGAACATGACTAAGATGGCTTTCATCGGCGGAGAACGAAGGGGTCAGTTCAGATTTCGACCGCAGCGCCGATCTGGCAAGCTCTCAGCCCGTCACGGTGGTTATGACAAATCTGGATTGCTTCACCCGGGCAGATTTTATTTTCATGCGGCATGAAAATTTTTCGCTTAGGTCTGGCATTGAGCGCGCTTGGCTTGGGTTGTTTGAGCAGCACAGCCCTCGCCGAGGAAGAAACCAACCTCACGCTGGAGGACGTCATTTTTGACGCCAACTACACGGCTCAATTTCTCGGGCCCAAAACCATTCTTCAACTGAAGGAAGGCGATCCCACGCCGGTGCTGGAAGCCCTCGCCAAGAGCGGCCTTGCTGAAAAAACCAAGTTCATGCAACTGCCGCCGCAGCTCAAACCGGCCAAACCCAAATACGAGACCCCGCCCAACCTTCCGGAAACCCGCAAGTGGCAGAACGAGGAAAGCGACGCCAGCTTTCTGATTTACGTCAGCGCCGAGGGCAAAGTGGAGAGCCTTTACTGCTACAGCCACAGCGACAAAATCTTCGCGCTGTCGGTCGCGCGCGCGATTCTCAAGTGGCGTTTCAATCCCGCCATGTATGGCGACACCGCGCTGCCCGTGCTGTATCAACACACCGCCACGTTCCGGAGCATCATGAATCCGACGTTCCGGGATGCCTCCGACGGCAAAAACAACACGGGATCACCGGCCAACACGCCGATGCCGCAATCGGCACCGCAATAAGCATTGTCACGTGCCACGGGCGCGGCAGGTCAGCCATGCCGCGATCGCATAAACCGCGCTGGCAATGTGCGCGCTCGTGGCCACGCGCACGGTCGGATCGTCGAATTTGATCATGCCGCCGCCGGTGCCGCCGGAAACGATTTCAAAAATCACCTCGGCCACGTAGATCACGAGCACGGCCGGCCAGAACCAATCGCGCCAGTCGCGTTGCCAGCCCTGCAAGGCGAGGAACAGCAGCAGACCCAGGTTAAGCGCGCTCAGCCCGGCATAGCGTTCCATTGCCGGATCGAAGAAATACAACACCAGCGATACCAACAGCGGCATCAACACCAACGCGGTCAGAGTGGCGCGGCGATGCGATCGCTCCAGCATCCAGCCCAGGATCAGAAACAATCCCGTATCCACAACAAAGTGCGGCCAGCCGAAGTGCACCCAATGGCCGGTCCACAGCCGCCAGATTTCGCCGGCACCAATGGCGGTGCGATTGTAAATGAGCCCGTCGCGCCAAGTCGGGTTGAGCTGAATCAGCAGCGCCACCGCCGCCAGCCCGAGAAACACCCACGGAATGCGCGAACGCCCATCAGCCGGCAAGGACATGTTCAGCGACGTTGACGTTGCCACATTCGCAGCAACGCGCTGCCGCCCACGGCCAGAATAAACCAGAGGCTCGGCGCGCCACCGCCTCCCCCACCACCACCGCCGGACGAACCGCCGGTGGTCGGCGGCGTGGTCGTGCCGCCACCGGAACTGCCGCCCGTCGAACCGCCGGAGCTGGAACCCGCCGTCAATGCCAGCGTCGTCACCAAACCGGCCGGCGTGATTTTGCGAATCGCGGCATTGCCGGTGTCCGCCACATAAACATTGCCGCTGCCATCAACCGTCACATCCCGCGGCTGGTTAAACCATGCGTCCGTGCCGTTGCCATCCTTCAGCCCGCCAATCGTGGAGAGTCCGGCCAAAGTGGTGACCACGCCGCCGGGCGAGATCTTGCGGATCGTGGAGTTGCCGGTGTCGGCCACATACAGGTTGCCCGCAGCATCCACGGCGAGGCCTTGCGGTTGATTAAAGAGTGCACCCGCTCCGGTGCCGTCCTGCCAGCCGCTCACGCCCACCACGCCAGCGAGCGTGGAGACCAGGCCCGCCGGCGTGATCTTGCGAATCAAGTTGTTGGTTGTATCGGCGACATAAACATTGCCCGCCCCATCCACGGCCACGCCAGTGGGGTAATTGAAGCGCGCCGCGTCGCCCGTGCCATCCGCCGATCCGGAATTTCCGGCCGAACCCGCCAATGTGCTGACCACATTCGCGGCGGTCATCGCCCGGATGGTGTGGTTGGTGGCATCAGCGATATAAAGAGAGCCGCTGCTGTTCTGCGCGATGCCGATCGGCAGCCTGAAGGTCGCCGCGCCGCCCGTGCCATCCCCATTGCCCCGGACCGACGCCGACCCGGCCAAGGTCCCGACCACTCCTGTGGCGGATACCTGACGGATCATGGCATTCGCAGTGTCGGACACCGTCAGCAAACCGCTGCTCGCCACCGTGATTCCGCTGGGCTGATTGAAGCGCGCGACCGAGCCCGCGCCATCCGCTGAGCCTGTGCTGCCGCTCGTCCCGGCCAGGGTCGTCACTTGATTGGCAGTGCTGATTTTCTGGACGACATGGGTCGAGCTATCAGTCACGTAAAGGTTGCCCGAACCGTCAGCGGCGATCGCGACCGGGAAAGGAATCAGCGCTGTCGCCACCGAAAGGATGATGGGGGCCCCAATCGACGAACCGCCCAGTGGATTGATCACGTAGCGATAGCGGTAGTTGTTTTGTCCGGTCGTCGCGGATTTAATGGTGAGATAGGGCGTGGTCGCGCCGCTGTATGTGGCGTTCTCCGTAAGGTTCGTCCAAGTTGCCCCTGCATCGGTTGAGACCTGCCATTGGTAAAATCCATCCGCAAAGGGGGCCGCGAGTGTCACATCATTCCCGCTGGTCACAACCTGCGTCGAGACGACCGGCGTAAACACGCTCAAAGTCGCGGCGGCGCTGGTCACGCTGCCGGCCGTATTGCCCACGGTCACAGTGTAGTTCCCGGCATTTGCAGACGTGACCGTCCCCAAGGTATAAGTGGCAGTGGTCGCCCCGGAAATCGGCGATCCGTTGAAATACCACAGATAATTGGTCGGGGTGTTGGAAGCGTTGACACTGAAGATAGCAGTGCCGCCGACGCTGACATTGAGATTGGCGGGCTGCGTCGTGATCGTCGGCGGCGTGGTGCTGATGGCTCCAGTGGTCAGCGTAAGGCTGACCTGACCGTAGGCTGCATTCCAGCCGTCGACGGCAATGTAATAGGTCGTGCCCGCCACCGGATTGAACGCGAGTTTGCTCGTGCGCACTTCGCCGCTCTCTTCGTCATCATTCGAGGCCACGCTGGTGAGGGCGTTCACGGAACTGCCGGTGTAAACCCCGACCACCGTGTCAAAATTGCTGCCCATGGTCGTCAACGTCACCGTGCTGCCGCTCGCGGCCGTCCAGCGCCACCAGATCGAATGGCTGGGATCCTCGCTGTCGTGCCGCGGTTCCCCGCTTTGGGCCGTGCCGCCAATCGTTGCCCCAGTCACCTGCGTGGTGCCGCCGGAAAAATTGATGACCGCGGCATTGGCGAAGTTGTCATTGGCCGGCACCACCCCGGGCGCACCGTAAAGATAGCGGGCGCCGCTGATGTCATCATTGGTCAGCGACTCGAGGTTGCTGATCGTGCTGTTCATGATGGCCGACACCGATTGCGTCGGCTCCGCCTCGTCCGGATGCAACAGACCGAGCACGTGGCCGAGTTCATGCAGGGCCACGCGCTGCATGTCTTCGGGCGTATTGCGATAAGCACCGCGGTAGGAATTCCACGAGTAGGCGCTGTTGAAAATGATATCGGCCTCGGTCCGGGTATTGCCGACCCGGTAGGATAGCGTAACCGCCAGGGTATTGTCACCGAACTCGTCGCCATCGGCTTCGGCATCCATGACCATTTCGTTGATGTCGTTGCCGGTCGCATAACTTGTGCCCGCCGCCGGCTGGCCGATCAGCTGCACCACACCCATCTGCGAATTCCACAACTGCATGGCGTTGAGAATCGGCGTCGTGTAGCTCGTGCTGCCGTCAATCAGCGTGCCGGCCGGGGCCGGCATCTTGATTTGCATCGGAATCGAACCCGGCTGCCAGGTCACCACATAGATGTCACTGCTGTCTTTGTAGACGTCGAAGGCCAGGGCACTCCCCGCGAGCCCCCCACTCAGCAACGCCGCCAAGACCCAACGCATGATCTTAATGATTCGCATCGATGGTGGTGTTGCGACGGCTGACCACCGCTTTGATTTTTTCGGCAAAATCCGTGGGCGACAGGGCATTGGCTTTCAAACGGCGGGCGCTTTCAGCATGGGCCGCATGACCGTCGAGCAACGGTTGCGCCACCTCGGCCACACTCTCCAACGGCACCTCATTCTGCCGGGCGACGTAACGGCGCTTGGTCGAACTGTCCGTCCGGATCGGGTAATGCCCGTAACTCATCGCATACAGCGGGCTCAACGCCCGGCCGTTGCGACGCACAAAGAAAATGCTCTCTTCACCCACGCGAAAGACCGGCGCGCCATCAACGATCAATTCTTCATCCCCCACCCGGCCGCCGAGGCACACCAGCACGAGATCCTCGGGCGGCGTGCCGGCGATGATTTCAAGCACCTCGACTTTCACGCGCGTGTAGATCTTGCGGCTGTCGTCCTTGGCCACGAGTTCGCTTGTCATGCGGTCAACGCGACCGCGCACCACAAAATCAGACTTGGCCGCCATCTCCTCAAACTCTGGAGGAATGACGATGGTCGCGGTCACCGGATTTGATGTCAGGGTCAGGAACACCGCCCCGATGGACAGCAGCACAAGACTTCGGCGGAAACGCATGAGGAAAAGCAAACTCACTAAAGTGGAGATGACAATCTGAGACCGCTGAACCGCCATCGGGTTCACTTTTTGACGGCCGATTGACCGGCCTTGAACTTGCAATCTCACGTTCCGGGGTTGGGATAAATCCACCATGTCGACGAACCGCCCCAACGTCATCGTCTTTTTCACCGACCAGCAGCGCGCAGATACCACCGGTGTCCACGGCTCCAAACTCGGCTTGACCCCCAACTTCGACCGGCTCGCCACGCAGGGCACGCACCTGGCCAATGCCTTCACCTGCCAGCCCGTCTGCGCACCGGCCCGCTCCTGTTTGCAAACCGGCCTGCACGCGACCGCCACCGGCGTCTGGTGCAACGGCCAGACCATGAAACCCGGCCTGCGCACCCTCGCGCACCATTTCAACGACGCCGGCTATCACACCGCCTACATGGGCAAATGGCATCTCGCCCACCCCGGACGCGGCATCGTGCCGCGGGAAATGCAAGGCGGTTACCAATCTTGGCTCGCCGCCAACACGCTCGAGTTCACCTCCGACGCCTATCAAACGCGCCTGTGGGATGAAGACGGCCGGGCCCATGACCTGCCCGGTTATCGCGTCGATGCCATCACCGACGCCGCGATTCGTTATATTGATCAACGCAGTCGCGCGGAAACGCCGTTCTTTCTGTTCGTTTCTTATATCGAGCCGCACCACCAAAACCATCGCGACGACTATCCGGCCCCGACCGGCTACGAAGAGCGCTACGCCGACGCCGCGCTGCCGCCAGACCTGCGCGCGTTGACCGGCAGTGCGCCGCAGCACTGGCCCGGCTATTGCGGCATGATCAAGCGCCTCGACGAGGCCCTCGGCCGCATGCTCGACGCTCTGAAAAGCCTCGGCCAGCTCGACAACACCGTCGTGCTTTACACCTCCGACCACGGCAACCACTTCAAGACCCGCAACCGCGAATACAAGCGCTCCTGTCACGACGCCTCCATCCGCATCCCGGCCGCCATCAGCGGACCGGGGTTCAACGGCGGTGGCCGGCTCGAACAGCTCGTCAGCCTCGTGGATCTGCCCGCCACCCTGCTTGATGCCGCGGGGATTGCCCCTCCCGCTGAAATGCACGGCCGCTCCGTGCTCCCGCTCGCGCAGAAAACCGCGGCTGATTGGCGCGACAACATGTTTGTGCAGATCAGTGAAGACATCACCGGTCGCGCCATCCGCACCCAGCGCTGGAAATACAGCGTGCGTTCGCCCGCCACCACCGCCGAGGGGCGTCCACTCATTGCCGCCGCTGCCGAGACCTATGCGGATGAATACCTCTACGACCTCATGGCCGATCCTTGGGAGCTCACCAACCTCGCCGGTCTGGATTCTTATCGCGAAATCACCGCCGACCTGCGTCGCCGTCTGAGCGCACGCATGGTCGAGGCCGGTGAAACCGCCCCGCAGTTTATCGACGCCCCGGTCCGCCCCGGCGGTCAGCGCGTCCCCGAACAGCCGCCGCCGGCGAGCTGACCTTGCGCCCTGCTTGACGCCGCAACCGGCTTCGCGCAAAGCAGTCAGCCAATCCCCATGGTCGCCCCCAGCGCTCAGGCAAACCCCGCCATCCGCAAAACGCTCTTCGTCGATTCCACGCCCTTGCTGGACGATCCGGCGGCCCTGCGCGCCCGCGGAGAGGAAGACGGCTATTTGTTTTTCAAAGGCCGTCTCCCCGCCGACGAAATTCTCGCGTTGCGCCGCGAACTGATTGCCGTGGTGGACAAGCACGGCTGGCGTCAGCCCGGTCAGGACGACCTTGGTGGCCTGATCGATTACGCTGCGATCAACGCCGTCAGCGACGAAGAGATGCATCGGACCGACATCGGCGTGACGGCCGACGCGTATCACGATGTGCAGCGGCTCGAACGCTTTCATCGTTTACCGCATCACCCGCGTTTGCTGGAAATCTACCGCGCGCTGTTCGATCGCGAGGTGCTTGTGCATCCGCGGCACATCTGCCGGATGGTCACACCGCACAAATTCATGGTGCCCACGCCGCCGCATCAGGACTTTCCTTACATTCAAGGCACAACCAACGCTTGGACCTGTTGGTTTCCCATCGGCGATTGCCCGCGTGCGCTTGGCGGTCTGACCGTGCTCAAAGGTTCTCACCGCAAAGGTTATCTTCCCGTCCAACCTGCCAAAGGCGCAGGCGGGTTCGCCATTCCGCTCTGCCCCACCGAGACGCAGTGGGTGGAAGGCGATTTCGCGGTCGGCGATGTGCTCACCTTCCCCGCGCACACCGTGCACAAGGCCCTGCGCTGCCAGTTCAAGGATCGCATCCGCCTCTCGCTCGACGTCCGCTATCAGCCGGTCGACGAACCCGTTGATAACAGCTCGCTCAATCCGCACTGCCCGCTCACGTGGGAGGAAATCTACGCGAATTGGCAAAGCGACGACTTGAAATACTATTGGCGCAAACTGCCGCTGCAGGTCAGCGCGTGGGACAACGGTTACCTGAAGCCCGCCCGCCGCATTTGTTGAAGGCCGACTGTAGGGCGGGATCGCTGATCCCGCCTCGATTGATCAAACGTTTTCGCTTTGGCGGGGTCAGCGATCCCGCCCTACAGGCCCGTCGATCAGCACCACAGCGATTCGAGCAACCGCAACTTGCGATAATACCAGCGGTCGCCTGCGGCGACCCACAGCACATCGCGCTTCGGGCCGGCCAGGAACAGGTTCGTGATCGGTTCGCTCGACGGCGCCGGCATTTTGCCGGACGGCAATCCGTTACTGTGGTTGAATTGGATCGCGCGTTCCATCGCGGTGATCACCCAGCCCGGTTCAGCCACCGCCACCGCCACGTTCCGGCCGGACGGATGGGCCTCATGATCGATCCGCCGGAAATACGGCTCGACCGCCGTCAGCCGGCCAGCTGGTGCGATGACCGCGAGGCGCGTCTCACTCCCATCGGCAGTCGCGATCACGAGTTGCGCTTCATCGGGCGTCAACGCCAGTGCCACCGGTTTCGGCAACTTGGCCACCACGCGTGAAACGCCTTTCGCATCAATCAACACCACCCGGTTGCGCGATGTCTCTGCCACATACCTGCGACCGTCTTTCGTCACCACTTGGTGCGGCGCGCGCCGTTCAGGCACTGCGCCTTCGCGCCACGTTTTCTGGGGCGCCAGCAACTGCACGATGGGCTGCTTCGAACCGCGCCCGGCCACGGGCCTTTTCGGATAACCGGCCCACACCCAGCGCAGCGCGTCGGGTGCGATCATGTTGCAATGATATTCGTTATGACCGGCCTGTTCATGCCAGACGTGGTTCACCTCGTAACCCGCATAACGCAGCGCCGAGAGCATGTCCAAGTTCGCCGTCCACCAGTTGCCATTGACGACATCGAGATCCTGCGCGCCACCCTGCAGGAAAATCTTCAATGGCTTCGGTTCGTGCAGCCGCACTTGCGCGGCCAGCGTGTGCCCGCCGCGCATCGGTGTGAATGAGCCGACTTCGGATACAACGCGCTGAAACGCGTCGGGCCGCGACCACGCGGCGTTGAACGCACACATGCCGCCGCTGCTGCCGCCGAAAATCGCGCGACTGTTCCCATCCTGCCGCAAACGGTATCGCTGTTCCACCTCCGGCAGAATTTCCTCGAGCACAAAACGCGCGTAGCGATCGCCCGGCGTATCATATTCCAAGCTGCGGTTGTCGCGTTCTTTTCCACCTGAATTCGCCGCGGGAATTTTTCCCGGATTGATAAAGACGCCGATCGTGACCGGCATGGCTCTTTGCTGGATGAGGTTGTCGAGCACGACCGCCAGATTCCAACGACCGGAAAACAGGTGATCATGGCCGTCCTGCACAACGAGCACGCAGGCGGCCCGCGCGGGACGATACTGCGCCGGCACGTAAACCCAATAGTCGCGCACGGTGCCCGGATAAATCCGGCTCCGGTTGAAGGTGTGCTTTTCCACCCGCCCCTCCGCCACTCCGGTTTGTTTGAGCGAATCAGGGCCAAGGGGAAAAAGCTGCGCGAGCTGATCAGGGGTCATGCCGCGAGTAAACGCTCGCGCCGCCCCGGTTCAATCCGCCGCTGTGACATCCGCCAACCTTTGCGCCAGCAGTCCGATCAGTTGCGGATGCGTGCCCAATGGTTCGGTGCGCACGATGCGCAGAATCGGTGCCGCCGTAGTCGCCCGGGCGCAGATTTCCGCGATGTCGCCGCCATCACCGGCATGCCGGCCCGGTTGCAAAAACAGCTGCGCCACGATCACCGGCCCGGCATTGAAAGGGGCGCGCGCGAGCAGCGACTCGAGCAATGGCTCGTTGAAATCGTATTCCGCGCCCGGCCGGCGCTCCATGCTGCAAGGCGCGACTTCCGCCACCGTATCACCCAACTCACCCGCCAGTTGCGCCGCCACCTCATCGCGCACGGCCGCCACTTCGCGGACGGGGCTGCCGTGATCAACCATCGCCACCCGCACCACTTCGCCGCGGGAAAAACCCTCCGTCTGCACGGCGCGCACGCGATCGGCCAGCATCTGCGCCAGCGCGGCGTCACCCGGACGATGCAGCACCGGCGCAATCCGCACATGCAACCGTGGCTGCGCCGCTTGCAGTTTCGCGATCAGGCCCGGCAGATACTCGCTGATGGCGCGGCTCGGACCGAAGAACAATGGCAGGACCACAAAGTCGGTTTCGCCGGCTGCGAGTTGCGTGCCCAAAAAGGTCTCCACGATGACCGCCGGTTCGCCGTGCAACTGCTCCCGCGAGACTTTGTGCGCATGCAGCAACGAGACCGGATACACGGTTTGGCCGACTTGTGCGCCCAACCGCCGCGCGAGTTCGCGCAGGCCGAGCGTCGCGGCCGGCTCCAGCGAGCCATTATCCACCAGCAGGATTTTCACTGCGCGAGTTGAAGCGCCGCCATCGTCTGCTGCAACTCCGCCCAGCGCACCACTTCGCCGACGATGATCAGCGCGGGCTGGCCTTTGAGCGTTTCACTGAGCAGCGGCGCGGCCGCCAGATTCGTCACGTGCACCGTTTGCGCCGGCAGCGTGGCATTGGCCACGACCGCGACCGGGGTCGTGCCGGCCAAGCCGCCCGCTTGTAGATTTTCAGAAATCTCGGGCAGCCGCCGCACGCCCATGTAAATGCAGAGCGTCGCGCCGGTCTTCGCCAGCGCCGCCCAATCGACCGTCGCCTGATCGGGTTTCTTTCCGGCGCATTCATGACCGGTCACAAAGACGACCGCCGAGGCATGTTCGCGGTGCGTCAACGGCACGCCGATCCCGGCGCCCGCCGCAATCGCCGCCGTTACGCCCGGCACCACGGCGCAGGCGATCCCTTCCGCCGCCAGCGCCGCGATTTCCTCACCGCCCCGGCCAAAAACCAGTGGATCGCCGCCCTTCAGCCGCACGACATGGAGCCCTTTCCTGGCCTCCTCGATCAGGATGCGGCAGGTCTCCTCCTGAGGGACATAATGGACCCCTGCCCGTTTGCCGACATAGATGCGTTTGGCCTCCGGCGGGCAAAATTCCAGCAATTTGGCATTGGCCAGATCGTCATAGACAACAACATCAGCTTGATTGAGAACGCGTTGCCCGCGGATGGTCAAAAGATCCACCGCGCCGGGCCCGGCACCGACCAAGGTCACCCGGCCGGCCATCATGCCCCTGTCATAATCAAACTTTTGTTCTTTACTCATCTAGTTAGCTTTTTCTTTAGTTCTTCACTTAATTAATCAACTCCAATTTTTGTCATGTCTGAAACCGACTCACCCAAGCTGTCTCACAATGAAGTGCTGAAGGATGCCATCCCGACGCTCGCCGGCAATCTCGCCGCCACCATGGCGGACCCGAACGCCGACCGGTTTTCGGACGACGACACCCAGTTCCTGAAGTTTCACGGCTGCTACCAGCAGGACGATCGCGACCTGCGCAAGACCGGCAAGAAATACATGATCATGATCCGCGGCCGGATTCCCGGCGGCGTCATGACGGCGAATCAATATGCCGTGTTCGACCAGCTCGCGACCGATTACGGCAACAACACCCTGCGTCTGACCACCCGCCAGAGCATTCAGTTTCACGGGGTGCATCTGCAGGGTCTCGGGCCGTTGATCAAGAAAATCAACGAAAGCCTGCTCTCCACTCTCGCGGCTTGCGGCGACGTCAATCGCAACATCACCGCGTCGCCCACCCCCTCGACCAGCAAAGTGCGCGACGTCGTGTTTCAGGACAGCGTGCGGCTCGCCGAAGCCCTCGCGCCGGTGACCAAGGCCTACCACTCCATCTGGATCGACAACGTCCAGCTCAACCTCGAAGACCCGGAGAACAAAAACTTCGTCGATCCGCTTTACGGCAAGACCTACCTGCCGCGCAAATTCAAGGCCTCGCTCGTCGTTCCACCCGTGAACGACATGGACATTTTCACCAACGACCTCGGTTTCATTGCGATCATTGCGGACGACCAACTCCTCGGCTACAACGTCACGGTCGGCGGCGGCATGGGCCGCAGCCATAACAATCAGGAAACCTTCCCGCGCCTCGCCGATGTGGTCGGCTTCCTCCCCGCGGACAAGGTCATCGACGTGGCCAAGGCCGTGTTGACGATCCATCGCGATTTCGGCGACCGCACCAACCGCAAGCACGCCCGCCTCAAATACGTCGTCGCGGAAAAGGGCGTGGACTGGTTGCGCAACGAGATCAACGCCCGCACCGGCTTCGAACTCGGTCCCGTGCGCCCGTTTGAATTCACCACGACCGGCGATCTTTACGGCTGGCACCGCGCCGTCGACGGCAGCCAGTTCCTCACGCTCTACGTTGAGACCGGTCGCATCAAGGACGTCGAAGGTCACGCGCAGAAGACCGCCCTGCGTCAGATTGCCGACAAGTTCCCTGCGGTCGAATTCCGCCTCTCCGCCAACCAAAACATCATCCTCGCGAACGTCAGTGACGCCGACCGCGCCGGCATCGACGCGCTGCTGGCTTCGCACGGCGTGAAGGTTGAGAATCAGGCGTCGATCCTGCACGCCGCCTCAATGGCCTGCCCGTCGCTGCCTACTTGCGGCCTGGGGCTCGCTGAATCCGAGCGCATGCTCCCCGGTCTGATCAGCCGCATCGAGAAACTCGGCGGCGATCTCGGTCTCGGCGGCGAGGAGATCATCATTCGCTCCACTGGTTGCCCCAACGGCTGCGCCCGACCCTACATGGCGGAAATCGCTTTCGTGGGCAAAGGCCCGGGCCGCTACCAACTCTGGCTCGGCGGCAACGCCGCCGGCACACGCCTCAATCGCGTTTACAAGGAGATGATCAAGGAAGCCGACGTTGAAGCAGAGCTCGGCCCGATCTTCGAACGCTGGCGCGCTGAACGCGTCGCCAACGAACGTTTCGGCGACTTCGCCGCCCGTGTCATTTGGCCCGAACTCGACGCTGCGCAAGCCGCGCAGAACTGACGCCATGGACGCCGATCAAATCGCCAAATGGAACGCCGAGCTGCGCGAAAAAACGCCGCTCGAGATTGTGCAGTGGGCCATCGCGCAAGCGCCGGACCGCGCCATCGTCTCCACCAACTTCCGCCCTTACGAAGCCGTGGTGTTACACCTCGCCACCCAAGCGAAGGCGGACATCCCGGTGCTTTGGGTTGATCACGGCTACAACCGTCCCGCGACCTACAAACACGCGGAGCAGCTGCGCACGCAGTTGGGCTTGAACATCAAGCCGTTCATCCCGCGTGTCACCGTCGCGCACCGCGAAGCCATTTATGGTCCGGTGCCCGACACCTCGGACGAAGTCGCCCTCAAGGAATTCAGCGCGCAAATGAAACTCGAACCGTTTCAACGCGGCATGCGCGAGCTGGCCCCGAAGATCTGGATCACCGCCCTGCGCAAGGTGCAGAACCCCAATCGCGCCGGCCTCGATATCATTTCGGCCGACGCCAACTTCGGCGCGCTGAAAATCAGCCCGGTGTTTTACTGGAGCGACGCCGACATGGAATCCTACCTCGAACAGCACAACCTGCCGAACGAGTGGGACTACTTCGATCCCGCCAAAGCTGACGAAAAGCGCGAATGCGGCCTCCACGCCGCTTGGGGCAAGCAAGCTGCCGACACTGTTGCCGGCGGCTCCGGCATCTGAGACACGAATTCCACCGATTCTCACGAACTAATGAGCGACCTGCTTTACAAGGAAGAGTGCTTCCAACTCGTGGGCTACTGCATGGAGATTCATACTACGCTCGGCCAAGGCCACGACGAAGTCATCTACAAGGACTCGCTCGCCATTGAGCTGCAGAACAACCGGGTGCCTTACGCGCGTGAAAAAAAATTTGAGATCACTTACAAAGGCGTGACCCTGCCTCATCATTATTTCGCGGACTTCGTCGTGCAGGACAAAATCATCTTCGAGGCAAAGGCCGTCGAAAAATTGACGGACGCCCATATCAAGCAAGTGCTCAATTATCTCGCCGCCGCCCGCCTGCGCCTCGGTTTGCTCGTCAATTTCGGTGCCGCCTCCTTGGAATGGCGCCGCGTGATTCTTTGACCCAATTTGCGAAACTTCGTGTAATTCGTGTCCAACTCCTTTCGTCAATCTGTGTCCAACTACCATCTCGATCATCTGCAGTATCTCGAAACCGAGGCCATTCACATCATGCGTGAAGTGGCCGGCGAATTTGAGCGCCCCGCGATTCTCTTCTCCGGCGGCAAGGACTCCATCTGCCTGCTGCGTCTCGCGGAAAAAGCGTTTCGCCCGTCCGACATCCCGATGCCGTTCCTCAACGTCGACACCGGGCATCACTTTCCCGAGCTGAATGAATTTCGCGACCGGCGCGCCGCACAGCTCGGCGCCAAGCTCATCGTGCGCAAGGTCGAGGACGCGATCGCCAGCGGTATCGCCACGCCCGCGCCGAACGAGATTTCGCGCAACCGCCTGCAAATTCCCACCTTGCTCGCCGCGGTGGAGGAATTTCGTTTCGACTGCCTCATCGGTGGCGCCCGCCGCGACGAGGAAAAAGCCCGCGCCAAGGAACGCTTCTTCTCGTTTCGCGATGCCTTCGGCCAATGGGATCCGAAGAACCAACGGCCCGAGATCTGGAATCTCTACAACACGCGCGTGAACGCCGGCGAACACATGCGCGCCTTCCCCATCTCCAACTGGACCGAGATGGATGTGTGGGAATACATCAAACGCGAAAAACTCGAGGTGCCGTCGATTTACTACACGCACTCGCGCTCATGCGTGCGCCGCGGCGGCCAGTGGCTGCCCGTCACCGACCTGCTGCCACCCAAGCCCAACGAGGAAGTGCGCGAGCTCAATGTCCGTGTTCGCACCATCGGCGATATCATCAGCACCGGCATGATCGAGTCACCCGCCGATGACGTGGATGACATCCTCGCCGAAGTCGCCGCCGCGCGCGTGACCGAACGAGGCTCCCGCGCCGATGACAAGGCCTCCGAGGCCGCGATGGAAGACCGCAAAAAACAGGGTTATTTCTAATGTCCGTTTCCACCGAATTTCTTTCCCCGTCCGCTTCATCCGCCCAACCGGCGGTCGATCTGCTTCGTTTCAACACCTGCGGCAGCGTCGACGACGGCAAGTCCACGCTCATCGGCCGCCTCCTCTACGACTCCAAGTCGATCATGGAGGACCAGCTCGAAGCGCTGGAGCGCTCCGCCGATCTCACCGGCGGCGGGCAGATCAATCTCGCCAACCTCACCGACGGCCTGCGCGCCGAGCGTGAGCAAGGTATCACGATCGACGTCGCCTACCGCTACTTCGCGACGCCGCGGCGCAAGTTCATCATCGCCGACACCCCCGGCCACGTCCAATACACGCGCAATATGGTGACGGGCGCCTCCACGGCCAACCTGTCGATCATCCTCGTCGATGCGCGCGCCGGTGTCATTGAGCAGAGCCGCCGCCACACCTGCATCGCCTCGCTCTTGCGCATTCCGCACCTCGTCGTCGCGGTCAACAAGATGGACCTCGTCAACTGGTCCGAGGCGCGTTTCAACGAGATCCGCGCCGAATTCGAAACCTTCCTGCCGCGTCTCGGCATCCGCGACGTAAAGTTCATTCCGATCAGTGCGCTGCAAGGCGACAACGTCGTCACGCTCTCGGAGAAGACGCCGTGGTATTCCGGTCCCTCCCTGCTCGGTCATCTCGAAACCGTGCACATCGCGAGTGATTGGAATCTGCGCGGCTTCCGCCTGCCGGTGCAATGGATCAATCGCCCCAATCGTCCGGCCGATCCGACTTTGCATGACTTTCGCGGCGTCAGCGGCCAGATCGCCGGTGGCGTGGTCAAGAAGGGACAGCAAGTCACGGTGCTGCCCGAGGGCCTGACCACCCGCGTGCGCGAGATTCACACGTTTGATGGTCCGGTGGAAGAAGCCTTCTGCCCGCAGTCCGTCACTCTGCTGCTCGAGCACGATGTCGATGTCAGCCGCGGCCAGATGATCATCGGCACGGAGGACCTGCCCGGTGCTTCCGCCGAATTCACCGCCAAGATTTGCTGGATGCACTCACGGGCCCTGACCCCCGGGCGCAAATTCCTGCTGAAGCACACGACGCTCACCACCCAGGCGGTGGTCAGCGAAATCACTCATCGTTTGGACATCACCACCCTTGAGCCTGGTCCCGCACCGGACGGACTCAACTTGAATGATCTCGGCGAAATCCGCGTGCGCACGGCCCAGCCGCTCGTCTACGACGGCTACCACCTTAACCGGCTCACCGGTTCGTTCATCCTGATCGAGCCCGGCACACACGCCACCGTCGCCGCCGGCATGCTCACGCGGCCGAAGTCCATCGTGCGCCCCAACGACGCCGACTTCGTGATCTAAGCTAAATCGAAAAAGGCAGGGCCCGATCTCCGAGTGGGCCGAAAGCAAGGACCTGGGGTTGCCCGCCCGGACATTCGCTGCATTGCAAACGTGACACTTCATCGCGCCGGCCCTTGATTGGCTGCAGCGATGAAGGTCGTCATACTCCAACCCGCCTACCCTCAGTCCGGCACTCCTACCTCCGCGCGTCATTGCCTCGCGTGGATGCGTGCGGAACTCGATGCGCTTGTGCCGGGAAAACAGCAGATCATCCTGCTGCCGGAATATGCCACCACGCCGGGTCTTGCATCGAAGTCTTCGCTCCGCCGCTTTGCGGCGCGGGAGGGAGCGGA
This sequence comes from Opitutaceae bacterium, assembly GCA_024233285.1. Classification (GTDB taxonomy): domain Bacteria; phylum Verrucomicrobiota; class Verrucomicrobiia; order Opitutales; family Opitutaceae; genus Cephaloticoccus. Next base: position 132,379 of record JACKPU010000002.1, on the reverse strand, counting down.
CTTTCTCCACTTCATCGCGCGCACGGCCCGGCGGCTGCGTTGCTTGATTGCAATCAACGGCGCGACCACTCACGGCGCGAGTTGGTTCAACCGCACCTCGATTTTCGCACCCGACGGCAAGCTGGCGTTCACCTACGACAAGATTCATCTCACGTCCGCCGAGCGCGACGAACTCGGATTCACTGCCGGATCAGCCCATCAGGTGTTCGTTCATCGTGGCACGCGTTTCGGTTTCGCCACGTGCTTCGACGCTTACTTTCCCGAACACTTCGTCGCGCTCGCCGCGCAGCAGGTCGATGTGGTGCTCTGCCCCAGCTACCAACGCAGCGAATCCGCGGCGCGCTTGCAGGCAATCTCGCAGGTCCGCGCGCTCGACACCGGCGCATGGATCGTGCGCAGCTCCTATGCGATGCCCCACCCGGCCACCGGTGGCCGGTCGCTCATCGCCGCGCCCGACGGCTCGCTCCGAGCCAATGCCGGCTCCGATCCCGGCACCCTCATCGCTTCATTTTCTCCGCGGCAGAAATTCACCAAACCCGCCTCGCACGGCCAACCGCCCGTCGAACACCGGGCGCTGATCGAAGCCCATCGCCGACCGGCCCTTTATCGCCCGCATCCGGAATTCATCGCGGCGATTCAATCCGCGGCATTTCCGCGGGTCTGCGCCCATCGCGGCCTCAGTCAGGCCTGCCCGGAAAACACCCTGCCGGCCTTCGCCGCGGCCATGGCCAGCGGTGCCCACGAAATCGAATTCGATCTGCGCGAGAGCCGCGATGGCGTGCTGGTCGTGTGCCACGACGCCACGGTGGATCGCACGACCAACGGCACCGGACGCATCGCCGCACTCAATTGGGCCAGACTTAGCCAACTCGACGCCGGAGCTTATCTCGATGCCAAGTGGCGCGGGGTGAAGCTGCCGCGCTTTGAAGAGGTCCTGGATCTCGCCGACGGACGCGTGGCGTTGAACATCCATCTCAAGCATCAACCCGGTGAAACCCGTCACGTGCGCACCATCTGTGATCTCCTGCGTGTCCGCGGCCTGACTGAAACCGCCTACCTCGCGCTCGAAACCGAATCCGCCCTCGCCGCCGCCCGCGACTACGCGCCGGAAATCGCCCGGGCCTGCCTCGTCAATCAAGCCGACGAAAACGCCTGCCTCGCCACCGCCCTGCGCCACGCCTGCCGCCGCATCCAATTCTTCCGCACGGTCAGTGACGCCGCGATTCAAGCCGCCCATGATCACGGCCTCCTCTGCAATCTGTTCTGGTCCGACGATCCGATCGAAGCCCGCACCTACGCGCAACGCGGTATCGATGTCATCCTGACCAATTGCGCGAATAAGCTATTCTGGTAACGGCCACGTGACTTTCGCGGGATGGTGAGTCATCGCGACTCGACCTCCCTCTCTCTTCTGACATGACAGAGATGCTTTGAAAATCGCCAACCCCTACCTCAATGCGCCGGCCGGTGCCTGGCTCCGCGGCAACCTGCACACCCACACGACCGCCAGCGACGGCGCCCAACCCATCCAGAAAGTCGTCGATGATTACGCCGCCCTCGGCTACGATTTTCTTTCGATCAGCGATCACGACATCTTCACCGGCGAAGCGGACTACGCCAAACTTGATGGGCATGGACTCGTGTTGATTCCCGGCAACGAGGTCACGCGCAATGGCGTGCACTTGTTGCACGTCGGCGCGGACCGGTTGCTCGAACCGCACGCCGACCGGCAGCAGGTGATTGACGAAATCAACGCGAGCACCGGCTTCGCGGTCATCAACCACCCGAACTGGCTCGTCGATTTCAATCACTGCCCCTTTCCCTTACTGGATCAGTGGCAGGGCTACGTCGGCATGGAAATTTACAACGGCACCATCGGCCGGCTCGATGGCTCGCCCTACGCCACCGACAAATGGGACCGGCTGCTCGTGCAGGGCCGCCGCGTCTGGGGTTTCGCCAATGACGACAGCCATTTGCCCGGCGCGGACATCGGCCTCGGTTGGAACATGGTCGGCACCGCTGACCGCTCGGTCTCCGGAATTCTCGACGCCCTGCGCCGCGGTTGTTTCTACGGCTCGACCGGCGTGACCATCACCTCGATCAGCGTGAACGGAAACCGCATCCGCGTGGAGACCGCCGGTGCCGATCGCATCATCGCGTATCAGCAGGTGGGACGTGAGTTCGCCAACGTCGAAGGCGCATCGCTCGAAGTCGAAGTGCCGGCCAACGCGCGCTACGTGCGTTTCGAGTGCCTTGGTCGCGGCGGCCGCGCCGCGTGGACCCAACCGTTCTTCATTGAGTCGGAATGAGCACCTTGCCCAAGGTTTACATCCTCGGCGACAGCATCTCGATCCATTACGGACCGTTTCTGCAGCAACACCTGCGCGGCGTGATGGACTATGCGCGCAAGGAAGGCGAAGACGAGGCGCTGCTCAATCTTGACCACCCCGCCGGAGCCAACGGCGGCGATTCCGCGCGCGTGCTCGCGTTTCTTCAGGCCAAGTCCTGCGCCGGCGGCATCGATGCCGATGTCCTGCTCGTCAACTGCGGCCTGCACGACATTCGCACCGATCCGACCACCGGAGCCAAACAGATCACCCCGAGCGCTACGCTGAAAATCTGCGCGCGATTATCAAAACCGTCGCGGCGATGAAGCCCAAATTGGTGTGGGTCCGCAGCACTTCACTAAACGAAACGGTGCATAACTCGCGCGATGTCGGTTTCCATCGCTTCATCGCCGACCTCGACGCCTACAACGCCATCGCCGATGCCATCATGCACAAGCCAAGGTGCCCGTTATCGATCTGCACACCTTCACGCTAAACTTGGGTGCTGACCTCTACTGCGATCACGTGCACTACCACGAACCCATCCGCGAAAAAAGCAGGCGGCGTTTATCGCGGGCTGGCTGGCGGTATTCTCCAGATAAACTAAAATTCCTGCAATCAGATGCGTGCTCCTCTGCGCCCTTACGATTATCTGATTCTCTTTCTGTTAGGTGGTGTGCTGGGAGCATTGTCTGGTGCGATGGTTACAACCGTGAGTTTCGACGGTGAATCATTGGGATCATTTGCTGCGCTGGGGGCACTAACGTGGGCACTCTCTCCACGATTACGCAGGGCAGAGTCCTATCTTTGCTATTCTTCAAATACGGTCGCGCATCCGCCTACAATCCGTTTGAACGCAATGACTGGAAACTGTTCTTTTGTGAGTATTGGACTCTTATTCATTGCGACTTCACTCATCCGTCCAAGCGACTCTTCAATCTATATCCCAGATAATTGGCTTTATGTAGTGATTCCGGCAGGCGCGATTCTGGCCTACGGCATTGGCTGTTTGCTGCGGAAGCACCTCAATGTGGCAGGCTGTGCTCTATTCGCCGCGCTCGGTGCACTGCTATTGTTGTTCGCTCTGCTGTAAATTTTGCCGACGGAAGACAACAATCGTGCGGGTCGCTCGACCCTACCTCTCTCCATCCATCAGGGTTCAGCCGCGCTATTCGCGGAAACACCACCTCAAGCCAAGTGAAACATCTCGCACAATGGCGCGGCCACCGGGCTATTATCCGGATTTGAGGGCATGACATCGCCCATGTGTTGCCACCAACGCTGGCACTCCGGGGTCTGCGCAATCGCGTTCCACCGCGCCTCGTCCTCAATCTCCGCGTAGGCGAAGAGCTGCCGCGTCTCGGGCAACAGAAAGATGCTGTAATTGTGCACCCCATGCGTCTTGAGCACGCGTTCAAGCTCGGGCCAGATCGGCGAATGGCGCTTTTGGTATTCGGCTTCCGAGCCGGCGTTGACGGACATGACAAAGGCGACGCGTTTCATGATGAGGTAAGAATGGGGTTCAGAATTTGAATGTGGAACTCAGGAAAGCAGGAAAACAAACGGACACTAGGCTACGAATAGTCGTCCAGTCGGATTGATTCTCGTTTTCCTGATTTCCACATCAAAAATCAGACCACGCGGATTGTTTCCAATCCGAGCAGCGCACCGAGTTTTTCGAGGCGGTCGGTCACGTGACCAATGCCGACGGCACAGTGGTGCGCGGGGCCATGGCGATTCCAGCGCTCGACGAATTCACGCGCGCCGCAGGCGAAACGGTAGCGGCTGTTGGTGTTGCCGATCTCGAGAATCGGTCCGGGCACCGACTCGGCCTCGGCGCAAAGCAGCGCGAGCTTGCCGTTCGTCGTTTCGATGACCGAAAGCAACGTGACCGGGCCGTGGCGCACCGCCATCTCAACCGAGACGCCGCGGCCGACCTTGCCGTGATAAACGTCGAGTGGACGCACCTTGGTCTTGCCCTGCGCGATCGCGATATGGCCGGGACCGTCATGGCCCATGAGCACGACGTCGTCCTTGAAATCCATCGCGTAGTATTCGGTGAACGAACCACCGACGCCGAGCAGGTCCATGATCTTCATCGCCTGCACGTTTTTGACCTCGTATTCGCCGGCCACCGGCACGCCGCGCGCAGTGAGCAGCGAGGTGCCGAGAATGATCGACGCCATCGTGGCTTCATTTTCCGCGACACCGGAGCCTTTGTAGAAATACGCCAGCGAACCGAGCCGGTAATGCGTCACCATCTGGTCCAGCGCAACCGAAGTGCGCGCGGCTTCGCGCAGGTCGGCCTCTGCGCAATCGGGCTGCACCTCAAACAACTCGTGAAACTCCGCCAGCCGATCCGTGATCGCACCGTCCGTCACGTCGCGCCGCAACGCGGAGAGTTCGTCCACTTCGAGAATCTCGATGTGGGTGCCGAAGGTCGCGCACTGCAGCGTGGTGTCCGAATAGATGTCGAGCATGCCGCTGTAGTAATGACCCATCAGCCCGAGGCGGTTGCCATACATCGCGGCGGCCACGCGCGCGGCTTCGACCCACGCATCGACTTCGCGCCAGCAGGCATCGCCGTCATCCAGCACGCCGGTGATTTGGTGAAACCGCACGCCGGCACGTTTGAACACATTCGCGATCTCCGGCACCGGACACGCAGCACAATGCGCCAGCCAGTCCCCGGTCATTTTGGTGCGATCGCCAAGCTGATTGAAGGTCGCGTAATCGATCGCCGCCGCCGGTTGCAGGTTGAGGATGATGACCGGCACCTTGGCGCGAAGCACCACGGGCAACACCGTGGACGACAACGCGTAGGTGGTGACGTGCAGGAAGATCACATCAACGTCGGCTTGGCGAAACTCGCGGCCCGCCGCATAAGCGCGTTCCGGGTTGTCCACCAGTCCGAGATTGACGACCTCGACGCCGTCGCGCGTGAGCTTCTGCGCGACACGGCCGACGTAGCCCTCGAGCCGTTCCTTCAAACCGGCGAACTGCGGCCAATACGCATCGAGGCCGATGCCAAAGAGTCCAAGCTTGAGCGGGGTGGTCATGGGGTGCCACGACCAAAACACATTCCCCGCGCGCCTAAAGCCGAAATGTCTTGGCGGCAGGATATGGTCCGACCGGGTTCGATCCAACCGCAGCCGGACTGACAAAAAGCATTGCGTCAGGCGTCAATCCTTTACTTTACTTCTTCAGTGAAGATTTCCGTTAAAGTCGAATATGCCTGTCGGGTGCTGGCGGAAATGGCCCGCCTCCAAGGCACCGGCGAGCTGGCGCAAATCGAACACCTCGCCAAGACCGAAACGGTCCCCGCCAATTTCCTCGCCCAGATCCTCAGCGAACTGCGCAACGGCGGACTCATCACCAGCAAACGGGGCATCCAAGGCGGTTACGCCCTCGCCCGGCCGGCCGATCAGATCTCGCTCTACGATATCATGAAAGTCATTGATGGCGAGCTGCTTGAGCTAAGCGGAAACCACGCCGGCCGCAGCGGTGGACGGCTCAAGGAAGTCTGGACCGACCTGCGGGCCACCCTCGACGAAAAAGCCCGCGGCTACACCCTCGACACCTTCATCGTGAAGGACACCGCCGAAATGTATCACATCTGACGGCGGTTGGATGACACGGATTTGAGCCGACGGGCTTGACCCGGATAACTTTCAATACTTCATATTCTTTATGTCCTCACTAATCTTTAACGACGTTGTCGCGACCATCGGCAACACCCCGCTGATCAAACTCAACCGCGTCGCCACTGGTTTGAACGCGAATATCTACGTCAAGGCCGAGTTCTTCAATCCGCTCGCCAGTGTCAAGGATCGCATCGGCAAGGCCATGATCGAAGCCGGCGAAGCCTCCGGCAAAATCAAGAAGGACACCGTCATTGTGGAGCCGACCTCCGGTAACACCGGCATCGCGCTCGCCTTCGTCTGCGCGTCCCGCGGCTACAAGCTCATCCTCACGATGCCGGAAACGATGTCGCAGGAACGCCGCGTCCTTCTCCGCATGCTCGGCGCCGAGATCGTGCTGACCCCGGGTGCCGAGGGCATGAAAGGCGCCATCGCCAAGGCCAACGAGATCGTCGCCTCGCACGGCGACAAGGGTTTCATGCCGCAACAGTTTGAGAATCCCGCCAATCCCGAGATTCACCGCAAGACCACCGCCGAGGAAATCTGGGCGGCCACGGGCGGCAACATCGACGCCTTCGTCGCGGGCGTCGGCACCGGCGGCACCATCACCGGCGTCTCCGAAGTCATCAAATCGCGCAAGGCGATCAAGACCTTCGCCGTCGAACCGACCGCCAGCCCCGTGATCTCCGGCGGCAAGCCCGGTCCGCACAAGATCCAAGGCATCGGCGCCGGCTTCATTCCGAAGAACTGCAACACCGGCATCATCGACGAGGTGATCCAAGTGACCAACGAGGATGCGTTTGAAACCTCCCGCCAAACCGCGTTGCTCGACGGCATTCTCGGCGGCATTTCGACCGGCGCCAACATTTGGGCCGCGATCCAAGTCGCGAAGCGCCCCGAGTTCGCCGGCAAGAACATCGTCACCGTGGCCTGCAGCTTCGGCGAACGCTACCTCTCGACCGCCTTGGCCGAGAAAGCCCGCCTCGAAGTCGCCTCCTGAGGCGATTCGATTCACTCACGCAAAAGGCGCGGCTACCCCCGCGCCTTTTTTATGAAGTATCCCGGATGAACGCGCCGAGGGCGGCGCGTCCCCATTCATGCCTGCCCCATCGGAGGCTCAACCCTTGGAGCTGCGGCGCCCCCGCCGCGGCTTTCCACCAACCGCCCCTACCCTCGCTCACATTTTAAAACACACCCGCGCATTGCGAAATCTTTCGCCGGCCCCATAGTTCGCCCTCTCGTGAACCTCGACGATATCAAGCAGGCCCTCCTCGACTCCTACGAGCGCGACGGCGGCATCAATCACCTCGACGGCGTCAACCTGCCCACCCAGGACTCGGTGCAGCAACTGGCATCGGACTACATGCACTTGATCTTCCCGGGCTTTTTCGAAGCCACCGGCCTGACCAAACACGATGTGCCGCTGCTGGTGGAAGATTTGCTCCGACGCGTCGAACTGCGCCTCAAGACTGAAATCGAAAAGAGCCTGCGGTTCTCCAAGGCCGCCGATCCCGCGAAACGCGCGCAGGAGCTCACTATCGCCACACTCGATAAACTGCCGGAACTGCGGAAGATCATCAAAACCGACGTCGACGCGGCCTTCGCCGGCGACCCCGCGGCCGGCAGCATCGAGGAGATCATTCTCGCGTATCCGTGTGTCCTTTCGATCTCCCTCCAGCGCTTCGCGCATGTGCTCTACACGCTCGGCGTCCCGCTGCTGCCACGCATGCTCACGGAATACGGCCACGAACGCACCGGCTCGGATCTGCACCCCGGTGCCAAAATCGGCACGCACTTCTTCATTGATCACGGCACCGGCGTCGTGATTGGCGAAACCTCGGAAATCGGCTCGCACGTCAAACTCTACCAAGGCGTGGCGCTGATCGCGCGCTCCACCTCCGGCGGACAGGCGTTGAAAGGACAGAAACGCCACCCGTCGATCGAAGACCGGGTCACGGTTTACGCCAGCACGACCATCATGGGCGGCGACACGGTCATCGGCGCGGGTTCGACGATCGGCGGCAACGTGTTCGTCACCCAGTCCGTGCCCCAGCGCTCGTTGGTCTTGGTCCAGGAGCAGAGCTTGAAAGTGCTGAGCAAGGATCACCGTGAAAGCGCCGACGCCCCCGACTGGGTGATCTGAAGAACTACTCGCGGTCTTTCTTGTAATCCTGATGGCCCGCGCGCTGCACCCCGCGCAGGTCGCGCACGATCTCTCCCGCCGTGGCATTGTCGTTCTCCGCCAGCGCCGCATCCAGTTTGCGCAGCGCCTCGATCAGCTTGTCCATCTGCGCCCGGTAACCCGCGAGAAATTCTTCGTGTTCGGATGCGGGCACATCGGCAATTTTCTCCGGCGTCAATTCACGGGCCTTCGCCGCCGCCAGGAGCATCTCTCCGACCAGTTCGCGCGACGCTGCATTGTGTTCGGCCAAGACCACCTGCCGGCGCAGTTTGCGAAACGCACTGTTCATGCGATCCATCCACTGGCCGAGCTCAGTGACCTCACCCGTCGGCTCGGGGTGCGCCGGTTCGGTTTGGGCCGGCAGGTTCGTGGCCAGCACTAATCCCATGACCAACCCAACCCATCCGCGCGCGAATTTCATGGACCGCAGCCTGTGCAGCTCCATGCCGGAAGCAACGGGATTTTGGTGGCCCGTTCGACTGGGGGTCAGCCAAAAGTGATGCCTTGGGCCAGCGGCAGCGCGGTCGAATAATTGACCGTCACGGTCTGACGGCGCATGTAGGCTTTCCACGCGTCGCTGCCGCTTTCGCGACCGCCGCCGGTGTCCTTTTCGCCACCAAACGCGCCGCCGATCTCCGCGCCGCTCGTGCCGATGTTGACGTTGGCGATGCCGCAATCACTGCCCTGCGCGGACAGAAACCATTCCGCCTCGCGCAGATCGTTGGTGAAGATCGCCGAACTCAGCCCCTGCGCCACGCCATTCTGCAAAGTGATCGCTTGGCGCAGCGTGCGATAGGTCATGAGGTAGAGAATCGGCGCGAAGGTTTCCTCCTGCACGACCGGCCAGTCGTTGCGGGCCTCGATCAAACACGGCGTCACATAGTTGCCGCGCAAACGCGTGCCGCCGCACAGCACCTTGCCGCCGAGCTGTTTCGCCGCGGCGACCGCCTCGAGCATGCGTTTCACCGCCGCATCGTCGATCAACGGTCCCATCAAGGTGTCCGGTTTGAGCGGGTTGCCGATCCTGACCTGCCGGTAGCCGGACCGCAGGGCCTTCACGAGTTTGGCCTTCACCGATTCATGCACGATCAGACGCCGCGTCGTCGTGCAACGCTGACCGGCCGTGCCGACCGCGCCGAACAGGATGCCGCGCACCGCAAGTTTCAAATCCGCACTTGGCGCCACAATGATCGCGTTATTGCCGCCGAGTTCGAGCAGGCTGCGCCCGAGCCGCTGCGCCACCACTTCACCGACGCGGCGGCCCATGCGCGTGGATCCGGTCGCCGAAATTAGTGGCAGACGCGTATCGTGGCTCATCAGTTCGCCGACGGCCGGGCCGTCACCCACGACGAGTGAAAAGATCGCCGGATCAACCCCGCAGGCGCGGCAAACCTTTTCCGCGATGCGAATGCAGGCAATCGCCGTCAGGGGCGTTTTCTCCGACGGCTTCCAGACCGTCGCATCGCCGCAAACCGCCGCGAGCGCGCTGTTCCACGACCACACCGCCACGGGAAAGTTGAACGCCGAGATGATGCCGGCGACGCCGATCGGGTGCCAGGTCTCCATCATGCGATGCCCCGGCCGTTCGGTCGCGATCGTCAGGCCGTGCAACTGCCGCGACAATCCGGTCGCGAAGTCGCAGATGTCGATCATCTCCTGCACTTCGCCCGCGCCCTCGGCCAGGATCTTGCCGGCCTCCAACGAGACGAGCCGGCCGAGCGGTTCCTTCAACTCGCGCAGCGCGTTGCCGAGGCAACGCACGACTTCGCCGCGCTTGGGGGCCGGCAACTCGCGCCAAGCCGCAAAGGCCTTTTGCGCGGACCGCACGGTGCGATCGTAATCAGCCGGGGTGGCGGTGGCGACCCGGCCGAGCAGCGAACCATCAATCGGCGAACGGCTTTCGAGCACGGGCCCTTGGCCGCACCACGCGCCGGCAAATACCCCGGCGTTAACCGCCGTGCGAGACAGTCCAAGTTGGGGGAAGATCGCGCGGGCCACGGCCGCGACAGCAACAGGAGATTTCGTTTTCATAAGTGGATTTGAATGGACGGCGGGACCGCCTGATCCCGCCTTGCTGCGTTGTTGAAATGATGAATGGCGGGATCAGCGATCCCGCCCCACCAAACGGGTCACGATTCGCCTCCGTAAACCCGACCACCCCAGCGCGTGCCGAGGAAGTCTTGGAGTGAAACCGATTCCTGTTTGACGAAGCCCGGACCCAACCGGCCCCGGGCGAAGAGTTCGAGCACCGCGGTGACACCGGCGGCAGTCGTGAGCTGGATGGCGTTCAATTTGCGGCCCTTCACGGTGTCGCCGTGCATTTTCTTGATGAAACTGCGCTGCTTCAAGCCCCCCTTGTCGTCCGTGCCGACCACGCTGACATAGAACACGACGACGTCCGATTCCGTCAGCGGCACTTCCTGTTCGAAGATCTGGGTGACGAGTTCCTGGCGCGGCGCGAGGTTGAGATCCTGCAGGAGGAATTTCATCAGATCGCGGTGGCCGGGATAGCGCATGGTTTTGTAATTCAATTCCTGCACGCGTCCGGCGAACGTCTCGCACATCGTGGCCACGCCGCCGGAGGTGTTGAACGCCTCGTATTCGGTGCCGTCGATCGTGATGCGCTCCACGCCGTCGAGCGGCATGGTCGTGACCTGCTGCCCGGCATAGAGTGCTTCGCCGACCTGACAGTATTCGTTGATCAATCCGGCGGTGCTCCAGCTCAGGTAATATTTCATCTGGTTGCTGGCGTTGAGCGGGAGCGCGCCGACGCGCATCTCGCAATGGCGCACAGATTGCAGCGACGAAGCCAGCGAACCGCCCACGATGTTGATCGCCCCGGGGGCGAGACCGCACTGCGGCATAAAGGTCGCTTTCACGCCTTTCCTGCCCGCGAGGTTACGCACGTGGCGCGTCGTTTCGACGTCCTCGGTCAGATCAAAATACGAAACGTCGGCCTGCGCGCAGACCTCGGCGATGCCCTTATTCAAAAAGTAGGGCGCAGCGCTGACGATCGCCGCCTTGTCCTTGATGAAGTCCGCCAGTTGGCGTCGCTGGCTGACATCGACGAGCGCGAGTTTCGCTTTGCGCAGACCGGTCAGATCGATGTTGGCACGCGCGTCGGCGAGCGTAACCGAACGGCAGAATTTGCATGACTCCAGCAACGTCGCGATGGTGGCGCCGACCTTACCGGCACCAATGATACCGATTTTCATGGTAAAACGGGATTGAGGGTTGGAGCGACTCAACGCACCGCCCCGGCGAGGCGGGGATCGGTTGCGGCAATAATGTGACTGACGGCCTGCTGGTTGAACCCCTTGTAGCCGCCTTTTCGCTGCAAATTTTCGAGATGACTGCCGAGGGCGCCGTCACTCAAAAAAGTCTCCGCCTGCCGGTCCGTGATCAGGTCCCGCTGGCGCAATCGCGCAACGCGTTCGGGATTCACCGGCCAGCGTTCGCCTTCGGTAAAGGCCTGCCGCAGGAACGGAAAATCGGAGAACGGCTTCATCGTCGCCACGCCTTCGCCGGCAAGCTGATCGCGCAACCGGTCAAAGTCGAAACGCGCTTCGAGATGATGCATGCCGGCCTGCAAAAAACTGTCGCCATGCAGCGCACACCACAAGCCGACCGTGCCGAGGCTGCCGGTCTCGGGCAACTGTTGCGCCGCGTAATCGCCGGAGACTTCCCCGGGCAACAAATCGACGTCGGCAAAAACCACGATACCGGTCTCGGCCGATTCCATGACCTGCGCGCCCCAACCTGCCTGCGCCCCGGCATAGAACCGCTCGCGTTTGTGCAGGCCCAGTTTTTCCATGAACTGCACGAGGTCGGGGAAGAAGCGGCGCGAACAGCGAAAGGTATGGTGATCGTGATTGCCCCATCCCAACCCGAGGCGGTCCTGCCGGGCGCGTTGCACCCGCGCCGCATGGTTGCGCGTTTCCCAAAACCGGCGTTCCTCCGCAAAGAACAGTTCGCAGGCGACCGCCCGCGGGACGAGGGCAAGCACCTGATCGGCCACGGCGTGCGCATGCCGCACGCCCTCGGCGTCGTCACCAAAGGCGCGATTGCGGGTGCGAAACAACATCTGTGCCTCGCGCACCGCCGACACGAAACCCGCCGGCGACTCATCGATGCAGAATCCACGGTAGCCGAGCCGTTCGACGGCGAACAGCCGGCACTCGCCCTCCTGCGCGATCAAGGCCCGGCGCAAACGCGCACCCGGCGCCCCCTCGACCGGCGCGGACGGCGCATGACAGGCCAGAAAATCCAGCAGCAGTTCCGGCTTGAGCGTGAGCGTCAACGGCACGCCGTCGCGACTCCCACCCGCTTGAAGCAGCACCCGGGGCATCATCGCCTTGGGATGATGCATCACCACGGTGCCGCGCGGCGCCGCGGTCTGCACATTCTCGGTCATGCCGGCTGCTTCCAGCGCCCCGCGATGCCGCGGATCAAGGGTCAAATGATCGACCCATTCGTAAAAATCGGTGCCGGTCTCCGCTTGCATGCGTTGCGCGAGTTGCCGGGCAACGGCATGCCCTTGGACAAAGGCTTCAATGTGGTGCAGAATAAGCTGCTCGGCGTCATACGCCAGCGGCCAGTCGAAGTCCTGTTCCGCGGAACCAGCCGCCGCCACAGGGGTATTGGGGTTGTTTAGCATGCATCGAATTTATGACACAACGGTCCATTGGAAAGGCGATTCGCGCCCGGAGAGGAATTCGCCCGCCGCAAGACCTTGGAACAAGGGTCACGAACCATCGCCTCACGCAGAGCGAGCTTGTGTTGGGTTGAGAAGATGGATATTTAACCCTATTAATATAGGTTCATATAGTATGATGGTAAATCGCATCCTCGCAGTCTTTGTATTAAGTCTCTTGCCGGTTGGGCTGGGCGCGGCCGTATCGGTGGGAAAACTTGACGAGACGCTGCTGGATCCGGCCTACCCGGCCATGCAGCACTGGGCGAAAGCGGGAGTCCAAGTCACCAACGAATCACGCAACGCCCAAGCCGTCATCCACTTGGAGCCAGGCCACGATCTGGCCGCCGCCGTCGCGATCCCCCATCGCATTGTGCAACTCTCCGCCGGCAATTACCGAATCAAAGAGACGCTCCGTCTGGCCGATGGCGTGGTGTTGCGCGGCTTGAGTCCGCAACAGACCAAAATCATCCTGACCATGCGCGGCACCCGCCCCGCGGCGGTGGAAAACCAATTCGTGCCGTGGACCACCGGCGTGCTGTTCGAATCCGTGACCCAGAGCGGCGTGGAAAACCTGACTGTCGCGTTTGATGACAGCCTGCCGGCTCCGTCCGATCCGCGTCGAGGCGACCAGAGCTACCTCGACAACCCCGGCGGCCAGAACGATCTGCACGTGGTGGCGGTGCGTTTGTCCGGCAGTCAACATTGCTGGCTGTCCAACGTCGCCATCCAAAACAGCGGCCAGCACCCGCTGGTGATCGAATCCTCCGCCCACGTCACCGTTGACGGGGTGGAAATCGCCGGCACTTACAACAAAGGCGACGGCTCCGGCAATCTCTTGATCAGCGGCAGCGAATACTGCCTGCTGACCGGACTGACCGTCGGCGGCATCAACCACATCAGTTTCATCAACGACGCGTTCGGCCGGCCCAGTCGCTACAACGTCCTGATCAATTCGCGCATCGCGGTGGACGTGCGCTTCCGCAATCCCGAGGCCAGCCACAATCTGCTGCAGGAATGCGTCATCGAGGTGCCCAGCTGGCACGATTTCCCCCCGATTTCCCTCGGTTGGAACGCCACTCGCGCGAACGCCGCAGCGAACACCAACCTGATCTATTTCTGCACCATCACACGCGACTTCTCCTCCAGCCGCACGCGCTTCAGCATCGCCGACAATCCGAACAAGGTTTATCACATTCTCGCCAACAGCACATTGAAGGGAAACGTCGAGGTTGCCGGCCCCGCGCCGAAAGCATCGACCCTCTGGCCGGTGCGATAAGTCCGCCGGGACTCTCCGCTTGCGCCGCCCCGGAAACTTGCGCACTCGTTGAATCCGATGGGTCCGCTTTACGATTTCAGCTCGCTCAATCCTTCCCGCACGCTCGCCCCGCAGGACGGCATGGTCTCGCCGGGTTTGGAGGAGCAATACTTCGACATTGGCCGGCGCGCGTTGGAGCTGGTGCACTTTTCGAGCGTGCTGTGCGACAAGCCGCACTACCCCAACATCCTCGACCTGCCCTGCGGCCATGGCCGGGTCCTGCGCTGGCTGCGCGCCCATTATCCCTACGCCAAGATCACGGCGTGCGATCTCGATCGCGACGGGGTGGATTTTTGCGCCCGGGAATTCGGCGCCGAACCCGTGTATTCGGAAATCGATCTGCGCAAACTGCCCTTCGATTCGCAGTTCGACCTGATCTGGGTGGGTTCGCTGCTCACGCACCTGCCGCAGGACCGCTGGCTCGCCGCGCTCGACCGCTTCATTCGCTGGACCAAGGAATGCGGCGTCATCGTGTTCAGCGTCCAGGGCCGCACCGTCCCGAGTCTGCTCGCGCGCGGCCGGCGCAACGTCGCCGAAAACATCGACAAGCCCGCACTCATCGAGGAATTCGCGCGAACCGGCTTCGCTTATCAGCGCTATTTCGAAAGCACGCCGGAGGCAGATTACGGCCTCGCGGTCACCTCGCCGGAATGGCTCATGCGCGTGCTGCAACGCTATCCTGACGTGATCATGCGCGCGTATTTGGAAGAAGCCTGGGGCATGCAGGACATCGTCATCCTCTACAAAAAAGCCGGCCACTTCGAACCGATCCTCGGCGTGCCGGAGACACCGCTGTCGGCGCCGGGTAAAAAATCCGGCAAAAGCTGGTTCAAATCGCTTTTCTCAAAGTGAATCCTGCAGGCCCGGCCGTTGGCCGGGCACCCGGTCACCGGGCGTGTCTACCTGCAATTAACGAGATCGGCGGCCGATCAGCTCCCACATCAGGACCGCGCCGGCGACGGAGACGTTGAGCGATTCCACCGCGCCACTGCCCGGAATGGTCACCGCCTGCGTGCAGGCCGCGGCAACTTCCGGCGCGAGACCGTGTTCCTCGTTGCCGAGCACGAGCGCAACCGGGTTGCCGCGTTTAAGCGCGGTTTCCGGGCGGCCGCCGCGCGTGGCCGCGGCGATGGCCACATACTGGGCGGCGCGCAATTCGCGGATGAACTTCACCAAATCAGGGGTTTGCCAGACCGTGATTTTCTCCAAGCCCCCCTCCGCCACGCGAAAGGCCGCATCATTGGGTCGGGCCGATTGCGGATCAGCGGATATCACGAGTTCAGTGATCCCAAAAAACGCCGCGGTGCGCGCCAGCGCGCCGAGGTTGTGCGCATTGCCGATGCGATCAAGCACCAGCACCGGCGTGCGCTTGGCCGCCCACGCGCCAATCACCGCCGCGTCGGGTTCCCGCAGATCCGAAGCGGTCACGACCGCGACGATGCCACCGTGGTGCATGGTGCCGGCGATTTTTTCCAAATCCGCAGGTTCGACACAGCGGTAGATCTTTTTGGCCGCGGCGAGCACTTTGCACATCACGCCGATTTTGCGGCCGGTCGGATAATCAAAATACAGCCGCTTGATCGACGCGGCATCGGTTTGAAACCGCGCCCGCACCGCTGCCAGTCCGCAAATCGTGATGTCTTTGGCTCGCACGGGCAGCAGCCGAATCGATTTACCGCCGGCACGCCAGCCCGGAACACACACCAAAACCAATCCGGTGACTTACACAAAGACGCAGAGAAAACACCCAGGAAATAAAAATCGGAAGCCATGAAATCAGGAGGGATTGGTTCATGGTTTTCTGGTTTCCGAATTATCCTCTGCGTCTCGACGCCCCTGCGTGAGTCTCTTCGACTGAACAAAAACGCCCGGCCGCAATGGCCGGGCGTGAATTGGGCGCACGCGTGGTGCGTCGGGGTTATTCCTTCGGAAAGCCTTCGAAGTGCTTCGGATCCTCAGGATCCTGATAGCGCGTCGTGTAGGTCTTGTTGCTCGCGGCGAGCTTGAGGAACTTGTCGATCGGCACGATCTCGACCGGCCCCTCGAGCTGCTTGGTCACTTCGACGAGACTGTTCACGTCGTTCGACTCGCGCACATGCACGAGCAGGAAGTAGGGCCGCTTCGAGTTAAGCGCGATGAGTTCGTTGAGGTCGGCGGCGACTTCGTCGCGCGGACGCTTCGGATCAATGTAGTAATCGTAGGAGAGCATCGGCCGCGTGTCGCGCAGGTCACGGGTGCGGGCCGGGCCGTAACCGTTGATGAAACCGATCACGTCGGGGAACTCGCGGTAGTAGGCATCGACGGTTTCCTTGGTCAGGTCGGTGTTGCCCACGTTGCCGTCGGCGGCGGAGTTGTCCATGATCTCCATGATGTGCTCGTCGAGCAGGGCCATGAGGTTGCGCGCGCGTTCCATCAGGATCGGGAAACGGTCGGCCGGAATGTGATTGGGATACATGTAACCGGGACCGGAGAGGCCGCCGATGAAGTAGTCGTTCGGCGTGGCCGACTCGTGGAAATACTCAAGCGCGGCGGGCGAGAACTCGGTCCAGTTCATCGTCACCTGCCAGCCGAAGGGCAGCTTGCCGCGGCCGGGCTTGGTCCATACGCCGATGCCGATCGAATCGGACTGCACGAAGGCGATGTAAACCTTCTCCTCCGCGGTCAGCTTGGCGTCGAGCGGCACACTGTGGTTGTTGGTGAACTTGAAGCCGGGCGTGAACTCGAACTGATGGTTGAAGCTCAGATTCGGCAGGTTGTGCAGGCCTTCCATGCGGAGGCCATACATGGAGAGCAGCGTGGTGTATTGCTCCTCGGTGTCCTTGGCGTAGGAGTGCCAGCCGAAGACATAACCGCCGGGTTCAATCTCGGACAGCAGACGGCGGTTGAGCGCGAGTTCCTCCGCGTGATCGGGCCGGGTCGGATTGGCCGAGAGAT
The DNA here is from genome assembly GCA_024233285.1 of Opitutaceae bacterium. Lineage (GTDB taxonomy): Bacteria > Verrucomicrobiota > Verrucomicrobiia > Opitutales > Opitutaceae > Cephaloticoccus. Next base: position 115,284 of record JACKPU010000002.1, on the reverse strand, counting down.
CGTGGAAGAACATGCGCTGGTTAACGCCCCAGTCCGCCATGCCGGGCATGCGCACGGCGCCGGCGTGACCGCCCATGAGCATGATGCGGTCCTTGATGCAGCGATCCCAATACTTGTCGTAGGCGTCCTGATAAATCTGCGCATCGGTCATGCCGGTGTAACGGCCGCGCAGATCGTCGACTTGCTTCAGGCCGTGTTTTTCCACGAGCGGGATGAGTTCTTCGGAAACGACCACCACGTCCTCAAGGCCGGCGATCGTAAACGCGACGTTGAGCGAGGCGCCGACGGACTTGTCCCACACCACATAGCCCTTGGCGGCACTGCTGAACTTGCGCAGCGCCTCGTCGGCCGATTGCAGGAGGTGGAACTTCACGCCGTGCTTGCGCTGGTAGAAGTCGAACAACGGACCGGTGATCTCCCACTGATACTCCGGCGGATGCACCACGTAGAATTGCGGCGCGGCGCGATTGGCGAGGCCTTGCAGGCTGACAATCAGCGCCTTGGTCGGCAGACCGCTGTCCACGCGCCAGTCGAGATCGAAGTGCATATACCAGGCGTCGACGCCGTAGTTCTTGCCCTGCTCCTCGGCGCGAAGCGCCGGCGCGGCGAGCAAGGCCGCCAGCGCGGTCAGAGTGATGATGCGTTTGATGAAATTCATTTGGCGGCCTCCTCGGTCACTTTGTTGAACACGTAAACCAGCGGACGGTTGCGGCTGGAGTGCAGCTCGATGACCGTCAGTTTGTCGCCGAGTTCGCTTACGCGATACTCGGTGGTGATGCGCATGATCACATCGCCCTGCGAAACCTCGACCGGCGTCAGCGCCTCGGTGAGCAGCGTCTTGTCGTCATCGATCCACTTCGCCACCGCCTTGGTCACGCCATGCTTGGCGGGGTAAACCGCCATGTGGCGCTGTTCGACGCGGAAGAAGTCCTTCATTTCCACCGCGGTGGACGTGTCGAATACGTTGGTCGCTTCATGCACGGTGCGGCGCCATTGCATCGTGTAGGCAATCGCGACTTTCGAACCGTCGAGATCGATGGCCAGGTCCATCTTTTGCCAGCCGTCGAGCGCGGTGCTCGCGGCCGTATCGAGGCGCCAGCGGCCCTCGATGGCGGGATTTGCCGAAGCCAAGGCCGCCATTCCGAGCGCGACCAAGCCTCCCAGCAGGATACGTTTGAGTGCAGTCTTCATAAAGGGAGGTGGATTTAACCCCTCGCCCACGGACCGTGTCCACGCGTTTCGACCCAAATCGGGCGATTATTCAGCCGGCTTAACGCGACCAGTCAGGGTAAACTCTTCCCGGTCATGATAGAGGTGCCGAATCCGCACGTCGGGGGCAAAACGCCGCAACGGTGACCCCGGCGCGCGCAGTTCGCGCAGCAACGCAATCGGGTTCACGCGGCCGAATTTCAAGTTCACCACGAAATTGCGACACCAGCCGCGCGAAAGCCATGGCTCAACGATATGCTGCATCACGTGGTGCGGTTCCTCGACCATGTCACAAAACAGCCAGTTGTGTTCAACCCCCGCCGGTGGTGCATAACGAAACGCATCCTCCCGCCGGTGCTCGATCCGCGGATGATTAAGCGCGCCGCCCTTGAGCGGACCATTGTCGATCGCGATCACCTGCGCGCCGCGCTTCGCCGCGCTGTAACTCCAACCGCCCGGGGCCGCGCCGAGATCGACCACGGTTTCGCCTTCAGTCGGTTCGATTCCGAGCACGACATAAGCCTCCTCGACCTTCAGATAACTCCGCGAAGGCGCCAGATCGTCATCCGCCATGCGCCGCGGACCGTTGGTGCGGATCGTCCGCGCCACCTGTGCCACCCCAAAATCAGTGAACCAAACGAACAACCCACGCGTTTCGCCCAAGCCCCGGGGCAACTCGGTCGTCGCGAGCCTGGCCACACGCGAGAGTCTCTTCTTGAGCAATTCGCCAAAGGCTTTCTCCACCGCGCCGATGCGGCGTCCCAAACCGACCAGTTCCGCCGGGCCATCAAACACGCACGACCACGCCGCCTCGATGCGTTCGCCTTTCAAACTGGTGAGCAAGATCTCCGCAATCCCCTGCGCGAGCGCGTTGACCGAGTCGCCACGCACTTCCACGGCATCGTTCAGCATCAAATGCGCAAAAGCCAGTTCGTCGGGTGCCTGTTCCGCCAGCGCCCAACCCGGTCCGCGGTTGATCACACGCGCCCCGCCATCCGCCAATTCCTTGGTCAGCAAGTCTTCAAAACCAGCCTGGCAGGTGATGAGGGAGGGCATGTGGGCATTCGTTGGCAAGATAGGGACCGATCTCCGAGCGGTCCGGCGAGGGCCGAACGGCCTGCCCGGAGGTCGGGCCCTGCCTCAAGACACGTTACAGCCGGTGCAGGTGGAAGCCGCCGTCCACGTCGAAGCACGCGCCGGTCGAGAACGGGAAACGATCCTCGGCGATCGCACGGACCGCGCGGCCGATGTCCTGCGGGGTGCCCCAGCGGCGGAGCGGCGTGATGCCGCGCTCGTCGTGAATGATGAGCTTGTCGTATTTCTCCTTCACGCCGCCGGTCATGTCGGTCGCGATCACCCCGGGACGGATTTCGTAAACATTGATGCCGTCGTTCGCGAGCCGATCGGCGAAGAGCTTGGTCATCATCGCGAGTCCGGCCTTCACCATGCAGTAGTCGCCGCGGTTGATCGACGCGGTATAGACCGAAATGGACGTGATGTTGACCATGCGGCCGCGGAAACCTTCCGCATCCGGCTCCTGCTTGAGCATCTGCTTGGCCACGAGCTGCGACAGAAAGAACGGGCCCTTGAGATTGATGTTATACAACCGATCGAAACTCTCCTCGCCCGCGTCGAGCAGGTCCGCGCGGATCTTGGGCGCCACGCCGGCATTGTTCACCAAAATGTCGATGCGGCCGAAATTCGCGACCGTCTCGCTGACGAGGCGCTCGCGATCCGCGGCCACCGCCACGTCGCCCTGCACGATGAAACCATCGCCCCCGGCTTCCTGCACGAGCTTGAGCGCCTCGGCCGCCGCCTCGGCGTTGCCGGCATAATTGATAGCCACGCGGTAGCCCGCGCGCGCCAGTTCAACGGCGATGCCACGGCCAATGCCGCGTGAAGCGCCGGTCACCAAAGCTGATTTCTGTGCCATAGACCGGCCAGCCAAAGCCACCGCCCGCCCCCGGGCAAAACAAATTACTATCACCGCATTCCCTCATCATCATTCCACCAAAGTAACCTATTAGGTTACTTTGGTATGAGACTATGTCACGCAGAGCGCACAGAACTTCGACTTATTACCCCTTTGATTCATAGTTAATTATGCAGTGATGCCAAAAGCAAAGTAACCTATTAGGTTACTTTGCTTTTGGCATTTTGGGGTTAATCGGCCCGCCGATAACGCAACAGATCGCGCGGGGCGACGCCGTGGACCGATTTGAAACAGCGCGAGAAATGGAAGGGATCGCCGAAGCCCACTTTCTGCGCCGCCTCTTTGACCAGACCGCCGTTTTCCACGAGATCCTCCGCGGCAAGGGTCATCTTGCGCTGCAAGAGATAGCGATACGGGCTGCAATCGTGAAACCGCCGGAAGAGCCGGCAGACACTCGACACCTCAAGTCCCGCCGCGGCCGCGATTTCCTCCAGCGTGGCCATGCGATCCGCGCGTTCGTCGATCAGCGCCTTGCATTTCAAATAGCGCTCCCGCGCGGGATCGTGGGCGCGCGGACCGAGCGCGACGTGCTCCTCGACCTTGAGCAACAGCAACTCCAGGCGCACGGCGCAGACCTCGCGCGCCAAGCGCCCGGGGCGCTGCCCCTCGTGGATCAATTCCTCGAACAAGCCGCGCATTTCCGCATGCGTCGCCAAGGCCCGGACCTGACCCGGCGCAAGCCCGGCCCGCGCGAGGCGCGCGGCGGTGCCTTTGCCGGCCACGCAGACAAAATATTTCACCAATGGCCGCGCCGGATCCGTGCGAATGACGCAGTGCATCTTCGCCCCGTAGGCAAAGACCACGCCGGGATGCAGCCGATGACGCCGCCCGTCCAATTCCACCCAGCCCTCCCCTTCGGCCACGTATTCCAATCCCGCGTAGGCATAGGCCTCGCGATCCACCGCGTAGTCGGGATTGCACTGTTCGCGCCCGCCCAGCACCGGCGCCAGCGCCGCGCCCCGCGAGGGCGCGAGGTTGAGGAAGAAATACCGCGTGCCCGTGACTTGCTGCGAAAGGAGCGTCCGCCGCCGGTTGATGCCGATTTTATCCATGCCTTTTCGCAAACTATCCATTCCGGCGATGCACTGGCCAGTGCATAATGATCAGTCACCCCGTTCACCCCACGTCCCCAACCCCAGCCGATATTTTCCAGTCCCCATGAAGAAAAACTCCGCCAAGACCATTCTGCTGATCGCCAACGGCGATCTGCGCCAATCCGCCAACGAGGCCACGTGGCAATTCCAAGCCGCGATGGAAAAGCTCCTCACCGCCGCCGTCGCCAAGCTCGGTTACAAGCTCGTCCGCGCGCACCCCTACAAGCCGAAGCTGAAGCACGGCTTCATCGGTTCGCAAAAGGAAGGCATGGCCGTCTTCGCGAAGATCGACCCCAAGACGCCGATCATCGTGGCCGAGGCCGTCTGGCAGTATTCGCACCACATCCTCCACGGCCTCATCTCGCATGAGGCGCCGATCCTGACCGTGGCCAACTGGTCCGGCAGCGCGCCCGGCCTCGTTGGCATGCTCAATCTCAACGGCTCGCTCACCAAGGCCGGCGTCAAATACTCCACGCTTTGGAGCAAGGACTTCACCGACGAGTTTTTCCTCAACAGCCTCGCCACCTGGCTCAAGACCGGCGCGGTCAAGCACAAGACCACCCACGTCAAACCGCTCGCCCGCTGCACCGTGCCGGCGAAGGCCAAGGCGATCGCGAAGCAAATCGCCGACGATCTGCGCCGCCGCAAATCCATCATGGGCGTGTTCGACGAAGGCTGCATGGGCATGTTCAACGCGATCATCCCCGACGAGCTGCTCTTCAAGTGCGGCGTTTACAAAGAGCGCCTCTCGCAATCCGCCCTCTACTATGGCGCCACCCAGGTCAGCGACGAGGAAGGCCGTGCGGTTTACGAATGGCTCAAGGCCAAGGGCATGACCTTCCACTACGGCAAGGACCCGGAAAACGAACTCACCGAGGATCAGGTGCTCTGGCAGTGCAAGACCTACGTCGCCGCCCTCCGCATTGCCGACGAGTTCGGCTGCGAAACCATCGGTATCCAATACCAGCAGGGCCTCAAGGACCTCCTGCCCGCCTCCGATCTCGTCGAGGGCATCCTCAACAACTCCGACCGCCCGCCGGTCAAAAACGCCGAGGGCAAGGTCATCAAAAAGGGCCAGCCGCTCACACACTTCAACGAAGTCGACGAGTGCGCCGGTCTCGACGGCCTCTTCACCAATCGCATCCACACCGCGCTCAAGCAGCCCGTCGAAAACACGCTGCACGATCTGCGCTGGGGCGACACCGATCCGACCGGCACGACCGACGAATACGTCTGGGTGTTCCTCATCTCCGGCAGCGCGCCACCGGCCCACCACATCGGCGGCTACAAGGGCACCGATTCGATGCGCCAGCCCAACATGTATTTCCGCCTCGGCGGCGGCACGGTGCGCGGCATCGCCAAGCCCGGCGAGATCGTGTGGAGCCGCGTGTTCCTTGAAAACGGCAAGCTCAAGATGGACCTCGGCCGCGCCAAGGTCATCACCCTCCCCCGCGAGGAGACCGAGCGCCGCTGGAAGGAGACGACCGAGCAATGGCCGATCATGCACGCGGTCACCTATGGCGTGTCGCGCGACCAGATGATGGCCCGCCACAAGGCCAATCACATCCACGTCGCCTACGCCAAGTCCGCGCAGGACGCCGATCTCGCGATGTATGCCAAGGCCGCGCTCGCCGCGGAACTCGGCCTCGAGGTCGCGCTTTGCGGCACCAAGGCCGACGGCTCGAAGTTCTGATCGGATCATTCCGCTTAGCCCCAGCGGAGCCCTCGCGGCTCCGCTTTTTTGTTTTCAACCCACGCCAAACCCGCTCGCTATTGCCCGTGCCCACCCCGCCTGCGCCCCAGCGCGAATATCCCGTCATCAACGATCCGGCGCGACCCGCCTGGCACTTTCATCCGCCGGCGTATTGGATGAATGATCCCAACGGGATTTTTCACCACGACGGCTGGTGGCATCTGTTTTATCAGCACAATCCCGGCGGCGACGAATGGGCCGACATGCACTGGGGCCACGCGCGCAGCCGCGATCTGCTCAACTGGCAACACCTGCCGATCGCCTTGCACCCGCAGCTCGCTGCGGGCGAGCTGCACTGCTACTCCGGTTGCTGCGTGCCGGACGCCGCGGGCGAACCGCGGATCCTCTATACCAGCGTGCCGCCGGCCCCCGGCCGGGCGACGCAGGTCATGGCCACGCCCGAGGACACGACGTTTCAATCGTGGACCCAGCACGTCGCCACGCCGGTGCTCGATCTCGCCACCCATGACGGTCCCGCGTTTGCGGGCGATTGGCGTGATCCCTATGTGTTCCAGGCCGAAGGTCGCACGTTTATGATCCTCGGCGCACTGCTCGGCGACGAGGCCGTGGTGCCGCTGTATGAAAATCCCGACGGCATGCTGCGCGACTGGACTTATCGCGGCATCCTCCTGCGGGCGCCGCAAACCGAGGTGCCGTTCTACGAATGCCCCTCGCTGGTGCCGCACGGCGATCGCTGGATCCTGTTCGTTTCGCCGTGCCGGGAAATGGCCTGGCACAGCGGCACGCTCGATCTCGTCAATTATCGCTTCGTGACGGCGCGCCACGGTCGTTTCGATGCGAGCCGCGACTACTACGCCACCCAAGCCAAGGTCGCGCCGGACGGCCGGATCCTCGCCTTCGGCTGGGTGCGACACTTTCCCAAAAATCGCGGCTGGAACGGCTGTCTCGGCGTCATCCGCGAAGTGCAGCTTGATGCCACCGGCGATCTGCTCACCACGCCGCTCGCGGAACTCGCCGCTCTGCACACTGGTGAAACGGTTTTCCCGCCGCACCAACTCACCACCGAACGCCATCAGCTGCCTTGGGTCGAAGCCAGTTCGATCCGCGGCGAATGCATTTTCACCCTCAACCCCGGCAGCGTGTTGCAGCTGAAACTCGCCGGCGTCTCACTCCGAATTGACGAGGCCGGCGTGCAGTTTGCCGACCATCCCGTCTGCCCTTTGCCGCCGCCGCCGGATGGACCTGTAAGGTTGGAATGGCTGCTCGACCGCTCCGTGCTCGAACTCTTTGTCAACGCTCGCGCCGTCTGCACCCAAGTGGTGGCGTTTCCCGTCCCGCCGGTGCTCACGGTCCGGGCTGAGGGCGCGGCCACACTCGATTCGGGCCGGATCTGGACCTTGCGCGGCGGCGGAACCGCCTGAGCACACGTAAAATTCTCGCGCAGCCGGCACGGAGGCACTTTGGTAACCCTTCCCATGCGCGCGTTGGTTGCATTCGACAAATTCAAGGACTCGCTCACCGCCCCCGAGGCGTGCGCGGTCGCCGTCGAAGCGTTGCAAACCGCCGAACCCGGCTGGCAGGTGACCACCTGTCCGCTGACCGACGGTGGCGATGGTTTCGCGGCGATTCTCACGCAAGCCGCCGGCGGCAAAATCCACGCCGCCACCGTCACCGGCCCGCGCGGCGCGGCGGTTTCGGCACAATTCGGTTTGGTTGCGCTCAACGCGATTCCCGCCGCCGCGCGCGAGTTGCTCGCGCTGCCCGACACCATACCCGCCAATGCCACCGTCGGCCTGATCGAAATGGCCACCGCCAGCGGGCTCGCGCTGCTCAAACCCGACGAGCGTGATCCGTGGCAAACCACCAGCCGCGGCACCGGCGAATTGATCGCCTATGCCGCCAAACTTGGCGCACAGGTCATCCTGCTGGGGGTCGGCGGCAGTGCGACCAACGATCTCGGTCTCGGGGCGCTCGGCGCGCTCGGCCTGCGTTTCATCGGCGGCAACCACGACGAGGTTGCCACGCCCGTGCCCGCGACTTGGTCGACGATCACGCGCATCGAAGGGCGCGTTGACGCGCCCGTCATTCGCATCGCCTGCGATGTCGCCAATCCGCTGCTCGGCCCGCAGGGCTGTTCCACGATTTACGGTCCGCAGAAGGGCCTGGCCGCCGCCGATCTGCCGCGCATGGAAAACCTCGCGGCGCAGCTCGCCTTGCAGTTGTGCGAACACGCCGCCAAGTCGGTCGACATTATGCGGGCGCCGGGCGCCGGTGCGGCCGGCGGCATCGCGTTCGGGTTGATGACCGCGGCCAACGCCCAACTGTTGCCCGGCGCGGATTTCGTCGCCGCCTGGCTTGATCTTGAAACCAAACTCGCCGCCGCCGATCTCGTGATCACGGGCGAGGGTCGTTTCGACGAAAGCTCGCTCAGCGGCAAAGGCCCCGGCGCGCTGGCGCTGCGCGCCTTGGCGGCAAACAAACCCGTGCATGTGTTCGCCGGGCAGATCGCGCCGCCGCCCGAGCCCACGCCCAATCTGCATTTGCACGCCATCACGCCGCGCGACCTGCCGCTGCCCGAGGCCCTGCACCAAGCCGCGCGTTTGCTAAAAAACGCCGTGGCCACCACGTTTACGCACCGATGACCGACGACCATTCCCGCCGCGACCGCCACGCCCGTTTCCGCCTCTGGAAACAGGTCTTGCGCTTTGTGCCCCGGCGCGCGGCGTTTCACCGTTATCCACTGGTCGGACGCTTTGCCGAAGTGGCGCGCAAACGTTCCTTCCTGTGGTCGTTCAAACTGCCGCACTTGCGGCCCGCCTTCTACGCCGGCTCCATTCTCGCGGTGATGCCGGTGATGGGCGTGCAGGTGCCCGCCGCCTTCATTCTCGCGCTGCTCCTGCGCGCCAACTTCATGGTGCTCGGCGGCCTCCAGTTCGTCACCAACCCCGTCACCGCCGCGCCGATTTATTACGCCACCCACCAACTCGGCAAAAACATCATCCACTGGTCGGGTTTCGGTGATTCGATTCCGATTGAAGAGGAACTCACGGACCCCACTTCGGTGGCGACGATCAACACCTTCGAACCCCCGCCGGACCCCAATCAAATCGAAGAGGAAATGCATTGGGGCCGCCGGATCGGCTCGGCCATCAACGCCCTCGTCATCGGCGGCGCGGTGATCGGCACTCTGCTCGGGGCGGCGCTCGACTTTTCCTGGCGCATCCTGACCGAGCGCTTCGGGCCGCAACATTTGCATCGAAGGCGTGCTTCCCGCTCGACGAGACCAACCGGCCCGCCAAAGTAACCGGACCCATGTCCGGTATTTCGCGTGTGTCGCCTTTTAATCATTTGCTGACCCTGTTCGTGCTGTTGGTGGGTTTGCTCGGCTGCAGCAATTCCACCCAAGCGCCCACCCGGCCGGCTGCGGCCACGCCGTCCCGGCCCGCGGCGACACCTGCGCGACCCGCGCCCGCCCCGACCCAGCAAGCCATCTACCCGATCATGCTCGGGATCGACATGCTGGAAGCGCAGGGCTTCGCCCCGATCAAAGGCAAACGCGTCGGCCTGCTCACCCATCCCGCCGGCGTGAATCGGCGCGGTGAAAGCTCGATCGACGTCCTGCGCCGCGCGCCCGGCGTAAAACTCGTGGCGCTGTTCGGACCCGAGCACGGCATCTACGGCAATTTCAAAGCCGCGACCGACATCGCCGATTCGGTTGATCCGCGGACCGGCCTGCCGGTGTATTCGCTGCACGGCACCCATCGCAAGCCGACCAAGCAGATGCTCACCGGCCTCGACGCGATGGTGATCGACCTCCAGGACATCGGCACGCGCAGCTACACCTTTGTCAGCTGCATGCTCTACACGATGGCCGCGTGTTTCGAAAACAACGTCGAGGTCATCGTGCTCGACCGCCCCAACCCGCTCGGCGGGCTCAAGGTCGACGGACCGCCGCTCGACGCGCAGTGGAAAAGCTACGTCGGCGCGTTTCGCGCCCCCTATGTGCACGGCCTGACTATCGGCGAGATCGCCCGCATGGCCAAGGAAGCCCCCGGCGTCATGCAGGTGCCCGGCTCGACTGGCATCAATGTTTCCGAAGCTGACCGCCGCCGCGGGCGCCTCACCATCATTTCGATGAAGGGCTGGCGGCGCAGCATGCGCTGGCCGGAGACCGGCCTGAAGTGGATTCCCACGTCGCAATACATTCAGGATTTCGCGTCGGTCATCGGTTATCCCATGACCGGCCTCGGCACCGAGCTCGGCAAGTTCAGCCATGGTTTTCCCGGGCCGCTTTATCCGTTCCGCGGCATCTCGCATCCGCGCATCAGCGACGCGGTGCTCGAAAAGGAACTGCGCGCGCTCAATCTGCCCGGACTCAATTACCGGCGCATCAGCGTGCCCAATCGCAACGGCAAACCCGTCACCGGCCTCTACGTCGAGGTCACCGACTGGCAGGATTGGAATCCCACCGAGCTCAACTTCCACATGATGCGGCTGGCCTGCAAATACGAGTCCACCAATCCGTTCGCCGCCGCCACTTCCGCCGACACCCGCCGCTTCCTCATCCACATGGGCTCGACCGATTTTTTCAACGCGCTCAAACGCGACGGCGCCCGCATCAACGTCGAGGCCTTCCTCCGCGACTGGCGCGAGAAAGCCCGCATCTACCAACAACAGACGCGCAAATACTGGCTCTACTACTGAACCATGCCCGGCATTTCCTCCCTTCTCGCCATCCTGACTCCGTTCGAGCAGGAAAAGTTTTTTCCTGGTGATTTGTATGACCAGATTCGTGCGCTCGCGCCGGACTTCGCGTTGATCGACCCGACCGATCGCAGCGCCGCCGAGGTCAACGCCGAGATCGCGCGCCGCAATCCCGAGGTCGTGCTCGCGTGCTGGCAGACGCAGGCCCTGCCCCAGCCGTTGCCCGACCGTCTGCGCTATGTGTGCTACGTCACCGGTTCGGTCCGCCGGCTCGTCACGCGTCAACAGATCGAAGCCGGCCTGCTCGTTTCCAACTGGGCCAACATCATCAGCCGCACCGTCGCCGAATGCGCGCTCTTTCACACCCTCGCCTGCCTGCGCCGCGACCGGCACTGGCAGCTCACGATTCATCACGAGCAAGGCTGGCGCGACGATTGGGAAAAAGTCGGCTCGCTCTTCGAACGCCGCGTCGGCGTGCACGGCTACGGCAGTGTCGCGCGCGAGTTTCTCAAACTCATCGCGCCGTTCGATTGCTCCGTGTCGGTGTTCGCGCCGGACTTCGACGCCAAGGCCGCCGCGGCGACCGGCGCCAAACCCGCCGCCTCGCTCGAATCGCTGTTCGCCTACAACGACGTGATCGTCGAGCTTGCGCCGCTGATTGATGCGACCCGCGGCACCGTGACCGAAAAACATTTCCGCCTGATCCGCCCCAGCGGCGTGTTCGTCAACGTCGCCCGCGCCGCAATCACCGACGAAGACGCGCTCCTCCGTGTGGCCAAGGAGGGCCATATCCAGGTCGGCCTCGATGTGTTCGTGCAGGAACCCATGCCGGTCGAAAGCGGTTGGCGCGGTCTGCGCAACGTCAGCCTCACGCCGCACATCGCCGGCCCCACCCTCGATCGCTACGTCGATGCCGGCCGCCATGCCTTGCGCAATCTGCGCCACTACGCCGCCGGCGAACCGTTGGACATGCCCGTCACCCCCGCCGGCTACGACGCCGCGACGTGAGCAGGTTGAGCCTCACGCAGAGCCGCGGAGGCGCAGAGAAATTCCGAAACCAGAAAACCATGAACCGGAATTTATGGCTTCTTGGTTTCTGAGTTTTTCAATTCTGTCTCTCGCTTCGCGGCTCGGGGTGAGACATTTTTCGTTCCAGCGTTGAACCTGCCTATCTCCTCCGCAGGGTTGAGCTGATGACTGCACGTTACGACGCACTGCCGCTGCCGGTTTCCCCTCTCGCCCTCGGCACTTGGGCCATGGCGGGCGGACAACTTTGGGGACCGCAAGATGAGGCCGATTCCATCGCCACGATTCACGCCGCACTGGATGCCGGGATTACGTTGATCGACACCGCACCGGGTTATGGCGGCGGGCTCAGCGAGGAAATCACCGGCCGCGCCTTGCGGGATCGGCGCGATCGCGCGCTGATTGCCACCAAGGTCGGCGGCAGTCATCTGGCCTACGCCGATGCCATCGCGTCCTGCGAAGCAAGCCTCCGGCGCCTGCAGACCGACTGCATCGATCTGCTGCAAATCCATTGGTGCCCGCCCGGTTCACCGCTGGAAGAGACCATCGCAGCGTTTGAAAAGCTGCGCGATGACGGCAAGGTGCGCGCCCTCGGCGTCAGCAACTGTGGCCCGCAGACCCTCGCCCGACTGCACGCCAAAGGCACCGGTTGGGTCACGAACCAGCTCGCCTACAATCTGCTCTGGCGCGCCATCGAATTCGACATCGTGGACGCCTGCGCCGACACCGGTCTTGGCATCCTGTGCTACAGTCCGCTTGCCCAGGCCCTGCTCACCGGCCGTTTCAAATCCGCGGCCGAGGTGCCGGACGGGCGCAATCGCACGCGCCATTTCAAATCCGGCAGCGCGCTCGCGCGTCACGGCGAATCGGGCCATGAGGAACTCACCTTCGTCACCATCGAACGCATTCGCGTGATCGCCGACGGCCTGGGCCAACCCATGGCCGATGTCGCGCTCGCGTGGTTGCTGCACCAACGCGGCGTGACCTCGGTCATCTTCGGGGCGCGCACGCCCGCCCAGGTCGCCGCCAACCTGCGCGCCGCCGAACTCAAACTCGACGCCGCCACGCTCAAGGCCCTCGACGCCGCCACCCAGGAATTGAAATCCGCCCTCGGCCCCAACGCCGACATGTGGAACTCCGAAACGCGCATCGTTTAGTTTGGAGCTCACGCAGAGCCGCGGAGGCGCAGAGTCAGACAGCATGGTAGGGCGGTCTGTCCCAGACCACCGATTTCGAATCAATTCGCGGCGGCCTGAGACAGGCCGCCCTACCTCAATCTCATCCGTGTTTATAATCTCCGCGTCTCCGCGTCTCTGCGTGAGGTTGAGAACCGCCCCTCACCGCTAAATCGGACGCGATGCCGCACAAAGCACTTGCGGCTAAACGGCATTGCGCAAGAACGGTAGCACCCTGCCGTCGCGACGGCCCAACCTTTCAACCCCGCATCTTTATGCCAAGACCAGTCACCCTGTTCACCGGCCAATGGGCCGACCTGCCCCTCGAAAAACTCGCTCCCCTCGCCAAGTCCATGGGCTACGACGGCGTGGAGCTCGCCTGTTGGGGCGACCACTTCGATGTGGACGCCGCCGCCTCGTCCAAGAAATACGTCAACGACAAGTGGGCGTTGCTCGCCGATCACGGCCTGACCTGTTTCGCGATTTCCAGCCACCTCGTCGGCCAGGCGATCTGCGACCACATTGACGAACGCCACAAGGCCATTCTCCCGCCCGACGTCTGGGGCAACGGCGATCCCGAGGGTGTGCGCAAGCGCGCCGCCAAGAAGATGATCACCGCCGGCAAGGCCGCGCGAAAGTTCTTCGATGCCAAGCCCGGCCGCGGCAAGACCGACGACTTCCCCGCCGTGGTCAACGGCTTCACCGGCTCGTCCATCTGGCACTCGATCTACGCCTTCCCCCCGACCAATCAGGCTTACTGGGACAAGGGCTACGCCGATTTCGCCAAGCGCTTCGGCCCGATCCTCGAGGCCTTCGACAAGGTCAACGTCAACTTCGGCCTCGAGGTGCACCCGACCGAAATCGCGTTTGATCTCGCCTCCTCGCAACGCGCGATCGACGCGGTCAAGGGCCACAAGCGTTTCGGTTTCAACTACGACCCGTCGCACCTCGGCTACCAAGGCGTCGACTACGTGAAGTTCATCCGCGCCTTTGGCAACCGCATCTACCACGCCCACATGAAGGACGTCTGGTGGGGTCACGGCGACGGTTCCGTCGGCGTCTTCGGCGGTCACACCGATTTCGGTGACGCGCGCCGCTACTGGGATTTCCGCTCCGTCGGCCGCGGCGACATCAACTTCGAGGAGATCATCGTTGCGTTCAACGACGTCGGCTACCACGGCCCGCTCTCCGTCGAATGGGAGGACATCCGCATGGACCGCGTGCAGGGCGCCAGCGAATCCTGCGCCTTCTGCAAGAACATCGACTTCAGCAAGAGCGCCGTCGCCTTCGACGCCGCGTTTGATAAGAAAAACCAATAATTCTCACAGGAGATAACAGAGAAAACTGAGCTATTCTCGGTTCCCTCTGTTTACTCCTGTAAAAGCTTCTTCCCCCACAGCTATGAACAGAAAACTTCGTTTTGGCATGATCGGCGGCGGACGCGGCGCCTTTATCGGCGCGGTGCACCGCATCGCCGCGCACATGGATGGCAAGGCCGAGCTCGTCGCCGGCGCGTTCTCCTCCGACCCCCAGCGCTCCAAGGATTCCGCGGCCGACCTGCTCGTCCCCGCGGACCGCGCCTACGGTTCGTATCAGGAAATGGCCAAGGCCGAGGCCGCGATGCCGGCCGACAAGCGGCTCGACTTCGTCGTCATTGTCACGCCCAACCACCAGCACTTCCCGCCGGCGAAGCTGTTTCTTGAGTCCGGCTTCAATGTCATTCTCGACAAGCCCGCGACCTTCGACCTCGCCGAGGCGAAGAAGCTGCGCACGGTCGTGAAGAAGTCCGGCAAGGTTTTCGTGCTCACGCACAACTACACCGGCAACGTCATGGTCAAGCAGGCCCGCGAGCTCGTGCAGAAGGGCCACCTCGGCACGCTCCGCAAAGTCGTCGTTGAATACCCGCAGGGCTGGCTCTCCACCTTCCTCGAGGCCTCCGATCAGAAGCAGGCCTCGTGGCGCACCGATCCCAAGCGCAGCGGCGCCGCCGGTTGCATGGGTGACATCGGCACGCATGCGGAGAACCTCGCGCGCTATATTACCGGTCTGGAAATTGACACGCTCTGCGCCGACCTCACCGCCTTCGTCAAAGGCCGCAAGCTCGACGACGATGGCAACGTGCTCGTGCGTTACAAAGGCGGCGCCAAGGGCATCCTCCACTCCTCGCAGATCTGCATCGGCGACGAGAACATGCTCAACATCCGCGTTTACGGCACCAAGGCCGGCCTCGAGTGGTGCCAGGAGCATCCCAACGAGCTCGTCGTCAAATACGCCGACAAACCCCGCGAAATCTGGCGCCGCGGCAACGGCTACATTTCCGCACACGGCCAGAAGTTCACCCGCATTCCCTTCGGCCACCCCGAGGGCTACTTGGAAGCCTTCGCCAATATCTACCTCGAGGCCTTCCGCGCCATCGAAGCCGAAGTCACCGGCAAGAAGCAGCCCAAGGACCTCGACTTCCCCACGATCGAAGACGGCGTCTACGGCATGGCCTTCATCGAGACTGTCGTGAAGTCATCCAAACTCGGCGCCAAGTGGGTGAAGTTTCCCAAAGCATAAGACTAAACCCATGCCTAACTGAGTAAGGCTTTAGACGGAGCCTACCGCACTTCTGTCGAAAGCCTTACCCAAAACACACTCAGAAGTTGAGGCCCAATGCTTTATCTCATTCACTGTATCAATGTCACACCACTCCACTAAGGCTTTTGACTAAGGCCGAATAACACTGATCGGCAGAAATCTTATGAATCCTACAGTCATCGAGAATTTCAAAGCGCGTAGCGCGGACGGCGAAGAGTTCGATCTCGTCGTTTTGCAGCATTGGGTCGACACGTCCTCAATGCGTGAAGGGCGCAGTAAAACGCCCGGTTTGAAGAGCGTCATTACTTCGGACGGGTTGCACGTGAATCGTATCGATTCCCAGACGTTTGAGGTCGTCGAGCGACAGCTTACCGTCCACCGCGTGGACTCCTGACTGTTCCCATCTCATGAATCCGCCGGCCGCACACTTCCCCACGAGCACTTCACCGGTTTGGCGTGCGATGTCGCAGACGACTTTCCCATCGAAGACGAGTTGATCCAGTCGGTGCAGACAAGGCCGACAAGTCGGCCTGTCTGACCGGAATCGATCGGCGGAAGAAAGATGAAGAAGGCCTGAAAAGGGGTCAGGCCGAAACTTGTTAATTTTTAGGGAGAGATGGTCAGGCTTTGAAGTTTTAGTCCGCTCCCCCAGTCGCGCGGGATATGCGGCATCGACTTCCCTTTGGCCGGTTCATGGGCGAGTTTGCGAAAGTAGCGAGTTCTCTGCTTCGTCGGATCCTCAATAGCCTCCACGCGGAGGCCACCAATCACGCCGCGTCGTTGAAATTTACGTTCCCCAACCGCCCATCCGCCCCATCACCCTCACCCGATTCGATCTCATGAAGCCCATCACCCCTCAACGCGGAGCAAATCCACCACTATCACGAGCACGGCTACCTGTTGTTGGGCAAGGTGCTCACCGACGCGCAGATCGCCGCGATGCAGGCGGAGGAGCTGCGTTTCCGCACCGCCGGCATCTGGCCGGACAGCACTGTGCAAACCGGTCTGACCATTTTTCGCAGCCAAATCCAAGCCTACTCCGGCGACGTGCGTGAAGTCGGCCTCAAGGGCCCACGTGCCCGCCATGCAGCAGCTCATCGGGCCGGACCTGATTTTTTGGTTCACCCAGTTTGTGACCAAGTTTCCCGACGCCGCCTCCGGCAAAAGCGCGTTCCCCTGGCATCAGGACAATGGCTATTCCCAAGGCATCGAACCCGCGACCAACATCACCGTGTGGGTGGCCCTCGACGTCGTGAACGAGCACAATGGGTGCGTGTATGTGCACCCCGGCAGTCACAAACGCGGACTGCTGCCGCACGAAACCAAGGGCGAGAGCTGGCATCTGCATGTGCCGGTGGAGGGCGACGGGGTGCCCGCCATATTGCAACCCGGCGAAGCCGTGGCCTTCACCGGCCTGACCCTGCACCGTTCGTTGCTCAATCACAGCGATCAGCCGCGCCGCGGATTTTTCATGGAATACGCGAACGCCAACGCCGTTGAACAAGCGACCACCGCCACGCCGCGCCCGTTGGTCGAACGGAGCTGCGTTTATTTTGTCGACGGTCAGGCCGACCTCAGCCGGCGAACCACGCCACCGCCACTGGCCTAAGGCCGGAGCGGGACACTGGCGACGCCCACGCCGTCTGCGCGATCACCGGCGCAGGATCTGGTCCACTTCCGCCTACATCCTCCCCTTCACGCGTGCTGATCGACGAGGATCGTATTCCCGTCCGGATCAGTCAGCATGAAGCTGGCCGGGCCACTCGTGGATTCATCGGCCTCGCTGACAAAGGTCATGCCCTGATGCTTGAGCTGTTTTTGCATGTCCCGGATGTCGAGGTGATCCTCGGCCGGCGCGCCGGCCGGTCGCACACCGGGATGAAACGTCAGAATGTTCGACTCGAACATGTCCTGGAATAATCCGACTTTCGCGTCGCCGTTGGCCAGGATCAGCCAGCCTTGATCCGGATCTCCATCCACCATGGCGAATCCGAGTTTCTGGTAGAAAGCGCGGGACGCGGTGATGTCCTTCACGGCCAGACTGATTGAGAACGTTCCCAACTTCATGGTGTTGATTCCGGTGGATGATGCGCGGTTCAGTCAGAGGTCAGAGATAGGCAAGGATCGGATAGGAAATGAGATTGGTCGCCGCATGAATCAACCATCCCGGACCAATGGACCCATTGCCCCGTCGTTCATTCAGCCATGCCTGCACCCACGCGCCGGTGCCAGTAATGACGAGGATCGCCAGGGCGAGGACGGGATTGAACGCAGGACCACCGGGAGCGACAAAGATCACCAGGTGCACGCCCGCAAACAACGTCGCATGCACCGTGTTGCCGATCCCGAGGCCCCACCATCGGATCAACCGCTTCGCGACCACTCCGCGGAAAATGATTTCCTCGGTAAAAGACGTCTTGATCAGGGCCACGATGACAATCAACAGGACAGCCTCGCCGCCGAACCCGTGGTTGCGCAATGCGCCCGTCACCGTGTTTTCTGCGGTGGAGATCGCTTTCAACGGAGTGAAATAGAACAGCGCCAAGCTGACGGGCACCAGCACGAGGGCGGCCAGCGCGGCAAGTTTCACGGACGCTCCGGTCGGACGGATCAACCCGATATATTCCGCAAAGCGGCCCCGGGATTTGCCGGCCAGCGCGTAGGCCAGACCGGCGATGACGAACGCCATGATCAGTTGAATCAGGGTGTTGATGATTTCTTGCAGCAGCATGATAGTGCGGTCTCCACTATTATCTTCACTTCGAGATATCTCTACGGATATGTCTTGATGTAAAGATAAAATTAGATGTCCCGCAAAATTGAGCATGCAAAACCCCAAGAAAATCCAGGCAGCAGGCACCGATCTGGTCGATGAAGTGGTCGAGGGCTTTCGCCACGAACGTCCTGACCTGGACGCCCTGACGATCCAGACGGTATGCCGACTGATTTACACCGGCCGGATCATGGAACAACGCGCCACGAAATCACTGGATGCGTTTGGCATGAACTACACCGATCTGGATGTTCTGGGCACCCTGCGAAGAACGCCGCGGCCGCATGAACTCGCGCCCGCCGATTTGATTCGTTCGGTAATGATCACATCCGGCGCGATGACCGCTTGTTTGGACCGGCTTGAAACCAAGGGATGCATCACCCGGCATATCAGTGCGGATGATCGCCGGGGTCGAAAAATTCGGCTGACCGCCAATGGCAAATCGCTGATCGACCAAGTCCTGACCCGCAGATTCGGCGAGGCCCAGGCGTCGCTATCAGTCCTCAGTGAAACCCATTTGAAGACGCTGAATTCACTCCTTCGGCGGGTGTTGAACACCGCCATGGACTGAGGTGTGGTCTGGCTGCAGGTGGAGACTGGATCACCCGCGCAGGATCTTCGCCATCGCCTTACCATTCGCCAATTCGTCGACCAGTTTGTCGAGGTAGCGGATTTCTTGCATCGTCGGGTCCTCGATGTCTTCCACGCGGATGCCGCAGACCACGCCGGTGATCAGTTTACGCTGCGGGTTAAGCTTGGGGGCTTGGGCGAAAAATGTTTCGAAGTCGGTCTGTTGCTTCAGCGTTTTCTCCAGCTGCTTCGGCGTGTAGCCGGTCAGCCAGCAGAGAATCTGATCCACCTCGGCCTTCGTCCGTCCCTTCTTCTCCGCCTTGGCGATGTAGAACGGATACACGTTGCTGACCGGGGTCGTGAAGATGCGGTGTTTCGCACTCATAGCGTCGAAAAGGGATAGGCCATTAGCCGATCGTTTTCGAGTCTGTTTCCACGCGCCAAAAGCTGGACGGTGCCATTGATAGTCACGCCACTCGCCTGCTGGCTTGTAACTGATTCGGATCGCGATAGCATCTTACCCGTATAACCCCAAACATCGAAAGGCCTCCCCATGAAATGCACCCTTCCCCTTGTGGTGACAACGTTCACGGCCCTGCTGCTGGCCGGCTGTGAAACCTCGGGCACGACCGCCCGCATTCAGGAGAAATCCGCCACCTACGCTGCGCTCGCTCCCGAACAGCAGCAGGCCATTCAGGCCGGCGCAGTCGACATCGGTTATACCACCGACATGGTTTACCTCGCCTTGGGCAAACCGTCGAAAATCGAAACCAAGGAAACCGCTGACGGTCCGGTCACCGTCTGGACCTACACCCGGTTTTATCCCACCGAAGCCGTGGCCGAAACCTGGTCGGTGTCACGCTATGAGCCGGCCAATCTCCAAGTGCTCTTTTATCAGGACAAAGTCTTCGACGCCGCCATCAAGGTGGAGCGCCCCAACTACTTTGATTTCTACCGCGATCGCATGAGCAACTTCGAGGGCAATGCCACCAACCGGGGTTTGCTCGGTCCCGGCCCCGCCGTGCCGCCGGCCTCCACGCCCCCGGGCGCGATGCCAATCACACCACCAAGCCCGACGCCCTGAAGTCGCGCGCGAATGCAATTCTCCTGAAGGCGGTGGCTCAGCAGCCCCCGCCTTTTTCATGCCCGGACGATGACCAAGAGGCTTCCCTGTCCGCGCGTCAGGCGTTAAATCATGGGCATGCCGGAAACCGCCGAGACCAAGACCGCGATCGTGATTCTGGGCGCCCCCAATGACGACACCGGCGCACTCTCCCGCATCGCCCGCGAACGCTGCGAACAGGGCCTGCAGGAACACCGGCGCCAGCCTGCGGCCCGCATCCTGCCCACCGGCGGTTGGGGCGCGCATTTCAACACGACGGCCCAACCTCACCACCACTACGCGCGCCGATATCTGGAATCGCAAGGCGTGCCATCCGAGCTATTTGTCGAGGGGGCTGACAGCACCAACACGATTGAGGACGCCAAACTCTGCCGACCGATCGTCACTCGCCACGGCTTCAATCACCTGCTCGTCGTCACCTCCGACTTTCACCTGCCGCGCGCGGAGTTTCTGTTTCGCCGGGAATTTGCGGACATCGCCCTGACCTTCGTCGGCGCAAAGACGCATCTGCCCGCCGCCGAAATCCAGCGCTTGGTGCAGCACGAGGAACACGCCCTCGCGCGCCTGCGCGCCGCGGCCACACAGCCAGACTGACCCTATGAACACTGTCCTCACCATCATCGCCTGGACCCTGCTCGCCGGCATCGCGATGCCGATCGGCGCGGCGCTCGCGGCCGTGGAACGCATCCGGCCCCATTGGCTGGAAAAGGAGTTCCGGCATTTTGTCACAGCGATTGGCGGCGGCGCCCTGCTCTCCGCGGTCGGCTTGGTCTTGGTTCCGGAGGGCACGCGGCACCTGAGTATTCTCGCAACGACCGGGTGCTTCCTGCTCGGCGGCGGGGTTTTTTTGGGCATCGATGTCGCGTTGGCCGCGGCCAAACGACCGGCCGCGCAGGCGGCCGCCATGCTGGCCGATTTCATTCCCGAGGCGCTGGCGCTCGGTGCGGTCGCCGTTTCCAGTCCCAATCTAATGCCGCTGCTGGCCACAATGATCTGCCTGCAAAACCTGCCGGAGGGATTCAACGCCTACCGCGAACTCGCCGCCACTTCATCCCGTCGTCCGCTCAAGATCATCCTGCTTTTCGGTGTGCTGGCCCTGCTCGGACCGGTGCTCGGCATGGCGGGCTATTTCTGGCTGGCCACGCACGAAACCCTGCTCGCGGGCATCATGGTGTTCAGCGGCGGCGGCATTCTCTATCTGGTATTTCAAGACATCGCCCCGCAGGTCAAACTCGCGCGGCACTGGGCCCCGCCCTTGGGCGCGGTGCTGGGTTTTCTGCTCGGCGTCGTGGCCCAAATGCTGACCAACGCGTAAACGCCTCAATTGTTCGCCGCGCTCTGATTGCGTGCGACCCACGCGTCATAATTCTCGCGCGTCATGAAGCGGAGCGAGGCGGAGTTGATGCAGTAGCGGCGGCCCTTCTTGCGCGGCACGTCGTCGAAGACGTGGCCGAGGTGGCTGCCACACACGGTGCAGTGCACTTCGTCGCGGACCATGCCGAGGCTGTAGTCGCGTTCAACGCCGACGAAGGAGCGTTCGATCGGCCGGTAGAAACTCGGCCAGCCCGTGCCGCTGTCAAACTTGGTGGTGCTGTCGAACAGCGGGGTGTCGCAGCCGACGCAGAAATACACGCCGTCGGTTTTCTTGTCCCAATACGCATTCCGAAACGGCGGCTCGGTGCCTTGTTCGCGCGCGACGTAATATTGGTTGGGCGTCAGGCGCTCGCGCCATTCGGCTTCGGTGCGCTGCACCTTGGCCTTGCTCATGTCGATGACGACGTTGGAGGGCAGGCCGCAGGCGGAAATTTCGCCCGGTTGGCATTCGAGCGCGTCCTTGGGGGCAAAGGTGTCGGAGTCTTTCATATCGGCGAAAAGGGTGACCGCAGCCGCCAGCGCGATCGCAAAGGCACCGGCGGCAATCATGGAGGGTTTCATGCCGGTAAGAGTAATCAACCCGGGCAATTATTCCACCCGAACCGGCAAAGAACCGTCGCCAAACTCGGCCTGCAGCTTGCGGCCGGTCGCCACGCCTTGACGCCGCGCCACCGGCTGGCCGTCCTCGTCGCGCATGATTACAAAGCCGCGCTGCAGCACCGATGCCGGGCTGACTGACTGCAGACGTTTCCACAGCGAGAGCAGTTTTTGCGATTCGCTCTGAATCCGATACTCCGGCGACACCCGCAGCAAATCGGCGCGCCGTGCGGCGAGTTCGTGACGACGTTCCTGCACCCCGGCCTTCAGACTGGCGGCCAAACGGTTCGCGTAATCATCCAGCCGCAAATAACCTTGTTCGATGTGCGCCGCGGGACTCAACAGCCGCAGGCGGCTCTGCGCGTGTTCCAACCGTTGCCGGGCGTTCTCCACCGCATCGATCAGCTGAAAGCGCAGGTTTTCGCCGGCCTGGTTCACGCGTTCGACCGCCTCGACGAAGTGACTCGAAATCAATTCCGCGGCCGCGCTCGGCGTCTCCGCCCGCGCATCGGCGGCGAAATCGCAGAGCGTAAAATCAATCTCATGGCCCACCGCGGAGATGACCGGCACGTCGCAGGCCGCCACCGCGCGCACCAGCGGTTCTTCGTTGAAGGCCCACAAATCCTCGATGCTGCCGCCGCCGCGCCCGATCACGAGCAGGTCAAAGATGCCGAGCGTCTGCGCGGTCTGGAGCATCGCGATCATTTCCGCCGCCGCGCCCTCGCCTTGGACCTTGGCCGGCAAGACCACGACGCGACCGCGCCAATCGCGGCGTGTGAGAATGCGGAGAAAGTCCTGCACCGCCGCTCCGGTCGGTGAGGTGATGAAGCCGACCGTCGCAGGCATCGGCGGAATCGGCTTCTTGCGCTCCGGGTCGAACAACCCCTCCCCCGCGAGCTTTTGCTTCAGTTCCTCAAACTCACGCTGCAAGCGCCCCACGCCGTCCTCAATCACCGCGCGCACGATGAGCTGATACTGACCGCGCGCCTCGTAAACGCTCACCTGCCCGAACACAACCACCTGCAGCCCGTCGCGCAGTTTGACGGTTTGCTTCATCGCATCGCCGCGAAACAGCACCGCGCTCAACTGCGCGCCCGCATCCTTGAGCGAAAAGTAAACGTGGCCGCTCGCCTGGGCCCGCAAGTTGGAAATCTCGCCGCGCACCCAACCGGCCCGCATGCCCGTTTCGAGCAGCGTTTTGACGCGTCGGGTGAAATCGGTGACCGACTCCACGCGATCGTCGGCTTCGCCAAACAATGCGTCGTCGCGCTTGCTCATATGTCCGCCGCAGCTTCCGTGGCCTGCGCCTTTTCGCGCCGCCGACGGTAGTGCCGCCGCAGCAATTGCACGCCGACGGTCAGCGCCGCGAACAGCCCGACCGCCACCAGCGCCATCTGGCCCTTGCCCTGAATCAAGGCGTCACCGAACAGCACGAAGGCGCAGGCATAGAGCGAGGAGATGATCCACGAGATCGTAAAATATTTTGTGAACGGAGCACGAGCCAATCCCAACAGATAGCTTTGCACGAAGAATGGCGGCCCTGGAGTAACACGGAGAATAACGATGAGATCTGCCGCGATGATCCGCAGACGCAACCTGAGGCAATTGATAGCCAAACCAGGCGTTCCAACCACGGCCGCAGGGCGTAGCGCGACAACCAGTAGGAAATCGCCAGATTCACCGCCAGACTCAACCAGACCAGCAGCAGGACGACGGGCATCCCCAGCGTCGGCGCAAACACCGGCCCCGCGGTCAGGGTGAACACCGATAACGGACAACCCACCGCCGGCAGCAGGGCCATCAGCGTGAAGAACATGCCGGCGCCGAGGTGACGGATCCTTTCGAGTCCGGCGTCGATCACCATGCGGAAATCGGTGCCGTAGTGCCGATAGGCCCACCACGCCGCCGCCATCCCCACGAGGCCGAGCACGGCCAGCACGATGAGTTTGTTGCCACGACGCGGCGGAGATTGTTCCTGCATGCCAGCAGCCTGCGCCACCGCGCGAGCGAGCGTCAAGGCCACCGTGCGGCCCGGCGCAACGGCCGGGAAAAGACTTCCGTTCACTCGGCGCACATCTATCGTGCCTCGCGCGCATGAAGCTTTCCATTGTGATTCCCTGCTACAACGAAGCCCAGACCATCCGGGCCTTGGTCGAGCGAGTTCGCGCCGCGCCGGTCAAGGACAAGGAAATCATCATCGTGGACGACTGTTCGCGCGACGGCACCCGCGATCTGCTGCGGACGCAAATCGCGCCGCTGGTGGACAAGGTGCTTTACCACGAAATCAACCAGGGCAAGGGCGCCGCCCTCCGCACCGGCTTTGCCGCCGCCACGGGCGATGTGGTCATCATTCAGGATGCCGATCTTGAATACGATCCCGCCGAATACCCGAAACTGTTGAAACCCATCGTGGACGGGAAAGCCGACGTCGTGTTCGGCTCGCGCTTCAGCGGCGGCGACGCGCATCGCGTGGTTTATTTCTGGCACATGATCGGCAACAAATTCCTGACGCTCTGCTCGAACATGCTGACCAATCTCAACCTCACCGACATGGAGACGTGCTACAAAGTCTTCCGCCGGCCGGTGCTCCAGAAAATCACCATCGAGGAAGCCCGTTTCGGCTTCGAGCCCGAGATCACCGCCAAGGTCGCCAAGCTGCGCGTGCCCATCTACGAAGTCGGCATCAGCTACTACGGCCGCACGTATGAGGAAGGCAAAAAGATCAGCTGGCGGGACGGCTTCCGCGCGCTCTGGGCGATTTTTAAATACAATTTACTCCGGTAACGCATCGGCGCGAAGAACGCGCTTCACGTTCCGACTTACACGCCCCAATCTCCCCCTGTGAACCCGCCCAAGGTCGCGCTCGTCATCCCCGCCTACAACGAGACTCCCGTGCTACCGGAGCTGTTTGCGCGCCTGACCGCCGTGTTCGCCGGACGGACCGACGTGGCTTGGTCGGTCATCATGATCGATGACGGCAGCCGCGATGCGACTGCCGCGATGATCGCCGCACAATGCGAACGCGACCCGCGTTTCCGCCTGCTCGCGCTCTCCCGCAATTTCGGTTTTCAGGCCGCCCTCATGGCCGGACTCGAACACGCGGGAGAATTCGATGCCGTGGTGACGATGGACGCGGATTTGCAGGATCCGCCCGAAGTCATTCCCGAGCTGGTCACCGCCTGGCAAAACGGCGCGGGCGTCGTGCTCGCGGTGCGGCGCACGCGCGCCGAAGCCGGTTTGCGCCGCGTCGGGTTTGATCTCTTTCACCAGCTTTTCGGCCGGTTGGTGGACCTCAAGATCGAGCGCAACACCGGGACGTTTGGCCTGCTCAGTCGCGCGGCCGTGGCGGCATTCAACCGGCTGCCCGAATCGCACCGCTTCTTCCCCGGCCTGCGCACGTGGCTGGGTTTCCCGCGCACGGAAGTGCTTTACGATCGCCAGGAACGCGCCGCCGGGGAACCGGGGCAGAGCTTCCTCCGCCTCCTGCGCTACGCGTTCGACGGCATCTTCAGCTTCTCGCGCCTGCCGCTGCGCCTGCTGACGATCTGCGGGATGTTCATCGCGAGCCTGGGCTTCGCCGTCGGACTCTTCTTTATCGTGCGACGGTTGATGGGCATCGAAATCGCACAAGTCGGTTTCACGACCTTGGTGACGCTGGTGCTGTTTCTCGGCGGCGTGCAGCTCATCGGCATCGGCGTCCTCGGCGAATACCTCGGCCGCGTTTACGACGAGGTGAAGCGGCGGCCCAACTACATCGTGAAGCAGCGCATTGGTTTTGAATAAGCCCCGGCTCAGAACCCTTGGCGGCGCCGCGTTGTTGATCGCACTGGCGGTCTGCGGTTACTGGCTCCTGTTCACGCAGTTCATGGTCTACGACGACGAGGGCTACGTGCTCTGGTCGCTGCGCAGCTACTTCGCGGAGGGCGGACTCTACTCCACGGTTTACAGTCAATACGGCCCGTTTCTCTACGCGCTCTACGACGGACTGCACCGGTGGACCGGGCTCGAATTCGACAACACCACCGGACGATTACTGACACTCGTTTACTGGCTGGGCACCTGTGCCCTCGCCGCTTGGTTCGTGTGGCGGCAAACCCGCAGCGCACTCGCCGCCGGCGGCACGGCCGTGCTCATCTTCGGCACGCTGCTCGTGATGATCAGCGAGCCGATTCATCCCGGCGGATTGCTCACGTTGCTCGCGGCGATCGGCGCGGTCGGCGGAGCGGTAGCAATCGAACGCGAACGCCACATTGCGTTCAGTTTGCTGACCGGCGGCATCGGCGCGGTCATGCTGCTGACCAAGATCAATGTCGGCGCGTTCTTCCTCATCGCCGCCGGCAGCTGGCTGACGATCCACTGCGTCCAGCGTCACGTCGCACGCGCGGGACTCTGGCTGACCGCCGTGGGATCGGTGCTCGTGCCATTCGCTTTGATGCAGCGCCTCTGGCCGACGCCCTGGGTGGCGATCTTCGCGCTCTGTTTTTCCTGCGCCGCCCTTGCGCTGCTGCTGCTTCATCGTGATCAACAACGGCCGCTTTACGGCGTAACGCCGTGGCTCGGCTTTGTCGGCGCGGCCCTGTTGCTGGCCATGACCGTGCTCGGGCTGGTGTGGGCGCGCGGCACGAGTCTGAGCATGCTGTGGTTCGGGGTGGCCGTGGCGCCCCTGCAACAACCTTCGGCTTATGCCCACGCCGTCGTCTGGCCGGCCGTCACGCCGGTGCTCGCCCTGGGGCTCGCGTTACTCGCCGCCTTTATTCATCTGCGCGACTGGCGCTGGCGGCCGCATGTGTTGGCGGGATTGAAACTGGCCGCGGTCGGGCTGCTGCTGAGCGAGACGCCCACCGCCATCAACAACTCCCTGACGTTCTTCGCCCTGAAATACGGCCTGCCTTTCGCGTGGCTGATGGCCGTGCCCCTGCATCGCGGCGCGCGTTCGCCGTATCTGCTCGCCCGCCTTTGGCTCGCTTGGGTTTTCGTCTGGCAGTGCCTGCACGCCTATCCGGTCGCGGGCAGTCAGGTTGGCTGGGGCGCCTGCCTGGCGATCCCACTCGCGGCGGCCGGCGCAACGGAAGCCCTGCAATTTGTCGCCGAGCAAACCGGCAAGTGGCGCGATTGGTTCGTGCGGCTGGGCGCGCTCATCTGGGTGGGCGGCGCCGCGCTGGTGCTCGGCGTGTTCGGTTACGTCAGTCATCAACGCTACACCCTCGGCGAGCCGATCGGTTTGCACGGCGCGGAGAACCTGCGGCTTTCCGACGACATCACGGCGGGTTATCGCATCCTCGACAAAAACATCCGCCGCCATGGTGATCTGCTCTTCAGCCACCCGGGCATGTTGAGCCTGAACATCTGGACCGAGCGCCCGACGCCAACTGCGGATAATGTCACGCATTGGTTCTCCCTGCTGAACGCGGAACAGCAGCAGGCCATCATCGAACGGCTCGATGCGGATCCGCGCGCGGTGGTCGTGGCGCAAAGCTATCTGATCAACTACCTGGTGCAAAAAGGCTACCCGCCGACCGGGCCGCTGCAGAAATATCTGGTCCGGAATTTTCACGCGGCGTTTCGTATCAATACTTTCGAGTTCTGGATTAAGAACGACCGCACGATCGCACCGATTTCCATCGCAAACATCACAGCGGATAACCGTCTCGAATTGGTCACGGCCGCAATCGGAACTGTCGCCACCGTCGAAATTCGCGGATTGTTTTATCCTTACAATCGCGTGGCGCAATTTACCCCCGCGCCAGACGGCGATTGGGTGATGACTCCGCTGAACGACGACGGCACCGCAGCCGGTGAAAGCATCAGGATTGAAGCCACCGGGCAACTGACCGGACTGAATCGCATGAGCCTGCCGATTGACCCAACTCAGCTGCCCAAACGCGATTTGCTCGAGGTCGTCGTCTTGGATCCGGCAGGCCAAAAGCTGGACGCGCTATTGTTCGACAATTGAGCGCTATTTGCGCCGCGCCACGAGCACGAGGCTGAGGCCGAAGGGGAACGGCACGCGCCAAAACGCCAGCGTGACAAAAAGCCGGCGCAGGATCCCGTTGAGCCAAGCCGGGGGAATCTTGTCCTCCATGCGATTGGCCGTGTCGCCCGCCGGCTTCGATTTGCGCAGCTTGCGCAACACCCACGCCACGGGAAACGCCACGATATTGGTGTAGTTGACGTAAACGAGTTCCCACTGATCGTCCGGAAAAATCGCCTGCAAACCCGGTCGCGAATAGCGACGAAAATGATGCAGCGATACGTCCCAATCACTCCACAACGCCATCGAGGCGGGCACCGTGACGAGCGCCACGCCGCCGGGCTTGAGCAACCGGTGAAAACCGCGCACCGCCTCGGCGTCGTGTTCGATGTGTTCCAACACGTCGAGCGCCGTGAGGTAGTCGACCGACGCATCGGGCAACGGCACGCCGGATCCGGTCAGCGCGATGACGCGCTCGGCAGGAAACTTCTGCCGCAGCAAGGCCAGCGATTCCTCGTGATCATCGAGCACGAACACCTTGCAGTCCTGTTGCATGTCCTGCGCGAATCGCCCTGTGCCCGCGCCGCAATCGAGCAACACATCCGTGGCGCGCGGCGGACCCACCCGGTGCAGCCAACGCCGCACGAGCTCGCGCTTGCCGGCGTAATACCAATGGCGCTCTTCCACGCGGGCGAGATTACTGTATTCGGCGGCGTCCATGGTGCGAGTGTATTGACGAACCATGCGACGCCGGGAAAGGCTGTCCACGCCAATGTTGCTTCTGCGCCGCCTCGCCCCGCCGTGCCTGCTGCTCCTCTTCGGATGGATGGTGCTGAGCGTTTCATCGCGCACCGGCGTGACGTTTGACGAAACCGCGCATCTGACCGCGGGACGATTCTACTGGCAGGAAGGCGACTACCGCTTCCAACCGGAGAATGGAAATTTTCCGCAACGCTGGGCCGCGCTGCCGAGTTTGTGGCTGTGGCCGGAACCAACCGCCGACCATCCGATCGCACGGCAAACCGCCGATGTCTGGTGGTTCGGCCGCGAACTGTTTTTCCATTCCGGCCACGATGCCGCCGCCCTGCTCTTATCGGGCCGCGTCATGATCACACTGCTCGGGATCGTTTTGCTCGGCTGCATCTGGGCGTGGTCGCGCCGGCTGTTCGGCCCCACCGGGGGGCTCATTTCCTTGGGCTTTGCGGCGTTGAGCCCCACCCTGCTCGCGCATAGCGGATTGATCACGTCGGACGTGGCCGCGGCGCTGGGGTTCATGCTCGCGCTCACGGCCTGGTGGCGCCTGCTCCATCGCATCACCTGGCCACGCGTTCTGCTCGCGGGCTTGGCGACGGCGTTGCTGGCCTTGAGCAAATTCTCCGCCGTGCTGCTCGCTCCCGTGGTGGCTGTGATGCTCTCGATTCGTTTGATCCGCCGGACGGATTTGCCGTGGGCGTGGGGCACGCAACGCGGCCGCCTGCGCAATCTGGCGCGCGTTCCCGCGCTGGCGGGAGCGAGCGCTGGCGTCATCGTGATAACGGTGGTTCTCATATGGGCGGCTTACGGATTTCGATTCGCGGCCGGTGCAGACGCCCAGGCGCGCTTCGCCGAATCGTGGTCGGAAGTGCTTATGCAGGAGCGCTCTCCTTTGTCGGATTTCAACGCGCCCGATGATCCGACCGTTTACCAGCCGGGCATCGTGCAACATTTCACCGTGTTCGCCCGCGACCACCGGCTGCTGCCCGAGGCTTTTCTCTACGGCCTGACCTTCACCGAATATCACGCCCGGGCCCGCCTGGCCTACTTCGCGGGTGAATACCGCACCCGCGGCTGGCGCGAGTTTTTCCCCACGGCATTTCTGCTCAAGACCACCTTGCCGGCCCTGTTCGCCTTGCTGCTGGGCATGGCGGCATTCGCCACCGCGAAACCGAGTTTCCGCACACGCTGGTTTTACCGGCTCAGTCCGCTGCTGGTTTTCTTCGTGATTTATTGGGCCTTTGCGATCCTGAGCAGTCTGAATATCGGGCACCGCCACCTGCTGCCGGTTTATCCCATCGTGTTTGTGTTGCTGGGCACGCTGGGCGCAGGGGCACATCGGTTGCGCGGACGGTTTTGGCTTGTTGTCGGCGTGATGCTGTTGGTTTGGCAGGCGATCGAATCGTGGCGCGTGCGACCGCACTACCTCACGTCCTTCAACGCGCTGGCCGGCGGGCCGACGCAAGGCCACCGCTACTTCGTGGACAGCTCGCTCGACTGGGGGCAGGGCCTGCCGGAATTGCAGCGCTGGCTCGCAACGAATCGCGGCGATCAGGCGGTGTTCCTCTCTTACTTCGGTTCGGACGACCCCAGTCGTTTCCAGCTCAACGCCACGCGCATCGGCGACCTGTATTTCGATCACGGCCGGCGCAACGTCCTGCCCAAACTCACGGCCGGGCTCTATTGCATCAGCGCGACGATGTTTCATCGCGTTTACACGCAAGTGCGCGGGCCCTGGTCGGCGGCATACGAGCGCCAGTATTGGGCATACGCGCGGCGCATCGCCGAGTCCGATGCGCCGGCCACCGACGAGTTGGAAACCTTCGAACAGCTTCGCTTCGGACGGCTATGCCATTTCCTCCAACAACGCCGGCCGGATGCAATCGTGGCCAACGTGTTTTTTGTCTACCGGCTCGACGAAACCGAGATCGACATCGCGTTGAATCAACCCGTGCGCTGATCGCCTTCCGCGCCAATCAGCCGCCGCCAGCCCCAACCGGTCAGGGCAACGATCAGCGAAGCGGTCAACCCCAAGGCGACGGCGTGTTCGACACCCAACGCAATCCATGCCACCGGCGAACCGGTGAACTGGCTTTCGTCCGCGCTCAAGGTCAAGAGGTGTTCCTTCACCGCGGGCGTCCACATCAACACCATGGCCAGCCCCAACTGTAGCCGTGCCGCGGGAGGAGAGTTCACGGCCAGCCAATGGGCGGCAGGCAGCAACAGCAGCACCATGCGGTAGGGAAAACTGATCGTGCTCACATAGCAGAGCGACCAGCTCAACCCGCCCGCCAGATAGCAGGCCGCGTGAAAGCCGGTGGCCGGCACGAGGCGCCACATATCCGCGCGGTGTTTCCAGGCCTGCCAACCCACCAAGGCCAGCACCGGTCCGGCGCCGAGCAACAGCCAGACCCGCTGATCAGGTATCGTGAGGAAGACGTAATAGGTGAGCTTCGCGCCGTAGCCGAAAATCGTCAGTGGCTCCGGAGCCATCGCCGCGATCATACGATAAGTCGCCCATGAGAGCATGAGGACGCCGCCACAGCCAATCGCAGTCAATGCCACCCAACCGAGGGCGCGACCGCGCGAGGTGACACGCGCGGCCAACGCGGGCAAGGCGGCCAACGGATAAAGCTTCAACGCGGCGGCTGTGAGCAACAACCCGCCACTCGCGACCCCGGCCAGCCATGGTCGCCGCGTGACCAGCCACGCTGCGACGGCCAACAGGAGCAGCACCACGAGATCGTTGTTGCCGCGTTCCATCGCGAGCAGGACCGGCGGCGAAATCAGCAGGGCCGCCGCGGCCAACCCTGCGCGCTTGCTTCGCGGCGCCAGCAACCCGGCGCCCGCAATCGCCGTGGCCAGCGCCAGCAATGACCCCAGCCACCAAGCATCGCCGCGCACCAAGCCGAGATCGCCCGTCACCAGCCACCACGGACCGTAGACGTGCGGTCGATTGTAGGGATCGAGGGGATTGTGTTCATACGGATCGCGTCCCATCTGCTGCGCCTCGCCAGCGGCCAGAATGGCGATGAGATCCGAATACACCGGCGCCAACGGCGTCACTCCGACGGTCGTGAACAGGGCCGGTCTGACCAACCCACCGATAAAAACCAAAATCAACCCCGCGCCCAACAACCCGGTCCAGCGCACGCGCTGCCAAGCCGTGTTCATGTCACATCCTTCGCTTCAGATTTCGTTTTCGGCGGCTCGGGTTTGACTTCGACCAGCCGGCTGATGCGGGTGATTGACGTGCCGAAACGCCGTTCGCGCACCGGCTCCAACACAAAGTTGTCCGGCAGCCGATCCCCGGGATCCAGTTGGAAATCCCCATCCGCGCCTGTCGCGCGATACTTTTGAAACACCAGCACTTCCTTGAAGGTGTCCTGCTGAAAATGAAACTGCAGGGCCTCGCCGCGCAGCCGCGCGCGCGTGATCTGAATGGACGGGATTTGATGCACGAGCCAGATGAGCGCGGATTTGTTGGTGATGACCAATCGCGTCTCGGGTGAAAGCGCGCGCACCGTGTCCACTTCCCAGGCAATTTCCGTCGCTTGCAAATTCATCGCCCAATACGAGGCGTTGGCCTGCAAACCGGAGGTCAGGTAGGCCAGCAATGCACCGCCGAGGGCCCAGCGCGGGGCCGCTTCACGCCATGCCGGTCGCACTTGTCCGCAAGCCCACGCGATCACCAAGGCGAGCAGGGCGCAGAACGGCAGACTCAACCGCGAGACAATCGGGTCATCCAGGTTGCCCCAGTAATAGAACATCAAGAGCCCGAGGTTGGCCCAGATCGCGGCGCCGAAGACCACCAGTGCGAAGTTGGTCGCCGACGCCGTGCGCCATGAATTGAGGCCTTTGATCGTCAGCCCGGTTGCGGCCAGCAGCGCGGGGATCCCGGCCACGGCCAGCCACCACGAGTTGGTGTAGCGGCCGGTAAAGCTGAACAAAAACGTCCACGCGTGTTCGAGGTTGTCCGCCAGATAGGTCGACCCAAATCGCGACACATCGCCCTCGCGCAATTCCCACAACATCGGCGTGCCGCTCAGGTAGGTGTTGTGCAGGGCGTAGGGAATCAACAGCGCGGGAGTCAGCATTGCGGCCGCCGGCAAGATCAAACGCCCCGCCCGTCGCCAGCCTTCGAGCACCGCCAAGGCCGCGGGCAGCACATAGAGACCGGATTCGTAGCGCGACTGCGCCAGCAACACGGTGGCCAACAGCAGGACCGTCAGCCGCGGCTCATCGGGCGCGTCCAGATACCAGCAGGCCAGCAACACGACCAGCAGCAGCATCGCCAGGTTGAGCATTTCCATGCCCGAACCGGTCGCGTTTTGCGCCAGTAGGGAAAACGCGCCCAAACCGCACACCGCCGCCAGTGAAGCGACGTGTCCGCCCAGCCGCCGCGCGAGCACGTAAAGCAATCCCAGCACCACGGGCATCAGCGCGGTGTTGAGCGCAAACATGTTGGCCTCACGATAACCGGTGAGGTCGTGAATCAGCGAGACAAGGAACGCGAAAAAGAACGGGCGCTTGTCGAGGTAGTTTTGAAACGTCGCAAACACGCCCTGCACTTCGTAACCGCGCACGATCGCGCCGACCTCCCGCGCCTCGTGCATGCACCAGGCGGTGGCCTGCAAGACGAACTCGTCGTAGAGCACTTTGTAGGCATACGGCACCGTGACGACGGCGACCAAGGTCAGGCCCGCAATCGTCGCGACCAGACTGAACGTTTCCCGGCGCGATAACCGTGGCGTGGCCCTCGCCCAGCCCGGCCCCGCCTTCACCGCGGCAAAGACCGCCCAAGCAAAGGTAAATGCGATCGTATAATAGCCGTAGCGCTGGACCCAGATGCGCGCCTCTTCAACCGAATGCGCCAGAAACCCGAATGCCACCGCCACCACCGCCACCAAGCCAAACAAAACCAACCTGACGGGAAGGGCGCGCATGATCAGGGCAGCTGTTTGATCCAGTTCTCCAGATACTCCGCCTTGGCCTTTTCGAGTTGCTCCGGCGTCCGGGTTTCCACCGCGGCGGATTGAACAAATTCCGTCGCTTCCGACACCCGGCCGTCATCTTCAGTGATGGCCGTGATCCGGCTGATGCGACCGATCAACAGCGTCGCGATGCGTTTTTCCCACACCGGCTCAAGGACAAAGCCCGGACCGACATCATCAGCCTCGTCCAAGGTCATGACGCCGGTCTGGTCATCCACCTTGTAGCGTTGAAACACATACATCGCAGAAAAGCTGTGATTGCGCAGGTGCCAGGCCAGCCCCTCCTTGCGCAACTGGGCCTGCTTGATCGGCGTCGCGGGTATGTGCTGGGTGATCCAGAAAATCGAATCCTGGTCCACGAACAGGAAATCGCGCTCCGGGTGATGCGCGATGAACTCCTGCCGCCAGGCCATCTCGACGCCGGGCGTGTAGTCCTTTTCGTAGGCCCGCTTGGCCATCGCCGGAAGGCCCTGCACCAGCAAGGCCAGCACCGCGATTGCGCAGGCCCATTGCCATTTGCCCCGCCAACGCACCCAATGGGCGAGCCCCGCGACGATCGCGATCATCATGCACAAATGCAGCGGCAGGCTCAGACGCCGGATCACCGGGTGATCGAACTGTCCCCAGAAATAGACCATGAACAGGGCGTTGATGGCCAGCAGGCCCAGCCCCATCGCGACCAAAGCGACATTCTGCCGGTCACCGTTGCCCCCGCCACGCAACACGCGCGAAATCCAAATGCAGAAGACCGGCAAAGCCAGCAGCCCGGCGGCGCCAAAGAGGATCGAATTGGGCTGGAACCCCGTGGTGTCGAAAAAGAACGCGAGCGCATGGCCGAGATTGTCGGGCACATAGTGCAACGCGAACGGCTCGGTGGCCCCGCCGCCCTGCCCGGCCAGCTCCCACAAACTCGCATCACTGCCAAAGCGCCGGTTTTGCAGCACATAGGGCATCAAGAAAAGCGGCGTCAGCCAGAGCACGCCCGGCAAAGTGACTTGGCCGGCGCGTTGCCAGCCCCAGAGCACCACCGCCGCCACGGGCAGAATCATGATCGCGGACTCATAACGCGTCTGCGCCAGCAGCACGGTCGCCAGGACCAGCGCCTCGATGGACCGGGCGTCCGGGCTGGCCGCAAAGCGCAACGCGAGCAAAATCACCCCCGCCAGCATGACGAGATTGAGCAATTCGAAACCGCCGCCCGCGGCTTGTTGCGCCAGCAACGGCAACCCCGCAAACAACAGCACCCCGAGCGCCCCGGCCCACGGCGAACCGCCGATGCGACGCGCGAGTCCGTAAACCAAAACCAGGAAAACCACGCTCAATACCGTGTTCAGATAAAACGGATTGGCCGGGCGGTAGCCGGTCACATCGTGCACCAGCCCGACAACGAACGGAAAAAAGAACGGGCGCTTGTCCAAGACGCTTTGCAGCACCTGATAGGGTCCCTGCACATCGGTCGCGCGAATCGGGTATGTCGGCTCGCGATCGTAGTGCAGGTTCATCGACGTTCCAAGCAGCAGCACCTCATCCGCGAGGATCTTGAAGCCGTGCTTTTCATGGGCCTGCCACAGTCCCGCCGTAACCAAAATCAAGCCCAGCGCCCACCAATCGGCACGTTGCGGTTTCCAATCCGCCAGATCCACCCTGGCCAACCGCCACAGCGCGCGACCGAACAGCAACACGGTCGCCAGCATCATCCAGTAGCCGGTTTTCACCACCAACTGAAAGGCGACTTCGCTTGGAATGACCCAGCGCGCCACGACAAACGCCAGCGCGCCCAGCAAAGCCAACAGCCAGAGTCGCCGGTCTTTAAGTAAGGTCATCCCCATGGGTAAAAAAAAGCCGCCCATTTCCATGGACGGCTTTTGAAGCAAATGTAAGCGAAATCAGGCTTAGTTGCTGTAGGTGATCGTGCGAGCACCAGCAACGCCAGTGGCCGTAACCGCCGAACCTTGCGAGAGGTTGGTGTAGGTTTCGCCGGCAACCGTCTGGACCTGCTTGATGTATTGGCTGCTGTTGGTGCCAACCAAGAGGCTGGAAGCAACGGAGCTAACGCCGTTTTCCAGGAAGTATTGGTCAGCGGCAGCGCTCAGCTGGCGGAGGTTGTTCGACACGGCTTTGTCCTGCGAGGAAGCGCGGACTTTCTGGAACGCCGGAATCGCCATGGCGGCCAAGAGACCGATGATGACGACGACGATCATGATTTCAACGAGGGTGAAGCCCTTTTTGGAGTTCTTCATGTGTATGATTTTGATGAGGATTATTAACGATGCTCAAAAGTGAGCAGTTTTGATAGGAAACTGCACTAAGCGGTAACCGACAAGGTCAAATTTATGTCAAAAGGGGCGTTTAGCGGAACCCGG
This sequence comes from Opitutaceae bacterium, assembly GCA_024233285.1. Classification (GTDB taxonomy): domain Bacteria; phylum Verrucomicrobiota; class Verrucomicrobiia; order Opitutales; family Opitutaceae; genus Cephaloticoccus. The sequence continues at coordinate 79,271 of JACKPU010000002.1, read as the reverse complement.
CGGGATGCAAATTTGCCTCTGAAAAAGGTCAGTTTTTCTTAATTTCACCCTCGCCTATCCGGAATCCTTCATTGTTTTGCCAATTATTTGATCGTAATGCCTCGTCAGTCCGCCAATTCCCTGTTTTTCACCCGCCGGTTGCGGTGGGTTCTTCTTCACACCATCTGCCTCTCTTCCCTGTTTTCCGGGATTTCCTCTTCCGTTCGAGCAGCCGAGCTTCACCTGAGCAACGGCGATCGCGTGACCGGTATTGTGATCATGCGAGTCGATGGCAAAATTCACTTTCGTTCCGATTTTTTTGGCGATTTCGTTGTCAATGAAGTTGATGCAGCCATTGTCGAAACGCCCGAAACCTCGGTTGAATCCCTGAGCGGACTGCCACCGACGCAAAAAGACCCGACCAAGGTAAAACCGAAGCAGCCAACTGCGGTCGCAACCACCGATTCTGGACTGATTACTCCCGCCCCCCCGCCCCCGCCGAAATGGAAAGGGAAGGTGGAATTCGGCTTTTTCAATCAATCCGGGCGCAGCGAAATCAACAACACCTCGATTCGCGCCGAGGCCGAGAAAAAGGCTGGCATCGACAGCCTGCGTCTGACCGGTCGCTACCTTTACGGCGAAAACAACGGCAATGTTGCCAGCGACCGCACCGACGCGAGCTTCCGTTGGCGCCGTGACATGTCCCAGCGAGTGTTTTCCCAAACCTTGAGCAGCTACGCCAAGGACCGCGTCACCCAGATCAATCTCAACCTGGAGCAAAACGGCAGTCTCGGTTACCAGCTCCTCGCCGCGGACCGTCACCGGATGAACATCGGCGCCGGGCTCACCCTCCAATACCGCGAAGCAGAAAACATCGAACCCGGCCTCAACTACTTCGGTGAAGTCTTCCAAGACTATACTTACAAGATCAACGGTCGCATGACGCTTTCCCAAGCGATCAACGCCCTCTACTCGCCCAACGAGAGCGCGCGGTTGATCAATGCCAATGTCTCCGCCCGCTCCCTGACCCCCGAGGCAGACAATTACAAGGTGCGTTTCAACAGCACCCTGCAGGGCAAGATGAGCGAACGCATCTCACTCAACCTGCGCTACGAGTTCGAATACGACAACGCCGTCCTCAACAAGGAAGCGCGCTCCGACCAGCGTATCACCAGCTCAGTCGGCTACGCGTTTTGATTTAGGGCGGGATCGCTGATCCCGCCTTACCTGCCAAATCCTCAAGCACGCTTCTTTTTCGCGGCCGGTTTCTTGGCGGTTGCCTTTTTGACCGTCTTCTTCGCCGCGGTTTTCTTTTTCGCCACGGTCTTTTTCTTGCTCGCAGCCTTCTTCACCGGCTTGGGTTCGGCAATCAACGACGCGACATCCACCTCCTTGGCATCCTTCCACAGCTTTTCCAAACTGTAGTTGGCGCGCGTTTGCTCGAGGAACAGGTGGATCATCACGTCGAACGCATCGATCACCATCCAGCCGCTTTCGCGCTGGGCGTCCATGCCGACGATGTGCGCGCCGGCGGCATCAAGCACCTTTTCCGCTTCAATGCGCAGGGCGCGCAGGTGCGGATCGGACGTGCCGGTCGCCACAATCAGGTAATCGGTGATCGAGGACTGTTCGCGCACGTCGAGCACGCGCAGGTCGCCGGCCTTCTTGGCATCGAGGGCGCGGGTGCATTTTTTGACCAGTTCAAGGGTGATGGCGGGATCGGCTTTCATGCTTTGCTGCCGCGATAGAGGCAGTGTTCCTGAATATATACAATCGCCTTGTGCGGCACGAAATAGTCCAAAGACAAGCCCTTCCGCACGCGCTCCCGCAGTTCCGTCGAGCTGATGGCAAGCAAATGCCCGTCGCAACGGTGCAGACGCAGCCCCGGGATGTCGGGATGCGCCCGGATCGGATGGCCGGGGCGTTCGAGGAAGATAAACTCGATCAACTTCGCCAGCTCCCCGATTTGATTCCAAAGGTGCAGCTTCGGCAACTGGTCGCCGCCGATGATCCAGTAGAGCTTGTCGTTCGGGTAGAGTTTCAGGAAATGCCGGACCGAATTGATGGTGTAGTTCACCCCGCCGGCGCGCAGCTCATAGTCGGAAATCTCAAACCGATGGTCCCACTCGATCGCCGCCCGCAGCATCGCCAGCCGGTCCTCGACCGCCGACTGCACCTCGTGGGGTTTCAACGGCGCCTGTGCGGCCGGCACCAGGATGACCTTGTCGAGCCCGTATTGCTCGTAAACGTCCTGCGCCGCCATCAAATGCCCGAAGTGCACGGGATCAAAACTCCCGCCGAGTAGTCCAATTTTCACTGCCGCGCAACGTGCCACGCCCCGCGCCCGCCACGCAAGGCGCATTTGAATCAGTCCGGCCGCTTCGGCGTTGCGTTCGACGGCCAGCTTCCAGTTAATCCCGACCTGCATGAACCGCTCCCCGGCCAAAATCCTCAGTCTCGCAATCGCATGCGTGCTGGCGGCAATTGGGCAGGCGCAGGAGCCGCCCGATCTGAACAGTCTGCTGAGCAACTCACCTTTCGGCTCGGCCCCCAGTGCCGGCGGCCCGACCAAGGCGGACAACCCGGTGGAGTTTCGCGGCGTATTTGCCGAAGGCGGGGAATACTTTTTCAACCTCTACATCGCGGCCAACACGCGCTCGGAATGGCTCGGTCTGGATGAGACCTACGACGAAAAGCTCACCGTGAAAACCTACGATGCGGACAAGCAACAGCTCACTGTCGATTATCAGGGCAAAACCCTGACGCTCACCTTGGGCTCGGCCAAACGCATCATCACCGCCGCCGCACCCAGCAATCCTCCACCGGCGACCGCTCAATCCGCAAATCCGTCGGTCCAACCGGGGCCGGCGATGAGTGATCAGGAGCGCCTGAGCAAAATCGCCGACGAGATCCGGCGCCGCCGCGCGCTGCGCCAACAAGCCTTGCAAAAGAACCAATGATGAAGCCGCACCGAAACTCCCCCGCGCGCACCGGCGCGTTCACCCTGATCGAGATCCTCGTGGTCGTCGCCATCATCGGCATGCTCGCCGCGCTGTTCATCACCAACACCGACAAAATTTTCGGCCAGAGTCAGGACGTGGTCGCGCGCGTGTTCGTGCGCGATTCGCTCAAGACGTCGCTCACCCGTTACCGGATCGACACGGGCGACTACCCGACCACGGCGGAGGGCCTGCAGGCGCTCGTTTCCGCGCCGGCCAACAGCGGCGAACGCTGGCAGGGGCCTTATGTCGAATTGACCGGCGGACGCCTGCCGCTCGATCCATGGAACGAGCCCTACCAATACATCTACCCCGGCACTCGCAACAAGGGCGGCTATGATCTGTTTTCCAAAGGCCCGGACAAGACGGCCGGCACCGAGGACGACATCGGCAACTGGTAACCCGGCCCGCCGGCCTGCCGCCGCCTTCACCTTGGTGGAAGTGCTGCTCACGCTCGCGCTGCTCGTGCTGGTTTCCACCGTGTTGATCAGCGCCACGGCGGGATTTTTCCAACAACGCGACGGGCGGCCGGATGACGGGTTCTGGTCGGCGGTCAACGCCGCGCGCCAACTCGCGCTCGATGAGAACCGCCCAGTCTCAATGCGATTTGATGCCAAGGAAAAGCGACTGATTTGGTCGACCGGGGACAAAAGCGATTCCACCGGCTTTGACGAACTGACCCTGCGTTTTCTCCCGCCCGAACGCAGCGCCACCCTGCTGCTCGGCGGTGTGCTGTTCGAAGGCGACGCCTTGGCGCGGGTGCGATTCTACCCGGACGGCACCTGCGATCCCTTCCGGCTGGAGCTCAAAGCCGAAAACGGCACGCCGCGCCTGCTCCGCATCGACCCGTGGACCTGCGCGCCGGTGCTGCAGCCCGCCACGTCATGAAACCGCGCGCATCATCGCAATCCGACGCATTGCAGGTGGTCGCGCAGGTCCCGCTGCGCGATGTGTCGGGCACAGGGACGTGCCCGACCACCATCAGACCATCACTCCGCGCATTCACGCTGGTCGAAGTATTGGTCAGCCTGGCCATCTTCGCCCTCGCCGCGGTGGCGCTATCCGCCGCCTATCTCAACGTTCTCAACGGTTACCAAAACCGCGATCGCGAACGTGCGATCGGCGAGGCTTGGGCGCTCGTGCGCATCACGGCCCTGAACGAAGGCGATCGGGAGGAGCTCGAAGCCGGCGGCAACCTCGAACTCCCTGGCAATCAGCGCGTCACATGGAGCGCGCGCGTTGAACCCGCATTGCTCGCCGATCTGTTCAGCATCGAGCTTTCCGCGCGCGCCTCCGCCCCTAACGAATGGGAGCGCACCACGCGCATCATGGTGCTGCGCCCGCAGTGGAGCGACCCCGCGGATCGTGACCGCCTGCGGGATGACAGTCGGCGGCGTCTGGAAAGGAGCCGGCAAGAATGACTCGCAAATCGACTCACCCGCGCGCGGCCTTCACGCTGATCGAACTCATCGCGGCCCTCGCGTTGATGGCGATGCTGTTGACCGCCTTGCTGACCTTCGTGCTCTCGATGTCCGAGATCTGGGGTGGCAGCGGTGAGAAACGGCTCTTCGAACAACATGTGAATGCGGTCACGCATCACCTCAATGCGATGTTACGGCGCGCCGCCTTGCCCTCCGCCGGACACACCGCGGATGAGGCCTTTGTCATTCGCGAGGTGCGCGCGCCCAACGGCGGCACGATCGAAGGCCTGGGCTTCTTTCTTCCGGCCGGCGACCGCTTGCTCAGTTGGAACGGCCAGGCCGCGCCGCTCACCGCCTGCACACTTGGGTTCAATCGTAACGACGGTCTGATCCTTTACTGGCGCTCGGAGTTGGAGGAGGACGAGGATGCGATTCACGAAACCCCGCTCAGCCCGTTCATCTCCGCGCTGACCTACGATTATCGCGACGAGAACACCGGCGGCTGGCGCGATTATCCTTCTCTGCAGCGCAGCGGCAATCGCTGGCGCGTGCCCGAGCAAATCGTGCTGCAATTCAAACATGGCGAGCTCACCGCCACGCGCACCATCACCCTGCCCCTGGCGCCGGGCGGGTTGCCCTTGTTCTGATGAACCGTGGCGACTCCAGATATCGGAAGCCTTCGAGGCGGGATCAAGCGATCCCGCCCTACAGGTCGCGACGCGGTTCGATCATTCTGTTCGTCTTGGGTCTGGTGCTGCTGACCTCGCTGCTGCTCACGCAATTCATTTCCCGGGCGCACACCGAGCTGCTGACTGAAGCCCGCCGCAGCCAGATCGAGCCGCTGCGCAACGAGGCTTATTCCGTGCTGCAGGTTGCCCTCGCCGTGCTCAACGACCTCGCCGCGGTGGACGAAGGGCTGCACGGGCCGGCCCAAGGCTGGGGCGAACCGCTGGTCTATGCGGACTATATCCCGCCGCCGGGCTTCACGGTCGAAACCGCCATTCTCGATGAGTCCGGCAAGCTCCCCTTGGGCACGCGCGACGCCACCGTCCTGCAAAATCTCCTGCGTGAACTCCAAGTGCCGATCGCGAACGTCGATCGCTTCGTCGAAGCCCTGCTCGCGTGGACCGAATCGGAGGCGATTGCCCGATCTCTCGACCGTTCGATCAATGCCATTGACGGCGCTCCCGCACTGACCGCGCCGCAGGCGGCTTTGCGGTCGTTCGATGAATTGCGTTTTATTCCCGCCACCCGGGCCGTCCTCTGCGACGAGCAAGGCGATTGGAACGAAACCGGACGCGCCTTCCTCGCCAACGTCACCTTGCATCCCCTCTCCGCGATCAATGTGAACAGTGCCAGCGAAGTCGTGTTGAACGCACTCGGTTTGGACGCGGGCGCCATTGAGGCCCGGCGCACGACTGCGAACGATCCGCGCGACAGCGTCCTGCGTTCACTCGGCGACATCCGCGCCCCGGCCGTGGAAGCCGCGAACGGCATCCAGACCGGGGTCGAAGCCACGGTGCTGCGCATCCGCATCATCACGGCATATGGCGCGCGCAAATTCACGCTCGACGCCGTCGTGCAGCCCGGCGGCCCGTCCCCCACGGCCAACCCGTCGCCGGCGGAAGCCGCAGAGACCGAACCCCGCCCGTGGACGCGCAATAGCATCGACTCCGGTTTTCGCATCCTCGAAATTCAGGAGAACAACGGATACTGATGCCCGCCGCCACCGCAGTCCCGCCCGTCAACTCGCCAGCCCTGCTGGTGGCGGGTGCGCGTTTCTTCATTCGGCGCATCCCGCTTGCGCCCAACGCGCCGGCCGCGCCGCAAATCGAACTGGCACTCGAAACCCTTTCGCCGTTTCCGCTCGAACAATTGTTCCATGGTTCGGTCACCGACAAAGCCGGACAACACGCCCTGATCTATGCGGCCTACCGGCGAAACTTCTCGGCGGCCGAACAAGAATCGTGGGATCGAGCGCGCACCGTGATCCCGGAGTTTTTGCTATGGGCGTTCACGCGGCGGCCCAACCAATCCGGCGCGCAGCTGCGCCGCACCGCTACCGGCATTGAGATCGTCGCGTGGGACGAAGCATCCGAACTGCCGGTGCTGGTTCTGTCGCGCGAATCCCATGATGACGAAGCGGAAAGCGATCCCACGCCGCTGCTTTTGGAATTGAAACGGCGCACCGGCATCGAGGCCAACGACGTCGAACTGGTTGAGGAACCACTCAAAGTCGCCGGTCTTGATCGCGACGGTCTGGCCCTGCAGGCGGGCAAACCGCGCACCGCGCTCATCGCGCCAACCGTCTTGGCCGACGCGGACATCCGCGACAAAACCGAACTCACTGTGCGGCGTCGCGCAGAGCGCCGCAACACGGTGTTGTGGCGGCTGTTCGCCGTTTCCACGCTGGCGCTGGCGGCCTGCCTGCTCGTGGAAATCACCCTCGCCGGCGGCCGGGCCTTCCTCGCCGCCCAGCGTCAAAAAATCGCCGACAACTCCGAAGCGGTGCGCGCCATCGAATCGGCGCAGTTGCTGGCGACCAAGCTGGAGAAAATGACTTCGCAGCAACTGCGCCCCTTCGAGATGCTCGCGCTGATCAACCAGCCGCGCCCGCGTTCGATCGAATTTCAGCGCATCAGCACCAGTGGTCCCCTGACCCTGCAGATCGAAGCGCAAACCGCCGAGGCCGGCGACCTGCGGATTTACGAGGACGCCCTGCGCAAACTCGGCACGGTGGAACGTGTCGAACTGCGCGATCCGCGCATGCGGTCCGGCCGCACAACGTTTCAACTTGAGGTGACCTTCAAGCCCAACTGGACCGGAAACGGAGGCGGCGCATGAAACGTTTCTTCCTGCAACGCAGCAATCGCGAGCGCGGCCTGATCCTCGTCTTTGGCCTGATCGCCGTCGCGTGGTGGGGCACGTCGCTCGCCAGTCGCGGCCGTGATTTTTTCCGCGAGTGGCAATCGCTCAAGGCGGACGCCGCCACGCAGGAACTTTGGTTGCAAAATCGCGACAGCATTCTCGCCCGCGTGTCATCCGCCGGACGCACGCTCGATCCGGCCCAGGCGCTTGATTCGGCCCAAAGCTTCGCCGAACTCAACGGCATGTTGCGCGGCCTCAACGCCGAGCTCGGCTCGCAGCGCACGGATCGCACCGAGCAATTCGCGCTGCACAGCGTGCAGGTCAACATCCGCCAGGCCGGCCTCGCCGCCATTCTGGAGTTCTACGAAAAGCTGTCGACCCGCGCCCCCTACCTCGGCATCGACCAGTGCACGCTCGCCACCGATCGCGCGAACCCAGCGCTGTTGAACGCGAGCTTCCGCATCTACTCGATCGAGGTCGTTGCCCCGGCCAAGTGAGGCCGGTTTGATTGTAGGGCGGGGTCGCCGACCCCGCCAAAGCGATAGTGGAATTTCTCGAAGGCGGGATCAGCGATCCCGCCCTACAATTCAGAACTGAAAACTCGAGCTTACGCGCAGGACCGCCGCCACGATCGCGTAGGCCAGGAAGCCGACGAAAACGAACACGCCGACCAGCACGGCCTGCGTCACCACGCCGACCATGCGCTGCAACCTCACCGTGTGACGATTGGAGTAGTGTTTCGCCAGATCACGCAGACAGGGCGCGAGCTGGCCCGTGTTTTCTCCCACCGCCAGTCGGTCGAGCACCAGGTCGGGGAAATAGGCCGTGCGGCCCAACGCCGCGGACAGACTCTCGCCTTCGATCACCTGCTCCGTCGCTTCCTTCAAGGCGGCGCACATCGTGCGATTCGGCACGGTGCGTTCGGTCAGCCGCAAGGCCTCGACGGTGTTGATGCCATTCTCCAACAGCACCGCCAAGGTTTGCACGAACGCGAGCACCCCGGTGTCGATGACCCAGCCGCGCACGAGCGGGATCTGAACCAACCAGCCATCAATCGTCACGCGACCCGCCTCGGTTTTGTGCCAGCGCCAGACGAGCAGCACGGTCAACGCCACGGCCGGGATGATAATGATGCCATACCGCACGAGCATTTCGGAGCCACTGACCAACAGCTGGGTAGAGATCGGTAACTTGCCGCCGAGCGAGTTCAGCAGTCCCTGCAGACGCGGCATCAGAAAGAACACGAAAAACATCACCACGCCGAATGCCATCACCGTCACTGCCACGGGATATGCCATCGCGGTGATCAGTTTCTGCTTCAACTCGCGCCGCGTGGTGTGGTGCTCGATCAAGCGCAGCAACACTTCGTTCAGGCTGCCCGTGGCCTCGCCGGCGCGAACGAGATTGACGGTTTGCGGATCAAACACCACCGGCACGGTTTCCATCGTCTGCGAGAGCGTCAGGCCTTCCTTCAGCCCGTCCCAGATGATCACACACAAAGTGCGCAAGCGCGCCTCTTTGATGCGATTGGCCAGCAAGCGAACCGCCTCGCCCGGCGACATGCCGCTCGACGTCAATTCACTCAACGACTGCAAAAATGGCAGCAGATCATCCGCGCGCGGAGTCGCCTTCGTTGATGCAGGCGAGCCGCTGGTCGGGGCGTGGCTTGGCGTTGCCGCGGTCTTCGCCGTGGTGCGTTCGTTCAAGCTCACCGGTTGCAAACCGCGCGCCGCCAGTAAGCGCAATGCCTCGCGCCGCGACGCCGCGTTGACCGTGTCGCGCACACTTTTCCCCTGCGCATCGCGGGCGGTGTAGGCGAACTCAGGCATGGTCAGCGATCGTTGACGCTGATGATGCGCACGACTTCATCGATCGTGGTCTCGCCGGCCAGCACCTTGGCCCAGCCGGATTGCGTGAGGGTGCGCATGCCGTGCTTCTGCGCGCAGCGCGCCAGCGCCCGGGTCGATTCGCGCCGGACGATGAGATCGTGCATCTCCTCGTTCGGACGCAGGATTTCAAACAGACCGATGCGTCCGCGAAAACCGGTGCCTCGACAGTGATCACAACCGACGGGGCTCTTGAGTTCCGTCACCCCTTCGGCCGCGGAGGGCTCAAGGCCAAGCACCGCGAGCGATTCCAGCAACTTCTTCGGCTCGACCGGTGCGGATCGAGCGCACTGCGGGCACAGCCGGCGCACAAGTCGTTGCGCAATGACGAGCTCGATCGCCGACGCGATGAGGAACGGTTCGATGCCCATGTCGATCAAGCGCGTGATCGCGCCCGGCGCGTCGTTGGTGTGCAGCGTAGTGAACACCAAGTGACCGGTCAGCGAGGCGCGAATGGCGATGTCGGCCGTCTCGCGGTCGCGAACCTCGCCGACCATGATGACGTCGGGATCCTGACGCAGGATGTGGCGCAGGGTGCTGGCAAACGTGAGTCCGATTTCCGGTCGCACCTGAATCTGGTTGGCACCGGGCACCTCGTATTCGATCGGATCCTCAACCGTGACGATGCGCAGATCGGTCGAATTAATCTGACGCAAAAATGCGTTGAGCGAGGTGGACTTGCCCGAGCCGGTCGGGCCCGTCACGAGCACGATGCCGTGCGGCGAATCGAGCACGCGGGTGATGCGTTCGCGTTCGTCCGCATCGAGCCCGATGCGATCCATCGTGTAGGCCTCCTTGCGCAGATTGAGCAGACGCAGACTCACGCTCTCGGCGTAAATCGTGGGGATGGTCGAAACGCGAATATCGAGCGACGCACCGTCCACGCGAAACGCGATGCGGCCATCCTGCGGCAGGCGCTTTTCGGAAATATTGAGCCGGGCCATGATCTTGAGGCGCGAGATGATGGCGTCCTGAAAGCGCAGCAGATTTTCCGGCAGTGGCACCGGCACAAGCAGGCCGTCCACCCGGTAACGAATGCGCAACTGGCCTTCCTGCGGCTCGAAATGAATGTCCGTCGCGCCATCCTCGATCGCCTGCGTGATCACATCACTGACGAAACGCACGACCGCGGCGTCCTCATCGGCATCGGTGTCGCCCAGCGATTCGTGCAACGCGACATCGGCCGCGTCCGCCAGATCAAGACTGCCCGCCCCCACACCGTAGTTGTCGCGGATGAGTTGCTGGACCTTGTCGGGCGGCGCGAGGTGCCAGCGCAATTCGCGATGCGTGAAAGTGCGCACCCAATCGGCCAGCGTGTCGTCCGGCGGCCACGACACCGCGAGGTGCAGTTCGGCTTCAGGCGAATCGTTCACCTTGAGCGGCACGACTTGAAAATCCGCCGCCAAGCGCGCGGGCAGGATCGGCTTGGCTGCCTCGTCGATGCGCAGTTCGTTCGCGATCGCGATACCGGTAGCGGCGGCGAGTTCAGCCAAGGCCTCTTTGGGTGCGCGCCCGATCGCCTTGGCGTATTCCTCCAAGCGCTCGCTGCGCGGTGCGGCCGCGATGGCCTGACGCGCCTCTTCGCGCAGTCCCGCCGCCGGGCCGGCCGTTAGAAAATCAATTTCCACTGGCATCCAGAATACTCCCGGCGGGCTCCAGAATGCTCTTCAACTTGCCGCGCTGCGCCTTGGGAAACCCTTCGATCTGTTGCATCGCGGGGACGTTGTCCGCGGGCGTGTTGGTCAGGACGGTCGGCCGCAGAAAGAAGACCAGGTCGGTGCGGGTGTTTTCCTTGGTGCGGCGACCGAGCAGATCGCCGATGATCGGAATTGGACCGAGGCGGCTGGTGCTCTTGGACTGCGAAGTGCGCTGCAGTCCGCCGAGCACGACAATCTCGCCGCTGCGCACGCTGACAAAGGATTCGGTTTCGCGCGAACCGATGCGCGGCTGCGGGTTGCCGTCGATGATGACCTCGCCGAGAATGTCATCCACCGTTTGCTGAATTTCCAACTGCACGGAGCCGTCGGGGCCGATCAGCGGTTTCACCGTAAGTTCGATACCGATCTTCTGGGAATTCACGGTGGAACGATAACCGGTGCCGATATTTGTGCCGGTGTTGGTTGAGTCGTTGAGGTAGCTGCTGATGACCGGGCGCTGTTCGCCGACAAAGATTTTACCCTCCTTGTTGTGCGTCGTGACGATGTTCGGCACGGAGAGGATGTTCGTGTTATTTTTGCGCGGGGTCGTGCCGAGGTTGATGGTGGCCGCAAGGTCGTAAGGGCCGGCCCCCACGACGCCCGGCGTGATCGTGGCGCTGGGCACCGAAATGCCGGCGGCGGTGCCGCTGAAGCCGACGAGTTTGTCACCGCTGATTTCCAAACCGAGCTCGCTGATGCCGGAAGTGGCGTTGTCGCCCAGCGTGACTTCGGCGATGACGACCTCGATGCGCACCTGCGCAAGCAACACGTCGATCTTGGCCACGAGATCTTGAATCAGCCGCAGGTCATCAACCGTGCCGGAGACGACAATCGAGTTGCTGCGCTCTTCCGGCAAAATCGTCAGCACGGCGCTGAACTGGTTGGCCGAGTCGAGATCGAGCTGCGGCGCGAGGGAAGCAATGGAGGGCGGCGGCGCCACATTGGGTTGGTTCGTCGGCGTGGCGGGTTGAACCACCACAGACTGGCGGCGACCGGTGGATTGCGCGGCGTTGTTCTGGCCATCCACCAGCGAACTCAGAATGGAGGCCACGTCCTTCGCGGCGGCGTGCTTGAGATAAATGACCTCGTTGCGGGTGTTGGGATCGGCGCGCACATCGAGCCGGGCGATCAGCTCGTCAAAGAAACCGTATTGGCGCGGATCGGCGATTAGCACGATCTGGTTGGTGCGATCGTCGGCATTGAAACTCGTCGCGGTGCCAAGCTGGGTTTGCAGCGGGCCGGTGAGCATGGCGCGCATCTTGTTGACCACGTCGCTGGCCTTGGCCGAGGTCAGCGTGTAAAATTTCGGCGCGAGTCCGCCGAGCACAGGGCGATCGAGCTGATTGACCAGCGTCTCGATGCGTTGGAGGTTGCTGATCGAGTCCGTGATCAGCGCCGCGTTGGCCTTGTCGAACACGACCGGCGGACTGCCGGCGGCAGGATTGAGCAGCCCGGCAATCTGCGGCATGAACTCGCCGACGCGCAGAAAGCTGAGTTGAAAGAGCTTGCTCGCCGTGCGACCGCTCGGCGGCAGCAACAAGGTCGAGCCTTCGATCAGTTCCGGCGCCTCGGACTTCGCGGCGCTGAGCGGGGTGACCTTCAGGAAACGGTCGCCCATCGGGGTGACGGCGACGCCGTTGAGGTTGAGGAGCGTTTCAACCGCCTGAATGGCCTCGGCCTTGGTAACCCGATGCTTGAGTTGCAATGAAAGCGTGAGCGCGGGAAGGTTTTGGGGGCGCAGGATCGAACGGCCCGTCCACATTTCCAGCATCCCCAACACCGAGTCCAAATCGGTCCCCGGCACATTGATCGGGCCGACCATGTCGTCGGTCTTGCCCGCCAGCACCTCGGCTTCAGCCGACTGCGCGGCCAGGGCCTGCGGGGACAGGCTTAAGGCAACCAAGGAGGTAAGAACAGGAATCAGGGTGCCGAATTTCATGCCGCAGTCCCGATTAGGGCATTCCCACCAGTGGGATTAGCAATCCGAAAATGGAAGTCCTCCCCTCAGGGTTGACGAACCTAACAGGGAACATGACAGTCCCATTCCCATCGCCCGGGTGGTGGAATGGCAGACACTGGGGACTTAAAATCCCCTGACCGTAAGGTCGTGTGGGTTCGAGTCCCACCCCGGGCACCATGCTACGCTCGCTCACGCGAGCTTCGCATGGCACGGCCATGCCTGCAGGTAACTAACCTCGATGGCCCCCAGAACGCGCCGCTCAGAGTTTGATCGTAAACCGCCGCTCTCCGGGGCGCCCGCGCAAATAGGACAACGCCTTCGGGTGATCGGCATCCGTGTAACCTGCTTCGTAACGGGGCGGTCCATGTATATTCGATGCCGGCTCATGCAATGATTTCGGCAGCGCGCGCACGTTAACGCTAATACGATCCGGTGTGGCATCAACCACGGCATAGTCGTGCGGAAACGACGCGGTGCCCGCCGTCGTCAGGTGACACACGCCCCGCCGCTGCACCATGCCGGTGAGATGCAGGTGGCCGGAGACCACCAAACGCACGTCGCCACCAACGGTATCGAGCAAGTCCAGCAGTTCCCCTTCGAGACACCGGTAGCTGATAAAACCGAAACTGCCGCGTAACACATCGCGATCGCGAATGGAAACCAAGGGCACATGGCAGATCACGATTTTCGGCACGCCGGGCCGGGCTTTGAGCATTTGCTCAAAGCGTTGAGCGCGCTGCTCGCGCCGTTTCGAAGTAACGTGATAAGTGCCGGCGTTGTTCAGCACGATGATCTCAAGCGACTCGGTTGAAATCGCGTAATCGAACCGGTCTTTGCCAAACGCCTTCGTGTAAGGCCGTTCGTAATCCGCATCTCCCTCCCATTGCTTGATCTCATGGTTGCCGCAGCACGGATAAAACGGCATCGCCAAAGGTTTCAGCCGCTTGCGCAGTGCTTTCATTTCCGCGCGAATCGCTTTCAGGTCCTCGCCATGAATCAGGTCACCCGCGCCGATCAGAAAATCGACATCGTCATGCGCTCCGCCCTTCGCGAACTGGCCGAGCATCCATTCGGCGCGGCCATTGGCTCCCGGATAACCCGATTGATGGGACTTGGGGGTAAACTGCGCATGCAGGTCATTGATAACGGCGAATTTCATGATGTTATAAATGGATTCTCACGTCAGCCGGGAGCGGAACTTGGCACGGCCGCGCACCCCGGGCACCTGCAAGGTGAAGATTGCACCATCGAGCGAGTCCTTGCCGTTACCGCCGGCGGTGGAGAGGAACATCGTGCCGAAATCCGGTCCGCCAAAGGTCACCGAACTGACCTTGGCCACGGGGAATTTGATCTCGCGCAACACCTTGCCGTCCGGCGCCGCGTGTTGCGCGACGCGATAACCATCCCAGCGCGCACTCCAGAGATTGTCCTCGGTATCAATGGTCATGCCGTCGGTGATGCCCTCTTCCTTCGTCGCCTGATACCAAAGGCGTTCGTTGGTGATTTCGCCGGTTTCCTCGTCGTAATCGTAGCGATAGATCTGGCTGCGGGTGGAGCAGGTCCAAAAGAAACTCTTCCGGTCCGCCGTGAAGGCCATGCCGTTGGAACAGCCGGTGCCGTAGATCACGCGCCGCACCGAACCATCGGGATCGTAGCGATAAACCCCGCCGGTCGGCGTGGACTCGGTCGTGCCGATCGTGCCCGCAAACACGCGGCCGCGCGGGTCGGCGATCACATCGTTGAAGCGCGTGTTGCCCGGTTCATCGAACTTGGCCACCTCGCGCAGCGCGCCCGTGGCCGGATCGAGTCGCGTGATGTCACTCACCCGAAACAGCAGCAACGCCCCGTCCGTTTCCTGCGTGAACCCGCCAACCGTCGGCCCTGCATAAATCTGCTTCGTCGTCGCGGACGGCACGTGATGCGACCACACGGCGCCGCCGGTGATGTCGGTCCAATAAATGGTTTCGGTCTGTTCGTCCCACAACGGGTTTTCCGACAGGGCGCAGGAGCGATTGACCAGGACTTTTGGGGTGGGTTCGGCGTTGCTCATAAATTCATTCCAGCGTCCAGCCGGCATCGACCACGCAGTTGTGGCCGGTCGACGCCCGGCTGACATCGCTCAGGTAAAACAGAATGTGATTGGCGATATCGTTCGCCTCAATCTTCACGCGCAGCGACTGCACTGAGGCGAGATAGGCGAGGTTCTTGCCGGCGTCATCGCCCTGAAAATACGCGCGCACTTGATTTGGCGTGAACACCCAGCCGGGGGTCACGGTATTGATGCGAATGCCATCGCGACCGAGTTCGCGGGCCAACCCGGTGGTAAGCCCAAGGATGCCCGCTTTCGTTGCCGCGTAGATCGCGCGTTTGGGCACGCCGAGGCGGTAATTGATTGAGGACACATTGACGACCGCCCGGCCCTGCCCGCGACGCAACAAGGCCACGGCTTCGTGCAGCACGAGGTAATACGCGCGGAGATTCGTATCGGCGATTTCATCCCACTGCGTGGCGCCACCCTCATCGAGCGAGACCTTGGGATCAATGCCGGCGACGTTGACGACGTAGTCCAAATGCGGACTGCCCGCCGCGATGGCCGCAACCGTTTGCTTGATCGTCGCGGCGTCGCGCAGATCGCAAAGATGCGCCCGAAAATGCGGATGCGCGATGTCTGTGCGTTCATGCGCCAGGCCGTGCACCGCGGCGCCATTCGCGAGCAATAATTCCGCGGTCGCACGGCCGATGCCCGAGCTCGCGCCGGTCACCAGTGCGATACGCCCCGCGAGATCCGGCAGGCGCAGCGCCGGCCGGGGAGTCTCGTCAAACTCGGGCGCCGCGTTCATCACCAGTCGATGACCGCCCCATCAGGCGCGAAACTGCGGCGCGGCACTTCCTGCTCGAACGGATGTTTGGCAACTTCGGCCTCGTTAATTTCCACACCCAGGCCCGGACGTTCTCCGGGATAAACGCGACGGCCCTTGGGCTCAACGCGGAAACCCCACGACACAACGTCGTCGCGCCACGGCACGTCTTGGTGCACGGCTTCGCAGATCAGGTAATTAGGCGTGGCGAAACCGAACTCGATCGATGCCGCCGTGCTGACCGGGCCCTGCGGATTATGCGGGGCGACGGCTACGCCGTAAGCGTTGGCCATGGCGGCGACCCGCCGGGTTTCGCTCAGCCCGCCGCAGTGGGTGATGTCGGGCTGCACGATCGCGGCCGCGCGCTTTTCGAGCAATTCCTTGAATGCAAAGGACGAGGTCAGGCGTTCGCCGGTCGCAATCGGGGTTTTGACCGCATGCTGCACCGCAGCGATGCCGTCCATGTGTTCCGGCCAGCAGGGTTCCTCGAAAAAATAGAGATCGTAGGGCTCGAGGGCCTTGGCGAATTGCAGGCCCATCTGCGGCGAAGGCCGCGCATGGCAATCGACCATAATGTCGATCCCATCGCCGACGGCCTCGCGCATCGCCTGGACGCAGGCCGCGGCCGCTTTGACCGGTTTCACGCCTTCGATCGGCATCTGCTCCGGCACGGGCATGGATTTGAATGCGGTGTAGCCATCAGCCACGGCCTTTTGGGCCAATTCGCCGAACCGTTTCGCTTCATCAACCGGCGTCTCGTAAAAATCCTCCATGCGTCCGCCGCCCAAGTGGCAGTAAAGCCGGATGTAATCGCGGACGCGTCCACCCCAGAGCTGGTGGCAGGGCACGTTCAGAATCTTGCCGAGAATATCCCACAGCGCGAGATCGATGCCGGCAATGGCCGTGCCGCGCACGGCTCCGTTGCCGTGCCAGAAATGCTGGCGATACATCGTCTGCCACAGATGTTCGATGCGCCGGGGATCCTCGCCGATTAGCAACTGGCTCAGATCCTCGATCGCGCCGACGACCGAACGGGTGTGCCATTCAAGGGTGGCTTCGCCCCAACCAAACAATCCGGGCTGATCGGTGATGACTTTGACGAAGATCCAGTTGCGCATGCGCGCATGGCAGACCTTGGTCTCGATGCGGGTGATTTTCATGGCGCGAAATCAGTAGCCGAGTTCGACCATTTGATGCGCGGTGAATTCCGGCACCGTAAAGCTCACGCCGTCCTTCGTCGCGGTAAACGCGAGTTCGTCGCCGGCGGGCACGAGTCGCACGGTCTTTACCTTGCGCGGCAAACGCAGGGTGACGCTGACATCGCGCAACGGGATCAAATCTTCGATGAGTTCGACGGGCTGGCCGTTGAACTTGCCGCGCGTGCTGGTCGCCGCGTAGAGCAGATGCGCCACGTAGCGCTTCTCCTTGCGCTGCTCCATCACGTTGACGCGAGCCGTGGTGGGCAAATTGGTTTCCACCGGCAGTTTGCCGTTGAGCAAACGATTGAGGGCCGCGGCAAAGAAGTCGCGATAGAGCGGCTGGCCGTAACTGCGGTAAGCGCTGAAAATATCGTGCGCGAAATAGGCGATTTTCGCATTCACCGTCGCAGCCGGTGAGACCTGCTTCGGCGCATCCGGCGCATGTTGATGCGAGCAGTAGTGCTCCCACGTGCGGTTGAAATACGATTCACGGCGATCGACCAACACCTTGGCCGTCGTCGGCTTGATTTCATAAGCGCAACCGTGAATGACGATGGCCGACTTGACCGGCACATCCGGCGTGAGCGGCGTCGCCATGAGATAGTCGGGGTTGTTCGTGGTGCGACCGAGCAACTTCGCGCCCGGGTCAATGGCAAACGCGCTCTGTTCCGGATTGAGCAAGGCCGAACCCGCCGCGATGATGCGGCCACCGGCAGCGAGGAATTTCTTAGCCTGCGCGGCCTTGTCCGGAGTCATGACAAACCCCTCGGGCAGAATCAACAGATCGAAACCGGTCCAAGCAGCGTGTTCGTCGAGGACGACGAACGGTTGATGCAATTCGAGCAACATGCGTCCGGCGCCTTCGTCGGCGAGGAAGGTCTGCCCGTGGCCGCCACGCCAGACGCCTTGGTTTTGCAGCGAACTGACGATGGCGATCTTGGCGACCGGCTTGACGTAATCGCACCACGGCTCCTTTTGCTCGACCTCGGCATAGGCCGCGCCGATGAGCTTGTAGGTGTCGAGGTTCATCTCGCCGTCGGGGTGCAGTTGATCGCCGATGCTGCACTTCGCACCGTAGGCGAGCATGGCGCCGCATTCGTAACGCAGTGCCGCGGGCCGTTTGAAGCCGCCGAACTCACCCCACGTGTTGTGGAACTTGCCGGTCATGCCGAGGAAGTCCCACTTCTGCGTGATCACATAGCGGGCCGACATCGGGAAGTGATCGTAACCCCAGCCGCCGGTGGGCAGTGACTCGAGCTCGAGGTGCGTGTTGAACTTCAGGGCCTTGCGCGCCCCGAGCGAAATGTGGCCGGAGTTGTGGAAGACCGGGTTGTCCTTGTTCACCGACTGCGCGGCGGCGGTCGTGGCCTTGAAGTAGCGGTAGAGCACCTCCTCCGCGTAGCGCTGCACATCGTCGTCGTTCTCGGGATTGTAACCGAGGCGCTTCATTTCCTGCAGCGCGTCGTCGCTGTAGTCACGATGCGTGCCGATGATGTCGAGGAATATGCCGTCGTTGTCCGGCCAGCGCTGGCAGACCTCTTCGATCTGCGCACAGAGATAAGCGAGATAAGGCGAGTTGAAACGCAGGATGCGCACGAACCACTCGACCTCGAGCGGCTTGTAGAGCGTGCCGTCCTTCTTTTTCACCACCCAGGTCGGGTTGGCAAAGGCGGCGAGTTCATCAAGGCCGGCGCTGAGGTAGATCGGGCAGCGAACATTGATCTCGCGGCAGGCGTCGATCTGGCGGGCCAAGAGATCGGTTTTCAGATGCGGGTGCATCTGCCCGATCTTGGTCGGGTGATAGCTGTAGCCGTGGTGGCATTTGGAAAACAGCGTGATCGAATTGACGTGCCCGACCTTGAGCGCCTCTTGGAAACGCCGTTTGTCGAACTTTTCGCCAATCCCGGGGATCAAGCCGCTGGTATGAAAATCGAGGTGAACCTGACGGAAACGTAGATGATGCATGGGGTGAAAAAACGATGGGGAGAAATCAGCGCCGGATGCAACTCCCGTTGCTGGCTGGCTTTGATTCCGGTTTAAATGTTACCAACGTATAAGCTTACCCGTTCGGATTCATAGCTTGTTTAACGTCATCTTCTGAATCCGACCCGCCCAAAATTCCACTGGCCTTCGGGCCAAGCCTTTCGCAGCCTCCCGCCCCAGCAAAGGTCAGTTTTCCCCAACCCCTAACAACCCCCTATGAACGTATCCGTTACGTGGCCGCTGGCCACTATGTCTGATATTCCGTCCCTATTCTGGCTGGCTCCGGTCGCCGGTGTCATCGCGCTGATCATGGCGCGCATCTTCAGCGCTTCGGTGATGAAGCGCAGCGAAGGCGACGCCGAGATGGTGCGTATCGCCCAAGCGGTGAGAGAAGGCGCCATCGCTTACCTCAAGCGCCAGTATCGCGTCGTGTCCTTGGTGTTCGTCGCCTTGGTCATCTTCCTCGGCTTGTTGGCGTGGCTCGGCCTCCAGCCGAAGCTCTCGATGGTCGGCGTGCCACTGGCCGGCCTGCTCTCCGGTCTCACCGGCTGGTTTGGCATGAAGATGGCGACCAATGCATCCGCCCGCACCGCTGCCGCCGCCAAACAATCCCTCAACGATGGCTTGGTCGTGGCCTTCCGTTCCGGCGCGGTCATGGGGTTGAATGTCGTTGGTTTTGCGCTGCTCGATATCTCGTTCTGGTTTTTCGCGCTCAACAGTTTTGGCGATGCCTTTGGCTTGACCGGCGGGCCCGCCGAGCGTCTTGCGGAAATGACCACCGTCATGCTCTCATTCGGCATGGGCGCCTCGACCCAGGCCCTGTTTGCCCGTGTCGGTGGTGGCATCTACACGAAGGCAGCTGACGTCGGTGCCGACCTCGTCGGCAAAGTCGAAGCCGGGATTCCCGAGGATGACGCCCGCAATCCCGCGACCATCGCCGACAACGTCGGTGACAACGTCGGTGATGTCGCCGGCATGGGCGCCGATCTTTACGAATCCTACTACGGTTCGATCCTCGCCACCCTCGCCCTCGGCACCGCCGCCGCGATTTCGGTGCTGGGCCTGACGGTGGATGCCGCCGGGTTCGCCGCCAAACTCGCCGCGGCGCCGATCGCCTTGGCCGGTCTCGGTATTCTCTGTTCGGTCGTCGGCATCTTCGCCGTGCGCACCAAGGAAGACGCCTCGTTCGCGGAGCTGCTCAAGAGCCTGCACACCGGCGTTTACGTGGCCTCGGCGCTCATCGTCGCCGGTTCATTCGGCCTGCTCTACATGCTGTTTGGCACCGGCGCCGGCGCCACCGCCCTCGCGGAAGCCGGCACGAGTTGGATGCGCCTCGGTGGTTCGATCGTGTTTGGCCTCGGCGCGGGTTTGGTGATCGCCTACGCGACGGAATACTACACGTCTTACGAAAAGCCGCCAACCCAGGCCATCGCCAATCAAGCCCTCACCGGCCCGGCCACCGTGATCATCAGCGGCGTCGCCGAAGGCATGAAGTCCACCTGGGCTTCCCTCCTGACCACCGCTGTCGCCATCATGGGCGCGTTTCTCTTCGCCGGCGGCGGTGAAAGCTTCCTCATGGGTCTCTACGGTGTCGGTATCGCCGCGGTCGGCATGCTCTCGACCCTCGGCATTACGCTCGCGACCGACGCCTACGGGCCGATCGCCGACAACGCCGGCGGCAACGCCGAGATGTCCGGCCAGGAGCCCAACGTGCGCAAACGGACCGACATGCTCGACTCGCTCGGCAACACCACCGCCGCCACCGGCAAGGGTTTTGCCATCGGTTCGGCCGCGTTGACCGCCCTCGCCCTGTTCGCCGCCTACGTGCAGATCGTGCAAACGCAGATCACCATGCAGGCCGTGAGTTACGGCAAGGCCCACGCCGGTGAATCGGTCACCCCGGTTGCGGTGCACCAAGGCTACGGCAAGTTCGCCGTCGCGTTCCCCGGCGCCATGGACGACGGCAGCGATTATTTCGACGGCGCGCTTTTCCTGCCAACCCACGAAATTCCCCGCAAGGAGCTGAAGAATCTGCCGATTGGCGCGGCGCTGCCCGTCACCGCCGTGGGTGCCAATCCGTTTGTGGCCAATCGCTATGTGGCCGCCTGGACTGATCAAGGCACCACGTTCGACATCGTTTCCTCCCGTCAGGCCACGATCGACGAAATCATGCGCTACTACGACGTGACGCTGACCAACCCGAAGGTCATCGCCGGTCTGTTCATCGGCGTGCTGCTCACCTTCCTGTTCTGCGCCCTGACCATGAATGCGGTCGGTCGTGCCGCCTATCAGATGATGCGCGAATGTCGCCGCCAGTTCGGCAAAATGCGTGAGGCTTTCCGCGCTGCGGGCATGAGCGAGGAGAACATCGCCAATCCCGAATCATGGCCCAAGCGCGTCACGCACGAAGGCATCGAATATCCCGACTACGCCAATTGCGTTTCCATCTCCACCGCCGGCGCACAGCGCGAAATGGTCGTGCCCTCCATCCTAGCGATCCTCGCGCCGATCGCCCTTGGTCTGATTCTCGGCGTGGCCGGCGTGCTCGGTATGCTGGCCGGGGGCCTTGTCTCCGGCTTCGCGGTTGCGGTCTTCATGGCCAACGCCGGCGGCGCCTGGGACAACGCCAAGAAGCTGCTGGAATCCTATGGCCGCATCACGGCCGACGATATGAAGCATCACCTCGCCACGCGCGAAGGCGTGCCGGCCGAAGTGCGCGAGGCCATTCTCGCCCGGGCGGAAGAGGAGATCGCGGCGGGCCGGCCCAAGACGATTGTCTACGGCAAAGGTTCGCCCGACCACAAGGCGACGGTGGTCGGCGACACCGTGGGCGATCCGTTCAAGGATACCTCGGGGCCGTCGCTGAACATCCTGATCAAATTGATCTCGATCGTTTCCGTGGTGTTCGCCGGACTCATCGTGCGCTTCGCCCCGGCCATCGGCAATTTCCTTGGCCTGAACTAAGTTGGGCCAATCCGTTTGACCCACGGCCGCGGTGCAAACCGCGGCCGTTTTTTGGGTCGCATCGTTTGCCAAAGAGAGCTGCACAACCCAAGCTGCCTATATGGACTACGTGAATTTTGGTCGCACGGGCGTAAAGGTCAGCCCGCTTACCCTCGGTTGCATGATGTTCGGTGGCAAAACCGATCTCGAGGAAACCTGCCGGATCATCGATCACGCGATCGATGCGGGCATCAATTGCATCGACACAGCCAACATTTACTCGCGGGGCAAAAGCGAGGAATTCACCGGCGAGGCGCTCAAGCGCAACGCCAAGCGCGACCAAGTCTTCCTCTGCACGAAGGTGCACGGGGCCATGGACAACGATGACCCGAACATGCGCGGCAATTCCCGCCGGCATATCATCCAGCAATGCGAAGCGAGCCTGCGTCGCCTGCAGACGGACTACATCGATCTTTACCAGATCCACCGGCCGCAATCCGACATCCCAATCGACGAGACCCTGCGCGCCCTCGACGATCTCGGCCGCGCCGGCAAGGTGCGCTACACCGGCACCTCAACTTTCGCCGCGTGGCAATTCGTCGAATCGCTCTGGTGCGCGAAGGAGCTGCACCTTACGCCCTTCTCTTCCGAACAGCCGCCTTACAATCTGCTCGACCGCCGCATCGAACGCGAACTGCTGCCCATGTGCCGCACTTACGGGATCGCCACCCTGCCTTGGAGTCCGCTCGCCAGCGGCATTCTCTCCGGCAAATATCGCTCGGGCCAGGAGCCGCCGGCTGGATCGCGTTTTGCCGATCAAGAGAAAAGCCCGTTCCTTGCCCAACGTTGGAATGACGGTGCGCTCGACGTGGTCGAAAAACTTCTGCCGCTCGCCAAAGCCAAGAACGTAACCCTCTCGCAATTTGCGCTCGCGTGGACGATGCAGCAACCGGGGGTGACCAGCCCGATCATCGGTCCTCGCACCCTTGACCAATTGCAGGACAACCTGAAGGCGGTTGACGTGCGGTTCACGGCCGATGAGTTGACAGCCATCGACGCCATCGTGCCCCCGGGCACCCATGTCTCCGTCTACTACGACGCCGACTTCGGCCCGCATGCCCATCGTTGGTAACATTTGATCATGAAATACCGCAATTTCGGGAAACACCCGCTCAACTGTTCGGAAATCGGCTTTGGCGCCTGGGCCATCGGCGGGGCTTGGGGCCAGCAGCAGGATGATGATTCCCTGGCGGCGCTGCATCGCGCCCTCGACCTCGGTTGCAACTTCATCGACACCGCGGCGGGTTACGGCGAGGGCCGCAGCGAACGGTTGATCGCCCAAGTCCTGCGGGAACGCGCCCAGGCAGGCAAAAAGGACACGGTCACCGTCGCCACCAAGACGCCGCCAACCGCCGGCGAGTGGCCGCCCTCACCTTACGATCAAGCCGAGGCGCGCTATCCGGAAAACTATCTGCGGGCAAACATCGCCGAACGCCTGCGCAACCTCGGAACCGCCAGACTGGATTTGCTGCAACTGCACACCTGGACGCGCGCATGGAACCGCAACCCCACGCCGTTCAAGATTCTGCGCCAGCTGCAAAAGGAAGGTTTGCTCGGGCTGGTCGGCGTCTCCACCCCGGAGCACGATCAAAACAGCGTGATCGATCTCATGCGCGACGGTTGGGTGGACAGCGTGCAGGTCATCTACAACCTCTTCGAGCAGGAACCGGCCGCCGAATTGCTGGACGTGGCCAAGGAATGCGGCGTGGGCATCATTGTGCGGGTGGCCTTCGACGAAGGCTCGCTGACGGGCAAGTTCAATGCCGCGACCAAATTTGCCGACGACGATTTTCGGGCGGGCTACTTTGCCGGTGATCGTTTGGCGCGCACGATCGCACGTGTGGCGGAGATTCGCGCCGACTTGGAAGGCTCCGGTCTAACCATGGCGCAGGCCGCGCTGAAATTCGTGCTGGCCCACCCGGCGGTTTCCACGGTCATCCCGGGTATTCGCAACATCACGCAAGCCGAGGCGAATTGTGCCGTGAGCGACCTGCCCGATTTGCCGCCACAACTGCTGGAAAAGCTGCGCCGCCACAATTGGCGCCGCGCTTTCTGGTATGGCGGCAAGTAAACTTGCACGTGGCGACCCGCGCGCGATGCTGACGTGGTGCCGCTGGTGCTGTTTCTTGCCCCTTTGTTTCTGATGTTCGAGCTCTGGCAGCTCGTCATCTGCGAGCGCTATGTGGGCATCAAACAAATCGAACGCAACGGGGACCCGAGGGACGTCGGCCCCAACGAGGCGGTCTCAGCCATTTGGAGCGGATTGTTGTTTGTCTACTGGGCCTGGATGCTGGTCCTGCTCTTCCAATCCTTCGGCCGCGTCCACGGCCTGGCGTTGATCGCCGTGTCATTGCTGGGCTACGGATTGCGCCGGGCCGGCGGCTTGAAATGGCTGCTGGTCATCCTGACCTTTGAAGGCGCGGTGCGCATCGGTCTGCTCTTTTCCCTCTGCGTCTACGTATGGCGCCGCATGTGAGGGTGAGGTAACTACGTAGCCTGAAAGCACGTATTACTACCGATGCACTACGCCCCGGCGTTTTGCTATCATGGTGCATCATTCATTTACAATGAAGCGCAAGACCAAGCCCGCCGTTACCCTTTTGATTTTGCTTGCCGCCAGTTGCTGGATGAGCGGCTGCAATACCACCACCGCCAAGACGACGCAGCCGGTATTGACCGTTGATCGCGCCGAACTGAAGACCATGTGGGGCGGTCGCATCGGCGAACAACTCTCCGCCCCGGCCGGTCCGACGGCACTGCAACCGTCAGACCCACAATCCGGGCAAGCCGGTTCGGTCAGCCGGCAATATCGCGACTGGAAACGATCCCAAGACTCATAAGTCATGCGATTCGTCAGGACGGCCCTCTGCACCGCAATTGTCACCTTGGCCGGCCCCGCCTCGGCCCTTCCTTCAGCGGACAGCCTGCAAAGCGCGTTCGATCAGCTCGATCATAACCGTGATCAACAAATCGGGCTGGTCGAATGGGATCAAAACGCCTTCGCGCTTTTTCGGGCCGCAGATCTCAATCGCAATGAGAGTCTCGAAGCGGCCGAGATCGCCGAAGGACCGGGCCAATCGGATGCTTTCGCCAAGTTCGACGCCAATCAGAACGAACAGCTCGAGCTTGATGAGTTCATGCAACTGCGGCGCATGCTGCTGCGGGTCGCCGACATCAACGGCAACGACAGCATCAACCGGGTGGAATTCGATCTGTTCCAACTCATTTCGGAGGCCGGTTGGGAGGACGAGGATCAAAACGGGCGGATCAACTTTGCGGAATTGCGTATCAGCATGGCGAAAGTCTTCGCACTCGCCGACACCGATCAGGACGGAAGCTTGTCCCCGGCCGAGGCCAACTTCCTTAGTCCGGTGAGCTACGCCGCGGCCACGGCCCAAGGGCCGCTGACTTCCGGAAAGTTGCATGTCTACTATCGCCGGCTGCTGACCGGCGAGTAGCCCTTTCGTCTACAAACCGAGCTGGCGCGGATGCGATTTCAAGCCCGGCTCAGACATGGTGCGCGCAAAGAAATCCTGCGCCGCAGTGATCAAACGCGCGGTTTGGCTGTAATCACCCGCCCACGAATTTGGCAGGCAAATACGCTTGATCACACCTTTGCCGATTTTGTCCGGCGCATCACGGTCGGGGGTTAATTCCATCGAAAACCGTGGATCCGTGACATGGACGATGTAGTGCTTGGAACCAAACTTGCCGTCGCGTTCAACTCGCAGGAAGTGGCTTGAACTCATCACCCTGCAGCCTGACACAACCACTCAGTCTG
Source organism: Opitutaceae bacterium (assembly GCA_024233285.1). Lineage (GTDB taxonomy): Bacteria > Verrucomicrobiota > Verrucomicrobiia > Opitutales > Opitutaceae > Cephaloticoccus. The sequence goes on along the minus strand of JACKPU010000002.1, from coordinate 53,637 downwards.
ACAATCTCTGAATTCCGCCATGATTTGTCCTTGAGCCATCTGCAGCTCGCGCGCACATAATCAAGCGCGACGCCGCGCCCCATGAGCACATTGCCTTCCGACACCCCGCGACTTCCCAAGTGGCCCTTTGTTGTTGCCGACGTATGCCTGTTGGCCACCGCCGCTCTGATCGCGCTCCGCAACCCCGCGCCGTATTCCGGCGGCCTCGTCGCCGCGATCACGATTTGCGTTGTGCTTGGCTGCATTCTGGGCGCGGTGCCCTTTCTGACCGATTACGCGCAGCGCCAGGACGAAGCGCTCGACGAGCGGCAACGCGGCCTGGACGCCCTCACGCGCACCATCGCAGATTCCGCCGAGCAGATCAGCGTGGCCGCCAACAGCATGCATGAGACACTCGAACTGACCCGCCGCCAGATCAACCAGATCGAATCCATGCCCGACACGCTGGGCGATGGGTTTGAAGAACTCAGCCAGCAGGTCGCCAGCAAGCTTTCCGCCACGACCGAAACCCTGCAAAAGGAAATCAAGGCCATCAAAGCCGGCGCAGATAATCGCAAACCCGACGGCACCGCGGAAAAACTGCAGCAATTGCATGTCCGGTTGGAAGACCTTGAGACCAAGCTGACCCTACAAATCGCCGCGCTCGCCAAGGCCGCCCCACCGCCGGCAACGCCGCCCGTGGAGCCTGTTCCCGTCGCAACCACCCCTGCGCCGGTGGAGCCACCGGTGGTCGAAACACCCCCGGCCGTGATCGAGCCGCCGCCCGCCGCTGCGCAACCCACCCCGGTCCCAGTTGAAGCCAAGCCCGCGCCTGAAGCCGTCAAACCGGCTAAGAAAGCAGCGGCTTCCAAGCCGACTAGACCCGACGCGGCCGACGAACTGCCTTTCGCCGAGTCCACCCCACCGGCCGAATTTGATCCGGCGGCGGCAAAACCAACCCGCACCAACACTTCAGATCATGCCACCCGCTTGCTCGTGACCGCCTACATCGGCATCGGCAACCGGCTGTTTATTCGCGGTGAAGGCCCGGGACTAAGCGCGGACAAGGGAATTCCCCTGCAATTCGTTTCAATCGGCAAGTGGCAATGGGAAACCAAGGAGGCCACCGGTCCGGTTCGCGCCCGGCTTTTCAAGAACGACGAGCTTGCATGCACCTCGCTGGGTGAGATCACGCTCGAGACCGGCCAGCAACTCGAGGTGTCGGCGACCTTCTGAATCAGCGCGCAGGAGGAAACGGCTGTCGGGTGAGTTTCGCTCGGGGAACTTCGTTGGCCAGTTGGACTATCTCATCAATCAACACGGTCGGATCTTCGTCGGAGCGCAGCGCAAGAAACTGCCGGCGGGCGCGGGCGTAGGCCATCGGGTTGCGGAGCCACTCCCCAATCAAAGTGGCGAAGTCGGCCGCCGACTCCACCTTCTGTGAACCAGCGCCGTTGCGGAAAAATTTCCACGTCAACTGTTCCTGCGGCATGATGCCGCCGAAGGCGTTGAAGATAATCGGGCACTTGAATGCCAGCGCCTTCGAACACGTGGTGGTGCCGCCACGCGTCACAATCACATCGCTCACCTGCATGAGCAGATGCATGATCTCGCTGTATCCCTCGATGTGACAATTGAACTCGGGGTGGTTGGCCCGCCAGTGGATGAGTTCGTTGTAGGCCTGCTTGTTGCGGCCGCAGATGATGATGGCCTGACATTTGTCAGCATGCCGGACCAGGGTCGGCAGCAAGGCGAAATGGTTGTGCGCGCCGTTGCCCCCGGTGGCCAGGAATACTGTGAACAAATCAGGATCCAGCCCCAATTGGTGTTCCCGGTAATGTCCCACCTCGTTTTCAGGAATGGTTTCCAGATGAGCACGCGGCCGCATCAACAGGCTGCGGACCTTGGATCGCGCCGGCAAAATGCCTTTCTTCACCGCATAGTCCGCCGCCGTCGGGGTGCGCGAGAAATAGAGATCGACACTCGTTTCGATCCAGTTTCGCGAATAACCCCAACCACCGGAGAATTCACCGCAATAGGTGGCGGTGCGCACATTAGCCGCGCCGAGAATCTGCCGGGCGAGTTGAAAATAACCGCGATTGAGGCAGTCGTGCACACTCAACACCAAGTGCGGCCGGTAGTCCTTGAGCACCTCAAGATAGTAGTGACGACCCAGCGTGACGGTGCGCTGGTTCAGCAAACTCAGCCCCTCCACCACCGTGTAGAACACTTTGTGCATCCACGGTGATTTTTTCTGAATCCAGTTGTAGAGATTAACTCCGGAGCGCGCGACGACGGAGGATTTCTCCAGCATCTGCTCAATGCGCACATCGACGTCGTGCCGATAAAGTTCAAAACACCATTCGGCGAGCGCTTCAGCGCGGGCGTCGTGCCCGCCACCCGTGCTGGAGGTGAGGATGAGAATGCGGACCTTGGACATGCTAGAGGTCGAAATAACGCGCCTGAATGCGGCGCTTGAGAGTCAGCGGAGCAAACCGCGCCAACAATGGCGCGATGATCGCTTGGAAAATTCTTCCGCAGCGGACCGTGCCGCTCCGACGTTTGCACAGCGCCCGGCGCAGTGCCTGCGCGGCGTGCTCAGGCGCGGGACCGGTCTGCATCATGCGAGTGAAAGCACCCCACGCCCGCGTCATCGCCGCTGTGGTCTCGCCTTCAGGTCGCATGACCGAACCTTCAAAATCGGTGCGGTAATCCCCGGGACGCACATCGAGAATGACGATCGGAGTGCCCGTCGTTTCGATCATGAGACTCTCATTGAGCGCGGTGAGACCGGCCTTGGTCATATTATAAGCGCTTTGAAACGGCAGCGGAAACTCCGCCGCGAGGGATGAAATGTTGACCAGCGCTCCGGCGGTCCCGCGCGCGCGCAGGTCACGCAAAGCGGCGTGAGCCAACCGCGCCGTGTTGATCAGCATCACTTCCAGCTGCTCGCGCCAAACCGCAAAGTCTGTCGCCGCAAAATCGCCGAACGCCCCATAACCGGCGTTGTTGATGACGAGATCAAAACCGCCCGCCTGTTTCGCAGCCTCGACAAAAATCCTCTCCGCGGCAGCGCCGTCCTTCAAATCAAGGGCCACCGGATAGAATCCCGGCTTGCCAGCCAGTCCGTCCAATCGTGTCAGTTGACGGGCGGTGCCCCAAACCTGCACTCCCTCATCCAGCAACATTCCGGCAAACGCCCGGCCCAAGCCCGTGCTGGCGCCTGTCACAAAAGCCGTGCGATACAGGGAGGATAAGCGGGGGGAGTTGGGCACGTTATTCGGCGCGTTTGAGCACCAAGCTGACGTTCGCTCCGCCAAACCCGCTGCTGTTATTCAACACCACGGCCGGTGGTTGCGTTTGGGTCGTCCGGATGATGTTCAACCCTTCGCACTCGGGATCGAGTTGCGCAATGTGCGCCGAGCCGGGCATGAATCCGTCGCGCAGCGCAATCGCGCAAAACGCGCTTTCCATCGCGCCGGCCAGGGACAATCCATGACCCGTGAGCGCCTTCGTGCTGCTGACGGCCGGACGGGAAGAAGCATCGGTGAAAATCGATTTCAAAGCGCGCGCCTCCGAAATATCCCCAATGGGAGTCGAGGTCGCATGGGCATTGATATAGTCCACGCTTTCCGCCGGCGTGCCGGTGACCCGCAAGGCATTGCGCATCGCGGCGACAAGCCCGTCGCCATCCGGGTGGGATATGGCGACGTTGTGACCATCGGACGCCTGGCCCCAGCCCGCGAACTCACCGTAAACTTTGGCGCCGCGGCGCTGCACTTCATCCTCGGTCTCCAACACGAGAACGGCGGCGCCACCGGTGCCGACGAAGCCGTCGCGGGATGCATCAAACGGACGCGAAGCCAGCGCCGGATCACTTTGCAGCGAGAGCGCGCGCATGCCGGCAAAAGGCAGGATGCTGTCCACGTTGCCGTCTTCAGCCCCGATCACGAACATGCGTTTTTGTCGGCCGAGCACCAAATCGTCGAACGCATACCCCATCGCGTGCGACGAGGACGCACAGGCCGAGGAAAATCCGCACGAAGCGCCCTTGATCTTGAAATGCGCGACCAAGTTGAAATTCAGGGTGCCAGAAATCGCGGCCACGATGCCGAGCGGCGAACAACGCATGACGCCAACGTTGTGCATGCGATTGAGCATGTAGCCCATGAGTTGCGGCGAACCGCCGGAAGCCGCGTAAAGCCCCGTGTCCGCATTCGAGACGTCTTCTTCGGCCAGCCCGGCATCCGCAATCGCCTGCTGCATCGCGCACCACGCATACACGCCGTGCGGCGCCATGCCGCGCAGAATCTCGCGTTTGATGCGATATTGCGACGGGTAGGTCCAGTCTTCCGGATCGTTCGAATCCGTCACAAAATCCCGCACCGGTGCCGCGACCTTGACCGGAATGTTGTCCTTTTGGAACGGCGGGTAAACCTGAATGCCATGACGCAGTTCCCGCAGGCTGGCGGTCACGGTTGGCACATCGTTGCCGATGCTCGTGATCAGGCCTAGTCCGGTGATGAATACTCTGGGCATATGATCTTCAGACAGGAATCAAGGACTTCCGTTGCAGCAAAAACCCGCACGTAAACGGGCCTGCATGCAAAGCATATTACCGGCGTCGGTCAACGCGGGAGGCAAAATGGCCGGATTCGCGTCAGGCTTACGAATCCGCCGACACGCGCGAGGGTTCGCCCGCGGATTTGGTCTTTTCGTGGCCCACGCCGTTGACACCGTTGTTTTCAACGGGTTGGACCGGCGCGTCAGAAAATCCGAAGGTCAGGGTGATCTCCTCGACGATGGCGGCCTTCTCCTGGCCGACGCGGATCGAGCCTTCAAACGTGGCCAAGGGCATCTTCGTGCGCTTGGGTTTGATGGAGAGTGTGAGGATGTCGCCGGGACGGCAGACGCGGTGGGCGCGCACACCTTCGCACCCGGTGAAGAAAATCTGGGATGAATTGACGACCTTGCCCGGCTCAGGCGTCAGGCCTTCGAGCAAATAGAGCACGGCCAATTGCCCGAGCGCCTCAAGCATGATCGAAGCCGGCATGACCGGGTTGTCCTTAAAGTGACCCTGCAGGAAAAACTCCTGACCGGTGATCTTGTATTTGGCGTTGGCGCCGCTGGAACTGACCGAGCCTTCGTTCAAGAAGAGGAACGGCGGCTGGATCGGCATCACCGTGGCGATGTGCTCGATCGGGAGAAATTTGGTCGGCTGTGGCAAGGGCAGGCCGCGAACTTTGCAATCGATGAACATCTTCACATCACCAACCGTGCGGAGATTGCGCAGTTCCTCGTTGTTGATCGACATTTCCAACACTTCTTCCACCAAAATGACGATTTCCATCATCGTCAGGGAATCGATACCCAAGTCTTCGATCAGACGCAGATCATCATCCGCATCCTTGAGTTTGACGCGCAGATCCGGTTCGACGAAACGCTCGATCACCCCGATGACCACGGCCGGCAGATGCTCCGGATTGCCGGTCTTGCGAAATTGGACGGCCGCTTCAAAGGTCGAGGGCGAACACCGCTTCAACGATTCGCGCAGCGTAGCCTCGTCCTCGGGAGTGAAGGACTTGGCTTCTTGCGCAAAAGGATGATTGGTGCCCGGTTTGGGCTGAGCTGCATCTGCCATTGTTTGTTCCTTGTATGTTGCGGGCCTTTCTAATGTAAACCCATTTCTTGGACCGGGACCGTGGTCAGATGCTCTCGGCAACCTCACCATAAAGCCCTTGTCAGCCTCAAGTTAAACGCCACCCATGCCTGCAAGGCCCTACATATTCATCACCCACGAATATTTCCCGCGAAGGGGGGGCATCGCAACCTTTGTGGAGGAAATGGCGTTCGCGGTCTCAGCCTTGGGACATGCCGTTGAAGTATGGGCCCAACGCGCTCCGGCCGGCACTCCCGAAAAACCGCTGCCTTTCAAACTGCGACGCATGCCCTTGGCCGGATCACATGACTTCGCCTGCCTGATTAGGCTCGGCCTGCAATTGATCAAACACCGCCGGTATTTGCGCGATGCCACGGTCTATTTGGTCGAGCCCGGCCCCATGCTGACGTTGATGTGGTTGCAATTTCTACACGCGTTTCGTCCCAAGCACGTGCTGCTCACCTTTCACGGCTCAGAGATCCTGAAGTTTCACCGCAATCCCTTGATTCGTCCGCTGGCCCGACGTCTGATCCGCCACGCCTCTCAGATCAGCACGCTGACCCACTACACCCAACGCCTGCTGGTGGAACATTTCCCTGAAGCCCGGAACAAGGTCATCATCACGCCCGGTGCTTTGCGGCGCGAGGTCGCACTCACGATCCCGCCGCCCCGCAAAGCGACGCCACGCTTGGTCGTCCTGACGGTCGGCCGGCTGCATCCGCGCAAAGGCCAGCACGCCACCCTCGCCGCCCTCGTCGCGCTGCCGGCGGAATTGCGCGCCCAGACCGAATACTGGCTGGTCGGCACCGCCAGCAAGGGCGACTATGAAGCGCAGCTCAGCCGCTCCGCCGCAAAGGCAGATTTGCACGTTCGATTCCTCGGCGACGTGCCGGATGAAAAACTCGGCGAAATCTACGCTCAGGCGGACATCTTCGCCCTGACCAGCATGCCCTACCGCAACAGCGTCGAGGGCTTTGGTTTGGTGTATCTGGAAGCTGCCGCCCACGGACTGCCGGTTGTCGGTCACGACATTGGCGGAGTCGGCGAGGCCGTGATGGACGGGAAAACCGGATTGCTGGTTGATCCCGAAAACCCAGCTGGATTGACCGACGCGTTCGCCCGATTGATCAAAGAACCTCAACTGCGGCGTCAACTGGGCGAAGCCGGCCGCGTCTGGGCCCGGCGACAAACCTGGATCGGCTCCGCTGCTTTGCTATTCCCGGCTTCTCCCTCATCCTAGCACCCATGATCACGTCGCGCAGCCAGATAACCGTCCGCTATGCCGAAACCGACATGATGGGAATCGTCTACCATGCCAATTACCTGCCATGGTTCGAGATCGGCCGCACCACCTTGCTGCGCGAACAAGGGCTGTCATATCGCGATTTGGAGACCATGGGTTATCGCCTGCCCGTGCTGGAGGTGTCTGCCAAATATCTCCGGCCCGCACTCTATGACGACGTGGTGACCATCATCACTTTCCTCAAAGAGAAACCCCTGCTGCGTATTCGGCTCAGCTACGAAGTCAGACGGGGACATGAGCTTCTCGCCACCGCTGAAAGCTCCCATGCCTTTGTTGATCTGCACGGCAGACCCGTGCGGCCGCCACCAGTCTTCATGGAGAAGATGGCCGCGGTCTTCAAAGGCTGAGGCACGTTTCAGACCGGCCGGCGCGACCGCACAAAGTCCATCGCCTCGCGGCGCCACACCCGGGTCACATGGGCAACGATGTCGTTTAGTGGACGCCCGTCGGTCAGCACCAAGCTCCCGGAGCGTTTGTAAATCGCCTCGCGCTGCGCGTAAAGTTGACGGATGCGCGCCATCGGGTCTTCAACCTCGAGCAAGGGGCGGTTGCGATGCCGTTGCGTGCGCTCCAGCACCGTCTCAAGCGAAGCGTGCAGGCAAACCACCACGCCTTTCGACTGCAACAGGGCCAGTATTCCCGGCTGCACCACCAGTCCACCGCCACACGCTACGATCGTGCGCTCGGCGGGATGGCCGGTTTCAATGAATTGACGCTCCATCACGCGAAAAGCCGGCTCACCATCCTGGGCAAAAATTTCCGGAATCGCCCGCCCTTGCATGCGTTCGATTTCGTGATCGCTGTCGAGCAGGCGGAAACCAATCCGACGCGCCACGCCCCGGCCCACCGTGCTTTTGCCGGTGCCCATGAAGCCGACGAGGTAGAGGTTAACATCCGCTGCAGTCATCCGTGCGCAAGGCAACGGGCTCAACCCGGCCTTGCCAAACACGAAAACGCCTTGGCGGCGCATCGACTTTGCGACTGCATGGCCCCACGCGCATGAACTACTCCTTTGCCAGCGACAATACAGCCGGCGTCTGCCCCGAGGCATGGGCGGCCCTTGAGTCCGTCAACACGGGCCATGTTCCGAGCTACGGCGACGACGCATGGACCGCACGTGCACGCCAGGCGTTTCAGGCCGTATTCGAGACCGATTGCGCCGTGCATTTCGCGTTCAACGGCACCATGGCCAACGCCCTCGCACTCAGCGCCGCCTGCCGCAGTTATCAAAGCATCTTTTGCCACGAGCTCGCGCATATCGAAGTTGATGAATGCGGCGCACCCGAATTTTTCACCGGCGGCGCCAAGCTCATCGCCCTGCCCGGCGCGCACGCCAAACTCGAGCCCGCGGCCGTCGAAGCCGCCACGCATCGCGGCCACGGCGTGCATTTTCCCAAGCCCGGCGCGGTCTCGCTCACTCAGTCCACTGAACTCGGCACGGTTTACACACCCGCAGAAATCGCCGCCTTGAGCGAAATCGCCCGGCGTCACGGCATGTATGTGCACATGGACGGGGCGCGTTTTGCCAATGCCGCCGCCAGCCTGCAGGAAAGCCAAGGCGCTGCACCGGCCGACATCACGTGGCGCGCGGGCGTCGATGTGCTCTCGTTCGGCGGCACCAAAAACGGCATGCTCACCACCGAGGCCGTGGTGATCTTCAATCCCGACTTGGCCACTGACTTCGACCGTCGCGTCAAACAATCCGGACAGCTCGCCTCAAAACAGCGGTTCGCCGCCGCCCAATGGGTGGCTATGCTGGAAAACGAGACGTGGCTGCGCCAGGCCGCCCATGCCAACGCCATGACCCGCCGCCTTGCCGAAGGTCTGCTCGCCTTGCCGGGTTGCGAACTGCCGCATGCGGTCGAAGCCAACGGCGTGTTCATCAAGCTGCCTGAACCCCTCGTGCGAAAACTCACGGAGCGCGGCTGGCAGTTTTATCCGTTCGGCGCGCCCGGCACCTATCGCTTCATGTGCGGCTGGGATACGAAAAACACGGTGATCGAAGCGCTGCTGGCCGACGCCCGGGCATAAAAAAAACTCCGCCACGTTCGCGGCGGAGTTGGCAAAATCGAGCAGAGGCCGGATTACTTCGCGACCGCCGGAGGAGCCGGAATGATGTCCAGCACTTCGATATCGAAAATCAAAGCCGAGGCGGGCGGAATGCCACCCGGGCTTTCGTCGCCGTAAGCGAGCTCGGCCGGGATGTAGAGTTTGATCTTACCGCCCTTGTTGATTTTTTGCATGCCTTCAGCCCAGCCCGGGATCGCTTCGCTGACGCCGATGGTGAGCGGAGCGCCATGTTGTTCCGAGCTGTCGAACACCTGCCCGTTGAGCAGCATGCCGGTGTAGTTGATCTTGACCGAATCACTCAGCGTGGCGTTCGGGCCTTCGCCGGGCTGCACGATCTCGTAGCATAAACCACTCGGAGTAGTCTGGATGCCGGGGCGGCCTTTCAACGACGCAAAAAACGTGGCCGCAGCCGCGTAATTGCGCTGTTTCGCACGTTCCATCGCGGCGTCCTGACGGGCGGCGACGAACTCATCCATTTGTCCGCCCACGGCGGCAAGATCATGCGGAGGTTCTTTGCCGGCGGCCGCGCTGGCCACGCCGCGTGAAAACGCATCAATCTCGGAAGGCGAGAATTGCAACTCGGCCACGCCCAGGCGGGCCATCATGAACCAGCCGAAAGTCTCGGCCAGCACTTCATTGCTGAACTTCTCGACCGGGGCCGGCGCAGGCGCCGCGACCGGGGCAGCGGCCGGAGCCGCCGGCTGGGTGGTGGGGATGTTCAACTTGACCTCCTGCGCCAGCAGAAGGGTGGTCGAAGCCAAGGCCAGCAAACCGGCCTTAAGGGGTGTGTTGAGGTTCATACGTATGCTAGGGTTGGAAATGGTCGCGGCGATTTTGTGCCGCAAAGTTTTTGGATGTGGCAGCGCGGGTGGCCAAATGCAACTTATTACTCCCCGCTTGTCAGCCCCGCCCCAGCCCTCATGCTCACGCTTCCCATGCAGACCGACCAATTCTGGACCAGCCTGGACGGCCAGATCCTCAGCCTGAAAGCCAAGCAGGACGCCGTGGCGCTGACCTTGGCCTTCTGGCCGCGCAACCCGCAGGAATTCGATTTTCTCAAGGCCAACCTGACCACCCTGAGGTTCACCGAACGCAGTTCACTCGCCCGCATAGGGATCGAAATGCTGCTGCGCGGCGAACCCAAGGTGGATGGCAATCGCATCACTTTGGAAGCCGAAGCCTTCCTCTACGACCAGAGTTTCCCCAACGCGCCTTATTGGAAAAAACTTTTGCGCCCCGGCACACCCGTCGGCCGCCTGTTTTACGCTCCGGCTTCAGCCAAACTCTCCAGCACCCAGATCTGGGAGGCCATCAAGGCCAATCAACTGAAGCTGCCTGAAACCATTTCAATCGATTCCAGCGGCCGCGTGTTTTTCACGCCGCATGCGGTCAGTTACACGCTCAACCCACGCCTTCAACGCATCAATTTCGAGCATATTGTCAGCGGTTACGCCGGACGGTCGTTCATCGACAAGGTGCAGGTCCGGCACGACGCCTCGCCGCTGACCATTCCGCCGCGGTCCGGCATCCTCACCGGGTGCTCCATGTATCTCAAGGAGCACTACGTCGTGCTCAATCCCGGCGAGGGCAACTTCGGCCTGCACACCAGCGCGGTCTTGCTCGATCCAATCAAGACCTTCGGCACCAACATCATGCTCGAGGTTTACAATACCGGTGATCACCCGGTGGTCAATCCGATGGTCTCGGTTGAGATTTTTCGCGCGCCGCCTTATTCCGACCCCGAGGTCAAAACCCTGGCCAAAAAGCGCCAACGGCTGCTCGGCACCGCGCAAAGCCTCTTCAAATGCCTGGACGAGTTTCCCGCCCGTGACACCGGTGCGCCCGCACCCAAGACCCGCATCACCGTCCGCGGCCAGAGCGCCACGATGGAAAACCGCACCATCTTCGTCCGTGCCAACGACGAGGATTTGCGCAAGCTGCTCGAAGGCGAGGTCTGTCCCGTCGGCAGCCTCACCATGATTCAAGCCGTGGATACCGCACCGGAGGATGCCGACACCCTGATCGTCGACTACTTCCCTGATCTGCTGGAGCACATGGAGCTCATCACCCGGCTCGCCGACATCAAACTCAAGCGCATCATCTTCCGTCGCGCCTCGCGCACTCACGGTTATTTTCTCTCCAGCAACGCGCACGCGCGGCTCGATACATTCTACAACCTCGGGATCAAAGTCTATTGGTATGACGAGCTGACCAAGGACCTCTACCTGCACACCTACAAACGCGACCACGGCTTTTTCGTCCGCGAAGAGACCGCGCGCAAATTTCAGGAAAGCACCATCCTCGCGTTCTACGGTTCGGCCGTCGGCCTCGATCAGGCCGACACCGACCGCATCTCCTCGCTCGTGGACAAGCTCACCGGATTTCTCGGCGGCAACCTCGGCGTGCTCACCGGCGGCGGCGGCGGCGTCATGCGGCTCGCCACCGATCAAGCCCGCGAAAAAGGCGCGCTCACCGGCGCCTGCTTCCTCGAACTCGAAGCCCAACCACCCGAGCTCGGCGTGGATTTCTTCAACACGTTCCAGGAAAACTCCCGCCACTTCCGCCAAAAATGGTTCGAGGCGGCCGACTTTTGCATCTTCAACGTCGGCGGCGTCGGCACCCTCGAGGAGATCGGCATCGAGCTCTGCAATCTCAAACTCGGCATCCGTCCGCGCGTGCCCTACGTGTTCTTCAACGCCAAATTCTGGGGCAGCCTCCGCGCGCAGGTCGAACAGATGATTTCCGACAAACGCGCCCCGGCGTGGATGGCCGATTACATCCTGTTCACCGACGACCCCGACGAGGTCGTCCGCTTCTACCGCCGCAAACTGCAGGTGCTGTAATTTCGCCTGCTGACGGAGACACAGCTTTACGCCACGCGCATCCGTGTTCATCCGTGTAAGCCGTGGTTGCCAAACTCCCTTCCTCCATCCTCGTCGTCGGTGCCGGTGGCCGTGAGCACTCGCTCGTTCGTTCGCTCCTTGCCTCACCCGCGCGGCCCCGCGTGATTTGCGCGCCCGGCAACGCCGGCATCGCCGCCGATGCGCCCTGCTTCCCGGTTGCGGCCGATGACATCGCTGGACTCGTCGCTCTCGCGAGAGCGGAAAACATCGCTTTTGTCGTCGTCGGCCCGGAAGTTCCGCTCGCCCTCGGTCTCTCCGATCAACTGCTCGCCGCCGGCATCCCGGTTTATGGTCCGAAAGCAGACGGCGCACGATTCGAGGCTTCGAAGATTTTCACCAAGGAGACGCTCCTCAAATACAAGATTACCACCGCCGCCGCCGGAATCTTTACCGCTGAAGCCCCCGCGTTGGAATACCTTAAATCCCACCCCGCGCCCATCGTCGTCAAGGCCGACGGTCTCGCCGCCGGCAAAGGCGTGACGGTTGCCCAAACCGACGCCGAGGCCGCCGACGCAGTGCACGAAATGTTCGCCGGCAAGTTCGGCGAGAGCAGCAGCAAGATCCTGATCGAAGACTGTCTCGTCGGCGAAGAGACCTCGATTCTCGTTGTCGTCTCCGGTCGCGATTACGTCATCCTGCCGACTTCGCAGGACCACAAACGCATCGGCGACGGCGATACCGGACCCAACACCGGCGGCATGGGCACCTATTCGCCCGCCGAGGTCGTGACGCCGGAGATTTTCGCCCGCATCGAAAACGAGATTGTGCGGCCGTCGGTGAACGCCATCGCCGACGAAGGCATTGATTTTCGGGGCACCCTTTTCATCGGCATCATGCTCACGCCCGACGGCCCGAGTGTGATCGAATACAACACGCGTTTCGGCGACCCGGAAACCCAAGTCGTGTTGCCCCGACTCGAAAGTGATTTGCTCGAACTCCTCTGGCGCGCCGCCAACCGTGAACTCGCCGGCTACACGCTCAAGGTGAAATCCAACTATGCGGTGTGCGTCGTCATCGCCGCGAAGGGTTATCCTGACAGTTACCCCAAAGGCGATGTGATCTCGATTCCGACACTACCGGACAACGTGGCGGTCATCCACGCGGGCACCGCACGCAATCCCGCCGGCGAACTGGTCACCAATGGCGGGCGCGTGCTCGGCGTGACCGCCCTCGCTGCGACCCTGCCCCAAGCCGCCGCCGATGCCTACGCCGCGTGCGCGGCCATCGAATGCACGACAAAATATTATCGTCGCGACATCGGCGCGCGACAGCTCAACCGTCGATGAGATTCGCCACCAAGCTTTGCCTCCTGGTTCTCATGATCGCGAGGGTCGTTTCAGCCGCACCGCTGGAACACGACCTCGGAAAGGGCTTGGTTTACTTTCGTATCACCGAAGCCACCCCGGGATTGCCCCAGTTGGATGCCAACCGCAGCGCCGTGCTCGATTTGCGTTACACAGGTCCGGGTGCCGTAGCCGAAAAAGCGCTCACGGATTGGCTGCAGCGGCAAGCCCCGGTCTTCGTTCTGGCCAATACGCGAACTGCTCCGGAGCTGCGCGCAATATTGGCCCGGCTCGCACCGCACACTCGTTTGCTGGTCATCGGTCCGGCAACGGCGTCCTTTGCGCCTGATATCGTCATTTCCATTTCCGCGGAAGCGGAACTCACCGCCTACCACGCGCTGCAAGCCGGCACCGAAATCGCCAGCCTGATCTCGCGAATCACCGCCAAAACCCGCCACGACGAAGCCGCGATCCTGGCGGCCCGCAGCCGCGGTGAATCCCTGACAGAGGAAATCGAACCGGAATTGACCGACGAGACCGCACCCGATGCCGACTCTCCGCCGGTTGATCTTGCGCTGCAACGCGCCGTGCAGATCCACCGTGCGTGGTTGATTCTGGGCTCCAAACAGCCCTGACGCATCCGTCTTTGCGTTTTCCGCCAAAACGTATCCCATAACCACCGCGATGCCCGGTTCCATAATCATTGTTTGCACCGCCAACATCTGCCGCAGTCCGATGGGCGAAGGGCTCTTGCGCCATGCCCTCGCCGCCGAAGCGGAACCGCTCCGCTCCATCCCCGTCATCTCCGCCGGCGTCGCCGCCCGCAACGGCGAGAAGGTTTCCGAAAATTCCCTGATCGCGCTCAAAAAAGTCGGCATCGACATTGCGAAACACACCAGCCAGCCGCTCACCCAAAAGATGCTGGATGAGGCCTTGATCGTCCTCTGCATGACCGAGACGCATCGCGCCATGATTCAACTGCAAGCCGATCCCGCGCCGAAAAATCTGCACCTCTTCCGCGAGTTCATGCCAACCGGTTCCGACCGCGAAATTGCCGACCCGTTTGGCGGTCCGCTGAAACTCTACGAACTTTGTCGCGACGAACTCGTCGAGGCCGTCCCCAGTATTATCGCCCACGTGCGCCGCCTGGTCGGACCGCGTTAAGACACGCGCGAAATCCGCCGGCAGCGAAAAACCTTTGCGTCCGCGGGAGTTTCCGGGTGCTTTTACCGGCCTAACCATGCTCAACGCCTCGCCGCTCAAGACCCTCGATCCGGAAGTCCATGCTGCCATCACGGCCGAGCTCGGTCGTCAGCAAAGCCACATCGAGCTGATCGCTTCCGAGAACTTCACCTACCCGGCCGTCATGGAGGCCCAGGGCAGTGTGCTGACCAACAAATACGCCGAAGGTTATCCGGCCAAACGCTGGTATGGCGGTTGCGAACATGTCGACGTGATCGAGCAGCTCGCGATCGACCGCGCCAAGCAAATGTTCGGCGCCGACCACGCCAACGTGCAGCCGCACTCCGGTTCGCAAGCCAACTTCGCCGTTTACACCGCGGTGCTTCAGCCGGGCGACAAGATCCTCGGGATGAACCTGAGCCACGGCGGCCACCTCACGCACGGCAACCCTGCCAACTTTTCCGGCAAGCTTTATCAATTCGTGCAATACGGTGTGCGCGAAGACAACGGCCTGATCGACTACGATGAACTCGCCGCCGTCGCCCAGCGCGAGAAGCCGAAAATGATCACCGTTGGCGCCAGCGCCTACTCCCGCATCATTGATTTCGCCCGGATGGGCGAGATTGCCCGCTCGGTCGGCGCCTATCTTTTCGCCGACATTGCGCACATCGCCGGACTCGTAGCCTCGGGTCATCATCCGTCGCCGGTGCCGCATGCGGACTTCGTCACGACGACCACGCACAAAACCCTGCGCGGGCCGCGTGGCGGTTTGATTCTTTGCCAAGCGCAGCACGCCAAGGCGATCGACTCCGCGGTGTTCCCCGGCGGCCAAGGCGGCCCGCTCGAGCACGTCATCGCAGCCAAGGCCGTGTGCTTCGGCGAATGCCTCAAGCCGGACTTCAAGACCTACTCGGGGCAGGTCATCAAGAATTCGCAGGCGCTCGCTGCGGCAATGATCGCGCGCGGTTACAACATCATTTCCGGCGGCACGGACAATCACCTCATGTTGATCGATCTCCGCGCCAAATTCCCCGAACTTACCGGCAAGGCCGCGCAGGCCGCACTCGATCTCGCCCACATCACCTGCAACAAAAACACGGTGCCGTTCGAAACGCGTTCACCGTTCCAAGCCTCGGGCATCCGCCTCGGCACTCCTGCGGTGACCACCCGCGGCATGGTCGAGGCCGATATGGTCGAGATCGCCGATTGCATCGACGCGGTGCTGGGCGCCGTCGGCACAGCCAATGAAGAAGCGGCCATCCACGCCGCGAGAGCGCGGGTCGCAACCCTGACCGGGCGTTTCCCGCTGCCCTACTCAGGCTGAGATTGTGCATGCGTCTGGGGTGATCACCCTTGCGGGCGGTTGGGCGACTCCTCAATCTGCCGGAGTTTCGCATGTCGCCCCAAGCGCATAGAGTCCTTTTGCGCAGGAGGAGCTTGGTCGCCGCCGTGGCCGGGTTGGGGATCTGTTTGTCACTGGCGAGCTTCGATATCTCGCGCCAGAATCAGGAATCAAACCTGCGGACCGAGTTCTCCCATCAAGCAGAAAACCACAGCGCCTTGGTGCGCGAGGTGATCCTTGGTTTTGAGAGCGCACTTTTCGGGCTGCGCAATGTGTTCATCGGCTCAAACCGCGTGACTGCGGGTGAGTTCGCGTTGGCCTCGCACGAAATCCTCGCGCGCTACGAAGGCATCACCGCACTGGAGTGGATCCCTATCGTCCCGCATGCTTCCCGCGCCACGGTGGAAAATGAGGTCATCACTCGCATCGGGCGAGACTTTCACTTTGTAACGAACACTGGCGAGCGCGCCCCCCCGGCAGAAGAGTATTGGCCGATACTTTATGTCGAACCCATGCAGGGCAACGAGCGCGCCTTCGGCTTCGACCTGAAACACGGGCCGACCACCACGGTCCTCGAAAATGCGCGGGCCAACGGCAGTATGACCGTCAGTCCGCGCCTCCGTCTGATTCAGGAAAACCAGCCCGACCAATTCAGTGTGATTTTTATCTGGCCGGTGATTGATAATGAAAACAACGGCCGCATCATGGGCTTTGTTCAGGCGGTCATCCGGCTCGCCGAAATGTTGGAACGGCCGCAAAGCAACGCTCCGTTTGAAACGCTCGACATCCTCTACCTGGACCCGAACGCCGATCCTGCCAAACGCGCGCTCTTTAGCACGGTTGATGGAATACCCAAAACAACGCCAGATACCGAGGAGGAGTTTCGTCGGGATCTGTATATCGAAAAGCGAATCCCGGTCGGTGATCGTCACTGGGTGGTCCTCTACCGGCCGAACCAAGCCTGGTTGGCCGCTTATCACACCGCTGCGCCTTACTGGTTGTTGATTGGCGGACTGACCATCACCGGACTGCTCGCCGGAATTGTGCAGATCCTGGGCCGGCGCGCCGAAGTCATCGGCGAGGAGGTCGATCGCCAGACCATCGAGCTCAAGGAAAGCCGGCGCCAGCTTGAGAGCCTCATGCAAAGCCTCCCGGGCATGGTTTTCCGGTTGGGCTACGAGGCGGATCGCAAAACCCTGTTCATGAGCAATGGCGCCGAGGCCTTGACCGGATACAGTGTGGCCGACCTCATCGCGGCCCAGCCGCATCCGCGCCAGTTGATTCATCCCGATGATTTGCCCATGGTCCGGGCCAAAACCGGCGAATCGCTTCTGTCCAGACGCCCGTTCGAAATCGAATACCGCATCCGCACGCGCGACGGTGACGAACGCTGGGTGCTCTCGCGTGGCCAGGGTGTTTACACTCCGGAGGGCGACTTGCGATTCGTCGAGGGACTGGTGATCGACATCTCGATCCAAAAACTCGCGGAGAACCAGAAGCTGCTCATCGAGCGACGCATGCAGGAGTCGCAAAAGCGCGAAAGCCTCGGACTCCTCGCCGGCGGGGTCGCGCACGATTTTAACAATCTGCTGACCACGATCCTGGGCAATGCGTCCATGGCCAAATTGGAGCTGCCGCCGGATTCCCATGGCGTTGAAAACCTCGCGCAAGTCGAGCACGCCGCGCGTCACGCCGCCCTGCTCTGCCGGCAAATGCTTGCCTATGCCGGACAAGGCCAGCTCACCAAGGAGGACGTCGATCTGGCCCACATCGTCAAAGACATGCTGCCGTTGCTGCGCAGCAGTTTGGGCGGCGCCGTGGAATTGATCTTCAAATCAGAGGAAACCACGCCCGCCATCCACGGCGATCCCGCGGAGATCAGCCAGATCGTCATGAATCTGGTGATCAACGCCGGCGAAGCCATGCCCGAGAAAGGCGGCCGAATCACCGTCACCACCCGCGTCGCGGACGTGGACAGCCGCCAGTTGCATCAATGCATCGCGGGCAACGACCTGCCGGCCGGGCGTTATCTCGCTTTGGAAGTCGCCGACAACGGCTCCGGCATTGATGCCGAGGTGCTCAAGCGCATCTTCGATCCGTTCTTCAGCACCAAATTTGAAGGCCGCGGGTTGGGCCTGGCCGCGGTCATCGGCATCGTGCGCGGCCACAAGGCGGCAATTCAGGTCAAAAGCACCCGCGGGCAAGGCACCACCTTTACGATATTCTTTCCGCTGGCCGGCACGGCAAAGGGTGCCGAAGGGACCGCAATTGCGCTGGTCGTTGATGACGACGAACCGGTGCGGGAGGTGACTTGCGAACTGTTCCGCTCGCTCGGGTTCGAAGCCGATCCCGCCGCCCGAGGCGCAGAAGCGATTGAGAAGATCAAAGCCCAGCCTGCGCGCTACGCCGTCGTTTTGCTCGATTGTGTGATGCCGGGTTTGAGCGGAGAAGAAACGCTCCTTGAACTGGGCAAGATCCGGCCCGACTTGCCCGTCATCTTGATGAGCGGCAACAACGAACGCGGCGCGGCATCCACCGTCACCCCTTTTCTGGTCAAACCCTTCAGTCGCTCGATGCTGGAGAAAGCGCTGCAAAAAGCCGGGCCGACACCCCGGGAGCGCAGCCCGGCGTAGAAGTCGGCCGGGGGAAAGTCATTAGGGCTGCTGGAAGTTCAGATTGTGCCTTGGCGCGGCCGGGCGAACTGCTTTGCTGACAACTTCACCGTGCCCGAACCCGTCGCCAACTCCTCCCGGACCAAACCACCGCTGTCCCTCGGGGTCATTTTCCTGACGATCTTCATCGATCTGCTGGGCTTCACCATCATTTTTCCGCTCTTCCCGGCCATTCTGGAGCACTACTTCCGGGTCGAGGGCGACACCGGCATTCTCGGCTGGTTGCTGCGGCAAATCGATCAGTTCGCGCAGGTCGCCGGTTCGCACGACAACTACCGCGCCGTGCTGTTTGGCGGCATTCTCGGTTCGCTCTACGCCTTCCTGCAATTTGTGTTCGCGCCAATCTGGGGCGGTTTGTCCGACCGGATCGGCCGCCGCCGCGTGCTCTTGCTGACAATCAGCGGCACCACCCTGAGTTACGTGCTGTGGTTTTTCAGCGGTTCATTTCTGCTCTTCATTTTCGCCCGCCTGCTCGGCGGCGCCTTCGCCGGCAACCTTTCCGTCGCAACCGCTGCGGTCGCCGATGTGACGACGCGCGAAAATCGCGCCAAAGGCATGGGAGTCGTCGGCGTGGCGTTCGGCCTTGGTTTTCTGTTCGGCCCCGCCATCGGCAGCGTCGCGGCGTTTCACGATCTGAGCCACGGCAATGAAACCCTGGTCCGCCTGGGGGTGAATCCCTTCTCCCTGCCCGCGCTGATTTCGTTGATCTTCAGTGTGGTCAATCTCGTGTGGGTCGCGCTGCGCTTCCGCGAGACCCTAGACCCGGCCCATCAACAGAGCGAAGCACCGGTTCGCGTGCGGCACCCTCTGAGCGCACTCGTTCACGCGGAAGCCGGTCCGGCGCGCCGCACCACCTGGCTCTACTTCATCTTCACGCTCGCGTTCAGCGGCATGGAGTTTTCGCTGCCGTTTCTGGTCACGGAACGATTCGGCTATGCGCCGACCGACATGTTCAAGATCTTCGTCTTTCTCGGGCTGGTGCTGATATTGACGCAAGGCGGCATTGTGCGAAAAGCCGTCCCAAAGTTCGGTGAAAAGCCTGTTTTGCTGACCGGTCTGCTCAGCGTATGCCTCGGCATCGCGTTGCTCGGGCTCGCGGGATCATCCACGCTGCTCTACACCGGACTCGCCATCACCGGGCTGGGCGCGGGATTGATCAATCCGTCCGTCTCGGCCTTGGTCTCACTTTACAGCCCTGCCACCCAACAAGGCCGCATGCTCGGTATTTTTCGTTCGTTGGGTTCTCTCGCCCGGGGGGTCGGCCCGTTGGTCGCGTGTTTTTGTTACTGGTGGCTCGGTGGCACCGTCACCTATCTGTTGGTAGCCGCGGTGGTCATCATTCCCTGGGTGCTGGCCCTGCCGCTGCCCAAGCCCGAAAAATGAGAACCATGGCCAAACTGATCTGCATCGCCGCCGCGGCGATGCTGCTGCTGGCCGGCTGTCAGATCGCCCCGCGCGATTCCACGCGTCCGGCGCGCACCAAACTCGCCGCGCCGCTCGTGGTGGTGCCGGTCGAACAATATGGTCACGCGCTCATCGTCACCAGCTCGTGGGACCGGCACGGGCCTTACCACTTCCTGATCGATACCGGCTCATCGCTCACCCATGTATCGCCCGAACTCGCGAATCGCTATCGCGTGAGAAACGCGCCGCCAACCGGCATTCCTCCCGTCCGTGTGCGTTCCGCCAACGGCGACATCACCGAGCTGCCGACGACCGTCATCGAACAAATCGACCTCGGCGACGCGCACTTCGAAGACGTGCCGGTGAGCATCTATGATTGCAGCGCGTTGTCCGCGCACTTCGGGATCAAAATCGACGGCATTCTCGGGTTCTCCCTTTTTCGCGACACCCGGCTGACGCTCGATTATCCGCAATCACGCGTGATCCTTGCGCCCGCCAAAAGCAACGCCCTCGTCCCGGGAACAACCCTGCCCAGCACGAACGCGCAAAGCCTGCCGTTCGTGCCCGTCAGGCTCGGCGACCGGGAAATCGCGATGCTGGTGGACAGCGGCAGTGATGCGACGCTGAACCTTGATCCCACCGGGCTCAATTTGAGTTATCGCGCCCCGCCGCGCCCCGCCGTGCTCGTGGGCACACTGACCGGCGACCATTTGCAGGAAAGTGCGCGACTGAATAGCGCCTTGCAAATCGGCAATTACACCGTGCCCGAGCCCATCGTTTACCTCAACGAAAGCCTGAATTCCATCGGCGGCGGATTGCTGCGCCGTTTCAGCATCACCTTCGACCAGGCCAAGAAGAACGTGACGTTTTACCGCGAGGCCCGTGCGCCGGTCACCGTGCCGTCAAAACGCAGCACCGGCCTGAGTTTTAGCAAGACGCCCGCTTACTGGCGCGTGGCCGGCGTGGTTCCCGATTCCCCCGCCACCTGGGCCAACGTGCAGGCGGGCGATCTTGTCAGCCGCATCAACGGGGAACCGGTCGCGCAATGGAACTTCCATCGCTACGAACGGTTGATCGCCGAGGCAGAAGAAGTGACCTACACTTTTCTGCGCGGAAACGAGGAAACTGACCGCACGCTCGCGGTCTTTCTGCTCGTGCCTTGATCAATCGCGGCGGCGCAGCAGGAACACCCCGGCGCCATCATGACCCGCGTCCCACGGGAAACTCGTCACGCTGTTCTCCAAGGTGAACGCCCCGCCCGCCCGGCTTTCGAAAAACGCCTTGATGACGGCTTCGTTTTCATCGGCATCAATGCTGCAGGTTGAATAGACCAATCGGCCGCCCGGCGCCGTCAACCGCGCCGCCCCATGCAGCAACGAGAGCTGCTGCCGCGAGTGCTTGCGAAAATCGTTCTCCTGCAAACGCCACTTCACGTCGATGCGATGCCGCATGACGCCGGTGTTGCTGCACGGCGCGTCAAGCAGCACCGCCGGATAAGCGAGCGGTAACTCCAGCTCGCGCAGGATGCGCCCGGCATCCTTGAGTAAATCCGCCTGCACCACGGCCACATCCACGCCCAGCACATCGGCCAGGTTGCGTTGCAGCCGTGCGATGCGCGGGCCGGGCAAATCCAACGCCACGATGCGACCGCCGCCGCCGTGCGCATTCATCGCATCCGCGATCGCCACGCTCTTGCCTCCCGGCGCGGCGCAGAGATCGAGCACGTCTTCGCCCGCCTGCGGATCAAGCGCCTCGATCGCATGCCGGGTCGCGGGGTCCTGCACGAAAAGCTTTCCCGCTTTGAACAGCGCCTCCAATTCGCCCCAGTGCCCCGGCGCGGCCTCGAAAAACCCGGGCCAAGGCGTGGGTTGCAAAAACTCCGGCGTCGGCTCGTCGCCCGCGCGCCAGCGCACGAATAACCGCGCCGGCGTCTGGTTCCACTCCAGCAAACGGCGCGTCGCGTCGGCACCGAACTGCTGCAGCCAGCGCTTCACCAGCCAGACCGGGTGCGAGAAATACTCTGCCAGCACTTCCGGCCGCGCCAGCTTCGGCGGCGCCGGCTGTGCGAGGAGCGGCGCAAGTTTTCGCACCACAGCGTTGACCAAGCGTGCTTCCGCCGGGCTCGCCAGATGCTTCGTCTGTTCAACCGCATGGTGCACGATTTTGGGCACCTGGCCTTCACTCTCCTCGCCCCCCGCCGCCTCGATCAGCTCGAACCCGGCCACGTAAAGCACGGCCCGCGTCGAAAAGCGCGGACGATGTGCGATCAGACTGTCGAGGGCGGTTTCGAGCCGGCCGTAATGCCGGATCACTCCAAAAACCAAATGCTGGCAGCGCGCGCGCTCGACCGCCGAAAGTTGTGCCGGCAGCGCCTCAAAGAGGGCATCCACGC
Organism: Opitutaceae bacterium; assembly: GCA_024233285.1. Classification (GTDB taxonomy): domain Bacteria; phylum Verrucomicrobiota; class Verrucomicrobiia; order Opitutales; family Opitutaceae; genus Cephaloticoccus. The sequence goes on along the minus strand of JACKPU010000002.1, from coordinate 31,448 downwards.
GTTCACGTTGCTCGAGCCACCGGGCGATCAGCCGGGAGGCGTTGACCCAAGCTCCTTGGGAATCGTTATTTACGGCACGCATGGGTTTAATCCGATACACTGTTTGACAATACACGTCATTGTAAGCTGAACTAAATCCTTACCGTCTTTCCAACACGCAATCATGAATTCTGAAGCAGTCTCCGCATTAATTGCCAAGAACCCGACCCTGAAGGCCGCCAAAGCCAAATTGGAAGCCATGACGCCCGGGTCCTATTGCGTGCATCGCAGTTGGGGTTTCGGCCAGATCAAAAGCTACGACGAAGGCGCCCAACGCCTCATCATCGATTTCAAGGACAAGCCCGGTCACCCCATGGATCCGGCGTTCTGTATCAACACGATGGAAGTGTTGCCGGCGAACCACCTGCTCGTGCGCAAAGAAACCGAGCCGGAAAAAATTGCCGAGCTGATCAGCGACAATCCCCCACAATTGCTCGTCGAGGCGCTGGAGTCCTACCCGAACAATGCCGCCACCGCGATCGAGATCGAAATCGTGCTGGCCCAAGTCGTCGGTGAGGCCAAGTTCAAGAAATGGTGGTCCGCCGCCCGCAAGGCCATCGCCAAGGATCCGCGCGTCGCGATTCCCGCCAAGAAGACCGAGTGTTACATTCTCCGTGAAACCCCCGTTTCCGCCGAAGACGAAATCCTCGAACAATTCAAGGGCACCCGCTCGGCCCGCCGCCGGATCGGCCTCGCGGTCGAGCTGCTGGACAGCCTTTCGGAAAAGGACCTCAAAGACGACCTCTCCGAGATCTTGCAGGGCGTCGTGGAGGCCGTGCGCGACAGCAACCAGCTCGACAAGGCCGAGCGCCTGCATGGCGCCGCCGTCCGCGATGACCTCGCGAAAATGCTCGGCACCGAGGCAACTGAATACGAGCCCTCCCAAGCCTCGCTCATCTCCGATGTCCGCGATCTCCCCGGCATCGCCGACACGATCCCGGTTCATTTCCAACGCCGCTTCCTCGAACTCATCAACGAGACGCACCCGATCGAGTCCCGCGACATCATCTTCAATCTGTTGAAGATCTCGCAGGGCAAATTCACCACCGAGTGCATCAATTTCCTCGTCGAGAACGACCACGCCGATGAGCTCGCCGCCGCGCTCAAGCGCTGGCAGACCGAGCAAAATCTCCGCGCTCCGGTCCTGCTCTGGATCGTCAAGAACCGCCACTCGAAGAAATTCGCCAAGCTGCTCAACGATCTCATCACGCCGCGCCTGCTCAGTGCCATTTTCTTCGCGATCGATTACGAGGCGTTGCAAGCCTCCACCGCCCGCCGCATCCCGCTGGCCGACATCCTCAGCGAAGACACCGAACTCATCGGCGATCTGCTTTCCACGGCTGATCCGGAGACCGCCCGCGATCTCGCCAACACCCTGATGCTCAATCAGGGCTTCGAGGAACTCACCAAGAAGTCGCTGCTCGCCCGCTTCATCAAAATTTTCCCCAGCATCCAGTCGCTCGTCGCCGCGGACGCCGAGGGCAAGGACGAGCAGCTCCTCGTCTCCCGCGCCAGCCATGCCCGCAAGCGCGAGGAATACGAGACCATCGTGTCCAAGAAGATTCCGGAGAACTCCAAGGCGATCGCTACCGCGCGTGAACACGGCGACCTCAAGGAAAACTCCGAATACAAGATGGCCAAGCAGGACCAATCCGTCCTCATGGCGCAGAAGTCTCTGCTCGAACGCGACCTCGGCCGCGCCCGCATCACCGACTTCACCGAAGCCACCACCGAACAGGTCAGCGTCGGCACCATTGTCGACGTCACCAGCATCGGCAACGGCCAGACCACCCGCTATACCATCCTCGGCGCGTGGGACGGCGATCCGGACAACAATATCATCTCCTACAAGACCGCCCTCGGCACCGCCCTCCTCGGCAAGAAGGTCAACGAGACCGTCACGGTCAAGTCCGGCACGAACGAAGAGACCTACACCATCGTCAGCATCACCCGCTACGTGGACACGCTCTGACCGGTTCTGATTTTAAACGCCAAGGCGGGGTCACCACGACCCCGCCTTTTTGTTGCCCGCGTCCCGGCATTGCATTTGCGCCCGGGTCCGCCCAGCCTGTGCGGGCGTGAGCGCTTCCTGGGATATTCTTAAAGTCATTTCCGATTCCACCCGACTGCGTCTGCTGGCCCTTCTGCGTCGCGAGGAACTGTCGGTCGCCGAGCTGCAGGAAGTGCTCGGCATGGGGCAGTCGCGCATCTCGTCCCAACTCGCCCTGCTCCGCCAGGCCGATGTCGTGAGCGATCGGCGCGAAGGCAAAAAGGCGTTTTATTCGCTGCGCGGGGATCTGTCGCAACCACAGCTCGATTTGCTGCATGCCGCGCTCCTTACGGTCGAGGACGATCCTGCGCTCGCCGAGGATGCCGAAAACCTTGAGCGCACCCTGCAAAAACGCCGCCGCACACAAGAGCAGTATTTCAATCTCATTGCCGGTCGTTTGGGCAAAAATTATTGCCCGGGCCGCTCATGGGAAGCCATCGGCCATCTGGCTTTGCGTCTCACGCCCGCGATCACAATCGCCGATCTCGGCGCCGGCGAAGGCCTCATTTCCCAGCTGCTCGCCCGCCGCGCCAGACAAGTGTGGTGCATCGACAATTCGCCGCGCATGGTCGAGGTCGGCACCGAACTCGCCCAAAAAAACGGGCTCGATAACCTCGCCTACAAACTCGGTGACATCGAGAAGGTCCCGCTCGGTGACAAATCGGTGGATCTCGCCATCTTGTCCCAGGCACTGCACCACGCCCAGCATCCGCAGACCGCGGTCAACGAAGCCTTCCGCATCCTCAAACCCGGCGGACAGCTTCTCATCCTCGATCTCAACGAACATAATTTCGAGAAGGCACATGAGCTGTATGCCGACGTGTGGCTCGGTTTCAAGGAGAGCACCCTGCATGCGTTCCTCAAAAAAGCGGGCTTTATTCAAGTCGAGGTCGGCCCGGTTGCGCACGAGGAGCACGAACCGCACTTCACCACCCTGCTGGCCAGCGGGATGAAACCCGGCCGTCAGTAATGCGGTGGTTTTTCGTCCGTCATGGGCGCGTCCGGCGCCTTCGTCTCAGTCAGGCGCTCGCGCATCAGACCCATTTCGCGCCTTAACAAGTCGAGCTGCCGGGCCATCTCCAGCATGGCCTTGTCCTGCTCGCCTACATGGCGCTCAAGGTAAGCGATCTTTTCCTCCAGCCGGTGAATGTCCTCAGGCTTGGCCATGCTTGGTTATTTGTTCGATCTCCGGAATCACCACGCGCTGATAGCAATCCGGACAAACCGAGTGGCTGAATTCGCTGCCCGTCCGCTCGTTGATATAGCCTTCGATTTGCTGCCAGTAATTTTTGTCGTCGCGGATTTTTTTGCAGTAGGAACAAATCGGCATCAGTTCCTCCAACTGGCGCACTTGACGGGTGTAACCGAGAATCCGGCCGGCCACGCGCAGGCGCATCCACAGTTCATTGAATTTGAGCGGCTTGGTCAGGAAATCGTCCACGCCCGCATCCGCGGCTTCGCGTTGATTCGCCTCCGTCGCATCCACGCCGGTGAGCAGAATGAAATAAACGTAATCCTCGCGCGGCCGCTCGCGAATGCGCCGGCACAACTCCAAGCCGTCGACATCCGGCATCCGCCAGTCGCTTACCACCAAGCGAAACGGCTCCTCCTGTAATTTGCTCCAAGCTTCCTCGCCATCGGCCGCCGCCACCACTTCATGCCCGAGTTTGACCAGGGCCTGGCAGAGGACGCGTCGCGCCACGGCGTCGTCTTCAACCGCGAGCACTTTATGCGGGGCGGGATTCATCATGGAGTCAACAGGCATGCAAATCAGCGATGTCAGGAATACAATTGTTTCCTCAGTTCAGCTGCAACTGTGACCGGCGCCTGACAGGTAAAATTTTCGCAAACATACGCGGTCGCACGGCCGTTTATCATCTGCATGTCGGCCAACCAGGGCGCACGCTCACGCAGCCAGGAACCCGTGTCGTCTCGGGGATTGATCGCCAAAAGCGTGCGCCGCGCGCCGAGGCGTTCATGACAAACCGCGACCAGTTCAATGAAGTCTGCCGCCGTCGGATCGCCGACCAGCACGACCTGCTTCGGGGTTTCCAAAACCCGCTCCAGTGCACACAGCATTTCCGGCAATGCTTGGGGTGATTTCATCCACACCGCCTGCGCGGCGGTAATCGTGCAGCGTCCGCGGATCTTGCGGGCTTCATCATGGGTTATCGCCGCCAGTCGCAGCAGATTGGATGCGGCCACTGAACCCGGCGTCGGCTCGGCGCCATCGTAATCCTCCTTCAAGCGCAGCACGATGCTGGGGTCGTCCGCCGCGGAGTTGAAATAGCCACCGGATTTTTCATCGAGAAAACGTTCATCCATCGTTTGCTGCAACCGGTCCGCCCAGCGCAGCCATGTTTCATCGAACGTCGCCTCATAAAGATCCAGCAGCCCGGCGATTAAATACGCATAATCCTCGGCAAACGCTTCGTTGATCCCGCGTCCCTCGCGATAGTTGCGATAGAGCACGCCGCGGGATTCATCGTAGAGCTCGGCCGCCACAAATTTCGCCGCCCGGATCGCCGCCTCGCGATACGCCGGGCGTTGGTCCCGGAGGCAGGGTGCGGATGAAACGACCGCGCGCGCCAGGGCCGAAATCATCAGGCCGTTCCATGCGGTGATGATCTTGTCGTCCAGATGCGGCCGCGGCCGGCGCGCGCGCACGGCGCGCAGCTTGGCCAGCAATCCCGCCAGCTTTTCCGCCGCGGGCCCCGGCTCCAGACCGAACTTGCTCGCCGTCACCGCCAGCGACTGCCGCTGATGCAGAATGTTCTTTCCCGTGAATTCGCTTTGCGGATCCAAATGCGCCGGCACGTTTCCTTCCGGCGTCACACCGAAATGCTGGCAGAAAAAGGCCGTGTCTTCACCCAAGGCCGCTTGCAGTTCCGCATGCGTCCAAACGTAAAACGCCCCCTCGGCATGATCCGGCGCACCGTGCTTGAGCAGCGAATCCGCGTCCTCCGCTGAGTAAAACCCACCGGCATAATGCGCGAGGTCACGCAATACATAGTCGAAGATTCCACGGGCCACCCACGCAAAGCGTTCGTCGTCCGCGGCCTGATGGGCGTCGAGCAGGTTGATCGCAATCTGCGCCTGATCGTAGAGCATCTTTTCAAAATGAGGCACGAACCACCCGTCATCCACCGAGTAGCGGTGAAAGCCTCCGCCGATGTGATCATGGATGCCGCCTGCCGCCATCTTTTGCAGCGTCGTGGTCGCCATGTTGAGAGCCATGCGGCCCAACTCTGACTCGATGCCCTGCACCGCCGCGCACCGGAACAGAAAGTTCAGGTTCGAAGCCCGGGGGAATTTCGGCGCGTTGTCAAAGCCGCCTTTGTGTTCGTCGAAACTCTCGTAGAAATACTGAAAGCCCTTTTCGAACGCCTCGCCCCCTTGCTCGGCCAGATGTTCACCCGGATCGTTCTCGCCCGCCCGCTCCGCATGATAATCACGCAGCGCGGTGATCACGCGATCAGCCTCGCGCATCAGCTTGTCGCGTTCGTCCCGCCAGCCTTTCGCAATGGCCCTCAACAGGGACGGGAAACCCGCCCGCCCATGCCGGTCCTCCGGCGGAAAATACGTGCCGCCGAAGAACGGTTTCAACTCCGGCGTCAGCCACGCGCTCAGCGGCCAGCCCCCATGGCCCGTATAGGCCTGCACGTAACTCATGTAAACCTTGTCCACATCCGGCCGCTCTTCACGATCCACTTTAACGGGCACAAAATGGTCGTTGAGCAGCGCGGCCACTTCCTCGTTGGCAAACGATTCGTGCGCCATCACATGACACCAGTGACAGGTCGAATAACCAATGCTCAGGAAAATCGGCTTCTGTTCTTCGCGGGCCTTGGCGAAAGCCGCTTCGCCCCATGGCAGCCACTGCACGGGATTATCCGCATGTTGCAGCAGGTAGGGCGATTTTTCTCGAGCTAAGGCATTCGACATCACGCCAACCTCGCCCAATTCAAAGCGATGGCAAACGTTTCCCCGGCGGAGCACTTGAAGTTTTCGCGCAACCCGTCTTCGTCATGCTCCATGTCCGTGCGGATTGAGACGGTTGATGTCATCCTGCCCCTCGCCATTTCCGAGGATGGCGCTGCGCGCGTGCAGGCGGCGGCCCGGCAACTGGGCGTCACTCCGGATCGCATCGGCGAAATCCGGCTGCGCAAACACTCCATCGACGCCCGCAAGCGCGACATCAAAATCCAACTTCGCCTCGAAGTTGCGATCGACGGCAAACTGCCCGCCGAACCCGCGCCCACGCCGGACTATCCCGCGGTTCCGGCCGGCGCCAAACGCATCATCGTGGTCGGCGCCGGGCCTGCCGGCCTGTTCGCCGCGCTGCGTCTGATCGAACGCGGTTTGAAACCGATCGTGCTCGAACGCGGCAAGGACGCCTCGGCGCGGCGTTTTGACCTCGCCCCGATCCTGCGCGAAGGCCGGGTGATTGAGGATTCCAATTATTGCTTCGGTGAAGGTGGTGCCGGCACTTTTTCCGACGGGAAACTCTACACGCGCGCGACCAAACGGGGACCGGTCGCCGACGTTTACCGCACGTTCGTAGCGCACGGCGCCCCCGAGGCGATTCTGGTCGATGCGCATCCGCACATCGGTTCGAACTTGCTGCCCAATGTTGTGAAGGCCATGCGCGGCAGCATCATCGCCGCGGGTGGCGAGGTGCATTTTCAAACCAAGGTCAGCGGTTTCATCCGCCGCGACGACCGACTGATCGGCGTCACCACCACCGACAATCGCGAATTCATCGGCGACGGGGTGATCCTCGCCACCGGCCACAGTGCCCGCGACATTTACCGGCTGCTGCAGTCGGAAAACATCCGGCTCGAACCCAAACCCTTCGCGATGGGCGTGCGCATCGAGCACCCGCAGGCGTTCATTGATGCGCGCCAATATCATTACCCCGCCGGACACGAACGGCCCGCCTTGCTGCCCGCCGCCAGCTATCGCCTCGCAACCAAGATCAAGGACCGCGGCGTGCATTCGTTCTGCATGTGCCCCGGCGGTTTCATTGTGCCGGCCGCCACGGAAAACGACGAGGTCGTGGTCAACGGCATGAGCCTTTCGCGCCGGGATTCGCCTTTCGCCAACAGCGGCTTCGTCGTCACTGTCGAACCCGAGGACACGGCCGAGTTTCAAGCCGACCACGGCGTGCTGGCTGGCGTCGCGATGCAAAAGGCTCTCGAACAAGCGACCAAGCAAGCCGGCGGCGGCGGCCAGGTCGCGCCTGCGCAACGCGTGCCGGATTTCATGGCGGGCTTGCTTTCACCGGAGCTGAACAAGACGAGCTATTTCCCCGGCTTGCACCCGGCGCGACTCGACAAACTATTACCGGGGCCCATTGCGTGGCGCTTGAAACAGGGGCTGAAACTCTTTGGGCAACAAATGCCCGGCTACGTAAGCAACGACGCGCAACTCATCGGTTGTGAAACTCGCACTAGTTCCCCGGTGCGCATCCCGCGCGACGACACGACCCTGCAACACCCCGAAGTCGCCGGCCTGTATCCTTGCGGTGAAGGCGCGGGTTTCGCCGGTGGCATCGTCAGCGCAGCGCTCGACGGCATGCGCTGCGCCGATGCCGCGGCGGACGCATTGAAATAGAAAGGCGGGGATCCTCCGTCGCCGAGCCTATGGAGAACACGTCGGAATCCCCGCCCTACATTTTCCAATCGGCCGCGCGGTTTAGTTGCCGAGCACCCAATTGAAGATCAGCGGGGCCACGATGGTCGCGTCACTTTCGACAATATATTTCGGCGTCGAGCCGGCGAGCTTACCCCAAGTGATCTTCTCATTGGGCACCGCGCCGGAGTAGCTGCCATAGCTCGTGGTCGAGTCGCTGATCTGGCAGAAGTAGCCCCAGAGCGGCACGCCGGTGCGCTGCAAGTCCTGGTGCAACATCGGGACGACGCAGATCGGGAAGTCACCCGCGATGCCGCCGCCGATCTGGAAGAATCCGATCGAGCCTTCCCCATTCTTCAGGGTCTTGGCCGTCTTCGTATACCACTCGGCCAGCCAGGTCATGTATTCGATGCCGGAGCGCACCGTGTGCACGTTCTTGATCTCGCCGGTCACACAACGTCCGGCATACATGTTGCCCAAGGTAGCGTCTTCCCAGCCGGGCACGATGATCGGCAGGTTCTTTTCGCAGGCGGCGATCATCCACGAATTCTTCGGGTCGATCTGGTAGCTCTTCTTCAGCTTACCGCCACGAAGAATCTTATACATGAATTCGTGCGGGAAATAGCGTTCGCCGGCTTGGTCCGCCCTAGTCCACTCCTCGGCCACCACAGCCTCAATGCGGCGCATGGCCTCCATCTCGGGGATGCAGGTGTCCGTCACTCGGTTCATGTGGCGGTCGAGCAGGGCCACTTCGTCCTCCGCGGTCAGGTGGCGATAGTGCGGCACGCGCTCGTAATAGTCATGCGCGACAAGGTTGAAGATGTCTTCCTCGAGATTCGCGCCGGTGCAAACGATCGCGTGCACCTTGTTCTGGCGGATCATCTCGGCGAGCGAAATACCGAGCTCGGCGGTGGACATCGCCCCTGCGAGGGTCACGAGCATTTTGCCACCGGCCTTGAGGTGGGTCTCATAGCCCTTGGCGGCATCCACGAGGGCGGCCGCATTGAAATGGCGGTAGTTGTGAGCGATGAATTGGGAGATCGGCCCCTTTTTGGCCGCCAGCTTGGCGTTGACGGCTTCGGGCTTAACCTTGGCTTTTTTGGCTTTCATGTTTGCCCGAGCAATAGCACTCCCACGCGTCTGTTCACGCTAAAAAACCGCCGATGCCCAATCGTCACCGCACCGGTGCCGTATTCTTATCCGAGGCGCCGGCCTCCGTCATGGCCTCAGTCAACTCCCGTTGCACGGCTTGGGTGATGTGTGCGGTGGTCCCCACCGCTTCACGTGCCGCGTTCAGGGCGGGCGCGAGCAAGGCCGCCGCTTCCGCCCACTGACCCCGCTCAGCGGCAATGCGGGCCTGCAAACGCGTGGCTTCCAACGAATCGGTATAGCCAGGTCCGAACCGTCGGTTCAGCGCTTCACGCACCGGTGCGATCAGTATTTCCGCTTCATCCAGATTCCCCGCGTCAACCGCCAGCGTTGCCCGCAATAAACCGACATTCAAGGTGCCGGGATGCTCCGGACCGATGACGCGGGCCAAGTCCTCCTGCAATGGTGGTAACAAGGCCGCGGCCTCGGCAATCATGTGGGCGTTGACATAAACCCCGCCGAGTATGACCGCAGTGATCAACGTCTGGGGATGCTCCGCCCCCAGCACCCGCCGGCGCACCGCCAGGACATGCTCGGCCAGCTCGCGGGCTTCGTCATGCCGGTCGAGTTTGGAAAGAATCACCGCCAGGGTGGTCATCGTCGGCATCGTCTGCGGATGATCCACGCCGTAAACCTTGTCCTTGAACTCAATCGTCTGGCGCGCGACTTCCGCAGCCTCTTCATATCGCTCCAATTCCGCCAGCACGATGGCATAATCGGACATGGCGGTGAGCGTGACCGGATTGCGTGATCCCAGCACCCGCAGCGCACCATCCTTCACCGCCCGCAGCAAAGGTTCCGCTTCGCGATAACGGCCACGATACTGAATCTTGTGGTAGAAAGACCGGAGTTCGAGCGTCAGCGGGTGATCTGCGCCCACGGTGCGGGTCAGCCGTTCCATAGTGTCTGCGCCCAAAGACTCCTGTGGACTGATTTTCTCCGGGATCGGCAAGGAATCATACAACATAACCGCCGCACGCAACGTATCGAGGTGATCCGGCCCCAGCAGCTCCCGCCGTGTCTCATAAACCCGCTGGGCTTGCTCATGCATCGCCGCGTAGTCGCCCAGCGCCCGATAGGTGTCGGCCAGGGTTTCCTGCACCGCGGTGCGAATCAGCGGCTGATCTTCAAACCGCCCCTCCAAGCGCGCCGCCGCGCGATCCACCACCGTGCGCAAGGTCACATTGCGATCGGGTTGTTGGTCCGGTGAAGCCTGGGCCAGCAGATCGTTCCGCAAGAAGTCGCTCAACCCTGCGCTGATCGCCGCCGCCAGTTCCGCCCGCCGGCCCGCTTCTTCGGCCTCCGCGCGGGCTGCGGCCTCGGCCGCCGCGCGCTGCCGGGCGACGGCCTCGGCCCGCCGCGCCCGGGTCGCTTGCAGCAGACTGACGCTGGTCGCGGTCAACAGCGTGAACAGGACAATCAAGCCGGCCGCATACACCGCCCGGTTGCGCCGGATGGATTTCCCCAAACGATACAACCGGCTCGGCGCCACCGCCCGCACCGGTTCGTTTTCCAAGTAACGCCGGATATCCTCGGCCAAATCATGCGCCGTGGCATAGCGTTGCGCCGGTGCTTTCTCCAAACACCGCAAGACCACCCAATCGAGCTCGCCCTTCAACTCGGACACCAACCGGGGCGAGGTTGTCTGCCGGGCCGCGGCTATCTTTACAGCGGCACCGTCCGGAAGGTTCTGCACCGCGACTGAAGGACGTGGCGCTTCCTCTTCCCGAATCCGTCGTCGCAATTCATCCACTCCGCCTTGCCGAAGGCGGCGATCATCATAAGGCAGCCGGCCGGCCAACAGTTCATACAAAATCACGCCCAGCGAATAGACGTCGCTGCGTGTATCCAGGCCGGGAACCCCGGCCGCCTGCTCCGGGCTCATGTAGGCCGGCGTGCCGATCAGCTGCGCCACCTGGGTTACATGTTTTTCCCAGCCAGCTCCTTCCGCCAATGCCTTGGCGATGCCAAAGTCGATGATCTTGGGTTGCGGATCACCTTGATCGTCGGGCGCGACCAGCACGTTCGACGGTTTGAGATCGCGGTGGATCACTCCCTTCTGGTGCGCGTGTTGGACCGCATCGCACACCTTCGTGAACAACTGCAGGCGACGGGCCAAAGTGAGTCGCTCTTCGTCGCAGTATCGGGTGATTTCCCGCCCCCCTACCAACTCCATCACGAAATAGGGACGGCCTTCGGGAGTCGCGCCGGCATCGATCACCCGCGCGATGCCGGGATGCTCCATCAAGGCGAGGGCTTGGCGCTCGGATTCAAAGCGCTGGATGACTTCACGAGTGTCCATGCCCGGCTTCACGACCTTGAGCGCCACCATGCGGTGGATCGGTTCCCGTTGCTCGGCACGATAAACCACCCCCACCCCGCCCTCTCCCAACCGCTCCACCAATCGGTAACGACCAAGCTCACGATCGATCAGGTCCTCCGACACGAATCCGGCGGGGTCAAATTCGAGGGCAGGCGCCACCGCCAAGCCGGCGCTCTCATCAAGCACATCCCCCTGGCTGTCATGCCAAGACAACAGGGCACCCAACCGCTCATACATCGCCCGGTCTTCTCCGCAGGCCTGCCGCAAAAATACCATGCGTTCCCCCGCCGGCAATGCCGCCGCCCGACTGAACAATTCTTCTTCGCGATCCAGGGGCGTGCTCATGGCGGCATCCGTCAATCGGCGCGTTTCATTTCCGTCAGCAGCCAGGCGCGGGCAAACGTCCATTGGCGTTTCGCCGTCGCCAGTGAAACGGCCATGGTTTCAGCCGTCTGCTCCAAGGTGAGACCGGCGAAGTAGCGCAGTTTCACGAGTTCTGCGCGTTCCGGCGAAAGCGTCGCCAGACGCTCCAATGCCTCGGCCAGCGCCAGAATCCGCTCGTCCAGCGGCTCAGGAGCCGCGTGCTCGGCCAGTGTAAAGTCCACGCGCTCAAGACCACCGCCATGCCGGACCGCCTGCCGCCGGCGCGCGCGTTCGATCAGGATGCGGCGCATGGCTTCGGCCGCCGCGCCGACAAAGTGCCGCCGATCCGACCATGCGCTTTGCTCGTCGCCCCCGAGACGCAACCACGCTTCGTGCACCAACGCCGTCGGCTGCAGGGTCATTTGCGCCGACTCCAGTTGCAGCTTGGCCGCGGCGATCCGCCGCAACTCGGCGTAGACCAAGGGCAAGAGCTCTCGGGCGGCGGCGGAATCACCACGATCAATGCGTTCGATGATGAGGGTTACATCACTCAATCCGACCGGCAGACTGCACGATGGCCTTGCTTGGGCAAGCCTCGGCCATGCATCGCACGCCAGCATTGACGAACACCATGCCCGTGCGGTTTGCTGACCCTTCATGCTCACGCTCGCCGACGTTTCAAAGTCCTACGGCACCCGCGAACTCTTCTCGCAGGTGTCGCTTTTCGTCGCGCGCACGGATCGCTACGGTCTGGTCGGCCCCAACGGCGCCGGCAAATCCACTTTGTTCAACCTCATTCTCGGCGAGGAGACTACCGACACCGGGGTGATCGAATGGGAACGCGGCGCGGACTTCGGCTTTCTGCCGCAGGAGAGCGCCCCCGTCGGCGAGGAAACCATCCTCGGCATCGCTACCAACGGGGCCAAACTCGATCTGGTCGATGATGACGACGAGGATTACGACATCGATTGGACACTGGAACCACGCGCCCGCAAAATCCTTGCCGGGCTCGGGTTCAAGGACGCCGACATGGATCTCCCCGCCAAGAAATTTTCCGGCGGCTGGATCATGCGCGCCCACATGGCGCGGCTTCTCGTTTCCGAACCCGCGCTGCTACTGCTCGACGAGCCCACCAACCACCTCGACCTCGAGGCGCTGCTCTGGTTTCAGGACTACCTGACGCGCTATCCCGGCGGTCTCGTCATCATTTCGCACGACCGCGCATTCCTCAACGCGCTCTGCACGGGCATGCTCGAACTGCGCGGCGGCACACTCAACCGCTACCATGGCAACTACGACGATTACCTCGTCGAACGAGAAGCGCGCCACGAACAGCAACTCGCCCTTTTCAAGAACCAGCAGCGCGAGATCGCCCACCAGCAACGCTTCGTGGATCGCTTCGGCGCCAAGGCGTCAATGGCCACCCGCGCCAAATCCAAGGAAAAGCACATCGAACGCCTCAAGGCCGAGGCGGTTGAATCGCCGGAAGAAGACCTCAAGCGCATCAATTTCCGTTTTCCCCAACCCGCACGCTCCGGCCTCAAGGTCATCGAGCTGAAGCATGTCGAGCAGGCCTACGGCGACCACGTTGTTTACCGCGACCTCAACTTCGTCGCGGAGCGCGGCCAGAAACTCGTGCTCGTCGGCCCCAATGGCGCCGGCAAGTCGACCCTGCTCAAAATCCTCGGCGATGTCATCCCCATCCGCGGCGGGTCGCGCGAACTCGGCGCCAACGTCACCCCCGGCTACTTTGCGCAGAATCGCGGCGAGAACCTGAAGCTCGATCTGACCGTCCTCGAGAACATGATGGAACTGCGCACCGCGCAGAACGACCTGACCGAGCAACAGGCCCGGGCGATCCTCGGCGCCTTTCTCTTTCGCAAGGACGACGTGTTCAAAAAGACCGCCGTGCTCTCCGGTGGCGAAAAATCGCGCCTCGCCCTCGCCCGCCTGCTGGTGGACCCGCCCAACCTGCTGCTGATGGACGAGCCGACGACCCACCTCGACATCGCTTCAATCGACGCGCTGATCAACGCGCTGAAAACCTTCGAGGGCACCTTCATCTTCATCAGTCACGACGTGCATTTCATTCGCGCCCTCGACGCGCATGTGTTGCACGTGCACAGCGGCCGGCTCACGCCCTACGCGGGCAATTACGATTACTACCTGGAGAAGTCCAAGGCGACCGACGCCCGCGCCGCCCTGACCGCCGGGTTCACCGACGCAAGACCGGTGCAGGCGGCTCCGGCGAACAACAAATCTTCCGCGCAGAATTCGAAAGCGGAACCGGCGACCAAGAAACCTTCCGCGAATGAGCTGCGCAAATTGCGCGAAGACGTCGGGCTGCTGGAGAAGCGCGTATCCGAACTGGAAGCTGCGCAAAACGAACTCACCGCCGCTTTGGAAGATCCCGCGACTTACGAAGACCCCGGCAAGGCGCAGCACCTCAACCGCGAGCTGAGCACGGTGGTCGATCAAATCACCGCCGCCACCAACGAGTGGGAAGCCGCCGCCACCAAGCTCGTCGAGCTCGAGGCGTTGTGAGCTGACGAACAGATCCGGCCCCGTAAAGGGCCGGACCTGTTCCACTGTCCACCTGCAATATTCAGACCGCGATCCGGTGCGATCGCCGGCATTCCAACCGGTCGGATTCCGGTCGCAAAAATTCATTCAACATCCGGGTCAAGCGTTCGCCCAACACCCGGTCCTGGCGGCACCAAACCCGAATCAAAGCGGGGCGAACCACCGCATCGGCTTCCATCAGCTTCCGGAAATAGCGTTCTTCTCGGTTGAGGGGCGGCATAAACATAGGGTGCTATTGGGTTTCACACCTTAATGCGCAAAAACCGCCACGCGTGGCTCAGTTTTTTTAAAAAAACTTTGCCCCAAGCCAAGGCGCGCGCCCCTCAACTCATCAAGCCGGCGATCAAACGCGGGTGCGGCGGGCTCACGTCGACGATGCGAATGGCCTTGGCCAGCCGGGCGGCGGCCGCCCGGGCTTTGCCGGCATCATTCGCATGCACCGTGCACAAAGGCGCCCCCGCGTGCACCGGTTCACCCACTTTGACCAGATCCGCGACTCCCACCGCCGGATCGATCTTGTCCTCGGCCTTGGCCCGACCGGCCCCCAGCGCCAGCGCCGCGAGCGCGACTTCCATCGCGTCTACTTCCGCCACGATCCCATCGGCTGGCGCCGGCACCTCGGTCTGCAATGGCGCGCGCGGCAAACGCTCGGGCTCATCCACCACACGGGGATCACCGCCTTGCGCAGCGACGATTTCGCGAAACTTGGCCAAGGCGCGACCATTGCCGATGACTTCCTGCAACTTTGCTTCCGCTTCGGTCACATCCTGCGCCGCGCCGCCCAACATCAACATCTGGGCCCCCAGCGCGACGGTCACTTCCATCAGATCCGCCGGGCCTTCACCGCGCAGACATGCGATCGATTCGGCCACCTCCAAGGCGTTGCCAACCGCGCGACCCAGCGGTTGATCCATCGCCGTGAGCAACGCGCGCACCTCCTTGCCGCCCGCCCGGCCCACGCGCACCAGCGCGTCGGCGAGTTCACGCGCCTCGGCCTCGGTCTTCATAAACGCGCCACGGCCAAACTTCACATCGAGCACCAGCGCATCAATCCCCTCGGCCAGTTTCTTTGAAAGTATGGATCCACAAATCAGCGGAATGCATTCCACGGTCGCGGTCACATCACGCAACGCGTAGAGTTTCTTGTCCGCGGGGGCCAAATCCTTGGTCTGACCGATCAGCGCGCAACCGATCTTCGCCACCTGGGCGCAGTAGGCCTCCAATGAAAGGTCGGTGCGGAAGCCGGGAATCGATTCCAGTTTGTCCAGTGTGCCGCCGCTGTGCCCCAGCCCCCGTCCGCTGATCATGGGCACCGGCACGCCGCAGGCCACGACCATCGGCGCGAGCGGAATCGACACCTTGTCGCCCACGCCACCGGTTGAGTGTTTGTCGACCTTGATGCCCGGAACCGCCGACAAATCGGCCACGGTGCCGGAACGCATCATCGCGTCAGTGTAATCGGCCGTTTCCTCCGGTGTCATGCCGCGCAGGAAGACCGCCATTAGCAACGCGCTGAGCTGGTAGTCCGCCCACGAGCCATCCGTCGCGCCGCGCACGAACGCCTGAATTTCCTCCCGGCTCAACGCGCCGCCGTCGCGCTTTTTGGCGATGATGTGCTGGGGAAACAAGGTCGCGCTCATGCCGTCAGCCTGCGCTGACCGCCGGCCCACCGCGAGCCGGAATTATTCGGCGGTGGACTTGCCGAGACCGAACGGCGCGCGGGTAAACCCGAACAACGATTTCGGTTTGGGTTCTTCCGTTTTCCGGTGTGCCTCCGCCGCCGCCACAGCAGCCTCGCGTGCAGCCAGGGCGGCTTCGCGCCGATGCATTTCGACCCGGGCCTGATCCAACGCGGCACGTTCACGGCACAGCTGGCCTTGCTCGACTTCAAGCAAAGCCCGGGCGCGATGCAGTTTCTCCCAAGCCGCGGCGAGCCGGATTTCATCCTGCATGGCCGAGGCACTGTCGAAGCCGGCGGACGATTTGTCAGTGGCCCGCTTGAGCCGCAATTCGGGAGGGGTGGGAGGAAATGAGATGTGCGGGGAATTCATGGTGGCAGTGCGCTTGTCGAACCCCGCCACTTTACCGCACGAAACGTCACTGCGCCAGAGACGCGCCGGGCATTTACAGACCGTTTACGCCGGGAGCGCGCTTTCGAACAATTTTTACAGGCTGCACCTGACGCTCATGCGCGGAAAATCACATCCTCGCGTTTGAACATGCGCACGCACACGGCCAGCGCGATCGCCGCATAGAACGCCGACGAACCAAAAATCAGCGCAATGTAGGACCAGTTCCACACGCCCGAGAGCATTTCTTTGCACACCAAACTGATGTTCATGATCGGGATCAGCGCGGTTTTTACGCTGAGTTCCACGCCGGGCAGCATGCCCATCATCGCCGGCAGGAAGACGAGGATCATCATCGGCGACACATAGCTTTGCGCCTCCTTGAAGCTCTTCGCAAACAGCGCGACCGTCAGTTCGACTGCGGCAAACAGCACCGCGACCGGAATCACCATCGCGAAGACCCCCACCAGACCAAGTGGATCGATCAGCATGGGCGTCGCGCTCTTGGCCGCGGCTGCGGCCGCCGCGGCACCACCACCGCCGCCGAGCACGATCGGGGCGAGAAAGGCGCTCAACCCCATCATCGCGATGGCCAGGGCAACCGTCGCCGCCGAGGCGGTCAGCACCAGCAGAAACTTGCCCAGCACGATGTTGATGCGGTTCACCGGACTGCAGAGCAGCGTTTCCATCGTGCCGCGTTCCTTCTCACCCGCGGTCAGATCCATCGCCGGATACATCGCGCCGGTAAAACACAAGATGATGATCATGTAGGGCACGAAGCCGCCGATGGCGTTGCCGCCGACTTTTTCGGGCGGGGCGACGTTTTTTGATTCGATCTTGAACGGCGTGACCAGCGATTCCGACAGGCCGCGCTCCCGCAGAGCGGTCTGCACGTGCTCGGAGCGATAACGCTCCAGGAAGTTGTCCACTTGGTTGCGACCCATGCTGGACTTCATCTCGCCCTCATAATGGAGGATGCGCACGACCGGCACTTCACCGGCGTCGAGCGCAGCATCAAAACCCGCCGGGATTTCCACCGCGACGCGCACCTGTTTGTTGGACACGGCGGCCTTGTAGTCCTCCGTCACCGGGACAATGCGAAACCCGTCATTCGCCTTGAACGCCGCAATCAAGCGGGGGGAATCCGCGCCGCCGACCAGCATGACCGGAGAAGCCTCGCTGCGGGCTTTCTTGACGATGTTCTTCATCACAAATCCGGCGCCAAAGATCAGCAGCGGAATGATGATGGTTGGAACCACAATCGTGGAAATGAGCGTGCGACGATCGCGGATCGAATCGCGCAGCTCCTTGCAGTAGATGGTGCGAATGGCAGACCAATTCATGACGGTAAGCGGCGTGATTATTGTTGAGCGGCGGCGGCCAGAGCGGCCTCGCCGCCGACGGCCTTGACGAAGATCTCCTCCATGTCGGTTTCGCCAAATTGTTCGCGCAGCTGCGCCAACGTGCCTTCGGCCACCAGGCGGCCGGCGTGGATGATGCCGATGCGATCACAGAGCTTTTCCACTTCGCTCATGACATGCGTGGAATAGATCACGGTCTTGCCGCGATCCCGGCACTGGCGGACGAACTTCACAATCGCCCGAGCAGTCATCACATCGAGCCCGAGCGTGGGCTCGTCAAAAATCATCACCGCCGGATCGTGCACCAGCGTGCGGGCGATCGACGTCTTTTGCTTCATACCGGTGGAAAACTTGTCGCTGCGCCGATCCAGAAACTCGTGCATGTCGAGCTGGTCGGCGAGCAGCTTGACGCGGTCCCGCAACACCGCGCCGTCCAGGCCATTGAGCCGGCCGAAATACTCGATCATTTCACGCGCAGTCAGACGGCCGTATAGTGCGGTGCTGGCGGCGAGAAAGCCGACATTGGCGCGCACTTGATTCGCGTCCTTCACGACATCGTGACCGGCGACGACCGCCGAGCCGCTCGTGGGCTTGAGCAGGGTCGCCAACATGCGCAGAAACGTGGTCTTGCCGGCTCCGTTGGCGCCGAGCAATCCGTAGATCTGGCCGGGGGCGGCATGGAGCGAAACGCCTTCCACGGCGTGGATCTCACCGCGCTTCTTGTCGCGGAATGATTTGGAGAGAGAATTGGCTTCGATCATGGAGTTTGGCGGCGACGCGTTAAAAGCAGGATCAGGGCCAGCGCCGCGCCAACCCCGATGCCAACAGCGGGACCATTGGATACGCTGACGGCCACCGTCAGTGCCACGGGCAAGGTCCAGAGTGAAGCCCGCCGGCAAAAGCCGCGGGAGGAATTTTCGGAAGACGCAGGATGATTCATGACAATAATCAGAGGCTCATGCGCTCGCGAAATTCCTGCGCCTGGCGGCGGCTGAGCTCAACCTTGGCGCCGCCTTTGAGCTGCACGAGCAAGCCGCCGCTGAACCAAGGTTCGATCTTGTCGATCCAGGCGAGGTTGATGATCTGGCGGCGGTTGGCCCGGAAGAACGCCTTGGGGTCGAGCCGTGCTTCCATCGCGTTGAGCGAGCGAAAAAGTTGCGGCTGCGCGTCATCAAAGTGCACGCGCGTGTAATTGCCCTCGCTTTCCAGCAGGCGGATGCTGCGCACCTCGACGAACCAGCACCGGTCGCCTTCGCGCACGAACACCTTGTCGGACTCCGCCAGCGGCGCGGGCTTCTCCTCGGGCGCCGAAGCGGTGCCGGCTTTGTCCTTCAAACGTTCGACCGCCGAGGCCAGCCGCGCGGGATCGACGGGCTTGAGCAAGTAATCCAGCGCGTTGAGTTCAAAGGCCTTCACCGCGAATTCGTCAAAGGCGGTGGTGAAAATCACCTGCGGCACCGGCGGCTCCAGCGAGGCCAGCAAATCCATACCGCTCTCCCCGGGCATTTGCACATCGAGAAACAGCAGGTCGGGCCGGAGCGCGGCGATTTTTTCGCGGGCTTGTTTGGCGTTGGCCGCCTCGTCCCCCACTTCGATTTCCGGAAAGGCCTCCAGCAAACGGCGCAGCTCGTTGCGGGCAAGTCGTTCGTCGTCGATCAGCAGGGCCTTCATGCGGGGATCAGCTCGGCCGCCTTCAGGGTGATTTGCGGGATCCTGGCCTCGGCCACCACCAATCCTTCATCCCGGGCGCCCAGGCTCAAGCTGGCGCGTTCGCCACAAAGCAGCCGCAGGCGTTCGGCCGCATTGCGCAGCCCGAGGCCGGTGCTCATCGGGTGCCGCGAGTCGGATTCAGGCAAAGTCCCCGGATTGGTGACCTGCAAAATCAGCTCGTCATTCTCGCAGCGCGCGATGATCGCCACTTCACCGCCTTCAGGCAGTTTCGCGATACCGTATTTGACCGCGTTCTCCACCAAGGTTTGGAGAAGCATCGGCGGCAGGGAAAACTGCAACGCGGCCGGGTCCACATCCAATCGAAGGCGCAGCCGCTCCTCGTGGCGCACTTGCTCAAGCGCCAGGTAGTCGTTGACGACGCGCAGCTCGTCCTCGAACGGCACGGTCTCCAACTGACCGCTTTGCAGGGAATAGCGCAACAGGTTGGCCAACTGCGTCACCGCCTGCCGGGCGCGCGGTGGATCCTCCTGAATGAGCGCGCGCAGGGAATTGAGCGCATTGAAAATGAAGTGCGGATTGACCTGCGATTTGAGCGCGCGGAGTTCCGCTTCCTTGAGCGTGGCCTGCAAATGCACCCGCTCGACTTCGGAACGACGGAAACGGTCCGCGATGTTGTAGCCGAAATACAGCAGCGACCAGAGCATCAGGATCCATACGCCGTTGAAGACGGAGTAGATGAAATGCGCGGTTTCCGAGACTTTACCTTCCGCCAAATTGATATTGGTCGCGTAATAGAGCGGCCGGTCAAGCACCGCCCAGAGCACCGACAGCACCACCACCGCAATGGCCACGCGCGGAAGGAGGGCCGGCCAGTTCAGATGTTTCCAACCGCGGCGATGAATCCAGCCACGATACAAATGCGAAAGCAGCCAGCCGATGGCGTTACTGCCCGTGCAGATGCAAACGGCGGCCATTGAGAATCCGCGGTGCAATTGCGAAAGGCCGATGCAAATCAGCGTGAAACCCACCCAGCCGACGATTTGGGCGAGGACATAAAGTTTGTCCTGCTTGGCGGGATAGGCAGCGGCGGTGTTCATCTCTCTCACGGGACTATGGTGTTTTGCAGAAAAGGTTCCAGCCGAACCTAACCGGCCCCCGGGCGAAGTCGGCGGGTTTTTGACCAGCGGTCGGCAGGCGGTAGGAACGGCTGCGAGCGTGGATCAAGGCGGGGTTGCCGCGCCGCGGGAAATCGCCACGCTCCTGCGATCATGCCCCTCTCGCCCCAAGTCGTTGTCGTCGGCAGCTTCGTGCAGGACCTGACTTTCTTCTGCCCGCAGTTTCCCTCCCCCGGTCAGACCACGGTCGGCACGTTTGCCCACGGTCCCGGCGGCAAGGGGTCCAATCAAACCGTCGCCGCCGGCCGCACCGGCGTGTCCACAGCCTTCATCGGTGCGGTCGGGGATGACGCGTTTGCCCGCGAGGCCGCCAAGTTCTACGCCGCCGAGGGCATCACCGCCCAATTCATCGCCAAACCCCGCCACGCAACCGGCACCGCCGGCATTCTCGTCAACGCCAGCGGGCAGAACGAAATCGTGGTCGCCCTCGGGGCGAGCGCACAGATCAAACCGCGCGATCTCGACCGCAGACTGATCGCCGGCGCCCGGGTCGTCGTCTGTCAGCACGAAGCCACCCTCGCCATCAACGCGCACGTGTTTCGCCTCGCGCGGAAAGCCGGCGCCACCACGGTGCTCAACCCCGCGCCGATGCGCGCCGACTTCGATCCCGCCATCCTCAGGCACACCGATGTGCTGATTCCGAACGAGACTGAGTTCGTTGCCTTGGCCAATCAGCTCGGCCTGGGCGGCAAGGCCGCACTGACCGAAAAAAAGCTTTCCACCCTGTCCACCCCCGCGCTGCACCGGCTGTGCCGCGCTTTCGCCGTGCCCGTGGTAATCGTGACTTTGGGCAAGCGCGGTTGCTTTGTCTCCCAACCCGACGGATCGATCACGATCCCCGCCTGCCCGGGCATCAAGGTCGTCGACACCACCGGCGCGGGCGACGCGTTTTGCGGGGGCTTTGCCGCCGGTTTGGTCAAGTTCGACCAAGACATCATTGCGGCCGCCCAGTTCGCCAACGCGGTCGCCGCCCTTTCCGTCACCAAACGCGGCACCGCCCCGGCCATGCCCACCGCACGGGAGATCGCGCGGTTCCGAAAGCGCCAAGCCGGTGTGTCATAATTGACTTTTTCCGCCGACTGCTAATCTGGCGGCCATGCGTCTTTCATTTCCCCGCCCGGCCAGACTCTGGCCGGTTTTTCTGTTGCTGCTTCCGGCCCTGCTCCTGGCCGAGGCGCGTTTCTCGTTCGACACGACCCCGGGCCTGCTGCCCAAGACCGTCGTACCACAACACTATGAGCTGCGCCTTGAACCCGATCTCGAAGCACGCACGTTCACTGGCGAAGCACGGATCACCGTCGTGGCGCGGGAAGCGGTGACCGAAGTGAAACTGCAGGCCCTCGAGCTCACGTTTGACCACATCGCGCTCGCAGACAGCGCCGCGACCGCCATCGATTCCAGCTACGATCGCGCGACCCAGATTCTCACCCTGCCCATCGCCCTCGAACCCGGCACTCACACGCTCGTGTTCAATTATCGCGGCAAAATCGACACCGCGGCCCAAGGCTTCTTCGTCGACAAATACAAGACCGCCGACGGCTTCAAACTCATGCTCGGCACGCAAATGGAAGTGGCCGACGCGCGCCGCGTCTTCCCGTCGTGGGACGAACCGGTGTTTCGCGCCACGTTCGATATCACGGTCGTCGTGCCGGAAAAGATGACTGCGGTTTCCAACATGCCGGAAATCCGCAGCGAACCGCTCGGCGACGGGCGCAAGGCCGTGACCTTTGATCGCAGCCCGAGCATGCCGACCTATCTCGTCGCCATCTGCGCGGCCGAGTTCGAAATCATGGAGGACACTTTCGGTGACATCCAGATCCGCGTGCTCGCCACCGAGGGCAAACTCGCCGGGGCGGCTTATCCGCTGGCCATCAGCCGCGACATCCTCGCCTACCAGACGGATTACTTTGGCGTGCCGTATTCGCTGCCCAAGCTCGATCACGTGGGCGTGCCCAACGCGTTCTCGGGGTTCGGTGCGATGGAAAACTGGGGCTGCATCACCTACATCGACACGGATCTCTTGATGGACCCGGCCACCAGCTCGCAATCCGACAAGGAACGCGTGTATGAAGTCGTCGCGCACGAGGTCGCGCACCAGTGGTTCGGCAACATCGTGACCATGGCGTGGTGGGATAATCTCTGGCTTAACGAGGGCTTCGCCTCATGGTTCGAGGCCAAGACGCAGGACGCGCTCAATCCCGACTGGCACGTGTGGTTGCGCAGCAACGCCGGCAAGGAACGCGCCATGGCGCTCGACGCGCGCGCCAGCACCCATCCCATTCAGCAAACCGTGCGCAATGAAGCCGAGGCCCTGAACGGCTTCGATGCCATTTCCTACATGAAGGGACAGGCATTCATCCGCATGCTGGAGAATTATGTCGGTGAAGCGGACTTCCGCGACGGCATCCGGCTTTACATCAAGCGTCACGCTTACAGCAACACGACCACCGCCGACCTTTGGGCCGCGCTTGAAGAAGCGTCAGGCAAACCCGTCGGCCAAGTCGCCGCGGATTGGACGGAACGCCCCGGCTTTCCCATCATTCACGCCTCGCTGATCGAGCATGAAGGCGCGCCCGCGCTGCATTTGAAGCAATCGCGCTTCACCATGGGCGCACCTGACGAGACTGCCGCGCCGTGGAGCATTCCCGTGGCTTGGGCCGCGCTGGAAGACATCGCGCATCCGGCCATGCTTCTGTTCAACACGCGCGAAACCATCGTGCCCCTTTCTGTAGGCACCACCGCGGTCAAACTTAACGTCGGCAATACCGGTTTCTATCGCGTGCAATACGACGACGCACTCGCCGAGGGTTTGTTGCGCGATATCCCCAACCTGCCCGTTTCGGATCAACTCAATCTGCTCTCAGACACCTGGGCGCTCGTGCGCGCCGGGCGTCTGCCCGCCCCGCGCTATCTTGAACTCGCAGGTCAGCTCGCGACCAGCGAACACCACGCCCTGCTCGAACAAATCATCGGTTCCTTCGGCGTCATCGACGGATTGCAAGAAGGCGAACCCGGTCGGCGCGCATGGCAGGCTTGGGCGGTGCAAATGCTGCACCCGTTGCTCGACCGCTACGGCTGGGAGGCGAAACCCGGCGAATCACCCCTCGATGGCGCCCTGCGCGCCGATGTGATTCGTTACCTCGGCCATTTCGGTGACGCCGGTGTCATTGCGACCGCTCGCCAACTCTTTGCGGTCTACCGCGAAAACCCAGCCGCGCTTGACGGCAATCTCATCTCCCCGGTGCTGTCGATCACCGGACGCTATGCGGATCGCGCCACCTACGATCAGCTGCATGAACTCGCGCGCAACGCCATGACCACGCAGGCCAAGCGCCGGGCCTACGGCGCGATGCAGAACGCGCTCGATCCCACACTGATCAAGGAAACCATGGCGCTTTCGCTGGGTGATGAAATGCCCGCGGCCGAGGCCAACCTGAATCTTCAACGCATCGCCAACGCCTGCGAGAATCCTGATCTCGTCATGGATTATGTCCTCGCCCACTTCGACCGCTTGATCGCTCGCGTCGGCAGCTATGAAACGGCGGATTACCTCCCGGGCATCATGCGTAGTTTCAATTCCGAGGAAAGTGCCGACCTGCTGATGGATTTCACCGCCCGACGGATGCCACCGGAAGCGTTGCCCGTCGCCGCACGCGCCGCCGAGGGTATCCGCGACAAAGCCCGTCTCAAGCGCGAGGCTCTGCCCGTCATCGATGCGTGGATCCGCACGCAGCTGAAACAAGCCATCGAATAGGCAAATTCGCGCTGTCGCAGATACCGTGTGGGCCACCAACAGGCTATACTCTTCAGTTGTAAGGTGAACGACCGCTGGACCAAATCAGAGCGTAGATCAATCCTGCCACCGCGACCAAGCAAGCTCAGGCCTCGGCGGGAATGTCGGCGAGGCCCGGCGCTGGCGGCACGACTGTGCGACTCCTCGGCAAAGCGGAAGATGCCTCGGGATGAGGTCGGTTTCAGCAAGTTGCACCCGCACGCACGCTGCTCCGCAAATCAATGATCGAATGCAAGGCCGTTGAGGTATGCTGTAATTTACCGGCGGCTGCCGGGTATTACATACTTCAAATCGGTCAAACAGAAGTTCTCATTACGCCCCGACCGGATGCCAGGTGG
Organism: Opitutaceae bacterium; assembly: GCA_024233285.1. Taxonomy (GTDB): domain Bacteria; phylum Verrucomicrobiota; class Verrucomicrobiia; order Opitutales; family Opitutaceae; genus Cephaloticoccus. The sequence goes on along the minus strand of JACKPU010000002.1, from coordinate 6,900 downwards.
TCTTGAATTCGACGAAGTCGCGAATCGCGTAGAGATCCTGCGCGCTGTCAGCCAACCAGTTGGTCTTGTCGTCGGCAAACTGCACCCGCTTCACGCTCTCGGCCGCGCCGAGCCGCAGGGTCTTGCGTTCCTCGGCACTGGTCCCGGCCGCGCTGATGCCGCGCAGGTGCGTGTGCGTCGCAAAGGTCGGCACAAGCTCCTTGCGGAATCCCGTGAGCAGGTTGACCACGCCACCGGGCAGATCGCTGGTCGCCAGCATTTCGCCGAGCAGAATCGCCGGATACGGATTCGTTTCCGCCACCGCCGCAACCACGGTGTTACCACTCGTGATGATCGGCGCGATGAGTGAAATCAATCCGAGCAACGCCGGCGCCTCGGGTGCGATCACGCCAATGACCCCCATCGGCTCGGTCACCGTGAAATTGAAATGCGGCGAAGCCACCGGGTTCACGTTGCCCAGCACCTGTTCGTATTTGTCGGCCCAACCCGCATAATAGACCAGCCGGTCGGAACACGCATCGACTTCCTTGGCCGCGGCGGCTTTCGATGCACCGAAGAGGATGAGCGTTTCAATCAGCTCCGCGCGGCGGGCCTCGAGCATTTCGCCAAGTCGATAAAGAATCTGCCCGCGATTGTAGGCCGTGCGTTTCGCCCAGCCCGGACCGGCCTTGGCCGCCGCCTCGACCGCATTGCGCAGGTCCTTGCGCGTGCACTGCGGAATGTTGGCGAAGAAATTCCCTTTCGCATCATTGAGCGGGAACGTGCGGCCGCTCTCGGAGCGGATGAACGCCCCGCCGACGTAGGGTTTGGAGGTCTTGGTAATGGGTAAGCGAGTCATGAGTTTTCTTTTTCAACACAGAGTTCGCAGAGGCCACAGGGACCAAACCTCCGAGTTCTCCGTGCTCTCTGTGTTAAATCAGTTTGGCATAGTCGAGCAGGCCTTGGCGGCCGCCTTCGCGACCGAAGCCGCTTTCCTTGTAGCCGCCGAACGGCGACGTGGGGTCGAATTTGTTGTAGGTGTTGGCCCAGACGACCCCGGCCTTCAGGTCGGTCGACAGCTTGAGAATGCGCGAGCCCTTGTCCGTCCACACTCCGGCGCTGAGTCCGTAGGCGGTGTTGTTGGCCTTCTCGACCGCCTCGTCGAGCGTGCGGAACGTGAGCACGCTGAGCACCGGTCCGAAGATTTCCTCGCGCGCGATGCGGTGGCTCATCGTGACGTTGGAGAACACCGACGGCTTGAAATAGTAACCCTTGCCCGGGAGTTTGCACGCGGGCTGAAACAGGTCCGCGCCTTCCTTCACGCCGGAGGCGACGAGTTCCGTGATCTTGCTCAGCTGCTCCTGCGAGTTGATCGCACCGATGTCCGTGTTCTTGTCGAGCGGATCGCCCACGCGCAGCGTGCGGATGCGGGTCTTGAGTTTCGCGAGCACGGCGTCTGCGACGGGCTCGTGCACGAGCAAACGCGAACCGGCGCAACACACGTGACCCTGGTTGAAGAAGATGCCGTTGACGATACCCTCGACGGCCTGATCGAGCGGCGCGTCGTCGAACACGATGTTGGCCGCCTTGCCGCCGAGCTCCATCGTCATCTTTTTGTCGGTGCCCGCGAGCGAACGCATGATGATTTTACCAACCTCGGTCGAGCCGGTGAACGCGACCTTCACGGCGGTCGGATGATTCATCACGGCCGCGCCCGTGTCGCCAAAACCGGACACGATGTTGACCACCCCGGGCGGCAATCCCGCATCGGCGATGATCTCGCCGAACTTGAGCGCGGTGATGCTCGTCGTCTCGGCGGGCTTGATCACCACGCAATTACCCATCGCCAGTGCGGGCGCGAGTTTCCACGCCATCATTAACAACGGAAAATTCCACGGGATGACCTGCCCCACCACGCCAAGCGGCGCGACCTTTCGGCCCGGCGCCACGTAATCGAGTTTGTCGGCCCAGCCCGCGTGGTAGAAGAAATGCGCCGCGGCCATCGGCACGTCGAAGTCGCGCGACTCCTTGATCGGTTTGCCGCCGTCCATCGTTTCGGCGACCGCGAACTCGCGCGCGCGGTCCTGCAGCAAACGCGCGAGCCGGTAGATGTATTTGGCGCGCTCCTTGCCCGGCAGCTTGCCCCAGGTGGCAAAGGCCTTCGCCGCCGCCGCATAGGCCGCATCGACATCCGCCGCATTCGCGTGCGCGATCGATGCGAGCTTCGCCTCGTTGGCCGGGTTGATCGAATCGAAATACTTGCCCGACGAAGGCGCGACGAACTTGCCGCCGATAAACAAATCGTAGCGCGGCTTCAGCTTCGGGTCGGCGGTTTCCGGCGCGGGATCAAAGGTCCAGAGGTCGCCAAAAATCAACTCGGCGGCCGGACGGCCGCTGCGGCGGGATTTTTTATCAGTCAAAGTAGGCATGAGTTTTTAACCACGAATGGACACGAATTTACACGAATAGAAATCAGAGCACGACTCGCTCCCATTCCAGTTTCGCGCGTTTGAAATTGATGATTAGGCCGACACGCAGACCGGTGATCCGGAGGTAGTTTAACATCTGCCCGCGCTCATGATCGGTAATGTGATCGATCACTTTGGTATCAACAATCACGGCATTATCAACGATCAGGTCCGGAACGTATTCCCCGACTTTACGCGACTTGTAGAGGATCGGATAAACCGCTTGTTGCTGCACGACAATCCCGGCATCCTGAAAGGCAAACACCAAGGCATTTTCATAGGGTTTCTCATGCAATCCATGCCTTACCTCCTTGGCCACTTCGAATGCACAGCCGACGACCCGAAACACCAAATCGCGGTGCAGTAGTTCATCTCCGAATTCGTGTCTATTCGTGTCCATTCGTGGTTTAAAAACCTCAGTAGCTCTCAGCGGCTTCGCTGAAGTAATACGGGGCCTGGTAGGAGCCGGTCTTTTCCTTTTCGAGCTGGCGCAGCAGATCGTTGAGCAGCGATGACGCGCCGAAACGATAGCGGGTGTTGTTGAGCCACTCGTCGCCGAGCGTCTCCTTCACGGCGATGAGAAACTGCAGCGCCTGTTTCGCGGACTTGATGCCACCGGCTGGTTTCATCGCGATCGGTGTGCCGGTTTCGAGATAGAAATCGCGGATGGCCTCAAGCATCACCTGGTTGTTGCCCAGCGTGGCGTTGAGCGAGGTCTTGCCCGTGCTCGTCTTGATAAAATCGCCAGGGCGCAGCACGCGCATCGCGATAAACGACGCGGCGCGGATGTTGTCGTAGGTTTCGAGTTCGCTGACTTCGAGAATGACCTTGAGCGTGGCTTCGCCGCAGGCCTGCACGACCGCCGCGATTTCATCCTGCACCCGCGTGAGCTCGCCCGCGAGAAACGCGCCGCGATTGATCACCATGTCGATCTCGTCGGCGCCATCCGCCACGGCGGACTTCACTTCCGCGAGCCGGGTCTTCAGCGGCGCCTGGCCGCTGGGGAAAGCGGTCGCCACCGAGGCGACGTTGATCGCGGTGTTGGCCAGATGCCGCGCCGCGTATTTGACCATCGCGGGATACACGCACACCGCCGCGACTTGCGGACAATCGAGCCCGGGGTGCGGGCTCATCGCCTTCTGGCAGAGCGACTCGACCTTGCCGGGCGTGTCCTTGCCCTCAAGCGTAGTCAGGTCGACCATCGAGACCGCCGTCTTGAGCCCCCAGACCTTGGCGAATTTCTTGATGCTGCGCGTCGCGTATTTGGCCACGCGCTCTTCAATGCCAACGGCGTCAACCGTGCCGACTTCGTCGAACAACCGGCGCAAAGCCGCGGAATTACCTGCTTTCATGGGAGGTCGAGCCTGTCCGATGGCGCGGGTGAAAACAACGCTAATCACCAGTTCGCGCCCGGGCATTTTCCTTGCGACCGCAGGCGAAAAAGCCCGCTCTTTGCATATGCCACGCATCCTGTCCGCCACCCTCGGATTACTGTTCATCGCCAACGGGGCCGCCTGCTCCACCCCGCCGCCCGCGATCGCCACCGACATCGCCGGCTGGCACGGCCCCGTCACCGCCGGCCGCATCACCCACGAAACCATCAATGAAGCCAGCGGGCTCGCTCCGTCGCACCGCACCGCGGAACTGCTTTGGATCAACAACGACAGTGGCGGCGAACCCGTGCTCTATGCCGTGAACACCGATGGCACTTATCGCGGCGCAGTCCGCATCAACGGCGCGGTCAACTACGATTGGGAAGACGTCGCCTCCTATGAAATCGACGGGCGTTCCTACCTGATCGCCGCCGATGTCGGCGACAACTACGCCCAGCGCGCGGAGTGCGTGCTCTACGTGATCGCCGAGCCCGACCCGGCCGAATTGGATCCCGCGGCCGAACTCACGGTCGATCCCGTGCGCGTCATCCGCTACGTTTACCCGGGCGGCCCTCGCGATTGTGAAAACGTCGCGGTCGATGTGGCCGAGCGCGCCATCTACGTCGTGTCCAAACGCACCAAGCCGCCCGTCGCCTACCGCCTGCCGCTCGAACCGCCATCGACCGATGCGCCCGTCACAGTCGAACTCGTCGGCGACGTCAACGGCATCCCCGAGCCAACCGGGCCGATTGCCATGCTCGAAACCACTTGGGGCAAATACCGCGCCATGCCTTGCAGTTTCGACATCACACCCGACGGCCGCCACGCAGTGCTGCTGTCCTACGGCGAACCCTATCTTTACGAACGCCGCGACGGTGAATCATGGGCCGAGGCCTTTGCGCGCGACGGTGTGCAACTCGGTTCGCACGGCCTGCCGCAAGCCGAGGGCGTGTGCTTTTCCCCGGACGGACGCATCATTTACGTCGTGACCGAGGGCACACCCGCGCCGTTGTTGACCTACACGTTAACCGACACGCCTTGAGGCCGTGCCCACGCTGCTCGAGCAACTCGCCGGCGGCGACTTGCGGACGCTGGGGCGCTCCGCCGAGGTCGCGGCCCAAGTGCTCGCTCAGCCTGAGTTAATCGACGAGCTGTTTGATGGCATCGCCAGCGATGACGAAGTCATCATGGCGCGCGCCAGCGACGCGCTCGAAAAAGTCGCCGCGGCACGCCCCGACGTGCTGCAACCCTACAAACAGGAACTGTTGGAGCGTGTGGCGCACATCAAACACTGGGTCGTGCGCGCCCACGTTTGCCAGTTGCTGCCGCGGCTCGACCAGCTGACTGCAACGGAACGACGCCGAGCCATCGCTTTGATCCAAACATATTTCGCTGATCGCAGCAGCATCGTGCGGGCCTGTGCGGTGGAATGTCTCGTGCACCTGAGCGCACCCGCGGATTTCGCCAAGGAGCGCACCCGCGTGATCGCATTGGTCAACGATTGCGCTGCGCACGGCGACACGCCCGCGCTGCGGGCCCGGGCGCGCAAAATGCAGCGCCTGTTGGCGCGACAGGCCAAGATTGAGCACCCAGCCAAAGGTTCAGGCACATGACATTCGAGGTCAGGCTTGTCGTTCCGCAGGATATTCCCCACCGTCAGTCAACCCCTCCCCACCATGACCCTACTCGAAATCATCCTCTGCATCTTCATCCCGCCGGTCGCTGTGTTCATGCGCAAAGGCGCGGGCAAGGATCTGTTCATCAACCTCGTCCTGTGGATTCTCCTCCTCGGCGTCGGCGGCGTGATCCACGCTTTCTGGCTCCTGTCCCGCAAGGAATGAGGCCGACGTCGCGCCGGATGCATCGAGTGCTGATCCGGCTCTGCTGGTGGTTGGGCGTCTTCATCGCGCCCTTGCTGCACGCTGCCTCACTGCAAGAGGACGTTCGCGCCGCCGACGCCCAGCGCGTGATGGCGACCATCGCCGGCGATGCCGATCGTGTTGCCGATTTGTTGTCCGACGATCTGCGCTACGGTCACGCCGACGGACGCGTCCAGACCAAGGACGAGTTTCTCGCCGCCGTGCGTTCCAGCCGGATGCGCTACGAGGCCTACGATTACGAAGAGATGCAAATCGACCGGGCGTCCGACGACATCGCCGTCATCACCGGTCGCGCCAGCTTGCGCGTGCGCACGGCCGAACAACACCTTGCGTTTCGCCTGCGATTTCTCGCCGTCTGGCGTCACGAAGCCGGCAACTGGCGGCTGCTCGCCTATCAATCCGCCCAATTGCCCGCCCCCTCGGCCCCCTGATGCTTTCGATGAAACTGTCCCTCCCCACTCGTCTCACCCGCCTGTTGTTCAGCGCCACGCTGATCGTTTCCGTCACCTGGGCGCAAAATCCCGCGCCCGCCGAAACCAACGACGCCTTGGTGCCGGTGACCAATCCCGGCCATCCGCAGTTTCATGAACTGCATGCATCGTTTCTCGCACGCGCTCAAGCAGGCCCCATCGGCCTGCTATTTTTGGGCGACTCCATCACCTACGGCTGGAGAAAGGCGCCGCACATCTGGGAACACTATTTCGGCAAATACCAGCCGGCCAATTTCGGCATCGGCGGCGATCGGACCCAGCACGTCATCTGGCGGATCGAAAATGGCGAACTCGACGGCATCGCCCCCGCAGTCGTCGTGCTGATGCTCGGCACCAACAACACCGGAACCAATACCGCCGCCGAAATCATCGCCGGCAACCGCCGGATCGTCGCGCTGATTCAGGAGAAACTCCCGGACGCCAAAATCCTCCTGCTCGGCATCTTTCCCCGCGGACCGCGTTGGGCCCGCAATGGCAATCCCGATCCGTGGGAGGAGAAGATGGCGATCATCCGCGACGTGAACACTGAACTCGCCCGCTGGGATGACGGTCAACGCATCCGCTATCTCAACCTCACCCGGGCCTTTCTCGGCAATGACGGCGACATCCCGAACATCATCATGCCCGACCAGCTGCATCCCAATGCCGCCGGCTATCAGCTTTGGGCCGAAGCCATGCTGCCGTTGCTTGAAGAAATGATGCAGGAACC
>JACKPU010000001.1 GCA_024233285.1 Opitutaceae bacterium | reverse complement strand
GGGGTCGCCTGAAAAGGTCGCCTGAAAAGGGGTCAGGCCGAAACTTGTTAATTTTTAGTTGTGATTACGCTCCGCGACCGGCTTGATCCGGCATGGCGAGAAAGCTGCGACTGGAGTTTCCCGGGGCGGTTTATCACGTATTGAACCGGGGCAATTACCGGCGCGATTTGTTTTTGTCGGCCGGGGAGGCCCAGGCTTTTGTGAGGACGCTGGAGGAAACCGTCGGGCGGCATGGCTGGGTGCTCCACGCTTACGTCGTGATGCGGAATCATTATCATCTGGCGGTGGAGACGCCGGAGCCGAATCTGGTCGCGGGCATGCATTGGCTGCAAAGCACGTTTGCCACGCGGTTCAACCGGCTGCGCCAGGAGCGCGGGCATCTGTTTCAGGGCCGCTATCACGCGCTGGTGGTCGAGGACGCGGCGGCGTTGGGGCGAGTGGTTGACTACATCCATTTGAACCCGGTGCGGGCGGGGATCGTGAGCATCGAGCAATTGGCGGCGTTTCGCTGGTGCAGTCTGGGGCGGTTGATCAAGGCAACCGGATGCAAGGGGCTGACCGCGGAGCGGTGGCTGGAGCAGCACGGGTTGAGACCCAGCAAAGCGGGCTGGAACGCGTATTTGGGGCATCTGGCGCAACTGGCCGGCGATGCGGAACAACAAAGGACGCTGGGGTTTGCCGAAATGTCGAAGGGTTGGGCGATCGGCACGCACGGCTGGCGCAGGGCCCTGGCCAAAGAACACGCGGCGAAAGCGTTGAGCCAAGGCTTGCCGGCCGCGGAATTGCAGGCCTTGCGCGAAGCGAAATGGGAGGAGCTCGTCGCGGCGGGATTGCAGGCTGCCGGACGAAGCGAAAGCGACTTGCGCACAGCAAAAAATCTCGCCGCGTGGAAGGTGGCCCTGGCGGGAAAATTGCGCCAAGATGGCATACCGGTGCATTGGCTGACCAAGCGACTTAGCTTGGGCAACCCGGGATCAGCCCGGGTGTATCTGAGCCGGATGGCGCGGGTGGGCAAAAATTAACAAGTTTCGGCCTGACCCCTTTTTTGGCATGACGGTCGGGGTGGAAAACCTCCTCGATGAGGACTACGTCACCTACTACTCGCAGACGCTCACTGGCGGTAGTGCCAACAACGACAATTACTTCGCCGGCCGCGGACGCACCCTGACCGTGCGTTATCGTTGGGATTTCTGAACACGCCGGGACGCTGCAATAATCACCCGCTCCAGACCGTTCCTCCTCGCGCATAAGTAGGGCTGGCAAACCAGTTTCGTTCTTGTTCCACTCAATCACGTCTCCTCCGCCAGCGTCCTCGCTCCTAGCACGAAAAGAGTCCAACTGATCATCACCATGGAAAAAAGAACCATCATTTCTCTTGTCGCGGCCACGCTTCTGCTCGCCGCATCCGCCACCGCCCAAAGCCTCACCGATCAAGTGGCCGCCGAACTGGCCGCGAATGGGATTACGTTCGATACGGCCAGCCAAGCCGATATCGACGCCGCCACTGAGGCTGTGTTTGATGCGGCAATCAGAGATCAGCTTGCCTTATCCGGACTCGATCCGGCCACGGCCACCGATGAGCAGATCGCCGCCGCCGCAGCCGCAATCGTCGTCAACAACCCGACACTGTCCGATGGCGCTGTCGCCGCCTTGACCACTGCCGTGGTGAGGTCCAGGCCCGCCGCCGCCGCCGTGATCACGAGAACCGTGGTTACCCAGCGTCCCACCGCCGCCGTGGCCATCACCCGTGCCGCCGTCGCGGCTAACCCCACTCAAGTTAACCAAATCGCTGCGGCGGCCTCCCAAGCCGCCATCGCTGCGGGTCAATCCAGCGCCGTTGGCAGCATCACCGCCAATGCCGTCGCCGTCGCGAACGCCAACGGTGTCGGCACCACGGTCAACGATGTGGCCACGGCCGTCGCGACCACCACCGGTTTGAGTGTCGCTGACGTAGCCGATCAGGCCAGCAACTCCGTCATCGTGGCGGACAACGCAGTCCAAGAGCTGATCGACCAAAACGAAACCGAAGCGGACTTGGTGATCGACGAAGCCGTAGTCGAGGTTCCGACCGACAACCTCGTGGTGAGCCCGGTCTGAGCTAATCCAAGGGGGCAGTCCGTCGTAGCCCTCTGACAGACGTATCGTGGCGTGAGACCTAGGTCCACGCCACGATCGCGCTCAGCGCGATCACCGACGTGAGTATGCTTGAGCCGATGACGCCGGAGGCCAGGCGCTCATCACCGTGCATGGCCAATGCCACAGCGTAGGAAATGAGGGCAGTCGGCGTGGCTAAAAAGATCATCACCAGTTTGAGCGTGATTGGATCGAGCCCGCACAGTCGGCCCACCACCCAACCGAGGACCGGCGCCACCATCGTGCGCAACAAAGCCGCGCTCAAGGGCACGCGCCAACCGGCCCTGAGGTTGGCCGTCACCAAGGACCCGCCCACGCCCAACAAGCCCAAGGGCAGCGCCATCTCACCGAGCGCATTCAGGCTGCGACCGGCCACCGACGGCAAAGTCCAGCCCATCGCGCCGAATACCATTCCGGCGAGGATGGCGATCAGCGGAGGGGTCACAATCAACTGCCGGAGCAAAGGCAGGATCATCGCCCGGCCAAACCGTTGCTGCCCGAGTTGGAGCACAACCACGCCGAGCACATTGTAGAGCACCATCATCGGAGCCACGAGAATGATGGCGGCCTGATGCAAAGGAAGTCCGCCCGGCAGCGTGACATTCGGCAGACCAAACACCACCGGTAACCCGACAAACGCGAGATTACCGCGAAACGTTCCCTGCACATAAGTCGCCGCGCCGCCCGCACGCAGTCCGCTCAACCGCGCCGCCACAAGACCGACGACGAGCAGAAGGCCCGTTACGCCCACCATCACCGCCAACGGTGCGGTGACACCAGCCACGGTCGGCAACCCGGCCGCCAACTGCACGAACAGCAGCGCCGGCAGCCCCACCCAATACGTCAACCGATTCGCCTCTTTCAAAAACCCCGGTGAAACAAAGCTGCTGTGCTGCAGCCACGCACCAATTGCCACCACCAGAAACACCGGCGCAATCGTATCGAGAATGATCACAACGCACTCTCATTGCTCATGCCGCCGCAAGACAAGTGCGGGATGCGGCATTTGCGAAAATGTCCGGAACCGCGCACCATGGGCCGCATGAACACCCGTCCCATTCATCCGCAGGTCTCGATCGGTCATGTGCATTTGAAGGTCGCCGACCTTGATCGGGCGCTGGGGTTTTATTGCGGCGTGCTCGGGTTTCAATTGACGCAGCAATTCGGCCATCAGGCGGCGTTTATCTCCGCCGGCGGTTATCACCATCACATCGCGCTCAACACATGGGAAAGCGCGGGCGGGCGGCCCCCGGCCCCGGGCACGACCGGGTTGTATCACCTCGCCATTCTTTATCCGACGCGCGCAGAACTGGGTGACGCGCTGCGTCGGCTGGTCGTCGCCAAGATTCCGCTCGAAGGCGCCAGCGATCACGGCGTGAGCGAGGCACTGTATCTGCGCGATCCCGATCAAAACGGCGTGGAGCTTTATTGGGACCGGCCCCAGGAAGCCTGGCCACAAACTCCCGACGGCAAGCTGGCAATGTTTACGCGCACCCTCGATCTGGACGGATTGCTCGCCGCGACGGAGTAGAGCCGCGTCCGTGATTGCGGCATTGATGCCGCGGAAAAAACGGGCATGCTGCATCCTCATGCCTGCCCCCCGTTTTACCCGCGTGTGGACCGTTTGCTGCGGCTTGGTGATGCTGGGTTTGGGTGGCCTGCAATTGGCCGGCGAAGAGCGCGAGCCGCTGCCCGACGGGCTGTATGCGGAATTCGTCACGCCGCGCGGCACCTTCGTCTGCGAACTGTTTTATCAACAGGCGCCGCTGACGGTGGCCAACTTCACCGGACTCGCCGAAGGCAAACTCGGTCCGGAGCCGGGCCAACCCTTTTACGACGGCCTGACGTTTCATCGCGTGGTGCCCGATTTTGTCGTGCAAGGCGGCGATCCCGAAGGCACGGGTGAAGGCGGACCGGGTTATGAGTTTCCCGACGAATTCGTGCCCGGGCTGCGCCACGATGCCGCGGGCATCCTCTCGATGGCGAATGCCGGGCCGGACACCAACGGCTCGCAGTTTTTCCTGACCCTGCGGCCGGTCAACCGGCTGAACTACCTGCACAACGTCTTCGGGCGCACCGTGCGCGGAATCGACATCCTGCCGCTGATCAAACCCAACGACCAGATCACGGCGGTGCGCATTTTGCGCATCGGCGCGGAGGCACAGGCGTTCCGGAACGACCCGGAAACTTTCGCCGCGCTGCGGACCGCGACGAAACCCTACTCCGGCCAACCCGAACCGGGCCCGGACGCGCATTTCGCCGATCCGGACAACCTGCTGCCGACCGAGGTGCCGCGCGCGGCCAACTTCAATTACCAGCTGGCCAACTTCGAACGCGCGACCGGGCGGCGGATCTTCATTCGCCTCGCAAGTCGTTATGAGCCCGCCACGCCTGCACAGCGGCCCGGCACCTATACCGGCGCGTTGGCCCGGCAGCTCGGTTTCGCCGAAAGCGGCATCGTCGTCACGTGGTTTGCCGACATCGACCGATGGGGGCTGTGGATCGGCGAACGCGAATTGCCGGTGCTGATGGGCCGGTCCGGCACGGTGAAAGAATTCATGCAGGACAGCGCCTTGCACCACGCCAAGCACGCGTTGCTTGAGCAGGCGGACCGGTTGGGCGAAGCACTGCAAGCCGCCACCGCGGCGGCCTACGCCCGCCCATTGACCGAGGCGGAAAATTTGAAGTGCCGGGTGGATGCCGTAGTAGCCGTGCTGTTCGATAAGTTTGAACCGCGGCCCTGACTTGCGCCCGCCGACGGCACCGCTACGGTGGGCCTTCTCATGCGCAATTTTCTGATCATCGCCCTTGTCGGACTTGGCCTCCTCACGCTCGCCCTGGTGGTGCGCTCGGGAATCTTCGCCCGCAAAGATCCCGGCCGGCCGATCAACAGCACGATGCGTCTCGCCATGGAAAACAGCGGCCGGGCCGAGCTCAGCACCGAGGACGCCTGGCTGGTGGAAAAACAATTCACGAGCAAGCACCGCCAGCCGTCGGGCCTGATGTATGTGCCGCGCCGGGCCGGTGAAGGCCCCACTCCCAAGATCGGTCAGGAAATCGTGGTGGATTACCAGGGTCGTCTGCTCGATGGCACGGTCTTTGACAGCTCCTACGACAAAGGCGTGCCGCTGACCTTTCGCGTCGGCTTGGGCCAGGTCATTCAAGGCTGGGATGAATCCTTTCTCAACATGCGCAAAGGCGAGAAGCGCACCCTGATCATTCCCTATTGGCTGGCCTACGGTGTGAACGGCCGGCCGCCGACCATCCCGCCCCGGGCCACGCTCGTGTTCGAGGTCGAGCTGCTCGATATCCGCTGAGCGGGCCGCCCCGGTGATCTCAAGCGACGCCGGATCAAAACGCCCTCACAGCCCGAGCAGGCTGCCATTGCGTTTCAACCAGCGCTCGGCGCTGCGCCAGTCGGGGCAAACCTCCTCCACCCGTGCCCAGAAACGCTCCGAGTGGTTCATTTCGCGCAGATGCATCAGCTCGTGGTAAATGATGTAGTCGCGCACGAAATCGGGCGTCTGCACGAGTCGCCAGTTGAGTGAAATCGTGCCGTTGGCGGAACACGATCCCCACCGGGAGCGCTGGTTGCGCACCGCAACGAGTTTCACCTCCACGCCCGTCAGCGCGGCCAGCTCCCAAGTGCGCGCCGGCAGTTCAATCTTCGCCCGGCGCGCAAAATGCGCCTCCAGCGTCGGCCGCAAATCCCCTTCGAAACCGGGCACGCGAAACACATCCGCCGCGAGGCAGACCTGCGGCCGCTCTCCCGCGGAAGCCACGCGAATCTCGCACATCTCGCCGCGCCACAGCACATGCGTGCCGGGCACCCACACCTCCGCGGCCCGCGGCCGCACGGCTTGACGCGAACGCGCCCGCTCCAGCCACTCCGCATGCTGCGCCACGAACTGCTCCGCCCCCCGTTGCGACCCGCGCAACGGAATCGTGGCCACCGCCGTGCCGTCGCGCCGCAACGTCAACCGATAGTGCCGCGCCTTGGCGCTGCGTTGAAAGACGATGTCCGCCCCGGCCGGCGTTTGCGCGGCATCCATCAACCCCAGCAAATCCTGCTGATCATCCGGATTCATCCGCCGGCCTTCCGCTCACGCCGCAGCTTCAGCGCATGCCAGAACGTGCGCACCTGCCCCGTGTGCCACGGCACGAGGCTGATGATGACGAGCTCCTCCACGCCGCCGATCATGAGCAGAATCACCGCAAAGTGAAACGGGACCTCGGTCCATTCCGCCAGCAGCGGCACCAGCGAGATTGCACACGCCACCGCCGAAAGTTTGGCCATCCAGGTGTGATAACACGGCGCGCGACCCAGCCGCACAAAACCATAGACGATCACCGCGAAGAACATGGTCAGCCCCGACGCCACCCAAGGCAGTTCGCGATGCATGATGTCCGACCACAAAATCGCGATGCCAGCCACGCCGGACAGCAGCGTCACGTAGTCGGCCGCGCTGTCGAGCTTGCGGCCGAATTCACTCTCCGCGCGCAGCCAGCGGGCGATCGGTCCGTCAATCGCGTCCGTGATCAGCGCCACGGTCAGCAGGATCACAAACCACGATTTCGAACCCGCCAAAGCGACCATCAACGCCGCGGGCATCAACAGCAGCCGGGCGGCGCTGAGCAGATTGGGCAGCGAGGATTTGGCCTGCTCGGACATGGGACTCAGATACGCACAACCTCCCACCGCGTCAATTTTCCACCGTTCACTTCCAGCCACGCAAAACTCGCCGCCGTGCCGCCGCGGGGTTGCGAAGCGCTGCCGGGATTGAGCCAGCGCACGCCGCCAATCATCTCGTCCCGCGGCACGTGCGTGTGACCGTGCAACAGCACCTGCACGCCGCGCGGTGCCCGCCGCGGCGGAATATGAGTCAGATGAAAAACCATCCGCTCCCGCTCCAAAGTCAGATCCTGCGGCCACGCGCAATGCGCATCACAATTCCCCCGCACTACGCGCAACGGCGGACCCAGCACCTCGAATTCCACCAACCCATGAGGCTGGGTCACGTCGCCCAAACACCAGATTTCGTCCGCCGCTTCCATTCGCTCAGCGAGCAAACTGGGGAAGAAATCATGCGTGTCTGAAAATACCGCGATGCGCATGCCCCATATCAGCCGGTGCCGGCACCGGAATCCAGTCAAACGCGCACACCGCGCCGATTTCCTGAGTGATCTGCCGCGGCGCGCCGCCCGCCGCAGCCATGACGAAGAGTTGCGGCCGTGGACCGACAAACGAAACGAAACCCAGATGCTTTCCGTCCGGACTCCACCGCACCCGACCGCACACACCCGGGAGTCGGGTCATCACTTCCACATGCCCGGTCGCGATTTCTACCACGGCGATCTGCGGCGGAGAGTTGCAACCGGTTTGCACAAAAGCGACTTTGCACCCGTCCGGTGAGATCGACGGCACATCCGTCGAGCCGTGTTCGTCCTGCGGCGACAGGAAAAACTCCACCTGCACCCGATCCGCCAGCTGTCGGCGTTCCGCGCCGGCAAGCGTCATCACATACAGTCCGCCGCGCCGGTCGATGAACACCACGGCCCCGCCGTCCGGAGTGAATTGCGGCACAAAAGCGTCCGGCAAATCCGGCGTCAGCACGCGCGGTTCCCAGTCCGGCGCTTCCGCCAGACCCAAGCGATAATCGCGCGCGGGTCCGGAAAAAACCACCCGACGCGCCGATGCATCCACCGCAGCCATGTAGATATAACCAAATTCCGGCGCGATCCGACGGGCACCCGTGCCGTCTGCCTGGGCCAGAAAGGTCGCGCCGGTGCGCCCGTCGTGCTGGGTCCACGCCACCTGCGAACCATCGGCGGACAGAGCAGCACCGTAGGCACTGCATGTGGGATCAACGGGCGCCACAGAGGCCATCTCCACGCCGTCCGGTCGCATGCGCCGCACCCGCCAAAGTCCCTGCACTTGCGCTTGAAAATACACCCACCGTCCGTCGCGCGTGACTTGCGGATGCTCCGCGTTTTCCTCCGGCCCCGTCAAAGCGGTGCAATCACCGCCATCGAGCGCCACCCGCCACAACCGACTGCGGGCCGGGGTCGCGACCACGCCACCGGGCACATCGCGGGAGAAATACTCCCCGTCCCAGGTGCGCACAGCGTAAACCAATCCAGCGGCCGATGCTGCCAACATCACCAAGCACACTGTTGTTTCCGGCGGCGGTTTGACAGCGAAATTTGGCGGCGCAAAAATCCCGCTGTGCTCCGCGCGCTCGCCATCGATTTCAATTCCTACTTCGCCTCGGTCGAACAGCAGGACCGGCCGGAGCTGCGTGGCAAACCGGTCATCGTCGTGCCGGTCATGGCCGAGACCACCGGTGCCATCGCCGTCAGTCTTGAGGCCAAGCAACTCGGGCTCGAACGCAACGTGCGCGTCAGCGAGGCGCGCCGGCAAATTCCCGGACTCATCGTGGTCGAATCGCGCCCGGAAGTTTACATCAACTATCACCGACGGCTGAAGGAGATTGTGGAAACCTGCGTGCCCGTGGCGAAGGTCCAGTCGATCGACGAACTGGAGTGCGAGCTGAGCGGCAGCCTGCGCGAACGCAAAAATGCCGAGGCGCTGGCCCGCAAGATCAAGGCCGCCATCGCCGCCCAAGTCGGGGCCCATGTGCGCAGCTCCATCGGCATCGGCCCCAACTGGTTCATCGCCAAACTCGCGTCCGACCTGCAGAAACCCGACGGGCTGGTGACTTTCGACGCAGACGAACTGCCCGCCGCGTTGATCGAGCGCGGCGTTGAGCTCGGCAATTTCACCGGCATCGGCCCGAACATGGAAAAGCGCCTGCGCGCGGCTGGCATCAACACCGTGGCGCAGCTCTATGCCGCGAGCAGCGCGCGCTTGCGCAGCGTCTGGGGCAATGTCGAAGGCGCGCGGTTTTACGATCTGTTGCGTGGCAAACAACTCGACCGCGAGCCGGCGAAACAGCGTTCGATCGGTCACGGCCACGTGCTACCGCCCGAGCTGCGCAGCCCGGAGGCGGCCCTCGGTGTGCTGCACCGGCTGCTGCAAAAAGCCGCCATGCGCCTGCGCGACGAAGGCTTCTATGCCGGCGCGTTGCACGTCAGCGTGCGCTATCCCGACGACGTGCACTGGGCCGGCGATTGCCGTTTCAATGAAACGCAGGACACGCTCCAGCTTACCCGCGCGCTCAACCAGATCTGGGCGAGCCGGCCGCGCGGGCACCGCCGGCTGGCCCCGCGGCAAATCGGCGTCATGTTGCATCATCTGCTGCCTGCCGGTGATCACACCCCCGATCTGTTTTCCGCCCCGCAGGAACATTCGCGCACCAAACTGTTCGCGGCGGTCGACCAGTTGAACAAGACGCTGGGCAAGAACGCCGTTTATCTGGGCGGCGCCCACGGCTCGACCGGCTACGCGCCGATGCGCATCGCCTTTACCCGCATCCCCAAGCCCGAACTTGAGGAAATCGACCGCAGTCTCGGCCGGCGGCTGGCCCAGCCAAAGCCCGCGCCGGAACCCCCGCCCGACTACGACGACTTCCCGCCGGATGAACCGCAATAACGGCCCGCCGCAGGGTTGCACGATGGTCCGCCTCCTGCTCTGCTCGCCGCGTGTCCAGCCCCTCCGATCTGCCGGATTCTTCCGACTTGCTCCCCTCAGCCGTCGCCGCGGACGCCACCGTGGCGCACGCCACCGAGGGTTCGCCTCATCACAGCGCCGGCAACAGCCATTGCCAAAATTGCGGCACGCCGCTGCGCGGGCCGTTCTGTCATCGCTGCGGTCAGCACGATTTCGACGTCAACCGTTCGTTCCGCCACACGTTTCTCGAAGCCTTGGAGAGTTTCTTCCATTTCGACACCAAGCTGTTTCGCAATCTCCTCACGCTGCTCTTCTGTCCCGGCCGGCTGACGGCGGCGTTTAACGCCGGCAAGCGCGCCTCACAGGTGCCGCCTTTCCGGCTCTATGTGTTCGTCAGTATTTTTTTCTTCATCTTCGCCAGTATGGACAGCAATTCGGGCAAGCCGCCGATATTCAGATCATCCACTGCCGATGGACCCAATGCCGCGATCACCATCGACGGCGAGGGCGTCACCGCCCAAGAAGCCTGGCAGGCCATCAAAGCAGGCTCGGTCAACGATCCCGCGCTGCAGGAAAAGCTGCAGAAGCTCGCCGAGGAAAATAAGGACGCCCCTTCCGGCGAACCGCGCGCCGTGGATGAGTTAAAGGCTGCCGCCGACGCATTTCGCGATTCCCACACCCCGGCGAAGACCGAAGATACCGATGGCTGGGGCCGAATTTTTGCCGAAAAGGGTCGCCTGCTTGATACCCCCGAGGGACAGGCCGAGATGTTGCATGGGTTTGTGATCGCGCTGCCCAAGCTGATCCTGCTCTGCCTGCCGCTGTTCGCACTTTATACCCGGTTCCTGTTCCGCAAGACCAAACAGGTCTATCTGCAGCATCTCGTCCTGGCACTGCACTTCCACACCTTCATCTACCTTTGGTTGATGTTCGAAAAAGGCTGGGAACACTTGTTCGGCCTGGTTTCGCCCACCGCCGCCGGTTGGATCGATTCCGCCGGCAAAATTTGGATGATTCTCTACCCGCTGCTCATGCTGCACTACGTATTCGCCAATCCGTGGTGGAAAACGCTCCCCAAAACCTTCCTGCTGGCGATCGCCTACAACATCACCCTGGGTATTGGCTTCATCATCACGGCCATGATCGTGCTCCTGACGCTCTAATCCATCATGCGCCTCGTCATCACGTCCGCGCTCGCCTTGGGCGTCATCACGTCCACGCTGGCCCAAGTGGATCGCGTCACCGGTCATTCTTTCGCCACCCGCTCCGAGGTCCTGGCCCCGCAGGGCATGGCGGCCACGAGTCATCCGCTCGCCACTCAGGTCGCACTTGATGTCCTCAAGGCCGGCGGGTCCGCCGTGGATGCCGCGATTGCGGCCAACGCCGCGCTCGGCCTGATGGAACCCACCGGATGCGGCATTGGCGGCGACCTGTTCGCCATCGTCTGGGATGCGAAAACGCAAACGCTCCACGGACTCAACGCCTCGGGCCGTTCACCACTCGGATTGGATCGGGCAACCTTGATGACCGAAGTGCGCAAGCTCGGCCGCTCCACGATTCCGCCGCGCGGTCTTTTGCCCATTTCAGTCCCCGGCGCGGTGGACGGTTGGTTCGCGTTGCACGGCAAGTTCGGCCGGTTGCCGATGGCCGACGTGCTCGCCCCGGCCATCCGCTACGCCCGCGATGGTTTTCCCGTCACCGAATACATCGCCTACCTCTGGGAGCATGGCGTGAACACTGCCAAGGACGACGGATTGCCCGGCGATTTTCTCAAAACCTTCGCCCCCGGCGGCTCCGCGCCACGCAAAGGCGAACGGTTCCGCAATCCCGATCTGGCCGCCACCTACGAGCTGCTCGCCACGCAGGGTCGCGACGCCTTTTATCACGGACCGATTGCCGACAAGATCGACGCGTTCATGCGTGAACACGGCGGCTGGTTGCGCAAAATCGATCTGGCCAAGCACGCTTCCACCTGGGTCGACCCTGTATCGGTCAATTACCGCGGTTACGACGTGTTCGAACTGCCGCCCAACGGCCAGGGCATCGCCGCGCTGCAGATGCTGAACATCCTCGAGGGTTACGATCTCGCCGCCATGGGTTTCAATTCCCCCGCGGCCCTGCACGTGATGATCGAGGCCAAGAAACTCGCATTCGAAGACCGGGCGAAATTTTACGCCGATCCGGAGTTTTCCCACATCCCCCTGCGCGGCCTGCTTTCCAAAACCTATGCGGCCGAGCGGCGGGCGCTCATTCAAGCAGACCGGGCCGCCGCTTCGTTCGATACGGGCAACCCCGCCTTGCACGACGGCGACACCATCTACCTGTGCACCGCCGATGCCGCGGGCAACATGGTCTCGCTCATCCAGAGCAACTATCGCGGCATGGGCAGCGGCATCGTCGTGCCCGGCACCGGTTTCGCCCTCCAGGACCGCGGCGAAATGTTCACTTTGCAGGACGGCCACGCCAACGACTACGCCCCGGGCAAACGGCCGTTCCACACCATCATCCCCGCCTTCGTCATGAAAGATGGCCGGCCTTGGCTCGCCTTCGGCCTGATGGGCGGCTCGATGCAACCGCAGGGACACGTGCAGATTCTCGTCAACCTGATCGATTTCGGCATGAACCTGCAGGAAGCGGGCGACGCCGCGCGCTGGCAGCACCTCGGATCCACCGACTACCACACCGCCACCATGCGCAATGGCGGCAGGGTCGAGGTCGAGAGCGGGGTGCCCGATAGCACGGTTGAGGCCCTCGAAAAGCTCGGCCACACCGTCCGCCGGAGCCGCGGCGGTTTCGGCGGCTACCAAGCCGTGGCCCGCGACCTTGCCAACAATACCTGGATCGGCGCGAGTGAATCGCGCAAAGACGGCCACGCCGCCGGCTATTGAGGCCCCCACCACTACCCCCTTAAAGCCGCCCTTGACAGCGGCGCGGTCGTCAGGCACTCCAGTCAACTCTTAACCAGTCAATAGTCATGCAACCCACTTTTCGTCCACATCGCAAGAAGCGCGCCCGTCAGATCGGTTTTCGCGCCCGCAAAGCCACCAAGAGCGGCCGCAAGGTCCTCGCTTCCCGCCGGGCCAAGGGCCGCAAGCGCCTGACCGTCGTCTGAGGTCTGTCCGTCCCAGCGCCGGCCGCGCCATGCGTCTCCGCCCTGAGCAGCACCTGCGCAGCCAGGGTGATTTTCGCCGCGCCCGGGAGCAGGGTCGGCGTTATCAGTGCGATGCCTTCACCTTTTGGTGGTGGCAAAATCCGGATTCCGCGGCGGTATTGCGCCGGGTCGGAGTCGTTGCCTCGACCGCGGCCGTCGGCATCGCCGTGCAGCGCAACCGCGCCAAGCGCCGTTTGCGGGAACTCTTTCGCCGCCATCAGGAACTGCTTCCGGTCGGGGGCGATTTGGTTATTGTCGCCCGCCGCGCGCTCAATCGCTTGCCTTTCACGGTTTTGGAGGAACGTTTCACCGCGATTTGCCGGCAACTGCCCGCGCCGTCCCATGCTTGAATTCATCGCCACCACCTTTGGCCGGCTCCGCCGGTTGCCCGCCCGATTGCTGATCGGCGTGGTGCGCGTTTATCAAAAGCTGATTTCCCCCGTTCTGCCGGCGGTGTTCGGCCCCAACTACGGGTGCCGGTTTTATCCGACCTGCTCGCACTACGCGATCGACTCCCTGCGCACTCATGGCGCCCTGTCCGGCGGCTGGCTGACGCTGCGGCGCCTGCTGCGCTGCACGCCGTTGCACCCGGGCGGCATTGATCCGGTGCCGCCCCCGGCGCGGCCGGTCTGCCAACGCGTCGAATCCGGCTCCACCCAATCCCTTTCTCATGGATAAGAAGAACATCACCATCGGCGTCGCGCTTCTCCTGGCCGCGTTCGCGAGCATGTATTTTACCGCGCCGCAGCCACAGCCGGCCCCCGCCGCCGGCCGCACGGACACTCCGGCCGCCGTCGCCACGAGTGATCAACCCCCGGGTGTCACCACCGTCCCGACCACGGCCCGGCCCACCGAAATCAAAGCCCTCTCCACCGATGTCGTCGGCGCCCAGGCGAGCCTCCTCGCCAACAGCTTCATCGAGGTGCGCCTGACCAATTACGGCGGCGCGATCAAGGAAGTCGCCCTGCGCAAATTCGCGGAGACGCTCGGTTCCTCGCAGCACTATATTCTCAACCAGCCGCGCACCGGTCCGATGCTCGGCATCGTCGACCTGCCCGGCTTGGGACAGGACACCGGCTTCGAAGTGGTTTCGCAAACCGCCAAGGAAGTCGTTTACCGCACCGTGCTGGACGGCCGCATCGAGGTCACCCGCCGTTATTATCTGCCTGACGGATCCGAACCCGGCACTGATCCGTATCAGCTCAAGCACGAGACCACGCTGCGCAACCTGACCGACGAAACCCTCGCGCTGCCCCGTCTCGCGCTCAGCATCGGCACGGTCATCCCGACGAGTGACAATGTTTACGGTCTGCGGATGAACAACGGTTACTCCGACGGCAAGGACCAGCATTTCATCGAAAACACCAAACTCGAGGGCGGTGGCTTCCTCAGCATGTTCGGCATCGGCTCCCGCGTGCCCACTCCCGAACTGACCACCAACTCCTCGGTGCAGTGGGCTTCACTCAGCAATCAGTTTTTCACCACCATCCTCACCCCTTCGCAACCCGGCGTCGGCCTCGTCACCCGCCGCGTTCCGCTCAACGTCACGCCGGAGACCTCCCCGCACCTGTCGCACGGTTTGGGCGCGGAAACCCTCTTCGACCTCAAGCCGCTCGGTCCGCAGGCTTCGGTGACGCTCGCGGCGGATTTCTATGTCGGCCCGAAGGAGTATCCCCGTCTCTCCAACGGCGATGTGTTCAAGGCCGATCAGGACAAGGTCATGCACTACGGATTCTTCCGGTTCTTCAGTCAGATCCTGCTCACCATGATGGACTGGGTGCACGGTTGGATGGAGCCCATTTCACCCCAGTGGGGCTGGGGTTGGGCCGTCGTCATCACCACCCTCATCCTGAAGATCGTTTTCCTCCCGCTGACCCTCGCGGCCGCGAAGTCCGGCAAGCGCATGCAGAAACTCCAGCCGGAGATGAAAGAGCTGCGCGAAAAGTTTAAGGACAACCCGCAGAAGATGCAGCAGGCCACGATGGAATTGTTCAAGAAGCACAAGGTCAATCCGATGGGCGGCTGCCTGCCGATCCTGCTGACCATGCCGTTCTTCTTCGGCTTCTTCATCATGCTGCAAAGCGCCGCCGAATTGCGCTTCGAGTCCTTCCTCTGGGCCAGCGATCTCGCCGCGCCCGACACCGTCGCGCGCGTCTTCGGCCTGCCGATCAACATCATGCCGCTGCTCATGGGCGCGACCATGATCATCCAGATGCGGCTGACGCCGATGCCCTCGACCGACAACGCCCAGGTGAAGATCATGAAGTTCATGCCGTGGATTTTCACGCTGTTCTGTTACAACTTCTCCTGCGCCCTCGCCCTTTACTCCACGGTCAATGGCGCCTTCACGATCGGCCAGCAGCTCGTCATCAACCGCATGAAGGATGACGGCGACCCCGCCCCGACGCCCGCCCCCGCCGGCGGCCGTCGCGTGAAGAACGTCACGCCGCGCAAGAAATAACCCTCAACCCCTTCGTCCCATGGCCGGACATAACAAGTGGTCCAAAGTCAAACGCGCCAAGGCCGTCACCGACTCGCGCCGCGGCAAGGTGTTCTCGCGCCTGTCGCGTGACATCACCCTCGCCGCCAAGGCCGGCGGCGGCGATCCCGACGGCAACGCCCGCCTGCGCACGCTCCTGTTCAAGGCCCGCGAGGCCAACATGCCGGCCGACAACGTGGATCGCGCGATCAAGAAGGGCACCGGCGAACTGCCCGGCGTGGTGTTCGAGGAAATCACTTACGAAGGTTACGGACCCGGCGGCGTCGCCTTCGTCGTCAAGGTCACGACCGACAACAAGACGCGCAGCGCGCAGGAAGTCCGGTCCGCATTTTCCAAATTCGGCGGCAACCTCGCGCAAAGCGGCGCGGTCGCGTTTCAGTTTTTGCACGCCGGCCAGTTCCTCATCGCGAAGGATCAGACCACCGAGGACAAGCTCATGGAGATCGCCCTTGAGGCCGGCGCCGACGACGTGCTCACCAGCGATGAAGGCTTTGAAGTGCGCTGCGACATCCACCAGTTCGACAAGGTCACGCACGCACTCGAGGACGCCGGCATCAAGACCGAAAGCGCGGAAATCAGCTACATCCCCACGAGCACGATTCCGGTGACCGATATCGCCGCCGCCAAGACGCTCGTAAAACTCCACGATCTGCTGGAGGAACTCGACGACGTGCAGGCGGTTTTCTCCAACGAGGAAATGGACGATGCCGTCAGCGCCGCCGCGCACGAATAAACCGAACCGGTGAAGCGGGCCAGATTGCATCCGGACTGTATGACCCGGCCGCCGCTTGCATCAAAACCGCATCCGTTGTCTGCTTGGACCCATGCCCGATTTGGATGACCTCGCCGCGTCCGCCGACCCCGCTGCCGCGGACGGTGGTGTCGGCATCGTCGTGCCGCAGGACTTTGTCCACGACAAACCGTTTACGTTCAAAAGCGGCCAGACGCTGCCGGGGTTCACGCTGCGCTACGAGACTTACGGCGAACTCAACGCCACCCGCGACAACGCCATTCTCATCTGTCACGCGCTGAGCGGCGACCACCACTGCGCCGGCCGCCACAAGGCCGATGATCGCAAACCGGGTTGGTGGGATAATCTGATCGGCCCCGGCAAGGCCGTGGACACGAATCGGTTCTTTGTCATCTGCACCAACTGCCTCGGCGGTTGTTCCGGCAGCACCGGCCCGTCGTCCCTCAATCCCGAAACCGGCCGCAGCTACGGCATCACGTTTCCCTTCGTCACCATTCACGACATGGTGCGCGCGCAGAAACTGCTGATGGACCACCTCGGCGTGCTCACGCTGCACGCGGTGATCGGCGGCTCCATGGGCGGCATGCAGGCCATGCTATGGGCGATTCTTTATCCGTCGTTCGTGCGCCGCCTGCTCGCCATGGCCACCACTGCGCGGGAGGGCGCCCAAGCCATCGCGTTCAACGAGGTCGGCCGCCAGGCCATCATGCAGGACCCCGCGTGGAGCCAGGGCAACTATCCCGCCGACGGCGGACCGCGCGTGGGTCTCGCCATCGCGCGCATGATGGCGCACATCACCTACCTGTCCGATGCCTCGATGGACCGCAAATTCGGCCGCCGCAAACGCGCCGACGCGGCCAACGGCGACGCCTACAACTTCGACATCCAGTTCGAAGTGGAGAGTTACCTGCGCTACCAAGGCCAAAGCTTCATCAATCGCTTCGACGCCAACTCGTATCTCTACATCACGCGCGCGCTCGACCAATTCGACCTCGCCTACGCCTACGGTTCGCTGGAGGCGGCCTTCGCCCCCGTGCAGGCCGAGACGCTCGTCGTCGGCTTCACCAGCGACTGGCTGTTTCCACCCGAGCAGAATCGCAACATCGCCCTCGCGCTGCTCCGCGCGGGCAAACGGGCCTGTTACACCGAACTCGCCACCGACCTCGGCCACGACTCCTTCCTGCTCGAATCCGAGGACCTCTACGCCCTGGTGCGGGGCTTTCTTGAACGCAGCCACGAGACCGTCGTGGACTTTTCCATCTGACCATGAGCCAGCCCGTCGAAAAACGCACCGTGGATATGGAGATCATCGGCGAATGGGTCGAACCCGGCACGCATGTGCTCGACCTCGGCTGCGGCCGCGGCGCCCTGCTCACCTACCTGATGCAAAACAAACAGATCAAGGGCATCGGGGTGGATCTGGATTTTCACAAGATCTCCGAATGTGTGAAGCGCGGCGTCACCGCCTACCAGGGTGACATGCGCACGTTCACGCGCGCGTTTGCGGACAACCACTTCGATCGCGTGATCTGTTCCCGCACCGTGCAGGAATTGGATAATCCGACCGACGTGATTTTAGAGGCCCTGCGCGTCAGCCGCGCGGTGACCGTCGGATTCGTCAATCATGGGTTCTGGAAAAACCGCATCGATACGCTCGTGCGCGGCCGCAAAACCCGCAACGCCGTTTACACGACCGAGTGGTTTGAGAGCCGGCCGTCCAATCCGGTGACCATCGCCGACTTCGAGCACTTCTGCTCGATCAAGGGCATTCGCATCAGCCGCCGCGTGCACCTGCTCGGCGATTGGAAGACCCCCTGCCCGCTCCTGCCCAACCTCTTCGCCGGCTACGCCCTCTACGAGCTGACGAAATAGCGCGCTACGCGACCTTCGCCTACGCCGCGAATGAACGTGACTGTTCTGCTATCTGATTTTGGATCGTGGTGCAGACCACGTCGCATAACTGCGGGATGCTCGGGTCGCTGATCCAATAAAAGACCTGCAGGCCATCCTTGCGGCGCGAGAGAATGTGCGCCCCGGTCAGCGTTTGCAGGTGCCGCGAGACATTGGCTTGCGTGCCACCGGTGGCCTCCACCAGCTGGCTCACGTTTCGCTCGCCATTGAACAACGCCTGGATCAAGCGCAACCGCATGGGCTCCGCCAGCACGCTGAAACGCGCCGCCACGAGCTGCAGCGCTTCCTCGGACAATGCACGATGGGATTTCTTGGCCATGAAAATAACCAAGCCCGCGCTTGACTTTATTGCAAGTATATACGCATATGCTCATATAATTTATTTTAAATCATGACCATTGAATCCTTCATCCGCACCTTGGCCGGTTCGTTCGTGCTGCTCAGCGTCGCGCTGGCCCACTTTGTCAGTCCGTGGTGGCTGCTCCTCACGTGCTTTGTCGGTCTCAATCTCATCCAGTCCGCGTTCACCGGGTTCTGTCCACCGTCGCTCGTGCTCCGCAAACTCAAGTGGGTTGATGAAAACGATGTGATCCATTTCGGCGGTCGCTCCTCCCGGTAAACCTCGCATGAAACTCCTTCCCCTCATCTTGCTCGTCGGAATCGCGGCCGGTTGCAGCCGTCACAATTCCGCCTCCCCCGCGGAGGCGCTGCCCGCCGTCACGGTATCGACCGCCGTGGTCGAGGCCGTCGAACGGCCGCAGACCCGCGTCGTGGCGGGCATGGTGCGCCCGTTGGAAAGGGCCGCCGTTGCGGCCCGCGTGATGGGCACCGTGGCCACGGCCGATCTCGCGGTCGGCCAGCAGGTGAAGGCCGGAGAGGTGCTGGTGCGGATCAACGCCGGCGAACTCAGCGCCCAACTGGAACAAGCCCGCGCCGCAGTCGGCCAAGCCGAACGGGACTATGCCCGCGAAGCCTCGCTGGCGGAAAAAGGCGCGGCTGCAGCGGAAAGCGTGCGCTTCGCCGCCGACCAATTGCGCCTCGCGCGCGCCCGGCTGGCCGAGGCTCAAGCCATGGTCGGCTACACCCAGGTGGCGGCACCCTTTGACGGCGTCATCACGGAGGACTGGATCAACGCCGGCGATCTCGCCGCCCCGGGTCAGCCCCTCTTCACTCTCGAAGGCACCTCCGATCTGCGCGCCGAGGTCCCGGTGCCGGAATCCCTCGCCAGCATTGCGATCGGCACCGCCATCGCCGTGCAAATCGACGGGCAGAACCTGGCCGGCACCTTGGTGGAATTGTCCCCTTCGGCGGACGCGATGTCGCGCACGCGCCTTGCCAAGATCTCCCTGCCCGCATCCGCCGGCGTTCGTTCAGGCCAGTTTGTCCGCGCCCTGTGGCCGCTGGGCCCGGCAACGATGATCAGCGCACCGCAATCCGCCGTGCAGGCGTTCGGCCAGATGGAGCGTGTTTTCGTCGTCGTCAACGGCCGCGCCCAGCTGCGGATCGTCCGCACCGGCGCCACTCTGGGTCCAAGCGTGCAAATCCTGTCCGGTCTCGAAGCGGGTGAATCGGTGGTATTGAATCCGCCCGCCCATTTGCGTGACGGCCAACCGTTGATGTCGCAGCCATGAGCGCCGATCCCAAACCCACCGGCGCGGCGGGACGGCTCGCCGCGTTTTTCATCAATTCGAAGCTGACGCCGATCGCGGTCATCGCGTCGATTCTGCTCGGACTGTTTGCGGTGCTGATGCTGCCGCGCGAAGAGGAGCCGCAGATCAAGGTGCCGATGATCGACGTGCTCGTCGCCATGCCCGGCGCCACCGCCGCGGAAGTGGAAAACCGCATCACGCGGCCGGTGGAGAAACTGCTCTGGGAAATTCCCGGCGTCGAATACCTCTACTCCACCTCGCGTCCCGGCAATGCGATGATCATCGTGCGCTACAAGGTCGGGACCGACATCGAAGCCGCCTTGGTCCGCCTGAACCAACGGCTGGAAGCCAATCGCGATCGCATCCCGCCCGGCGTCAGCCCTCCCCTCGTCAAACCGCGGACCATCGACGATGTGCCGGTGCTCGCCCTCACCCTGCACTCCCCGACTCAGGATCACCTGACCCTGCGCCGGCTCGCCGCCCAGGTGGATGACGCGGTGAAATCCATTCCGCAGGTCGCCGAAACCACCCTCATTGGCGGCGTCACGCGCACCGTGCGGGTGCAGCTCGACCCCGCCGCGCTCGCCGACCGCGGTCTGACCGCACTCGGCATCATTCCCGCCCTGCAGGCGGCGAACCGCCAGCTGCAGCATGGCTCGCGCCCGTTTGCCAACCACGAGATCCTGTTGGAAACCGGCGAATTTCTCCGCACCGCCGCCGAGGTCGGGGCGGTCGTGATCGGCGTGCACCAGCAACGCCCGGTCTATCTGCGCGACGTGGCGACGATCCGCGACGCCGGCGCCGAGCCGGTTGACTACGTCCTCTTTGCCGGCGGCGATTCGAATGTGATCGAGCCGGCCGTCACCCTGTCGCTTGCGAAACGCCCCGGTGCCAACGCCATCGATGTCGTCAACGCAGTGCTCGCCAAGGTGGACACCCTCAAGGGCACGCTGCTCCCCGCCGATGTCACGGTCACAGTGACGCGCGACTACGGCCACACCGCCGCGGAAAAGAGCAACGAACTGCTCCTGCACATGGGCATCGCCGTCTTCGGGGTGGCGCTGCTGATCCTCGTGTTCCTCGGGTGGCGCGAATCCCTGGTCGTGCTGCTCGCCATTCCGTCGACGCTCGCGCTGACCCTGCTCGTCTTTTACCTTTATGGCTACACGCTCAACCGCATCACGCTGTTCGCGCTGATCTTCTCGATCGGCATTCTGGTGGACGACGCGATCGTGGTCGTCGAAAACATTGTGCGGCACGTGCGCCTGCCCGGAGCCCGGCAAAAATCGCTCACCCAAGTCGCGCTGGAAGCGGTGACCGAGGTGGGCAACCCCACGATTCTCGCCACCTGGGCGGTGATCGCGGCCATTCTGCCCATGGCGTTCGTCGGCGGCTTGATGGGGCCCTACATGCGGCCGATTCCGATCGGTTCGACTGCCGCGATGCTGTTCTCGCTCTTCATCGCGTTCACCATCACGCCGTGGGCCGCCATTCGGGTGCTGCGGCGGCGCTTCACCTGCGAGGAGACCCTGCCCGAAGCGGAACGCTCCGCGCTGACGTTTGAACATGAACACGGCGGCGGCGACGATTGGTTCACCCGACTGTATCACCGGATCATGGAACCGCTGCTCGACCATGCGCGCTGGCGGTGGGTGTTCCTCGGCGGCATCGTCGGGCTGCTGGTCATCTCCATCGGCTTCGTGTTCAGCGGTGCGGTGGTGATCAAGATGCTGCCCTTCGACAACAAGTCGGAGTTCCAGATTGTCATCGACACTCCCGAGGGCACGACGCTCGAACAAACCACGCGCATTGCCCAGGAAATGGCCGCGGCCATTCGCCACGAACCCGAGGTGCGCGATCTGCAGATCTACGCCGGCACCGCCTCGCCGTTCAATTTCAACGGCCTCGTCCGCCACTACTTCATGCGCCGCGGCCCCAATGTCGCGGACATTCAGGTCAACCTCGTGGCCAAGCACGATCGCGCCGATCAAAGCCACCCGATCGCGAAGCGCCTGCGTGAAAAGGTCGCGCCGATCGCCAAGCGCCACGGAGCCGTGGCCGTCGTGGCCGAGGTGCCGCCCGGTCCGCCGGTCCTCCAGTCGCTCGTGGCCGAAATCTACGGTCCGGACGAGACCAAGCGCATCGCCCTCGCCGATCGCGTGCGCGAAATCTTCGCCCAGACCAAGGGCGTGGTGGATCTCGATTGGTATGTCGAAGACCTCCAACCCAGGGTCCGCTACGTCGTCGACAAGGAGAAGGCCGCGCTGCATGGCGTGAGCACGGAAGCGATCACGCAAACCCTGCAGCTCGCCACCGCCGGCATCCCGGCGGGCATTCTCCACGTGGATCAGGAACGAGAGGACGTGCCGCTCCTCGTCGAACTGTCCGCCGCTGACCGACCGACCACCGCGGCCGTGCTGAACCTGCTGGTCCGCGCCGATCAGAATCCCGCCGCGCCCCTCGTGCCCCTGTCGGAACTCGTCCGCCTCGAGTCCGGGCCGGGCGAACGCAATCTCTACCGCAAGAACCTGAAGCCGGTCACCTACGTGACGGCCGACGTCGCCGGTGAGGTCGAAAGTCCTGCCTACGCCCT
This sequence comes from Opitutaceae bacterium, assembly GCA_024233285.1. Taxonomy (GTDB): domain Bacteria; phylum Verrucomicrobiota; class Verrucomicrobiia; order Opitutales; family Opitutaceae; genus Cephaloticoccus. The sequence goes on along the minus strand of JACKPU010000001.1, from coordinate 802,478 downwards.
GTTCGCAATCAATCGCGCGATCGGCCAAATCGATGCGCGCGAATTCGGGGCCAGCGTGGCCGAGCTGCCGATCTACCATCTCAACCTGCCGCTCGACGATCTGGAGCCCGCGCTCAAGTGGGACGGCGAATGGCACATCACGCTCGAGGTGTTTCGTGACCTCGGTCTCGCCTTCGCCGCGGTGCTCGTGCTGATCGCCATGCTCATGGTCGGCTGGTTCCGCAGCTACGTGACCCCGCTCGTCGTGATGGCCGCGATCCCGTTTTCGCTTATCGGCATTCTCCCCGCGCACTGGGCCTTCGGCGCTTTCTTCACCGCCACCTCAATGATCGGGTTCATGGCCGGGGCCGGCATCGTCGTGCGCAATTCGATCATCCTAGTCGACTTCATCGAGCTCCGCCGCGGCGAGGGTTTGAATCTGCGCGATGCCGTGGTCGAGGCCGGCGCCGTGCGGTTTCGCCCGATGCTGCTCACCGCACTCGCGGTGGTCGTCGGTGCGAGTGTGATCCTGCAGGACCCGATCTTCCAAGGGCTCGCGATCAGTTTGATGTTCGGCGAGATCGCCTCGCTGCTCATCAGCCGCATGGCCGTGCCGGTCCTGTATTACATGGCCAACCGGCGCGCCGCAGACCCCGCCGTTTGACCCGCCCGAAAATCAGCCTAGACTACCCATTATGAACCCAGACAAATCCATCGCCATCGACATCGGCATCAAGGAGGCCGATCGCGTGAAAATTGCCGAGGGCCTTTCCCACCTGCTCGCGGACTCCTACACGCTCTATCTTCAGACGCACAACTTTCACTGGAACGTGACCGGCCCGATGTTTCAAACCCTGCACGTCATGTTCGAGCAGCATTACACCGAGCTCGCCACGGCGGTGGACGTGATCGCCGAACGCATTCGCGCCTTGGGTGTGGCCGCCCCCGGCACCTACACCGACTTCATGCGCCTGAGTTCCATCAAGGAGGTCAAGGGCGTGCCGAAGGCGAAAAAGATGATCCGCCTGCTGGTCACCGGACATGAGACCGTGGTGCGCACGGCGCGCTCAATTTTTCCGGTGGTCGAAAAAGCCGGCGACGAAGCCAGCGCCGATCTCCTGACTCAGCGCATGCAATTGCATGAGAAAACCGCGTGGATGCTGCGCAGCCTGTTGGAAGAATAAACAACCCCATGAAACTCCTCATTATTGTCACGATTGTCGTCATCGCCTTGCTGCTCGCCCCCCGTCTGCTGGCCGGTGAGATCATTCCGGCGCAGGACGCCGCCGACCGGGTCAAGGCCGGCACCGCCGTGCTGGTCGATGTGCGAGAGCCCGCCGAATGGGCCGACTCCGGCGTAGCCGCGCCCGCCGCGCTCCTGTCGCTCAGCGATCTGCGCGGCGAACGCACGCAATGGAAGACGTTCCTCGAGCAAAACAAGGACAAGGAACTGATCCTCTACTGTCGCTCGGGCAATCGCTCCGGCATCGCCGCGAACATCCTCGAAAAAGAGGGCTTCAAAGTCGCCAATGCCGGCGGCTTCAAGCACTGGGCCGGCGCCGGCCTGCCGGTGCGCCAAATTAAGCAGGATTAAGTTTCGGACCGGATCGTCTGCGCGGCGAGGGCGCCGCTGACTCCATCAGAGTCAGCGTAAGTGGGGACGCGGCATCCCCGCCGCGCGCCTCTTCACTCATGCCAAGCTCGCAGACGCGTGGCCTCGATCAAGCAGACACAATCTGAACCGTCCGCCGTGGGCAGCCAACGCGGCTTGAGCGCGGCGAACTCACGATCCATCGCGGGGCCGAGCCCGCCGACTTCGATCAGCACGATGCCCTGCGGGGTGAGCCGGTCGCGCGCCTGACGGAGCAGCTTGCGAATGATGTCGAGTCCGTCGCCCCCGCCATCGAGGGCCAGGCGCGGTTCGCGCGTGAACTCGAGCGGCAGCTTGTCGCAGTGCGCGCTCGGCTCATAGGGCGGATTGCTGAGAATGATGTCGTATCGCACCGGTGGCACGGCATCGAACACATCGCTTTGATGCAGCGTGACGCGTTTGGTGAGGCCATGCGCGCGCACATTGATCTGCGCGACCTCCAACGCATCGGGCGAAAGGTCCACCGCGTCCACCCGCGCCGACGGAAAATGTTTTGCCAGCACGATCGCGAGACAGGCCGAGCCGGTGCACACATCGACCACGTGCCGCACCTTCTTGCGGTCCAGCCCTAGATGCAGGGCGGGATCGCCTGATCCCGCTTCAGCGCCGAGCTGCGGAATGATCTCCAAAAAATAGCTGCGCGGAATCAGCACGCGCTCATCCACGTAAAACCGCAGATCATTGAGCCAGGCCTCGCGAGTGATGTAGGCCGCGGGCGTATGCTCAACCACGCGCCGGCGAAACACCTCGGTCAGATTGCGCCGCTGCGCCGGCGTGAGCTTTTTCGCCAGCACGCGCTCATCGCTGTCCATCGGCAGTTCCAGCGTGTGCAAAATCAAATACAGCGCCTCGTCATGCGCCTCAGTGGCGATCTGTCCGAGCGCGAGGTCATGTTCGGCGTAGAGCGCGACCGCGAACTCAAGCCAATCGCCCGGCGTGGTCAGCCGCTCCGCTCCCGCCAGTGGATCTGCCGGCTTACGAGGCATGCGTTACAACGCCAGCTTTTCGTAGATCAGCATCATGGGCCAGCTCACGATGCCCATCACTGTGCCGAGCAGCATGCGGAATCCCGGAATATTGATCGCGATGATGATGATCAGAAAGCTCCAGCGCGCGATGTTGTAAAACGTCTCCTCGGTCATGCCAACGGCATGGCGCAACACCTGTCCGCCATCGAGTGGCGGCAGCGGAATCATGTTGAACACCGCGAGCAGCACGTTGATGCCGATCAACTGGACGAAAAGCTCGGCCGTGCGCGGCTCAAACTTGAAAAGCAGTCCGCCGATGATCGCCGCAATGAAGGCCAGCACGATGTTCGACCCCGGGCCGGCCAGCGTGACCATCAGCTCGTCGCGCGTGCGGTGTTCGCGCGCAAAATTCGAAGGGTTGATCCGCACGGGTTTGCCCCAGCCGAAAAGCAAACCGCCGGGAAACAAAAAAATACACGCCAGCGGGAAAATCACCGAGCCCAGCAGGTCCATGTGCACCACGGGATTGAGCGTCACGCGGCCCTCGTTGCGCGGCGTGTAGTCACCCAGTTTGTCCGCGGTGAAGGCGTGCGCCCACTCGTGGATGCAGAGGCTCGTAATGAGCACGATATAGAAAATCAGGCCCTTGCGCAGGGTTTCGGGATCGAGGCCAAAGTCCATGGTCGGTTACTTCTCTTCACGGGTTGCGATCTGCGCAACCAGCTTTTGTTTTTGGGCGTCAAGTTCGGGGACGGTGATGGTCGCGAGCAACGCCTGCGCGTGCGCCGCCTTGCCGGCCTTGAGACAGACATTGGCTGCGTGCAGGCGCATCGTCTGCCGTTCGATCTCGGTCGTCGCGAGTTCCTCCAACCCGGCCCAGACTTGCAGCGCCTTGGCCCAATCGGGACTGGGCATATCGTAGAACGATTCGCCGTAGCGGTAAACGAACGCGAAGCGATCCGGGGCCAGTTCGGCGGCCTGGCGGAAGGCCTCGTGCATGGCGTTGTCGATGCCGTCGGCCGTCCACTCGCCGGACTCGAGAAACGTGTCGCGCGAGTTGTGCAACAAAGTGCCCAGTTGGTAATGATACAGCGGTTCCTTGGGCTCGAGCTTGATGGCGGCGAGGTAGTAGTTGACCGCCTCCAGCGGTTTGCCGTGCTCAGCGAGGTAGTTGCCGATCTGGTTTTTCACCAGCGGGATGTCCGGATCGTATTGATTCGCCTTGAGCAGCATCACCACGCCTTCGCGTTCCATGCCGATTTTGCCGAGCAGATAGCCGTAGGCGGCGTAACCGGCGGCGAACTCGGGATTGTCGCGCAAAAACGATTCATAGGCCTGGCAAAGCTGCTGCATCTGCGTCGTGAAGGCGGCCTCGTCAAAGTCGTCGCCCGCTTTGGCCGCGCCCGCCAGCAGCGTGCGCTGGCGTTCCACCAGTTGGCGCAGGCCGCGCTCGGCCAACGATTCGTCACGCGGTTGGGCCAGCAGCGGAGCGGCGATGAACAGGAAGAGAACGAGCCAGTGTTTCATGGGATGCAGAATCGGATGTGGGGCGGGGTCGCTGACCCCGCCTTTCGCAGTTGAAAGTCTCTCGGCGGGATCAGCGATCCCGCCCTACAGTTCGGCAAAGATTTGGATGTGATTTTCACGGAAGCCAATCCGACAGCATCAATCCGCGACGGTGCCCGCGTAAACATTCATTCGCATGCCGCCGGCACCGTCCGGGCGCAGGAACCCGACCAGGGTCTGACCGCTGGCCTGGGCAAACGCCACCGCCGCGCTCGACGGCGCGGAAATCGCCGCCACGACCGGGATGCCCGCACCGAGGGCCTTTTGCATGAGTTCAAACGACACGCGCCCGCTCACCAGCAGGATGCTCTCTCCCAAGGGCAACGCCCCGTCGAAAAACGCCCGGCCCACGAGCTTGTCCAACGCATTGTGGCGCCCCACGTCCTCGCGCACGGTCTGCAGGGCGCCATCCGCGGTGAAGAGCGCGCTGGCATGCAATCCGCCGGTTTGATCAAACGTCGCCTGCGCCGCGCGCAACGCCGCGGGCAGCGCCGCGAGCACCGCGCGTCGCGGCACCACGCGAGTTTCGATCGCGGGAAACTGCGCTTGGATCGCCTCAATACTCGCCTTGCTGCAAATGCCGCAGCTCGACGACGTGAACACGTGGCGGGTGAGACGGTCGAAATCCACCTCCGCCCCGGGCGCGAGCAGCACGTCGAGCACGTTCTCCTCCGGTTCGCCGCCGGCCCGGCAGTAAACCATGTCGAGCACTTGATCGGGACGGCGCAGCACCCCTTCGGTCACGAGAAAACCCGCCGCGAGTTCGCGATCGTGCCCCGGCGTGCGCATGACCACGGCCACGCTGCGGCCCGCCACGCGAATTTCCAGCGGTTCTTCCGTCGCCACGCGATCCGCACAAACCTCCGCCGCGGCAACGCCTTGCAAACGGCTGATCGTGACGGGGGTGCTGCCTTGGACGCGCGACATCAAACCAATGAATCAAATTTGCCATCCCGAGCGAAGCGAAGAATCACCCCTTCCATCAAGGCGCATTACAACAAAGTCACCCATTAGGTTACTTTTAGACCTCAAGTTACAGTGTTAAACGAAGAATAAAGTAACCTAATAGGTTACTTTTGAGGTGGAGCTGATTGAGTATGCCAAAAGGCATTGGGGAGGCATAGCGACGTGTCCGTCCACTTTTGAAACGCGGCCGATTGCATTTGTCATGAACCCCGTAACGTTGCCGCATGCCCACGCCGTCCCACCCTCCCAAACCCGCCGGCCGGGGCACCGCGCTCAATCCCCCCAACCGCTTCGAACGGCTGCACGTCGAACCCGATCCGGATTGCCCGCCGGACGAACGCTCCGATCCCCGCACGCAGTTCTATTTCGACGCCAGCGAATCGATCCTCACGCGCAACGACAGCCCGGACATCCCGTTCACCGTCGGCCTCAATCCTTATCGCGGCTGCGAACACGGCTGCGCCTACTGCTTCGCCCGGCCCTATCACGAATACCTCGGCTTCTCCAGCGGGCTCGATTTTGAAACCAAGATCATGGTCAAGCTGCGCGCGCCGGAACTCCTGCGCCGGGAACTGACCTCACCGAAGTGGACGCCGCAAGGCATCGCCATGAGCGGCGTGACCGACTGCTACCAACCCGCCGAGCGCCATTTTCGCGTCACGCGTCAGTGCCTCGAGGTTTGCGCCGAGCTGCGGCAGCCGATCAGCATCGTGACCAAGAACTTTCTCGTCACCCGCGATCGCGATGTGCTTAGCGAACTTGCACGGTTCGACGCGACGTGCGTTTACGTGAGCATCACGAGTCTCGATTCCGATCTCACCGGCAAACTCGAACCACGCGCTGCACGTCCGGAACATCGCTTGAACGCCGTGCGCCTGCTCGCCGAGGCCGGCATTCCGGTCGGCGTGATGACGGCGCCGATTATTCCGGGGCTCAACGATCACGAAGTGCCGGCGATCCTCGATGCCGCGGCCCGGGCGGGCGCCACCCGCGCCGGCTACGTCGTGCTGCGGCTGCCGCACAGTGTGAAACAGATTTTCTCCGACTGGCTCGAAACGCATTTCCCCAATCGCAAGGAGCGCGTGCTGAGCCGGGTGCGCGATCTGCGCGGCGGCCAACTCAACGTCAGCGAATGGGGCAAGCGCATGCGCGGCGAGGGTATCTTCGCCGAGCAGATTCACGATCTGTTTCATGCCGCCGCCCGGCGCACCGGTTTGAATAAGCCGCCGCTCACGCTTTCCACGGCGCATTTTCGACCGCCGGGCGGACGTCAACTGGATCTGTTTTAGGAATCCGCGGTCGGTGGCCGCAGCACGCGCAACCACCCCAACATCACCACCCATGCGAGCGTCATGGTGACCAGGGTGTGACTGAGATAGTGTGCGCCTTTGAGCATCTGATAGCCGCCCATCCACCAGCCGACCGCCAGGCCCAGCAGGATCGCGCCACGCCGCCAGCGGCGCGACGCGCGCAGCCACGCCAGTCCCATCAACGCAAAGCCGCCACTCGCGTGGCCGGCGGGAAAACAATGGCCCTTCCCGGCCGGTGGCTGATCGTCGGGATACGGCGAACACAACTTAACATACGGTTCCGAACCGCCGTAGCGCTGCACTTCGGAAGGACAAAACACGTTCGTGAAATTCTTCCCCACGCCCGCCAGCACCGGCAGCGTCGCGAGGGTGAGCGCCGCCACGCCGAGTCCGCGACGGTTGAATCGCCAGCGGTCGCGCCACCGGGCCGGCCCAAAGGTCAGCGTCAAGACCGTCAGGCCGACGAGCCACACGGCGATCTTCGGTCCGTTGTAAAAGAGCAAACGCCCCACCGGCTCGTTGCCGTCCACCACCCAGCGCTGGTGCGCGAAATCGTAGAGCCGATCCTGCACACGCAGATCCAGGTCGGTGAATTCGAACCACAGGATCACGCCGGCCAGCGACGCAAGCGCGACCCACAGCAAGCGATCACGGGTTAGTCGAAACATGTGCGGCCATGGTTACAGAGTTGATCACCGCCTTCGCCGCCAGCTTCTCGCCCAGTTCGGTGTAGTGGCGCACTTCCTCCGGCGTCAGCGCCTTGTAGCTGTCGTTGCGGTAGAGATAGCTCGCCCCGGCGTAAAAGCTGATCGTCTCCTCTTCGCCATACCGGCTGGACGGGATCGGCGTGAGCGTGGCCCCGTCGTCATTGACCTTGTAAGTGGATTCACCCCCGCGCGGCGACAGCACGACGAATTTGCCACCCTCGATGTGGCCGAGCTTTTGATAATTCCCGAGCAGCGCGTGATCTTCATCCTCCGGGGTCCGGCGCACGTCGTGACCGAAAAACCGCGTCGGGTAACTCCAGTTGAGCAAGCCGAGCAACGTGGGCGCGTAATCCATCTGACTCGTCAATTGGGTGAGGCGACCGGGTGCGATCTGTCCGCCGGGCGCATAGATGATGAGGGGAATGTGATAGTTCTGCACCGGCACCTCGGTCTTGCCCGCACTCGAGGCGCAATGGTCGGCCACGATCACAAACACCGTGTTCTTGAACCATGGCTTGGTGGAGGCATCGCGGATGAATTTGCCGATCGCGTAATCGGTGTATTTCACCGCGCCATCACGCCCGGAGACCTTGGGCGGCAGATCGATCCGCCCTTCCGGGTAGGTGTAAGGCCGGTGATTCGACGTCGTCATCACGAAAAAGTGAAACGGTTTGCCCGCGGCCGCGGCGCCGTCGGCTTCGCGCATGGTCCAGCGCAGCAAGTCCTCGTCACACGCGCCCCACGCATTGGCAAAGGTGATGTCTTCCTTAGGCATGGCCGCGCGATCCACCACGCGGTAACCGTTGCCGCCGAAAAACGCGTTCATGTTGTCGAAATAGCCGTAGCCGCCGTAGATGAAGGCGGTGTCGTAACCTCGCGTGCGCAGCACCGAGCCGAGCGTAAACAAATCCGCGTTGCGGGGGCGCTTGATCAGCGAACGTCCGGGCGTCGGCGGCAGGGACAGACTCAACGCCTCCATGCCGCGGTCCGTGCGGTTGCCCGTCGCATAAAAGTTGTCGAACACAAGGCTCTTCGCCGCGAGAGCGTCGAGCTCCGGTGTCAGCGTGGATGACGGATTGAAACTGCCGAGGAACTCCGCGCTCAGGCTCTCGACCGTGATCTGGATGATGTTCGGGTGAAGCTCCGCACCTTCATTTTTCATGTAGCGCAGCGTGTCGGGTTCATCCGGCCGCAGCAGAATCGAACCGTCCTCCACCAGTTCTTCGCGCAACCGGGCAAAGGTCTCTGCCGGCGGCATCGTTTTGTAAAACTGGTCGTAATCGAGCTCGTTGTTACGAAATGCCGCGAAGAACGACCACATGCCATTCTTGGCCAGCTCGCGCTGATAGTTGTCGGCGAAGCTCGGCAGCTGTTCTTGGTTGAGCAAAAACGCCGGGCTCAGTCCCACGACAAACCAAACCATTCCCGCCCGCCAGCGCCGTCCCGCCGGTTCCGGCAGCGCGTCGAGCCAGCGCCGCATCAAGCCGGTCGCGTTGAGGCCATAGAGCAACGCCGCCGCAAGCGCAGCGATGCTGCCGAGGATCAGCGGCAAGTTGTAAGATTCGCGGATGTTGCCGATCACCTCGGTCGTGTAGACGAGGTAATCGACCGCGATGAAGTTGAAGCGCACCCCGAACTCGTCCCAGAACAGGCATTCCGCCAGCGCGCCGAACAGAATCGCAAACAGCACGGCCAAGGCGCCCGCCTGCATGAGTCCACGTTGCCAGCCTTTTTGTCCCCAACCGGTCGGCAGCACGGTGAACAGCACGACAAGGGGCAGCGCCGCGAGGAGTGCGCCACCCACGTCAAAGCCCAGACCCCAGCCAAACGCCGCCAATAATCCGGCATCCCAATTGATGATCGCCGCGCTGCGCAGCAAGAATCCGACGCGCAACAGCACCGCCACGGTGAGAAACACGACGCCAAACAACAGCACGCCACCGTGACGTCGCGCCAGCAGTCCGGTCCAAAGTGTGCGCACGCGACCCGCGGGACGCGGCGCGGCAGAAGGGGTTTGTTCGTTCATCGCCCCATTCTGCCCAACCCGCATGAACCAAACATTAACCCCGCATGAATTTTTATTCACCTTGGGCCCGGGCTTGCTTCGGCGCCCCGCCGGGCCGTTGCATGGGCGTATGCAACATTGCCGCATCATCGGTTTCGATGCCGACGACACGCTCTGGCACAACGAGACCATCTTCGAAAACGTGCACGAGCAGTATCGCGCCCTGCTGTCGCGTTATCACGATGCCGACACGGTCAACCGCACCCTCTTCGCCACCGAGATGCGCAACCTCGAACTCTACGGCTACGGCGTGAAGGGCTTCACCCTCTCGGCCATTGAAACCGCCATCGCCCTGACCGACGGCAAGATCAGCGCCGAGGAAATCCAGACCCTGATCGCGCTCGGCCGCGACATGCTCGCGCACCCCGTTGAACTGCTCGACGGCGTGACCGAAACGCTCGATCAGCTCAGCGGCTCCCACCGCCTGCTGCTGATCACCAAGGGCGACCTGCGCGATCAACAACGCAAACTCGACAAGTCCGGGCTCGCCGCGCACTTCGCCCACGTCGAGATCGTGGCGGAAAAGGACGCTGCCACCTACGCCGCATTGTTGTCGCGCCACGCCGTCGATCCGCGCGAATTCCTCATGGTCGGCAATTCACTGAAGTCCGACATCATTCCCGTCCTCGATCTCGGCGGTCACGGCGCGCATGTGCCCTATCACCTGACTTGGGGCGCCGAGCGGGTGGATCACACGCCGGACGTGCCGGGGCGCTTCGTGCAGATTCAAACCGTCCGCGAAATCCCCGCCTTGCTGGGACTCTGACCCAGGTGCTGCCGCCACCTGCTCTTCGCTCAGCTTCCCGTCGACGTGTAGTGGCGCACGCCGAATTGCCAGACCCGCAGCGCCACGGCCAGAAACAGAAAGCCCGCGAGCGGTCCGGCCCAGCCGAGCCAAGCGGGTGAACCGAGCGGATCGGTTTTGCCGAGAATGCGCACGACCGGGAAATACATCGCCACACCGAGCGGCACGAAGAAGAGAAAAAAGCGCCGCAGCCAATCCGGATAAATCGAAAGCGGATACTGCGCCGTCGTCACGCCGCCATAAGTCATGATGTTCATGATTTCCAGCGACTCGACGGTCCAGATCGAGATCGTTGCCTGGATGATCAGCAGCCCCATGAACAACGCGGCGCCGCCGAGAATCGCGGCGGTCAGCAGCAGCAAGCGCTCCGGGTCCCAGCCCAAGTCGAGCGCCAGCCACGCCCAGATCAACACGCCGCCGACCTGCACCATCCGGCCCATGCGACGCAACTGGGTTTCCTGCGCGATCAGTTGAAACACCGTGGAGCGCGGACGCAGCAGGACGCGGTCAAACTCGCCGTTGCGAACCGAGCGGCCAAACACATCGAACCCGCGCGAGATCGTGTCGGTCAGCGTCCAGGCCACGCCGACGACCCCGAAGAACACGCCCACCTCGGGCAGGCTCCACGGGCCGAGTTTATTGAAGCGATGAAACAACGCCCAGATCGCAAAGAACTCCATGGCCGTAGCGGCAAATTGCGCGAGCGTCTGCATCACGAACGAGGCGCGATACTGCATCTGCCCGCGCACGCTGGCCGCGATAAACCGTCCGTAAAGGTGCAACGTGTCGCGCATGATCAGCCGCCCTGCACCACCAGACGTTTCAACCCGCGCGCCAGCAACACATGCCCGGCCAGCGCCAGCACCACGACCCAACTCCACTGTTGGACCAGCGCGAGCATCGCCTCCATCCCCGCGAGATTCCCCAGGTAAATCCGGTGTGGCACGTCCATCAATCCACGAAACGGCAGCCAGTGCAGCGTCGTCTGCGCCCACTCGGGAAACAGCGGCAACGGCAGGATCATGCCCGACAGAAACATGACTAGAAACGGCATGAGCTGGGTGATGCCCTCCCCGCTGATCGTCCAGAGCAGGCTGAAGTTGAGCAGCACGGTGATCGCCGCGCTCAAAGCCACCGCACCGGTCAAAGCGACGGCCCACCACAGCAAGGCCGTGCCCGACGCCGGCAGAGACAAATCCAAAAACAACCCGGCGATCAGCACCAGTGGCGTCGCGCGCAGCAGCGTCGGCGCGGTGCGCATCGCGACCGCGCGCGCAAACCAGAGCCGATAAAGATGCATCGGACGCAACAACTCGTAGGCCACGCCGCCATTGCGCACGAGGTCCACGATCTCCGGGTCGCCGCGCCACGGCAGCAACGCGAGAAACGCCTGGCCCAGCCAGATGTAGGTCACCACTTCCGCAATATTCATCGGCTGCACCGCATCGGACTCGCGATAAAACGCCCGCATCACCGCCACGAGAATCGCCCCGAAAAACAACTGCGTGCCGAGGCCGGCCAGCGCCGCCGCACGGTATTGCAACAGCAGGCGAAACCGCGCCGTGAAGATCGCCCAATACGGCTTCATTTTAAGCCGCCCTCGTAAATCCGCGCGATGATGCGCTCGATCGGCGGGTTCTCCACGAAGAGATCACGCACCGCATGCTTCGCCGTTACGCGCCGGATCACCTCGTCGGTCGGCAGCACCGCCGGGTCGAATTGCAGACAGACGCGCGCGTGGTCGCGGCTCACCACCGTCACACCGGGTTCGTCCACCACGGCGCTCGCCTCCACCAGATCGACGGTCAACCAGCGTTCCTGCGAAAACCTCCGCCGCAAATCATCGAGGCTGCCGTCGGACAAAATCCGGCCGCCGCTGATTACCATCACCCGCGTGCACAACGCCTCAATGTCATCCATGTCGTGCGTCGTCAGGATGACCGTCACGCCGCGTTCGCGGTTGAGCCGCCGCACGAAGTCGCGCACCGCCAGCTTGGACGGCGCGTCGAGCCCGATGGTCGGTTCGTCGAGAAACAGCACCGAGGGCGCGTGCAGGAGTGCCGCGGCCAGATCGCACCGCATGCGCTGGCCCAGGCTCAGCTGTCGCACCGGCACATCGAGCAGCTGCTCCAGCGACAACATCGCAATGAGTTCGTCGCGCGCGGTTTGATAGGCCTTCTCCTCCACGCGGTAAATGTCGCGCAGCAGCTCGAATGACTCGACCACCGGCAGATCCCACCAGAGCTGCGTGCGCTGGCCGAACACGACGCCGATGCGGCCGACATGCGCCACGCGATCGCGCCACGGCACGCGGCCGCCGACCGTGCATTCGCCGCCGTCCGGCACGAGGATGCCCGACATGATTTTCACCGTGGTCGATTTGCCCGCGCCGTTGGGTCCGATATAGCCCACGAGTTCGCCGGGTTCGAGGGTAAAGGAGATGCCGTCGAGCGCTTTGACCTCGCGCGTCTCGCGCCGGACCAGTCCACGCACGGCGCCCCAAAGCCCCGGTCTGCGCGCCGCGAGTTGGAATGATTTTCTCAGGTCGCGGACAACGATCTGGGCCATGCAGGACAAGACCGGATGAGTCACAGTCGTGTCAATTCCACACCTTGAGCTTGTGCGCGGTGGATTAAATGCACCGTATGATGACTGTCCATTCGCCGCCGCGGTTTGCCTGACGGACAAAACACGACATTGTCAGTCCTCTTATGCGGCGGCCCCCGTTTTCCCATCAGCGCCTCAACATCCTTCTGCCCGTGCGTTTCCTCCCGACCTTGTTGTTCACCACCCTTGCCTTGGCGCTCGCCGGCTGCGGCAAGTCCGAACGGCCCGGCGCCGCCATGACCTCGCCGCCGGTCGAGGCCACCCAGACGCGCACCGGGTCGCTGCCACTTGTCGAGCGTTTGAGCGGCACGGTCCGCGCGGAAAACCAAGTCGCACTTTATCCGGAAATCTCCGGCCGCATCGCCGAGGTGCTGGTGGACGACGGCCAGACCGTCACCGCCGGCCAACCGCTGGTCAAACTCTCCGATCGCACGATGATCGAACAGGTGCGCCAGGCCGAGGCCGGCCTGCGCATCGCGGAGGCCCGGCTGTGGCAGGCGCAGGCCGCCCAGGATGAAGTCGCCGCGCAGGAGCGGCGCATCCGTTCGCTCAGCGACCGCAATCTCGTGACCGACGTCGAAAAGGAAACCCTCGCCGCGCAATTGGCCGCCGCCGACGCGGACGTGGCCCTGGCTGAGGCCGGCGTCGAACAGGCCGCCGCCACGCTCGCCGAACGGCAGGATGCGCTGGCCAAGACCGTGATTCGCGCCCCGGTGGCCGGGGTGGTGGGGGCGCGCGATGCCGAGGTCGGCATGCAGGTGACCGGGTCGTCGCGGCTTTTCACCATTGGCAACCTCGATCGGGTGCTGGTCCGGATCATCGTCACGGACGTGATGCTCAATTACATCAAGGTCGGTATGCCGGTGCTGGTTTATACCGAGAACACCGTCAGTCGCAGCCTGCCTCTCGAAGGCACGATCTCACGAATCTCGCCGTTTTTGAATCAGGTTTCCCGCAGCACCGAGGCCGAGATCGAACTCGAGAACAGTTCGCGCCGGCTGCAACCGGGCATGTTCGTGCCGGTCGACATTCTCTACGGCCAGAGCCGGCAGGCCACGCTCGTGCCCACCAGCGCGCTGTTCACCGACACGAACACCGGCCGCGAAGGCGTCTATCTCGCGGCGGAAGCGCCCGGGGCGGTCGATGCCGGCGGCCTGAGCCAGCCCATTGCCATGTCATTTACGCCGGTGAACATTATCGCCCGCGGGGCCAGCGAAGTCGCCGTGGGCGAAATCCCACCCGGCGCGTGGATCGTGACGCTCGGTCAAAACCTGCTCGCCACCGGTCGCAGCACCGCCCGGATTCGCCCGGTCGAATGGGCCCACGTCATGAAACTGCAGGACATGCAACGCGAAGCCCTGCTCGCCGAAATCATCCGTCCGTCCGCGGAAGCCAACCAGCAGTAATCGCCCGCCGCCATGCCGCTGACCGAGACTTCCATCAAGCGCCCCGTCGCCACGTTGATGACGTTCCTCGTCATCATCACGCTCGGCATCGCAGGCCTGCGCCACCTGCCCATCGATTTGCTGCCGCCGCTGGAGTTTCCGCAGCTCACCGTCTGGGTTGAATACCCGAACGTCGGACCGGAAGAAATCGAACAGACGATCACCGATCCGGTGGAAAACGCGCTCGCCGGCGTAACCGGCGTGGAGCGGACGCGCTCCAGTTCGCGATTGGGGTCCAGCGCGGTCACCCTCGATTTCGCCCGCGGCACCAATCTTGACGAGGCCGCCAACGACGTGCGCGCGGCCATCGACCGCATCCGCAACGGCCTGCCGGAAGAGGCTGAGGACCCCATTGTCTGGAAATTCGACCCCAACGACGTGCCCATCGTAATCATCGGCGCGAGCTCCGACGTGTGGGACCTCCAGGAACTCACCCTCATTCTCCAACGCGACATCAACAAGCGCTTCGACCAGATCCCCGGCGTCGGCACGGTCGACGTTTGGGGCGGCATTGAACGCGAGGTCAAGGTCGAGCTGCGCCGCGACCGGCTCAACGCCAGCCGCCTGTCCGCCGAGGATGTGCGCAACGCCCTGCGCTCCGGCAACGTCAATCTGCCCGGCGGCAATGTCGCGCGCGGCGTGCAGGATCAATACGTCCGCACCCTGGGCGAATTCACCAATCTCGACCAGATTCGCGAAACCGTGATCGCCGAATTCGAGGGCAAGCCCGTGCGCGTGCGCGACGTGGCCGACGTGTATCTCGGCTACGAGGACCTCGATCGCGTCGTCAAGATCAACGGCCAGCCCATGCTGCGGCTCGGCGTGCGCAAGCAGTCCGGCGCCAACACCGTGGCGGTGGCCGAATCGATTCGCGCCGAGCTCGCCCGCATCAACGCCCAGCGCAGCGATCTCCACCTGTTCGTTTCCTCCGACCAAAGCACGTTCATCCAGGAGTCGATCGACAACGTCCGCCAGTCCGCGATCTTCGGCGCGCTGCTCGCCATCGCCGTGCTCTACACGTTTTTGCGGCGCGGATCCTCGACTTTCGTCATCGCCGTCTCGATTCCCATTTCGATCATCGCGACCTTCGGCCTGCTGTATTTCAACGGGCTCACGCTCAACCAAATGAGCTTCGGCGGCCTCGCGCTCGGCGTCGGCCTCGTCGTGGACAACGCCGTGGTCGTGCTCGAAAACATCACGCGCATGCGCGAGGAGGGCCGCGATCCCATCACCGCCGCGCGACTCGGCACCAAGGAAGTCGCCGGCGCAATCGTCGCCTCCACCCTCACGACCACGGTCATCTTTCTGCCGGTCGTGTTCATGCAGACCATCTCCGGCGTGCTCTTCCAACAGCTCGCGCTCGTGGTCGTGTTCGCGTTGCTCTGTTCGCTGGCCGTAGCGCTCACGCTTGTGCCGATGCTCGCGAGCAAATTGCTCAAGCGTCCCGCCCCCACCACCCGCCAGCCCGGCCGGGTCCAGCGCGCGTTCAACCGGCTGGACGAACGCTATGCCCGGATCCTGCAATGGGCCGTGCACCGGCGCCGCACCGTCATCGCCGGCAGCATCCTGCTCGTCGGGCTCGGCTTCGCCACCACGCCATTCATCCCCGTGGAACTGACGCCGCCATCGGAGGCCGACGAGATCGACATCGATCTGTTCATGGCCGACGGCACCAATGTCGCCGTGCTCAACAACTACCTCGGCGAGCTCGAGACCAAAGTGCGCGCCCTCGTGCCCCCGGACACCGTCGAACACTTCTCCACTGACATTCGCCAGGGCCGTGCCGAAGTCGAACTCACCATGCGGGCGGACAGCTCCATCAGCACGACGGCACTCGCTGATTCGTTGCGCACCGCCCTCGATGGCCAGATTCCCGGCGCGGATATCCGCGTCAGCGCGCAATCAGGCCTGTGGATCCTGCGCCGCATCTTCCGTTCCGGCGGTGGCAGCGAAGACGTTTCGATGGAGATCCGCGGTTACGATCTCGATCAGGCCGAACAAATCGGCAACACCATCCGCGGCGCCATCGAAACCATTCCGGGCGTCAAGGGTGTGCGCGTGTCGCGCAATCATGGTCGCCCGCAAACCGACCTGCACCTCGATCGCGACAAGCTCGCCCAGCTCGGGTTGTCCGTGCGCGACGTGGCCGATGTCATCCAGACCAATGTCGGCGGCGGCCGCGCGGGCGCGTATCGTCTCGGCGGCGAGGAGTTCCCCATCGTGGTTCGCCTGCGGCCCGAGGACCGGCGCACGACCGAGAGCCTTGCCAACATCCCGCTGCGGTTGCCTGGCGGTGAGATCATCCCGGTTTCGTCGGTCATCGATCCGCGCAGCGCGCTCGGACCGCCCGAAATCAATCGCGTGGACGGCCAGCGCATCACGCGCGTGACCGCCAATCTCGCGCAGGGCACGCCGATGGGCGAAGCCATCACCGCGATTCGCGAGCAAGTCGCCGGCATCGCCATGCCCCCGGGATTCTCCGTCTATTTCGGCGGCGAATACGAGGAACAGCAAAAGGCCTCCGCCGATTTCCGGCTGTCGCTGATCATCGCGCTGGCACTCGTCTACATGGTCATGGCCGGCCAGTTCGAACGCTTCCTCGATCCGCTGATCGTGCTCTGCTCGGTGCCGCTTGCCGTGATCGGTGTGGTGCCCACGATGCTGCTCACCGGCACCACGGTGAACATGCAAAGCCTCATGGGCGTCGTCATGCTCATCGGCATCGTCGTCAACAACGCGATCGTGCTGGTGGATTACACCAATTTGCTGCGACGGGATGAAGGCCTCGAACCGGTCGAAGCGGTGCGCCGCGCGTGCCGCCGCCGTTTGCGTCCGATCCTGATGACCACGCTCACCACCGTGCTCGGCCTTTCGCCGCTCGCGCTCGGCCTCGGCGCCGGTGCGGAAATGCAGGCCGCCCTCGCCCGCGTGGTGCTCGGCGGACTCGTCGCCTCGACCTTCGTGACCCTCGTGTTCATCCCCGCGCTTTATCTCGGCGCCCATGATTTACTGGGCCGCTTCAAACGCGCCTGAAGGCCGAGCGGGATCGCCGCATCCCGCCTGCCGTCTGCATCGCCCTGCACTCGCGCCTTGTGCGGGCCGCGGGGTTCTGCGAGAAACCGCGCTGCCGTGAACCTCCTCGACCGTTACCTCTTCCGCAGCGTGCTGGGCTCGTGCCTGGCCGCCGTGGGGTTGTTCGCGTTCGTGCTCATTCTCGGCAACGCGATTCGCGACTTGCTGGGCTACGTGCTCGCGGGCCAGCTGCCGCTCACGGTTTTCGCCGAACTGTTGCTGTTGCTGGTTCCCTTCGTCACCTCCTATGCGCTGCCCATGGGCATGCTGACCGGGGTGCTGCTCACGCTCGGGCGTCTGTCCGCCGACAGCGAAATCACCGCCATGCGCGCCGCCGGCCTGGGCGTTTGGCGCATCGCCCGCCCCGTCGTGCTGCTCGGTGTGCTCGGGACCGTGCTCGGCCTTTACATGAATTTCGAGGCGATGCCGCGCGCCCGCACCCAGTATCAGCGCGAACTGGCCGAGACGGTGCGTTCCAATCCGCTCAGCTTCGTCGTGCCGCGCACGTTCATCCGCGATTTTTCCGACCGCGTGATCTACGTCGGCGACAAACAGGGCAACGTGTTGAGTGAAGTCTGGGTCTGGGAGCTCGATGCCCAGCAACGCGTGCAATACGTGATTCGCGCCGCCAGCGGACGCATCGATTACGACGCCGAAGACAACGCGCTGTTGATCACGCTCCGGCAAGCGCAGGTCGAAACCCGCAGCCCGGCCCAACCGGAGGATTTCTCCAAGCCGCCCCTCGTCGGCACTTTTGACAACACCGAGGAAGTGCGGCTGCCGCTCGATTCGATTTTTGCCCGCACGACCGTCCGGCAGAAATTAAAGTGGATGACCTTCAGCCAACTTCGGGCCGAGGAAACGCGACTCGCCAACCTTGAAGTGCCGCCCGAACAGGCCGCCGAGCACGCGCGCACGCAGATGAAGGTAAAACTCACCGTGCAGGAAAAACTGCAGAACGCACTCGCGATGCTCTCCTTCGCCCTCATCGGCATCCCCCTCGGCATCCGCGTGTCCCGCCGCGAAACTTCCGCCAACCTCGGCGTCGCCGTCGCGCTCTCGCTCGGGTATTATTTCCTCACCGTCATGGTCAACTGGCTCGACCGCCAGCCGGAATACCGCCCCGACCTGCTCTTCTGGCTGCCCAACCTGCTTTTCCTGCTGATCGCCTGGATACTGTTCCGGCGGATCGGGCGGAATTGAATCACTGCGGTCGGCGCCTCGTTAAATCGACCAGTGCTGCAATACGCGGGGGACTCCGTGTCTGCTCCCTTATCCACTTCAAACAAACGCCCGTGAGACGTTATATAGGATAAACACAGCCAGCAAACCGGATACGACCCCGAACAGCCTCAGCCGATGGAGCACCAGCGGAATCGCCCATTTACTGTAGGCGTGATGCCACCGCCACGGAATCAATAACAACCCAACCGTTGTAACCACAATGATCCAACCAAAAGCTTGTAATACGTTGGGCAGCCACATTGCCGGAGAACCAATGATTATGGCCACGCCCACCACCAAACGGCCGCACATCTCTCCGTAATGTGCGGCGGCCGAGCTGGCAAACGACGAAAGAAAACGCTTTGCGAGTTCAGGCCGCACCAAACACGCCGCCGCCAGTGTGAGCAGAAAAAAACCAAACCCAACCAGCACACTGCCCGATAAAATAGAGATCATATCGTTAGTGCGCATCGGACATCATTGAAAACACCAAGCGCTGAATGGATGTTTTGTAATTCGAAAACTCTGCGACTAAACATGATCCATCAAAACTCAACCGAACCGGACCCTCTGTGTCAGCCGTAGTAAACGGAGGCGAAAGTTCAATGTAGGACTCACTCATGTTTCATCATCCAACTGGCCTGCTGCCATTGTTGTGTCCATCGATAACTCTCCGCGCCTCTGCGTGAAATCAAACCTCACGTCACGACGGGCAGCCGCACCGTCACAACCAACCCGCTGCGGTCGGTGCGGTTGGTGGCGCTGATCGTGCCGCCGTGCACGCCGACGATACTGCTACAGATGGCGAGCCCGAGACCGTGGCCGCGTTTCTCGCCGGCGGCGTGTTCGTAGCGCACGAAGCGTTCGAAGATACGCGGCAATTGATCTTCTGGCAGCCCCGGTCCCTCGTCCCGCAGCTCCAAGGTCCAGCCCTCGTGATCGACGCGGGAGGACAGCGTCAGCTTCGCACCACGGGCGGACACATTCAGCGCGTTGGTGATGAGGTTGAGCAGCAACTGGCGCAGCAGCGTCGGCTCGAACTTGGTCTGGCCCGCATCGTTGCGTTCCAAGCTGAAATTCACCCCGCGATCTTCCGCGAGCACACCCGCGTCCTCGGCCACGTCGCTCACGAGTGATTGCACGTTGCCGGCTTGCAAGGTCGGCGCGAGCACGCCGGCATCGGCCTTCGCCAGAAACAGCAGCACTTCCACGGTCTGGTGCAGGCGGTCAATCTCCTCCAGCAATTCGCCAATCTCCGCCGCGGCGGCTTCGTCCGTCTTCACGCGCTCGCGCAGCTTCTCCGCATGCAGGCGGATGAGCGCGAGTGGCGTCTTCAATTCATGCGAGGCATCCGCAGTGAAGCGGCGCACCTGATTGAAGGATCCTTCCAAGCGATCGAACATGCGGTTGAGCAGCTCGGCCAGCGCGGAGATTTCGTCCCGCGTCGCCGGCACCGGAATGCGTTCGCTCAAGTTGTCGGCGCGAATTCGCGCCGCGGTTTCGCGCATGGCCCGCACCGGGTTCAGCGCCAGCCGCGCAAACCCGTAGCCCAGACCCGCCCCGGCCACGAGCACCACGCCGAGCAGCAACACGCTCACCTTGACGTAATCGGTCAGCAGGCGCTCGGTCGGCTCCAACAAGCTGGCAATCTGCACGTGCCACGGTCCCTGGGTGAACTCCGAGATGAGCACCCGATCGTGCGAGGCCAGCCGATAAATGCCGTGTGATTTTCCCTCCCCCGTGTCGGGCAGCAGGGTGTCGCCCAGGTTGGGCGAGCGAAACACAATGTTGCCGGCATCGTCGTGCACTTGAAACAGAAACAGCGCGGCATCGATCTCAACGTGCTCGCGCAAACGCGCCGGAATCTCCGCCACCGTCACCGCATACGGATCGGGTTCCAACCGCCCGCGCACTTCCTCGAACTCCGCCTCGTGCAGCAACTGCTGGCCGTCGATCACCTGCCGCGACAGCATCCACCCGCCGAGCGCGAGCAGCAACGCCGTCGTTACCGTGACGATGACGGTGAATGCGAGAGTGAGCCGGACCGTCAGCGATTTCATGCGAGTTGATAGCCCGAACCGCGCACCGTGCGAATCAACGCCGGGCCTTCGGGCCGTTCGAATTTCTGCCGCAACCGGCGCACGTAAACGTCGATGAGATTCGTCTCCATGTCGTAGGGCGCCTCCCACACTTTCTCCGCAATCAGGGTTCGCGTGAGCACGCGCCCGGGGTTCGCCATGAACAATTCCAAGAGTGCAAACTCCCGGCTGGTCAGCTCGACCGGCTGGTCGTCCAGCGACGCATTGCGCGCGAGCAAGTCGAGCTTGATGCCCGCATGCCGCAATACGGTGGCTTTCGTGCCGGCGTGCCGCCGCAGCAGCGACCGCACGCGCGCCAGCACCTCGTCCACGCTGAAGGGTTTCGGCAAATAGTCATCCGCCCCGAGATTGAGTCCGCGAATCCGATCTTCCACCGCATCGCGCGCGCTCAGGATCAACACCGGTTCGTTGAAGCCCGCCGCCCGCCACTCCCGCAGCAACTCAAGGCCATCGCCGTCCGGCAATCCCAGATCGAGAATCACCGCATCGAACGCCGATTCCGCCAGCGCGTCGCGCGCCTCGGCACAAGAGCGCACGAGTTGCACGGTGTAACTCTGCTCGGCCAGCGCGCGTTCAACGAACTGGCCGACCTTGCGCTCATCTTCGACGATCAGGACCTTCATGGATGACCGGGAGCATGCAGCGTTTCCACGTAGGCGGCGAGCGAAAGCACATCGCGGTCCCGCAGGTATTCATGTCCGGCCATCGGCGTGCCCGGCAGGCCAAACTTGATCAACCGCATCAACTTCAACTCGAAGTCTGCTTCATCCGGCGAGAGCCGACGCCAGCCCTGCGTGAAATCCGGCGGTGGCGCGGAGAGTTGCCGGGCGAGCGGACCGTCGCCGCGCCCCGCGGGGCCGTGGCACGACACGCAGAGTGCCGCGAACAATCGCGCCTGTTCTTCGTGCGGTTGCGGCACCGCCGCGGACGGGTGCCACTGATCCTGCAGGACTCTCGCCTGCTCCGCCCGATTCGCGCCCAGCGTCGCCAAATACGCCACCAACGCTTCGCCGCGCGAATCACGGCCACGAAACAAATGCGCGTAGGCCGGCATGCGGGATCCGGGCGTGATGGCCGACGGCGAAATCAAATGCAGCCGGTTCCATTCGGCCGATCGGCGCAAACCGACATTGGCCAGATCGGGACCCTGACGACGATTGCCCAGCAGCGGCGGTTCAGCCGCGAGGGTCTCCGTCATGGGCGCCGGCGGGCCCCAACGGGAAATATCCGCAGTGTCCGGCCGCACGTATTGCGAGTGACAGTGAATACAGCCCTCCGCGACATACACTTCGCGACCGCGCGTCACGAGTGCACTGTCCTGCGCGCGACCCGTGGCTGTCACCAAACTCAACACCGCGAACACGGCCAGCCAGCGCGCCGTGCGGGTTCGCCCCAGCCACGCGATCCCAAATGCCACGGCCGCCGCGATCAAAAACCACTCCGGGATCGTGTGCAAATCCTGCACCATCCCGATGCCCAGCGCCGAACCCACCCACCCCGCGATGGCGTAGACCGCCGCGGCGATCCACGGCCGTCCGCTCGCGGCCGGATAAGCCACGAGCACGGTGGAATACAACGATACCGCCGCCGTGTAAAACCACACCGATCCGCCCGGTAAACCGTGACTCAGCCGCCAGCACGCCAGCCACAACAGCGCGAATGCAACGGGCAGCAACCGCGCCATCCACCCCCGATCAATCACCCAACCCGCCAGCAGCGCCGCGCCCATATGCATCGCCGCGTTGCCCCACAAACGCGCGTCGCCAGCCCACGTCGGCGTGCGCAAATCGGCGGCATGTTGGATCACGTAAAACGCCGCCGAATCGAGCCACACGAGCACCAGGAGCAAAAGCACCCAGACACTGACCGCGCGCCATTTGAAATTCACTCCCTGAGTCGGCTCGCTTTTTTCCATCTGCCAGCGACGCGCCAAGATGACGCCAAGCCCACAGACCAACACACTCAGCCACGCCTGATTCTGCGCGGTGGTCGCAAACACGGGCGGCAGGTTGCAGATCGCGTAAGCCAATCCCGTGCCCACGCCGATCCACCACCCCAGTCGCTTCGCGTCCAACACCCCGCGCAAGCCCGCGGCCAGCGTGACGGTCAGCCAGCCCAACCCGAGACCGACCACGATGGCGACCCATCTGAAGCCACTCGCGGATACGACCGCCGCCGCCATCGCACCGAGGCCGCAAACCACGAATCCGATTTGCAACGCCCCGCCCAGCCACGCGGCCCGAAACCGCCAGGCCGCAAGCACACTGCCCGCGATCCCGCCCGCCGCGAGCATGCCCATCACTCCGCGCAAGGCCGCTCCAGCCAATCCCTCCGCCCTCGCGAGTTCGATAAACGCGAACTCGGCGAAAATCAGAAAATAAACGTAAGTCGCGGCCACGACCAGCGCCACGGCCAGCGGATGCGGTCTAGTCATCACGACCGGCTCCTTCCCGCAACAGCCACACCTGCACCCCGGCAAAGATAAAATCCGTCGCCGGCACGCTCCACCACACCGGTCCCAGCCAGCCGCGCAAGATCGCGACCGCGCTGAATACACCCGCCGCCAATCGAAACAGAATCGTCAGCTCCAAGACCGCGCGCAGGCCGACGCTCGGACGCAACAACGCCCACCAATAGCTCAAGCCCACCGCGCCGACAAACGCACCGACCCAACGCAAGAAGACCAGCGCATCGCCCTCGATGCCCGGCACGCCCATGAGCGGCAGCACGACTTGCGGCAGGAAGACCAAGCCCACCCCGGTGAAAAAGTCCGACGCCCCCGCCACGATGGCGTAGAGCCGCGCGATGCGATTGATGGTCATGCCCACGTCTCCTTCAGCCAGGTGATTGATGCAACCAGCATGGCAAGCCCGGCCGCGAGTCGCACCCCATAGATCGCCTGGGTCCAATCCGCGCGCAAAAACCAATCCGCCTCGCTGCTCACTTCCGTCCATCCGGCATACATCAGCACGGCGACCTGCACGGCGCAGCCGAGTTGCCAGAGCCAGAATCCGCGCCGCGTGCCACCGCCGCGCAGTTGGCGCAGCATCAGCAGATTCAACGAGGTGACCAAGCCCGCCATCGCCAGATGGGCGTGCGACACCAACGCGTTGGTGAATTTCAATCGCTCCGAAAGCCCCGGCAGAAAGGTCAGGAAACCCGTGCCCACGAGCAGCGCCCACCAAGCCATGCCGGCGCGCAACCACGGGCGGGCGGCCGGGTGCCATTCGAAGCGTCCGAGATAGACCGCGAGCAAAGGCACCCACGCGAGCAGCACACCGAGCGCCCCGATTTGACCCGGCGCCCGATGCGATGCGTCGCCGTGATTCACGCGCGCATAAACCGCAAACGAAAGCGCCAACGCCGCCCAAAACCAGCGCCCCGCCGCACCGCCGTCCCGCGATCGCACCCGCAGCATCACCGGCAGCAAGCCGAAGATTACAATCACCCCGAGGGTCGACCCCAACAAGCTCGCCCCCGTGGCGCCGCCACTGTGCGGATTGACCGACGGATACACTTCGCGCCCGGCCGCCCAAAACAGCAGATTGGGCACCACCAACAGCAGCGCCAGCGCGGCACCGCGCAGCCATTTGCCGCCAGACGAAAATTCGTGCCGCCGGCCCCAAAACTGCAACGCGAGCACCGACCACAGCACCAACATGGCCAAGGGCAGCAGCGGGCGCGCCCAGCCATGCCAGTCGAGGAACAGCTTGCCGCTGGTGACGCCCGTGAGCCACGACACGCCGCCCAAGCCCAACGCGAGCGACCACGCCCCCAGCGCGACGCGCACATGCAACCGACCGACCCGATCGTCGCGCACAAACCATGCGACCAAGGCGCCGACGATCGGCAGCGAACACCAACCGTAAAGCTGCCAGTTCAGATGCAGCGGCATCCAGCGACCATAGCCCCACGGCCCGGTGATGCCGGCCAGCGCCGGCCACAACAACACCGCCGCCAGCCAGACGCCGACGAGGTTGGCCGCGACCAACCAACCCAGCGCGTGACGCTCCACCGTGCCGGCAAATCCCGACGTGGTCATATCACACCTCCGCCAGCCGGCCTTCGCGCACCCGCAGAATGCGGTGACAGGCCTCGGCAAATCGCCGTTCATGCGTCGCCAGCACCACCGCGATGCGATCGCGTTCGGCCAGCTGTTTGAGCAATTGAAACACCGTGTCGCCCGTCTTTTCGTCAAGCGAACCGGTCGGTTCATCCGCCAGCAGCAAACGCGGTCGGTTCATCAACGCGCGGCAGATTGCCGTGCGCTGGCGCTCGCCGCCGGAGAGATCCTGGATGCGATGATCCAGCCGGTGCGAAATGCCGACGATGGCGGCAAGCTCACGCAACCGCGCTTCGATTTCCGCCGCGGACTTGCCCGCCGCGAGTCCCGGCACACGCAAATTCTCCGTCACGGTCAGATCGGGGATCAGGTTGTGCAATTGAAAGACAAAGCCGAGGTGTTCACGCCGCAGCGCGAGCCGATCCTGCTCCCGGCTCGGATCGAGGCCGCACACATTCAGGTCGCCGCGATCCGGCACGTCGAGTCCGCCCAGCAGATGCAGCAGCGTGCTTTTCCCCGAGCCCGACGCGCCCCAAAGCGCCACGACTTCGCCGCGCTCCACATCGAGGCTCACGCCCTGCAGCACGGCAATGCGGCCGTGATCGTAGGTCTTCCACACGTCACGGGCGGTCACGAGGCGTTCGTTCGGATTACTCATAGCGCAGCGCCTCCGCCGGTTGGATGCGCGCCGCAAAACGCGCCGGATAAATCGCCCCGGCCACCGCCGTCACCAACGCGGTGGCGATGATGCCCAGCACGATCGCGGGCTGGATCGTCGCCTGCACATAGCCGTGAAACTGCGGGGTGTGCTCGAGCACGACCAACAGGGCGAGTCCGAGCGCAAATCCGAGCACGAGTCCCGCGGCCGCGATCGCCGCGGCCTCCCCGAGAATCAACCCGGCCACCTGCCGCTCGGAAAAGCCGCACACGCGCAGCACCGCGATCTCGCGGATGCGGCTGAACACCGAAAGCAACATCGTGTTGGCCACGCCGAGACCACCCAGACAGAACGCACAAAGGCCCACCGCCCAAGCGGTGAAATGAAGGATGCGAAACGAATTGTAGTTCTGGCTGAACTCGCGGTTCTCCAACGCGATCAACCCGGGATGCGCCGTTTCGACCGCGGTTTTGAACTGTTTGCCGGTCGATTGATCCTTGAGCTTCACGGCCACGACCGAGGCCACCCCCTTGCGATGAAAGAAGGCCTGCGCCGCGGCCAGCGGCAGGAACACGCCGCCGTCCTCGAAGCCGTTTTCCAATTTGAAAATGCCCGCCACGCGAAACGTGCCGCGGCCGATCTCAATTTCCTCCCCCGCACTCGCGCCGAGAAACTCCGCCGCGCGCAAACCGAGGAAAATGCCGTCGTCGGTCGCGCCAAAGTCGTCGGCCTTGCCGTGGCGCCATTCGGCTTTCGCCAAGCGCGGATCGTCGCGGCCGATGCCGAAGCAGGTGATGACCGGATGGCCCGGCGCGGAGACGATGCCAAAGAGCATCGGATTGGCCGCGGCCACCTCGGGCCGCGCGCGCAGGTCGGCCACCTGCTCGTCGGTCACCGAACTGAAGAACAAGTCAGAGACGTTGCGTTCGAACACGAGGTAGTGGCTGTCGGACGAAAGGATGCGTTCAAACATTCCGATCGCACCGGTCACGATCGCGAGGATGGTGAGCATCGCCGCGACGCCGAAGCCGATGCCCGCGACGCCGATCAAGGCGCGCAGCCGGTGCCGGCGGAGATTGACGAAGACCAACGAGAAAAAACGCATGGGATCAGGCGGCGAGATGGGACGCGGCACGGTTTGCCTCGGGCGCCAGACCAGCAAAGACGGTGTGATGAAACGCCGCGAGATAATCCCACTTGCCGTTTTCGCGCTGCAGGCGCGCCAACGCACCCTGCGCCTGCCGCAGCAACCGGGCGAAACGACGCTGCGCCGCAGGCTGCCCCAACGCATGCGCCAGATTCGGCCGGTGCAGCGTGCCATCGCGATTGGCGGTTTTGCCGGTTTGCGCCGTGCCACACATCACATCGCGCAAATCATCGACCGCCTGATACGCGAGCCCCCAGTAAACACTCAACGCCTTGAGCATGCGCCACTCCACCGGATTGGGTTCGGCCGGCAGTGTCGGCAGACAAATCGACAGCCAGAGCAGCGCCCCGGTCTTGCCCAACGCGATCGCGGACACTTCGCGCGCACTGCGGGTTGACTCCGCAAAGCGCAGGTCACGGGCCTGGCCGCCGGTCAAACCCGCGGGGCCGAGGCAGCAATCCAGACCGGCCAGCGCACGGATGCGCACCGCCCCGGGTTGCGTGGCGAAGGCGAGCTGGGCCAGCGCGTTGGCGCGATTGATGAGCGAGAGCGCGGCCAGAATCGCCGAGGCCTCGCCATGCGTGCGGTGCGCGCAGGCGCGGCCGCGGCGCACGGTCGCATTGTCCATGCAGGGCAGATCATCGAGCAACAAAGACGCGGCGTGGTAGTATTCGATCGCGCTGGCGAGTTGATCCGCCTCATCCGGCGTGAGCCCGTTGCGCACGGCGCCGAGCCAGACAAGCTGCGGTCGGATCATGCGGCCGGGATTGCCGGCGGTGTCGGCCAGAACGGCGGCGAGATGTTTTTCCGTCAGCGGGTTCGCCGGGTTGTTGTCGCGCAGGGCGTCTGCCAACCGTTGGCGCAAGTCCGCGGTTTCGGGTGAGGCGAGGTCGATCATCGGGCGAGCTCCGCTTGCAAATGGAAACGAACCTTAACCATGGGATCGACCTTCAGAAGACCCATCATGCGGATCACCGGCAGGCCATAATCGCGGGTGTCGATCACGGCCTCGCCATCAATGGCATAAAGCCGCTGGTCGCGCGTGATCACGACCGGAAAGGTGATTTCGTGGCGCAGGCCATGCAATTCGAGGTGTCCGAAGGCCATGCGATTGCCATCATCCATCGTCTCCAGGCGTTGCAGCACAAACGCACCCTGCGGATGATGCGGCGTATCCTGCCAGTCGTGCATCTTGGCGTCGCGCTTCTCCTTGCCGGTTTTGACGTTGATAAAATCGAACCGCACCTCGGTGGCCTTCACCCGGCCGGTCTCGTCATCGACAATGAGACGGGCGTCGTAGTCGTTCAGGCTGCCGGTGAAGGAATCCACCGTGGCCTTGACCACAATGTCGATTTGGGAACGCGCCTTGTCGACGACGAGGGGGCGTTCCGCCGCGACCAAGGCGGCCGGCAGCAGGGCAAGGAACAGGCAAAGAAAGCGTTTCATGCCGATCACTCTGCCATCGGGCCATGAATCCATCATGAACGGCAGATTAATTTTTATTCATGCAGGCGGGTGCGCAATTTTGGCGTGCGCCGCGGGCCGGTTCATGCGGAACTGGGCGCCCATGGCCGAATTCCCCTTCACCTTCATCTGCGGTGCCGACGATTTTCTCGTCGATCGGCTCGGCAAGGAGCGTTTCGCCACGGCGGCCCGCGAGGTGGAGGACGAGTTTTCGCGCGAGGTGCTGAGTGGGTTCGCCAACAATGTCGGCGAGGTGGAGACGGCAATCAATCGCTTCCGCGACAGCGTGCAAACCGTGTCGATGTTCGGCGGCAAACGCGTGGTCTGGCTGAAGGACGTGAACTTCCTGGCCGACACCGTCACCGGCCGCGCCGAGAGCACGCTCAAACTGGTCGAGGACCTGCAGGAGTTGCTCGCCAAGATCAACCCCGCGGAGACGACCGTGATCATCACGGCCGCACCGGTGGATCGGCGGCGTTCCTTTCCGAAGTGGTGCGAAAAGACCGCCGACTTCACCCTCGTCGGCGGCGGCGATGACGGCGAGGCACTGGTCGGCGTCGTGCTCGCCGAGGCCAAGGCGCTGAGCGTGTCGATTTCGTCCGACGCCACGCGGCTGTTACTGGCCAAGATCGGCGCGAACACGCGGCTCATCGTCGAGGAAGTGCGCAAGCTTTCCAGCTACGTGGATGAAGGTGCGGCGATCGAGGAAGCGCACGTCGCCGAGCTCACGCCCAATGTCGCCGAGGGCGATTTCTTCGAGACGGCGGAGGCATTTTTCAGCGGCGACCTCAAGTGGACGCTGGCCGCGCTGCAACGGCACTTTTTCACCGGCGGCGATGCGCGGCCGATCATTTCGGCGCTGCAGAATCGCAATCGCATCCTCATCCAGGTGCGCGCGCTGCTCGACGCCGGCGAAGTGCGGCTCGGCCGCCGCGGGCTCGAGGGCTTGCAGGGCGCGACCGCCTACGCCGAGAAGTTCGCCGGCGTCACCGAGAAGAGTTCGTATAATCTCTTCACGCAAAATCCATGGTATGTCGGCAAACTCGCCGGTGCCGGCCGCCTGCCCTCGCTCAAGCAATTGATCGATCACCAGCAGGAGTTCATCGCCGCCTTTGAAGGCATCGTCCAACGCCCGCGTGAACAGGAGGAAGTCCTGCGCGAAATGGTCACGCGGTGCCTGTCGGCCGCGGCCTGACAATCGCGGGCCTTGCGCCCGTGCGTCGCATCGGCTGGAGTGCGCCTCCCATGTCCTCCCTTCCCACCGAATTCAGCGGCGTCACCGTTCACACCAAGGCCAACCTCTATTTTGGCGGCCGGGTCGTCAGCCACACCGTCATCCTGCCCGATGGCGCGAAAAAGACCCTCGGGCTCATCCAGCCCGGCAGTTACCATTTTGGCACCGGCGCGCCAGAACGCATGGAGATCGTCGCGGGCGACTGCCGGGTGACGCTCGACGGCCAAACCGAAACCAAGGCCTACGCCGCCGGCACGTGCTTCGACGTCCCCGGCAACTCCGGGTTCACCATCGAGGTGGACGCGGCCCTCTGCGAATACATCTGTTCCTTCCTCTGAGCCTTTGCCATTGGCAACCGCGCGCGCGGTTGCTTTGGTTGCCCGTCTGCCGTGAACGAATCCTCTCCCATCACCAACGTCCTCGCCGAACGCTACGCCTCGCCCGCCATCAAGGCCATCTGGTCGCCCACCGGCCGCGTGGGCCTCGAGCGCGATTTCTGGATCGCCGTCATGAAGGCGCAGCGCGACCTCGGCGTGCCGATCCCGGCCGAGGCGATCAAGGATTACGAAAAGGTGAAGGATCAGATCGACCTCGCGTCGATTGATGCCCGCGAACGCGTGACGCTGCACGACGTGAAGGCGCGCATCGAGGAGTTCTCCGGGCTCGCGAACCGCCAGTTCATCCACCTCGGCCTCACCAGCCGGGATCTCACAGAAAACGTCGAGCAGCTGCAGATCCTGCGTTCGCTCAAGATCGTGCAGCTCAAGACCGCCGCCGCGCTCAACGGGCTCGCGAAGCAAGCCGAGGCGCACCGCGACCTGCTGCTCACCGGCCGCACGCACAACGTGCCCGCGCAACCCACCACGCTGGGCAAGCGCATCGCCATGTTCGGCGAGGAACTGCTTTCGGCCTACACGCGTCTATCCGAACTCGTCGACCGCTATCCTGTCCGCGGCCTCAAGGGCGCTGTCGGCACCCAGCTCGACCAGCTCACGCTGCTCGGCGGCGACAACAGCAAGGTCGATCAGCTCGAACGCCGCGTGCTCAAGCACCTCGGCTTCCGCGCCGCGCTCAGCGCCGTCGGTCAGGTTTACCCGCGCAGTCTCGATTTCGAGGTTGTCACCGCGCTGCACCAAATCGCCGCCGCCGCCGCCAGCTTCGCCACCACGCTGCGTCTGATGGCCGGCCAAGGCTTGCTGACAGAAGGTTTTCAAAAGGGCCAGGTCGGCTCGTCTGCGATGCCGCACAAGATGAACGCGCGCAACTGCGAGCGCATCTGCGGTTTCACCACCATTCTCAGCGGCTACGTGACCATGACCAGCGGCCTCGCCGGCCATCAATGGAACGAGGGCGATGTCTCCTGTTCGGTCGTGCGCCGCGTTGCCCTGCCCGATTCGTTCTACGCCATCGACGGCCTGCTCGAGACGTGGCTCAACGTGCTCAACCAGATGAACGTGTTCTCCGCCGTCATCGCCGCGGAAAACGAACGCAACCTTCCCTTCCTCGCCACCACCACGATTCTGATGGAAGCCGTCAAGGCCGGGGCCGGCCGTGAAACCGCGCACGAAGCCATCAAGGAACACGCGCTCGCCGCCGCGCAAGCGATCCGCGCCGGCGGCGAAGCCGACATGGTCGGCCGCCTCTCCGGCGACAAACGCCTCAAGCTCAGCAAGAGCGCGCTGCGCCGCATCCTGTCCGAGACACACCGCTTTGTCGGCGCCGCCCCGCATCAAGTGGACGCCTTCGTCGCCGAGGCCCGCCGTCTCGCCAAACGCCAGAAAGGCGCCGCGGATTACCGACCGGGCAAGCTGCTCTGAGCCTGTAGCGGCGAGCGCCAGCGAGCCGAGTGCACTGTAGGGCGGGGTCGCTGACCCCGCCTAAGCAAATATCGATGTTTGTCGGAAGCGGGATCAGGCGATCCCGCCCTACATTTTCCGCCAAAACCACCCGGCATTTCTGCCCGGTTTCCACCCGATTTCGGATGACAAAAAATAGGGTTTGCCAGCCCCGCGGGTGAACCGCCACTTTCTGCCTTCACGTTCTCTTCAAACCTTTTCACCTCTTCTCATGTCTGAACTCGTAGGAAATGTCTTGGTGGGCCAATCCGGTGGCCCCACTTCTGTAATCAACGCCAGTGTGGCGGGCATCGTCGCGGAAGCCCTCAATCACGAATGCATTGAGGAGATTTACGGCACCCTGAACGGTGTGCTTGGCATCCTCAATGAGGACCTGATCGATCTCGCCTCCGAATCCCAGCAGCAGATTCGCGCGCTCAAGCACACCCCCGGCGCCGCCCTTGGCACCTGCCGTTACAAACTCAAGAAGCAGCAGGATTTCGAGCGCGTGCTCGAAGTCTTCAAGGCGCACAACATCCGTTACTTCTTCTACATCGGCGGCAACGACTCGCAGGACACCGCCGACAAGATTTCCAAGCTCGCCCAGGAACAGGGCTACGAGCTCCGCGTCATCGGCGTGCCGAAGACGATCGACAACGACCTGCCCGCCACCGACCACTGTCCCGGCTACGGCAGCGTGATCAAGTATCTCGCCACCACCGTGCGTGAAGTCGCCTGCGACTCCGAGGCCATGGGCCAGGGCGACCTCGTTTCCATCATCGAGGTCATGGGCCGTTCGGCCGGCTGGATCGCCGCCGGCGCCGCCCTCGCCAAGCGCCGCGATCATCCGCACGATCCGCCGCACCTCATTCTCCTCCCCGAGGTTTCCTTCAATCAGGAAAAAATCATCGAGGACATCCGCCGCGTGCTGAAGCGCGAAAAGTTCTGCTCGATCGTCGTCGCCGAAGGCCTCGTCGATGCCGACGGCAACTACGTCGCCGCCAATGCCCAGACCGACGCGTTCGGCCACGCCCAGCTCGGCGGCGCCGGTGACGCGCTCGCCGAAATCATCGAAGGCAGTATCCCCGGCGTGAAGGTGCGCGTCGCCAAGCCCGGCCTCATGCAGCGTGCCGCGGCCCACGCCGGTTCGAAGACCGACGCCGACGAAGCCTACCTCGCCGGTCAAAAAGCCGTCGAAGCCGCCATCGCCGGCCAGACCGACAAGATGGTCACCCTCATCCGCGGCGACGACGGCAACCAGTATACCTGCGAAACCGGCCTCGCTCCGTTGAGCGAAATCGCCAACGGCGTGAAGAAGCTTCCCGCCGAATGGGTCAACGAAGACGGCGTCAGCATGAACTACCAGTTCGTCCGCTACGCCCAGCCGCTCATCCAAGGCGAAACCCTCGTCCCGCACGACAACGGCCTCCCCGTTTACGCCCGCCTCGACAAGGTCCGCGTGGACAAGGTTCTCCCCGGCTACGAAACCGCGTAAGCCGCTCAAACCACTCCCAAGCAAAAGGCCGGTCATTCAGACCGGCCTTTTTGTTGGGCGAGTTTGTATCCCATGTCCTTCTGCCGGCAGTCCATCCGCGCCCATCCGCGTTATCCGCGGGAAAACAAACTTACCGCACACGCTTGCCGTCCACGATGAACGGCTCGGCAAACGCCGCCAACTTGCCGTCGGGACGTAATAATGGTTCGGCGGAATACTGCGGCAGGTAAACGCGCCGCCAGTTCGGCGTGCGGTTGAAGCCACTGCGATGCAGGACCGTGCTGGAAAAACACGCGATGCTGCCCGCGGGCACGATCACCGGATCACCCGGATCATCCCCAAAGTAGCCTTCGAGATCGTTGGTCTCCGGATTCTGTTTGTGCGGCACGACTTCGCGCGTGCCGTGACGGGAATACGGCAACAGATAAACCGTGCCGTTCGCCTCGCTCACATCGTCGAGCGTCACCCAACAGGTGATGTAAGGCCGGTGCGGCGTGCCGACGTAGGCAGAGTCCTGATGCCAGCTGAACTTGGCGCCCTTTTCGGGGCCTTTGACGACGAACTGCTCCCAAAACAGATACGCGTTGTCACCCAGTGTCGCGCGGCAGACCTGCTCCATCACGTCGCTGTAAATGAACTCCGGCAGGCGCGTGCCCTGGTGCCGGTTGGCGATGAAGTAACGGCTGCCCTTGATGTTGATGCCCTGCTGCGTCACGCCCGCCGCGTCCATTTCGGCATCGTAACCGGCGATCATTTCGCTGCAGACCTCGCGCATCATCGCGAGATGCTCCGGCGGCACGACGCCAGGGAGCACGAGCCAGCCTTCTTCACGGAATTGGCGGCGCAGGTTTTCGGGAATCAATTCCGGTGCAGCGGTGTTCATGAATGGTCAAAAGGCATTCGGGGACATACGTCCCGGGCGCGTTATGCTCTGACGGGAACGACGGCGTTGGCTTCGATGATGCCCTTGGCGCGGGGGAAGAGTTTGATCGCTTCGATGATCATCCAGACCTCGAGCACGAGGGTGGCGACCGCGATGCCGACGAGCAGCCACTTGCCTTGGCTCAACCAGCTGGGCGTATCGGCTCCACCGATGAACACCTGCCAGATCATCGCCCACATCGGGATGATCAGCATGAAAATCATCGGCAGCACCACGAACCAAACCGCGATACCGCGGCGCCAGAGATAAAACGTGATCACGAGGAACGACAGGCCGCCGAGCAGCTGATTGGTTGCGCCAAAGAGCGGCCAGAGAATGAGCCCGCCTTTGCCCGCGTTGGCGAAGCTCCATTCCTGTCCCGACGGCGGGGCGGCGGCGATAAACGCCGCGCAGGCCACCGCCAAAATCGTGGCGCCGTGTTTGCCCCGCAGCCATGCGAACAAATCGAATCCACTCGTGCGCGGCGCCACCGTGGCCGCGAGTTCCTGGATCACGTAACGCTGCAAGCGGCAGGCGCTGTCGAGCGTCGTGCCCGCAAACGAGGCCACGAACACCCCCATCATCGCCACCGCCACGCCGGCCGGCAGGCCGAGCGCCTTGAGAAAATTGGAAGAGCCATCCACGAAGGCGCCGACCAGCGGCCCGAGGCTGGCGGACCAGACGCTGTAACGCGTGAGCCAGGCCGCCTCGCCAGTCAGCACCGCGCCATCGGCGTTGGCCAAGCCGAGACCGAGACCGGCCGCGCAGGCGAGAATCACGAGCACGGCGAGAAACCCTTCGGTCAGCATGCCGCCGTAACCGACGAAACGCGCATCGGGCTCGCTCTTGAGCTGTTTGCTGCTGGTGCCGCTGCTGACGAGGCAGTGGAACCCGCTGATCGCGCCGCACGCGATCGTGATGAAGAGAAACGGAAACACGAGCGGCGCCCCCGCCGGATTCCAATTCACCATCGGCGCCGCCAGTTCGAGCGCCGGGCGCGTGCCATCCGCCAGCGGTGCGCCACCCGCGATCGCCGCCACAATCAAACCGATCACCAGCAGGCCGAGAATCGAGATGAGTTGCAGGGCATTGATGTAGTCGCGCGGTTGCAGGAGCGACCAGACCGGCAGCACCGAGGCCACGTAGGAATAGAGCAGCAGCAGCACGACCCAGGTCCAGGAAGACCAGCCGGCCATCGTGGTATTGAGCGTGTGCAGCACGCCGACGTCGCCGTAGATAACGGTCAGATACATGACCGCGAGCGCGATCAGCGACGGCACGAGCAGGTGCACGCCCTTGCGGTGCAGCCACGAACCGATGATCACCGCGATGGGAATCTGGATCATGCACGGCACGATCGCCGCGGGGTATTGGCGGAACACCGCCGCAATCACCAAGCCAAAAATTGCGAGCACGATCGTCAGCGCCATGAACAGGATGAACAGAAACAGCAGGCGCACGCGTTTGTTCAGCAAGCGACCGGCCACGTCACCCACGGTCTGACCGTTGTTGCGCAGCGAAACCACCAGCGCGCCGAAGTCGTGCACCGCGCCGATGAAGATCGAGCCGAGCACCACCCACAGCAGCGCCGGCAACCAGCCCCACATGATGCCGATGGCCGGGCCGACAATCGGACCCGTGCCCGCGATCGACGCAAAGTGGTGACCAAAGACCACGCCCTTGGAGGTCGGCACGTAATCCACGCCGTCCTCGAGTTTTTGCGACGGGCAGATGTGCCCGGCTGTGAGTTTGAAAATCTTGCCGCCAAGCCAGCGGCCATAGGTGTGATAGGCGACGATGAAGCCAAGGCCGCTCAGCAGCGCGATCAGGAGGGTTTCCATGCGAAAAGGGGTTAGGGAACGAAAACGAGCATCCGTTGTTACGGCTTCGTCACCCGACTGCAACCTTCGAGCGATCGCCATAATGCTATGACAAAGTTTGCGATATAGGCTTGGTGCTTCTGATTCCGCAACCCAAGCTCACGGCCCATTCCCGCTTTGCAGCATGATAAAAATCGGAGTCATTGGCCTTGGCCGCCGGGTCAGCGGCATCATCAAACAGCTTGTGGCGCTTGATTCGGCATGCCGGGTGACGGCCGTGCTCGATCCGGATGAAACCGGCGCCCGCGAACGCCTGCCCGAAGCGGATCGGCAGGCCGCAACGTTCTACTCCTCGGTCAAGACGCTGCTAAATCGCGGACGCCCCGATGCGCTCGTCATCGGCACCCGCTGCAATCTGCACGCGCGCTACGCCGCCGCCGTCGCCTCGGCCGGTGTGCCTTTATTCCTCGAGAAACCCATCGCCACCACGATGCGCGACGCACGCGCATTGGAACGCGCATGGCAGAGTGCCAAAAGCGAAGTGGTCGTGAGTTTTCCTTTGCGCGTGAGCCAGCTATGCACGGAGGCCAAACAGCAAATCAATCAAGGTGCCGTCGGTCGCGTTGAACACCTGCTCGGCGTCAACTATGTGACCTACGGTGATGTTTACTTCGACCGCTGGTATCGTGACTATAACATCACGCAGGGACTCTTTTTGCAAAAGGCCACCCACGACTTCGATTACCTCGCTTATCTCGCCGGCGCGCCGATTACGCGCGTCGCGGCGATGAAAGCCTGCGGGCGGGTTTATCGCGACAAGTCGCTTGAACCGGCTGGCGGGGATCCGGACGCCGCTTACTACCCCCAGGTCGGCACGCCGGAAACCGGAATGAATGAAGACTCGTCCAGCGCGCTGCTGGAATTCGCCAACGGTGCGCAAGGCGTTTACACGCAGGTCTTCTATTCGCGCAATGACGCCGCTACACGCGGCGCCACGATCTCCGGTCTACACGGCACGCTGCGATTTGATTGGTATGCCAATGCGCTGCGCGTCATCCCGCATTCGACGGATTCAAAGCCGCAAGACTTCGCTCCCCCCGCCGGGGTGGAACACTTCGGCGGTGACGCGGTGCTTGTGCGCAACTTCAGCGATGTGATTCACGGTCGCGCCAAATCCCTGACTCCCATGCGCGCAGGACTGGAAAGCGTCTATGCCTGTCTCGCCGCCAAGCGCAGTGCCGAGACAGGACGTTTCGTAAACGTGCAGCCCGTCACAGAGCTCTAACCTGACCGCATGTCACGAGCTAATTACACCGCAGACATAGCCATCATCGGCGGAGGCGTGGGCGGTTGCGCCGCCGCAATCGCCGCGCTGGAGAATGGTGCCAAGGTCATTCTCTCCGAAGAAACCGCATGGATCGGCGGACAACTGACCGCGCAGGCCGTGCCGCCGGACGAGCATGGCTGGATCGAGCGCTTCGGACGCACGGCCAGCTACGCGAAATTCCGCACCGCCGTGCGCGATTACTATCGGACGCACTATCCGCTGCGCCCGGAATATCGCGACGATCCCAAACTCAACCCCGGCAATGGTTGGGTTTCTCCGCTCTGTCACGAACCCAAAGTCGCACTCGCCGTGCTGGAAGCGATGCTTGCGTCTTACGAAATGAGCGGACAGCTGCAAGTCATCCGCCACCACCAGATCACCGCCGCGGAAACCGCCGAACCCGATCTGATCAGCGGCGTAACCCTGACCGACCGTCGAAACGGCGATCAGGTGCTACTCACCGCCCGCATGTTTCTCGACGCCACGGAACTGGGTGACTTGATCGCGCTGAGCGGCACTGAGTCGGTGACCGGACGCGAGTCGCGCGCGCAAACCGGCGAGCCCTCGGCGCCCGCCGTGGCCCAGCCGACGAACAGCCAGGCTTTCTCCTGGTGTTTCGCGTTGGAACACCTCGAGGGCGCCAATCATGTCGGACCACCGCCGCGCGACTACACGTTTTGGCGTAACTACCTCGCCCCACTCACGCCGCCGTGGCCGGGGCCCTGGCTGGGTTGGAGCGGACTCAATCCGCGAACGATGGAGCCGATGACTTACAAGTTTGCGCCGCATCAGGAAAAGCTCGGGCTGTTTTCCGGGCTCTGGACTTTTCGCCGCATCATCGACCGCGATCTCTTCGAACCCGGCACCTACCCCAGTGACATCGTGATGGTGAACTGGCCGATGATCGACTATCTCGGCGGCGACCTCGTCACGGGCAACGCCGCCCAGCGCTACAGTTACTACGATGGCGCGAAGCAACTGAGCCTCGCTGTCTTCCACTGGTTGCAAACCGAGGCGCCCCGCCCCGATGGCGGCGTTGGTTGGCCAGGATTGCGGCTGCGGCCCGACGTCATGGGCACGGACGATGGATTGGCCATGGCGCCCTACATTCGCGAGTCACGGCGCATTCGAGCGGTGACCACGATTCGCGAGCAGGACGTTTCCGCTGCCCACCTGCCGGCCGGTGCGGACCGCGCGCGTGAGTTTCCCGACAGCGTCGGCATTGGTTACTATCGCATCGATCTGCACCCATCCTCCGGCGGCGACAACTACATCGACGTGCCGTCACTGCCGTTTCAAATCCCGCTCGGCGCGCTCATCCCGGTGCGGATGAAAAACTTGCTCCCGGCATGCAAAAACATCGGCACGACGCATCTCACGAACGGCTGCTACCGGCTGCATCCCGTTGAATGGAACATCGGCGAGGTTGCCGGCTTCCTCGCCGCCTACTGTCTGCGCGGCGGCCGCGATATTCATACCGTGCAGTCGGACCCCAAACGGCTCAGGCGTTTTCAATCCCACCTGCAGGAACGCGGAGTCGAACTGTCCTGGCCGCCGGAACGCCTCGACCCGGTCGAAGGCGATCCGCACGCGCACGTGATGAGACCAAGGTAGCCGCGGCAGCGCATCAGTTCAGCCGATAGATGCGATTGGCGTTGTTGGCGGCGATGGCGGCTTGCTCGTGTTCGCTGAGCTCGCCGAGCAGCGTGGCGGTCGTGTCGAGCCACGCATTGAGATCGGCCGAGACCGGCCAATCGCTGCCCCACAGGATGCGCTCGGGGAAAAAGCATTCCAGACAGTGTTCGAAAACCGGTCGCACCTGCAGCGTCAGCGGCTTGCCCGGATCGGCCAGGCTGCCGAGGCCGGAAAACTTGCACGCGACATTGGGGCGCGCCGCGAGTTCGCGCATGCCGTCACGCCATGCGGACAGATCGCCACCGACCAGATCCGGCGCGGCCGCATGATCGAGCACGAATTGCGTTTGCGGACAGGCCGTCACCAGCGCGGTGACGAGCGGCAGTTGCCGCGGACGCACGCACAAATCGAAGGTCAATTCGCGCTGCGCGAGCAGGCGCAGATTTTCCGCCAGCACCGGCGAAGCAAGCACCTCGTCGGGCTGCGTGTGCAAGACGCGGCGCACCCCGCGCACGCGCACATCGCGCGCCAGCACGTCGAGCTGTTGGGCAAAGGTTTCAGACTCGGGTTGGGCGCCGGCAATCAAGGCGAGTAACACCGGATTGTCCTTGTCGCGCGACGCGAGTCGCGAGAATAACTCCGCCTCCAGCTCTTGTTCCGCCGGCAATACATCGGCCTCCATGTAGAGCAGCGATTGCACGCGGACGGAAGACGGACCGGGGCGCAGGGCGCGGCGGTAATCATCCAGGGTGCGATTGCCCTGCAAGGCGGCGTTTTCGGCACACCACGCATAGGTGAACAAATCGTGGTGCAGCAGGTGCACGTGGGTGTCGATCAAGTCGAGGGGCATGGACAAAGCTTGTCGCCGCCGCGGCAAAACACACGGCGATTAAAGATAATTTTTCGTCGGCAAGTCACGGTGCCGCGGCTGCACATGATTCGGCGCCGTGCCGTCGGACCCAAGCGGATAGGTGCTCCTGCCCATCACCTTGCCGGTCAAGGCAACCCCCGGGTGCATGTTGACCAAACGGTTCGACAGCGCCGCCCAATCGAGCAGGCGGCCCCGCGCTTCACACACGACCGACTGGTGCGCGGGATCGGCCGCCAGATTGCACAATTCGTCCGGATCGGCCGCGAGGTCGTAGAGCTCGTCGTGGTTCGCACTGTCAAACATCGCCTCGGGATAATGCACATAGCGCCAGCGACCCCAACGAATCGCCTTGCTCCACGGGTTTTCCGTGACGGCCGCGGGTTTGCCCGTCCGGGTCGCACCGCTCAACAGCGGGGTCAGATCAACGCCGTCGGTCGAATCAAAGCCGTCGACGCCGCACAACTTCGCCAGCGTCGGCGCCATGTCGATATTCTCGACCAGACCGGAGCAAACCGCCCCGGCCGGTGTCACGCCGGGCACGCGCCAGATCATCGGCACCCGGCAAACCGCATCGGAGCAAATGCCCGGCGCCTTTTCGGCGATGCCGTGTATGCCGTGGTAGGCGCCGTGATCGCTGCCATAGATGACGATGGTGTTCTCGTCCAAACCGCGCTCGCGCAGAAACGCCAGCACGCGGCCCACCACGTCGTCCATCTGCGTAATGCAGGCCAGCGTGCCGCGCCAGGCGCGCCGTGCACCGTCGCGATACGTTTCCCCGGGTTGCGCAAACTCCCAATCCATCTGCCGAAAGCGTTGCCACATTTCGCGGAAATGCGGCGGCCGTCCGACCGGATCATGATCCACTGTCGCGGGCAATTCGAGGTCGGCCGGATACAGGTCCCAAAACTGGCGTTGCGGAATCAGCGGGTGATGCGGACGTTGCAG
Organism: Opitutaceae bacterium; assembly: GCA_024233285.1. GTDB lineage: Bacteria > Verrucomicrobiota > Verrucomicrobiia > Opitutales > Opitutaceae > Cephaloticoccus. The sequence continues at coordinate 762,598 of JACKPU010000001.1, read as the reverse complement.
GGCGATCTGAATGCAAAAAGGCCGGGTCGCATCGGCCACAGCAAAGTCCATCGCTTTCTGCGCCGCCCAGCGCTCCATCGTGTGTTCATACGGCAAGGCCGACGGACAGGCGTCATTCGGCAATTGCGCCCCGTAAAAGCTGTGCAGATTGCGCCAGCTGTCCTCCTTGTCGCGCAGGCCTAGCGCGGCCAGGCCATTGAGAAACTCCGAATTGCCGCGTTCGCCGTCGACCGATTCGTAGGCATCACCGAATTCATCCACATCGTCGGCGATCCAATTGCGCGGTGATTCCGGCAAGTGCAGTTTGCCATACGCCGCCGTGCGGTAACCGGCGGCTCGAAAGTGGCGGAACAGATTCGGCAATCCCGTCGGGGCCGGGCCGGAAAGACCGTAGTAACCGTGATTCTGACAATATTGTCCGCTCAGGATGCTCACGCGGCTCGGCGTGCAGATCGGATTCTGACAATAGGCGTCGGTGAAGCGCATACCCTCCGCCGCGAACGCGTCGAGCTGCGGCGTGTGCACCCCGGCAAAGCCCGCGCAGCCCATCAGGCCGGCGTGGTGTTGATCAGCGAGAATCATCAGGACGTTGGGGCGGGGTGACGGCATCACGCGTTTATGGTGCCCCCGGTTTCACAGTGCAACCCGCTTGGAATGCACCGGGCGGTTTATTCCCCTCATCCAATCGCTGCGGCGCAGGTCAGACCCGTCGGGCCCGGCGCCGCCAGAGGGCCATCCCGAGTGCGCTAATCGGAAAGATCAAAAACGCCACCGCCGATGGTTCCGGCACCGCCGCCAGGCTGGAGTGCGTCAAGATGTCATCCGCCAGTGTTTCCGCCGCAGTTTCCAGATCAGCAAAACTGTCGTAGTGAGACACGAAGCTGTTCGTCGGCGTGGAGGCATATAACTCCAGATCGGTGATCCCAACGTCGCCACCAACCCCGATGGCATACAGCAGGTAACCGTCGTTCTTAAGGTCATTCGCCGCATTAATCGCAGAGCTGAGTGCCGTTCCGCTGGGATGAGTCGGAGTGCCGTCTGTGATGAGAAACACAATGCCCGTGGCTCCTTCGCGGCCATGGTTGTCGAACTGGGAAGCCGCCAGGCTAAAAGCTTCGGCATGATTCGTGTTACCGTAGCCCTGAAACAGATTGTCGATGGTCGATTGGATCGACGCGAGGTTGCCGCTTAAATTGGACACCGTGCGAGCCGTGGTGCCGAAAGCGATCAAGGACACATTCACTTCGGCTGTCGTCACCGGCAGGTGGTTCAAGATGGCACTGATCGCATTCAGCTCGGTGACAAAGTCCTCATCTCCGATGCTGCTACTCTCATCCACCAGAATGACCAGATCCATCGGGTTGATCGTTGAAGCCGCCAATGGCACGACCAACAAACCGAACAAACATGACAAAATTCCGCGTCTCATGACGTAACCCCATTTTCAGACTCCTCACATGTCAATGGCTTGCTTTAAGCTCTGCCGCAGATCATGTCCGTTCTCTCTGTAAGCCTGTCGTGGGCATCGGTCAGGACGACTTGGCATCGAGCAAAGAAACCGTTTGGTTACTTGGATGCCTTCTCCGTCATCCCCGAACGTCGTCGTATTCATCACCGACGAACAGCCCGCTTACATGACAGGTTGTTATGGCGATGCGATTGCCCGCACACCCACGATGGACCGGCTGGCCCAACGCGGTGCCCTGTGGGAACACGCCTATTGCGCGTCCCCCATTTGCTGTCCCTGCCGCGCGGCGATGATGACGTCACGACATGTGCATAACGTCGAAGTTTGGGACAACGGCAGCCCGTTGCGCAGCGACTGGCCGACTTTCGCGCACACGTTTCGCGCCGCGGGCTATCGCACCGTCCTGTGCGGCAAAATGCATTTTGTCGGCCCGGATCAATTGCACGGTTTCGAAGAACGCTGGGTGCCGGACATTTATCCCGCGACGTTTGAATGGACGCGGTCGAATCGCGCCGCAGTCGCGGTCAACACCGGTCAGCAAACCATCGATTCGGTGATGATCGCCGGCCCCGGTGAAACCGAGGACATGGATTACGACGAACTGGTGATTCGCAAAGCCGAGGCCGGACTGCCGGAGCTGCTCGAGGGGGATCGACCGTTCTTGTTGGTGGTTTCCATCACCGGACCGCACTACCCGTTCAAGGCGCCGCAAAAGTATTGGGACATGTTTGCCGAGGCCGACATTCCGCTGCCCGAATTGCCTGACAACTTCATGGCCGGCGAACATCCCTCGGTCGCGTGGGTGCGCAAGTCCGGCAGGTTTGAGACCCTCGTGCCGGACGAGGTGTGCCTCGCCGCGCGTCGGGCGATTTACGGTCGCATGGCCCTGGCCGACGATCATCTGCAACGCGTCATCGCCATCCTAGAAACCCGCGGCGTGTTGGATGAAACCGTGACCGCCTTTCTCAGCGATCACGGCGACATGATGGGCGAACACGGGCTTTGGTATAAAAACACCGCGTTCGAGGCCTCGAGTCGCGTGCCGTTGATTTTCGCCGGTCCCGGCATCAAACCCACGCGCCTGACGGAAACCGCCAGCCTGCTTGATCTCGGCCCGACGCTAGTCGGACTCGCCGGCATCAAGCCCCTCGATGTGCCCAGCGACGGGCGTGATCTTTCACCGCTGCTCCGGGGCGAACGCGCCGCCGAAACCGGATCGGCCATCATTGAGAATTACGCCGAGGGATTGCAGCGCGGGGTGCGCACGCTGGTGCAATGGCCGTGGAAACTGAACCTCTGCCGCGGCACGCCGCCGGAACTGTTCAACGTCGCGGCCGACCCCGGCGAATGGCACAACGTTGCAGACGATCCGGCCAACGCCGCACGACTGGCGCGCATGACCGCCGAACTCGACGCCGCCACGCCCGAATCCGCGCATTACGATGAACGCCGCTGGCAAAGCGAAGAACGCCGGCTCGCGATCCTCGCGGCGGTCCCCGCCAACGAACGACCGGCCTGGCGCGAGGACTGGCACCCGTTGTGGGACGAAGTGAACCGCCCCCGCGAATAACCATTGACAGCCCGTCATCACAGTAACCAATTGGTTACCATGTCGTCAAGCCCACCCCCGCTATCCGTTTTGATTGCCGGCAGTGGCGCCGTGCGCGCCCATCCCACGCGCGGCGGTCCGTGCTACGCCGTGCGACTCGGCGAACGCAATCTGGTTTTTGATTGCGGACGCCTCGCCGTGCACAACCTGTCGCGCTTTGACCTGGCCGTCGAAACCATCACTGACGTTTTCATCACCCACCTGCACTTCGATCACATCTGTGATCTGCCGCTGCTGCTGTTGCTGTCGTGGAACAACGGACGCACCCGCCGCCTGCCGGTGACCGGACCGAAGGGCATCGCCGATTTTCTCGAACACGGCCTGCGCCAGGCCTACGCCCACGACATCAAGAGTCGCACCGCACACGGCAAGAACGCGGATTACCTTGAGTGGACGGTCAAGGAACTGTCGAGCGAGGGGGTGTGCGACGCAACCGACGGCAGCGTGATCGATACGCTCATCACGAAGCACGGCGGTTTGTTAAACTTCAATTACCGCCTGCGTTCCGGCGGGCGCACGGTGGTGATCATGAGCGATTCCGAGCCCGACCCGCGCATCGTGGACTTTTGCCGGGATGCCGATCTCGTGCTGATCGAATGCTCCGGCACCAAGGAGTTTTACGCCACCGTGCCGTGGGGTTCGTGGCACGCCACGCCGGAGCAAGTCGGCGAAATGATGCGCGATGCCGGGGCGAAGCAAGTCGTGCTCAAGCACCTCGTGATTGAAAGTTTCCGCAACAACGATCCGCAGGTTTCGGAAGCCATGGCGGCAACCGTGCGCAAGATTCATCCCGGAGGGAAAATCCACGTGGCGGCGGATGGCATGACCTTCGATCTCTGAGCGGCTGTGGAATCTCCGGTTTACGATTACGTCATCCTGGGCGGCGGGCACAACGGGCTGATCACGCAAGCCTATCTGGCCCGCGCCGGTTTCCGCACGCTGTGCATCGAGCGCCGGGATCACGTCGGCGGCGGGGCGGAAACGGTCGAGGATCCGCGCCACCCGGGCTTTCTGCACAACACCCATTCGTTCTTTCACCGCGGCATCACCGGCCTGCCGTGGTATCGCGAGTTGGAACTGGAGCAGTTCGGCCTGCGCTATCTGCAACCGCAATTATGCACCGCGGTGGTGCGGCGCGATGGCGAGGTGCTCGAATGGTGGAGCGACATCGAACCGACCGCCGAATCATTTGCGCGCTTCAATGCGAAGGACGCCGCCGCGCTGCGGCGCTGGCGCGACGCGTTCGTGCCGATCGTGCGCGAGATTCTTGAGCCCGAGGGCCGCACGGTGCCGTTGCCGCCGGCCGAGCGCCGCGCGCGGTTGGAAAAAACGCCGGAAGGCCGGCTGCTGCTCGAGATCAGCCAGCTTTCGCCGCTCGAGTTCGTGCAGCGCGAGTTTGAACACCCGACCGTCCAGGCCGGCCTGCTCTTCTTCAACGGCCTGCGCGAGGTGGACCTGCGCTGCCGCGGTTTCGGTCATCACATCCCGGCTTTGTTCGCGAGTGCGGGTCGTCCGCAAATGGCCGTCGGCGGTTCGCGGAGCCTGGCGCTTGCCCTGCAGGCGGCCGTCATCCGTGCGGGCGGCGAATTCATGCTCAAGGCCACGCCGGCCGAAATCCTCATCGCCGACGGCCAGGCGCGCGGCGTGCGGTTGACCGATGGACGCGTGGTGCAGGCCAGGCGCGGGGTGATCTCTAGCCTCAACCCGCAGCAGACGTTCCTGGATCTCACCCCCGCCGCCGCCATCCCCGGCGCCTGGCGCACGAAGGCGCAGGACTTTCAATACAACCTGATTGCGCCGCTGTTCGGACTGAACCTCAACCTGCGCGAACCGCCGGAATACACCGCCGCGAAAAAACATCCCGCCCTGACGGATGCCCTCATGATCGTGCTGGGCTTGGAGACGATCGATCAGTTTCACGACATCGTGCGACACCATGAGCAAGGCACGATTCCGCCGACCGTGATGTGGGGTTGCTGCCCGACGCATTTCGATCCGAGTCAGGCTCCGGCCGGGCGGCACACCGCCTTCATGTGGGAAAAGCTGCCCTACGCCCTGCAAGGCGACGCGCACAATTGGGACCGCGAGAAGGACGCACACGGTCGGGCGATGCTGAAACTCTGGACCGAATTCGCGCCCAATCTCGCCGACGCCGTGCTCGACCAATTTACCCGCAGCGCCCTCGACACGGAACGCACGCTGCCGAACATGCGCACCGGCGACCTGCTCATCGGCAGTTTTCAATTCGGCCAGATCGGCGCCCACCGGCCCTTCGCGGATGCGGGGGGTTACGAAACCGTGATCAAAGGCCTCTACCTGTGCGGCTCGAGTTCCCATCCCGGCGGCAACATCACCGGCCTGCCCGGCTACAACGCCGCTCACGTAATCCTGAAAAAAGCCGGACCCAAGACTTAAGCAAAGTCTGGTCCGCTGATCGCAAAGTAGCGCGACCAGTCGGTCGCCAGCGCGTGTTCACCGCGCGTCATGCGCATGAACCCGCGTTGCACGACAAATCCCACGGCCTTCACGGCCTCAAGCCATGCGGTGTCCACCGCCGGCACATCAAGGATCGCGGGGCCGTCGATTGATTGCAGAGCCGCTTGCAACAAGCATTCAGCCTGTCCGCGGTCGCGCGCGACCACTGGCCCCAACTGGGTGGCGAGGCGGCCGTTACGCGCGGTCACAAATCCTTCAATCTGACCGGCGGCGGACTCCGCAACCCAAGCCGAAAGGGGACAGCGGGTCAGAAAGTTCTCCAGCAATTCGCGCCGATCAAGGCCGAAGGTCGCATGGTCAAGCGATGCAACCGCTTCCAAATCCGCCGGTCGCATGGGACGAAGGCCTGCGGTCGTGGGTTTCGGTGCATTTGTCGCGGCGGATTCGCGGCGAAGGCGCAGCAGCCTTGGACCGTCGCGAAAACCCAGTTTGCGATAAAGCCCCTCCCCCATCTCGGTGGCATCCAGAAATGCGATCCGCCCCTGATTTTCAATTTCTTGGAGCAGGTTCTCCATCAATGATCGGGCGATACCACGCCCGCGATGGTCCGGCGTCACGAGCACCATGTTGATCCATGCATAGTCGCCGGAGAGCGGCCATACCATGGCCGTGCCCACGAGTCCGCAGCCCGCCACGGCCATGCCCCGCCCCCAGCAAGTCGCGGCCAGCAATTGCCAATCCGAGGCATTCTGATTCCAAGATGCTTCGGTGGACAGTTTCAGGCCTCCGGCTTGGTCAGCCGGCGTAAGATTCCGGATGACCCCGGTAGGGGTGGATTGATCAGAAGGGCAAGCCATGCTTCGGGGTCCGGACTCGACCGGATACCGGGGCCGGCGTCAACCCTTTGATAACCGTTTGGTTACTTTTGTGCGGATTTTCCCGATTGAAAATCGCCGGAGAAGAAGGATGCTCCAAAAAAATGGCTGCCCGACAAAAAACCGCCAAGGACGAGACCGTCAGCACCAGAGACCGCCTGCTGCGCACCGCCATCACCCTGTTTTCCAACAAGGGCTTCGATGGAATCTCGGTCAACGAGATCGTCCAGCAAGCGGGCGTCAACAAACGGATGGTCTACCACTATTTCAGCAACAAGGCCCGACTTTACCAGGAAGCCCTTTCCTACGCCTATGATGGGCTGAGTGCCTTCGAACAGGAAACCATCGGCAATGCGCAGTCGCTGGAGGACATCGTCAAACGGCTGGTGCTGGTTTACTTCGAATTTCCCCGCATTCACCCCGAATTCACGCAGTTGATGCTCTGGGAGAACCTCAACAAAGGCCAGGGCATCCGGAACTCGCGCGCGCGGCTGTCGAAGGACAGTGTGGTCGCACGCCTTGCCATGGCGATCCGGCAGGACGCCGACGGCGTGAAGTGGCGCAAGGACCTCGATGCGACCGAGCTGCTGATCACGATTATTGGCATTTGTCAGGTCTATGCCTCACACCGCTACACGCTTTCGCAGGGCCTCCACATCAATCTCGGCGCCCCCGCCGTCATCAAACGCGGTATCGCCACCGCCGAGCACTTCCTGCTCGCAGGCATGCGCCCCTGAATGACCGCGGCCCCCAAGGCCGCCCTGGTGAGGGGCTTTCAAGGATCCGGCGAGTCACTCACGACGTGACCGACCCCTTTTCCACGGACCACTGTTCGCACGATTAATGAAAGAATCCCGTCATCCCCATCCGCACATCGATCCCCGGCAACCGCGCCATACAAGCACGCCGGGCACAAATCCGCCCGTGTTTGCGTGGAAACCGCCGACGGCCGAACGGGAGATGCTGATATCGGGAACGCATCCGCCGGTTTACGAAAAGGTCGCCGTTCCCATCGCCGACGGATACACGCTGCAGGTCGCCACGGACGAGGCGTTCACGCAATGTGTGATTGAAAAAACCGGTTTGGAAGATCCGGTGTTTTTACCCGAGCAAGCCCTGCCGCCGGGCAAGTATTGGTGGAGGTGGTCGGCCGGTGACGCCGTCGCGGAAACCTTCACGTTTACGATCAGCGAATCCGCCGTGATTCTGGAGGTGCCGGCCGTCGAGGCCTGGTTGCAACGGTTTCCCGACACGCATCCCCGCATGCACATCCTCGCCACAGCGGTGCCATCGTGGCGGGAACAGTTGCCCGCCACGGCGCCGGACGAACTGGTCTTGCTGCGGGAGGACGCGGACGAGCTGCTGACGCAATCGCACCACATGAACGAACCGGAGTTCTTGCCGGACCGCACTCTGGACTACGAAGCGTTCCGCAGAATCTGGTATCCGACGATGTGGGGCACGCGGCGTTTTGCCAAAGGGGCCGAGACGCTTGCCCTGGCCTATCTGGCAACCGGCAACCGGTCCTACGGTCGCGCCGCTTGTGATCGCATTCTCAGTCTCTGCCGGTGGGATCCGGAGGGCTCTTCCTATCTCGGCCACAATGACGAAGCGCACATGTCGGTCATCACCACCGGTCCGATCACCTGCGACTGGGTGTGGGATCTGTTCACCGACGGAGAGAGGCAGCAGGTCATCCAACAGTTTCGTCACCGCGGCGAGCTGACCTTCAGCCACATGCATGATCAGGGCTGCTACGGGGTGACACGGTTCGATTCCCATGCCGGCCGCGAGATCGTGTTTCTTGCCCAACTGGCCTTGGTCTTTCACGAGCAGATTCCGGACGCGCGCCGTTGGCTCGAGTGGTTGCGGCCCGTGCTCTGCGGCATCTGGCCGGTCTGGGCGGGTGACGACGGCGGCTGGGCCGAGGGCATTTCCTACAGCAACGCATATGTGACCCTCATGAGCCGGTTTGCCTCCATTCTGAAGCAAGGCGCCGGCATCAATCTCTACACACGGCCGTTTTGGAAAAACCACGTTCGCTGGAAACACGCCGTCCTGCCGGCCTACGCCGAATGGATCGGTTTCGGCGACCACACGGAACGCTGGGAGGTCGCGTGGACGGCCCATGCCGATCTGGCGGAACTGATTGCACGGGAAACCCAGAGCCCGGAATTTCTGCCCTATGTCGCGGAGCTGCGCCACGAGGCCCGGCTTTGCGCAAAGACTCCGCCGGAACGCGTCATGGGCCGGGTGAATCCCACGCTGTTGCTCGCGCCGACGCTTGCGGATCAACCAACCGCCGCATCCCGCAGCGAACCGCCGGCGCGACTCAGCCACGTGTTTCCCGCGGTCGGCTGGGCGGCCATTCGCACCGGCGTGAACCGCGGCAAGGACGACGTCGCCTTTATCTTTCGCTCATCGCCCTTCGGTTCCTTCAGTCACTCGCACGCCAACAACAACGATTTCATTTTGCACGTTGGCGGCCGCGTCATGGCGATGCCGACCGGATACTACGCCGGCTACGGTTCCGCCCACCACGCCCATTGGGTCTGGCACACCAAGTCGAACAATTGCCTCACCTTCTCCGACGCGTCCCAGCTGATTCGGTCCTTGGAGGCGCGCGGTGCCGTGGAAGGACATTTTGAAAATGATCACCTGGTTTACTTCCAAGGCGACGGGGATCAGAGCTACCGGCTGCAGGCTCGGCGCTGCCGCCGGCATGTGGTTTACCTGAAGGCCTCGGGTTGTTTCCTCCTCGTGGATGAGTTCATCGCCCAGCTGGGGGTCACCTCCGCATTGCAGTGGAACATCCATTCGTGGAATCCGTTTGCGGTGAGCAAGGACGGCAAGGCGTTCACCATCACCCGCGAGGAAAGTGTCCTGGCCGGTCATTTCCTTTTTCATCAAGACTCTTTCATCACCATGCGCGAAGGTTGGGATCCACCGCCGGCCAAGGGCGCTCAGTCCAGCGCCCAGTGGCACAACCAATACCACCTGCGTTTCAGCCCCACCGCCATAACCGCCGTCCGGCGCAACTTCGGCGTGGTCCTCTGTCCGGGTTATCCCGGAAAACCGGCGGCCACCGTTTCAAGCCGGCGCACGGGCAACGCGGAGATCGCCGAGATCGGCCCCGACGCGGTCGCGGTGAACCAAGCCGATGAAATGGAAGCCTTCGCCATCACGACCAAGGCCATCGCCTTGGTGCAAACCGGCGGGACGACCTACGCCATTTCGGTTCAAGGGATAGCGGCAGTCGCGCCGTAAATCCGTCCGGCGGTCAGCCCTTCACGCCGCCGAGCTGGATGCCGCTGATCAGGAAACGTTGGAGAAACACAAACAGGATGATCATCGGCAGCACTGACATCGTCACGGCCGCCATGAGCAGATGGGTGGACTGGCCGATTTCGGAATCGAAGAACAAGAGCCCGACCGGCAGCGTGTATTTTTCCTGATCGCGCAGCATCACCAGCGGCCAGAAGAAGCTCTGGTAGTTGCCCACGAAGGTGAAGATCGTCAGCGCGATGATGCCCGGCCGGCTCAAGGGCAGGATCACATCGAGGTAAATCCGCCACTTGCTCGCGCCGTCCATTTCGGCCGCCTCGTCAAACGAGACCGGAATCGACAGCATGAACTGGCGCAGCAAAAACGTGCCGAAGGCCGTGAACGCCGACGGCAGGATCAACCCGGTCAAGGTGTCCACCAAGCCGAGCTGGATCATGATCTGATAGTTCGTGATCACGACGACCAGGCCCGGCAGCATCAACGTGGACAGATAAAGCAGGAAAACCTTGTCGCGTCCCGGCCATTGCAGACGCGAGAAGGAGAACGCCGCGAGCGAACTGGTGATGACCTGCAGGAACGTCACCCAGGCCGCCACGAACAGGCTGTTCCAATAGAACCGCGCGAATGGAATGACCGAGAACACCTCGTGGTAGTTTTCCCAGCGGAAGACGCTTGGAATCCAATCCTCGGACGCCACCTCAGACAACGGCTTCAAGCCGGTCAGCACCATCCAGACAAAGGGCAGCACCATGATAAGTCCGAGCAGGGCGAGCAGCAGATGCCAGCGCATGCTGCCTTTGCGTTGGGCGCTGAGAGACGGGTCAGCCCGCATCGTTGGAGCCTCCGGTGCGATCAGTCGTTAACATTGCGGTTGCCGAATTTGAAGTTGAGGAGGGTCACAAACATGACCATCGCGAAGAGCGCCCAGACCACGGCCGAGGCATAACCCAAGCGACCCGATTCAAAGCCCTCGATGAACACGAAGTAACTGAGCGTCGTGGTGGCACCGGCCGGACCGCCCTGGGTCATCGCCCGCGCCATTTCGAACCCGCCCTGCAGTCCGTGGATCACACTCATGACCACGATGAAAAACGTGACGGGCGCGAGTTGCGGCCAGGTCACGTTCCAAAACCGCTGCCACGAATTCGCGCCGTCGATTTCCGCCGCTTCGTAGAGTTCCTGTGGGATGTTGGTGATGCCCGCGATGTAGAGAATCATGTTGTTCGAACCGACCGCGGCCCAGAAGGCCATGATCATGATCGCAGGCTTGGCCCAGTAGAAATCGGCCAGCCAGTCCGGCGGGGCCATGTCCCCGGCCGCCGCCATGCCGGGCAAGCGCAGCATCACCAGCGCCAGCCCGATGAACATCAACTGACCCACCACCGCACCGGCGACCGGCAGCACCAGGCCGGCGAAACCCTGCCCGGCGGAGACCTGGCGAAAGGGCGTTTTCAATCCGGGTCGCAGCACCCACCAAACGAGCATCCCGAGATGCGCCACCACGATCAGCACCGCCAGCCAGGATCCTTGCAACCAGCGCCAGCCCAGCCCGACCGGCAGCAGTGACAGCACCATCAATCCGAGCCAGGCGCCCCGCCCCAACTCGCCGTCGATCCACGCCTGCCCGATCCGCCGATACAGCAGCGTGATGAGCACCAGACCGAGCACCGCCATGAACACGCCGAGCAGGGGCCCGGTCCACAACGGCAACCCCTGAAAGGTTTCCTGCACGGCGGAGACCACCGGCCGCAGCGCCGCATTCACCGGTCCGGTGTGCGGATTATACATTTTCTTCCACAACAGAAACGTCGCCACCCCCGCGGTGAAATGCGGGGCATAAAAAATCGTGCGGTAAACCGTCGCGCGGCCGATCAGGCCGGTCAGCAAAATCGCGCCGAACAACAGACCGACCAGAATCATCATGTTGCCGAAGTCGTAGCCGGTGAGCAGCAGCACCGCCAACGCGATCATCAGCACGCCCATCGCCACAAAGTGAATCCGCCGCAACGCCGCCGGACCGTTGAGCTCCTTGGTCAGCAACAACGCGGCGATCAGGCTGCCCATGATCGCCACGGGAATGCCGAGCATGAAGAACAGCGTGTTGCCGAGATATTGCCAGAAGGCCGGGTGAGAAAACATCCGCTCGAAGTTGGCCAGCCCGATGAACTCGATGGGCTCCGCCCGAAACATGTTGTGGCGGCGCACATCCCAATTCGTGAAGGCGAGGATGAAACTGAGCACCAGCGGAATGACCGTGAAGGCCAGGAAGCCCGCGATGCTGGGCGCCAGAAAAGTCAGTCCGGTGAGCAGACGGCGGAACGTGTTGCGCGCTGCGCTCATGATTCGGTGCTCCAGCCCTGCACGGCGTAATAGCGTTGATAGAAAGGATTGGTGATCAGGCGGGCCGGCACCGGCTGTCCCGCCGCCCGCAGCCGTTCGATGGTGGCCTGATCCTGCAGGAGCTGTTCGTAACGCAGCTTCAACTGCGGGTCGGCCGCCACGTTTTGCTCAATCTCCCGGTTGATGGCCTTCTCGGCCCGGGCCATGCCCTCCTCCAGGGTGTAGATGCCCGCCAGCGCCGCCAGACGGTATTCCGCCTCGAGACGGTTGAATGCCGTCGGCAAAATAAACGGACTGGCCCCGGGCGTTATCGCGAATTCCATCAGGTCCGCCGTCTCGCGGTGGATCTGCCATTCCTGCGGAAATTCCTTGGGGCGCAGATACTCCTCCGTGGTCACATAATGGGGCACCGGCGGGATCGCATCCGCCGTGTGCACCACGCTCATGTTGTAGGGCTCACTGGTGAAAAACTCGAGCAGGTAGGCCGCAAGCTCCTTGTGCTTCGAGTTCTTGTAGATCCCCACGCTCCCCGTCCCCATCAGCGTGTTGGGGAAAACGTCAAAGGGCGGCATCCTGACTTCCAGTTTCATTGCAGGATGCTCCCGCAATTGCACCAGGGAATAACGCGCCCCCGTCAGCAGCGCATAGCGGTCCCGGACGAACAACTGGATCCGCGAGGTATTGGTGTCCGAGCCGGCGAAGAAATCCAGATCCGCCTGGGTCGGGATGATCTGATCCTCATAGGTCCATTTATGAATGAGCTTGAGCGCGCGGATGGACTCGAGGTTGTCGAGCGTGCAACGGGTCATGGTCTCGTTCATCGCGGATCGGCCCAGGCCGCGGCGCAGGGTGGTGACGTTGACCGAATCGCAGAAGAAAATGCGATCCCGGGCATCCTTGCCGCGGTTCGCCGCCTCGACGAAGGCCTTGGCCGTTGTCTCAAACTCATCCAGCGTCCAGCGCAGAGAGGGCAACGGCACGCCGTATTGTTCGAACAACTTCACATTGAGAAAATAAGTCTGCAACGCCGTGGCCCGGGGAAACCCCACCTGCTCGCCGTCGATCATGAACGAAGGCGCCGACGCCGGCCACGTCTTGTCTAGAGTGAAACCGTGCTTCTTCGCCAGCGGCTTCAGGTCTTCGAGCATCCCCGTCGCGTGAAACAACCACGCCTCGTCGCGCGCCATCGAAATGATGTCGGCCCCGACGCCGGAAACCCCCTGGATCAATTTCTTCGACGCATCCGCGTTCGAGCTGTCCAGCCGCACCTCGAATTCCGGATACCCCTTATCCTTCAACCAGGCATGAAACCGCTGCAGTTGCTCCACCCGGGCGCTGTTGATATCGGTGACCCAAAACAGCACGGGCACCTCGCTCTGCACCGACGAACGGGTGGACCGGTCGACCAAGGTCGCCAGACACAGCCCCAAAAATACACTGAGCAGAACGTATTTCACGAGCTGGGTCTGTGCTCAGGTCCCGGCGATCGGTCCGGCGGGAACGCGGGCCACCGCGTCGATTTCAACTTTGATGCCCTTCATCAACCCCGCTTGCACCGTCGTGCGGGCGGGGCGAATGCCGGTGAAAAATTCCCCGTAGATGCGATTGAATCCTTCGAAATATTTCATGTCCGACAGATAACAGGTGCAGCGCACCACGTGATCGCGATCCACGCCGGCATTTTTCAAGATCAACTCCAGGTTCTTCAGCGTGAGGACCGTTTCTTCCTCGATCGTGCCGATCAGCCCCACCCCGGTTTTCATATCCAGCGGGCCCTGACCACTGACGTAGAGCCAGCCGTCGATGAGCACGCCCGCAGAGAAAAGGCCATGGGTGAATTCCTTCTCGGGATGTTTGATTTCCTTTTTGTCGATCATGATTCGGGGCGTTTCCGTGGGCGCTTAAGGTGCGGGGTCGTCAGGTCATTCGGACAAAGGTCGGGAGATCGACCCGGTTTTCCAAAGCCTGTCCGGTCAGGTAGCGTTCCACATTCTGCAGGGCCCGCTGGCCGCAATCGCGGCCGCGGTCGATGGTCGCCCCGCCCATGTGGGGCAGCAGGAAGACATTCGGCAGCGTGCGCAGCGGAGAGTCCTTGGCCAAGGGCTCCCGGGCATATACGTCCAAGGCCACCTCGATCCTGCCTTCACGCGCCACTTTGATCAATGCCTCCTCGTCGACGGTCTGGCCCCGGCCGTTGTTCACAAAACACGCTCCTTCCGGCAACAAACGCAGCAGCTGCTCAGTCACACAGCGCTCCGTCTCCGCCGTCAGCGGCAGCAGATTCACCAGCACATCCGACCCTGTATAAAGCGCTTCCACCGAGGCCGCCCGCTCTACCCCGTGGGCGGCCAGCACTTCGTCACTGACGAAAGGATCCCAGGTCGCGATGATTGGATTGAACGGTGCCATTAGTTTCGTCAGCGCCCGCGGAATCCCGCCGAATCCGTGAATGCCCACGCGCTTGCCGTAGAGACTGCGGTTGTGCGTCGTGCGCTCCCGCCACTGTCCGTTCTCGCGCAATTGATACCCCCATTTCGCCACGCGGCGCAGTGCGCTCAAGACCAGCAAAAGCGCACCCTCGGCCACATAGGGCCCGACCCAGGGTCCCCAATTCGTGAGCACCAGCCCGGCCCGCAAATGTTCCTCGCCAATCTGCTTTTTCGGCGAGCCGCAAAGAAAGCAGAGATAATCGACACTGCCGCCCTGGGCGCGCAACGCCGGCAGCGGCAAGGGCGGCATATCCCAACCGCCGATCACAACCTGCGGTCCATACTCGGTCAGGGTCCGGGCAAACCCCTGCACGTCGGAAGCCTCGACGAGGCGACATTCGTGACCGATCGAATTGATCCACGATGACAGTCCATCCGGGAACAAATGATCCCGCTCAAACGCGCTGGTGACCAGAAGCAGTTTTTTCATGTTGGGAAAGAACGGCGGGAACCCGGTGCGCAGCAGCGTGCCGGAGCATCGCATCCTCGACGCAACGACTGGGATCCAACCCGGCCAATCCGATTTCAAGCGGCTTGGTCATGCAAAGCGGTGTTCCTTGATCTTGTCCTCGATCGGTTCAACCCCGAGGCCCGGCAGGTCACTCAAATGATAGGCGCCGGCCCGGGGTCTGATCGAAGGCGTGAAGTATTCGTCAGACACGGCGATCTGCGTGGGCTGGAACTCAAGCAGGAAGAGGTTTTCCGTCGCCGCCGCGACCTGCAGCGACGCCGCGGTGTAAGGAGCCAGGCCGGAACCGATGTGCGGCGCACTGGGGATGCCGGCTGCGTTGCACAACGTGGTCACCCGCATGCCCTCCGTGATTCCAAGGCGGCCAATGTCCGGCTGCGCAATGTCCAGCGCGCCCGCATCGATGCGTTCCTTGAAACGGTAGCGGGTGCGAAACTCCTCACCCAGCGCGATGGGCAGATCGAGCGCCGCGCACAGCTTGCCATACTGGGCGAAGATCTCCGCATCCATCGGACATTCCATGAAGCCGATTCCGAGCGCTTCGAAGGCGCGACCGATCCGAATCGAATCATTCAGATCGTAAACCCAGTGCTGATCGACGAGGAAGGTCGGCTCGTCGCCCAATTCGCGGCGCAATCCTTCCATGTGCGCGATATCCTGCTTCACGCCGTAGCCGAGGGAAATCTTGAAGCGGTTGAATCCCTGCTCCTGCCACCGCCGCATATGATCGGCTTGTTCGGCGACACTCACCGCCGGCACCCCGGACACGTAACACGGGATTTCCTGCCGGTAGGCGCCGCCCAGCAATTGATGCACGGGCTTGCCATGCACCTTGCCGAGCAAGTCGTGCAGCGCGATGTCACACGCCGAGATCGCATCGACATATTGGCCGCTGTCATGGCCGCGGTCGCGCAACCTGTCGTAAGCCCGATCGCGCAACACCGCGTAATCATGCGGGTCCTGTCCCAGATAGCCGGGAGCCACCAACTCGTTGACCAGCTGCGCCACGATGTGCGGCGTGATCGCCGCCTGGGTCTCCCCCCACCCCACCACGCCATCATCGGACGTGATCTTCACGAGCAGGGTCTCGGCATTCATAGTGTAAATCGCGCGATAAACCGCATGCGTCGTGTAGTCACCGTATTGTCCCGTATTCTTGCGCGTGTCGTGCCCGCCGCAATACGGATGACCGGGGATTCGCAGGGGATAACACTCTATCGATTTGATTTGCATGACGTTATTATGTTTCGCGGTAGGTTATGAGGAAAGGTGGCTTGACCGGATGGTCCGGCGTCCAGTCGCGGGACTGGCCGCGGCGCAGGTCCCAGAGGATTTCCGCGGACCACGCCGCCGGCAGCGCGCCCGCTGCGCGATCCGAAATGATCAACGCATATTTGACGCCGTCCACGCTGATGCTGAAGCAATCGACCGCCAAACGACGAACATCGAATTTTCGCCCGGCCCGGCTCGTCAATGCCTCGGGAAACAGGATTCCGTTCAAGGCCCGGTAAACCGCAAAAGGCGGGCGGGGATTGTGCATCGTATCGCACAAACCGTGCACCGCGTCCATCGTGCGGTCATGATCGGTGAGCGGATCGACGAAGAGTCGCGACCGGGGAATCGCCAGACAAAGCACGATCGCTTCCGCGAGCTGCGCACAGTTGCGATCATCGTCAACCGAGGCCAACTCGAGCTTCAAATCCCACGCCGGATCCTGGGGCTGACACTGTGCCGCGGCCCGCATCCAGGTTTCCCAGGAAGACGCCTCCGGGCCCAGATCGATCACCACCCGATCGACCGTCTGCTCCTGATCACGCAACCACGCATTAATTTCCGCCACGGTTGCCGGCGAGTAACCCACGCGCGTGCGCGGGTGCTGCTTGCCCGCCTGCGCCTTGCCGGCCACGACCGGCGCCAAGGCGACTCCGTATCCGCGTTCGCGACAGGACCTCACCCAGGATGTGTAAGATTCTTCCGGCGGCGTCACGCAACCGGGCAACTGCCATTCGATCCCGAGTGGCAGTTTCTCAGGCGTTTCCGGCACCGGTAATTCCCCGCCGGTTCCGTCCAGCGCAAACAACGTCAGCGAAACTCCCTTGGCGGCGAGCCACGCCAGCCGGCGGCGTTGGGCAGGATCATCCCAATCATGCCGCGGCACACGCAGGTGCGCCGCGCCCAGTTCCTGCAGATGGTAGAGCGGATAGTCGTTACGCACGCGCTGACGCACCACCGACGGAAAGGCTATCGGCACCTCTCCTTCGCGCAGGATCGGTTCGCGCAAAGTCACGCCCAGGCTCGAGCCGCGATCACCGGCGGCGGCGGGAAACACCACGATGCGCGCGCCCTCGGGCGCGAGGTCACGCGGGGTTGTTGCTCCGGCCGTGCGAATGAAATGCAGCCGGATATCATTCGCCAAAACCCGCGCGAGGTAGAAGCCGAGCTTGGGCCGGTCATTGCGCCCACGTTCTTCGGGCGGCGGCGAACTGAACAAATGCGCAAACCCCGGCCGGGTGAAACAGGGCGAGGCCAGCTGGTGATACTCGGTGCGGTCGATCAGATCAAAAAAAGCAAAGTGCACGTGCGCTCCGGCCACAAACTCCACGCGATGTTTCCGGATCAGATCCAGCAGCCAGCGCCGCGATGCGTTGCCCAGCACATCATAATTGCCCAGGGCCGGTTCGTCCTCGCGCCCCAGATACAAGGGGAGATGCAGAAACAGCAAAACGCGCCGACCGGCCGCGGCCGCCAATTCGGACTCCAGCCAGGCCCGCTGGGCTGTTTCCTCGGGCATGCCGGTGTCGAGAAGCTGACTGTTGATCAGCAGCAACCGGCAATCCGCCCGGTCAATCCGCTGCCACGACGGTCCGCACAAGCGATGATATTCCGCCAGCGACTCCGGCGTGGGCGGGTGCGTCGGCATGGTGCGATCGGGTTTGTCGCCGACATCGTGGTTGCCCGCGACATGGAAAACCGGCATCGGCAGCCGGTGAAAGGCCTCCACGGCCGCGGCAAACGCCGGCGAAAAACCCGAGGTGCCGGGATACTCCTGCACCAAGTCGCCCATATGCACGACAAAATCGGCCGGCACATGGCGCATCAATTGCAGCAACGTGGCGACGCGATCATGCTGCAAGCTGCGCGAGGGAAACTCCGGGTCCACCGCCGCCGCCGGCAGCTTGTCATGCGAATCCGCCACGATGGCGAACTGGAAGAGCGGCGGCGCCAGCAAACGGGTGTCAAACTCAGTCACCGGGGTCATTTCAAATTCGAACGGTTTGAGCTCTCCCGTGATCGTCCGGAGCGATCGTTGTGATCCACGGCTGCAATCCCTTGAGGGAAATCGTCCCGCTCATACGCGGTCGTTACCAGGAGTATTTTTTTCATGGGGAAAATGAATGGATGGCAACGGGCTTCCCGCCTTGGCCGGCACTGGTCGCGGCGGCCGCCAGAAAGGCTATCGTTTCCAAGGTTTCGGGCAATGCAACTGGCGTTTCCCCTCCGCGGAAAAAAGCCAGCGCCTTTTGCAAGAAGGCGCGGTAGCGTTCGTGCTTCGAATCCTTCACGGCAAGCAGCGCGGAATTGGTCCCGCCCAACAACCAACCGCCGAAGGGACGGTGCTCTTCGTGATTCGTCGCAATTGTTGCGACCCGGCCGTCATCCCAGAATCCCGTCAGCACCTCGGAAGCTCCGTCCCGGTTGCAGACCACGCGCCGGCAACCCGGGCCCATCGCGGCATAGAGCATCTCGACTTGGTGAATCCCGTAGTAAAACCAACCGTGCAAACCGTCCTCCAGCGGCCATTGCCCGTGCAGATGCGCATGCCGGCACGGTCCGTCCAACGCGGCGATCGCCTCGCCCAGGCCGCGGGAAAACCGCCAGACCGAGGCGGAGAACACGCGCGCCCCGGTCGTCTGCGCCACGTTCCGAATTTCCTCCGCATCGGCGACCGTCACGCACAACGGCTTGTCAATGTAGACCGGTTTGCCCGCCTTGGCGATGACGCCGAACTGCGAGCAATGCACCCGGCCATCCACCGCAAGAATCATGATCGCATCAGACACCGCCGCCACCTCCTCAAGCGATGCCACCATCGACACGCCAAACTCGGTTGTCATGCGTTCGACGAACCCCGGCACGCGAGTGGCGCTCAACGGCCAATCGGCCGAACCGCCGGGATACGCGGCGACAATGCGTGCGCCGGGCACGTGGTGCGGATGCGTCGCATCGTGCAGCAGCGTCGCATATTCCACGCAATGGCTCGAATCCAAGCCAACCAGGCCGATTTTCAGCGGTTCGTTCATTTCATGACTGGACCCACTTAGTCATCTCACGGCTGAATGCGCGTCCATGACCACGGGATGCCCAAGCAAATGGACAAAACGCCGGCCCGACAACCCCGCTGTGCTCACGCCGCCTTCATGCGGGCCAAGCCAACCTAGCGACAACGAATCGCTGCGGGCAATCGCAGCGGCTTGAAATGCCAGGCCGGCACATGCGTCCTCTCCGGCGCACCCGGGGCGTCGGCAAAGCTGCGGAAACCAATGGCCACGGCCGGGCTGGAGATATGCCAGTCGCCGTTGAAGTAGTGGTGTGGTCCGTAGCGGTTAAACGTGCTGGGCACGAGTTCCACACGCAGTCGGTGCGCACCCGCCGCCAGCGGGGTGTCCAGATCGATCCGCCAATCCGGACCCCACGTCCAACCCAAATCCCGGTCATCCACGCTCACCCGGATTGCATCACCGGCGACGCCGGCCAGGGCCAGTGAGTGTGTTGGCGCGGCCAATTCAACCTGCGCCGTGGCCACCACCGGCGCCGAACCGAACGCGTAGCCGCCGGCCACGAGTTCGCCGGTTGGCGCCAAGACGCCGGGTTTCGCCACCAAGGGGCCATCCGTGCGGACGGTATTCTGCGGGCCGGCGACATAGGGGCTGCCGCTGTGCAGTATAAAATCGCCCTCCAACCACACATACGCGCGGAACCGGCCGCGGCCATTGGCGCGCAAGGGGCGCTTGAGGCGGAAAACCAATTCGTGTTTGCCGTCGGCCAAGTCGGTGACCGGCGCCGAACTGCCTTCGTCCTGCCGGGTCAAAACCAGCGGCCGGCCATCGAGCGTCGCCTCGACGGCATGATCAGCGAACCACAGTGAAAGCTCCGGCGCGCCGTTGCCCAAGGCCGTCGTGAACTGCGCCGTGTGTGTCAGCAAATCTTCGCTGGTAACGGTATCGAGCAGCCATGCGTTGCGCGGAGTCGCCGCGAGCGTCCACTCCAACTTTTGCGCCGCCGAGACCGGCTCAGCGGAAGCCGCCGAACTTGCCTGAACTTTGGGCCAATCGACGCCCACCTGCACCCAATCGTCGCGCAACACCGCCCCGGGATCGACGAGCAACCGATCATAGCGAGCATGGCCCAGACGGATGGAACCGTCCTCCCGCACGCCTTCTTCCTCCAGCGTGCGCTCGTCGGTCAGGTCATAGGCCACGCCGGCAGCGTCCAAATCCGCGAGCCGGTCGAGAAAGGCTGTGTTGATCCGGCTTGCCGGCGTGTCGGGGAAAGTCGACGCGTTGTGAATGTTGGTCTGCAGCAGCTCCCACGGTTCAAACTCCGCCATCAAACCGCGGGCCGGGATGACCACCAGGGTGTCCGAGCGCGGATTCGGCCGGGCGGTGAGTTCACGCCGCACCTTGTCGAGCACCGCCGGGAAGGCGGCGCTCCAGCTCATGTGTCGCGGAAACGACGGCGGCCAGTCGCTGATGCCGTTGGAATCGAGCCGGTAGTGACAGACGTGGAAGACGAACTCGGTCAGGCCGGCGCGCGCGAGCCACAGGATGTAGCGCTCGAGGTCCTCTGGCGAAGCGCCCCACCCCGCGCCGCCAAACGCCTCGACCATCGACGGGCCGCCGGGACCAAACTGACGCGAGACCGAACCCACCTGCCGGGTGAAGAAATTATTGAGCGGATAACGCTCCAACGCATCGATGCCCGGCATCGTGGCATGTCGCAAAATACGGTGATTGGAACCGATCGTCGGCACCTGGAACAGCGGCGTCTCCTCGCCCTTGATGTGACCGACGAACCACTTGCCGTGCTGCTGACACCACGCGTGGTAGGGTTTGAGATAGGCATCGATAAAACGATCGCACACGAACTCCCAAAACTGCACGCGCACTTCGCGATAACCTTCGCCGCGCGCAAACAGCAGCGGCAATTTCGTCAGGTAGTCTTCGCCATGGCGTTCCGTCAGCAGCGCGGGGAACGAACGGCTCCAGGACACGCCGGCAACCTCCGGCCACGGGCCCTTGACCATGCCGGATTCCGGTTCATCGAAAAAGAACGCCTCGACATGGTCCCACGCCTCCGGATCAAGCCCGGTGCGATAGCGCTCCAGGATCAGCTCGAGGAAGTGTCCCATCACTTCCGGCTCGAGCGGATTCACGCCTCGGTTCTTCAGCGGCGTCATCCACCATTCCTGCGCACCGGCGGTGCCGGCCGGCACAATCCGGTTCTGCGCATCGGTCCAGAAACTGCCGAGGGAGTTGGCCGCGCGCGCGCGCGTCAGTTCCAGGCGCTCGCTGTGGCTGTCCGGATACTTCGCCACGACTTGGTCGTCACCCTTGCCGCTGGGCCAGCCGTTTTCGTCATAGATCCAGAACGCCAGCCCGATTCGTTTCGCTTCGAGGATGCACGCGGAAACCTCCGCCATCCACGCGTCACTGCAGAACGGCGGCACGCCGGGATAAAACCGCGGGTGCAGCACGATACCATGCATGCCATCGGCTTTGAACTGTCGGACCTGCGCCAGCAGACGATCACGATGCAGCGGAGCGTTGATGGACCAGAGCGGATAAAACCGCAGCGTAGGATCGGCGAAAGTGGGCGAACGGCGCGGCGCGCCGGAAGCGAGATTCGGCTTCAAAGGCATGGCCGTAACTTACCCCTGGTTTATTTGCGCCGGCAAGTCACCGGAAACCCTGATTATTGGCACCGTATCAATATCTTCGATGCTGCACTGGATTGCGCCCACCGTTGCGGTGATCCGCTCTTCGGTGGAGGCCAGGGCAACCTCAGCGGGCGCAGCTTTGCCATCAGTCAATCTCAGAGCCGTGACCAACGTCGTGGCCATGACGGCCTCGGTCGCAATCGCGATATACGGGTGCTTGGGCGCGCGTTCGGGTGCGATGGGCAATTGCTGCGCTGACACTCTGCACGCATGTCGGCAAAAGATCCTGGCATCGGCCCGGGCATGCGGGCGCGTGATGGAGAATCCATCTGCCGCCGTCATCAGCTCCGCCTGCCCATCGAAATTGTCGGCAAAAAACCGGGCCTCGACCGTCGAGGCTTCCCGCCACTTGGTCACGCGATCAATGACGAGCACGGTCTGCGGTCCAAACAGCACCACGACCGCGCGGACCACCGATTTGATGTTCACATCGACGAGCCGGTAGGCCTGCGTGGCGTCGCTGATCCACACGCAATGCCCCGGGCCGGAAGCGTCCTGCACGATCCGCGCTTGGGCGATGGTCGCACAGGTGCCCTCAATGCCATTGTGATAGAAATGGCCGCGTCCATCGACCAACACCGCACTGTGGCCGAGGGTGGTGCGGAGCAGCCACGAAGGATCCGTAAAGTTGTAGGGCGGACGCAACGGATCGACCACGAGCTGTTCGCCATGCACCTTCACGATCAGGCTGTTGCGATCGGCATGTTCGTGGTTCCACCCGATGCCGCTGCGCAAGCTCACCACCAGATCCTGCGCGCGCCAGCCGGTGCGCGCCACCATCCAATGCAGATCACTGTGCCACGATTGCGGCCGGTTCGCCGGTGCCACCGGCGCGACGGTCTCATCGAAGAACACCAGCGACCACAAGTTGTGCGCCGCGGCGAGATTTTCGCCAAACCATTGCGCGGTGCCGTCGCGATATTCACGCGCGATCCAGAAGGGCAACGCAGAGCGGCTCTCGGGCCGGGGTTTTGCCTTGTCGCGGGGCGCCCCGGCATCACCGATGTTGATCAAGTCGTAGGGGGTTTCGCGGGTCGGCATCGCCATGTTCAGCATGAACCGCGCGTGAGCGCACCAATTGATGCCGCCGCTCAGGTCGGGCTGGCCGGCCCGGCGCAGCGCCTCGATGCCCATGAAGAGACTTTCAGACGTGTAGTTGGCGTAATTGACCCCCTCGCCATAAGAGCCGTCCGGCAGGTAAAGCCGGTTGAATATCTTGATCGAGTCGGCCGCCAACCCGGCCCATTCGTCGACCTCGGCATCCTTCTGCCCCAAATGCGTGAGCAAGGCCACGCCAATCGCCAGTGCCCCGGTCGGCGCAGCGCGCAAATTGGTTTCCGCGGTAATCTCCACCCGGCGCTGACCGTCGGTGGGAAAGGTCCAGCGCGACTTGTCCCGCGCGGTGGCCGTGGCGGGATTCACTGTCCAAGGTTCGGCCTGCAGGGGATTCGCGAAACGCCGCAGGCTGGCGGCGCAAGGGCGGCACCCCCGTTCCTTCATGATTTCAATCCACTGTGCCCGCTCATCCGCCGGCACCCGGTCGCCCAACCAGTCGATCACAGACGCCAGCGCGATGATGCCGGCCGACGCACGCTGGTTGCCCATCGGCGTGCGCGAATCCTGCTCCATGAAGAAATCCCACAGCTCGAACTTCATCATGGTGCGCGCACCTTCAAGTGAAAGTTCGGCGGCATCCTCGTCTCCCGTCATGAGATACAGAAAGGCCATCTCCTGCGCGCGGTCATACACCCGACGAAACTCGAGGAGCGGCTCGGTTACATCGACTTCCTCGCGGAGGAAGCGCCGTTCCGCGGCACGGTCGCACCCCTGCAACGCGACGCGCACGCCGGCAAACCGGGGATCATCCGCAAAGCGGCGCCGCAATACCGGCAGGTCGGCGGGGGGAAAAAAGAGGACAGGGAATAAAGAGGACATGAGCAAAGAAGAGGGGATGCCGGGGTTGACGGTCGAGCACAGCGCGCGAACAAACAGAAACGTGGCCAAAATCAGGACGGAGTGAAACCCCGCATTCGCCTGATCAGACAAACCTGCCGGAAAACAGGAGCGGCAGCCGTTCGAAAACGGCTGCCGCAAACAAGACTAACAATCGCAACACTAAGATTCACCAAGTATAGGTCGCGCTGACTTTGACGCGGCGGCCTTCAATCAGATAAACAAGCGCGGGCCGGTCCATGCGGAACGAGGCTCTCTCGTCCGCAAGGTTTGTCACCCCGGCTCGATACCGAATCGTGCCTTTGGAGAAGGGAATCGTGTAAGTGACGAAAGCGTCAAACGTGCCGTATGCGTCGGTTTGCATGCCGTCCTGGAGATTGCTCTCCGTTTCACTTTGCCACCGATATCCGCCGCCCACTTCGAGCTTCTGGCTGAGACGATATTTGCCCCAGAGGTTGATAATCTCATTCGGCGCAAACGGGGCCTGTGGTTTCCTGGGGTCGCTGGTGGTAACCGGACCGTCGCTGTTGTAGTAGCCAACCAACCACGAGAATTTTGGCCCGCCATAGGTTATCTGCGCCTCCCAGCCATTATTTTCCTGCACTCCATCCTGCACCACGAAGCCAACTGCATTGGGATCGGGGCGGACAATATTGGTCACTTCGGTTTGGAAGTAGGACACCGAGCCGGAGAGCACACCTTCCCAGATGTCCGGGAAATCGAGTTTGAAGCCGATTTCGTCGTTCACGCCTTCCTGCGGTTCGAGAACGCTGCCATCCGATTTTCTTTGGGTGCCCGCCCGGGACATGTAGGACTCAGAGTGTCCGATGAACGCCGAGAGCGTCGGAATGGGCTTGTAGACGATGCCATATTGGAAAGTGGGGGTGCTTTCGATGGCATAGGGATTGTTGGTCGTGACCATCACCCCTTGGGGCGTGTTGACGTCGAGAGCCTGCTGCTGGTTGGTGCGCGCATCATAATTCCACTTCATGCCGCCGGTGAGGAGCAACTTGCGGTCAAAGAATCCCAAGGTCTCCTGCACAAAGGCCCCGCCCAACCACTCAATGCTGTAAGGTGTGCGCCGCGTGACAAACGGCAGATCGAAGTCCAGACCGGTCCAATCGGGATTGGAGGGATTGAGCGGCTTGGGATTCAAGCCGGGGATACGCACACTGTCGTAGATGACGTTCTCGATGTTCCAGTAATTGATTTCCGCCCCGAATACAAAGTCGTGGCTGATGTGTCCGTTTTTGCCCAGTTTGTCTTTGCTCCACGCCAGGCTGAGATCGGCATAGGTTCCGAGCTGGGTCGTCAGGATGGAAACCACGCTGAAGTTATATTGTGGTGCGATGCGGTTACCCGACAGGGTGCCCGTGACCAAGGGCTCATCCAAAAGATACTGCATGGCGCCATTGATACGCAGATTCCATTCATCTGAAATCTGCGCTTCGAAAATAGCCTGCAGGCCATAGCTCTTGGACGGATGCTTGGTGAGCTCAAGGGGACCTGAAGATGAAAACGAAGTCAGGAGATTGCCATTGGCATCCAACGCCGAGCGCCCTTCCTTTTGCTCCGAGTCGATATACTCCAGACGCACCTTGAGCCGAGCCTTGTCAGAAAACTCGTAATAGATCGACGGGCCAAAGACGAAGTATTTGGTGTAATCATAATCAATGCCGGCCTTGTCCTCATCGTGGTAGGCCAGCACGACGCGATAAAGCGATTTGTCGGTCGCCCCGATCTGTCCACCGACGTCGAGCATGCCCGCATAGTGTGAATCGGTGCCCACGGCCGCAAAGACCTGATTGCGCATGTTCTTGTTCGCATACTTTGCGTTGGCATTGACGTAGCCGCCAAACGAACCGAAGGGCCCGAACAAAAGGGTGGATGGGCCCTTGATCACCTCAATGCGGTCGAACAAGTAGTTGTTGATCACGCTGCGATAGCGGCTGGTGGCCCCGTCGATTGCCCAGTTCTGCGCCCGGAAGCCACGAATCGTGACATTGACGCCGCCGGTGCCGCTGAAACCGGATGTCCCCGAGGCCACCCGTTGCATCGCTTCGACCGGGGTGTCGATCTCCATGTCCGCCAGCAATTCCGGCGTGACGACGTTGATGACCTGCGGCAGCTCGGAAAGCTTCATCACAATGCGGGAGCCGGAGGACGTCTGCGTCGCACCATAGCCCACATAGCTGTCATCGGTGATTTCGAAGGGCGACAGCTTGATGACTTCATTGGCGTCCTTTTTCGTATCGGACTCATCCGTTTCCTGGGCGGCAAGGGTTCCGCCCAGGGCAAGCGCCACCCAACTGATCAATAGTCGGGTGCCGTGATGCGCCCGGGATCCGGGCGTGGTGGTGCTGTATTTCATGGTGTTGCTTCGTTTGTTTAAGCTGACGTTCTGCATTTCGCTGTCGCCAAGTCTGCACGGCGGCGGCAACCGGTTCGCGCCAGCCGTAGCAGGTAACCGAAAGGTTACAATTCAAAATGTAACCCATCGGTTACCTATTAGAATTCACACGGAGCAGGCTTTGCCCCCAGAACACACACTCATGCCGACCCGACAAAAGTAACCAATGGGTTACTAAGAACTCGCCAGGCTGGCCTCAGGCGTCCAAATTGTCTTGATAGGATAGGTCTGCGCCACCGGCTCCGGTGAAGGCCGCCCCATCAACACTATGCGCATATTCGATATTCACACCCACCCCATCTATCACATGACCGGCAAGAGCCCGGCGGAGGAACGGCGGCTCATCGCGCACTTCCGGGCCCACGGCATCACGCGGGCCAACATGCTTGGGGATGTCAGTCGCTACGGCTTCCACCCGACGGAAGACCAGATCCGTGAGATCAACACCGACAGCATCCAGCTAGCCGCGCGGCATCCCGATTTTTACACCTTCTTCTGTTACCTGAATCCGACGCTGGGCGAACGTGCCGTCATGCGCGAAGTCGAACGCTGTGCCGCCGCCGGCGCCCGCGGCATCAAACTCGAAAAGGCCAATTGCGCCGCGGATCCGTGCATGCGGCATGTCGCCAAGGCCGCCCGCACGTTTGGTCTGGTCGTGCTGCAGCACAGTTGGAGCATGGATACGCACGACGGCGGATCCGGCGTCCAAAGCGACCCCGAGCACACGGCGCTGTTCGCCCGGCGCAATCCTGAGGTAAACATCATCATGGCCCACCTCATTGGTTGCGGCTACCGCGGCGTGCTCGCGGTCAAGGATCTGCCCAACGTTTGGGTGGACACTTCGGGCGGCTATCCCGAGGCACAGATCATCGAATACACCGTCGAGCATCTCGGGGCAGAGCGCGTGCTCTTCGGTTCCGATCTCCCGATTCGCGAATGCAGTGTAAAGATCGGTGCGATCACCGGAGCCGCGATTTCAAAGTCCGCCCGGCAATCCATTCTCTACGACAATACCGCCCGCCTGCTGGGCGTCGGATAACCACTACCCGCCATGAGTCAGACCACCCCCATCGTCGATGAACCGTTCCCTCTGCCCCAACGCTGGGGTGATGAAGAGATCGCATTGCTCTCCCAAGCGATGCGCCAGCGATCTCTCTTCTATTGGCAAGGTCCGCAAACCGAGGCGCTTTATGCCGCGTTCCGCGCGCTCTATCCGCTGAAGTATCTTTTTCCCTGTTCCTCCGGCACCTCCTCGGTGCACATCGCCGTAATGGCACTGCGGCTCAAACCCGGCGACGAGGTCATTGTGCCCGCCATGACCGACATGGGCTCCGTGCTTGGCCTGCTGCATCAACTGCTCGTGCCGGTCTTCGTCGACGTCGAGCCACGCACCTACAACCTCGATCCCGCAGCCGCGCGCGCCGCCATCACCCCTAAAACCCGCGCCATTCTCGCCGTGCATCTTTGCGGCAACCCTTGTGATCTCGACGCACTGCTCGCCCTCGCCCGGGAGCACAATCTAACGCTGATCGAGGACTGTGCCCAAGCTTGGGGCGCCAAATACCAAGGCAAACATGTCGGCCTCTTCGGCGATATCGGTTGCTGGTCGTTCAACGACTTCAAACACCTTTCGTGCGGCGACGGCGGCATGGTCGGCACCAATCGCGACGACCTTGGCCGCGACCTCACCAAGTGGGGCGACAAGTGCTACAATCGCATCACCAACGTCCGCAACCCCGACGAGCTCGCCTACAACTACCGCATGAGCGAACCACTCTCGGCCATCTGCACCGCCCAGCTCGGCAAGCACGATGCCATCGTCGCCCCGCGCGTCCGCTTCGGCACCCTGCTGACCAAACTGCTCGCCGATGCCCCCGGTGTTTTGACGCCGATCGTGCGCCCCGGCGACACGCATAGCTACTACAACTTCATCTTCCGGCTCGATCTCGCGGTCCTGAAAACCACCCGCCGGGAATTCGCCGCGGCCTTGCGGGCGGAGGGGGTCAACGCCCGCGATGAATTGCCCGCCCCGGTTTACACCTACGAACTTTTCCAAAGGCACAATTTCTTCGGCGGACGCTGGCCGGTGCGCGATCTCGGTCTGACCGCAATGGATTACACCACGGTTCATTGCCCCGTCGCCGAGAGCTACCACAGCGACAACATCATGCTGCCGATCAATGAGGCCATGACCGAAGGGTATGTCCGCAAGGTTGCCGCTGCCGTCAACACCGTCGCGCGTCGATTCGCCGCATGACGCCTGTCCGGCTACGCATCGCTTTGTGCGGCGGGTTGCTCCTGTCACCGGTATCGACGACGGCCGACCCCACATCGGTCGTCACTCTCCAAAACGACTCTCTCGCATTCACGGTGCATCTGCAGGGCACCACCCTGACCGGCATGCGTCCGCCGGGCATGACCGGAGATTGGCTCGATACCCAAGGTCATTTTCTTTGCTTCGACCGCTGGGGTCCAATCACCGCGGAGGAAAAAGCCCAGGGCATCCCCTTTCACGGCGAAGCCCGTCGCATGTCGTGGTCGCTGCAGGAAGCATCCGCCCACACCGCGCACCTCAAGACTTCCCTGCCCGTCACACGCTTCACGATCAATCGCCACATCGCCCTCGCTCCGACGGACGGGGCGTTCCACATCATCAACGTCATCGCCAATCCGACGGAATCACGCCGCAGCTACAACCTGGTCGAACACATCACCCTGGGCGCTCCCTGGCAACAGCCGGCCGTCACCTTCGCCACCAATGCGAAGCGAGGCATCCTGCATAACCGCCCCAACTCCCAACCCGATATCCCCTTTAACTGGCCGCGCGTGCAGGTTGACGATCGCGACGTGGATCTGCGCACCCACGCCATGTTCGAGGGTCCGGTCATCTACTCGCTGGTTTTTGAAGCCGAGGCCCCTTGGGGTTGGATCTGCCTGCGCAATCAGGAAACATCCGAGCTGCTGGGATATCTCTGGCGCACGGCGGATTTCCCGTGGCTCAACATCTACAGCAAAACGGAGGCGGGTAAGTTCGTCCGCTTCGCCATCGAGCCCGGCACCACCAGCGTGCATGCGGTCATGGCCGAGGTGATCAGCCGTCCGCCGCGGCTGGGGCGTTCCGTCGTCAACTGGCTGGAGGCCGGGGACACCCGTCAACTTGCGCTCCGGGGGTTCACGACCAAGATACCGCCGCAGGCCGGCGACATTTCAGATGTCACCCTTGAGAACGACCATGTGCGTATCAGCTTCGCCGACGGCACCGCCCCGATCCTAATCCCGTTGCCCGCCGACAGCCTGCCAACCGAACCACCGCAAACCACTTCATGAAAATCCCCGACGTTTCCCTCCAAGGTTTGGAACTGACCTCCGACATCTTGGTTTTCACCAATCAGCAATACTGGGAATTCCATCCCACGGAAGAACCCCTCGCCTTGAGCAGCATTGAACGCACGCCCGACGGCGTCGGCCTCGTGCTGCGTGTAGCCACCGCCTTCCCCTTCGGCGCCCTCGAGGTCACCGGCCGGGGCGTCGCCCAAGTCACCGTCGAAGGCGACACCCTCACGGTGCGCTATCCCGACGAAAACACCCTGGAGCCCGCCCTGCACGAACTCACGCTCACCGCTGTTTCCGCCACGGGCGAACGCACCGCCCCCCATCATATCGCGTTTCACTATGCCTCGGCCGCGCGCGACGCGCTCAACGGCCGGGCCATGCGCAATCGCATCATCGTCAAGGACACTGACCTGCAGGTCGCGTTCTCCCGCGTGGCCGATTGGGTGATCGAAATTCCCACCGACGAGGACCGCACCTACGCGCAAAATCGTTGGGGCGAACTCACCGCCAGTCTCAAGGGGGCTTATGCCAAGGCCCGCGCCGTCACCCGCGCGGTCATTGATGACTTCGAAGGACATCGCGGCACGCCGTCCGACAAAATGAACCGCCTGCATCCGTTTCGTCAGCACGAGCGCATCCTCGCCGGCATTGATCACGGGTGGTGCGCCAACATGGCCGAGATCCTCTGCCACGCGCTCAACAGTCTCGCGGTGCCCTGTCGTCTCGTCCGTATGCGCCACACCTATCGCGATGCCTCGTCCGATGCGCCTGGTGAAAACTTCGAGGTGCTGATCGCCGGCGGCCATACCATCGCGGAAATCTACGACGCCGAACTGAAGCAATGGATCTGGCTCGATCCGAGCCAGCGCCAGCTCGCCGCCCGTGATGCCGGCGGTCACCTGCTCTGCATGGCCGAGATTCACCAACGCATCAATCATCCGCAGCAGCGCCAAGACCTGCGCCTCGATCATTACGATCCACAAGCCAAGACCGAGACCACCTATGCTTTGGCCGACAGTCCGGTCGCCAAAAACATGGCGCACTACGCCAAGCGCGAACAACGCTTCTACTACTTCAAGCGGCGCGACGCGGTCACGGGCTGAATCACGCCATCGTCACACGCAGCGTGCAGTTCGCGTCGTTCACGCGGGCAACTTCAACGCCGCTGCAAGTCACCACCAAATCGTCCCCGGCGCCTTTCACCTGAACTTCGGCCGGCGTTCCGCCACTCGGCGCAAGCGCAAAGGTCGTGGCAATCGTCGTGTCCATCAGTGGTTCCGACTCGATCGCCACAAACGGATGCTTCACGGCCCGCGCCTCCGGAATTGGCAGGGTTCCCGAGGCGACTTGGACGGGAGCGCGGCTGAACACCCGCGCGTGGGCCGAGGCCTGCGGTCGTCGCACTGAAAATCCGGCCGCCTGCGTTTCGACAGCGCAAAGCCCGTCCCAATTATCGGCAAAGTAGCGCGCTTGGAAGCGCGACGCTTCCCTCCATTTCGCCACGCGGTCAACCACCACGACGCTCTGGCTTGCGAACAGCACAATCACCGCGCGCACCACCGCGCGCACATTGATGTCGGCCAGTCGGTAGGCCTGTGTCGCGTCGCTGACCCAGAAACAATGTCCCGCGCCTTCACCGGTCGCCAGAATCCGGGCCTGGGCCAGGGTCGAATTCGTGCCCTCGACGCCGTTGTGATAAAAATGCCCGCGGCCATCGACCAGCACCGCGCTGTGGCCCAAGGTTGTGCGCATGATCCAGCACGGATCGGTGTGACTGTAGGGCGGCCGGCTCGGATCGACGATCAATTGCTCGCCGTGGGTTTTGAGAATCACGCTGTTGCGATCGGCATGCTCATGGTTCCAACCAATGCCGCTGCGCAGGCTTACCACCATGTCTTCCGCGCGCCAGCCGGTGCGGGCGACCATCCAATCCAAATCGCTGTGCCACGACTGCGGTTGGTTCTTTGGCGCCTCCGGTGTCACGGTGTCATCGAAAAAAATCAGCGACCACAAGTTGTGCGCCGCGGCGAGGTTTTCGCCAAACCACTGCGCCGTGCCATCGCGAAACTCCCGGGCCACCCAGAATGCCAGCGCCGAGCGGCTTTCCGGCCGGCCGTCCGGATGCTGAAAACGCACCTGTTCGCGATGGCGGCCGCTGTCGCCGATATTGATCACTTCATAAGGATTCGTCGCCGTCGGCATCGCCATTTCCAGCATGAAACGGACGTTGCCCGGCCAGTTGATGCCGTCGCGCAGGTCGGCGAGGCCCGCGTGCTTCAGCGTGACTATCGCCTGGGTGATGTGTTCCGAGGTGTAGTTGCCGTAATTCACGCCTTCGCCATACGACCCATCGGGCAGATAGACGTTGTCGAACGCCTTCAAACTGGTCACCGCCATTTCCAACCAGCGCTCGTGGTCGGGATGATCAACGCCCTGCAGTTTCAGGCAGGCCACCCCCACCGCCAAAGCCCCGGCGGGCACCGCGCGCAGATTGGTCACCTGGGTGATCTCGGGCCGCCGTGCATTGTCATTCGGAAACTCCGTGCGCTCCGTGAACATGACGCTGCGCGGATTGAATCCCCACCCCTTCGCCTGCCGCGGCCAACGGATATTGTGCAATCCGGTGAAGCATGCCTCGCAGCCCCGCTCGCCCATCAACCGCAGCCATTCCGCGCGCTCCGCCGGCTCGATCAACCCGCCGAGCCAGTCGATCGCCGCCGCCACCGCCACCACCGCGCGCGGCGCGGCCTGCACGCCGACAATCCTGTCGCCATCGACGAAGAAATCCCAATCAGCAAACCGCATCAATCCGCGCACCGATTCCATGGCGAGCTCCGCCGCATCACGATCATCGGTCATCAAGTAAAGCAACGCCATGTCCTGCGCCACGTCGCAGACGCGACGGATGTCCGTGCGGTGATCAAGCACGTTGAGCTTTTCCCGCAGAAATTCACGCTCGGCCGCGCGATCAAATTCAACCAGCGATGCTTTCAGCCCCGCAAACCGCGGATCCTCGCGCCAGAGGCGGCGCATCCGCACGACGTCAGTCGCGTTGAAAAAAAGCCGGGGGCCGGCGGAAGAGGAGGCAGAGTCGTTCATCGCATGCATGCAAGCAGACCGCCGACACCGGTCGAAGGTAACCGCTCAGTTACTTGCATTACGTTCCGCCGCCCTTTGTTCGTCAAGTCCAACCGCGTGAGAACGTCCAGCACTGTCCAACAAATTTCGCGGGAGGGTCCGGCTGGACGCGGTGCGTTCGGCAGTGAATACCTCGAACTCTCGCCCAACTGGTCGAGCCTGACATTCCGGAGGGATGCGCGGTCTCCCGGCGAACCCGGCTTGTCATCGCCGCGCAAAACCGGCACCGATGGGACATGCCCCTCGCCCCCGCTGCGCTCCGGCGCGTGTTGTTCGTCATTTGCGACGATCTCGCGTGGGGCGACGTGTCGCGGCATGGGAATCCCTACGTTCGAACGCCGCAACTCGACGCGCTGGCCGCGACCGGCGCGAGTTGCACACGCCATCTTTCCGGCCCGCTGTGCACGCCGGCGCGCGCCGCGTTGATGACCGGCCGCCACCCGTATCGCACCCGGGCAATCGACACTTATCTCGGCCGTTCGATCCTTGATCCGGACGAACCGACGCTCGCCCGCCTCTTCGCGGATGCCGGCTGGCGTTGCGGTCTGTTTGGCAAGTGGCACCTCGGGGACACCGTGCCCAGTCGCCCGCACGATCTTGGCTTTCACGAAGCGCTCTACCACACCGGCGGCGGCCTGCGTCAGCCGGCGAATCGCGGCAACTCGAGTTACTTCAACGCCACGCTGCAGCACAACGGCACGCCGGTCGAAACCACCGGTTACTGCGCCGATGTGTTTACCGATGCCGCCATCGATTTCATGCGCCGCGCCGCTGACACGCCGTGGTTTTGTTACGTCGCGTTCAACACCCCGCACACGCCGCTCGAAATCGGCGACGAATGGGTGGCGCCGTTGCGCCGCGACGGTCTGCCCGAAACATGGGCGCAGCTTTACGGCATGGTGGCCAACATCGATCACAACGTCGGCCGCCTGCTCGCCACGCTCGATCAACTCGGC
The DNA here is from genome assembly GCA_024233285.1 of Opitutaceae bacterium. Classification (GTDB taxonomy): domain Bacteria; phylum Verrucomicrobiota; class Verrucomicrobiia; order Opitutales; family Opitutaceae; genus Cephaloticoccus. The sequence continues at coordinate 728,840 of JACKPU010000001.1, read as the reverse complement.
CTCGCCGACGATACCCTCGTCGTCTTCACGTCCGATCACGGCCCCTGCCCCTCTGCCAACGTCGAGGGTCGCATCCGCTACAACGCCGGACTGCGCGGCCACAAGGGCACCATGTATGAAGGCGGTTTGCGCGTGCCCTGCTTCGCGCGCTGGCCGCGCGCCATTCCCGCCGGCACGATGATCAGCGCACCGACCAATCCAATCGACTTCTTGCCCACGCTCGCCGCCGCCGCCGGACTCACACCCTCAATCGATCGTCCGCCCGATGGCGTGAATCTGTTGCCCGCGCTCACGCAGCGTGAACCGGTGCCGGCGCGCACGCTATGCTTGCAATGGCACCGCGGCAATCTGCCGCAGCGGCACCGCAACGCCACTGCCGTCACCCCGCGCTGGAAATGGTATCAATCCGCGCCCGACACGCCGGCGGAACTCTACCACCTCGAGAACGATCCGGGCGAAACGACCGACGTCGCCGGCGACTATCCCGATATCGTCGACGAACTCGGCGATGCTTACGACGCCTGGTTTGATGCGGTCAGTCGCACGCATGCCGCCTCGCCGGCGGAAAATTTCGCCCCGATACGCATTCCCGTCGGCGATCCGCGCGAGCCCGCACCGTGGCTCACGCGGCAGGACTGGCGTCGCCCCGACGACGCGCCCGAGGGTTGGGCTGATGATCAACCCGGCGACTGGCTGCTCGAAATCAAGCGCGCCGGCCAACACCGATTGGTCGTGGAGTTCGCCCCGGCCAAGACCCAGCGCTTCCTGATCATCGCATGCGGCGAATCGAGATTTACGCTCAGCCTGCCACCGCAAGAATCACGCGCCTTCCTCGACGAACTGACACTGCCGGCCGGGCCCTGCACGCTCGCGGTGCGATTACAGACCAACACAGCCGCCACCCCGCAGGGCGTGCGTTTTGCCCGTCTATCGCCGATCAAGCTTTAGGGCGGGATCGCTGATCCCGCCTTCGAAACGTAAACGCAAAAAAGGCGGGGATTGGAATCCCCGCCCTACAAAAATGCGCGTTGCGCCCGCGCTTACTTGATCGCGAGCAACTCGACCTCGAAGATCAGCGTCGAACTGGCCGGGATCGGGCCCTGCGCGCGGTTGCCGTATGCGAGATCCGCGGGAATGAAGAGTTTCCATTTCGAGCCGACCGACATCAATTGCAGCGCCTCGACCCAGCCGGCGATCACGCCGTTGACCGGGAAGGAAATCGACTCGCCGCGTTTCACGGAGCTGTCGAACACCGTGCCGTCGATCAAGGTGCCGTGATAATGCACCTCGACGGTCTGGTCTGCCTTCGGCTTCGCGCCGTCACCGGCCACGAGCACTTCGTATTGCAGACCGGAATCCGTCACGACCACGCCATCGCGTTCGCGATTCTTCGCCAAAAAGTCCGTGCCGGCCTGCTGCTGCTTGAGCGAGCCCTTTTCGGCCGCGGCATCGATCCGCGCCTGCGCCGCCTGAAACGCCGACTGCAATTCCTGTTCGTTCAAACGCGGCTTCGCGCCGCTAAGACCATCCTGCAGACCCGCGAGAAACGCCGCGGTGTCGATCTCCACCCCGCCCTGCCGGGCGATGTTGCCGCCCATGTTCAGGGCGATGCCGTAGCTGACGCGTTGATCGGTGCTTTCGAGAGAGGGAGTGGATTCGGACATGAGAACTGAGTGGACTGACAGGGTTTGATCCGCGGCGACGTGCCGGGCCTTAGGAAAGGTCACCCAAGAGACCATGCCTCAAAGTGCAACCCTCGTCTGAACTTTAACCCACAAGCGCCCTACTCCACCTGCAATTCCCGCCGCCGCCAGTCCGCCAGTTCGCCGCGCAGCTTCGCCAATACCTCGGCGCAAGCCGGATCAGCGCTGCGGTCGCACGTTTCCCACGGATCCGCGGCCAGATCGAACAACTGCACGCGGCGCTCCGCCGGCGGAGAATACTCAATCAGCTTCCACTGTCCCGCCTTCACCGTCGCCTGGCGTTCACGATAGTGCGAATAGTGCGGCCTTGCCGCGGTCGCATCACTCGCCGTCAGCAAAGGCAACAAACTGTCAGTCATCACCGACTCCGGCCGGTGCACGCCCGCCAGTTCGCACAACGTCGCAAACGCACGAAAGCTGTAAACATCATCAGCCACCACGCATCCCGCCGGCACACCCGGACCGCTGATGATCAGCGGCACGCGCAGGCTGTGTTCATACACATTCTGTTTGCCCATCAACCCGTGCTGCCCAAGCGCCAGTCCGTGATCAGCCACGTAAACCACAATCGTGTTCTCACGCAGCCCGCGTTGCTCAAGACAGTCCAGCACGCGCCCAATCTGCGCGTCGTGATGCGAGATCATGCCGTAGTATTCCGCAATGTGGCGACGCACTTCCGCCGTATCGCGCGGCAACGCCGCCAGCTTTTCATCGCGCACGTCCAGCTCGCCGTTGTCGAAGGGATGCTCCGCTAAGAAATTCGGCGGCAGTGCGATCGCGTTTTCGTCGTAAAGCGCCCGCCACTCCGGCGGCGGCGTGCGCGGATCATGCGGCGATGTGAACGCAATCGACAGAAAGAACGGTTCGTCCGCGCTCCGCTGGTCAATAAACCGAATCGCCGCGTCGGTGAACAGTTCGGTGGAAAATCCTTCGCGCGGTTTCGCGCGCGATTCCGGATAAGCCCCGCTCGGATCGTAATCCTGCAGCGGCGGATTGTAGTGATCCGACATGCCGCGAAACAGCAGCGCCTCACCATCCGCAAAGGCGCGGTTGAATGCCGCGCCGTCGTTGTGCCACTTGCCCGTGGCAAACGTTGTGTAGCCCGCCGCGCGAAACGCCTCGCCCAGCAACGTGCGCGAGGCGCGAATCACATTCGTGCCATTCACCATCGGGGCTGCCACCGGCTCGATCGCGTGATGCGGCGTGCAACCTGTGTGCAGCGCCGCACGGCTCGGCACACACACCGCGCCATTCGCCCCGCCGACAATCCGCGCCCCGCGAAAATGCGTCCCGCCCGCCGCCAGCGCATCCAGCACCGGCGTCTGCGCGCTGTTCGCATCGACACAGCTCAAGCAGTCATGGCGGTGATCATCGGCGACGATGAAAAGAACGTTAGGGGCCTTCACACATTATACCCGATGACCAAGATCGGGTATTGGCAACTCTGCGGACTCGCGATCCGCCGTGCCTCCGGGGTGGGCGGTAAGCAAAAGGGCGCCCAGCCGGTCGAGCCGGTGGGCGCCCTTTTGGATTAAACGTTACGCGTTTAGTTCACGCGAATTTCGTTGATCACTCCGCGGGCACCGCCTTCCCAGGCATTTTCCGTGGCGGCGGAGTATTCATTCCAATCACTCACGGTGCCCGTCAGGGTGGCGACGCCGTTGTTCACAGCCACGTTCACATGGTTGCTGTCTACGAACGGACTCCAGAAGAGCTCGTTCTCAATGTCGTCCTGCACTTCGGCATCAGTTTCGTAATGCCAAGTTGAGGAGGCCATGGACCGGTTATACCGGTGCGGCTCGTAGAACATCGTGCTGTGCGGCCAATAGTAATACGTATAGGCCGGATAACTCACGGCGAGGTTGTTGTTCACCTCGACCACGCCGTTGAGGCGGGACACGACGTCCTCGGCATGGGCCTTTTCGTAGAACGAATCAACCGTGCCGCCGAGATGGACCGTGCCATTGCGGGCGGTTACACCCACTTCAAATCGCTCGAGATACGGATCGCGATCAATCGCATCGATCGCGTTCTGCACCAATTCACTATCGGGAATGGCATCGGTGCTGCGCACCTTGAGCAGATTTTTGACGCGCCAGACTCCCGGCGTATTGCCGGCATTCTGTGCGGCGGCGTGCTTGGCCTTCAGATTATCCACAGTGCCGGTCAGCGTTACCACGCCGTCATCGACACTGACGGTTGGATTGAAGGAAAATACGCGGGGGTCGAACAACAGTGAATCCTTCACCGCCCGTTCAATTTCCGCATCCGAACGGAATGCCGTCTTGGTCTTCCGTTGCATCGTGTCGGCCGCCCACGGCTCGATGTCCACGCCGATGTCATTCACGGCCACGACGCCATTTACCCAAGCGCTGCCGCGGACGCGCCGCTTCTCGGCCAGACTGCCGACGATGCCTTCGATGGTTACGGTGCCATCCGTCACCTTGGCGGTCAGCAGCAGGTCGTCGATCCAGGGATCACGTTGCAGGGCCGCCTGCACATCGGCCGCGATTTCCGAGTCGGGACGGTCTTGGGCATAGTCCACCGTCAGGGTGTTGTTAACTTCCCTGACGCCTTTTACGCCCATGGCCACGGCGCCGGACAGTTGTTTTTCCTGCCACGAGTTCACGGTGCCACTCAAGGTGACCACCCCGCGTTCGACCTGCGTGGTGACCTCATACAAATCGGTCGCAGGGTCAGCCAGTAATGAAGCGTTCACGTCAGCACGGATTTGCTCATCGCTGCGTGCAATCGGCTTCACGGTCAGGTCATTGACGATGGAACGCACGCCGCGAATCGTCTCAACCACCGCCACGGCACGTTCCTTGGCCAGCAGGTTCGGCACCTCGCCCTGCAGGGTCACAATGCCATTGGTCGATTCGACATCGATGCCATTGCCCGGGATCGAGGAGTCATAATCCAAGCCGCTTTCCACCGCGATCACGATCTGATCATCGGTCGGGCGCGTTTCGGTTTGCGCCGCCGCGGTCTGCATCAGGAAGCCGCCGGTCAACAGGACCACGCTGAGTGCCTTCAACACCGAGCGGCCTAAAGTCATTCGATTGGAGAGATGTGTATTTTTCATAATACCTCATTCCTTTCTCTTGTAGGGTTACCACCGGCCGGTTCATCCGCCCGGCGTGGGTTTAACCTTAGTCGAGACGCGCTTTTTTTCAAATTTGCAGCCGGATCGCTACCGCCCTGGGACCGCACTGCGCTTCAACCCTGCGCCTCCGCGTGAGTCCAATCCGTGGCCACCCGCGCCATCCGCGGTAAAAAAATACGACCCCGTTTTCACGGACATTTCATGATGGCTTCATCATCGTTTCACAGACGTGATGCATTGTAGCGACGCATGAAACGCAAAGACTACCTCATCGTGGCGCTGACGCCACTGATCCTGCTGACGATTCCCTTCATCGGCAACTTCACGGTCGAAGGCTGTAACTGGTCGGGCTCCGACTTCCTGATCATGGGACTGCTGATCGCAGTCACGACTTTCATCTGGCGGCTGCTGGTCACGCGACCGTCCGCCACGCTCGCCTACCGGCTCGGCGCAGGTCTGGGCGTCGGCACGGGGTTTCTGCTCGTGTGGGTGAGCCTCGCGGTCGCGGTCATCGGCGATGACAATCCTGCCAACGCGCTCTACCTCGGCGCGATTCTCGCCGGATTGATCGGCACCGGCGTGGCACGGTTTCAACCACGCGGCATGGCGCGCGCGGCCTTCGCGGCCGCAATCGTCACCTTCTTCGTGCCGATCATCGCGTGGTTTGTGGATGCCAACGATTTCAGCCCCGGCGTCGCACCGGTGTTTCTCCTGAACGCGGTCTTCGTGCTGATGTTCGCCGGCGCCAGCCTGCTGTTCAGCCACGCCGCGAAGCCGGCGAAGTGAGCAGGCTGGCAGGAACAAACCCACTGGCATCCCTTTCCCCTTTCAAAGCACCTGGCACGAACAAAAAAAACGCCTTTGCAGGCGGGTTAATTTTGGCGTCCCGATCCTCCTTCGCCATTCGGCTACGGACGGACAAGCGGGGATTGGTTCGCTCTGCTCAGGGCTGCGCCCCACGCCTGCGGCGTGCCCATCTCCAGTCGCCACTCTCCTTCCGTCAAACCCCTTCCGCCTTCGTCAGCGACTACGGCGGACTAGCCGGGGTTCTCACCCTCGGGTGTAAACACGAAAAAACCCGCCTTGAAGGCGGGTTAATTTTGGCGTCCCCACGGGGATTCGAACCCCGGTTCTCACCGTGAAAGGGTGGTGTCCTAGGCCGGGCTAGACGATAGGGACGAAACCGAAAGAGGGCGAAACGTAGGCACTGGGCCGGGTTGCGCAAGGGAATTTTTCGGACGATTTTTCGGGGAAATTGAGCTTCGCGCCGCGGCCGGATTGCGTCCAAATCAAAACCATGACCTACGCCGAGATCGCCGCCGCCCTCCCGACTCAAGCCCGGACCGACTTTTCCGCCGTGCCGTTTCCGCTGATCGCCTCGGGCAAGGTGCGCGAGATTTTCGACCTCGGCGACGCCTTGTTGCTCGTCGCCAGCGACCGGCTTTCGGCTTTCGACGTGATCCTGCCAGAGGGCATTCCCGGCAAGGGCATCATCCTCACGCAGATGAGTTTGTGGTGGTTCGCGCAGACGCAGGGCCTGATACAAAACCACCTGCTGCCCGACCAGGCCGGCGAGTTCGCGAAGCGCGGGCTGCATGATCGCGACCTGCAATTGCGCAGCATGATCGTGCGCAAACTGAAGCCCCTCACCATCGAGTGTGTCGCCCGCGGCTACCTGATCGGCAGTGGTTGGAAATCCTATCAGGAATCCGGCGAGGTCTGCGGCATCACGCTGCCCGCCGGCCTCAAGCAGGCGCAACGGCTCCCGGAGCCGATCTTCACCCCCACGACCAAAGCGCCCAAAGGCGAACACGACGCGCCGATCAACGACGCGCAGGGCGCCGCCGCGATCGGCGCGGAGCTCTACGAAAAGGTGAAGGCCACGAGCCTCGCGCTGTATCAACTCGGCCACGACCGCGCGAAGTCCGCGGGCATGATCCTGGCGGACACGAAATTCGAATTCGGCACCGATGCGAACGGCAGTCTCTTCCTGATCGACGAAGTGCTCACGCCCGATTCGTCACGCTACTGGCCCGCCGATGAATATCGCACTGATTGTTCGCCGCCGAGCTACGACAAACAGTTCGTGCGCGATCACCTGCTCGCCATCAAATGGGATCAAAAACCACCGGCGCCACACCTGCCCGCCGATGTGATCAAGCGCACGCAGGAAAAATACCTCGCCGCGCTGCAGAACCTGCTCGGCTGAGTTCAGACCCCCGCCGCCAACCGGGCGGTGAGCAGTTTCGCGAGGCGGGCCGTGACCTCGGCGCGGGCCGGATCGCCGGCGCGGTTGTGCATTTCGAGCGGATCGAGGGCGAGATCGTAGAGCTCGGGTTCATCGTCGGTGTCGAGGATGAGTTTCTGTTCGCCGAGAATCACGGCGTGTCGCGCCGCACTCGGCCCGTTGTTCCCGGTGAACTGGCTGAACACCGGCACCGTCGCCAATTCGCCGCCGGTCAACGCCGGTGTCAACGAACGGCCGTCGAGGTCCGCCGGCACCGGTAGACCGAGTTGATCAAGCACGGTCGGCACCAAATCGAGATGTGACACCGGCGTGGTCACGGGCGCCCGCGGCGTGCCGCGCGGACTCTTGATCAGCAACGGCACGCGCGCCGCCGGTTCGTAGAGTTCCATCTTTTGATACATCGCATGCTGGCCGAGATGTTCGCCATGATCAGACGTGAACACGATGAGCGTGTCGTCCGCCACGCCGTGCCGCTGCAGCGCATCCAGCAACCGGCCGACCAATTGATCGACCAGATGGGTGAGCGCAAGGTGCGCGGACCACGCCCGGCGCCACTCCGTTTGCGTCACGCCCTCGGCCAGTTGCGCCGCCACGCCCGCGCGTCGATTGGCCGGCTCGCCCTCGGCGCGTTTTCCCGTGTTGGCGGGCAGATCAATCTGCTCCGGCGGAAATAAATCCATGAGCCCGGGCGGCACATAAAACGGCGGATGCGGCGCCCACAGGTTGACGAAAAGCGCGAACGGATTTTTCCCCGCGGCGAGTTCACCGACCGCCGCTTCGGCGCGGCGGACAAAAAACTCGTCGCGAAACTCCTCATAGGCAAAGGGCCACGCCGCGGCGTGCGGCGTCGAATAGTCGTTGCGCAAAACCGTGTCGCCGACCCGCTCGACCGTCGGTCGGCGGAACGGACCGGACATTTCCAGCGCCTTCATATCGCAGCCGTGCGCAGCGAGTTGTTTTTCGTGATCCTCTTCGTCGAGCCACACCGCGAACGGCGCGCGTTCACGCAGGCGCCGACCCAAACGCACGTGGTCCATTCCGGTGTGCCCGAGCGTGTAGCCCGCGGTGGCCAGGCGTTCGTGCAGCGTCGTGACCTCGCGCGCATGCGTGCCTTTCCAATCATTCCAGAGCACGCCGGTGCGAGCGGGTCGCAAGCCGGTCGCCAGCGCGGCGCGGGCCGGCACACACAGCGGACACGCCGAATAGGCCCGCGTGAATTGCGCACCCGCGGCCGCCAGTGCGTTCAAGCGCGGCGTCACCACGCGACCCGCTTGCTGCAGGCCGATGCTGTCGGCGCGCTGGTGATCGGAAGTGATGAAAAGCAGATTCATGGGGCCGGCGACCCCTCCACCGTCAGGGCCGAAAACGCATCCGGCAAGACTGCAACGCCCGTTGCGCCGGAAAGTCGCCGATGCCCGGCACGGCGGAACCGTTTGCCATCAGCCCAATCCAAGGATGTGATCAACGCAGACCGCAACCCCCTCCCCGATCCCATGTTCTTCCTCCTTCGCAAAATCGGCGCGCTGCTGCGCGGCAAAGTCACTCCGTTTCAAATCATCGCCGGCTGCGTGCTGGGCGCGGCCCTCGGTTTCATGCCGGGATTTTCGCAAGCCCCGGGCCTCGTCGCGACGCTCACGTTCGCGCTGGTCATCATCAACGGCAACCTGCTGCTGGCGGGGCTCGTCGGCTTCGCGGCCAAATTGCTTTCGCTGGTGCTCCTGCCGGTGTCGTTTCAACTCGGGCGTTTCCTGCTCGACGGCCCGACGGAAGGTTTGTTCAAGGCGCTGATCAACGCGCCGGTGTTCGCGCTGTTCGGCTTTGAATCCTACGTGGCCACGGGCGGGCTCGTGCTCGGCGGCCTTCTCGGCTTGGCCACGGGTCTGGCGATCGCGCGCAGCATCACGGCCTTTCGCACCAAGATGGCCGGACTCAACCAGGACTCGCCGCGCTACCGGGAACTGACCGGCAAAAAATGGTTTCGTGTCACGACCTGCGTGCTGGCCGGCGGCGGCATGAAGGATCCCGATTACGCCGCGTTGCTGACCAAGAAAACCGGCAACCCCATCCGTCCACTCGGCGTCGCGTTTGTTGTCGTGTGTGTGGTTTTCGGCGTGGTCGCCTATCAATTCTTCGCCGGTCAGATCGTGACGACCGCGCTACGCAGCGGTCTTGAACAGGCCAACGGCGCGACGGTCGATCTGGAGAGCGCCGAGCTTGATTTGAAGTCGGGTCGCATGACCCTCAATGGACTCGCCGTGGCCGATCCCAATGCGCTCGGCACCGATTTGTTTCGCGCGGAAAAAATCGAGGCGGATGTGAGCGGGGCAAATCTGCTGCGCAAGCGCCTGCAACTAGATCGCGTCGTGGTCACCGCCGCGACCAGCGGCGAAACCCGCCGCGTGCCCGGCCGGCGCGTCAGTTCCGCGGCCGAACCGGCGAAACCCATCCAATGGCCCGATGCCAAGGGCATCGGCGATTACATCGAGAACGCCCAGATCTGGCGCGAACGACTCGCGCAGGCGAAGCAGTGGCTGGATAAAATCAGCGGTCCCGCTGCCGAGGAAGCCAACGGCACCCCCACGGCCAGCGCCCCGACCGACGACAGCTTGGAAGCGCGCTTGCGCCGCCAGGCCGAGGCGACCGGCTACGCGAGTCTGACCGCGGCGCATCTGATCGAGGGTGCACCGACCCTGCTGATTTCGGAAATCCAAGCCAACAAAGTGACCGTCGCCCAGCTGCCCGGCGAGGTGCTCGATCTCGTGGCGCACAATCTTTCCACCCAGCCCACGCTGGCTGCCGGTGCCCCGGCCATCGCCATCACCAGCGCAAGCGACAAGGTCGCATTTCAAGCCCGGTTCGCGGGACTCAGTGCCTCCACCGGCGACAACACCCTGGCGTTTCACTATCGCGGCGTGCCAGCGGACAGCGTGATGGCAAAGCTCAAGGCCACCAAGACGACACTCAAGGGCGGCACGATTGATCTCGCCGCCAACGGCACCTACGACCCGGTCACCGGCGAAGTGGATCTGCCGCTCAAAGCCACGATCAACGATTCGACTATCAGCCTCGGCGGCCGCGACACGAAGATCAGCAACTTCACCCTGCCGATCGGCCTCACGGGCGCGCTCGACAATCCACGCATCAAGGTCGATGCGAAATCACTCGGCGACCTCGCGCTCAAGGCGGGCACCGACGCACTGAAAGACAAGGCCACGGAAAAGCTGAAGGACAAAGCCGGCGGCCTGTTGAACAACTTCCTCGGCGGCAAGAAGTGAATTGTGGGGCGGGATCGCTGATCCCGCCATGCAAGATCACTCGTCGTATTTCGCCAGCTCGTTGGTGCGAATCATTGATTGGATAATCGCAACGTATTCCGCGCCGCGGGTGGAATACGCGAGCAGGCCGTTGGCCAGCGCGTGACCGGAAATCGCGCGTTCCTGCCGCCGCAGATCGGCCCGGATCAGACGCATCCGCCGGTAGCGATAATGAGTGTTCAAGTTCTGCATGTAAGCGGCGATCGAGTCGCGAATCGACGGATAGGTCGCGACCTTGAACTTTTTACCTGCGGCCCGTTTGCGCGGCACCAGCCCGTCGCCGTCGTAGGTGCGCATTCCGAACAGGTTGTTGCCGTGACGCGCAAAGCGCGACGTGCCCCACGCCGATTCGTTGGCAGCCTGCGCCAGCACGAGCGACGGCGCAATCACGTCCACGCGCAGCAACACGCGGTCGGCTAACGCCGCGTCGAGTTTCTCCGGCGGTTCGAGCCCATATGCCTCGGCGAGATCGCGCAGCCACCGTTCATCAAAGAAGCCCGCACCGCCGTCGTGGGCGAGTTCGTCCCGGATGCCGAGCAAGCGCCGGCGATCCTGGAGAATCGCCTCGTTCACCGCGCGAATGTGCGGCAACAGGAAACCAAAAAACGCCTCCTTCTTCTCAGTCGTGTCCGTATAGCGCGAAAAATCCGGCAGGTCGTCATGTGGCAGCGCGGACCAGATCCACATGCCCGCGCCAATCGCCGCAGCGCCCACGACAACCCGACGCGCCCAAACGGAGCGTCGCAACCAGCCGGCAAAGGTTCCGGGGGTTGCGGCCGTGAAGTCCACGGGATCAGCCCTTCAGTCTTTTCAAATGCAGGAAAATCTTACCGTTCGCGTGATACTCGATGTAGTTGGCCGACGTCTGCACGCGATCCGTCCACGTGTTCGGCGCGCGCCCGTGGTTTTCCTGGGCGACGAGCACCTCCTCGTCGGTGAACCATTTGCGGTATTGTGCGCCCTCGGCCATCGAGATTTTCAGCGTCAGCTGCGTGTCCGTTTTGTCCGGCTGAAACATGATGAACACGTCGCCCGTGGACTCGTTCACTTTCACGCCCTGCAGCATTTCGGTATCGTAAACAATCGCTTCGTAATAACCAAAGACCGGATTGGCGTCCTTTGCGGACGCGAACGGCACGAAGCCGAGGAAAGCAAGCAACACGAGCAAACGGGGTAGTTTCATGGTGCCCTCAAGCTAACGCGCGACCGGCAGGCTGGCAAGCCCGGCGGTGCGCCCACCAGGCGGCCCACAGCGACAAGCCCGGATTCACTGCATCGCCGTCAGCCGGCGGCCGGGCATTTCGCGCCCGCCCATCGTGCGCACGAGTTCGCGGCGCAGCCAGTCGAGCGCGATGTTGACCGTGCGGGTCTTGATGGTCTTGCGCGGGCCGGGATAGCTGAGCTTCTTCGACCACACGCCGTGCGGCGCGTGCAACGCCACGTAAATCGTGCCGATGGGATTTTCCTTCGTGCCGCTGCAGGGACCCGAGAACGCGGTGATCGCGATCCCGTAATCCGAGCCGAGCGTTTCGGCCACTCCGGTCGCCAGCGCGACCGCGCACTCCGGACTGACCGCGCCGTGCTGCGAAATCAGGCACTCGGGACAATCGAGCAGCGTCATCTTCGCATCGTTGGAACTGCAAATCACGCCGCCTTGGAAAAACTTGGTCGCGCCGCAGATGTCGGTGAACGCACTCGACAGCATGCCGCCCGTGCCGGATTCGGCGACTGCGAGCGTCTTTTCCTGAGCGCGCAGCAGATCGGCGCAGACCTTGGCCATCGAGTCGTCGCCGTAGCACATGAAATCCTCGCCCAGCAGCGCCGCGCATTCATCCGCAATCGAATCGATCTGCGCCTCGGAGAGCAGGCCGCTGGGCGAACTCAGCCGGCAATCGACCTGGCCTTGGTGCGCGCAGAACGCGACATTGAGCGCCGTGCCGTGCCGGTCGAAGACCGGTTGCAATTTCGTTTCGAGCGCGGACTCACCGATGCCGGAGGTGCGAATCTGCACATAGGCTTCGCGCGGGAGCAAAAACCCGCGTGCGGCCAGACGCGGAATCACCTGTTCGGTGAACATCGGCTGCAATTCGTTCGGCGGACCGGGCAGCATGCAGAGCACCTTGCCGTCCTGCTCAACCCACAGGCCCGGCGCGGTGCCATTCGCGTTGGGCAGCACCTCGCCGCTTTCGAAACGGTAAGCCTGCTTGAGATTGTTCGGGGTCATCTTGCGGCCGAGCCGGTTGAACCGCTCCGCAATGGCCTGCTCGATCGTCGGATCAAAAACGAGTTTCTGCCCGAGCACTTCGGCGATGACTTCGCGCGTGCGGTCGTCACAGGTCGGCCCGAGACCTCCGGTGGTGATGATTACATCGGCCTGCGCCCAACTTTCGCGGATCTGCCGGGCAATGGCCACGGCTTCGTCCGTGATGGTCACGTTGCGCGCCAGCTGCACCCCGCGCTTGCCCAATTGGGCCCCGATGAAAGTCAGGTGACCGTTGGCGGTAAGCCCGAGCAGCAGCTCATCACCGAGGGTGAGCAGTTCGAAACGGCGGGCAGGCACAGGGGTGTTGTTGGTGGAAGGGTCAGACGAAACCATACTTGCGAGAAACGAAATTAGGCGGATTTTGGCAAAATGCCAGCCGACCGTGCAGTAAACCTCAAGGAGAAGGTCCGGGCCTTACCGGACCGGCCGGGGGTGTATTTGATGAAAGACCGGCTCGGCCGCATCATTTATGTCGGCAAAGCCAAGAGTCTGAAGAAGCGCGTGTCGTCCTATTTTCAACGCGGCCGGACGCGCACCATCGCGCAGCCCAAGGTGCGGGCGATGATCGACATCATCCACGATCTCGAGACCATCGAGGTCAAATCGGAGCCCGAGGCGCTGTTGCTCGAAGGCCGGCTCATCAAACAGTGGAAGCCGCGCTACAACACCGATTTTACCGACGACAAACGCTTCCTGCTCGTGCGGGTGGATTTCGCGCAGGAGTTGCCGCGCTTCGCCCTCACCCGCATTCGCAAGGACACGCGTTCGCGCTACTTCGGACCGTTCGCGCATTCCGGTCTGCTGCGCAAGACCCTCGCACAAATGCGCCGTCAATTCGGCGTGTTGCTCGGTGATTCAACACCGCAAAAACTGCCCGACGGCCGCTGGCAGCTTTACGATGACGTGCGGCAGGAAATCTACGGACAGGAAAACATCATCACGGTCGAAGCTTACCGTCAGCGCGTCGAAGCGGCGTGCGAGTTTCTCGACGGCAAGTCGCGCGAGTGGCTCGAAACGCTCCGAACCGAAATGCAGACCGCAGCGGAAAAACTAAATTTCGAAAAGGCCGCCGAGTTGCGCGACGTGATCGCCGCGCTGGAGGGCACGCTCAAACGCGCGCGCCGTTTCGAACGTGATCGCACGATGCTGCGTGTCGACAATGAGGCGCTGGCCGCGTTGCAAACGGAGCTCAAGCTCGCCGCGCCGCCCGCACACATGGAGTGCTTCGACATTTCGCACATCTCCGGCACCTTCGTCGTCGCCTCGATGGTGCACTTCACCGACGGCAAGCCGGACAAGGACCAATACCGCCGCTTTCGGATCAAGAGCTTCATCGGCAATGACGACTTCCGCGCGATGGAGGAGGTCGTCGGCCGGCGCTACCGCCATCTCGCCGAGGAAAACAAACCGATGCCCGACCTGATCGTGATCGACGGCGGGCGCGGCCAGATCGCCGCCGCACTCAAAGCCTTCATTGCCATCGGCGTCGAACCGCCCGCCCTCATCGGTCTCGCGAAGAAACACGAGACGATCATCTTTCCCGACGAGCGCGACCCCTTGAACCTGGGCATCAACCACCCCGGATTGAATCTGCTCCAACGGCTGCGCGACGAGGCGCACCGTTTCGCCAACACTTACAACGCTGACCTGCGCTCGAAGAAGATTCGCGAATCCGTGCTCGACGACATTCCCGGTCTAGGGCCCAAACGCCGGGCCGCGCTGCTCGCCCACTTCGGCAGCATCGACCGTCTACGCGCCGCCGGCATCACCGAGATCGCGGAGGCCGGCGGCATCGGCCCGCGCTTCGCCGCGGAACTGCACCGCTTGTTGCACGCTAATCATGAGCCCGCGGCCGAAAATCGTTAAGCCCGTCAACCGGCATCTCTGGTTGGTCGAGCCGTTGGAGGGCGAAGCCACCCTGCTCGTCAAGAGCATGTTCGGCGGCAAGGCGGTGTATCTCGACGGACGGTTTGTGCTGTTTCTGGCCGACAAGGCCGAACCATGGCGCGGCGTGCTTGTGCCGATGGAGCGCGAACACCATGCCGCCGTCATCGCCGACCGGCCGGTGCTCGCTCGGCATCCGGTGCTGCCCAAGTGGCTCTACCTTTCCGAGAGTGTCGATTCATTTGAAGCCGATGCCCAGTGGCTCGTGCAACGCATCCGGCACCGCGATCCGCGCATCGGCATCATTCCCCCGGCCGCCAAACGCAAAGCGCGGCGCGATTTCAATCCCTGATACGGGAAACACGTTGCGAGGCACCGGCGGCCTGACAGGCTGTCGCAAATCCCATGCCGAAGTCGCGCGTCCATTTCATTGCCTTGCTGCTGGCGCTGCCGCTAGCGTCCGCGACCGCCATGGCCGATATCACGCTCGCCCCGCTGTTTCGCGATCACGCTGTTCTTCAACGCAACCAAGCCGTGCCGGTTTGGGGCCGCGCCGATCCCGGTGATAAGATTACCGTGAGCTTTCGCGATCAAACCGTCGGCACCACGGCCGAGGCGGACGGACGCTGGATCGTTTATCTCTCGCCGATGTCCGCCGCGATCGAACCGGCCGAGCTGACGGTAACGGGCAAAACGACGATCACCCTGAGCGATGTGCTGGTCGGCGAAGTCTGGCTGGCGTCGGGCCAGTCCAACATGAACCGGCCGCTCTCCAGCGTGCCCGATGCCGAGAAAGTCATCGCCGGCACGAACAATCCCTTCGTGCGCTTCAACACGGTCGCGTTGACCGCCGCGACCAGTCCCGCCGAAACCGTTGAGACGAGCGGCTGGCTGCCCGTCACCCCCGAAACCGCCGGCACGGCCAGCGTGGTCGCGTGGTATTTTGCGGCGGAACTGCAGCGCAAACTCGGCGTGCCCGTCGGCATCATTCACAGTTCCTGGGGTGGCAGCAAAATCGAGGCTTGGATCGATGATCGCACCTTGCGCAGCACGAAGGCCTGGCCGGCGATTGATGAACGCTGGCAATACCTCATCGCCAACTATCCACGCATCGAAGCCGAATATGCGGCGTGGGAGACAACCATGAAAGACCTGCTGGCCAAGGGTCAGCCCGGGCCAACCACCATGCCGCTGCTGCCGCGCGGTCACGGTTCGCCGCACGCGCTCAGCGAATTGTTCAACGGCATGATTGCCCCGCTGCAACCCTACGCGCTGCGCGGCGTGATCTGGTATCAGGGCGAATCGAACTGGGAACGCGCGGGCGAATACGCCGAGTTGTTTCCCGCCATGATCAGCGCCTGGCGCGCGCAATGGGGCCTCGGCGATTTCCCTTTCTATTTCGTGCAGTTGCCGAATTACGGCCAGACCTACGATCCGACCAACCGCACTTGGGCATGGTTGCGCGAAGCCCAGACCACCGCGCTCAAGCTGCCCAACACCGGCATGGCCGTGACGATTGATTGCGGCGACCCCAAGGACATCCACCCGCAAAACAAACCGGTCGTCGGCCGGCGCCTCGCCGCCGTCGCGCTTGCGCAGACTTACGGTGTGCCGGGCGATTGGAGCGGTCCGCGCTTTGCGGGCGCCACGCGCGAAGGGTCGGCGATGCGCGTGCGCTTCACACACGTGGACACCGGGCTCATCGCCGCCGGCAAACCCCCGCCGGCCTTCGAACTCGCCGGCGCCGATCGCACGTTTTACCCCGCCACCGCATCGATTGATCGCGACACCGTGATCGTGAAATCACCCGACGTGCCCGAGCCGGTCGCCGTGCGCTACGCGTGGAGCAACACGCCCGACGCCAACCTGTTCAACGGCGCCGGCCTGCCCGCCGCGCCTTTCCGCAGCGACGACTGGTGAAACCACCAATCAGTCTTAACCACGAATGGACACGAATTCACACGAATAAAAACCCACCTTCCGACGGTTTGGATATTCGTGTGAATTCGTGTCCATTCGTGGTTGAAAATTCAGTTCTAAGAAATCCCCGGCGGGAACGTTTTACCGTCAAACCCGTCATCTTAATAAACCCATGAAACGTTTCACTCTCTTCCTCGCCGCGTGCCTTGCGCTCGCGGCTGGCCTGCGCGCCAACGCAATCGATTCACGCATCACCGCCGTCACCGTTTACAGTGATCGCGCGGTCGTCACCCGCACCGCCGACACGAAACTGTCCGCCGGCATCAACGAGCTCACCTTCAACGCCCTGCCCGCCAACCTGCTCGATCAATCGCTGCAGGTCAGCGGCTCCGGCTCCACCGCGGTCACGATCCTCGACGTCACCGCGAAACAAACCTTCCTGCCCGAGACCCCCGACCCGCGCCGCAAGGATCTCGAAGACCAGATCAAGGCCCTGCGCGAAAAGGACCGCTCGCTCGCGGATCGCGCGTCCGTCTTGCGCACGCAAAGCGACCTGATCGGCCGGCTGCAGACCAGCGCCGTCTCGCTCGGCACCGGCGAAAAGTCCGAGCGCCCCAATCTCGACGAGGTGAGGAACGTGCTCGAATACGGGCAGCAGCAATTGCTCGAGCTCGCCGTCGCGCTGCAGGATCTCGACACGCAACGCGACGCATTGCAGGCCAAGATCACCGCGCTGCAAAACCAGTTGAACGAACTTCGCCCCGCCAATCGTCGCAGCGTCAAGACCGTGGTCGTGCGCGTGCAGTCCGAGTCCGCCGGCGATTTCAACCTCGCGCTCAACTACACCGTCGGCGGCGCCAGCTGGTCTCCCGGCTACGACGCTCGCGTTGCCAGCAATGACAACAAGCTTCAACTCGGCTACTTCGGCAACGTTCGCCAAAACACCGGCGAAGATTGGAACAACGTCGCCCTCACGCTCTCGACCGCCCGGCCTTCACTCGGCGGCAGCGCCCCGGAACTCGGCGCGTGGAATTTGGATGTGTATAAGCAACCGATGCGTCCTGATCCCATGGTTACTTTGTCAAATTTCGAAGCGCCTGCAGTTAAAGATTACGGCTACCTGAAGTCCAATGCCGCCGAACGCACTCGCATCGGCATGGAAATCCAGAAAGCCACCATCGCCCAAGCCTCCGTCGATACCGCCGCGACGAGCGCGACGTTTAAGATCGCGGTGCCAGCCACGATCGCGAGCGACAACTCCGTGCAGAAGGTGCCGGTCACGACGGTCGAGCTCAACGCCGCGCTCAGCTACGCCACCACGCCGAAGGTGCACGCCGCCGCGTTTCTTAACGCCAAGGTGTTCAACAACTCCGATTATCCGCTGCTGGCCGGCGCAATGAATGTCTTCCTCGACGGCACCTTTGTTGCCACGAGTCACCTGACCACGACGATGCCCGGCGAAAAATTTGACCTCGCGCTCGGCGCGGACGAGGGCATCGCGATCGAGCACAAACGCGTGAAGAAATTCACCGAGGAGACCGGCGTGTTCAGCAAGGATCACCGCATCACCTACGAGTATCTCATCACGGTGCAGAACAACAAACGCAGCACCGCGCGGGTGATCGTCACCGATCAGGTGCCCGTCTCGCGCAACGAGAAGATCGTGGTCAAGGTGCAGGCCCCGCCGGAAAAGGAAGTGAAGCCCGATGCCGAAGGCCTGCTCAAGTGGACGCTCGACCTCAAGCCCGGTGAGAAGCGCGAGCTCACGGTGAAATTCACCGTCGAGCATTCAAGCGACGTGCAAGTAGACGGCCTGGAGTAAGCGCCAGTCATTCCGAATGTAGGGCGGGGTTTACAAACCCCGCCTTTTTTGCGTTCTCGTTTTTCGATGGCGGGGCTCGGAATCCCCGCCCTACACTCTTTCCATGGCTGCGTCGTCTTCTGCGCGCGCCAACATCGCCGTGCCGGCATTGTTGGTGGTTGCGCTGTTGCTGTTTCTCACGGGGGTATTCTTCCCGTTTTTCCACGTCACGAAATTCTGGGTGTTCAATGACGCCGTTTCAGTGGTCAGGGGCATCATCACGTTGTTTCACGAGGGCGAATACTTTCTCTTCGCCGTGCTCACGTTGTTCACGCTCGTGTTTCCCGTGGTCAAACTCGGGCTCTTGGCCGTGATCTGGCTGGAGCGCGAACACGATCTGGCGCGGGTGCGGCGGCTGCATCGCATGGTCGAGCACGCCGGTCGTTGGTCGATGCTCGATGTGTTTGTCGTCGCTATCCTGATCGTGACGATGAAATCCGCCGCCGTAGCGGAAATTCATATCGGCTTGGGCCTTTATCTGTTCACGATCTCGATCATCTTCACGCAACTCGCCTCGGGTTGGATCGACCGTTTGATTCGGCCGGCGGCGTGAGACTAGACCGAAGGCGACAATGCCGCGGCTTTGTGCAGCACGGCATCGATGGCTTGCCGGTTGAAGGCATTCTCGACCGGACTCAAACTCCGCTGTCGTAGTGCCTGTAACGCTGTCGCCACCTTCGACGATGCCTCGGCCAAACGGCCTTCCTCGAGCAGCACGGCAGCCTCCACCCGCAAGCGAGTCGCAGGGTCAAAATCCAACGGCCCGGCGGAATCCAGCCAAGCGCGAGCCTCTTTGGCGGCCTTGGCGCCGCTCACCAGCAACCAGGCATATTCGCAACGAACCAAGTCACGAACATAGGGGGCCAGCTTGGCCTCACCCGCCACCAGCCGGTCGAGCCGGGCCTGCGCAGCGGGCCAGTCGGCTTGGTCCGCCGCAAAATAATAAGCGCTCAACTGACCGTAGAGATCGAACAACGAGCCATCATCCAGGGCGACCGCCCGGTCCACCAAGCGGGGATCAAACTCCGCCGGGCGCACGCCCGCCAGCGTCGCCGTGGTCAGGGCCATGGTCGCGGCCTCCTGATCTGAACGATCATCGCCGCGCAACAGTTCAAACACCCGGCGACCATCGGTTTTAAACCCTTGCGCGGTGGCCGGCCAGACCGTGACCAAAAAGATCATGAGCGAGAGACCGGCGGTAAGCGTGACGAAATGCTGCAAGAGAATCACCCCGAGGCCGGGCTCAGTGCGAGCCGCCAGCCCAGCCGATATCCAGATCATTCCAACGGCCAACACCACTGAGGCGAGCGGTCCCCCCAAGATCATCACGGCAACTCGCCTGGGCGTAAGCGCCGCGGTATCCAAAGGCACACAGGCCGCCATCCCACCGGCCAGATTGACACTCCGGTTCAAAGCCAACCGCACCCCGGAAGGCGTGCGACGAATCATCAACGGCCCCACGACCCACAGCAGGAATCGACCGCCGGTCAGCCAACCGCCGGTCAAGTGGCCGAATTCGTGGAAGCCCACCGTCACCAGCCACGCAAACGGCAGCATGGCCAACAGTGCCAGCAACCAACCTTTGTGCGGAACCGGCAGAAAGAGTTCGAAACCCCACCTGGCCGCCAGATAGCCCACCGCGGCGCCACCACCAGCCATTCCAACGAAAAGCAGATGCTTGCGCCAACCCCCGGCTGTCGGTCCGTTGGCCGGCGGCGTTGGCGGCATGACGATCCGCAACGAGGATTCGGTGGTCGTGCTCACGAACGAGATACGTTGCCGGAAGCTGGTCCGTCCGGGCCAAAAGGCAAACTCTACCACCCCACCGACGGTTACATCCCGGTTACGATCTTACCCGCGCGCAAGCTCACCGCGCCACCGTAGTGACCGCCGCCGTGCGCCAATTGAAAATAATTGTCAGCATGCGGAACACAAAGGTCAGGCCGATCGCCGCAAACGCCGCCGTGGTTGCGGCGATGTGCAGCTGCGCCGCCAGGAACACAAACGTCACCGCGCCGGCCAGCGCAACCAGCACATAAAACTGTCCCGGCCGGAATACGAGCGGCTCCTCACGCGTCAACACGTCGCGCAGCAAACCGCCCCCGACGGCATTGACCACGCCTACAAACACGGCGGCGGTCGGACCAAGCCCCGCGCTCAGCGCTTTCTGGACGCCAAAACAAGCGTAGGCGCCCAGCCCCAGCGCATCGACCATCGCGATCACGCGGTTGAAGTGATGCACGCGTTCACCGAGCAATACGCCGACCAAGGCCGCGCCACCGATCGCGTAAAGGTATTGCGGATTGGTAAGCAGCGGCGTCACGCCCTGTTGCAAAAAGATGCCGTCACGGATCAGTCCGCCGCCGATGCCCGAGACGATCGCGAGTGAAAGCAACCCCACGATGTCGTAGCCGCGCTTGATCGCCGCCAGCGCGCCGGTCAGCGCGAACGCAAACGTCGCGCCAAGATCAAACCAGACGGGCAGTTGAAACGCGGAGTTCATCACATCAGTTGATCAGGCCGGCGCCGGCGCGGCAAACCACTCCGACCACATGGCAAAGACATGATCGGAACCGCTCTTCCGCAGATCATCGATACCTTGGATGAATTCCTTGCCATGCGCCCAGCCGCGATAACCTTCGCGCGCCTTGAACAACAGATCGGCCATGCCAACCGCCATGCGGTTCTCCAATTCCCGGCCGGTGTCATCTTCGCGCCACCAGCCGAGCGCGCGCAGCGCCGCCGCCGTGCCGATAGTCTGCATCACGCCCTCAAACGCGTAGGTCAGGCAGCTGCGCACGCCATACCAGTCCGTGCCCTCAAACTCAGTGCACATGCCCAAACGGCCTTCCCATGGCGAAACCTCCGCTGGCGTTTCGCGCTGCAGCAACCGGGTGTGTTCGCCGGTTTGCGTGATGATCCGCGTGCGCACGCCCTTGTTGAACTGACGGTAACCTTGCGTGGCGAAAATCTCCCACACCGCATCGGCCGGCAGGCCTTGAAACCAAAAGGGACGACGCACGCCAAGCGCCCGCCCGGCGAGCCCGCCCAACCCCAGCGGCTCCTTCGGCGGCGGCAGGACATGCGTGCCGCCGTGCATGACCAGCGGCGCGATTTCCGGACGATGCGTCCAGCAGCGCACGATGTTCATCAGGTTCGCCGCGCGGGCCCGGGCCACAAAGGTTTCGAAATCAAATCCGAGAAAAAACTCATCCAGCGCTTCGACGCCAAAATAGGCGCCGGCCGCGAGCATGACATCGACGTAGCCTTCGGTGATGTTGATGTTCCAGCTCTTGTCGTGGGCGCTGAGACCGTCGAGCAGGACGTGACACTCGTTGCCATCGCCCATCGTGAAATGTCCGGCCACCGCCAGCGCCTGCATGATCAGATCGGCGCGGTGTTTTTCCTGATCGTCGAGCCGCGTCCAAACCGTTGGCGTGCGTTTGGCCAGCACAAGAATCCACGCCGCCGCGGCATGCGTCCAACCACCGATGCCGCCCTGCGCCTCGGGTTCACGCGTGTTGCCCTCGGCATCGTCCGCCGGCAAACCGCCGAGCAGCAGGTGCAGTTTCGCCGTGAAGTCATCCGCCAGCACCTTGTCGTCACACACGCGATCCGGTTCGCGGTGCGCCGCCACGGCCAGCAACTGCAGCGCGAATACGCGCGGCATTTCGCGATAGCGCGTGCCGGGCACAAATTTCCAGCGCGGAGATTCCTCGGCCAGCGCGGCCCGCAACGGTGCGTCAGTGATTCGTTTCATCAATAGGTTTGGAACCAGCGCTGCAATTGTGCCGCGTCATTACTGCGGGTGAGGCCGAGCATGAGCAGCACGCGGGCTTTCTGCGGATTCAGTTCCTCGGCCACGATCAAACCGAGTTCGTCGTCCTTGATCTCGATGTTGCGCTCCACCACCCCGCCGCCGGTAAGCGAGCTGCGCACCACTGCCACGCCGGCGCGCGCGGCCTCCGCACAGGCTTGTAGCGCCACTGACGACAAATTTCCCGCGCCGACGCCCGCGATCACGATGCCGCTCACGCCCTGCTGCACGGCCACATCGATCAGGTCGCGGCGCAAACCGGCATAGGCATGGATGATTTCGACGCGCGGGAGGGCAGTAGCCGTCAGCGGGGCGAATTCGCTCGCCGCAGTGTGCCGGCGCACGGTCGGTCCGAAGAAATGAATGCGGCCACGATTCACGAGACCGGCAAGCCCGCGGTTGGGCGACTTGAACGTGCCGAGCTGCGTGGTGTTGGTCTTAGCCACCTCGCGCGCAAAATGGATCTCGTCATTCGCGACGACGAGCACGCCGCGATTCTTGGTCGCGGGATCGGCCGCGACGGCGACAGCGTTGTAGAGATTCATCGGACCATCAGGACTGATGGCGGTGGCCGGACGCATCGCACCCACGAGCACGACCGGTTTGTCGGTTTTCAGCACCAGGTTCAGAAAATAAGCCGTCTCCTCCATCGTGTCGGTGCCATGCGTAATCACAACGCCAGCGACCGCCGGATCGTCGAGCGCCGCCTGCGCGCGCGTCGCGAGTTTGAGCCAGACCGTTTCATCCATGTCCTGGCTGCCGATGCGCGCCACCTGTTCGGCAGAGATCTGCGCGAGATGCGCCAGTTGCGGCACCGCCGCCAGCAATTCATCGCCTGACATGACCGCCGCCGCGTAACCCCCGGCGGCGTTTTGCGCGCCGGCAATGGTGCCGCCCGTGGCCAGCAAGCGAATCGAGGGTTTGGCAGTGCTCATGGTGGAACGCTCATGGTGCCCGAAGTCGGGGGAATGAAAATACTGAAAGATAAATCGGTTTGATGGAGGGTGGGATCGCTGTTCCCGCCCTCCATTTGAAAATATCTCCGTAATAATTCACTCGAAGCTGGAGGTGGCGCGCAACGCTCCCCTATAACGCCGCAACCCCGATCATTTTCCATCCATGAGCAGCACCCCCGAACTCAAACTCGGCCTCGTCGGCCTCGACACTTCACACGTCATTGTTTTCAGCGATGAGTTTAACAATCCGGAGGCGAAACATCACATCGAGGGTGCCCGCGTCGTCGCGGCCTACCCCGGCGGTTCGCCCGATTTGCCGTCGAGCATCGATCGCGTGCCCGGCTACACCAAGGACCTGCGCGAAAAATACGGCGTGCAGATCATGGATTCGATCGAGGCGGTGGTCGCCGCCAGCGACGCGATCCTCCACACCTCGCTCGACGGACGCACCCATCTGGAACAGTTCAAGCGCATCGCCGCCGCCGGTCCCGGCAAACCGGTGTTCGTGGACAAGCCGTTCGCGCTGTCAACCGCCGTTGCCAAGGAGATCTTCGCGATCGCGGCCAAGCACGGCTGCCCGATCTTCACCTCCTCCTCGCTGCGTTTCACCGGCGCGTTGACCCGCGTGGTCACACCGGAGACCCGCGCCACCGTCAAGGGCGCGCAGTTCCACGGTCCGGCGGCGTTTGAGAAAACCAACCCCGGGTTCTACTGGTATGGCATTCACCCGGTCGAAATGCTCTACACCACCATGGGGACCGGTTGCCGCAGCGTCCGCTGCGTGGGCTTGGACCATCACGACATCATCACCGGTATCTGGGCCGACGGCCGCATCGGCACGGTGCAGACCAACCGCACCGGCAACTACGAATACACCGGGCTCGTGCATTTCGAAAAGAACACCGCGCTCATCAACGTGCAGGCCGAGACCAAGGGTTTCTTCACCTGTCTCGCCGAATCGATCCTCGAATTCTTCCGCACCGGCACGCCGCCCGTTGCCGCGGCCGAGACGATCGAGCTCATCCGCTTCATCGAGGCCGCCAACGAAAGCCGCGCGAACGACGGCCGCGAAGTGATGATGTGATTGGGTAGGGGCGGGCGGCCCGCCCGTCCGCAAAAAGTCTCACGTTCTTTTGTTGTTGGGCGGGATCGCCTGATCCCGCCTTTCAATAATCTTTAGGTGTCCGCATTGGCGGGGTCAGCGACCCCGCCCTACAGTTCTCCGCCCCATGCACGTTTTCATCCAAGCCGGAAAACTCATCCTCGAGGCCGCTCCGTTCATCCTCGGCCCCGGCAAGCCCGCCCTGCGTCTTGACGGTCGCAACCTCCCGGTGCGTTGCACGGGCGGGGATGACGCCGCCAAGCACAGCACGATCGTCTGGACCGGCCGGGATGTGTCGCTGACCCAACGCATCGTGCGCGAAACCGCGAACCGGCTGCGCCTCACCCACGCGCTGCGTCATACCGGCAATCGACCGCTCGTGCTGAACGACGTCGTGCTGTTCGCCAGCCGCAAGCTCGGACTCGGGCCGCAGCCGGAGCACACGCGCATTCTCGAACAGAATGCTTACTTCGGCCGCGTCCGCACCCCGCGGCAAATGGCCACGGGCAGCGACCAGCTCAAGGCCACCGACGGCAGCACCGGCGCCTTCGTCAGCCAATCCGTCACGGTGTTTCACCACCCGGGCGAACGCCGCGCCGTGTTGCTCGGTTTTGAGACGATTGATCGCTGGCTGCCGCAGTTCAGCGCGCGCATGTTTCCCGGTGACGGCGGCGACTTCAACGGCATGGACAATGTCGACGGCGGTTCGGCCAAAACGAAAGCCGCGGCCCCCACGGTCACCGGCCGCACCCCCGCCTTTCGCGAATTCACCATCGGCTTTGACGGCGGCGACTACCTGCTCGAACCCGGCGAGGAGGTCGCGCTCGGCGACTTCGTGATCGAGACGGGCCGCGATCCATTGTCGCTGCTCGATGGTCACGGCAAACGCATCAAGTCGCGCAACAAACTGCCCGCCGCGCCTGCGCCGTTTGCCAACTGGTGCAGCTGGTATCCCGATCGCCTCGCCGTCACCGACGAGCGCGTCGTCGCCACCGCCCGCGCTGCGAAAGCGCGTCATCTCGACCGACTCGGTCTGCGCTACCTGCAGGTCGATCTCGGTTGGGAGCAGGACAACGTGCCGTCGTTTTTTGAAACCAACGCACGCTTTGCGCGCGGACTCGGTTGGCTGAGCGCGCAATTGCGCGATCACGGTTTCGATCTGGGCGTCTGGGTCGGCGTGCTCTGCATCGCCGAAACGCATCCGGTGGCGAAAGAACACCCCGAATGGCTCCTGCGCGATGCGGCCGGCAAACCGCACAGCAGCTACAACTGGTTTTGGGAACCGTTCTGCCCGATCTACGCGCTCGATGTTTCGCATCCCGGCGCGCAACAGTGGTTGAAAGAAAACTTCACCCGCCTCGCCGAACAGGGCGTGCGTTTCGTGAAGTGGGATTTCGCCAGCGTCGTCACCGACAAAGCCCTGCGTCAACGGCACGATCCAAAGTTCGTCAACGCCCGCGCGCGCGAAGCCGTGCGCACCGCCTTCCGCATCGCCAAGGACGCCCTCGATTCGACCGGCGCCAACGCCGACATGATTGATTGCTCCGCGACTGACAATGCCGCCGCCGGCATCGCCTCGGTCAACTACGTCAACATGGACACCGGCAACGCCGGGCTCGGCTGGCGGCACTTGCGCGAAGTTTACACCTCGTTCGCCTGCCACCTGTTCAAACATCACTGGGCCTTGCTCCAACCGTCCTGCCTCGTCGTCGGCGGTCCCGGCACGATTGAGGAAGCCCGCATTCGCGCCACCGCCACGTTCATGGGCGCCGGCCATGTGGATATCGGCGACGATCTAAAAGCGCTGGCGGAGGACCGCTGGTCGGTGCTGCTCGCCTCGCTCCCGCCCAACGACACGCCGGCCCGCCCGGTTGACCTCTTCGATCCCATCGCGACCGGCACCCTGCCCTACCTGCCGCTGATCAAGGCGCAACCGATCAAGCCGCCGCAGCCCGAACCCGATCCGCAGGGCGCCTGCGTGTGGGCGCTGCCGGTCAAAACCGATTGGGACGAGTGGACGCTCGTCGCGTTGTTCAACTGGACCGAACCGCCCGTCGAGGAAGGCTCCGGCGTGAATCTCGCGCGCCGTTTTCGCGTGGAGTTTGCCCGGCTCGGATTGCCCAAGTCGGCTCAACTCTGGGCCTATGAATTTTGGTCGGGCCATTTTCTTGGCACCGTGCCGCGCGCCGAGCAACCGGCGGACACCTACCGCCATCCCGGCGATTTCGGTTTTCCGGTGCTCGAATCGCCCGCCGGCATGCTCGACATCGGCTTCCATGGACCCGCCGTGAAGCTCCTCGTGCTGCGCCAGCCACGTTCACACCCCTGGCCGCTCGGCACCAGCTTCCACCAAAGCGGCGGCCGCGAACTCAGCGCCGTGAAGTGGAACGCCAAGACCCGCACGCTCTCCGGTCAACTCCACCGCCCCGCCGGCGAATCCGGTTTCATCATGATCGCCTGCCCCGAGCCTGGTCGCGGGGCCGGGCCGGGCGAATCCACCCTGCGCAAACTGCCGATCATCACGACCGCCGACGTCACGGCGTGGTCGGTGATTATCGATTAGCGTTCGGTGCACTAATCGAACTGCACGCCTCGCCTTCTATGTAGAAATATATTCTATGAACCAGCGATGCGCCTCTCACTTCCAGCCAATATTAATGCAGACGGTCTACTGCCATTTATTGCCCACATGGGAGAGGCTGGCTCAGGAGATGCGATTGAGATTGATTTCACGGAACTCCGCCGTGTTTCTCCAGCAGGGCTGGTAGCGTTAACTGCACAAATCAATCTCTGGCGTAATAAGGGGCTACTGGTTTATCCACTCGGCCTAGAGGTCTGCCCGATTCTCGGTTATCTACAGCGGATGGACTTGCTACGGTCCTGCAACTTCACCCAGCCCGAATCTTTCATACGACACGATGCAAAGGGACGCTTTGTGCCAGTTCGGGTCATTGATCATCGAGTAACTGAAATGGGCAGTGAGATGGCGCTGTGTGTAGCGCCTGGCGGAGATGAATATGGGCATCCATTGGCAGGACCCTACGACTTGGTGTGGTATGTTCTCACGGAGATGGCCAATAATGTGCGCCAACACAGCGGTGGACAGGGCTTTGTTGCAGCACAGGTTGGAAGAGGTGAAGGACTAGTGCGGCTTGCCATCGCAGATAATGGAAATGGCATTCTCTCCAGCTTTATTGGCGCTGACCTAGCATGGGCTAAAGGAATTGATGACACCACCGCCATTCTCAAGGCATTGGAAGCACGAGTCTCATCCAAAGGGAGTCCGACCAACGAAGGCGTGGGCCTGACATTAACGGCTAGAATGGCAGAACTAGCTTCCGCGTGGCTGCTAATCGTCAGCGGCACCGGGGTTGTCCGTCAAAACCCCGGTGACAGTCAGCCGCTTAGTAGCGTGCTGCCAGACGGCGGCGTTTACCCGGGAACGCTTGTCGCACTAACTTTCCGCCAAGATCAGGTTCTTGATTATGCGCAGCTGCTAGACCAAGCAAAGCAAGCATCTGGACTCTTGCGTCCCAGACACAATCGGGCAAGGTTTGGTCCGTGAACATGGAACTCCATCTAGCTCAGGAATTCGGTGCGCACCTTGCCGATGGCGGGGCCGCAGCTGATTTTCGTCGCACACGGATCGAGCCCTACACAGCAATTTACCCACAAATCACTCTCGACTTCACTGGAGTGCGAAGCGCCAACAGTTCATTCATGAATGCTCTTATTGCAGGCTTAGTGGAACAACATGGTGAAACTATTCTCGATCAGATCATCTTTAAGGGCTGTAACCCTGTGCTTCGTATTCTCGTTGAGGCAGCAATTGACCTCGGTGTGCAAAAGATAAGCGGGCGCATTGATGCCTGATTGCTCATCAGTATTAGAATATTAATCCGCTAAGTTTTGATCGCGGGTTGGCGCTTTCGCCACTGACCCGGTGTCACGCCAGCCACCGACTTGAACTGGCGGTGGAAGAAATAGACGTCGGTGTAACCCAGCGATTCGGCGATTTGCTTCAGGCTCATCGTCGACTCCTCCATCAGGCGGCGGGCGCGTTCGATGCGCGCCCGGATGACGAAGGCCTGCGGGCTCAGGCCGGTCAGTTCGCGAACGCGCCGCGCGGTTTGTGAAACCGACAATCCGGCCCGTTGCGCGATCTCCGGCACGGTCCAAAGGGCGCCGGGATTTTCGCGCACCGCCAGCAGGGCGGTAGTGAGCTTGGTGTCATCCGTGCGGGCGGGCCGCGCCTCGGCCGCGGCGTGGATTTGCAAGAGCGCCAGGCGCAGGGCCAGGTCGCGTTTCAACCGACCGGCCTCGGTGCCGAGGTTGTGCCCCTCGACGATTTGCCGGGTCAGTGGTTCAAAGGTGGCCAGATCGTTCAACACCACCGGAATCGGCGGCAATTCGAGTGAAGCGGGCGACAGCTTGTGTCCGTGTTGGTCCAAAAAATCCGCATGCGCATAGAACACGCGCAAGCGCCGCTTCGGATCGTGCAACGCCGTCAACGCCATGCCCGGCGACAGCAAGAGGCAGGTGCCGGGACCGAGCGGGAACTCGCGCCCGCCGACCCACGCCCGGCCGACGCCATCGAGAATCCACCACAGGATGTAATCGACCAGCACGTAGGGCTTGAATTCCCAGATCGGTTCACAGCGCACGATGCCCAGCGGCGCCGTCAGGCGAACCTGTCCGTCCGCCACGATCGACATGAGGTTGTGCCGGGGCATGCGCGATAAATGCAAAATTAAGCCTCATTCGTCTATTACAAACGAACCGGGGATTCGCTAAGATATGCGCTGTGAGCACAAAGACCCCCAATATTTACCCCACCCTGCCGGAGCAGCCGGACGCCGACATGATCGCGCGTTACCGCGAGGACGGTTACCTCGCCTTTCTCAACGCGCTGACGCCGGAGGAAGTGAAAGCCGCCTCCAATGGCATCA
Organism: Opitutaceae bacterium; assembly: GCA_024233285.1. Taxonomy (GTDB): domain Bacteria; phylum Verrucomicrobiota; class Verrucomicrobiia; order Opitutales; family Opitutaceae; genus Cephaloticoccus. The sequence goes on along the minus strand of JACKPU010000001.1, from coordinate 699,717 downwards.
ATGAGCTGGTGCACAAGTATGCCTTCAACGAAGCGCTGACTGAGCACGTGCACACCAAGAGCAAAAGCGGTTCCCAAAACAGCGGCGGCCTGCTGTTCCGTAGCAAGACTTCAGATTTCCATTTTCAAGTGGAGAGCCAATACGTGGCCCGGCCGGACCGGCTCGACGAACTCGCGGATAACATTCGCAAGTTCCAGTCCTACGACATGGAGCTGCCAATCTACGACTATATCTCCCATAAGCACCCGAAGCTGCGTGCGCTGCTCGGCGCCATGCTCGGCGAGGATTACGCCCCCTACTCCAGCATGGCGTTGTGCAAGCCGGCCGGGATCGGAGCGGCGAAACCGTGGCATCAGGACCTCGCGTATTTTTCGGTCAACCGCTTCGACGGGGTGGCAGGCGTATGGATCGCGCTCGACGAAGCCAAGGTCGACAACGGCTGCATGCACGTGATCCCCGGCGGCCACCGCACCGGGCCGCGTGAGCACTACTGGTCCAAGGTCGATTGCGAAATCACCACGGGCGAAGTCGATGCGCAGCAAGGCCTGCCGATCGAACTGCCCCCGGGCGGCCTGATGATTTTTGACGGCATGCTGCCGCACGAGACGCCGCCAAACCGTTCCAACCGCCGCCGGCGCGCCCTGCAGTTTCACTACCGCAGCGCGGCCACGCAGATCGTGCCGCGCGCGGAACACCGGGCAAAATTCACCGCACCCGACGGCATGTTCATCGGCTGCGACTACTCGAAGTTCGAAACGGTAAATTGAGTCGCATTGGCGGGTTCAGCGATCCCGCCTGGATGAACCAATTTCAATCGTTGGCGTGCGCCACGGTGCGGAGGCATTGCAACGCGCGCGGATCGGGCGTGAAGCCGAGGCCGGGCGCGGTGGGCAACGGCAGCACGTCGCCCGCCGGTTTGAGCGCGTTGCCCAACAACGAATCGGCGAGGAACTGCGGACCGTTGAGCGCGCAGGGTTTGGCGAGACCGCTCCACGCGAAGAGCTGCATCGCACCGGCCAGCGAGAAATCGGGATCGGTCAAACCGGAGCCCAGCACCATCAGGCCGCGATCCAGCAATTGATTGACGATCTGCACGCTCGGCCAGAGCCCGGCGTTACGCGCGGGTTTCATCGCGATGCCATCCATCATGTCGAGCGCGATGAACTCGGCCGACACTTCCGGCGCGAGGATGCCTTCATCCATCAACACGGGCAGCGCACCCTGCTTTTTGAGCGCCTGATAACCGCGGATCTGCGTCGGCGGCAGCGGCGATTCAAACACATCGACACCGGCGGCGCGCAGCTTGGGCGCGATGGCGAGCGCCTGCTCCGGCGTGTAACCGGTATTCGCATCCGCCCACAGAAAGCCGTCGGGCGCAAAGGCGCGGACCTTGCGCGCGAGTTCGAGATCGTAATCAGCCGACTGCGGCGCGCCGACCTTGATGTTGAAATTGCGGTAGCCGCGCGCCCGGCCCTCGGCCAGTTGCTTTTCCACTGTCTCCATTTTCGGCGAAGCCACCGTCCAACTGAGCAGCAGCTCCTTTTGCGCGGGACGCCCCGGGCCGAACAATTGCCACGCGGGCACCCCGCGCTGTTTGCCGGCGAGATCGTGACAGGCGAGATCAAGCGCGGCCTTGCAAAGCGGTTGGCCGACGGAAAACGCGGGACGAATCGCGGTATTCATCGCCGCGTGCAAGCCGGCAAAATCCGCGGGATCGCGCCCGATCAACAGTTCGGCAAGGTAGAGTTCGAGCGTGGTGAGCACGCTTTCCGAAGTCTCGTAGGTCCACGACGGCACCGGCACGGATTGGCCCCAGCCTTCCACGCCGTTTTCATCGAGCAAGCGCACGAGCACCGACGGACGCGTGACCTTGCCGTCCGGGCCGGGTTTGAAAAACTTGAACTCGCCGGCAACGGCGTAATCGAAGCGGCCGATTTCGACGCGGATGATACGGGACATGGGCTTCAGGATTGTAGGGCGGGATCGCCGATCCCGCCGCGTTGATCAAAAGTCGCTTGGGCGGGGTCAGCGACCCCGCCCTACAGTTTAAGCGGTATAATGCGGATTGAGCGCGGGGTTGCGTTGATAGCGTTCGTGAATCGAGCGCAGGTAATCGTAGGAGCGTTTCGCCGTGAGGTAAGCGTCGCCGCCGAGATCGTAGGCCTGCGAGATGATCGGACCGGTATAGCCCTTTTGCCAGAGCAGGCCGAGGTTCGCGGCGATGTCGATGTTGCCATCGTCGATCGGACGCGAGCGAAACGGCGTGGCGGGTTCGCGCCAGCCGCTGAGCACCGCGTAGTAGCTGAGATCCTCCATCCCGGGCTGGGCCATAAGCTCGGAGAAATCCGGTTCGCCTTGGTGGAAGAACGCGTGGAAGGCGGCGATGCCAGGCTTGATCGTCTTCGCGCCGGAATCGCGAATCGCGCGCACCTGCGCGGCGGACGTATCGATCATGAACCAGATGTGGTTGTAGAGATTCGCGCTGAGGCCGAGCTGCGTGACGTGGGCATCCACCTCGCGCATCATCGTGATCGTGCGCTCCCAATGGCGCGGCTCGGCTTTGGCCGAACCGGCCTCACGGTAATCCGGCGTGCCATTCTTGCCCGGATTGCTCGCGATGGTGAAGTTGACGAAGGCGCGCGGATGAATCGCGGCGAGCCGGTCGCACATGCGCTTCACCCGGGTGAGCTCGTTGTCGAAGCGCGGAAACTCCTCATCGGTGATGCCCTTGGCCACGATATACATGCCGAGCGATTTGAGTCCGCTGGGTTTGAAGGCCGCGGCAAACTCGTCCCACGACTTGTCGTCGTCGGGTTCGAGCGGATGCAGTTCGTAACCGTCGTAGCCGATGTCGGCGGCGATCGCCAGGCGCGTGCGGAACGGGTAGTTCCGCCGGTGCATGGCGAAGTGATTGTTAAACAGGATGAGTTCGTTGGGAAACGCCATGGGGAATTATTCCGGGATGCGCACGGCCTGTTGGGTGCGGGCGGAGGCGAGCAACGCGTCGAAAACGCCCTGGATTTTGACGTTGTGCTCAAGCGTGTTGGACGGTGCACGATTTTCACGAATCGCGGCGGCGAGATCATGAATCGAGTGCATGAGCGTATCGTCCCAGACTGGCGCCGCGTCGGGCAGGATGGTTTCCTTGAGGTCCTCGGCGCCGCGGTAGGCGTAATGGTGCAACTGCTGCTTGGCGCCCATCGGCAGGAAGCACAGGTCGAGACCGGCCTGCCGACCGCGGAACTCGACGTTGTGCCGGGCGGGGCCGTGCTCGGCCGCGCGGCGTTCCCAGTGAATTGTCAGGCCGTTGTCACAAATGATCTCGGCCGCGAGCCGGCCGTCCACATCGAGGCACGGCGGCACGCGCTCGGCGCTGAGCGGAAAGTAGTTGCCGGTAGTGCCGAAGACGACACGCGGTTGGAACAGATCGCCGAGAATGAAGCTCAGCCAGTCGAGATCGTAAGGGCCCCAATCGAACGAAATGCCGCCGCCGTTCTTTGCCGGATCGTTGCGCCAGGCGGGGAACTTCGTGCCGATGGCGTAGCCGCCGGTGACCTGCTCGAAATGCACGCGGTAAACCTCACCGAGTTCGCCGCCAGCAATCATCGCGCGGGCCTTTCGCGCGGTGGCGGTGTTATGGTAACGCGACGAGCAGCACGTGACCCTGAGGTGCGGGTGTTCGCGATTGACGGCCATGATGTCGAGCACCTCCTGCCGCGTGAGCACAAACGGTTTTTCGCAGCACACATGCTTGCCGGCGCGCAGGGCGTCGATCGTCATCGGCTTGTGCAGGAACGGCGGCGTGGCGATGTAAACCGCCTCGATCTCCGGATCGGCCAGCAGCTGATGATAATCGGTGAGGACGCGCGCGCCGCCGGCGGTGTCGGCGAGTTTTTGCGCGGCGGCCTCATTCACATCGGCGACGGCGACGACTTTGACGGCACCGCCGGGTTTGAGTTTGGACGCCGTGAGACTGGCGATGACACCGGCGCCAATGACGCCGTAACGGACAGGTTCCATCGTGATGCAGGGTTGGGTTGGGGATTGGTCGGAAGCGACCAGCCCGTGTTAACCAACCCCGCGACGGTCACGAGGGAAAAGTAAAAGAAAGTGCGTCAGCGGTCAGGAATCGCGCTGCGGCTGTTCGCCCAGCGGTCCGTCGCCCTCGCGCAAACTCACCGGCGGTTCGTTGTTGCCGACCGTGGCGACAACCTTGAACAGGTCGGGCCGGCGATCGAGTCGCGGCGTGACCGTGCCGGTGCTGTGGGCCTTCTGCAATTCGTCCAGATCGACGTCGCAGATGAGCACGGTCTCGACATTCGCATCGGCCTCGGCGGCGATGCCGTCGCGGGCGAACGCGAAGTCCGACGGCGTGAGCACCGCGGCCTGACCGTATTGGATGTCCATGTTGGGCACGTCGGGCAGGTTGCCGATGTTGCCGGCGAGGGCCACGTAAACTTGGTTTTCGATCGCCCGGGCCGCGGCGCAATGCCGCACGCGCAGGTAGCCTTGGCGGTTGTCGGTGCAGAATGGCACGAAAATGATCTCGGCGCCGAGATCGGCGAGATGCCGCGCCGCCTCCGGAAACTCGGCGTCGTAGCAGATCAGCACGCCGATGCGCGCGACCGGCGTGTCGACCGTTTGCAAGGTGGAACCGCCGGTGATGCCCCACCAATGCCGTTCATTCGGCGTGATATGGAGCTTGGGTTGCCGCACGCGGCGACCGTCGGGCAAGTAGACCGTGGCGATGTTGCGCAGCTCCTTCCCGATCTTCGTAGGGTGGCCGCCGCCGATGATCGTAAGGCCGTGCCGCAGGGCGAGTTTGCCGAGCAGGGTGTCGAGCCGACCGGTGTAGTCGGAGAGTTTGCGCATGCCCTCCTGCGGAGAGAGTGTGTTGGTCGCCGAGAGCAACTGCACGGTGAAGAGTTCGGGCAGCAGCACGAAATCGGCGTCGTTGTCGGCGGCGACATCGATGAAATAGGTCACCTGCCGGGCGAACTCGGCGAAGGATTTCACGCGGCGCATCTGGTATTGAACACAGGCGACGCGGGCCTTGCGGTCGCCGGTCACTGGCTTGGGCTGATAATCGGGATTAAGCCACTCGATCAGGCTGGCGTAGTTGTGACTCCGCGGATCGCGCAGGTAATTGGGCATCACCCGACGCAGCGCGAAACCCTCGCGCAGCTGGAAACTGAGCACCAGGTCGCGAAATTCGCCGGCTATGACGCGCTGCGCATATTCGGGCGCGGACATCTTGGCCGCCTGTTCGCTGTAATTCCAGAGCCGGCCGCCCGCGAGAATGCGGCGGAGGTTGAGTTTGCGGCAGAGCTGCCGCCGCGCGGCGTAAAGCGCCGCGCCGACGCCGAGCCCGCGCGCGTCCGGATGCACATAGATATCGGCGCCGTAAAGCGTGTCACCCGCCGGATCGTGGCTGGAAAAATAACCGCTGTCGGTGATGCCGGCCCAGGTGTGATTGCGCAGTGGATCGGAACCGAGATTGACGATCAGTGTGGAGATAGCGCCGACGATGCGACCCTCGACCTCGGCCAGCATCTGGCCTTCGGGGAAAATCTGCTGGTGCGCGCGCAAATGCGCCTCGCCCCAGACCACGTTCTCGTTGGCCAGCACCGGGTAAGCGGCACGGTTGAGCTCGACGAGCTTCGGAATGTCCTTGGCGTTGGCGCGCCGGACTTTGACCCGTTTGGGCGTTTTCGATTTCGTCATGGAACTGACTTATCAGTTCCACTGCCAAGCGTCAACCGGAGCTCCCCGCAAGGCCCAGCCGGAAAAGGCGGTCGGTATTGCGCCAGAGGATTTTCTCCTCGTGCTCCGGCGACAATCCGAGGCCGCGCACAAACTTCAAATAGGTGCGCATCCGGCAGATTGGCCAGTCGGTGCCATAAAGCAGGTAGTTGGGATCGCCGGCGTAGAGGATCATTTCCTTCACCTGTTCGAGCATGAAGGCCTCGAAGCGTTCGGTGAAGTCACCCAGCACGAGTCCGGAGATGTCGGCGTGCACGTTCTTGTTTTTGTAAACGACCTCCATGCAGTCGCGGATCCACGGGTTGCCGACATGGCAGATGACCAGTTTCAGATCCGGGAAATCCACCGCCACGTCGTCGAGGTGAATGGGGTGCGCGTAACGCACCTTGCCTTTTGGGGTGTAGGTGTCGCCGGTGTGCACCATCACCGGCACATCATATTCGCAAGCGAGATCATACAGCACGCGACAACGCGAGTCGTGCGGATAGAACGGCTCGTAACCCGGATATAGTTTCAAGCCCTTGACGAGACCGGCGCGCAGGTAGTCGCTGAGTTCGCGCAGGTCGCGTTCACGGTAATTGAGAAAACTGATACCCGCGACGGTGTGCAGACCGGGGATGTCCTTGGTCAGCTCCACCACTTCGCGCGTGGAAGGCCGGTGCTGATTGACCTTGTAGGAAGTGAGAATCATGGCCGCATCCACTTTGCTGAACGCCATCGACTCCTGGAGTTGCTCCAAGCGCTGTTCCAGTGGCACATCGATGGTTTCGTCGTAGTTATTCAGGTGGGTGTGAACATCGATGATCATGGAGGCAGCCTACACCGGGATCGCGATGGGTTCAACCCCCTTGACCGGATAGGCTCCGCGGCAGCGCGCGCAAAAACAGCAAGGCGATCAGCGCAAGCAGCGGCATGATGACGAAAGTCGCGGCATAACCCGGCCCCCCCGCGATGCGTCCCCCCAGCCACGCCGCCCACGCCTCGCAGGCGTTGGTCGCGGCCATGAACGCGCTGAACTGCGTCGCGCCCAAACGCGGATCGGTGAGATCCATGAACAACGCGTAGGATGCCGCGGTGAAAAACCCGACGCCAAGGTAAACCGTCGTCATCAAAATCATCAGCGCGCTGCCGGTCAGCCTGGCGTGATGACCTGCGGCGACGCCGCACAATGTCACCGTGAGAACGGTCATGCCCGCCACCACGGCGCGGCGCCGACCCAACCCGTCGGCCACGCGCCCGCCGATCAAGCCGCCGATCAGCATGGCCCCGACCACGGGCACGCCGAAGAAGAATCCCGTCGCGTTCGCACTCACGCCGGAGTCCACCAGAAACGGACCGGCCAGCGCACCAAACGCCTCGAAGCCCGCGCCCGCCAGCAACGCGAAACCCAAGCCCAGCCAGGTCGTGCGCGCCGACAACGCGCGGCGCAGCGATTGTTGGAATTGCGCGCGCACCGATCCCGTGACTGCGGCGCGCGCCGGTTCGCCCTTCGTGCGCCAGAGCAGACCGAGCGAGATCCAGATCGCCGCCAGCAGGCCCAGCAGCACGGCATGCCAGCCGAACTGACTCGCCAGCCAGATCGCACCGCCGCCAAACAGACTGCGGCCCAGCAGCATGCCGGCCTGCATCGCACCGTTGAGCCAGCCGCGCTGCTCCGGCCGCGCACTGCTCACCGCGAGCGCATCGATCGCCACATCCTGCGTGGCGGCGAAAAACGCATGCAATACGAGCAGCACGATCCACACGCCGAGATGTTGCACCGGATCGAACCACAACAACGGCAGCAGGCACGCGCCCATCGCGAACTGCGCGGCCATCGCCCAATGGCGGAAGCCCCAGCGCGCCGAGCGCATTGCGTCTATCGCCGGCGCCCACAAAAATTTCGCGGTCCAAGGCAGCACGAGCAGCGCCGTGAGCGTGGTGATGCGCTCCACCGCCACGCCCTCGGTGCGCAGCAAGGTCGGCAACGCCCACCAGATAAAACCGATCGGCGCGCCCTCACTGAAATACAGGCAGGCGAAAAGCCAGACTCCCGGCCGCCGGTCAGCCGGTGGTTGCGCACTCATGCCACCATCATGCCAGTCCCCGCTCTCGATAGAAAGCCTCGAACCGGTCAGGGCTTTGTCGGCGCGGCGCCGGACAGTGACGCATAACGATCGGCCCGCTCGCGGGCTTCAGCCACCGCGGCGTTGCCCAGCTGCTGCGCCAGCACCCTGGCGTTCTCCGCCGCGTCTTCGTCGCCCTGACGGGCGGCCAGCGTAAACCAGGCGAGCGCTTCGACTTCATCCCTCCGCACCCCCAAGCCGCGGTAGTAACAGAGCCCGAGACGGAACTGCGCATTCACCTCGTTTTGCTCCGCGGCGGCGCGATACCACTTGGCCGCTTGTGACGGATTTTGAGGAACTCCCAGACCCTGTTCATGCAGCCAGCCCATGGCGTATTGCGCCGGCGCGAATCCCCGCTCTGCCGCGCGGGCAAACCAACGGGCGGCTTCGGTTCGACTGTATCTGGCAAACGCCGGATCACTATGGAGCACGCCCAGATTGTGTTCGGCGCCCGCAAACCCCTGGCCGGCGGCGAGCAGAAACCAGCGCTCGGCTTGGATCAAATCACGAGCTCCGGCCTGGCCGGACATGTGGGCCGATCCAAGATAATTTTGCGCCGCCGGGTTCCCTTGCTCCGCCTGCACCCGCATCGTCTCTTCAACACTCCTCGCCTCGGTGATTCGACCACTGGCATCGATGTAGAACATCGGCGCGTAGTCATCCAAGTAGGTCTTGGTCCAATAATCGCCGGTCTCACGCCATGTCGCCCAATCGGTGAACTTGAGTTGGTAGCGGCGCATCCGCATCATGGTCGGCGGGCGCTCCGCAAACGGATCATTTTCAAACAGCGCGATGATGCGCGGATCACGCTCCAGCAACTTCAAGGCAATCAATGGCACGGTCGAGGTGCGCTCGGGCAGCGTCGCCACCACCTGCATGGTTGCTTCAAAGCGCAAAAAGCGCGGCGCGATGAAGCCGCAGATGCGATCTGTTTGCTGCGGCAGGTTGGGGTAAAGGTAAGGCCGCCAGGTGACCCCGCCGTCGTTGGAGCCCGTAAACTCCACCCCGACGCGATCCGGGGTAAACGTGGCGTATAACGTGTAGGCATTGGCACTGCGAAAATCCATGTAAGCGTAGTGCCACGGACGATTCGGGTCCTCTGAAAAACTCGCCTGGCCCAGCGTGACCACTGTAACGGCGTCATACATGGCGATGCCGAAGTGCAGCCACAGGGCGACGCGCAGCGCGCGCAGCCGCCATGACGCGCGCGGCGAGGCAGTCACCGGCACAGCCTTCGCTTGCAGGCGTTCGTGCCAGCGCCGCAGACGCAACCGTTTCGCCAGGCCGGCCAGCATCTGATCATCCAACAAGACCAGGCCCAGCCCGAACGCGGCGAAGTTGAGCCAGCCGAAATTCGCGGTCAGCTGAATGCCGGCCTGCAACATCGTCCACGTGATGATCGCAAACCAACGTCCGCGGCGCCCGGCGAAGATCGCGAGCACCGGCGCGAGCAACTCCGCCGCAAAGGTCAGCGCCGTTTCAAACAAGTGCTGCACGTGGGGCAGGTTGTGATCCACGTATCCCAGAATCGTGGGAAACGGCGCCGTCTCATACATGATGTCCATCGCCGTGAATTCGCGCCAATGCGGATCGCCGGAAAGGAGCTTGAACAGACCCGACTCAAACATCACGCGGATCAACAGCCACCGCACCATGAACAGGACGATGGGGCGCGGCGGAGAGTCATGCCCCAAGCCGGGGCGCAGACCGGCCGGCGCAAACGGGATGCAGAGCAGCGCCACTTCCAACATCAACTGGTCCATCTGGGTGGATGAAAAGATGGCGTAACAGGAAACGAACGAGAGAAACACCACCCAACAGACTGAGAGTGCGAGCCGCGGCCAGAGGTTCAGGACCACCGCAAGAGCCGCCGCCATGCCCACCCAACTCCAGAACAGAATCGCCCCATCGCCCGCCCCCAGCCAGAATACGCTTGGCGCGCGAAAGAACGCGGCCACGGGACCGCCGAACAAATTGGTCAAGTGCGGCATCAAGCCTTCGGCGGGAATAATGCCCGACGGTCCGATCAACACCCGCGCCTCCGTCAGGGCGTTCCAAAAAATCAAAACGTAAACCAAACCCACCGCCCGCAGCACGATCCAGCGCGGCCAGAAATAAGTGGCGCCCTCCGCGAGCCCGCAAAATTCGCGGATGGGCCTGAACAGATACTTTTTCCATTTCTGCAACACCATCATCGTTTAAAATGAGTTTGCTCGCCTCCTGATACCGACCGGATGAGAAACTGAAAACTGACCGCATGCTGTGCAATGCAAACCCGTCGCCCCTTATGATTCCCACCCCCGTGAATGCCGCCGAAGCGGTCATCGAAGCGTTTTTTGACGAAACGCTCAGCCAACTGCCGCAGTGGCACATTGATCAAAACGGCGCGGACGGCCTGACTGTCGTGCAAAAGTGGGCGTGGGTGCAGTTCGACTGGCAACGGCCGCCGGCGGACCCCGGCACCCCGGCACTGCGTCTGCGCCGGGAACTCGATCTCGATTGCCGCGACTATGACACGCTGGTGGTTTCGCTCGTGGTGCCCGCAGGCACCCGGGTCGAGTTGACCGCAGACACCGACACCGGCCAGCAATCCGCCACGACCGGGGCACAAAAGGAAACCAAGCGTGAAGCGGTGCTGCCACTCCAGGGCGCCCGCCGCCTGCGCGGACTGACCATTGCGCTTTATGCCGATGCGGCACGCAATCCCGGCCCGGCCTGCGGCTGGTTCAACTGGATCGGATTGCAGCACGGACCGACGTTGGAACGCTATCTGCGGCAGTTCGAACGCTTCGACGAGACATGGGCGGATTACCTGAAGCCGCCAGCCTATGAGCCCAGCTTCAACCCGGTCTACGGTCTGCACCTCACCGCGGCCGAACTGGAACAGGCACGCACCGAGCTGGCCCACGCCGGCGGCCGGGCCGAATCGCCCCTGAGCGAACTCGCCGCCGATGCGCAACGCCGCGCCCCAGAAACGATGATGAGCGAGTTCGTGAATTTCTGGAACGACACGCGTTTCAATCGCCTGCGCGATCACGGCAAATTGCTCCTGACCAACGGTGCCAACGCCGCGCAGGCCGCGGTGCTGTGGCGCGACCAAGCGCTCGGCCGGCTCGCCGCGCGCTATGCGATGTGTCTTGCACACAGCACCCGTTGGGATCCGTCATTCATGAGTTGGATGACCGGGTGCAAGTGGGAGCACCGCGCCTTCGTGCCGAGTTTGGTGATGTATGATTGCGCGCTGATCCTCGACTTGTGCGGCGAGTGGTTCACCGACTACGGCAAACAAGTGATCCTGCGCCGCCTCGCGGAAGAGGGCCACGGCACCAACAACTACAACACCTGGTGGTATACCTACATTTTTTGGTGCAATCAAACCGCGTGGTGGTTGCCGGGGCGCATGTATGCCTACCTCGTGTTGGAGCGCGAACTGCCGGTCACGTGGGAGCCGCATCCCAAGCCCGCGCAATCGCGCGTCGTGCCCTACACCGATCTCTGTCTCGCCGACCTGCAGGACAACCTTTCAAAAATCCTGCTGCCCGACGGCGGCTACACCGAGGGACCGGGCTACTTCACATTCACCGCGCGACAGGCGCTGATCTCGTTTTACTATTATTCCCGGGCGCGCGGGATCGACGTCCGCAGCTTGGTGCCACCGGCGCTCTACGCCACCGCCGTCATGGCGGAAACGCTCGTGAGCACGGCGGATGATTCGCAGATGATTTTGATCTGTGACGCGCAATGCGTGCCGCAGGAAGGCGCGGCGTTTCTCGCGTGGCTCATGCCCGATTCACACTGGGTCACGATCTTCCGCAAATCCATCGCGCGCACCGGCCAACCCCTCTCGTTGCTCGCGCAAAACCTCGCCCGCGACATCCCGGAGCGGGGCCCGCAGCTGTCACCCGTGGTCAACATGCCCACGATCGGCCAGATGGCCTCGCACCGGAAACTCGGCGGCGAATGGGTGAAACTTTTTCTCATGGGCAACCAGTCCGGCGCGTCGCATACGCACGAGGACAAGGGTTCGTTCGTGCTCGAATTCGCCGGCGACACGTTGGCGAAGGATTTTGCGATCTGTGATTACAGCAATCCGCTCGCCGACATGATGAAACACGCGCAGCGGCACAACATGCTGGTGCCGCTCACCTCGAGCGGCGCGCGGCCAAGGCCGAAGAATCCGATCTTCGCCGATATCATTCCGCAGGGCGAAGGCAACGCGACCCGGTTCCATGCCTCGATGGATCTCACGGCCGGCTGGGAAGGCTGGTTCAAAGCCTGGAAGCGCACCTGGGATTCACCGACGCCCGATAAGCTGATCATCACGGATGACTGGGCGGTCGAACGCGGTGACGGCGTGGCGTTTCACTGGACCACGCCGCTGCCGATCACGCTGGATGCCGCGCAACGCCGCGCGGTCATCACCGGCCGGCGCGGGCGCGCGATTCTGACTTGGGATGTAGGCGTCGAAGCCGTGTGCGAAGAACTCCCGTTGGAAGAACCCGTGTGGAAAGACGTCTTGCGCGAGCGCAAGGAGGCTTGGTTTGTGACCACGCTGCTACCGGAAAAACAGCCTCGTCTCACGCTGATGCAACGCGGCATGAACGGCCGCCTCGCAGTCGGCGTGAAGTTGGAGCTGACCCACCCCCTCGTCCCTGTCGAAAATCCCACCCTCACAGTGTCACGTATTACGTGACACTCTATTTTCACCAACGGAGTTTATTGCCAAGCCGCACCAGTTATTCGGCATTATCGTTGATTGAACCGTCACGTATTACGTGACACCTTAGAGTATGAGTTATTACCAACATCCGCAATTGGTAGCGTTGGGGGCTCTTCTTGACGTGCTGTCCGAGGCAGCGCGTGAAACCGCCATCGCCGCCCAAAAGAATTACCGCGCCCGCCGCCGCAAATCCATTGGAGCCACATTACGCCCAGGGCCGGATACTCCACTATGGAACGAATTGTCCAAAATCACGGCGGACAAGTTACTCCGCTATGGCGACAAGGCCAACTTGGCTCGTGAGCTCGGTGTGCCGCGGCAGCGCGTGCACGAGTATTTTGTCAGCCAAACGGCCTGCCCAGACACCGAAAGGGCCCTGCGTCTGCTGATCTGGCTTGTTAAGCGGTCCAATGACTTCGAAAGCAAACCCCAGGTCCGAGGAAAAGTGTCACGTAATACGTGACACTTTTGCAGGTCGGGTCAGTTCGAGGCTGACGATATCGTAGGGCGCGAACGCGAGCCGCGTGCCGCGCAGACCACCGGGAATTTTTTCCCCGAGCAGATTCACGGTCCGGGCACGCCAGCCCGGGGCGAGCTTCAGCCTGGCCGCACCGCGTTGACCGGCGACCTCGTGCAACCGCAACACCCAGCGATCGCGTCCGAGCGGCCGGGCCCAATGCGGCACCAAGGTGTCGGCGCCCTCGATGCCTTGGAATGCACCCGCGAGTGGCTTGCCGCGATACGGCACCACCGGAGTGTAGAGTGTTTCGGCCAGCACCGTCGGCTGTTCGGCGCGCGGCGCGGTTGATTCATAATGCCCCACGGCGAGTTCGATCACATGACGGCCTTGATCGGTAAAAATGGTGTCCGGTTTCGGCAGGCGGCTGAGATGCGCGGGGTAAGCCTTGGCGTGTTCTTCAAACCCCACGTGCGGCGGCGTGCGCAACAACGTGAGCCCGAGATCGCCGTTGCGGCAGCTCAGCCCGTATTTGGCCTCGGTGACCACAAACAGACCGGTGCGCTCGCCTTCGTCGCTCACGGAAGCCCAGCGACTCATCGGCCATTCCCACATGGCCTCGACTTCGCGATGGGTCGCGAGCTGCGGACGCAGCACGCTGCCGAACGGCGTGCCGCAACGCACTTCGCGCCCGCGGTATTCCGTGGGGAAATGCATTTTCAGGAGCACATCGGTTTCGTGCCAGTCGAGCTCGACCGTGATGCGCAGCACGGACTCACCCGGGCGCAACGCATAACGCACGGTCGCGGTGCTCGCGCGACCAACCTTGCGCGTGACGGCGATCGCATCATCCGTGGATGTGATCCGGGCCGGCGCGTTTTCGGGCTGGCCGAGCGAAAGCGAATGACGATCAATGTCCCACGGTCCAAAGTTGGCCGGCTGCTCCGGATATACCACGAGCTGACCGGCGCCGCGCTGCAACGCCACGGTCCGGTCATCAACGCTCAACGCCGCGAGCTGGCCACGGGCATCGATCCGCGCATGCACGCGACCATTGCTGAGCGCGCGGCCGCGCACCACCACCGGGGCGACTTCACGCTTATCCAGCGAGGCCACCGCCACGCCCGCGAGCGGCGGCAGCGTCACGCTTTGATTTTTGATCACGACCTGGCGTTCGACCGGCAGCGGATTGAACAGACACGGCTCGGCCTTGGCTGCCTTGAGGGCGGTTTGCGCGGCGGATGTGGTTTCACGCGCGAGTTCGGCCAGTTCCGGTTGCCCCTGCGCATAGACCTCGGGAATCGAACTGCCCGGAATATAATCGTGAAACTGCGCGAACACCAAGCGGCGCCACGCGTGGTCCAACGCGGCATCGGGCGCGCGATTGGCCGCCACCAGAACCGCCTCGCGCAGCTGCAAGGCGCGTTCCAGCGCGCGAAAGCGCGCCTTCACCTGGCTCTGGGTGGTGAAGGTGCCGCGGTGGTATTCGAGATAGATTTCGCCATCGAGGGCGGGCAGCTGTTTTTCCTTTTTCGCCAGGCGATCAAAGAACGCCTCGGGCTGGTCCCACTTGAGCGCGGGCAGACCGCGCAGGGCCGAAAGCCGGCGCGCGCGTTCGCACATTTCCTCGCTCGGTCCGCCGCCGCCGTCCCCCCAGCCATTGGGCATGAGATATTCGTCGTGCAGATCGCCCTGCTGATGTTGATGCGAGGACGCGCGCAGTTGTTCAACCGAGACGGTGTTGTTGAACTGCACGCCTTGCGTCACGTGACTGACGACGGCGTGACCACCCGGGCCGCGCCAGACAAAGCTCGAATGCGGGAAACGGTTGACCGTGTTCCACGTCGTCTTGGTGGTGAAAAAATAATCCACGCCGCTCAGTTTCATGAGCTGGGGCAGACAAGCGCTGAAACCAAACAGGTCGGGCAACCACAAGATGCGCGAGCGACGGCCGGTGAGTTTGGAGAACGCGTCCTGTCCAAGAATGAAACTGCGCGCGAGGGCCTCGCCGCAAGCGACATGCGAATCGCTCTCCACATACATGCCGCCGGTCGCCTCCCATTGGCCAGAGCGCAAGCGCTCGCGCACCTTCCGCGCCAGCAACGGTGAACGACGGATCACCGCCTCGTAACTGGCCGGCTGCGAGTAGGCGAAGCGAAACTCCGGGTAGAGATCCATCAACCGGTTCACGTTGGCGAAGGTGTGGACGGCCTTGCCCTCGCCGGTCTGTTCATCCCACAACCACACGAGATCGAGATGCGAATGACCGGTCAGCGCGGCGCGGGCGAGCGGCGCGGCATCACGCATCTCCGCATAAACCTTGGCGATTTCGCGGCGCAGGGCGGCGAGCCCGGCGGCATCAAATGCGTCGAGCGCGGTATCGAGGCCGCGCAACAGGCGGCGGTAAAGCGGCGACACATTCGTCAACGCGGGTTGGACGGTCTGGCTGAACAATTCGCGGGGTTCACCCGGAAATTCGCGCGCCCGCAATTCGAGCATCCAATCGTAAAGGCAGTTGAGATCGTGATAGGCCGCCCAGGCCTCGTCGTTACGGCGCAGCAAACGCACGCCGCGCAGGATATTGCCGTCCGCACCGAGGCCCTTCGCCTCCGGATGCCAGATGGCCGCCTGCACGCACAGGCTCTCGACCCACACCTCGCGCGCGCCCACCGGGAGTTCGCAGTAGCGATGCGCCACATCGAAACCGTAAAACGGCAGGCCGTTCACATGCAGCGTGGCCTCGCCCTGTTCGTCCCAATGCAGCCAGCGGCCCGCGCCGGCGGGAATCTCGACCCGGCACCAGCGCTGATCATAAAGCCGGCCCCATCCCTCGCCCGGTTTCACGGGTTTGCGCGGCAGTTTTTTCGCCGTCGCCAGATCCACATGATCCGGCCGGGAGGCCGTGGCCTCGATCCGCACCGGGCGCGGATCCGACCAAATCAATTCAGCCAGACGCAGGACCCCGCGCTGGGTGCGCAGCGGGGTGAGTTGAAGCAGGGGATTGAGGGGGAAATTCGACACAGCGTGTGACTTCATCGGCGAAGACGCGCAGCGCAACTCTAACTCTAAATACCGGTGTCACGGTTGCCGGGCCGGCAGGTCGCAAACGCTTCAAATCCAGCCGCCGAGTCGATTCAACCTGTCATTACAAATTCAATAATACCCAAAAATAGGTAGGGAACACTGTAACGTATTTCAGCCGGTGGCGTATCATATACAGCGCCCTACCCAAAGTCAGGGACAACCGGCCCCCATGCCACCCGCAGAAACCTTATTGCCCAGTTGCGCAGAAACCAGCCCGTGCCCGCCCGAACCGCCGCCTCCCGCAGTCGTCGTGACGGATATCTTGGTCGTGCAATGGGGTAAAACCTACGCCGAGGCGTTGCAAAGCGTTTGCCGGCAAGCCTTTCCCACTGCTTCGATTCGCGTAGCCTGCACCGGCAACGAAGCCTTGGCCATCCTGCGGGAGACCCCCGCCCAACTCCTCCTCTTGTCCACCACCCTGCCCGATGTGGACGGCGTGGACCTGTTGCCCGTCATCGCCGAAGAGAAACTCGCCACCCGCGTGCTGGTGGCGCTCAATCACCCCGGCGAGTTTTCATTGCAGACCCTGCGCGTCGCGCGCTTTGACGGTCTGATCGATATTTTGGAAGAAGACGTGCCCGCCTTGGTGAGGGCGCTGCATCTCGTTTCCGGTGGTGAACCTTATATCAGCCCTTCCCTGCGGTTGCACATTATTGACCGTAATCCGCCCGGCGTGCTGGCGCAACGCCTGACCGCGGCCGAACTGCTCGTGTTTTCTGAGATCGGTGACGGCAGCGGTAATATAGAAGCCGCCAAACGTTTGAACCTGAGCGAGGCCACGGTCCAAACCCATCGCCGCAATATCATGCGCAAGCTTGGCATTACCAGCAGCGCCAAACTGGTGCGGGAGGCCATCCGGCTGGGCATGATTCGCATCACCAAGGAAGGCACCACCATCCGTTCACGCATCGAACGCCCGCCGCTCGGCGGCGGCAAATCCAAGGTCCCGCCCGCCAAACCCAAGCCGGACGAGGCTACCCAATTTTAGGTATTCAAGGCTCTATGCCCCGGCCGGCTTAAACGGCACAATGACCCTACTCCAAGTAGTTTCACCCACTGAGTCTTTCTCTGCGCCCGACCTGATGCCTACCCTCAAGACTTCTTCCCGCCGGTAATTGGTTTCGCCGGCTGGATCATACCGCCATTTGGGGGTGGTTTGTCTTCAAAAGTAGGTTTCTCGACGGGCGCAGAGCCCTCCCTTTACCCCGCATTTTTCGTAATCCCTTTCTCCCCTTTTGGCCCGGCCGTCTGCCGGCCAGATAGCAAACGAAAGACACCAACAAACGAATGAAACCAGAACAAAGCTACCCAGCTCCGGTGGCCAAGCGCAGCTTGGCCGCCTGTTTGGCTGCATTGGTTGCACTCTCTTGGACGCCCGTCTGGGCCCAGGAAGTTGCCGCCGATGCCTCCGACGACGAAGAAATCGTTCGGCTCACGCCGTTCGAAGTCGAAAGCGAGAAGGACTACGGCTACCTGAAGACCAACGCCGCCACGGCTACCCGTATCGGCATGGAGATCCAAAAGGTCCCCATGAACGTCTCGGTGCAGTCCCGTGAGTTCCTCGACGACACCAACTCAACCTCCCTCACCGACCTGTTCCGCTACACCGCGGCGGCCTCGGGTGACAACCGTTTCGCCATGCGCCGTCCGGCCAACGAAGCGACTCCCCAAGGCACGTTCGCCATCCGCGGCTTCACGGTCAACACCCTGCTCCGCAACGGTGTGTTCCGCTACGTCTCCTACAACCTCGACAATGTCGAGCGCGTGGAAATCGTCAGCGGTCCCGCTTCCGTGTTCTTCGGCCAGGGCTATCCCGGTGGTGTGATCAACTACATCACCAAGCGCCCGCAGTTCGGCAAGATCCCGACCACGTTCAAGTATCAGATCGATGACAACAGCGGCCAGAAGTTCGTGTTGGACCACAATGCGGTCCTCTCGAAGAAGGCTGCCTTCCGCATCGTCGGTGCTTGGTCCGACCTCCAGGGTGACCGTCGCTTCGAGTTCAACGACAACATCAACATCACGCCTTCGCTGACGTTGATCCCCTTCGACTCGGGCAAGCTGACGATCAACCTCGAAGCCGAATACCTCGACACCAAGTTCAACGAGAACGACTTCGACTGGATCTACGGCGACATCACGACCAACGGCTGGCAGGCCTACGTCAACAACGGTGGCGTCAACAGCGCCAACGGTTACGGCGCTTATGTCCAGACCCGCCGCGTTGCTGAAAGCGATTGGGATCGTCCGGCCTACACCAGCATCGCCCGCGGTGCGTTCATCACGGACGCCAGCGGCAACCGCATCCAAGACGAGGCGTTCAACTACACCTCCCGCGGCGCCTACACGCACAATGTCGTGAAGACGTTCTCGGTTACGGCCGAGTTCAAGCCCTTCGACTGGCTTTCCGGTCGCTACAGCTATGTGCGCGACCGCTCGGACTACAACTCCTTGGAAGGTCTGACCCTGCCTTACGGCAACGGCATTAACTGGAACGTCGCGGCCTCCTCGACCGCCGGTTACTACCGCAACACCGAGAACCATCAGCTCGACCTCGTGTTCGAACAAGAACTGTTCGGCATCAAGAACAAGCTGCTCGCCGGTGTGAACTTCAACAAATACGAGCAGAAGTATAACGCCAACATCCCCGGCCTCTTCCCGTTCTACGGCAAGGTCCCCGGTGCGACCAATGCGATCGCCAACCCGGGCTACACTGAAGTGGCCCAGAACATCGCCGGTTCGGGCGGCCAAGTGCCGGTCAACCAGGTCATCCGTGACCGCAACGGCAACATCAAGCTCGTCCGTCAGGTCTACTCCCAGTGGGACCCGGGCTTCGAACAGAATCCCAGCATTGAGCTGCTCAACTCGGTGGACCGTGCGGTGCTCGACCAATACAAGCCCAAGACCGACGCGTGGTATGTCAACTATCAGGCCTCCCTGCTGGATGACCGCCTCACCATCCTCGCCGGCTACCGCAAGGAGCAAAACCAAGGTGACGGTCAGTTCCTGATCGCCAACTATCCGTGGTTCATCCCGCCGGCCGACGCCTACAACGACACCGTCACGTATCCGGAAAACGTTTACTCGTTCTCCAAGAACTACGCCAAGACGGTGCCGGAAACGATCGAAGGTGACTCCGACATGGTCGGCGCCTCGTTCCAGCTCACCAAGGAAATCTCCGTCTACGCCAGCCACTCGAACACCTTCAAGTTCAACAGCGGCATCCGTGGTGGTCTCTTCCCCGGTGACGAACTCCTCTGGGCTGCTGAAGCCATCGCCTACAAGGGCTCCTTCACCTACCGCGGCGTGACCATCACCCAGCCGCAGCAACTCACGCAGGTGCTGCAATCGGTCGGCGCCTTCGACAAGATCAAGAACGAAACCGGCACCAACCTCGAATTCGGCGTCAAGATCGCCACCGAGGACAACAAGTATGTCGGCACGCTCTCGATCTTCTCCGCCACCCGCGCCAACCAGCGCTTGGATGACGGTGCGGCTCAGTCCAACCTCGAAGAACCCCTCAACTATACCGCTACGGATGGTTCGGGCTACTTCCCGGTTGGTTCCGCCTATGACGGCACCCGTCTGCTCCGCTGGCGCACCACCGACCTCGAAAACAAGATCGAGGGCGCGCAGGCTGAGTTGATCTGGACCCCGAACCGCAACCTCCAGGCCGTCGTCAACGGCTCCTGGATGTGGACGGCTGAGACGGTCTTCGACAAAACCCGCGCTGCTCCGGGCTCCGATCGTTACAATGCCTCGAGTGCCGCCGCCAAGGTCGCCTCGGACATCTACTACGGTGCCCGTCTGGAGAACGTGCCGGAATACCGCTTCAATGCCTTCGCCAAGTATAACTTCACCGACGGTCCCGTCCGCGGTCTGTCGCTTGGTGCCGGTATGCGTTATTCCTCCGAAACCGTCGTCAGCCGTTCGGTTGACTGGAATCCGCTCAACGGCGGTCTCCAAGGCGGCGACTACCTCGTGTTCGACCTCACCATCGGCTATCCTTGGGAACTCGCTGGTTACAAGATCAAGACCAACTTCGGTCTCTACAACGTGACCGACGAAGTTTACTTCGAAGGCCGCAACGCCCTGTCGCCGGCTCGCAATTGGGTGCTCTCCAATACCCTCAGCTTCTAAGCTGAGCGGTTCGGATAATACCTAACCTCTATCAAGGGCGGCTCCTCACGGAGCCGCCCTTTTGTTTGGTCAAGATTTGTTACCTCCGGGCTGTCGCCGCGCCCGGCAAAGTTTGCGCCACTGTCCTGCACGCGAAGCGCGGTCCAGTGGGCTCAAGCCGCCTTAAGGCTCGGACGACAGGTGCCCGCATTGTGGCGGAGAATCACGCCATGCCAGTCACGGCCTCGAATGCGTGACCCGCAGGATATCAACCGCACCCACGGCCGGATCCCTGATCCATTCAACCCACCGGACTTACTGGGCTCCTGCCGGTTGCTCATCGGGCACACCGGCCAATGCCATGGCCTCGCGAAAGTCGATCAAGTCAGCCCGATCGGCGGGATCAGAAACCAAGCTCAAACCGTGATCGATCGTCTGTCGGGCCTCGTCCGGCTGGCCTTGTTTTTGCCAGAGATCGGCCACCGCTTTGATCAGGCGAACCTCCCGGGGAAAAGGCACGAGTCCGCCGGCCAATTGCCGGACTTCGTCCGCGGTCGGTCGACCGCTGCTTAACACATCCGCCATGAGCAGATAGGATTTCAGCAGCGGCGGAGCCTCGTCGCGGGTATTCCGCAGCAAATCCAACACCGTGCGAATCTCGTCATCCGGCAGCGCTTCGTTGTTATGGCGCACGCGAGCGGCGTTGAAACAGATCCGGGCCAGTTCATAATAAACCCGCGGCCGGGTGTCTCCCCCTGCAACCGCCTGTTCCAGCCAAGCCCGCGCCGCCAGATCGTCGCCCACATCGCATTCGCACAACCCCATGAGGCCGGACAACCGGGCGCTGACATCACCCAGTCCCTGGGCCCGACGCAACGTGGATTTGGCCTGCTCAATATAGCGCTTCGTCAACTTGGGGGAAAAGCGGCGCACATAACCGATCTTCAGGCGATCCAAGTCGCCCTTGACGATGGAAACATCCAGTTCGCTCGCCAGCCGCAGGTTGTAGTCCGGCATTTCGGCGAATTGCTTGGGCTTCAGTTCAAACTCCCGGCGAATCGCCTTGGGCAGATAGCGCCGCATGTCGGCCTGGGCATCGGCATAACTCAATCCGAAGCACGCCTTGAAGTCGGCTTCCGTCGGCTGCTTGGTGTCGGTCAGCCGCACCAATTGCCAAAGCGCCTCCGGCCCCTTCCTGGCATCATCCAACGCCCAACGCACGAACAGCGCCGCCTGCGCCTGCCAGGCCCTATATGCCGCCGTGCCGGTCGATGGCGGGGTGCCCAGCAGCTCCGACAGCGGCATGAGTTCCGGCCGGTGGCCTTTGCGAATGGCAAGGGTCGCATCCGTCGATTCCCATACAAACGGCGCCACGCGCACCAAACCACCGGGAATCTTGTGCCGGTTTTTGATTTCCATCGCAAAGGTTGTCGCGCCGTAGGGCTCCAGGCTCACGGTCGGATACAGTTCCAGCACACCCTCCACAAACCAAGCCGGCATGGCGGGCACACGGCGCACGAGCAGTTGCCGCAGGTAGTCACCGCGAATGCTGAGCCGGCCAACCATAAAGGCGCCTTCATTCAGAATGAAATAGATCGCCCGGCTATCCATGTCCCAGAAGCCGTAGCTGTTCATGATGCCGATGTTCCACACGAGGTTGTTGGTCCCGCTGACTTTGCCCTCCTGCTGTTTGAGGCGGTCAATCAACTCCTGTGGCACGGCGGCTTTGTCTGCGTCGGAATGCAACACGTAGATGTCCGGGGTATCCGACCGAAAGCGCAAATCGGGCGGGATGATTTGACCCAAGGCCTCGTCCAGCCGGAAGAGCTGCTGGATCACGCGACGGGTGACGTCATCCATGCAGGCCGAAAGCACCTCGATGTTGCCCATCTTGGCATAGCGCCAGGCCTTGGTCTCGCCCTCCACCGTGTAGGGCGGCAGACGCACCACGGTTTCGTTGCGCAGCGGCGCGCGCGAGATCTCAATGACGCCGGTATTCTCGTTGTAATTGGCCGACAACCCCGTGTCGCTAAGCATGCGGTCAAGCGCCTCCCTGACCGAGTAATGGCCGCGCACGGTGTTGGTTTCGACCCCGGTCGTTAGCTCGGTGGGAAACAACACCTGGAGGCCGGTTTGCACCGCAAACTCATTCAAGGCCGCCTCCGCCGGTCCTGACTCCAGTTCAAATTGCCGCGCGGCGCCGGCCCAAGCCACCCACGCGGTCAGGCAAAACAACGTCGTTGCCGCCCATGCCCTGCCCATCGACTTGGTGATCAAACCACATCCCATATCAACGGCGTCCCAAAATTATGCGCCGGTCATCGGGATAACTGACCTCAACTCCATAATTGTTCTTCAACATTTGCACAAATCCCGCGGCGTTGTCCGCGCGGAAGAGCCCGCTGAACCGCAAATGCTCCAGCGCCGGATCGGCAATCGTGATGGTCGTCCGGCTGATGCGGTTGAGCATTTCGACCACCTGCGCCAGCGACGCCCCGCGCAATTGCAACCGCGGCACGCGCCATTGCAAACGCATGGCCATTTCCTCCGGCTCCAAAGTCTGCACTTCCGGCAGACCATCGTCCGAGTCATACGACATCAAGACCCGGCCGCCGGCCCCCACGAGCAAGGGGGACTCAGGTTCCACGTCACCCTCGGTTCGGGCCACCCCGACCTTGCCTTCGGTCACAAGCACATCCGCCGCTTCGTCCGAACGCTCCACGGCAAAGGCCGTGCCGACCGCGCGCACACGGACCGCGCCGGCATGCACGATGAACGGCCGGTTGGGATCATGGGTGACTTCAAAATGCGCCGTGCCACTGACCAGCCGCACCACGCGCCGGCGTTGGGTAAACGAAACACTGATGAGCGCGTCGCCCTTGAGATCGACGATCGTGCCGTCCTCCAGCACGCGCTGCTCGGGCTTGAGCAACACCGCCGTCTCCATCGAAGCAGGGGGAGTCGGGCGGGGCGGTGCCACGGTTTTATCCGCAACCGGGGACGGCGCTTCCGCCAGTGCCACGGGCGCCGGTTCGCGAGCACGCCAGGTCGTGATCGTAACCCCCAGCAAAACCACCGCGGCGGCCGCCATACCGCCCAATTTCAGCCAGGTGCGGCGACGCGCGCGCTTGCGTTCCCGGCGGGCCAATTCGACGACCATCCATTCGGCCATGCCATCCGCCCGCACCTCCTCGAGTTGTCGCCACGGTTCGTTGACTTCGGCCCACGCTGCGGCGTGCCGCTCATCCCGGGCGAGCCATTGCTGAAACTCGCGCTCTTCCGCCGCCGACAGACCAAGGTCTTTCCGCGCCAGCCAATCGGCCGCTTCATCCAGCAGGATATCCGGGAAATTTGTGTTCATGGCGGTCAGGCGCGCGCAATACCCCGGTCGCGAAAGTAGGCCGCGCACTTGGCCGCCCCCCGGGCCACCTGCACCTGCACGGTTTGCACCGAAAGACCCAGCCGGTTCGCAATCTCCTTTTGCGGCACGCCGCGCAGCTTGCGCAGGATGAAAATTTCCCGGCAGCGCGGCGGCAATGTGTCGATGGCATCCATTAGCATGGCAATCTCGTGCCGCCGGCTGGTCAGTTCGGCGGCATCGGGGTCCGCCTCTACGATGCTCGACTCTGTCAGATCAGTTACCGGTTCGTCGGAAAAAATTCGCGGCCGGCGCAGGATCGACAGGGCCGCGTTGCGCGCGGTGGTGAAGAGATAGGCCTTGGGGGAAACGATCTCGTGGTGCCGCTTGGTCTCCAGCAGTTTCAGGTAGCTTTCCTGCACGATGTCATCGACATCCCGGATGCCCGGAAAATGGCTGCGCAGGTAAGCCTTGAGGGCGGCTTCATGGGGCAGCACTTCTTCGGTCAGCCAACGATTGGAATCTTCGGGGTTCGGATCAACGGGCAAAGCGGGACCATTCGATGACCGCGATAAAAATACAGGCAAGCCGCGTTTTCACGTCACCAAGCGCCCCGCGGGTTGCACCACGTCCCCCAATCCTTTCTGCTCGCGCTATGAAACCCACTTTGCTCGTCCTCGCCGCCGGCATGGGCTCCCGCTACGGCGGCCTCAAGCAGATCGATCCGGTCGGGCCGTCGGGCGAAACCGTGCTCGACTACGCAGTGTTCGACGCCATCCGCGCCGGCTTCGGCCGCGTCGTCTTCATCATCCGGCGCGACTTCGACGAGTTGTTTCGCACCCAGATCGGCGCCAAATACGTCGGCCGCATCGCGGTGGATTACGTTTATCAAGCGATCGACGCCCTGCCCGGGGGGCACCCCGTGCCGGCCGGTCGCGAGAAGCCGTGGGGCACCGGCCACGCCGTCTGGTGCGCGCGCGAAGCGATCAAAGAACCGTTCGCCGTGATCAATGCGGACGATTTTTACGGGGCCGATTCGTTTGCCCAACTCGGCACCTTCCTCGTGCAAGGCAGCCTCGGTTTCGATCCCATGTCGGGCCACCGTCCGCCCGCGCATGCCGCCGCACAGTTCGGGATGGTCGGCTTCAAGTTGCGCAACACGCTTTCCGAAAACGGCTCCGTCTCCCGCGGCATCTGCCAGGCCGACGAATCGGGCCGTTTGCAAAGCATCGAGGAACACACCGGCATCCTGACCAGTGAAATCGGTCCGGGTAAAAAATACACCGGCGATGAAATCACTTCGCTCAACTGCTGGGGGTTCACGCCGGCGCTGTTCGCCGGACTCAACCGCCAATTTGGTGAGTTTCTCCAAACGCGCGGCACCGAGCTAAAGAGCGAGTTCTATCTGCCCGCCGCGGTTTCGACGATGATCGCCCGCGCCGAAGCCGAAGTGTTGCTGCTGCCCACCACCAGCGAATGGTTTGGCGTCACCTACCGCGAGGATCGCGCGAGTGTCGAGGCCCGCATTGCCGCCCTGGTCGCCGCCGGCGCCTATCCGGCAAAGTTGTTCTAATTTTCCGCGGCCTGCGCCGCCCCCTTTCATGACCCCCTGGCCTGTTCTCAAGGAATACACCGGCGAGCATCTCGCCAAAATCGCTCTGCCCGTCGGCGGCATCGGCACCGGCACCGTCTCGTTTTGCGGATTCGGTGCGTGGCGCCATTGGGAAGTCGTCAATCGCCCCGCCAAAGGCTACACGCCCGTCGGCCAGGGCCGCGCCGCGCCGTTCTTCGCGGTGCACGCGCGTCAGGCCGGGGAAAAACCGGTCACGCGCTTGCTCGAAGGGCCGTTGCCGATCGGGGAGTGGGAAGGCGAGGAGGGTTCGCCCATCCCCAACGCCGGGCTGCCGCGCTTTCGCGATTGCACGTTTAGAGCCGCGTATCCGCTGGCTGAGCTCGCGCTGCGTGATCCGGACATGCCGGTGCGCGCCACGATGCAGGTCTTCAATCCGCTCATCCCGGGCGACAGCGATCGCAGCGGGCTGCCCGTCGCGCTCGTGCGCGTCAATCTGCACAACCCTTCCGCCAAGCGCGTGCAAGCCGCCGTCGCCGCGGCGCTGCCCAACTTCATCGGCGAGGATGGCTTCGAACTGCAGCTCGATGAATTTCGCGGCCGCCTGTTTCCCCAAGGCGCCCAAGGCGGCGTCAATACGTGGCGCAAAAACGGCGCGGTGCGCGGCCTAGCGCTGCAATCGCAGGGCGTGGATCCCGCCGCCGAGACGTGGGGTTCGCTCGCCCTCGCCACCACGGCCCGGAGCGGCGTCACCCAGCGCACCGCATGGGCGGATTACGGCTGGAGCGATGCACTGCTCGATTTTTGGGACGATTTCTCGACCGACGGCAAACTCGATCCGCGCAGCGCCAAGGTCGACATGCCGACGGCATCGCTCGCGGTCAGCATCACCCTGCCGCCGCGCGCCACGCGGAGCGTTGAGTTCGTCGTCGCCTGGCATTTTCCCAACCGCCGCGCGTGGGGCCGCGAGCCCGGCAAGACCCCCGCCACGATCGGCAATTTCTACACCACGCCGTTCGTCGATGCTTGGGCCGCGGCCACCCACGCCGCGAAACATTGGCAGCAACTCGAACGCGACACCGTGGCATTCGCACGGAGCATGGTTGAAAACGATCTGCCCGCCGAAGTGCGCGAGGCCGCTCTGTTCAATCTATCGACGTTGCGTTCCCAAACCTGCTTCCGCACTCCCGACGGCCGCTTCTTTGGCTGGGAAGGCAGTTTCAACCGCACCGGCAGCTGCCACGGCAGCTGCACACACGTGTGGAACTACGAGCACGCGACCGCGCATCTCTTCCCCGACCTCGCGCGTTCCATGCGCGAAATCGAGTTCTCCGCCCATGCGATGCGCGACGACGGGTTCATGACCTTCCGCGTGCCGTTGCCGCTGCGTGACACCGTCGCCGAATCCACGACAGCCGCGGCGGATGGACAAATGGGCTGCCTGCTCAAACTGCATCGCGAGTGGCGGTTGTCCGGCACCACCGCGTGGTTGCGCAAGCTTTGGCCACGCGCCCGCCAAGCCTTGGAATTCGCCTGGGTGCCGGGCGGCTGGGACGCCGATCAGGACGGCGTGATGGAAGGCTGCCAACACAACACAATGGACGTGGAATACTTCGGGCCCAACCCGCAGATGGCCACGTGGTATCTCGGCGCGCTGCGTGCCGCGGAGGAAATGGCGACCGCGCTCGGCGACACCGATTTTGCGGCGAAGTGTCGCGATCTGTTCACACGCGGACGCGCCTGGGTGGATGCCCATCTGTTCAACGGCGACTACTACGAACACCACATCCGGCCGGCGAAAAGCTGGGACGAGATTCGCAGCGGCCTCGCCGTCGGCATGGGCGCGAAGGATCCGGCCACACCCGACTTCCAACTCGGCGCCGGTTGCCTCATTGACCAGCTCGCCGGTCAGGTGAACGCGCATTTGGAAAACCTCGGCGACCTGCTCGATGCCAAACAGGAAAAGTCCGCCCTGCGCGCCGTGCTCAAGCACAACCGGCGCCGCGATTTCAACGCCCACTTCAATCACATGCGCAGTTATGTGCTGGGCGATGAATCCGCAGTGCTGATGGCATCATATCCGCGCGGCCAACGACCCGAGCGCCCGTTTCCGTATTACACCGAGGTAATGACCGGCTTTGAATACTGTCTGGCGTTGAGCCTCATCCAAGCCGGGGCAACGCGCGAGGCGCTCGGCGTGGTGCGCGATATCCGCAACCGCTACGACGGACGCAAACGCAACCCGTTCGACGAAGCCGAATGCGGTCACCATTACGCCCGGGCGATGGCGAGTTGGGGGCTGATCCCCGCGCTCACCGGTTTCCACTACTCCGCGGTGAATGCCAGCCTTGCTTTTGCGCTTCCGCGCCAGCGCAAGACCTGGCCCTGGGCCGCCGGAGCTGCGGGGGGCACGGTGACCATCATCCCCGGCAAGAAAACCCGCTTGCAGCTGACGGTCGCATACGGCCGGCTCGCCGTGCAGCGGATATCCATCGGCCAATCCGGACAAATCACCCTGCCGCGCCGCAAAACCCTCGCCGCCGGCAAAACCCATGTGTTTACCTTGCCGGCTTCAACATGAGCGAGACGCCCGTTCCCCCGCATTTTCCTGAAGTCCTCGAATTGTTCGCCCTGACCGGCCGGTTCGTCAGTGCCGCTCACTACGGCAGCGGTCACATCAATGACACTTTCGTGGTGTTGCAGGACACCGGCGCCGCCCGGCCGCGGCGCTACATCGCCCAGCGGATCAACGATCGCATTTTCAAGAACGTGCCCGGGTTGATGGACAACGTGCGCCGCGTGACCGCGCACCTCTCCGCCAAGGCCGAGCGTCAGCTCACGCTCATCCCGGCGCGCACCGGCGAACCCTGTGCGCGCGACAATCATGGCGGTTGGTGGCGCTTTTATGATTTCGTCGAAGGCGCCCACACCGTCGATCGCGTGACCAGCGAGGCCGAGGCCCGCGAAGCCGCCCGCGCGTTCGGCGATTTCCAAGCCCAGCTCGCCGACCTGCCCGGCGGACGTCTGCACGAGACGATTCCGAATTTCCATCACACGCGCAGCCGGTTTGAAAATTTCCGCCGGGCGCTGCAAGCGGACACGGCCGGGCGCGCGGCCGAGGTGAAACCGGAAATCGATTTTGCGTTCTCCCGCGAGGCCGACGCCGACGTGTTGCTCAATCTGCTCGCCAATGGCGAGGTATCCGAGCGCGTCACGCACAACGACACCAAGATCAACAACGTCATGCTCGACGACGTCACGCACCGCGCCGTTGCCGTCATCGATCTCGACACGGTGATGCCCGGTCTGCCGCTTTATGATTTCGGCGAGATGATGCGCACCTCCGCCAGCACGGCGCTTGAAGATGATCCCGAACCCGCAAAAATGACGCTCGATCTGCGGTTGTTTGCAGTGCTGGTCGAGGGTTACCTGTCCTCCGCCGTCGGCGACGTGCTCAACGCCACCGAGCGCGCCCACCTCGGGTTCGCCGGCCGACTCATGGCCTACGAAAACGGGCTGCGATTTCTGACCGACTACCTGCAGGGCGACACCTACTACAAAATCAAATACCCGCAGCATAATCTCATCCGCACGCGCACGCAGTTTGCCCTCGTGCGCAGCATCATCGCACAAACCCCGGCGATGGATCGCATCCTCGAAAAATTCCGCGCATGAAATTTTCCCACTCCAAGGCCGATGTTTACGTGCCGGACGGCGGCGATGCCCATGCCGCGCTCGCCCGCACGACCCACCTTTGCGTCATCGCGCATCAGGACGACATCGAGATCAACGCCTACCCGGCCGTCACCGAATGCTACGGGCATGCCGACCGGTTTCTCACCGGGGTCACCGTGACCAATGGCGCCGGTTCCTCCCGCACCGGCCCGTTCGCCGATTACACGGATGAACAAATGCAAACCGTGCGCCGTGAGGAGCAACGTGAAGCCGCGCGCCTCGGCCAATACAACCTGCAGATTCAACTCGCGCACCCGAGCGCCGACGTGAAACAGCCCTGCCACGCCGGGGTTAAAGCCGACCTCGCCGCCATTTTCGCGGCCTGCCGTCCGCAGGTCGTTTATCTGCATCAACCGCTCGACAAGCACGACACCCATGTCGCTGTGCTCCTGCGGTGTCTCGAAGCGATTCGCGCCTTGCCGCGCGATCAACGTCCGCCGCGCGTGCTCGGCATCGAAGCCTGGCGCGGCCTCGACTGGTTGATGGACGATGAGAAAATCGCCCTCGACGCCAGCGCACACCCGGAGCTCAAGCTGCCGATCATGCAAGTCTTCGCCTCGCAGATCGCGGGTGGCAAACGCTACGACGTCGCCGCACTCGGTCGCCGCCAGGCCAACGCCACGTTTCACACATCCCATGCTTCGGATGCTTTTACCGAAGTGTGCTGGGCGCTCGATCTCACCCCGCTCGCGCACGACGATACCCTGTCCGTGGCCGATTTCGCCGCCGCCCGCATCGCCCGTCTGCACGACGACGTGACCAAGCGGATTGCGAAGTTATCGGGCTGAGGACGATAATTCTGAAACCAGAAAGCCACGAACTCCGACCTTCTGGTTTCATGGATTCTAAATTCTTCCTCCGCGTCTCTGCGCCTCTGCGTGAAGCTCCCTGAAAACCTGATGCCCGCTTCTGGGCATCGGCCCAGGGATGCGGTGATCAGGCTTTGCGCCGTTCGCCCGGCATGAAGCGGTCGTAGAATCGTTCCTCAGCCTCCAGCGTGCCGACGAGCAGGATTTCCGCACCAAGTTGCAGTTCGGTGTCGGGCGGCGGATTGATGGCACGATTCGCCTTCTGGCCAACCGCGATGATCGTGCAACCGGTCTCGGGGCGAATGGCGGAATCGCGGATGGTCTTCCCCGCCAAGCCGGCGGGAACGCGCACGGGAAACAGATTGACGCCTTCGGCGAGCAGCAGGCTGTCGCTGCCGCGCAGTTCGTTGAAGATCGAGTTGGCACCCATCGACGCGTAGGAGAGCACGAGGTCGGCGCCGGCGCGGTGCAGCGTCTGCACGTTGTGTTCGTTCGCGCAACGACTGATTATCTGCACGTTGGGCCGCAGCCGCCGGTAGAGGATCGTCAGGTAGATGTTGGTGTCGTCGTCGTGGGTGGTGATGAGAATTGAAGAGGCCTTGCGCACGCCGGCCTCGACCATCACTTCCAGCTTGGCCGCGTCGCCGATGGTCGTGCGCTGCGGCTCGCGCACGCGCTCGGGCAACTGTTCGATGATGTGCCAGTCGATCTTGCGCTCGGTAAGGGCGGCCGACGTCGCGCGGCCGACCCGCCCGCTGCCGATGATCACGACGTAACTGTCCACGGTGTCGCGGCAATTGACCTGATCGTTGTAGCTCTTGATCTGCGCCGGCGTGCCCGCAAGCACGAGAATGGTGTTGGGCGCCATGACGCTCTCCGCCTGCGAGGGTTTGAACACACCGTGATCCCAATACCCCACCACGCTGACCCCGGTGCGCGCGCGCAAACTTGATGAAGCCAGCGTGATGCCAACGAGCGGGGTGCCGGCCACACTCGCCTCGGCAATGTGCAGCCCTTCGAGCTCGCCGATCAAGTGGGCCGACGCGTCGCGATCGATCACGCGGCGGGCCAGCGCCTGACCCATCATGTGCTCGAGTTGCAGCACTTTGCTGGCCCCGGCCAGTTCCAGCGCATCCCGGCCGGAATCGCTGGTCGCCGTGGCCACCACCGGCACGCTGTCACTCACCTCACGCACGGTGAACGCGACGTTGGTGTTGATGATATCGCTGCGCGTGGTGACGACCATCGCCGCCTGCGGCACCCGCAGGCGGCGATACGTCTCGGGATCGTTGAACTCGCCCAGCGCCACCGGCAGGTTCTGCTCATGCAGTTCCAAGGCTTCGGCCAGCGTCGGCGCGAGAATATAGAAATCATAGTGATGCCGGCGCAGGAGTTTGATCAGGTATTTGGTGATCGGACCGTGGCGGGTGAGCAGGACATGCCGGCTGGTCTCCGGTGGCAGTTCGCGCGGCGCCTGCGCCCGGGCCTGCGCCTTCATCCACGGCGCATAGAAGAACTCGATGAAGGTGAATGGCAGTAGCACGAGCAGGAACACCACGCCGGTCATCAGCACCATGATCGAAAATCCGCGGCCCAGGTCGGTGTGAAACGTGATGTCGCCGAACCCCAACGTGGACATCACCGTCAGCGTCCAATAAACGCCCGTCATCCATGTGTGCGCCTGCCCCTCGTGCGCCATGAGGTAGTGAAACGCCGTGCTGTATACCGCGATCAGCAGGAAGAGCACCGCGAGCAACTTGAACAAAGCCAGCAGGTTGGACCGGCTGGTGCGGCTTTCCAAAAACGATGAGACTACGGCCAAGAGGGCTTTCATGAACAGAGTGCACCGTGCCCTTCGACCGCCGGTATTCCAAGCCCAACCGGTTGGTGCCCGCTCAATCGTTCTGATAAAGTAAAAAAACCGAACGCAGATTAACTGGCAGTCGCTAGGCCTCTCCTGTTAGCCGACCCGAGCGCTGGTTCGTCCTGCGTGGCCCGAGCGATTATATATTACGTGGGGCTGACGACCAAATTGTCGGTCGGGACTTCAACATCTACAAACTCTACTACTTCGGTCGTGTTCGCTACTGTAACCACTGCGCTAGTCGCGGTGACGGCTGAACCCACCCTACTTGCGTCGGCGGTTGCACGATTAATCACTACAATACCGACCCCCGAGCCGTCAGAAGCACCCATTCTGATCCCTGATGCCGAAACCCCTGTGGCTTGGGTGACAATCGTAACAAAAGTTTTCAGTTCGCTGGGAGTCTTGACCGAGGCCGGAAGGCTCGCAATTGCAGCACCGCTAATACTTCTCTGAAAGCCAAGCTGACTATTGTTGGTGTTACCGGTTGCCGCCAAGACCGAGGCCACAATGACAGCTGCAGCATCAACCGTGGGGGTCTCCTTAACCACGGCAGAGACGATTGACACTGCTTGCGCGGGCACCGCCTTGGCGATCGTAGCCGCGACTTCGGCGGCCTTGGTTGGATTCGCCCGCGCATATCGTTGAGCAATAGCGGCAGCATTCTGGGGGAATCGAATGGCGATCCCAGCCAACACTCCCAAATCACCGTTTGCCGCGTCAAACGCCGCTTGCACCTCGGCTGGAAGTTCGGGCAACGCTTCTTGGGCAAGGGCGGGTGAAACGAGCAGGGCAAAAATAGCGGATAGGATCAGAAGGCGAGTTTTTATATCGTTCATAAGGAAAGAATTGATATAAAATGAAAAACTATGGCTATTTGTCAATTTGGATGCTCTCTTCGCAAAAAGTGAACAAGATCAAGTTAACAGCCTTTATGTGGCGCGATGGATCGTGTTGATTGCAGAACGTTTCAAGGAGTTGGGTTGAAGACCTGGTGCAACTGCCTTGCGGCCAATATGGCGAACGCAACTCTAGCGCCGCAGGCCAAACCTAAGCGGCGAAAAATGAACGTCGGGAATGACCGATTTGCCGGTAGCTGACTATAAAGCCGCGTCCGCACAAACCGCCGATGAAGAGTTGCACCGTGCCCTTCGACCGCCGGAATTCCAAGCCCAACCGGCGTGGATGAAGAGTTGCACCGGCGGCGCGATGGGCTACGGTGCGGTCTTTCATGTTCAGCCACCCGCTTGAACTCACCATCCTTTGCCTGCTGGCTTTGACCAACGGGCTGCTTGCCATGGCGGAAACCGCCGTGGTCTCCGCTCGCAAATCCGTCATCGAGCGCGAGTCTCTGGATGGCAGCGTATCCGCCACCCGCGCCCTGGGGCTGATTCAACATCCCGCCCGCCTGCTGGGTCTCGTGCAGTTTTGGCTGACCCTGACCGGCATCATCGCCGGCGTCATGGGCGGCCTGCGTTTTTACCGCCCCATTGCGGCCTGGATCGGCGAACAATCCCCGTTCGATATCTGGGCTGGACCGCTCGCGTTTGCCCTCGTGTCCCTGGGCCTGACTTTCTTTCTGCTGGTTTTCGGTGAACTCGTGCCCAAGCGCATCGCGGTCGCCCATCCGGAGGCGGTGCTCAAACAGCTCGCCGGCACCCTGCACACGCTCACGCGATTGACGACACCGGTGCTGTTTCTTTTCGAAGTCGCCCAGAATCTCGTCGGCAAATTGCTCCGCCTCAAACCGCGTTCCGCCGCCGACACCGTGGGTGACGACGAGGTGCGCAACCTGGTCGAACAGGGCCTTCACGCCGGCGTCTTCAAACGCGCCGAAAAGGAGATGGTCGAAAGCGTGCTTGAGCTCGACGACTACCCCGTCAC
The DNA here is from genome assembly GCA_024233285.1 of Opitutaceae bacterium. Lineage (GTDB taxonomy): Bacteria > Verrucomicrobiota > Verrucomicrobiia > Opitutales > Opitutaceae > Cephaloticoccus. The sequence continues at coordinate 666,249 of JACKPU010000001.1, read as the reverse complement.
CGAGTTGATGACGCCGCGCCCGAAGATCGTCTTCCTCAACCTCGACGATCCCGACGACGTCAACTGGCGCAAGATCGTCACCAGCGGCCACTCCTATTTTCCCGTTTACCAGCGCACGCGCGACCAAGTCGTCGGTCTCGTCTCGGTCAAGTCCCTCTGGGCGCACTCCGCCATCGGTTTGCCCACGCCGCTCAAGAACCTGCTCGTGCCGCCGCTCGCCGTCTCGGAAAAGATGACCGGCATCCAGCTGCTCGAGAAGTTCAAGAAGACCGGCAAGCACATCGCCATCGTCACCGATGAGTTCGGCGCGATCCAGGGCTTGGTCACTTTGATCGACGTGCTTGAGGCCATCGTCGGCGATCTGCCGGACCATGGCCCCTCGCGCGAACCTCCCGGCGCGCACAAACGCGAGGACGGTTCCTGGTTGATCGACGCCACCCTGCCGGTGGGCGAATTCAAGGAGTTGATCAATCTGGACGACGACCTGCCGCACGAAGACGAGGCCGACTACCAGACCCTCGGCGGATTCGTCACCACGCAGTTCGGCCGCATCCCCAAGGCCGGCGACCATTTTGAGTGGGAGAATCTGCGTTTCGAAGTCTTGGACATGGACCGGCACCGCGTGGACAAGGTGCTCGTCACGATCAAACCGGCCGCCAGCGAAGACGCCGAGGACGAGGTCGCGGTTTAAGCCATTCGGTTGAAAATCCGCGGCGAGGGCGCCCCCGGCCCCGACATCATCCATGGAGACGCGCCGCCCCCGGCGCGTTGAGGAAAACCGAGGCTTGCGAATAAGTTGTCGGCAAAAACGCTTTGCGTTCCCGCCGGGTCGCGCAGACGTTGCGCGCATGGCGGACTCATGCAAGACCCCTTCACCGGCCAACCCACCTGCATCCAAGGCGGACGCCTCCCGGACGACGCCAACCGAAGCGCGCTTCTCGACGATCACCGCCGACGATTGGAAGCGCTCGATCGTTTCGTCGCGGCAGCGGCGCGCGTCGGCATCGGCACGGATCCGGACGATGACCTCGTCCACTGGGAAACCGACGAAGTAAGCCTGCTCGCCGCGGCGGATCCGCTGTGGCACGAACTGGATGAAGCGGCCCGCGCGTTTCGCGCCACTCTGCCGCTGCTCGCCTTGGAGGACTTCGGTTTTCCGCCCGACGTCGAGGATCTCCTCGGCGAAGCCGGGCCGCACCTGCGCCCGATCAGCAGCGGCGTCGAGGCCACCGCGTTCGAGGCGGCGGATCACTCAATCTACAAGTTTTTCATGCCGCGCGAAAACGGCCGGATCGGCGGCAGCTTCGCGTTTCATCGCGGCGAAGACATTGCCCTGCACGCCGTGGCCAGCGACGGCAGCTACCGCGCCATGCTGGAAAAGTTCGATCTCATCCTGCATCTCGGCGGCATGCCCACGGAGGTGCTCGGCGTGACCCGGCGCGAGGGCATTCTCATCACCAAGCAGACCCTGGGCACTTGTCTGCCCGACGGCGCCGATACCTCCGGCCTGCAACCCGCGGCGCTCATTCCCATTCCCGCGCGCTTCCTGCGGGCGCATCGCGATCACCCGCGGCTGTTTTTCCATCGTAATGCGCCGTGGCTCGTGGCCGACCTGCACGCGCGCAATCTCGTGCGCGCCGCCGACGGCCAAATGCGGGCGATCGACCTGCTGGCGGCCCCATTCCCGCCGGAGCTGATCGCCGCCGAACCACTCCTCGTTGACTGGGTGCAACGCGTGCAACGCGATCCCGGAGCCGGGATTCTCCCCGGTGTGGATGATGACGAATTGTAGGCGGGACCGGCGATCCCGCCCTACATATTATTGCGCGGCAATCACCTTGAGCACGTCCGCCGCCTGCTGGCTCGTGCTCGCCGAGTAATCCGCCCAGACCACCTTGCCGCCCTTGATCAGAAACGCCTGCCGCTTCGCGGCGTTGGTGCCCGGGTAGGTCGGCACGCCAAAGGCCTGCAGCACTTTCTTATCCGTGTCGGCCAGCAGGGTGAAGGGGAAGCGCTGGTCGCCCTTGAACGCGCGCTGCGCCGCGACGGTGTCCGTGCTGACGCCGACCACGGTCACGCCTTTGTCAGTGAGTTCTTCATACGCATCGCGTAGCGAGCAGCCTTGGGCCGTGCAACCGGAGGTGCCGGCCTTGGGATAAAAGTAAACCATGGTGTAGGTGCTCTTCGCGTAAACATCGGCGAGATTCACCAAGCTGCCGGTTTCATCCAAGGCGGAGGCCACCGGGGCGTCATCACCGACCTTGAGCGGATCGCCGGTCTTGGCACTGCAAGCCAGCGTGAAGAGTGAAACGAGGACGAGGAGGGCGCGGAGTTTCATGCTCGGCCAGCTTACCAAGGCCCCGCGCTTTGGCAAGTGGCGCCCGCGTTATGCCTGCGCCTGAATCACTTTGATCACATCGGCCGCCTGTTCCGCGGTGGAAGCGCTGTAGTCCGTCCAAATGATTTTCCCGGCCTTGATCAGAAACGCCTGCCGCTTCGCAAAGCCCATCGTCGTGGGCACGCCAAAGGCCTTGATCACCGTCTTGTCGGAATCGGCAATCAGGGTGAACGGAAAGTTGAACTTCTCCTTGAACGCTTTCTGCGCCGCGGGTGTGTCATTGCTCACCCCGATCACCGCCACGCCATGTTCGGCCAGTTCCGCGTAGGCGTCGCGCAGCGAGCAGCCTTGGGCGGTGCAGCCCGGCGTGTCGGCCTTCGGATAAAAATAGACCAGCGTGTAGGTCTGGGCGGCATAAAAATCGGCCAGCGCGATCGGCGTGCCCGTTTCAGTAACACCGCTCACGGCGGGCGCCGCATCACCCACGGCCAAAGGTTCAGCACTGGAGAAAAATCCCATGCCCCGAGCGAATCGCGTCGGCCGCGATTTCACAACGCGGAAAATCGCCTGCCGCCGACCGTCAGGGACTGATCACCCGCGCCGCGGCTTGTGCCTTCAGACAGAGCTCGGCCGCCTTGAAGGCATGCGCTTGGGTCATCGCCTTCTCCGTGCGATTGAGGCAGTCGAGGATCAGTTCGCCAAAGAAGCGAAACCCGACCTGACCCGCGAGGTTTAGAAACGTTTCGCCGGCATCATCGACGAGGATCAGATTGTCACCCGCGGCGTCGCGGCCGGCGTCGATGTATTTGCGCATCTCGATGTAGCCCTTGGTTCCGAGGATGATCGTGCGACCGTCGCCCCAAGTGCGCAGGCCGTTCGGTGTAAACCAATCCACGCGGATGTAATTCGAGGTGCCGTTGTTGCCGACGAGCGAGGCCTCGCCGAAGTCTTCGAGTTCCGGCGTGTCCGGATTGGCGTAGTTGCCCACCGCCGCATTGGTCACGGTCGCATCGGTGGCGCCGCTGTAGAACAGAAACTGTTCGAACTGGTGGCTGCCGATGTCGCAAAGAATGCCGCCGTATTTCGCCTTTTCAAAGAACCAGGCCGGACGCGACGGCTTGCTCAAACGATGCGGCCCGAGGCCGAGCACCTGAATGACCTTCCCGATCGCGCCGCCGTGCACGAGATCGCCGGCATGCATCGCGCTCTCTACGTGGAGACGTTCGCTGTAATACACCATGTATTTGCGGCTCGTTTCCTGCACGACCGCGCGCGCGTCTTCCAACTGCGCCAGCTGCGTGAACGGCGTCTTGTCCGTGAAGTAATCCTTGCCCGCGCGCATGACTTTGCACCCGAGCGGCCCGCGATCACAGGGCACCGCCGCCGCGGCCACGAGCTTCACTTCAGCATCATCGAGAATTTCATCAAGGCTGCGCGCCACTTGCACCTGCGGATACGCCTTGCGAAACGCCTCCACCTTCGCCGGGTCCGGATCGTAAACCCACTTCAGGGTCGCGCCCGCCTCATTCAAGCCGTTGCACTGACCGTAAATGTGCCCGTGGTCGAGATGCGCCGCCGCGTAGACGAATTCGCCGGGTGACACCACCGGTTGGGGTTTGCCCTGCGGGGCATAGTTCATGCCATCGGATTTTTGCGCCATGCCACCAGCACGCACGCGGTGTCCGGCCAAGTCAAACTTCCCGCGGATCACGCGGATGGGCGCGGAGAAAAATCCGAACATCGACGGCGGCATCCACAATCGTCAACCTGGACGCATGACCTCATCGAGCGACCTCGGCTTCGGTATCATCGGCAGCGGCATGATTGCGGACTATCACGCGCGCGCCATCGCCGACGCCACCGGCGCAAAACTCATCGGCGTGGCCGGCCGCAATGCCGCCACGGCCCAAGCCCTCGCTGAGAAACACGGCGCCGCGTTTCACACCACCGATGTCGCTGCGTTGATCGCCCGCGACGACGTGCAGGTGGTCTGCATCACCACGCCGAGCGGCGCGCACCTCGAACCCGCCCTCGCCGCCATCGCCGCGGGCAAACATGTGGTCGTGGAAAAGCCGCTCGAAATCACGGTCGAACGCGTCGATGCGATGCTCCATGCCGCGCAAAGATCCGGCGTGGTCGTGGCTCCGATTTTTCAAGCGCGGTTCGGCGCCGGCGCCCAGCGTATCAAGGCCGCGATTGACGCGGGCCACTTCGGCCGGCTCGTGCTCGCGAGCGCCTACGTGAAATGGTTTCGCCAACCGTCGTATTATCAGGGCTGGAAAGGCACGCTCGCGCTTGATGGCGGCGGTGCCACGATTAACCAAGCCATTCACGGCATCGATTTGCTACAATGGTTCGCCGGCCTGCCGGTCGAGGTAGCCGGCCAGAAAACCCGCCGGGTGCACACCGGCATCGAAGGCGAGGACACCGCGGTGGCCGCGCTGCGCTACGCCAATGGCGCGCTGGGCACCATCGAAACCAGCACCGCTGCGTTTCCGGGCTGGTCACGTCGCATCGAAATCTGCGGCGAACACGGTTCGGCCTGCCTCGAGGACGACACGATCACGCGCTGGGACTTCCGCGAGGCCCAACCCGAAGACGAAGCCATCCGCCGCGCCGCGGCCGACACCGCGATGGGCTCGGGCGCGAGCGATCCCAAAGCCATCAGCCATCAAGGCCACTTGCGCCAAATCCAGGATCTCGTGCACCACCTGCGCGACGGCACTCCACTCGGTGTGAACGGACCGGAAGCCCGCAATGCCGTGGCCATCATCCGGGCACTGTATGCTTCCGCCGAAACCGGCCGACCGGTTGCGCCAGCCTGAGATTCAATCCACCCGACCGCGGGCATCAACCCGCCAGCGATCGACCACTTGGTCGCCTTCGGTCACCAACACGTAATCCGTGAGGTTGATCACCGGGCAAATGTGGGCGGGCATCAGCTTGATCCGGTCACCGATGCGCAGGGTGTCGACGTCCCGGCCGCGCAGATAGCCGTGCTCCTCGTTCACGCGCACCACTTGGATATCGCGCCCGTCCACCATCATGGCGAACACGCCCTTGGGCGATTTGTCGGAGGAAAAGACTTTTGAGCCGGCGTCAATCAACGCGAGGCCGGGCTCGGGGCGATCCACCACCGTGACGAACACTTGCACCGCCACGTCGCTGACTGGCATCACACGTGACGTCACCGCCAAGGCGATGTCGCCAAACATGTAGGCACCGGGCCGCACCACTTGGACGCGGCCCGTCGCGGCCATGAGTTTGGCTGTCACACTGCAACCGGGCCAGAGCGGTTGTTTCGGATCAACGGCATCGCGCACGGCGGCCAAGCGGTCGAGCACTTCAACCACCTTGGCCTGCTGCTCGCCGGGATCCGCCGCATATAGCTGGCCTTCATGGGTGTAAAATCCGCCCAGTTCCAGGTGCGGCGAAGCCTTGATCAAAGCCGCGATCTTGTTCGCCTCCGTCGCATAGCGCACGCCTTCACGGCCCAGTCCCGTGTCCACGGCGATCATGACCTTGAGGTTGCATTCCGCGGCTTGTGCGACTTTCACGAGGGCCTCGGTTTGCGCGGGGCTGGTCGCGGCCACCCGCAGTTCTGCCAATTGATCCGCCAGGGCCGCGAGCCGCGGCGCGATGCGCGTATCGACCAGCGAGTGCGCGATGAAAATCCGTTTCACCCCCGAGGGCAGCATGGCCTCGGCCTCACCCAACTTGGCACAGGTCAGGCCCTCGGCTCCGGCGGCAAGTTGCCGGCGGGCCACTTCGACCATCTTGTGCGTCTTGATGTGCGGCCAGAGCTTCACCCCGGCGGCATCGCACGCCAGTTGCATGGTGCGAATGTTGTTTTCGACCTTCACGCGATCGAGCAGCACCACGGGGGTCGTCAGGCCCGAAATCGTTGCGGTTGGGGCGGCCATGGCGAGATTACATCCGGCCGATTTGGCCCACGGTCAAGCCGCCATCCACCACCACCACGTGGCCGACGACGTAAGCCGACGCCGGGGAGAGCAGGAACACGGCGGTGCCGGCGCAATCCTCGGCCTCGCCGAGACGCTCCAGCAAAATCTTCTTTTCGTAATGTTTGCTCTTGGCGGAATGCCCGAGCGCCGCGGTCAGGGGCGTGCGAATCAATCCGGGCGCGAGCCCATTGACGCGGATGCCATGCGGGGCGAGCGCGATGGCCAGACTGCGCGTCATCATCACCAAGGCCCCTTTCGAACTGTCGTAGGCCGTGGAATCCTCCTCGGCTTGAAAACCATTGGTCGATGACACCAAAACCATCGCCCCGGGACGTTTCCGCGCCACCAGTTCCTTGGCAAAGGCCTGGCAAAGGAAATAGGTCGCGCGCACGTTGAGATCCATCGTGCGGTCCCACGTGGCCGGATCCATCTCCAGAAACGGTTTGTCGAAGAAGCTGCCGGCATTCGCCACCAGCAGGTCCAGATTCGGCCGGGCGGCAAAGGCGGCGGCCACCAGTTTGGTGGAGCCTTCCGGGTCCAGCAGGTCGCCCTGCAAAAACGCACTGCCGGCCGGCATGTTGTCCGGCTTGGCCGTGTTGCCATGAAACACCACGTCAGCGCCGGCCTGATGCAGGCCCATCGCAATCGCATGACCGATGCCCTTCGAAGAGCCGGTTACCAACGCCGCACTAGTCGCGAGTGAGAATGGATTCATCTTTTAATTGGAGCAGGTTCAGCAGGTTGTCGTGGGCGATCGCCTCATGCAGTTTGCCCTTCACGGTGTTGAGGCACGCCACCTCCTCCGCATACGTGCTGCGCAGCGAATATTGGCTGTCAACGTAGCTTTGGAAAGGCGTGTCGGAGCCCCAGATAAACTTCGTCGGATACGCCTCGGCCAGCGCCTGCAGCACCGCATCGGGATCGCGATAGTCGGCGGGAAACCGCCGGTCCGCCAGCGCGACGTTCGGCATGCCGAGTTGCACACATTCGCAGTGGATGCGGTGCGCCGAGCAATCAAACCAAGTATTCGGCAACTCGGCCACGCGGTCGAGGCACTCGTGGTCAAAGCGGCAGGAGTGGGCGAGGCAGAACCGGACCGACGGCGTGGCTTCGGCCACCTTGAGAATGTCCCGTGCCTGCGACCACTTGTCGTCGCCCACGCTGGAGTGAATGAGAAACGGCAGGTTGAGCTCCTCGGCCAGTTCCAAGAACACGCGGCCTTCGCGCAACAACGCGGTCACGTCCGACTTGATGATCGTCGCCTGGATTTTCAGGCCGTAGAAGGGAAACTCCTGATATAATTCGCGCAGCTTCGCCGCCTGCGCTTGCGTCTCGCGCAGCGGATCGAGAATCGCAAACGGCAACGTGGCTTTGCCCAAGTCGGGATACAGTTGGTAGACCTCGCGCAGCATCCGCTCGTTTTCGTAGGCGTAAGGCACGCGCTCGATGCCGCCGGTTTCCAGGCGGCCCTGACGCATCGCGGACACGCCGAAGGTGAGGTTGCTGACCATGGGGAAAACCACCCAACGGTCCACGCCGCAATGCCGGCCCTCCGTCACCAGCGTCGGCAAATCCTGCGCGTAGGGATGCCAGCCATTCAGATAAAAAAGCAGATCAACCCCGAGATGATTATGGCAATCGATGATCACGGTGTAATTTTGTTTGACGAAATCTGTATTTCACATTGTGAAACGAAATGTAAAGCGTTTTTGCATGAGTATCGCCGTTCTCGACAAAGCTTTTTCGATTCTTGAGGTGCTGGCCCGCACCGGGCGCCCGCTCAGTCTCGCGGAATTGGCCGAGGAGAGCCGGCTGCCGAAACCGACCGTGCACCGCATCCTGCGCAGCCTGCGCGAGTTGGGCTATCTCGACAACGCCCCCCGGCGCGGCAGTTACGCGCTGAGCGAACGCCTTGCTTCCCTGCGTGCCCATGGCCGCGACGATGCGTTGGAAACCCGCGTGCGTCCGACCCTCGAACAGCTGCACCAGCAGTATGACGAAACCGTCAACCTCGGTATGTTGGAAGGCATCTATGTGCGGTATGTGCACGTGGTGGAAACGACGCAGCCTCTGCGCTGGATCGTCAAGCCCGGCGCCCGCGATCTGTTTCACACCACCGCGCTCGGCCGGGCGATTGTTGCGTGGCTGCCCGATGAGCAGCGCGCGCGTCTGATCAAGCGCCTGAGCGCCGCCCTGCCTCCCCGCGGCCGCCGCTCCGCCCTGCAGCAACTCGACAACCAACTTTCCGCCACTCTCGCCCGCGGTTGCGCGCTCGAGGAGGAGGAAACCGTCGCCGGCGTCGCCTGTGTGGCGATCTCACTGCAACCCATGGGCGAGCCGCTCGCCGGAATTAGTGTGTCCGTGCCCGTCAACCGTTTTCCCGATGAGCGCCGCACCGCGCTCATCTCCACCATGCGCCAACTCTCCGCGTCCCTGCAAAAGGACCGGCTGCGCGCACCCGCGTGAAAAAAGACAAAACCCAACCTACAAAACTCCAAATTTCGTCATGCCCTACACGTTCACCAAATCCTCCGAGCTCTTTAATCGCGCGCAGCACAGTATCGCCGGCGGCGTCAACAGCGGCATCCGCAAACTTGAACAGCCCGTGCCCCTCTACTTCGCCAAGGGCGACGGCCCGCGTTGCTGGGATGTCGATGGCAACGAATACCTCGACTATCAACTCGGCCAGGGCGCGCTGCTTTATGGTCACGCCCCTGCCGGCCTGGCCGCGGCGATTGCCGCCCAGGCCAAACTCGGCCTGCACTGGGCCGCGCAATGCGAACTCGAATGCGAGGTCGCCGAACGCTTGGTCAAAATGATTCCGTCGGTCGAACTCGTGCGCTTCAACAACTGCGCCACGGAGGCCGTCATGGCCGCGTTTCGTCTCGCCCGCGCCACCACCGGCCGTCAGCTCATCCTGCGGTTCGAGGGCCACTATCACGGTTGGGGCGACGAGGGCCTGATCGGTTTCGCCAATCCGCCCGCCTCCTGGACCGACAGCGATGAACTGCCGCGCACCCACCCGAGCAAGGGTTACATTCCCGAGGTCGCCGATCATTTCGTCGTCGCGCACTGGAACGACGTCGAACACCTGCGTCGCTGCGTGGACCGGCACAAAGGCGAAATCGCCGCGATCATTTTCGAGCCCGCACTGTGCAACACGTGCTGCATCGAACCGGTCAAGGGCTTCCTCCAAACCGTGCGCGAGCTCTGCGATCGTGACGGCATCATGATGATTTCGGACGAGACCATCACCGGCTTTCGTTTCGGCGGCGCCTGCGCTCAGGGTTACTACGGCTACAAGCCCGACCTCACGATTCTCGGCAAGGCGATTGGCGGCGGCACCCCGTTTGCCGCGATCGGCGGCACCAAGGCCGCGATGGCCAAGATCATCTCGGGGGAATCGATTCACGCCGGGACGCTCAACGGCAATCCGCTCTGCCTCGCCGCCAGCAAATGGTGCCTGGATCAAATCATCGCGCGCGGTGACACGTTGCCCGTCTCGACCAACGCGCTCGGACGAAAACTCATGGCCGGTCTCACGGCCCTCGCCGCCAAACACAACATCCCCTTCGCGCCGCAGGGCCCCGGTCTCGCGTTTCACACCGTCATGCCGAAGCCCGGCGCCGCGACCGGTCCGGTCATGAACTACCGCGAATACGTCACGCGGCACGACGCCCCGCGTTGGGCCCACCTGCGCCGCTGCCTGCTTGAGGAAGGCGTGCGCGCCATCGAACGCGGCCTTTGGTCAATCAGCCTGGCCCACACCGAGGCCGACATCGACGAGACCCTCCGCCGCGCCGCCCCGGCCTTTGCCCGCCACGCCGCGGAATACAAACCGGCCGCGTGAACGAACGATGCATGCCGCGACACAAATTCCTAGTTGTAGGGCGGGGTCGCTGACCCCGCCTGTGCGAGATTCTAAGGCGGGATCAGGCGATCCCGCCCTACATCTTTCCCGATGAAGCCACGCGTCCTCTTCGCCGGCCTGTTTCACGAAACCCACACGTTTGTGGACGGCGCGACCGCGTGGTCTGATTTCGAGGTCACCTATGGCGATGCCATTCTGCAAAAGCTCGGGGACGCGTCCCCGACCGACGGTTTCCTGACTGCGGCCGCTGAACTTGGTTTCGAGGTCATCCCCACGATCGACGCGCGGGTCAGCCCCGGCGGTATCGTGGAGGACGAAGCGTTCGACGCGTTCTGGCGCGGTTTCGTCGAACGCGCGGCCCCGGCGCTCGCCGAGGGCGTCGACGCGATCTACCTCGTGTTGCATGGCGCGATGGCCACGCAATCACTCACCGATCCCGAAGGTGTATTGTTGGAACGCATCCGCGCGCTGCCCGGTGGAAGCACCGTGCCGATTTTCGGCGTGTTCGATCTCCACGCCAACATGACGGCGAAGATGTGCCGGCTCGCCAACGGCCTCGTGGCTTATCGCGAGAACCCGCACACCGATTCGCGCGAAAGCGCCATGCGCGCCACCCAGCTGCTCGGCCGCGCTTTGCGGGAAGAAGCCGTGCCCCGGATGGGCTGGTGTCGCATTCCGATCATTTGGGCGCCGCCCGGCACGGGCACCGCCACCGACCCGATGCTCGCGCTCAAACTTTTCGCCCGCAAGGTCGAGACGGAGAACCCGCACATCTGGGCCTGCAACATCGCGCCGGGGTTCGCCTTTGCCGACACGCCCGACACCGGGCTCTCGCTCAGCGTGATCTACACCGGCGACACTGCCGCTGCGCACGCGGTCCTGAAACGCGGCGCTGATCTCGCATGGTCGCTGCGCGAAAGCGGCGTCATCACTTACCCGCCGGTCGAGGAAGTCGTGGCCGCGTTGCCCCGCGATGTCGCCGGGCCGGTTCTCCTGGTCGAGCCCGCCGACAACATCGGCGGCGGCGCGCCCGGTGATTGCACCAGCGTCCTGCGCGCGCTGCTCAAGCATGAAACGCCCAATTCCCTCGTGTGTATCAACGATCCCGCGGCCGTCACCGCGCTCGCCGCTCTCCAGCCCGGCGACACCCGGACGATCGCGATCGGCGGGCGCGGTTCGCGACTCGATCCCGGCCCGGTCGAGATCGAAGCCACGTTCGTTTCACGCAGCGACGGCCACTTCGAGCTGGAAGACAAGAACAGCCACCTCGCCTCGATGAACGGCATGCACATCGCCATGGGGCCGAGCGCGGTCGTGCGCTGCAAAGGCACCACGATTTTGATTACGTCGAAGAAGACGCCGCCGTTCGATCTCGGCCAATATCGCAGCCAGGGCATCGAACCGAAGGCGTTTGCCGTGATCGGCGTGAAAGCCGCCGTCGCTCATCGTCGTGGTTATGACCCCATCACGAAAGTCACGCACTACGTCGACACTCCCGGCCCCTGCACCAACAATCTGGCGAGCCTGCCGTGGAAGCATCTCTCCCGGCCGATCTACCCGCTCGATCCCATCACCACTCCGCACTTCACCTTTTTATGACCAACCCGATCGTATCCTACCCGCGCGACGAGAACACTCCCGTGTCGCACCTCCCCTTCAGCCCCGCCGTGCGCGTGGGCGACTTGATCTTCGTCTCCGGCCAGGCGTCGGTGGACAAGACCGGCAAGATCATTTCGGGCACGTTTGAAGAGGAGTTTCGCCGCTCGGTGGAAAACCTGCGCGATGTGCTCGAATCCGCCGGCAGCGACCTCGCCCACGTGATCCAGACGCGCAACTACATCCGCGACTCCGCCAACTCTCCGCTCTACAACCAGCTCTACCGCGAGTATTTCAAGGATCCGTTGCCCGCCCGCACCACCATCTCCGGCTGCCTGCCGCCGACGCTCCACTACGAGATCGACTGCATCGCCGTGCCGAAGGTCAAGTAACCGCCCCCGCGTCATGAGCCTCGTCAAAGACCCTGATAACATCCGCCTTGCAGTCCTCGGCTGCACGCCCGGCAACGGCCATCCGTATTCGTGGAGCGCCATGTTCAACGGCTACGATCGCGAGGCCATGACGAAGGAGTGCCCGTTTGCCGGCATTCCCCAATACCTCAACAAGCAACCCGCCGAGACGCTCGCGATCCCCGGCGCCAAGGTCACGCACATCCACTGCGCGGGCGAAGGCGGCTTCACCGCCGAACACGTGGCGAAGTGCTCGCTCATTCCGAACGTTGTGGAACGCGCCACCGATGTGATCGGACAGGTGGACGCCGTGATCATCGCCACCGACCTCGGTTATGAGCACGTCGAACGCGCGCGTCCCTTCGTTGAAGCGGGCCTGCCCGTCTTCATCGACAAACCGCTCGCGGACAATGAGCCCGACCTCAAAACCTTTGTCGATTGGGTCGCCGCGGGCAAAGCCATCATGTCCTCGAGCTCCATGCGCTACTGCAAGGAGTTTCACCCCTACCATCTTTCCACTTACGAACTCGGCGATCTGCGCTACGTCAGCATCACGACGCCGAAGGCTTGGGAAACCTACGGCATCCACGCGCTCGAGGCCATCTACCCGATCCTCGGCCCCGGTTTCCTCACCGCGCAAAACACCGGCACGAAGGACCGCAATGTCGTTCACTTCACCCACCGGCGCGGCGTCGATGTCATCGTCACCGCCATCGCCGACATGTTCGGCGGCTTCGGCCAGCTCCAGCTCTGCGGCACCGCCGGCAGCCGCGCCCTCGCCAGCGGCGACACGTTTTATTCGTTCCGCGCCCAGCTCGTCGCCTTCATCGATTACCTGCGCACTGGCACGCACCCGTTCCCGTTTTCCGAAACCGTCGAGCTCATGAAACTCGTCATCGCCGGCCGCCTCAGTCGCGAGCAGGGCGGTCGTGTCGTCAAGCTCAGCGAGGTTGAACCACGCTGAAATCCGCGTTAGCTAAAACGTCTCGCTTCCCCGCCTATTTCTCAAAACCCAAACTCAACCCAACTCATGACCAAGCTTCGTTCCAGCCGCATCAAGCGTCTCCTCGGTGAGGGCAAATTTCCCACCGTCATCAAGTTCAACCTCACCGATCCGCGGGTTACGGAGCTGGCCGGCGTCTGCGGTTTCGACGCCGCGTGGCTCTGCAACGAGCACGTGCCGACCGACTGGACCACGCTGGAGCACACCATCCGCGCCGCGCGTTTGCACGACATGGACACGCTCGTGCGCGTCTCCAAGGGCGGCTACTCCGACTACATCCGCCCGCTCGAGGCCGGCGCCACCGGCATCATCGTGCCGCACGTCGAGTCCGCCGGGGAGGCGGAGCGCATCGTCTCGATGACCCGCTTCCATCCGATCGGCAAACGCGCCCTCGACGGCGGTTGCACCGATGGCCTCTACTGCGCGGTGCCGCAGGATGACTATCTCGAAAACAGCAACACCGAGAAGCTCGTGGTCCTGCAGATCGAATCGCCCGAGGGCCTCGAGCAGGTCGAGAAAATCGCCGCGGTCCCCGGCTTCGACGGCTTCCTCTTCGGTCCCGGCGACTTCAGTCACCGCATCGGCAAGGCCGGCCAGCTCAACGCCCCCGAGGTCACCGCCGCCCGCCAGCGCGTGGCCAAGGCCGCGCGCCGCAACGGCAAGTTCGCCATGACCTCCGGCCTCTTCGCGCCGTTCGAGCAATTCGTGGCGGAAGGCGTCAACGTGTTCAACCTCGGCTCCGATGTCGGCGGGCTGCAGGGCTACTTCCGCGACCGTCTCAAGCTCATCCAAACCAGCGTCGAGGCCCTCCCCGACTCCGCCAAGAACGCCAATCCCTATGCCTGAAGGTTTGATTAAAGGTGGACGGGCGCGTCCCTGCGCCCGTCATGCGCGCAGTTCCCGCGTCCGCGAGATGCACGCCCACCACGCTCAAGATATCTTCATGACAAACTAAAATGCCAACCGCATGAGCACCCCCAAAGGCATCACCCTCGAGGGCAAGGTCATCGCCCAGGCCGGCGGCACCGGCCTGCTCGGCCGCGAACTCGTCGTCGCCCTCGGCCAGGCCGGCGCCAAGCTCGTCGTCGGCACGCGCGACCCCGCCAATTTCAGGGAAGATCGCGCCTACGCCCGCAAGGCCGGCGTCGAGGTCGACGCCGAGAAGCTCATCGTCAGCGACGAGGCCTCGGTGCTCGCGTTTCGCGACGCGATCCTCGCCAAGCACGGCCGCGTCGACGGTCTTGTTTACAACACCGTCAGCCGCCCGATGAAGGGCCAGAAGCCGCACGCCGAGGAGTGGCGCGACTCGATGGAGACCAACGCCACCGGATTCTACCTCACGATCAACGCGTTTGCCGACACGATGAGCCAGCAGGAAACCGGCGGCAGCATCGTGGGCATTTCCTCAATGATGGGCATGGTCGGCCCCAACCCGCACAACTACACCGGCACCGCCATGTCCGCGATGCCCGACTACTTTTTCCACAAGGCCGGCATGCTCAACCTGGCGCGGTTCTATGCCTCTTACTTCGGCCTCAAGAAGGTGCGCTGCAACACCGTCTCGCCCGGCGGCATCTACAATCCAGCGAACCCGCAAGCCGACGCGTTTCTCGAGCGCTACGGCAAGATGACCATGCTCGGCCGCATGGCCAACCCCGACGAAATCAACGGCGCCGTCGTCTTCCTCCTGAGCGACGCCTCCACTTACGTCACCGGCGTCAACATCCCGGTCGACGGCGGCTACACCGCGAAATGATTTCCCCCGCGCGCGCATTTCATTGCAAGGCGGGGATTCCGCTCCCCGCCCCGTCGTCCATCCCGTAGGGCGGCATCGCCTGATCCCGCCTCACACACCCACCCCTGCCCCATGAAAACCAACGCCGCTGTTTTGAAACAAATGGGCCGGCCGGCGCCCTACGCCGCCTCCAAGCCGCTCGTCATCGAGGAACTCGAGTTGGACGGCCCCGGACCGCGCGAAGTGCTGGTCCAGATCGCCGCCGCCGGGCTTTGCCACTCGGACCTTTCCGTGATCAACGGCTCGCGTCCGTGGCCGTTGCCCCTGGTGCTCGGCCATGAGGCCGCCGGCATCGTGCGCGACATCGGGCCGGACGTGGACGATCTGAAACCCGGCGATCATGTCGTCTTTTCCTACGTGCCCGTCTGCGGCCGTTGTTCGATGTGCGTTTCGGGCCGCGGCAACCTGTGTGAACACGGGCGCGCGGCCAACGTCGCGGGCACGCTATTGCGCGGCACCCGCCGCTTCCGCCGCCAGGACGGCACACTGCTCAATCACCACCTCGGCGTTTCCGGTTTCTCCGAATACACCGTGGCCGCGCGCGAGTCGCTCGTGCGCGTGGACGACGATATCCCGCTCGAAATCGCCGTGCTCTTCGGCTGCGCGGTCATGACCGGTGTCGGTGCCGTGGTGAACACCGCCAAGGTCGCGCCCGGCACCCCCGTGGCCGTCTTTGGCCTCGGCGGCGTGGGCCTGAGCGCCGTGATGGGCGCGCGCGCCGCCGGCGCGTGGCCGATCATCGCGGTCGATACCGTCGACTCGAAGCTCGAGCTCGCGAAATGCTGCGGCGCCTCGCACACCATCCTCCCCCGCCTCGACGATCCCGTCGCCGCCATCAAGGATCTCACGCACGGCGGGGCCGAAACTGCCTTCGAGGCCGTGGGCCACGCCAAAGTGCTCGCGCAGAGCTACGCCGCCACGCGCCGCGGCGGCAAAACCGTGGCGATCGGCCTGCCCCATCCCGACCAGCAGCTTTCGCTCCAGGCCGTCTCGATCACCGCCGAGGAGCGCCAGCTCGTCGGCAGCTACATGGGCTCCTGCGTGCCGCCGCGCGATGTGCCGCGCTTCATGAATTTGTATCGGGCCGGCATGCTGCCGGTGGAGAAACTCAAGAGCCGCGAGCTAGCGCTCGCGCAAGTCAACGAAGGCTTCGACGCCCTTGATCGCGGCGAAGTCGCCCGCCAGGTCATTCGCTTCCACGCATGATCTCCGCTGCTTCATCTTTCCGCCACTGTAGGGCGGGGATTCCGATCCCCGCCTCGTGTGGTTTAGAACCTTGTAGGGCGGGATCGCCTGATCCCGCCTCCCGCTCATGAACACCCCCGCCGGCAAAGTCATTTGGGTCACCGGCGGCGCGGGTTATCTCGGCACCCCGATCACCATCGCCTCGCTCATCGCCGAACCCCGCCACCCCCAGACTTCATGCAATGGCCGCAAAGAGACGCAAAAATCAGTTCCTGTTTCGTTCCCCGCAACGCGCGCCTATAGGCGCCTCACACGCAACTTTCGCGACATGATGCTTTGCGCCTTTTTGCGGCCGTAAATCATAAGCGCAATTATCCCACTTCTTCCTTCTTCCCTCCATGTCCACTCTTCCCACCGTCCTCATCATTGGTTGTGGCAGCATCGGCGAACGCCACTTGCGCAACTTCCAAGCCACCGGCCGCTGCAATGTCATCGCGTGCGACAATCGTCCCGCGATCCTCGCCGCCATGGCAGAAAAGCACGGCGCCGCCACGTCGGCTGATTGGACAGCCTCGCTCGCCGATCCCGCCGTCACCGCCGTGCTCATCGCCACGCCCGCGACCAGCCACGTCGCCATCGCCACCAAGGTGCTGCAGGCCGGCAAACACTGCCTGATCGAAAAGCCGCTCTCGCTCAGCCTCGACGGCATGGCCGAGTTGCAAGCCGCCGCGGCCGCCAGCGGCAAGGTCTGCCGCGTCGCCTACGTGCAGCACAGTCGCCCCGAGGTGCGTGCCGCCAAGGCGTTTCTCGATACCGGCACCTTCGGTCCCATCCGCGCCGCCACGATCATTTCCGGGCAAAACTTCCCGACCTTCCGCCCCGCCTACCGCGAGATTTATTACAACAACCACGCGCAGGGCGGCGGCGCCATTCAGGATGCGATCACGCACATGTTCAACCTGACCGAGTGGATCACCGGCCCGACCGCCTCGGTGCTCTGCGACGCCGGCCACCAGGTGCTCGACGGCGTTGAGGTCGAGGACACCGTGTCCGTCACCACGCGCAACCGCAACGGCGCCATCCTCACCTACACGCTCAACCAGTTCCAAGCGCCCAACGAGGCCACCATGCAATTCAACTGCCCCGGCGGCAGCGTGAAGGTCGAGTTTCACAACACGCGCTGGGGCCGCATGGCCCTCGGCGAAACCGAGTGGACCTGGGAAAGCTTTCCCCCGCTCGGCCGCGACGGCCCGTTCACGATTCAGGCCAACGACTTTCTCGACGCGATGGCCGGCAAGCCCGACCTCATGGCCACCCTCGACGAAGGCATCCAAGCCGTAAAATTCAACCTCGCCTGCTTCGAGGCCTGGCGATCGGGCGCACGGGTAAGCATAGGTTCGGGTTGATTCGATTGCAGAAAACTGGAACCCGCACCACCCGGTTCGTATGCAATACACCCGCCAACTCAACCGAAGTGACCAAGCATTAGTCCGGAAACTTGAGGAGTTCATTCCCGACGAAATCTTCGATATCCACACGCACCCATATCATCCCGATCATTTCGGAACAGAAGCGTGGGGTTTCTTAAAACCGGGGGGGGCTCTCGGCTGTCGAGCACATCGGGAGGCCCTGCAGCGTTACATGCCTGCGAAAACGATTCACGGGCTGTATTTCGGAATGCCGCATCCCACTGCCGATCGCGATGCGATCAACGAGTGGCTCGCTGACGAAGTTGCTGCTCATGGCAGCGATCTCAGTCGATCACTCCTATTGGCCTCACCAGAAGATGATCCAGAGCGCATCGCCGTCGCCCTGCGTAGCGGACGCTATTGTGGCATCAAAGTCTACCACTGCTACTCCCGTCGCACGGATACGATGAATGCCCGTGTCGAGGAATTCGCGCCCGAGTGGATGTGGGAACTCCTGCATGAAATCCACGGTGTCCTGCTGCTTCACATCGTGCGTGACCGCGCGATGGCCGATGAAACGAACCAGCGCGATGTGCGACGACTATGCCGCGCCTATCCGCAGGCCACGCTGATTCTCGCGCACATCGGCCGCAGCTTCAACTACCGACACGCGCGCGAGGGATTAAATTCCCTTGTCGATCTCGACAATGTCGTCGTCGACACCTCCGCAATCTGCGAAACTGAATCCTTCGCCGCGGCACTCAAACATCTCGGCCCCCGCCGTGTGCTGTGGGGCTCCGATTTCGCGGTGAGTGAATTGCGCGGCCGCTGCATCTCCACCGGAGATCGATTTTTCTGGCTTCATCCCGAAACGTTGAGCGAAGGGTTCGCCGCGCCCACCGCCACCGATTTCACCTTGGTGGGAATCGAATCCCTCCTCTGCTTGCGCGAAGCCTGTGACGATGCGGGGCTAAACTCCAGCGACGTGAATGATATCTTTCTGGGCAATGCCCTCCGCGCGCTCGCACCACATTTACCGAAGGCGACCGTGCCAACCCAGCCCGACGGGCCAGCCGCGTGGGCCCACGCCAAGTCAGTCATTTCCCGCGGAACCGGATTGCTTTCCAAACACGCGGAACTCTTTGACGCCCAAGGCTGGCCATCTTATTTCTCGCGTTGCTCCGGTTCGGATGTGTGGGATCTCCAGGGGCGACGCTACCTCGATTTCGCCGGCGGGATCGGTGCGATCCTCCTTGGCTACGCCGATCCAGATGTGAATGCGGCTGTGCGGCGGCGACTCTCCCTCGGATCGTATTGCACCTTGGTCAATCCTCAGGAGGTTGAGCTCGCCGAACAACTGCTCGCCCTGCACCCGTGGGCCGGGAAGGTCCGCTACGCCCGCGGTGGTGGCGACGCGATGATGATGAGCGTGCGAATCGCGCGCGCGGCCACCGGCAAAAGCGGCATCGCCTTCTGCGGTTACCACGGCTGGCACGATTGGTATCTCGCCGCCAACCTCGGCGAATCGAGTGCCCTCGACGGGCACCTCATCCCCGGCCTCGAACCGCACGGAGTGCCCCGCGAACTCAAGGGCACCTCGGTGCCGTTTCGCTACAACGATCTCGAATCGTTTGAAACGGCACTCGCGAAACTCGGCCACAACTTCGCCGCCGTCGTCATGGAGCCGATGCGGTCCCAGCGCCCCCAGGATGATTTCGTCGCGAAAGTGGCCGCACGCTGTCGTGCCGCCGGCGGAGTATTTGTGGTCGACGAAGTAACCAGTGGACTGCGTTACGGATTTCCCGGCGCGATGAGCACCCTCGGGGTTGAACCCGATATGGCCGTCTATGCGAAAGCCATGAGCAATGGGTTTCCATTTGGCGCCGTCGTCGGACGGGAAACTATCATGGACGCCGCGAAATCAAGTTTCATCTCCTCCAGTTATTGGACTGATGGCGTCGGACCGGCAGCGGCCCTGGCGGTGTTAAACAAGGCACAGGAAATCAACCTCACCGCCCTGATCAATGAACGCGGCGGTCGCCTCCAAGCCTCACTTCGAGAACTTGCCGCGCGCCATCCCGCTTGTCGCCTCAAGGTCAGCGGTATGCCCGCCACGCCGTTCATGTCATTCGACCTGGGGTCAGAATCTTCTCTCGCGCAGACCCTCTATGTGCGAGCGATGCAATCACGTGGCTTTCTGGTCATGAGCTATTCCTACATCATGTTAGCTCATGACGATGAACGCATCGCCTCACTCCTGGCCGCCTCTGATCAATCGATGACGGAAATATCCGAAATCATCGAAGCGGGAAAACTCGCTGAAGCCGTTGGAAAAACAGCCGTTAACAAAGGCTTCACCAGACTCAATTGACGGCTCTGCCGGTAAGACCAACCGGTCGTTTACGATCAGATGACGACCTCGGTGACATGCGATGCGGGCCATCACGTGCTCGACGGCGCTCGGCGAAACCGAGTGGACTTGGGAAAGCTTTCCCCCGCTCGGCCGCGACGGCCCGTTCGCGATTCAGGCCAACGACTTCCTCGACGCGATGGAAGGCAAGCCCGACCTCATGGCCACGCTCGAAGAAGGCATCCAAGCCGTGAAGTTCAATCTCGCCTGCTTCGAAGCCTGGCGTTCAGGGGCGCGAGTGAAAATCGGATAGTCCCGCCCAACTACCGACCCATAGCAGGGCCTCGATCGTCCTGACGATATGCCTGCTCGGGGGTCATGAATTCATACCACTCTTGGCGCGAAAAATAGTCATCGTCGCTATAGTAATAAACCGTGCCGACACGAACGACGACCTTCTGATTCAGCCAGTAATCCTTGATGTTTCCACCAACCGCTTCATACGCACCGAGGTCGGGGGCTCCACGCATGAAATCTTTCCCATCCACAAAAACCCTGGCAAATGGCGTAATCGTTAGAGGCAGCATTCTATCAATTGTGAGCGCAGGTGCAGGAAATTGAGTCTTGCTGATTTTTTCCCGGACTACGGCGACTTCGGCATCCGTCATATTGCCTACAAAGCGGACCGAAAACTCTTCATCAGACCAATACAGTAAGCGCGCGTATTGATCATCCGTGGCCGTATTGCACCCGGAACAAAGTGCGAAGAGCAATGCGATGATCAGAAGTTTCATGTTTATGAAATATGCGGTCTGGATATGCTTCTAATCAAATTGTTCTCGACGGACATTCATTGGCAACTGATCCGCATCACACGCGCTTCACTCCCACCCCACGTCGCCATGACTCGCAGACGCACCGCGGTAATCGCACTACCTTCAATCGCATGCTGCATGCGGCGTTGCCAGTTGCCGCTCACAGTCGCGACTGACGTCCACACGCCGTCGCGCTCCACAAACACTTCGTAATCCTTCACGGTTTCGGGCTGGCCTTGGCCCCAGCACATTTTCGCGCAATACGCGTCGGACTGCGTGAGCGTGAGGTGGCGGTGCAGGCCAGTGTCGAAAATGATTTCGAGGCGCGACACGGTTTGCGGCTCGGACCAGCGGAGTTCGATCCACGCGGGCAACCCTTTTGCCGGGTCGCTGATCCAGCGATGCGTGCCGGGCAGTTCACGCCCAGGTTGCACGCCGCGCGGACCGGTCACGGTGCGGGTCACGCCGGAGCGCACGTTTTCCGGTGAACCATTCGGCGTGGCACTCGAAGCCGTGATCGTCGCGCTTTGCACCAAGTCACCCGTGTCATTGAGTGTGCGGCCGATCAGCCATGCGTCCTGCCGCAGGAGTTGTTGCTGCACTTCAGTAATCGCCGCGGGTGAATCAACCATCGCACCGGGCGTGGTTTGATTACGCACAGCCAGCGCCGCAGTCACGCCGACACCTTCGCCCACCACACCGCAGGTCGCCATCACGCGCGTTGAGGCAAAGGCCACGTGCGTGGCGGAGAGGTTGCGCCCGGCAAACATCAGGTTGTCGAAATCGCGCGCGACGCAGCAGCGCAGCGGGATGTCGTAGAGCCACGGCACGGGATGTTGCGCGCAGGGTTTTTCGTCGGGCCGATCCACCCCTTCGGGTGGATGCAAGTCAATCGGCCAGCCGCCATACGCAATCGCATCGGGCTGCGCGGTAGACTCCAGCACATCGCGCTCGGTCAACACGTGCCGGCCGATCAATCGGCGGCTTTCACGTTTGCCCGGCACCGCGCCAAACCAATCAAGCGCCCAATTGTCCGCGCCGTGGTCACCGCCATTTTTCACGTGGTCCCAGATGCCCATCACAATCGCGAGCAGCTCGTGGTGCACTTTCGGGTTTTCACGAATCGTGTCGAACTGTCCGCCCCACTCGAGCCACCAGAAACCGTATTCGAGCCCGTAATCGACATCGCCCGTCGCGTGCGGCCGCAGCCTCAACTGCTCCTCGGTAAACTTGCGCGCCCACGGCGGCGGCGTGAACGGTATCGGCCGGTCGTGCTTGCGCGCCATGAAGAGAATTGTCGAGCCCAGCCGCTTATGGTCGCCCTCGTCCTGCGCGAGCGATTCGCCGAACTGTGCCTTCGCCTCGCGGCCTTCCAGGTGCGCCGCGGCCGCGGCCGCGGCGAGACCGGAATCGCCGGTGCAATCGACAAACACCTGTGCCGGGATCTCAAACCGCTCCTCGGTTGATAACCGCAGGGCCTGCACTGCGGTGATGCGTCGACCTTCCTTTGCCACACCGGCGACCGTGGTGTTCAGCATCAGCGTGAGGTTCGGCTCGGCCACACACTTCTCGTAAAGAATTTGATCGAACATCGACGGCGAGCGCTGCGCGTTGCGCACGGCGTTCTCCAAGCGAATCTCTTCCACAATGCCGGTCTCGCGCGCCTCCAGCTCAAGATCGGCGCAGGGCCGCATGCTGTTCGCGCCGACGACATGCATGCGAATTTCGCTGCTCGCGTTGCCACCGAGCACCGGGCGGTCCTGGCAGAGGATGACGCGCGCGCCATTGCGCGCCGCGGAGAGCGCGCAACAGACGCCGGACACGCCGCCGCCGGCGACGAGCACCTCGCACTCCAGATGGCGGCTGCTCAAGTGGGGGTGGGAAAACGTCAGCGCATCAGCCATCTCGCGCCCCAGCCTGCCACGTGCGGCGCGCGACGCCAGTCTCAACAATTTTGCGTTGGGTCACTGGACACCCTGTGTTCGCGAACAGGATTCCCGATTTGCGCAGTGTCACGGCCGCGGCAAAACGATGCGTTTTGCCGTCTATACCTCGACATCAAAGGCTTGCCGTGTCGCTTCTAGGCACTAATTGGTAGTTATATATATTTTTACCTAGAACTTGTTAGATTTTGATAGAAACTACCCCGGTTGCCATGGACTCGATCAAAAATCCTTTTTCACCCGGGGCCGGTTCACCTCCGCCAGAATTGGTCGGGCGCGCTGGCATTCTTGAACAAGCGCGTGTTTTGCTCGGGCGTGTTCAAGTGAAACGCCCGGAAAAAAGCATGTTGCTGACAGGACTGCGCGGAGTCGGCAAAACCGTGCTACTCAATGAGATTGAGCGCCTGGCGCTCAAGACCAGCTACCGCACGGTGAACGTGGAGGCACACGAGGCCAAATCGCTGGCGGCGCTGCTCGTGCCACCTCTGCGTAAATTGTTGTTCGAACTGGATCGAGTGGCGGGGGCCGGAGACAAAGCCAAGCGGGGCCTGGCCGTGCTCAAGGGATTCATGGACGGGGTCAAGGTATCGTTGGGCGATCTCGAAATCGGTTTGGATATCGACCCGGAAAAAGGCACGGCAGACAGCGGCGATTTGGAAAGCGATTTGCCCAATCTGTTGGTTGCAGTGGCCGAGGCGGCTGAAGAACGACGGACACCGGTCGCCCTCCTGATCGATGAACTTCAGTATTTCAGTGAGCGGGAATTGAGCGCGCTCATCATGGCCATGCACAAGATGCAACAGCGGCAGTTGCCCATGGTCTTGATCGGGGCCGGCCTGCCGATTCTCCCGCGATTGGCCGGAGAATCAAAATCCTATGCCGAACGATTGTTCAGCTTTCCTGACATTGGAGCGCTCACCGAACCCGATGCCAACAAAGCACTGCAAGACCCAACTCAGGCAGTGGGCGTGAAATTTGAACCGACCGCGCTGCAGGAGGTTTTCCGCCTGACCCAAGGTTATCCCTACTTCATTCAAGAGTGGGGTTATCAAGCTTGGAGTCACGCCGCCGCTTCGCCCATCACGCTGCAAGTTGTCCAAGATGCAACACCGAGCGTGATCCAACGCCTGGACGAGGGGTTTTTCCGGGTGCGCTTTGACCGCTTGACGCCGGGGGAGAAGAAATTTCTGCGGGCCATGGCGGGGCTGGCGCCAGGCACCCGTCATAGCGGTGATATCGCCAGCGCACTGGGCGTGAAGATCAACAGCATCGGCCCGGCGCGGGCCAGTCTCATCAACAAAGGAATGATCTACAGCCCGGCCTACGGCGAAATGGCCTTCACAGTGCCACTGTTTGACGAGTTTATGATCCGGGCAATGCCCGGATTGGGCAAGAGTGCCTGAACCGCGGCTCGACGCAGCCCCCGCAACCTCCATCTCTACACGCCCATAGCTTTACCCGCCTTGAAGCTTCGGTTTGCGACAAGGCCATCAGCGAGTTGCCGGTAAAGTAACGTGATCGTTTCCGGCGTTGGGCTTGATCCCAATGCAGTCGTGATCCGCCGGGCGAGCGTGCCGTGGGCGACGTAGGTTCGCAGGGCAGCTTGCTCGGCGGGAGTGGCGGCGGCGGCGGGATTGAGCCGCGCGATCACGCCGCGCCACAGGTCGTGCGCGGTGGCGGCATCAGCGGTGCAACCGAAGGCGCGCAGCAGCACCGGTTCGCTGATGAGCGAAAAAGACAAAAAGGGTCAGGTTTTAAGTATTTAGATTGACGAGGCCTGAAAGACCGTTGCTGACCCTATTTTCATGCCCTCGGTCGATAACCGCAAAGCCTGCACTGCCGTGATGCGCCGGCCTGCCTTCGCCACGCCCGCGACCATGGTGTTGAGCATCAGCGTGAGATTCGGTTCGGCCACGCACTTCTCGTAAAGGATTTGATCGAACATCGATGGCGAGCGCTGCGCGTTGCGCACGGCGTTCTCCAAACGGATTTCCTCCACGATACCCGTCTCGCGCGCCTCCAGCTCAAGATCGGCACAGGGCCGCATGCTGTTCGCGCCGACGACATGCATGCGAATCTCGCTGCTCGCGTTGCCACCGAGCACCGGGCGGTCCTGGCAGAGGATGACGCGCGCGCCATTGCGCGCCGCGGAGAGCGCGCAACAGACGCCGGACACGCCGCCGCCGGCGACGAGCACCTCGCACTCCAGATGGCGGCTGCTCAAGTGGGGGTGGGAAAACGTCAGCGCATCAGCCATCTCGCGCCCCAGCCTGCCACGTGCGGCGCGCGACGCCAGTCTCAACAATTTTGCGTTGGGTCACTGGACACCCTGTGTTCGCGAACAGGATTCCCGGTTTGCGCAGTGTCACGGCCGCGGCAAAACGATGCGTTTTGCCGTCTATACCTCGAAATCAAAGGCTTGCCGTGCCGTTTCTAGGCACTAATTGGTGGTTATATATATTTTCACCTAGAACTTGTTAGATTTTGATAGAAACTACCCCGGTTGCCATGGATTCGATCAAAAATCCTTTTTCACCCGGGGCCGGTTCACCTCCGCCGGAATTGGTCGGGCGCGCTGGCATTCTTGAACAAGCGCGTGTTTTGCTCGGTCGTGTTCAAGCGAAACGCCCGGAAAAAAGCATGTTGCTGACAGGACTGCGCGGAGTCGGCAAAACCGTGCTACTCAATGAGATTGAGCGCCTGGCACTCAAGACCAGCTACCGCACGGTGAACGTGGAGGCACACGAGGCCAAATCGCTGGCGGCGCTGCTCGTGCCACCTCTGCGTAAATTGTTGTTCGAACTGGATCGAGTAGCGGGGGCCGGAGACAAAGCCAAGCGGGGCCTGGCCGTGCTCAAGGGATTCATGGACGGGGTCAAGGTATCGTTGGGCGATCTCGAAATCGGTTTGGATATCGACCCGGAAAAAGGCACGGCAGACAGCGGAGATTTGGAAAGCGATTTGCCCAATCTGTTGGTTGCAGTGGCCGAGGCGGCTGAAGAACGACGGACACCGGTCGCCCTCCTGATCGATGAACTTCAGTATTTCAGTGAGCGGGAATTGAGCGCGCTCATCATGGCCATGCACAAGATGCAACAGCGGCAGTTGCCCATGGTCTTGATCGGGGCCGGCCTGCCGATTCTCCCGCGATTGGCCGGAGAATCAAAATCCTATGCCGAACGATTGTTCAGCTTTCCTGACATTGGAGCGCTCTCCGAACCCGATGCCAACAAAGCACTGCAAGACCCAACTCAGGCAGTGGGCGTGAAATTTGAACCGACCGCGCTGCAGGAGGTTTTCCGCCTGACCCAAGGTTATCCCTACTTCATTCAAGAGTGGGGTTACCAAGCTTGGAGTCACGCCGCCGCTTCGCCCATCACGCTGCAAGTTGTCCAAGACGCAACGCCGAGCGTGATCCAACGCCTGGACGAGGGGTTTTTCCGGGTGCGCTTTGACCGCTTGACGCCGGGGGAGAAGAAATTTCTGCGGGCCATGGCGGGGCTGGCGCCAGGCACCCGTCATAGCGGTGATATCGCCAGCGCACTGGGCGTGAAGATCAACAGCATCGGCCCGGCGCGGGCCAGTCTCATCAACAAAGGAATGATCTACAGCCCGGCCTACGGCGAAATGGCCTTCACGGTGCCACTGTTTGACGAGTTTATGATCCGGGCAATGCCCGGATTGGGCAAGAGTCCCTGAACCGCGGCTCGACGCAGCCCTCGCAACCTCCATCTCTACACGCCCATAGCTTTACCCGCCTTGAAGCTTCGGTTTGCGACAAGGCCATCCGCGAGTCGGCGGTA
Organism: Opitutaceae bacterium; assembly: GCA_024233285.1. GTDB lineage: Bacteria > Verrucomicrobiota > Verrucomicrobiia > Opitutales > Opitutaceae > Cephaloticoccus. The sequence continues at coordinate 639,766 of JACKPU010000001.1, read as the reverse complement.
AAGTAACGTGATCGTTTCCGGCGTTGGGCTTGATCCGAGCGCCATTGTGATGCGGCGGGCGAGCGTGCCGTGGGCGACGTAGGTTTGCAGCGCCTGTTGCTCGGCGGGAGTGGCGGCGGCGGCGGGATTGAGCCGCGCGATCACGCCGCGCCACAGGTCGTGCGCGGTGGCGGCATCTGCGGTGCAACCGAAGGCGCGGAGGATCACCGGCTCGGTGATGAGCGCGGCGTCGCCCTGCTCGACGCAGCGGTTGAAGACCGGGGCGAGTTCATCGACGGTGGCAGCTTGTTGCGCGGCGAGCGGCAATTGCGTTTCCGCCACGAGTTCGCGCAGCAGCGCGACCACGGTGCGCACGATCGCGAGGTCGGCGGCGGGGCATTCCTGCAAGTCGAGCAGGCGTATCTCGATGCTGCCGCGATCAAAGCGCGCGATCGCGCCGCGCGAATTGCTGAACACCGGCTCAAGCACGCCGGCCGGATCGTGCGGCGCGAGGGCCCGCGCAATCGGTTGAAAAATGCCGCGCTCGTAAGCGGCCTCGCTGAACACCGGCTCGGGCACCACGCGGCCGCAGAGCGCGGGAATCTTCGCGGAATTGCCGCGGTAAAACGCGAGCCGGTTGTCCGGCCAGCCGGTGACGCGCCCCTCGACGACCGGCGAGGACGCGGCGAGCGCGGGCAGGAGCGGCAGCACGAGGCGGATGGCCGCATGCAGGCGCGCGAACTCCGCGTCATTCGCAAACGGCAGGTTGAGGTGCGCGCTTTGCAGATTCGACCAGCCGTGGCCGCGGCAATCGAAGATGCGGTCAAAGGTCGCGTAGACCTCGCTGAACTCATGCGTCCACAGCACCGCTTCGTCGGGCCGCATGAGCGGATGCATCGCGGTGGGCAGCAGCATGGCGTCGTGCGTGGCAAGGCGTTGGTTGATCTCGGCGGCCTCGGTGGCAAACGCAGCGGCAAACCCATCGAGCGACTTCACCGGGTCAGTGGTCTTGAGCTCGATGACGTGCGCCGTGAGCTCGTTGGACCACGTGACGGCGCCGCGCGCGACATCCGAAGTGATCGCATCGGCCGCGTCGCGGAGCACGCGGTCGCTCCACGGCACGACGGCAAGATCGCCGCGCCGCACGATCATGTATTCAAGTTCCACGCCGAAGCGTTCAAAGAGGTGAAAAGGCATGGTGACTCTATTTTTTAACCACGAATGGACACGAATTCACACGAATGGCTCGAAGCCATCAGGAGCGGCCTATGATCGGATATTAAACTGTTCGTGCCCATTCGTGTGCATTCGTGGTTAACACAACTCAGTCTTCTTCGCGGCGCTCCTTGCTGCGCTCGAGGCGGCGGGCGAAGACCTCGATGACGCGCTCGTAGAGGCTGTCCTTGAGCAGGGCGTCCTCGTAGCCGGCGTCGATGCTGGGGTTGTCATTGATCTCGATCACGTAGGCGTGGCGGCCGGCCTGCTTGAGGTCCACGCCGTAGAGGCCGTCGCCAATGAGGTTGGCGGCGCGCAGGGCGGCGCGCACGATGTGCGGCGGCACGAGCTCGAGCGGCACGGCCTCGACCTTGCCGTAGTCGGCCCCGCCGGCGGCGTTGGCGATGATCTGCCAGTGCTTGCGCGCCATGAAATACTTGCAGGCGTAGATCGGCTTGCGATCGATGATGCCGATGCGCCAGTCGAACCCGGTCTGCAAAAATTCCTGCGCCACGAGCAGCTCGGTGTGCTCAAACAATTCGTCCACCCGCGCGTCGAATTCCTCGCGCGTCTTGACCTTGGTCACGCCCTGGGAGAACGCGCTGTCGGGCTGCTTGAGGATAATGGGGAAGCCGAGCTGGGCGCAGACCTCGTCGAGGTTGTCGCGATGCACGATGATGGTTTTCGGCGCGAGGATGTCGTGCCGCTCCAGCAGCTCGGCGAGGTAAACCTTGTTGGTGCAGCGCAGGATCGAGCGCGGGTCGTCGATCACGATCAGCCCCTCGGCCTGCGCGCGGCTGGCGAAGCGGAAGGTGTGGTGGTTGACGGCGGTCGTCTGGCGGATGAAGAGCGCGTCGAACTCGCCGAGCCGCGCGTAGTCGTCGCGCGAGATGACCTCGGCGGCGATGTCGTGCCGGTCGGCCGCGCGGATGAATTTCTGGATCGCCTTCTCGTTGGACGGCGCATGGGCCTCGGCCGGGTCGTGCAGGATCGCGAGGTGGTAGCGCGGCGGCGTGCGGCGCGGCTTCGCGGGCCGGCGGCCCTCGATGAACTGGCGGGCGACCTCGGCGACGAAGGGGCGGTGGTTCTCGGGGATCTCGCTCGCGGCCACCGGCGAGATGTCGCGCATCTCCCAGCGTTCGTCGCGCCGCGCGAAATGCGCGCGCAGCAGCGGCGCCTGGAACTGGTTGTAGAGCTGCAGGCTCAGCCGGTCGTAAGTCTTGGCGAGGTTGCGCGAGAAATAGATGCTGAGGGTGAACGTGTCGCCCTTGATCGGGGCGAGCGACTTTTGGATGAGCGCGTCGAGCTCGCCGGAGAGGATGCGCGAGACGACGGGCGACTTGAGATCCTGGATGGTGGAGAGGCTCGGCTGCGGGCGATGCCCGCGGGCCTCGGCCAGCAGCGAGACGTAGTAGCCGACGGACTGATACGCGTAGGACCGGCACAGGTTGAACACCTGCACATGGCGCAGGGCGGTGTAGCGCGCGTCGGTGAGATAGGCGCGCGCGGCGACGACCTCGACGCCGGGGATGTCAAACGGCCAGCGGTCGGGATTATTGACGACGATGAGGCTAGGCATGGGATCAGTTCCCGGACGGCTCGATCATCAGCAGGTTCGCGTCGTAGGTGAGCACACCGAGAAGAATGGCGTTCATCACGCGGTCGATATTGATCGAGTAGCGGCGCGTGGAGGAATGCGGGTTGGCCTGCAACGGGTCGTGGATGTGCACCTCGCGCTCCTTGCGATCATAACCGCTGAGCACAACGAAGTGGCCGGATGGCGCGCCGCGAACATCGTCGTCGTCGTCATTGGGGCCGTATTCGCGCATGGCTTGGTAAAGCCACGTCGAGCTCAGGCCGGTGAGGATCGGCACGTCGCGGTTGAGGTGCTTGCGGATGAGCGAACCGCTCAGCACCGCGGTGCGCAGAATCCCGCCGAGCTGGAGAAACTCCACGTAGGCGCGGCAGGCGAACCGGAGTTTCTGCGAGGTCTTGGCCGCGGCCTGCGCCTCGAGCTTGGCCACGAGATCCACCGGCCCGCCGGCGAACCACGTGGGGTCGAAAACCTGCAAATTGTAGGTGACGATTTCCACGCGGTAACCGCGCTTGAGCGCGTCGATGCCCAGGAGCACGCCCAGCGTGCCGCCGGTCTCCAGGCGCGGCACCGAGGCGATCACCTCGTCCAGGGTCACCCGTTCATCCCAGTAACGATAGACCGCGTGCAAACACGTTGGGCCGCAGGTCGTGTCGTCGGGCTGCGGCAGCATCGACAACGCGAGGTGATGACGTTTGGGCTTGGGAACGCGGGGCATGAAAAGCCGAGCATGATCGAACCACCCCCGGCCACGCAAGCGCGGCGCGGGCACGTCCCGGCGAGCCATACGCAAAATTGCTTAAAATACGCGGCCAATTGGTATTGGCCTCCGTCCAGCCACGCGGTTAATTTCGCCAAGTTTTTTCAGTTATGCTCCGGTTTGCTTCCTTTCTCGCCCTCCTCACCGCGTTTGCCCCGTTAAAATTGTCCGCCGCCGGTCTCGCCTACGGCCACTGGGTGGACAACGGGTTCAAGCCCGCCGGCGGCCCCGCCGCCGAGCTGGTGGAAATCTCAACGTCCAACAGCTTCACGCTGCACGACCGCGCCACGCTGGCCCCCCGCTTCATCGTCCGCGACGGCCACACCCCCTTCATGTATCTGGCCGACGGCCGCTCGCTGCTCATCCACCGCGGCACCTACCAGCTGCTCGACCTGACCACCGGCGAGACCCGGCCCTTCCCCGCGCCGGGCAAACTCGCCGCGCTCTTCCAACAACCCGACACCGGCGCGTTTCTCGGCCTGATCGGCGAGCCCGACACCTGGCAGATCAACCGCCTGGTCGTCACGCGGCTGGACCCGACCGGTCGCGGCCCGGCGCAGGCGCTCGGCACCATCACCCCGCTCGCCATGGCCCGCTGCGAGCTGCGCCGCGTGCTCCCCTCGCGCGTCGCCGATCACGCCCTGCTCGTCCTGCGCGACGTGGAGGACACGGGCGACCTCCACGACCCGCACCGCTGGGGCGATTACCAATTCATCCACCTCGATCTCAACACCGGCAAATTCTCCCGCCTCGCCACCCTCGCCGCGGCCGAGGGCCTCGATCTCACCGAAGACCTGCAATGGGCCGGGCCCGACCGCAACCAGCTGCACACCGCCAACTACCCGGACTACGCCTACATCCTCCTCGATCCCTACGCGGGCAAGGTCCTGCGCGTGCTCAAGGTGCCGGGCGTGCAATTCCACACCGACGAGCCCGGCGTCGTCACCGCGATCCGCCGCGTGCAGGAGAATGGCGCGGAAACACTCTACCGCGACTACCTCGAGCCCGGCACCCTCAAGACCATTCGCAACGTCCCCCTCGCCGACGAATACGACCGGCCGGAGCGCCCCCGGCTCGACGTGCCCGAGCGCAGCGAATGGCTCACCCCCGACGACGCCCCGGTGGCCTTGATCAAAATCCAGCCGGAGTGGGACGGCCCCTACTCGCTGCGCCGGATCGACGCCGCGACCGGCAAAACCCTCGCCACCTACGACGGCGCCGGCGGCAATCTCTACAACTACAGCGGCTTCGCGTTTCACCCGCACCAGCCGGAGTTTTTCGCGTCCACCGGCGACGGCGACGTGCACTTTTTCCGCTTCACCGGCTCCGGCCTCAAGCGCCAGGTTCGCGGCGCCTCCGGCACCTCGCTGCACTACACGCCCGACGGCGAATCGGTGCTCTCGACCGAGTTTTACGAGGGTCCCGTGTCAGTCACGCCTGCGGCCACGTTGCCCTTCAAACCCACCTTCACCTACGAATATCCGCCGCTGCGCAACACCCTGCCGGAATACGACCAAGGCCTGACGCTCTCGCCCGCGCACCAGTGGCTGATCCTGCAATCCTCGACCTTGTCCACGCTCTATCGTTTCGGCGAGCCCGCCCTCGTCGCCCAGTTGCCCGCCAGCACCCGCGACCTGCCCGACGCCTACGCGTTTTCGCCCGATGAAAACCGCCTCGCGCGGCTCGCCCTTTTTCCGGCCGACGAGGAAGACGTCGCCCCGCCCGCCGAGTTGAGCGTCCTCAACGTGGCCGTGCTGGCCGCCGAGGGTTACGATGAAAACGCCTGGTCGCTCGAACTGCCCTCCGGCAGTTTTCGCCTCGCGGGCTGGACCCCCGCCGGCCAACTCGCGCTGATCGACACCGCCGCGGCCGAGCTCGTCTACGTCACGCCCGGGCAGGACGAGCTGCGCCGCGTCGCGCTGCCGGGCCTGGACGATCTGAAACCCGGGCCGCCTTGGTTCGACCCCGCCACGCAACGCCTAGTGCTGCATGTCGACGACGGCCTCGCCTTCCTCACCCTCGGCCCCGGCACCCCGACCATCACCCGCGTGCCGCTCGAGGCCGTCGCGCGCGTGTTCTACCGCGTCGGCGATGGCCGGCACCTCGCGGTCAAGCTGGCCAACGGCGCCCTCGCCTTCATCGACCTCGCCGCCCCCGCGCCCACCCTCGCCGCCACCCTCGAGTTCTACAACGAGGGCCGCGACTACCTCCTGCGCACCCCCGGCGGCCAGTTCGACGCCACCCGCGCCATCCAGGTCGGCGGCGTGATGCTGCGCGGCTACCAGCCCCTCCGCCTCGCCCAGGTCATCAATCAGGGCTACGCCCCCGACCTGTTCAGCCGCCTCTTCGCCGGGTTGCCCCTCGACGCCACGCTGCCCGATGTGGTCGTCGCGCCGACCGTCGCACTCACCGCCCGCGCCACCGCGGCCTCCGCCCTGCGCGCCACGCTCAACCTGCGCGCCGAGAGCAAGGTGCAGGACCTCGCCGAGCTGCGCGTCTACCAAAACGACAAACTCGTCGCCACCGTGCCGCCATCCTACGAGCGCGGGGCCAACAAGGACATCGAGCTCGATCTCCTGCTCGTGCCGGAAAACACCTTCCGCCTCGTCGCCGTCACCACCGGCGGCCTCGAGTCCCTGCCCGCCGAGGCCACCCTGAGCCCGCCCGAGGCCGAGCTGCGGCGCGCGGTCGCCGCCGAGCGCCCCGCCGAGCTCCACCTCCTCGTCGTCGGCGTCAACGAGTATCGCAACCCCGAATACAATCTCAACTACGCCGAGGCCGACGCCGACGGCGTCCTGGAGAAACTCACCGCGGTCAACCGGCCGCTCTTCGGCAAGATCAACCCCATCCACCTCGCCAGCGCGGAGGCCACCCACGACGGCATCCTCGCGGCCTTCGAGCGCGTGCGCGCCGCCGCCCGGCCGCAGGACGCGTTTATCTTCTACTTCGCCGGCCACGGCGTCATGGCCAAGGCCGAGAACACGTTCTACCTCGTCCCGCACGACGTCACCCGCATCTACGGCGAGAGCCAGAGCCTCTCCGCCAACGGCATCTCCGCCGACGCCCTCCGCGGCCTCTCCGCCCGCATCGCCGCGCAGAAACAGCTCTTCATCCTCGACGCCTGCAACTCCGGCGGCGCCTTGCAAGCCTTCGCCCAGCGCGGCGCCTCGCAGGAGCAGGCCATCGCCCAGCTCGCCCGCGCCACCGGCACGCACTGGATCACCGCCGCCTCGGCCGACCAGCTCGCCACCGAGTTTGCCGACCTCGGCCACGGCGCGTTTACCTACACGCTGCTCGAGGCGCTCAACGGCCAGGCCGACACCGGCGACCAGCGCGTCACCGTCAACGAGCTCAAGGCCTTCCTCGAAACGGAGCTGCCCGCCGTCAGCAAACGCTACAAGGGCTCGCCCCAATACCCCTCCAGCTACGGCTACGGCCAGGACTTCCCCATCGCGCTGCTGCCGTGAACTTGAAAACGGCTGAAAGCCTGAAGGGCTGAAAAGCTGAATCCCCCGACCACCGCCTTCTCCATTCCTCATTCTTAATTCCGCCTTCGCCTTTCGCATGTCCCGCCTTCTCCTCGCCACCCTGCTGCTCGCCGCGCCGCTCCACGCGCAATACGAACAAATGCTCAAGGAGACCCCGCCGGCGGACGCGCCGCCGGCGCCACCACCGCCACCGGCCCCGCGCCTGCTCGCCCCCACCCTCCACAAGCAGAAGATCGCCTTTCTCGACCAATCGGCCGACGGCGCGTGGCTGCTCACCGCCGACCCCGCGACGCTGCGCCTGTGGGACGCCGCCCACCGCGCCAACCTGTTCACGCTGCACGCCGACACCGCCCTGCGCAAAAGCATCGACTTCGCCGCCTTCACGGCCGACGGGCACGACTTGCTCGTGCTGACCGGCGGCCATCTCCGGCGCTACCGCGGCCTGCCGGCGGACGACGCCTTTGAGGATCTTTACCTCGGCAGCGCGGAGGACCGGATTTTCCATCGCCCGACCAACACCCTCGTCTCCGCCCGCTTCGAGCAGGCCAACCCCCGGGTGCTGCGGCTCACCCTCGTGCGGGCCGGCGAAAAACTCACCACGCGCCGCCTCCAGATCAACCTCCACTCCGCCTACCCCGCGGCCCAGTGGTTCCGACTCCACCCCGACAACGGCCTCTCGCTCGACGCCTCGGGACGCTTGCTCGCCGTCAACTTCACCAGCGGCGCGGCGCTCGCCGTGATCGACCTCGAGGCCGGCCAACTCACCGCCACCGTGCCGGCCGACCGCGGACCGCTGGGCCTCGCGCCCGACGGCGCGGTGCTGCTCGCCCAGACCGCCAATCAACGCGCCACCTTCGGCAAACTCGACCCCGCCACCGGCCGCGTCACCCCGGCCTTCGACCTCGCGGTGAAAAACAACCACGCCTACCCCATCCTGCCGCGCCGCCAGGGCGATCCGCTCCAGATCAACAGCAGCGGCGCGTTTTACCTACACGACTTCGCCACCGGTCAAACCAGCGCGCGGCTCGCGTTTGGGTCGCGTTACTTCGACCGCGCCATCCTCTACCGCGACCGCGACCGCGCGCGGCCGCTCATCGCCATGTCCACCGCCGCCCCCGACGCGAGTGGCCAAGCCGCCTCGACCCACCTCGAGTTCATGGACCCCGCCACCGGCGACAGCCGCGGCCCGTGGCTGACCGAGACCTTCGCCCCCGCCGAAATCTTCGCGCGGGCCGACGACTTCGATTTTCTCGTGCGCCGCGGCCAGGACCTGCGGCGCGTGCGCGTCACCGAGGCGGGGCTCCAGATCGAGCCCCTCGCGTTTCAGGAAGGCCAGCTCTACCCGCAGGCCGCTTACTTTGATCGCGCCGCCGAGGCGTGGTTCATGGTCGGCTCCGGCTCGGGCAGCCTCATCACGCCCGTCGCCGATTCGCCCGGCCTGTTCAGCAGCCGCGGCGCGGGCCTCGCGTCATCGAGCGCCACGCCCAAGGTATATTTCAACTCCACGCGCGCCAGCGCGCGCAGCCGCGACGGGCGGCTCCTCGCGCTCCACCACGGTCGCGGCATCGTCGTCCTCGACCTGGCCACCCGCCGCGCCGTGGCCGATTTTTCCGACGACGCCGCCAGCGATTATTTCCGCGACAGCCACCCCCAGATCGCGCTCGCGCCCGACGGCTCCGCCGTCGTCTTCACCTACGCCTATGATCGCGGTGGCCAGACCGCGTGGCGCACCGAGTGCCGCGAGCTGCCCACCGGCACCTTGCGCTGGTCGTCCAACGCCATGCGCGGGCCCTTCGCCTTCAACCCCGACGGCAGTCGGCTCTACGACGTGGGCTTCGCCACCGAGTTCTACGCCACGACCGGCGAGCGGGCCGCGGGCATTGATCTCGGCTACATCACCAAGCGTGTCTCGGCCTACAACGCCGCGGGCACCCTGCTGGCCGTCGCCACCGACCGCGCGCTCAAGGTCGTCGCCCTGCCCGGCGGCCGGCCCGTGGCCGACTTCACGCTGACGTCGCGGCCCACCGCCCTCGCCTTCGTCGGCTCCGACCGCTTCCTCCTCGCCAACGCGGCCGACGATGAGCAACTGCACCTCTACGATCTCAAGGAAAACACCGCGCTGGCCGACATCTACCTCTTCGAGTCCCCGCAAAAATGGCTCGTGCTCAATCCCGCCACCGGCCTCTTCAGCTCGGAAGTCTCGCTCCAGGACGACCTCCAGTTCGCCGTCGGCGCGCAACTCACGCCACTCGCCTCCTATCTCGACGAGTTTTACCGCCCCCGCCTCCTCGGCAGCCTGATCCAGGGCCTCACGCCGCGCCCCGCCATCCCCCTCTCCGACCTGCGCTACGCGCCCAAGCTCACCCTCAAGATCGATGGCCCCGCCACCCGCGGCCTCACCGTCGAGGACGAGTTTGAATCCTACGAAATCCCCACCCCCGAGGTCACCCTGCGGCTCGACGCCACCTGCGAGGGCGCCCCCGTCACCGACCTGCGCGTCTACCACAACGGCAAACTCGTCGCCGGGGCCACTCGCGGCCTCTTCGTCGAGGACGACGAGGACGCCCCCTCCGGCGAAATCTTCACCAAGTCCGCCACCCGCACCTTCACCCTCACCCCCGGCAAGAACCGCTTCCGCGCCGTCGCCCTCAACGCCCAGGGCACCGAGTCCGCGCCCGACGAGGTCATCGTCTGGTCCCAGGCCAGCCCCGCCGCCGCCGACACCGGCGGCCTCGCCCTCCACGTCGTCACCATCGGCGTCAACACGTATCAGAATCCCGCCTACAACCTCAACTACGCCCGCGCCGACGCCACCGCCGTCGACGCCGCCCTGCGCGCCCGCCTCGGCCCCCTCTTCACCCGCACCCACTTCCACACCCTCTACGACGCCGAGGCCACCCGCGCCAACATCCTCGCCACCCTCGACACCGTGAAGCGCGAGGCCGGCCCCCGCGACACCTTCGTGCTCTACTACGCCGGCCACGGCGTCATGTCCGAGGAGGACGACCCCGAGTTCTTCCTCGCCCCCCACGAGATCACCCAGCTCTACGGCGAACGCCGCGTCCTGCGCCGTCTCGGCGTCTCCAGCGAGGAACTCCTCGCCTACTCCCGCGACATCCCCGCGCAGAAACAGCTCTTCATCCTCGACGCCTGCCAATCCGCCGGCGCCCTCAAGACCCTCGCCTCCCGCGGCGCGGTCGAGGAGCGCGCCATCGCCCAGTTGGCGCGTTCCAGCGGCACGCACTGGCTCACCGCCACCGGCAGCGAGCAGTTCGCCACCGAGTTCGCCAAGCTCGGCCACGGCGCCTTCACCCATGTCCTCCTCGAAGCCCTCGGCGGTGCCGCCGACGCGGGCGACGGCCTCGTGACCGTCAACGAGCTCAAGGCCTACCTCGAGGCCAAGGTGCCCGCGCTGACCGCCGCCGAGAAAGGCGCGGCCCAATACCCCGTCACCTACGGCTACGGCCAGGACTTCCCCCTCGCCGTGGTCACGCCGGACACGCTGTAAAACCAGGACCGTCTCCGCCGCTTTCTCCCTCCGTCACATGTTCCCCTTTCATCGCATTTTTCTGTTCACCGCCACCGCCTCGGCGGTCGCCGCCGCGACCCTGCCCGTGCCGTCGGAATACCCCCTGCTCACCCGCGCCCTGGTCGCCGCCGAGGCCGGCGACACCGTGGCCCTGGGCCCGGGCGACCACGCGCTCAACGACGTGCTGATCGACCGACCGCTCGCCCTCGTCGGCGCGGGCGCCGACCGCACGCGGCTGCTCCTGCCCACCGACTCGGGCCCCGCCCTTCGGATCATCGCCGCCGGTTCGGCCAGCCAACCGGTCACCTTGGAATCCCTCGCCTTGGGCCCCGCCGGCCCGGGCGCCACCTCGGATTTTCTCATCCTGCTCGATCGCGCCCACGTCACGCTGCGCGACGTGGTGATCGACGGCTTCGCCAGCCCGCTCATCGAGGCCCGCGACAGCCGCCTGCAATTGCGGCAGGTGCGCGTCCCCGCCCTCGCCGCCCCGCTGCTCGCGCTGCACGTCTCCGCCCAGGCCGCCAACGGCCTCGCCTACGACGCGATCAACGCCGAAGGCGATCCCGCCACCGTGCTCCAAACCACCCCCACCTTCGTCGAGTTGAGCGACAGCACCGTCGCCTACGCGCCCGCGCTGGAGGAACCCCCGGTGCGCGTGGCCGACATCGCCTGGCTCCAGATCGAGCGCCTGCGCCTGCCCGACCAACCCGCCGTGCCCTTCGTGCTCGTCGAAAACGAATTCGCCACCCTGCGCTGGCCCGACGCCCGGCCCGCCGACGCCGCCTATATCGACGGCGCCCGCCCCGGTGGCCCCACCCCCGCATCCCTCGCCCAAGGCAACCCCGACCAATTTCAATTCTTCGGCGGCTGGGCCGGCGATCCCGATCCCGACGCCCCCACCGACGCCGACCGCGCCGCGTTTTACGCGCTGCGCCGCGACCAGGCCCGTGCCCTCAACGCCGCCCTGCCCCCCATCGCCGACGCCGGGGCCTACGGTCGCGCCCTCGCCGCCGGACTCGCCCCCATCCTCACCACGCCCGCCCATCCGCGGCGCGACGAGGCGATGCGCGCGTTTGACGAGCACTGGCTGCGCGCCGAACTGGTCGCCTTCATGGACGCGCACGGGCCCGAGGCCACCGGCCGCCTCATCGCCTTCACGCTCCCCGCCCCGCCCGACGAGAGCGCGCCCGTCTTCTACGGCGGCCTCGTCAAACGCTTCGATGAACACGGCGAATATCTGCTCCAATCGCTGGCCAACACCGCGCTTCAGGCCGCCCTCGCCGGCAGCCTGACCGACCGCCTCGCCGCCCGCCGCCAGCAACTCGCCGCCGGGGCCGCCGCCTCGCCTGCCGCGCTGCTGCGGGCCCTGCACGAGTTGGAAGCCTACCCCACCCGCGAGCTCGGCCTCACGCTCGACAAAGCCCAACTCGCCGAGTTGCGACGCGCCGCGATGCCCCTCATCAACGACACCCTCGCGGCACAATCGCCCGACTTCGCCCGCGAATTTCAAACGGCCCTCGGGCGCGAGCGCTACACCTTCGCCACCGCGCCCGAACTCATCGCCGCCCAATCGCCCGCCGCCCGCCGCGTGCTCTTCGACGCCTACCTGCCCTGATCCCGTTTATGCACGCCACCCTTTCCCGTTGCCTCGCCCTCTGCGCCTGCCTCGCCGGCGCGCTCCCCGCCGTCGCCGCGCCGGACGACTCCGCGGCCCGCATCGCCTTGATCGACCCGAGCGGCCTGCGGGTCTTCCCCTCGGCCGACGCGCGTTACTTTCTCACCCAAAGCCGCGATGGCCTGCGCTGGTGGGAGCGCGCCCAGGGCCGCATCCTGGCCGATGTGCCCGGCCCCGGCGACCTGAGCCTGGCCAACCCCGTCGCCCCGGTCGGCCCGCCCGGCGGCGACCAGCTCTACTTCGCCACCGCCGATGAGGTGCTGTGCGTCTCCCTCGCGGAGGGCCGCGTCACCGCGCGGCATCCCTTGCCCGGCATCGACCTGCTCCACTGGGACGACGCCCGCCGGCACCTGCTCGCCATCGACAACGACGCCGCGCCCGGCCGCCTCGCCGTGCACACCCTCGACGCCGGGCTCAACCCCGCCGCCCCGCCGGTCACCCTGCCCGTCACGCTCGACCAGCCGGCCAAGTCCTGGGATCCGCGCGCCAACGGCTACGGCGGCATCCACGCCGTGCTGCCCGCGCCCGGCGGCGGCTGGTATTTCCAAGTCAACCCGGCCGGCGATTTCCTCGCCCGCGCCGATCTCAAGGGCGACGGCTACGATGGCGTCCTCGCCCTCCAGCGGCAATACGACGACGACCAGCAGTTGCTCGGCGAACTCTTCACCGTCGGCGACCATTGGTTCAGCTTGGAAAACCACAACCGCCACGGACGCGACGCCTACCTGCATGTGCTCGATCCGGCGACCCTCCACGTCACCAAGACCTTCCCCTTCCGCACCTATTTTTCGCACCCCGCCCGCGTCCGCCTCGTGCGGCCCTTCGGCGCGGCGCCCGGCCCCGGCCCGCTGCTCTTCACCGACGGCTACGAACTCCACCTGATCGACCCCGCCGCGTCGGCCGACACCCCCGCCCGCGTGATCGACACCCGCGCCTTCGGGTTTTCCGAGCGGGGCGTCACCGCCGCCTGGGCCGATGCGGGCCACACCCGGCTTTTCCTCGCCGATGACACCCGCTTCGGCGTCTTCACCCTCACGCCCGCCGGGCTGGAGGAGCGGCAGGACTTCCGCCAGGGCTTTGCCCGTTTCACCTCCCTCGCCCGCGACCCGTTGACCCACGATCTGCTCGCCACCGACAGCAGCCACACCCTGTGGCGTCTCGGCCTGCGCGAAAACGGCGTGCTCGTCTCCGCCGTTGGGCCCGGTGTCGTGCAAGCCCAGGTCGATCCCGGCACCGACACCCTCTTCGTCCTTGAGCGCAAGCAAGGCGCTTCGCTCAGCGCCAAATACACCGCGGTCTTTTCCACCCCTGAAGCCTACCCCGGCGTCAAACTCACCGCCGGGGTCAAATCCGGCTGGGGCGACGAGGTGCCGCCGCACGACGTCGTCTTTTCGCCCAGTGGCGCCTTGGCCGTCGTGCACGACGCGGTCATCGACGTGGCCACGGGTGAAAAGCGTTTTCCCATCCCCGACTTCAGCTCCCGGCCGCCGACCGGCTGGCCGGACGACCACGCGGATCGCGCGGCCATCTGCCAGGACGACGCCGTGCTCGTGGTGCGGCAGGAAACCCTCGGCCGGCTCGCCGCCTACGATTGCACCACAGGGACCGTCCTCTGGGAAAAACCCCTCGCCGCGGAGCGCGCCGCGCGCCTCATCGGGTTCGACGACGACAACCGGCTGCAAGTGCTGCTCTCCGCGCCGTTCGAGCTGCAAACCCTGGATCGCGACACCGGGGAGACCTTGCGGCATGCCGCCCTCGAAATCCCCGGTGCGCCGACCGCTCCGTTTGCCCTGACCTTCGCCGCCGACCGCTCCGCCGCATTGCTCCGGCACGGCGACCGCACCAGCCTGATCCGCTTTCCGACCGGCACTGTCGCGGCCACTTTTCCCACCCCGGGCGAGATCAACGCCTGGTGGTTCGACGCCGCCTCCCCCATCCTGATCGGCGCGCCCGCCCGCGGCGGGCTGCTCATCCTCTCCGCCGCCACCGGCGAAACCCTCACCACGCTCGCGCTCAAGCCCGCCACGCGCCAGTGGGCCGCCTTCGCCCCTGACGGTCGCTTCGACATGGCCGGCTCGATGGCCGACGATCTTTACCGGGTCGTGGACGGCACGGCCCAGAGCCTCGGCCAGTTCCAAAACCTCCTCCTCCAGCCCGGTCTGCTCGGCACCGTGCTGGGCCCCGCGGCCACGCCGGCCCCGGCCCCCGTGCTCCCCGGCCTGGCGGAGTTGCCCACGCTGCGCCTCGCGCTCACCGGCACCGAATCCCGCGGGCTCTTCGTCGAGGACGACATCCCCACCGTCGCCACCGACGCCCCCGCCGTCAGCCTCACCCTCACCGCCTCCGGCCCCAACCTCGCCGCCGCGCAGTTTCGCCTCTACCAAAACGGCAAGCTCCTCGGCCAGGGCACGCGCGGGCTCTTCGTCGAGGACGACGACGCGGCCACCTCCAACACCTTCCGCGAAAAAGTCTACCAAGTCCCCCTGCTCCCCGGGGAAAACCGCTTCCGCGCCGTGGCCGTGACCCCCGACGGCATCGAGTCGCTGCCGGCCGGGCTCGTCGTCGCCAGCCGGTCGCCCGACGCCGGCTCCGGCGGCCTGCGCCTCCACGCCCTCGTGATCGGCGTCAACACGTATCAAAACCCGAAATACAACCTCAACTACGCGGTCGGCGACGCGGAGGCCTTTGCCGCCGCCCTCGACCGCGGCGCCCGCGACATCTACACCGGCGTGTCGGTCACCACCCTGCTCGACGCCGACGCCACCAAGGCGCGCATCGCCGAGGCCTTCCGCCGCATCGCCGCCACCGCCGGCCCGCGCGACACCTTTGTCTTCTACTTCGCGGGCCACGGCACCGTGAGCACGGGCGAGCGCGCCGCGTTCTACCTCGCCCCCACCGGCCTCACCCAGCTCTACACCGGCGCGGCCTCGCTCGATCACGAGGCCATCGGCACCGACGAGCTGCTGGCCTGGTCCGCCGACATCCCCGCGCAAAAACAACTCTTCCTCCTCGACGCCTGCCAGTCCGGCGAGGCCCTTGAGGCAGTCGCGCGGCGCGGCGCGGCCGAGGAAAAGGCCATCGCGCAGCTCGCCCGCAGCTCGGGCACCCACTGGCTCACCGCCACCGGCAGCCAGCAATTCGCCACCGAGGTCGCCGAGCTCGGCCACGGCCTTTTCACTTACGCCCTGCTCGCGGCGATGCGCGGCGAGGCCGACGCGGGCGATGGCCTCGTCTCCGTCAACGAACTCAAGGCCGACCTCGAGACCGTCGTGCCCGAGTTGAGCGCCGCCCATCGCGGCTCGGCCCAATTCCCCGCCAGCTTCGGCACCGGCCAGGATTTCCCGCTGGTCCGCGTCGTCCAACCCTGATGCCACCCCGTCTTTTCACCGCCATGCCCCTTCGCCGCTCCTGCGCCTTTTTGCTCGCGCTCCTCGCCGTCTCCCTCTGCGCCCAGACCACCCCGCGACTCGCCCTTCGTCAGGGCATCCCCGAGTTGCCGCGCACCCTCGACCTCAACCCCGCGGGCCGGATCGTCCTCATGGCCGAGTTCGGGCGGATCGCCTTTTTCGCCGCCGAGACCGGCGAACTCATCCGCGAAATGCGCGACCCGGCGACCCGGGGCGCGGCCTTCGACCACCGCGGCACGGTTTATGTCTTCACCACCGACGGCGTCACCGTGCTCAACCGCCGCGATCTCGCCGTCGAAAAAACCCTGTCCATCCCGGACTGCGGTGCGTTCGCCTTCAACGCCGACCGCACGGCGCTCGTCGTCGCCGGGCAGCGCCTCGGCAAAAGCAGTCTCTGGGAAATCGACACGGCCAACCAGCGCGCCCGGGTCAAATACACCGCCGCCAACGCCGATCCCATCACCCACCTCAGTCTCGCCGGCGACCTCGCCTTGGTGCGCTACGCCTCCGGCGCCGCCGAGCTGCTCAAGACCGGTCCGCGCTGGGCCAGCGCCAGGATTTTTCCCGCCTCCGCCGGTCTGCTGGGCCTGATGCCCGACGGTCGGCTCCTCCAAGCGGTCACCGCGGGCAAGCAACTGCAGGGCCTCCGCTTCATCGACGCGGTGAGCGGTCAGGACCAGACCGAACTCGCCCTGCCGCCCACCTACGCCCCGGCCCCCGTCGCCGTGCTCCCGGCCCGCGCCGGCGATCCGCTCTTTGTCCTCACCCCCAACACCGTCACCCTCATCGATCCCGCCACCGCCACCGTGCGCGCCCGCCTCGACCCGCCCGGCGAATCCTACGCCGGTCTCGCCTACGACCGCGCCACCGACCGCTTCTGGCTGCACCACCGCGTCAACGGCGGCCCGGACCACGGACTCAACGGCATCGCCATTTATCGCGCGGCCGACGCCATCCGGCTCGGGCGCTGGACCGACAACGCTTACCGGGTCTCCGAGGTGTGGGGCCACCCGCTCGAAAACCGACTGCTCGTGCGCGACACCCGCGGCCACTTCAAGTCGCTCACCCTTGAGCCCGGCCGCATCGCCATCCAATCGCTCGACTCTCCCCATCTGGTGCGCGCCGCCGTCTCCGCCGATGGCGGCCGCCTCGCGCTCGGACTTGACGGGCAAAGCCTGGGCAACGGCACCGGCCGCGACCACCTCATCCAAATCCGCGACCCCGCGCTGACCGGCGCACCCGTGACCCTGCGCCTGCCCGCCGCCGATGGCGGCACTTTTCACCGGCTGCGCCAGCTCGCCGTCAGCGACGACGCCCGCTTCACCCTCGTGGGCGACAACCGGCAACTGGCCGGGCTCGACGCCGACGGTCGCACCCTTTGGACCCGCCCCGCCGTCAAGTCGCCCACCCGCGTGCCCCCCGTGCTCGGCGCGCGCTCCGGCCGGGTTTACCTCGCCGCCGAGCCGGGCGCGGGCCCCGCCCTCACCGCGCTCGACGCCGCGTCCGGCCGCGAGCTCTGGACCGCGGGCCAAGCCTTCCTCTGGCTCGTCTTTAACCAAAAGCAGGACGAACTGCTGCTCATCGGTGCTCCCGAGGAAAACCAAAACGCCCACGGCAACGGCGTTTACCACCGCACCGAGCTCACCTGGCTCGATGCCGCCACGGGCCGCATCCTGCGCACCGCCACCACCACCGCGTTCACCCCGTCCACCACGCTCCAGCCCAACGCCGACGGCCAGCTCCTCGCCGCCCTCGACGGGGGCCGCATCCGCGTGGTGGACACCCTCTCACTGCTGCCGCTCGCCGACCTGCCATTCGCCGCGGCATACGAACCGAAGGTCGCTTTCTTTGGCCGCAACCACTACCTCGCCGCCCTCGCCGACGACGGCACGATCCGCCTGTTCGACCTGCTCGCCCAGCAACCGCTCGCCCGCGTGCAACTCCTGCGCGATGACCGGGACTGGCTCGTGACCGACGACTCCGGCCGCTTCGACGCACCCGTGCCCACCCAGGAAAAGCTCCGCTTCGCCGTCAACCTCTCGCTCGTCCCCCTCACCGCCTATTTCGACGCCTACTTCCGCCCGCGCCTGCTCGACGACCTGCTGCTGCGCCGGGCCGTCGCCCCCCCGGCGCTGGATTTTGCCGCCCTCGCCGCCCCGCCCGCCGCCCGGCTCACCGCTGTCGACACCCAACAGACCGTGCTCACCGACGACGCCTCCGTCACCCAGCCCGACCTCGTCCTCAACCTCGCCGGGGCCGCCTCCCCCGCCGCCCCCATCCTGGAGTTCCGCATCTTCCAAAACGGCAAACGCATCGCCACCTCCACCCGCGGCCTCGTCGTGGAGGACGATGAGTCGGCCGACGACGAACCGTCATTCAATTTCAACCGCCAGGTCCCCGCCCAACTCCTGCCCGGCGTGAACGAATTCGTCGCCGTCGCCGTCAATGCCCAGGGCATCGAGTCCGCCCCGGCCCGCCTCACCCTCCGCTACGCCACCCCGCCGGACCAGCGCACCACCCTCCACCTCCTCGCCATCGGCGTAAACGAATACCGCAACGAAAAATACAACCTCAACTACGCCGTGCCCGACGCCCGCGCCTTCGAGACCGAGCTCGCACAGGCCGCCGCCCCGCTCTTCAACGCGGTGGAAGCCGTCATGCTCACCAATGCCGAGGTCACCCGCGAACGGCTTGAAGCCGCCCTCGACACCATCGCCCGCCGCGCCGCCCCGCAGGACGTCTTTGTCTTCTACTACGCCGGGCACGGCGTCATGGCCCCCGGCACCGACGGCGGTTTCTTCCTCGTGCCCGCCGATGTCACCCAACTCTACGGCGACGACGACCAACTCGCCCGGCGCGGCCTGTCCAGCGCACGGCTCCAGGCGCTCTCCCAAACCATCCCCGCCCAGAAACAACTCTTCGTCCTCGACGCCTGCCAGTCCGCCGGCGCCCTCGCCGGCCTGAGCCAACGCGGCGCCGCCGAGGAAAAAGCCATCGCGCAGCTCGCCCGCTCGACCGGCACCCACTGGCTCACCGCCTCCGGCAGCCAGCAATTCGCCACCGAGTTCAGCGAGCTCGGCCACGGCGCGTTCACCTACACCCTGCTGCAAGCCCTCGCCGGCCGGGCCGACACCGGCGACGGCCGCGTGACCGTCAACGAACTCAAGGCCTACCTCGAAACCACCGTCCCCGAACTCACCGCCAAGTTCAAGGGCAGCATCCAATACCCCGCCAGCTACGGCTTCGGCCAGGACTTCCCCGTCGCATTGGTCGGCGAAGCCGGCCAACCAGGGCTGAAGAACTGAAGTATTGACCCCCCCGCCTTCACCCCGGCCTCTTCCTCTCCGCCGCCTCCGCAATTGACCGCCGCCAACCTGAAAGTATGCTCGCCTCATGAGGACACTAACCGAAATCCGCGAGCAGGCGGACCTGCTCTCCGAGGAGGATCGTGCGGGGCTGGCCGCGCACCTGCTCTCCACCATCACCTCGGCCCCGCCGGGGGCGGATGACGCGGAAGTCGACCGTCGTGACGCCGAGATGGACTCCGGGCGAGTGCGGCCCATCAGCCATGAAGCGTTCATCCGCCAAGCGCGCGGCGCGTGAGAGTCACGACCTACCATCCCGGCGTTCCCGGAGAGGTCCGGATGATCGCGGCCTATTACGCCGGGATTTCGCCGCGACTGGCGGACGCGTTCTGGGCGGAGTTGCTGGAAGCCATTGACGATGCCACCGCACATCCCGAGCGCCACCATTTCGACCCCAGTGGCCGCCGCCGCGCCAACCTCCGAAAATTTCCCTACCATTTTCTGTTCCGAACGTTCCCAGACCAGATCCGTGTAATCGTGGTGAGACACAATCGCCGAGATCCCCACTTCGGCAGCCGTCGCGCCTGACCACCCCCGGCATAACCCGGCCCGCGCCGCCCGCCACATTCCACCCTCCCAATGCCACCCGCCGCCACCACTCCCGCCTACCACAGCAAAGCCTGGTTGCTCGACGGCCCGATCGACAGCCTGCCCGGCGTCCTCCGGCTCGCGGACAACCGCCTGAGCTACCTCGTGCTCGAGACCGGCACATTTCCCGCCGGCAAGCTCCGCCAACTCTTCACGGCGCAGGGACGCGCCACTGCCGGGGACGACCCCGCCCCGCCGGTCGAACTCTTCGACCTCCGCCTCGCCGACCTGCGCGCCGCCCGCTTCCCGTGGTATTACTTCGGGGGCGGCATGAAGCTCGACCTCGGCCAAGGCGCGCCGCTGCGCCTCTCGTTTCTCCAACCGCAAAACACCCGCTGGCCCACCGCGTGGAACGACGATCTGCGCCAATGGGTCGGCGGCGACGACGGCCCCGAGGTCGCCGTCGCCGAGGGCAAGGCCGCCGGCCAACGCTGGCGCGAACTGCTCGCCTCCTGAACCTCGCGACCACCCGCCGCTTTCTCTTTCTTCTTTATCTCAATCTTTCTCTCCATGCCACGCCTCCTTCCACTCGCCCGCCTCTTCGCCGTCTCCCTTCTCCTCGCCACAGTCGCCCGCGCCCAACCCGCGCCGGATGAAGCCCCGCCCGAGGAACGCTACGCCCTCGGCCTTGAATTCGACGAGGCCGCCTACCGCGCCGTGCCCTACAAGGCCCCCGTCACCGCCGCGACCTACGCCGACCTGCCCGCCGCGGCCTCGCTGGAGCAGTTTTGTCCCACGCCCGGCGACCAGGGGCCCTACTCCACCTGCACCGCCTTCGCCGTCGCCTACCACATGCGCACCATCCTCTACGGCATCGAAAAAGGCATCACCTCGCGCGGCCAGCTCGACGCCAACATCTTTTCGCCAAGCTTTGTTTACGAGCAGATCAAGAACCCCGAGTCCGGCGACTGCAAACAGGGCAGCAGCATGGTCAACGCCCTTGAACTGCTGCGCACCTCCGGTGTGCCCCCGCTCAGCTACGTGCCCTACCAGTGCGGCGCGGACATCAACACGACCGCCCTGCTCAAGGCCACCGAGTTCCCCATCGTCGATTACCAGATTCTCTTCACCCCCGACGCCAAGGAAGACGATCCGCTCAAGCTCCTCTCCGTCAAAAAATCCCTCGCCGAGGGCAGCCCCGTGGTCATCGGCTTCATCGTGCACAAGAGCTTTTACCGCTCCGGCGAGCTCTGGCGGCAGTTGGAAAGCGACGGCGGCGCGACCGGCCAGCATGGCCGCCACGCCATGGTCGTCGTCGGCTACGACGACCGCAAATTCGGCGGGGCCGTGCGCGTCCTCAACAGCTGGAGCCCCAAGTGGGGTGACGGCGGCTTCGTGTGGATCCCCTACGCCGACTTCAGCCGCAACTGCTTCATGGCCATGCAGGCCTACGGCAAACGCCCCGAGCGCAAACCCTACGGCATCACGCCCGACAATCCCGTCGGCACCCTGCCGCCGCTGCTCGCCGGCGAAATCAGCTTCCAAGAGCGCGACGGCACGCCCATGCCCGCCCGCCTCGCCCCGCCGCTGGCCGAGGGTGAACAACAAATCCGCTACCAAGGCTACCGCCTGCGACGCGCCTACCCCTCCGGCACGCGCTTCCGCTTCTACGTCAAGACCACCACCCAGGCCTACCTCTACGCCTTCGCGACCGACCTCACCGGCAAGATCACGCAAATTCTCCCCTTCGCCGACAACATGTCGCCGCTCCTCGGCCCCGACAGCACCATCGCCTTCCCCTCCGAGCGCAAGGTCGTGCGCATGGACACCACCCCCGGCACCGATTACCTGCTCATGCTCTACTCCGAGGAAAAACTCGACCTGCCCGCCCTCATCGAGGCGATGAACGCCAACGAAGGCACCCTCTCGTTAAAAATCCACCAAGCCCTCGGCGCCCGCATCGTCGAGGACCGCTTCATCGCCAAGAACGCCGACCGCATCCGCTTCAGCCTCACCGAAAAAACCCGCGGCAGCATCATCCCCCTGATGGTCGAGATCCCGCACGACTGAGGATTGGCCCGCCCGCGCTCAATTCGCCGCCACGACAAGACCACGGCCATGTATTTGATGTATGTCGATGAAAGCGGCGACCCGGGCATGGCCAACTCTCCCACGCGTTGGTTTATTTTGTCGGGTCTCGTCATCCATGAGTTGCGGTGGATTTCTTACCTGGAAGAGCTGGTCGCCTTCCGCCGGATGCTGAAGCAGCAGTTTGGGCTGCGCCTGCGCGACGAAATTCACGCGGCGCATTTCATCACCCATCCGGGTGAGCTGGCCGCGATTCCCAAACATCACCGCTTGGAGATATTACGCCGTTTCGCCGACCAGCTCGCCAACATGCCCGATCTTTCCGTAATCAATATAGTCGTGGACAAACACGGCAAACCGCAAGCATACGACCCCTTTGCCATGGCGTGGCGGGCCTTGATTCAACGTTTTGAAAATACCCTCGCGCACCGCAACTTCCCGGGTCCCCGGCACCCCGATGAACGCGGCATGTTGTTCCCCGACCGCACCGATGAGCGCAAGCTCCGCCTGCTGATGCGCCGCATGCGCACCTACAATCCCGTGCCCAACCAAGCCACGTTCGGTGCCGGATACCGCAACCTCCAACTTCGCAATATCATTGAGGATGCCAACCATCGCGACTCCGCCATATCTTACCTGATCCAAGCGGCTGACCTGTGCGCGTATCTGCTCTACCAACAATTAACGCCGAGTAGCTACATGCGGAAAAAATCCGGGCAAAACTATTTCTCTCGTTTGCGTCCGATCCTTTGCAGACACGCGGCTCCTCGCGACCCCGATGGCATTGTCCGCCTATAAAAGTAAGGGGACTCTTTCGAGTCCCCGGTTGAATCCTACTACCCAGTCGAGCCGGTGTTCAGATTCACGTCTAAACTGTTTAGATGTGCTTTCGATTGCAAGCTGGAACCCGCGCCACCGCCGCGCTCACTTCACCCAGTCGACGCGCACGACGACGCCGGCGGCGACGTTCGGATACGTCAGGGCCAGGCTGTCCGACTCCACGGCTGATTGCACCGCCACCGGCTCGCCGGTCGTCGTGAACGCGCTGACCCCGCCCACCTTCCGGCCCCGACACAGCACCCGCGCCGCCCCGTCCGTTCCTTCCGGTGCCTGCACCACAAACGCCGTCCGCCCCGGCTCCTCCACATACGACCGCAGCCGCCCCGACACGCAGGGCATCCCCGCCTCCGGCGCGGTCGCCTCGGCACTGCGATAGAGTGCGTTGCTCCGCGGCGCGATCTCCGGGTTCTCCACCAAGTCCAGCCCCGGGCTCAGCAAATCAAAGTAACGGCCGCGCAGCACAAACGACTCCGCCTCGGTGTGCACCCCGGTGAACGGCCCGCGCCGCACCAGAAAGCGCGCCGACTCGCGGTAGTCGCCCCCCGCCGCCGCCAAGCCCTCCCGCGCCAAGCCGCGCAGCCACGCCGGGCCGCCTGGCTCCTGCAAGCCCCCCGGGGAGACCCCCGCGAAGATCACCTGACCGCGCCCGGCCCGCGCCCGCCAGGCCACCGGCTGCCCCGTCCCCCGCGTTTGCCCCAGCACCGTCGCGCCCGCCGGCGGCGGGTAGAGAGTTACCGGATACGTCGAGGGCTGCTTGGCCGCCGCATCCTCCGTCTGCGTGCTGCTCACCCGCAGGCGGTATTGCGCTTCGCCCGGCGTCGGTCCGGTCCGGATCGTCAGCGCGGGCAAACCCAGGCCGGCATCCGTCCCCTCCAGCTCGATTACCTCGCCCGGCTTGTCCAACACTTGCGGCTCGCCCACCGCCAACCCCAGCCCAGACATCAACGCCTCGAACGGCGTGGCATACCCGTCCCGCCGCCACCACGAATCCTGCACCGCGTTATACGCGTCCGTCCCGCCGAAAAATATCAGGCTGCCTCCCTGTTTCACCCAGTCCACCAGTGCTTGGTTCGCCATCCGGTCCTGCGGCTTCAGAAAATCATACGACATCACCAGACACTTCGTCCCGTCCAGATACCCGGGCTCCGCCACCCGCTCCAGCGACAGCACTTCCACCGGCACCCCGCGCTCCACCAGCGGCTGCGCCAGCGCCAAATATCCTTCCAGGTCGCTCGGCGACGGCTCCGCCCGCTGCATCCCCATCGTGTCAGACGTCAGCGTCGCGATCCCGGGGCTCCCCGCCTCCATCCGGCCGTCCGGGTAGAGCCACAGATCCGCCAGCACGCCCGTCACCGTGTTGATCAACCTCTCGTAGTCGCGCGGGATCTTCCCATACAACCGGTTCGGCCAGATCAGCGGCTGGTAGTGCTCCTCCGTCGGAAACATCAACGCCGCCAGCACGTTGTCCCCGTAATGCTTGCGGTAGTAGTCCAGCGACATCGCCGGACTGTCCCCCCACGGGTCCATCATCAGCCACAGCGTCTTGCCCGTGCCACGCGTCAGGTGCCGGAACGACGAGTATTGCAGGTAGCAGTTCGCAAAACTCTCGTTCCATACTTCCGCCACCACCTCCCGCAAGCCAGGCACCTCGAACAATGCGTGGTGCGGCGCGCCGATCCCCGGATTCGCGTAACCATATTGACTGTGCAGGGCGAGCATCAGGGGGATGTCCGGACGCAGTCGCCGCACGCCGTCGAACAACCCCTCCACCCAGCGGCACAGCAGGTGCGTCTTCAAACGCTCCGCGCGGTAACGGGCGTCCACGCTGGAGTCCGGCGCCACCCAGTCGCTCCCATAGTAAGCCTTCCACTCGGCCTTGAACGCCGCCGAATACCCCGCCCGCGCCCAAATCTCCGGCTCGTCGAAACAAAAGGCCGAAAACGCCGAGTCTTGCACCAAGCTATAATCCGCCCGGGCAAGATCGATTCGCTCCACGGTGGGGATTGCATAGTGGTCGATCTGGCGGATCTCGATGCCGGGGCCGTGGCGCCGCGTCATCACCGCCCGCAACTCGGGCGTCACCGCCCCAAGGGCGAGATCCACCTGCTTGTCGCCATCATACACGCCGAGCACGGAGATCGTCGTGCCCTCCCGGCTGGTCTGGATGGAATCCACCGGAATGCGGTCGATCACGCCATAGCGGCTGTGCAGGAAAAGTTGGGCCGCGTAACCCTGCTCCGTCCACGAGTGCGCGACGGGACTCGTCGTCCGGGCCTCGCCCAGGCCGGCCACCGGCGCGGTGCGCTCCAAGCCCATGTAGAGCTGCACGGCGTCCGTCGGCACCGCCAGCCGCGGGTCGTATGGCTCGGCCAGAAAAAACGCGGTGCGCGGCGAGTCCGGCCGCGGCCGCGCGACGGCGTGCTCGCCGGCCGCGAGGCCCATCAAACGCTCGACCTCCGGCACCACCGGCGGCGGCGCGGACCGGAGTTCAGGTGTCATCATCGCCAAAAAGACCAGGCACGGCACGAAGGATGCGGGGCGGAGTGGGGTTCGTTTCATAAAGCAAAAAATAAGTCAGGGCGAAGATTAGTGGTCACTCTCATGCGATGCTTGGGCTCCGGCAGATTCCGCCCAGTCAACGCGCACGACGACGCCGGCGGCGACGTTCGGATACGTCAGGGCCAGGCTGCCCGACTCCACGGCTGATTGCACCGCCACCGGCTCGCCGGTCGTCGTGAACGCGCTGACCCCGCCCACCTTCCGGCCCCGACACAGCACCCGCGCCGCCCCGTCCGTTCCTTCCGGTGCCTGCACCACAAACGCCGTCCGCCCCGGCTGCTCCACATACGACCGCAGCCGCCCCGACACGCACGGCATCCCCGCCCCCGGCGACGCCGCCTCGGCGTCGCGATACAGCGCGTTGCTCTGCGGCGCGATCTCCGGGTTCTCCACCAAGTCCAGCCCCGGGCTCAGCAAATCAAAGTAACGGCCGCGCAGCACAAACGACTCCGCCTCGGTGTGCACCCCGGTGAACGGCCCGCGCCGCACCAGAAAGCGCGCCGACTCGCGGTAGTCGCCCCCCGCCGCCGCCAAGCCCTCCCGCGCCAAGCCGCGCAGCCACGCCGGGCCGCCTGGCTCCTGCAAGCCCCCCGGGGAGACCCCCGCGAAGATCACCTGACCGCGCCCGGCCCGCGCCCGCCAGGCCACCGGCTGCCCCGTCCCCCGCGTTTGCCCCAGCACCGTCGCGCCCGCCGGCGGCGGGTAGAGAGTTACCGGATACGTCGAGGGCTGCTTGGCCGCCGCATCCTCCGTCTGCGTGCTGCTCACCCGCAGGCGGTATTGCGCTTCGCCCGGCGTCGGTCCGGTCCGGATCGTCAGCGCGGGCAAACCCAGGCCGGCATCCGTCCCCTCCAGCTCGATTACCTCGCCCGGCTTGTCCAACACTTGCGGCTCGCCCACCGCCAACCCCAGCCCAGACATCAACGCCTCGAACGGCGTGGCATATCCATCCCGCCGCCACCACGAGTCCTGCACCGCGTTATACGCGTCCGTCCCGCCGAAAAACACCAGGCTGCCCCCGCCCTTCACCCAGTCCACCAGTGCCTGGTTCGCCATCCGGTCCTGCGGCTTCAGAAAATCATACGACATCACCAGACACTTCGTCCCGTCCAGATACCCGGGCTCCGCCACCCGCTCCAGCGACAGCACCTCCACCGGCACCCCGCGCTCCATCAGCGGCTGCGCCAGCGCCAAATACCCTTCCAGGTCGCTCGGCGAGGGCTCCGCCCGCTGCATCCCCATCGTGTCAGACGTCAATGTCGCGATCCCGGGACTCCCCGCCTCCACCCGCCCGTCCGGATAGAGCCACAGATCCGCCAGCACGCCCGTCACCGTGTTGATCAACCTCTCGTAGTCGCGCGGAATCTTCCCATACAACCGGTTCGGCCAGATCAACGGCTGGTAGTGCTCCTCCGTCGGAAACATCAGCGCCGCCAGCACGTTGTCCCCGTAATGCTTGCGGTAGTAGTCCAGCGACATCGCCGGACTGTCCCCCCACGGATCCATCATCAGCCACAGCGTCTTGCCCGTGCCACGCGTCAGGTGCCGGAACGACGAGTATTGCAGGTAGCAGTTCGCAAAACTCTCGTTCCACACTTCCGCCACCACCTCCCGCAAGCCCGGCACCTCGAACAACGCGTGGTGCGGCGCGCCGACACCGATATTCGCATAGCTGGGCTGGCTGTGCAGCGCGAGCATCAGGGGAATATCCGGGCGCAGTCGCCGCACGCCATCGAACAACCCTTCCACCCAGCGGCGCACCAGGTGCGTCTTCAAACGCTCCGCGCGGTAGCGGGCGTCCACGCTGGAGTCCGGCGCCACCCAGTCGCTTCCGTAATAGGCCTTCCACTCGGCCTTGAACGCCGCCGAATACCCCGCCCGCGCCCAAATCTCCGGCTCATCGAAACAAAAGGCCGAAAACGCCGGGTCCTCCACCGGACCATAATCGGCCCGCGCTTGTTCGATCCGTCCCACGGTGGGAATCGTGTAGTGGTCGAACGCGCGAATCTCGATGCCGGTGCCGTGGCGCCGCGTCATCTCCGCCCGCAACTCGGGCGTGAGCGCGCCGACGGCAATATCCACCCGCTTGTCGCCGTCGTATACGCCGAACACGGAAATCCTCGCGTCCGCCGGGCCGGTTTGAATGAGCGCGGGCGGCGTGGCGTCCGCCGCGCCATAGCGGCTGTGCAGGAAAAGCTGGGCCGCGTAGCCCCGCTCGACCCACGAACGCGCGACGGCCCCACTGGACCGGGCTCCCACGGGACCGGCAATGGGCGCGATGTCCTCCAAGCCCGCGTAGAGCTGGATGGCGTCGGCCGGCACCGCGAAACGGGGATTGTAAGCCTCGGCCAGAAAAAACGCGGTGCGCGGCGAATCGGGCCGCGGCCGCGCGACGGCGTGCTCGCCGGCCGCGAGGCCCATCAGGCGCTCGACCTCCGGCGCCACCGGCGGCGCGGACCAAAGCGCGGGTGCGATCCCCGGCAGGAGGATCAGGCACAACAGAAAGGGGGCAAGGCGGGGCGGGGTTTGTTTCACAAGGCGACGGTCGGCGGGTTAAAAAAATTTGTTCAGATCACGCGTTCGTTGCCCCCGTCCAAGGGCACCTGGGCCCCGGTGGTCTTGGCGAAGAGCGGGCCGCACATCGCGGCCGCCATCCCGGCGACATCGTGGCTGGTGACCTCGGTGCGCAGGATGTTGTTGGTGCGGTATTCCTCGACGCTGAGCCCGTAGGCCTCGGCCCGGCGGGCGAGCACCTCCGGGGTCCAGAGCGCGGTGTCGAACACGCCGTTGGGGTGAATCGAATTGATGCGGATGCGGTCGCGCCCCCACTCCAGCGCCGCCACGCGGGCGAGCTGGTTGAGCGCGGCCTTGGAGGCCGAGTAGGCCGCCGCCCCCGGGCCGGGCGCCGGCACATTTTTGGAGCCGATGACCACCACGCGCCCGCCCTGCGGGGCCAGCCGCAGGTAGGCGTGGGCCTCGCGCAACAAGGCGAAGCTGGCGTCGAGATTGATGCCCAGCACCCGCCGCCATTGCTCCGTGGGCAACCCGGCCAAGGGCGCGCTGGGCGGGAAGATCCCCGCGTTCAGCACCAGCATGTCGACGCCGCCAAAAGCCCGCACGGCCCGCGCCAACGCCGCCGTCATGGCGCCTTCGTCCGTCAGGTCGCAGGCGACGCCGAGGTAGTCCGGCCGCGCGTGCAGGGTCTCGACCGCGGGGTTGAGATCGCAGCCCACCACGGCCGCGCCGCGTTCCAGAAAAGCGGCCACGCAGGCCTTGCCGATGCCCGAGGCGGCCCCGGTCACGAAGGCCACCTCGCCGGCCAACACCGGCCGCGCGGACTGCCGCTTGAGCTTGGCCTGCTCCAGCTCCCAATACTCCACGTCAAAAATATCGGCGGTCGGCAGCGCCTCCCAGCCGCCCAGCGCCTCGGCCCGCAGGATGATCTCCAGCGTGTGCCGGTAGATCTCGGCGGAGGCCGCCGCCGCCGCGGCGGAATCGCCGGCGGCCATGAGCCCCAGTTGCGCGTCCAGCACCACGCGCGGCGCGGGATCGAGCATGGTCAACTCCTGCGGGGAACGGGCGCTTTCTTTTTCAAAATAGCGCCGGTAATCGGCCACGGCCGCCGCCACGTCGCGGCCGACCAAGGGCACGCGCTTGGTGCGGATCGAGTGGTCCGGCGTGGCCGGGCCCCGCCCGGCCAACGCGGCCAAGTCGTCCCGGCCCACAAACGCGCGGATGGCCTCGTCATCCCACGAGGTCAAAATCAAGGCCCGCCCGGCCGCCTGCGACAGGTCCCGCCGGAGGGTGGCGCGGTCGCGGGGCGCGGCCGGGAGCGGCGCGCCCGGGGCAAAGGGGATTTGCCAGGCTTGGCGCCGTTGCAGATACGCCCCGGCCCGGCCCACCAAGTCGATCATCCGTTCATACGACTCGCGAGCCGTCTCGCCAAAGGAAAACAAGCCGTGGTGCTCCAGCGCCAGCCCGATCGTCTCGTCCGTCCGCTCCCGGGGGAACAGCTCGGCGCAGCGGCGCGCGAGGTCGAACCCCGGCATCACGTAGGGGATGTAGACGACGGAGCGGCCGTAGATCTCGCGCAGCCGGGCGGAACCGCCGGGGCTGTTGGACACCGCGATAAAGGCGTCCGCGTGGGTGTGGTCCACGTAGCGGCCCGGCAGCAGGGCGTGCAAAATGCTTTCGACCGAGGGGGCCGGCGCGCCCGGGCGGCGGGTCCGGCGCGCCAGTTCCCTCGCCATCTCGCCGTCGCTCAACGCCGGCAGCTCGGCCAGGCGGCGGATGCGGGCCAGCGGCAACGGGGTGAAGCCCGGCGCGGTGATCTCGGCCAGGTCGGCGCCACTGCCTTTCACGTAAAGCAACTCCTCCTCCTCGCCGAACAGGTCGCGCCCGGTCAGCTTGACGGAGGTGTTGCCGCCGCCGTGCAGGACCAGGGAACGATCCCGCCCCAGCAGGCGCGAGGTATAGATGCGCGGACCCAGTTCGCCGGTCCAGCCGGCGGCCTCGGTATCGTCCCAAAGACTGGTGCTTATTTGATCGGCCATGAGTTCCGGCGGCGCTCCGGCCGCGATTTGAAGGTTAAGCGCAAGATAACCATTGCTATGTTAATTTTTACCATTCCTGACCACGATCCCGCCGGCTGCTTCGCGCAAGGATTACGAGGCGGAGAGAAACCGGGGGTCGGCTTTCCCGCCGATGGGCCGGTCGGTGACGATGCGTTTTATCCGGTCGTCCGGAAACACGCGATTGAGCGCGCGCTGGCCAAACTTGGTGTGATCCATGAGCAGGATCAGGTCGGCGCAGCGTTCGGCAAAGGCTTGTTTGACCCGGAACGTCTCCGGCAGGGACTCGTAGGTGCCCTCGCCGGGCACATAGCCGAGCGTGGTGAAAAATCCGATGTCGATGAAATACCCCGCCGCCGCCGCCTCTGACTCCGGCCCGGTCACGCACCCGCTGAAGGAGTTGAGCTGCCCGCCGATCTGGATGACCTTGGCCGGCGCGCCCTCGCAGAAGCAGGCCGAGATCAGCACGGAGTTGGTGACGATGGTCACCGCCAGCCGCTGCTGGGCGATGGCCCGGGCCAGCTCGATGCACGTCGTCCCCGCGTCGAGAAAGAGCGTGCGGCCCGGCTCGATCAGCTTGAGCGCGGCCTGCGCCACCTGTTGCTTGGCGGCCAGGTTCTTGCGCTGGCGCAGATACAGCGGCCCCTCGGTCAGCAGGCCGCCGGAGTGCACGCGCATGGCCCCGCGCAGGACCCGCACCAGCTTGCCCTGCTCGTGCAGGGCGGCGACATCGCGCCGCGAGGTCATCGGGGCGATGCTGAAACGTTTTTGAATCTGCTCGTAGGTGAGGACGCCTTCGGACCGAAGCCATGCCACCAGTTCCTCCCGGCGTTCCGGAGTCTCCGAACGCAGGGTCCGTGCTTTTTTGGGCATGGGCTTGTTTTGGTTTTTCCGCATCGAAAACACCAGAATGAATCAATCCTCCGGACGGAGCGAGAGGGTGACGATTTGCTTGGCGCGCACGGTCCAGCGCAGGCTCGCGCCGCGCCAAGGCTTGGCGGGGCCGACGGGGCGCGACTCCAGGTCCACCGGGCAAACGGAGCGCCAGCCCCGGCCCGCAGCCTTTCCGGCGGTCAGCCGGGCGGTCTGCGCCCGGGTGGCCGGGTTGAACAAACGCACCTCCAGCGCGCCGTCGATCTGCCGGATGCTCGTGCACACCACCTCGCCCTCGACCGCGATCAGGCCGCCGCGCGGCGGCAACGCCCCCGGGCCGGCCGGGATGGTCTCGCGCTCCAAGGCCGTGAGCTGGACCAGGCGATGGCCGCCCGCCAGTTGCTGGCCGCACCGGGTCAGCCGGGCGCGCGGCACCGCGCCCGCGAACGGCACGATCCAGTAGTTGAATTCCAAGCGGCCCTGCAACTGACCGTCGGGCTGGCCGTCGGTGAAGATGGTGCGGCCAGTCGCCCGGAACAAGGTGAGCGCGATCGGCCGCGCGGCCTGGTCGCGCACGGCCGATTCATGCAGCCCCGTCGCGACCACCGCCAGGCCGCCCTTGGGGCCAGCCACCGCCGTCCACGTCTGTTGCGGCGCGGTCTCCACCGCCAGCTCGCGGCGCAGATGATTGTCCGTCGGCAGCGCCACGGGGCGCTCCACCACGTCAAACGCCGCGTCGCTGTAATACGTGTCGGCGGGGATGCCGGTGGGGAAAAGGACGCGCAACCGGTGGTCGCGGGCGTGGTTGTCCACCACGGTCTTCACCTCCACGCGGTCGGCGCCCGCCCGCAGGGTGACGGTGCTGTCGCACACGAGTTCCACGCGCGATTCCACGCGGCCGGGGAGTGCCGGGTCGTAGGCCGCCGGCACCGTCAGGTGCGTGCGAATGCGGAACGCGCATTGCGCGGGACCATCGTGCAACAGCGACACCTCGGCGTGGCTCGCGGCGGAGGTGACCGCCGCGTCATTGACCGGCGGGCCGTGATACCAGCCGTCGCCGATGTCGGCCATGTCCTCAAAAGTCAGCAGCCGGCTGAACTCCAGCCCGCTCCGGCGGTCGGTCAAGGTCAGGCCGCCCTGCCCGTCGATGACCACCCGGAGGTGTTCGTTCTCCATCGAGCGGTCACTGGTGGCCAGGCCCGGCGCGGCCGGGTGCCGCGTGGGCAGCGGCAAGGCGGGCAGGATCTCGTCCGCCGGGGCCTTTTCCCCCTCGCGCACCGCGAGGATGGCGTAGCCGGTGGCGGGCAGGCTCAGGCGCACCGCCACCACCACCTCGTTGACCCGGAACAGCTCGGGATACTTCAGGGTCCGCAGGCGACGCCGCGACCGCCGCGGGCGCTGCGCCAGCAACTGGTAGGGGATCTCCCGGCCGGTCGCCCCGTCGTAGAGGCGGAAGGCGGGCTTGGGCTCGAAGCCGAAAAACTCGTTGTATTCCGCCCAGTCCACCGGCAGGTCGAGCGTCAACTCGACGATCTCGTCCACCGGGCACGCCAAGGGGTTGGCCACCAGGACCCGCAGCTCGCCCGCCGGCACTTCGCCCGCGGCGGCCCGCGCGATCAGCCGCAGCGAGTCCTCCGACTGGCCGGTGGCGATCTGCCGGCACTGGGCAAACCGATACAACATGTCGCGGTGCACCTCGTCCACCGAGCACCCGTCGATCGAGTCGTGCGGGTGGTTGGTCAACAGCCACCGCCAGGCGGCGCGCAGATACGCGTCGGGATACTCGGCCGCCAGCGCCCGCGACGCCAGCGCGGCAAAGGGCTCCGCCCACTGGCAGAGCAGCGCCTCGCAGGCCACGTTGGCCTGCTTGAGGTTCACCCGGCTGGACAATACCCCGGGAATATACCACTGTAGGTCCTTGATCGGCGGGCTGCCGCCGGTCTCGCGCAGCTCCCCGGTCACCTCGTCCTTGACCTTGGCCGCGTGCTTCAGCAACTCCGCCGCGTAGTCGTCGAGCGAGGTGTGGCGGATGGCGTAGGGGAACTCCCGCGACGGCCCGCGCTCGAACAGCACCCGGTAGTGGTCGGCGTCCGGCTGCCGGTGGTCGCCGCCGTCGAACAGCAGCATCGGCGGCACGCGCGTGCGCCCCGCCTCCTTCGCGAGGTGGGCGTCCAGGTCGCGCCGCGCGCGCGCCTCCTCAAAGGGCACCTCAAACTGGGTCGAGCGCCGCACGTCGTAAGTGTAATCACAATACCC
Source organism: Opitutaceae bacterium (assembly GCA_024233285.1). Taxonomy (GTDB): domain Bacteria; phylum Verrucomicrobiota; class Verrucomicrobiia; order Opitutales; family Opitutaceae; genus Cephaloticoccus. The sequence goes on along the minus strand of JACKPU010000001.1, from coordinate 607,039 downwards.
GGCCCGGCCGAAGCGGTGCGTCAGCACGGCGGTGCCGTCGGGCGCGCGCCAATGAAAATGCGCCGCCGCCCGCGGCTCCACGCCGCGCCAGACAAACGCCACCTTGATGCCGAAGCCGCGCAGGATCTGCGGCATCTGCCCGGTGTGGCCAAACATGTCGCACAGGAACCCCGCCGACGACGGCTCGGCCCCCAGCTCGCGGACCAGCGCGCGGCCAAGGCGCAGGTTGCGCACCAGCGACTCGCCGCTGACCACCCACTCGTCGGGCAGCACAAACCAAGGGCCCATGCGCAGCCGGCCCGCCCGCAGCGCGGCGACAAATTCCTCCCGGCGCTCCGGCCGGATCTCCAGGTAGTCGTCGGCCAGGATGGACTGCCCGTCGAGCACGAAGGGGCCGGGCAACGCGCCGCTGGCTTGGTCGTCCAGCACGCGGTCCAGCAACCGGACCAAGTGCCGGCGAAACTCCTGAAACGTAAGCAACCACTCCCGGTCCCAATGAGTGCTGAGCACATAGTGCACGTCGCGCGCGCGCGAACCACCCGCCTTCAATTGACGCGTTTTAGCCATGCGACGAGATGGCCGGCAACCCTCTCGCCAGTCAATGGTATTTTTTATCATTGCCATGCCACTAAAACCGCGTCCTTTCTTCAAAACCGTCGCCCCGCTCCACCTTTGCGATCCGGCCCTCGCTTGCCACCCGAGTGGTAATTTCAACCATGAAATCTCATTTTCGCTTTCTCTCCCCCTTGGCCACGCGCTGGCTGCGTCTTGGCTGGCTCGCCCTGCTGCTCCCGCTCGCCGCCCTCGCCGCCGCGCCGGGAGCCGCGTCGGACCCCGTTTTTCGCCCCGGCGACCGCTGGGGCGTCATCGGCGACAGCATCACCCACGCCGGCGCCTACCAGTCCTACCTCTATCTTTACGAACTCACCCGTCATCCCGACCGGCCCTTGGCCACCGCCAATCTCGGCCTCTCCGGCAACACGGCCGCCGACACCTTGGGCCGCTATGACTGGGACATCGCGCCTTTTCACGCGACCGTGGCCACGGTCATGCTTGGGATGAACGATTTGGGCCGGCCCATGTTCATGCCGACCGGCCCGGTGGACGACGCAGTCAAGGCGCGCAACCGCGCGGACTACCGGCGCAACCTCGCCACCTTGCTCGACCGCCTGTCCGCCGACGGCGCGCGCGTCATCCTGCTCTCCCCCACGCCCTACGACGACACGGCCGTGAATCCCGCCAACCCGCCCGTGGCGGGCATCAACCCCGAATTGCGCGCCGGCACCGCCATCTGCCGCGAACTGGCGCGTGAGCGCGGCCTGCCTTTCGTCGATTTGTTCGAGCCCATGCTGACGCTAGCGCACGACCGGCAAAGCAAGGATCCGGCCTTTTCGCTGATCAGCCCCGACCGGGTGCACCCGGTGCCCTCCGGCCATTTCGTGATGGCCTTGGAGTTTCTCCGGCAGACCCACGCCTCTCCGACCGTCGCCCGCATCGTCCTGCCCTCGGCCAACCCGGAAGCCGCCCCCACGCCCGAGAACTGCGCCATCACCGCGGTCACGCGCACCGCCCAGGGCGTCACCTTCGATTGCCGCGAAAACGCCCTGCCCTTCCCCGTGCCCGACGAACTCGCCACGCTCGCCGACCAGCTCGGCTTCACCGACGCGTTCAACCGCGAGCTGCTCGTCGTGCCCGACCTGCCGGCCGGCCGCTACACCCTCGCCATCGACGGCACCGCCATCACCACGGCCTCCGCCGCCGAGCTCGCCGCCGGCATCAACCTCGCCGCCTTCCCCGCCACCCCGCAAAATGCCCAGGCCCACGCCGTCGGCGTGCTCGAGCACGAGCGCTTCGCCCTGGTCACGCGCCTGCGCGTCCTCCCGCAATGGCGCCAGTTTCGCGCCATGAATAATTGCCCCACCGACGACAGCCCGGAGGCCGACGCCCGGTTCGACGCCCTCCTCGCCTCGTGGCAAAAGGAAAAACGCCCGCTCGCCAGCGAATTCATACGGTTAAACAAGGAGTTCAAGGCCACCCGCGCCGAGGCCAACGCGTTGCGCGCCCGGCGCGACGAACTCGCCCGGCGGGCCCGCGCGGCCGCCCAGCCGCGCTCCCACCATTTCACCCTCACCGCCGTCCCGGCGGCGGATTGAACACCTCCCCGCCAGCCATGCCCCACCCCCTCATCCCCCTCCTTCGTTCCCTGCGACGCGGCACCTTCGTCATCATGCTCACCTGCGCCTTCCCCTCGGTCCACGCGACCGAGTCTCCGCCCGGCCCGATCTTCCACGCCGGCGACCGTTGGGGCGCCATTGGCGACAGCATCACCCACGCCGGCGCCTATCAGTCCTACATCAACCTTTACTACCTCACCCGCTACCCCGACCGGCCGCTGACCGCGGCCAACCTGGGCATTTCGGGCAACACCGCCGCCGCGACGCTGGACCGCTACGACTGGGACATCGCCCCCTTTCACCCGACCGTGGCCACGGTGCTGCTCGGCGGCAACGACATCGCCCGGCCGATGTTCCTGCCCAGCGAGCCGGTGACCGAGGCGCTCAAGGCGCGCGACCTCGTGGACTTTCGGCGCAACCTTTCCGCGTTGCTCGACCGCCTCGCCGCCGACGGGGTGCGCGTCATCCTGTTCTCCCCCGCGATCTACGATGAAACCGCGCGGAACCCGGAACATCCGCCGGTGCCGGGCATCGCCACCGAACTGCGCGACGGCACCGCCATTTGCCGCGAGCTGGCGCGCGCGCGCCAGCTGCCCTTCGTCGATATCTTCGACCCCCTGATGGCGCTGACCCGCGCGCGGCAACAGGAAGACCCGGCCTTCACGTTCTTCCACTCTGATCGGGTCCATCCGATGCTTTCCGGCAACTTCGTCATTGCGCGGGAGTTTCTCCGGCAGACCCACGCCTCCCCGACCGTCGCCCGCATCGTCCTGCCCTCGGCCAACCCGGAAGCCGCCCCCACGCCCGAGAACTGCGCCATCACCGCGGTCACGCGCACCGCCCAGGGCGTCACCTTCGATTGCCGCGAAAACGCCCTGCCCTTCCCCGTGCCCGACGAACTCGCCGCGCTCGCCGACCAGCTCGGCTTCACCGACGCGTTCAACCGCGAGCTGCTCGTCGTGCCCGACCTGCCGGCCGGCCGCTACGCCCTCGCCATCGACGGCGCCGCCATCACCACGGCCTCCGCCGGCGAGCTCGCCGCCGGCATCAACCTCGCCGCCTTCCCCGCCACCCCGCAAAATGCCCAGGCCCACGCCGTCGGCGTGCTCGAGCGCGAGCGCTTCGCCCTGGCCACGCGCCTGCGCATTCTCCCGCAATGGCGCCAGTTTCGCGCCATGAACGATTGCCCCACCGACGACAGCCCGGAGGCCGACGCCCGGTTCGACGCCCTCCTCGCCTCGTGGCAAAAGGAAAAACGCCCGCTCGCCGACGACTTCGTGCGGCTGAACGGCGAGTTCAAAATCACCCGCGCCGAGGCCGGCGCGTTGCGAGCCCGGCGCGACGAACTCGCCCGGCAGGCCCGCGCGGCCGCCCAGCCGCGCTCCCACCATTTCACCCTCACCGCCGTCCCGGCGGAGGATTGAGCCCCGCGCTTGTCCCCAGTTTCATGGACAAGACAGCCCGCCGAAAACCCGCTACCTTACCAACCCGCATGCGCGGCCCGGCTCGCGCTTCTTCCGCTTTCCCTGCTTGATCCGCGCCTGACCACGGTCGCGCCACGCGGGGTGTCCGCCCACAACCCCCACCATGCCCTCACTCGCCCCCACCGACTACGTCATCATCGCCTGCTACCTGGGCTTGAGCCTCGTGCTCGGGTTGATGATGAGCCGGCGGGCCAGCAAGAGCCTCGACCACTACTTTCTCGGGGGGCGCACGGTGCCGTGGTATCTGCTCGGGGTGATGGGCATGGCCAACTGGTTCGACCTGACCGGCACGATGATCATCACCTCGTTCCTCTACATGCTCGGACCCCGCGGGTTGTTCGTCGAGTTTCGCGGCGGCGCGGTCCTGATCCTCGTGTTCATGCTCGCCTTCACCGGCAAGTGGCACCGGCGCTCGGGCTGCATGACGGGCGCGGAATGGGGCATCTACCGCTTCGGCGACAACCGGGTCTCGCAAGCCCTGCGGCTGGTGAGCGCGGCCATCGCGGTGCTCACCTCCATCATGGTCCTGGCCTACCTCGTGCGGGGTGCCACGTTGTTCCTGGGGATGTTTTTCCCGTTCCCGGCCCACTACACGACGCTGGCGTTGATTATCGTCACCACCATTTACACGATCAGCGCCGGTTTCTACGGCGTGGTCATCACCGACTTGATCCAGGGCGTCATCATTATCGCCGCCTGCGTGATCGTCTCCATCATGGCATGGCATCATGTGCCGGACGCGGGCCACCTGGCCGCCGTCGCGCAAAACGTGACCGGCAATCCGGAGTGGACCAGCTCGCTGCCCTCCTGGCACACGCCGATGCCCGAGGGCTACGAGGCCTACTCCGGGCTGCTGGTCCTGGCCGCGTTCTACTTGGCGCGCCAGATCATCGGCGGTCTCGGCACCGGGGCCGAGCAGCGCTACTTCGGCGCGCGCAGCGACCGCGACTGCGGCCTGCAATCCTTTCAACAGGCGTTGATGATCAGCCTGCGCTGGCCCCTGATGGTGAGCTTCGCGGTGCTCGGCATCTATTTCGTCGCCAGCCATTATCCGGACCCGACGGTCGTGCGGCACGCGGCCGAGATCGTCCACGCGCATTTCCCGCAGACCACCGCCGCCTACTGGCACGACCTCACCGGCGCCATCATCAACCACCCGGAGCGCTATCCCGCCGACCTGGTGGCGGGGCTACAGGCGACGCTGGGCGAGGACTGGCGCCGGTTGCTGCCGCTCGTCGGCGTGCACGGCACCATCAACCCCGAGCAAATCCTGCCCGCCGTGCTGCTCAACGTCATCCCCACCGGGCTCAAGGGCCTGATCGTGGTCGCGATGTTCGCGGCGATGATGTCGTGCAAGAACGGCTTGGTGAACAGCGCCTGCTCCTTCTTCGTGAAGGACATCTACCAGCACTTCCTGCGGCCGCGCGCCACCAACCGCGAACTGCTCGGCGCCTCCTACCTGGCCACCCTCGTGATCGTGCTGGCCGGGTTTCTCATCGGCATCGCGACCACCAGCATCAACGACCTGTGGGGCTGGATCTCGATGGGCCTGCTCAGCGGCCAGCTCGCCCCCGGGCTCCTGCGGCTTTACTGGTGGCGCTGCAACGCGTGGGGCTGCATCGGCGGCATGATCCTGGGCGGCGTCGCCGCGATCGCCCAACGCCTGGTCGCGCCCGGCATGTCCGAGCCCTACCAGTTCCTGTTCGCCGGCGGCCTGTCCTTCTTCGGCACCATCACCCTGTCGCTGCTGACCGCGCCGACTGATCGCAACGTGCTGCGCAACTTCTACCGCACCACCCGGCCTTTCGGCTGGTGGAAACCGCTGCGCGACGAGCTGCCGCGCGAGCAACGCGAGCTCATCGCCCGGGAAAACCGCACCGACATCCTCACCGTGCCCTTCGGCATGCTCTGGCAGGTGACGCTCTTCCTCCTGCCCATGCAGCTCATCATCAAGGAGTATTCCTCTTTCCGGCACACGCTGCCGCTCTTCCTGGTGGGCGCGCTCGGCATGTATTTCTTCTGGTGGCGACCGTTGAACGCCCGCTCGAAGCTGGCGACACCGCTGCCGCCCGAGCCCGACCCCAGCCCCACCAAGTGACACCAAGCAGGCGCCGCGCTTGGCCTTGAGGTGGACGCGCCGGTCCCGCGGCGCGTTGCATCCCGGCCGCCGCCCGCGGAACCGGTCGGCCCGCCTCACGGCACCACCGGCAGAATCAAGGCGGACGGGTGTTCCCGGTCGTGCCGCACGGTGTTGGTCGCCGGCACATAGATGCGCGCCGTGCCGGGCTCCGCGCCGGTGTTGGGGTTGCGGTCGTATTGTGGGTAATTGCTGCCCGCCACCTCCAGGCGCAGCCGGTGCCCGGCCAGAAAGACGTTGGCGGTGGGCCGCAGCTCGAGCCTGATTTTATAGACCTCGCCGGGGTTCATCATCTCCGCCCGGTCGGGCGTGTCGCGGTAGCGCATGCGCAGGATGCCCGCGCTCAGCTCCATCGCCCGCCCGTCGGGGTAAACGTCGACCAGCTTGCCCGTGAAATCGGTGTCCGGCGCCGTCGAGGAGACGAACAACTCGAGGGCCACGGGGCCGGTGACCTCGGTGTCGCGCGCAAACGGCGCGGTGGTGTAGACCAGCACATCGTCGCGCCCCTCGACCGTCCGCTGGTCGCGCGGCCCGGACAGGTCCGCGACCATTCCGGACACCACCCCGCCCAGCGTGGGCACGGGGTTGCCCGGATCATTGAGAAATCGGTCGGCCGGCTCGTCGGCCGGGGGCGCGGTTTCCAGCGTGCCGTCTCCCGCCATCGAGTTGGCCCGCCCGCCCGAGCGCAGGTAGTAGCGCGTGGGCACCGCGCGTGCCAGCGGCCAGTCCGCCTCGTCCCGCCACTCGTTGCGGCCCATGACAAACAGCCGCACCGGCTTGGCTTGCGCCCACCCGTTGGCGAGCCCCTTCACCTGCCAGTCCATCCAGTCCAGCGCGTAACCCCAGAAATCAAACGCAGCCTTCTCCCCGAAATCCACCTCGCCGACCTTGCGCCCAAACCCGGCGTGACCGCCCGGGATCAAGACCAGCCGCTGCCCGCGCCGCGCCACCTCGCTGCCGCCCTGATCGCGGATGCCCGTGTAATTGCGCACCGCCCCGGGCATGAACAGATCATACCACGCCCCCATGTGCAGCACCGGCACCGTGATCTTGGCGTAATTTGCCGCGATGGAGACCTGCTTCCAATACGCGTCGTCGGCCGGATGCGCGATCCAGTCGGCATAGAATGAAGCCTCCCGGCCGGCCCGCGCATAGTCCACCATCCCCAGCTCCGCCGGCGGCTTATCCAGCGGGAAACTCTTGTTCAACGGCGAGGCGCCGAGCAGCCGTTGCAAGGCGTGCAACTGCATCCCCGAGGACCAGCCCCGCGCAAATTGCAGGCACATCGCCCCGCCTTGGTAGGCCCAGTTGTCGTGATAATCCGAGGCCGTGATGCCCGCGTAAACCGCCGCCAAGTGGGGCGGCGTCTCGATCGCGCCCAACAGCGCCGTGGCCCCCACATACGAAATCCCCGCCAGGATCACCCGGCCATCCGACCCGGGCAGCGCCGCCGCCCACTCCACCGCGTCGTAGCCGTCCGCCCCCTCGGTCCGAAACGGCTCCCACTCGCCTTCCGACATATACCGCCCGCGGCAATCCTGCACCACGCACAAATAGCCGCGCGTGGCCGCCCGCGTGGCTTCGGCGATGTAGATCTGCTTGTTGTAGGGCGTGCGCAGCAGCAGCACCGGGAACGGGCCTTTCGCCTGCGGCCGGTAAATATCCGCCCACAACGTCACCCCGTCGCGCGTCTTCATCTCGGCCCGGTCAAAAGTCAGCGGATAGGGGCCTTCCACCGGCTCTTGTGCCTCCACCGCGGTCGCCAGCGCCAAACCGGCCAGCGCCATCCAAAAACCATTGCGCATTACCAAGGATATGGGGGGTAACAACATCGTGGCTGTGTTTTGGCTTGTAATGGTAATTATTACCATCTTTTTGTTATAAAATCTCTATCAAAGAAACCGCTTATGCCCCTCGTCCCCGTCCGTGAGATTCTCCAGCGCGCCCGTGCCGAAAACTACGCGGTCGGCTATTTTGAGAGTTGGAATTTCGAATCACTCCAAGGCGTGATCGACGCCGTCGAAAGCGTGCGCGCCCCGGTCATCATCGGTTTCAACGGCGAGTTCATGAGCGCGCCGGGCCGCCGCGCCGCCGAGCGGTTGGAATGGTATGCCGCCTTGGGCCGCGCCGCCGCCGCCACCGCCCGCGTGCCGTGCGGATTCATCTTCAACGAATGCGCGGATGACGATTGGCTGCGCCGCGCCGCCACCGCCGGCTTCAACCTCATCATGCCGGCGGACGCCGCCGTGCCCCACGAGGTCTATGAACAGCGCGTGGCCGCCCTCGTGCCGATCGCCCACGCGGCCGGCGCCGCGGTCGAGGCCGAGATCGGGCTCCTGCCCAACGGGGCCGACGCCACCCACCCCGGCGAAGCGACCGACCCCGAGCTGGCCGCCCGTTTCGTGGCCGCGACCGGCATCGACCTGCTCGCCGTCAGCGTCGGCAACGTGCACATCAAACTCGAGGGCCGGGAACCGCTCGACCTCTCGCACCTGGAGCGCATCCGCCGCCGCGTGGACATCCCGCTCGTGCTCCACGGCGGCACCGGCATCTCCACCGAGTCGCTCGTGGCGGCCATCAAGTTCGGCATCGTCAAGGTCAACTACGGCACCTGCCTGAAGCAGGCCTACCTGCGGGCCGTCCGCCGCGCCCTCGCCGCCCCCGAAACCAACCCCCATGAACTGCTCGGGATCGGCGGCGACGCCGACCTCATGGTCGCGGGCCGCCTCGCCGTCCGCGACGCCGTTCTCGAGCGCATCGAACCCCTCGGCTGTTGCGGCCGCGCCTGACCCGCCATGCACCGCGTCACAGGCAACATCGGCTGCGCCGGCATCCTCGTCGAGGACACGTTTTGCGGTCCCATGGATCGCCTCCCGGCCGGCGGCGAACTGCTGCCCTTGGCGGGGATGCCCGTCCATGTGGGCGGTTGCGCCGCCAACGTGGGCCTCGGCCTCATCAAGCAAGGACACCGCGTCGGCCTCTCCGGCTGCCTCGGGGAGGACGCCTCCGCCGACACCATCCTCGCCCTGCTCGGCCAAGCCGGCGCCGATGTGGCGCAAGTGGTGAAAACCCCGGGCCACCCCACGTCCAAAACCGTCATCCTGCTGGTGAAAAACGAGGACCGCCGCTACCTCCACGTCTTCGGGGCCAACCAAGCCTTCACCTCCGCCCGGCTGCCCGCGGCCTGGTTGGACACCCTTGATGTCCTCTACGTCGGCGGCCTGTTCGCCCTGCCCGGGCTGGACCTCGCCGGCTTGGCCGACGCCCTCGCCCACTGCCGCGCCGCCGGCATCGCCACCGTGCTCGACGTGGTCGTGCCACCAACCGGTCCGCGGCTGGAGCAATTCGCCTCGCTGCTCCCGCATGTCGATTACTTTCTGCCCAACACCGACGAGGCCCGCGTTTTCACCGGGCTGGACGATCCGGTCCAGCAAGCGCGCGCCTTGCAAAAAGCCGGCGCCCGCACGGTGGTCGTCACCCTCGGCGCCGACGGCGCGGTCGCCCTGCGCGGCGACCAAGGCTGGCGCTGCGGCGCCTACGCCGACGATGGCATCGACCCCTCCGGCGCGGGCGACGCGTTCGCCGCCGGCCTCATCCACGCCCACCTGCAAAAGTGGGACCTGCCCCGCGCGCTCCACTACGCCAGCGCCATCGGCCAGTCGGCCACCCGGGCCCTCGGCACCACCGCGGGCATCTTCACCGCCGACGAGGCGGATCACTTTGTGAGCCGGCACCACCTGCCGGTCACCGAAATCAAAATCACCGCCCAGTAATCCCCACCATGAATTTTGAGATGAAAATGCCCGACCTGGCGACCAACGACACCACCATCAAGCTGGTGGAGTGGCGCGTCCAGCCCGGCCAAGCCGTCAAGCCCGGCGACGTGGTGCTGGAGGTCGAGACCGACAAGGCCACGATGGAAGTCGAAGCCACCGTGACCGGCGTGCTGCGCGAGACGCGCTTCGCCCGCGGCGATGAAATGCTGCCCGGCGACATCATCGCGATCATCGAAACCGCCGGGACCGCGCCAACCCCGGCTCCCGCCGCCACGCCAGCCGTCTCGCCCGCCCCGGCCCCCACCGCCCAACCGGCCCTGCGCCCGGCTGGCCAGGGCGAAAGCCTGTTCGCCCGCAACCGCCGCGCTGCCCAGGCCGCCGACGCCCCGGCTGCGGGCACGCCGCTCAGCCCGGCCCGCCGCGCCGCCGCCCGGCGCCTGGCCGAAAGCAAGCAGCACATCCCCCATTTCTACCTGCACGCCTCGGCCCGCGCCGACGCGCTGGTCGCGCGCCGCGCCGCCGCCGGCTCACCTGCCCCGGCCTGGGACGCCTACTTTGTGCAAGCCGCCGCCGCCGCCCTCGCCCAGTTCCCGCAGATGGCCGGCCGCTTCGAGGCCGACCGCATCGTCCCGGCGGACAACCCGCGCATCGGCGTGGCGGTGGACATCGACAACGACCTCTTCATCGTCCCGGTCGAGGATCCGCGCACCAAGGACGTCGCGGCGATCTCCCGCGACATCCGCGCGGGGGTTGACGCCTTGAAACGCGGCGACGTCGGCGCGACGGCCCTGCGCCCCGGCGTCATGACCATCACCAACCTCGGCGGCGAACGCATCGACAGCTTCGACGCCATCATCAACCCGCCCGAATCCTGCATCCTCGCCCTCGGGCGCATCCACCAGGCGGTGGTCGCCGACGACGGCGCCCCGCGCGTCGCCTGGACCGTGTCCCTGTCCCTCGCGGTGGATCACCGCGTGGTGAACGGCCGCTACGCCGCGCGCTTCCTCGGCGCCATCGTGGCCGAACTCGAAAAATCATGAGCTCCTCACCCACCCTCGAACCGGCCGACCTGGCCGGACTCTACCGCCGGATGGTCCTCATCCGCGAATTCGAAGACCATGTGAAACGCCTGTTCCTCGAAGGCACCATGCCCGGCACCATTCACCAATGCCAGGGCCAGGAGGCCACGGCCGTCGGCGTCTGCGCGGCCCTGCGGGCGGACGACTTCATCACCTCGACCTTCCGCGGCCACGGCCACGCCCTCGCCAAGGGCCTGGGCGTGCAGGAGATGCTCGACGAGCTCTTCGGCGCCACGACCGGCTGCTGCGGTGGCAAGGGCGGCTCGATGCACATGGGCGACATGGCCAAGGGCATGGTGCCCGGCATCGCCATCGTCGGCGGCGGCATCCCGCTGGCCGCCGGCATGGCGCTGGCCTTCAAGCAACGCCGCACCGGCCAGGTCGCCGCCTGCTTCTTCGGCGACGGCGCGGTCGCCGAGGGTGCCTTCCACGAGGGCGTCAACATGGCCGCCATCTGGCAACTGCCCGTCATCTTCGTCTGCGAAAACAACCTCTACGGCGCCTCCACCCGCATCAACAAGGTCATGCGCAACACGCGCGTGTCGGACCGCGCCGCCGCCTACGGCTTCCGCGGCGAGACGGTGGATGGCAACGACGTGCTCGCCGTGCGCGACGCCGCGACGCGCGCGGCCGATGAGTGCCGGCGGGGCGAGGGCCCGGTGCTGCTCGAGCTGCTCACCTACCGCCGCACCGGCCATTCCCGCCGCGACCCCTGCAACTACCAGGACAAACAGGAGCGGGAGGCCTGGTTCGCCCGCGATCCCATCGAGCGGCTGGCCGCCCGCCTCCGCGGGGACCACGGCTTCACCGCGGACCAGCTCGACGCCATCCGCGCCGAGATCCTCGCGGAACTGGCCGCCGCCACCACCCGCGCCCAGGCGGCCCCGCTGCCCACCACGGCCGACCTGCTCACCGACGTATTCGCCTGACCCTTACGCACCATGAAAAGACAAGGTATTGCTGAAGCCCTGCGCGACGCCATCACTGAAGAAATGGACCGCGACGCCAATGTCATCTGCCTCGGCGAGGACATCGGCGTGCCCGGCGGCTGGGGGGGCGCGTTCACCGTCACCCTCGGGCTGGAGAAACGTTTCCCCGACCGCATGATCGACACGCCGATCGCCGAGCTGGGCTTTTTCGGCGTCGCCACCGGCGCCGCGCTGATGGGCCTGCGCCCGATCGCCGACGTCCAGTATGGCGACTTCCTCTTCCTCGCCAGCGACCAGATCATCAACAACGCGGCCAAGCTCCGCTACATGTCCGGCGGCGGCTGCGCGGTGCCCCTGGTCATGCGCGCGCCCATTGGCGCGACCGGCCGCGGCTCGCAGCACGCGCAAAGCATGGAGCGCTACTTCACCGGCGTGCCGGGCCTCAAGGTCGTGGCCGTCTCCACCGCCTACGACGCCAAGGGCGTGCTCAAGGCCGCCGTGCGCGACGACAACCCCGTCCTGATTTTCGAGCACAAGCTGCTCTACGGCTCCAAGGGCGCGCGCGCCGAGCCCGGCGCGGTGGACGCCACCAGCGACATCCCCGGGGAGGACTACACCGTGCCGCTCGACCGGGCCGCCGTGCGGCGACCGGGGCGCGATGTGACCGTCCTCGGCTGGCTCCTCATGGCCCACTTCGCCGCCGCCGCCGCCGAGCAACTGGCCCCGGCCGGCATCGACGCCGAGGTCATCGACGTCCGCAGCCTCTCCCCCATCGACTACGAGACCATCGGCGAGTCGGTGCGCAAGACCGGCCGCGTGGTCATCGTCGAGGAGGGGCCGCGCACCGGCGGCGTCTCCGCCGAGATCGCCGCCGGCATCATGGAGCGCTTCGGCGAGCACCTGCTGGCCCCCGTCGTCCGCGTGGCCTCGCCGGATGTGCCCGTGCCCTTCAGCCCGCCCTTGGAAAACCTGTATCGCCCGGACCCGGAACGCATCGTCGCCGCCGTCCGCCAACTGTTAACCTGAACCCGTCCTCCCCGCCATGATCACGAAATCCGAACAAAGCCAACGCCAACGCGAGGCCCACCGCCTCTTCACCCAAGCCGGCCTCGTCATCACCCCGCGGGAGAAACGCGGCATCGAGATCGCCGACTTCGGGCTCGGCCGGTTCACCACCTCCGGGCTCGGCGTCCTCGTCTACGTCAACACCGAGCGCTGCTGCGCCAAGGAGCTGGCCATGTGGCCGGGGCAGACCTGCCCCGAGCACCGCCACCCCAATCTCCGCCGCCAGCCCGGCAAGGAGGAGACCTTCCGCTGCCGCTGGGGCCGCGTGTATCTCTACGTCGCGGGCCAACCCACCGCCCGCCCCGCTGCCGCCCGCCGGCCGGCGACGAGGCGGCCTACACCGTCTGGCACCAAATCGTCCTCAAGCCCGGCGACCAATACACGATCCAGCCCGACACCCCGCACTGGTTCCAGGCCGGCCCCGAGGGCGCGGTCGTGTCCGAGTTCTCCACGCACAGCACGGACGAAAACGACGTGTTCACCGATGAGCGCATCCAGCGCATCACCCAGGTCAAGGGACGCCGGCCATGATCACGCACTGCCTGGAGCCGAGCCCCGCCGCCTACGCGCCGGCCGCGCGCACCGCCCTGCTCGACACCACCGGCGGCCCGTCCTCCCGCCTCCACGACTGGCTCGAGGGCGCGCCGGGCATCCGCCACCTGGAGCGGTTCACCGATTTTGAAAGCGCCTGGCGGCGGCTGCCCGCGCTGCGGCCCGACGTCATGCTCGTGGTGCTCGACGAGTCTGAAAAATACGCGGTCGAGGTCGTGCGCGAACTGCGCCTCAAGGCCCCCGAGACCCAGATCGTCGTCCTGACCGACCAGTGCGACTCCCGCCACGTCTTCACCATCCTCGGCGCGGGCGCGACCGGTTACCTGCTGAAAACGACGCCGCGCGAGGAACTGCTCGCCGCGGTCCGCGAAGTCCACGCCGGCGGCGCGCCCCTCAGCAGCGATGTCGCCCGGCTGGTGGTCGAATCCTTCTCCCACCAATCGCGGCCGCAGACCGGCCTGCACACGCTCTCCCACCAGGAGCGCGCCGTGCTCGACCTGCTGGCCTCGGGCTGTCTTTACAAGGAGATCGCCGACCGCCTCGGCATCGGCATCAACACGGTGAGCACCTACGTGCGCCGCACCTACGACAAGCTCCAGGTGCGCTCCCGCGCCCAGGCCGTGGCCAAGCTCTTCAACCTCGACGAGTCCGCCGCCGCGCCGCGCCGGCCGCACGCCGTCGGACACTGAGCCGGGCGGCCGCGCGTCACGGTGCCCGCGTGTCGGCGTCTTCCTCCGGGCGGACCGGCGGGAAAAGCTCGCGGAACAACGCGGCGAATGGGCCGCGTTCATCGGCGCCCACCGTCGCCCCGTCCTCCGGCCCGAAAATCATGAAGGCCCGTGTGTCGGCGGCGTAAACCGGCCACGTCGGCAGTCCCGCGCCGTTGGGATCGCCCGCGCGGGCAAAGTTCGTCCAGTAGCGCTGCATCAGGTCGGACAACCGCCGGTCCGTCGCGGTAAATTCGCCGGTCACCATCCCGCCCTTCTCCAGAAAATTGCCGAACACATAAGGCAGTTCGTCGGAATGCCGGACATGCGGATGCGGCGGGATGACACGGCGAAACTCGTATTGCCAGACCCGGTTTCCCCGGAGCCCGTGCCAGCCGCCATGCAGGATGCTCCACAGGCGAAACCCCGAGTCGCTCCCCCACTGCGCCAGCGCGTCGCCGTAAACCGGGTCGGGCGGCACCGGCGGATGCTCGCCGAGCCCGTAGAGCGCGAGCGCCCGGGGGGCCAACGCGCCAAAGGTGGCGTTAACGCCTTGCTCCGCCGCCGCCGCGTCGGCGGCGGGGTATTCGATCGCGTTGTTCCCGATCAGCACATCCACGGACGCCTCCCGCCCGGATCGCCAGACCTCCCACGGCGACCGCGGCAGCACCCGGCCGCCGATGGTCAAATAGTTCAAGGGGCCCGCCGCCGCCGCCAGTTTGTCGGCGGGGATCGCCCGCAGCGCCGCGGCGGCCGCCTCCCCGTCGCCGGTGACGCCGAGCTGCTCCGCCAGCGCCACGCCGCGCTGCTCCGCCTGCGCGAGCGGCACGTTCAGCACGTCCGGCGGCACGCCGCTCTCCAGGATCGCCCGTTGAAACAGCCCCCGGGCCGGGGGCGACGCCATCAAGGCCCCGATGTTCCACCCCCCGGCGGACTGGCCGAACACGGTCACATTATCCGCCGCGCCGCCAAACCGGGCGATGTTGGCCCGCACCCAGCGCAACGCCGCGATCTGGTCGAGCAGCGCGTAGTTGCCCGACGCCTGGTCCGGCGACTCCCCGCTCAAGGCCGGGTGCGCCATGAAGCCGAGCGCGCCGAGCCGGTATTCGATCACCACCAGCACGACGCCGCGCGCGATCAACCGCCGGCCTTCGTAGAGTGGCTCGCGCCCGCCCTGGAGCCCGAAGTTGGCCCCGCCGTGGATCCAGACCATCACGGGCAAATTCGCCCCGGGGCGAAAATCGGGCGTCCACACGTCGAGATAAAGGCAGTCCTCGCGCCCCGCCTCGGCGATGTCGTTGTTCCAGCCCAAGGCCGGCTGCACGGGCGGCGGCCCGGGTTGACAGGCCGCGCGCACCCCGGTCCACGGCACCACGGGCCGCGGCGCGCGCCAGCGGAGCTCGCCGACCGGCGGCGCGGCAAAAGGCACGCCGCGAAACACCGCTCCGCCGCCGGGCAGGGCCCGCCCCGCGATCTCGCCGCCGGTCACCGCGACCGTCGGGCCCGCGCCTTCCGCCGCCCGCCCGGCCGTGCCGCACAGCAGCGCCAGGGCCAGCAGGGGTTGCAAAAATGAACGGGGGATGCGCACGCGAAAATGGGATGGGCCGCGGTTCAGGGAGGGCGGGGCGAGCATAACAGCGCCTCGAATGCTGTCATGTCACCCAAAATGACTACAGGGCGCGGTCTTGCCACCCGGGGGCCAAACGGACGGTAATGCTGCGACCCGTCCAGACAACGCCGCGCCCGGGATTGTCGCCCGCGCGCGACCCCAACCCACTCTCATGAAATCCGCCCGTCTCAACCGCCTGTTCAATCCGCAAACCCAACGGTGCTTCGATGTCGCCATCGACCACGGCTTCTTCAACGAGGCCTCGTTTCTCGCCGGCATCGAGGACCTGCCCAAGGCGGTCGCCACCCTCGTGGCGGCCGGCCCCGACGCGATCCAGCTGACCGTCGGCCAGGCGCCCCACCTGCAGGCCGCGCCCATCCGCCCCAAGCCCGCGTTGGTGCTGCGCACCGATGTCGCCAACGTTTACGGCACCCAGCTGCCCCGCACCCTTTTCTCGCGCGTGCTCGCCGACCCGGTCGGCCAGGCGGTGCGGCTCGACGCGGCCTGCGTCGTGGTCAACCTCTTCCGCATCCCCGAGCAGCCCGAGGTCACCGACCAGTGCATCCTCAACATTCTTGAGCTGAAGCCCGCCTGCGACCTCGCCGGGATGCCGCTGATGATCGAGCCGCTGGTCTTCCAGCCCAACGCCCGCGCCGGCGGCTACATGGTGGACGGCGACCCGCAAAAAATCATCCCGCTCGTGCGGCAGGCCGTCGAGCTCGGCGCCGACATCATCAAGGCCGACCCGACCGACGACGTTTCCATCTACCATCGCGTCGTCGAGACCGCCGGCGGCATCCCCGTCCTCGTGCGGGGCGGCGGGCGCGTGGCCGACGAGGTTATCCTGCAACGCACCGCCGACCTGCTCGCGCAGGGCGCGCGCGGCATCGTTTACGGGCGCAACATCATCCAGCACCCCAAGCCCGCCGCCATGACCCGCGCCCTCATGGCCGTGCTGCACGAAAACGCCACGCCCGCCGAGGCCGCGCGCCTGCTGGCCTGACCCTTTCCTCCCATGTCCGATTCCCTGCTCTCCCCCCGCGTCGCCGTGATCGGCGCCGGCCTGATGGGCCGCGAGGTTGCCAGCGCCTTCGGCCGCTGGTTCACCCTGCTCGACTGTCCGGTCCGCCCCGAACTCGTCGGCGTCTGCGATGTCAACGCCGCCGCGCTGGACTGGTTTCGCCAGGTCCCCACGGTGCGGCACTTCGACCAGGACCACCACGCGCTGCTCGCGCGGCCCGACATCGACGTGGTCTATGTCGCCGTGCCCCACCACCTCCATGAGGCGATCTACCGCGACGTGCTCCGCGCCGGCAAGGACCTCCTGGCGGAAAAGCCCTTTGGCATCGACCTGCCCGCCGCCCGCGCCATCCGCGACGAGGCCACCAAGCTCGGCCGCTTCGTCCGCGTCTCCTCCGAGTTTCCCTTCCTGCCCGGCGCGCAGCGCGTCGTCGCCTACGCCCGCTCCGGCCAGCTCGGCCGCGTGCTCGGGTTGCGCAACAGCTTCCTGCACTCCAGCGACCTGGACCCGGCCAAGCCGATCAACTGGAAACGCCAGACCCGTTTCTGCGGCGCCGCCGGCGTGATGAACGACCTCGGCCTGCACGTCGCGCACGTGCCGCTGCGGCTCGGGTGGAAGCCCGTCCGCCTGCACGCCCAGTTGCAGAAAATCTACCATGAGCGGCCCGACGGCCACGGCGGCATGGCGGCCTGCGACACTTGGGACAACGCCACCCTGCACTGCGCGCTCGACCTGCCCGGCCAGCCCGGCGTGCCCCTCGTCCTCGAAACCAAGCGCATGAGCCCGACCGACACCAACACTTGGGAGATCGAGGTCCTCGGCACCGACGGCGGCATGCGCTACTCCACCAAGCGGCCCAAGACCCTCGAGACCTACACTCGCGGCAAGGAGCAGGCCTGGGCGGCGGTGGACCTCGGCTTCGCCACGCCTTTCCGCACCATCACCGGCGGCATCTTCGAGCCGGGTTTCCCCGACATCCTGCAACAGATGTGGGCGGCCTTCCTCACCGAGCGGGCCGGCCGGCTCGGCGACCGCTTCGGCTGCGTGACGCCGGACGAGGCGGTGACCCAGCATGAATGGTGGACCGCCGCCCTGCGCAGCCACGCGGACCACGCCGTCGTCAACCTCTGATTCCCCATGCCCCCGGCCCGCGCCCCGTTGGAAACCCAGGCCGGCCAGCCATCGTGGCGGCTGGAGAACGGCAGCGTGTCGGCCTTCCTCACCCGGCGGGGCGGGCATCTCGGGCCCGTCGTCTTCCACACCCCGGCGGGGCCGATCCAGCCGTTCTCCATCGCGCCCTGGCACGATGAGGAACTCGCGCCCGACACCGCGCCGGTCCTGCGCGGGCTGCGCGGCGATTTTTTCTGCCTGCCCTTCGGTGGCAACGAAACCCCGTGGCGCGGCGAACGACATCCCGCCCACGGCGAGACCGCGGGCGGCGCTTGGCGGCTCCTCGGGCTGACGCACCGGGACAGGGCCGCGGAGCTGCGGGCGGAACTGCGCCCGCGGGCGCGCCCCGGCCGGGTGCTCAAGCGCCTCGCCCTGCGCTCGGGCGAGACCAACGTGTATTGCCGCCACGAACTGCATGGGTTCACCGGGCCGATGACCCTCGGGCATCACGCCATGCTCCGCTTCCCCGACGAATACGGCCCCGGCCGGATCGCCTTGTCTCCTTGGCGCCACGGCCGGGTCTACCCCGTGCCCTTTGAGTCGCCGGCGCGCGGCGGCTATGCCGCGTTGCGGACCGACGCCTCTTTTCGCTCGCTGCGCGCCGTGCCGCTCGCCGCCGGCGGCACGACGGATGTCACGACCTACCCCGCGCGGGAGGGCTTCGAGGATCTGCTGATGGTCAGCGCCCGGCCGCCCCGCGCGGGCCGGCCGCCGGTCGCCTGGACCACGGTGACTTATCCCAAGCGGAAGTTTGTCTGGTTCGCCCTGAAGGACCCGCGCGTGCTGGCCTCGACGATCCTGTGGCACTCCAACGGCGGCCGGCACTATCCGCCGTGGAACGGCCGCCACCGCCGCGTGCTCGGGCTGGAGGAAGTCACCAGCTATTTCGACCGGGGCCTCGCCGCGTCGGCCGCGCCCAACCCCCTGTCGCGGGCCGGCGTGCCGACGGTGCACCGCCTGCGGCCGACCGTCCCCCTGTGGGTGAATTACATTTTCGGCGTGGCCGCCGTGCCCGCGGGTTTCGATGTCGTGCGGCGCGTGCTGCCGCGCGGCGACCACATCGTGCTGTGCGCCCGCTCCGGCCACCGCGCGCGCCACCCGGTTGACCTGTCGTTTCTCGCGCCCCCGGCGTGACGCCCCGCTTTATGCCCCCCGCCCTTCGTTCCAGCCTCGCCGCGCGACTGCGCGGCGCCCCCGCCACCCTGCCTTCCGTCGCCATCGGGTTCGACGCGTTCATCGACGAGATGATCCGCCCCGTCGCCGAGCGCCGGAGCCTCGCGGACTACACCGCCGTGCCCACCATCGGCGCGTTCGGTGACTTGGTGGGACGGGCCGCGGGACACAGCAGCCTGCGCGAAATCGTCGTCACCGCCACCCTGCCCGGCGGCTGCGCCATTAACATGGGCGACGGCCTGGCCGCCCTGGGCGTGCCGGTCGACGCCTTCGCCACCCTGGGCGAACCGCCGCACCCGGCCTTCGCCCCCATCACCACGCGCTTTCGCGGGGCGCACACCTGGGGCCGCGAGCCCGGCCGCACGCTGGCCTTCGAGTTTGACGACGGCAAATTGATGTTCAGCTCCGTCGCCCAGCTCGCGGAGCTCACCGTGGAGGACGCGACCCGGCGGCTGGCCGACGGCGCCTACCTGCGCGCCTGCCAATCCGCCCGGTTGATCGCGCTCACCGACTGGACGCTCTATCCCCACATGACCGCCGTCTGGCGGCTGCTGCAGGAACAGGTTTACGGCCGGCTCGACCACCGCCCGCATTTTCTGATCGACCTGGTGGATCCCACCAGCCGCGCGCCGGCCGACATCCGCGCCATGCTGGATCTGCTGCCCGGCTTCGAGGCGCACGGCGCGCTGACCCTGGGCCTCAACGGCAACGAGGCCGACTTGGTCGCCCGTCTGCTCGGCCGCCCGAGCGGCCGCCAGTTCGACCCCGCGCACACGGCGGCGCTCGCCGCCGACCTCCGCGCCACCCTCGGCATCAGCGCGGTGGTGATCCACCACGCGCGGGGCGCGGCCCACGCCGACGACGCCGGCACGCACGCGCTGGCCGGGCCCTATTGCGCCCACCCTCGTAAAAGCACCGGCGCGGGCGATCGGTTCAACGCCGGCCTCGGCCTCGGCCTGCTGCTCGGCTTGCCGCCGGCGGAATGCCTCGCCTGCGCCTGCGGCGCGTCCGGCTTCTTCGTCCGCGAGGCCCGCAGCGCCTCCCTCCCGGAACTGGCCGCGTTTCTTGAGCATCCCGACTGGCCGGCCTGAGCCGTGACCACGCATTTACCCCCTGTTGCATGACATACGCCTCCCCCCGCTTTCATCGCGCGGCCCGCCCCGCCCTGGCCCTCGCGGTCGCCCTGCTGTGCACCGTCGCGGCCCCCGCCTCAACCCGGCGACCGCCGGCGGTCGTCGTCACCGCAGTATCGGATTACGCCCCGGGGCGCTACACCGGCAAGCTGGAGCCGAGCCCACCCCACGCGGACGGAAACCCCGGGCGGGCGGTCATCATCTCCTGGCCGGGGCGGGCGGAGCGTTTCGTCTTCAGCCACGAGGCGAGCTATTGCCCGTTGTTTGAGCTGCCGAGCGGGGCCGCCATGGCCAACCAGTTCTTCGAGGGAAACTTGGGCGAGGCGGAGCTGATGAACCAATTTGGCCGCCGGGAGCGCAACAGCTTCGTCGATGTGATGGAGTCCCGCCCCGACCGCGCCTGGGTGCGCTGGACCTATTTCGCGGTCAATCAAAACGACGACACCGTGCCACGCCTGCGCGGCACCGAGGATTATTTCGCCTTTCCCAATGGACTGGTCCTGCGCAAGGCGAGCTACACCAGCCTGCTGCCCGATCAACCGATCGGTTACAGCACCCAGCCGGTGGAGCTGTTCGGGGTCGCGCCGGTCGGGGCGTCGCTCGCGGACTTGTTCACCCGCGACCCCGCGCACGGCGACTACCGGGTGCTCGCGGCGGTGGATCTGTATGGTGAAGGACGCTATGAAATCTATTGGAGCGACGACGGCGCGGTCCGGCGGGTGGGCGACGACGCGACGCTGGCGGCCATCTCGCGTTCACGCGGGTTCGCGCTGGTGCTGCCCTTCCGGGACCGGCTGATGTTCGCCGTGCTGGGCGAGGCCAGCGGATTTCCGGCGGGAAACAGCCAGCTCATCGACCATTCCACCCCCGGCGCGGAGGGCGGGGCGGGCTGGGGCGTCGGACGCTGGGACCATTGGCCAATCGGCTGGCTGAACTCACAGGCGCACAATTGGAAACCCGGTTCGCCCTACCCGTGGAGCTTTGGGTCGATCGGGCACTTCCTCGTCCCCGAGGGCCAACGCATCCGGGAGTTTTGGAAGGACTACTCCGCGCTGTGCGAGGACAAGGCGTTCAACCGCTGGACGGAACAGCGCGTCTTCGGCGTGTTGATGGGGCATGCCCGCGACTGGCGGGATGTCCACCGCATCGGCCGGGCCTGGCTCGACCAAGGCGCCGCCTGCCTGCAACCAGACACCGTGGCGCGCTTGCCCGAATCTCGCGAGCCGTGAGCGGGGAACCGCCTCGGTTCACAAGTTCGGCGGGTGCGGCACCTGAAACCAAATTCCCGATGCGATGGGACTTTATCTGGTTCAATGCATGAGGTGGGCCGGCCGGTCCCTCGGCCGGCGGCGGGGAGGCGACCACCGCGGCGTCCCCAGTTGAGCGGCAGGCCGGACGGAGCCGGGCTCTACCGCCGGGTTTTTTTCGCGGGGTGGGCGCCGGCCGCGGCGGTGGCGCGGGCGATTTCCACGAACCGCGCCAAGGACGGGTGCAGGTTGTGCTTGGACCACGCGGCGAAGTAGCGGTAGCGGGGCACCGGTTTGGCGAGCGGCACGAAACGGACGCCGGGCGGTTGCAACCGGGCGTATTGGGCGGGGAGGATGGTCATGCCCATGCCGGCCGCCGCGTAGCTCATGGCCGTGGCCGGCTGCCCGGCCTCCAGCACGACGTTGGGCTGAAAGCCGGCCCGCTGGCAGAGCACGACGACCCAGGGGTTGTAGAGCGGCGCCGATTCCCGGGCGGCGAGGTAGAGCGGAGTCTGCGCCAGGTCGCGAAGATTCAGCGCGGCCGCCCGGCCGCGCGGGAGCGGGTGGTCCTCGGGCAGCACGGCCACGAGCTGCTCCTCGGCGACCTGCACCAGGCGCAGTTCGTCGGTCTCGCGCGTCAGCCCGAGCCCGATGAACCCGAGGTCGATGCGGTGCTTGACCAACGCCTCGATCTGGTGATCGGTGTCCATCTCCATGAGCCGCAGCTCCACCCGCGGCATCCGGCGCCGAAACGCCCGCAACAACAAGGGCAGCAGGTGGTAGGTGAGCGAGGACACAAAACCCAGCGTGATCTCGCCCGTCTCACCCTCGGCCTCCCGCTGCGACGCGCGCACCGCGTCATCCGCGTCGCGCAGCAAATGCCGGGCCCGGACGAGAAACCGCCGCCCGGCCGGGGTCAGGACGACATGATGCGTGCTGCGATCCAGCAGCTTTACCCCGATTTCCGCCTCCAAGAGCCGGACCTGGCTGCTCAACGCCGGTTGCGAAACCCGCAAGGTCTCCGCCGCCCGCCGGAAATTCAGGTTTTCGGCGACGGCCGCGAAGTAGCGCAGGTGTCTCAGCTCCATGGCGATTGATAGCCTTTGCTTATCACCAATGGCAATTATAAGTATTTCCGTTATCGTTGGTTTTTCGGCATGATGAGGCTCCGTCCGCCACCCCGCCCCCGTCCGCCACCCCATGAATACCCCTGATTTTTCCACCTGGTCCTTGGAGCAGACGGAATCCTTTTGGGCCGAGCAGGCCCGCTTGATCGACTGGCACGAGCCCTTCACCCAAGTCTGCGACTACTCCCGCCCGCCGTTTGCCCGTTGGTTTGTCGGCGGCCGGACCAACCTCTGCCACAATGCGGTGGACCGGCATCTGCCGGCGCGCGCGAGCCAGCCGGCCATCCGCTTCACCTCGACGGAGACCGGCGAGTCGCGGGTGCTCACCTACGCGCAACTGCATGGTGAAGTCGTGCTGATGGCGGCCACGCTCCGGGGGCTGGGCCTGCGGCGGGGCGACCGGGTCGTGCTCTATTTGCCGATGGTGCCCGAGGCCGCGATCGCCATGCTGGCCTGCGCGCGGCTGGGGCTGGTCCATTCCGCGGTCTTCGCGGGGTTCGCACCGCCGAGCCTGGCCGCCCGCATCGACGACGCGGAAGCCCGGGTGGTGATCACCTGCGATGCCAGTCTGCGCGGCGGGCGATTGATCCCGCTCAAGAAGCTGGTGGACGAGGCGGTCGCGCGCGCCCAAGGCCGCGTGGAGCAGGTGCTGGTCATCAACCGGGGCCTCGACCCGGCCGCGCCGATGAACGCCCCGCGCGACCTCGATTACGCGGGCGTCTCGGCCCGGCACCGCCACGAGACCGTGCCCTGCGCATGGCTCGAGTCGAGCGAGGTCAGCTACCTGCTCTACACCAGCGGCACGACGGCCAAGCCCAAGGGCATCCAGCGGGACACGGGCGGCTACGCGGTGGCGCTCGCCGCCTCGATGCGGCTCATCTACGACGGCCGGCCGGGGGAGACTTATTTTTCGACGGCCGACGTGGGCTGGGTGGTCGGTCATTCCTACACGGTTTACGGGCCGTTGATCACCGGCATGACCACGGTCATGTATGAAGGCCTGCCCACCAAGCCGGACGGTGGCATCTGGTGGCGGATCGCCGCCGAGTCGCGGGCCACGGTGATGTTTTCCTCGCCGACCGCCATCCGCGTGCTGAAAAAACAGGACCCCGCGCTGATCAAGCGCCACGACCTCTCCCGGCTGCGCCACCTGTTCCTGGCCGGCGAGCCGCTCGACGAGCCCACTTCGCGCTGGATTCGCGACGCGCTCGGGCATGTGAACATCATCGACAACTACTGGCAGACCGAGACGGGGTGGCCGATCCTCACGCTGGCCCCCGGCCTTGGGCCCGTGAAAATCCGCCCCGGCTCCCCGGGGTTGCCCGCCTATGGTTATCAATTGCGGATCGTGGACGCGGCCACGGGCGACCCCGTGGCCCGCGGGCGGAAGGGCGTGCTGGTGATCGCGCTGCCGCTGCCCCCCGGGTGCATGAGCACGGTCTGGCGCAACGACGCGGTCTTCGCCGGGCACTACTGCGGGCAGTTCCCCGGCAAGCATTTGTATTCGACCTTTGATTACGCCGTGCAGGACGACGACGGCTACTACTTCATCCTGGGCCGCTCGGACGATGTCATCAACGTCGCCGGCCACCGCCTCGGCACCCGGGAGATCGAGGAGGCGATCTGCGCCCACCCGGGCATCGCCGAGGCGGCCGCGGTGGGCAAGTCCGACGAAACCAAGGGGCACGTCATCGCGTGCTTTGTCGTGCCGAGGCAACCCGGGGCATACGCCGGGGCCGAGGCACAGGCGCGGCTCAGGCGCGAGGTCGAGGACACGATTGTGCGGATGGTGGGCGCGATCGCCCGGCCCGCGCACATCGGCATTGTGCGCTTGCTGCCCAAAACCCGTTCGGGAAAGATCATGCGCCGCGCGATTCTCGCCGTCGCCGAAGGCCGCGCCACCGGTGATGTCAGCACCATCGAGGACGCCTCGGCGCTTGATGAAATCCGCCGCCACGCCACCACCGCGCGTCCCGACGCGGCGGCCGGCGGCGCGTCACCGCATGTTTAACCCACCGCCCATGTCATCCGCCGGTTTCCGCTTCCGTTCCGCCCTGGCCGCCGAAAAGCCGCTGCAAGTGGCCGGCGCCATCAACGCCTACGCCGCCCTGCTCGCCCAGCGGGCCGGTTTCCGCGCCCTGTATCTCTCGGGCGCGGGCGTGGCGAATCACTCCCGCGGGATCGCCGACACCGGCCAGACCGGGCTGGACGACGTGTTGATCGACGCCCGGCGCATCACCGGGCGCGTCGACCTCCCGCTGTTGGTCGACATCGACACCGGGTGGGACGACCCGGCCGCCGCGGTGCGCGCCCTCGCGCGGGCCGGCGTGGCCGCCATCCATATCGAGGACCAGTTGCCGGCAAAGCGCTGCGGCCACCTGCCCGGGAAACAATTGGTCGCGACGGCCGAGATGGTCGGGCGGGTGGAGGCCGCGGCAAGCGGCAAGCCCGACCCCGATTTTGTGGTCATGGCCCGCACCGACGCGGCGGCGGGCGAGGGCATCCCCGCCGCCATCGCCCGCGCGCAGGCCTACGTGGCGGCCGGCGCGGACATGATCTTTGCCGAGGCGCTGCGCACGCTGGAGGACTACCGCGTTTTCACCGCGGCGCTCGCGGTGCCCGTGCTGGCCAATATCACCGAGTTTGGCCAGACGCCCTGCTTCACGGTCGAGCAACTTGCCGCGGCGGGCGTCGGCTTGGTGCTTTATCCGCTCAGCGCCAGTCGCGCGGCGGCGGCGGCCTCGCTGGAGGTTTATGACCGCATCCGGCGCGACGGCACCCAGCAGGCCGTGCTCAACCGCATGCAAACCCGCGCCGATCTTTATCAAACCCTCGATTACCAGCCCCCGCGCTGAAGCTCGTCAACAAACCCGCGCCATGTCATCAAATCCCGCTCCTGTTTTCAAAGCCAAGAAATCCGTCGCCCTCTCCGGGGTCAGCGCCGGGCACACCGCGATCTGCACGGTGGGCCACTCAGGCAATGACCTCCACTACCGCGGTTACGACATCAAGGAGATCGCGGCGTCGGCCACCTACGAAGAGGTCGCCCACCTTCTCATCCACGAGACCCTCCCGACGGCCGCGCGGCTGCGGGACTACCGCCGCGGGCTCCAGTCGCGACGCGGACTGCCGGCCGCCCTGCGCGCCGTGCTGGAGCAGTTGCCCGCCACCGCACACCCGATGGACGTGCTGCGCACCGGCTGTTCGGTGCTCGGCAACCTGGAAACCGAGGTCCTGCCGCCGCCCGCCGGCGGCGCGTCGATGGTCGAGGCGGCCCGGGCCATCGCCGACCGGCTGCTGGCCTGCTTCCCCTCGATGCTGCTCTACTGGCACCACTTCGCGCACTCGGGCCGCCGGATCGAGGTCGAGACCGCGGACGAGACCATCGCCGGGCACTTCCTGCGCCTGCTCCACCAGCGGCCGGCCTCGCCCGCCCACGTGGCGGCGCTGGACCGCTCGCTCATCCTCTACGCCGAGCACGAATTCAACGCCTCGACCTTCACCAGCCGGGTGATCGCCGGCACCGGGTCGGACTTCCACTCCTGCATCACCGGCGCGATCGGCGCCCTGCGCGGCCCCAAGCACGGCGGCGCCAACGAGGCCGCGCTGGACGTGCAGCGGCGCTATCAAACGCCGGACGAGGCCGCGGCGGACATCCGCGCGCGCATCCTGCGCAAGGAGATCGTCATCGGTTTCGGCCACCCCGTTTACACGATCGCCGACCCGCGCAACGTCGTGATCAAGGAGATCGCGCGGGATCTCTCCGCCGAGGCCGGCGATCCCGCGTTGTTCGACATCGCCGAGCGCGTCGAGACCGTGATGTGGGAGGAGAAACGCATGTTCCCCAACCTCGACTGGTTCAGCGCCGTCGCCTACGAGCGGCTCGGCGTGCCCCGGTTGCTGTTCACCCCGCTCTTTGTCATCGCGCGCACCGCCGGCTGGGCCGCCCACATCATCGAACAACGCATCGACGGAAAAATCATCCGCCCCGGCGCCGATTATGTCGGCCCCGCCCCGCGCCCCTTTGTGCCTCTCGCCGCCAGAAGCTGACGCGCGCCCCTCTCATGTCCCCCCACCTCTCCAACGAACGCCCCGCGTTCGACCAGCTGCTCGTCGAGCTGGCCGACTATGCGCTCAACGCCCGCCTGACCAGCGACGAGGCCTACGACACCGCGCGCTGGTGCCTGGCCGACACGCTGGCCTGCGGTATCATGGCCCTGGCCTACCCGGTCTGCGCCAAACTGCTCGGCCCGGTGGTGCCCGGCACGAGCATCGTCAACGGCAGCCGCATCCCGGGGACCGCTTACGAGCTCGATCCGGTGCAGGCCGCCTTCGACATCGGCACCATCGTGCGCTGGCTCGATTTCAACGACACTTGGCTCGCCGCCGAATGGGGACACCCCTCGGACAACCTCGGGGCAATTCTCGCCACCGCCGACTGGCTGAGCCGGAACCAGGCGGCGGGCGCGCCCATGGCCGCGTTTACCCGGGCGCTGCCCCCGCGGCGCGACCCGCTGACCATGCGCGACATCCTGACCGCCATGATCAAGGCGCACGAGATCCAGGGCGTCCTGGCCTTGGCCAATTCGTTTAATCGCGCCGGGCTGGACCACGTGCTGCTCGTCCGGGTCGCCTCGACCGCGGTTGCCACCACCCTGCTCGGCGGCTCGCGCGAGCAAGTCGTCAACGCCATCTCGCACGCCTGGCTCGACGGCTCCGCCTTGCGGACCTACCGCCACGCCCCCAACACTGGCTCGCGCAAATCCTGGGCCGCCGGCGATGCCACGAGCCGCGCCGTCCGCCTCGCCCTCATCGCCATGGCCGGCGAGATGGGCTACCCCTCCGCCCTCACCGCCAAGACCTGGGGGTTTCAAGACGTGTCCTTCGGCGGCCGGCCGGTGACGCTGGCCCGGCCGCTCGGCAGCTACGTGATGGAGCACGTGTTGTTCAAAATCTCCTTCCCCGCCGAGTTTCACGCGCAAACCGCGGTCGAGTGTGCGCTACGGCTCCACCCGCGGGTGCGGGACCGGCTCGGGGAGATCGAGCGGGTCGAGATCACCACGCACGAGTCCGCCATGCGCATCATCGACAAGACCGGGCCGCTGCACAACCCGGCGGACCGCGATCATTGCATCCAATACATGACCGCGATCGGCCTGATCCATGGGCAACTCACGGCCGACCACTACGAAAACGCCGCCGCCGCCGATCCCCGCATCGACGACTTGCGGGCCAAGATGAAGGTGGGCGAAAACCGCCAGTATTCCGCGGATTATCTCGACCCGGACAAACGATCCATCGCCAACGCCGTGCAGGTGTTTTTCCGCGACGGCACGCAGACTGAGCGGATCGAGGTGTGCTTTCCCCTTGGGCACCGGCGCCGCCGGGCCGAGGGCATCCCGCTGCTTCGGGCGAAGGCCGCCGCCGCGTTTTCCGCCCATTTTGGCGCAACCCAGGCGGACGAGCTCATGGCCCTGTTCGCGGATCGCGCCCGGCTCGAGCAACTCCCGGTGCGGGACTTCATGCAACTGCTGGCCCGGCCGGCGTAGGGCCCGGGTGACGGACTTTCCCCGGTGGGCGCATGAGAGGGCCCGTCGAAGCGCCGCGTTCCGCGCCCGGTCCTTCGAGCGCACGCCGCCGCCCACGGGGCGGCACTCCCACCGGACGGAGCGCCAGCGGACGAGGAAGCAGACGGCGTATACCCAATTCCCCCCGCCATGGGCCTTTATCTGGTTCGATGCATGAGGTAGGCCGGCCGGTCCCTCGGCCGGCAACCGGGATGCAACGCGCCACCGGACCTTTCGTCCATCAGCCACGAAAAATTTGGCATGAGTCCGTCGAAGGCTGTCGCGACGCGTGCCGCAGCCTGAGAGGCAACGTTGGTGTTGGCGCGCGATGCGCCGCCTGACCGCAAGGGTAAAACATTGACCCCATTTCAGGCCCTCGTGATGAAGTTTGGCCCTCACGACAAGACTCGGAGCCGCAGAGGTTTATCGGGGAGGGACGAGCGGCCCTGCTCGTCCGTGGGCTGATCCAACGGTAGGGCGGGCAGTCCCTTGCCCGCCGGTTCAGCGAATGGCCACAAAAAGCTCAAAAATCACCAAAGCCGGATTCTTGGTCTTTCAATTTGTTTTGGGCCTCCGCGCCGCCGCGTGAGACCAAACCTCATAACCACCGCTTCAACCGGCGCACCCGTTTCGTCTCATCGCGCTTGCACGGGTCATGCTCCCACACGCGCCGCACGGTCCAACCTTTGGCGCGTAACAATCGATCCACCTTTCGATCACGCGCCTTGTTGCGCGCAGTCACAAACCTATGGAGTTTGGGTAAAAAAGGGAGGGGTTACCCATGTCCGCCCCCCTCTGAAAACCCTGACCACAAGAGTAAAACATTGCCCCCTGCCATGGTTGCCTGCCGTCTTTTGCTTGGCCCCACCTACCCAAACAAAGTAACCTATTAGGTTACTTTGTCCTCTCACCACCTCCGTCACCCATTCGGGGGATCATGAGAATCCACAGAGCTATTTCGAAACCACTCCCCTTCCTGGGATACCGTGCCCCGCCAGTCACAAAGTAACCTATTAGGTTACTTTGCGGCTGGCGGATTAATTCAATTGACGCGGCGGTAGCGGGGCAGGTCGCGGGGGGCGACGCCGTGGACGGACTTGAAACAGCGGGAGAAATGGAAGGGGTCGTTGAACCCCACCCTTTGCGCGGCTTCCTTGACCAAGCCGCCGTTTTCCACGAGGTCCTCCGCCGCGTGGGTCATCTTGCGCGGCAAGAGGTAGCGATACGGGCTGCAATCATGGAACCGGCGGAAGTGCCGGCACACGCTTGATACCTTGAGGCCGGCGGCGGCGATTCCCTCCAGCGTGGTCATGCGCTTGGCGCGCGATGTGCGCATGACCGCACGAGTAAAACATTGACCCTTTTTTGATTGCCCTTTTGACCCGCCTTTTTTGACCCGCGCAGATCAAGCACGTCCAGGTGGACGCCAAGGCGCTGGCGACGCTCCGGCGGGGCAACCTGGCATGATGGCACCGGCTCGGCCGATGGTGGCCGTGATGGCGGGATGCGGGCTTGCGCCGGGGGTGAGGCGCAGTGATTTTGGTGTTCGTTGCCCATGAAACTCCTGATCTTTCGGCTGGCCTTGGCGGCGTTGTTTTTAACGGGTTGGGCCCTGCGCTCCGCTGCGGCGGAGTCGGCCGTCCGGCAAATCGACATGGGGGTTTACACGGTGCTCACCAACGTCCGGAGCGAGCGCAAGGTCGTGTCATGGGTGGAGAAATTCGACCTGCAGCGGCGGGCGGCGCAGCAGCTCATCGGCTTGGGTGACGAACAGGTCCTGCCCCTCACGGTTTTGCTCGTGGAAAAGGATCGTGATTTTGACGAACTCTTGTCGCCGACCCGGCGGCCTGTTATGGGCTATGCCCCGGAGCGACTCTGGGTGCAGTCGGTCGGGTTGGGACGCCAGCCCATGATCGCGTTGTCGTTGGCGGCGGGTTCCAGTGACGCCGAGGCCAAGGTTCGCGGGGCGCTCGCGATGTGGCTGCTGTCGTCGGCCGGGGTGGCTTACGACCACTGGGTCGTCCAAGGCTTCCTGCACTTGTTCGGGGAAGCCGCCATCCGGGGCGGCTGGATCACGGTAGGCCAGCGCAACGAGCACAATGTCGGTGTGCTCAAGAACTACGCGGACGATTTTGATTTCAACTTGGAACGCGCCTCCCTGCCGCCCGCCTTGGCCTGGCTCGCGGTGCGCACCCTGGCCATACGAGACGGCAAATGGAACGGCTTCGCGGGCATCACCCGCTATCAGGAATTGGCGGCGACCGGCATGCCCAAGGAGCGCGCGTTTGCGGAGGGCACCGGGCTTTCCGTCTCGGCGATGAACGCGGCGTTGCGCCGCGAGGTGCGGGACAACTCCTACGGTGTCGTGCGCGTGACCAGTGATGTGCGCAAGCAGCACGCCGCGGTCGCGGCGCACCCGGCGACAACGGGCCTATGGGATCTTAATCGCGCGCGTTTCTTCGTGCAGCTGTCGGGCGCGGATCGCGACGAGGCCTTGCGCATGATTGACTTGGCGGCGCAAGAATTACCGCCGGACGATCCCGGCCCCTCCGAGGTGCGCTGGTTGTATGCCTTGCTGACCCAGCAACCCGGCCTGGCGGCGGAGTCGCTGACCAAGGCCATCGACCTGGGCACCAAGAACCATGCGATGCGCTTGCAATGGTGCATGGATGTGATCAACGAAGGCATCCGCTCGTCCGGCGGCATCATCATCCCGGGGAAGCAGGCGGTGCGCGCCGCCGATCTCTTGGCCGGCGTGGCGCGGGTCTATCCGGAATCGCTGCAAGCGCCGCGCTTGATGGCCAGCCTCATGCCGTCCGTCAACCCCGCGCGCGAGGCTGACCGGCGCTTGATCGAAAAAGCCAGGGAGCGGCATCCCGACGACACGGTCTTGCGGCTGGGGCTCATTGCGTGGCGGTGGCGTCACGGTGACTTGACCGGGGCCAGCGAGCAAATGGAGGCCATGAAGCCCGGCCCCGATGACACGGCTTATGTGCAGTCCTACCTCAACTGGTTGCGGGCGCAGCTCGACGCCGAAGAGCGCCTGCTGGCGGTGGAAGACGCGGTGAGCCGGGGAGAATTTATGGAGGCCGGGGCGGCCTTTAACGGCATTCAGGCGCAAAACCCGCTGATGCCCGCGACGATGGAACGATATCGGAATGCGAAACGAGTAATTCAATACTACAACCTCACGGTGCGTGCCCGGAAATTCATCGATGAGAGCCAACCCGCGCTGGCGGAGGCACTGGTCGTAGACTTGGAAAAGGTTGATCTGCCTCCGGCGTTGCGATCACGGGTCGAGGCTCTGCGCAAGCGACTGCCGCGGCCATCCGAACCCTAGGGACGGCATGAACCGACCAAGCAAAAGTGGTCATGTTGCGGATATCGATATCACAGATCGAGCAATGGCACATATCAATACACGCAACCTGATCCTTTTCTTCCTGCCCGGACGAGGATTGCCTACCGGGACCGGTGATCGGGTTCTGCTTTGTCAAGAGTCAAGACATGACGTCTTTTGCTCGGCTTGACGTCTTTTGCTCGGCTTCAAACAACGCAGACCCGAAAAAAGACGATTGCTTAGGGGCGGTTGATCCGAAAACCGGAAAAGTGACGCCACTCGTCGATAGCCACGGAAAGCAGGTAAGGGTTCCCGCAGGAGTTGATATTGATGCTAATGCGCGCCTGGCCGCCGTCCTCGGTCCTCAACTTCGGGACGTTTCAGGCGCTTCCGATCCAATTGCGAATAACCTCACGGGAATCGCGGTGAGCGCCAGCGTGTTTAAGTCCTATGTTACATATGGTGGACCTTGGGACTATAAAACGGTCACTCGTGATGAGCGCTTTGCGCCCTTCGGAAACTATCACTATGGCTTCGTTGGTAGCGAGTGGGGGTGGCGCGGGTCTGTCCTGCTCGCGGAGGCTGGACGTGCGCAACAATCGCGATACGAGCAGACAGGGCAGGCAGGACATAAGGGTGATGGTGGATGGCCCGGCATTCCATACTTACCGGAGATTTCCGGTAAGGCACCATATGGAGATTTCGTCGAAGACCAAACTTTGATCCAGATGGGAGTAGATTCGAGTAATGCTAACCTTAAGCATGTGCGCGTGCCCTGCAAAGATTAGGAGAACATGCACTTTAGAATCCTCATTCTCAGCGTCAGCATGCTTACCTTCGGAGGTTGTAAGCCATTCGGCGGCTGCGAAGACCGCACGATAGGTTCTTCGAAATCAGAAAGCGGATTCTTGGCTGAATGGACGGAGGTTCGCTGTGGTGCCACTGCCTCGAATGCAACCGTTGTTTGGGTTAAGCCGCCCGGTTGGTTTGCAAAGAGAGAAAGTGTGTTGGTTGTGACAGGGATTGTCCCAATCTCCGTTCGGTGGCGGACTGAGCGGTCTCTCGTCGTTTCGTGCAATGCTTACCGAATTGAGAAGCAACTGCATCTGTCTAGCGGGATCGAAATCATTTATGAGCAGGATAAGCCAACGGTGTCCGGTGGATAGGCTGGAGTTATTGTTCAACAAGGGCTTGCAGGAAAGAAAAAAGGGTCAGAAAGAAAAAAGGGTCAGGTTTTAAGTATTTAGATTGTTAAATAATTAATACCTGACCCTTTTTTCTTGCCCTGACCCTTTTTTCTTGCCCTTTTTTCTCTGCCCTTTTTTCTCTGCCTGACCCTTTTTTCTCTGCCGACCCGTTTTTCTCTGTCTGGCGGGAGTGATGGAGCGTTTGCCGAGGACGATTTCGTTGATGGCGCGGGCCATAGCGTTTTGGGAAATGCCCATCGGCTTCAAGACTTCCTCGAGGAGCATTTCACCGGGGGTGCGCGGTGGATTCATGGGTTACAGAAACTTCGGCTACAGGCGTGGGATAAGCGCGATTCGGTCTCTGGAGGTGTGCAAGACTGCTACAATGCGCGCTGTATGACACTCCCTGATTTGGTAATAGATTGCATAGGGAAAGCGTTTGGCGTGCACACAGCGCAAATCGCGCAGAACGATCCTCGGCACAGTGGGATGCCGACGAATAAAGGCGAACACGGTGTCGACCGACTGGATGAGTGCGCGGCCCAAGCCCGCTGATCGGTTTTCATACCAATCGTAGGCCTCGATCAGGTCACGTTGGGCGGCGGACGTGACTTGGATCTGCATAGGAAAAGCGCTTTAGCGGCCGAGGATGTCGTCGCGGACCTGTTCCCACGGCCGACCTTGATCTTCCACTTCGTTGTCCAAGCGGCGGTTCAGTTCCTCCTCGTGCCACTGCGGAATGGGCAGCGCTTCGGAGCTCGCAGCAATGTCATCCCAGAGGTCCTGCACCAGTTGGAGTTTCTCCGCGGGCGTCAGGCGTTGGATTTCGGCGGCCAGGGTCGCGTTCATGGGCGAAATGTGAGCATAGAGCGCTCCAGACGCAATGTTGGGTTGTTGGCGGGTTGGATGAGACGGCACGCCCGGCGGTCGCACCCTACCTCAAACAAAAGGCCCGGCAGTGAGGCAGAGGGAGCGCCCGCGAGCGGGGCCTGAAAAGGGGGCAATATTTTACTCTTGGGGTCATGCGATCTGCTTCCTCCCTTCGTCCCGCAAGCTGGCGTGACTCCGGTCCGGTGGAGTCCTGCCCCGTGGGCAGCGGCGCGTTGCATTCCTGCAGGGCTATTCAGCGCGCCAGTTCTGCGGGTCGCGTTTGGCGTGCCAGAAGCGCAGCACGTAAACGACGCGCTGCGTCTCATCGATGCGGTAGGTCACCAGATAGGGCGCGTTCACCAGCCGCCGCACGCCGGGGCGGGCGCGGAACACCCCGCCGCGGCGGGGCATGACGGCGAGCGATTCGGCCAGACTCGCAAGCTCTTCGCCGACGCACAAAGCGGCCTCCGGGCTGTCCTGCGCGATGTAACGGGCGATCTCGGCAAGGTCGCGCAAAGCGGGGCGAGAGAGGATTACCCGGTAATCCATTGACGCAGGTTCCTGCGGACGTCTTCGACCGGCACACCGCCCTCTTCGGCCAGCGAGCGCTCGGCTTCGTCGATGGCGGCCAGCATGGCGGGCGTCTCCGGCCACAGCCGCGAGTCAAGCCAGGCAGCCACTGCACGTTGATCTTCAACCGGCAGCTTCTCCAGGGCGGACTCTATTTCGGCGACGGTGCTCATGCTTCACGAGGTTGCCGGTTTCGTGTCAGGCTGCAAGTCCGGCCTCGCGGTTCCCCTGGGGTGGCACTTGGCGTGGACCTCGCGGAGCTGGGTGATGGAGACCTGGGTGTAAATCTGGGTCGTGTCCAACCGGGCATGGCCGAGCAGTTCCTGGATCACACGCAGGAACCTGAAAAAGGGGGCAATATTTTACTCTTGGGGTCATGCGATCTGCTTCCTCCCTTCGTCCCGCAAGCTGGCGTGACTCCGGTCCGGTGGAGTCCTGCCCCGTGGGCAGCGGCGCGTTGCATTCCTGCCGCCGGCCGAGGGACCGGCCGGCCCACCTCAGGCATCGAACCCGATAAGGTCCCATGGCGCGGGGAATTTGACATGACCGGCAGCTGGCGCGAGCGAACCCGTTCCCGCGCCGGGCCTGGGCGTTGAACAGATGTTGGAAGGCCGACGTGATCGCACCGTTGGCAAACTTGCCGCCGCCAATCGCGGGGGCGGTGCCGCCCACCGCGGCAACGATTGATGTTCGCGCCGCGACCCCCTTTGCCCCCTCGGTGTTTCGCGGGCCGGCGGCGGGATCAATCGGGGAGCACGACGGCGACGATGTCCTCGGTGAAATTCGGCGGGCGCACCGTGAGGACGCCATCGCGGGTCGTCGCGCGGGTGGAGTGCAGGGCGGAGCCGGTGGCCGGGTCATACCACGTGACCTGGAAGTCGCCGGCCGGCCACTCCATCAGGTCATACGCGCGACCCGGCACGACCGGCCCGGTCGCGGCGGTCGCGCCGGCGGGATAAACCATCCAGGGTGACACGGTGTAAAGGATCGCGCGATCGGGGCCGCGCAGGGCGATGGTTTCCGGGCCCGTCCACTCGCCGGCGTCCGTCGGGCGCAGGCCGCGCACCTCGCAACGGTCGACCCGCGCCCACAGGGTGCCATGGTTGACCAGGCTGATCTCGTGCCGGCCGGCGGGGATGGTGACCGCGAGCTCGCGGTCGATCGGACGCTGGCCGCGGGCCGCGCCGGCCGGGGCCTCCAAGGGCAGGCGCGCGACCTCCCGGCCGTCGATCATCACCGCCAGATCCGGCGAGCCCTCGGCCAAGTGAAAGTGGAACCGCACGGCGGCGTCTTCATCCCACCAACCCTCGAAGGTGAGCGATTGTCGTTTGTCGCCCCAGCCGGTGCCCAGCACATAGGCGGACAGGCTTTCGAAGGCGCGCGCGGCCGCCAGCGGGCCGGAGAGCGCCAGCCGCCCAGACAAGGGCCGCCGGTGGTCGATGTTGAGGATGAGCTCGCCCGCAAACGCAGGCACCGCGGGCAAGGGCTCGCCAAGCACGGGCGCGGCGGGGGCGGCGGGGGCGGGGCCGACCGGCCACCACGCGCCCTCGGCCCAGCCGGCGCGGGTCAACACGGCGTCGAGGGCGGCGTAGAGCCGCGTGCCGCCGGCGTCCCGCAGCTCCTGCCACCACCACGGCAGGGCGGTGCCCGCGGTGCCGCCGAGCGCGGCGCCCCACAACGCCTGGCGCAGGCCGCGCAGGTGGGGGTCGCGCGGCAGATCCCAGCCGGCGGAGCTGACCCCGTATTCGCCGATGATGACCGGCTTGTCGTAGCGGGCCGCGAAATCGCGGCCGATCCACGCGAGGCGCCGGGCGGGCGCGATTTCCTCGTAGCTGTGATACATGGCGACGTCGATCTCAGGCAGCTGCCAGAACCCGGGGCGGTCGGAGCCGCCGGTCAGGCTGGTGGTGACCAAGTGGCCGAAGGGATCGTGGGCCTTGAGCCAACGCGCCATCTCCTGGTGCCAGGCCAGCACGTCGGGTTCGCGCAGGGAGCGGGGCTCGAACACATTGTCGATCTCGTTGTAAAACTCCCACGCCAGCAGCCGGGGGTTGGCGCCGTAGCGAGCGACGAGGTAGCGCAGCCGCTTGGTGTAGGCGCGACGCGCCTCCGCGTTGGTGAAAAAGTCGTTGGGCTCGCGGCAGGGTCCGCCGTTGGCCAGGTTGTAGGGGTTTTCGCTCCACTGGTTGGTCATGCCGCCCCATTGCGCGTCGTCCTCCTGAAACATGCCGTGGTAATCGAGGCAGGGCAGCAGGTAGATGCCGTTTTGCTCGGCGAGGGCGAACAGCCGGTCCAGCTGCCAGGCGGCATCCATCCGGTAGTGCGTGAGGGTGTCGGGCCGCTGCTCCAGCGACAGCCACCAGGGCGACAGCCACAAGCGCGCCACGTTTTGCCCGGAGTGGCGCATCTGCGCAAACCAGTCCTCGTAATCAAACGTCCCGCGGCCCCCGAGCCAGCATAAGTTGATTCCGACGAGCCGCAGGGGCCGGCCGTCGGTCGTGCGCAGGTAGCGCCGGTCCGCGCCCAGCTCCACCACGCCGAACCGGTCCGGCGGCGGCGCGGCGGCCACGGTGATCACGCCGGTCGCCACCACCACGGGGGCGGCCGCGCCCCGCCGCAGGCGCACCTCGTAGCGGTGCGCGCCGGGCTCGCGGGGCAGCCAGCGCAGGCGCCACTCCCCGTCCCCCTGGGCGGCCAAGGTCTCCTGGCCGTCGGCAAGCTCTTGGCGGTAGTCCTGAAACCAAAACAGCGGAAATTCCCGGCTGTGGCCGGCGGGCGTGGTGATGACGGCGTCGAGGGCGATCTGGTCGGGGTCGAAGGGGTTGGCGCCCTCCGCCGCCACGCCGGTGAGTTGAAACTCGGCCGGCTGCCAGAGCCGCGCCGCGCCGCGCGCATGCAGCGCCGCCGGCTCGGCCGCGCGGATCGTGACGGCGGACAGCAAGCACGCCACGGCCAGGATCAGGCCGCGGCCTCGGGGAAGATGACCGGAAAACATGGGCAAAGTCTCAGGGTTGGGCGTCCGCCGCCGGCGGACACAGGGTGATGGATTTGGCCGGCACCTCGACCGGCTGGCCATCGACAGGAATCGTGGCGGCGGTCCCGCGCAGGTTGAGCACCCAGAGCCCCTCGGTGGTCAGAACCTTGTAGACGTCGGGCTCGTCGAGATTGAGCGAGGCGGGCTCGGCCGGCAGCAGGCCCTCGGCCAGGCATTGGCGCAGGCTGTCGCGCAGAAACCGGAGCGGCACCCGCTTGGCCGTCACCCAGCTTTCTTCGTCCACCTTGAGGTCGATGGGGCCGAAGTAGGCGTAGACCCGGCCCGCGCCAACCGGATGACGCCAGGCCACCGCGAGGTTCGGCGCATACTCCATGCCCAGCAGGGTTTCGCACTCCGGGGCCAGGCCGACCAAGGCGGTGGTCCCGAACAAATCGGCCAGCGAGGCGATCGACGGATAGGCCGCCGGATCGCGCACGGTGATCAAGTTGATGCCCGTCACCTTGTCGGCGGCGGCGGTGAGCCCGAGCAACTGGTCGTAGGCCTCGGACCGGCCGTCGAAATCGGCGCCGCGCGAATCAAAGAAAAACGCGATGCCGCCGGCCTCGACCCATTGGCGGATGCGCGCGAGCACCTCGGCCGGCATGACTTGGTTTTTAAACAGCAGCAGGATTTGCTTGTCGCGCAGCGCGCCCTCGCGGATCAGCCGGTCGTCGAGCATGTCGTAGTCCACGAAACGGCGGACCGCGGTGGACAGGTCGGCCAAATCGCGGCGGTCCTGCGCCTGCTCGGCGCGCGCGGGCGCGGCCTGATACCAGGCCACCCCGACCACCGGCCGTTGCACGCGCATGAGGGCGTGGTTGCGCAGGTAGTGCCGGCCGGCCGGGCCGGCGGCGTAGGTGCCGTCGGGCTGGCGAATGATGGTCTCGGGCGTCAGGTAGGCGAAGAGCTGGCGGGCGCCGCTGGTCACGGCGTTGAACTGACGGCCGAGCATGCCGTCGGGCGTGACCAGCGCGGCGGGCTCGTGGCCAAAGTAGGCGCCGTAGAAGCGGCTGGCGCTGGCGACCATGCGGGTCAGGCGCACGTTGGCCGGGTAGGAGCTCGCCTCGTTGGTGATGCGGATGCCGGCGTGGTATCGGGCCGCCACCTTGGCCTGGGCGCTGAAGTCGGAGCCATGCTCGGGCGCCATGTCGCCGCCGGTGCACAGGTAAATGTCGGTGCCGGGGAGCAGCTCGCGCGTGGTGGCCAGCCAAAACTCCGCCCAGTCGGTCATGGCCCCGCGATACCAGGCGAGCATCTCCTGCCAGGCGCGTTCGGACGGGGCTTGGCCCGGCACAAAGGGCCGGACCTCGTCCCACGAGGCGTAGCGCGTTTGCCAGGCTTGGTTGAGCGCCGCCACGCCGGCCGGGTAGAGCCCGCGCAGGTGCGCGCGAAAATCGGCCGCGGCCAGCGCATCGCCGCACCAGTAGCCGGCGTGCGAATGGTAGGCGCCGGGCCAGTTGCCGATCACCGGGTAGATCGCCTCGCCGTAGTCGCCGGTGACGCCGAGGTTGACGGACTCGAGCACGCCCATGGGGCCAAAGTGCTCCGCGAACCGGGCGAGGAAGCCGCGCACGTAGTCGCGCAGCCGGGGCGACCAGAGCGAGGGGATGGCGCTGTCGCGCCCGTGCTCCAGGCAGCGATACATGGTGATGGCGGGATCGGCGCGCACAAAATCCGGCGTCAAATACCACGGGCCGACGATGACGAAGGGCACCCACTTGAGGCCGTGTTTCTGATACAGCCGCGCCTCGCGGTCATAGGCCGACCAATCCAGCACGCCGGGCGATTGCTCCACCTTGTTCCAGTAAATGTAGGTCTGGATGCTGGTGACGCCGAGCTGCTTGAGGGCAATGAGCCGGGCGACGACATCGGCCTCGTCGCTGAGGTCCCACGAATTGACGGTGATGGTCATGGGCGCGCCCGCGGGCTCCGCCGCCGGCAGCGGCCAAGCGAAGCGGAGGACAAGCAGGATGGCGATAACCAGGCGGCGCATGATGGATTACCGGGAGGCGAGCAGGTTTTTGACATACGGGACCTCCTGCCGGTAGAACTCGAGGATGTCGTCGCCGGTGACATGCGGCTCGAGCGTGAGCCAGCCGTCGTAGCCGTCGCGCCGCAGGGCGCGCACCATGGCCTCGACGTTGAACGCGGCCTCGGGCAGCGGCACGTAGGCGAT
This sequence comes from Opitutaceae bacterium, assembly GCA_024233285.1. GTDB lineage: Bacteria > Verrucomicrobiota > Verrucomicrobiia > Opitutales > Opitutaceae > Cephaloticoccus. The sequence goes on along the minus strand of JACKPU010000001.1, from coordinate 567,912 downwards.
GAAGTCGCGGCGGCTGTCGCGCATGGGGTAGCCCTTGCGCAGGCCGCGCACCTCGGCGTGATACTGGCTGCCGCCCTTCAAGTGGACGTAGCGGATGTGCTTGCGAATGGTGTCGTAGGCATACGGGAACGGCTCGATGCCCGCGTGGTAGTAGTTGCACGGGTCGAACTCGGTGCCGAGGCCGGGGCCGCCGAACTTGTCGAGCACGTCGGCGACATTGGCGGGCAGGCCCGACTCGTCGTGCGCCTCGTTTTCCAGGGTGATGACCACGCCTTTTTCCGCCGCGTAGGCGCCGGCCGGCTGGGCGGCGCGACCCCAGTATTCGAGGGGGATGCCCACGCAGTAAGTGTTGACGATCTTGGCCCCGAGGGTGACGGCCGCGTCGACCGCGCCGATGAGGGCCCGCGTGTAGTTGGCCCCGCCCCCGCTGGCGAAGCAGATCGGGGCGGCGTTGAAGCCGAGGGTGACGCAGGCGCAGGTGACGCCGCGCTGGCGCAGCAGCCCGGCGGCGGCGGCGACATCGCGCTTCTCGTAGCGCTGTTCGTCCTCCTCGCCCGCGCCGCGACCGGGGGGCAGGTTCCACGGCCACAATTCGATGGCGTCAACCGCGTGCTCGTTGAGCACGTCGAGGATCTGGGCGAGGGAATGGGTGTTGGCCAGTTGCTGGCCGTTGATGGCGAGTTTCATGATGGTGAAAAGGTATCAGGCGGGCGTCACGGGCACGGCGGCGAGGGATGCGCCGAGGGCGTCGAGGAGCCGGGCGTCGGCCAGGACGTCCTCCGGCGAGGGTCGCCAGGGACCGCCCGCGGCCAGCGCGGCGGAGAAGTGCTCGAACTCCCGGCGGTAGTTGTCGAAGTGCGGCAGGGTGTCATCGGCCAGCGTGTCGAGGGTCAGGTTGACCTCCCGCCCCGCGCAGACCAGGCGCGCGCCGGGGGTCTGGCGGAAGGCTTGGTCGAGCACAAGGCTGCCGTGCGTGCCAAAGAAGCTGAGGGTGCTGGCGCTGTTGGTGAAGGTGGTGACAAACGTGCCGGGCGTGCCGCGCGCGGTGCGGAAGCAGGCCAGTGAACTGTCGCGCACCACCGCGCCGGCCGGGGCGATCATGTCGCAATTGACCGGCCACACCTCGGTGATGTGCTCGCCGAGGATCTCGCGGATGCCAAACGCCAGGTAGATGCCGATGTCGAGCAGCGGCCCGCCGCCTTCCGGGTCGGTCCAGCGCCAGCCGCCGGGCGCGCCGGGGGGATAGCAATCGAGGGCGCAGTAGGAAAAGTGCCCCGCCACGTAGGTGACCGGGCCGATGGCGCCGTCGCGGATCAGGGCGACGGCCTTTTGGAAGACATCGCCGAAGCGCGACATGTAGCCGGTCATCAGCGGCACGTCGTGCCGCCGCGCGGCCTCCACCATGGCCGCGACCTCCGTCGTGGAGCGGCCGAGCGGTTTTTCGCACAGGATGGCCTTGCCCGCGCGCGCGGCGGCTTGCACCGCCCCGGCATGCAGGCCGGTGGGCAGGGCGATATAGACCGCGTCGACGCCGGAATCGGCCAGCAGCGCCTCGGCGGAGTCATGCGCGCGCACATCGGCGCGGCCGGCCCGCGCGGCGAGTTCCAGGGCCAGGGCGCGGCGGGCGGGCAACACGTCGGCGATGGCCACGAGGCGCGCGCCGGCGGCGGCCAGCAGTGCCGGGATGGTCTTGTCGACGGCGATCTGGCCGCAGCCGATCACGCCCCAGCGCACGGGTTTGGTCAGCGGTTTCATAAGGAAATCCCTAGGTTGAGAACAAGGAGGAGTGTCATGGGAAAAAAGCGGTTCAGGGCGTGTGCGCCTGCTTGAACAAGGCGAGCAAGGTGGGCAGATCCACGACGGTGAAATCGATGTCGGGCGCCTGTTTTCGCAACTCGTCCAGGGCGGCCACCGCATCGCGCGGGCTGATCCAGACCAGGCGGAAGAAATAAAACCCGGGCTTTTGCGGGCCGCGTTGCCGCAGGGCCTCCGCCATGTGCGAGGCGATAAGCGCGGGCGGGTCCGGCGCGCCGGCGTTGTTGACGAGCTCGAGCACGGGCATGCCTTTCCAGACCTGGGGGTCCGGCAGCTTGCCGCCGCTGTCGTGCAGATCCATCACGATGGTGGCGAAGCCGTCGGGCGCGAACTCGCGGAAGGCGTCCTTGACCGCGGGGGTGGGCTGGTCCCAGTCGAGCACCATGGCGGCGATCGATTGATCCTGCTCGCGGAAATACCGCTGGTTGTGGCGCACAAAGAGCGGCAGATACTCGGGCTTGATCCGGTTGGGATTCATGTAGCCGGCCGCCGAAGCGTCGCTGACGAACAGGTCGATCGGCGTGGCGGCGGCGTAAAAATATTCCACGATGTCGGGGTAGGTGTCGCGCAGGTTGGGGTTGACGCCCCAGGCCAGCGGCAGCTCGCCGCGCCCGTGGTTGAGCCAGTTTTTGGGCAGGAAATCGTAGAGCGGCGTGCCCGAGTCGTAGTCGGCCATGAGGATGCTGACATAGACCTTGTTTTCGAGCGGCGGCACGGCGGGCGTGGCGGGATGCTGCCGCAGCGGCGCCCGCGGCGCGTGGCTGTGGAAGGACTGGTTGTAGCAATCACTGGTGACCGTGTTCTGGTAGGCGTTGTAGGGAGAGATCATCCACACGGTCTGCCACTCGGTGGGCACCGGCTCGTGCCGGCTGCGATGAGGGGCCACGTTGCTGTATTTTTGAAAGTCGAAGAACCCGGCCAGCTCCGTCATGTGTTCGCCGCGGGTCTGCCGGAGGTTTTCCTCCAGAATCAGGCGGTAGGTTTCCTGATCCAGTCCGAGGCGCTGGTCCGGGTCGTCCTCGGGCTTCTCATCGGCCCAGGGCGACAGGTCGAAGACGAAGGCGCGGTTGCGCACGGCCCAGTCGCGGTTGACGGCGTAGGCGAGGTGCCCCTGGGCCCGCGCGAAGAAGGCGTCGTGGTAAAGAAACATCCAGCGCGTGGAGCAGCGGCCGGTGGCCAAAAACTCGCGCAGGGCCCAGCGGTAGGCGTCGTTCTTGGCGCTGCCGGTTTCCGCGCCGGTGAATTTGCCGCGCAGGTCGAGGACCACGGGCACGCCCCACGCAGCGAGGTGCGCGGACTGATCCGGGCTGACGACCATCAGGTCGAGCACGCCCGCCGCGGTCGTCGCTACGTTGACAGTTGCGGGCACGGCCGGATCCCAGATCACGGCACCCTTCAACCGATCAGCCGCGAGGCGAACCAAGGCGTCGAGTCCGGCCACCGGTTGAAGCGACCGGCCTTCCAACCACCGGCCCGTTTGATGGAAAACATTCAACCAGAACGCCGGCCGCGGATCGGAAGGAGCGAACAGGTAGAGTTCGGGAGCGGTGCGATTGATGAGCCCTTGCAACGCGGAAACCGTAACCGCCTCGTCATAAGCGGCAGGAGTGCCGGCGGCGGGCAGGACATAGGTGTGAAGCGGCGGTGGCACGGGAGAATCCCCGGCCCGTGCCATCAGGGCTACGACGCAGGCCGCCACCAAAGCGAGGCCCCATCGACGGCGTTGGGTCGGATTCATGGGTTGGTCTCGGACGGGATGATTGGCAGAATGATCGCGGAGGGATGATCGCGGTCGTGATGGATCACGTTGGTCGCGGTGGCAAACGGCGCGGCGCCGTCGTCGCGCCCGCCGGTCTGCGGGTTGCGGTCAAACCGGGGGAAGTTGGAGCTGGCGATCTCGAGCCGGATGCGATGGCCGGCCAAGAACACATTGGCGGTGGAGCCCAGGTCGATGGTGAGTTTGTAGATGGCGCCGGGCTGCATGAGCTCGGGGTACTCGCGGGAATCACGGTACCGGGCGCGCTTGATGCCGTCGGCCAAATTGATCGCCCGGCCGTCGGGATGCACGTCGACGAGCTTGGCCGTGAAATCGGTGTCCACCGCCGACGAGCTGACGTAGAGTTCCACGGCGAGCGGCCCGGTGACCTCGGTGTCCTCGGTCAGAACCGGCGTGGTGTAAACCAGCACGTCGGAGCGCTGTTCGTTTTCGCGCTGGTCGAGCGGCCCCTGGATATAGCGCCCCTCGTCGCCGAGGATGGCGCCGCCGTGCGTCGCCACCGGCCGGTGGGGATCCGACACATAGGAGTCGACCAGCGCGCCGCCCGGGGGCCCGACCGCGAGGATGCCGTCGCCCGCCACACTGTTGGCCCGGCCGCCCGAGCGCAGGTGGTAGCGCGTATAACGGGTTCGCGCCAGCGGCCACTCGCCCTCGTCGCGCCAAGCGTTGCGGCCCATGACAAACAGCTTCACGGGTTTTTCCCGGTCGATGCCGTTGTCCTCCCCCTTCACGTAGTGGTCGAACCAGCGCATGGTGTAGTCCCACATGTCGAAAGCGGAGCCCGGGCCAAAATCGACCTCGCCGATTTTCGGGCCGTTGCCGGCATGGCCGCCGGGCCGGATGACGAGACGCTGGCCGGCGCGGGCGGCGGCGTTGGCGCCATGGGTCTTGATGCCGACGTAGTTCTGGATCGAACCCTGCTGAAACAAATCGTACCACGCAGCCTCGTGCAGGGCCGGCACGGTGATCTGGTCGTAGCGTTCGTCGATCGCCCATTGCTTCCAATAGTCATCATAATCCGGGTGCGCAACCCAGTCAGCGTAGTAGGGTGCCACATCCTGGTTGGAGACTTTGTCGATCACGGGATAGGCGGAGATGGGGCGGCGGTAATCCCAGTAGCCCGGATTGGCCGAGCCGGCGGCGCGGCGGGTGATCGCATCGATCGAAAGGACCGACGACCACGCCTGGTTGAGCAACTGCATGAACGCTCCGCCGTTGTAAACCCAGTGCTCGTGGTAGTTCGACGCGGTGACGGACGGCGCGATGGCGACCAAGTGCGGCGGGGCCGCGACCGCCGCCTGCATGACGGTCACGCCGACGTAGGAACCGCCGACCAGGGCCACCTTGCCATTGGCATAAGGCAGGGCCGCGGCCCACTCGACCGCGTCGTAGCCGTCGGCGGCCTCGTGCTTGAAGGGATACCACTCGCCCCCCGACCGGTAGCGCCCGCGCACATCCTGAATGATCCCGACGTAGCCGCGCTGCGCGACCGCCAGCCCCATTCCCAGATTGGTGTATTTGTCGTAGGGCGTGCGCGTCAGAATCACCGGAAACTGCCCCTCGGCGGCTGGCCGGTAGATGTCGGCGACAAGCGTCACTCCGTCCCGGGTCTTCATCGGGACATTGCTCTCAAAAATCACGCCATGGTCGGCGCCATGCGCGGCGACCGCCAAGGCGCAAAGCGCAAGGGCCGGGAGTGGGCGGGAGAATTTCATCGGAGGAGGAGCCGCGAGTGCGCGAAAGCGCGGGGCGCACCCGCGCCCCGCGCCCGCGACACCAGAACAAGGTCAAAATTCAAACGTGTTGGTGAGCATCCACTCCATGCCCTGCTGGATGCGGGCGAGGGAGAGGGAGCCATCCGGCTGGTAGTAGGACGGGACCAAGCGGGTCTTCTCGCCGACGTTGCGCATGTTGAGCTGGACGTGCCAGGAGATGTCGTGGAATTTCAGCTTCTTGGTGTAGCCCACCCAGAGATCGAAGTGCGAGTCCTTCGGACCCATGATCGGCTGGTCGACATCGAGGTAGCCGAGCGTCGGGCTATAGCGGTAACCCGCGATGCGACTGGCCTCGAGACGGGCGGCACCGCCCACCAGCAGGTTGCGGAGAGGCCCGCGGTCAAAGGTGTAGCTGGAGACGAGATTGAGGCGCCACCGTGCGACCTCGGGCGCGGACTGGCCCTGAGAAGACAGGGTGACCAGATAGGGCAGCCAGATGTCCTTGTGCCACATCTCGCTGATCTGGTACGAGGCCAGGCCCCAGAGGCGCACGTAGCCCGCGTCGCCGGAGAGAAACTCGTTGAGCGCGTTCATGTAGGCAACCGTGGTCTTGTCGAGGTTGGTGCGGGTGGCGAAAGTGCGCACGTAGTTGAGCGTGATGTTCCAGTTGTCGAGGGGACGCGCGCTGAGCTCGACCTCGGTGCCCTTGGACAGAGTGTCCACGGTCGAGACCGGGAGCGTGCTCGCCGCCGGGCTCAGGATCGAGACGAGATAGAGGAAGCTGTCCATGGTGTTGCCCGTGCCGATGCCGTCGCGCAAGTTACCGCTGGCGGCACCGGCGGCCGGGTTGATGCCGGCGCCGGGTACGTTCCAGAACTTGAAGAAGCTCTGGTTGAGAAAGGCGGGGGCGTTGAGCCAAGCGTTGACGGCCGCGCGCGATTTGATCGTCTGCGGCGCGGTCTGGTAGGCGGAGGTGGCGCTGGTGTTGGTGAGGTTGTCGGTGGGGTTCACGCCGGCCACGCCGTCGGCATAGGCGTAGTTAACCCAGGTCGGAGCCGCCGCCGCAAAGCCGCCGTCGTTGCCGTTCATGCCGTCCTGCATCATCGCCGCGCCGGTGTAGCCAAAGGCCGTGAGCTGATACATCAAGTAGCCCTGACTGCCCAGAATCGCGCCGGTGCCGGAGGCCAGGGTGGCGTTGCTGACCCGGGTCTTGTAGCGGATGTAGCGCAAGGTCACACGGTCATCCAGCATGCCCAGGACGAGACCCTTCTCGCGAGTGTGGCCGTCGGGATTGCCGATGGTCTCGCCCATGAGATTGCGGCGGGGCGCGTCGGCCTTGAAGTTGCTGGACTCGTTGTAAAGGGCGGAGAGAGACAGGCCGTTCCATATCTTCTCGGTGAGGGTCTTCGGCACATGATAAACGCCGCTCCAATTGCGGCTCTGGCCGGTGGTCTCGCGGCGGGAGGCCGGGTCGAGGGGAAACTCCAACGGCGCGATGCCGGTGGCGGCGTCGGTGCGGGCGTTGGTATCGTAGTTGGTCACGCGATCCTTACGCCAGCCGAAGGTGGCGACCAAGTCGCCGTCGAGCAGGTACCCCTGCCAAGTGAAACCCTGGGAGATATCGCGAAAAAACTGGCGGTTGCCGCCGATCACCAGCTGCGGGAACTGGCTGGGATTGTCAGCGCTGAGCCAAGTGACCGGGCCGTTGTTGACCCAGCCAACGTAGTTGGCGGGGTTGTCCACCTGGGTACCATTGACGGTTTGTCCGGTGATGTAATCAACATAGGAGAAGGGGTCGGTCTTGTTGACGGAGGCGGGCGCGTTCCAAGTGTTGTTGAAATAGCGCACGGTGTTGGACTGGGCCGGGGTGAGCCGGGTTCTGATGGGCGAGAGGCCGGCACCGGCGGCGCTGGTGGACCCCAGCAGGCTGGGGCCGAGGTAATTGATCCAATCGAAGGCACGGGTGCCTCCGATCGAGCCATAGGAGCTGGCGGGCAGGTCATACAGGTCGATCAGATCGGTGGTGGTCGCATGCTGGGCCCACTGCACCATTTTATAATCGCGTTCATCCTGACTGGCCAGACCGGTGAGGACATGGCGGCCGAGAAGGTAGGTATACCAGTGACGGCCGAGGTAGTCGCGCGTGTCGAGATCGGCGGTGAGAATGGCACGCTTGCCGGTGCGGGTGGTCTCGTAGGAGTAGTTGCCGCCGGCGTCGGAGCCCGCCGCGTAAGGGCGGCCGAGGTAGGGGTTGGGGCTGCCGTCGGCAAGGACTTCGTTGACCTCCATACCGATGGCGTAGAAGCCGCCGGGGAGGATGGAAGTCTGGCCGGACTTGTATTTCTGCCGGTCAAAGGTGATGTCCAAGCCAATCTTGTCGTTGAAGAAGGTCTGCTGGAAATCGACATTCCGGGCATACCAGTCCTGCCACTCCTTCTTGTTGCCGCCATCGAGCAGGTGGTTGAAGAAGTCGAAGACAGAAGAGTCGGTCAGCACCTTGTCCTGATAGAAGGAGCCGCCGGGCAGGTTGGCGGAGGCGTATTGCGCGAAGGTTGGCACCTGTAGGGGGCGGATGGCCTGCACGAGCCAGGCGGGACCGTTGTTCTGCGTGCCGGTGATGACGTGGGTGGGCGTGTCGTTGCCGTTTTCAAAGTAACTCTTCACGTCGTAGGCGGCGGTGGCGCCTTGCAGGCCGGCGATGTTGCCCGGGCGCAGCAGCTTGATGGCCGGGGAGACCGCGGAGAGGTAGCCATTGCCCGGGGTCGCGGTGTTGACCGTGACCTTGTTGTAGGGCGCGGTGAACCATGGGGTGATGGTGTCGTTGGGCGGTAGGGTACGCGGGTTGTTGGAGTCCACCCCGCCGTTCTCGTATTTGATGCGCAGGTTGGTGTTGTTGCCCTCGCCGAAGAGCTGCTTGTGGAAGTTCAGGGCGGCAAAAAAGCGCTTCTGATCGTTGAACGCCTCGTCCTGCTGGTATTTGGCGTCGTCCTGCAACAGCGCGACGCGCAGCGCGAGGGAGTTCTTGAGCAGTACCTGGTTCAGGTCCACCGAAGTGCGGACCGAGCCGTATTCATCGACGGTATTCGAGAGTTTGTAGCCGTTCTTGAAAGCGGCGTCGTTGGTGCTCGCGTTGATGATGCCGGCGGGGCTGCCGACGCCGAAAAGGATGGAGTTGGGGCCGCGCTGCAGGTCGATGCGCCCGGTGTTGAAGCCGTCCCAGGGGATGTCGGTCAGGAAGTAGTCGCGCGTGTTGTCCGCCGAATCGAGACCTCGGATACGATTGTTGTTGCTCGGATTGATCAGGCCGGGGGCTTCGTTGAAGGCCTTGCGACCGGCGTAGCCGGAGAAGTTGCCGCCGATGCCGGCCACCTCAGTGTTCGGCGTGTAGACGAGCAAATCCTGGTTGCTGGTTACCCCGGTGTCCTTGAGGAACTGCGCGGTGACCACGCTGATGGAGGAGGCGATGTCCTTCAGGTCGGTGCGCACGCGGGTGCCGGCCAGCGTGCTGTTCGCCTGGTAGGAGTTGTCTCCGGTGGTGTCCTCCACCACGAAGGGCGACAACCGCACGAGTGCCTCTTCCTTCTTGGTGATCTTCGAATCGTCACCAGTGCCTTCGTCCCGCAAAGGCGCGGACACAGTGGTTTGACTATAACCAACACAGGAGCTGCCGATCAGGAGCAGGGCGGCAAACAACGGCGCGCCGGACTTCATTAACATTTCAAGTTTCATAGGGGCGGTGGTGGATGCGGTTTTTGCGACCGGGCCATGATCGCGTCCGCGCCAGTTAAGAACCTACGCGAAGGAGGCAGGGCCAAGGTCGATGAGTAAGGGTAAGGGTGTGGGTCTTAGCGCGGACCAAGGATTCGGACCGCGCGAGGGGAGAATAACGCAAACGCTCCGTCGCGTCACGTCACCAAAACTAATGACTCGCGGGCGCGTCGCGGTTTTCCACCGTCGCTGGAGCCAGCTCGGCCGCGAGGACGACCGGGCGGCGCGCCCGACTCAGATCGTTGCCGCCAAGCACGATGCGCGACGAGCCGCCCTCGATGCTCGCGAAAACCTCCGTGCTCGCCGCGGCCACCGCGCCGCCCAGCAGGGCGTCGGACACCCCGCGCAGGCGCACGACCGGGGCCGCGCCGGGAGCCGTGGCGGCGCGCAGACCGTCCACCCTCACCCCGGACACCCGGTCGCACACGAGCGCCGAGCGGTGGTCGGGCTCCACAAAATCCAGCTCCACATCGCGCAGGGTGACGCCGCGCGCATCGCGGATGAACAACCCGTAGGCGGGCAGCGCGCCAAACATCGAGTACTCGGGGTAGTCCCCGGCATGCGCACCAACTTGGTCCAGATCGAGCGACCAGAACGCCTCCATGCCCTGCGCCCGCACGGTGACCACCCGGAGACCGTTGATCGAGATATTCTCCACCGGGTGGCCGGGCAGGCCGGTGATCGAGGCGCCGAGCGGCCGGGCGTCGTAGGGCGTGAAGACCGAGGCCGTCACGTTGCTGATCGAGATATTGCGGAGCGCGCCAACCGATGGCTGGTCCTCCGCCCGCATCCAGTTGCGCCCGCGATCTCCGAGCCGGATGAAAAGCGGCGCCCCCACCCGCTCCATCGCGATGTTGGTGATCGTCACGCCGTCCATCGTGCCGCCGTCGACAATTTCCAAGGCAAGGCCGGCCGCGGCCACGTCGCGCATGACCAGATTGGAGATGGCTACATTGCGGAAGCCGGCGTTGGAGGCGGTGCCGAATTTCACGCCGTTGGCCAGCGAGCTGAGGGTGGAGTTGGTAATGACGACATCCTCGCAATCGCGGTAGCTCGCCTTCAGGCAAATCGAGTCGTCGCCGGAGTTGATCTCGCAGTTGCTGATGCGCACGCGGCGCGAGCCGTCGATGTCGATGCCGTCGTTGTTGGCGTCGAGGCGCCGGCTGTCCACCGTGATACCGTCGATCAGGACGCCGTCGCAGTCGAGGTAGTCCTGGCACCAGAACGCGGCCTCCACAAACGTGATGTCGCGCACCTGCACGTTGCGGCAGCGCACGAAGCTCAACCCGTAGGGCCGGGTCAAATGCGCCTCGCGCGGCGCCATGCCGCGCCGCTTCAGCTCCGCCTTGCTGAAATTCGGGTGATCGCCCTGCCCGTTGATGCGACCGCGCCCCACCACGGCGATGTCGTGCTGGTCCTCGGCGTAAACGAGGCTGTAGCGGCCATACTCGAGGTTGGCGGGATAAATGTGCCGGATACGCGCGAACGCGGGCGTGTCCTCTACCGGCGGAGCCGCGTTCAGCGGATAATCCGCAAGGTTGGTGCTGCCCAGCAGCTCGGCCCCGTCGTCGAGCCGCAGCGTAACGCAACTCTGCAAATACACTGTGCCGGTCAGAAACCGTCCCGCCGGGACCACCACCGTGCCGCCGCCGGCCCGTGCCGCCTCTGCCACCGCCTGGTTGATCGCCACGGTGTTCAGGGTGACCCCGTCCCCCACGGCGCCATAATCGCGGATGTCCCGCACCGTGCCGGCCAGGGCCGCCGCTCCGCCCGCCCACCACATCATTCCCGCCAGCCAGAGACGGCACCCACGGCGGGACAAGACGGGCCGGGGTTGGGCCGGGCACTGTTTTTCTCGCCACATGACTTCGTTGTCATTTTGGCCGCCCCGCCACGGCAACCTCAAACCGCCCGGCCCCTGTCATCAGTACTGGGGACAGCTTCAACCGGCGGGGCGGCCCGGCGGAGCCGGTTTTCGATTCGCCACCCGCGCGGCGATGCCTTGGTATTTCGTTGGCATGCCTTTCCCTCGCAACCCCGGAAGGCGGGCGGGATGGAGACACGGCCTCCTCCCCGTCCTGCTCCTGCTTCTGGCCGCGCCGGCGATGCGCGCGGCGTATCTGGTGCGCACCTGGGACTTCGAGACCGGCTCTTCCATCCGCAGCCTCAACTGCCTGTGGCTCGGCCGGGATGGGTTTTTGTGGCTGGGCACCAAGGACGGACTCGCCCGCTTCGACGGGGTGCAGTTTACCCCCCAGCCCCTGCCCGACCCCCAGTTGTTGCGCGGCAACAACGTCACCGCGCTGTGGGAAAGCCCCGAGGGCCGGTTCTGGCTAGGCTGCGAATCGGGCGACCTTTACTGCTGGGATCGAGCGGCGGGCACCGTGACCACGCAACCCCAGCACTGGCCGACCCAACCGATCCGCGCCATTGCCGCCGACGGCCACGGCGACGTGTGGATCACCCTCGCCAGCCACGATTTGGTCCGCGCGCGCGACGGGTGGCTGCTGCGCGCCCCCCCGGGCACCCCGGTAATCAGCACCGTGCAGCGCATGCTCCTGACCTCGGACGGACGACTCTACCAGCAGTGCGGCTTCAGCGTGCGCCTGCAAGGCGGCACCCGCGACGCCCCCGCCTGGCAGGACATCGCCCTGCCCGACACCCTCATCGTCGGGTTCGCTCCCTCCCACCTCGGGCTGTGGATCGTCGACCGGGAAGGGCGGGTGCGCCTTTGGAACGGCAACGCCTGGATCCAAGAACGTGCGCGCCTACCGGCAGGCACCCCGGTCAACCGCATGCTCGAATCCTCCACCAGTGACCTGTTTATCGGCACCCTCGACCAAGGGCTGCTGCTGTGCCCCGCCAAGGGACCGGTCCAACACCTCACCGGCAACGACCCTGAGAACAAACGCATCGTGGACATCGTGGAGGATGGCGACGGCAACATCCTCGCCGGCAGCGACCACCGCCTGAGCCGCCTGCGTGCCAGCACAGTGCAGACGCTGGCCTCGCCGGATAATTGGGGCGGCAGCCAGCCGATCTCCGTCACTCTCACCCCCGACGGTGCCCGTTGGATCGGCACGGAAGGATCGGGCCTGTTTCGCCTCGGTCCTGACGGCGGAGTCACCCGCTATGGCGAAGCCGACGGCCTGACCAAAGCCTATGTGTGGAGCCTGCTGCCCGACCAGGATGGCGGCCTCTGGGTGGGCACTTGGGGTGGCGGCTTGTTTCACGGGATCAATGGCAAGTTTTCCCCCGTCTCCGACTGGGGCCCGACCAAGGGGTGGGCCGTGCCCGCGCTCTTTCGCGATGCCTCCGGCACGCTCTGGGCCGGTACCAACTTGGGACTGTGGCGGCGGCAAAACGGGGGGTGGAGCGCCGTGCTGGAACCGGACGGCACCCCGGTCGTGCCGGTCAGAACCATCGAACAGGATGCGCAAGGCCGCGTCTGGCTGGGCACCAACGGCCACGGCCTCAAGGTTTGGGAAAACGACCGCATCCACACCATCACGCCGGAGAGCGGCTTGCCCGCGCGGTTCATCTCCGCCCTGCGCGCCACCCCCTCCGGTGGGCTGTGGGCCGGCACCCTCGGCGACGGGTTATACCGCTGGGACGGCCAAGCTTGGAGCCATCTCGACCAAAAAAACGGGCTGCCCGCCAACGACATTTTCCACATCGCCGCCGACCCCCACGGCCAGCTCTGGTTCACCTCTCCTGCCGGGGTCTTCACCCTCGACAACGACGCGCTCGCGGTCCTGCCCCGGAGCCTGGAAGCCCGCGTGCGCCCCTGGGTCATCGACCAATACGACGGGTTGCCTTCCAGCCATTGCTCCAGCGGCACCCAGTCCGCCGCCTGCATGACCGTTAGCGGCGAATTTGTCGTCCCCACGTTCAAGGGCGTAGCAGTCATCCCTACCGACCGGCTCGCGCCGCGCCAGGCCTTGGCGAGCGCCGCCTTCACCACCATCAGTGTCGACGACACGGAGACCGCCCCCGGGGCGGACGGCGTTATCCGCATCCCTCCCGGCATCCACCGCGTGGCCGTGGGCTTCACCGCCCCGGCCTTCGGTAACCCCGAGCGCATCCACTTCCGCTATCAACTCCAAGGTCTGGACCACCGGTGGATGGATCTGGGGCCGCAACGCAGCATCCTCTTCAGCCATCTGCCGGCCGGCGACTACCGCCTGCAGGTCCTGGCCGCCAACCCCGACGGCCGGTGGAACCCCCGGCCCGCCGAACTGGCCCTGAGCATCGCGCCGTATTTTTGGGAAACGACTTTGTTTCGCCTCCTCGCCGCCGGCCTGCTGGTGGGCACGGCCGGCTTCGTGGTCTGGTTTATCATGCACCGGCGCACCCATCGCAAGCTGCGGCATCTGGAGGCCGCCCAAGCCGTGGAGCAGGAACGCCGCCGCATCGCCCGCGACATCCATGATGAACTCGGCGCGCCCCTCACGCGCATCATGATGCTCAGCCAGTCGTCCCCTCCCGCGGCCGGCTCGCGCCCCCCGGTCGGCAATCCGCTCCCCTCCATCCATACCACCGCCTGCGAAATCACCAAGGCCATGGACGAGCTGGTCTGGACGACGGATCCCTCCCACGACACGCTGGAAAGCTTCGCCGCCTACAGTGCCCGCACCACTCAGGATTTGGTGCATGCCGCCGGCTTGCTCGCCCGGCTCAGCATGCCGGAACAATTCCCCGACATCCGCCTCGACGCGGGCCCCCGGCACCACCTCCTCATGATCCTGAAGGAGGCGCTCACCAACGCCCTGCGCCACGCCCACGCCCGCGAAATCACCCTGACGTTGGCCATCGACGCCGGCCGGCTGCGCCTGGAACTCAAGGACGATGGCCGGGGCATGCCGCCGGAGACGGAGACCGCCACCGCCGCGCGCCCGACCGGTGGCCATGGCCTGTCCAACCTGCGGCGGCGCGCGGCCGCCCTCGGCGGCACCCTGACGATCCTCTCCGCCCCGGGCCAAGGCTGCCGCTTGCGCGTCGTCGTGCCCCTGCCCCCTTTATGAGCATCCGTACCGTGATTATTGAGGACGACCCCGGCACCAGCGGTATCATCGCCGGCTGGCTGCGGGCCTCGGCCGACTTCGAGCACCTGCAATCCTTCGCCCATCCCGTGGCCGCCCTGCGGGAGGTGGCAACCCTGCGGCCCGATGTCGCGCTGGTGGACATCAACCTGCCCGGGATCAGCGGCATCGAGTTCGTGCGCGAGGCCAAGCCCCTGCTGCCGGCCACCCAGTTCGTGATGCTCACGGTTTACCGCGATGTGGAGCACATCTTCAGCGCGCTCAGCGCCGGCGCCACCGGCTACCTGCTCAAGTCCACCCTACGCGACCAATTGTTCGCCGCGATCAAGGATGTGCATGACGGCGGCTCGCCGATGAGCGGCGATGTCGCGCGCATGGTCGTGCGCTCGTTCTGCCGGCCGGCCCCCGCCCGCCACGAGCTGGCGGAGCTCTCCGAGCGTGAACGCGAGGTGCTCCAACTGCTCGCCACCGGCTACCTCTACAAGGAGATCGCCGACCAGCTGGGCATCGGCGTCAACACCGTGAGCACCTACGTGCGCCGCATCTACGAGAAACTCCATGTGCGCTCGCGCGCGCAGGCCGTGGCCAAGCTGCTCAACGTGCCCCCGGAACCGCCGCCGGCCTGAGCTCACCCCTCACCCGCGCAGGCTCAGCCGGTAGCGGCTCGACCACGCCGCCCGCGGGCCGGCCGTCAGCTCCAACACGAATTCCCGCGCCGCCGTCGCCGCCGGCAGCGCGGCCCCCACGGTCGGCCCGGGCAGCGCGCCCTGCGGCGGCACCGCGTCAAACGCCCACTCGCCCAGCAATTCCCGCCGGCCGGCGACCAGCAGCTCCGCCCGAACCACGCCGCCCGGCCACGCCGCGGCCGTGTCGTTGAGCAGCCACAACTCGCAGGCAAAGCGTTCGCCCAGCCGCCATTGGAACCGCGGGATGCGGGCCGAGGCCAGCACCGGCCGGCACGCCGCCCGCACCGCGGCCAGCGCCGGTTTCGGCCGCGCCGGCCAATTGACGAGGCTATTGTTCGCCGCTGTGGGCCACGGTTCGTTGAAACACCAGTTCAAGGCCATGGCGCAACGCGGCTGCTGACGGCGCGCCTCCTCGTACACCGCCTTGTAGCCTTCGCCTTGCAGCCACTCGCTCTTCGCCACGGTATCCTCCAACGAGCCCAAGGGGCCGAACAGTTCTTCCATCGCGTTAAGGCACAGCCAAGTGGTTTCGTCGGCCTCCCAAGCCCGCAGCCCGTGGTGCGTTTCCCAGCTCGTGCCCGGTCGCGCCGGCCACAATTCGTCCGCCGGGATGAACTCGCGCAAGTACTCCGCCGGCGACGCCCCCGGGCAGCCAAACTCCGTGTAGGCCGTACCGCGCGCGCCTTGGAACAGGTGAAAAATATCGCGTCCCTCGTGCAAGAAGCGGTAGTCGCCGTGGCCGACGCCCCCCAAGGGCGAGGTCGGGATGAACGGCGTCGCGGGGTCGAGGTCGTAGCAGTTGCGGTTCAACAACCGCAGGGGCAGGCTCTGGTCGGTCATGCGCGACCACGCGTTGAACAGCTCGTTGCCGCCCGACCACAATGCCAGGCAGGGGTGCGGCCGGATGCGCCTGATCATCGCGCGCGACTCGGTGTCCAGCAGCCTCAGGTAATCCTGGGTGTCGGGATAAAGATTGCAGGCCAGCGGAAACTCCTGCCAAACGAGCAGGCCGAGTTCGTCGCACTGATCAAAAAACTCCTCGCGAGGCGCGGCCGCGCCGCCCCAGCACCGCAGCAGGTTGAAGTGCGTTTCCTGCGCCAGCCGCAGCAGCGGCCGGTAGGTCTCGCCCGTGATCCGGCCCGGAAACAAATCCGGCGCCACCCAATTCGTGCCCTTGGCGAAAATTCGGCGGCCGTTCAACTCCAGCGTGAACGGCGGATGGTTGCGCGAGGCCGGCATCGGGATGTGCTCGTCCCACGCGCCCGGATACATCACCAGCCGGACCCGGCGCAGGCCGACGTGTCGCCGCACGGTCTCGCCGCCGGCGAGCGCAACCTCCAGCGTATATCGATGCGGCTCGCCGTGGTCGTGCGTCCACCACAGGCGCGGCCGCTCCAGCCGCGCACTGGCGGTGCCCGTCCCCGCCAGAACCTCGGTACCTGCGGCGTCCCGCAACCGCCAAGTCCAGGCCGCGCCGGGGGGATCGCTCCGCACCGCGACCTCGATAGCCGCAGCGCCCAGATCATCCGTCAACTCGTAGTGAAAATCCACGTCGGCGATGCTCGTCGCCGGCCGCACCTCGAACTCCGTTTCATGGCACAACCCGAGCGGGATGAGGCGCGGGTGCCAGTCCCAGCCGTAGCTCATGGCCGGCTTCGTCACATGGCTGGCCTGGGTGCGGTCGGCCGGTTGCGGGTGCCGCTTGGGCGCGGGGAAGAACAGGATCTCCACCGGTGTGCCCGCGGCCAACTCCGTCACCTCGATCTCCATCGGCGTCTGCAGGCCGCGATGCCGCCGCACGGGCCGGCCGGCGATCCGCACCTCGGCCTCGAAATCCAAGCCGGCCGTCGTCAGAAAAATCCGTGCGCCCGGCGCGCGCGTGATCGCTGGCATCGCGGTGCGGTACAGCCAGTGCGAGTCCTCCAAACCGTCGTAGAGCGCCACGTTGCGCCCGTGATTGACGTCGGGCAGTCCGTGGGCGGCGGCCCAGTCGAGCTGCACCGCGCCCGGCACCGCAGCAGGCATCCAGTCGGCCGCCGCCGGAGTTTGTCCGGGCGATTCCAGCCGGGCCAGTTGCCAGATGGGGGAAATGCAACGGCGTTCGCGCAAAATCATCGTTCCTCGGTGCCAGTTACGGCAATACCGTCAAAACCAGACTCGAAGGCGTGACCGCAGCGTGATGCACTTGGTTAGTCGCCTTGACCCCGTCGTTGGACGGGCTGTCCTGCGCGCCACCGGTGTTGAGGTTGCGGTCGAACCGCGGGAAATTGCTGCCCGCGACCTCGAGGCGGATGCGATGCCCCGGCTTGAAGACGTAGGCGGTCGCGCCCAGATCCACCGTGAGGCGGGTGACCTCGTCCGGAGTCAGCAGCTTGGCTTTTTCCCGCGACTCGCGGTAGCGCGCGCGCAGGATGCCCTCGGCGATATTGATCGGCGTGCCATCGGGCCCCACGTCCACGAGCTTGCCCGTAAAATCGGTGTCCACCGCCGACGAACTCACATAAAGATCAACCTGCACCGCGCCCATGACCCGGCACGGCTTTGACAACGGCGCCGTGCTGTACACCAGCACGTCCGACCGGTCCTCGACCTGGCCTTGGTCCTGCGGGCCCATGTGGACGAGGCTGCTGTCGCCAAAGGCCGGGCCGCCGATGGTCGGCACCGGGTTCTCTGGGTCGGCCACAAAGCGGTCCGCCGGCTGCTCCGCCGCGGGCGGCGCGCTTTCCAAGCGGCCGTCGCCGGCCCGGGAGTTGGCGCGCCCGCCCGATTGCAAATAATACCGCCTTTCCACCGTACCCGGCGCGGGCCAGTCGTCCAAGTCCATCCACTCGTTGGCCCCCATGACAAAGATCCTCACCGGCTTCTCCTTTTCCAAGCCGTTCTTGATGCCCTTGAGTTGATAATCGTACCAACGCAAAGCCAGCGCCCAATAATCCACCACGGAGTCCGCCCCGTAATCGACGATCCCGACCTTGCGGTCCGCCCCGGAGTGCCCGCCGACTTCCATGACTAGGCGCTGCGCGCCGCGGGCCGCCGCGTGGCCCGCGCGGGCTTTCAATCCGGCGTAGCCGCTGAGCGTGCCTTGCACAAAGTAGTCGTACCAACCGCCGAAATGCAGCGCCGGCACCTTGATGTTTTTGTAGTGCTCCTCCACCGCCAGCTCCTTCCAGTAATCGTCGTAGTCGGGATGCCGCAACCAATCATAATAATAGGTGGCCAATCCCTCCCAGGTGCCGACATCCAGCGTCTTGTAGGTGCTCGGCGGCTCCTTCATGTCGCCCCAGTGCGAGGGCACGGCAACCTTCGACACCCGGCGTGCGAGCACATCCTGCGCCAGCGCCGTGGACCAGCCTTGGTTGAACGCCTGCGAAAACGCGCCCCCGGTATAGACCCATTGCTCATGGCTATTCGTCGCAATGAAGCCCGGCAGGATGCAGACCAAGTGCGGCGGCGTGGCCATCGCCGCCGCGAACTGCGTGGCCGCGCTGTAGGACCAGCCAAACATGCCCACCTGCCCGTTGGCATAAGGCAGGGTCGCGGCCCACTCCACCGTGTCGTAGCCGTCATTCGGCTCGTGGCGCAGCGGATACCACTCGCCCTCCGACGCATACCGGCCGCGCACATCCTGCACGATAAACACATAGCCCTCCGACGCCGCCCGCGGGCCGAATGTCTCCAGTCGCTTGTCATACGGATTGCGTTCCAAAATCACCGGAAACTGGCCGGCGCGGTTCGGCCGGTAGACATCCGCCTTCAACGTCACGCCGTCGCGCGTCTTCATCTCCACATTGCGTTCCACCACCACTTCCTTGCCCTGCTCGATGATGACCTCCTTGTCCTTGGCCCAGGAGGCGGACGCGGAAAGAAAGAGCAGCGCGGCCAGCGCGGCGCGGGGAAGTTTTATCCGACGAAAAAAGAGAGACATGGTGATGGGATTGAGTGAAGGCCGCTTGCATCGACTTGCGCCGCAAGCGCGCGGCGCATTCGCCAAGGGGAGCACCGCCCTGCCACCGTCAAGACCGCGATGGGAAAAGCGTCGCAAAAGGCGCCGGTCCGCGCGAACCCGGCGGCGCGCTCTCGCGCGGGGGGAACTCGCCCCTATCCTAGCGGTTGCGCCCGCGGCGCGTCATGTCCCCAAAACTGGGGACTACCCGCCCGGCCCG
This sequence comes from Opitutaceae bacterium, assembly GCA_024233285.1. Classification (GTDB taxonomy): domain Bacteria; phylum Verrucomicrobiota; class Verrucomicrobiia; order Opitutales; family Opitutaceae; genus Cephaloticoccus. The sequence continues at coordinate 548,946 of JACKPU010000001.1, read as the reverse complement.
TCCTGCGGCAGGATGCGGGGCGACCTTGGACGCCGCGCCCGGGCCGCCCACCGCCCGCGCGTATTTTTCGCCGGCCGACACCAGCCGATCATGACTCCAAACCAACCCCGCTCCGCCTCGCCCAACCTCGTGCCAACCGGCGAAAAAATCGCCTACGGCCTCGGTTCCACCAACGACCTGTGGGGCAACTGGCTCTACCCCACGCTCGCCTGGCCGGTGTTCAACATCTTCCTGCATGTCTCCCCCCAGCTCGTCAGCATCGCCCTGATGATCAACCGACTGGTGGACGGCTTCACCGATCCGCTCTTCGGCTGGCTCTCGGACAACACCCGCTCCCGTTGGGGCCGCCGCCGTCCCTACATCCTGGTCAGCTCCCTCATCCTCGGGCTCTGCTTCCCGTTGATCTTCATGGTCCGACCCGGCTGGAGCGAGTGGGGCTACTTCTGGTTCATGGTCGTGTCCTCGGGCCTGTATATCTCCGTGGCCAGCAGCTACAGCGTGCCCTACAACAGCCTCGGCGCCGAGCTGACCCCCTCCTACCACGAACGCACCACCGTGTTCGCCTTCAAGAGCGGTTTGCAGAAACTGCCCGAGCTGGCCCTGTTCTTCGGGGCGGCCTTTGTCACGCTGGACCTGTTCAACGACCCGGCGACCGGCGAACCCGACATCCTGCGCGGCGCGCAGATTTATTGCGCCGGCTTGGGGGTGATTATGATCGCGGTCGGCGTGCTCGTGTTCACCCGCGTCAAGGAGCGCTACTACACCGGCGTCGTGGCCAAGTCGTCCGCGCGCATCGCCTTCAGCGAAACCATCTGGCGCACCCTGCGCTGCCGGCCGTTTCGCGCCCAGCTCGCCATGGCGCTGGCTTACGGCCTGGGCACCAGCATGGTCGGCGTGCTCGGCTACTACGCCACGGTTTACTACGTGTGCGGCGGCGACGTGGCGCTCGGTTCGAAATGGACCTTCGGCATGGGCCTCTGCGGCATGGTGATGGGCGTGGCCGGCATCCCGCTCTTCGCCCGCATCGCCCGCCGCCAGGGCAAACGCCGCGCCATGCTGATCGTGCAGCTCGGCGCCATCGCCACCTTCATCGGCACCTGGTGGTTCTACGACCCCGTCCGCCCCTGGCTCCAACCGCTGGCCTCGGGGTTCATCGCGTTCACCGGCGCCGGCTTCTGGATGCTCTACGGCTCCATCGGGGCCGACGTGATCGACTATGACGAACTGGAGACGGGCAAGCGGCGCGAGGGCGCGTTCTCGGCCAGCGGCTCCTGGATCATGAAGCTCGGCATGGCGCTCGGCGTCGGCCTCTCCGGCGTGCTGCTGTCCGTCGTCGGCTTCGACGCCAAGCTCGGCCCGGACCAACCCGCGCACGCCCTGTTCATGATCCGCCTTCTGCTGGCCGGCATCCCGGTCATCGGCCTGCTCATCGCGCTCGCCGCGCTCGCCCGCTTCGGCCTCACCGAGGAAAAGATGCACGACATCCGCCAACAGCTGGAAACCCGCCGCGGCTCCGTCTGAACCCATGACCGCCTCCTCCCACCGGCTGCCCCTGCGCGAAATGCTCGCCTTCGGCTGCGGCGACTTCGCCTCGGTCCTCTACTGGCAGACCTTCATGAAGTATCTGCCTTACTTCTACACCGATATCTTCGGCCTGACCGCCGCCACCCTCGCCACCATGCTGGCCGTCAGCCGCATCTGGGACGGCGTCAACGACCCCGTCATCGGCCTGCTGGCGGACCGGACCGAAAGCCGCTGGGGCAAGTTCCGCCCTTATATCCTCTTTGGCTGCGTCCCCTTCGCGCTCGTCGGCGTCCTCACCTTCACCACCCCGGGCTTCGGGCCGGCCGGCCGGTTGCTCTGGGCCTACGTCACCTACAACGCCCTCATGATGCTCTACACCCTCATCAACATCCCCTACACGGCGATGCTGGGGGTGATGACGGACGACGCGACCGAGCGCACCCGGCTCTCGTCGATCAAGTTTCTCTTCGCGTTTTCCGCCGGCATCGTCGTGTCCGCCACCCTCCTGCCCCTGGTCCGCTGGTTCGGCGGCGACTCGCCGCAACGCGGCTGGACGCTCGTCTTCGTGCTCTACGGCCTGCTCGCCGTGATTTTTTTCCTGATCACCTTTCGGGGCACGCGCGAGCGCATCCGCCCCGGGGCCGACGAGCAGATCTCGATCCGGCGCGACCTGCGCCTGCTCCTGGCCAACCGCCCCTGGCTGCTGCTGTTGGCCACCACCCTGACCTTCATCCTCTCGGTGGCCGTGCGCAGCTCCGTCTCCACCCACTACTTCAAATACTACATTTACGACGGCCGGCCGGACCAAACCCTCGCCTTCCTCGGCTTCTCCTTCACGCTCGACGGCCTGGTCTCGCTGTTCAACACCGCCGGGCAGGTCTGCTCCGTGGCCGGGGTTTTTCTCGTCGGCTTGGTCGCCAACCGCTTCGCCCGCAAACCGCTCTTCATCGCCCTGTCCACCGTCTCCATCCTGACCACCGCCGCCTTTGTCTTGCTGCCGCCCGATCGCCTCGGGCTGATCTTTTCGCTCGAGTTGCTGGGCGCGCTCGCCAGCGGTCCCCTGGCGGTGCTGTTGTGGGCCATGTATGCCGACACCGCCGACTACGGCGCATGGCGCTACGGCCGGCGCACCACCGCCTTGGTTTTTTCCGCCTCCATGATGGGCCAGAAATTCGGCTGGGCCATCGCCGCCTTCTTCGCCTTCAAGCTGCTGGCCTCCGTGGGGTTTGAGGCCAACGTCGTGCCCTCCGCCGAGGTGCGGCGCAGCCTGGTGCTGTTGATGAGCCTCATCCCCGCCGCCCTGGGCCTCGTGTCCATCATCCTGTGCGCCCTCTACCCGCTGAACGAGCAGCGCATGCTCCGCATCAGCCGCCACCTGGCCAAGCGCCGCGCCGCCCACGCCTGACCCGGGCGGCGCGATGCGGAAAAAAATCCGGCCGGGATTAGTTTTCCCGCCGGTGTTCGGATCCACGCCCAAACCGGCTGGCGGTGCTCTCCGACTGCAAGCCGGCCCCCGCGCCGAACCCACCCTCAATTCACCACGTTCCGCGGTTTGCCCGCGGCGAACGCGCGGATGTTGTCCACCACCGTGCCCAGCAAACGGGCGCGCGCGGCCTTCGTCGCCCACGCGATGTGCGGGGTGATCAGGCAGTTCTTCGCGGTGAGCAGCGGGTTGTCCGCCGGCGGCGGCTCGCTCGAAAGCACGTCGAGCGCCGCGCCACCGATCCGCCCGGCATTGAGCGCGGCGGCCAAGTCGGCTTCCACGATCAACGGCCCGCGGCCCGTGTTGACCAACAACGCGTCGCGCTTCATCAGCGCGAGGCGCTTCGCGTTCACGAGCCCCTGCGTTTCCGGCGTGAGCGGGCAATGCAGCGAAACCACGTCGGCGCGCTGAAACAATTCGTCGAGGCCCACCTGTTCGACACCGTCTTTCGCACTGCGCGAATGCACGATCACGTTCATGCCAAACGCGCGGCCCAGGTCCGCGACGGCCCGGCCGATGCGCCCGTGGCCGACGATGCCGAGCACCTTGCCATCGAGCTCGGTGAGCGGGGTGTCCCAAAAGCACCAGTCCGCATTCCCGCTCCAGCGGCCCGCGCGCACGGCGGCCGCATGCGTTTCCACGCGCTGGGTGTGCGCGAGGATCAGCGCGAAGACATGCTGCGCCACCGAGCGCGTGCCGTAGATCGGCACGTTGCTCACGGGAATCCCGCGCGCCCGCGCCGCCGCCACGTCGACGACATTGAAACCGGTCGCGAGCACGCCGATGAACTTGAGCTTGGGCAACCGCGCCAGGGTTTCCGCCGAGAGCGGGCACTTGTTGGTCAGCACCACCTCGGCGTCTTCTGCCCGCGCCACAATCTGGTCGACCGGCGTGCGGTCATGAATCGCCACCTCGCCCAGCGCGCGCAACGGCGCCCAGTCGAGATCGCCGGGATTCAACGCGTAGCCATCCAATACCACGATAGTCATACTAGGCAGCCTCCAGACTTTTGCCGGTCATGCCAATGCCCGGGTTTGTCATTTAACTCGACGCGCTTCGTTCGTTAATAACACTCCCGCCATTGCGGGCCTGTAGCTCAACGGTTAGTTTCGAGGCGTCTCACGCCGACACCCCGTTCGCGATGCGAAACGGCACAGGGGACCAGTCCCCTGCGTTTGTGCGATTGACTCGACACCGCCACCGTCATGACAACTCTGACGCGGAACGGGCCTGTAGCTCAACGGTTAGAGCAGGGGACTCATAATCCCTTGGTTCCGGGTTCGAATCCCGGCGGGCCCACCAACCCTCGCCACCCGGCCACAACTGCGGGCCGATGGAATTCGGATGGTCATTCCGGTCCGGGCTGCTAGACGCAGAGGCGTGTGTAATCGCTACACATTAATCGACCCTGAAAGCGCTTTCCGCGAGCTTACGCGGATACTCGGTGTTCCGGTGGGCCCGCCGGCATGGGTGACGGCGCGTTACAATTTGGGGTTGATGCAAATGGCCCCCGCAGTCGTGGCTCCCGCCAAGCAAATCGAGACCCGGGCCATGCAGTTCGGCCATACCATCCCGGGGGTCGGCAAAGTGGTGGGCAATGCGCGAGCCGAAACCCTGCTGGCCAAGCGCACCTTCAAGACGCAATTGGCGTCACACCGGTGCCTGATCCCAACCACCGGTTTCATCGATTGGGAAACCGATGGACAGGGCAACAAATGGCCTCATCTCTTCCGCCTTTCGCACGGTCGGCCCTACACGATGGCCGCGATCTGGCAGGAGGGCAGTCCGCAGGATCAGGTGAAGCCCCATTTCTATATCATAACCGTCGCGCCCAACGACGTGGTTGGAAAATACCATGACCGGATGCCCTTGATCCTGCCCGATAACCGGCTCGCGCGCTGGCTTGATCCGGCACCCATGGAGCAATCCGAGTTTGCGGAAATCGCCCGCAGTTATCCGGCCGAGGCCATGGAGGAACGGGCGATATCCGACTTCGCCAACCATGTTAAACACGAAGGCCCTGCGTGTCTCGCCCCCGCCCCGCCCCGGCCCGATCAACTCGGATTGGGCTTCTGACGCTTGACAGCAAGTGGACGAACGTCCACCCGTGGACATATGTCCACTTCAACGCTAACCGAAGCCCAAGAAAGCATCCTGGCATTTGTCGTGCGGCACCAGGAAGCGCACAACCGGCCGCCATCCCTGCGGGAAATCCGCGACGAGTTCGGTTTCGCGAGTGTGAACGCCGCGCTCAAACACATCCAAGCCCTCGCCCGCAAGGGCATGGTGACGCAAAGCGGGGACGGCCGTTCGTGGTCCGCGAAAGCCCGGGAGGTGCAGGGCTATTTTTTCAGTGTCCCGGTTTACGGAACCATTCCCGCCGGTCTCCCGGTGGAGAATCCGGCTGAGGCCGACGAAATCATCCGCATCGACCCGCGCACCCATGGTCTGCGCTCAGCCAAAGGACTTTACGCCCTGCACGTTCGGGGTGATTCGATGATCGGCGCCCAGATTGCAGACGGGGACATCGCCTTGCTGCGACAGGCACCGGCAGAACCGGGTCAGATTGTGGCCGCGCTTATCGACGGCCAGAGCACACTCAAACGCGTCGTCCGGGAGGGACGGCGCACCGTCTTGCGCGCCGAAAATTCGCGCTACCGCGATCTCATTCCCGCCGAGAACCTCACCATCCAGGGTGTGCTTGTCGGGGTGATCGGCCGCGGCAAACGATGAAAGCGATTGCCCCGCATTGTTATGTCTTCCGGGTCCGACAAGGTCGTTGCCTTGCGCCGTCTGCTCGACGAGCGCCACCCATGCGCGCGGCCGAAGCCGGCCCGGCTCATCCCCACGGGGGTCGCCGGACTCGATGACATCCTCGGCGGCGGCTTGCGCACGGGAGTCCTGACGGAATTGGTTTCGGCGGCGGTTTCCACGGGAAGTCAGACGGCGTTGTCCAGCCTGCTTGCCACCACCCGGCAGGCGGGAAAGCGGATCGCCTTGGTGGATGCAGCCGATGCCTTCGATCCCGAGGGCCTCGATGATGACGCCGTTGCCCATGTCGTGTGGGTGCGCTGTGCGACTTTGGACGAATGCTGGCGGGTGGCGGATCTGGTCGCACGGGATCCAAACTATGCCGTGACGGTAATTGATCTTCGGGGTCGATCGTTGCGGGAATTGATGCGGACCAAGGACTCGGTTTGGACGCGCCTGCAGCGCGCGGCGGAACAAGCCGAGACGGCCGTGCTCATTCAGTCGGATTCTGCCCTGGTGCCCAATGCCGCGTTCCGGGTCGCATTCACCGCCGGCCTGCGGCCGGAAACCCTCACCTTGCCACGCCGGGCCATCGTCGAAGCGCTGGCCCCGGCGCTGCAACGCCGGCGCAGCCGGCCGCTGGAGGCATCCGCCTGATGTTCGCGGTGCTCGAACTGCCGGATTTTTCGCTTCAAGCCTGGCTGCGGATGCGCCCGGCGCTGCGCCACGAACCGGTGGGCCTGCTGCAGGGAACGGGCCGCCGCGCGGTGATCACACAGGTTAATGCTCTGGCACAGGCGGTTCGGCCCGGCTCTTCCGCCGCCCAGGCATTGGCCGATTGCCCGGGCTTGCAACTCCTGCCGCCCTCGCCCGATGCCGAACGGGAAGCGGCCGCGCTGCTGCTCACAGCCGCCTGGACGTTGTCCCCGCGCGTCGAGCCCACGACCAGCGGGCGCTGCACGATTGATCTCCGGGGCGTCAACCTCACCCGAGTGGATTCGGTTCTGGAAAATGTTCGGGGCGGACTCGCCGCGCACGATCTGGCGGTTCGCATCGGCGTGGGCCCGACCGCCCTGATCGCCCGTTACGCCGCCCATGTGGCCCGGCCGGTCAAGGTGGTGGACGATGCGCGCGGGTTTCTGGCCGGGTTGCCGGTGCAAATGCTTGAGCTCACCCCGGAGGAGGAACGCCTGTTTTCTGATCTTGGGCTGAAGACCTTGGGCGCGATCACCCAGTTCCCCCGGGCCGCGGTTGTCAGCCGTTGGGGCAACCGCGGCGCCGAGCTTTGGTCACGTGCGGCCGGCGAGTGGCATGCCCCCATTCAGGCCGCGCCATTTCCAGTGCGACACCTAGCCACGATGGAATTGGAGGACGCCGTCGAAACCCTGGAGCCGTTGCTCTTCATCCTCCGGCGCTTCTGCGAACGCCTCGCCGCCGAAGTCGGTCAGTTCGGCGGTGGCGCCAATCGCCTCGCCCTCGGCCTGACCTTGGTCTCGGAAGCCGTCTACCGGCGCGACTTCGAGCTACCCGAGCCGACCGCGGACGCCGACGTGCTCTTTGCCGTGTTGGCCAATCACTTGTCCGGGCTTCAGACTGACGCGGCCATCATGGGGGTGAGCCTTGAAGCGGTGCCGGCAAGACGATTGGAGCAACAGGAAGGGCTGTTCGACACCGGACTGAAAGACGCGCCGCTGTTCTACACGACCCTCGGGCGCATCGCCGCAGTCGTGGGGACGGACAAGGTCGGCACTCCACGACAAGGCCACCGCCACCGCCCGGACGAAGTGGAGCTCTCGTCCCCCCCGGCGATGATCCCCGCTCGACGCCGGCCGGCGGGCCCGGAACCTTTTGGACCACTTCTGTGGCGGCTCCGGCCGCCGGTCGCGGCCACCGTGGAACTGACCGCCGCGCAACCCACCTTCCTTGAATCCGCCTTGATCACGGGCGCCGTGACCGTGCTGCGCCGGCCCTTTCGCGCCAACGGCGAGTGGTGGTCGCCCACCGCGTGGGCGCGCGAGGAGTGGGACATCAAAGTCGGAACCGGGCTCTATCGTTTGCTGCATGCTCCCGGAGGGTGGTTCATCGAGGGGCTCTATGACTGATGCCCTACGTCGAACTCCATGCAAAATCGGCGTTCAGCTTTCTCCGGGGCGCGTCATCACCGGAGGATGTGGCGAAGGCTTGTGCCCGGCATGGCGTCGGTGGATTTGCCCTGACGGAACGCAATGGCATCTATTCATCCGTGCGGGCGCATCTTGCGGCCAAGAGTGACGGCCTCCGGCACATCGTCGGGGCCGAGGTGACGCTCGATGACGGCAGTGCCCTCCCCTTGCTGGCCGCGAACCGGACCGGCTACCGGAATCTTTGCCGGATGCTCACGGCGGCCAAGTTGCGCAGTCCGAAGGGTGCCGGGGCCGTCGCTTGGGAAGAACTGGCGGCCCACAGCGATGGCTTGTTTGCGCTCACCGGCGACGAGGACGGACCGCTGCGGCGGGCGTGGGATCGCGGCGACAAACCCGGGATGGAATCCGCGCTGCAGCGGTTGATCGACGCATTCCCCGGCCGGGTGCATGTTGAGTTGCAACGCCATCGGGTGCGCAACGAAGACATCGCCGAGGGTGCACTGGTTGAACTGGCCCGCCGGCACCGCCTGCCGCTCCTCGCGACGAATGGCGTGCTTTATGCCGAGCGGGAACAACGCCGCGTGGCGGATGCCTTCACTTGCCTACGTCACCGACAGACCGTGGACACCGCCGGACGCCTGCTCGAACGGAACGCCGAGCGAGCCGTGAAATCGCCGGCGCTGATGGCCGCCCTCTTTGCCGACCTGCCCGAAGCGATCCGCAACACCGAGATCTTGGCCGAACAGGTGTCGTTCAGCCTGGATAATCTCGGTTACCGTTTTCCCGACTATGCGGTGCCGGCCGGCGAGTGCGCGGATAGTTATCTCAAGAAGATGACCTATTTTGGCGCGAGCCAGCGCTACGGCTTTGTTTCGTTGCAGCTGCGGCGCCAGATCGAAAAGGAACTGACGATCATCGCGAAGCTGGGTTTTGCCGGATACTTCCTGGTCGTTTGGGACATCTGCAATTTTTGCCGGGAGCAGGGCATCCTCGCGCAAGGCCGTGGCTCCGCCGCCAACTCGGTTGTTTGCTACGCGCTTGGCATCACGGCGGTTGATCCCATCGGCCAGCAATTGCTCTTTGAACGATTTCTTTCCGAGGGCCGGGTGGGCTGGCCGGACATCGACATTGATCTGCCCAGCGGGGCCCAGCGCGAACGCGTTATCCAGGAAGTCTTCCGCCGCTACCCGGGCCGCTCGGCGATGACGGCAAACGTAATCTGCTACCGGAGCCGGAACACCATGCGCGAGATGGGCAAAGTGCTGGGCTTCACGGACGACGTGCTCGATCGCTTCACCAGCCTCTTCGCCGGGGGTGATTACCGGCACACTCTGGAATTTCAGGAACAACTCAGCATGGCCGGCATTACGGCCGATCATCCCCGGATGCCGGTGCTGGCCGACCTCGTGCAGCGCACCGTCGGCCTCCCCCGCCACATCGGACAACACTCCGGCGGGGTCGTGCTGTGCGCCGGACGGCTGGATGACGTCGTGCCGATGGAGAATGCAGCCATGCCCGGACGCTTTGTGATCGAGTGGGACAAAACCGATTGCGAGGATGTTGGCATCGTCAAGGTGGACCTGCTGGGGCTGGGGATGATGGCGGCCGTCGAATCCACGCTGCAATTATGCCAGGAGCGGGGCGTCCCGGTGGACCTGGCCCGCATGCCCAAGGACGATCCGGCCACCTACGATATGCTTTGTCGCGCCGACACGATCGGTCTGTTCCAAGTCGAGTCACGGGCCCAGATGAGCACGTTGCCGCGTTTCCGGCCGCGAAGTTTCTACGATCTCGCGCTCCAAGTGGCAATTATCCGGCCCGGGCCCATCCAAGGCGAGGCGGTTCATCCCCTCATTGATCGACGCGCCGGCCGTGAGCCGGTGAGCTATTGGGATCCGCGGCTCGAACCGATCCTCAAGCGCACCTACGGGGTCGTCCTCTTCCAGGAACAGTTGCTCAGGATTGCGATGGAGTTGGCCAATTTCACCGCGGAGGAAGCCGACGAACTGCGCCGGTCCATCGACTTCAAACGCAACGAAGCGCGGATGCAGCGCATGCAGGGGAAACTGCGCGTGGCCCTGGCGGCCACGCACACCGCGCCCGCGGCTTCCGCAAAGATTCTCCACGCCTTGAGTTCTTTCGCCCTATACAGCTTTCCCGAATCGCACGCGCTTTCGTTTGCGCTCATCGCCTATGCCTCGGCTTACCTGAAAGTCCATCGGCCGGCCGAGTTCTACGTGGGGCTCCTCAACGCCCAGCCCATGGGCTTCTATTCTCCGGCCACCCTGATTCAAGATGCCCGCCGGCACGGGCTCGCCGTCCGGCCGGTGTGCGTGCTGCACTCGGCGGCGGGCGCCACCGTCGAGGGAGACCGCGTTATTCGCGTGGGCCTGAGGTCCGTCCGGGGCCTCCAGACCGCAGCGATCCAATCGATCTTGACGGCCCGTTCCGGCCAGCCCTTTGCCTCCGTCGCCGACTTCATCCGTCGCACCAAAATGAGCCGCCGGGAACGCCACACCCTCGCCTCCGCGGGGGCCCTGAATGCACTGGCCGGATCACGCCGCCAAGCCCTGTGGGAATCGGCCAAGATGGACTTGGAATTCGACCTTTTCGCCCATGCCCGGACCCAGGATGACTCCGAACGGCTTTTGACGCCGATGACGATCATCGAGCGCATCCAGGCGGACTTTGCCTGCATGGGGCTGACCACCGGAGAGCATCCGATGAAACACCTTCGCCCCCAATTCCCCGACCTATGGCGCGCCGACGAGCTGGCACTGGCGCCGAATGGCACGCGCGTGCGCGTGGGCGGTAGCGTCATTTGCCGGCAAAGGCCCGGGACCGCCAAAGGGATCGTATTCCTTTCGCTCGAGGACGAAACCGGCATCGCGAACGCGATCCTCTACGCCGACTTTTTTGAATCCAACCGGTTGATCGTGACCCAGACCCCCGCCCTCATCGTGGAGGGTCCGGTGCAGATCCAAGACGGCGTGGTCCACGTCAAGGCGGAGCGGATCGAGCCCCTCCGGTCCACCCAACTGCCCGAGCAGGCGAGTCATAATTTCCATTGAACTGACGCACAGCGGGGCAACGCGCATCCATCGCGCGACGACTGCGCTAGCCGCACCCGCTTCACCCTGCCAGGCGTCATCACGACGATTGCCAATATTTCGGCCGACCTGGGGTTCGATTTTGCCACGGCGGCCAACTCCTGATTCACGTCGGGTTCACCACCCCATCGACCGTCAATCAGTCTCCTTCACCCCATGCGCCTCCGCGGCGAATCCTTTGTCTTCATCGGCGACCAACCCTCGCGTCTCGCATTGCTCCCAGCCCCGCGCGCGCAGCTGGAGTTGCGCAGCACCTACCAGCCGCAGCACGACACCATTCACTATGCCGCCGGCCGCGACTACGTGTTTGATGCATCACAAAACGCCTTGATTCGGTTGCCCGGATCGCGGCTGCCGGATTTTCGCACCAACGTCCTGTATGGGCAGCGGCGCTTTGATCACACCCGGTTTCCCGGCTACGGGAACCTGCCGTTCTTCGCCTACGCTGACTACAACACATCGCAACGAATCGAGCCTCATCGGACAGACCGCGCACCGCAGTTGCGCGGCACCCGCGCCAAAATGCGCTCAGGCGGGCCGCTCAAGATAGTCGCCTTCGGTGACAGCATCACTTGGGGCGGCGAGGCCAGCGCGACACGCTTGATCTTCTGGCAACGCTGGGTGCGCGACCTGCGCGCAAACCATCCGCACGCCCGCATCACCGCGCACAACGGTGCGACTGGCGGCGACACGACCACGCAAGGCTTGGAGCGACTCGACGAAAAAGTGCTGCGGTTGAAACCCGACCTGGTGCTCGTGGGCTTCGGCATGAACGATCACAATCGCGGCAGCATCACGTTGCCCCGGTTTCGCCGGCAGTTGCGCGAGATCGTGGAGCGTATTCGCGCCACCGGGGCCGAGGTCATCCTTTACTCGGCATTTCCACCCAATCCGCTTTGGCTCCACAGCGCGCATCGCATGGAACGTTACGCCGCCACCACCCGCGACGTCGCCGATGCCACGAATTGCGCGTTCGCCAATGTGTTCGCTTTTTGGCAACACATCGCGACGCGCAAACGCCCCGAGGACTTACTCGCCAACAATATCAATCACCCGAACGACTTCGGCCACTGGATCTATTATCAGGCCCTCACCGCCGTGCTGCGATGAGTGTGATCCCACTCGAACTTGCGGTCATCGCCGTGACTATTCGCTCAAGCCGCAGGTCTTCGACGGATGCCGGTCGCCAGAGCTTGCCGGTGGCTGCCATGTCAGCTGCCGTTCCAACTCCATCCGCAAGCCGCGGCGTTGCGTCGCGAAAACTTCATCGGCCGCCAGATTACGCAACTCGTGGGGATCTTTCGTGAAATGGTAGAGCTCCTCTCCCCCATCAGCATAGCGCGTATAGCGCCAGTGCTTCGTCCGCAAACTGTGGTTGCCGGGTGACACCGAGCTGACCACGCCATCCGGCCAATCGAAATCATCCGCGGCGTCAGTCAGGAGTGGCCGCAAGGAGCGGCCCGCCAACGAGGCGCGACCGTCGTTGGGTAGCCCGGCAAGGTCGACCAGCGTCGGAAAAACATCCAGCAGACTCACGGCTTCGTCGCGTTTGATCGCACTGTGCTGTCGGGGCAAACGCACGAGGAGCGGAATGCGCGTGGCCTCGTCCCACAGGGTGAGTTTGTGCAGGTGCTGCTTCTGCCCGAGGTGAAACCCATGGTCGCTGGTCACCACGACAATCGTGTTGTCGGCGTGCGGGCTTGCATCGAGGGCCTCCATCAGGCGGCCGAATTCCTCATCGGCAAACATCACCGCGGCGCGATAGCCCTGCACCCAGCGCTTCGCATCGCCGTTGGCCACCACTTCGGGAAAGCGCGTGAACGATGATCCGCCGCGTTCCTCGACCAGCTTTCGGCCGGCTGGCGGCACATCGTCCAGGTCATCGGGTGGCGCCAAGGGCATTTCAACTTCGGCCAGGGGAAACGCATCGAAATAGCTCTGTGGCAGATACCACGGCAGGTGCGGTTTGTGCAGGCCGACGCCGAGGAAGAACGGTTGCCCCGAGTGCTCCCTCAAAAAATCCGCCGCCTTTGAAACCACCTGATGATCAGGCATGGCTTCCGCCGCGGCATCGACCGGACCGAAATCGATGTTCCGTCCGTATCGCTCCGCGTAGATTGTCGCCGGCCGCGACCTCGGCTGCGGTGTGGGCGCGTCGTAATAGCGTTCGATGCCATGATTGGCCGGTGCAGCGGGGTCCCAGAACAAATAGCGGCTCCACGAGGACGGGTCGGGCTTGGCGGAATCGAATAGCTTGCCCGCCCCGACGGCGTGGTAACCCGCCGCCTTGAAAAACATCGGCAGCGTCATCGCCTCCGGACTGCACTCGCGCAGCCAGTCCTGCTGCTGGCGCCACACGCCGGTCGCCCATGGTGGCTGGCCGGTCAGCAGCGCGGCGCGCGAGGGATTGCACACGGCGATGGCACAATGCGCATTGGCAAACAGCGTGGCGCGCTCAGCGAAGCGATCGAGGTTGGGCGTCCTGGCCGCGCGATCGCCGAAGAATCCGGTGTTGGTGTTCAGGTCGTCGAAAAGGACCAGCAGAACATTCGGCGGTGGAGACGATGCGGTTTTCATGGGGCCACCGGCGCGGAATTTCTGGTGATGCGAACCGCCCAGACATCGGCGACGGCTTTGCCCGGCATGGCAAGCACCCGCAGGGTCATCCGGGTTTCGCCCACAGGCAGCGGGAGTCGCCCCATTTCAACTGTGCCCCACGTTTGTTCAGGCGGTCCGGGTCGGGGCTTCACTCGGTCGGGCAGATCGGAAACTTCAGGGACAAACGATTCCGCCAGTTCGACCACAAGCCGTTGTTCGCCTACTTCAAGTTGCAGCGTCGAACCTTCATCACCGGGGACACAGGTGTAGCGAAGGGCAAAGTCATAGTCATCCGCTTCCACGACATCGAGCCGCCAGCTCATCGTCGCATCGGGATCGGTCCAGTTCGTGAGCCAATTCTGCGAACCCCAGCCGCGTCCGAGACGAAGGCTGCCGGTCATGCCGTCCACATCGAGCGAGCGCACGTCGACCACCGGCGCCTGCCGGTGCCCCACCGGTATGGCCGGTCGATCCGTCTTTCCCGCCCCCACGTCCTGCGCCCACGTTTCGTAGGCGGTGCGCAACTCCTGCGCGAGGGCGAGGTCGGCCGGGTTCTGGCCCTGCCCGGCGAGCAGGTTCATCGTTTCCCCCGGATCGTGGGCCAGATCGTAAAGTTCGGCGCGCGCGTCCGCGGGAATCAGCAGACGGTGGGTGGGCGTGCGCACCGTGCCGGTGTTTTCAAAATAGCCGAACAGCAAGCGTTCCGGACCCGGCGTCGCGCCCCCGCTGCACCACGACTCCGCCAGATTCACCCCATCCAATGTCACTTCCGGCGGCGGGGCCAGTCCGGCCAACCCCAGCAAGGTCGGCACCAGATCAATATCCGCCGCCGGTTGGGTGAGACGCGAACCGGCCGGAATGTGTCCCGGCCAGCGGACGAAAAACGGCACGCGCACGCCGCCCTCATGCAGACAACCCTTGATACCGCGCAGGCCGGCATTGTAACGCGGCGTATTGGGGCCGTGGTCGCTCATGAAAGTCACCACCGTATTGTCCGCCAGTCCGAGCCGGGCCAAATGCGCCAACACCCGACCCACCGCTTGATCGGCCGATTCATTCATCGCATACACTGCGGCCAGCGCCGCATGGCAGCCGCGGGCCCGATACTTCTCATACAACCCGTCCGGCGCCTGAAACGGCAGGTGGGGCACGTTGAACGGCAACAGGCAGAACCACGGTTCATCGCGATGTCGGAAAATAAAGTCCTGCGCCTGGTCCGCGAGCACATCGACGAGATACCCCTCCGTCTCCTGCGGGCCCGAAGTCGATTCGAGCGTCACATCAAAATAGTGATTGATGTAACCGGCATTGAAGCCCGCGAACTCCTGAAAGCCGCGTCCGTCCGCCGTGTAGGGATAGTAGGACCCGTTGTGCCATTTGCCGAAACATCCCGTGGCGTAGCCCTGCGCGGCCAACATGTCGGCGAGAGTCACCTCCTCGGCACGGATGGTTTCGTAGCCCCGTCCGGTCAGACTGACGCCGGTGCGCGGATAATAGCGCCCGGTCAACACGCTCGCCCGGGTCGGCGAGCAGACGGGACTCACACAAAACTGCTCCGCCTCCAATCCCGAGGCCGCCAGCGCATCGAGATTCGGCGTGTCCGCGATCGCGTTGCCATGACACCGCAGATCGCCCCAGCCCATGTCATCCATCAGGATGAGCAGAATGTTGGGCGCACGGGTTGGGTCGGAGCGGGCGGGTTCAGGCATGGTTCAGTTCAGCAACGCAGAAAACTGCAGGATGCGGGGCAATTTACCTTCGCATCCTCATCACTGAATTCCAATCCTAACCTGCCTCAGATCTTCTCGGCGCAACAGTATTTCCCGGCTTATCCGCGATTCTCGAGTTCCCCCGCATCCCAACCCTCTTCGTCCGCCCATGTCCGCTCTTCATTTTGATCTCGTTGTCATCGGTGCCGGTTCCGGCGGTTTTGGCGCGGCCTTCGCCGCCGCCCGGCTCGGGGTCAAAACCTTGTTGGTCGAAAAGAGCGACTGGCTCGGCGGCAACGCCACGCGCTGCGGCGTCAACACGTGGGAGACCGGCGTCGGCGGCACCGGCGTTCCGTTCGATCTCTACAAACGCCTGAAGAAAATCCCGCAGGCCGTCGGCATCTACACGATCAACCGCCACATCTGCTGGGCTGATCCGGCGGACGGTCCGGGGTTTCCCGGCGCTGAACTGCTGATCGATCCCACCAAGCGCTATCTCGACACGCTGCGGCAATTCGGCGCGCCGGAGGATTACGGCGAACGCGTCTTCCGCCAGACCCATTGGCATGGCGTGCCGTTCGAGCCTGCGATCTACGCGGCCGAGATGGAGCGAATGCTCGCCGAGAACGGCTGCTGCACCGTGTGGCGAGAAACCGCGTTCACTCATGTCGACGGGAGTGACCGGCGCATCCGTAGTCTCACGTTGAGCAATGGCGAAACGGTCACGGCGGATTTCTTCATCGATGCCACCGCGGATATTCTCGTGGCGCAAGCCGCCGGTTGCGCGACCTCGCTCGGCCGGGAACCACGCAGTCTCTACGACGAACCCAGTGCGCCGCGCGAACCCACCAACCAACTCAACGGCGCGACCCTGATCTACCGCGTCACCCCGACCGATCGGCCCGGCATCGAGCCGTTGCCGGATGATATCCCACAAAAATGTTGGTGGAACGACCGGTTTCCCGGCGCCTCGTGCAACCAGTATCCGAATGGGGATTTCAATATCAACTCGCTGCCCACCATGCCGGGTCGCGAGGTGGTCGAGCTCGGCTATAAAGCCGCCTACGCCGAGTGCCTGCGCCGCATCAAGGCGCACTGGCATCACACCCAGACCGTCTTTCCCGAATTTCAAGCCTACCGGATGACGTGGGTCGCGCCCGGCTTGGGCGTGCGCGAAGGTCCGCGGCTGCTGGGCCGGCACGTGCTGACCGAGCACGATCTGGACGCCGGCCTGACCGGGCAAAGCCACGATGACATCATCACCATCGCGGATCATTGCAAAGACACCCACGGCGCGGATGTTCACCATCGCGACCGCAATTTAAAACAACCTTACGGCGTGCCGTTTCGTTGCCTGCTACCGCGCGAAATCGACAACCTCGCCGTCGCCTGCCGTGGCGCCAGCCTGTCCTCCATCGCCGCCTCGAGCTGCCGCCTCTCCCGCACGATGATGCAGCTCGGCCAGGCCGCCGGCACCGGCGTCGCGCTCGCGAAGACCAGCGGTGTTTCTTCGCTCGCCGATGTGCCGTCCCGCAACCTGCGCGCCTGCCTCGCCGCCCAACACGTCGAACTCACCTGGCCGCGCTCACCGGAGCTGATTGCGCATTTGCAAGCCGAATAGAGCTTGTGCGGTTTACGACACCCACATGGACCCCATTTTTAACACATTGATGATGCGCACCTTGACTGCGGCATTGGGTGGCAGACCACTATATGCATTTCTATGGGTGCTCTGGTTTCTCTATGGATTCCTTATCGTTCTGATTCGAGATAACAACCGAACCTCATCGAGCCTGACAGCCATCATCGTTTGTGGTGCTGCAGGTCTCCTATATTCGTATTTTCTTATTCGCAGTCTGATCGCGAAAAAACGAATCATGTGGCTGATTGCCGTGAGGCACGATCTTCAAACACCAAGAAGCTTCTTCAAGCTGTTGATTTGGATTACCCCTTTCATGATTGTCGGCGCAGTCATCGCACCCGCGATTCTACTTTAAGTTAATACTCACTCCCATGAGCCTCCGCATCGTCAGACTCGGGACGCCGCGAGCCGCCAATGAAGGGTTGCGGATCGGCACGGTGCGCCGACCGCCGCGGGGCGTGCCGAAGAGCGAGTTTGCACGGCAGAACTGGTATGACGTGTGGTTCCCCAACCTCGCGCCGAGCCTGCCGTTGATGCAGCAGGCGCTCGCGGCGAAAACCCCGACGCAGTGGGCGGCGTTTATGAAGAAGTTCAAGGCCGAGATGGCCGCACCCGCCGCGAAGCACGATCTCGCGCTGCTGGCCAAGCTCTCGCACACGACGGACTTTTCAATCGGGTGTTATTGCGAGGACGAAGCGCATTGCCATCGCTCGGTGTTGCGCGAACTGCTCCGGTCCGAAGGCGCGGCGCTGATTTGAGGCCGGTGATTGACGGCCGGACGCCGGCGGCTTGGATAGGGCCACCCCATGCCCCGCAACGCCATCAGCAGCTTTCGCGTCCGGCCGCGCTTTTCGCACGTGATTGCCGGGCTCGCGCCGACCGAGGCGCACGCGCACATCCTGCAGGTCGTGCAACAATCGGCGGACCCTTTGGAGATCAAAACCTTCGAGGGCATGATCGGTCTGCACATTCCGGAAAACGAACGGCACCGCTGGTCGCCGCGGCTATTTTTGAACTTCGAGCCCACGCCGGAGGGCACCACGCGCATCGAAGGCATCTACGGTCCCGAAATCGAGGTGTGGTCGATCTTCCTCTACGGCTACATGCTGACCGGATTGCTTGGCACGTTTGCAACGATTCTCGGCGGTGCCCAACTCGTGGTGAAAACCCATCCGTGGGGTTTCTGGATCGCAGGCGCGATGGCCCTCGGCGCGGTGCTTCTCTATCTGGGCGCGCAGCTCGGCCAAAAGCTCGGCGTGTGGCAGACGTTCCGTTTGCACCAAGCCTATGAAAACGCGATCGCCGGGCTGACGGTCACGCGCTGAGGATCCGTTCGCATGGGGTTGCTTCTCGCCAAAGCGTTGCTGATCGGACTGCTCATCGCCGCCGCCGAGACGATTCAAGGCATCTTGCGCCTGAAATTTCTGAACCGGCGACTGGGGGACAAACGAGCCCGACGAGTCGCGGTGATTCCCGGCTCGCTCATCATTCTGCTCATCGCGTGGGGGTTTGCCCCTTGGATTGGCATCCGCACCTCGCTGGACGCGCTCGCCATCGGCTTGCTGTGGGTGGGTCTGATGCTGACATACGATTTGGCGCTGGGCCGGTGGGTTTTCCATTTTTCATGGGCGCGTTTGCGTGCCGACTTCGATCCCAGAACCGGCGGCATGCTCGGCTTCGGTATGGTTGTGCTGGCTCTGGCCCCTTGGCTGGCGGGCACGTTGCACGGCTGGTGGTGAACAATCGGGCATCGTCTTTTCTTCCCTGATCAACCAACGTTTCGCCGATGAACCCCGCCAAAGAAGAACGCGACTTGAGCTTCGCCCCCACGGTCAACCCGTCGCCGCTGCGCCTGACCCAAGCGCAGATCGATTTCTATAACACCGAGGGCTACGTCGCGCCGTTTCGCGCCTTCACACCCGCCGAGGCCGATGCGAACCGCGTCTACTTCGACGATCTCCTGCACCAAGTGCAGACGCGGCGGCCCGACCTCGACGCGTATTCAATCAACGGGTTTCAGGTCTGCTGCCAGGGGCTCTACGACATCGTAACGAACCCGGTCATTCTCGATCACGTGCAGGATATCATCGGCCCGGACATCATCGCGTGGGGCTCTCACTTTTTCTGCAAACAGCCGCATGACCCCAAGAAGGTCGCCTGGCATCAGGACGCGTCCTACTGGCCGTTCACCCCGGCGCGCACCGTCACGGTGTGGCTGGCGATCGACGACGCGGATCAGGAAAACGCCGCGATGAAATTCCTGCCGCGCACACACAATCGCGGGCATTTGAAATGGCGCGAGGTCACCGGCCCCGCCGTGCTCAATCAGGAAATCGAAGGCACCGACCAGATGGGAGAACCGGTTTACGATGTGCTCAAGGCCGGCGAATTCTCACTCCACGCCGACATGCTCGCACACGGCTCGGATCCCAACGGTTCGGATCGCCGCCGCTGCGGACTGACCATCCGCTACTGTCCGCCCAGCGTGAAGAAACTGAACCCCGCCTGGGGCATGGGAGCGATTCTTTGCCGCGGATCCGATCCGGAGAACAACTGGACCCACAATCCGCGTCCGCCCGGCGAAGACGTCACCGTCATGGTCAAGCGCATCGGCGCGAACTGATGACGAAAAGCGTTCTGTTGATCGGCGGTTCATCGCACGCCGGCAAATCCACGCTCGCACAGGGGGTCGCCGCCAGACTCGGTTGGGACTGCCAATCCACGGACAGCCTCGCGCGGCATCCCGGCCGGCCGTGGAATCACACGACCGGCGTCGTGAAGCCGCACGTCGTGGAGCACTACGCCACGCTTCAGCCCGAGGCCCTGCTGGCCGACGTGCTCGCGCACTACGAGCGCAACGTGTTGCCGCTGGTCGGGACCATCATCCGCGAACGCCTCCAATCTCCCGCTCAACCCGGTCTCGTGCTCGAGGGTTCCGCACTGTGGCCGGATTTCGCCGATCGGCTCTTGCTCGATCCGCGGGTAGCGGCGATCTGGCTGACGGCCGACGATGCGGTATTCACGCATCGTTTGCATGCCGAGAGCCGGCGCGGCGAAGCCACGGCAGACGGCGGCGCCTTGATCGACAAATTTCTCGCGCGCACCCTGCTCTACAACCAACGCATGCTCGTCAGCTGTCACCAACGGAACCTGCCGATTTTCAAAACCGGCGCCCAGTTCGCCCCTGACACACTGCTGGTCTCCTGCCTTTCTCTCTTGGAATGAAACCTCTGATTTTCACACCCGGTGAACAACGACTGCTCGGTGTCCTCGCTGTTTTTGGACTGCTGATCCCCAATGGTGTTTTCATCTACTATTTTCTGACCGACGCCTCCGTCACCAGAGCCGCATTAACCAATCCCATCTCGCTGGTGTTCATCACAGAAGCATTCTTCTTAATGTTCTTGTTCGCTTGGTTGCTTAAACGCCTCGGGTTGACCCGTCCGGGGGCGCTCGGATTCGTGATCATGTCTCTGCTTGGCAGTATGGTCTTCAGCGTGCCGGCAACGCTTTGGCTTCGGGGCAAAAACCAACACGACAACCCGCCATCGGCTTAGCGAACAGAGCGCCGGCTCACCTCGTCAGAGTTTGCCCTGCGCCACCATCTCCTTCGTCAGGTTGGCTTGGTAATCACGCACCGCCGCGGTGTCCTCCCGCGCCCGGGCGGAAAAGTAGATCAAGCCCAAGGCCTGCCGCGTGCGGGTGGCCGAACGGTTTCCATCCGCCCGATGAATCGTGTAGGCATCGTGCACAATCAGATCGCCGGGCTGGGCGCGCATGCAGGCCTCGGCCGCCGTGTCGGCCGGACCGTAATCAGTGATCCCTTGCGAGAAACCCAGCGTGCCGGTCTTGCCGTGCGGACGAAACCCGCGGCGATGCGATCCGGGCACATAACGCACGCAACCGTTTTCTTCGTCCACCTCTTCCAGCGCCAGCCACATGGTCAGCCCCTCCATCGGCGTGATCTTCCAATAATGGCCGTCTTGATGCGGCGGCGTGGGCGCGCCGATGCCGGGCGGCTTGTTGAAATACTGCAGGTTCTTGCCCAGCGCCGGGCGGCCCAGCAGATGCTCGGCCAAAGCGAAGAACCGGCTTTTCAAAAACAGGCGCTCGAAGAAATCGTCCCACTGAAACATGCGCTGGATCTGTTTGAGCGAGGTGCGGTCGCCTTTCCGTTCATAAAACACCTCCGCCTCCGGCATCGTCGGAATCACCTCGTCGATGTAACGCTTCAATTCCGTCCGCACCAGCGCCACCTCGTTCGCCTGGAGAAAACCAGGCAGCTGCACATAGCCCTGCTCCCGATATTGCGGCACTAGCTGGGGATCAAAATTGATGGCGGAAGCATCGAAGAAAAGCGGGGTCATGACAATTGATAGTTAGGGGTTGTCGGTAGGCGTGACGACGGCAGAATTCTAACGCTGAACGACCTTGTTCACAATTGATAGTTTTGTCCCGTTCTTGATAATTTGCCGATGCGCTTCCTCCTGCACGACTTCGGACTCTTCGGCCCCGCGCATGCCATCGGACCCAATCGTTGGCCGCACTTTGATTTGCTCTGGTTTCACAGCGGACGGGTCACGCTCCGACTGGCGGGCGGACCGGCGGAGGAACTCCGCGCCGGCGACGGCGTGCTGATTTTTCCCGACACCGATTTCGCGGGTCACGCGCTCACCCCCACCGCGTTTGCCTCGGTGCAACACTTCGCCTTGGAGCGTGGTGAACGGCTGCCGCCACCGCTGGACGCGTTGCGCACTCAACGACGCGGCCACCGCATCTACCGCGGGTTTGCGGGCACGGCCGTGATCGGCGATATTGAGCGCGCCATCGCGCTGGCTGGGAAACCCGCATCCCCCGGCGGCGATCAGGTGCGGGTGCTGCAGCTCGCCTTGATCCTGCAACAGCTCGCGAACGGCCCCACCGCAATGGGCCGCCCATCCGGAGGCCACGGCCTGATCGCAGACTGGCGGCGGGCCTGTCGTCAAAGTCCGCTGGCCCAGGGCACGACCGCCGAACTCTCCGCTCGCTTCGGGCTCTCGGAAAAGAAACTGCGCCGCACGCTGGCGCTCCACGGCACGTCGCCGCGCCGTTTCCTGCTCGATCTGCGGATGGAACACGCGCGTGAACTGCTCGCCGGCAGCCATCAACCCATCAAGGCCATCGCCACCGCCACGGGCTATGCGGATGTCGTGGCCTTTCATCGCGCCTTTCAGGCCTTTCACACTGAGACGCCGGCCGGCTATCGCCGGCGCCTTCGCGCCCGGTTCACGGGTTGATTCGGCCATGTCATCCGGGCTGCGGCTGCGATTCGAATGACGGCCTGCCATCGAGCACACAATTGACCCGTCCCGCCGGTTGATCGAAGCTGAGCCCATAATCCTTGTTTCATGACCATTTTTTGCCCCACGGATTTCACCGTCGCCAGTCACGCGGCGTTTCAACACGGCCTCGGGCTTGCCCTCGCCAGCCGCGGCAAGTTCACCCTCATGCACGTCCCCACGGCCGACGAGGACGGCGGCAGCTTTCCCGGCATCAGGTCACAGCTTGAGCGCTGGGGACGGCTGCCCGCGAACAGCCCCGAATCCGCCGTGACGGCGCTCGGATTGGAGGCCGGCAAAATCGTCGGTCGGCCCGGCGACCCGCTTGATATCGTGCTGCACTATCTCGAACATCATCCCGCCGACCTGATCGTGCTCAACACCCACCAACGCGAGGGTCGCGCCCGCTGGCTCGGTCGCGCGGTGGCCGAACCCCTCGCGCGCGCCGCGCAAGTGCCGACTCTTTTTCTGCCGAACGGCCAGGGCGGATTGGTCAATCCAAACGACGGCCAGCTGCACCTGCGCCGCGTCCTCGTGCCGATCAGCCTCCACCCTGCGCCGCAGCTTGCGCTCAACACAACGGTAAGCCTGCTACGCAGCTGCCGGATCGTCGGGGCGAACCTGACGCTCTTGCATGTCGGTCCGGCGAACGATGCGCCGGCGGTCGAAATTCATGCCGAGGGTCTCGGGATCGGCGTGCACCAGGAGATCCGCGCCGGTGATCCGGTGGAGCAAATCCTCGCCGCGGCCGGGGCCCTCAAGGCAGATCTCGTCGTCATGGCAACCGCCGGACACCACGGGTTCCTCGACGCGTTGCGCGGCAGCACGACGGAACGAGTGCTGCGCAAGCTCACCTGTCCCCTGTTGGCCGTGCCGGTCCCCAAACCGGAGCCCGCTTGACCCAACATCCGCCGGGTTGGACAACGATTCCCCGCCGAGAAAACCGCGCCGTTCGTTCACGCCGTCGCCGGTATTTTTTCCGCAATCGGCACCAGTGGCGGATCGACCAAGTGGGTTGAGGCGGTGTCACGCCAGTCCATCGCCGCGGCCGCCGCGCGCAGGCGGTTGACCTCGTCGGGAAAACGCGCCGCCACGTCGTGCTGTTCGGCCGGATCGTTCGCCAAATCAAAGAGCATGCCCGCGCGTGGTTCATCTCCCGTTTCGAGCCCGGGATAATCGCTCGGATGATACTGCCGGCCCGGCGCAATGATAGTGACGCCGTCGTGGGGCTTGGGGTCAACGTAGGGGGCGCCCGGGGGCAGCGAAGGCTTGGCCCATGGTTTCTGCAGATGCAATTTCCACCGCAGATCGCGCACGGTCATGGTGCCGCGGTCGGTCTGACCGAAAATAAACGCGGGGTCGCGTCGCTTGGTTTCGCCACGCAGCAAGCCCCCCAGATCACATCCATCGATGACCTTGTTTGGGGGCGGAGCGATGTGCGCGGCTTTCAAGGCCGTGGTAAAGATATCCATGGTAATGGCCGGCGCAGCGATCTCAGTGGCCGCGGGAATCGTTCCCGGCCACCATGTCAGCATCGGCACGCGAAAGCCGCCTTCGAACGTGCTGGCCTTCATCCCGCGCAGCCCGCCGGTGCTGCCACCGAACCACGGGCCGTGATCGCTGGTGAAAAACACGAGCGTGTTCCGGTCGAGACCGTTTGCCCGCAGATGTTCGAGCAAGCGTCCCACACTGGCGTCGAGTTCGGCCACGGTGTCGCCATAAAGTCCGGCACCGGTCTTGCCGTCGAATTCCGCGGACACTGACAGCGGCTTGTGCGGCGCGGCCGGCGCGTAGTGCAGAAAGAACGGTCGGTCGTGATGACGGTCGACGAAGTCCAGACACCACGTCGTGTAGTGCGTCGCAAGCGTGGTCTGGTCGACGGGATAGCTTTCCACTTCGGTGCCCTTGAGCAATCGAACCGGACGCATGTCGTTGCTGTAGGGGATTCCCCGATACTCATCAAAGCCGCGATGTGTGGGCAGATATTCGGGCCGGCGGTGGCCCAGGTGCCATTTACCGATCATGCCGGTGGCATAGCCGGCGGCGCGAAAAAGATCGGCGATCGTGACTTCGGTGGCGGGCAGCGCCATGCGATCGCAGCGCTCCTTGCCGTCTGGCGTGGGGTTCTCGATCAAGCCGCAGCGCAGCGGATAGCGCCCGGTCAGGAGCCCGGCGCGACTGGGGGCACAGACCGGACACGGCGAATTGAACTGGGTGAAACGCGCGCCCTCCGCCGCCATGCGGTCCAAATGCGGAGTCGCGTAGCGGGTTTGTCCGTAACAACCGAGATCCCCGTAGCCGAGATCATCAGCCATGATCACGATCACATTCGGCCGGTCTTTGCGTTCAACGCTCATACAGCCTCCTGGAAAAATCCGGGCACGCGCAACAGCAGGCGGCCGCGCCCGTGAAGTTCAAACCCGCCGCCGGCGGATTCGGGCAGGGGCTGCCCGGTTTCGGCATCAAGCACTTCACGCACGGGCCGATCAAAGGTCAGCACCTCGCCGGCAAAGCCCATGCGCTCGGCAATCACGTCAATGTTGAGCGCCTTGCGCACGGGGACAAAGTGCAGGAGCGTGAGGAGCAGATCATCATCCCGCCGACGGGGCACGCTGAGCACGGTGCCGGGCAGTCGGCCGCCGGCCGGCGGCGGTCCGACCAAAGCCTCCAGCAAGCGCCGCCACACCTCCGCGATCACGAGCGTGCCCGACTCGCGATAATCGCGAAACACCGGATCGGCCAGACAAGCCCAACGGTCCGCGAGCACCACGGCGGGGCCGACCGGATCGCCGGGCAACGGCGGTGATTGAAAGTGCGAACAGAACCGCACATCCGTGCGTTCAAAATACTGATCCTGGTGCCGGACCACCACGCGGGCGTCACCGTGCGCCGTGATCGCCGGACCACGGCGATAAATCACCCGGTCCAAGTCGGCCCAGTCGGGCGCGAAGGACGGATCGATCCGCCAGTATACCGGCTGCTCACCGGCACCACCGCCGCGTTGCAGCGGCAGGAAATCCAACGCCCAGTTCCCCGCTTCATCGTAACCCGCCGTGCCGGAGAGTAGCAGTTTGCCCCCGGCCGCATAATAGGCGCGAAGCTTTGCGCCCAACGCGGCGGTAACCGGGGTTGTGTCAGGCAGCACCACCAAGGCAAAGGCACTGAAGTCGGACGCGTCGTCGATCACCGCGCAATCGTAGTGCGTCTCCTCACAGAGCATGACGGCGCCCGATTCGGAACGTGCCGTCATTTTTTCATCCATGCCGGGCACGCCGGCGAGCAGCACGCCGATTTGCGGGCAGGCCGTGGATTGCCGGTAAAACGGTTCGGCCGCCGCCACCTGCGTGTAAACCTGTTTGATCAGCGCATAGGCGCCGCGATCGAGCCGGCCGGCGGGATGCATCTGATCACCCACCTCCACCATGCCGCCCAGGGCTTGGGCGCGGAAACATTCGAACTCCAGCGCGGGCACCGGCTTGATGCCGCCGAAATCGCCCCACGATTTTTGGAAACGGCCGGTTTGGCCCAGCCACGGTTTGCCGAGGTAAGAAATCTGCCGGGCCAGTTTGGGGAAATGGTAGTAGCCCCAGTGTCCCGTCGGCAGCGACTCGACTTCGTAGTGGGTCTGTTGCGCGGCGCGCCCGCGAATCGTGTAGCGACTGTCCACGTAACAGAAACTGCCGGTGTTGTAGAAGATCGAGACCTTGGGCGCCCGATCGCGCACGAAGGCCGTGAGGCGCGCGGAAATCTCGTTTTGCGCCAAGACACGAAACTTCACATAGCTCGCATGGCTGCGGTCGAGCAGTCCGTGTTTCGCGCGAAAACGCCGGCTGACCTCGCTCCAGCAACAGCCGGGCGCGTAGGACAGAATATCATAGAACAGTCCGTCCACATCGTAGTGGTCCAGCAGCTCCGCCACGTGGGCTTCAATGTATTCGAGGTAGTCCGGCTCCAGCCAGTTCACATAGCGCCAACCGCCGGGATCAATCACGCCGTCCTCGCGCTGGTTTCTCACCTTGGCGATCGCGCCGTCCGCCGTGAGTTGCGACCACTCGGGATGGCGATCGGCCGTCCATTCGTCCCACGCCATCGTGGTGTAGATCGGGCAACGAATCCCGCGCCGGTGCAGCGCCTCGATCTGTTCGCCGAGCAAGTCGCGGCCGTGCAGGCCCGGATGCATTGCACCGACCTTGGTGGGATAATAAAACAGCCCGTGATGACAGCGCGCAAAGATCGTGATCGAGTTGATCCCGGCATCGGCGACGGTCGCGGCAAACGTTTCCGGATCAAAGTCCGCCGCCACGCCGTCGATATGCGGCGAGGTGTGAAAATCGAGATGCACCTGACGGGTGCGCTGCAGATCGTGGATGGCGGGCATGGCTAAAATTCAGCTGACGGCATGGCGCATTTCGCGTCGCTCGTTGCGTTCGGTGTGGTTGAGGAGGCGGGCGAGCAGCTGCGCCTTGATGGTCGCGCAGGCCGGGTCGTCCCAGCGGTTGACAAATTCCCGCGGATCATGGGCCAGGTCGTAGAGTTCACCAAACGTCTCGCCCGCATACCACGTGAGCTTCCAATCCTGAATCACGACGGTGCGCAGGCGCAGCCGTCGTGGATCATCGACAAACTCAACATAGGCCTCGTTGCGACCGGCTCCTGTCCCCGTCGCGACCGGCAGCAGGGATTCCCCGTCGAGTGAATCATCCCCGGCCAACCGCGCCGCCGCCAGCACCGACGGCACGACATCGACCAGGCCGACCGGCGCATCCACCACCCTGCCCGTCGGCAAACCCGCGGGCCAGCGCATGATCAGCGGCACATTGATAATCGCCTCGTAGTGAAACGGCCCCTTGAACCACAGTCCGTGATCACCGAGCAATTCGCCATGGTCACTGGTGAAGATGACCAAGGTGTTGTCGGCCAGTCCACGGCGTTCCAGCGTTGCCATGACGGTGGCAAGACTGCGGTCAATCAACTGCACCATGCCGTAGTAATGAGCGCGGGATTGCCGAATGGCATCATCCTCCAATTGATCAAGCGGGGTTTCGCCGGTCAGGGCCGTAAACGAGTAGGTGCCGCGTTGCACCCACTTCTCGACTTCACCGCGCGCGGTATCGGCAAAGTGCTCGGGTTTGTCAGCAAGCTCGCCTTCGCGTCTGACCGGCAGGGGCACGGTCGCAGGATCCACCGGGCACGGGCAATCCGTCGGCAGCGCATGGGGATGATGCGGATCCTGAAAGCTCACGGTCAGAAAAAACGGTTGATCCGCCGCCGCGGTCTCCAGGAAGGCCGCCGCCCGCTCACCCGCCCAAGTGCTGTTGTGCAGGGCGGTCGGCATGGCCCAGTCGATGGCTTCGCCGCCAAATCTGGGCTCGTGATGCCGCAGTTCCCAAGCGGGGGTTTCACCGCCGGTCCGGTGACGCACCCAAGCGCCGTAGTGCCCGTGGCGATGACCATAAACCGAATGGCCCAAGCACAGCTCCACGCTTTCGAAGCCATAATACGGCCCCGTCCAATCCGGGTAACGAGCGGAGGGCCGGTTGGATTCAACCGAAACCTCCGGTCCGGCGGCATACGACTGGAAATGTGCCTTGCCGACGTAATGTGTGCGATAGCCGGCGGCACCGAGACGATGCGACAACAAGGGCACATCGTCGGGCACATGCGTGCCCACGTGCCACGCGCCATGCCGCGAGGGATACCATCCCGAAAACAGGCTCGCGCGCGAGGGTGTGCAAACGGAACCGTTGCAATAGGCGCGGCTGAAACGCACCCCGCCCGCCGCCAGCCGGTCGATGACCGGGGTGTTCATGTGGGCGGCGCCGTAACAGCCAAGCGTGTCGGTGCGTTGCTGATCCGTGATGATCAGCAGCACATTGGGCCGGCTGCGTGGTTCACTCACTGATGGCGTCCTCCAACAATTTATAGGTCTGCGGACCGAGCGGGTCGTTCACGGCCTGCAACCGCGCCAGCAAACGCCGGCGCAGATCAACCGCCACCGACCGCATAGTGGGATCATCAATGCGATTGCTTAACTCGGCGGGATCGGCCGTGAGATCGTAAAGTTCATCCGTGTCGGAGGGATTGAAAACGTATTTCCAATTTTCATGCCACAGGATGCGTTCCACAAACATCACCCGGTGGCCGTGATCCTCGGCGAGCAGGTCGTCGCGCCAGTCGGCCGGGGTATCGCCCTGCAACAGCGGGCTGAGGTCGCGCCCGTGGATTTCATTGCCCATGCTCGTGCCGGCGGTCGCACAAAAGGTCGGGGCCAAGTCGATCAGGCTCACCCACTCCGAGCACACGCGGCCACGTTGCGCCGCGCTGGCTCGCGGTGGTTTCACAATTAGCGGAATGCGATACAACTCCTCATGCGCATGCCCACCCTTGTCGAACAGCCCGCCGTGAATGCCGATCGATTCGCCGTGGTCGGAGGCAAAGATGATCAGGGTGTTTTCATAGAGCCCGCGTTCCTTTAACCCGGTCAGCAATCGCCCCACTTCCTGATCCACCATCGCGCACTGGGCATAATAGCGCGCGATCACCTGCGCCCAATCCGCCCACGAAGCCTGCGCGGCCGCCGGAAAAATGCTCGCGCGAAACCGCCGGTGCCAGTGCGGCCGACCGGTCAAGTCGTCGCGGAAGCTCGGCCACTCGGGGATGTCCGCCGGATCGTAGCGGTCCTTGAAATCCTCCGTTGGCAGATACGGCGCGTGCGGCTCCCAATAATGGCAGCCGAGAAAGAACGGTTGGTCAGTGGCCGCAAACTCATCCAACTGCGCCAGCACCTGGTCGGTGATGAAGTGACAGGGCGAAGAACGGATATCCCCTTCGGCCCAGCCACTCGTATTGCCGCCGCTTTGGGCCGGGTCGCCGCCTTCCGCCGCAAACTCGAAATGCGGCTTCGGCTCCGGCAGTCCGCGTTCCTTCAGGTAACGCATAAAGGTTGGATCCCGCCGGATGCCGCCATAATCGCGCAAACTGAAGCCCGTGAAACCCGCCTCGGTCGCCGTCGGCGTGAGACCAGCATGCCACTTGCCTTGGTGCCCCAAACAATAGCCGGCGGCGGCCAATTTTTCGGGAAAAAGGGTCAACCCCTCGCCGCAGGCGGTCTCGTCAAAACGAGAATAGACCCCGGTGTTGAAGAGCACCCCATGCGCGTGCGGATACAATCCGGTGAGCAAACTGGCCCGGGCGGGCGTGCAAAGCGCACTCGGGGTGCAAGCGTGATCGAAGCGAATCCCATCCGCAGCCAGGGCATCAATATGCGGAGACCGCGCCACCGGTGCCCCATAGCAGGAAAGCGTGTGCAACGCCTGCTGGTCGGTCATGATCAGAAGGATCGATGAAGGCTCCGCGGGGGGTTGAGGCATGCTGCTGCATAACCTGCAAACCCGGTTCAGACCAAGCAAGACTAATAGAAACATGATGATTTTCGTGTCAGAATATAAAAACTCTTGTTTCAAAACAGATAACCCCCAGCCTAGATCCGACCGATGCCCCCACCCCGCACACTCCATCTGATTGGCCAGGCCCACCTTGACCCGGTTTGGCTTTGGCCGTGGAGCGACGGATGTTCCGAAGCGCTTACCACGATCCAATCGGCGGTGAACTTTTTGGAAACGGAGCCGGACTTCTGCTTCACGCGTTCGTCGGCCGAAATCTACCGCTGGGTCCAGCGGGCGGATCCGCGACTGTTTGCCCGGATCAAGGCGCACGTGGCCGCCGGGCGTTGGGAAATCGTGGGCGGCTGGATCGAACAGCCCGACTGCAACCTGCCGTCGACGGAGAGTTTCGTGCGGCAAAGCCTGTATGGGAAAACGTATTTCCGCGACGAGTTCGGCGTGGATGTGCGCATCGGCTACAATGTCGATTCGTTCGGCCACGCGGCGGAGCTGCCGCAACTGCTCGCGGGAGCGGGGTTCACGCATTATGTATTCATGCGGCCGCAAGCCTGGGAGGCGGAACTGCCCACGCTGTTTTGGTGGGAAGGATCGGCCGGTGCGCGCGTGCTCACCTGGCGGCTGCCGCAAAACTACGGCCAGACGCCCGATGCCGATGCGGACAACTTTGAGGCGGAATTACGCAAGGCGGCCGAGGTGGGCTTCGCCCCCGGGATGAACCACGGCATGTTCTTTTACGGTGTCGGCAACCACGGCGGCGGACCCACCCGCGCCCAACTCGAACGTATCCGCCGGCTGCAACAGGACCCCGACTTGCCCGAATTGCGTTTCAGCACGGTCGGCCGGTTCTTCGCCGCCATCGAGAACGAGCCCGCGTTTGCCACGGTGCCGGTCGTGCGCGGCGAACTGCAAAAGCACGCCCCGGGGTGCTATTCCGCGCACGCCATGATCAAACGCGAGAACCGGCGGGCCGAGCGTCGGTTGTTCGAAGCGGAGGCGATCGCCACCGCCGCATGGCTGACCACGGAAGATCGATCCGTGGCGCCGCCGCTCCAACGCCCGTGGGAGCACCTGCTGCTGAATCAGTTTCACGACATCCTGGGCGGCACCTGCACCGCCCCGAACGATGCTTCGATCCGCGATCGCTTCGGCGCGGCGATCCACGCCGCGGATGAAACCGCCACGCTGGCCCTGCACCGGCTCGCGCGGGAAGTTGATCTGACCGATGTGAGTGAAGGCGTGCTCCTGTTGTGGAATCCCCTGCCCTGGCCACGACTGGCGCCGGTGAGTTTTGATACGTTTACCGCGCCGGGAGGCGGCGCACCGTTGACGGGATTGACTGCGCCCGACGGCCGGACCCACCCGATTCAGTGGACCGCGGCCGAACCGTGCTTTGGCCCGATGAACAGTGCGTGGCACAAGCTCAACGCGGTGGTGCCGTTGCCCGCGGGCGGCTATCGCGTCTTTCTGCCCACACGCACACCGATCAGCGAACCGGCAGCTGATCTCGCGGCGCAGTTCGTCGCCAATCCGGATGCACCCGGTCTGTTGTCCTGCTTTGCCGGCCATCAGGCGGCCTTGGCCTTCACGGTGTGGGCGGATCCGGGTGACACGTGGGGCCACCGGTTGAATGGTTACGATGAGAAACGAGGCGCGCCGGATTTGGTTGAAACCACCACGCTCTGCACCGGGCCGGTGGTGCACGTCGTGCGCCAACGGGCCGAGTGGCAAGACTCGGAGTTGATCATCCTCTACCGGCAATGGGCCGGCATCCCGGGCATCGAGATCACCGTGCGGACGAATTGGCGGGAGCCGCGGGAAATCCTGCGGCTCGAGATCGCGACGAATTGGCAGGCGGTCACCTGCACCGCCGCGATTCCCGGGGGCAGCATCCGGCGCGCGGATCGCACCGGTGAACAACCCGCCAACGAATGGATCGCGTTGAGTGGTCAGGATTCCACCGGCCAGGCAAAGCAACTGGTGCTCGCGAGCGACGCTGGGCTCAGTCACAGCACAGCCGACGGATCTTTGCGGGTCATCGTCATCCGCACCGCTTACTACGCGCATCACCAGCCGAAGTTTCCCGCCGACCCGGCCGCCAATCCGCGGTTGGATGAAGGCTGGCAGGAAACGCGTTACTGGCTGGCGGCGGATGAACCCGAGCCTCACCGTTTCGCCGCCGCGCGGTTGCATACCCCGGAGCGGGTGACGGACAGCGCGCATCCGGGCACATTGCCGCGCGAGGCTTCATTTTGGCAAATCACGCCGGACCATGTCGCGTTGATCGCGGTCAAGCCGGCCGAGGCGGGCGACGGCTGGGTGCTCCGGCTGCTCGAGACGGCCGGTCGCGCCACGACCTGTCGGATCGAATACGGCCACGCCACGAGCCGGGAGGTGTCGCTGGCCGCGCACGCGCTGGTGACCGTGAAACTGCCGCGGCACGGCGACGCAGAGCCGCGGCCAACCGATTTACTCGAACAACCTCTTTCATGAAAAAGCGACCCAACATCCTGCTGATCACCACGGACCAACAGCGCTGGGATCACCTCGGCCTGCAGGGCACGCCGGGTATCCGCACGCCGCACCTCGACGCGCTGGCGCGCGACGGCTTGCACTGCAATCGCGCCTACACCCCCTCGCCCCTGTGCGTGCCCTGCCGCGTGTCGTTGTTGACCGGCCAGTATCCGTCTTCGCACCACGCGTATTCCATCGGCATGACGGTCGATCCCTTCCCGACCTGCACCCTGCCGGCGCTGTTGGGTGAAGCCGGTTATCACACCAAGATCATCGGCAAGACTCACTTCGTCAGCCGCAAGCACGAGGAATGGCACATGGCCGGCGGTCGCGAACCGGAGCCCGATTTCTTTCGCCACTGGCACGGCCCTTATGC
This sequence comes from Opitutaceae bacterium, assembly GCA_024233285.1. Classification (GTDB taxonomy): domain Bacteria; phylum Verrucomicrobiota; class Verrucomicrobiia; order Opitutales; family Opitutaceae; genus Cephaloticoccus. The sequence continues at coordinate 516,398 of JACKPU010000001.1, read as the reverse complement.
CGGCTTCCAGGAAATCACCGCCTCGACCGGCCACAGCATGCACAACGATCCGACCATGCACTACCGCGTGTTCCTCGAGGATGCCGGGGTCGATTACCGCCCGTGGTTTTATGCCGGGCGCAAGGATTACAATCACCACTGGGCCGGGTCTTGGGACATCCCGGAGGAATATCATGACACGGCCTGGGTCGGCGGCGTGACCGAAGACTACATCGCGGCCCGCGGCCAAGGCGACCAGCCGTGGTTTTGTTGGACGAGCTTTCAGGATCCGCACGAACCGTTTGTGTGTCCGGAACCGTGGCACGGCCAGGTTGAGGCCGATGCGCTGCAACCCTACGAAGGCTACCGCGAGGGCGAATTTGACGACCGGCCGGAAATTTATCGCCGCATGCTGACGCGGGATTTCAAGCCCTACAACGAAGGCATGGGCGTGCCCTGTTCCTACGGCAATCCGGAGCGCGATCCGCGGGCGTCCCTGCAGGCCACGGCGGGCATGGTGGCCTTCATCGACCATCGGGTCGGGCGGATCCGCCAAAAGCTGGCCGAGACCGGTCAGCTGGAAAACACGATCATCATCTACACCTCCGATCACGGGGAATTGCACGGCCACCACGGGTTGTGGGGCAAGGGGCTGGCGGCCTACGAGGATTGCCAGCGCATTCCGCTGATCGTGTCGGCCCCCGGACTATTGCCGGCGCAAGGCACCACGCAGGCGCTGGTCAACCTGGTGGATTTGCCGCGCACCTTCCTCGGTTTTGCCGGCGTGACCGTGCCGCAGGGCATGCAGGGTCGGGATCTGGGACCGTTGTGGCGGGGCGAACAGGATTCCGTGCAGGATGCGGTGCTGATCGAAAGCCGCGTCACCCGACAAACGCTCTACCAACAGACGCTGGTGACCGCCGGACACAAACTGGTGGTCTACCGCGACTGGAACGAGGGCGAGCTCTACGATCTGACCAACGATCCCGATCAATACACCAACCTCTGGTCCGATGGCGCGCACCGCGAACTGCGCGAGCAGCTGTTGCTGCGGCTCGCCCGCCTGCACATGGAGAAGGAAGGCGAAGTGCATCCGCGCATCAATTTCGGCTGAACGCGGCCGCCGCGGATCAGGGCGGATCGGGCAGCCGGAATGAATCGCCGGTGCGCTCGATCCAAGCTGCGAGTTCGGCGTGCAGTTTGCGCCGCCGGTCGGCGCTGCCGCGCGTGTGGGCGAGGTTCACCAACTCGTAAGGATCCTCGTTGAGATTGAACAGCATCCACGGCTGTCCCTCCAGCACGACGTATTTCCAGCCATCGCGCGTGACGACACCGCGCCACGGCCGGTCCACGCTGAAGCGGAACGCGGTCGGCCCGATGATCTGCAGGTAGGCGGAGTCGGGGTAAGCGGGCGCGGCGCGGCCGGGCAACCGTTCGGCCGAATAATCCGTGCCCACGAAATGCGCGGGCACGTCGAGGCCGCAAAGCCCGAGGGAGGTCGGCGCGAAATCCACGTGGTTGAAAACATGATCGCGCTCACCGGATTTGAGCCCGGGCACGCTGCCGCCCAGGATGCAGGGGATGCGAATCGACTCCTCGCAGGGCGAGGTTTTGCGAAACTGGCCGTGGGCCCCGTGCATGTCGCCATGGTCGCTGAAGAACAGGATGTGCGTATTGGCCGCCAGCCCCAGTTCATCCAGCGCCGCGCGAATGCGCCCGAGATTCCAGTCGAGATTCTCGATCATCGCGTGGTAGCCCGCGAGGTCGCGGCGGACCTGCTCCTGCAGCGCGGGATACGGCGGCACATTCGGCCGGAGGATCATGTCCTCGGCCCGGTGGCGGTTCATCCATTCCTCCGGCGCAAGATACGGCTGGTGGGGCGGTTGCACGGAAAGGACGCTGAAAAACGGCCGCTGCCCGGCCGCGTATTCGCGCAACTGCCCGATGAGCAGATCGGTCAACGCATCGGTTTCGTAGCCCGGCAGCTGCCGATGAAACGCCGTCTCGCCGGCGCCGCCGTGGATCCAGCCGCTGAATGCGCCGGTGTTGTTCTGGTAGGCGCACCAGGTGCGAAACCCGCCGCGCCGTTCGGGGGGCACGATGTGACTCGCCACCGTGGCGGTGCGTTCATCGAAACCGTCCAGATGCCACTTGCCGAAATAGGCGGTCTCATAACCCTGCGCATTGAAGGCGTGCGCCACGGTGGGCAGCGCCGGATCGAGCGGACATTGGTGGCCGGGCACGGCCTCGTGCGGATAACGCCCGCTGATCAACGACCCCCGGAACGGACAACACAACGGGCTGCCTGACACCGCTTGCGTGAAGACCACCCCCTCGCGGGCCAGCCGGTCGATCTGCGGCGTGCGGGCGTTGGGGTCACCGCGAAACCCCAATGCCTGCCCGCGATGTTGATCGCCGAAAATCCAAATGATATTGGGTCGGTTCAATGGTTGCTCATCACTCATGAATCATGTCCTCCCTCGTGCCGATGGTGTGACTGTCGATGGCCAAAGGGGCAATGCGGGTTTTGAACGTCACCCGGGTGCCCTCGGACTCAAGGTAGAATGCATCGCGGCGCGCCGGCACCGGCGAATCGGGGGCCGAGCCCAAGTAAACGTGGAATACTCCCGGCACGCTGAAGGTGATGCGAAACGACGGTCCGTTGGGATAATCGAGTCGGAAGCTGGCCTCGTCGCGATACGTTGCCCGGCGGACATCGCGCCAGTAACCAAAGGGCGCCGGCCGGTCGCGGGCAAAGTCCACGACCGGTGCCATGTCCGCACCAGATTCAACTTGGCCTTGCACATGCAGCGCCAATCCGAGGGTCCGGCTCTCCCCTGCGGGCGATTCGATCCGCACTTCATCCCGGAGCTCTCCGTCCACGATGCGCAGCGTGCGGCGGACCGCGACATCCCCGCGGTAAGACGGTTGCGCGGCGGACATGATGGCATTGTCCGGATCAAACCGGAGCATTTCGCCGCGCTGCGGCAGCGGTCCGGGAATCGGTTCGCTCGCGGGCAGCGTCGAGCCTTCACCGTCAATCAGGGCCACGTTGTGACTGAGTCCGCGCGTAAAATAGTCCGCGTGCAGCGGCGAAGCATACCCGACGGTAAACGGATTGTGGGAGATGGCGGTCGTGCCCCAATGGGCCTCGAAATTGAGCAATTCCTCCTGCGCATGGGAGCCCGTCAGCTGCCCGTAATGGAAGAAAACCTGCCAGCCCCCGGCCTTGAGAATCGCGAACCGGGTGGCTTCGAAATGACGGCTGACCACCGCGGGCAAGACGGGCGCGGCCTCGGGACCGAAGTCCGGCGGATCCAGCAGGGTGTCCCAATTGCGCGTTTGCCGGGCCACGGCCAAGCCAAGGGGCGTGGGCAGCACCCGGTAGGCGCGCAGGAGCGCCCCACGGAGCGGCGCGGACCGCAGGCGCAGCGCGGCGTTGTCCGCCGGGTTGGGCAGCGAATCATCCGGAAAGCGCAGCCCGTTCGGAGCGAGCAGCATGTTCAGGACCACCCCCATCTCCGCGGACAGTTCCGCGCCACGATCAGCCAAGCCCGCCGTCACCAGCAACGGCAGCAAACCCGAAAGCGCAAACTCGTGATAACCGATCGACTGTTCAAACCACAGGTGGTCGCCGGTCACGCCATGTTGCAATTGCCGACGCAGACCCCACGGCCCGTCAATCGCCTCCGCCCACATGGCTTGGTCGTCATAGAGCAAGGCAACCTGCGCCGCGGCGGCCCGCAGATAACCGGCGATGTTGTGAATGCGCTGCATGCTTTGGTTGAGCATCGTCACCTCCGGCTCAAACAAGCGCGCCCGCCACGCCTGCCAACGCTCCGCGGACACGTGATCCCGGATCAGGCGCGCGGCCTCCGCGAGTTTGCCCAAATAAACCGCCTCCATCAACGGCTGGCCGAAAATCCGGCTGGGACCGTAAAAGCGATCCTGCAAGGGCCAGGCGGAGAGATGGTCGGCGTAGAAATCCAGCTGCGCGACCACCCAGTCCAGGTAGCGGTTGTCGTCGGTGAGCCGCCAGAGCATCGCCGCATCGCGGACGGTGTTGATGTGGCGTTCGCGAAATTTGACCACCCACGCGCGGAAAATCGCCGGGGTGACGGCGATAGCGCGGTCCGACGAACTGGCCAACGTCGTCACTTCCTCACCCGGAATCTCCGGGGTCCATCGGATGAAGGAACCATCCACCGGACTCACAAACTCATGGCCCCAACCCGCCACCCATGCCACCCGGTCGCGGCGGCGCGTCATCCAGTCATCCACCGCGGTCCGCTTGGCGGCAAACCAGGGCCGCCACGATTCGTCATGGGCCAGCCGGGCCCGGGCGCCACTCCAATCCTCGCGGGGCCGGCGCCAGCCGGCATCCACCCCGGGTGACTTCATCGCGGCAAAGGTCGCGGCCGATCGCTCCCGAGGGGATGGCTGGGCCGCCGCTTGGCCCGATACCATGGGCGTCAAAACCAGACTCGGAACCAGGATTGCCGCCGCCCAGACAACCGCGGTGCGGATGACGGCGCGGCACATCACGGTCATCCCTTCACCGCTCCGGTCTGAATGCCACTGATCAATTGTTTCTGCAGAAAAGCGAAGATGATGATCAGCGGCACGACCGACATGGTCACCGCGGCCATCAGCAGATTGGTCGCCTGACCGTGACTCGAATCAAAGAACAACAGGCCCACCGGCAGGGTGTATTTCTCGACACTCTTGATCATCACGAGCGGCCAGAAAAAGCTGTGGTAATTACCCATGAAGGTGAAGATCGACAGCGTCAGGAGGCCGGGCCGCGAGAGCGGAAGGATGATCAACCAGAAGATCTGCCACTTGCTCGCCCCGTCGATCTCCGCCGCCTCATCCAGCGCCGAGGGAATCCCCATCATGAACTGACGCAGCAAGAAGGTGCCGAACGCACTGAAAGCCGCCGGCATGACCAACCCGAAGAAAGAGTCCACCAGACCAAACCGGACCATCAGCTGGTAGTTGGGAATCAGCATGACCAGACCCGGCAGCATCATGGTGCCGAGATAAAGGAAGAAGACCCGGTCGCGCAGCCGCCAGCGCAGGCGGGCGAAACTATACGCGGCGAGCGAACTCGTCAGCACCTGCAGAAACGTCACCCAGGCCGCGATCAGCAGGCTGTTCCACATGAAACGCGTGAAGGGGATCGTCTTGAATACCTGCAGGTAATTCCGCCAGTGCCATTCCCCGGGCAGCCAGTTTTCCCCGGCCACTTCCGCGAGTGATTTGAAGCTCGTCAGCACCATCCACACAAAGGGCGCGATCATCGCGATGCTCAGCAAGGTGAGCAGCAAATGGATCGGCAGGCGCTGTGGCCGGGCGGAGGTCTCGGGGCTAGTCGTTGACATACCGGTTGCCGAATTTGACGTTGAAAAAGGAGAGGGTGAAAACGAGGACGAAGAGCACCCAGGCCACCGCCGAAGCGTAGCCCAACCGCCCGGTTTCGAAGCCCTCGAGGTAGATGAAATAACTCATGGTGGTGGTCGATCCCGCGGGACCGCCGGCGGTCATGGTGCGGGCCATTTCAAAGCCGCCCTGCAATCCGTGAATGACGCTCATCACCGAGATGAAAAACGTGATGGGCGCCAGTTGCGGCCAGGTGATGTGACAGAAACGCTGCCAGCGTGAAGCCCCGTCCATGTCGGCCGCCTCGTAGAGTTCGGTCGGGATGTTGCTCAGGCCCGCCATGTAAAGAATCATGTTGTTCGAACCGATGGCCGCCCAGAGCGCCATGATCATGATGGCCGGCTTCGCCCAATCATAATCGCCGAGCCAGTTGGGCGCCTCGAGTCCCGTCACCACCATGGCCGGCAGATCGCGCGACACCGCGGCCAGACCGCCGAGCAGGGCCAGCAAGGGAATCAGGAACAATGCGCTGACCATCTCCGCGCCCAACCCCTGATCCCACGCCGTGGGGCGGCCGCTGCTGGTCACCGGGCGGGCCCAAGTCATGACCAGAAACAACCCGGCCAAACTCAATCCGACCGTCACGGCCATCTGCGGCGCGGTGGCGTTCCAATTCCACGTCAACCACACCGGCACCCCCACGGTCAGCAGATTAAGCGCCCAGCCCAGCACTCCCGTATCACCTTCCAGAATACGTCGTCGCACCCGGCGGGCCTGCCAGACCAGCACCCCCACCATGGCGGCACCAAGGGCCAGCGGAATCCAGACGGCAAAGAGCTGATTGCTCTGCGTCACCGCCCCGGAAAGGCCGTCCAGCAGTGGGGTCAACCCCCGGTTGATCGGTCCGCTCTGCGGGTTGTAGAGTTTTTTCCACAACACATAGGTCGCCACCCCGGCCGTGAAATGGGGCAGATAAAACAAGGTGCGATACAACATGCCGCCGCTCATCACTCCGCCGACCAGCACGGTGGCGGACAGCAGGCCGAAAATACACCAGATGCCCCCCTGACTGACCCCGCCGATGATCAGCACCGTGATGCTGGCCACGAAGACAAAGCCCGCCACCAAGCCGGCGCTCCGCCGCGAGGCCGTGCCTTGACCCGCCTGCGTGAGCAGCAAGGCCGCGCCCAAACTGCCCGCAATCGACAAGGGCAGACCCATCATCAGGAACAGGGTATTGCCCATATACCGGTAGAAATCAGGGTGGGCAAACAGCCGCGCAAAATTATCCAACCCGACAAACCGCAGCGGATCGTCCCGAAACAGATTGTGCCGCTGAATATCCCAATCGGTAAACGCCATCGCAAAACTCGCGACCAGCGGAACCAGTGTGAACGCGAGGAAACCGATGATGTTGGGCAACAGGAAGGTGAATCCCACCAGCGTGCGCCGCGTTTCGGCCGACCACTTCATAATGCCGCCTCCACGGGCTCGGCCGCGTCCGTCAACCAGCCCTGCGCCCGATAATAATCCCGGTAAAAGGGATTGAGAATCCACGCCGCAGGCACCAGTCGGCCGGCCGCCCGGGCCTGCTCGATCTTGCGCTGCAGGGCCAGGCCCTGCTCGTAAACAGGACGCAGCGCCGGATCCGCTTCCAAGGAAATCTGGATCTCGCGATTGATCCGATCCGCCGCCTGCCGGGCGGCCTCTTCGGGCGAGATTCGCCCCGCGACCATGCTGTCGTAGGCGTCGGACTCCAACCGGGAAAACACACTCGGCAACACGAACGGACTGCGCGGCGGGCCGATTCCCATCGCCAACGCGGACTCGGCGAACACTTCGTGCGTGCCCCATTCATTGGGACGGTCCGGGGGTTGCCGGAAGGCCTCGGTTTGGGCGTAGCGCGGCAGCGGCGGCAGCGAATCGCCGCTTTCCACCACCGTCATGTTAAACGCCTCACTGGCCAGAAATCCCAGAAAGCTCGAGGCTATCTCCGGATGCGGCGAACCCGCATAAACGCCCACCCCACCCACGGCCAGATCCACGTTGGGAAAGCCGCCATGAAAGGGTTCGACCACGGCCAGATTCACCGGCGGCAGTTCGCGCAGCAAAATCAACGCCCACCGGCCCAGGCTGAGCATCGCGTATTGCCCCCGCGCGAACAACGATACCCGCAGCCGGAAGCCGCTGGCATCCGCCGCGAAGGCCTGCTCCGCCTCCCGCGTCGGCACCAATTTGTCGTCGATCACCCATTTGCGCAGATAACGCATCATCTCCACATTCCGCGGATCATCGAGGACGCAGCGTGTCAGGGTTTCGTTGAACATATCCACGCCGAGGCTGCGACGCAGCGTCAGGCGCGGGACCTGATTGATAAAATACACGCGATCGCGACGACCGGGAGGGTTGGCGGCTTCCACAAACTCGCGCCCGAGGCGGTCAAATTCCTCAATGGTCCAACGGCGCGGCGGCGGGGTGATGCCATACTGGTCAAATACGTCGCGGTTCACCCAGATCATCGTGGCGACGACGTTGCGGGGAAACGCATACTGCCGACCAGCGACCACCAGTTCGCTTGCCGCCCCCGGGTAAGTCGCGGCCGGTGTCACCCCATACGATTCGGCCGCCTCGGTAATATCCGCCAACACCCCCGCGCTCTGCAAGGGCATCATCTCCCCGGTCCAGACATCGATCAGATCACTGCCCACCCCGGAAACCCCTTGCACCATCTTTTTGGTCTTGTCCCGATTGGCCGCATCCAGCCGCAACTCCACCGGCGGCAGGCCGCGGGCTTCGCGCCAGCGATAAAACAAGTCCCGCATCTTCATTTTCCCGGCATCTGGCTGCACCGCCCAATAGATGATCGGCCGGTCGCTCTGCTGCTCCGGCAACGACCAATAGGTGGCGGCACTCGCCAACACCAGCAGGAGAAAACTGAGCAAAAAGAGTTTTTTCAAACGGGGGAATTTTTGAAAGCGAAGACTCTATTCTAGAATATCTACTCACATATTTCGGAACACTATTTGATATGTGTCAAAATAGTATTTGAAAAACCGCTTATTCGGCGCGCGTCCAAGCAACGCCCGCATTGCCATCCGCCGCCCTGCCGAGACCCCGAGGGGCGACCGACCGATCAGGTCGTCACGCCCAGGTTTAGTGTGACATCCACCCGCTCGGAGCGCGGTTCGTCAGCCCGCAGGCAATCCACCGCCAGTTCCCCCATCTTTTCGAAATCGACCTTCAGCGTGCTCATCGGGTGCTTGCCGCCCACCGCCGGGGTGCCGATGCCGGAAAGCAGGCCCACCCGGCCGGGACACTCCACGCCGACGTCCTGCATGTCGCGGTAAAAGCGATAGGACCAGTTATCGTCGGGACAATAGACGCCTACCCGCCGATTGGCGCGTTTCAGCTCCAAGGCAAACTCGTGCCGTTCCTCGGCGGTTCGCGGGCGGCGGATATCGTCGGCGTCAAACTGCGCGCCGATCAGCTTGGCCACGTTGAGGCCCATTTCCATCGCCTGCTCGATGTAGTGGTCGTCGTGGGGGGAGACAAAAATGATCTTCTCGTAACCGCGCGCATACAGATGGGCGAAGGCCAGCAGCGCGCAGCGTTGGAAGTTGGGGAAGACCGCCGAGACAAAATCGAGCGAGGTCTTGCGATTGATCACGACCATGCGCTTCAGCTTGTCACGGAATTTGGCCAGCACCTCATCCTTCCAGACATTGTCGAAAATAATCCCCTCACAGCTGTCGGCGTGCGTGGCGAAGAACTCCCGCAAGATGTGCTCCTGCTCGGCGACGTCGGCGTAGGTCGGCGGAATGTTGATGTCGTCCTGCACGATCAGCGCCGGATTGTGAATCAGCAGGATGCCGCGCTTGTATTGGGCGGAGCGTTGCGTCACGCCATGCATGATCTCCTGCAGCACCACGTTCCACAACTGCAGCCGCGGCAACATGCAGGCGAACGGCTGGATCGTGTCCACCAGATGCCGGGCCTCCGCTGCGTAAAAACGCCCGTTGGAATGCTGCCAGAGCAGACCATCCTTCGCGAGCCGCACCAAAATGCGATAGGCGGTAGAGCTCGACACGCCGTGCGATTTGGCGAGTTCCCGCGCCGGCGGCAGCGGTGCACCGGTGGCCCATTCGCCACGCTTCAACTGGCTACGCAGCTGTTCCTGGATAAGTCGGTTTTGTTTCGATTGCTGGCGCACAGGTAAAAGTCGGTTAAACGGTCCGTCAGGCTCGTAAGAAACCCGGCGGGAAACAACCCGAAATATGAAACAAAACGCGCAAATTTAGTGAAACATTGGCGCTAATGAACAGATACACCGCGCCATGCGTGCAGAAATCACTCCGGATCCGGCAATTGCAGGTGCATGGCTTCACCCTGATCAAACTCGAGGCGCACGCCGCCTGACTCGACCGTGACTTGAGTCACCGCGCTGGAGCCCGGTGGCGCCTTGCAAGCAAAGCCCCAAAACCGATGCTGTCGCGAGGCGCCCGGTGCGAGTTGCGCCAGCACGGGCCGGTCGAGGAACTGCCCGATTTTTGCCAGTTGAGGACGCGGCAGATACAGCCCGGTGGTGCCAAATTCGATCGAGCGGTTGAGAAATCGGCGCGCCCCGCGGCTGTAGTAGAGCATCAACCACGGGTAGTCCGTCGGCGACCACACATAGCCGATCAGATCACCGGAAGTGCGATCGATCTGAAAAATCCACGCCCATTCCGTCTCGTCGGCAAACATCAGCGAAACCAAAAAGCGCGGGCCGGGGCCGGGCGTGTCGCGCAAATCCACGGTGCGGCCATGGACCCGGGCCATGGGCCAGGTAAAGACACTTTCCCAATCGGGCGCGATGGCGACTTTGGGCTGCGGGCTGGCATGCACCAATCCCTGCCGGGCGTTGGACGACAGGCGCACTTCGTCATGCAACCAGACTTCGCCGAGGGTGGCGTGCTCGACGGCGGTATACGCTTTGGTTTCCGGGGTGGAGTTGGTGACTTCGAGCGTCACGGCATAAACCGGATCGCGCTCCGTCAGCCGCACCTGCCGCCGGGCGGACAACCCGGCAATCGGCAAGGTGACTTCCTGCCCGACGCTCCGCGCGCTGAGTTCGGTCCACCGCCAGGGAAAACGGACCGCCTCGCCGTGAAAGGGAATGCCCCGGGCCGCCGCCTCGGGCGCCACCTGGCCCCAGCGATCAAAGCAAAGGAAATGGCCGAACATCACCGGATCCGCCACCGCGGGATCCGCCAGCAGATTGGCGCCCTCGGGCCTCAAACGCAGATCACTGATGATCGCCCCTTGGCGTTGCACCGTTAAGGCCAGCCGGGCGTTGGCCAGTCGGTGCTCCTGGGGTGCAACTTCAGCGAGGACCGGGCGCGCCCAAACCGCCAACAACAACCCGGCGGCGGTGAGAGCGGTGGTAAATCGTTTGGACATGATCAGCGGCTGCCTCAGCCCCGGGCCTGACCGGGGTGATCCACACCGGGTCTAGCCACCGAGGCCGATTTGGTCGAGCCCGGCTGGCGGCACGTGCAAATCCTTCCGCCCCTTCATGGTTTCGGCCGGGGCATCGTCGCGCAACATCGGTCCGGCGTTCACCCCGGCCGACCGCCAGCGCGCGGTGACCCGGCGGGCACGCTGCACAAAACGGTCGGTGGCCTCTTTGGCCGCGGGGCCCGCCCAGAGGGTCTCGGCCAGCGCGAACAACCGCGGAAACAGCATGTGATCCATCTCGGATTCGGCGATGTGCTCGGTCCACAACGTGGCCTCGCCCCCGATGACGCCCGTCGCGTCGGCCAAACCCATCGAGGGGTCAAAGGCATAGACATCCGTGAGGTCCACCTGGCTGACCGCGATATCGAAATAACAATGCCGCCGCGGTGCGGCGATGATGCGATAGCCGCGCGCCAAGGCGACTTTGATGACGGCCTCATCGCGCCAGCACTGCACCACGATGTGCTTGGTAATCGGACCCTCCAAAACCTCGTCCCACCCCACGGCAGTGCGACCATGCCGGTGCAAAAACTCGGCGATGCGATTGATGAAATAGGTCTGCAATCCGTGCTCGTCGCCCAGCTTTTCCGCGGCGATCCGACGCTGGCACTCGGATGACGCTTTCCACTGATCCTTCAGGCATTCATCGGCCCCGAGGTGAATGTAGGGAAAGGGGAATAGTTCCATGACCTCGTGCAGCACGTCTTCCAAAAACGTGAAAACGCGATCATCCCCGGCGTTGTAGTTGTTGGGATAAATACCCCACGCCGTGCCCACGCTGAGCTGGCCGGGGCCACAACCAAGGTCCGGATACGCCGCGAGTGCCGCAGTGGCATGACCCGGCATTTCAATTTCCGGCATGATGGCGATGCCGCGCGCCGCGGCAAAAGCGACGATTTCGCGGATGTCGGCCTGGGTGTAAAAACCGCCCTCGCGCACCCCGTCGCGCACGCGCCATGCCCCGATCTCCGTCAGTTTGGGGTAGCGCTTGATTTCCAACCGCCACCCTTGGTCATCGGTCAGATGCCAGTGCAGGCGATTGAGTTTGAGCGCCGCCATCTGATCCAGCAGCCGCAGAATCGCCGCCTTCGAAATGAAGGTGCGACAACTGTCCAGCAGCAGACCGCGCCATTCGAAATGTGGCGCATCCTCGATCGTAACCACCGGCCAAGCCACGCCGGCGTCATCCAGGGCCAGCGCGAGCAATGTTTGCACCGCGTGACTGAAACCGGGCGCCGCCGCCGCGCCCACGACGATACTGTCTGCTTGGATGGCCAACCGATAGGCTTCGGAAGCGGTGCCCGCAGGAGCTGCCACCAGCCGAAGCCGGGCCGCATCCGGTTGATCGACACGCTGCCAACCGATGCCGCGCGCCGCCAGCCAATCACCAAGCAGGCGAGCCGCGGGATCCGCCTCCGGCGCCGCCCAGAAGGTCAGCGTTTTCCCCGGGACAAACCGACCGGCTCCAACTTGGAGCCGGCGCGGCTGCGGAATAAGGTCGGGGCAGGCGGGGCCGTGATCAGACCCGACGGAGCTCATGAATCCTGAAGGTGCAAATTAGGGCGGGCGAACGGTCGGACCCGGGCCATCAGAAACTGATTTTGGCCGTGGCCTGGAAGTTGCGCCCGTCCGCATAGGACCGGTTGCGCGCAAAATACGTTTCGTCCGTGGCGTTGTTGAGCCGCAGGGTGACCTCCCAAGGGTATTTGGCCTCGGTCGACTTGTAGCCGAGCACGAGATCGACGGCGGTGAACGACGGATAGGAAACGGTCAGGTTGACCACCTGTGAATCGAGCTTCGACTTGCTGCGGCTGGTGATGCCGGCGCCGGCGAAGAAACCTTTGAGCGGACCCGTGCTGAACGAGTATTTGTTCCACCAGGCAAAATTATGCTTCGGCGCCTCGCCGAGTTGGTTGCCCTCTTCGGCCGGGGCATCCGCGTTTGAAACCACATAGGCATCGATGTAGGCGTAGCTGATCGTCATCTGGTAGTTTTCCACCGGCGTCATGATGATGTCGGCCTCGTAACCCCGGCTGCGCTCTTCACCCGAGGCGATGAACCACAGGCGACCCTGGGGGTCGTTGTTGCGACGATCGCCATCCTGCCGCACAATGTTGACCTTGCTGATGTCGAAGACACTGAGCGTGGCGTTGAAGCGGCCGTCCTGGGCGTTGAACTTCAAACCGAAATCGTAACCTTCACCCGTGGCGGGATCGAAGAGCGATCCATCGGGATTGACCGCCGTGTTGGGGATGAAGGACTCGCTGTAGGAACCGTAAATGCCGACGGTCGGAGTCAGGGCATAGAGCAGGCCGAACTGGGGGGTCCAGCTCTTGGTCGTGGGCACCGCACCGAGTGAGGCGGGGGTGACCAGGCGGTTAAGCGTGGTGGCTTCAACCACATCATAGCGAATACCGAGCAAGGAGTTGAGCTTGCCGTCGAAAAACTCCGCCTGATGCACCGCATAGACCGACCAAGTGTCCTGGGTGGAGAAAAAGTCCGCCGGGCGCAGGGCTCGATTTTCCGGCGCGATCGGAATGCTGAAATCCCACGAGGAGGGATTATTAAGGTCCATCGGCGCGATGGCGTTGTTTTGGCGGAAGGCCTTTTGATCCTGTTCGTAGGCCGTCATTTCATAGCCGAGCAGGATGCGGTGCGTGATATCTCCGGCCTCGATCTGGCCGGTGAGTTCGCCTTGAAAGACGTCTTCCGTGCGATCGACCAAACGGGCCAAGATGTGATTGCGCACCCAGCCGTAACGGTTCTGCAGCCGAATCTCCGCGCCGGCGCCAAGTCGTGTGTCCTGATCGAGCGAGGTCTCGGTCCGGGTGTAAACCGTCCGGAGGGCCCAGCGGTCATCCGCAAAGCGGTGCTGCAAGTCGGCGGTAAGAAACGTGGTCTCCGTGTCCTTGCGCCCATCGGGCCCCATGTGATTGAAGGTCTTGGGCACGCCGTAATAGTTGCCGTTGATGAAACCGATGCGCGCGCCCGTGGTCTCGTCGAGTTTGAGAATGGCGCCCGTATCGGGATTCGACTTCAGATCCTGATATTCCATCGCCAGCAACAACGTGGTGCGCGGCGTGACCTGGAAGAGCAGCGAAGGCGCGATCGTGGTGGTGTCGTCCTCCGCATAATCGGCTTCGTAGCCGATGTTGCTCTGGCCCGCGATCAAACGGTAGGCGACCTTGTCGCCGGCGATCGGACCCGTCAGGTCAATCTCCGCGCGCGTGGTCGAGTAGTCGCCGACTTGCAAACCGAGCGAACCCTGCTGTTTGAACAGGGGCTTCTTGGTGATCATGTTGATCAAGCCGCCGGGCTCGGTGATGCCGTAGAGAATGGCGGCCGGGCCCTTCACAATCTCAACGCGATCCAGCGTGAGCGTGGAAACAAAATTGGTTTCCGAGAGCGTATCCACCCCGTTGCGCATCGGGTTGGGATTCACAAAGCCGCGCAGCGCAAAACGACCGGGCTCGTTGGTGGCCGGACTGGCCGAGGCCGCATAGGCGATGATGCTCTCGATGTCGGTGGCGTTCAGGTCATCCAGAAAAGTCCGGGTCATCACTTGCACGTTCATCGGCAGTTTCTGCAACGGCACATTGGTCTTCGTCGCACTGATGGAATTACCGGCATAATAACCGACGTCCTTTTCCGTGCTGACCTCGAACGGCGAAAGCTGCACCACTTCGGATTCCTGGGCGGGCAACAGCACCGGCATCGCCATCAAGAGAAAAAACTTAAGACAAGCAAAGCGGTGCTGGGTGGGGGGGGTATCGGATGGGGCATTCATTTTGGGGGCGTTAAGTGAAACATTAAGACTTGTGCACTATTTGTGTTTCGAAACATTTTCTGATATATGTCAATTTCATTTCACACCACAGAAAACTTCAACGTTGCACGCCTCAGGGCATACAGTGGCTGGAATGGGGTTGGTTTCGGTCGTGCATCTTGTTTCAAAATAAACTATTCTGTTTCAATAACGCCCCCTTAAACGATGTCCCCTAAACCAAGCTTTCCCCTCCCCGGGCTCCTGGCCGCTTGTTCAATCGCCGCTTCCGCCGTGGGCGGACCAGCCCAACCCAACGTGATTGTCATTCTGGCTGATGACCTCGGGGCTCACGAGCTCGGCGTCTACGGACACCCCACCCATCAAACCCCGCACTTGGACGAACTCGCCCGCGGCGGCATCTACTTTGACACGGCCTACGCCACGCCAGTGTGCCATCCGTCCCGCCACGCCCTGATGACCGGTCAATATCCGCATCACAACGGGGTCTTTCATTTTCCCAACCGCGCCGGCGGACCGCCGGTGGAAAACGAGGGCGACGACAACATCGCCGCGCATCTGACCTTCGGCCGCCTCTTCCAACAAGCCGGTTACGCGACCGCCATGGCCGGAAAGTGGCAGCTTTCCGGCGAACTGCCCGGCCTGGTGCGTGAAACCGGCTTCGACGAATACGCCATCTGGGCTTATGATCACAACCTGCCCGCCGGTCAGAAACACACAGGCGGGCGCGAACCGCACTCCGGCCGGACTTCGCGCTACTGGCATCCGAGCATTGTTCAAAACGGAAACTACCGGCCGACCACGATCGACGACTATGGACCGGACTTGTTTGCGGATTTCCTGATCGATTTCTCAAACCGCAGCCGGACCGAGGAGAAGAAACCATTCTTCCTCTATTACTCCATGGCGCTGACCCATGAACCCTACTATCCCACGCCGGATTCCCTGTCATCGCCCGCCGACAAGTTCACCCGCAGCGAAACCAATTGGCGGGCCAACGTGGAATACATGGACAAACTCATCGGCCGCATCGTCACCGCACTCGAAGCCTCCGGCCAGCGCGAGAACACCCTGATCGTGTTCATGGGCGACAACGGCACCGCCCGGCACGGCAAAGGTGCGACCACCGAGCTGGGGGCCCGAGTGCCGCTGATCATCAACGGCCCGGGACTGGTCCAAGCGCAGGGTCGCTCTCCCGAACTCGCCGACATAACGGATATTCTGCCCACCATCTGCGAAGTCGCCGGCATCCCCCTTCCTCCCGGGCACCCGATCGACGGCATATCCCTCGCGCCTTATTTGCGCGGGGAAACCCATTCGCTCCGCGAGTGGATCTACTCGCCGCTCGGCGGCCGGCGCACCGTGCGCACCAAGCGGTGGTTGTTGGAAAACAACACCCCGTGGCGCTTTGGCCAGCTCTACGACTGCGGTGACTCCCGCGACGGCACGGGCTATCGGGATGTGACCAACGACACGAACACCGCGGTGCAAAACGCCAGACGACAGTTGCGCGAGATCATGGCCTCGCTGCCCGTTCCCGATGTCGCGCCGGACGACCCGCGGATGATCGACCGTGAAAAACCCCATTACGTGCCACGCGACCAACGGCGCGGACTCAACTCGCCCGTCATTGTGGATATCGCAGAGGGTCGCGCCGCCCTGACGATCTTTCCGCCGGTGGACGGTCAGCCGCAAGGCTTCACTCTCATTCCGGAAACTGAAGCGTCAGTCCGTGATCCGGTCGCGATTCCAACCGTGGTCCGCATGGCTCACCGGGACGGAAAAATCGCCGGTGTGCTGCATGCGGCCGGCGGGGCCGACCTGACGGAGGACTTGGTTCAAGCGGCGCGCACGCTGGTCGCGGCCCGCGCCGGGGAATTCGGCTTTGCGGGAACCGTGGAGGTATTCACGCTGATGGCCGTCGAGACCGCGGACCAAGCGCTCAGCTCACCGTAAGTCGATCCAAAGCCGACAAGTCCAGTTCGCCCGCGTAGCCGAACGGCGCACGCAAGACCGTGCCGAGTTCGAGATGGCCGGCGCGCACGTCGAGGCGCGGCCAGCCCGCTTCCGACTGGATGAACAAATCGCCGTGCTGCGTAAGCATGAGCGTCTGCAGGGCGGCGGGAAACTGACCGAGCCCGGCGAAATAGTGATGGCCGTTGCGTTCGACACTGGTGATGCCGAAACAGGCCTGCGCCACGAGATCCTGCGGCATCGCCACTGGCGCGACGTTCGACAAGTCCTCGCCGCTCATCATCGATGACTTTCCTTCACCACGACGCTGCGCGAGCAAACACGCGTTGGCCGCGCCCTTGAACACGCCCTTGCAATTCTTGTGGCTCGTGCCCGCATAACCCAGCGCAAGCGCGGTCGGCAGGCTCGCGATCTCCGCATCCGATTCGTCAATGATCACCGGCGGGCGATCCGGCCAGGCCGCCGCGAGTTCGCCGATCGCCGGGGAGAGCGCGACCTTGCGATGCCAAGGCTGCTCGATGAAGAGCAGCTTCGACCAAAACGCCGCGTCGCCGACGGTGGCGCGCAGCTTCGTCACGTAATCGCGAAACACGCCGACTTCGTGAAAGCTCTCGTTGCCGTCGAGCGAATAGGCGAAATCGTCGCCACACTCCGCCACGAAGATCTGCGCCATGCGCGCGAGCCGCTGTTGATCGCGCTCCGCCTCGCCGTTGATCTTCAGCTTGAAATGGCGCAGGCCGTAGAAACGGATGCAGGCGACGAGCGATTGCGGCAGCCCGTCGCTCACGCGTTCGTCGGCGAGAATTTCCTCGTCCGTCAACGCGTCGGACAACCCGACCGTGTGCCGGCAAAACACCTGCGCGGGTGGTTGCGCGGGCAACCAGTCGGCCGGTTGCGTGCCGGCAAGTGACGCGTGAATCGAACCGAGGTCGATGCCGAAGCGGTTTTCATGCAGCGCAGCGGGAAAGGTTGTGTCGTTCGCCCGGCAAAACGCATCGATCAACGCGCGTTCGACCAAGGTCACGCCGAACTGCGCGAGCAGGGGCGGCAGATTTTGCGCCTTCGCCCACGCTGATTGCGCATCGTAGAGCGCACGCCAAAACGCAAAGGGGGTGGCCGCGGTGATCTGTTGCGCGTGGGCCACCGCCGTGCGGATGACGAGCAGCATCTCTTCGATCTCCTCTTCCAGCGGGCGCTGCGGGTCCTTTGTAAACCATTTCGGCGGCAGATGATCGGCCGACACGCCGGACTGCAGTTTGCCACCAAAGTCGAACGTGAGCCGCAGGAACACATGCGTGACCTCGGTCATCGTGGCGATGCCGTAGCGAAACGGCATGCGCGCCTTGAGTGGTTGGCTGAAGAGTTCGGCTTGCTGGAGTTTGATCATCACGAAAAATTTATCTGGCAGACCGCATCGAACAGTTCTCGCGGCAGGGGGCCAGCCTCGAAATCCCGCCACGCCGCATCCAGCTGCGCGCGATTGCCCGCGCCGATGACGACGCGATCAAGCTCCGCCATGCCAAAGGCGAACCGATGCGCGAGCGTGGACAACGCCATGTCGTGCGTCGTCGCTAATTTCTGCAAGCGTTGCGCACGCGCAATCTGCGGCCCCCAAACCCATTCCGGTCGCTCACGCGTGAATTCATCGAATCGCGCTCCGAGCAACCCCATGTGCAGCGGACTGGCTTGATAAAGCGCCACCCCGTTCCGATTCAACCGCGGCAAATCTTCACTCAGTCCGTCCAAGATACATGCATCAAGCCGTCGAAACAGCATGACGACCGCAAACGCGCCCGTTTCCAGAAAGCCATCCCATGCCTCCCCGTGGCCACCGGCGATGCCGAGCTTGCGCGTGAGTCCGGCCGCCTGCAATTCGCGCAAGGTCGCCACCACTCGCGGCCGCTCGGTCGGTGGGACCAACTGCGGTTCGTGCAAAAACAGCAAATCCACGTGTGATCGGCCCAAGGCTTGCAGACTGGTTTCCAAACTGCGGCGCATGGCCGCGGATGAATAGTCGTAATTGCCCTCATGCGCATTGCGCGCCGGCAACCGTCCCACCTTCGTGCTGATGATCGGCGCATCTCCACGCCAATCTTTGAGCGCGGCACCCAACAAACCCTCCGCGATGCCATAAGACGGAGCCAGGTCAAAAGCGCGCACGCCACGCTCTAACGCACGGCGCACCGTGGCCAGCGATTCAGCTTCATCCACCGTGCCCCAAGCACCGCCGAGCGTCGCCAAGCCGAGCGCAAGCCGCGGCGAGCCCAAACCGAGAGCCGTGAGTTTTTCGCCTCCAGCGGAGTCGGCCCGCAATGTGGGGCGGCTTGGATTCATGACGGATTACTTGCCGACACTCCAGCCACCGTCGGCCACCAAGGAGGAACCCGTTACCAGCGCAGCCTCATCGCTCGCGAGGTAATGCGCGGCGGCGGCGATTTCCTCGGGCTTGCCCATGCGGCCGATCAGCTGGGTGGCGCTCATGTCGCGATAGGCCTTCTCGGGATCCGGATACTCTTTCAATCGCGCTTGCACAAATGGCGTCTCCACCCGCCCGGGGCAGATGCAGTTGCAACGCACGCCGTCCGCCGAGTGATCGAGCGCAAGCTGCTTGGTGATGCCGACGACCGCAAACTTGGTCGTCACATAGGC
This sequence comes from Opitutaceae bacterium, assembly GCA_024233285.1. Classification (GTDB taxonomy): domain Bacteria; phylum Verrucomicrobiota; class Verrucomicrobiia; order Opitutales; family Opitutaceae; genus Cephaloticoccus. The sequence continues at coordinate 497,134 of JACKPU010000001.1, read as the reverse complement.
GAACCGATCACGCACCCCGACGATGCCGCCGATCGACGCGATGTTGATGATGCTGCCCGCGCGTCGCTCGATCATCGCGCCGATGTAAGCCTTGGTGACACTGAACACTCCGCGCACATTGACCCGGTAAAGCCGGTCCATATCCTCGGCGTTGGTCTGCAAGATCGTGCCGACGTGGCCGATCCCGGCATTATTGACGAGGATGTTGAGCGGGCCCGTGGCGGCAGCCACCCGCGCCACCGAAGTTTCGTCGGCCACATCGAGTTGCTGAAACTCCGCCGTGCCGCCCGCCCCGGTGATCAGTTCCACGGTCTCACGACCCGCGGCCTCGTTGAGATCGCCGACGTGCACCTTGGCGCCCGCTTTTGCAAACCGCTCCGCGATCGCCCGGCCGATGCCGGAACCCGCGCCCGTGACCAACGCCACCTTGCCAGTTAAGTCGAACATGCCGGCAAGCTAGGTGGCCGCGCTGCACGTGTCGTGAAAATAATCGCGGATGACGGAATTTTCCGGCTTGGGGATTGCCTCGTGGCACCAAGCGGCGGAGAAGGAACGCGTCCCCTCCCCATGAAGATCATCGCCGTCCACGCTTACACTGTTCGCAACCAAACCGCCGTGCCGTATGTCTGGCGCAAGGGCCTGCCCGGCAGCGACGAATTCACCGAGCAAACGTGGCTGCGCCTCGTGACCGATGCCGGCATCGAGGGTTGGAGCTGCGCGGTGCGCGGGCCAATCGCACTCGATTTGATTGAGCGGAGATTAAAGCCGATGCTGCTCGGGAAGAACCCGTTGTTAAAAGAACAGCTGTGGCATGAGGTGTGGGAGATCGACCGACTGGAAGAATTTCCCATCTATATGATGGGCGTCGTCGACGCGGCGTTGTGGGACATCACCGCCAAGGCTGCCAATCTGCCGGTTTATCAATTGCTCGGCGGCTATCGCGATTCGATTGAGGCCTACGCCAGCACGGTCACCTACGCGACGACCGAGGAGTTTCTCGACGTGGCCGACCAGTGCCTCGCGCGCGGCTTCAAGGCAATCAAGCTCCACGCTTGGGGCGATGCGCGCAAGGACGCCGCGCTCTGCCAGGCGCTGCGCCAACACGTCGGCCCTGACATCGCGCTGATGTATGACGGCAGCGCCGGTTTCGATCCTTACGAATCGCTCTACCTTGGCCGCGCGCTCGAGGAGGCGGATTACCTTTGGTATGAAGAGCCGATGCGTGAGTTCAGCATCAACGCCTACAAACGCCTCTGCGAACAACTCGACATCCCGGTGCTCGCGGCGGAAACCTCCGACGGTTGTCACTACAATGTCGCCGACTTCATTGCCCAAGGTGCGGCCGACATGGTGCGCACGAGCTGGTTCTACAAGGGCGGGATCACCGGCGCGCTGCGCGTGGCGCATCTTGCCGATTCATTCCAACTCAGCGCCGAGGTGCATGGCATGGGCGTGGAAAACATCCACCTCTGCCTCGCGATTCGCAACAACCACTACTACGAAACCCTCGTGATGGGAAATCCGGTCGTGTTCGAAAAGCGCATCGGTCCCGATGCGCACGTGCGTGCGCCGGATGCGCCGGGCATGGGCCACGACGTGGAATTAAAGACGCTGGAAAAGGTAGCGGTGGCGCGGATATAATCGCGCCATGCATTGCACTCCTCCTCGCCCGCTACCGGCGGCTTACCGCTGTCCGCGCCCATGAGAACCGCGCGACTTGGATTGATCCTGCTGGTCGTGTTGCTGATCGCGCTTTTCCTATGGCGCGAGACCGGCGTGCGCCTGCACCCGGCATGGCTCGGGCTCGCAATCGGCAGCGCGCTGCTCGGCTGGGTGCTGTTGCGACTGGTCAATCACTGGATTGCGCCGCCGCGCAGCTACCACATCGAGAGCCATGTGGCCTTCACCGATCCGGTCATCCCCATGTTCGGCCGGCGCAAGTTTCGCGCCGAGATTCTCGTGCGCGAGATCAACAAGGGCCGCGATCACGTGGTCAACCGGCGCAAACTTTCGCTCACGCTGCGCTCGCAGGATCCCGCACAGTTTCGTCGCGAATGTCTCGAATTGCTCGCGCGGGCCCAGGAAGAGGAGCGCGCAGCCGTCGCGCGCGCGCACCCGCAGGCCGAGGTCAAGGTCGTCACTCCCGCCGCCGAAGCCTTGCGGCAATTGCCGGCCATCGACATCTGAAGCCGGACGGCCGAACGCGGCCCGGCGGCCTTGTGATCCGCTCACGTGCGACAGCGTGGTGGAGGACCATTGGGACCGACGGGATGGCACGGCGCAGAACACTCCGCAGCCCCACGGAGTGTTCCACCCGGCCTGCTCCGCCAGACTCTCAGCGCAACACCTCGATGCCGGCCCCGTAGTTAATATGATAGGCGGTGCCTTCCAACACCAAGGCGGGCACGGATTTGACGCCCGCAGCTTCGGCCTCGGCCACCCGGCCCTTGCTCTCACCCAAGTGAACGATTTCGACTTCGTAACGGGCGGGATCAAAGGCGAGGGCGACATTTTGTTCGGCGGCCACACAAACGGGGCAACCGGCGTGATAGAATACAGCTTTGGATTTCATGATTGATAGCAGCTATGGGTTGATTTCGCGCCACGACATCGTGCCATGGGCAGGCACTGATTCTGCCACAGTTTCATCCAAGCCGTAAGACGGCACGATTTGGTGGGCACCCACTGTTTTGTTCCCTCGTGCAATATCCCGGTGTTTTGCTAGGGTGACCGGCATGACACGCCGGCCCCATTTATCGCTTCCCGAACGCACGGCATACCGCAGGCTGGAGGACGTCGTGGGGTGCAAATGGTCTGCGGCCGTGCTCGGGGCCATTGGCCGCGGGGTCAATCGACCGGGCCAATTGGAGCGCTTCATTCCCGGCATCTCCAACAAAGTGCTGAATGAACGGCTGCGCAAATTGCTCGATTACGGACTCATCACGCGCGAGGAGTTCCCCGGCAAAATCCTGCGCGTGGAATATTGTCTCACGGAAACCGGTCGCGCGCTCACCGGCATCATCGAACAGATTCGTGATCTCGACGAAGCCCACGCCCAGCGCCGGGTCGAGGGCAGCGCGTAGTGGCCGCGCCCGCCGTCACAGGCCGGGCTGTTTCACACCACGCCCTGTGCCAGCATCGCATCGGCCACCTTGACGAAACCGGCGATGTTCGCCCCATCCAGATAATTCACGAAGCCTCCCTTCTTGACGCCATGTTCGAGACAGGCGTGGTGGATGTTCTTCATGATCCCGTGCAGGCGGTTGTCCACTTCCCCCCGCGACCACGATAGCCGCATGGCATTTTGGCTCATCTCCAGACCACTGGTCGCAACCCCGCCGGCATTGGCGGCCTTGCCGGGACCGTAGAGCAAACGCGCCGCGATGAACACTTTCACCGCATCAAGATTGGACGGCATATTCGCGCCCTCGGCCACACATCGGCAGCCATTCTTCACGAGCCGTTTCGCGGCCTTGCCATCAATCTCATTCTGCGTCGCGCACGGCAGCGCAATGTCGCAGGCCAACGCCCATGGCGTCTTGTTCGCGTGAAACTTCAACCGATGGTGTTGCGCAAACTCCGCCAGGCGGCCGCGCCGGTTGTTCTTCAAGTCCATGAGCCAGGCATGCTGCTCGAGCGTCAGCCCCTTTGGCATGTGCACCGTGCCGCCGGAATCGGAAAGCGAGATGACCTTGGCGCCCATCTCGATGGCTTTCTCCGCGGCATATTGAGCCACATTGCCCGAGCCGGAAATCGCCACGCGCTGGCCGTCGAATCCCTCGCCGCTCCGCGCCAGCATCTCCTGAGCAAAATACACGCAGCCGTAGCCGGTGGCCTCTGGTCGGATCAGGCTGCCGCCGTAGGCCAAACCCTTGCCCGTGAGCACTGATGTAAACTCGTTGGCCAGACGCTTATATTGGCCGAACAGGTATCCGATCTCACGCGTCCCCACGCCAATGTCACCAGCCGGGACATCGAGCGACGCACCGATATGCCGGTGCAGTTCGTTCATGAACGACTGGCAAAAACGCATCACTACTCCATCGCTGCACCCCTTCGGATCGAAGTCCGCCCCACCCTTGCCCCCTCCCATCGGCAGCGTGGTCAGCGAGTTCTTCAAGACCTGCTCAAGCGCGAGAAATTTCAGGATACCGAGATTGACCGAGGGATGAAAACGCAAGCCTCCCTTGTAGGGACCGATCGCACTGCTCATCTGCACGCGGTAGCCGCGGTTGACCCGCACCGCCCCCTGATCATCAACCCAAGGAATTCTGAAAATGATCACCCGCTCGGGCTCGACCAGTCGCTCAAGCAAGCCCGCGGCTGCGTATCGGGGATTCTTCTGCACGAACGGCCAAATACTGCCGAAAACCTCCTCCACTGCCTGATGAAACTCCGGCTGACAGGGGTCGCGCTGGCGGACATGCTTGAGGAATGAGTCGAGAGAAGCGGTGGTTTTCAACGTGAGTGAGGAAATCTCACCGCTGATCGGTCGGGCCAACAATCGCAAAGTCAGGCATAACGCGTTATTCTGACTCTCCGATGCGCAGCGCCCTAAACGCCACACCGTGGATCGCAGGTAGGGACGTGCGGGCCGTTCGTCCCTACCTTTAAGATATGGCGTGACCGGTGCGATTGTCGAATAGCGCGGTGCGAGGGGTCATGGGGTGAGCATAGGATGACGCTCCGATTCAATCATAACTGTGCGCAATCGTGGGGCTGGGGCCAGCAACCACCGCCAACCAGATTGCTGGCCTTCAAGTTGAAACGGCACCGCTATGTTAACCGTGCACTCAAACGGAGTCTCATCCAATGTCGCCGGTTTGAATTTCCATTGTTTGAATGCCTTAATCGCTTCACGCGCAAAGCCCTCATGAGAAGCCGCGATCACCTTACACTCCCTGACCTTGCCGTTCGTTCCAATGGTCAAGGCAAGCAAGACGCCGCCCGAGAGATCATTGATACGGCATTCAAAAGGATATCGCGGCGGCACGCGCTTCACTGGTTCAGGCGGGGTCGCGCCGACCGGCAGCGGCACGTTCCCTTCATACTCATCCACGGGAAACGACAAGGGTGACTCGATGAGCTTCGGAGCCTCGTCTTCGGCAGGTAAAACCGCGGCATCCCACGTCTTTTGGCGGACCATCGCGATAGCGTAGGGATTAAGCAGCGGCTCATCACTGGCCGTCACCTTGGGGTCGATAACCGTGCCGTCGGCATCCAGCGTAAATTGCACCACGACGGTGCGCTTCTCTCCGGCAGAAAAACCAAAATGGGCCAACGCAAACACGCACGCCGCCATACAGAGTTGCCGCATTAAACGCATGTCCAACGTGGTGCCGCGGGATCAATCGCAATCAAGCATCAAGTTTTTCAATCGCCGCCACACGTTGCTGCGCGGCGTAAACACGCTTGAGGTCGTATTTCTTTTTGCGATCGAAAAAGTAGATGCCGTTCTGCTCCTGAAACACATCGGTCAACTGCGTGTAGCAGTAGCCGAACATGCGCGGGTTATCGAGCAGCGCAGCGCAGAGTCCCTCGAAGCGGGTGTAAAATTCCTCGAGCGACTTCGGTGCGTTGCCGTAGCCCCAGGAGGCACTGCCGGACTGCTCGCGCGGATTCCAGCGGATGCCGCCGAACTCGCTGACGAAATACGGCTGGCCGCGCCACGCGATGTTGTTGAGCAAGAGTTCATCGCGCACGTAAGGCTCATCGCGCAGGAGTCCGTCGTGGCGCTGTTTAAACGTCTTGGGATCCTGATCGTAATCATGTGCATCGTAGACGTCGCTCTCCGCCACGGTGTGCGAATAGCCGGAGATATCGAGGACGGGGCGGGTGAAGTCCGCGGCCTTCGTCGCCACGAACAATCCACGCATGACGTCGTCGTGATTGGTGATGCGTTCATCCATGCGACGGAGCGATTCATTGAGCGGACACCAGCCGATTATGCTCGGGTGGTTGTAATCGCGCATGAGCGCTTCCATCCACTGCGTAAGAAAGGTCGCGGGGTAATCGCTGCCGTTGTGATTGCCGCCGCGCACCACCGTGCCGTCGTCGTTCTTCCACCAGCCGCGCACCGGCTCCATGCCGCCGAGCCCCCAGTCGCTGAACTCGCCCCAGACGAGATAGCCGAGGCGGTCGCAGTGATAAAGGAAACGCTCCTCGAACACCTTCTGGTGCAGGCGCGCGCCGTTGAAGCCGGCCGCTAGGGACAGCTTGATGTCGCGCACGAGCGCGGCGTCGGTCGGGGCAGTCAGGATGCCGTCGGCGTAGTAACCTTGATCCAGCACGAGCCGTTGAAACACCGGCTTGCCGTTCAACTTGATCGCCATGTCGTCGATGAAAACGCTGCGCAGTCCCGCGTAGCTTCGCGCAGAGTCGACCACCCTGTCCGATGCGGCATCCACCAATTCGAGTTCGATATCGTAAAGATGCGGATCCTCCGGCGACCACAACCGCACATGCTCCGCCGGCACGTTGAGATCGAGCCGCGGATAGAATCCACCACCGCACTGACACGATGTCTCCGCGATCTGCTTCTTACCCGTGAACAAGCGCGCGCGGTAAATCAATCCGGCCTGCGCACCGGCAATCGGTTGCTCGATGCTGAAACGTGCGTTGGCCACGTCGGGCGTGATCTTCGGACGCAACAAATGCGCGCGCCGCGGCACCGGTTCGAGCCACACCGTCTGCCAGATGCCCGTCGTGCGCGTGTAATGGCAGCCGCTGTTGCCGTGGACCCACGACTGTTTGCCGCTCGGCATGGATTCGCGGGCGTTGTCGCGGGCGCGGACCACGAGCGTAACTTTCTTGCCCGGCACGGCCTGCGCGGTGAGGTCACACGAGAACGGCGTCATGCCGCCGCGATGGCGGCCGACTTCCACGCCGTTGGCCCAAACGAAGGTGTCGTAGTCGCTCGCTTGGAAATGCAACAGAATGCGCCGGCCCTTCCATACCTTCGGAATCATCACGTCACGCCGATACCAGACCGCATTCAGAAAATCGGTGTTACCGATACCGGAGAGCTTGGACTCCGGGCAAAACGGCACGGTGATGCGCTGCTTGAGCGGCTTGGCGACCAGACCGCGGTCGAGACCGCTGTCGCCTTGATCGATTTCGAACTGCCACGGACCGTTGAGGCAAAGCCAGTCGGCACGGACAAATTGCGGACGCGGATATTCGGATCGGGGAATGCGGGGGGTTGGCATGGGATTATTGCCTTTGTGATATACCATGCTTTGTCTCTCCAAACCATGGTCCGAATCCCTTTTCACCTTGGTGAAATCCACAACATCGGCGCCAAGACCCGCGAGCGCATGGTCGGCACCCTGCAAGTGCCGGCGATGCGACAACACGGTTTGAGCTTGGTCGGCTGGTCGGCCGCTCAACGCGGCTTCCTATTCGTGCGTCAACAACCGGATGCCAGCCAGCTCCTTGCCTGCGTGGCCGGACGCGGCGAAGTGTGGATGGATGATGGGTGGAGACCTCTCCGCGCCGGCGAAGCGTATGCGACGCCGGTTGAGGTGCCGCACGCCTATCGCGCCACCGGTCCGGGAATTTGGCACCTATGCTGGGCCTCGTATGGCGGCGAAGGCGCATGGCCGTTTCCCGTGAAAACGCCGACCGTGTTGCACACCGAAATCGAACCGCTGCGCTTGGCGATCGAGGGACTCTGCACGTGCGCCGGACAGGCGAAAGCCGATCAAAGCGAACTGACACTTTGGGCGCAACTCGTGCATCGCCGCGTGACGGCCACGCTGCAACCCAACCTCACCGCGGAATCGCAACTCGGCCGGTTGTGGGCGCGCGTGAACGCCGATCTGGCGCACCCGTGGACACTGAGCGAACTGGCGCGCGAAGCGGCCTTGAGTCGCGAGGCGTTGCGCCGGCGCTGCCTGCGTGAGTGCGGTCACAGTCCGCTGCGCGAAGTCACCCGCCTGCGCTTGCAACGCGCGGCCGAGTTGCTGCGGCACACCCCGGACAAGATCGCGGCCATCGCGCAGCGCGTCGGCTTCAACGATCCGTTTGCGTTCAGCACGGCCTTCAAGCGCCTGCACGGCACGCAACCGAGCGCCTGCCGTCAACCAAGGCGCTGACTTTGTGGCTCGCGCCAGACCCGCATACGGCCATCGTGGGCTCCAGTCCTCCCTGCTCATGCCACCCCGAAAAACCGCCGACGATTGGTTCGCTGAATACGGCGAGAGCCACCAGCACCACACCAACGAAATCATCCACTGGATTTGCGTGCCGGTGATCTTCTTCTGCGTCGTGGGCTTCATCTGGTCGATCCCAGTGCCCGAAAAGGTTGGCGCCACCGCGGCGTGGTTCAACTGGTCGATTCCGGTGATGATCCTCGCATGGCTGTTTTATGTGAAACTCTCGCCGCTGCTGAGCGCGGGCATGCTGTCCTTTATGGCGTTTTGCTACTGCGGCCTGGCGGTGCTCAACTTCGTTTCGCCGCTGCCCGTCTGGCAGATCTGTCTCGTGCTCTTCGTGCTGGCCTGGATCGGCCAGTTCATCGGTCACAAGATCGAGGGGAAAAAGCCGTCGTTCCTGAAGGACGTGGTTTTTCTCCTGATCGGCCCGGCGTGGTTGATGAGCAAGGTCTACAAGACCGCCGGACAAAAATACTGAGGGCGGCGCTTCCAAACCGGGCCAAAGAAAAACCGCCGCAGGATGACCGCGGCGGTTGAGCTCAAGAAATGATCGCGAATGCTTATTCGCTTTCGTCGATGACGAGGTAGCGGCTGATGCCTTCGCGCCAGATGCGGACGAGCACCTTCGGACCCTTGATCTCCTCGCTGAGCTTCACGGCTTCCTCGGCGTTGCGCACGGCGCGACGATCAAGGCTGAGAATGACATCGCCCTCCCGCAGACCATCACGCGCCGACGGGGTCGAGGGGTCCACCTCGGTCACGAGCGCGCCTTCGAGCCGGTCTGGAATACGGAGCTGGGCGCGGAGTTGCGGCGTGATGTCGGTGACGGTCACACCATCGAGCACACCTTCATCACTGCCCGGCGTGTTGCCCCCGGCGAGATCCTTGCCGTCGAGTTCGCCGAGTTCGAAGGTCACGGTCTTGGTTTCGCCGTCACGAATGTATTCGACGGTCACCTCGGTGCCGGGCGCGAGACGGATGACGGCGAGCTGGAGACGGCGCGGGTCGAGCACGGTCTGGCCGTTGACCTTGGTGATGATGTCGCCACTTTGCAGACCGGCCTTGTCGGCCGCACTGTCCGGCGTGACATCGGTCACGAGCGCGCCGTGCTGGGCGCCAAATTGCGCGGCAAGATCCGCTTCGAGCGACTGGGTGCTTACGCCCATGAACCCGCGGGAGATCTTGCCGGTTGAAACGAGTTGCTCCGCGAGCGAGCGGGCAAAGTTGATCGGAATCGCAAAGCCCACGCCGTTGAAGCCGCCGCTGCGGCTGAGGATGGCGGTGTTGATGCCGATGACGCGGCCCTCTGAATCGACGAGCGCGCCGCCGGAATTGCCGGGGTTGATCGCCGCGTCGGTCTGAATGAAGTCCTCGTAGGTTTCGATGCCGAGACCGCCGCGACCGAGGCCGCTGACGATGCCCTGCGTGACGGTCATGCCGATGCCGAACGGGTTGCCGATGGCGAACACGGTGTCGCCCACTTCCAGCGCGTCGCTGTCGCCGAGCGTGGCGGCGGGCAGATCCTTCGTGTCAATTTTCAGCACCGCGATGTCGGTCTTGGGATCGCGCCCGACCACCTCGGCTTTGAATTCCTGGCGCGGTTCGCCAAACGCAACCTTCACCTCGTCGGCCCCGTCCACCACGTGGTTGTTGGTGAGAATGTAACCGTCCTTGGAAATGATGACGCCGGAGCCGAGGCCTTGCTGGCGTTGTTCGCGCGGCGGGATCTGGCCCTGATCGGGCACGCCGAAGAAGCGGCGGAACATCGGGTCGTTGAAGAACGGCGCGAGGTCCTGCCGCTGCTTGATGATCTTGGTGGAGAAAACATAGACCACGCTCGGCGATGCTTTCTTCACCACGCTGGAATAACTGACGCGGAGCGACTCGTCGCGATCGATGGCCTGGTGATCAAGTTGCAGCGTCAGCGGCGGACGTTCATCGGATTTGTCGTCGGCGCGGAGCGCGAGCCCGGCGGCGGCAACGACGGCGATCATCACGCCCCAGAGCGCGCTGCGTTTCAGTGCGGAGTTTTTCATATGCATTTAAAAACGATGGTGGCTGAACCTTGGCCAAGCCGCGCGTTTTTTCAAACGGCTGCGGCATGGTGGAGTTCGTATGACTGAAAACATGGATCAGGGTTCCCGGGGATTTGGAACGCTTCCAAGCGGGAGCGAGTCCGGAACGTTGACTGCAAACGGAAACTGCACGTGGCTGGCTGCCGCTTTCGCCCTCCCCCAGCATGGTAACGAGTTCAGCCAGCGCACGTGTCCCCACCGGTCCGATTTCATCCCTCTGGGCGCGGGTCAAAAACTTTGCGGGTTACGACGGCACCAGCACGTGGCTGTGGCCGCGGTGGCTGGTGCTGCGTGCGGTGGGTTTGGTTTACGTGATCATCTTCAGCGGGATTCTGCAGGAATACCCCGCGCTGATCGGACCGGAAGGGCTCGCACCGTTGCCGGATCTGATGGCGACGCTCCGGGATACTTATCCGAATCTCGTCGCCGCGATCTGGCAGGCGCCGACCTTGTTTTGGTTGAGCACGCACCCGGTGATGCCCGGCATGCTCGCGTGGACCGGACTGGCTGCGGCCATCGCATTGACGCTCAATTTTTGGCCGCGCCTGACGCTTTTCACCTGTTGGCTCATGTTGGTATCGTTCGCGCGCGGCTGGCTCGTGTTTTCCGATCCACAAGTCGATTGGTTGATGCTCGAAGTCGCGTTGCTGTGCATCCCGTTCGCGCCGGCCGGTTATCGACCGGGCTTGGGCGCAACTTCGTCACCGCGACCCATCGCCGTGTTCATGGTGCGGTGGCTGCTGTTTCGCGTCATGTTCGAGACGGGGCTCGCGAAACTCCTGAGCGGCGAGGTGCGCTGGTTCGATTTCACCGCGATGGACGTGCTCTACGAGACCGCACCCTGCCCCACGATCCTCGGCTACTTCGCCCACCAAATGCCGCATGCCTGGCATGTCGGCGAAATCGCCCTGACCTTCGCCGCCGAATTGCTCGCGCCGCTGCTGGCGCTATTCGGCGGACGACGCGGACGCTGGATCGCGCTGGCGCTTTGGTCCACGTTGCAGATTGGCATTCAACTCACGTGCAACTTCGGCTGGCTCAACACCGCGTCGCTCGCGCTCGGCCTGCTGTTGCTGGATGATCAAATGCTGATCAGCGCCATCCGACGGCTGCGCTGGTCGCGCCTCGTTGAGGCTATGCGCACACAGGTCGCGCGTGTGACCGCCCCCGCCTCACTTGCACCAACGCGGCGCGGCGGGTTGGGCTTGGTGCTGTGGACACATTTCGCCGTGACGATCATCGCATTCTGGACCGCCACCACACTGCCGATGCATCCCGCCGTGGAACGCGTGATTCACCCGGTAAAACAATCGTTCACGAGCATCGGCGCCGCCAATGCGTTTATGCTCTATTCCCGGCTCGATCCGTTTCACTTCGTGGCGGAGTTCGTCGGCTCCAACGACGGCGGCGTCACATGGCGACCGTATGAATTTCGTTATTTCCCGCAGGCCCTCGATCGCATGCCGCCATTCATCGCCCCGCGGTTTCCGCGTTTCGAAGCGACCCTTCAAATCCAAGCCGCCACGCGCGACACCGCCACCACGCTCTACGCTTCCGTCGCCACCCGTCTGCTCGAGGGCAACCCCGACGTAATCAAACTCTTCGCCCGGAATCCGTTTCCCGACCGACCGCCGCAACTGATCCGCACACCCGGCTGGCACTATACGTTTACCGATTATGCCACCTATCGTGATCACGGCCGGTTTTGGCACCGCGAGTATCTCGGCGAATACCAACCGATGCTGTATCTCACGCCCGACGGCCGGGTCGCGCGCGTGGGTTCGGAACTCGAGCAACTCACCGCCCTCGCGCTGCATGACAACGCCGCCGCCCAAGCCGAACTCGGTTTCCGTTATCTAAGCGGCGATGCCGAGGTGACGCGCGATCCGACGGCCGCCGCGCACTGGCTGACCCGCGCCGCCGAACAAGGCATGGCCGAAGCGCAACTCAATCTCGCGCTGATGCACCGCCACGGCGATGGCATCCCGCGCGATCCTGCGCAGGCGCTGGACTGGTGCGAACGCGCCGCGCGCCTGGGGCTGGCCGCCGCGCAGGATCAACTCGGCATCATGCTGCTTTCCGGCGAGGCCCGTCCCCGCGACGAAATCGAAGCCCTCGCCTGGTTCATCATAGCCGCGAAACAGGGTCATGCCCCGGCGATCGAGCACCGCGACACCGCCATCGCGCACATGAGCCCGGCCGCGGTTCTCGCCGGGCAGCAACGAGCCGCGACGTTGGCTAGATAGAGGCTCTTACGCCACGCTTTCAGTCGGTGGCATCGCCCCGTCCCTTGAACGTAAACGGAATCTGCACCTTTACGTCGACCGGGTCACCCCGCACCGTCGGCGGAGCAAAGCGCCATTGGGCGGCGGCGGTCGCGGCCGCCCAGCCAAATTCTTCGCGGCTCGCCGAGACAATACGGGGTAAACACACCCGCCCATATTGATCGATGATGCACTCGATGGTCGCAGAACCACTCGGCTCATCCTGGACTAAAGCCATGGGGTATTGTGCCGCGACCCGCGAAAGTGGTCTGAGAGGCGTGTCCAAATCACCGGCTTTGGCATAACGTTCTTTTCCGCGCTCAATCGCTTTAACCAAACGCCTCTCCGAGGCGTCAGACGGCAATGTGAGATAGAAATCAATCAAGCGTCGACCCAAAGCCGGCACCGGTTTGCCCTTCAATGTTGCCGGGCTAAAGCGCCAGCACTCGACGGCTGCTTGGGCGGCTTTACCAAAAGCCGGGCTGCTGGCGGCTACCACCCGGGCCTGCATCACACGGCCTTTCTCGTTGATGACGTAAAATACATCCGCGGTGCCTTCGCGCTCGGGCTTGCCGTTGATCCATGGCCAAACCGGCGCTTGGAATCGCGTAGGCTCAGGGGCTGTATCATAACGATACCGTTCAGGAACTCCGTCAGGCGATTCGGGCGGAAACCCTGTAATTATTGTCCGGATTTGCGCGATCAGTTCATTCGCTTCACCGGGTTCGATCGTGAAATAGATCGGCACCACCATTCGGGCGGCCGTTGGCTTTCCATTTTTCATGCCCGGAATGAATTTCCATTTCGAGACCGCGGTCATTGCCGGATAGCCGAAAACCGATTCTGATTCCGCTACCACGCGTGGAAACTGCACCGCGCCATCCGTGTTTACTTCGAATTCAACCACCGCAGCCCCCATCTTATTTTTATAGAGTTCGTCCTGAGGATACTTGGGCGCCGGTTGTTTGATCGGCTTGGGGGGAGTGTCCAACTCGTCAAACTCGGTGGTTTGGGCATTCACCCAACCGGCTCCGGTTGCCATTAACAAACCGCAACCCATCACAAGGAGGCATCGCCTTACGTTAAACCTAGAGAAGCGCATCGTTCATTCAGCAAATCACTCGTCCACCAACGGGCAAGCCCCGCCCAACCCCAAGGATTGACCGCGCGGCTCTCTGTCGCCATGTCTGGCGGGCTATGTCCGAAAACACCGCCGCCAAATCCGCCTCCATGGAAGACCTCGTCGCACTCTGCAAGCGCCGCGGCTTCATCTTTGCCTCCTCGGAAATCTACGGCGGTTACAACGGTTTCTTCGACTACGGCCCGCTCGGTGTGGAGCTGAAGAAGAACATCCGCGACTGCTGGTGGCGCGACATGGTGCAGCGTCGCGACGACGTCGTCGGCATCGAGACCTCAATCATCATGCACCCGAAGGTCTGGCAGGCCTCGGGTCACGTCGACGGGTTCACCGACCCGCTGGTTGATTGCAAGGTGTCCAAGCAGCGCTACCGCGCCGACCAGTTGTTCTTCGCTGCCGTAACGGTGGAGACCGACGAACCCTTAACCCCATTGCCCGGGTTCGAATGCTTCGAACTCGGACAAGCTCCTCACACATATGGAACTACCATCGGATATGTTTCCGCGTTAGAAAGCGATAAAACCAATGAAGAGCTGCTCGAAAAAGCCGAAACGCTGAAACGGAAAAAATCTGTTCGTGGAAAACTACTACCCCTGAACGTAAAAGACTTCACTGTTGCGGCGGAAAAGGAAATCCCGCTCATCCCTTCACCCGCCACGGGCGAGCCCGGCAGCCTCACGCCGCCGCGCGCGTTCAACATGATGTTCGAGACCCACGTCGGCGCGCTGCGCGACGGTTCGTCGGTTTCGTATCTGCGTCCCGAAACCGCGCAGGGCATGTTCGTCGATTTCAAACCGGTCGTTGACACCGGCCGCGTAAAACTGCCCTTCGGCATCGCGCAGGTCGGCAAGTCGTTCCGCAACGAAATCACGCCGCGCAACTTCATCTTCCGCTCGCGCGAATTCGAGCAGATGGAGATGGAATACTTCATCCACGAGGACGCCGACTGGGAAAAGGCGCACAAAGACTGGATTCAGTGGTGCTGGGATTGGCTCAAGTCGATCGGCCTGCCCGATTCGCACCTCTCACTCTACGATCACCCGAAGGCCAAGCTCGCGTTCTACTCGCGCGGCACGACGGACATCATGTTCAAGTATCCCTTCGGCGTGCAGGAACTCTGGGGCATCGCCGCGCGCGGCAACTACGACCTCGGCCAGCACGAGAAGGCCAGCGGCGTGCCGCAGGCGATTTTCGACGAAACGACCAAGAAGAAATTCATCCCGCATGTGATCGAACCCGCCGTGGGCACCGACCGCATCTTCCTTGCCGTGCTCTGCGCCGCCTACGCGGAAGAGGACGTGACCGACGAAAAGGGGAACACCGAGAAACGCACCGTGCTGCGCCTCTCGCCGCGCATCGCCCCGGTCAAGGTCGCCGTGCTGCCGCTCCTCAAGAACAAGGAGCAGCTCACGACGCGCGCCAAAGAACTGCACAAGAAACTCCAGCGCCGCTATGCCGTGTTCTACGACGAAGCCGGCGCAATCGGCCGCCGCTACCGCCGCCAGGACGAGATCGGCACGCCCTACTGCGTGACGATCGACTTCGATACGGTGGAAAAGGACGGCACGTTCACCCTCCGCGAACGCGATTCGATGCAACAAAAGCGCATCACGGAGGCCGAACTCTTCGCGCTGCTCGACGAGCAGGTTTACTGAGTCGTCCCAACCCGTTCACCAAAAAGCCCGCCGAAAAACCGGCGGGCTTTTTTGTGTGCGAAGCGAACGCGTGCGGCCTACTTCAGCGAGGCCATATCGATCACGAAACGATATTTCACGTCGCTCTTGAGCATGCGTTCGTAGGCTTCGTTGATCTGATCCATGCGGATCATTTCGATGTCGGAGGTGATGCCGTGCTGCCCGCAGAAATCGAGCATCTCCTGCGTTTCCGCCAGACCACCGATGAGCGAACCCGACAGGCTCTTGCGACCGAAGATCAGGGACATCGGCGCCACGGGCAGTGGCTTTTCCGGCGCACCGACCAGCGTGAGATTACCGTCCACTGTCAGCATGTTGAGGTAGGCGTTGATGTCGTGATCGGCCGAGACGCAATCGAGAATAAAATCGAACGTGCCGGCATGCTGCGCCATTTCGTCGGCGTTTTTGGAAACGATGACTTCGTGGGCGCCAAGGCGCAGGGCGTCCTCGGTCTTGTTCGGCGAAGTCGTGAACACCACGACCTGCGCGCCGAACGCGCGGGCAAACTTCACCGCCATGTGGCCGAGACCACCCAGTCCCACGATGCCGACCTTCTGGCCGGGGCCGACTTTCCAGTGCCGCAACGGCGAATAGGTCGTGATGCCGGCGCACAGCAGCGGGGCCACCGCCGCAAGCTCAAGGTTTTCCGGAATGCGCAGCACAAAATGTTCAGTGACCACGATACCCTCGGAATAGCCGCCGTAGGTCGGCAGATTGAGGTGCTGGTCCATCGATCCGTAGGTCATGACCATAGAGGGGGAAAACTGCTCTAGGCCTTTCCGGCAATAGGGGCAGGAGAGATCGGCGTCCACCAGGCAGCCGACGCCGGCGAGATCGCCCGGTTTGAACTTGGTGACCTTGGGACCGACTTTGGTCACGCGACCGACGATCTCGTGGCCGGGCACGGCCGGATATTGGGTGAAATGCCATTCATTGCGCGCATAGTGCAGGTCGGAATGGCAGACCCCGCAGTAAAGGATCTCGATTTGCACATCCAGATCGGTCGGTTCGCGACGTGGGATGGTGGCGGGGGCTAGGGGGGACGTCGCCGAGGCGGCGGAGTAAGCTTTAACTTTGTGGGCTACGGGTTTCATGAGAGAGTAGAAAACGGATACACCAGCTAAACAAGCCCCCACCCAATAGCCAGCGCCGCGAGACAATTTAACGGCCAGCGTGCCACCACACACAGCTTTACGAAATCGCCCGGTTGAATCATGGAACCGGGGCGGCCCGGGCCACAAGGCGCTGAATTTTTCGCGGCTCCCATCACGTTCATTTGCGAGCGTTTCAATTGCCCGAAGCAGCCCACTTATCGGGTTTCACTCCAACGATCACCTCAAGCGCAGCAGGATAACCCTGCTGATCACGCATTTGAGGGTTTCGTTTCGGGCGAAATTGTCAAAAATACCCCGGCGTGAAAGCTGTCGTTTATGACCGGTATGGTCCGCCCGAGGTGCTCCATATCGGCGAGGTGCCGACACCGGTGCCAAAGGATCATGAAATCCTGGTGCGGGTGCGGTCGGCCGAGGTCACCAAGGGGGATTGTGAGATGCGCAGTTTCAGATTCGCCGTGAAATGGTTTTGGCTGCCCCTGCGAATTTTCATGGGAATTCGCCGGCCGAGAAAACCCATTTTGGGCGGATATTTTTCCGGTGAGATCGAAACTGTGGGTGCGGCCGTGACGCGCTTCAAACCCGGCGATGCCGTTTTCGGATGCGCCGGCATGCGACTCGGCGCCTACGGCGAATACCTGTGCTTGCCCGATGACTACACCATTGTGCCGAAACCCGGGAAGCTGAGTTTCGCAGAAGCCGCGGCGGTGCCTTTGGGCGGATTAAACGCGCTCCACTTCATGCGCCGAGCCCGTCTGCAACCCGGCGAAAGCGTCTTGATCAACGGAGCGGGCGGCAGCATCGGCACTTTCGCCGTGCAGATCGCGAAGTCGATGGGCGCCACGGTCACCGTCGTGGATCATACGATCAAAGCGGACCTGCTCCGGAACCTCGGCGCAGACCATTTTATCGATTACACCCGGGAAGACTTCACCGCCGGCGGACAGACCTACGACGTGATCTTCAACATGGTGGCGCGAAACAACTACGCGCGCAGCATCGCCTGCCTGAATCCCAACGGACGGTATCTGACCGCCAACCCCAAGCTCTCCGACATGATCCGGTCGGTGCTCACCTCGCGCTTCACCGACAAAACCGCGATCTTCGCGTTTGCCGGGGAAACGAAGGAAGAACTCCTCTCACTCAATACCATGATCGAGGCGGGCGAAGTGCGCTCCGTCGTCGACCGAATCTACGCGCGAGCGCAGGCCGCGGCCGCGCATCACCGCGTGGAAAGCGAGCAACGTCTCGGCGCAATCATCCTCGCAGAATAACCCCGACCTAACCGCAGGACTCAGGCCTTGCCGCGGCGGACTTCGCTGGCGCGGATCATTTCGCCAAGATCAGCGGCGGGGCGGATTGCCCACGGCCCGAACGTCACGCCGGGGTGCTTCGAGATGAACTCGACCGCGTGGTTCAGATCTCGCGCCTCGAGAATCAGGATGCCGCCGATCTGTTCCTTGGTTTCGGTGAAGGGACCATTGGCGCGCCGGCGGTCGTCGATTTCGGCACATGAATCACTTCCTCTGAATCCAGAGGTCTCGAACGTCCATTTCGGACATTAGTGCCGCCAGAGCGGACATCCGGCGCAATTGGGGCGACACCGGGACTTTCGCCACTTACGAGCTCCTGCGCGGGCGTGCCCATCTCCTTTGCAACACGCTCCCGATCCCCCAATGATTACCCTGAAATTTCTGCGCTGCGTTGGCCTCGCGAGCCTCGTTACCCTTACGGCCAGCGCCCTGAAGGCCCAGATGGTGTCATTCACCGTTCATGGCACGACAAATTCTGCCGGGGCCGGCTATGCCTCAGGCCAGGCGGTCAGCTTCACCTTCTATCTGCAGAGTTTCGACGGGGCCACCCCGACGGGGCTCGCCACCGCCGCGGACAATTACGCCTGGGTGGAAGAATACATCACCGACCCCGCGATCTTCGCATCCATCAGCGGCACCGGCATCACCGGCAGCTGGACTCGGCCATCCACCCCAAGCGATGACCCCGCCAGCGGCATCAATGCCTATTCAACCGGACGTTTGCAGATGCTGATCGGCGCTGATGGCGGCACCGGAACTGGTCTGCTGATCAACGGCGGGGAATTTTCCCAAGTGCATTTCGATGCCACGTTCAACGATCTGACCTTCGACCCGATAACCGACACCCTGCCGGATCCCTCGGCCTACTTCGCGGCAACCTTGGCCGGATCCTATACGGTGGCGACACACCACAATGCTTACATATATCGAAACGGGTGGAGTGAACATGTTCAGTTTACGGTAACCGGCCTTACGATCACGGCCGTGCCCGAACCCTCCACTTACGCCCTGGCTGCGGGGTTGGTAGTCTTGGGCAGCGCCGCGATCCGTCGCCGCCGACAGCGCCGAACCGCGGAACGCAAACAGGGCTGTTAAAACCGGTTGTAGGCAAGGCTCATGCCTTGCCGCGGCGGATCTCGCTGGCGCGGATCATCTCGCCAAGATCGGCGGCGGGACGGATTGCCCATGGACCGAACGTCACGCCAGGGTGCTTCGAGATGAGCTCGACCGCGTGGTTCTGGTCACGCGCCTCGATAATGAGGATGTCGCCGATCTGTTCCTTGGTTTCGGTGAAAGGCCTGTCCCCCCTTCGAGCCAACCGATCGCTGTTGGTTGCGCGGCGGCGGTTGCTGTGCCTAATTGGTCTCACGATGAAAGCACTCTGGCTCATGGTCATTCCGCTGCTGGCCGGCTGCACCACCACGCCGCAACCCGCCCCCTTGCGCACGGTCGAACACGTCGACTTGGACCGCTATCTCGGCCGCTGGTATGTCATCGCGAACATTCCCTATTTTCTGGAGCAGGGCAAAGTCGCGAGCTACGACACCTACGCCAAGCGGGACGATGGCCGACTCGACAACCTGTTCACTTTCAGGAAGGGCAACTTCAACGCCCCAGAAACCACCTGGCGGGGCGTGGCTTGGGTGGTCAATGAAGAGACCAACGCCGAGTGGAAGGTGCGCTTCATTTGGCCCTTCAGCACGACCTATCTCATTTTGGAACTGGATCCCGATTACCAGTGGGCCGTCGTCGGCACACCGGGGCGCGGTCTGCTTTGGGTGCTGGCGCGCGAACGGCAGATGTCGGACGAAACCTATGCGATGATCATGCAGCGACTCACCGCCCAAGGTTACGATCCGGCCGACATCGTGAAGGTTCCGCAGCCGTTGGATTGAACCTTAGACCGGCGGTTCTGTCCGCTCATCCCGTCAATCGCCCGATCTGATGGCTCATCTTGCGCTCGGCGTTTTTGTCATAAGGCTGGTCGCATGACATACCAACCCTCCGCCGAACTGCTCGATAAATACGCCGACGTGCTCATCAACTTCGCCCTCAACAGCGGCGAAGGCGTGAAGCCCGGTGAGGTCGTGCAACTGCGCGTGTCCGAGGCCGCCAAACCCCTGCTCGTCGCCCTCCGCCGCGCCGTGCTCAAGGCTGGCGCTCATCCGCTGGTTTTCTTCACCCCGGATGATTTTGCGCGCGAATTTTACGAACTCGCCAGTGACGAGCAGCTCGCTTTCTTCGCCGAAAAATTCCACCGCGGCACCGTCGATCAGATCGACCATACCGTCGCCATTTTGGCCGAGACCAACAAGCAGGAGCTCGCCGGCATCCCGGGCAAGAAACTCATGGCCGTGCAAAAGGCCCACAAGCCCTACATGGACTGGCGCCGCGACAAGGAAGCCGCCGGCCAATACACATGGACGCTCGCAATGTATGGCACCCAGGCGATGGCCGACGAAGTGGGCATGAGCCTCGAGGCGTATTGGCACGAAATCATCCAGGCCTGCTACCTCGACACCGCAAAACCCGCCGAGAAGTGGAAGGCGCTTTATTCCGAACTCTACACCATCAAAGACAAACTCGATGCGCTCGCGATTGACCGTTTGCACGTCGAGGCCGAAGACACGGACATCTGGGTCAAACTCGGCCCCAAGCGGAAATGGCTCGGCGGCTCCGGTCGCAACATCCCGAGCTTCGAGCTCTTCATCTCGCCCGATTGGCGCGGGACCGAAGGTCGCATCCGTTTCACCGAGCCGCTCTACCGCTACGGCTCGCTGATCAAGGGGGCTTACCTCGAATTCAAGGACGGTCGTGTGACCAAGGCCACCGCCGAACAGGGCGAAGATGTCCTGAAGGAAATGATCGCGGTGGAAAACGCCGACAAGGTGGGCGAGTTCTCCCTCACCGACCGCCGGTTCTCGCGCATTACGAAGTTCATGGGCGAGACACTCTTTGATGAAAACGTCGGCGGTAAATGGGGCAACACCCACCTCGCCGTCGGTTCTGCTTATCGCGATTCCTACACCGGCGACCCGTCGCAGGTGAGCAACGAAGAGTGGGCCGAACTCGGCTATAACAACTCGGCCGTGCACACCGACATCGTCGCCACGTCCAACCGCGTCGTCACCGCGCACCTCGCGGATGGCTCGACCAAGGTGATCTACCGCGACGGCGAGTTTCAGGTGTAAATCGACACGCATACCTGGCAAACTGGGGGCACAAGCACCTTGCTAGAGGGCTAGACTGTAATCATGGTCAAAGCGCCATTTAGATGAGATCCATACAAACCGATTTATTTGATCCGATTGCCCCCATACGGGACGCAACGGATTATTTTTCGGATGCGGATCCTGCCTCGCGAGGGGCGATTCACACCAAGCCTGAGGTAGCAGAATTCATTCTCGACCTCATGGGGTGGGATGCGAATGCCAATCTGTCGGATTCGCGGCTCCTGGAACCGTCTGCCGGTGAAGGCGATTTCGTTATTCCAGCGGCAAGTCGCCTGCTCGATCAGTGCCAGCCAAATGACATGCGCATTTCCGACTCGATTCGCGCTGTAGAAGTAAACCTAGGTGCTATAGACATATGCCGAAAGCGATTGCATGCACTGCTCTCAACCTACGGATGGAGCCGGCAAAGCAGTGAATCGCTGGTGAATCGCTGGCTGGTTCACGCAGATTTTCTCACTCTTCCACTGGAAACGGAATTCAGCCATATCGTAGGCAACCCGCCTTACTTGCGCTTGGAGGACGTGCCCAAGGATTTGTTACATATGTATCGGAGTCGCTGGACTTCGCTGTTTGACCGGGCCGATCTCTACGTTGCTTTCATCGAAAAGTCCTTGGGATTACTGAGTGAAGGCGGCCGCCTTGGTTTTATCTGTGCAGACCGCTGGATGAAAAATCGCTATGGCGGACCACTGCGTGAATTGATCGCAGCCGCATTCCACTTGGATGTCTATGTGGACTTCACGGGATGCCCGGCTTTTTTCGATGAGGTCGATGCCTACCCTGCCGTCACTATCATTCGACGCGGGAAGGGCGATGTCACCCGCACGGCATTCCGCCCAGAAGTAAATCGAACCGCCTTGGCCCATTTGTCACAAGGGTTGCGCGGGGAAATCGCCACCCCTGCCGTTTCGGTTCTCGATTCAATCGCTGATGGCTCAAAGCCGTGGTCATTTGATGAGTCCGGCTGCCTGTCACTGCTTCGTGAGCTGGAACAAAACCTTCCCGGCTTGGAAGATGCCGGTGTGAATGTTGGCATCGGGGTGGCCACTGGCGCAGATGCAGTGTTCATCGGCAAGAATTTGAATGTGGAAGACTCGCGGAAACTTCCCCTGGTGACCACACGTGACATTCGCAGCGGTCGGGTGGAATGGCGTGGCGAGTGGGTCCTAAACCCTTTTGAGGCCGATGGCTCCGTGATCAACTTGAGCGACTACCCGAAGTTCGCTGCCTACGTAGAGCAACACCAAGAGCGCATCAAAGGCCGCAACGTCTCTCATCGTAATCCGCATGCTTGGTATCGCACGATTGATCGCATCCACGTCGGCCTTACTTACAAACCCAAGCTGCTCATACCCGATATAAAGGGATCGGCACATGTTGTGTATGAAGACGGTCGCCTGTATCCTCATCATAATCTCTACCACATAACCTCTGAAACTTGGGATCTTCGGGCCTTGCAGGCCGTGCTTTCCAGTCGCGTGGCCTTCGCCTTCGTCGCTGCATACAGTCCGCGAATGCGGGGAGGAAATTTGCGCTTTCAGGCGCAATACCTGCGAAGGATACGAATACCGCGATGGGAATCCGTTTCTCAAAATCTTCGCCTCGCACTCTCCACTGCGGCAAAAAGCGAAGATCACCAAGCCATAGACGAGGCCGTCAGGCAGCTCTACGGATTTGCCCCCACGGTTTGGGAGAAATTAAATCGCTCATCACCGGGAATCATTTCGATCAATGGGTAAATCGCGGACAAATTTCGATCGTCGTTTAGCGCTAGCCGTCGAGGCATTTTGGCATGGTCGCGAAAAGGCCGCCGAAAAGCAAAACGCGGCCGGCAAACTGGACCAAGGCAACCGGGGCAAAGTGACAGGAGGAAAAACCTTGGACTCATTCCGCGACATGGTGGTGGATGTGGTCAAACGAAACGGTCCGGCAGAAGTCGTGGTGCATCGGAACCGGGCTTTGGTCGGCCTACCCGGTTACTTTCGACCAACCAAACTGTGGGACCTTCTGGTTTTTCATGACGATCGTCTGCTCGCCGCGCTGGAACTCAAATCGCTCTGCGGCCCATCATTTGGCAACAATGCTAACAATCGGTGCGAAGAGGCCTTGGGCAGCGCTTATGATTTTCGCAAAGCTCAAAGCGAGGGCTTGTTTGGCACAGGGGCGGCCCCGTTTCTTGGCTATTTTATATTGGTAGAAGACGCCTCAGGATCACGCAGCCCTGTTCAAGACCGCTCGCCACATTTTTCTACAGACCCAGCGTTTCAAGGAGCATCTTATCAGAAACGCATGATGCTTCTGTGTGAACGCATGGTTCAGCATCAGCTCTACTCCAGCGCTGCAGTTTTGGTCGCAGCTGGTAGTAATAACGTTGGAAAACACTCCAATCTGAGTCCTCACACTTCATTTCGAAGCTTGCTCACCAAGCTGGCCGCACATCTTTCCGGAGAAGCTGAAATCTTATCCCGTGGGAAGCAGCTTGAAGAAGAACAAGCTCCATATGGCCCCGCGCTTGGTTTCGACGATGACTATTTTGAATTGGAAGCCGATAACGCTTAGATCGAC
Source organism: Opitutaceae bacterium (assembly GCA_024233285.1). Taxonomy (GTDB): domain Bacteria; phylum Verrucomicrobiota; class Verrucomicrobiia; order Opitutales; family Opitutaceae; genus Cephaloticoccus. The sequence goes on along the minus strand of JACKPU010000001.1, from coordinate 473,584 downwards.
TGCACCGGAAACTGCACGATAAACGTCGCGCCGCCGCCGGGCGTCGGTTCATGCGCCAGACTCACGCCAATGATGCGGGCGAGGTCGTTGGCCAGCAGCAGGCCGATGCCGGTCGTGGGTTCGCCCGCGGTGGGCTTCACGCTCAACCGCTGTTCGGGTTGAAACAGCCGCGGCACTTCGGCCGGCGGAATACCCTGCCCGTGATCGATGACGGCGATCTCCCACTGGCCGTTCCGCTCCGCCAAACGCAGGGTGGTCGTCGCCCGCTCGGGTGAAAATTTCACCGCATTGGTCAGCAGGTTTTCGACGATGCGATTCAGCCCCGAGCGATTGGAACGCACCATCACCGGCCCGTCGGGCAGTTCGACCGCGAACGGTTGGTGTTTCGCGGCAAAGAGCGGCTCAAGCCGAATCTTCACCTCGCGCAACCCGGCCACCAGATCAAAGTCGTCCGGTTCGGCGAAAGCACCGTTCAACGCGCTGCCATGCTCCATGATCTCCTGCAGCAGCTCGAGCGTGGATTCGCCGATCGAAACCAGATGTGCGGCGGTTTCCCGCGCCGCGCAGACCGGCAGTTCTTCACCGATTAGTTCACCCAGGCCCACCATGCCGCCGATATGCGTGCGCAGATCATGCCCGATGAGCCGCAGCAGGCTGTCGCGTTCCCCGGCGGTGCGTGTGAGCTGCGCGTTCAGCGTTTCCAATTCCTCCCGCCGCATGCGCTCGATGCGGTGTTCCTGCTCCAGCCGGTCCAACTCGTAGGCCTGCCGCATTTTCTCGATTTGCCGCGTCGATTGCTCCGCCAGATATTTTTCGCGCAGCTTGAGGCACTGTTCAAGATGGGCGTAGGCCTTGGCATGTTCGTCGCGGCCGGCGCGGGCGCGGGCGGCATGTTCGTGCGCCCGGGCCTCCTCTTCCAGCATGCCGATTTCCTGCGCCAGCCGGATCGCCTCGTCATAGGCAACGAAGCCGGCGGCATCATCGCGAAACGTGTTGTCGAGGGAGGTGAAAAACTGGGCGCGGTTGAGCGCGAGATAGAACGCGGGCGGCTTGGCTGCGGCTTGTTTGACCCAATCCTCGGCGTCGGCCAACGCCTGCCGCGCCTCGAGGTATTCGTGCCGGTCGCAAAGCAGACCCGCGATATTGATCGCACTCTGCGCAATGCTCACCTTGTCGCCAAATTGCAGTTTGATCGCCAACGCCCGGCGCGCGAACCCGAGGGCCTCGTCAGTCGGACCCTTGGATTCCCAGAGCACCGTGGAAAGATTGTTGGTGGAAATGCCGATGATCCGCGTGTCGCCGAGACTTTCGGACTGCGCCACCATCGCGCGATAAACCTGCTCGGCCTGCTCCCACTGTTTGAGCGCACTGTGGATCAGCCCCATGTTGCCCGTGGCCTGCAAAACGAGCTTGGCGTCGCTCACCGTCTCGCCGTTTTTGCGGGCCGCGGTAAACAGTTCCAACGCCTGCGGCAGATCGCCAAGCCGCCAGTGCATCAATCCCAGCATGTTGCGCGTCCGGCCCGCGATCAGCGTTTTGTTTTCCGTGACCGCCCAGGTCAGGACCTCTCGCGCCGTGGCCAACGCCGGTGCCAGTTCCCCGGCTTCCATGTGGCCGGTGGCTCTCAACAACCGAAGCTGATTATGAAGTTCCGGTGCCAGCCCGACTTCGCCCAAACGGGCATCGATCTCCGTCTGCGCCGCGGCGCGGTCCGTGCGCACCGTGGTCAACAGCCGGTCAATGTCCGCTTGGGTGGTCGGGGCAAACGTCGCCATGTCCGCGGCAAAGTGCACACTGCTTTAGGGCGCAGCAATGGCGATTTTGCACCGGCGGCCGATTTATATAGGGGCGACTATTTAGCGATTATACGGATTTATACTATCCACCCGCGGATACCGCTCAATCCGTGCACCGCCCCCTGCTCAGGGCTCGACGCGCGGAATGATTGCGCCTCACGATGCGCCGGTGGAAAACGCCTGTCATTTCTCGCCCGACCGGAAACATCGCTACACCCTGCTCCATCGGATCAATCCGCTGTTCGGCGACCGATTGATCATGTGGATCGGACTCAACCCCAGCACCGCCGATGAACAACAACTCGACCCGACCCTCACGCGCATCCGCTCGTTTTCCGAACGCGAGGGCTACGACGGCTTTTTAATGACCAATATCTTCGGGTTTCGCGCCACCGATCCCAAGGCCATGCTGCGCGCGCGCGATCCCGTCGGTCCGGAAAACGACGCCGCGTTGCTGGCGGCCGCGCAACGGTGCGATAGAGTCGTCGCAGCCTGGGGCGCCCACGGCATCCATCAGGATCGCGCCCTCGCGGTCGCCCGGTTGCTCGGCCGCCACCCACTCTGGTGCCTTGGCACGACCAAAGACGGACATCCGCGTCATCCACTCTACGTCAAGGGCGACCAGGCGCTTGTGCCGTGGCGGCCGAACTGAACGTTGCTTGCAGTGCCATGTTAATCTTATCCCTTCGAGGTCAAACCGCTGCTGCCATTGCATCATGAGTGTCTACGATCAAGCCCACCGCGCCATCGACGCCGCGCACCGTCAGGACCCCAACCTCACCGCCGACGGTCGGCCGGCCGAACTCGTTTACGCCGATCGCATGGCCGCATGGGTCGCCAAACTCGCACCGGATGGTCCGCGTCATTTGCTCGTCGCCGCCCGCTGTCAGCACCTCGAACGCTTTCTCACCCCGCGCCATACGTTTCCCGAGGGCAAGGCCGGCTACCTGCAATGGCGCCGGCACCTCTACCAAAAGCAGGCCGCGCGCGCCCGTGAACTCGTGCTCGAAGCCGGCCTGACCGAAGCGGAGGCCGACGACATCGCGCGCTGGGTCAGCAAGACCGATCTTAAAAAAGACGCCGGTTCGCAGGCGCTCGAAGACGCCGCCGTGCTCGTGTTCTTGGAAAACGAAATCGGCGCCTTCGCCGCGCAGCACGCCGATTACCCGCGTGAGAAGTTCGTCGATATCCTGCGCAAGACCTGGCGGAAACTCAGCCCCGCCGGTCAACAGCACGCCCTCGCGCTCGACCTGCCCCCGGCCATCGCCGCCCTCGTGCGCGAGGCGGTGGGCAGCGATTGAGCAATTGTGGCTTGGGCTTGGTGCAACGCAGTTGTCAGCGGTTCGCTGAACTGTCTGCATCCGCGCATGACGCGCCCTTTGCCGGTCTTCGCATTGCTCTGGTTGGCACTTGTTCCGGGAACGGTTTTCGCCGACCCCGCAGCAGCGGAACAGCAGCGACTCGAGGCGCGCGAGCGCTTTTACGCCGACGACTACGCGGGCACACGCGCCAGCGCGCTCGCGGGCTTGCAAGAACTCGGCGATGACGAATCGTCGCCGCTGCTGCGCGCCGGCTTGTTACAATGGGCCGGGCTCGGCGCGAATGCACTGGGCGATGTCACCACCGCGCAATCCGACCTGGAAGCATCGCTCAGGTTTTATCGTCAGGCCGGCAATCCGCGGGCGATTGCCGCCGTGCTCAACGACCTCGCGGCGGTTTACGGCCAGCAATCCAATCGCACGCAGCAACTCGCCGTGCTGGTCGAGGCGCACCGGATTTTCGAGGAGCGGGGCGAAACGCGCGGGCGGGCCGCTCTCGCCAACTCGCTGGGCAATTACTACGCCGAAGTCGGTGAACCCGCCAAGGCCCTGCCGTTTCACGAACAAAGCGTCGCCCTGCGACGCACGATGGATGACGTAATCTATCTCGCCGACGGCCTGCAGAATCTCGGCGTGACCCTGCGTGATTTGAAACGTGATCCGGAGGCGCGCGTGGTTTTTGAGGAGGCGTTGAAGATATCGCGCGAAGCCGGCGATGAAGAAGGGTTGGCCGGCTGCCTGACCAACCTCGGTGCGATCGCCGGCGACGAAGGAAAGTTCGACGAGGCGCTCGCCTGCTATCAAGAGGCCCTGCGCTACGACGAAGCCGACGGCTACAAATCCGGCCAGGCGATCTTGACGCGCAATATTGGCACCACGCTGCATCGCGCCGGTCGCACGGGCGAAGCGGTGCCGTGGCTTGATCGCGCCGTGGCCTTGTCCGTGGAGCTCGACGATCCCGAGCGCCTCGCCTCGGCGCATCTGGAGCGCGCCGCGGTCCACGAAGCCCTGGGCGAACCTGCCGCCGCAGTCACGGATTTGCGGGCAGCGATGAACGCCAAAGATAGACTCGCCGAAGCCGCGCGCAGTCGCTCGCTCCTCGAACTCCAATCAAAATTCGAAACCCTCGAAAAAGAGCGTCAGATCGAACGACTCGAACATGAGGCCACAGAACGCAAACTCGCCCTCACCCGCACCGAATCGGCCCGCCTCGCGGCAGAGCAGGCTCACTCTCTCGAACAAGCGCGGCGGCAGACCGCATGGATCGTGGCCGCGGCCGTCGCGCTGGTGGCCGGATTGTTGATCGTGTTGTTCTTCCTGCAGCGCCGCACCTCGCGGCGCTTGGCGCGCGCGCTCAGCGAATTGAGCGCCGCCAACCGCGAACTGCAGGGGTTGTATCAGCGCAAAAGCGAATGGCTGAGTTTCGCGGTGCACGAGCTGCGCAGCCCGTTGTTCGGCATCGACGGCCTCTGCGCGGAATACGAGGCCGGACTGGCCGATGCACCCAAGACAACCGTCAGCCAGATTCGTCAGACCGCGCAACGGATGCGCAGCGAGCTCGATGCGTGGCTCGAAACCGAACGGCGCGAACAGGACTCCACGCTGGTGCTGCAAAAATCCGCCGCGGATCTCGGCACGCTGACCGCCGAGGTGGTTGAACGTCACCAAGCCGGTGCCCGCGCCAAACAGATCGCGCTCTCGTTTCTCGCCGAAGCACCCACGCCGGTCTCGGTCGATGCGCGCCGCATCCACGAGGTCATCGACAACCTCGTTTCCAACGCGCTGAAATTTTCCCCGCCCAATCGCCGCGTGACCGCCCGCACCGGCGTGGCAGGAAACACCGCGTGGTGCTGCATCGAGGACGAAGGCCCCGGGCTGCAAGAAGCCGATTTTAAAACGTTGTTCGAACCCTTCGCGGCGCTTTCCGCCAAGCCCACCGCCGGCGAATCATCGACCGGACTCGGTCTGCACGGCGCGCGCCAACGCGTGGAAGCGCACGGTGGCGAACTCACTGCGGAAAACAGGCCCGACGGCGGCGCGGTGTTTCGCTTCACTTTACCGCTGGCTGACATGATCGTGGCGCATGGTTGAAGAGCCAACAAACGCTCTGTGGCGGGTGCTGATCGTCGAGGACGACGCCATGCTGGCCTCGTTGTTGGCGCGAGCGATTCAACGCGAGGACGATCTCGCGTTGCTCGGCATCGCCTCGTCGTTGGCGGAAGCGAATAAACTCATCATCACCGCGCCGCCCGAATTGGTGCTGCTCGATCTGAGCCTCGGGCGCGGACCTGATGCCGAGTCGGGTTGGCGATTGCTCGAAACTTGGCCGGCGGCGTTGCCGAAGCCGCATTGGATCGTCGTCACCGGCCAGCCGGAAACCGCGCACCTGCGCCGCGCGCTCGATCTCGAACTCGGCGGCTACGTAACCAAGAGCGAACCGTTTGAAACCTTGCTCGCCGCACTGCGCGAGGTGCGTGAAGGCCGGCAGTATTACTCGAGCGGCGCGTTGCGTTTACTCGTGGAAAAACCCGCCGCCGCCCCGGGTCTCGGGCAACTCACCCCACGCGAACGCGACGTGCTGCGCGCCGCCGGTGACGGGTTGAGTGTGCGTCAAACCGCCGCGCGACTCGGACTTTCGGAAAACACCGTGAAAACGCACCGCAAGAGCCTCATGGCCAAACTCGATCTGCACGATGCGGTGGCCGTGGCGCGCTACGCCCTCGCGGCCGGTTTGTCGGTCGGCCACGGCTGATCGCCTCACCCATCGGGGTGATGTTCACGCGGCGGTCCATTCTGTAAGGTGCGGGACGGCTCCGCCAATCCGGCGGATTGCCGACATCTGGAGATCGCACCACATGAAATTATCCATCCTTCGCTGGTTGTTCGCCACGGTTTGCCTGTGCACCGTCCCCATTGCCGCCCGCGCCCAGCTTTCCGTTTACGAAGGCTTCGAATACACCGTCGGTAGCTCCCTGCCCCCGGCCGAGTCCAGCGGTTTCGGCTGGTCCGGCGGATGGTATAACAACGCCGACACCTTGAACAACTCCGGCAGCCGCGGACTTGTTATCGCCGGATCGCTCGACACACCGCCGGGCATGATCGCGGCGGGCAACCACGTTGCGATGAGCACGTTCACGTCCTCGAGTGAACGCCTGCTCGCCATCTCGAACGACAACGAATCCGCTGGCATCAACACCAACGCGGATAGCGTCACGTTCTTCAGCGTCGTCGGCCGGGTCAGCGGAAATTCATGGAGCTTCGGCCTCTATTCGGATCGGGGCCGGATCGACAATCCCGTGGTCGCCTTCAGTCTAACCGGCGGCAACGCCACGATGCGGCTCTACGATGCCTTTCCATATGAAAGCGCGGATGGCGCGGTCACGCGCACCATCGCCACGGGAGTCAGCGGCACTTTTCTTTGGGTCGGCCGGTTGGAAACCTCGGCCGGCGACGACCGGCTCGACTCATGGATTTACACCAATCTCGACAACGTGCCGGTTTTGATGCCCGCCCTGCAAGCGGCCCCCGCGCCCTATGTCGTCGTGCCCGGCAGCAACGTGAATATTTACGACGTGGACGCTGTCATCGATCGCGTTGGTTTTTACCTCAGCAGCGGCTCGGCCCTCGACGAGATCCGCATCGGTGGTGACTGGCAATCCGTCACGGCGAGCGTTTCCGCCGTGCCGGAGCCTTCGACCTACGCCGTGCTGTTGGGCGGAGCCGCTCTCGCCCTCGTGATAATCCGCCGCCGTTTTCGCCCAACCCCGAACTGCTGAATCCCGCGACCATGAAATCATCCCTCGTTATCATCATATTATTCGCCGCCGTTTTCTCTTCCGCCTCGGCGCAAAATTTTCTCACGCGCTGGACCTTTGAAGGGGATACCGGCGTCAACATGGGCATCACGACCGGCTTCGGCCCGGTGCAACCGCAAGGCGCAACGACCAGCAGCACCTACAACAGCACGGGCACCCATGCGACCGATGCCTGGGCGCCGGCCATTGCGACCTACAACCCCGGCAGCTATTTCGAGTTTACCTTGAGCGCGACCGACTTCACCGCGCCCTACACGGTCAACAGCATCGCGTTCGATTCCGCGTCTTTTCTCAACGGTGCCACCGGCTGGGAAGTGCGCAGCAATCTCGACAATTTCTCCCTCGTGCTGGGCAGCGGCGCCACCAACACCCCGTCCGGCGCCAATCTGACGAACCTCGGCCTCGACGTCGGCGCCGGGCAGTTTTTCACCTTCCGCATCATCGGCACCGGCGCCAACGCTGCCGATGTCTACAATGGCTTCATCGTGGACCAAGTGACCGTGACCGGAGCCATTGGAGCCGTTTCCGCCGTGCCGGAGCCCTCGACCTACGCAGCGATTCTCGGCGCCTTCGCGATCATTGGCGCCGTGATTCAACGCCGTCGCATGCGCTCCGGTGCGGCGGTCCCGCTGACTTAGCCGGCGGCCGGCTTTCCGGTTTCGACGAAGGCTTTGAACGCCTCGAGATATTTGAGCGACTGCTTGCGGAAGGCACCTGGCATCAGCCAGCCCATCACCTTCATCATGAAGCCGGCGAAGATGAATTCGTTCTCGGCCACCCAGCGCGTCTGGTTCTCGCCGACGGGCTCGAAGCGATTGCGCACGATATTGTGCACGCCGTTTGCATCGTAGGTGCCTGAGAATGTTTCGGGCAGGTTTCGTTCGGTGATCGTTTCGATCATCTCCATCTGCCGGCCGCCCATGTCGAATTTGAGCCGCGCCTTGGCGCCGACTTGGCCCGGGGTGCCGCTGATCGGTTCAAAACTGAGCAAGCCGGGCATCCAGTGTTTAAGGTTGGCGGGATCGTCAAAGGCCGCCACCACGCGGTCCCTCGACGCCTCAATCGTCACTTCGACCGTGTATTTCATGGCCGTCAGGTTGACGAAACCAGCCCCGGGGCGCAATCACGCGATGGCCCGGCGAATGTTCGTAATACGAACATTGCGTTTGCCGCGATCAGGTTCGCGAGGTCTGCGCCCGGCGCCACAAGATCAACGCCACGAGCACGAGGCAGCCCAAACCGACTGCGGCGGGGAACAGCACGGTCGTCAGCGAATAGTGTTCGAGGGCGAGGATCACGAGGGCGTTGCGCAGCGTGGCGAGCGCGTAAAAGCTCGTGCGTTCCTCGTGCGGTTTTTGCCAGGCGGAGCGAAACGTCGGACCAAAGCCGAGCAGGTCGCTCGACGTGAGCACCACCACCGCCCAGAGCGGATCCGCGGTGAAAAACCAGCACGGCAAGGCGGTCAGCGCCAGCAGGAGAAACAGCCAATCCATCCGCGTGATCGAGGCATCGCCGCGGTGCCGATGCGCCAGCCACGCCACGTAAAGCGTGATCAAACCCGAGAGTCCGATGGGCCACGCGCCGATGCCGCCCTTGCCCGCAAGCTGTGCGAAGAACACGATCACCGTGCCGAGTCCCCAAATCACCCACGAGAATACATGCGGCCGCGTCTGACCGCGCCGGATCGAACGGATATAGGGCCAGAATATATAAAATGTCAGTCCCGCGGCGACCGCGCTGATGATCTCCTTAAACATGAAGGGCGTCATCTCAGTTCATTGTCGTCAGCTATGCAAAGTCATCATGACATTCGTTTCCAACGGCCCACCCTGCCGCAGCGTCAAGTCGCCCACCGCCCCCAGTGAGTCATCAACCGTTTGTTAATTGCCCAACAGAAACGACCGGGCGTTACTGGAACATCTCGATTCCGTTTGTAATCACCCGCCGCCAAAACCCGCATGCGATCCCCCGCCTCTGAAGCCATCTTCGGCAATTGGGCCACCCTGTTGCTCCCGATCACCGATTCCGATCAAATCGATTACGATCTGCTCACGGCCGAGATCGACCGCTTCATCGCCGCCGGGGTCAACGGGATCTATTCCAACGGCACCGCCGGTGAATTTCACACGCAGACCGAGGCGGAGTTCGACCAGATAAACATGCTGCTGGCCGAAAAATGCCGGCGCGCGCAGCAACCGTTTCAAATCGGCGCCAGTCACACGAACGCGCACATCGCCCGTGAACGGGTGCGCCGGGCCAAGGCGCTGCAGCCGACGGCCTTTCAAGTCATCCTGCCGGACTGGTATCCCGTGTCGCCCCCGGAAACACTCGCGTTTCTCGAAACCATGGCGGCCGAAGCCGATCCGATTCCCTTGGTGGTTTACAATCCGCCTCACGCGAAGCGGCGCATCGAACCGGCCGAGTGGCTGACCCTCGCCGAACGGGTGCCCGGCATTGCCGGCATCAAGGTCTTGGGCGGCGACGACGCATGGTATGAGGCGATGCAGCCGGTCATGGCCCGCTGGTCCGTGTTTATCCCCGGCCACCTGCTGGCCGCCGGTCTCGCTGGCGGCGCCCGCGGCGCCTATTCCAATGTCGCCTGCCTCAACCCGCTCGGAGCGCAACGCTGGTATGAGTTGTGTCGGCGCGATCCCGCCGCCGGCCTGCGCCAACAGGAAAGCATCCAGGCGTTCTGGAAAAACAACGTCAGTCCGCTCATCACCAAGCACGGCCTGTCACCCATGGCCGCGGATAAGTCCGCGGCCTGCGCCGGTGGCTGGCTGCCCGGCCTTACGCCGCGCTTGCGCTGGCCTTATCGCGGGGCAGATGAAGCCATGATCCGCCAGATCGCCGAGGCCGCCAAACGCGAGGTGCCGGAGCTGCTGGTGGAGATAGCCAAAGGATAAGCTGCCGGGTTGCGATCATCATCACCTCCCCAACCGCAGGCCGCTTGACCATGCAGATCAAACCGGCATATTGGTCTGCATGAGAACAACGCTGAATCTTGACCAAGCCCTGCTGGAGGAAGCCGGTGTTTACACGGGGATGAAGGAAAAGACTGCGCTGATTCACGAAGGCTTGCGGGCATTGATTCAACGCGAAGCCGCAACTCGACTCGCGGCGCTCGGCGGCACGGATCGCAAGGCCGAAGCCGCGCCCCGGCGCAAACCGGCCGCCGGTCGCAAATGAGGCTGCTGGTCGATACCTCGGTCTGGATTGATCATTTTCATCGCGCCGATGCGGAGCTGCAGGCGGCGCTGCGAGCCGGCTCGGTTTGGACGCACGCGGTCGTCATTGGCGAACTTGCCGCCGGGAGATTGGCTCGTCGCGGAGAAGTCATCACCTTGCTGCGCAAGTTGCCCCGCGCCGATGAAATTGATCTCGATGAAGGGCTGCACCTTTTGGATGCGCACGAGCTATCCGGAAAAGGATTGTCGTGGTCCGATGTGCAATTGCTCGCCGCCGCGAAGATTGATCACTGCACGCTGTGGACCCGCGACCGCGCCTTGAAGTCCGCCGCGGCCCGGCTCCAACTCGCCTATACGCGATAACAAAAAGGCGGGGATCGGAATCCCCGCCCTGTAATTAAAAACCGGAAGAACTGCGCTTATTCCGGTTTGCGGAGTTTCACGATGAGGTCCTTCGACTCGACGGTGTCGCCGACGGCGGCGTGGATTTCGGCCACGACACCATCCTCGGCAGCGTAAACCGAAGTCTGCATCTTCATCGCTTCCATCATGAAGAGGCGGTCGCCCTTCGCGACCTTGGCGCCGACCGAGGCGCTCATCGTGACGATGAGACCGGGGATCGGGGCGGCGACTTGAAGCGGGTCGGCGATGTCGGCCTGCGCGCGGGTCTTGCTCTGCTTGGCCACGCTCTTGTCGGTGATGAGGACTTCGCGGGCGATGCCGTTGAGCTCGTAATTGACCGTGCGGCGGCCGTCCTTGTCGGGATCGCCGATGTTGACGAGGCGGATGATGAGGACCTTGCCCTCTTCGATCTCGACCGAGATTTCCTCGCCGGGCTGGAGACCGTAGAAGAACGCGGGCGTGGGCAAGACGGAGACCTTGCCGTATTCCTTCAGGTGCTTCGAGAAATCGGCGAAGACCTGCGGATACATCAGATGCGAATAGAGTTCGTCATCAGTCGGTTCGCGGCGGATTTTTTCCGCCAGCTCGGCCCGCAGCTTGTTGAGCTCGGTCGACGAAATCTTCGCCTTCTTGGCGGCGCGCTTCTTTTCCGCGGCGAGATCGGCACGGTATTTCTTCTGCGCAGCCTTGAACTTCGCATCGCCGAGCACAGCGCGCCAGACAGCCACGGGCCAGCCGCCTTCGGGCCAGCCGAGACCACCGCTGAGCATGTCGATCACGCTGTCAGGGAACGGGGTTTCACCCGGGGGCAGATTGACGACGTCGGCGGGCTTGATGCCCTTCGAGAAGAGGAAGAGCGCCATGTCGCCGACGACCTTGGAGGACGGCGTGACCTTGACGATGTCGCCGAACAGCTGGTTGACCTCGGCGTAGGTGCGCGCGATTTCAGGCCAGCGGTGCGAGACGCCCATCGAGGCGGCCTGCTCCTTGAGATTGGTGTATTGGCCGCCCGGCATCTCGTGCAGGTAAACCTCGGCGCTGCCGGTCTTCGGCGCGGTGTCGAACGGCGCATAATAGTGACGCACCTGCTCCCAGTAGTCGGAGTAAACGTCGAGCGCGGGCAGATCGAGCCCGGTGTCGCGCGGCGTGCGTTGCAGCGAGGCGACCACGGAATTGAGGTTGGGCTGCGCGGTGCTGCCCGACATCGAGGCGATGGCGAGGTCGACGATGTCCACCCCCGCAGCGCTGGCCTGCAGCACGGACGCGGAATTGATGCCGCTGGTGTCGTGCGTGTGGAAGTGAATCGGCACGCCGACTTCCTGTTTGAGCGTCTTGACGAGCTTGTGCGCGGCGAACGGACGGCAGAGACCGGCCATGTCCTTGATCGCAATCATATGCGCGCCCATCTTCTCCAGCTCCTTCGCCATGCGGACGTAATACTTGAGCGAGAACTTGTCGCGCTTCGGATCGAGAATGTCGCCGGCGTAACAGAGCGTGCCTTCGCAAATCGCGTGGGTGTCCTGCACGGCTTCCATCGCGACGCGCAGGTTGGGCAGGTAATTGAGCGAATCGAAGATGCGGAAGATATCCATGCCGGCGGCGGCCGAGTGCTTCACAAAGCCGGCGACGACGGAATCGGGATAGTTCGAATAGCCCACGGCGTTGGAACCGCGGAAGAGCATCTGGAAGCAGATGTTCGGCACACGGGCGCGGAGATCGCGCAGGCGCTCCCACGGATCCTCGCTGAGGAAACGCATCGCGGTGTCGAACGTGGCGCCGCCCCACATCTCAAGGGAGAAGAGTTCGGGCGCGCGGCGGGCGACGTAACCGGCGCAAGCGAGCATGTCGTAGCTGCGCACGCGCGTCGCCATGAGCGATTGATGGGCGTCGCGGAAGGTCGTGTCGGTGATAAGCTGGCGCTTCTGCTTCAGCGTCCAATCGGCGAATTTCTTCGGGCCGAGTTCGAGCAGCAACTGGCGCGTGCCGGCCGGCGGTTCGCCGCGATCGTCTCGCCCGGGCGGCGTCACCACGGGCAGCACCTTGCCGGGCTTGTAACCCTTGGCGTGCGGGTTGCCGTTGACGATGACGTTGCCGAGGAAGCTGAGGATCTTGGTTGCGCGGTCGCGGCGCGGTTTGAAGCGGAAGAGTTCCGGCGTCGTGTCGATCAGCGTGGTCGTGGCCTGGCCGCTGCGGAAGAGCGGGTGCGCGATCACGTTTTCGAGGAACGGGATGTTGGTCTTGACGCCGCGAATGCGGAATTCGCTCAGCACGCGGTGCGCGCGGTTGAGGGCGTTTTCGTAGGTTTGGCCGCTGGCGATAACCTTGACCAACATCGAGTCGTAGAACGGTGTGATGACGGCGCCGGCGTAACCCATGCCGCCGTCAAGGCGGACGCCGAAACCGCCCGGCGAACGGTAGGCGAGAATGCGGCCGTAGTCGGGCACGAACTTGTTCTCGGGGTCCTCGGTCGTGATGCGGCACTGGAGCGCGTAGCCGTTGCACGGCACATCCTCTTGTTGCGGCATGCCGACTTCCGGTGAGTGCAACGCGTGGCCTTGGGCGATGAGAATCTGGGCGCGGACGATGTCGAGGCCGGTGACCACCTCAGTCACGGTGTGCTCCACCTGGATGCGCGGGTTCATCTCGATGAAGAACCATTCGTGGCGGTCGAGATCGTAGAGAAATTCGATGGTGCCGGCGTTGTCGTAGCGAATCTCGCGGGCCATGCGCGCGGCGGACTCACACAAATCAGTGATGACTTCTTTCGGCAGACCAAAGCTCGGCGCGACTTCGATCACCTTCTGGTGGCGACGCTGGACGGAGCAATCGCGCTCGTGGAGGTGGATGACATTGCCGTGCTTGTCGCCGAGGATCTGCACCTCGATGTGCTTCGCGTTGGCGATGTATTTTTCGAGGAAGACGGCGGGGTTGCCGAACGCGCGTTCGGCTTCGCCCTGTGCTTCGTCGAGCAGCGAGCCGAGATCTTCGGCCTTCTTGACGATGCGCATGCCGCGACCGCCGCCACCGAAGGCGGCTTTGATGATGAGCGGGAAGCCGATCTCCTTGGCGATCTTCATCGCCTCCTTGCGATCGGTGACCGGTTCCTCAGTGCCGGGCAACACGGGCACGTTGATCTTCTTGGCGAGGGCGCGGGCGGCGGTCTTGTCGCCCATCATTTCGAGCAACTCAGGCCGCGGACCCACAAAGGCGATACCGGCTTCGGCGCAGGCCCGGGCGAAATGGGCGTTTTCGGACAGGAAGCCGTAACCCGGGTGAATGACGTTCACGCCCTTTTCCTTGGCGGTGCCGATGATGCCGGGAATGTCGAGATAGGCCGCCACCGGGCCTTTGCCGTGGCCGACCTGATACGCCTCATCCGCCTTGTAGCGATGAATGCAAAACCGGTCCTCCTCGGCATAAACCGCCACGGTGCGGAGCCCGAGCTCGGTGCCGGCCCGAAAGATGCGAACTGCGATTTCCGCGCGGTTCGCCGCCATGATTTTAGTGAAAGGAGGCAGCAATTCGACCTCCGCCTTGGATTGAGATTTGCGTGCTGACATTAGGGACAAGGAGTTCTTATAGGGATTGTCGGCGCACGCGCCAAGTAGAACTGACCGCATATGTCATCTTTCGCGGGATCGTGAGCCAAAAAAACTACCGCATTGTGCCGGGGCGGCGGTCGCTTTTCTGCTCTCGTTCGGCCTGACATTGCGGGGAGCCGCGCGCCAAATCGCGGCAAACCTGCGGGCGTTGCGCATAAACGCTGCAGAAATACTCCGCGGCTCCCGCGTCATCGACCCGCACCGCCAGCGCCGCGCAATGACCGTCACTCATCCGCATATAGGCCCGGTGCCCGATGAAATGCGCCACGCGTTCCGCAGCGCCGGCCAAACGCACCCAATCATCGCCCGTCACGCGCACATAGGTCGGCAACTGTGAAAAACAGCACGCCCCGCAACGCAGACAATCCGTCGGTTCCGGCGTGATTTTCATCTGAGAACGAAGTCTGCGTCGGACGCTCCATTCGCGCAAGCACGGTGAAACTTGCCTCGCAGGCGCGGCCGTCCCAGCTTCGGCGGTCATGAGAGTGATCCTCGGCATTTTCATCGCGGCCGCCGTCATCATCCAGTTTTTCCGCCCGGAGAAAAACCTTTCCGCCGCGGCGCCCGACCGGAACGATCTGCTGCTGATGCATCCAACTGCGCCGGAGGTTGGCGATGCGCTCAAACGCGCCTGCTACGACTGCCACTCGGACCATACGCGTTATCCTTGGTATGCGGAGATCCAGCCGGTCGCGTGGTGGCTCGACAGCCATGTTCGCGAAGGCAAGGAACACCTTAATTTTTCCCAATTCGGCCGCTATTCGACCAAGCGTCAGCTCCACAAGCTCGACGAGCTGATCGGCGAGGTCGAAGACGGCAAAATGCCGCTGGCATCCTACAAATTTGTCCATGCCGAGGCGCGTTTGACCGACGCAGAGGTTGACATGCTGGTGGCCTGGGCGGAGGACCTGCAGGACCAGATTTCCGCCCCCTGACCCCTTCATGAGCACCCAAACCTTGCGTTACGCCGTCATCGGCGCCGGCGGTATTTCCGCCACTCACCTCAACGGCATCGCCACCCAGCCGGGTGTCGAAGTCGTCGGCATCAGCGACCCCGCCGATCCCGCCAAATGGCGCACGCCGGACGGCTACGGCCACGTGCCGAAGTTCACCGATCCGGAAAAGCTGCTGCGCGAAACGAAGCCGGACCTCGTCTCGATCTGCACCCCCAACAAGTTTCACGCCTCGCTGACCGAACTCGCCCTCGCTCATGGGGCCCACGTCGCCTGCGAAAAACCCATGGCGATGACGCTCGCCGAGGCCGAGGCGATGGAAGCAGCCCGGGCCAAGGCCGGCAAACACGGCGCCATTAACTTCTCCTACCGCAATGTCGGCGCGTTTCGTTTCGCGCGCGAACTCATCGCCCGTGGCGACATGGGTAAGCTGCTCCGGGTCAATTGCGTCTACCTGCAGAGTTTTCTCGGCGCCCCGGCTCAACCCTACACATGGCGCAATGACGTTTCGCTCGCGGGCTTCGGCGCGCTGGGCGATCTGGGCGTGCACATGCTTGACGGGGTAAGCTTCATCACCGGACTCGAGTGTCAGCGAGTTGTCGGTCTGGCCCAGACGCTCATTCCGGAAAAACCGGACGCGGCGGGTAAATCCCAACGCATCACCACGGATACGAACGCCGCGTGGCTGAGTGAACTCACCGGCGGCGTGATTGGCTGCTTTGAAACTTCGCAAGTTGCTCCCGGCTACGGCAATTTCTTCCGGATCGAGCTCTCCGGCGAGTCCGGCACCCTGGCCGTGCAGTCCGACACCCCCGATGCGCTTTGGTTGCGGGCCGGGCCCACCCTCACGCGCTACGGCACTTGGCAGACCGACATCCCCAAACAAGTTCTGCCGACCGAATACATGCGCAATTTCACGCCGGTAACTCCCGGCGGGATCGTCCGCGCCATCCGTGGCGAGGCGAACGCGGAATACCCCAGTTTTGCCGATGGTCTTAGTGCCCAACGCGTGCTCGACGCCATCGGTCGCTCCATGGCGTCCCAAGCCTGGGTGACGATCGGCTAAAAAAGCAGGGGCGGTTGCCTCCCACCGCCCTCGTGCAGGGTTCGAAAACCAAGGGCCGCTCGGAGATCGGCACCTACCCAAATAAAAGGGCGGGATCAACGATCCCGCCAAAATCCGAACCTCCGGGTCGCCGGCCGGAATATTATCGGCGGCCTTGGCACCCGGAGGTCGGATGTGAACCTGTCAGGTCACTCCCACTCGTCATAGAACTGCGCGGTGGGGCGCGGACGTTTGCGCACGACCACCGGGTAGCCCGAGAGCTGCGAGCCGACCCAGACGGGCGCGACCTGAGTCTCGTCTTGGACCGATTCCGGTTGATTGCGCGCCACGCGCCGCCATCGGCGGAAACGCGGGAGTAATTTGGTGAAGAGAAGAAAAGGCTTCATGATGAGATAAAACATGGGTGGTAAATTTTCCGGCCGGCCTGCGATCGGGCGGGCCGGCCGGGTTGGTTTTTGGTTTGATCAGCGCCGGGCCAGCAGGGACTGCCACAGCGCAAGGACGACGAAGTCGGCGCGAAGCTGTTTCTCGCCGGCGACGCGAATCTGGCGGGCCCGCTCGCGCGAGACGCCGAGATCGGCGGCGATGTCGTCGAGGGTGGCGCCATCGAGATGATAGCGCCGCACGACGAAGGCCTGCTTCGACGGCAACCTGGCGAGCGCGGCTTGCACGGATGATGCGGTGTCATCGCGCGCGGCTGATTCCGCCGGACAGGCGGCCAGCGGATCGGGCAACTCGAGCCGCATGCCGTCGGCCGCGCCGTCGAGCGGGATCTCGTCGATCGTCGCAAAACGGTTGGCCTCGCGCACGGCGCCGATCGTGAGACCGGTGGCGGCGGCGACTTCGAAATCAGCGGGCTCGCGGCCGAGTTGGCCGGTGAGTTCGGTCGTCGCACGATTGACGGTCTTCACGCGCCGGCGGGTCCGCCGCGAGAGCGGGTCCTGCCGGCGCAGCTCGTCGAGCATGGCACCACGCACGCGTGTGTGGCAGTAAGGCTGGGCTTCATGGGTCGGTCCGTCGAAACGCATGAGCGCCTCGACGAGGGCGACCTTGCCCGCGCTCGCCAAATCCTCGCGCGAAACATGCGCGGGCAGGCGGCGGCCAAGCTGCCGGAGCACGACTTCCACGACGGAAAGCGTGTTGAGCAAAGGTGTGTCTGTAGGTGTTGAGGTCATGGGGGCTTGGGTGTTGGGGGTCCCCCGGAAGCGGCCTCTGCGGATAACAAAAAACCCACTTCCGGGCGGAAGTGGGTCGGCGGCTTAAATCAATCTGCGCGGCTTAAATGACACCACTTCCATGTTCACGATTCCAAACGCCATTAATGGCAGCGGAATACGTCGCACGACGGTCGGAACGAACGGCCATGCCGAAGCGTTCCGCGGTCGGGCGGGAGGCTTTGCAGACATGGAGTTGGTTCTTCATCATATAAGTGGTAACACCTCGTGATACGGCCCCCGGACCGGGTAAATCAAGGCCCGTGACAAACTTTTTTCGCGGAGGCTGCCTTGACCGGGGCAATGGCGGGGCCGTTTATGCCGCTATGCCCCGCCCGCCCGAAACGTTTCGCACCGCGCGACTCTTTGCGCGCAAGCCACGCCGCGAGGACGCCGAGGCCATATTCAACGCTTACGCTGGTGACCCTGACGCGACGCGCTATCTGACCTTCCCCACGCACACGTCTGTCGAGCCGGTGGCAGACTTTCTGCAAGCGCGGGTGGAGGATTGGGCGCGCGAAGACGGATCCAAGTTCAACTACATGCTTTGTAAGGATGGCACCGACATACCCATCGGTGCACTCGACGTGGGAATCCAAGGATACAAAGCGATGTATGGCTACGCGCTCGGTCGCGCCCATTGGGGCCGAGGTTACATGACCGAGGGGTTGCGCTATCTCGTCGATTGGGCGCTGGCCCAGCCGGAGATTCACCGCGCGTGGGCGTTTTGCGATGTGGATAATCCCGCGTCGGCCCGGGTGATGGAAAAGGCCGGCATGACGCGCGAGGGCATTCTGCGCCGCTGGCATGTCGCGCCCAATATCAGTCCGGAGCCACGCGATTGCATCGTCTGCGCCAAGGTGCGCTGAGGCCGGTCATTCGTCGCTTGGGGTTCGCCTTCGGGGAGAAACCCGGTTTGGTTGAGGCCGATGAAAACCGTCGCCGCCTGCAACAGCCTCGATGAGGCGCTCCTGCTGAAATCACTCCTGGAAGGCAGCGGGATCGCGGCCATCGTGCCGGATGAGCACGCCGCCCACATCGCTCCACCTTATGTGATGATCGGCGGCGGTGTGCGCGTGCAGGTGCCCGACGAGGACGAGGATGACGCCCGCCGCCTGCTCGCTGCCAGCCAGTCGTGACTTGCGACCGGAACCCAGCCGCGGCACGGTTTTCCCAAAACCTCCCCATGAAACCTGTTTCCTTGCTCCTTGTTCTTAGCGTCCTGTTGGGCGGTTGTTCGTCGGCCTATTATGGCACGATGGAAAAAATCGGCTTCGCCAAGCGCGACATCCTCGTCAACCGCGTCGAGAAGGCGCAGGACGCCCAGGAGGAAGCCAAGGTGCAGTTCGCAAGCGCGCTCGAGGCATTTCTTGCCGTGACCAAGGTGGACGGCGGCGAGCTCAAGGCGAAATACGACGAACTCAATTCCCAGCTCAAGGACTGCGAGTCGCGCGCGAGCGACGTGCACAACCGCATCGCCGCGATCGACGACGTGGCGCAGGCGCTCTTTGACGAATGGGGCAACGAACTCGCGCTCTACAACAACGCGGCGCTGCGCACGCAAAGCCAGCAGCAGCTGGGTGCCACCCGGCAGCGCTACGCCCAGCTCATGACGGCGATGCGCTCCGCCGCCGCCCGCATGGAGCCGATTCTCGTCAATTTCCGCGACCAAGTCCTGTTCCTGAAGCACAACCTCAACGCCCAGGCGCTGCGTTCGCTCGACCACACCTCCCGCGCCCTGCAAGGCGACATCGCCAACCTGATTCGCGACATGGAAAAATCCATTCGCGAAGCCGACGCCTTCATCCGTGAGATGAAGACCGCCGGCTAAGGCTTCGGTCTGCTTACCGCTTTCCCATGTTCCGCTTCACCCGATTTCGCGTCACGGCTTGGCCGTGGCTGCTGCTTTTGGTTTTCCCGCTGGCCCTGAATGCGGCCCAGCGCCCGCTCACGTGGGACGACTTCGATTCGTGGCGCAGTTTCAACACGCCGATCGTTTCACGCGACGGCCAATGGCTGGCCTACAGTGACATGCCCGCGCGAGGTGATGGCGTGGTCGTGGCGCGCAACCTTTCCACCGGCCGCGAGATTCGCGTGCCGGTCGGCGAAACCCCCGCGCTGCCGTTCCCCCAGCCCACCAGCGCCAGCGGGCGCGCTTCGAGCCCGCAAAACGTCGGCCTGATATTCACAGGCGACAGCCAGTTTTTGTTGAGCACGACTTTTCCCGCCGCGGCCGCGATGCAGGAGGCGCGACTCGCCGGCAAGGAAAGCAAGGTCGCGAAAAAGCGCGGGCTCGCGATCATGAACCTGGCCGCCGGGCGCAGCGAAATCATCCCCGGCGTCAAATCCGTCCAGGGCACGACCACCGGCAACTGGGTGGCCTACCTGCACGACCCCGAAGCGATCGAATCACGCCGGTCGGCTGATCCGAAGCACGGCTCGCGGCTTGTGTTGCGCGAACTCGGCACCAAGCGGGAGCGGACGTTTGAGCACGTCACCGAGTTCACCCTTTCCCGCGACGGCGGCACCCTGCTGTTCGCGGTCAACAGCCCGCGCGAAAAGCAGAACGGCGTCTACGCTTACTCGCCCGGCGGCTGGGCCTCCCCCGTCGCAATTTTGCGCGGTCCCGGTCGCTACTTGAAACTCACATGGGATCACCAACAGACCCGGGTCGCCTTCCTGAGCAACCGCACCGACGGTGGCAAACCCGGCGCGTTTCAAGTCTGGCACTGGCGACGCGGCGAAGACGCCGCCACCCTCGCGGTCGCGGCCAGCACCAAGGGCATCCCCGCCGGCATGGCGATCAGCGAACACGGCGCACTGGGCTTTTCCCTCGACGATCAGAAACTCTACCTCGGCACCGCGCCGGTTGCGGCCAAGCCGGACAAGACCGCCGAAAAGCAAGATCCGGAGGACAAGGTCAACGCGGACCTCTGGAGTTGGACCGACGATCTGATTCAGCCGCGTCAAGCCGTGCTCGCCGGAGCCGAACGCAACCGCACTTACGCCGGCGTGTTCGATCTCGCCGCCAAGCGCTACACCCAGATCGGTGACGTGAAGTTGCGCGAAGTGCAGTTCAGCGACGACGGGCGGCGCGCGCTGGCGCTCGATGAATCGCCCTACTGGCGCGAACGCGATTATGACGGCACCTATGCCGATATTTACGGCATCGACACCGCGACCGGTGATCGCCGTCTCATCGTAAAGAAGCTGCGCGGCAAATCCGGCGACGAGGGCCTGCCCTCGATCCGGCTTTCACCCGACGGAGCACACGCGGCCTATTTTGCGGACGACCACTGGCATGTGGTCCATCTCGCCGACGGCACCGATCGCAACCTCACCGCCGGGCTGCCGGTTGCCTTTCACAACGAACTCAACGATGAGCCCGAACCGGCCTCCGCCTACGGCTGGTCCGGTTGGGTCAACGACAGCGCTTCGCTCATCGCCTACGATCGCTACGACGCATGGCAGCTTTTCATCGACGGCCGCCCAGCGCGCAATCTCACGGATGGTTTCGGCCGCAAACACGATATCATGCTCCGCGCGCAGAACATCGTTCCGCGCGAGGAAGGCGACACCGAGCGCGGCCTTGATCCCGCTTTGCCGCTCATTCTCCGCGGCGAACACGAGTTCACGCGGGCCAGTGGCTGGTTCCGCCACTCGTTTGACGCCACCGGCGAACCGCAAAAGTTGCTCTGGGGCGATCGCCAATGGCGTTACCTCGGCCGTGCGCTTGAGGCCGACCGGCTGCTGCTGACCGCATCGCGCTTTGACGAGTTTCCGGATTTCTGGATCACAGACGAAAGCTTCAGTCCGCCGCAAAAGGTCAGCGACGGCGGGGCGCAGCTTGAACCCTTCGCCTGGGGCAGCGCCGAACTCATCGCTTACACCAACTCCGCCGGCGTGCCGTTGCAGGGCTTGCTCTACAAGCCGGCCAACTTCGATCCGTCGAAAAAATACCCGCTCATTGTTTACACCTACGAGCGGCTCTCGCAGATCGTGCACAATTTCTTCCCGCCGGGCTTCGGCTCGAACATCAATTTCCCATTCTACACCAGCAACGGCTACCTCATTTACCTGACTGATATCGCCTACACTGAAGGCCAGCCCGGCCCCAGCGCGCTCGATTGCGTCAACGCCGCGCTCGATGCCGTGATTGCGCGCGGCTTCGTCGATGAAGACCGGCTCGGCATCCAAGGTTCTTCGTGGGGCGGCTATCAATCCGCCTACATCATCACGCAGACCGATCGCTTTCGCGCCGCGGAAGCCGGTTCGCCTGTCGGCAACATGACCAGCGCCTACGGCGGCATCCGCCGGTTCTCGGGCCAGCCGCGGCTCTTCCAATACGAGCAGACCCAAAGCCGCATCGGCGCGCGGCTGACCGAAAAGCCCGAACTCTACCTCGCCAACTCGCCGGTGTTTCATGTGCAGAACGTCAACACCCCGCTGCTGATCATGCACAATGAGGGCGACGGCGCCGTGCCGTGGGAGCAATCGATCGAGCTCTTCCTCGCCCTGCGCCGGCACAACAAGCCCGTCTGGTTTTTCAATTACGCCCAGGAGGGGCACGGCCTCATCCGCTACGCCAACCGGCGCGACTTCAACAAGCGCATGTGGCAGTATTTCGAGCACTACCTGCGCGACAAACCCGCCCCGGCGTGGTTGACCGACGGCATCCCCTACCTCGATCGCGACGCGGAGAAACTAAGGTTCAACGAGAATTAAGCATGCTCTGATCGCGAGGTCTTTCAGACGTCCTCGGTGAAGCTGACCTTGAAGTCCTTGACGCTGTGCATGAGCCGGCCGTGCGGACTGTCGTTCAGGTTGGCCGGGATGCCCATGAAGGTGATCGCCGTGTCAAACTCAGCGCGCGAGGGGAAATCAATGATCGCCTGAAATCGCGGCAAGGCTTGGAAGCTCGCGGCGTCGGTCACGCGCAACACGCGGTAACCCGGCAGGCGCTGCTCGCGTTGCAACCACGAGAGAAAAGCATGCACCGTCTTGAGCAATTCGTCCTCCGACACACCCTCCTTGGGGCTGAAGAATACATTGTAGGAGATCACGATACTTCGAAGTTACCGGCGTGATCCGGTTTGCCAACTGCGATCACGCCATGCCGACTGGCTCGTGACAGCGTCCTAAAAACACCGAAGCCCGCAGCCAAGATTACTCCCACGCTGCGGGCTTCTTTACACAACAACACAAACAAAGAACTATCCCGGCATAAGCGCGGAACGTGGGAGTTCGACGCAGCCGCGTGCAAAACGTTCCGAAAAATCGGCGGCAATCGTGTCATAGGGATGAACGTTGCATGCGGGCGGCCCGGGCCTCACGTTGCGGGCGCGCATGGATTCCGCCGCGACTCCCTCTCCCCACGCCTGGCGCTGGGTGCCTTCACTCTATTTCAGCCAGGGCATTCCGTATGTCGCGGTGATGACGCTGTCCGTCGTGCTCTACAAAAACCTCGGCGTCTCCAACACCGACATCGCGCTCTACACGAGCTGGCTTTACCTGCCGTGGGTTATCAAGCCGCTGTGGGCGCCGGTGGTGGATTTGTTTCGCACGAAACGTTTCTGGATCTGGGGCCTGCAATTCGTGGTGGGCGCGGCGCTGGCCGGGGTGGCGCTGACCGTGCCGGGACCGGATTTTTTTAAATGGACGCTCGTGCTGTTCTGGTTACTGGCGTTTAGCTCGGCGACGCATGACATCGCGGCCGACGGATTTTATCTGCTCGCGCTGCCGTCGCATCAACAGGCTGCGTTTGTCGGGGTGCGCAGCACCTTTTACCGGTTGGCGATGATCGCGGGCCAAGGCGGACTCGTGTGGCTGGCCGGGCATTGGCAAACCACGACCGGCGACACTTCGCTGGCCTGGTCACTCGTATTCGGCACGTTGGCCGGGCTCTTCGCGCTGACCGCGATCTATCACTTTTTCGTCCTCCCACGTCCAGCCGGCGATCACGCGGCTCCGTCCGCCGGCAATGTCGCCGCGGGTTACTTCGGCACCTTTGCGGCGTTTTTCCGCAAGCCGGGCATCGGCCTCGCGATCGCGTTCATGCTACTCTATCGGCTCGGCGAAGCGCAGCTGGTGAAGCTGGCCACGCCGTTCATGCTTGATCCGCGCGAGGCCGGCGGGCTCGGCCTGAACACGGAACAGGTGGGCATCTATTACGGCACCATCGGCGTGATTGCGTTAACGCTGGGCGGACTCGCCGGCGGCTGGATCGTGTCACAATTCGGTTTGAAAAAACTGCTCTGGCCGATGCTGGCGGCGATGCATCTGCCGAATGCGGTCTATGTGCTGCTCGCTTGGTGGCAGCCGGAAAGCAGCGGATTCGTCGTGGCGGCGGTGGCGGTTGAACAGCTCGGCTACGGCTTCGGGTTCACCGCTTATTTGCTCTACCTGATGTTGATCGCTGAAGGTGAGCACAAGACAGCGCACTATGCGCTCTGCACCGGATTCATGGCACTCGGCATGATGCTGCCCGGCATGGCCGCAGGTTGGATTCAGGAAACCCTCGGTTACGTGAATTTCTTCTGGTGGGTGTTGATCGCGTGCCTGCCTTCCCTGTTCGTCGCCGCGAAACTGCGCATCGACCCAGCCTTCGGTCGGAAAAATCACTCCGATAGAAAGTAACCTATTAGGTTACTTTAAGACGACACATACTTTCGCTTTAAAAGGTAGTTTGGGACGAGCTGGTCCGATAAAAGTAACCTAATAGGTTACTTTGGTTGACTCAATTTCCCGGCGGGCGGCGTCGAGGAGGCGGTCCCATTGGAACGCGGGGCCCGGATCGATCTTGTTGGCCTGAATGTGAAAGTGGCCGATCAGGCCGCGGAAGGTTTGCCACTCCTCCGCACTCATGACGCGCTGCAAGAGCCGGCCTTCCGCATCGCGCGGATAATCCAGTGCGAGCTGCGGGAACACCCGATGCAGGGCCGCAAGGAGTTTCGCCAGCGCGGCGTATTGCTCGGGCGTGAAATCGTATTGGTCGAGTTCGCGGCCATGAATCAGGCCGCGGATCAGTCCGGGCCGATCGGGCCGCGCCACAAAGTCCGGTGTGCGCACGCCGGATGGACCCGCCTCCGGTGGCGGTCGCATGACGATTTTTCCATCGGGCATCGTTTGATACCAAGCATCGATCTCCTGGGTTTCGCCGGGCGGATAGGCGCCGAGGTTGGCGATCTCAATGCCGATGGACCGGCTGTTCGCGATGGTGGCGTGGTAGGCGCGCTCCCGCAGATCGAGCGTTTGATAAATCGTGCCATCCACATCGAGCAGGAAATGCGCGCTGAGCCCACGCTTTTGCAGAATCGCAAAGGTCTGCGCGCTGCCCCCCTTGCTGTCGTAGTGCAGCACAAACTGGTCAACGACCGCGCGCAGCGCGGCCAAATCCGGCGGCGCGGCCGGTTCGATCGGATCTCCTCCGGCGGGATCGGGCAGCTTCCTGACACCGTGGTTATCATAGGGCTCCACCGGCTTGCCCGCGGGTGACGGCGGCACGAGATACGCGTTGTATCCTTCAGGCTCATCCCAAGTCACCACCCGCGTGCCCGCATCGAATCGCTGACCGGCCACGATGATCGCATGGCCGGGTGGCGGTTGCCGCAGTGTTTCAACCTGTTCAGTCGTTTCCGGCGCAACCGGCGCGGAGGGTGTGATCGGTTTCGTTTGGCAACCGGCCCATACCAGCAGGCAGGCAACAGCCAGTATGGTAGGGCCCGACCTCCGGGCGGCGCTCATGAGGTAGGGGCGGTTGTCCCCAACCGCCCTGGTTTGATCCTGTTTCATGATACGAAAACCCACGGCCAAGAATTGGCCTCAGAGACCAAACCTTGGCGAACCGGATTTTCGCGAATGTAGGCAGCCTTCTCCTCCCACGACTCATCCGAACGAATGCGATGCTCAAAAAAATCCCGCTGCCACTTCACCCCTGCCGATCTGGCCGTAAAGCGTTTCCAATTGCGCCAACATTCCCGAATCGCCACTTCGCCGGGAAATGAAATCAACGCGTGCAAGTGGTCCGGCATGAGAAGAAACATCCGCACAAACCAGCGTTGGGCTTCGTGATAATAACGCACACTTTGGAGCAACACCTCGGCCCTAGCCGGTTCAATCAGACATTTGGCGCCAACCGGAACCGCACATTGGGTAATAAAATACAAGGACCCGGTTTTTACCCACGGAGGCACCACATGCGGCAGGGCTTTTCTCGGGGTAAAGTTCACTTGGTATAATTTCCCGGTAGGACTGAAAGGGCGGTTGGGGACAACCGCCCCTACCCGTGATGCGTTTGCCTATCGATCATTTCGCCACCACGAGGGGGAAGCCATTTTTCTTCAGCGCGCGATGCAGGGCCTTGATGTGATTGCGGTCGCGGGTTTCGACCGTGCACACGGCGTGCACGGCGGAAACATCCGAGCCGCTGAAAGCGCGATCGTGCGCGATGTCCTTCACGCTCGCGCCGCACTCCGCGATGACGCGCGTCAAGCGGGCGAGTCCGCCGGGGCGGTCGCTGATGCGGGCGGTGAAGCGGGTGAGACGGCCGTCGGTGACGAGGCCGCACTCAATGATGCGGCTGAGGATCGCGGGGTCGATGTTGCCGCCACAGACCGTGAGCACAACGGTCTTGCCGGCGAGTTGCGGGAGCCGGCCCGACATCATCGCAGCCAAGGGAGTGGCCGCCGCGCCTTCGACCACGGTTTTCTCCAGTTCCACCATGCGCAAAATCGCGAGCGCAATCGCGTCTTCACTGACGCTGACCACCTCATCGACATGTTCGCGCGCAATCGCGAACGCGTTCGCTCCCACCGTGAGAGTGGCGAGACCATCGGCCAACGTGGGGCGGCGCGGTTGCAGGACGGGTTTGCCGGCCTTGAGCGCCGCGCTGAAGTTTCCGGTGGCGGCGCTTTCGACGCCGATGACGCGCACTTTGGGGCGGACGGATTTGACGGCCAGCGAAAGCCCGGCGATCAGACCGCCGCCGCCCACCGGGCATACGATCGCATCGGCTTGGCGCACCTGTTCGAGGATTTCCAGTCCCATCGTCCCCTGCCCCGCAATGATGTCGGGATGATCGAAACCGTGGATGTAAGTGAAACCGTGCTTGGCGGAAAGCTCGTCCGCCAGGGCGCGCGCCTCGACGAAATCGCGGCCCTGCACGATCACATTGGCGCCTAGGCGTTGACAGGTGGTGATCTTGATGAGCGGCGCGTAATCGGGCATCACCACCGTCACGGGAATGTCCAAGAGCTTGCCGTGATAAGCCAGGCCGAGCGCGTGATTGCCCGCGCTGGCCGCGACCACGCCGAGTTTGCGCTGCTTGACCGGCAGGCGCAGCAGCGCGTTGCGCGCCCCGCGTTCCTTGAACGAACCGGTGCGTTGAAAGTTGTCGAGTTTGCAGAAGATGCGCGCCCCGGTGATCTCGGAGAGCGGGATGGATTCCGGGCAAGGCGACTGGATGATTCCGCTGGCGATGCGACGGCGCGCCGCGCGGATGTCGGTTAGCTTTACTGGCATGACTCAATTGTGCCGCGAACGCCGCGCTTGGAAACACGAAAGACGGCAGACCATGCAGTCTGCCGTCTCGTTAACGAATGAAATTACGTGGCGGTCTTACGCCTCCGGCGGCGGGGGCATGCCGCGTCCGGGCTGGCCGGGATGAAGTTCGCGGACCTCCTTGCGGAAGTTTTCTTTCGCCGCGGCCCACTCGGCGTCGCTGAATTTGCCGTCGCCGTCGGTATCGGCGGCCTGCAGCCGGGCGAGCTGCTTTTCCATGTGTTCACGCATGCGCTGCTCCACTTGGGTGCGGGCTTGGGCGCGCTCGGCTTGATCGAGCTTGTGATCGTGATTGGCGTCAAACTTGCCGAGCAGGAAACCCCGGCGGAATTCGGGATCGCGTGCGAGTTCGCGGCGTTCCTTGGCTTTCTCCATGCGCTGCCGATGCATGCCCTTGAGCTTCTCCTTGGCGACCGCCCATTCGGCGTCGCTGAGCGCGCCGTCCTTATCGGTGTCGGCGCGTTCGAGAAAGCGCGGGTTTTCGGCCAGGCGGGCGCGCATTGCGGTTTCCGCCGCGGCGCGTTCGGATTCGTCGAGTTGGCCGTCGTGATTGGCGTCAAAGCGTTCCCAGCGCGGACCGGGGGGCGGCGGCGGGGTATCGTCATCCGGCGCGGGTTGCGCCGAGAGCACGGCCGGCGCAAGGAATAGCGTTGCGACGGCGAGGAGTGAAGGTAGTGATGGGTTTTTCATGGGATTCGGGTTTCAGGGTTGATGCTAACGTGACGGCCGTGACCAAGCGTCGGTTACAACCACCCGCCTCCTTCTTTCGCCCACCATGTATCAAGTCACCTTTTCCGAGCAAAGTCTGCACGAGCTCAACCAGCTCGACCAGTTGACGCAGCTGGAGCTCATCGAACCGATCAGCAATCTGAAGCCGGCGGATCTTGAGCACCCGCGCGAGCCGTTGGGCAGGTTTACGCGCGCCGGCAAGGTGTTCTTCCGGCTGCGGGCGGGGGATTATCGTTTCTATTTCGATCAGCAGGGCGAAACCCTCCATACCCACTACATCCTGCACAAAAATTCGCTTGAGGACTTCCTGCTGCGCAACCGGTTGCCGGTCAGCGAACAGCAGTTGGTCGAGCAGCATTCGAAGTTCTGGAAGTATCTCGAAAGCCTGACCAAAAAATAACCATGACCGGTCAACCGCATCCTCCGCCGGGCGATCCCGACGATCCGGAGAACCCTTACAACGTCACCCAGGCGAGCCGGATTTACTTCCTGCCAAACCTGATGACGGCGGGAAACTTGTTCTGCGGTTTCATGGCGGTGATCAACTGCATCCACGCTCGGCTGGCCGAAACCGCGCTGGACGGGCAATACCTCGACGGCACGCCGACCGATCACTACAAGATAGCGGTTTGGTTCATCCTCGGCGCGGCGGCGTTCGACATGCTCGACGGCCGCTTGGCGCGCATGGGCGGCCGCGAATCCCTCTTCGGCGCGGAGTTTGATTCCATCGCTGATATCATCTCTTTCGGCATCGCCCCGGCTTTGTTGATGTTCTTTTTCATCATTTCGCCGACTCAGGGCATCATGTGGTTTCGCAATGTCGGCTGGTTCGTCGGTTTCATGTATTTGCTCTGTGCGGCAATCCGCCTGGCCCGGTTCAATGTGATCACAAACCCGTTGCTCCACCGGGATACCGACGATTCCAGCAAGGATTTCATGGGGCTGCCCGTTCCGGCCGCCGCCGGCACCGTCGGCGCGTTGGTCTTGTTTCTCATCACTTTGGTTGAGGCCGACAAGTCCCTCAATCGCTGGGCGCTGGCGCTGCCCTTTCTCATGGTGCTGATCGCGGTGCTGATGGTGAGCCATGTGCGCTATCCGAGCGGCAAGAAGGTCGACCTCCAAACCACCACGCAGGTGGGCAACTTCATCCTCTTTTTGGTCGTGGCCGGTCTCGTGGTCGTGCTCAAGGAGGTCGCGCTGCTGATCCTCACCCTCGGCTACATCTTTTACGGGCTGTTCCGCCACCTCAACCGGGCCCGCAAAGCGCGGCTGGCGGCCTTGGGAAAAACGTTGTGAGCAAGTTGCGCGTTGATTGCCGGCAACTTTTCGCTGCGCATAACTCCCGGGTTATTGGCAGTTCCGCAGAAGTTTTTCACAGGCCCAAGAAACCCGGTTTTCAGAGTGAAAGAACCTTGTTACTCCGGTTTTTCGCGGCTCATATGAATACGGTTGGAATTCATTATTGAAGAGGTATTCTTTTAGACTTTGTTAATTTCCCCGTTTCCCGTCCGCCCCGCGCATCCATGAAATTCAAAATCAATCGCGATCATTTCGCCAACGGCCTTGCCCAAGTGCTCAACGTGGTCGGCTCCAAAGCCACGATGCCCATCCTGAGCAATGTGCTGATTGAGGCGGAAAAGGACCAGATTTCGCTGACCACGACCAATCTCGATCTCGGCATCCGCTGCCAGATCAAGGCCGAGGTCAAGGAGACCGGCTCGGTCACCCTGCCCGTCAAGCGCCTCGCCGGCATCGTGCGCGAACTGCCGAACATCGATGTCACGGTGGATGCCTCGCCCAATCACCAGGTCAAACTGACTTCGGGCGGTTCCAATTTCCGCATCATGGGCATCGGCAAGGATGAGTTCCCGCCCCTGCCGGAATTCGGCGACGAAAAGTCCTTCAACCTCGAGCAAGGCGAACTCACCGATATGCTGAAGAGCGTTTCGTATGCGCAATCGAGCGACGAAACGCGCTACATTCTCAACGGCGTGTATTTCAACTTCAAGGACGGCAAACTCACGCTCGTCGCCACCGATGGTCGCCGCCTGGCCCACGTTTCCAAAGAGATGGATGTTCCGGCCGAAACCGCCGGGGCCATCATCCTACCGGCCAAGACCGTGGGCGAGCTGCTGCGCCTCCTCGACAAGGGCGAGAAGGTCAAAATCAACTTCAACGAACGCCGGGCCGCCTTCCAAATCGCGACCGACAAGGACAACAGCGGCCTGATCGACAGCATCTACCTTTACTCGAAGGTGGTGGAGGGAAATTACCCGAATTACCAACAGGTTATTCCCAAGGAAACCCACCAGCGCATCAAGTTGGAGCGCGAGCTCTTCCTGCAGTGCGTGCACCGTGCCGCCCTCGTGTGCAGCGAGAAGGCCAACTCGGTGAAAATCAAACTCACGAGCAACCTGCTCGAAATCACCGCGCAGAGTCCCGATTTCGGCGAGGCCCACGAATCCATGGCGATCGGCTACAGCGGTCCCGAACTGCAGGTCGCGTTCAACCCGCAGTTCATCATGGATCCGCTCCGGGCACTGACCAAGGACGAGGTATTCTTCGAACTGAAGGACGAGATCAGCCCTGGCGTGTTCAAGACGCTGGAGAGCTTCATCTGCGTGATCATGCCGGTGCGTTTGAGCTGACGGCGCGTTACCTTTTTCGCCCAGTCGAGTTACTTCCCCCGTTCATCGGGCGGTTGAACCGTCGCCGGCCTCCTCATGGAAACCTCTTATTTCGTTCTCGGTATCATCGTTTTCACCATCGTGTTGGTGCAGGTCAACCAGCGCGCCGGTTCGCCCGTGATCGCGATTTTTGTGCGCTGGCTCCGCTGGCTGGTCTTCGGCTTGGGCGCGGCCCAGATCTGCGTCGATTTCGATCTCATCAACCGGCCGTTCTGGGTGCTGGCGATTGTGTTCATGCTGATCTGGTTCCTCGGCGAAACGCTCTACAACTGGCTCGGCATCCAGGCCCTCAGCGTCAGCCCGTTGCCACTGTTTCCACGCTACGCCATCAACGCAAGCGGTGAGGAATGGCCCACTCTGCCCCGGCTGTTGAAGGTGCGCGATTGGCTCCGTGCCCAAGGCTTCAAACAAGTGCAGGCGCTCAAGGCGGAAATCGGCGGCGGCATCTATTTGCGCAGTTCCGTTTATCAGGATGCCGACGCGCGCATCCGGGTGCAGGTCACGTTTTTGCCCCAGGCCTCGGGCATGGTCGGGGTCTGTTATTCACTGGTTTCTCACACCGCGGACGGCTCGCGGATCGTCACCGACAACTTCTACATCCCCTTTGCCGGTTTCTATCCGGAAAACTGGTTTGTTGAGCGACTGCCTTGGCGGCGTTCCCTGCCGCGGCTTTTGGCGCGACACCGCCAGCGCCTCGCCGGGGACACGACCGTCGCCTTCGAAAACGATCCACTGGCCGATCTCAACGCCCAGCAGCACGAGCTTGACCGGCTCAACACTCAGCTCGGTTTTCTCAATCCGCACAGTGAGCGCGAGGAATTCGGCAAGATCACCCAGGCCGGCCGGTATCGCGTCTGGAAGGAAATCTGGATGCTCAATTACCTCGGCCGTTCGGCGCGGTATCAGTGAGCGGCTTACCCGCCGATGTAGCTCATCTCGACCTTTGGGCGGGATTCATGCCGGGAAATGAGCTCGGCGCGTTCGTCGGAGTAACGATCGTTCCGTCCGCGCCAAATGCCGGCGATGAATGCAACCAAGGCCGCATCATCCGCGCCACCGCGCAATTTACCCAGCACGTCGTGGCCCTGGGCGGCGAACAAGCAGGTGTAGAGTTTCCCATCGGCCGACAAACGTGCACGGTGGCAATCCTTGCAGAACGGCTCCGTCACCGAGCTGATGATGCCGATTTCGCCGCGGCCGTCGCGGTAGCGGTAGCGTGACGCCACCTCGCCGCGATAAGCCGGGCCGACCGGTTCGAGCGGCCACTCGCGGTTGATCCGCGCGATCAGGTCGAGCGCGGGCACGACTTGCTCCTGCCGCCAATGATTGGTCGTGCCGACATCCATGAATTCGATGAAACGCAGCGGATGGCCGCGCTCGCGAAAATACGCACACAGCGCGGACAGCTCGTCGTCGTTCACTCCGCGCTGCACCACGCAGTTGATTTTCACCGTCAGGCCCGCGGTGGCCGCGGCATCGATGCCGCGTAAAACCCGGCCCACGCTGAAACCGAGTCCGTTCATCACGCCGGCTTTGGTTTCGTCGAGCGAATCCACCGAAACGTTGATCCGGTCAAGTCCGGCCGCCTGCAGCGCCGCCGCTTGTTTTTCCAGGAACCAACCGTTGGTGGTCAGCGCCACGTCCGGCACCTGTAATTCGTGTTTCAACGCGCGAATGATCTCGGGCAGATCCGTCCGCAGCAGCGGTTCGCCGCCGGTCAGTCGCACCTTCTCCACGCCGAGGACCCGAAACGCGCGCACCAGTCGCACCAGCTCGTCCCGCGTGGCCAAGGCGCTGTTCTGCAAAAAGGCATGATCGGCGCCGAATACCTCTTTCGGCATGCAGTAGGGACAGCGAAAGTTGCACCGATCCGTGACCGAGATGCGCAGATCGCGCAGCGGCCGGCTGAACTGGTCACTAAGGTCGGAGGACATGGTCAGTCACCAAGACACAGCGCCGTGGTTTTCGCAAAGCCCCATTCATCCCGCCCTTAGGACTCGCAAATAATCTTACTACAAAGTAACCTATTGGGTTACTTTGTAGTAAGATCAGGACTAAAAACTCAGATAAAAGTAACCTATTAGGTTACTTTTGTGGCATCTTGATTAAGGAAATGGTGAGAGGACACAACGCGGTGGCGAAAACCTGTGCGGTTGTTCTATGGTGCGGCTGACCATGCTGACCCCCGCCGACGCCCTGGACCTGATCCTGCGAAACCAAGCAGCGTTTCCCGCGGAGACGTGCGCCTTGACGCAGGCGCATGGCCGGGTGTTGCGGGCGGATATCCGCGCGGATCGCGATCTGCCGCCGTTCAACCGGGTGACGATGGATGGTTACGCCCTGCGCTCTTCTGCCGTGGCGGCGGGCCTGCGCACGTTTCGCGTCGGCGCGGTGCAGGCCGCCGGGATGCGACCGGCTGATCTGGGCTCGGCGCCGGATGCGTGCGTGGAAATCATGACCGGCGCGATGCTGCCCGCAGGCGCGGATTGCGTCGTGCCCTACGAGGAAACCACCAAGCTCAACGATGCGATCACGCTCAATCCCGAATACCAAGTCGCCGCCGGTCAATCCGTCCATGCGCGCGGGTCGGATTTCGCCGCCGGCGCATTGATCGTGGCGAAGGGGTGCCGGATCACCGCCCGCGAAATCGCCGTCGCCGCCAGCTGCGGCTGTGCAACGCTGAGCGTGAGCCGGTTGCCCAAAATCGCCGTGGTCGGCACGGGTGACGAACTGGTGGAGGTCGATGCGATTGTCGCTCCGCATCAAGTGCGCCGCAGCAACGACTATGCGCTGCGCGCCGCGCTGATCGCCGCGGGCTACCCGCAGGTCGAACGGTTTCACCTGCACGACATGAAGCACGAGATCGAGCATCAGGTCTGGCACATCCTGGCGGAGTTTGACGTCGTGCTGCTGACCGGTGGTGTCTCGAAGGGTAAGTTTGATTACCTGCCCGAAGTGCTCGAAGCGCTCGGCGTGAAGAAGATCTTCCACGGGGTCGCGCAACGTCCGGGCAAACCCTTCTGGTTCGGACTTGGTCCGCGGCAGGTTTCGGTCTTCGCCCTGCCGGGCAATCCGGTTTCGGCCTACACGTGTCTGCATCGTTACGCCCTGCCCGCGCTGGCCCACGCTTCGCGCCAGAACGCAGTTGGGCCGCGGCGCGTTCGGCTGGCAGAAACGTTTGTTTTCAAAGCCCCGCTGGCATGCCTGCTGCCAGTGAAACTCACCGTGAATGACACGGGAGATCAAATCGCCGTGCCCCGCCCCACCAACACCTCCGGCGATTTTTCCAGCCTCGTCGGCACGGATGGATTCGTGGAACTGCCTGCGGATCAAACCGAGTTTCCCGCCGGCACGATTGCGAATTTTTGGTCGTGGGCTTGAATGATTTAAGCAAGCCACTTCACCCTCACCCGTCATGCTCTCCCACCTGAATGCCCAAGGTCAGCCCGCGATGGTCAACGTCGGCGCCAAGCCCGTGACCAAGCGCACGGCGCATGCGGTGGCGATCGTGGAACTGCCGGCAGAACTCGCGGCGCTGCTGCGCGATGGCGACATCGCCACGAAAAAGGGCCCGGTGTTTCAAACCGCCATCCTTGCCGGCGTGATGGGCGCAAAGCAGACCGGCAACCTCATCCCGCTTTGCCATCCCTTGCCGCTGGAGGATTGCAAAATCGACATTGAAACCAGCGCGGACGGCCGCATCGCCACGATTCATTGCCGCGTGCAGATCCATGCGAAAACCGGCGTCGAGATGGAGGCGCTGACCGGGGCGAGCGTGGCGGCGCTCACGCTTTACGACATGGGCAAGGCTGTGTCGCACGGCATCGTCATCCGGGAAATCAAGCTGCTCGCCAAGACCGGCGGCAAACAGGACTTTTCCACTGAAGAATGAACGCCAAGTCGATGCAGCCTCCATCGCCTATTCCCCTCGTAGCGGCTCGCTGGCGCTCGCCGCTACGAAACCATCTCGCCCGCGGCCTATGAAACTGCAGCTCCAGTATTTCGCCCTGTTGCGCGAACAGCGCGGCCTGACCGAAGAGACGGTCGAAACCACGGCCGGCACTCCCGTGGCGCTCTACGAGGAATTGCGCGTGCGCCACGCGTTTTCGCTGCCGGCTGATCGCGTGCGCGCGGCGGTCAACGGCGCGTTTGTCGCGGCGGATGCGCCGCTCAAGGACGGCGACCGCATCGTGTTCATTCCGCCGGTGGCCGGAGGCTGAAGCATGTTTCGCATCGTTCACGAACCCATCGATGCCGCGGCTTTGAAGCGCGGACTGGCCGACTCGCGCGCCGGCGCTTGCGTGACGTTTGAAGGTTGGGTGCGCAATCACAACGAAGGTCACCCGGTCGAGGCGCTCGATTACGAGGCCTACGCGGAACTGGCCGAGGCCGAGGGCACGCGCATTCTGGCTGAGGCTCGCGAAAAATTTGCCGTGCTGGATGCAGTCTGTCACCACCGCGTGGGGGCGTTGCGCATCGGGGACCTGGCCGTGTGGGTCGGGGTCGGTTCGGCGCATCGTGGGGCCGCGTTTGATGCGTGCCGCTACATCATCGACGAGGTGAAGGCGCGCGTGCCGATTTGGAAGAAGGAACACTACGCCGATGGCGTCAGCCAGTGGATCAACTGTGCGACGCGCGGCGATCACGCGGCGGGTTCTAAAAAATCGTGAAATTTGGAGTCAGTGGGATTGAACTCGTAATGCCAACCCATGGCTTTAGTGCTTGAGCCATGCCGCTTTTCGCCCTGACCACCTTGGAAAAGCTCGAACGCGTGCCAGTCGAGTTCTGGCTGAAAATGGTCATGATCGTCGCGATCTTCGCGCTTTCGATCGTGCTCATTCGCGGCATTTCGCAGGTCAACAAGGTCTTTTTGACCGTGCTGGTTTTTGTGGTGATCACCGGCTTGGGTTTCCACTGGGTTTACGAGCGCAACGAACCCAAGTTCATGAAGCCGGCAATCGATGCGATCGCACCGTTTTTCCCGAGCAAGAAAACTACGACGCGTTGGTAGACTGTCCGAGCGCAGGTTTATGACTCCGCTCGAAAATTCGGGTGGTTTTTGGCGGCACATCCGCTAGAACCACAGTCGCCTATGGCCAAAGAACTCTCCGACATCGGACTCATCGGGCTCGCCGTGATGGGTCAGAATCTCGCCCTCAACATCGCCGATCACGGTTTCCAAATCTCGGTTTACAACCGCACGACCGAAAAGACCGACAAGTTTGTGGCGGAAAACCCGTCCACGCCCGGCGGCTTGGTCGGCACCAAGACGCTGGAGGAATTCGTCGCGTCCCTGGCCCGGCCCCGCAAGGCCATCATCCTCGTGCAGGCCGGTCGTCCGACCGATGCTGTGATCGACGGTCTCGCCGCCCTGTTTGAACCCGGCGACATCATCATCGACGGCGGCAACGCCCTTTGGACCGACACGATTCGTCGCGAGAAGGCCCTCAAGGAAAAAGGACTCCTGTTCATCGGTTCCGGCGTTTCCGGCGGTGAGGAAGGCGCGCGGTTTGGCCCCTCGCTCATGCCCGGTGGCGACAAGACTGCGTTCAAGCACCTTGAAAAAATCTGGAAGGCCGTTGCGGCCAAGGTCGACAAGAAGACCGGGAAGCCGATCCTCGGCGCCCAGCCCGGCAAGCCCGTCAAGGGCGGCGTGCCCTGCACCGCCTATATCGGCGA
Source organism: Opitutaceae bacterium (assembly GCA_024233285.1). Taxonomy (GTDB): domain Bacteria; phylum Verrucomicrobiota; class Verrucomicrobiia; order Opitutales; family Opitutaceae; genus Cephaloticoccus. The sequence goes on along the minus strand of JACKPU010000001.1, from coordinate 437,576 downwards.
GAACGGCGCGGGCCACTACGTGAAGATGGTTCACAACGGCATCGAATACGGCGACATGCAGATGATCTGCGAGGCCTACGACCTCATGAAGGGTCTGCTCGGCCTTAAGCCCGCCGAGATGGGTGACATCTTCTCGACTTGGAACAAGGGCGCGCTCGACAGCTTCCTGATCGAAATCACCGCCGACATTCTCAAGCAGAAGGATCCCGCCTCCAAGAAGCCGTTTGTGGATGTCGTGCTCGACACCGCCGGCCAGAAGGGCACGGGCAAATGGACTAGCGTCAACGCCCTCGACATGGGCGTGGCCGCGCCGACCATCGCCGAGTCCGTCTTCTCGCGCTGCCTCTCCGCCATCAAGGAAGAGCGCGTGGCCGCCTCGAAGGTCCTCAAGGGCCCGAAGGTGAAAAAGATTTCTCCGGCCAAGAAAAAGGAGCTCATCCAAGCGATCCACGACGCGCTCTACTGCTCGAAGATCTGTTCCTACGCGCAGGGCTTCCAGCTCATGCGCCAGGCCCAGGTCGAGTTCAACTGGAAGCTCAACTTCGGTCAGATCGCCCAGATCTGGCGCGGCGGTTGCATCATCCGCGCTGCGTTCCTCCAGAAGATCACCGAGGCCTACAAGCAGAACCCGAAGCTCGCGAACCTGCTGCTCGATCCGTATTTCAACAAGACGATCCAGAAGGCGCAGGCCAACTGGCGCAAAGTCGTGAGCCTCGCCGCCGAAAACGGCATTCCGGTCCCGACCTTCGCCTCGTCGCTCGCTTACTACGACGGCTACCGCTCGGCCCGCCTCCCGGCCAACCTGCTCCAGGCCCAGCGCGACTACTTCGGCGCGCACACCTACGAGCGCGTCGACCAGAAGCGCGGCAAGTTCTACCACATCGACTGGCCCGAGCCCTCCCGCCCGCAGCTGGAGGCCTAAGCCCGACGCAACTTTGCCAACGACAAAGCCCGGTCAATTACGACCGGGCTTTTTGCTTGCAGAAAACCTGTCCGAAGCCGATCTTTATTAGACAAAACATCTGGACAAAACTAAGGGTTTGGAATTTATAAATAATTCATTATAAAATCTTAGACAGAATCTAATCAGGCAAAATATCTGGACATAATATCATCTAAATGGCCCGACCCACCTCTATTGATTCCGCACAGATTCGTCTGCGATTGCAGGCGACGGGGCCGCTTGGTGCGCAAGAATTAGCCGAGCCATTGGGGGTGAATCGGCGCACCGTGCAGCGCACCATAGCCCAACTTGGCCGCGAAGTGGTGCAACTCGGCAAGACCCGGAACACGCGGTATGCGCTGCGCCGCACTATTCAAGGTTTGAGCGGCGATCTGCGATTTGCCCGGATTACCACCACCGGTATTGCTCACGAATGGGGCACGTTGACGGCATTGCATGGCGGTTGGCATTTGGACTGGGCTTCGCTGGCCGTGCGTCCGGATTGGGCTGATCAGGTTCACGATCATGCGGGCTTTTGCGAAGGGTTGCCCTTTTTCATTACCGATTTGAGGCCTCAAGGTTTTCTGGGGCGGGCCATTGCGCGGCGATTGCCGGAACGCCTTGGGTTTCCAACGGATCCACGCGATTGGTCGGATGACCAGACAATCGCCTATTTGCGCGAATGGGGTGACAATTTGCCTGGCAATCTCGCTTTGGGCGATGAAGCCACGGCCCGTGCGCTGTTCAATCGTGAACTTGCCGATGCCGTCACAACAGAAACCCGTGCGAGCCGCTACCCTCAATTCGCGAACCAAGCCAACGCCGGGCAACCCGCTGGCTCGTCAGTCGAAGGCGAACAACCGAAGTTCACGGCATGGTTACGTGGACCTGATCCCGAACGAATTTCGGCAGTGATCGTAAAGTTCACCGATCTGCTCGATGCACCTGCGGGCAGGCGTTGGGCCGACCTGCTCGCAGCCGAATCGATCGCGGTAATGTGTCTCATGGACACATCGCGGGGCGACGCGGAAGCATTGCATCCTCAAACTTTCGATTATGGCCAACGGCGTTTTTATGAACTGCCGCGCTTTGATCGCATCGGTGCGCACGGTCGGCGCGGGGTCGTTTCCCTGCGCGCTTTGCATGACGCAGGTTTCACTGGGGGTGACACCAATGCCTGGGCGGTGGCCGCGGCCGGTTTGCATGAGCGTGGTTGGATCAATGACGCCGACCTGCGCGCAATCCGATTGCGCCGATTGTTCGGTCGCCTGATTGGCAATACCGACATGCACTTCGGCAACCTCACGTTTTTTCTCGAACCGGAGCTGCCGCTGCGCCTTGCGCCGACCTATGATATGCTGCCGATGCTCTGGGCACCACGACCGGGTGACGCGACGCCAGAACCAGACTTCTCACCGGCACCACCGATGCCCTATGAATTGGACCTCTGGCTTGAAGCCGTATCGACAGCCGAACGGTTTTGGCAGTGGGTTGAGTCCGACTCGCGAGTTTCGAGCGGCTTTCAAATTATCGCAGCCGGCTCGCTACGTGCATTGCGTGCGTTACGCCAGCGATTCGGTTGAAATGCCTTCCTAGGAGACTTCGATTTCCTCGAAAGTTATGCCTGTGATAGTAGCATGGCGCGCGATTCGCATTACTGCCTCAGAAACGAAAAATTCCGAAGCGGTATTCTCGTCGCGAAAAATTGCTGCGGACGGCAGTCGTTTGGAGTCCATGCAATATTTCTCGAAAGAGCAGATGATGTCACTTTCGGGGAAATAGGAATATTCCGAGCGTTGAAAATCGATGCAATCACTCCGCGCGAGGATGTTCATTACCCAATATCCGGATTCTGGTTTTCTGGTTTCTTGGTCATAGAGTGGTGCTTCGAAAAATTGCACATCACCCGTCACAAGGGGATACAGTAGTTTTTTGAACCGAGTAGATATAATCGGTAAACTGAGAATGTTAGGCACACAATCGCCCACCTGACCGTTGGGTGCCACATAAAGTTTCACGTCCTTGAAAACGTTGGGAGACAGTTGAGTCCCTTTCCAAAGGGCAATGCCGTCGAGAGCTCCAGAGTCATATTCCATTATGGTTCTCACGTCACCTGCTGAAGCAGAGGGCGATATATACCCGAGGTAGATTCGCTGAAGTTCAGCGGGCATAAACTGTTAGTTTTGGTCCTCCGACTCACTCCAGCCACACTTGTTCGAACGGCCCGAGGGAGAGGAGGTTGTCCTCCCAGCCTTTTACGCCCGGGTCCATCAGGTATTGGTTGGTGTAGTAGTAAACCGGCAGGATGGGCATTTCGTCGGTGAGGATTTCCTCCATGCGCTGCATCTTGGCCATGCGTTCATCCTCGTCGTTGGAGCGCATGACTTCCTCGTAGAGCCGGTCGTATTCGGCGTTTTTCCAGCCGGTGCGGTTGAAGCCGGAGTCGGAGGTGAAGACACGGAGGAATTGCGACGGATCGTAGGGTTCCATGATCAGGCCGGCGCGGCAGATCTGGTAGAACTCGTGCTGCATGTTGTCCAAGTAGACCTTCCATTCCTGATTCTCCAACGTGATGTCGATGCCCAGTTCGTGTTTCCACGTTTGCTGGATGGCCTCGGCAATCACGCGGTGATTTTCCGCCGTGTTGTAGAGCAGCGTGATCGGCGGCATGCCCTTGCCGTCGGGATAACCGGCCTCGGCGAGCAGGCGGCGCGCCTCATCGAAATCGAGCTTGGTCCGGGCGCGGCTCACGTAGCCGCCGATGCCCTCGGGGGTGAAGTGATAGGCCGGAATTTCGCCGGCGAGCGTGACGTTGTTCACGAGGCTTACGCGGTCCACCGCCATGGCGAGCGCGCGGCGCACGCGCACATCGTCGAACGGCGCGCGGTTCACGTTGAAGTTGTAGTAGTAAACGCCCGAATAGGGATGGATGTGGAGTTTCTCCGGCGCCTCGCGCTGATAGACCGCGATCTTGGTCAGCGGCACGCGCTCGGTCTTGTGCAATTGGCCGGCGCGGAACGCGGCTTCTTCGGCCGGCTGGTTTTCCATCGGCACGAAGCGGACGCCGTTCAATTTCACGGTCTCGCGATTCCAATAGGTCGGGTTGCGCTCCACCTCGATGTAGCTGTTCGGCCGCCACTCCTTCAGCACGAAGGGGCCGTTGCTCACGATATTGCCGGGGCGCGTCCACTGATTGCCGGGCAAAAGCGGATCGCCGAATTTTTCAATCACATGCATCGGCACCGGATACCATGAGCGCGCGCCCATGGTCTTGAGCAGAAACGGGGCGGGATACTTCAAACGCACTTCGAGCTTGCGGTCATCGATCACACGAAAACCCACCTGCGAGAAATCGGTGAGCGTGCCCTTGTGGTATTCCTCGGCGCCGACGACGAGATAGAGCTGGTCGGCGTTGTCGGAACCGAGTTGGGCGGACAGCAGGCGGCGAAACGACGCGTAAAAATCCCCGGCGGTGACCGGCTTGCCGTCCGACCAGACCGCGTCATCACGCAGATGAAAGGTGTAAACGAGTCCGTCGTCCGAGACATCCCAGCTTTTCGCCACGCCGGGTTTGGCTTCGAGCGTCTTGGGGTCATTGCGCGTGAGGCCCTCGAACAGCGTGGCGGTGATGTTGCGCTCCGGGATGCCGGTGATCGTCTGCGGATCGAGGTCGGATGGTTCGGCGCCGTTGCCGACGAGCATGATGCCGTCGCGCGTGGCTTTTTGCACGAGCGTCTCGCGTTTGCCGCAACCGGCCAAAATCAAGAGGGCGCAGACCGCGCAGCACCACCGCGCAAAAAAGGGAGGGATGGAGATTGTCATGGGCAACGGGACACAGCGTGGGGTGTGCCGTTCTGGAAGTGAACCCGCAAATTCGTCCCAACATCGACCGCGGCAGCTTGCGCCCGCCAGGCTTTGCGCTAGGCTAGGCGCCCGTGGCCATGACTTTCAATTGATGACAACGCGCGAATGATGACCCGAACCTGTTTCTCCCGCCCGTGGCGGATATTGGCATTCACCCTGATTTTAAACGGCTCGATTCGCGCGGAGTCTGAATCCGCCGCCCCGGTGGAGTGGATTGAATTGGCCGTGGTCAAGGTCGACGACTCGTTTGTCTTGCCCGGCACGGTCACGGCGGAACGCCGCGCTGCGCTGTCCGCGCGCACGGAAGGGCTGGTGGCCGATGTCCTGGTGGACGCCGGCGCTCAGGTGGATGCCGGCGCGCCTTTGTTGCGGCTGGACTCGGCCTTGGGCGAACTCGAAGTGGCGCGCGCCCGCGCCGCGCTCGACGCGGCCAGTGAACAACTCGCCGAAAACCAGCGGCGGCAGCAGGAGACGGATCGATTGCGCGCGAGCAACAGCATTTCGGTGACCGAAGCCGAGACCCGTGCGGCCGAAACCAGAATCTCGGCCGCGCGTGTGGAGGAACTGGCCGTGCAGCTCAAGCAGGCCGAGGAGATTTTGGAACGCCATGTCGTTGTCGCCCCCTTCGCCGGCGTGATCAGCCGCAAACTTACCGAAGCGGGTGAATGGGTGGCCACGGGCACGCCGGTTCTGGAATTGGTCGGCACGGGGGCTGTGCGCGTGGATGTGCGTGTGCCCCAGCAGCGATTCGCGCGGTTGCGAAGCGACACGCCGGTGCGAATCCTTGCGGTGGAAGGTTCCGGTGCCATCGCGGCCCGCGTGGTGGCGTTGGTGCCGGTGGGCGATGTTGCGGCCCGCACGTTCTTGGCCCGGGTGGAACCGACCGATCCCGCGGCGTTGACCTTGGTCCCGGGCATGGCGGCCACGGTGGAGTTTCAATTGCTGAGCGAGGAAACCGTGCTGGCCGTGCCGCGCGATGCGCTGGTGCGCCGCCCCGACGGGACCACCAATTTGTGGCTGGCCCGACGCGAAGGCGATCGATGGTCAGCCACGCAACGGCGCATCGAAGTGGGGCGACGCTTTGCCTCGTCGGTGGAAATCCGCGGTGGCGTGCAACCGGGCGACTTGGTGGTGATCCGGGGCAACGAGACGCTGCGTGAGGGCCAGCCGATTGTGTTTGCCGGTCGCGAATCCTGAATCCGTCGCCCCGTGATGCTTGAAGCCCTTTATCGCCGCGGCACCCTGCTGATTGTCGCCACCTTGATCGTGTGCCTTTTCGGCATCATGGCGGCGTTGCGCGTGCCGGTGCAGATGATCCCGGATCTGGAGGTGCGCACCATCAGCGTGCAGACGTCCTGGCCGGGCGCCACGCCGCAGGACGTGGAAAAGGAAATCCTGATCGAACAGGAGGAATACCTGCGCGGCATCCCCAACCTCCGGCGCATGGTGTCGACGGCCTCGACCGGCAGCGCCAGCATCGAGTTGGAATTTCCCTTCGGCACCGACATCAACGATGCGCTGGTGCGGGTGAACAACGCCCTCAGCCAAGTGCCGTCCTATCCGGAAAATGTTGATGAGCCCCGCCTGCTCACCAGCTCGTTTTCCAACAACGCGTTTCTGTATTTCCGCGTCATGCCGCTGGAGGGCAACCCGCGCGGGCTCGACATGCCGTCGATGCGCGACTTCGTGGATGATTATGTGCGCGCGCGCATGGAACGCGTGGAGGGTGTCTCTCAGGTCAACCTGAGCGGCGGCGTGGAACGCCAGATCCAGATCTTGGTCGATCCGGCCCTGCTGGCCAAACGCGGTCTCACCTTCAGCGATGTGCGCGATGCCATTCGCAGCCGCAATCGCGATGTCTCCGGCGGTGATCTCGACAGCGGCAAGCGCCGTTACCTGCTGCGCACCGTGGGCCGGTTCACCCAGGTCGAGGAGCTGGAGACATTGATCCTCACCCGCCAGGGCGACAATATTGTCCGTCTCGGCGATGTGGCGGAGGTGCGCCTCGACCGGGCGGAATTGCGCGGCCTGTCCTTTTTCAACGGCCATCCCGTGGTCGGGCTGTCCGTGCAGCGCGAAACCGGCGGTAACGTGATCGCGATTCGCGCGGCCGTGCTGGCCGAGATTGAGCGGATCAAACGCGAGGTGCTGGAACCGGCCGGCCTGACCATGGCGCTTTCGAATGACGATGTGGTCTATGTCGAGGATTCGGTGGCCAATGTCTGGACCAACCTGGGCCTGGGCGCGCTGCTGGCCGCGGGCGTCATGTTCTGGTTCCTGCGTTCCGGCGCGCTCATGGCGGTGGGCCTGCTGGGAATTCCCGTTTGCACCATTGCGGCCTTTCTCGGTCTGCTGATCACCGGTCGCACCATCAACGTGATTTCGCTGGCCGGGGTGGCCTTTGCCATCGGCATGACCCTCGACAACACGATCGTGGTGCTCGAGGCCATCGAGCAGGAACGGCGGCGCGGGCTCGGCCGGTTTGAAGCCGCGGTCGCCGGGGTGCGCCGGGTCTGGACCGCCGTGCTCGCCTCCACTCTGACCACCGTGCTCGTGTTTGTGCCCGTGCTATTCGTGGAACAGGAGGCCGGGCAAATTTACTCTGACATCGCCATCGCGATTTCCGCTTCGATCATGCTTTCGATGTTGGTGGCCGTCACCTTGGTGCCCGCGGCGACCGCCCGGTTGAAGTTTGCCAATGGCACCCAAGTGACCGCCGCCGACGCATCGGCATCATCCGGCGGTCGCATCCTTCGTGGCATCCGCTGGCTGCTGGCCGTGCCGCGCCGGCGCCTCACCGTCATGGCGACGACTGTGATCGTGACGCTCGGCGCCATCGTGTTCCTCACGCCGCCGGCGGAATATTTGCCCGAGGGCGAGGAAGCCAAGACCTTCTCGCGGCTCATTGCGCCACCGGGTTACAGCCTGAATGAGATGGCGGGACTGGGCGAACGCATCAACGCGCACTTCCTGCCGCATCTGCAGGTGCCCCGGGATGATTTCGCCGCCGGTCGTTCCGACATCCCGCCGATTGCCTCGTTCAACATGGGCATCGAGCCGGGCTCCCTGCGGGTGATCGCCACCACGGTTGAACCGGGTGACATCAACGCCCTGATGGCGGCGCTCACGACGCACTTTCGCTCCTACCCCGGGATGCGGGCGTTTTCATCGCGCGGCTCCATCATCTCCAGCAACGATGGCGGCACTCGCAGTGTGAACCTTGATATTTCCGGTCCCGATTTGCCGGAAATTTATCGCACGGCGCTCAACGCCTACCGGCGGGCGGAGGAAGCCTTGGAATCCCCCCAAATTGGCTCATCGCCCTCATCGCTCGTGCTGGGCCAGCCGCTGATCGAATTGCGGCCCGACTGGGAGCGCATGGCTGAACTGGGCTTCAGCAGCACGGATTTCGGTTATGCGGTCGCCGCCATGTCGGACGGCGCCTATGCGGACGAATTCTTTCTCGATGACGACAAGATCGACATCTTTCTCTACAGCGGCGCCGTAAGTTCGCGCGAGGTGCACGAGTTGGCCGACCTGCCGCTTTATGCGCCGAATGGCGCCGTGCTGCCGCTGAGCGCGGTGACGGAAATTCACGAGACGGTGGACTCGGATGCGATCCGCCGCGTGGACGGCCGCCGCACCGTCACGCTCAACATCATTCCCCCGCGCTCGGTGCCGCTCGAAACCGGCGTCGGCATCGTGGAGGAACAAGTGGTCGGTGCCATGCGCGCCGCCGGTGAAATCCCTGCGAGCGTCAGTATCGACCTGTCCGGGGCCAGCGATCAACTCATGGAAACGCGTGAGGCTTTGAGCGGGAATTTCATCATCTCGATCATCCTGAGTTTCCTGCTTCTCGTGGTGATCTTTACGCATTGGGGCTATCCGCTGATGATTTTGATCAGCGTGCCGCTCGGCATCGCCGGTGGCATTATCGGTCTGTGGTTGCTCAACGCCGTGGGCGCGATTTTGCCGTGGCTGGGCCTGGGGGAGATCCGGCAGCCGTTCGACATGATTACCATGCTCGGGTTTTTGATCCTGCTCGGCACAGTGGTGAACAATCCGATTCTCATTGTGGACGAGGCCCGGCAAAATTTGCGCGAGGTCGGTGTTTCGGTGCGTGAGGCTGTCGAGACGGCCGTGGCCTCGCGGCTGCGTCCCATCCTCATGTCAACCGTGACCACGGTCTGCGGCTTGGCGCCGTTGGTGTTGATTCCCGGTGCCGGCACGGAGCTTTATCGCGGCGTGGGCGCCGTGGTTTTGTTCGGTCTGCTATTCGCCATGGCGGTCACCCTCACCTTTCTGCCCGCCTTGCTCATCACCGTGCTGGAATGGCGCCAGCGATCCGACGCCCAACGGCAGTCCGCGACGACTTGATCGACTGCGCTGATGCGGGCCTCGCGGGTTGTATCCCCGGCGCCGTGTGGGTAAGCTGACGGCATGAAAGCATTCCTGACGGTTCTTGTCTTTGCCTCGCTGACCCTTGCCACCCGCGCCGCCGAGCCCGCTGCGTCATCCCCGAAGAAGCTTGTCATCGGCACGCGGGAAGCGCCGCCGTTTGCGATGAAGGACGACACGGGTGCATGGACTGGCATTGCCGTCGATCTGTGGAGCGACGTGGCGGCTAGACTGCAGCTCGATTATGAGCTGCGCGAAATGGGCGAACCCGAGACGCTCATCACGGGAGTCGCCGATCAATCCCTTGATGCCTCAATGGCCGCCATCACCGTGACGGCGGATCGCGCGCGCCTGGTGGATTTTTCCCAACCCTACTTCAACGCCGGGCTGGGCATCGTGGTGCCGGTGGTGCAGGAGAGCGGTTGGTGGGCCACGCTGCGGGCGTTTTTCTCGTGGGACTTTCTCAAGGTCGTGGCCGCGCTTTCCGTGGTGCTGCTCGTGGCCGGATTCGGGGTCTGGCTGTTTGAACGCCGGGCCAACGCCGAGCAGTTCGGCGGCCCGCCGGCGCATGGGCTGGGTTCCGCGTTCTGGTGGTCGGCGGTGACGATGACCACGGTCGGTTACGGCGACAAAGCACCGCGCACCCTGGGCGGCCGGCTCGTCGCGCTGGTGTGGATGTTTACCAGTGTGATCATCATTTCGGGTTTCACCGCGCAAATCGCCTCGTCGCTTACACTGAGCCGGCTCGGTGGTGAAGTGCGCGGGCCGGATGATTTGCCGCGCGTCACGGTCGCCACGGTTCGCCAATCGGCGGCCGCGCATTACCTGGAGGCGCACCGGGTGCGTGCCCTGCTGTTTGATGACGTTGCGCAAGTGTTGGCCGCGGTGAAGTCCGGCGCGGCCCAAGCTGGCGTTTATGATGAACCGTTGGTGCGCTACCTGCTGCGCGATTTCCCCGAGCTCCAAATGCTGCCCGGCACTTTTGAGCGCCGCGATTACGCGATCGCCCTGCCGCTGGGCAGTGAGCGTCGCAAGGCCATCAATGTCGCGTTGCTCGAGGTGATTCAGGGTGACGGCTGGCGGAATGAAATGAAACGCTACCTCGGCCGGGAGTGAGCGGCGCGGGCGCATGACGCACCCCGCCCTTGCACTTTGCTGTCACTGGCCTTGGGTGTGCAGTCTCATGCAAAGCGTTCGTGAATTCGCCCAAGCCAAGACCGCCGGTCGCAAGATCGCGATGATCACGGCTTACGACGCCCCCTCGGCGCGACTCGTCGCCGGCTCGGCGGTCGATTGCGTGCTCGTGGGCGACAGCGTGATGATGACCGTGCACGGCGAAGCCGACACGCTCGGCGCCACGCCGGAAATCATGGCGTTGCACACGCGCGCGGTCGCCCGGGGCAATCCCGGCTGCTTCATCGTGGCCGACATGCCTTTTCTTTCCGGCCGCAAGGGCAAGGCCTTCGCGCTCGATACCGCCGCTGCGCTGCTGCGTGCCGGCGCCCAAGCCGTCAAACTTGAAGGGGCGGCCGGCCATTTGAAGATCATCCGCCACCTCGTCGAAGCGGGCATCCCGGTGATGGGTCACCTCGGTCTGCTGCCGCAATCGGTGCGGGCGACCGACGGATTCAAAGTGCAGGCGCGCGGAGCCGCCGCGGCCAAACAGCTCTTGAAAGATGCGGCGGCGCTGCAGGAGGCCGGGGCGTTTGCGCTCGTGCTCGAATGCATCCCGGCGGAGCTCGCGCGCGAGGCGACGGCCAAGGTGAAGATTCCCACCATCGGCATCGGCGCCGGTCCGCACTGCGACGGTCAGGTGCTCGTGTGGCACGATTTCCTCGGACTGAACAACGAATTCAAACCGCGGTTTGTGCGCCGGTTCGGCGATGTCGCCAAACCGACGCGACGCGCGCTTGAGGCCTACGCCCAGGCCGTGCAGACCGGTCGTTTTCCCAACGCCAAGGAGTCGTTCTGACATGCCCAAGATCGTGCATACCGTGATGGAGTGGCGGGCGCTGCGATCAACGCATCAGGCCGCGGGCCGCATCATCGGGTTTGTGCCAACGATGGGCGCATTGCATCGGGGGCACGCCTCGCTCATCCAGGCGGCGCGGCAGGAATGCGACGTCGTGCTCGCGAGCGTGTTCGTCAACCCCACGCAATTCGACGAGGCGACCGATTTCGACACCTACCCACGCACGCTGGAGGCCGATCTCGCGCTCATGGAAAAAGCCGGCGTCGACACCGTCTTCGCCCCCTCTGTCGGTGAGATGTATCCCAACGGCCGGCACTATACCGTCGAAGAGGATACCCTCAGCCGCGAGCTGTGCGGCGCGCACCGGCCGGGTCATTTCACCGGCGTGCTCACGGTCGTGATGAAGCTGCTGCAGATCGCGGGTGCCGATCGCGCTTACTTCGGCGAAAAGGATTGGCAGCAACTCCAGCTTATTCGCGGCATGGCCGAGGCGTTTTTTCTGGAGACGGAGATTGTCGGCTGGCCCACCGTGCGCGAAGCCGATGGTTTGGCCCTCAGCTCGCGCAATGTTCGCCTCACACCTGACGAACGCACGCTGGCTCCGCGCTTTCATGCGATCCTGCAATCCGCGCCCGATGCCACGACGGCGACGGAACAACTAACCACGCTCGGTTTCCGGGTGGATTACGTGGAAGACCGGCCCGGCCGCCGCCTCGGCGCAGTGCGGCTCGGTTCAACCCGACTCATCGACAATGTCGCGCGCTAACGTCCTCCTTCTTCTTTCCGGCTCCATTGCGGCTTACAAGGCCTGCACGGTGATCTCGCGCCTCGCGCAGGCGGGCGTGACGGTGCAAACCGTCGCCACGCCCGCGGCATTGCGCTTTGTCGGCGCGGCCACGTTGGAGGGCCTCAGTGGTCGCCCGGTGTTTTCGAATTTGTGGGAAGAGGGCCGCGCGCTTGATCACATTGAACATGCGCGGGCGGCCGATCTGGCCCTGCTCTGTCCGGCCACGGCCAACACGATCAATCGGCTTGCGGCCGGCCTCGCCGATGATCCCGTCGGCGCGCTCTTTCTCGCGTGGGAATTGAAACAAAAACCGTGGTGGATCGCGCCGGCGATGAATCACCACATGTGGCAGCATCCGGCGACGACGGCTTCGCTCGCCAAGCTTCGCGATTGGGGCGTGCGCGTGCTTGATCCCGTGGATGGTCCGCATGCCTGTGGCGAAGACGGCGCCGGGCGCTTGATGGATCCCGAGGCGATTGCCGCCGAGGTGTTGGCGGCTCTGCCGAAATGAAAATCCTCATCACCGCCGGCGGCACGCGTGAACCGATCGACCGCGTGCGCTACATTTCCAATGGCAGCACGGGGGCCACCGGCGCGGCCTTGGCGGATGCGTTGCATGAGCGCGGACATGACGTTCATGTGCTGCGCGGCACCGGGGCGATGACACCAAGAACCGCGGTTCCGACCGCGGTGTTTACTTCGGCCGAAGATCTCGCCGCCCAACTGCGCACCCGGCTCGCGAGCGGCGATTTTTCGGCGGTGATCATGGCGGCGGCCGTGGCGGACTACCGCCCCGCCAAGGTGCATGCCGGCAAGCTCGACTCCGCCGCGGATGCGATGGTGCTCAACTTGGTGCGCGTGCCCAAGATATTGCCGCAGCTCCGCGGTTTCTCGCCGCAGCCGCTGCGGGTGATCGGGTTCAAGCTTACTGCCGGGGCGGATGTTGCGACGCGCCGTGAGGCGGTGGCGCGACAGTTCGCCGAGGGCGGCGTGGATGCGGTGGTGCATAACGATCTTGATGAGATCGAAACCGCGACAGGGCATCCGTTTCGTTTGTTTCAAGCGGCAGACGCCGAGCCGGTCAATTTGGCCGGAGTGTGCGAACTCGCGACTGCGCTGGCAAAATGGTTGGAGGCTGCACGTTGAGAACGCTCGCGCTCGATCTGGGCAACTCGACCCTCTTCGCCGGATTGTTTGCGGGCGAGCGCCTGCTGCGTGCGACACGGATTGATGTAGGGCGGGATCGCCTGATCCCGCCAATGCGAGTGGGAAAGACCAAGGCGGGATCAGGCGATCCCGCCCTACAAGAAGCATTGCGCGGCTTCGCGCGCGGTGGTGTGGACCGCGCGGTGCTCTGTTCCGTGGTGCCGGCCCGCACTCAATCCTTGGTAAAGGCGGTGCGGGCAACCCTGGCGATTGAACCTCAAGTGCTGACCCCGTTGAGCCAGCATGGTTTGAAGATCGCTTATGTTGATCCCGCCAAGCTGGGCGCTGATCGCGTCGCCGCCGCGCTGGGGGCGCGGAAGCTGTATCCGCGCCGTGATGTCATCGTCGTCGATTGCGGCACGGCCACGACGCTGACCTTTCTGCGACGTGATGGCACCGTGCTCGGGGGTGCGATACTGCCGGGGCTCGGCTTGTGGCCCGAGGCGCTGGCGCGCCGCACGGCGCGATTGCCGGAAGTGGCGTTGCGTCCCGCTTCGCGCGTGGTGGCCCGCGACACCGAAAACGCGCTGCGCAGCGGCATTTTGCACGGTCACGCCGGGGCTATTCGTGAATTGATCCGTGAGGGACGGCGCGAAGTGTTTGGGCGGTCGCGGGTTGTGGTCATCGGCACGGGCGGTCAGGTGACACACTTTAATCGGCATCGCCTCTTTACCGCCGTGGAACCCGGGCTTATCTTGCACGGTTTGCAGTTTTTCGCCTCCCGTCCCACGACCCATGCTTAGAACCTTTCTCCGCGCCAAACTTCACCGTGCCACGGTGACCGCCGCCGATCCCGATTACGAAGGCTCGGTCTCCATCGACCGTGCGCTTTGCCGCGAAGCGGGTCTGTTCGAGTTCGAACAAGTGGATATTTACGACATCAACAACGGCGTGCGCTTCACCACCTACGTCATCTACGGCGAGCCAGGGCAGATTCAGATCAACGGCGCGGCTGCGCGTCTCGTCAACGTGGGCGACCGGGTGATCATTGCCAACTACGCCACGCTGGCGCCGGCGGAAATCTCCGGCCACCAGGCGCGGGTGGTGCAATTGGATGAGCATAATCGCGTCACCACCGCGCGCAACGCTTCCATCGGGGAACCGTGACTGGTCTTTGACGGGCGCGGATTGTCCCCTACGTTTTCGTCATGAACTTTACGGATGTCGCGATTGAAGCCGAGGCGGAGCGCCTGCTCGGTTCGCTCATGCACGTCGAATGCGACCCCAAGGGCCGCAAATGGAATCTGGAAACGTGTCGTGAAATCGCGCCGCTCACGCTGGAGATCAACCAGCTCAAGCAGGAGAAAAACGCGGTCATCCTCACCCACTCCTACGTGGAGCCCGAGATCGTTTACGGCGTCGGCGATTTCAAGGGCGACTCGTATTTCCTCAGCTTGAAGGCGAAGGAAGCGCAGGCCGACGTGATTCTCTTTGCCGGCGTGGTGTTCATGGCCGAGACGGCCAAAATCCTTTCCCCCCAGGCCACCGTCATCGTGCCGGACCGCGGTTCGGGGTGTTCGCTTGCCGATTCGATCACCGGCGCCGACGTGAAACGGATGAAGTCGCTCTATCCCGACGCGGCGGTCGTTTGCTACATCAACAGCACCGCCGAGGTGAAGGCGGAGTGCGACGTGTGTGTGACCTCGGGCAATGTTTACGACATCGTCGCCGCGCTGCCACAGCAGCGCATCGTTTTCGTGCCCGACCGGCTGATGGCCGACAACATCCGCCACGAACTGCGTCAGCGCGGCGTGAACAAGGAAATCATTTCATCCGACGGCACCTGCATGGTGCACGAGGAGTTTGACGTGGCGCAGATCAAACAGGCCCGGGCGCGATTCCCCGGGCTTAAGGTTGTGTCGCATCCCGAATGCACGGAGGAAGTCGCCCAAGCCTCAGACTTTGTCGGCAGCACCGGCGCGATGATGAAATACGTGAAGGCCACGCAGGCGCCTTATTTTCTGATGCTCACCGAATGCGGTCTGGTCGGCCGGCTCGAGGTGGAGGATCCGGAGAAAAACTTCATCGGCGGCTGCCGGCTGTGTCCCTACATGAAGCTCAATTCGCTGGAGAAAATCCGCGACGCCCTGCGCGCTCCGCGACCCGAACAGATTGTCACGCTAGATGAAAACCTGCGCCAGCGCGCGGCGCGCTGCATCGATCGCATGTTCGAACTCACCCCCGCCGCCACCTGATCACGCAACGAATGTTCGTAATACGAACATTGGATCAAAACCCTCACCATGCTCACTCCCCGCACCGATCAGTTGATCGATCTCGCACTCGAAGAGGATGCCGGCCTCGGCGACATCACGAGCCGCGCCATCTTTTCCCCGAAACACACCTCGCGCGCGTTCATCGAAGCGAAACAGGAGCTCGTGCTTTGCGGCGTGGACATTGCGGCGCGAGTGTTCGCCCGCGTCGATTCCGCCCTCAAGGTGAAGGTGGTGGCGCAGGATGGCGACCGATTGAAACCGGGCGCAATCGTGCTGCAGGTCAGCGGACCGACCGCGGCGCTGCTTACGGCCGAACGCACCGCGCTCAATTTTATTCAGCGGCTTTCCGGCATCGCCACGCAGGCCAGGCGTTATACGGATGCGGTCAAGGGCACGGGCGTGCGCATCGTCGACACGCGCAAGACCACGCCGGCTTGGCGCGCGCTCGAAAAATACGCCGTCCGCTGCGGCGGCGCTTACAATCACCGCTCGTCGCTCGGCGAACACGTGCTCATCAAGGACAATCACATCGCCGCGGCCGGTTCGCTGACGAAGGCCGTGCAGTGCTGCCGCGAAGCCGCGCCGCATGGCGCGAAGATTGAAGTCGAAGCCAAGACGCTGGCCGAGGTTAAAGAAGCGGTGCGGGCCGGCGCCGAGGTCATCCTGCTCGACAACATGACTCCGACACAGGTGAAGGCCGCGGTGGCGTCCATCGGTGGCGCGGCCACGGTGGAGGTTTCCGGCGGCGTGCGTTTCGAGACGTTGCGCGATTACGCGCTGCCCGGGGTTGATGTGATCAGCATTGGCGCCCTCACTCACTCGGCCACGGCGGTGGACCTGAGTCTGACGATTCCGGAAAAAAGCCCGCGTCGCCGCGCCAAGTGAAAACCATCACCACCGATTGTCTGGTCATCGGCGCGGGTCTCGCCGGATCGGCGTATGCCCTGCGTGCCGCACGCTTGGGGCTGAACGTGGAGCTGCTTTCGTTGGACGGTCCTCTCGTGGCCAACAGTGACTGGGCGCAGGGCGGTATCATTTACGAACAGTCGGCTACGCCGGAAAAGCTTGCACACGACATCGTCGAGGCCAGCGATGGCACGGCCAATCCCCAGGCAGTGGAGCATCTCGTGCGCGAAGGACCTCTCGCGGTGAAGGAACTGCTGCTCGACGAACTCGACGTGGCGTTTGATCGCGATGCGCGCGGCGAATTGGAATATACGCGCGAAGGCGGTCACAGCTCGCGCCGCATCATTCACGCGAAGGACATGACGGGGCACGCGATTCTGCAAAACATCGTGGCCCGGGTCGATGCGACTCCGGCGATCACCCGACGCAGTGGCTGGGTGGCGGTCGATCTGCTCACCCTTTCGCACAACAGCGAAAGTCCGGTGGACCGCTATGCCCCGCTCACCTGCTACGGAGCTTATGTGCTGGATGCGACCACAGGTGAAGTGCACGCCATCATCGCGAAGAAGACGGTGCTGGCGAACGGTGGACTCGGCCAGATTTTCCAACACTCGACCAACCAGCCGGGCAGCGTGGGCCACGGCATCGCCATGGCGTATCGCGTTGGTGCGCGTCTGATCGATCTCGAATACGTGCAGTTTCATCCGACGGTTTTCTTTAAGAAAAACGCCCCGCGTTTCCTCATCACCGAAGCGCTGCGCGGCGAAGGCGCGGTGCTGGTCAACGCGAAGGGCGAGCGCTTCATGGATGGCCGCCACCCGTTGGGTTCGCTGGCGCCGCGCGACATCGTTTCGCGCGCGATTCACGACGAGCTCGCGGCGAGCGGGGAACCGTGTGTCTTTCTGGATCTCTCGGCGTTGAAGCCCGGTTTCATTCGCGAGCGTTTTCCCAACATCGCGGCGCGGTGCGAACAGCATGGGGTGGACATCACGCGTGAACCGATTCCGGTTGTGCCGGCGGCGCATTTCTCCTGCGGCGGCGTGCATACCGATCTCGCGGGTCGCACCAACGTCCGCCACCTCGCCGCGATCGGCGAAACGGCCTGCACGGGGCTGCATGGCGCCAACCGGCTGGCGAGCACGTCACTGCTGGAGTGTCTCACGAGTGCCAAGTTCACGGCGCAAGCCGATGCCGCGGATATCGCCGCCGGCGAGTTTCGTCTGCCGGATCCCCGGCCGTGGCGACCGGTGCTGCGCGACGCCGACCCGACTTTGATCCGGCAGGACCTGCAACTGTTGCGCAGCACGATGTGGAACTACGCCGGGATTGTGCGTTCGCCGAAACGATTGACCCGCGCACGCCGCATCCTGCTTGAGCTGCGCGAGGAGATTCAGAGTTTCTATCGCGACTGTCGCGTAACACGTGAACTCATCGAACTGCGCAATGCCGTGCAAACCGCCCTATTGGTGGTGCATGCCGCCTCGCTCAATCCGGTGAGCAAGGGCTGTCACTATATCGTGGACAGCGAGTGAATGTGCGCCCAATCGCAACTTTGCAGGCCCGGTGGCCGGGTCTACAACCCGATCAATCGACCGCGGTCGCGAGCTTGGCGCGCGCCTGCTTGATGATGGCGAGCAGCGCGGCGAAGTCTTCGTCCCGGCTGCCGCTCTCGATGTGGTATTCGAACTTCGGCGATTCCACCATCTCCTTTTCAGCGGTGGCCATGCGGCGTGCGATCTCGGCTTCGTCGTCCGTGCCGCGCTCGCGAATGCGGCGCTGCAACTGCTCGTGGCTCACATTGATAAATACGGTGGCGAGACTGCGGGCCAGCAGCGGGTAGCGCGTGCTCGCGTCGCGGATGCTGGCCACACCCTGCACATCGACATTGGCGACCAAGCTTTCGCCCCGGCTGAGCGGGTCCAGCACCGAGGCCGCGAGCGTGCCGTAGCGGCGATCGCCATGCACCCAGGCCCATTCGAGAAATTCGCCCTTGGCCAGTTTTTCGTCGAACTGCGTCGGCGTGAGAAAGTGATAATGCACGCCGTCGATTTCACCGGGACGCGGCGCGCGCGTGGTGGTGGTGACGACGCGGGAGAACCGGGAGCCCGCGCTGACGAGCCGTTCGCAGAGCGTGCTCTTGCCGGAACCCGCCGGACCGGCGATGACGAGCAGAATGGGATTCGTTTGATCGGACACTGTTCTCAGTAGGTGAAGGCTACGATGGCAAGCAGGAGGCCGTATCCGGCAACGACTCCGCCCAGCGTGCGGCTGCGACCCGGCGTGCGGAACAGCCATTCGAAGAAATCACGCAACCGGAACGGTGACGCGCCGAGGTAGATGGCCAGCGCAATGAAGAGATAGACGATACTCACCATGAACAACCGCTGCGGTTGATCGTAGTGCATGTAAGCCGCGTCGAGCAGTGGCGAGGCGCTGAGCAGAATCAGCACGGACAACCCGCGCACCGCGAGAAAGTCGGGCACATACTTGAACGACAGCACCGCGATCGCGCCGAACGCGATGGCGAGGATCGTGCGGTATTGGCCGAAGTCCGCTTCGGGCAAATGCCAGACCTTGTAAAGAAACCAGATCGCGCCGCCGCCGAAAAGCAGGACGGCCGCGGTGTTGGAGCGCGGAAACGCCTTGAGCAGAGCCGGCACCGTGGCCCGGCCACTGAGCAGGGCGGTGCCCAACAACAGCATGAGCAGCCCGGGAATGAGGGTGGCGAGGGTGAGTGACATTGGCGGATTCAGTTTTCCACGCCGCTCAATACGAGCGAGCCATAAAGTGTGCTGACCGTCGCGCGTTCGATCTTGAGCGGCACGAGCTGGCCGACGAGCCGGGGATCGGCATCGAACACGCAAACGCGGTTGCCGCGGGTGCGGCCGGTAAAATGTGCGCCGGTCTTGTCCGGACCCTCGACCAGCACCTCCTCGGTCGAACCGATGAGCTGCGCGGTGCGGCGCTCGGAGTTTTTGCGGAGGATATCCAACAACACCTGGTTGCGGCGCTCCTTCTCCGCGTCCGGCACCTGATCGGCGAGATCGGCGGCGACGGTGCCGCTGCGGATGGAGTATTTGAAGATGTAGGCCATGTCGTAGTTGCAGGCCTCGAAGAGTTCGCGCGTTTCCTCGAACTCCGCCTCGGTTTCGCCGGGGTAGCCGACGATGATGTCGGTGGAGAAATACATGTCGGGCCGCACGGCGCGCAGGGCGTCGACGATCTCCCGGTAGCGTTCGCGCGAGTAAGGGCGGTTCATCGCGCGGAGGATGCGGTTGCTACCGCTCTGCATCGGCAGGTGCACGTATTCGCAGAGCTTGGGCAGGCGGCCGTAAGCCTCGACGAGGTCCTGCTTGAAGCCGCGCGGATGCGGCGAGGTGAAGCGGATGCGCTCGATGCCGTCGATGGCGTGCACCTTTTCGATCAACTGCACGAAGGGCGAGACGCCGTCGGTGTGCACGTAGTCACGCCGGCCGTAGCTGGTGACGATCTGACCAAGCAGGGTGATCTCCTTTACGCCCTTCGCGGCGAGGTTGCGGCATTCGGCCACGATGTCTTCCATCGGCCGCGAGCGTTCGTCGCCGCGCGTTTTCGGCACGATGCAGAAATGGCAGTCCATGTTGCAACCCTGCTGGATCGAAACGAAGGCGCTGACCTGTTTTTCCTCGGTCTCGAGGTGGTCGCGAATCGTGTTTTGCGAACCGGCCTCCTCGGCGATGTCCACGATCGAGCTGCCGATCGGCACGCCGGCGTCACGCGCGGCGCGGAGGTTGTCGAGGTAGTCGGGGACTTGGTGAAACTTCTGCGTGCCGACGATCAGGTCCACGTCGGGCAGCGCATCCAGCAACGCGGCGCCGCGGTTTTGCGCCATGCAGCCGAGTATGCCGAGGACGAAGTCGGGCTGCTTTTTTTTGCGGGCAGACACGTAGCCGGCCTTGCCGATGGCCTTTTGTTCGGCGGCATCGCGCACGCTGCAGGTGTTGAGCAGCATGATGTCACAGGCGTGCTCATCGTCCACGATCCGGTAACCGCGGGCGCGCAGCATCGCCGCGACGGCCTCGCTGTCGCGCTCATTCATCTGGCACCCGTAGGTTTTAATGTAGACGCGATTCATCCTACGCCGTCTTGCCGCGCCGAAGCGGCACGGCGGAAGTCGTGCGGCATAGGCGGGAGGTTTTGATGTAGACCCGGTTCATGGCTTGTCGCGCCGAAGCCCCGGGGGGGCGAAGGCGGAAGTGAAGGGTCCTAAGTAAGCCGCGCGCGCGGCGGGTCAAACGCGGATTCCCCGGACGGAAGCTCGCGGTTGGGGGCAACCCCGGCCAATTTCTGCGGTCAACCGAAGCCATGCCCCGCCTTTTCACCAGCACCCTCCTGTGGCTGGCCGTGACGATTCCCGTCTGCGGCCAGGAGGAGCCGTTGCCGGAAGCCGCGGGCGAGGAAACCGCTCCTGAAGTCTCCCTTGATGACCTCTACGACACGGGGCAGATGCTCTTCAATTTGTTCGCACCGGAGGAGATCAAGGCCGAATACGAGTTTCCGACGCGCGAGCGGTGGAGCGAGTTTGCCGTGAAGCTCCAACTCGCTCTGCAGGGCGAAGACTTGGCGGCGTTGGCGGCCTATGAACCGGAGGCGCGGGCGGCGTTGATCGCGCTGCGGGCGCTTGAGGGGGGCGATGAGTATGCGGATTGGCTGGAGGAGCGGTTGGACTATATTGTGGCGGCGAAGGCGACCACCGAACTGCCGGTCGCGCCGCCGACGACGGTGGAGGAGGAAACCATTCCCCATCTGGCGCTGTGGCGTGAGCGCATGGCGAAGCGATCCGTGCCGGCGCGGGCCGAAGGGTTGCTGCCCGCGTTGCAAACGGCGTTTCAGGCCGAAGGCCTGCCGGCTGAGCTCGTCTGGCTGGCCGAGGTAGAATCGTCATTCAATCCCGCCGCGCGCAGTCCGGTCGGCGCGCGCGGACTGTTTCAGTTCATGCCGGCGACCGCGAAGGAAATGGGCCTGAGCACTTTTCTGCCGGACGAGCGCACGGATCCGGAAAAATCCGCCCACGCGGCAGCGCGCTATTTGAAGCAACTACACGCGCAGTTCGGCGACTGGCCGCTGGCTTTGGCGGCTTACAACGCCGGACCGGGCCGGGTGCGCCGCACGCTCAACAAAAGGCAGGGTGTGATCTTTGCCGATATCGCGGCGAGTCTGCCGGCCGAAACCCAGATGTATGTGCCGAAGGTGTTGGCCACCATCGAAACGCGCACGGGTGTGAAATGGGCCGGGCTTCAGGGCGCCTCGATGTAACCGTGCTTGAGGGCGTAGTGGACGAGCTCGGCGGGTTCGTGCAGGCCGAGTTTGTCTTTCAAGCCGGTCAGATGATTCTGCGCGGTCTTGACGCTGATACCGAGTTGGTCGGCGGTGACCTTGATGTTTTGACCACGGGCAAAGCTGCGGAGCATCTCGCTTTCGCGCGGCGTCAACGGCACCTTGGCATAGCGGCTCTCATCCACCATTTTATCCACCAGCAGGTTGGAACTGGCCGGGCAGTAATACGTTTCTCCGGCAAGAAGCTTGTGGATGGCGGTGCGCAATGTGCCCAGATCGGCGCGCTTTTGCACGAAACCCTCCACGCCGAGACGCACGGCCTCGCGCACGACATGTCCCTGTTCGGTGGCTGACATGAAGAGCCATTTCACGGCCGGCCGCTGGGAGCTCAATTCGCGCACCAAATCAAACCCGCGCCCGTCCGGAAGTTTCCAATCCACGATGGCGAGGTTGGGTTGATGGTGCAAAATAGCGGCCCGGCCAGTCTGCACGGTGTGGCAGGTGGCGCAGAGTTCCAAACCGAGTTGCCCGCCAATCAGGGCACCGAGCAATTGGCTGACCATCTCATGATCTTCGATCAGAACGATTTTAGGCCGGTTCATGTTAACGTGCGCACCACACAGGTTGTGAATGATTGGCAAAACGCAAATCGGGATTTTTTCCCGGTCCGGCGGCGGGGATTCCCGGGAATTCCCCGCGCGAACCCGCTACCCTGTGAGGCGGCAGCGCAACGCTGCCACATCTCAACCACAACACCCTTCAGATCATGAAATTCCACAACAGCTTGTTCCGTTCTCTTCTTCTCCTCGGTCTCTTGGCCATCGGTGCGGTCGCACCAGCCTCCGCCCAAGTTTTGGCGGGCAGCGATGATTTTAGCACCGATTCCGGCGGCGCATCTTTTTGGGGGGTGGGCGAACGTTGGCGCGGTGCTGCTCGGACCGGTGGTGATGCTTGGTGGACCACCGCCAACGGGGTGCTGAACTTCACCACCTCTACCGATCAAACCGCATGGCTGCGTTGGAATTCAACTGCCACGGAACTGCCCAACACGCTGGCCAACGACTGGACAGCGCAGATCACGGTGTCGAATCTCCTCAACCCCGCCTCCGGCTACGCGTCGGCGGGCATCGAAATCTACACGATTACGGACACGCGTTACAACGCCGACCTCGATGCCGATGTTAACGCCAATGCCTACTATGGAATCTTCTTGGTCAACAGCTCGGGCACCGACGGCATTGTGACCGAATGGGGCAAGTGGAGCGATGACATCGATGATTTCTCCATCACCAGCAGCGACATGATGGTCACAGGCGACGTGACCGATGTGGTGTTGCAACTCAGCTGGACGGCATCCACGAGCCAGCTGACTGCCAGCTACAGCACCAACGGAGTGAATTTCACCACGGGCCAGACCTTCAATCTGGCCGGGGCCGAAGCCGGCTATGACACCCCTTTCAACAACGGTTTCACCTTGGAGCTGGTGGGACGCTCGGCCGAAGGGGCCGGTGCGGTCGCCCTCGGCCAGATTGTTTACGACAACATGGCGGTCTCCGCTGTGCCCGAACCCTCGACTTACGCGGCGATCGCCGGCGCGTTGATGCTGGGTTTTGCCGCTTGGAAGCGCCGCCGGGTCAAGGCCTGAGCTCGAATCTAATCACTTCCACCACATGAAAACCATCCTCCATCGCCTGGCCACCGGGCTCTTCGTCGCGGCGCTGCTCAGCACCACCGCGTTTGCCCAAACGTTTCCCGGTTCCGATGACTTCTCGGCCGGCGAATCGGCCAAGTGGGATGACGAGGTCATTCGCTTTGCCGGCGCCACCTCAGATGGAAATCTTGGGTTTGCGAACGGCTGGCTCGAATACACCAAGGCGGCGACCGCTGGCGGCACCGTTACGAACCAGTTCATACGTTGGAACAGTGGCAACGGCACCAGTCCTGACATGTTCAGCTATACCACCAGCTGGGTGATGACTGTTGACGTCACCAACACGGTTGTTGGCGGCGCCCTCACGTCGATTGGCATCCAAGTCAGTAATTACAATAACGATGGATACGCCTCGATCTATCTCGCCGAATCGGGCAACAGCACGGACGTCTACGCCCGGGCCACTGGCACTGGCTTGAGTGCGGTAAGTTCGGGGACCTTCTCTGACAATACCGACATCACCCTGAGGTTTGATTGGGATGCCTCCAACCAGATCCTAAGTTCGAGCTACGCGATTGATGGCACCACCTTCACGTCTTTGGCGAGCTATGCGGTTGGTGGCTGGTCCACGGCGCCTACCGATGGCTTCGTCATGGGTATCTGGGCTCAGTCCAGCATCGCCGCGGAAATCACATCCGGCCAGCTCTACGCGGACAACTTTGCGGTTTCCGCCGTGCCCGAGCCCTCGACCTATGCGGCGATCGCCGGGGCGTTGATGCTGGGATTTGCGGCTTGGAAGCGACGCGGCAAGCGCGCCTGATTTTCGCCTATGCCGTCGTCCTCGTCTTTGTGGTGGTTGACCAAGACTCGAGGGCGGCGGTGCAGGCGTTCCACGCGGTGGTGAGGGCGGATTGATCCGCGGCATCCGCCGCGCGTTCCAACTCCGCGGCGGCCCGACCCAACGAGTCATCGCCGACGACAAAGGCGCTGTTTTTCAAACGATGGGCGGCGTCCCGCACCGTCGCGCGATCATGATCGCGCAGGGCGGTCTCGATCCGCTCGATCTCGGTGGGCAGCTCCGCGCGGAAGCGCTTGGCCAGCTTCGTGCGCAGGAGCTGCATTTTTTCTTCCATCGAATCATGTGATCCTCCGCCGGCGATGGCCTCGCCCAAGGCGGACAGTTCCAGCGGTTTGGTGAGAAAAAGGTCCATGCCGGCGGCCAACGCGGTATTGCGTTCATGCACGTCGGTGTGCGCGCTCACGCCGATGATGCGCACGGTTGAACCGGCGGCGCGCAGGCGGCGCGTGACTTCCGTTCCGTCGATTTCCGGCATGGCCAGATCGAGCACAATCACATCGCAAGCCGAAGTGCCGGCAACTTCGAGGGCCTCGCGACCGTTACGCGCGACGAGGCATTTCGCGCCGAGCGAATTCAAATAGGTGGTGAAAAGCGTGCGCACGAGATCGTTGTCGTCGGCGATCAAGACACGCAGACCCTGCAGGCGGGTGGTTGTTTCGATCACACTTGCCGATACTGGTGCGGCAGCCAGACGCAGCGGCAATTTGAGTCGAAAACACGAGCCGTGGCCGGGGGCGCTTTCCACCGCCACGGTGCCGCCCATGCTGCGCGCCAGGCCGGCGACCAAAGCCAGCCCAAGCCCGGTGCCCTCTTCCTGCGCGGTCAGGGCCAGCCGGGCGAAGGGCTCGAAGACGCGCGCCTGATCCTCCGCTGCAATCCCCGGTCCGGTGTCGCGCACCGCGAGTTCGGTTTGACCGTTTGCGGTTGTGGTCAGGGAGACCGTGATGCTCCCGGTGCGCGTGAACTTCACCGCGTTGCCCATGAGGTTGAGCAGGAGTTGGCGCAGGCGTCCGGCGTCGGTGGTGACCCACGCCGGCACATCCGGGGCGATGGAAATACTGAGCGACAGGCCCTTCGCCTCGGCGCGTGGCCGAAAGCTTTCCGCGGTCTGCTGCACGATTTCCGGCAGCGGCACGGGTTCATCCACGAGCCTGAAGGCACCACTTTCCAGCGCGCTGAGGTCGATGAGGTCGTTGACCAGTCGCGTCATCAACTGGCCGTGGTGGTGCAGCGCTTCGATTTGTTTGCGCTCCGTGTTGCCGGGCAGGTTGCGCTGCAAGAGTTCCGCATAGCCCAGGATGCTTTGCAGCGGGGTGCGCAGCTCATGACTCACCTTGGCCAGAAACGCGATCTTTACGCGACCCGCCTCGGCGGCCACGGCCGCGGCGCGCAGGGCCTCTTCGCGTTCCCGACTGCTGCGGCGCTGCACGAAAAACACCGCGGCCAACACCGCGCCGAGCGCGGTGACGAGCAGCGGGCCGGTGCGCCATTTGCGCGCGAGCGTCATATAAAACTCCACCCACTTGAACTCGAGCCAGCCGGCCATGTGACCCTGCGAGTCCTTCAACGGCACGCGCGTGTAATACGGTGCCCAAGCCTCGGGCACGGGCATGCTGATTATGTCAGGCTGGGCGGCGGACCATTTTTGCAGGCGCGTGGCGTCCATTGGTCCGAGCCGGGTTGTAGTGATCGCGTCGTCGCGCAGCCCGATCGCGACGAGTTCATCGCCATCGCGCACAATGAAGCGCGCATCCTTGAGAAACGGCAGGGAGGTCGAGAGGTGCTCCAACGCCGACCGCACGGCCGGCTCATCGGTGATCGGAATCCGCAAACGGTCCACCAGATTCCCCGGAACATCATGGGCGCGAGCGGCGGTCAGCCGCATGCGGTTGACCTTGATTTCCTTCACGTTGTCCGCACCGCCAAGCAGCGCCGCGCCGAGTCCGAGCGTGAGCCAGATGGCACCGCCCTGCCAGAACGGTCTGACATCGTCTTGCAGGGCGCGCCGGTCCGGCCGGTCCATGGCATGGAGCTTGTCGCGTAGCAACCCGGTCAGGATGAGCGCGAGCGCGATCAGGTGAGCGAGCGCACAAACCGCGCCGAACCAGGCGGTGGCGCCGTCACGCTGGGCTTTTCCCGCCAGCATCGCGAGCGGGCCCACGGGCGAAAGCAACGGCAGCAGCCCGGTCAAAAGCAATCCGCCACCCGCGAGCCGCGTGGGCGGATTGCGCCACCAAAATTGGGCGAGAGCGACCAGCGGGAGCGCGGCCAGCAGCCAGGCGCCAAACCGCGGGACATCCACGTGCAGCGGGGCGGCGATCACGCACAGGGCGATCATTGCAATGCAAAGCCAACGGTCTTGCCCCGTGCGCCGCACCCGGTTCCACCACAAGGCGAGAATCGCGAAGAATCCCCCGGCCAGCACGATATCCGCCAGCAGGTCCGGAGGAATCACGGCCGGCTCGTAAACCTCGTGGGCCCCCGGGATGAGCAGCTCGTGAAAAATTTCGAACGGCGGGTTGAACGAAAAAAACTGCACCAAGGTGGTGAGGATGCCCGCGGCCGCGGCCCACGGAAGCCACACCCAATCCGTCCGGCGCGCCGGCACCCGCCACCACAGCGTCGCCGCAAAGCACCAGCCCATGAGCACGAGGAACCACAACAGATCCTGGTGGACGCCCAGCAGACGGAGTTTTTCCGCGAACAAAGTCATCGGATGCTTGAAGGAGAAGAAAAGGGGAACGAATTCACGGACGGAAGCGAAGCCTGTGATCGGCCGCACCGTTGGAAGGATGGCTCCGACGTTGGCAGAACGTGGTGCGGGGGCCAAGCCGGACGATGTTGCCGGACCGGGAATATCTCCCGATTGGCCGCGAGTTTCGGTTCGCCAGTCGCCCGGGGCGGGGTTTTCGTGACGGTCCCATGGGACTCTTTGACCGCATGTTTGGATCGCGACCGCCGGAGCAAAAAACGGAGGCCGTGCCCGCGCCGGCTTCAGAAGTTTCGGCCCCAACTGCGGCCGGCAACGTCATGCCAAGGCTGGTGGAGGCGCGAGAAAAACTGGAGGCCAAGGATGTGCCGGGCGCGGTCGCGATTTATGAAGCGGTGCTCGCGGTCGCCGGTGAACGCGCCGATGTGCTCGTGACCATTTCGGGCGATCTCGGGGTGACCGGCAATCTGCGGGAGATCACCGAGCTGGTCGGCCCGCGCTACGATGCGGAAAAGCACGGCCCGGCCACCGGTCTCAATCTGTTGCAGGCCTACCTCGCGTTGCGCAATGCCGATGCGGCGCAGCACGTGCTCGACATTCTGTTCGAATTGAAGCGTCCCGAATTGGAGGAGCGGCTTTATGGTTTCTCCAACGCCATCGCTGACCTCATGGCCACCGGGCAAATTCACGGCGACAACGCGACCGCCGGGGGCGATCCCGAGGAACAGCAAAAGGCGCAGATCAATCTTGTCACCATCAGCAGGCCGATCTGGTCCTACGGCCTCGAAGCCGCGGGTGAACTTTTTCCCGCGCGCAACGAACGCGTGCGCCATGTCGCCTTTGCCCAGCTCGCCCTGCCGGGCATGGCCAACGCGTCCGAACTCGCCAAGCAACCCGAAGAGGAAATGGGCCGGCTCAGTCGCGCCATTCCGCTGTGGCTGGCCGAGACGTTCAGTTATTCACCGCGCTATGCCGCGGTGGCTGCGCTCGGCGTGCACAGCAAACCGGGCGAACCCGGTCACTACGCGCTTTTTCCCGCCGAGTGGTCCACAGACAACCTGCGGCAACTCGTGGATACCGCCGGCATCGAACTCGATTACATCTTCACCGGCGCCCTCCGCCAAAAGGACGGCGACTATGAAATGACCCTGCGTGTTTGGGAGGTGAAGAAATTCCGTGAACGCAAACAAATCGCCTTGCGCTGGACGCCCGCCACGGCCGCGGCCGAACTCGCCAAATTTCACGATTATGTGCGGCAGTTCATGGAGTGGAACGACGGCGCCGCCGCCCTGCCCTACGCCGCGCCGGGTGCGCCGCTCGCCTGGCTCGATACCCTCGGCGCCTCCGCCACGCTGTTTCTCGCGGAGAAAAACGTCCTCGCGCCGGAGCAATTGCCGGATTTGAGCGGGACCATCCACACCGCGACTGCCCAAGCCGCGACCAATGAAGCCGCCTCGCTGGCCTGCGTCACCTTGCTCGCACGAGCGCGCACGTTTGACCGCGCCCCCGACACCGCCGGTCTGCAATTGAGTGATTCACCGCGCGTGGTGGCGGCTCGTGAGGCGCTGGGCGTGTGATGTAGGGCGGGGTCGCTGACCCCGCCAAAGCGAACGCGAGTAAGTGCTCGAAGGCGGGATCAGGCGATCCCGCCCTACACGACCTCTACCGCATTATTTTCGAAATCCGTGTTTATCCGTGTCCATCAGTGGTTAAACCTCACTACCCCATGCCGCATTCCACCGCCGACCTTCGTATTGTCGCGACCAAGCCGTTGATCGCGCCGGCCGCGCTTGAAGCCGAACTGCCGCTTGACGAAACGCGCGCCGAGCTGGTGGCGCGCAGCCGCCGCGAGATCGAAGCGATCATCACCGGGCAGGATGACCGGCTGCTCGTCGTCGTTGGTCCGTGTTCGATTCACGACCCCGCGGCGGCACTTGATTACGCGCAACGACTGCGCGAGGTGGTGCCGCTTTACGCGCGCGACCTGCTGATCGTGATGCGCGTGTATTTTGAAAAGCCGCGCACTGTGGTCGGCTGGAAGGGCCTGATCAACGATCCCGGGCTCGACGGCAGCTACGAAATCAATCGCGGCTTGAAGATTGCGCGCCAGTTGATGCTCGATGTGACCGGCCTTGGCCTGCCGGTGGCGACGGAGTTTTTGGACACGACGCTCGGTCAGTATTACGCCGACCTCGTGTCGTGGGGCGCGATTGGTGCGCGCACGGTCGAGAGTCAGGTGCATCGCGAGCTCGCGTCGGGCCTGTCCATGCCGGTTGGTTTCAAAAACCGCACCGACGGCAATCTGCAGGTGGCGATCGATGCGATCAAATCCGCGGCCAGTCCGCACTGGTTTCCCTCGCTCACGCGTGACGGCGCGCCGGCGGTCATGGGCACGGCGGGCAATCCGTTCGGGCACCTCGTGCTGCGCGGCGGCGCCGCCGGTCCGAATTATGCCTCGGCCGATGTCGCCGAAGCCGCGGCCTTGCTCAAGAAGAACGCACTGCCCTTCGGCCTGATGGTCGATTGCAGTCACGCCAACAGCGGCAAGGATCCGGAGCGTCAGCCGATGGTCGTGGCTGAATTCGCCGCGCAAATCGCCGCGGGCGAACGCGCGCTCGCTGCCGTGATGCTCGAAAGCAATCTCCTCGGCGGCACGCAGGATTATCAGGCGAAACCTTTGGTCTATGGCCGCAGCATCACCGACGGCTGCCTCGCGTGGGAAAAGACGCTGCCGCTCTTTGCGCAGTTGTCCGAGGCGGTGCAAAAGCGCCGAGGCTGATTAGGATTTTTCAACACAGAGGACACGGAGAGCGCGGAGGTCACAAACCAAACGGCATCTGTCATTCTTCGATGCGCTCAGCATGATAAAAAGAAAAGCCCTCTCTGTGCCCTCTGCGTTAAAAACCAAGACCTTGCTTTTCTGCTACCGCGAGTTGTCCGCAGCCGGCGGCGATGTCGATGCCGCGGCGCTGGCGCACGGTGCTCGGAATGCCGAACTCGTGGATGAGCACGTCTTGGAATTTTCGTGCCGCTTCGCTGCGCGTCGGGGTGCCGTCGTAACCTTGCGTGGGATTTAGCGGGATGAGGTTCACCTGCGCGGGCAGGTCGTCGAGCAAGCGGCCGACGGCGCGCGCGTGCTCGGGCGAATCGTTTTTTCCCTCAATCAAGGTCCACTCGTAAAAGATGCGGCGGCCGGTCGTCTCGCTGTAGGTGCGGCACGCGGCCATGAGTTCGTCAAGCGGCCACTTACGCGCGGCGGGCACGATGGCGGCGCGCTCGGCTTGCGTGGCGGCGTGCAATGACACCGCGAGGTGAAACGCCTTTCGCTGCTCGCGCGCGAGGCGCAGAATGCCGGGCACGACGCCGACAGTGCTGAGGGTGATGCGATCAGCGGCCAGGCCGAGCCCGGTGCCGTCGGTGCAGATGTCGATTGCCTTCATCACCGCGTCAAAGTTGTGCAACGGTTCGCCCATGCCCATGAGCACGATGTTGCGCAGGCGGTGGTTCTCCGCGCGGAGCGTGCGCTGCACATGCACGGCTTGGGCCACGATTTCGCCGACCGTCAGGTGGCGCGTGTAGCCCATCTGGCCCGTGGCGCAGAACACGCAGCCCATCGCACAACCGACTTGCGAGCTGATGCAGGCGGTCACGCGCCCGGTGAACCGCATGAGCACGGTCTCGATCCGCTCGTCGTCATGCAGGCCGAGCAGGTATTTGCGCGTATAGCCGTCGCTCGAATCGGTTTCCAGCGTCGTCGGCAACACCCCGAGGGTCGCATGCGACGCGAGGGCGGCGCGCACGCGCGCCGGCACCGCCTCCATCGCGGAGAATTGTTGGACGCATTCCCAATACAAATACCGCCACACGCGCCCGGTGTGCGCGGGGTTGACGCCAAGCGACACCAGCAGATCGCTGAGTTCCGGACGGGTGAGATCGTAAATATTGAGCGGCTTGGCGGTCACGGTGGAGGCTCAAACCCCTACCGGCTCGCGCAGCGATTTCAAGGCGTCGGCGATGGGCACGGTCTGGCGTTGCCGGTCGAGGAAGAAATTGATCTCGGTGTATCCGGCATCGAGCAGTGACTGCATCGCGTCTTCGTAGCCTTCGGAAACGCGTTGCGGGACGTGGGCATCGGCGCCAAGCACGACGGGAATGTCGCGTTCGCGCATGAGTCGCAGCATTGCGGGATTGGGATTGAACTCGCGAATGGCTTTCTGCCGGCCGCTGGTGTTGAGCTCCATCGCGACGCCGGTCGCGGCGATGCGATCAAGCGCGCGTTCCACGAAGGGTTCGATGCGCGACCATATCCACGCGTGGGGTGCTTCGTTCTTCACGAGGTCGGGATGGGCCAGCGTATCGAAGAGCCCGGTCTCGGCGGATTCGGCGAGGTGTTTGAAATAGGTCTTCTGGTATTCAAACCAATCGCCGATGAAGTAGCGGGCCCGGTATTCCGGCACCTGCATGTGCACGGAGCCGAGCACGTGATGCAGCGGCACCTTGGCGTGCAGGCGCTCGAGCCATTTTTCGGTGCCGGGAAAATAATCGCTTTCCAAACCCAGCCGCACGTCGACCCGGCCGGCGAACTGGTTGCGCGCCGCGGTCACGAGCGCGATGTAGTCTTCGTATTGATCCGGGCTCATGCGCACGCCGGCCGAAATGCCGTCGGGCAGCGGACAGTGACAGGTGAAGATGATGCCTTTCAGACCGCGTCTTTCCGCTTGGGCCGCGTATTCGACCGGGTCGCCATAGGCGTGCTTGCACAACGGGGTGTGGCAGTGGGACTCGTAGAGCAACGGAACGGACATTTTTCCAAATTAAACACCGCGACGCGGGACGCAACCCGCGCGTGTGCCAAATCGGTCAAATCGTGTTACGCCAAAAAGAAAAAGGGCGGTTAAGGATAACCGCCCCTACCTTTGGCGACGATGTTCCGGCCCGCCCGGAGGTCGGGCCCTACCGTATCGTTCAGAAGAACGTGTAGTATTCCTTGGCGGCGAGGCGCTGGATGAGGAGCGCGAGTTCCATCGCGTGGTAATCGCCCCACATCGAGGATTCGCCACAGGGAACCTGCTGACCCTTCGGCACGTAGTCCCAGCCGTTCGGGCGGTGGTAAACGCTGTGAAGGAGGAGACCCTGGTGTTTCGCGTCGGTTGAGAGATAGGGCTCGTCGAAGATCGTGTTGGCGACGGTGAGGCCGGCCTGCAGGTATTTCTTCGCGCCGGCCTTGTCGCCCTTGCCGGCGAGGTATTGGCCGAGGCGGATGAAGCCTTGGGCGGCAATCGCAGCGGCGGAACTGTCGACCGGTTCGTGCGCGTTGTAGGGATCGGCCTTCTTCTTGGTGAAGTCGCCGAGCTGGTGCGTGTTGAGCGCGCAGCTGTCCCAATAGGGCACGCCGTCGAGGGCCGAGTAGCCGTCGATGTAGTAATCGCTCGTGGCCTTGGCGGTCTCGAGGTAGAGATCGGTGACGGCCTTGCGCCCGCCGACGGCCTTCAACTCGGCGTCGTCGATCGTCTCGAGGTATTCGAGCTGTTCCGGATAACCACAGATGATCCAGGCCGCGCCGCGCGTCCACGTGGTGAACGCCGAGTAGCCCTGCTGCGTGCTGGAGCAACGGAACTGGCCGTCGTTGCGGTTGAAGATGGATTCGTGCGCGACGCGACCGCGGATGTCGTAGCTGTCGCGACCCTGGCCGTAGAACACGTTGTAGCGCGCGGTGGTGGCGGCGTGTTCGACGGCGCGGTGGAGGAGATTGATCTTCTTGTCGCCCTCGCCCATCAGCACGTGGCCGAGGGAGTGCGCCATGACGAGCGCGCGGAGCGAACGAATCGTGTCGGCAAAGAGTGATTGCGGGCCGTTGAAGGAATAGAGGTAGCCGCCCGGGACGAGGCCGGCGGAGCGCTTCACCGGCGACCACGGCGCGGTTTGGTTGGTCGGCGCATAACGCGCGGCCTGCACGGCACCGGAAACCTTGAGGGCGATCTCGGTGTAGTTGAGCTCGTCTTGGTTGAACGGAATCGCGCCCTCGAGCATGAGGCGGCGCAGGTTGCCGTAGGTGGAAACGTTGTTGAAGCCGTGGTCGTGCACGCCGACGTGCGAGACGTGCGAGGCCATGTGCTTGAGCGTCTTCTCGCGGCCGAGGGCGAGAAACTCCTCTTCGCCGGTCGCGTCGAACTGCAGGAATGACATGCCGAACTGGAAGCCTTGCGTCCACTCGGTCCAGCCGCGCGAGGTGTATTTGCCCTTCACGGTGAAGACGGGCGTGCCCTTGGCGGAGTCCCACGACTTGTTGATCGCGTGAATTTTTTGGGCGGCGAGGGTGAAGACCCGGTCCACCTTCTTTTGGAGTTTCTGCGGCGTGAGCTTGGCGTCGATTTTCATAAACGAGTCTGCGACGTTGCCGGTTTCCCGCGGGTGAAACAAGGGCGAAAACCAAGCCAGCGCCGCTTGGTTTCGGGGGTCTTTCTCGTTCTCTTAATCTTTCTCCTTCACCCAATCACCTGAGCGGATCCTGCTTGAATGGACGAATTCTGAGATAATGAGAAAGATTAAGAGGAAAGAGAAAGCGGTTTTGCCAACGTGACATTGCATGAAGTTGCCCCCGTGGGTTGACCGTTCCGGCTTGATGCGGTATGGCTCACCGCCACGGCTGCAGAAACCATCTCTGGTCGCACCCTTAACCCTGCCCGCTTTTGCGCGCAGGATCTGCAAACCCTAAACGTATACGAAAGGTCATCCGGGAGTTTTCCCGGGCAACTAACGACAGATGTCATTGAGACACCATATCCAATTCCCGCCCGCCCACGGGCACGATTTGAGCCAGGCCGAGGCCTATTTTCACGTCATCGAAGACGGCCAGCCCACGAAGCTGCGTTTTCACGATTACGATGCCATCTACACCCGCCCGGGACTGTATGAGCAGCTGTTCTACGACCGGTTGAAGTGCAATTCGCCCGACAAGGTCTGCGAGCTCCTGCAACGCAGCCTCGATGCGGCGCGTGAAAATGGCAACGAACTGCGTGTGCTCGATCTGGGCGCGGGTAACGGCATGATGGGCGAGGTCATTCGCAACATCGGCGCGGCCCGCGTGGTCGGCGCCGACATCATTCCCGAGGCGCGTGACGCGGCCTACCGCGACCGGCCGACGGTCTATGACGATTACTACGTCGCGGACTTCGCGGCGTTGGACAAGGCGAAGCACGACGAATTGAAGGAATGGAAGTTTGACTGCCTGACCTCGGTGGCGGCGCTCGGTTTCGGCGACATTCCGCCCGCGGCGTTTTTTGAGGCGCTGAGCCTGATTTCCGAAGGCGGCTGGGTGGCGTTCAACATCAAGGAAACGTTTCTCGATCACAACGACCAGACCGGGTTCTCGCGCTTCGTGCGCGAGCTGATCTTCTCGAAATACCTGCAGGTGTATCAACTGGAGCGCTACGTGCACCGCCTCTCCATGGAAGGCGTGCCGCTGCACTATTACGCGCTCGTGGGTCGCATCACCGCCCAGGTGCCGGCTGACTTCCTCGCGCAGACCGGAGTGGATTGATGTCCGCCCAATCACGGCCGTCCGGTTTCCGGCGGGGCCTTGCGCTGCTGGCGTTGATCGCGGCGGGCGAATCGGTGTTCTTCCTCCCGTTCGTCCTCGCCCGCATTTTCCGGCCCACGCTGCTGGAGGTGTTCGACCTGACCAACGTCCAGCTCGGCACGGCGTTTTCGCTCTATGGCATCGTTGGCATGGCGGCGTATTTCCTCGGCGGTCCGCTGGCGGATCGCTTTGCCCCGCGGGCCTTGCTGGCCACGGCGCTTGTCACCACCGCGGCGGGCGGTCTGCTCATGGCGAGCGGCCCGTCGTTCGCGGCCTTCAAGTGGCTGTTCGCCTACTGGGGCTTCACCACCATCGCGCTGTTTTGGTCGGCCCTGATCAAGGCCACGCGCGAATGGGGCGGTGAATCGCTCCAGGGCGCGGCGTTCGGCCTGCTCGATGGCGGTCGCGGTCTCATGACCGCGGTCACCGGGTCCGTCGTCGTGGCGATTTACGCCAGCCTGCTGCCCGCGGCGGTGGAAACCGCCAGCCTCGCGCAGCGCACCGCGGCGTTTCAACAAATCATCCTCATCATGACCGGCATTACTTGCGTAGCGGCGCTGTTCGTGTGGTTCACGCTGCCACGACGAAAGGATGACGTCGCCAAGGACACGACGGTGTTTGATTTCAACGTGATCAAGCAGGCGCTGCGGCTGCCTTCGGTGTGGTTGCAAGCGATCATCGTCGTGTGCGCCTATGTTGGCTTCAAGGCCACCGACGATTTCTCGCTCTACGCGAAGGAAGTGCTCGGTTTCAACGAGGTCGATGCCGCGCGGCTCGGACTCGTGTCGCTCTGGATGCGCCCGATTGGCGCCATCGGCGCGGGTTTGCTGGCCGACCGGCTCAGCGCGGGCCGCATGACGGTGTTGAGTTTCGGGCTCATCGCGACGGGTGCCGCTGTTCTGGCCACCGGCTTAATTGGCGCGGGCACTGTGGCGGTGTTTCTGCTCAGTATCGTGACCGCGAGCCTCGGCATCTTCGCCCTGCGGGGACTTTACTACGCCATCATGGGCGAAGCCCGCATTCCGCTCACGATCACCGGCACGGCGGTCGGCGTGGTTTCGGTGCTCGGTTACACGCCTGATGTGTTCATGGGGCCGCTGATGGGCGCGTTGCTCGACGGCACGCCTGGCGCGGGCGGTCACCGGCAGGTGTTTGCGGTGGTGGCGGCCTTTGCCGTGGCCGGCGTGATCGCCAGCCTCGTCTTCCTGCGGTTGACGCGCGGCGGCAACGGTGCGCAAACCGCGGCCGCTTGAGCCGCTTGCCAGCGACGAGCATGGCGGTGATACTGCCGCCATGCTCGAACGCTTCATCCAGGGTTTTATCCCGCTTTTTGTGGCGATTGATCCCATCGGCATGGTGGCGATCTTTCTCGCCTTGGGTCGGGGAACCCTGCCGGAAGCGCGCCGCCGCATTGCGCGGCAAGCGACCTTGACCGGTGGCGGCGTGGCCCTGCTGTTTTTACTGCTCGGGCAGAGCATTTTTTCGGCGCTCGGCATCAGCGTGAGCGATTTCCAAATCGCCGGCGGACTCATCCTGTTCATCCTCGCCGCGCGCGATTTGATTCATTCGGCCGCCGAGGAACCCGCGCCGTTGGTGGAGGGTTTTGGCGTGGTGCCGCTCGGCATGCCGTTGATTGCGGGTCCGGCCACGATTGCCGCATTGTTGCTGCTCACGAACACGGTCGGCATGTGGCCCACGCTGGCCGCGCTCGGAGCCAACCTCTTGCTGCTCGCGCTGGCCTTCGCCTATAGCGAATGGCTTGGCCGCAAGATCGGCCCGACCGGTCTGCGCGCGATCTCCAAGATCATCTCAATGCTCCTCGCCGCCATCGCGGTGAACATGATCCGCCGCGGGATTATGGGGTGATGTAATAACCACGGATTACACGGATCAATCCGCGGGTTTCAGACACATCGTGCCTAATTTCGCGCGCCTGTGGGTGAGTGCGTGAAATCAGGGTATGAAAATCCGATATGATCCGTGTAATCCGTGGTTAAAAATCACCCCTCAAACGTCGTGAGCAAATCGGAGTAGATTTTGGCGGCGCGGGTGAGTTCGGTGAGCTTGGCGCGTTCGTTGATGGCGTGGATGTCCTCGCCGCCGGGACCATAGCCGAGGGTCGGAATCTTGAGGTGGTGCGAGAAGAAGTGCATGTCGTTGAAGCCGGCGGACACGCTGTAAACCGGTGGCTTGCGGCGCACGCGTTTGAGACAGCCGGCCATCGCGCTGAAGAACGCGCCCTCGGGCGCGCTGTAGCACGGGTGGTTGTCGGAAACCTTGGCGATGCTGATCTTGCACTGCGGGATTTTTTTCGCCGCGGCGGTGAGAAACGCGCGCAGGTCGGTCTCGGCTTGGTCCACGGTTTCAACCGCGAGCACGCGGCGGTCGATGGAGAAACGCGCGAGCGCGGGCACGGTGTTGATCTTGCCGCCCTCGCCCGAGGAAAACACGCCGCCGAGATTCATGGTCGGGCGCATGACCGTGCCGTCGGGCGTGGTGAAGGTCTGCTTGGCGAGCTTCGCCTTGTATTCGTCCAACGCGAGAATGAGCGCGGACATCTTCTCGAGCGCGTTGATCCCCTCTTCGGGCGTGGAGCCGTGGGCGGCGCGGCCGTGCACCGTGACTTCGAGCCAGACGACGCCGTTGTGGCCGCAGCAAATCTGATCGCCCTCACCGCCCTCCATCACAATCGCGTAGTCCGGTTTGATCGGAGCGTTTTCGACGAGCCAGCCGGCGCCGAGCAATGAATCGGTTTCCTCGTCGGCGGTGAACGATACCTCCACGTTCAGCTTCGGCGCGGTCTTGGTGGCCTTGAGTGCTTGGAGCGCGAGCAGCAGGCTCGCGATGGAGCCCTTCATGTCGGCGGTCCCGCGACCGTAAATCCAACCGCCGCTCACGGCGCCGCTGAACGGACTGCCGTGCCGCCACGAACCGGAAACGGGCACGACGTCATAGTGGGCGTTGAAATGGATCGTCTTTTTGGCGCCGCGCACGGCGAGCTGACCGAGGACGTTGTAGCGCGGGTAATCATGCTGGTTGCGCGGCAGAACCTTTTTGGCCTTGGCGGCGGGAATCGGCAGGCGGCGCGCCTTCAGGCCCACGGCCTGTAATTCGTGCACGAGATAGGACGTGATCGAGGCGTAATTGATGCCGGGCGGATTGACCGTGGAGATGCCGACGAGTTGCTGCAGG
The DNA here is from genome assembly GCA_024233285.1 of Opitutaceae bacterium. Taxonomy (GTDB): domain Bacteria; phylum Verrucomicrobiota; class Verrucomicrobiia; order Opitutales; family Opitutaceae; genus Cephaloticoccus. The sequence continues at coordinate 399,977 of JACKPU010000001.1, read as the reverse complement.
CGGGCAACGAGGTCGCCGGAGTGCGCGTCGATGTAAGCGGCGGGACTTTTGGACATGGCGGTAAAGTTATGTGATGCAGCAGAGAACCACGAATGGACACGAATGCACACCAATCTGAAAGACAAGGGAAGCCACGCGATACCGAGTCCAAACTTTGAACCTCATCATCAGAGTCACACTTGGCCGCTCTGTAATTCGTGCCTATTTGTGTCCATTCGTGGTTAAAAATGATCTGGAGAAGGCCTTGTTCACGGTCCCTTGACCGAGACGTAAATCAGGCGCGCCAAGGTGAGGGTGACCATCGTCAAAAACACGGGTCGCACGAAGCGAGCGCCTTTTTTCATCACGAGACCGGAGCCGATTTTCGCACCGATGAGCTGCCCGGCACCCATGGTCAGGCCGGCGCCGAGGTGCACGCTGCCGTGCAGCAAGAAGACCGCGAGCGAAGCGAGGTTGCTGGTGGCGTTCATCACCTTGGTGCTGCCGGTGGCACGCACAAAGTTCATGCCCTGCACGGCGACGAACGACATTGCCCAGAACGCGCCGGTGCCGGGTCCGAAAAAGCCGTCGTAGAACCCGATGCCGAGGCCGAAGGCCGTGAAAAACCAGTTCCAGCGCAGGCGCGGCGGGTGATCCTGCTGGCCGACCTGCGGGCGGAAAATCGTGTAGAGCAAGATCGCGCCGAGCAGCCAGGGGATGAGTTTGGCCAGGAATTCGGAATCAAGCAGTTCCACCGTGAAGGCGCCGGCGGTCGCGCCGATCAGGGTCATGAGGATGCCGAGGCGGCAGTCCTTGAGATTGACGACGCCCATCCGCGCGTAATGCCACGCGGCGGAAGTGCTGCCGAAGGACGATTGGAGTTTGTTGGTGCCGAGCGCGACCGGCACGGGCAGCCCGAGGTTGAGCAGCACGGGCACGGTAATGATGCCGCCCCCGCCGGCCATGGAATCCACAATGCCGGCGATGATGCCGGTGAGAAAGAGAATCGGATAATGCCAGAGTGACATGGCCGCGAAAGCCTGCTGACTTGTGCGGCCATGCACGAGGCGGAAAAAATCATCGCCCAACTCGGCTTGAAACCGCTGCCCCATGAAGGCGGTTTCTTCCGCCAGACGTGGATCGCGCCTCTGCAACCCGGCGAAACGCGGGCGGCGGCCTCGGCGATTCATTATCTGATCACACGTGATGCCTTTTCGGCGCTGCATCGCCTCGCGATGCACGAGACGTGGCATTTTTATGCGGGTGATCCGGTGCGGTTGGTGTTGCTGCGGCCGGACGAAGGGATTGAGCGGGTGACTTTGGGCGGAGATGTTCTGGCGGGGCAACAGCCGCAGTGCACGGTGCCGGCGGGCATCTGGCAGGGCGCGCGCCTGGTCGATGACGCGAAGCACGGTTGGGCGTTGCTGGGCTGCACGGTGACGCCGGCGTGGGATGCGTGCGACTTTATGCTGGGCGAACGCGAGGGGTTGCAGCGGGAGTTTCCCGCGGCGGCGGACGAGATTGCGCGGCTCACGAGATGACTTTTGACAGGGCACTGCGCGGGTCTAGGTTGCGGTCACATCATGACCCTGGCCGACCTTAGAAAAGAATACAGCCTCGCCGGACTGAAAGAGACCGACTTGGCGAAGGATCCGTTTCGTCAATTCGACAAATGGTTTCAGGAAGCGGAGGCCGCCAAGCTCACCGAGCCCAACGCGATGACGCTGGCCACGGCTTCGCGCGACGGCCGGCCCTCGGCGCGCACGGTTTTGCTCAAAGGCGTGGATGGACGCGGCTTCGTGTTCTACACCAATTTTGAAAGCCGCAAGGGTCGCGAACTCGACGGCAATCCCCAGGCCACGCTCGTCTTTCCGTGGATCGCCATCGAGCGGCAGGTGATCGTGAGCGGTCCGGTGACGAAAGTGTCGCGCGAGGAGGCCGAGGCGTATTTTCACAGCCGCCCGCTGGCGAGCCAGCTCGGCGCCTGGGCGTCGCAACAAAGCACGATCATTGCCGGCCGCAGCCAGTTGGAGGAAAGCATGAAGGCGGTGGAGAAAAAATATGCCGGCCAAGTCGTGCCGCTGCCGCCGTTTTGGGGCGGTTATCGTCTTTCGCCTGAAACGGTGGAGTTCTGGCAGGGCCGGCGCAGCCGGCTGCACGACCGTTTGCGTTACCGGCGTGAGGCCGGCGGCAGTTGGACGGTTGAACGCCTCTCACCTTGAAAAAGAAATCCCAACCGCGCCGTCGTGCCGCCCCGGCGGCCCCCCGCCCGCTCGCGGGATTGCTGGCGGCTGCGCTCGGTTCACTTGGCGAGGGCGTGCTGGTGCTCGCGCGTCCGCTGCGCAAAAACGGGTTTCCCATTGTTTACGCGAACGCGGCGTTTTGCCGCATGAGTGGTTACGAGGCCGGGGAGCTGACCGCGGCCACGCATGGGCTGGTGCATGTGGAACCGGCGGATCGCGAGCGTATCTCGCTTTGGACGAAGGCCGACGGCGCGGAACATCCGCTCTCGGGCGAAAGCTATCTGCGGCGCAAGGACGGGCACATGTTCAGCGCGGCCTGGACATTCAGCCGGGTGCAAAACACCAAGGGCAAGCCCGGCCACATTGTGGTGATTTATCGCGACACGACGGAACGGCGCGGCCTGCAAAAAGTGCAGGGCCACACGCAGCGCTTGGAGGCGGTCGGTCGGCTGGCGGCCGGAGTGGCGCACGATTTCAACAACCTGATCTCGGTGATCAACGGCTACTGCCAGATCCTCAGTCCGATGCTGGAGGACAATCCCAAGGCGTTGCACGAGGTGTCGCAAATCCACAACGCCGGTCGCAAGGCCGCCGAACTCACGCGGCAGCTGCTCGCGTTCGGCCGCCGCCAGCCCTTCGCCGCCCGGGTGATCGAGCTCAACCAGTTTGTGCGGGAGAACGAACCCGCGCTCAGCCGTTTGCTCGGCCCGGCGGGCACCCTGGAACTCGAATTGGACGAGGCCCCCGCCTGCATCCAAACCGATCCCGAGCAATTTCAACAGGTCTTGTTCAATCTCGTGCTCAACGCGCGTGATGCCCTGCGCGACAGGGGCGTGGTCACGTTGCGCACCGCCCGGCGCACGGTTTCCGCCGGCCTCAATCGCCGCGCCACCGATCCGGCCCCGGGCACTTATGTTGTCTTCACCGTGACCGACAACGGCACGGGCATGGACAAGGAAACGCAGGAACGTTTGTTCGAACCGTTCTTCACCACCAAGCCCAAGGGCAAGGGTTCGGGCCTCGGACTCGCCACGGTCTACGGCGTGATCCAGCAGAGCAACGGCTTTATCAACGTGCGCAGCGAACTCTTGGTGGGCTCGACTTTTGAAATCGTCCTCCCGGCTGTGACCGAATCCGCCGACCCGGTGCCGTTGGTCCCCGCCGAACCCACTCATCCGGCTGCCACCACCCGCGGACACGAAACCGTTTGCGTGGTCGAAGCCGACCCGGTGCTCTGCAAAATGGTCGCCGGCATTCTGACCTCGGACGGTTATCGCGTAATCGACGCGGCGAATCCGGCGGAGGCCGCGCGGCGCACCGCCTCCATCGGCAAGGCCGTGCAGCTGCTCGTCATCAACCTCGATCGCGAGGGCGAGAAGCTGGCCAAGTCGCTGCAAAAAAACGGCGGATTGCGCGTGCTCGACACCTGCGATCGCAATGCCTGGCAAACGCTCACGTGGCTGCCTTCGGGCCATCAAGCCGCCCTGCCCCGGCCTTTCGCCCTCAGTGAATTGCTCAAGGCTGCGCGCCGCCTGCTCGATGCCAGATGAAGTTGCATTTGTTGAGTGATCGTTCCGGCAGCGCGGCCGAAAACATGGCGACGGATTTCATGCTGTTGCAGCGCTACCCTGCCCCGGCGGTGCGACTGCGGCATTACGGCTGGCACCGGCCGGCCTTCACCTTCGGTTACGGTCAGAAAATTGAATTCGTGCGCACGCAGGTCCCCGCCGACGAGCCGATTGAACTGTGCCGCCGGCCGACCGGCGGCGGCGTGGTCGATCATCGTGACGACTGGACTTATGCGCTGGTGATCCCGCGCGGCCACGCGCTGGAAGAGGCACCGGCCACGCAAAGCTACCGTCTGATTCACGAGGCGCTCGCCGTCGCGCTCGGTTGGCAGAACGTCGCGGCCGAGGTGAAGCGTGAATGCGAACCGCCCGAGAACGGCAAAGCCCCCGCGCCGGAAGGCGTCTGTTTTCAGCGCGCCGAGCTCTACGATGTCGTGCACCCACGCAGTGGCGCGAAAATCGCCGGCGCCGCGCAGAAGCGCAACAAGCATGGTTTGCTGTTTCAGGGTTCGGTGGCGCGGACTGTCTGCGGGTCGGATTTGGATTGGGAAAAGTGCCACGACGATTTTGCCGCCACGCTCGCGCGTTTGCTCGAGGTCGAAGCCGAGCCCACGCCCTGGCCGGAGTGGGATGACGAGGAACTCTACGCCCTGACCGAGCAATACGCCTCGCCCGAGTGGCTGGAGCGGCGGTGAGGCGGCCCACGAGCGGCGGCAGAGCCGCTTTGACCTTGGGGCGCATTTGTTCTTGTTCGGGGGGTATGCCCGCAGCCGTTCTCTCACCCGTTTATCTCGCCCCCGCCGACTGGCTGGCGCGGCGGGCGGCGCATGAACAGCGGGTGCGGGCGTGGACCGATCCGCACCAAGTGCGCGCTTCCCGCGGGGAGAAGCATCCGGTCTATGATTTTCTGTTCAGTTATTATGCGTTTCGCCCGGCGTGGCTGCGCCGCTGGCATCCGGGGCCGGATGTGATGCTCGCGGGTGAGGCGGCCCGCGAATTTTTGCGCTGGCCCGAATACCGTGAGGTGGATGGCGGCGTGATGCTTGATACGACCACCCTGTCGGAGCACCGGCACGAGTTTGTGGCGTGGCTGCGCGGCATGTTGACCGCGACGTTGGAGCGACCGGCATTCTTCGGCTGCTTCGGCCTGCATGAATGGGCGATGGTTTACCGGCAGACGGCTGACGAAATCCGTCACAACCAATATCCGCTGCGGTTTCCGCCGGACGAGATCGCGCGCATCGTCGAGGCCGGGCCAGTGACCTGCACGCACTTCGATGCGTTTCGTTTCTTCACCGCCCCGGCGCGGCCGCTGAACCGGATGCAACCCACACGCGCGACCACGGCGCAGTTCGAACAGCGCGGCTGTCTGCACGCCAACATGGACCTCTATAAGTGGGCGTTCAAACTCGCGCCGTTCACGCCGAGTGAGCTGATCGCGGATTGCTTTGAACTCGCCCGCGATGTGCGCGAAGTGGACATGCGAGCCAGTCCGTATGATTTGCGCGCCCTCGGTTTTGCGCCGATCGCGATCGAAACCGCCGCCGGCCGTGCCGAATACGAGCGCCACCAACGCGGTTTTGCCGAACGCGGCCAGCCGCTGCGCCGCCGCCTGCTGCAGCTGACAGAGCGGCTGCTTTCCACCGGTTAAGGGGGTCAGCTCAAATCGTGCGGTGAGTATTTGTGCGGCGGCGCGACCACGGCTTCTGGCGGCAGCTGCAGCGGACCATGCAGAATCGGGTCGTTGGTTTCGATCTGCCACGTGCGCAGGCGGGCCGCCATGTCGGCGCGCGTGTCTTCGTGCGCGGGATCGGTCGCGAGGTTGCGACGTTCCATCGGATCCAGCATCAAATCGTAAAGCTCCTCGGCCGCGACCGGTTGTTGGGCCCATCCGGCTTCGTGCCAAAGGGTCTTGGAGGGAGAGTTGTCGCAATTGGGCAACACCCGTTGCGGAGTCGCGGCATACCGACGGATATATTTCCAACGCTTGGTGCGCACGGCGCGCATCGGCTCGATCGCGGCATGGACGTTGACCTCGGCAAAGATCGATTCGCGGGGCGGACCTTGTCGCATGCTGCGACCTTGGACGTGAGGCGGGCATGCTATGCCGGCAACCTCCAACACAGTCGGCACGATATCGATTTGCGACACCAAGTCGTCGTTCACCTGTCCGCCAGTGAAGCCGCCGGGGCCGCGCATTATCAGGTAAACGCCGATACCGTGATCGGTGAGGTTGCACTTCATTTCGGGGAACGCGACGCCGTGATCGGTCGTGGCGATGACCAAGGTGTTTTCCGCCAATCCCTGTTCGGCCAAGGCTGCGAGCACGCGCCCCATGCTCTCATCCACACTGGTCATGCTCGCGGAATACGCCGCGAAATCGGCCCGCGTCTCCGGGGTATCGGGGAGGATGGCGGGCGGTCGCACGTAATGCGGGTTTGGCGGCGGTCGGTTCGAAGAAAAACTCTCCCGGGCGTCGCGATGCGGCGCTGAAAATCCGACGGAGAGGAAGAATGGTCGTGATTTTGCCGAACGGAAAAAATCCGCGGCGGCTTGGACCGGTTGATCGAAATCACTGGCGGTGGTGAGGATCTCGTCATAGCCGAGTTCGGTGATTTCCGTCGTGGCCGCATGGGCGAGGTGTTGCACGCCGGCCAAGGCGGTGTGGTAACCGGCCGATTTGAGCAGATGGCACAGATGCCAGCGATAATCATTCAACCGGAACCCGCGGTGCGCCAAGCCGAGCATGCCGTTGCAATGCGGATAAGTGCCGGTCAGCAAAGCGGACCGGCTGGCGGAGCAGGTCGGGTTGGCGCAAAACGCCTGCCGATAAAGCACGCCTTGTTCCGCGAGTTGCTGCAAATGCGGTGTGGGCACCGGTGCGCCATAGGGCTGCACTTGGCGTCCGGCGTCATGCACGTGCAGGTAGAGGATGTTGGGCGGACGGTGGGACTCCATCACGCCCGTTAGCTTGCCACTCCAGCACCGGGGCGTAAAGGGTCCATCTCAAGCGAATGAACCCTTGGTCATTGCCATCCCTTGGGGGGCGTAATCGCCCCCAAGGTTGGCGCGCTTACCAGCGCGCTTCCGTGCCCGGAGGGCGCACGTAGTCCTGCGGGTTGATAATCTGTTTGGCGAAGGGATTGGCGCGGGCCAGCAGCTCGGGCGAGGCGTGGTAACCCCAGCGCGTGCGATTCCACGACGAACCGTAACGATAAACCGAGATGAGACGCTCGCCGGGGTTCACGCGCTTGGCGGAACCGTGGCAGGTGGCATCAACGAAGAGGATCGCATCACCAGCCTCCATGTGCACCTCGATCGCCCCAGGGATGCCGTCGACCGACCCCCCGCCCCCGTCGCCCCATTCCTTGCCCCGATCGCGGTTGGTAAAGGCCGGGTGAATGATGTTGGACTTGTGCGAACCAGGGATGACCATGGTCGCGCCGTCGCCGGGACCGATGTCGCTGAACGCGACCAGCACGTTGATCTGGTTACAATGAAAGCGACCGTTGTGGTAGCCAAAGGACATGCGCTTGGCGTGATCGTGACCGCCGGCATGCAGCGGAATGGCTTCGCCGGGACCGCGGATGGTGTAGAAGTTTTCGTCGATGAACAGCGGACCGTGATGATAATCGAAAGTATCGTGGCCGCCGACGAAACGCGCGACGTAGTTGATCCAGTTCGGGTGATCGATCATCCGCTCAAACGTGCCGCCAAGCTCATAAACCTGCTGGTAGCTGATGCCGCGGTGTTCGGGATGGTCCTCGCGTTGCACCCAGCCGTGCCAGCCTTTGCGGGGGAGCGAGCGCGGGATTTCGTTGATGCGCGCATTCGCGTCGGCGACTTCCGCCTTGGAGAGCGCGCCCTTGATGATGACGAAGCCGTTGAGGTCGAAAAGGTATTCATCGAGGTCCGTCGGCACTTTGGCCTCGGGGACATTGACGGTGGGCGGCGGGGGCAGGTGGTTGTGAAAGCGTTGTTCCATGACGGGGGGAAGTTAGCAGAACTATTCAAAACTTTCTTTCCGTTTATTCCGCAAGTTCTCTTTAATAGTAACTATGCCCCGCGCCAGCATCCCGACGGAGACTCATCACGAAAACGAAATGGGCTTTCGCGTTTGGCAGCAGCGCCACACGGGCATGATGTCGCGGCCGCACACCCATCCGGACATCGAGGTGAACTACCTTTTCGAGGGTAGCTTCGCTTATTTACACGGGGGGACGGTGGTGCCGATCGAAGCGGGGCGCTTCACGGTGTTATGGGGCGGGATTCCGCATCAAACCGTCTCGCCCGGCATCGTCGGCGAGGGCATCTGGATCACCCTGCCACTGGCTTGGTTTTTGCAGTGGCAACTGCCGAACGCACTCGGCGAGCGCCTTTTGACCGGCGAAATTGTCAGTGGCTCGCCTGATGCGGCGGACCGGGTCGCCATGGAGCGCTGGTGTGATGACGCGATGAGTGCCAACGCCGCGCAACGCCGCGCGATGCTGCTCGAAATGGAGGCGCGGTTTCACCGGCTGGCGTTGGCCGCGCCGCGTCCGCCGCGCCGGCGTGAACCGAACACCGGCGAAGGCGTGACCCAGCTTGCCGGCGTCACGCGCTTCATCGCGCAGCATTATCGTGAGCCGCTGACGGTGCAGGCGATCGCGGATGACGCCGGATTGCACCCGAAATACCTGATGCGGGTGTTCAAGAAGCAGTGCGGCACGAGCGTCTGGGAATACCTTACGCGGTTGCGCGTGTCGCATGCGCAGCGCCTGCTCGTCACGACCGACCTGAAAGTGCTCGATGTCGCAATGGAGAGTGGCTTTTCGTCAGTGGCTCCTTTTTATGCCGCATTCGCCGAGCATACGCGCGGCCTGCGCCCCCTTGATTATCGCCGTCAACACCGGCCCCAACACCCATCATGAAAAAATCCGAACTCCGCATCGGCCAAATCGGTTCCGGCGGTCGCGGTGAATTGCTCGGTCGCCTCGCGCACCAGCCCAAGCACGGCAGTCGCGTCGTCGCCTGCTGTGATCACAACCCCAAGACGATCGCGCGTTGTCGCGCCGATTTCGGCGACACCATCTTTACCACGGCGGACTATCGCGAGCTGGTGAAGCAGGATCTCGACGCGGTGATCATCGCGACGCCGGACTTCCTGCATGAAGAGCAGGCGGTCGCGGTGCTTGAACAAGGCCTCGCGCTTTACTTGGAAAAGCCGATGGCGCTGACCGTGGAGGGCTGCGATCGCATTCTCGCCACCGCCAAAAAGCACAAGGCGCGGCTCTATGTCGGCCACAACATGCGGCACATGGCGTTTGTGCGCAAAATGAAGGCGCTGATCGATGCCGGCGCGATCGGCGAGGTCAAAGCCTGCTGGTGCCGCCACTTTGTCGGCCACGGCGGCGATTTCTATTTCCGCGACTGGCATGCCGAGCGCCGTTACACCAACAGCCTGCTGCTGCAAAAGGCCGCGCACGACATCGACATCATCCACTGGCTTTGCGGCGGTTACAGTCGCACCGTCAATGCGCTCGGTGCGCTCACGCTTTACGACCAATTGCCGGGCCGCAAACCCAACACCGGCACACCGCGCAAGGTCACGGTGGACGAAATGGACCTCACGCTCTTTCCGCCGACCAAGATGCGCGGGCTCAATCATCGTATTGATGTCGAGGACCTGAGTTCGATGCAGATGAAGCTCAGCAACGGCGTGTTCGCGACCTACGCGCAGTGCCACTACACGCCGGATTACTGGCGCAACTACACGGTCATCGGCACCGAAGGCCGGATCGAGAACTTCGGCAATGGCGAACCCGGCACCGTCGTGCGGGTGTGGAACCAGCGCACCAATTTCAAACCCAAGGGCGATGTTGAATACAAAATTCGCACGGCCCGCGACATGCATGGCGGCGCCGATCCACTCATCGTGGCGGAATTCTTGCGCTACGTTCGCGAAGGCGGCCGGACCGACACCTCGCCGATCGCGGCGCGCGAAAGCGTCGCGGCGGGTTGCGCGGCAACCGAGTCGCTCCGCCATGGCGGCGTGGTCCTGAAAGTGCCGCCGACCAAGGCGGCCTTGGCGCGGTGGTTCGAAAACGGCGGTGCGTGAAGGCATCGACGAGGTTGCTTCCGCGCCAAACGCCGCGCAGCCTGTTGCCATGAACGCGGCGGAAGATTTACCAGCCGGCACACCCCGCAAGCCCAGCATGCCGGTCAATGGCGGGCTGCGCGGCTACCTCATGCGTTACAAACGCGAACGATCGCTGCCGGTGACCTACGAACGCCTGCGCGACTTCCAAGAGGTCATTCCCCTGGTTGATCGCGACGGCCAGCCGACGCTTTGGGACACGGTCATCTATCGTTACGACGAGATGAGCGAGCTCTACGAGGACTTGAAGCGCATTTACGCGCTGCTGAAGGTGGATGGCGACTTCAGCGTGGTGCAGCACCTTTACGTTGATCGCGTGGATTACTGCAGTTTTGGCAATTCCACGCCCTTCCGGGTGCGCGTGGTCAACGCCTACAACGACAACCAGGACTACTTTTACGTCAAAAAGGCCGACGCCTCGCGCATCTACGGTTTGGAACTCGAGCATCTGCTCTCCCCCAACCGTCTGAACTACCTGACGCATGGCACAACGCTGATCGAGGAGCACATCGCCGGCATTCCCGGCGACGTCTTCATCAAAAAGTGGATGCAATACCCCGAATTGCGTCCGGTGCGCGTAGCGAAGGAGCTCGTTAAGTTCAACGAGCGCTGTTTTGTGCGCCTGCTGGGCGACATGCGCTCCTACAATTTCGTTTTTGTGATCACGCCGGACTTCGAAGCCGCGCAAGTGCGCATTCGCGCGATGGATTTCGACCAGCAGTCCTACAATGGGCGCAAAAACTTCTACCTGCCGCAGTTCTTCAAGGACAACGCGCCGCTCGTGCACTACTGCAACAAGCACCTGCACGCGCAAACCGCCCTGCAATACCAGCGCGAAGAGCAGACGCTCATGGTGCAGCGCGCCGAACTCGCGCGCGTGCGGCTTGATCTGCTTTTACATGAGATGTCGGCCGATCCCATCGCGCCGTTGGACAAGGTCCACGCGTTGCGCGCCTCGCTCGCGGATCATTTTCAACGCGATGAATACCTGCGTTGCGAATCGATGGGCGCGCTCGTGCGACAGAACTTGGAAACGCTGCGCGAAGTCATCGCGCAGCACAATCCGTCGTCACTTGGTGCGTCAAAACCCGCGTGATCTGCGCATGAATTTCGTTCGTTGCGAAAAAAGCGTGAACGACTGATTGAAAAATTCTCATGCATTTGTGTTGCGCGAAGCGCACAGATTGTTGAGTTACCAAAATGTAACTTGCGCACGACACCCCTTGGTCGTGGTGAGTCACACATAAACTAAAGCCCTAAATCGGAGCAACCGCATGGCAAAAAAAGCAGCCAAGAAAAAGACGGCCAAGAAACCCGCAGCCAAAAAGAAGGTCGCGGCGAAGAAGAAGAAGTAACATTCTTCTGCCGTTAACTCATGAGCCGCTCCTCTCGGGGAGCGGCTCTTTCTTTTGTCGCGCTGCGATCGGCGTGCAGTGTGATACAAACATTGCCACAACCCGCCGCCGCCGCTGCAGGGTCACTCAATCCGACCTTCGTCGAACTCCATCAAGTCCACCACGCTGATGATTTCGCCGATGCGATCGGCACACCCCATGTTGGTCAGCGCTTCCTTTAAAAACTCGCGACCGCTCTCGGTCAGGCCCTTTTGGACGTAGCTGCGATTCCATTGGGGGGCGCGCACGTCGGCCGGAAACAAGGCCAGCAATCGGGCATCGATCTCCGCATCGCTGCTGGCAGTGTGGACGATTTTTTCCACGTTGCCCGGATCAACGCCTAGGTGCAGGCAAAGAAACCGATCCATCCCGCGCTTGTAATTCTTCGCATAGCTGGCCGGCAACGCGCCGTGCGCCTGCACGTATTTGGCCTTGGCGATGAAACGCGGCAGATGCAGCAGGCCGGTGGCGGCGTGGGGTTGATAGGCCGAGGGCAAACAAGTAAGCACCTCGCCGGTGGATCCGGGAATGGGTTTCGACGGCATGCCGCCATCTCGGCGCGAGCCGGGCCCGCGGACAATCCAATTATCGGAATGCCGCTCCGGTCGGCCCGTGGGCTGAGGCGCCGCAACCAAGACAACCGGTCCCAAAACAATTAACGGGCCGCTTGCGCGGCCCGTTAAATCCCTTGGAGTTGGTGAGGATCGGAGCTTAGACCGACACCGGCACCTTCGATTGGTCGAAGGAGAAGACGTTCTTGGGTGTTTCCGGCGTGGGCGGATGAGGCACCACTTTCCAGAACTTCGTGATGGCCGTGTCCCAGCCATCGAGGAGCTTTTGCGCGTGCGGACTGCCGGTGGCCGCGGCGTGGGCCGCCACCAACTTGCGCAGGCTGGTGATCTCGTCCGCGTGATCGAGGCGTTCGAGTCCGATCATCTGCGGATTATGGCGGTCCGGCAGCGTGTCGCGCTCATCGTAAACGAACGCGAGGCCGCCGCTCATGCCGGCGCCGAAGTTTTTGCCGGTGCGACCGAGCACCACCACGACGCCACCGGTCATGTATTCGCAACCGTGATCGCCGACGCCCTCGACCACCGCGGTTGAACCCGAGTTGCGCACGGCGAAACGCTCGCCGGCCCAGCCCGCGGCAAACAATACGCCGCCGGTCGCCCCGTAGAGGCAGGTGTTGCCAAGGATGCAGTTGGTGTGCCACTCGAACGTGTCGGTCGGCCGCGGGCGGACGATGATTTCGCCGCCGCTCATGCCCTTGCCGACGTAGTCGTTGGCTTCGCCGTTGAGGGTGAGTTTAATACCGTTGACGAGAAACGCGCCCAGACTCTGGCCAGCGCTGCCGGTGAGCGTGAGATCGATCGTGCCGGAAGGCAGACCCTGATTGCCGCGCTGGTAGGCGATCTGGCCGGAAAGGTGCGTGCCGATGTCGCGATTGACGTTGGTGATCTTGTAACGGGCGACGAGGCGCGAGCTCTTGCCGAGAATCACGTCGCGCGCCTCCTGCAGGATGGCCTCGTCGAGCGAACCCTCGTTGCCGAAACGCTCGTTGCGTTCGCGCGTGTGGTAGCGCTCGAGCTCGTTGGTCGGATCCGGATCGTGCAGCAGGCCGGACAAATCGATGGTCTGGGTCTTCGGATTCTCGGAATCCTCGATCTGTTGGAGCAGCTCGGTGCGGCCGATGATCTCGTTGAGCGAACGCGCGCCGAGCTTCGCGAGGTAGTGGCGCACATCGTCGGCGACGGCGTTGAAGAAGTTGATAACGTTCTCCGGCTTGCCGCGGAACTTGGCGCGGAGGTCGTCGCGCTGGGTGGCGACGCCGACCGGACAGGTGTTGAGATGGCAGACGCGGAACATCGCGCAACCGGCGGCAATGAGCGCGGCGGTGCCGAAGTTGAATTCCTCGGCGCCGAGCAGCGCGGCGATCACGATGTCGCGGCCGGTCTTCATGCCGCCGTCGGTGCGGAGCACGATGCGATTGCGCAGACCGTTCATCATCAGAACCTGGTGGGCCTCGGCCACGCCGATTTCCCACGCGGAGCCGGCGTTCTTGATCGATGCGATCGGCGAAGCGCCGGTGCCGCCATCGTGGCCGGAAACGAGCACCACGTCCGCGTAGGCCTTGGCCACGCCGGCGGCAATCGTGCCGACGCCGGAGCATGCGACGAGCTTCACGCAGACCTTGGCGCGCGGATTGACCTCCTTGAGGTCGAAGATGAGCTGCGCGAGGTCTTCGATCGAATAGATGTCGTGGTGCGGCGGCGGGGAGATGAGGGTCACGCCGGGCACGCTGTAACGCAGACGCGCGATGAGCGGCGACACCTTGTGGCCGGGCAGCTGGCCGCCTTCACCCGGCTTGGCGCCCTGCGCCATCTTGATTTCAATCTCCTTCGCGTTGGCGAGGTATTCGGCGTGCACGCCGAAACGGCCGGAGGCGACCTGTTTGATCGCGCTGTTGGCGGAATCGCCGTTCTCGCGCGCCGAGAAACGCACGGGGTCTTCGCCGCCTTCACCGGAGTTGGATTTGCCGCCGATGCGATTCATCGCGATGGCGAGCGTTTCGTGCGCCTCGGGCGAAAGCGCGCCGAGCGACATGCCGGCGGTGGTGAAACGCCTGCGGATGTCCTCGATCGGCTCGACCTCGTCCACCGCGATGGGCGGGCGCTTGTCGAAGCGAATCTTGAGCAGATCCTTGAGTGCGAGCGGCTGGTGTTCGTCGGTGACGGACTTCCATCCGTTGAAATTGTCGGCGGAGGCGTCGCGATTGAAACGGTTCATCGCGGCGATGACCTTGGGATTCCACCCGTGAAATTCGCCCTCGCCACGCTTGTTGACGCGCAGGTAACCCTCGTTGTGGAGGGCGGGAGCGGCCACGTCGGCGGCGCCTTCGGTCGGGGCCGGCGGCACGAATGCGTTGGCGTGGCGGCGGAGCGTCTCCACCGCGATCTCGGCGTAACCGATGCCGCCGATGGGCGAGGCCGCGCGTGAGAAGCAGTCTTCCATGACCTTCTTGCCGATGCCGAGCGCCTCGAAGAGCTGTGCGCCGCTGTAACTGAGCAGCGTGCTGATGCCCATCTTGGCCATGATCTTCATCAGGCCGGCGCCGATCGCCTTCTTGTAGTTCTCACAGGCTTGCTGCGGGGTGACGGGCTTCGTGGTGCCGCCGTCGGTCGCGATCTGGCTGATGATGTCGAACGCGAGGTAGGGGTTGACCGCGGTCGCGCCGAAACCGAGCAGCGTGGCGATGTGGTGCACGTCGCGCGCTTCGCCGGTCTCGGCGAGGATGTCGCAGCGCATGCCCAGGCCGGCGCGCGAAAGGCGGCGGCTGACCGCGCCAACCGCGAGCAGCATGGGGATGGCGGCGCGATTGGCGCTGATGTTGCGATCGGAAAGGATAACGATTTTGGCGTTCTTATCCTCGACGGCGGCGCAGGCCTGGCCGGCGAGTTCGGCCACGGCGTGTTCGAGCGCATTGGGGCCGCCGGTGGCATCGAACGTGGCGTCTAGCCGCACGACGCGATCCTTGAGGAAGGACACTTCGGAAAGCGCGGCCACCTCGTGGTTGAAGAGAATCGGCGAATCGAGTTCCACGTAGCCGCTGGTGCGCGGCAATTCCTCGAAGAGTCCGAGGCGGCCGCCGAGATACATGGTCAGCGACATGACCGACTTTTCGCGAATCGAGTCGATCGGTGGGTTGGTGACCTGCGCGAAGAGCTGCTTGAAATAGGTGTAGAGCAGACGCGGGCGGCGCGAGAGCACGGCCAGCGGGGTGTCGTCGCCCATCGAGAATGTGGGCTCGGCGCCCTCCGCCAGCGGCGTGAGGATCATTTCGCGCTCATCGAGATCGTAACCGAACGCGAGTTGCGGCGCGACGGCGGTCTCGGCGGCGGGCAGTGCGGCCGGCGCGGTCGCAAACTTGTGCAGGTTGACGAGGTGCTCATCACACCATTCGACGAGGCGTGGCTCGTTGGTGAGGCGGTTCTTGATCTCTTCGTCGGCGAGGAATTTGTTGGCGATCAGATCGATTCCGATCATGCGCCCAGGGCCAAGGCGGCCGTTGCTCACGACCTTGCCGGGCCAGTCGTGCACGAGACCGGCCTCGCTGGCGAGCAGCACATAGCCGTCATCAAAGACCTTGTAGCGCGCGGGGCGCAGACCGTTGCGGTCTAGCGCAGCGCCAATGACCTTGCCGTCGGTGAACACGACCGCGGCGGGGCCGTCCCACGGCTCAACCATGCAGGCGTGATAGCGGAAGAACGCGCGTTGCGTGGGGCTGAGCGACGAGTCCTGCTCCCAGGCCTGCGGCATCATGATCGTGCAGGCTTGCATCGGATCGCGACCACTGAGTGTAAGGAGCTGCAGGGTGTTGTCGAACGACGCGGAGTCGCTCATGTCGGGCTGCACCAACGGTTGCAGGTCCTTGAAACGATCGCCCCAGACGCCGTGCGCCGGGCTGCGTTCGCGCGCGGCCATGAGACTGCGGTTGCCGCGGATGGTGTTGATCTCGCCGTTGTGCGCCATCATCCGGAACGGATGCGCGAGGTGCCACGTGGGGAACGTGTTGGTCGAATAGCGCTGGTGGAAAATCGCGAACGACGAGGTGAACTTCGGCGACTTCAGGTCGAGGAAATATTTGCGGACCTGGGGCGCGTTGAAGAGGCCCTTGTAAACGATGGTGCGCGAGGAGAACGAGCAGATGTAAAATCCCTCCATGTTCAGCTCGCCGGCGCGGCGCTCGGCGACCTTTTGCACGAGGAAGAGTTTGCGCTCGAATTCGTCGTCGGTGGTTTCGTCCTCCTTGCGGGAGACGAGTGCCTGCAGAATGTGCGGCTGGGTTTCCAGCGCCTTGCGGCCGAGGCAGGTGGAATCGACCGGCACTTCGCGCCAGCCGAGGAAGACTAGACCCTCCGCCTTGACGGCTTGTTCGATGATCTTCTTGCCGGCGACTTGGGCGGATTCGTCGTGCTGCGGGAGAAAAACCATGCCGACGCCAAGATCGCTGTCGCGCAGGAGGTGCTTCTTTTTCTTTTCGAGATGCTCGCGCAGCAGTTCGACCGGAATCTGCGTGAGCAGGCCCGCGCCGTCGCCGGTGACCGCATCGGCGTCGATCGCGCCGCGGTGCGCCAGTGAACGAAGCGCGGCCAGCGCGCGTTCGACCAAGTCGTGGCTGCGTTCGCCGGTGATCTTGGCGATGAAACCGACACCACAGGCATCGTGTTCCTGATCCGGGCGGTAAAGAGGCGACGGAATGGGCTTGGTCATGGTCAGTGGTGCGGGTCTAGCAGGATTTGATGCAGGTGGTGCAAAAGGATGGGATCAGGCGCAAAAAAAGCCGGCTTCGGGATGCGAGAGCCGGCCGGGAGTGTCTCGGGTGCTCTCTGGTCAGAAGAAACGAATGGTTTTAGTGGCCATTTTGGCGTGTTCCTCGTCCGAGCAACCCGCGTTGGTGGGGGCATCGGCCGAGGTCTCCGTAGGTTTAACCAAGTCGTTGCTTAACAGATAATTTTCAACTTCCTCGCCGGATACATCCGCGAGCATCACCCCGTCGATTTCGACGCAGGGCGAGAGCGGTTGACCGGACTTCTGCACCATTTCGGCGTAGTTGGCGCGGTTGTTGATGATGTCAATGTCCTCGAATTGAAGGCCATGTTTGCGCATGATGGCGCGAACACCGTTGGACCAACCGCAGTGCGGCTTGAGATAGGCTTTGATGGTCATAGGCATAACGTGTCCTTAACAGAGAGTCTTGCAAAGTAATGGACGCGATTTTGCTCCGGCAAGAGCAAGTTTGGAAAAAATCTGACATACTGTCAGATGCGCCCGGGTCTACCGCTCGCGTGAGCGCAACCCGCGGCGAAACTCCGTCGGCGTCTGACCCGTCTTCTGCCGGAACTGCCGGGAGAAGTAGAAGATGTCCTGAAAGCCGACCGATTCGGCGACACCGCCGATGGTCAGATCCGATTCGGCCAAGAGCTGCCGTGACCGCTCGATCCGGGCGTTGATTACGTAATCCTGCGGCCGTTGCCCGGTGATTTTCAGAAAGACCCGCGAAAAATGGTCCACGCTGTAGCCGGCTTCCTTGGCCAGGTCGGCCACGGCGGGCGCTTGGGCGGGACTCTCCCGGATCAAAGCGGCGACGCGCATGACCACCTCGCGATGGTGCTGCTCGGTGCCCGGCGTGGTCTGATGGGACACCGCCGAGGCGTGTTCGCGGGTCAATTCGGCCAGCAAACCGGTTAACAGGGCATCCGCGGCGGATTGCTCGTCCGGTTCGCCTTCCAAATCGATGATCCGGCGCATCACGGCATCGACGAACTCCACCTGCCGCGAACGCAGCACCTCAAAGGGCGGACGGAAGTCGGATAAAGGCAAAAGCCGTCCCGCTTGGAGCGCGGAGAAATGGATGAAATTGACGCCCAATCGCGCCGTCAGCTCCTGTCCGGCTTCGTAGCGCCGCCCGGGCTGCATCCACAGGCAGGTGCCGGGGCGCAGCTTGATTTCACCGTGAGAAGTTTGCATTTTGCCCCGGCCATCCCAGACGAACCACAGGTCGTAGTCCTTCAGCCCCTGCGCCCAGTTGCGGCCCAAGTGCCAGCCTGGTTCGCAGCGCACGCGACCGCGTTGGTTGACTTGAAAGGTGATGCCGGCGTTAGGGCTCATATAGCGGATAAATACAAATAATTAGCGGCGTTATGCATGGCCGCGCAACCCCGGATTGGCTAAATTGGGACCCTTTCAACCCCTTCCCCCTTTTACCAATGAGCACAGCGATTCAATTCGACCACGGTTCCGACATGCACGCCCCCGAGCTTTACCACCCCGCCGGCCCCGGTTTCGGCGTGGAGCATTTCGAGGACATCGGCCCGGCCGAGATCGAGCACTTCAATGAACAGGGTTATCTAATCGTCCGGCAGGCTTTTGACGCGACCGAGGTGAAGAACGCCCTGCAGGGTCTCGTGGACCTGATCATGGGTAAGAACCCGGATTTCACCGGGGTCATGTTTGAGGCCAAGGCGCAGGCGATAATTGATACGCTGGGCGTGGAAGCCCGCCAGGATGCCGTGCGCAAACTGATGTTCTTCGTCGAACACGAGCCGCGGTTGAAGGCGATTTCGCATCACCCGAAGCTCATCAAGGCTGTGACCACGCTGCTCGGTGAACGCGCTCCGCATCTCTTCCAAGACATGGCGCTAATCAAGCCGCCGCGGCTCGGCCGCGAAAAGCCGTGGCACCAGGACAATGCCTACTTCAATTATCCGTATGGCACGCCGGTGGTCGGCGTGTGGATCGCGCTGGATGAGGCCACGATTGAGAATGGTTGCATGCAGTTCCTGCCCGGGCAGCACAAGACCGGTCCGCGCATTCACTTTCAGCGTCGCGACTGGCAGATATGCGACACGGAGATTCTCGGGCAGGATTCCGTCGCCGCACCGCTCAAGCCGGGTGGTTTGCTCTTCTTCAGTGGCCTGCTGCCGCACGGCACGCCGCACAATTCGTCCGGCAATCGTCGCCGCGCGCTGCAGTTCCACTACGCGCCGGCGGACGTGGCTCAGCAGCCCGACAACGAGGAACGCCTCCGTTTGTTCGGCAGTGAGGGCAAGGACGTGACCTGCTGAGGGGCACGACGCACTCCGCGCAAGATTCACTTGAAGTAATACCTAATGCGGTATTACTTCAGGATATGAATATCACGAGCAAAGGCCAGGTGACCATTCCATTGCGCATTCGCAATCGGTTTGGGCTCAAGCCTGGCACAGCGGTGGAGTTCGTGACCGAAGGCGACAAGGTCGTGCTCAAACCGCAGAAGCGGGGAGCCAAAGACTCGGTCGATCAGTGGCTCGGCGAAGCCACGGGTTTTTTGCGCGGCAAATCCACGGATGGGCTCATGAAGATCACTCGCGGTGAAGACTGATGAGCCGCCTGCTCGATACCAATATTCTGCTCGATATTCTTACGGATGATCCGGTTTGGGGCGCCTGGTCGAAACGGCAATTTAAGGCTGCGGTGGCGCGTGGTCCTGCGCTAATCAATCCAATCATCTACGCCGAATTGGCCGCACACTTCGCTAAAGTGGAAGAGTTGGATCACTTTTTGCGCCCGACGCTATTCAAGCGACTTCCATTGCCTTACGAAGCCGCTTTCAGGGCCAGTCGGGCATTTTTAGCCTATCGAGCTGCCGGCGGAAACAAAGCCAGTCCCCTGCCCGATTTTTATATTGGAGCCCATGCCGAACATGCCGGGTTCACCTTGGTTACCCGCGACGTGGCTCGCTACCGCACGTATTTTCCCAAGGTGAAATTGATTGTGCCAAACGAGTAAAGCGGGTCTCTGTCCTCGGACAGATCCAAGCACGCGCTCCAAATGCTCATTTATGAAGCGGGTAAATAGTCGAAATACTTATGCATGAGAATCTCAAGGAGTTGTTCAAGACGAGAACCGTATATGATCCGGACGGATCCCCGCACGATCTGCATTCAAACATTTCCGAAAGAGAATGTGAGGAGCTCTTTGATATAGTCAAAGCAAGAGCCCCTCAATACACCGTTGAGGTTGGCTTGGCCAATGGTGTCTCGGCGCTTACCATTCTCCTCGCGAATCAGCAAACCAGCGGGGCGATTCATCACGCAATCGACCCATTTCAAAGGAATTACCACTATTGCGGAGTGGCAATGGCTAAGCGGCTCGGCCTTGATGCCGGTTTTGTATTTCATGAGAAATTCCCGGACGAGGTGATTCCTAGGCTTGGGCCGTTGGATTTTGCCTTCATAGATGCATCACACCTGTTTGATCTCACGCTCATGGAATTTGTATTGGTCGATAGAAAGCTAAAGGTGGGAGGCGTGGTCGGGTTTCACGACCTCTGGATGCCAAGTTTGCAGAAACTTGTGCGTTTTATCTTGGGCAATCGCAGTTACCGTCTCATCAATCGGCGCCCCTTACCGCCGGTCTCACTGCCCAAAAGGCTGGTGCTACGAGCACTGAATTCTAATCAAAAATTCCAGCGCTATTTTTCTCGAAATTTACTGGATCCATTTTCCGCCATGGGCATCCCCAATCTCGTGCTTTTCGAAAAGATGCAGGACGATCAACGCGATTGGCGACATTTCGCCGACTTCTGATGATTTATATCTGACCCAGCTTCTGGCCTCGCTAGTTTTTGGAATTTAAGGTTCAACTTTCTCCTAGCCGACACCGCGTCGCTGCGCCATACCCACGCGCATGAAAGTGCTCGTGACCGGCGCGGCCGGCTTTATCGGCTACCACATCTGCCAGCGGCTGACGGCCAAGGCGGAATGCGAGGTGCTGGGCATCGACAATCTCAACGATTACTACGACGTGGCGTTGAAGCGCGCACGGCTCGCCGCCCTCGACGGTCGCGACAACTTTCGCTTTGTGCAGTGCGATTTCGCCGAAGCGGGCAAGCTCGCCGGGCTCTGGGCGCACTTCAAACCCGACTATGTGGTGCATCTCGGCGCGCAGGCCAATGTGCGTTACAGTGTGACGCATCCGGAGGCCTACGTGCAGAGCAACCTGATCGGCTTTTTCAACGTGCTTGAAGCCGCCCGGACGCATCCGCCCAAGCACACCGTGTTTGCTTCGTCGAGCAGCGTGTATGGGGCGAACGCGGACATCCCGTTTACCGAAGACGGCGATACGAGCCATCCGCTCTCGTTCTACGGCGCGACCAAAAAGGCCAACGAAACGATGGCGCACAGCTACGCGCATTTGCACGGGGTGGCGCTGACCGGATTACGGTTTTTCAATGTTTACGGTCCGTGGGGCCGTCCGGATACCGCGCCGACGCTGTTCGCCAAGGCCATTTTTGCGGGCGAGACCATCGATCTGTTTGCCGAGGGCAAGGCGCGGCGCGATTTCACCTACATCGACGACATTACCGACGGTGTGTTGAAGGTGTTGCTCTATCCGCCGCGCGAAATCCCCGTGCCGCCGTTTCGCATTTTCAACATCGGGCATCACCGGCCGGTCGAAACGCTGTTGTTCGTGCGCATGCTCGAGCAATTGATCGGCCGTGAAGCCAAACTGAATTTGCTCCCACCGCAGCCGGCCGATGTGCCGGAGACCTGCGCGTCGCTCGACCGCATCAACGCCGCAGTCGGCTACACGCCGCGCGTGTCGCTGGAGGACGGCCTGCGCCGCTTTGTCGATTGGTTTAAAGACTACTATAAACCCTGAGCGCGGATCCGCGCGCCACGGGACATTTTCGCATGAAAACCATCCTGCTGCTCGTGTGTTCCAACGTGTTCATGACCCTCGCGTGGTATGGGCACCTGAAATTCAAGTTTCTGGAGGGCAAATCCCTCGTCTTTGTCATTCTCGTATCGTGGGGCATCGCCCTGCTGGAGTATTGCTTCATGGTGCCGGCCAACCGGCTGGGCTACCTCTCCGGCACGTTCACGGGCTATCAATTGAAGATCATCCAGGAAGTAATCACCCTCGGCGTGTTCGTGGTCTTCGCTTGGCTCGTCCTGAAGGAACGCTTCACGTGGAACTACGCCGTGAGCTTCGCCTTCCTGCTACTGGCCGTATGGTTCGCCACAGCGTTCAAGCCGGGATCGCCCGGTTCGCATTAAGCCCCGCACTCCGGCCTTGCGCGTTTTCGCGGCGCGGCAAAGTCTGCTGACATAACCCTGTCAGTCCCCTACTCTAGGATAACGTTTTCAACCGATTCTTAACATGTCCAAAGCCTCCTCCGCCAAATCCGCCCCCACCGCCCTCGCCACCAGCAAAGACCGCGAGAAGAACATCGATCTCGCCGTGTCGAGCATCACCAAGCAATTCGGCGAGGGCTCGATCATGCGCCTCGGCAGCAACACCCACATGAACGTGGCCACCCTGTCCACCGGTTCGCTCGCGGTGGACCTCGCCCTCGGCGTCGGCGGCCTGCCCAAGGGCCGCATCATTGAAATCTACGGTCCGGAATCCTCCGGCAAGACGACCTTTTGTTTGAGCGTCATCGCCGAGGCCCAGAAACTCGGCGGGCTCGCGGCCTTCATCGACGTCGAACACGCGCTCGATCCGAAGTATGCCCGCATCGCCGGCGTCAATCTCGACGACCTGCTCGTCTCCCAGCCGGACTCCGGCGAGGACGCGCTCAACATCATGGAGACGCTCATTCGCTCCAATTCAATCGACGTTATCGTGCTCGACTCCGTGGCCGCGCTTACAACCCGCGCCGAACTCGACGGCCAGATGGGTGACGCCACCGTCGGGGCGCAGGCCCGCCTCATGTCGCAGGCGATGCGCCGCCTGACCGCCGTGGTCAACAAGACCAACTGCGTCTGCATCTTTACCAACCAGATTCGCGAGAAGATCGGCGTGATGTTCGGCAATCCCGAAACGACTTCTGGTGGTCGTGCGCTCAAGTTCTTCGCCAGCGTGCGCATTGACATCCGCCGCCGCGACCAGATCAAGACGCCCGACGGCAAGGTCGTGGGCAACCGCACCAAGATCAAGGTTGTGAAAAACAAGGTCGCCCCGCCGTTCACCGAGGCCGAATTCGACATCATGTATGACGAAGGCATTTCCTTTACCGGCTCGCTGCTCGATCTCGGCATTGAGCACAAGATCCTCGAAAAGCGCGGCGCGTGGATTTCCTTCGAGGGCGAACTCATCGGCCAGGGCCGCGATGCCGCCAAGCTCGCGATCAAGGAGAAGCCCGAACTCGCGGCCAAGCTGAAGGAAGCCGTCATGGCCAAGGTCAACGTCAAGGGCGGCGAGAGCGTGACCGGCGAAGCCGAGGAAGCGTCCTGATTCGCTTGCTCACCTGCGACGACATTCAGATTCGCGACCCGTTCGTGCTGCCCGTGGCGGCCGAGCGGGTTTATTATCTCTACGGCACGACGGACAAGGAACCTTGGCGCGAGGATCGCGGTGAGGGTTTCGATGCCTATCGCAGCACCGACCTCGTCAATTGGGAAGGCCCCTTCCCGATCTTTCGGCCGGCCCCTGATTTTTGGGGCAAGTTTCATTTCTGGGCGCCGGAAGTGCACGCGTGGCGCGGACGCTATTACCTGTTCGCCAGCTTCAAGAGCGCGACCGTCGCGCGCGGCACACAGATTCTCGTCGCTGATCATCCGCTCGGTCCGTTCGTGCCGCACAGCGATGGCGCACTGACGCCGGCGGAGGCGGATTGCCTTGATGGCACGCTCTACATCGCACCGGACGGGCGGCCTTGGATGATTTTCAGTCGCGATTGGCCGGCGATTCGCATCGGGCGCTATTCCGCGGTGCCGCTGACCGACGACCTACGCGCGACCGCAGGCGCGCCGGTCGATTTGTTTCCGGTCAACGCCGCGCCTTGGGTGACGGTGCCGGCTTGGGCAAAGGACGGTCCCTGTTACGTCGCGGACGGTGCGTTTCCTTTTCGCACTGCGGCCGGCCAGCTCTGCGTGATGTTCTCCAGCTGGAGCAAGACAGGCTACGCCACGGCGGTCGCGCGCAGCGCATCGAATACGCTGGCGGGGCCGTGGAGTTTTGATGCCGAGCCGATATTCGATCGGGATGGCGGCCATGCCATGCTGTTCACGGATTTTGAAGGCCGGCGCCGGCTGGCCCTCCACCAGCCGAACGAACCCGCACCGGAGCATCCGCGTTTCTTTGTGTGCGACGAGGTTGCCGGGACGCTGCGCTTGCATTAATCACGCGGCATGAAATCGCGTTTCCTCCTTCTTTGTCTGAGCCTGTTCGTCCTCGGCCAAGCCCGGGCTGAAACCACCATTCGCGTGCTCATGACCACCGGCTTGGGCGAGATTGAGCTGGAGCTTTATCCCGACAGGGCCCCGCTGACCGTGGCGAATTTCATGCGCTACGTGGACCGCGGATTTTATGAGGGCGGCGTTTTTCATCGCACGGTCACACCGGATAATCAGCCGCATAACAAAGTCCGCATCGAAGTCATCCAGGGTGGCATCAATCCCGCCAAGGAGCAAAACGGCGGCCCGCCGATCACGCTCGAACGCACGAACGAGACTGGGTTGAAACATCTCGACGGCACGATCTCGATGGCGCGACTGGAGCCCGATTCGGCCACCTCGGACTTTTTCATCTGCATTAACGACCAGCCCGAACTCGATTTCGGCGGGCAGCGCAATCCCGACGGCCAGGGTTTTGCGGCATTTGGCCGGGTCGTGCGCGGCATGGATATTGCCCGTGCGATTCAACGCGCCCCTCATGAGGCCCAGGCCTTGAATCCGCCGGTCAATATAGTGAAAGTCGTGCGCTTATAACCTTCGCCGGGCCGGTTTGCGCGTTGCGGCTCTGGTGCGGACGTGTTCGATTCCCGCGCTCTTATGTCCGACGCTTCCGTCCAGTTGCCGGTCTTTCACGTGCGCGGCCTCACCAAGGTGTATGGTTCGGGTGAAGCGGAAGTGCGGGCGCTGGATGGGGTGGACTTGGATTGCTCACGAGGTGAATTCATGGTCGTCCTCGGCGCGTCGGGCAGCGGCAAATCGACCCTGCTTAATCTGCTGGGCGGGCTCGATACGCCGACCGCCGGCACCCTGCTCTATCACGGTTGGAATCTTGGTGGCGCGGACGAGAAGGGCCTTACGCGCTTTCGCCGCGAAGCTGTCGGGTTCGTTTTTCAATTTTATAATCTGATCCCCAGCCTGACCGCGCGGGAGAATGTCGCGCTAATCACGGAGATCGCGACCAATCCGATGAAACCGGAGGAGGCGCTGGAATTGGTCGGGCTTGGCGCGCGCCTGGATCATTTTCCCGCGCAGCTTTCCGGCGGCGAGCAGCAACGCGTCGCGATTGCCCGCGCGATAGCGAAACGCCCTGCGGTGCTGATGTGCGACGAACCCACCGGCGCGCTGGATGTGCGCACCGGCATCACCGTGCTTGAGGCGATTGATCGCATCAACCGCGAGCTTGGCACACTCACGCTCGTCATTACCCACAATGCCGTGATGGCGGACATGGCTGATCGCGTGCTGACGCTTTCCGACGGCCACATCACCAACGCGAGGCGCAACGAACAGCGGGTGCCGGTCCAAAACCTCGTTTGGTGATCGATCATGTCGCTGCTCGATACCAAACTGCGCCGCGACTTGCTGGGCTTGAAATCGCAGGCGCTGGCTGTGGCGCTCGTCATGGCCTGCGGCCTGACGATGATGGTGATGACGCGCAGCTTGATCGTCACGCTCGAGGACACCAGCGAAGCGTATTATCGCGATTACCGCTTCGCAGAGATCTTCACTCATCTGGAGCGGGCACCGGATGCGGTCGGTCAGGATTTGGCCAAAATTCCCGGCATCTCGGCGGTGCAGACCAACATCGCGCTCTCCGGCCGATTGGATCTGCCCAATGTGCCGGAACCGGCAACGGGGCTCTTCCTTTCGCTGCCCGAGACGGGCGATCCCGTGCTCAACCGCCTGTTTCTGCGCAAGGGCCGCATGTTGCACGATCGTGCCGGCCACGGCCAGGTCTTGGTGGGTGAGGCGTTTGCCGATGCACATGGCCTCCAGCCCGGCGATGAGATTGCCGCGGTGCTCTACGGCCGGCGGCAAACGTTGCGCATCGCCGGTATCGTGCTTTCGCCGGAATATGTCTTCGAAGCGCCGCCGGGCTCGGCGCTGCCCGACAATCGCAGCTACGGCATTTTTTGGATGCCCTACAAGGAACTCGCCACCGCCGCGGACATGGAGGGGGCCTTCAATCAAGTTGCCTTCACGCTGGCGCCCGGCGCGCGCAGTGCGGCAGTAATTGCCGAGATCGACCGCCAACTCGAGCCTTACGGTGGCCGCGGCGCGTATGATCGCGATGCCCATGTGTCGCACACCCGATTGCGCGACGAAATCCGGGTGCTGCACGGCCTCTCGGTCGGCTTCCCGCTCGTTTTTCTGAGCGTGGCTGCATTCATGACCAACGCGGTGATGAGCCGGCAGATCACGCTCCAGCGCGAACAGATTGCGATTCTCAAGGCCTTTGGTTTCTCCAATCGGGAAATTGGGGCGCACTACCTGAAGTTCGCGCTGGTGATCGTGGTGGTGGGGATGGGTCTGGGGATTTTGGGTGGCATCGTGCTCGGGCAAAAACTCGTCGTCATGTATCACCTGTTTTTCCGCTTCCCCCACCTCGATTTTCAGCTCGCCCACGGCGTGCTTATCGCCGCCGTGATCGTCAGCACCTTGGCGGCCGTTGCCGGTGTGTGGGGCGCGGTGCGGGCGGCGGTCAAGTTGCCGCCGGCCGAGGCGATGCGGCCGGAGCCGCCTGCGAGCTTTCGTCCCGCGATCTTTGAGCGCACACGGATGGGCCGCAGCTTTACGCCGTCGCTGCGCATGGCGCTGCGCAACATCGAACGCCGGCCGGCCCGCGCAACTCTCACCTGTGCGGCACTGGCGCTGGCGACGGGCATTCTGGTGGTGCCCAGTTCGTTTCGCGACGGCATCAATCATGTGCTCGATTATCAATGGGACCTGATGCAGCGGCAGACCGTGATCGCGTCCTTGATCGAACCGGGATCACCGCAGGCGCTCGCGAACTTGCGCCAACTCCCCGGCGTGACGTTCGCCGAGCCCAACCGCGTGGCCCCGGCCGAACTCGGCGCGGGCAATCGCGCCCGCCGCATCAATATCATCGGGGTGCCCGCGCACGCCGTGTTGAATCGCATCATCGATGCCAATGATCGCCAGATTACGCTGCCGCCCCACGGCATTGTGCTTTCGAAAAAGCTGGCCGAAGTGCTGCGCGTTGAGCCGGGCGCGCCTTTGCGCGTGCGTATGCTGGAAGGGCGCCGCCGGGAATTTGTCGTTCCCGTGGCGGCGTTGGCGGAGGATTTTGCCGGCACCGCCGCCTACATGCAGATCGATGCCTTGAACCGCGAGCTCGGCGAGGGCGATCGCATCACCGGGGCCTATCTGTCGGTGGCCGCCGGATCGTGGCACGAATTTTTGCAGGCGGTGAAGGCAACGCCGCGCACCGGTGCGATCATCAACAAGCGGGCCATTCGCGAAGGTTTTCGCAAGACCACGGCCGAGAGCATCGGGTTGATTCAGAAGATTTACCTCACGTTTGCGACCGTCGTGGCGTTTGGCATCGTTTACAACAGCGCGCGCATCTCGCTTTCGGAACGCCAACGCGAACTCGCCACGCTGCGGGTGATCGGTTTCACGCGCGGTGAAGTCGGCGCGGTGCTCGTCGGTGAGCTGGTCATGCTGACGCTGCTCGCATTGCCCTTGGGCCTGCTGATTGGCTCCGGCTTGGCCGGGGCAATTCTGCAGACGGTCAACACCGAGTTTGTGCGCCTGCCCTTGATCCTCACGCCGGCGAACTACGCGTTTGCCGTGCTCGTGGTCAGCGTGGCATCACTGATTTCGGCCACTCTCGCCTGCCGTCGGCTGAATCAGCTCGACCTAGTCGGCGTGCTTAAGGCCCGTGATTAATTTCCCATGAACGCTCCCTTCCCCGCCGCCCAGGATTCGACCAATCAAGCCCAACGCCGACGCTGGACCCGCGCGCTTCCTTGGATCGGCGGCGGACTGTTGATCGTGTTGATTTTGATCGGACTCTGGCCCAAACCGCAGCCGGTGGAAATCGCCGCGGTGACGCGCGGGCCGTTGCAGGTCACCGTCAACGAGGAGGGCATGACGCGGCTGAAACATCGCTACACGGTTTCCAGTCCGGTCGCCGGCTTGTTGAAGCGGATCGATCTGAAACCCGGCACTTTGATCGAAGCCGGGAAAACCGTGCTCGCCGTGCTCGATACCCGCGCGGCTGATCTGCTGGATGCGCGGACCCAGGCCCAGGCCGAGGCACAGGTGCAGGCGGCCGAGGCCGTCCTCGCCCAGGTCAAGGCGCAGCAAAAGAGCGCGATTGCCGCAGCTGCCCTGGCCCGCAGGAATTTTGAGCGTATCCAAAAGCTCTACACCGCGGGATCGGTTTCTCGACAGGAGTTTGATGCCGGCGAATTGAATGACACGCGCGCGTCGCAGGACGAGCGTGCCGCCGGCTTTGCGCTGCAGGTGGCGGAATACGAATTGCAACAGGCGCGGGCTCTGCTTGCCCGTGGCACGAACGAATCCGCATCCGGCGAACCGCTTGTCATTACCGCGCCGGTCAGCGGAAAGATTCTGAAGGTCTTTCAGGAAAGCGAACGTGTAGTGCCGGCCGGTTTTCCGCTGCTGGAAGTCGGCAATGCCACGGACATCGAGGCTCGCATCGAAGTGCTCTCGCGCGATGCAGTGGTGATCGAACCGGGGGCGGCGGTCACCCTGCACAAATGGGGTGGCGATCAGCCGTTGCGCGGCACCGTGCGCGTGGTTGAGCCGGCGGCCTTCACCAAGGTCTCGGCGCTGGGCGTGGAAGAGCAACGCGTCTACGTGATGGTTGACCTGCTCGCCCCGCCCGAGGAGCGCAATACGCTGGGTGATTCCTATCGCGTGGAGGCCGACATCGTCGTGTGGTCCGGTCAATCCGTGCTCAAGGTCCCGGCCGGGGCTCTGTTTCAGAGCGGCAATCAGTGGCAGACTTTTGTCGTCGAGGGCGGCCGTGCCCGGCTCCGTGCCGTGTCCGTTGGTCATGCCAACGGCTTGGAAACCGAGATCATCGGTGGTCTGGTCGAAGGCGACCGCGTCGTGGTCTACCCCGGCGACGGTCTGGCCGATGGCGGTCGGGTCCGCGCCATGGCGGTGACCGGCAACTGATTTTTTTTGCGTTTGCCGGCGCGCCGGGTTGCCTGCGTGCCATGGCATCTGCGCAGGACACCATTGCCGCTTTGGCGACCCCCGTGGGAACGGCGGCGATCGCGTTGCTGCGTATCAGCGGTGAAGATACGGTGAATTTGGCCCGGGCCATCATCGGCGAAGAACCCCCCGCCCGCACCGCCCGCCGGGCTGACTATCGAGATCGTGCGGGCCAACTGGTGGATGATGTGCTCTGCATCTTTTTCCGGGGGCCGGCGTCCTACACCGGTGAGGATACGCTCGAGATCAGCTGCCACGGCAATCCCTACATCGCCCAACGAATTTTGGAGGATCTGATTGCGCGCGGCTGCCGGCAGGCCGAACCCGGTGAGTTTACGCAACGCGCGTTTCTGAACGGGCAAATCGACTTAAGCCAAGCTGAGGCGGTGATGGATTTAATCCACGCCCGGGGCGAACGAGCCTTGGCGGCGGCCAATCAGCAGCTCCGTGGTGCGCTGGGACGGCATATGTCGGGTTTGATTGATGCGCTATTGGGCGTTTTGGCGCGGATCGAGGCTTACGTCGATTTTCCCGAAGAGGATTTGCCTCCGGAGGATCAAAACCGCGTCATAGCCGATCTTGAGGCGCTCCGGCATTCGGTTTCCAAACTGTTATCCACTAATCACTACGGGAATATTCTCCGCGAGGGAATCAAGGTGGCGATCTTGGGCGAACCCAATGCCGGCAAGAGCTCTTTGTTGAATCGATTGCTGGGGCGCGACCGGGCTTTGGTCAGTGAACGTGCCGGAACGACCCGCGATTATCTAGAAGAGCGCATCCTGCTTGGGGACTATTGTGTGCGACTGATTGACACGGCTGGACTTAATCCGGCGCCGGAGGAGCTGGAGCGCCAGGGTATCGCCAAGACGCTGGAAATCATGGCCGAAGCGGACTTGATCCTGTTGGTGTTGGATCGAAGCCGCCCCACCCCGATTTTACCGCCGCAGGTCGCCGATTCGCTTGCCGCGAGTCGCACCCTCCTGGTTCGCAACAAGAGCGACCTGCGGGAGAATGCCGCCCCGGATCCCTGTTGGAACGATTATGAACAGGTTGAAGTTTCGGCGCTGACTGGTGCGGGTTTGGATCGTCTGCAGGACGCCCTGACCCGGCGGGCAAAGGCGTTCCACGTGGAACTTGGCGACGAAATCATTGCGATCAATGCACGGCACGCGGATGCGTTAACGCGGGCCAACCAAGGACTTGATTCGGCGATAAAGAAGCTTAAAGAGTTGGAGCCCATAGAGTTAGCGGCAAGTGATTTGCGCGACGTGCTGGCGGCTTTTGGAGATATTGCCGGCAAAGTCGACAACGAACGGATGCTCGATCAGCTCTTTGCCTCGTTCTGTATTGGGAAGTAATCCGCGTATGATTTACAACCAAACGCCTTATGATGTGATCGTCTGCGGTGCTGGCCATGCCGGGGTTGAGGCATGTCTGGCCGCTTCTCGCATCGGGGCCTCTACCCTGCTCCTTACGGGCAACATCGATACGATTGCCCAGATGAGCTGCAATCCGGCGATCGGTGGCCAGGCCAAGGGCCAGATTGTGCGTGAGATCGATGCCTTGGGTGGCGAAATGGCGATCAACACCGATCTGACCGGCATTCAGTTTCGACTGCTCAACGAGTCCAAGGGCCCGGCGGTGCGGTCGCCGCGCGCGCAATGTGACAAGAAAGCGTATCAGCATCGGCTGAAACATACGTTGGAGCTGCAGCCGAATTTGGAAGTCTTCCAGGCCATGGTCACGGGACTGGTGTTTCGCGACGGCCGCGTCGTTGGGGTTAAGACCAATCTGGATATCGAATTTCATGGCCAGACGGTGGTGGTGACGACCGGCACGTTTTTGCGCGGCCTGATGCATATCGGCCAAAATAAGAACGAAGGCGGCCGATTGGGCGATTTTACGGCCAAGACGCTGTCGGGCAGTTTTCTGGAAGCCGGGATTCAATTGCAGCGCTTGAAGACTGGGACGCCGCCGCGGCTCTTGGGTCGGAGTCTGGATTTTTCGAAGATGCAGGAGCAGCGCGGTGATGCGAACCCCACGTTGTTCGCATTTCACGATACGCGGGATTCGGACGAAATGTTCCACGTGGAACAAACCGGCGAAACCCGGCTTGGCTGGAAGCCCGGGAGTGATCAAGTCTCGTGCTGGATGACGCACACTACGGAGGAAACTGCGCGGTTGGTGCGGGATAATCTGCAACGATCCGCACTTTATGGCGGCGAAATCGAAGGAGTGGGGCCGCGCTATTGCCCAAGCATTGAGGACAAGTTCGTGCGGTTTGCGGACAAGCCGCGGCATCTCTTGTTTCTGGAGCCGGAAGGCCGTTCGACCAATGAGTATTACGTCAACGGTCTTTCCACGAGTCTGCCATTTGATGTGCAGTTGGCCATGGTGCGCAGTGTGCCCGGGATGGAGCGTGCGCATCTGTTACGGCCGGCTTATGCGGTGGAATACGATTTCGCGCCGCCGACCCAGTTGTTCGCGACGCTGGAATCTAAGAGGGTGGAAAACCTGTTCTTTGCCGGCCAAATCAACGGCACGTCGGGTTACGAGGAGGCGGCCTGCCAGGGTTTGGTTGCGGGCGTCAATGCTGCGCAAAAGGCGAGGGGGGGGCCGCCGCTGATTATCAAGCGGCATGAGGGCTATATCGGGGTGTTGATTGATGACTTGGTTACCAAGGGGACCAACGAGCCGTATCGCATGTTTACGTCGCGCGCGGAGCATCGATTGCTGTTCAATCACGGCAGTGCCGAGGCCCGTCTCATTCATCACGCGAAAGCACATAACCTATTATCCAATAATCGTATAGATAAAATTGAAGCCAAGCTTGCAAGCATCCGGCATTGGCAAACATGGCTCGAATCGAATCGCTCCGAAGGCAAGACTTGGGGCGACCTGATTCGCCGCGATATTCCGGCCGAAACGCTGCCGGATACGTTTAAGAAACTGGGGCCCGAAATTCGCGAAGAGGTGCTTTATCGGGTGCGCTATCAGGGCTATTTGGAGCGCGAGGAGCGTCAGATCGCGCGTATGGCCGACGTCGA
Source organism: Opitutaceae bacterium (assembly GCA_024233285.1). Taxonomy (GTDB): domain Bacteria; phylum Verrucomicrobiota; class Verrucomicrobiia; order Opitutales; family Opitutaceae; genus Cephaloticoccus. The sequence continues at coordinate 367,896 of JACKPU010000001.1, read as the reverse complement.
GGCGATCAAAATTCCGACGGATTTTGACTTTCTGGCGATTCGAGGGCTGCGCAAGGAAAGCGCGCAGAAACTGGCTGAATTGCGGCCGATGACGCTCGGTCAGGCCGCGCGGATCAGCGGCGTAAACCCATCCGATATCAGCGTGCTCATGATTCATTTGGCGGCCGCCAAAAAGGGACCGCGAAACAGCGCACCGGACGGCACCGGGTAGGGCGCTTTTACGGTTGTAACATTTGTGAAACGGCCATTGATTTCACTCGTGTGACAGCTTTGCGACAATAGCATCCACAGGACTATGTCGGATACCAAACCCAAGAAAATCCTGGTGGTGGATGACGAGCCGGATGTCACCGATCTGCTGGCCTACACCCTCAAGGCCAAGGGCTTCACCGTCGAGGCGCTCAACAACCCGAACGCGAGCGTCGGGTTTGCCCGCACGTTTTTGCCCGATTTGGTGATCCTGGATGTCATGATGCCGGAATTGAACGGTATCCAGATTTGCCGCATGTTGCGCGCGGACCCTGCCCTGAAACACGTGCCCATCATCTTCCTGACTGCCAAGGCGGAGGAGGGGGATCGTATCCAGGGATTGGAAAATGGGGCCGACGATTACGTGAGTAAACCATTTAGCACCAAAGAGTTAGTTTTGCGGGTGCAATCCATCTTGCGGCGCACAAGCGAAGGCGGCCAGCCAGAGGTCAAGCTTCTGCAGGCTGGCGACATCGTGCTGGATATTGCGCGCCACGAAGTGAAACTGCACGGGCAGGCGATTGATTTGACCGCCACGGAATTCAAGTTGCTGCGGCTTTTGATGGAGCGCCGTGGGCGCGTCCAAACCCGGGAGCACCTGCTGATCAACGTTTGGAATTACGAGACCGAGATCGAAACGCGCACGGTCGATACGCACGTCCGCCGTCTGCGCGAAAAACTGGGTGACCAGGCTGATTGGATCGAAACCATTCGCGGAGTGGGATACCGCATGGCCGAACAGCGGGCCGTCAATGTCTGATGGGCTGGCTGCTGTCCCTGCTTCTTGCGATCGGACTCGGTGTTGCCCTCGTCAAACTGCGGCAACACCGGCAGGGACTGCGCGCCTTGGAAAACGCCCTGCGGCAGCGGCAGCGCTTTTTGCATGAGGAAGGTCCGGCCCAATTTGGCCCGGATTGGGACCGGTTGTGCGAGGCGATCAATGCTTCGTCGGAGGAATTGAACCGCCTGCAGCAATACCGCACGAGCCAACTCGCCCAGCTCGAAGCGACCTTAGGCAGCCTGCAGGAGGCCGTGCTTATCGTGGACGATCGCAACCACATCCTGCTCGCCAATCATGCGATGCAGGCGATTTTTCCCGACGCGAAAAACATCCTCGGCACCCGACTCGAACTCGTGCTGCACAGTCGCGAGTTTCTCGATTACGTGGATGCGGTGCGCACCGGCAAACCCGTGCCGCTCAAGCCCATCGAATTCGCCCGCGGCAACGACTCCGTCTGGGCCGAGGTCACCGGCACGCTGGTGCCGCCGCTCGATCAGCAGAAGGACAAGTGGGCGCTCTTCGTGCTGCACGACATCACCCGCCAGCGCAAGTTGGAGGCGTTGCGCAAAGAGTTTGTGGCCAACGTTTCACACGAGCTTCGCACCCCGCTCAGCGTGATCAAGGGTTACATCGAAACCTTGGTGGACGGCCACCGGGAGATGCCCATCGGTGACCGGGATAAATTTCTGCACACGATCCAGCGTCACACGGAGCGGTTGAATTCACTGCTGGAGGATCTGCTGACGCTTTCGCGACTTGAATCGATCAATCCCGGTCTCGCCCGCGAATCCATCACGCTTACCACGCTGATCGACGGCATTTTGGATGACTACCGCGGCCGGCCCGCCAGCGCGCAGCATCACCTGGACAGTTCCCTTGATCCAGCCGTCGGGGCCGCGTTGATCGATCCGCTCAAGATCACCCAAGTGTTTGAGAACCTCATCGACAACGCGCTCAAATACACGCCGCCCGGTTCGCACATCGATCTATCGGCCCGCCTGGAGGAGAAGGAAATCGAGCTCTGTGTGCGCGACAATGGTCCGGGTATTCCCGCCGAGGATCTGCCGCATATATTCGAACGATTTTATCGCGTGGACAAGGGCCGCTCGCGCGAGAAGGGCGGCACGGGCCTGGGCCTGAGCATTGTGAAACACATTGTGCAATTGCACGGCGGCCGGGTCTGGGCCGAAAGCCAGCCGGGGCAGGGGAGTGCGTTCTTCTTTACCCTGCCGAGGGGCGATTGAGCGGTTGGCCCGCTTGGCGGCCTCCGCGCTGCACGCTTGTCACCGTCTCAAAAGCGTGGCTCGTATCGGCATTTCTCATCATGCCCATTGCCCAAGCCCAAGCCGTCACCGCCGCCCGCGTGGATGACCTTCGTGCCCAATTCGCCGCCAAGGTGGCGGATTGGTCCGGTCCGGTCACGCTGGAGATCGGCTGCGGCCACGGGCACTTTATGGCTGCTTACGCGGCGGCGCATCCGGATGAATGTTGCCTCGCCATCGATATCATTCGCGACCGCTTGGAACGGGCGCAGCGCAAAACCGATCGTGCGGGGCTGACCAATGTGGCGTTTTTGCGCGCCGAGGCCCGCATGCTGATCGAAAACCTGCCGGAAAAGATGCGGTTGAGGCGCGTTTTCGTGCTTTTCCCCGATCCATGGCCCAAGCGCCGGCATCACAAGAACCGGCTGCTGCAGGCCGATTTTCTAGCGGCGCTGGCCCGCTGCTGTGCACCCGGTGCCCGGCTCTACTTCCGCACGGACCACGAGCCCTACTTTGCGGAAGTCGCGACCTTGATGCGGGATCATCCGGATTGGCGCGGAGTGGATGAATCGTGGCCGTTTGAGCAAACCACGGTTTTTCAAGACCGTGCGCCGGGCTATCAATCATGCATCGCGGCGTGCGCGACCTCCGCATAAGTGGTGCGCGGCACCGGTGCCGCAGGTGCTAATTTATTTTCCCGCGGGCAAATATCACCGCTTCGAGGGTTGACGCCGGCATGGCCGGTTCCCTACGAATCATCGTTTCAAACCCTTCTCATCCGTTTCCAGGCGCCATGTCACGAGTCCGTAATCTTGCTATTTTCTCCCTGTTTTTGAGCACGGGCATGAGCGCATTTGCCAGTGTTGCGCCCTCGGCGAGCAAGTTGATCGATTTTGGCAATGGCTGGGCGATCACCAACAGCATGGCGACCGGCTGGCTCGTTTCGCTGGTCATCGCATTCGTGGTCATCGCGCTGATCGGCAAGCCGTCCGTTTTGCCCAGCAAGCGTCAGGCCGTCTTTGAATCCGTGCTCGAATCCCTGCGTGACCTCTTCGAGCCGATTGTTGGCAAGAAGGCCTTTCCCGCGGCGTTTCCACTGCTCGTCACGCTCTTCATTTTCATCCTGATTAACAACTGGTCCGGTCTGTTGCCCGGCGTCGGCACCGTTGGCACGGGCTATACCGATGCCGAAGGCCACTTTCACCTGACCAACCCGTTTGTCCGGCCGTTTACCGCGGACTTCAACAGCACCATCGCGCTCGCGCTTATTTCGTTCGTTGGCTGGCTCATCATCATTCTGAAATACGCCGGCCCGAAATTGATTCTTAAGGACCTCTTCGGCAACAAAGCAGACAAAGCCGAAACTCCGGGCTGGCTCTATCCTATCCTGTCCCTGGTGTTCCTGGTGGTCGGTCTCATCGAGGTGTTCTCGATCGGCATCCGCCCCTTCACGCTGTCCGTCCGTCTTTTCGGTAACGTATTCGGCGGTGAGAATCTCCTCCACGGCACCGGCTTCATCTTTGTGTTCTATTTCATGGAGCTGCTCGTCGGCCTGATTCAGGCCACGGTGTTTACGCTCCTCTCCGCCGTTTACATCGGCCTGATCACCAACCACGACGACGGTCATCACGACGAAGACCACGCCCACGCCGAATCCCACTAAACCCTTTTCCGTCGGGAGTGTGCCAATGAGTGCACACGGCGGTAAACCCACAACCAAAACAAATCCATCATGATCGACATCATCGCTCAATCCACTGGCATCACTGGCAATCTCACCAGCGCCTTCGGTCTGCTCGGCGCCGCCATCGGCGTGGGCCTCATCGGCACCAAGGCCGCTGAAGCGGTCGGCCGCAATCCCGGCGCTTCCGGTAAGATCCTCGTTCAGGCCATCATCGGTATGGCGCTCGCCGAAGGTCTCGGCATTCTCGCGCTGTTCCTCGCTTAATCAGAGATCGCTTACTAATAGACAGAACTTGGCCGCAGCGGCCTCAACAACCCTGCGGTCATCCCCTTTTTCACCATGCTGCCACTCCTGCTTGCCGTTACAGAAGCCGCCGGCCATGCCGCCGCCGAGTCCAACATGATCGATAAGTTCGGACTCGATCTGAAATACATCATCATGCAGGCGGTCAGCTTTCTGATCCTGTTCGCCGTCATCTACAAGTTTGGCATCAAGCCCACCATCTCGACGATGGAGGAGCGCAACGCCAAGATCGAGTCCGGCCTCAAATACGCCGAGGACATGAAGGCCAAGCTCGACGCCGCCCAGCAGGAAAGCGCCGAAATCGTCAAGCAGGCCCAGGTCAAGGCCGGCGAAATCATCAATGAGGCCCGCGCCAGCGCGAAGGACTTCCTCGACAAGCAAACCCAGGAAGCCACGGCCAAGGCCAACGACATGCTCACCAAGGCCCAGCAGGCCATCGAGCTCGAGCGTCGCAAGACGCTCGCCGAAGCCCGCGAGGAAATCGCCCGCCTCGTCGTCGCCACCACCGAGCGCGTGCTCGCTAAGAAACTCTCCGACGCTGATCGCGCCGCCTACAACGAAACGGCCGCGAAAGAACTCACCGTCGTCTGATCTCCATGGCCGCCCAAAACAAAGCCGCGCTGCAACTCGCCCGTCAGCTCTTCAGTCTGAGCCTCGTCAACGGCATCGTGTCCGCCGCGCAGGTTGAGGGTGTGCTCGCTTATCTCGAAAAGCACCCGCCGGCCAATCCCCTGGCGGTCCTCCGCGCCTATCAGCGACTGATCGCCCGCGAACTCGCCAAGAGCGAACTCGTCGTGGAACACGCCGGCCCGGTGGCCGATGGCATTCTGCGCACGCTCGAAGGTGCATTGACCCAAAAATACAAACGCCAGGTTACCGCGAAGGCCGTGCACAATGCCGAGCTGATCGCCGGTCTCCGTCTGCGCATCGGTGACGACATTTACGAAGCCTCCGTCGCCAGCCAGCTTGAGCAACTCTCCGCCTGATCCCTTTCAACAAATCCCAACCCGTTCCGCAGCGCCCATGAGCACCGTCCTCGAACAAATCGAACAACAGATCGCCAAACTCTCCAACAAGGCGGTCAAAAAGAACACCGGCACCATTCGCTCCGTCGCTGACGGCGTCGCCAAAATCGACGGCCTGTCCGATGTGATGTATAACGAAATGGTGCAGTTCCCCGGCGGCGCCACCGGCATCGCGCTCAATCTTGAGCAGGATGAAGTCGGCTGCGTCGTCCTCGGCGACGTTTCCCAGCTGAAGGAAGGCGACGAGGTTTATACCACCGGCAAGCTCCTCTCCGTGCCCGTCGGCAAGGCCCTCCTCGGCCGCGCGGTTGACGCCCTCGGCAATCCCGTTGACGGCAAGGGCCCGATCGAGACCAAGGAGCGTTATCCGGTCGAAAAGATCGCCCCCGGCATCATCGCCCGCAAGTCGGTCGACCAGCCGCTGTTCACCGGCATCATGGCCATTGACTCGATGATTCCGATCGGTCGCGGCCAGCGCGAGCTCATCATCGGCGACCGCGGCACCGGCAAGACCACCATCGCGATCGATACGATCATCAACCAGGCCAAGATGAACAAGGTCGGCATCGCTTCCGGCGATCCGAAGTTCCGCCCGGTTTACTCGATCTACGTCGCGGTCGGTCAGAAGAATTCCAACATCGTCCGCACCATCTCGGCCCTCGAAGCCGCCGGCGCCCTCGAATACACCATCATCGTCACGGCTCCCGCCGCCGACAACACCGCCAATCAATTCCTCGCGCCGTTCTCCGGTGCGGCGATGGGCGAGTGGTTCATGGAAAACGGCATGGATGCGCTCATCGTTTACGATGACCTTTCCAAGCACGCCGTCGCCTACCGCCAGATTTCGCTCATTCTGAAGCGTCCCTCCGGTCGCGAAGCTTATCCCGGTGATGTGTTCTATCTGCACAGCCGCCTCCTCGAGCGCTCCGCTCGTCTCGATGGCAAGGGCTCGCTCACCGCGCTGCCGATCATCGAAACGCAGGCCGGTGACGTTTCCGCTTACATTCCGACCAACGTGATTTCGATCACCGACGGCCAGATCTTCTTGGAAACCGACCTCTTCAATCAAGGTATCCGCCCCGCGGTGTCGGTCGGTCTTTCCGTATCACGCGTCGGTTCCGCCGCGCAGATCAAGGCGACCAAGCAGGTTGGCGGCAAACTCAAGGGCGAGCTCGCCCAGTTCCGTGAACTCGCGGCCTTCGCCCAATTCGGTTCCGACCTCGACGCCAAGACCAAGGGTCAGCTCGACCGCGGCGCCCGCATCGTCGAGCTCTTCAAGCAGCCCGCGTTCAGCCCGTTGCCGATCGAACTCCAGGTTTCGGTGCTCTTCGCCATGCAGCAAAACACCTTCAACGACATCGCGGTCGACAAGGTCGTGGCTGCCGCTGCCTCGCTCAAAGACTTCTTCACCGCCCGCAAGGACGCGCTGCTCACCGAGATTCGCAACAAGGCCAAGCTCGACGACGATCTTGAAGGCAAACTCAAGGCCGCTGTGCAGGAGTGGAAGTCCACTTACAGCTCCAAATAAGCCTCGTCGTTTAAACCCGCACCGCTGACGAAACCGCATGCCCTCGACCCGCGACATCCGCCGCCGCATCAAGTCGGTCAAGAACACCCGCCAGATCACCAAGGCGATGGAGCTCGTGGCCGCGTCGAAGATGAAGCGCGCCCAGCAGGCGACGCTGGCCGGCCGGCCCTACGCCCAGTTGATGGCCGACATGCTGGCCGCGCTCGCCTCGCGCGTCGATGCGTCCCAGCATCCGTTCCTCGAACACCGCGAAGTGAAGACCCGTGGCATTCTGCTCGTCACGACCAACATTGGTCTTTGCGGCGCGCTCAATGCCAACCTCTTCAAACTCGTCACCGAGGTCAAAGGTGCGGCCAAGTTCGTCGCCATCGGCCGCAAAGGCGCGCAGTTCCTCGCCCGCACGAAGCGTGATTTGATCGCCGACTTCCAAGTCGATGACCGCGGCAGCTTCAATGACGTGAAGGTCGCCATCGAGTTCATGACGAAGCAGTATCTCGAAGGCGTCATCGACACCATCGAGGTCATCTATCCGCGCTTCAAAAACACGCTCGTGCAGACGGCCACGGTTCGTCCCGTGCTGCCGCTGACCAACGTGCGTGAGTTCGTGGAGAATCTTCGCGCCGAAACCGGCTCCACTGGTCCGACCAGCGACGACCGCCAGATGTTGTTCGAGCCCAGCGCGCCGCAAGTGTTGGAAGCGTTGCTGCCGTTCTACATCAACCGCATGATTCACCAACTCGTGCTGTCCGCCAAGGCCTCCGAATTCAGCGCCCGCATGGTCGCGATGAAGACCGCCAAGGACAACGCCAACAACCTTCTCGACGACCTCACTCTCGAATACAACAAGGCCCGCCAGGCTGCGATCACGCAGGAAATTCTCGAGATCGCCGCCGCGCAATTCACCGCCTGATTTTCAAAAACCCGTCCCATCCCAACCGACCGCCCTTCAAGTCATGAGCAACACCGGCAAAATCGTCCAAGTCATCGGCCCCGTCGTTGACGTCCAGTTCGCGGATAATTCCATCCCGCCCATTTATCAGGCGCTCACCGTCGAGTTCGAAGTCTCCGGCAAGAAGGAGCACCTCACCCTCGAAGTGCAGCAGCACCTCGGCGGCGGCGTGGCCCGCGCCATTGCCATGTCTTCCTCCGAAGGCCTCGTGCGCGGCATGGAAGTGGAGGATACCGGTGCGCCGATTTCCGTGCCGGTTGGTGAAGGTGTGCTTGGGCGCATCTTCGACGTGACCGGCGCTCCCGTGGACGGCCGCGGTCCGGTCGCTTACCAAAAGAAGTATCCGATTCACCGCGCGGCTCCTTCACTTGCCGATCAGGACACCAATGCCGAGATCCTCGAAACCGGCATCAAGGTCATCGACCTCATCGCGCCCTTCACCAAGGGCGGCAAGGTTGGTGCGTTCGGTGGTGCGGGCGTCGGCAAGACCGTCGTCATCATGGAGCTCATCAACAACATCGCCAAGGCCCACGGTGGTTACTCCGTGTTCGCCGGGGTGGGTGAGCGTTCCCGCGAAGGCAATGACCTTTACCATGAAATGTCCGAAGCCGGCGTTATCGACCAGAAGAACCTCGCCAACTCGAAGGTGGCGTTGGTTTACGGTCAGATGAACGAGCCGCCGGGCGCCCGTATGCGCGTGGCCCTCTCCGCCCTCGCGATGACGGAATACTTCCGCGACGAGAAGAACCAGGACGTGCTCCTCTTCGTCGACAACATCTTCCGCTTCTCGCAGGCCGGTTCCGAAGTGTCCGCGCTGCTCGGTCGCTCTCCCTCTGCGGTGGGTTACCAGCCGACGCTGGCCAACGAAATGGGTCAGCTCCAAGAGCGCATCACCTCGACGAAGAAGGGCTCCATCACTTCCTTCCAGGCCGTTTACGTGCCAGCCGACGACCTCACCGACCCGGCCCCGGCGAACACCTTCGCCCACTTGGACTCGACCATCGTGCTTGAGCGTTCGATCGCGGAAAAGGGTATTTACCCGGCCGTGGATCCCCTCGCTTCCGTGTCAAAGGCCCTTGAGCCCGCCGTCGTCGGTCAGGAGCACTATCAAGTCGCCCGTGAGTGCCAGCGCGTGCTCCAGCGTTACAAGGATCTGCAGGACATCATCGCGATTCTCGGTCTCGATGAACTCTCCCCCGAGGACAAGCTCACCGTTTACCGCGCCCGCAAGATCGAGCGCTTCTTCTCGCAGCCGTTCCACGTCGCCGAAGTGTTCACCGGTTCGCCCGGCAAATACGTTTCGGTCAAGGACACTGTCCGCGGCTTCAAGATGATCCTCGACGGTGAACTCGATAATGTCGCTGAAGGTGACTTCTACATGAAGGGCTCCATCGACGAAGTGCTCGCCGCCTCCGCGAAGAAATAATTCCACCCATGCCACTCACCCTGGAAATCGTCACGCCCGAGGCCCGCGTCTATTCCGACACGGTGGACTCCGTTGTCATCCCGACGGTCGAGGGCGAGATCGGCGTGCTCCCCGGCCACATCCCGCTGCTTACGCAGGTGGATCACGGTGAACTCGTCGTCGCCAAGGGCACCGGCTTCCAACACCTCGCGGTCGGTGGTGGCTTTGCCCAGATCTCCGGCGACAAGGTCTCCGTCCTCGCCGAGCACGCCTGTTCCGAGGAAAAGATCGACGAGCATGCGGTCGAAGAAGCGATGAAGCGCGCCCAGCAGGAGTTGGAAGACTCCAAACACCTCGACCCGCAGCAGGCCGAGCACCTGGCCAATTTGGTTCGCTACGCCGGCACCCAGCTTGCCCTCAAGCGCCGCCGACGCTGACGCGAAAGTAAGCTTCACTGCCCAAGGCGCGGATTTTCTCCGCGCCTTTTTTGTGATCGTGGACTCGCCAATCTGCGGCCGTCGCGCTAACCCGTCCTGATGCCAAGTCGCTTGACGACGATCCGGTGTATGCAAACCGCCTTTGTGGCGGTGGCCGTTGTCTTGATCGCCATCAGCGTGTTTCGGGGGTATCCCGCGCATCAAGACGAAGTATTTTTCAAGGCGGCGGGACTGCATTGGGCCATGGGTGAAGGCTGGAGGGCACCGGAAGAGGAAAACTACGCCGGATGGACGCCGCCGTTGCAGGAGGTTTTCGCGAGTTACCCGCCGATCTACCCCTTTTTGTTCGGGACATTGATCAAGGTATTCGGCTTCAGTCAGACCACGGCGAATTGTTATGATGCCTGCATTCACGTATTGTTGGCCGCGGTGTTGGTGATCTTTGCCCGGCGGGCCATACCCCAACTGCCGCTCGTGGCGTGGAGCTTGGGGTTGTGCTGGCTGTTAAGCGGTTATCCGGCGCGGCCGGATCGACTCGCGATGCTGTTCGGTTTCTCGGCCTTGGTTTTCTTGGTGACACCGCAGATCGGGGTGAAACGCTGGTTGGACAATCTTGTCGGTGTGCTGCTTGGGCTTTGTGCGGCCACGAGCGTGCCCGCCGCGGTGGCGATGGGTCCACTGGTGGTAGCACTGTGCTGCCGGGGGCCTGCGCGGTGGGTCTTTGCCCGGCTGTTGGCCATCGGCTTGCCCGCTGTGTTGGTGGCGGCATTGGTCTGTCTGCCGGTCTATCTTTATGACGCCCGCGCCCTCCAACAAAATCTGGATGCGACCAACCGTATCACCCATGCGCTCGGCTTTACGGAAGGCCTCCGTCACTTGCTGCGTTTGAATGTCGCGACGGCCGTGTGTTCGGCTCTTTTGATCGTGGCCGGATTGGTGCTAAGCCGACCTGAAAATAGTCGCGATTGGTGGCGGTGGATTCGCTGGTCGTTTGTGCCGTTGGTGCCCTTGGGGGTCTTCCTTACGCAATCGTCATTTCAGGCCAACTATCACTGGTTTTTGATCCCGTGGTTGGCGGTCGCGTTATTCTCTCCCGAGCGCAGGGTTCCGCCGCCACTATTTTTGCGCACCACCATCCTGGTGGCGGCATTTGCGCTGCCCATCCTATATGCTCAGCGCACAACCTTGAGTGCGTTGGTGACCGGAGGTGACCAGCGGGTTGAGCGTTATCGCGTCGCGGTCGAGGCGGTGGTGCCGCCGGGTGCGGTGGTCATGGCTCGTGATTATTGGTGGTTGTTGGGTGAGCGTAACCGCGTGCTGGATCCCATGGTGTGGACGACCGCCGCCACGCGGCCCGAATACTTGGTGTTGTCCGGCTATGGGTCCGGAGCCCCCGGCCGGCCGAACGCCTTGTCGCCCGAACAAATTTCCCGTGACTACGAACTCGTGTTGGACCAACTGGGCCGCAGTGTGCCGACCTTGTTTGGGGTGCCGCTTTCGCGCAGCACCTTCAGCGCGGGCCCGATGATTTATCGGCGAAAAGATGCGTCTGATTGAAGTGTGTGCGGCTTTTGCTCGCGGCGGTGTCATTGGGTGCCAAGTTTTACGGACGATGACCGCGCACTATCTCAAAGCCGCTGGACGGTGGCTGGCGCTCCCCTTTGCCCTGGGTTCCGGGGTGATTGCCGCCTGGGCCGGCTGGACGTATGAGCAGGCGCTCATGGCGGGTATTTTGGTCATGGCGGCGGTGCTTTGGGTGACCGAGGCCGTGCCTTTGTTTGTGACGTCCGTGCTGGTGATCGGAGCTGAAGTCATCCTGCTGGCCAATCCCGGACGGTGGCCGTTTTTTGGATACGCGACGGGCGACGGGCCGGGGTTTGCCTCGATTTTGAATGCGGCGGTGAGCCCGACGCTGGTGCTTTTTTTTGCGGGTCTGGTGATGGCCCGGGCGGCAGTGAAAGAGGGCGTGGATCAGGCCATGGGGGGCTGGCTCCTGCGTCCGTTCGTGCACAGCCGCCGTTTGCTGCTCTTTGGCGTGATGGGTGTGACGGCGCTGTTCTCCATGTGGATGAGCAACACCGCCACCACGGCCTTCATGCTGACTTTGACCATGCCGCTGCTCGCACAGGTGGCGCCGGCCGATCCCTATCGCCGCGCCCTGCTCCTGGCCGTGCCGTTCGCCGCGAATATCGGGGGGCTCGGCACGCCGATTGCCTCGCCGCCCAACGCGATCGCATTGGGTTATTTGCGCAGCGTGAATGAGCGACTGGGCTTTCTCGAATGGATGATGGCTGCGGTGCCGCTGATGATCGTGCTGCTGGCGTTTCTGGGCTGGTTGCTCCTCCGACTTTTCCCCAGTTCCAGCGGACAGCCCTTGGGCTTGACCCTGCCCGTCGTTTCGCTCGGGCGGCGTTCGCGTTGGGTGGTTGGTATCTTCACGGTGACCGTGATCTTGTGGATGAGCGAGGGATTGCACGGGTTGCCGGCTTCCGTGGTCGCCTTGCTCCCGGTCTTGGCCTTGCTGCTTGGCGGCTTCATTGATCGTGATGACGTCAATCACCTTGAATGGGACGTCCTCATGCTGATCGGCGGCGGCATGGCCTTGGGCTACGGGGTGGGGGTGACCGGGCTGGACCACCGAATCGTGGCGCTGCTCCCGTCCGCCGGAGGCATGGTGGGCCTGATCGCCGTGCTGGTCCTGGCCACCTACATCTTGAGCACGTTGCTATCGAACAGTGCCGTGGCCAACCTCCTCCTGCCCATCGGGCTGGCGGCGGTGGCGGGCGGTGGTCAGGTGACCCCGGCCTTGGTGGCGATTGCCTTGGCGGCCTCCCTGGCGATGGCGCTGCCCGTCAGCACTCCACCCAATGCCATGGCTTATGCCCGCGGCGAACTGCGATCCAGCGACATGGCCAAAGCGGGAATTCCGGTAGGTCTGGTTGGATTGGGCCTGATTCTTGCTTTTCTCATCTTGCGTTAGTTTCATTTGACAGTCGCGCGTCGCCCGAGACCATAAATTAACATTTACTTTAAGATAATTGTTTGCATTTATTTGTGACCTGTTGCGGTTGTTTGTGACCAACTCTTTCTGACCATAATACCCAGTCCGCTGATCCTACACCTCTATGAAAACGCTCCGTAAATTGTTTCTCGGCCTCATGGCCACGTGCCTGCTGGGCTCGATTGCCTTGGCGCAGACCGTTACTCTCACCCCGGAACAGCGAGCCGCCATCCGCGCGGGTGGTGCCGGTGCTAAAACCGCCGTCCAACAGGCATTGGCTGCAGCCGGCGTTGACCCCAACAACGCAGCCGCTGTCCAAGCCGCCGTTGCTTCGATTGTGGCTGATATCTCGACCGATGCCGGCGGCGACACCGCGGTGGTCGCTGCTGTGACCGCCGTTGTTACTGAAGTTGCGGTTGAAACTGCCGTCGCTTCGGGCGGTGATGTGGCTGCAATCGCTCAAGCCGCCTCCCAAGGTGCTGCTTCCGGTGCCGTTTCGAGCGCTGCTGCTGCCGGTCGCGATGTGGCTGCAGCCGCTCAAGCTGCTTCCTCGGGCGCCACATCCGGTGCAGTCAACGCCGCCGCCAACACAGGAACTGACGCCACCGCAGTCGTTCGAGCCGCCGCTTCTGGTGCCACCTCTGGTGCCGTTCAAGCCGCCGCTGCCGCCGGTGGTGATACAGCAAGCGTTGCCCGATCTGCTTCCACTGGCGCCACCGCTGGTGCAGTGAGTGCTACGGTTGCTCGCGGTGGTAATTCCACGGCGATTTCATCTGTCGCCGCTGCTGGTGCGACCTCCGGTGCCATTGCTGGTGCTAACGCCTCCGGTCAGGATTCTCAATCCCTCGGGCAAGCCGCGGCGGACGGTGCCACGCAGGGCGCTGTTCAGGGTGCCGCCGAATCGGGTGCCACCGTTGACGTCGTTCAGGAAGCCGCCGAAGCCGCCGCCGAGGCCGGTCAGGAAGTCGTCGACAACGAGACCCCAGTCGTTGAAACGCCTGTCGAGCAACCCACCCTGCTCTCCGCCAACCTCAACCTTTCCTACGGCACCTTCGTCATTGAATGGTTTGCTGACGGCTCCACCGTCACCGTGCGTCGCGTCGGCGCTGGCACGACCGACGGTTCCAACAACGAAATCACCATCGCCAACCTCGGCCAGATGACCGCCGCCCAGCGTGCCGCTCTCGAGAGTGCTCTCGCCGCCGCCGCCGCCGCCGCCAACCAAGGCGATGTGGTTGTTGAGGTCCCGGGCAGCGGTAATGTGATCGTGGTCAGCCCGAGCTAAGCCGGGTTTCGATCCTTCTTCTCAAGCGCACCGATTCTGGTGCGCTTTTTTATTATCTGTTCATCTGTCTGTTGACTTTGAAACTGAGTCTCATTGTGGTGTGATTCTCGCATGTCTGAAACCAAGCCCAGTTCTGCGGCGCATTTGCCCCTCTGCCAGCTTCCGGCCGGTGGCAAGGGCCGCGTGTTGGCGCTCTCGGGCGATGCGCAATTCTGTCAGCGCGTGCGCGAGATGGGTTTCGGCGAAGCGGCCATTATCACCAAGGTTTCCGGCCAGAGCACGATTCTCTGCCAAGTCAACGGCACCCGCATCGCCCTGAGTCACGGTGCCGCCAGTCGCATCCGCGTCGAGCCGCTCGCGCGTTGAGGTTCGACCCATGGCCGGGCTGACCAAGCTTTCCGATCTCGCCATCGGCACCGCCGCGGTGGTGCGCGAACTTTCCAGTCAGGGCTCCGCCGTGATGCGCCTGCGTGAAATGGGTTTGCTCGTCGGCACCCCGCTGACGCTGGTGCGCGCGGCGCCGCTGGGGGATCCGCTCGAAATCAAAGTGCGCGGTTACCGTCTGACCTTGCGCAAGAGCGAAGCCGAACACGTGCTCGTCGAGCCCACCGCCTGAACCATGGCCCTGCCCGCGCACATTGCCCCGACGGCCGCCGCGCCGGTCCACCGTCAGCCGGTCTACGCCCTCGTCGGCAATCCCAATTGCGGCAAGAGCACGCTGTTCAACGCGCTCACCGGTCTGAAGCAGAAGATCGGCAATTACCCCGGTGTCACGGTCGAAAAGAAAGTCGGCACGACCTATTCGCAGCACGGCCAGCCGATGACGATCATCGATCTGCCCGGCGCGTATTCGCTGGCTGCGCGTTCGCCGGACGAGGCGGTGACGCGTGACGTGCTGCTCGGCCGTCGTTCCGACACGCCGCAACCCGACCGCATTCTTTGCATCGTCGACGCAACCAATCTCGAGCGAAATCTCTACCTCGTTCACCAGATCCTCGATCTCGGCCGCCCCGTCATCCTTGTGCTCAACATGATGGATGTTGCGCGCAATTCCGGGCTGCGCATTCGCACCGCCCGCCTCGAACGCGAACTCGGCATCCCGGTGATTCCCTGCGAAGCGGTCAACGGCAAGGGGCTGGTCGAACTGCGCCTCGCCATGAGCCGGACCGATTTGCCGTTATCGCGGCATGCGTGGGATGTGCCCGCTGCGATCGCGCCGGCGGTTTCTGAATTGCAGGCTTCGTTGACCGAACACAGCGGCAAGTCCCCGCTCGTCGCCCGCGCCGAGGCACTGCTGCTGCTCACCGACCAAAATACCGTGCGCGTGGCGGGCTCCACGCCGCTGCATGCGCGGACAGCGGAGATTTTGGCCCAATGGCAAAAGCGCTGGTCGGCTACCGGCACCGATTGGGCCGGCACGCTGGTCACGTCGCGCTACGATGCGATTGCCCGGCTTTGCGGCGAGACGATCGAACATAAACCCGTCGAGAGCGGCCCGAGCGGCAGTGACCGGATCGATGCGGTCGTGACGCATCCCGATTCTGGGGCTGGCTGGTGCTGGGCGGTATCATGACGCTGCTGTTTTTCAGCATCTTCACTTTCGCCGAACATCCGATGAACTGGATCGACGGCCACGTCGCCGCTCTGGCCGATTGGGTGACCAATCACATGGCCCCGGGCGATCTGCGCGATCTCATCACCGACGGCGCCATCGCCGGGGTGGGTGGGGTGATCATCTTTCTGCCGCAGATTCTGATCCTGTTCTTCTTCATCGGCCTGCTCGAAAGCACCGGTTACATGGCGCGCGCCGCGTTCATCATGGATCGTCTGATGAGCCGCGTCGGCCTCAACGGCAAATCGTTCATCCCGCTGCTCAGCTCTTACGCTTGCGCGATCCCCGGCATCATGGCCACGCGCACGATCGAAGATCACAAGGATCGCTTGGTGACGATTCTGGTCGCCCCACTAATGAGCTGCTCGGCGCGGCTGCCGGTTTATCTGCTCATGATCGCGGCCATCGTGCCGGGTGAGCAGGTGCCGGTTGTGACCAAGGTCGGACTCATGCTCCTCATGTATGCGCTCGGCACCTGCGGCGCGTTCGGCTTTGCGTGGCTGTTCAAGAAGACCCTGCTCAAGGGTGAACCTCCGCTCATGATCATGGAACTGCCGCCTTACCGCTTGCCGGCAATCGGGGATGTGGCGCGTCAGATGATCGAACGAGCGTGGTTGTTCCTCAAGCGCGCCGGCACCATCATTCTCGGCATCTCGATCGTGCTTTGGTTCCTCGTGACTTATCCCAAGGCGCCGGAAGGCGTGCCGGAGAGCGAACACTTGGCGCAGAGTTTTGCCGGCCGCGCCGGGCATCTGATCGAGCCGGCCATCAAGCCGCTGGGCTTCGACTGGCAGATCGGCATCGGCATCATCACATCCTTTGCCGCGCGCGAAGTGTTTGTCTCCACCATGGGCGTGGTCTTCAACGCGCAGGGTGAGGACGACGAGGACACCGCCCCATTGCGGCAGGCGCTGGCGACGTCAACCTGGCCCGATGGCCGGCCGTTGTTCACGCCCTTGGTGTGTTTCACCCTGATGGTGTTCTACGTTTTCGCCATGCAATGCGTCGCCACGGTCGCGGTGGTGAAACGCGAAACGAATTCATGGCGCTGGCCGCTTTTCCAAATTGCTTACCTGACTGGCACCGCGTGGGTTTTGTCGTTGATTGTTTATCAGACCGGGCGTGCGCTCGGTTTTTGAACCATGAGTCCGGAGCTCCAATCCCTTTTGGCCCTGCTCGCCGTCGGCATTGCCGCGGTGTGGCTGGTGCGCCGCGCGTTTCGCAAGAACGCGCACGGTTGCTCGGGTGAGGGCTGCGGCGCGATCAGCCCCGAGGTGAAGCAACTGCAGCAGCGGCTGAAGCGCGGCTAACCTTCGCTCATTCCGGCGGCCGGTTCGTAAATGCCCATGCTCTGATTGAGGGGATCGGTGAAATGCACGACCAACTGCATGCGGGTATGCACCGGCCGGCCATCCTTGCGGCCGGGCTTGAAGGTGGATTGATTCAGTGCTTCCAAAGCCGCGGCCGCGAAGGCCTGTTGGGTTTGATTCTCCACCCGCGGATTCAGCACGCCGCCTTTGGGCGTGACGACAAAACTGAGAACGACGCTTCCGCGAATACCTTCATCGCGCAACTTCCGCGGATAATCGGGTCTTACCAGTCTTTCGGCCACGGGTGCAGCGTCGACCTCGTGTTTGGCGGGCCCCGCCGGCGTGTTAAACGTGCCGATATCCACGGTCTCTCGGGGCAAATCATCGCCGCCTGATCGATTGAATTCGAACTGCCGCTGCAGCACGGCAACGGTGGTCTCGCCGTTCTGCCGCGGGAATGTGAATTGCCAGTCCGTCACGGCTTGAACGGCTGCATGACCGAATGCCGGTGCGCTGGCCGACACGATTTTGGGCAGCAACACCCGACCGCTTTCGGCCACAAAGAACTCAATCGTGGCTTCGCCGTGCTGCACATCGTCTGCCAGCCGGGTGGGGAAAACCGGCTCAATCCGCTTGACCAGCTCCGGGGGTTGGTCGAGAGCGTGTTCCGTGACAAACCCGCCCCCGTCGCCGAGGCGAAGTCGCTTGAGAATGCCGGCCGCCGAGTCGGTGATCCGCACATCGCCATCGTAAGGGTTGAATTCCCAGCGCCATTTTTGCGCGCTGAAAGCGAGGTCGGGTTTGGCGGGCTGGGCGTCAAGCATCGCCTCGATCGCCAGACGAAATGACTCCGGGGTTTCCGCCGGCCAGGTCAGAGTGGCGACTTTTCCGGATTCGTCATATTGCAGTGTCGCGCTCACGACCTCTTGTTTGTTTGTGATCAATTCTGCAAAGGGATAGACTGCGGCAGTCGGTTTGGCTTGGGTCACAGTCGAACGGGTAAGGCCGCCGGTCGATCCCGTTGGGGAGAGCAGCGATTTGTTAAAGACAATGGGCAACCGGACCTTTTGCGGGCTTCGCTTGCCGTCTTTCAGTGCCGGCATGAACAACCATTGCTCGATCGCGGCCAACGCCGGCGCTTCGAATATTTTATTGGAGGACGAAACGACTTTTGCCCCAGTTGCCCGTCCCTGGGTATTGACCACGAACTCAAGTTCCACTTCTCCGCTCAGTTGTGAGGTCTCGGCCAGGAGCGGATACTTGGGCAGCACCCGGAAAACGGCCTTGGGCGGTGAGGTGACCGCACTGACATTTTCGTCGGACTTGCCCTGCAAAGTGAACTGAATCGGCACCTGCATCAGCGTATTGACCAGGGTGCCGCCTTTTTGCCCGGGGCGAAACTGCCATTGTTGCACCGCCGAAAGTGCCGCTTCGTTGAACACGGGGTGCGACGCCTTGACCACGCGGGCATTGCTTACTCCTCCCACTGTATTGACGACGAATTCGACGACGACCTCGCCCTCCATATCAAGTATTCTGGCGATATAGGGGTATTGCGGTTGTGCCCGGAATTTTGGCACCGGCATGACATCCGGCTGGTCCTGTGCCTGACTGCGCGCATTCAAAGGGCC
The DNA here is from genome assembly GCA_024233285.1 of Opitutaceae bacterium. Lineage (GTDB taxonomy): Bacteria > Verrucomicrobiota > Verrucomicrobiia > Opitutales > Opitutaceae > Cephaloticoccus. The sequence goes on along the minus strand of JACKPU010000001.1, from coordinate 349,434 downwards.
GGTTAACACGATTCCGGCCGCCAACAGCCAGTGCAGCATAGTTCTTCGCATTGATGAGACCGTAGCCGGCGCGGACGGATTTTCACAAACGCAATTTTCCGCCGGCGTTTGCCGCTATGCCGCACTTTCGGATTCAATGTTCGCGTTGGTTTCGTTTAGCCTGCCTGCCATGGAAGTGCTTATCCGCGAAAACCCCGACGCCGGCTGCATCCTCGGCGCCAAGATCATCGCCCGCGTCGTGCGGGACAAACCAGATGCGGTTCTCGGGCTCGCGACCGGTCGCACTCCCTTGCGCCTCTATCAGGAGCTCATCCGCCTGCACCGCGAGGAGGGGCTGGATTTCTCCCGGGTCACGACCTTCAATCTCGACGAGTATGTCGGTCTGCCGGGGACGCACGACCAGTCGTATCGTTACTTCATGGACGAAAATCTGTTTCGTCACATCAACATCGATCGCAATCGCACGCACGTGCCCGATGGCACCGCATCCGACCTGCACGCGGAATGCCGTGGCTACGAACAGCGCATCGCCGACGCCGGCGGCATTGACATCCAGCTGCTCGGCCTCGGTCGCAACGGCCACATCGGTTTCAACGAACCCACCGGCTCACTGCGTTCGCGCACGTGGATCAAAATCCTATCCGAACAGACCCTGCGCGACAACAGCGAGGTCTTTGGTTCGCTTGAGGCCATGCCCAAGCACGCGCTCACCATGGGCATCGGCACGATTCTGGACGCCCGTCGCTGTCTGCTCCTCGCGTTTGGTCCGGCCAAGGTTCGCGCCGTCGAGCACATGATTGAGGGACCGCTTGCGGCCATCTGCCCCGGTTCGGCGCTGCAACTGCATTCTCGTGCCACCATCATCCTCGACGAAAACTCCGCCGCCGGGCTGCGCTATGCCGATCACTACCGTTGGATCGACAAGCACAAGTTCGAATGGCAGCGCATCAAATGACCCCATGACCTCTCAACCTTTTGGCACGCTTGCCGACGGCACGACCGTCGAAAAATACACCCTGCGCAATGCCTCCGGCGCTTCCGCCGAGATTATCACTTACGGCGGAATCATCACCGCATTGCGCGTGCCGGATCGTGAAGGCAAACTCGCCGATGTCGTGCTTGGCTTCGACACGCTTGCCGCTTACCTGGCCGGTCATCCGTATTTCGGTGCGATCATCGGACGCATCGCCGGCCGCGTCACCGCGGGCAAGCTCCGTCTGCCCGATGGCACGCGCGATCTGGTGCTCAACGATGCACCCAATCATCTGCACGGCGGCCTCGTCGGATTTGACAAACGCGTATGGACGGTGAAATCCGCCACATCGTCGTCGCTGAAGTTATTTTATCGCAGTCCCGATGGCGAGGAGGGCTACCCGGGCAATCTCGATGTCACGGTTACCTACACGCTCACTGACGACAACGAACTGGTGGTCGAATCCCATGCCGTCAGCGACCGCCTCACCCCGCTGTCGCTTGCGCAGCACTCCTATTTCAATCTCGCGGGCGAGGGGAGTGGCGACGTGCTCGATCACGTGGTGCAGATTCTGCCCGAATCGATCATCCCGGCGGCGGACGGGGCGATGACGCTTTCCGGTCAACTCACACCCGTTGCCGGCACCGGAAATGATTTCACTCAACCGCGCCGACTGGGCGATGCCTTGCCCGGCATGTTCAAGGCCCATGGTGAAAACTACTTCATTCGTGCGACCGCGGTGGAGGCGCCCACGCGCGTCGCTCGGGTCACGCATCCGAATTCCTGCCGCGTGCTGACGGTTTCCACTAACGACTGCGCGTTGCAATTTTACACCGGCGTCTCTCTCGACGGCACGCTCACGGGCAAATCCGGCCGGGCTTATGCGTCGCATCACGGTCTCTGCCTCGAATGCCAGGGCTATCCGGACGGCGCGCACCGCCCCGAGCTTGGCGACACGCTGGTGCACCCCGGCGTGCCGCAACTGCGCAAGACCATCTACGCGTTTTCCACCGACTGATCTTCCTTGTTAATGCGGCGTTATGGCTCAGTCATCCGGGTTCGTCCCGAGAAATTTGCGGAATACAAAGGACTGCACGCCGCGGTCTGGCCCGGCGTCCTCGCGCGTCTGACCGCCAGCCACATCCACAACTACAGCATCTTTCACAAAGACGGCTGGCTTTTCAGCTACTTCGAATACCACGGCACGGATTACGAGGCTGACACCGCGAAGATCGCGGACGATCCCGTCACCCAAGAGTGGTGGGCCGTCAACAAACCCTGCCAGGAGCCGCTGCCGACACGGCGCGATGGAGAATGGTGGGCCGATATGGAAGAGATTTTTCACCACGACTAGCCGCGTTCAACCCCAAGCTTTCATCGCATGCCCCCCGCCGCCGTTACCCCCGCCCCCCATCTTGATTACTCGCTCACCGGCGTGAATGCCGCCACCGCCGTCGAACGCGGCCTGGCCGAGGCCGATTGGTATCAATGTCCCGTGCCGCGCGCCGAGATGCGCAAGCTCCTTGAGCGCCGCGACGGTCCGGCCATTCGCGACACCTTGCTGTGGTTCGCGCTGATCCTCGGCAGCGGCTATGCCACTTATGCGCTCTGGGGATCGTGGTGGGCGATCCTGCCGTATTTTGTTTACGCCACACTCTACGCCTCGACGTCGGATTCGCGCTGGCACGAGTCCGAGCATGGCACGGCGTTTCGCACCGATTGGATGAACCGTGCGCTCTACGAAATCGCCTCGTTCATGATCATGCGCGAATCGGTCCTCTGGCGCTGGAGCCACACCCGACACCACAGCGACACCATCATCGTCGGCCGCGACCCCGAGATCGCCGTGCCCCGCCCGCCGAATCTCCGGCGCATGTTTTTCGGCATCTTCAACCTGCCGGTCTACCAACGCTATTTCACGCAGATCCTCAACCATGCGGTCGGCCGCATGCTGCCGGATGAGAAAACTTACATCCCCGAAAGCGAATTTCCCAAGATCTACTTCCGTGCGCGCATTTATGTGCTGATCTATGCGACGTCCATCGGCCTCTCGATTTACACCGGCAGCATCCTGCCGCTCCTGTTCGTCGGCCTGCCCAACATTTTCGGCACCTGGCTGATGCTCATATACGGTTACACCCAGCACGCTGGCCTCGCCGAAAATGTCCTCGATCACCGGCTTAACTGCCGGACGGTCTACATGAATCCGATCCACCGGTATCTGTATTGGAACATGAACTACCATGTGGAGCACCACATGTTCCCGCTCGTGCCGTATCATAATCTGCCACGGCTGCACGCGCTCGTGAAGCATGACATGCCGGTGCCTTACAACAGTATCGCCGAGGCTTTCCGCGAAATCATCCCCACCGTTCTTCGGCAGGTGAAGGATCCCGGTCACTACGTGCGCCGCAAGCTGCCGCCTCCGCCGACGCGTCCGGCCGAACCTGCGGTGGGCCGCGCTGATGCCGCGCCCGACGCCGAGGGCTGGATTGAAATCTGCGCCGCCGCCGATCTCGGACGTGAGGACGTCATTCGTTTCGACCACGGTCACAAGACCTATGCGCTTTACCGCGATGAAGCCGGCGCGCTTTATGCGACCGACGGAGTCTGCACGCATGGTAACACTCATCTCGCCGAAGGCTTGGTGAAGGGGAAGATCATCGAGTGCCCCAAGCACAACGGCCGGTTCAATCTCGCCGACGGGTCGCCGGCACGCCCGCCGGTTTGTCGCGGTCTCGCCACTTACCCGCTCGAAGAGCGCCGCGGCCGGCTCTGGCTCAATGTCCGTCGCGCGGGCGGTGCGGGTGCGCGTGAGCAGAAAACCTACGCGTTCCGCGTCGTGTCCAATCGCAGCGTCGCCACCTTCATCAAGGAGCTTGTGCTGGAGCCGCTTGACGCCGCGCAAAAACCCGCCTTCACGCCCGGCGACTACCTGCAGTTCGATATTCCGGCCTACGATGAAATCGAGTTCGCCGGCCTTGACATTCCCGAGCCCTACGCCGCCGTCTGGCGCGCACAGCACGTCTTCGACCTCGTCGCGAAGAACCCCGGCGGCAGCCGTCGCAACAACTATTCGCTCGCGAGCAACGCCGCGACCGAATCCACGTTGCGCTTCAATGTCCGCATCGCCACGCCGCCGCCCGGCCAGGACTGCCCGCCCGGCGTCGGTTCGGCCTACATGTTCAACCTCAAACCCGGCGACACGGTAACCGCCATCGGACCCTTCGGCGACTTCCACCTCAAGCCCACGCAAAAAGAAGCCGTTTACATCGGCGGCGGCGCCGGCATGGCCCCGCTCCGCGCGCACCTCACGCACTTGTTCGAAACCGAACACACTCACCGCAAGGTCAGCTATTGGTATGGCGCGCGTTCCCGGCAGGAGATTTTCTACGCCGATTACTTCGAGGCGCTCGCGCAACAGCACCCCAACTTCAGCTTCCGCCTCGCGCTGTCATCGCCGTTGCCTGAGGACCATTGGACCGGCTCAACCGGCTTCATCCACGAGGTCGTGCTCACGCAATACCTGCGCGATCATCCGAATCCATCGGCGATCGAGTTCTACCTCTGCGGTCCGCCGATGATGATCAAGGCCTGCACCAAGATGCTCGCCGACCTCGGGGTCACCCCGCAGCAAATCGCCTTCGACGAATTCTGAGCGCGCTCAGCGCCGCTCTTCCATCAGCGCCAGCAGACTGCCGTCGGGGTCGCGGAAGAAGGTCATCCACAGTTCGTGGTCGGGCAGCTTGGCGATCAGGTGCGGTTCGTCCTCAAACATCACGCCCCGGGCTTCCATGGCCGCACGCGTTGCGGCGATGTCGTCCACTTTGAAATACAGGGTGGAGTTTGCACCTGCGTTGCTGGTGCCCTCGGGCTGTGTAACCATCAGACGCACGTCGCCCATGGCGAAGAATGCGAGTTGGGGTGGCGCTTGAAACAGCAGCTGTAATCCCACGGCATCGCGGAGAAATCGCACGGACACGTCCAAATTGGAAACCGCATGTGAAATCTGTCCCAGGCGTCCGATTATCGGCGGATTGTCCATGCGCGAAGGCTGCGGCTTTCAGGCGGCGCTGTCGAGGACCGGCATCACGTTTCCATTTGCCGCCGGGCGACCACTGCGTTTCCTCGGTCTATGCTTCCCCGACTTTTGTGCGGACTTGCGCTGATCGCAGCCGCCCAGCTTCACGCCCATGAAACGCCCGTTGCCTTCACCGGCGCGACCATCATCCCCATCACCGGCGAGCCGATTGAACATGGCCTGTTGCTCGTGCAGGACGGCAAGATCACGGCCGTGGGTGATGCGCGCACCGTCCGGCTTTCGTCCGACGTGCAACTCGTCGATGTCACCGGCAAGGTCATCATGCCCGGTCTCGTGGATTCACACAGTCACATCGGCGGCGGCAGTGGCGGCGACAGTTCCAGTCCGATCCAACCCGAGACGCGCGTGCTCGATTCCATCAACGTGCGTGACCCGCGCTTTCAAAAGACCCGCAGCGGCGGCATTACCACCGTCAACGTCATGCCCGGTTCCGGCCACCTCATCAGCGGTCAGACACTCTATCTCAAGCTCCGGGAGGCCCGTGTCATTGACGATCTTCTGATCACGCTGCCCGACGGCACCATCGCCGGCGGGCTCAAGATGGCCAACGGCACCAATTCGATGAACGGGAAGAATGGATTCCCGGGCACCCGCGCCAAATCCGCCGCCCTTGTGCGCGAACAATTCATCAAGGCCCGCGAATACCAGGAAAAGCTCGCGCGCGCCGGCGACGACGAATCGAAGCGCCCCGAGCGCAATCTCGCGTTGGAGGAACTCGGCGAGGTGCTCGACGGCAAACGCATCGTGCAGCATCACACCCACCGTCACGACGACATCATCACCGTCCTGCGTTTGGCCAAGGAATTTGGCTTCAAGGTCGCCCTGCATCACGTCAGCGACGGTTGGAAGGTCGCGCCCGAAATCGCCGCGGCCGGCGTGCCGTGTTCGATCATCGCGATCGATGCGCCCGGCGGCAAACTTGAGGCTCGCGATCTCAGTTTCAAAACCGGCCGCGTGCTGGAAGAGGCCGGTGTCACGGTCGGCATGCACACTGATGACGGGGTGACGGACTCGCGCTTCTTCATGCGCTCCGCCGCGTTGATGGTGCGGGCGGGGATGAGTCGTGCCGGGGCGTTGCGCTCGCTGACCCTCGCGAATGCCGAGATACTCGGACTGGAGGATCGGGTCGGTTCGCTCGCACCGGGCAAGGACGCCGACTTCATCATTCTCTCGGGCGATCCGCTCAGTGTTTACACGCACGTCGAGCAAACCTGGGTTGAGGGCCGCAAGGTCTTCGATCGCGCCGATGACCAGGACCGCCTCTATGCGGTTGGCGGTCCCGGCGCCGGCGATCCGCAAGCCGCTTACCTCTGCTGCTTCGGCGATTCCTTCGCCCATCTCGAACACCAATGAGCCCCGCCATGCGCCTCACCAATCTTTCTCTTTATCTCTTCGCGTTCTTTCTGGCGCCCCTCCTGCGCGCTGACGAATCTGCCGCGCCCGTCGCGATTCATGGCGACATGGTTTATCCAATGGATGGCGAACCGATTCGCGACGGGCTCGTGCTCGTGCGTGACGGCAAGATCACTTTCGTGGGATCCGCTAGCGACACGGCTTACACCGCCGACCATCGCGTGCTGCGCGCCAAGGTCGTCACGCCGGGGCTGATTGACGCCCGCGCTACGGTCGGACTCAGCGGCATTCTCAATCAGGATCAGGACCAAGATATGTTGGAAAAGTCGGCCGCGATGCAGCCCGAGCTGCGTGCGATCGACGCCTACAATCCGCGTGACCCGCTTGTCGCCTACGTGCGTTCGTTTGGCATCACCACCGTCAATACCGGTCATGCGCCGGGCATGTTGATTTCCGGTCAGACCATGATTGCCAAGACCCACGGCCGCACCGCCGACGAGGATGTGATCAAACCCGCCGCGATGATCGCCGCTTCGCTCGGCAGCAGCGGCACCACGGCCGAAGCCGGCAAGACCCCCGGCACGCGCAGCAAGGCCGTGGCGCTGCTCCGCGCCGAACTCATCAAGGCGCAGGACTATGTCAAAAAGCTCGCGGCCGAGGATGAGACCAAGCGCCCCGCGCGCGACCTGCGGCTCGAAACGCTCGCGCGGGCGCTCGACGGTTCCCAACCTCTGATCATCACCGCGCACCGCCAGCAGGACATTCTCTCGGCCATCCGGGTCGCGCAGGAGTTCGATCTCACCATCCTCCTCGACGGCGCGAGCGACGCGCCGCTGGTGCTCGACGAAATCAAAACTGCAGGCGTTTCGATCATCCTGCATCCGACCATGGCGCGCAGCTTCGGCGATCAGGAAAACCTCAGCATGGAAACCGCCGCCAAGCTCAAGGCTGCCGGCATCCCCTTCGCCATGCAAAGCGGGTATGAAAATTACGTGCCGAAAACACGCATCGTTCTCTTTGAAGCCGCGATCGCCGCCGCCAACGGTCTGGCCTTTGACGATGCGCTTGCGTGCGTGACCATCGATGCGGCCAAACTTCTCGGCATCGCCGTGCGCACGGGTTCACTCACTGTCGGCAAGGACGCCGACCTCGCGCTCTACGACGGCGATCCCTTCGAATACACCACGCATTGCACCGCCACCATGATTGACGGCGTGGTCTATCCGGGTGAGAACTACGACTAACTTCAGTTCGTTTCCACCCAAGTCATCCCTCGCCCCGTATGAAAAAACTCTGGCTCGCCTTCTTGCTTACCGCAGCCGCGGCTCAGGCTCAGTTCACGATTGTTTTTGATTACACCTACGACACCGAGGAGTTTTTCACGGGCACCAATTTGGGCCGCCAAACGTATCTCGAGGCGGTTGGAACTTATGTTTCCAATTTGCTCAGTCCCACCGCGCTGAATGCTATCACGCCGAGTGGCGGCAACACTTGGAGCGCGACCTTTTTCAATCCGGGCGACGGGACTTCGGATTCAGTTTCCAACCCCACTTATGCGGCTAATGTTTATACGATCTATGCCGGCGGTCGGGTGCTCGGCGGTTCGACCCTTGGCGTGGGCGGTGCGGGAGGCTTCAGTGCCTCGGGCTCGGGCACGTGGTTTGATGACATTCGCTACCGGGGTAACGGCACTTTTAACACGGGATGGGGCGGTTCCCTGAGTTTCGATACCGCCACGAATTGGTATTTTGACGACGACATCAACACCACCGAGTCTTTCGCCGGTCAGTTCGACTTCTTCTCCGTGGCTTTGCATGAGATTGTGCACGCGCTCGGTTTTGGCACCACCACGAGTTGGACGTCGCTGGTCAATGCCGGCACCTTTACCGGGGCCTATGCCTCGGCGGTGGCGGGAGAAAATCCGACACTCGCGTCAGGCAATGGCCACTGGGCCATCGGCACAATGAGCACGATTGTCGGCACTGAAACCGCGCAGGAAACCGCGATGGATCCCGACATTGCCGCCAACCAACGCAAATACCTCACCGAGCTCGATCTCGCTGGCTTGCAGGATATCGGTTACACGGCGGTGCCTGAACCAGCCACCTTGGCGCTGCTGGCCGGTGCCGGCGCGCTGGGGCTCGCCGTTCGTCGTCGCCGTCGCGTTCGCGCTTAATCCCCTCCGGATGCTCCCGCATGTTCGTATTACGAACATGCGCCGTGGGCGCAGTTAATGGCCGAGCCAGCGGACCACGGCGTCCACCATGTGTTGGGCGGCTTCACCGAGCAGAATGAAGTAAAAGACGCCCAGCACGAAGACCAAGTAGCCGAGCAGGATGAACAAACCATCGCGCTCGAGCAGCCCGGCGGCCAGCAACAGAATCGTCCATGCCGGGAAGGAGTTGCTGAAGGGAATGGGCAACGGCAACAGCAACACCAATGCAGATATCAGGATGAACAACGCGTGCACTTGTTGCGCGGGGCCTGGCGCGCTGATGGGCGCCAGCCGCGGGCGTAGAAACGATTCCAACAACGCGATGACCTTGCTTGCCACCGCGAAGACCTTGTCGAAAAAACCCGCCGGCAGTTGCTTGCGTTGCAACTTCATGGGGAGCCAGGGCCGCTGACCCAAGGCCAGGCGCAATGCGATAAAGGCGATCGCCAGGCCGAAAGGCGTGGACAGGCCGGGCAGGGGAATCGGCGTGATGAAAGGGAGGGCCAGCAGAATCAAAAGCAGGGTGTAGGCCCGGCCGCGCAGCTTGTAGATCACTTCGCGCAGCGTAACCGGGCGTTGGCCCAAGCGGCCGCGCAGGTCTTCAAGCTCGACGGAGAGTTTTTGGGGCGGATTCACCGCCAGCACCAACCGCCGCCGTTTCACGTTCATGTGCCGCGGGTGTTGCCGAACAACTCGACGTGCAATCGGTGGGCATAGCGATAGCCGCGTGCCTTGCACAATTCCGCCAGCCAATTTGCGCGGTTTCGCAACGTGGCCATGTCCGTGCCTTCGGGCATTAGCAGCACCTGGTGGGCGGGCACGGGCGGCAGTTCGCGCAGCATCGTTTCGATTTCCGTCACATCGGCTTCACTCGCGACCACGAATTTGAGTTGGAACGTGTAAGCCTCGATCCATGCGCGCACGACCTCGGGTTGCCAGCGGGTTTCCTCGTGCTTTTTGCGCCACGTGTCGTCAAGCCGCGCATCGGGGGTGGAGTTGAACAGCTTGGGTGACAGCGACGCCAGATCGCATGGGATGCCGGCTGGCGCGATGGTGGCCGCGGTTTCGATCGTCACATGGTGGCCCGCGGCTTGCAGGGCGGCGGCGAGTTCCGGCAGTTCCTTGACGAGCATCGGCTCTCCGCCGGTCAACACGACGTGCCGGGTGGACGTGTAGCGTTTGATCGCGTCCATGACCGCCGCGACCGTCATCTGCCGGCCTTCCGGGTGCCACGAAGCATAAGGCGTGTCGCACCAATTGCAGCGCAGGTTGCATCCACTTGTGCGCACGAAAACGGAGGGCACGCCGGTCAGCGCGCCTTCGCCTTGGATCGAGTGGAATAATTCCGAGATCAGCACGGATCGTTTCTAACACAGGCGCCACGGAGCGCACGGAGTTTCTCCGCGGACTCCGGCACCGTGGTCGTCAATCGTTTTGCGGCTTCGGCGGCAATGGTCCCGTCCACTCGTAAATGGTCGGGTCCACCACGTCCGCCTCGATGAAGGCCTCGCGGCGCTCGACACATGTGCCGCACTTGCCGCAATGGCGTTCGCCGCCTTTGTAACACGACCAAGTCCGAGCGTAATCCACCCCGAGCCGCGTGCCTTGGCGCGCGATGTCCGCCTTGGTCATGCTGAGAAAAGGCCGCAACAAGTGGATCCGGGCATACGTGCCGGTCCGCATGGCCTGTCCCATCGCTTGCATGAATTCCTCACGGCAGTCCGGATAAATCGCATGGTCACCGCCATGCGCTGCGATCACGAGCCCCTCGGCTCCGATGCTCTCCGCAAAACCGCAGGCGATGCTTAACATGATCGCGTTGCGAAACGGCACCACGGTTTGCTTCATGTTGGCCGCCTCGTAATGCCCCTCCGGGATATCGCCGCCGCTCTGCAGCAGGTTCGAGGCGAAGAGCCGGTTGACGAAATCCAGTTTGATGGCCTCGTGCCGCGCGCCCAGGGCCTTGGCATGTTCCGCCGCGAAGGGCAGTTCGCGGTGATTGTGCTTCGCACCGTAATCGAAGCTGAGCACGGCCGCGACTTCGTGGCGCGTCGGCGCCCAATGCAGCGCCGTCACGGAATCCATGCCCCCGGAGCAGAGAACAACAACTTTCATATGGGAATAGCCGCAAAGAGTCGCAAAAAGCGCAAAAAGTAAAACCGCGCGGACGGCTTCGGTTCAATTCTTGCGCCCTTGGGGGCTTTTTGCGGCTATTGGCAGCGTGTTGATTTTCCACGATCCGCAATGCGCCAACTACGGTTCCTCCGCCCGACCGGAGCAGCCGGCGCGCACGCTGCGAACAGCGGCGCACTTGCGGCAAACGCATGACGATTGGGCCTGGCGCGTGCCGCCCGCCGCCACGGACGACGACCTGCGGCTTGCCCACAACGCGGCCCATCTCAAACGCCTCGCGGTGCCGAATGATTTCGACGCCGATACGCCCTTTTTCGAGGGCATCGGCGATCATGCGCGGCGCGCGGTCGGTTCCGCGCTGGCCGCCATGCAGGCGGCGCGGGCAGGGGAGAAGGCGTTTTCCCTCATGCGCCCCCCCGGTCATCATGCGACGGGCGGCCAAGCCATGGGGTTTTGTTACCTCAACCAGATCGCCATCGCCGCCTTGGCCGCCCGCCGCGCCGGCGCCGCCCGGGTGGCGGTTTGGGACTTCGACGCCCACCACGGCAACGGCACCGAGGCCATCCTGCGCGGTGGCGACGGGATTTTGTTCACCTCCGTGCACCAATACCCCGGTTACCCCGGCACCGGCACGCAGAGCTTTGACAACTGCCTGAACTGGCCGGTCGCGCCGCTCAGCCCGCGGAAAACCCATATGGTCGCGCTTAAGGAATCGTGGGAAGCCGTGCTCGCCTTCGACCCGGAACTCGTGCTCGTATCTGCCGGTTTTGATGCCTACGTGCACGATCCGATTACCGAAATGACTTTGGAAACAGACGACTTTGCCACCTTGGGCGCCTGGCTCAACGATTCCGGCCGGCCGGCCGCCGCCATTCTCGAAGGCGGATACAGCGGCGACCTGCCGCAACTGACCGATGCGTTTTTGACCGCCTGGGCCTGATATGATCGCACGTTACCTTCCGGCGCCGCTGCGCCGCCTGCTGAAAATCAAAGTGACTTCCCAACCGCCCGCCTACCTGCTCATCGACCAACCCGGCCAGCTCGAGCCCTTGCTCAAGGCCCTGGATCGCGTGGACGAGGTCGCGCTCGATACCGAGGCGGACAACATGTATCACTACAAGACCCGCGTCTGTCTGCTGCAGTTTCTCGTGGGCAAGGAGGTGTTCATGGTGGACACCCAGGCGCCGATCAAACTCGACGGTCTCTGGACGCGCCTCGCGAAAAAACACCTCGTCATGCACGGCAGCGATTTCGACATCCGCCTGCTGCACGATCTTTGCGGGTTTCGTCCGAAAAGCATGTTCGACACCATGTTGGCGGCGCAGCTGCTCAACCGTCCGCGCGTCGGTCTCGCTTCGCTGTTGGAGGACCACTTTGGCGTCAAACTTTCCAAGGATTCGCAAAAGGCCAATTGGTCGAAGCGCCCGCTCACCCAGAAGATGCTCGATTATGCCGCGCTCGACGTCTGGCACCTGCCCGCCCTGCGCGACATCCTCACCCGTGAGCTCAAGCGCCTCAATCGCATGGGCTGGCTCCAGCAACAGTGCGAAGCCCAGATCGAATCCGGCCTCACGGGCTTTGCCCCGCGCGACGAGAACGCATGGCGTATCGGCAAGAGCGAACGCTTGCGCGGCGCCGGCCTCTCCGTGTTGCACGCGGTCTGGCACTGGCGTGAAGAAACCGCCGAGCGGCTCGACGTGCCCCCGTTCAAGGTCTGCAACAACGAACGTTTGATCACGCTCGCCAGCGCGGCCGAGGACGGCAATGCGCTCGAAACCATCCTTGCCAGCATCAACCTCGGCAAGCGCCACCCGCGCCTGTTCCCGTCGCTGTCCGCCGCGGTCAAGGCCGGCCTCAACCGCGATCCGCAAACCCTCCCGCGCCGCCAGCGCAAGCGCGATCCGAACAACGCGCCGCTCACTCAGTCCGAGGTCGAGCTGCAGGACCGCATCAAGGCCGACCGCGATCGTGTGGCCAAAAAACTTTCCCTCGAGCCCACGCTTATCGCCAATCGCACGCAACTGGCCCGCATCGCGCGCCAGCCCCGGCTGCTCGATGAGATCTTGCTGCCCTGGCAGGCGGACTTGTTGCGCCACGAACCGGCGCTCAAACAAACCTGAGGCGGGCTCATGCCGGACTCCGCCAACATCGCGCGTCATTTGCCGCTGATGGCGGCCCGCCAGCCCGACCGGCCCGCCCTGAAAATCCCGCGCGGACGCACGGCTGACGGTCGCATTGATTACCTCGCGCTCACGTTTCGTGAACTCGACGCCGAGGTCGATGCATGGTGCGCGCGGCTGACGGCCGCCGGCCTGAAGCGCGGCGATCGCACCTTGGTGATGGTGAAGCAGGGACTGCCGCTCATCGCCGCCGTCTTTGCGCTTTTCAAAGTTGGCGCCGTCCCCGTGGTCATCGATCCCGGCATGGGTTTGAAAAGTTTTCTGCGCTGCGTCAGCCGCTCGCAACCCCGTGCGCTCTTGGGCATCCCGATTGCGCAAGTCATCAGCCGCCTCTTCTTCCGCACCTTCGCCAGCGTCCGGATCCGCGTCACCGCCAGTCCGTCGCTGACCGCCCGCCAAAGTAACCCAATAGGTGACTTTGTTACCCCAAGGATCTCGAAAGAAGAAAATCAAAGTAACCTATTAGGTTACTGCCCTGCAGCCGAGGTCGCGCCCGATGAGCTGGCGGCGATTCTATTTACCAGTGGCTCCACCGGTGCGCCGAAGGGCGTGTGCTATGAGCACGGCATGTTCGAGGCGCAGGTGCGGCTCATTCGCGCGCATTACGCCATCGAGCCCGGTGAAGTGGATCTGCCGATGCTGCCGATCTTCGCGCTCTTCAATCCCGCCCTCGGCATGACCACGATCGTGCCGGAAATTGATCCGCGCCGTCCGGCCCAGGTTGATCCCGCCAAGATCGTGCAGGCGATCCAACAGGAAGGCGTCACTAATTCCTTCGGCTCACCGACACTCTGGCTCAAAATCCAACGCCACTGTCTCGCGCAAAATGTGACCCTGCCGACCATGAAACGGGTGCTTTGCGCCGGTGCGCCCGTCCCGGCCGCGTTGTGGGGAAAGCCGCAACGCTGGCTGACCAATGGACAATTGCACAGTCCCTACGGCGCCACGGAATCCCTGCCGGTGAGTTCGGTATCGGCAGACGAGATCGATCCGAAAACTGTGCGCGGTGCTTGTGTCGGTCGATCGCTCCCGGAGATCACGGCCAGGGTCATCGCCATCACCGACGAGCCCATCGCTGCCCTGTCCGAGGCCCACGAGCTGCCGGTCGGCGAAATCGGTGAAATCATCGTGCGCGGACCCGTCGTCACTCGAACCTACGACGCGCTGCCGGAAGCCACGGCTGCCGCCAAGATCAAGGACGGTGGTGACAGCTGGCATCGCATGGGCGACTGCGGCTATTTTGATGCCGCCGGCCGTCTTTGGTTCTGCGGCCGCAAGGTCGAGCGCGTGCAAACCGCCGCCGGTGTGCTGTTCACCGAACCTTGCGAACAGGTCTTTCGCTCGTATCCGCTGGTTGTGCGCTGTGCGCTGATCGGCCTCGGCGAACCCGGGGCGCAAACCCCGGCGCTGGTCGTGCAGCCCATCGCGGACAAGACACTTGATCAGCGTGCCTTGGCGCATGAGCTGCGCCGTTTGGCGGTGGCCCATGACCACACGCGTGGGATTGAGCGATTCTACTTTCACAACAACTTCCCCGTGGATGTGCGGCACAACGCCAAGATCCACCGCCTGCAACTCGCGCGCTGGGCGCGGACCGCCCAAGTATTCAAGGTCACCGCATGAATACGTTGGTCACAGGCGGCACGGGATTCTTGGGCCGACGCCTCGTCGAACGCCTGCTCACGGAAGGACGAAACGTCACCGTGTTGGGCCGCACCCCTTCGCCGGATTTGGAGCAGCGCGGCGTGCGGTTTATTCGCGCCGCGCTCGATGATGCGCCGGCCGTCAGCGCGGCGTGTGCGGGCATGACCACGATCTTTCACGTCGCCGCCAAGGTCGGTGTCTGGGGGCGCTATGAGGACTTCTACCGCACCAACGTGCTGGGCACCCGCGCCCTGCTCGCAGGCTGTCAACAGCACGGGGTGCAACGATTCGTTTATACCAGCACGCCGAGTGTCGTTTATAACGGCAGCGATTTCCGCGGTGCGGATGAATCGCTGCCGCTCACGACCGATTGCCCGAGTCATTACCCGCTCACGAAGGCCATCGCAGAACGCGAAGTGCTGGCGGCAAATACCGACTCGCTGCGCACCGTCGCACTGCGGCCACATTTGATCTGGGGTGTTGGCGATCCGCACCTCGTGCCGCGCGTGCTCGCCCGCGCCAAGGCTGGACGACTGCGCATTGTCGGAGATGGCCACAATCGCGTGGACATGATCCACGTCGAAAACGCCGTCGATGCACACCTGTGCGCAGAAAATGCGTTGAATGGCCCGGCCGCCGGTCGCGCCTATTTCATCACCAATGACGAACCCGTGGCATTGTGGGATTGGATCAACGGGCTGCTCACCGCGCTGGGCGAAAAGCCGGTGACCAAGAAAATCTCACTCCAGACCGCCCTGCGCATCGGCGCGGTTTGCGAAACAATCTGGAAGGCTTTGCCGCTCAAGTCAGAACCCCCGATGACTCGCTTCATCGCCAAGGAACTCGCCACGGATCACTGGTTCGACATCACCGCCGCCAAGCGCGACCTCGGCTACGCGCCGCGGATCAGCATGGCCCAGGGCACGAGCGAACTTATTGCCTGGTATCGGGCACAAAAATCATGACCGCACGACAACTTGCTCTCCCCGCACTCGCGATGGCGGCCATCGTGCTGCTGTCGAATTTTCTCGTGCAGTTTCCGCTCAACGCGTGGCTCACGTGGGGCGCGTTTTCCTATCCGGTCGCCTACTTCGTGACCGATGTGTGCAACCGTCTCTTCGGCGCCAAGTCGGCGCGACAGATCGCATGGGTCGGGTTCGCCATCGGACTGGTGAGCTCTGCGATCCTCGCTCCGCTGCGGATCGCTTTGGCCTCGGGCACGGCCTTCATTGTTTCGCAACTGCTCGACGTTTCGATTTTCAACCAGCTTCGCAGGCAATCCTGGTGGAAGGCACCGTTCATCGGGTCCTGCGTCGCTTCGGTCATCGACACCGCGCTCTTCTTCAGCCTCGCCTTTGCCGGCACCGAACTCAACTGGCTGCACCTCGCGCTCGGCGACCTCGGTGTAAAACTCGCGATGGCCGTCCTGTTGCTTCCCGCCTACCGCGTGCTGATCACGCGGGTAGTCACGCAATGATTGGTCAAGTGCGTTGGCGCACGGCTTCGAAGAGCGTGATGATTGTCGCCATGGCGACGTTAAGCGAATCGGCCTGGCCGGCCATGGGGATGCGGACGAGCACGTCGCTGTTTTCCATCCAGAACTTGCTCAAGCCGTATTGTTCGCTGCCCATCACGACCGCGAGTGGTCCGGTCAGGTCGGTCTTGGTGTAAAGGTTGTCCGTGTGGGGCGTGGTTGCGGCGGTGCGGATGCCGTTATCTTTCAACCAAGTATGGACCTCGCGGCTTTCGGCGACGACTAGCGGCACGGAGAACAGCACGCCGGTGGAAGCGCGGACCACATTGGGATTAAAAATATCGGTCACCGGATCGCACACGATGACCGCGTCGCAGCCGGCGGCATCCGCGCTGCGGAGGATGGTCCCGAGGTTGCCGGGTTTTTCGATGGCTTCGACGACGAGGAGAAACGGCGCGACGCCAAGCTTGAGGTCTTCAAACCGCAGGTGCCATTGCGGAGCAACCGCCAGCAGGCCGTCGGGTCGTTCGCGGTAGGCGACTTTGGCGAAGGCGTCTTTTGAAAGCTCGAAAAGCGTGGCGCCGGCCGCCTCGGCCTCGGCGAGCAGGGTATCCTCGTTTTCGCCGAGAAACCACTCGCGGGAAAAATACACTTCGCGCAGCGCCACGGTTTTTTCGAGTGCGCGGCGAATCTGCCGGTAGCCCTCGACGAGAAACACGCCCGCTTCATCCCGCGGCCGGCGGTCGCGCAGCTTCACGAGCTGTTTGACGCGGGGATTCTTCAGGCTGGTGATTTTTTCGGGAGGGATCACACGCTGATTTGAACACAGCGGGCACGGAGAGCACGGAGAAAATACGGAGTGACTTGGCGGTGGGCTCGGTGTTCTCTGCGACCTCCGTGTTGAAGAATAAAAAGAAGGCCAACGACCGTCCGTTTCCCTATCACCATGAGCTGGAGCTGGAGATTTCCACGCTGACCAATCGTGGGGTGGGGCTGGGCCGGGTATCCCTGCCCGAAGACGCCGGGTCTTCTTGGGTCGTGATGGTGCCCTTCACATTGCCGGGTGAGCGCGTGCGGGCGCGGGTGTTTCGCAACCACAAGAACTACTCCGAGGCGGATCTCGTGAGCGTGCTCACGCCCTCGCCGCATCGGGTGGAGGCGCGCTGCGCGCTTTTTGGCACCTGTGGCGGCTGCCAATATCAACATCTCGCTTACGCCGAACAGTTGCTTTGGAAGCAGCGCCAGGTGGAAGAGCTTTTGTTACACATGGCCGGCATCACGCATCCGGTGGCGCCGGTCATCGGCTCACCGCGCGAATTCGGCTACCGGTCCAAGATCACGCCGCATTTCAAGGTGGGCAAGGCGGGCATCGGTTTTCTGCGCCAAGGCACCCGTTTTGACATCGTCGATGTCCCGCAGTGCGACATCGCGACGCCGGAGATCAACGCCAAGCTCACGGAAGTGCGCGCGACCACAGAGGCGCGGCTGGCCGCCGGCGAATTCAAACGCGATGCCACGCTGCTGCTGCGTCACGCGTTGGAGGGTGTGGTGACGGAATACGACGCTGTCATCACCGAACAAGTTGGTGATTTGAAACTGCGCTTTCTGGCGCGGGATTTTTTTCAAAACAACCCGTTCATCCTGCCGGCCTTTACCGGTTACGTGCGCGAGCAAGCCGCGGCCAGCGGCGCGCACTGCCTGGTCGACGCGTATTGCGGCAGCGGGCTTTTTGCCCTGAGCGCGGCCTCCGCCTTTGAACGCGTGGCTGGGGTGGAGATCAGCGAGACTTCGATCGCCTTTGCCCGGCAAAATGCCGCGGCCAACCACATCACCAACGCGTCGTTTCTCGCGGGTGATGCCTCCGCGATTTTTGCCGGCCTCGAGTTTCCGCCGGCCGACACGGCGGTCATCATCGATCCGCCGCGCAAGGGCTGCGACGAAGCGTTTCTGCAGCAGCTATTCGCCTTCGGGCCGCGCGCGGTGGTCTATGTGTCTTGCGATCCAGCGACCCAGATGCGCGATCTGCGGCATTTTCTTGCAGCAGGTTATGCGCTAACGGCGGTGCAGCCTTTTGATCTGTTTCCCCAGACCCGCCACTTGGAGTGCGTCATCACCTTGGTGCGCGCGGAAAATACGTAAATTCCCCGGGTTGCCAAACGGGTTAATTTTGGGCTGCATGGCAGCAAAGTCCCTCATGTCCAACCCGACTACTCCCCACACTTGGACGTTTTTTCGCACCGGCGGCATCGACCAAGTTGCCCTGAACACCGGTGACGATCTGCTCAACCTGGAGCAGCTTGATCAAAAACTCTGGGTGGCGTTGAGCTGCCCGGTCAAAGGGCTAGAAATTGACGAGAAGACCCTTGCGCTGATCGACAGCGACCACGACGGCCGCATTCGCGTGCCCGAGCTTATCGCCGCCGTCAAATGGGCCGGCACTCGCTTGAACCGACCCGGTGATCTCCTCGGCGGCAAGGATAGTCTCGCACTCGACGCCATCAAGACCAGCACCCCGGATGGCGCCATCTTGCAGTCCTCGGCGCGGCAGATTCTCCGCAGTCTCGGCAAGTCCGAAGACACCGCGCTTTCGACGACCGATGCGGCGAACACGGCCGCCATCTTTTCCGCCAGCGTGCTCAACGGCTCGGGCATCATCCCACCCGAAGCGACGGAGGATCCGGTCATCCAGGCGCTGATCAAGGACATCATCGCTTGTCTCGGCGGCAGTGTTTCGCGCAACGGTTCGACCGGAATCACCGCCACGCAAATCGACACGTTTTTCAACGACCTCGCGGCCTACATCGCGTGGGTGGAGCAGAGTGGGGCGAAGGACATCGCGGTGCTCGGTGATGCCACGGCCGCCTCCTGCAACGCCATCAAGGCGGTGCGCGGCAAGGTCGAGGACTACTTCGCCCGCTGCCGCATGGCGGCGTTCGATCAGCGGGCCATCGCGGCGCTCAATCGCAGTGAGTCCGAATACCTCGCCATCGCCGCGAAGGACCTGAAGCTATCCGCCGAGGAGGTGGCCGAGTTCCCGCTCGCCCGCGTCGAATCCTCGCAACAGTTGCCCCTGCTGGAAGGCGTCAACCCTGCTTGGAGCACGGCGCTCGACACCCTGCACAAGGCCGCGGTCACGCCGATATTCGGCGCTGAGAAGACTTCGCTCAACGCGGCCGAGTGGCTCGCGCTCAATGCCAAGTTTGCCCCTTACGAAACCTGGCTTGGTGGCAAGGCCGGCTCG
Source organism: Opitutaceae bacterium (assembly GCA_024233285.1). Taxonomy (GTDB): domain Bacteria; phylum Verrucomicrobiota; class Verrucomicrobiia; order Opitutales; family Opitutaceae; genus Cephaloticoccus. Next base: position 330,119 of record JACKPU010000001.1, on the reverse strand, counting down.
GCCGTGGAAAAGCTCGGTTTGGACCGGGCGAAGGAAATTCTCGCGGGCAACGGTCGCGAGGCCCTGGCCGCGCTGGTCGCCAAGGACAAGACGCTCGAACCCGAATTCAAGGCCATCAGCGACGTCGAGCGCCTCGCCCGTTATCATCGCGATCTGCGCGACCTGCTGCACAATTTCGTCAATTTCGCCGACTTCTTTTCGCGTGACCGTCTGGCCATTTTCCAAGCCGGTGAGTTGTTCCTCGACAGCCGCTCCTGCGAACTCTGCATCCGCGTGGACAACCCCGCCGCGCACGCCGTGCTCGCGGCGATGAGCAAGGCCTACATCGCTTACATCGATTGCGTGCGGCCTGGCGGGGAAAAAATTCAGATCGCGGCGTGTTTCACGCAGGGTGACAGCGATTATCTCTTCGTTGGCCGCCATGGGGTGTTCTACGACCGCAAAGGTCGCGATTGGGACGCCACGATCACCAAGCTCATCGATAACCCGATCAGCGTGCGGCAGGCTTTCTGGGCGCCGTATAAAAAGTTCGTGCGCTTCATCGAGGAACAAGTGGCCAAGCGAGCCGCCGCCGCCGATTCGGATGCGACGAAGAAGCTGGAATCCGCTGCAACTTCGACAGTGAACCCCACCGCTGCCGGCAAAGCCGCCGCGCCGGGAACCAAGCCCAAATTTGAAGTCGGCACCGTGGCCGCCTTGGGGGTCGGTCTCGGCGCCATAGGCACACTTTTGGGCGGATTCGTCGCGGGTTTCCTCGGCCTGGGTATCTGGATGCCGCTCGGCATTGTCGGTATCATACTCGCCATCTCGGGCCCGTCGATGTTGATCGCCTGGCTCAAGCTGAGGCAGCGCAATCTCGGTCCGATTCTCGACGCCAACGGCTGGGCCATCAACGGTCGCGTCAAGATCTCGGTGCCGTTCGGCACGGCGCTTACCGATCAGGCCGAATTGCCCAAGGACGCCATACGCGTTTTGGGTGATCCTTACGCCCCCAAGACCAGCCCGGGGAAAATCTGGGTGCTCATCGTCCTTGTGCTCGCCCTCGGTGCTGTTCTCACACGGATCGATCACAATCGGCGCGGCCGATACTTCTGGCAGCCGGAACCGCCGCCGCCTGCGGCGGTCGAGGTTCCGGCCGTGGAAACACCACCGGCACCGGCAGCCTGATTTCAAGCGGGGTTTTTCAACCCCACTTTTTTTGGCTCAATACGTATCGACGAGCGATTGCCACGTGAGTGCCTGCTTCACCGCGGCGGCTTTGACCGGCGCCGTGACCGTCACCAACGCGTCCTTTTGCTCGCCGGGATACAGTTCGAAGTAGTTGTCACTGGAACGGTGCTCCAGCCCCGGCAGTTCGAACGCGAAGCGGTGTTGGAACACGTCGGATCGGAAGGTGAGCAAAACCTGCGTGGGCGAAAGCTGGCGCGTGGTCACGCTGACCTTGCCCTTGGGCAGATTCAGAAAGCGCGGCGGCGTCAGGAACACGGTTTCCTCACTCACGCGCTGGCCGTGAATCTCGAGCGCGATGCGCAGGTAAATATGATCGCGGCCATGCGTTTGCAGCGCTTCGCGCAGATCGAGGGTCTTCTGTTTGACGCTTTGGCCGTAGCGCAGACGCACGTCTTTTTTTGCCGAGGCAAGAATGCGGCCGTCGAGATGGAACAGGTCCCAGATAAGCACGCCCTCGGCGGCCTCCGGGCGATCGTAAACCGTGTAGAGGTGAACCTTGTCCACGGAGCTGCGCCGGTAGTTGCCGATGATCGCGGTCTCGCTGCCGGGCACATGTGCGCTGACGAGCGCGGGGGCGAAGAAACGACGCGCGATGTGATGCAGCGCTTTCCAACGACCAGTGTGTTCGATCGAGCTCCACGAGGCGACGGGCCAGCAATCGTTGAGTTGCCAGTAGAGCGCGCCCATGCACCGCGGCATGCAGCGCCGGTAGTGCTCGACGCCGGTCTGCATGCAATAGGCCTGATTGAGCTGCGACAAATAGATGACCGAGTCCTGGTTTTTGGGGAAGCGATAGAGTCGCGAAACGTAGTCGAGGATGATCTGGTTGCCGGCGGTGTTCTTCTGATGGTTTTCCATCACCGGGCCGAACACGTTGTTGTCGGCGGCGGTGCTGAATGTGGCGTTGGTCGCGGGTGAGCTGTAGCTTTGCATGCCGAACTCGGACACAAAGCGGAAATTCCACTTCTCGTAATCCTTTACCGGGTGGCGCGCGTGCCACACGTCCCAGAAGTGCGTGTCGCCACTGATTTCGCCGAGCGCTTTCACGGTGTAGTCGTTGCTGCGCCCATCGCCGCGATACGGCGAAGTCGGCCAGTAAGCGGTGACGCCATCATGGGCGGCCACCGCGGCGGGAAGCAGCTTGTGGAATATCGCGTCATAGTTTTTGCGCAGTTTTCGGTCGGCCTTGAGCGCGTCCCAATTGAGCGTCTCGATCTCGTTGTTGCCGCACCAGAGCGCGAGCGAGGCGCGGTGGCGGATGCGACGGATGTTGTGCGCCGCCTCGAGTTTCACGCTGGCGAGAAAGTCGCGGTCGCCCGGATAGAGCGTGCAGGCGAACATGAAATCCTGCCACACGAGCAGACCGAGTTCGTCGCACACATCGTAAAACTCCTCGCTCTCGTAGAGCCCGCCGCCCCACACGCGCACCATGTTCATGTTGGCTTGCACGGCGGAGATGAGGTCGCGTTCGTAATCTGCGCGCGTGAGCCCGGCAACGAAACTGTGTGCGGGAATCCAATTTGCACCCTTGGCGAAGAGCGGACGGCCGTTGACGACGAATTGAAACGACTCGCCCCATTTGTCCTTCGCGCGATCGAGCGAGATGGTGCGCAAGCCGATGCGGCGCGACCAAGTGCCGAGTTCGCCGCCCGCCTTGTCGGTGGCGCGGACGTCGACGGTGTAAAGCGGTTGCGCGCCGTGCCCTGCCGGCCACCAGAGCTGCGGGTTTTTCACATCCAGCACGAGCGAACCTGCTTTGCCCTGAACCTCGGCGACAAGCGAATCTCCCAGTGAAAGTGTCACGTAATACGTGACGCTTTTGTCGGCGCGCGCGAGTTCCGGTGCGAGCGTGAGTGCGACTTGATTACGCACGGAATGGTCTTGGGTGATGCGGACAGAGTCGAGGCGGTTGCCGGTCCAGCCCTCCAGGCGCAGATCACGCCAGATACCGGCGGTGGCGAAACGCGGACCCCAGTCCCAACCGAACTGACATTGCTCCTTGCGAAAGACCGAACAACGGCCGACGGAATCGTTGAATTCCTTGGGCTGGTGCTCGGGGCGGGTCCGGGGCAGGGCGCGGCCGACGCTCGCGAACACGAAGCGCAGCTCGTTGCGTCCGCGCTTGAGCAGCGCTTTCACGTTCCAGCGCCATGTCACAAACATGTTGTCGGTGGTGGCGACCGTTTTGCCGTTAAGGTAAACCGTGGCCAACGTGTCGAGCCCCTCGCAAACGAGTTCAACAACCTCTTCCTGCAACAGCGACGCGGAAACGCTGAATGTCGTGCGGTATTCCCAGTCGCGATCCTCGATCCACTGCAAGTCGAGCTCGTTGGTGCCGAAGAAGGGATCGGGAATTAGTTCGTGCCGGCGGAGGTCGCGGTGCACGCAACCGGGCACGACGGCGTCGCGCCATTGGTCGGCTTTGGTCGCATCGCGAAATGTCCAAGGAGCGGAGGTAAGGGAGTAACGTTGCATCAATTTAAATTCTAGAAAGTAAGCGTCGCACGCCTTCGATCGGTGGTTCGGTGATAAGGCGCAATTCGTGGGCCGGACCGAGGATGGTGGTGGTGACAACCCGGGCGGTCAGGGCGTGCAGGATGGCGCCGCTCAAACCCACGGGCAATGTTTCGGAAGGTTTCCGACCGAACAGTTTGTGACTGACGGTTTGGGCGAGCCGGGCCAGATCGCCGATGGACGTGCTGAGAATCTCGCCGGCAACCGGATCGTCTGCCTGAGCCAGACGCGTCACGAGTGGAGCCAGCTCGGCCAGCGCACCAGGCGGAGTATCGGGCGAGTAGAAGTGCCGCAGCATGGCATTGACTTCGTGCAACGTCACTTGATCGCACACGGCTTGGCCAAAGGCGGATGAATCCGCCCAGCCTTGCAGCTCCAATAGCGCGCGGGCAACGGCGCGGCGTCCGAGGTCGTGCGCGCTCCCCGCATCGCCAAACCGCCAACCCAAACCCCCGGCATAATGAGTCGAGCCGTCCAGTCCGCGCGCAGCGACAAATGATCCGGTGCCGGCGTGCAATACGATGCCAGGCTGGCCGTTGGTCGCGAGTTCGAGCACGGGTATTGAATCATCAAACGCCTGCACGTGACCGATGCCGGTCAGGGTTGCGGCGAATTCCTGCCAAAAAATGCGACTGCCGGCCATGCAGAGCACGGTGTGTGTGATGGTGGGATTGCCCGCGGCTTTGAGCAATGCCCGCAGGTTTTCCGCAATCAACCGATCAATATCCGCCCGGGCGGTCAGACTCGGACTGCACCCGGCGGCGATGCGACGGGTGAGAATCGCACCGGCCTCGTCGGTGAGGATGAATTCGGTCTTGGTGCCGCCGCCGTCGATGCCGATCCGCGCATGCATTGATCAGGCGAGTTGTTTGCTCAGGCGGTGCTTGTATTTTTCGCCAACCTGACGGTTGTGCTCGATGGCGCCCGGCAAGTTCTGGCTGCGCAGCACGGGGAGGGGATGACCTTGAGCCTTCATCCACGTCATGATTTCAAGCATGAGGAGATTGAGCAACATCCCGCCGACGAGGGTGGAGGTTGGACCGGACATCAGGTTGTCGCCGAGATTGATGAGCGTGTCCCCGGGCACGCCGAGATTCTCGAGCACGTGATCGGCGATGGCGTGCAGGTTCTTGCCGCCGGGGTGGACGGTTTTCGCCACCGAAGACATCGCCACCGAGGTGAGCCCCACGACATTCAACCCCTTCTGCTTGGCGTAAAGCGCGACCTCAAGCGGGGCGGAGTTTTTGCCGGAGTTGGAGATGACGATGATCGTTTCGCCGGGCCGCATTTCGTAGCGGCGGTCATAGCGGCCGGCCAGTTCGGTGCCATAGCCGACAAGGTTCTCGATAAAGCCGCCGGTGGGATCGAGGATGCCGTTGACGCAAACGAGCCCGCCGGCGCGGCCGATGATTTCGCGCGCAATGACTTCGCTGTGACCGCTGCCGAAGACATGCAGCATGCCGCCCTCGGCGAGATTGCGCCCGATCAGCGGCGCGAGCGTCGAGAGCACCGGCTGGTTTTTCCCGCGCGCGGCGGCGATGAGAGCGGTGGCTTGTTGATAGAATGAATCGGCCGGCGAGGACATATAAATCGGATGATATTAGGCAGAGGTTTTTCTTTTATTAATCTGTAAATAGGCTATCGACTTGCAAAACCCCGACATGAAAACGACAACTTGCTTCTTGTTCGCGGCTTTGGCCGTTTCATCCATTGTCAGTTCAGCGCGTGCCGTCAACGCCGAGGACTATGCCCACGAAGATGCTTTCAAGCACTTGGTTCTTTCGCCCGACGGGCAAACCATTGCGTATTCCCAGACGATCAAGGGCGACCATATCGTATTTTTGCAAAACCTGAACACCGGTAAGAAGACGGGTATTAATCTGGAAAGTTCGGACAAGGCGCTTTACCGAGACGCGGCTTATTTTTGGAGCACGAGTGATCGATTCGTCTGTCAGTATGGTGGACGTTATTATACGATGGATACGGACGGGAGGAATGCGAAGATGACCATCCCGTATGGCGGGCTTGTGCACAATTTTCGGGATGAGAAAAACGGAGCCCTGCTGATCAATGGTTTCGAAATGAGCGCGGGCACAGGTTTGGGACGGATGAATCAGTTTGTGTATCTGCCCCGCCCCTTCGTGCATCGGGTCAATACGATCGAAGGCGCGAGTATCGGCACGGGTTTGGCGACGGCGGGAAGATCACCCATTCTCCGGGTGGTTGATAATCCGGGGAAAGTGTTGAGCTGGGTGGCGACCTCGGAGGGTGAGGTATTGGCGGGCACGGAATTCAAAGAGGATCAATTCCGGGTGCTATACCGCGAATCCACCAAGCACGAAAATTGGATGGCTTTGCCAGGATTGGACTGGAGCGATCCATCGAGCAGTGCGCTTGGCTTTTCAAAGGATGGCAATACCTTGTATGTGAGCCGACTGAGTCCGGAAGGGACATGGGCATTATACCCCTATGATTTGAATACACGCACGCTAGGTAAGGTCATGGTGGGTAGTCCGCGCTATGACCTTTTTCACCCGTTTGCCCGGGGCGGCACCAACGGCGTGTCGCAGAATAACCTGATCTATTCGCCGAAAGAGGAGCGTCTGCTTGGTGTGCGTTACAACGTTGATATGCCCAAAACGGCATGGATAGATCCCGAAATTGCCGCCGTCCAAGAATCACTGGACCAAGCCTTGCCCGGCAAAATCAACAGCATTGTCAGCTTCAGCGATGACTTGCAGCGCATGGTCTTGCTTTCGTGGTCGGCCTCGGACCCTGGCACCTTTTACCTTTTTGATCGGCAAAAAGTCTCATTGGAGAAGCTGATGGTCGGCCGGCCGTGGGTGAACCCGGACGAATCTGCCGAAGTGAAGCGCTTCAAGTTCAAGAATCGCGATGGTTTGGAACTTAGCGGCTACGCCACGTTGCCGCCCGGCAAAAAGCCGGTCGGATTACCGACGCTGATCATTGCCGGCGGCAGCAATCGATCGCTGTGGGATTATGACGGATTCACTCAAATGTTCGCCGCGCAAGGTTACATGGTGTTAAATGTCAATCACCGCACACGAGCCGGCTTGGGCGACGAATTTGTCAAAGCTGGGGACAAGTCCCTGCTGTTGGCTGCCGTCAACGATATCGTCGATGCGGTTGATTGGGCGGTGAAGGTCGGATTGGCCGATCCCGATCGTATTGCCGTCCGTGGCTATGCAGGCATGAGTGGATTACTGGCGCTGCTTTCGGTGCAGGAAAATCCTGCTCTGTTTCGCTGCGGTTTTGTCAACGAACCCTTGGTCGATTTGACCAAACATGTGGATCACACCCGCTTGACTCCATGGTTCTATCAACAAGCGGTTAAGATGCTGGGTGATCCGAACACTCCCGAAGGTATGGCCAAGTTGAAAAGTGCGTCGCCGGCGCTCAACGGAAAGGCCATCAGCATTCCGATGTTGGTTCAGCATAAAGATGACATCTTTGGCGCTGAATGGGTTTATAGCCTCACGCGTGATTGGGCCCATGCTGCCGGCACCAATGTGACCTTCATCCACGACTATGATGAAAAATTTGGTTATCAAACGCTCGCGAAATACTGGCAGGAGGATCTCGACTTCTTGCAACAGCACATGCCGGCGGATTGAGTGGCTGCATGATTCGCGCCGTTGATCACATCAACATCGTCGTCACCGATCTAAACCGGTCGATGGCGTTTTATACGGAGGTGTTGGGCTTTCGTCTGGCCAAGGAAGCGCAGCTGGAGGGGGAGTGGATTGATCGCATCGTCGGACTCAAGGGCGTGAAAGGGCGCGTGGCCTATGTGGTCGCGCCGGCCGGCGAACCGCGGATCGAACTGCTGGCTTACGATACCCCGATCGGCGCGAATCCGCCGGAAAACAATCGCGCCAACACCGTGGGCCTGCGGCACATTGCCCTGCAGGTGGACGACATTGCGGCGATGACCGTGAAGTTGCGTGAAGCCGGGGTCACGGTTTTCAGCGATCCCGTCAAAGTGCCGCATGGCGTGGTCAAACACGACGCGGGGGAGAAGACGCTCGTGTATTTTCTCGATCCCGACGGTGTGATTCTGGAATTGGCTGAATATCGGTAGTCACGTGCCCAAGGACCGGCCGGAATGTTCGTAATACGAACAATGGCCTGGTGAACGATTGCGGAGAAGCGCCTCACGCTTCCCAGCGGCCGTAGATTCCGCAGGGCAAAATCTTGCCGTCGTGCTGAACGGGCAGGCCGACTTCGCCGGCGGTGATGGCGCCTTTGCGATCAGTCATTAGCTCGGCGAGCAGGTTGGCGACGACGGTGGGGGAGAGGCGGGCGGTATAGGCGTTGATCAGGAAGAACAGCGGTTGGTCGCTAAGCAGTTCGCGGCATTCGCGCAGGAGTGTCCACAAATGATCCTCGAGTTTCCACATCTCGCCGGTGCTGCCGCGCCCGTAGGTTGGCGGGTCCATGATGATGGCGTCGTAGCGCCGCTCGCGGCGGATCTCGCGGCGCACGAATTTCAGGCAATCGTCCGTGATGTAGCGGATCGGCGCGTCGGCCAGACCGGAGAGCGCGGCGTTTTCACGACACCACTTCACCATGCCTTCGGCGGCATCCACGTGGCAGACATTGGCCCCGGCGGCCGCGGCGGCACAGCTCGCCGCGCCAGTATAACCGAAGAGGTTGAGCACGTTGACCGAGCGACCGGTTTTGACCGCGGCCTTGATGCGGGTGCTGAACCATTCCCAGTTGACCGCCTGTTCGGGAAAGAGCCCGGTGTGTTTGAAATTCGTCGGGCGGATTTTAAAGGTCAGACCGAGCGCGGCATAGCGGATGGTCCAGTTTTCCGGCATGGTGCGCCGAAACTCCCATTTGCCGCCGCCCTGTTCGCTGCGATGGTAAAACCCATCCCAGCTTTTCCATGGAGCACCGGGTTCGCGGCCGTGACGCGGCCAGATGATTTGAGGGTCGGGCCGCACGAGCGTGTAGTCGCCCCAGCGTTCCTGTTTCATGCCATCGCCGCAGTCGAGCAACTGGTAGTCCTGCCAGTTGCTGGCGGTCAAGATGGCGGGCCGTTCCGGTGTCATGGGCGTCAGCATGCGGAGCGCGGCCGGGTCGTGAATCAAAAACCGAGGCTAAGTAAATTCACCCAGACGCCATTGATTGACACTTGGCGGCAATGGCGGTGCTTTGACCCTCCACTAAACGCTATGAACTTACAGAAATTCATCAACGTCGTCTGCAGCCTGGCCCTCGCGACTGCTCTGACCACGGCCACGGCCATGGCCGATGTCATTGTGACGAAGAACGGTGCGCGCATCGTCGGTCAGGTCACGAAGATCGAAGACGGCAAGATTCACGTCTCCACTGATTTTGCGGGTGACATCGTCATCACCCAAAGTGAAGTGACCGGTCTCACCACCGACGCGCCGATCAACGTGCGCCTGGCCAGCGGCACGACCCTGCAGGGCACGGTTTCGTCCGACGGCAATGGCATCATCATCGCCGGGGCGGATGGCCAGTTGAGCACCCAAGTTGAAAAAGTTTCCACCACCTGGGCCGCCGGCGCGGAGGATCCGCAAGTGGTGAAACTGCGCGAGGAGCTCGCTTCCAAAGAGCGCAAGTGGGCCTACGAAGTCGCGCTTGATGTCAACGGCAAGTCCGGCAACAAGAGCCAGCTCGGCACGCAGGTCAGCGCCCGGGCCACGCTCAAGACCCCGGAAGACACACTGCAATTCTATACAGCCTACAACCGTCAGGAAACCGACAACGTGAAGTCCGCCGACCAATTCAATGCCGGGGTCGACTATGCGAATAATTTTTCCGGCAAGAAGTCATGGTATGTGCGCGATGAAATCGGTTTTGACCGGGTCAAGGACATCGATCTCTACAACGTGGCTGCGGCCGGTCTCGGTTATGACTTCATCAAGGAAGACAAGCGCACGCTTACCGCCCGTTCCGGTCTTTCCTTCCGTTACGAAGGCTACAAAAATCCGGTCACTGCGGACGTGAAGAGCATCGGTCTTGATTTCGGTCTCAACCATGAGTGGGAGTTTGCCGATTCCAAGCTGGTCAACCGTCTCTCCTATGTGCCGGCGTTCAAGGATTTCGGTAGTTTTGTGATCAAACACGAATCCTATTACGAACTGCCGCTTACCAATCCGCAGTGGAAGCTCCGGGTCGGCATCAGCAACGATTACAACAGCCAGCCGGGCGTCGGCGTCGAGAAACTCGATACCGCCTACTTCACTCGCCTTGTGCTGAACTGGAAGTAAGGTTCAGACAGGTTCCCTTTTTCCAACCGGCCCGTGGATCCTGCATCCCGGGCCGGTTTGCTTTTCCGCCCCGGGCTGTTTGTTTAGACGCAACATGATGCGGCAGGATTATATTCTCCGGTTGATTTCCGAGCTCCGGCAATTCGTTGCGGGCGCCCTCGGGACCGGTGATCGGGCTCGTGCCAGTGAAGCGTTGCACGCCATCATGCACGCGCAGCAACGATTGTTTCATGGACCGCCGGAGCAATTTCTCGGGCTTACTCTGGATGAGCAAATCGACCGGCTCACGCGCGCGGAATCTCCGGCGCATGCGGTGGAAAGAGTCGCGACTTATGCCGCGACCTTGAACGAGGCTGCACGGGTTTACGCTGCGCTCAACCGTGACGACATGGCCGCCAGTTCCCGTCAACTTGCCCTCGGCGCGTTGCTCACCGCTGCCCAACGCTGGCCGGAGCAGGGACATGCGATGGCGGATGATATCGCCCAACTGCGGTTGGCCATACCTGACGATTCGCTGAATCCACCGGTGCGCGCAATGGTGCGCGCTTGGGACACGAACAGCGCCGGCAGCTAGACGGACTTATGTCCCATACAAGCGGTCGCCGAAATCGCCGAGGCCGGGCAGGATATATTTGCGGTCGTTGAGCCCACGATCGTGGGCGGCGGTGAAGATCGGCACGTCGGGATGCGCGCTTTGCACGGTTTCAACACCTTCGGGTGAAGACACGATGCACACAAAGGAAAGCTCCTTGGCACCGGCTTCCTTGACCACGCTCAGGGCATTGGCCGCCGAGCCGCCGGTCGCGAGCATGGGATCGACCACCAGCACGCGCGTGCCGGCAAGGGGAGGCAGTTTGCAGTAGTAACTGCGGGCGACGGCGGTTTCGTGATCACGTTCGAGACCAACGTAGCCGACGCTCACGTCGGGAAACAGGTCGAGAAACGGCTGCATCATGCCGAGACCTGCGCGCAGAATGGGCACGATGACGAGGGAGCGCGCCAGCACTTGGCCGGTGAACGGTTCGAGCGGCGTCTCAATCGGTTTTTCCTTCGTGGCGAGATCGCGCGTGGCCTCGATGGCGAGGAGCTGGCCGATCTGGTAGGCGAGCGTGCGAAACGTGGCGGGGCGCGTGGTCTTGTCGCGCAGATGCGTCATCACATGGGCGGCCAGCGGGTGTTTGAGAACGTGCAGGGACATGTCGGTGCGGTTGGTTTAGAGCAGACGTTTGGCGACTTTGTGATCCAGCAGTTCCTCGAACTCCTTGATCAATGGTTTCTCCTTGCCGCGCAGGCCCGGCATGAGGGCGAGCCAGCGATAAACATCGGCGCGCAGACGTTTGGGCAACGCGGGTTTCAACTGCACGGCGCGATCCAGCGCGCGCACGCACTGGGCCGCGACATGTTCACACATGAGCTGGGCATCGGCGGAGCTTTGCTGGCCGGCCAGCCGCAGGGTGTCGTCCAACTCACGTTTGCGGCGGTGTGCGATGGTCTTGTAACTGCCTAGGCTGTTGGCGAGCACGTTGACGGAGCGCGGGAAGTAGCTCGACATGAGGTTCCACGGATCGTTGCCATCGCCGGCCTGCCGAATGTCACTGCGCAGAATCACGGCGGGAATATCGGCGAACTTGGCGATCATGAATTCGATCACCGTGCCGGCGTCGAGTTCAGTGCCGTCGTAATTGAACAGGCCCAGATCACATTCCAACAGCGCGCGGATGTCCTGATCGCGGATGGTGCGCGGGGTCTTGCCGCGCGGCTCAAAATCCTGAGGCAGACGGCAAAGGTATTTGCCGTGCGATTTTTCGTAAATGGCCTCGGCGAGATAGGCGTTGCCGATGAGGTGCTTCAGCGTGAACAACTCGCTGCCGAAGTAGACCGTGTAGTTTTTTTTGCCCTTGGCCATGCGCGCGATGCCGCCAGCAAGCCGGCTAACGCGGCGCGCGACAATGCCAAACTCAAGTCTGGCTTACGGTTCGAGCGTCAGCGTGTGTTCGGCCGGACCGGGCAGGAACGGAGTCGGCTCGCCTTTGGCCCAAGCGTCGTGACCCGCGCGATAATACGGTGAAAGCGGATGGCCGCTTTGGCCACCGGGCATGTGAAAAATGCCTTCGGCTTCACGACCGGGGGTAACGACGAAGCGTTCGCTGGCCCCGAAATCGGATCGTTGCACGCGGGGGGTGATGCTGTCGCCAGCCTGTGGATCCGCCGGCAGGTTGAGCCAACCGGTCAGCCAGCCGGGCAACACGCGTGAAAACGGATGAATGATCCGCGCACGATTGTATTCGCCCCAACTCGGGCCGGCCTCTGCGGCTTTCTGCGCTGCGATTTCCGCTGCGGACTGCAGTAAACCATCCCACGACTCGAAGCGCGCTGGCAGGAAGTGAATCGGTTGCTGTTGCACGAGGGTGCGGAGGGACTGCTCGTATTGAAACCGCTGCCAGCGAAATCCGGCGAATTCGCGTCGGCACGGTGCGAACAGCGCATCGAAAACGAGCGCGGCCACTTCCTGACGAAACAGACGCACGGCCAGATAACCGGCGGAATCCGCGCGGGCGCGGCCGTCCCAATCCGCCAGTGCGGTCTGCAGCTGCTTGGCTCCGCGCAACTCGGTATTGTTAGCGACCGTCTTGTTCAGCAAATCGTGCCACCACGCCAGGACGGGGGCCTGTTCATCGAGTTGGATCGCGAGCAAGTCCTGCGGGGTGGCCTGCTCCAGCATCTCGAGACGATCACGAATGCGCGCGGCGCGGCCGGGTTGGGCATAGCCACCATCGCCCAACTGTTCGAGGGTTTCGCCGCCGACCAAACGGTTGTTGGCCGTCCATATCAAACCGGACTCGGGATCGCGCAGGGTCGGCGTCTCGGCGGGCGTGAGAAACCTTTCCCAATTCCGGTCGCCATAAGTCCATGCCACCGCGAGCCGCCCGTCGTAACCGGTGCGTTTGGGCAGGCGCCCGGTGAGGGTCCACGCAGTGTGCCCGTCGCGATCGGCGAGGACGATGTTTTGCACGGGCAGCGCGGCGGTTTGCGCCACCGCGAGACCTTCATCCGTGCTTTGCGCGGTCTCCATCCGCATGAAGGAGAGATTGATCGTGCGTGGATCATGCGCCGTCCAACGCGCGACGAGCGGACGGCCATTTTCACCCGTGCCGATCACGGGCCCCCAGACGGTCCAATTGACGTCGAACTCCACCGGATCGGCTCCCTTGACGCGGATGATTTCGCGACGCTTTTCAAACGATAGCAGATCGTCACCTTTTTTGTAGAGCGTCTCGGCGATCGCGCTGGTCTCAACGACAACGACGTCGTGGGTGTCGGCATAGGCGTTAGTCAATCCCCAGGCCACGTGGCCGTTGCTTCCAGCGATGATGATCGGCACGCCCGGGAGAGTGACACCGGTGACCCGATGATCGCCCCAGACCAGCGAGGCGCGATACCATGGTGTGGGCACGCGCAGGCTGAGGTGCATGTCGCTCGCAAGCAACGGCTGGCCGCTGGCGGTGTGCGTGCCGGCCACGACAAAGCTGTTGCTGCCCGGACTGGGCAAGTCGTCCGCATCGCTGGTGGGGGCGCTTTCAACGCCGCGCAGATTGACGAGCCGCGCCGAGGGAATTTCCGGGGCGGTTTCGCGTCGGCTGCCGTCGAGCGCGGCATCATCCCGGGTTAAGAGCGGCGCGACGAATTCGAGCACCGTCGCCCCGTAGGTATTGCGCACGGCGGTCAGCGAACGCTCAAAATTACCCTCGTCGTTCAACTCCATCGCCATCGCGTAGGCTGTCAGGATGGTGTCTTCCGGTTGCCAAGCGGCGGGATCGGTGCGCAGGACGAGGTATTCGAATGGCTTTTGATCGAGCGTGGCAAGGCCTGCGTTCACGCCCGCGGTGTAGGCTTCGAGCAAGGTGCGTTCCTCGGTCGATAACAGGGCAAGACATTCACTGGCGGTGCGGCGAAACCCGTGCACGCGTGCGGCTTTGTCGGCGGCGAGCGCCTTTTCCCCGAACAGTTCGGAAAGTTCGCCGGCCGCCCGGCGGCGCAGCAGGTCCATTTGAAAAAACCGCTCCTGCGCATGCAGCCAGCCGAGAGCGCGGGCGAGATCGACGCGGTTTTCCCCGCGCAAAGTCGGCACGCCTTGCGCATCGCGTTCGATTTTTACCGCGGCACCGAGCCCGCGCAGTTTTTCCGCACCGTCGAGCACCGGCAGACTGCGCCGCATCTGCTGATAAAACCATCCGGTGACACCGGCTCCGCCCAGCGCCAGACCGAGGCAAACGATTCCGCACCAGCGCAACGCTTTGTTTTGCAGTAAACTCATAGGGATAATCCGCGGCGGATGGAGGCGACCAGCTCGACGGGCGCCGGCGCGATGTTGAGGGTAAGGGCGTCGGCGGGCTCTTCCAGCGCAGCCAGCTGGCTGTCGAGCATGGATGGTTTCATAAAGTGATTTTGGCGCGAGCTGATGCGCTCCCACAATTGATCGCGCGTGCCCTGCAGATAAACCAGCGCGGTGTGTGGGTTATTGCAGAGCAGCACGTCGCGATAGCTCTGTTTGAGCGCCGAGCAGGTGACGACGGCGCCTTCGTCGCGCGCGATATGATCGTCGAGATGGCTTCGGATGGCGGCCAGCCAGGGGGCGCGATCGCTGTCGCTCAACGGCGTGCCCGCACTCATTTTGGAGACATTTTCCGGCGGGTGAAACGAATCGGCGTCAGCGAAGTGCCAGCCCAGTTCTCGCGCCAATAATTCGCCGACGGTGGTTTTGCCGCTGCCGGCAACGCCCATGATGACGATGGCGCGCGGCGCGGTCATTGCTCCCAAGCGCGGCTGGCGACGGGATCGCGACCTTCGTCGAATTCGATATAATCAAACATTGTATCAATCGGCTTACCCTCGAAACCGGATTCCTTGATGCGCTGCTTCAGCCGTGGCGTGGCTTCGTCGCGCCAGCCGCGTTTCATCATGAAACCATTCCAGACCTCCCGTTCTTCGTCGCTGCGCGCGGTGCCAATCTCGCGGCACCAGGCCATGATTTCATCGTCCGTGCCGCCGCGGAGTGTGCGGTCGCGCAGCGCAGCGTAATCGATGCCGAGAAAGTTGCAGCAGCGGCCGTCGAACCCGATGCCGAGATTCTCGACGTAGTCCGCCGCAAGGGCGCCCGCGGCCTGCAGGCGGATTTTATCGAGCATGCGGCCGAAATAGACGATGCCGCCGACTTGATGGTAGATGCTGCGCAGTCCGGGAACGTTGGGCATGGGAGGATTATCTCCGTGTTTTTCGCGACTGCGCGCGAGTCGAAAAATAATTCAACGCCGCCCGTAATATACGCCGGTCGCCAGCAGCCCCAGCGCGAATGTCGGGGCGTTGATCCATAATTGGTGAAACGGCACCGGCCAGTGCAGGCAGGCATAAATGACGGCCACGTGCTTGATCGCGATCAAGGTCCAGCAGATCAGGATGAAGCGTTCCGTGCGGGGATCACGGGCGGGCTTGGGCCGCACATTGACCTCGACCACGAAGTGGGTGTCCGCCCCGGGATGCGGGGCGCGGGAAATAAGACGCAGAAGGTTGGCAAACACGGTGGACTTGAAAGATACTCGAAAGTCGGCGAAATCAAATCCGTCGTGTCGAAGAAACAAACCCCCACCTCCGCCCAACCGCCGGTTGAACTGGCCGGCACCCGGCTGGACAAGCCCAGCGCTGCCGCCGCGGGCCTGACCGCCGTGGTCAAGACCAACAGTTACGTCGTCATGGGCGTGGGCCCGATCAAGGGCACCAAGCTGCTGCTGGATGTAAACCAGAAGGATGGGTTCGACTGCCAGTCCTGTGCGTGGCCGAGCCCGGATGGCGAACGGCACACGTTTGAGTTTTGCGAAAACGGCGCCAAGGCCATTGCTGACGAAGCGACGCCGAAGCGCTGCACGCCTGAGTTTTTTGCACAACATTCCGTCGAGGAATTGGCCGCCAAGGGAGATTATTGGCTAAATCGTCAGGGTCGCCTCACGCACCCGATGGTTCTCAAACCCGGTGAAACGCACTATGCGCCGATTGCGTGGGACGAGGCCTTTGCGCTGATCGCGCAGGAATTGCAGGCGCTCGGCTCGCCGGATGAGGCCGCGTTTTACACCTCCGGTCGCACGAGCAATGAGGCGGCGTTTCTCTACCAGCTCTTTGTCCGCCAATTTGGCACCAACAACCTGCCCGATTGCTCCAACATGTGCCACGAATCGAGCGGCACGGCCTTGGGCGAGACCATCGGTATCGGCAAGGGCACGGTGAAGTTGGACGATTTTGAGAAGGCCGAGGTGATTTTCATCATCGGTCAAAACCCCGGCACGAATCACCCGCGCATGCTTTCCTCGTTGGAGGAGGCGAAGAAACGCGGAGCGACAATCATTTCGGTCAACCCGTTGCCCGAAGTGGGTTCGGAGCGGTTTAAAAATCCGCAGCACTTCATGAACCCGTTGAAGGCGCTGCCCACCTTGCTGGGCGAGGGCGCCCGCCTGTCCGATATCTGGGTGCAACCGCGCATCAACGGCGACCTCGCGCTCTTCAAGGGCATCATGAAGGAGATGCTCGCGGCCGAGGAGGCGGCGCCCGGCACGGTGTTTGATCACGATTTCATCCGCCGGCATACGCACGGCTACGACGAACTGGTGGCGGATTTGCATGCGACCGCCTGGTCGGATATCGTCGAGTCCAGCGGTGTCGGCCGCGAACAGATCAAGCAAGTCGCCGAGGTGGCGATGCGCTCCAAAGCTACGATCTGCTGTTGGGCAATGGGACTCACGCAACAACCCAATGCGGTCGAAACGATCCAGAGCATCGTCAATTTACTCCTGTTGCGCGGGGACCTCGGCAAACCGGGTGCCGGGGCCTGTCCGGTGCGCGGGCACTCCAATGTGCAAGGCGACCGCACGATGGGCATTTTCGAGAAAATGCCGGATTGGTGGCTCGACCGGCTCGACGCGGAGTTTGCGTTCAAATCGCCGCGCGCGCATGGCCTCGATACGGTTGATGCGATCAAGGCCATGCACGCTGGTCGAGTGAAGGTATTCCTCGCGATGGGCGGCAATTTTCTCTCGGCCACGCCGGACACGGAGTTCACGGCCGAGGCGTTGCGACGTTGCAATCTCACCGCGCATGTTTCGACCAAGCTCAACCGGGCCCATCTCGTGCACGGTCGCACGGCTTTGATTCTGCCGTGTCTCGGCCGCAGCGAGCGCGATGTGCAGGCCGCGGGGGAACAATTCGTCACCGTCGAGGATTCGATGGGCATCATCAATCCTTCGCGCGGCAAGGCCGAGCCGGCGTCATCGCATTTGCTGAGCGAGCCGGCGATCGTGTGCCGGTTGGCCCGGGCGACGCTCGGGGCCGACCATCCCATCGCGTGGGAAGACTTGGCGGGCGATTACGGACGCATCCGGGATCACATTGCCCGCGTGGTGCCGGGGTTCGAAAATTTCAACACGCGCATCCGCGAAGGCATATTCTATCTGCCCAACGCGCCGCGCGATGCACGCGAGTGGCGCACGGCCACGAAAAGGGCCAATTTCAGCGTGGCGCCGATTCCGCGCCGCGAGTTTGCACCGGGCGAATACGTGATGATGACCATCCGCACGCACGACCAGTTCAACACCACCGTTTACGGGCTGGACGATCGCTACCGGGGTGTTTTCGGCGGCCGCCGGGTGGTCTTTATGCACGAGGAGGATATGCGCGCGGCCGGTTTGCAGCAGGGCCAGCTGGTCGATCTGTTTAACCATCACGGCGGCGTCGAGCGGGTGGCGGAAGCCTTCATGGTCGCGCCCTACCGCATCCCGCGCGGATGCGTGGCGACCTACTTTCCGGAGGCCAACGTGCTCGTGCCGATCGGCAGTGTGGCCAACAAGAGCAACACCCCGACTTCAAAGTTCGTTGTGATCACGATTAAGCCTACGCTTGATCCGGCGGCGGCTTTACGCCGAGGCCAGACGGAAGCCGGGGGCGAATGATTTGCAGCCTTATGGTTATCAAATGCTTCCAATTTCCGGCCCGGTCATGGAACCCATCTTGCCCGACTGAGGTCACAGAATCGTTATGAAAACCAAGCATTTCTTTTTCGCCGCGCTCTTCGGTCTAGCCACCGTCAGCCCGGTTTTGGCGGAAGAAGCCGCCGCCCAAAATTCCAAGGTCAAGGTTGAGTTGGACAACCCGGTCAAGTTTACCGATGTGCGTGACGCCTACATGCCCAGTGACAAGGGTCAGGTCGCCAATGCCGAAATCCTCCGTGACTACATCGCGAAGAAGTCCGCCGAATATGTGCCGGACGGCTACACGCTGAATGTCACCGTCACGAACATCGACATGGCCGGTGACTTCGAACCTTGGGGCAGGGCCGGGGCCGACGATGTTCGCATCGTCAAGGACATCTATCCGCCGCGCATCGACCTGAGTTTCAAACTCGTCGACTCCGCCGGCAATGTGGTCAAAGAGGGCGCCCGGGAATTGCGCGATTTGAACTTCATGATGAAGATCAACATCCGCACCACGGACTCCATGCGTTACGAAAAGGCCCTGATTGATGACTGGATCAGCAAGGACCTCAAGCCGGTCAAAGCCGGCTGAGTCACACCCGACCGCAAAACCCGTTTGCGCCCGGCCGCGAGTCACCCATGCTCGCGGCCGTGGTTTTATCTGCTTCCGAGACCGTGCGCATCGACAAGTGGCTTTGGTGCGTGCGTGTGTTCAAGACCCGGGCCGCGGCCACGGCCGCTTGTCGGGCCGGCACGGTTTTGATCGACGCAGCCCCGGTGAAAGCGGCGCGGGAACTCCGTGTCGGCGAACTGGTGCTCGTCCGCCAAGGCTTGATTACGCGCAGCTTGCGCTATCTCGGACCGCCGCCGTCGCGGGTGGCGGCCAAACGCGTGCCGGAGTTCTGCGCTGACCTGACGCCGCCCGAGGAATTGGCAAAAGCCCGCCGTGAACCCGTGCAACAATTCTTGGCGCGGGAGAGAGGCGCGGGGCGTCCCACCAAGCGGGATCGCCGTCAACTCGACCACCTATTGGGGCGCGCCTGACTATTGAGTTTATGGACGTTTATTCCAAGTTTGAGACCGAGCTGGCCGTTCGCCCGGACGACATTGATCTCTATCAGCACGTGCATAGCACGCGCTATATCGACTATGTGCTCGCAGCGCGTTTCGACCAGATGGAGCGCCACTACGGCATGTCGATGCAGGATTTTGCTAAGCTGGGTTATGGCTGGTTCATGACGGCGGCGCATATCCAATACAAGCGCCCGCTTGGCTGGGGCGACCGCATGACGGTGCGTTGCTGGATCGAGCATTTTACGGAAAATGGCTGCCGCGTGGCGTTCGAAATCGAGAAGAACCCGACCGGCAAACGTGTGTGTGACGGCTGGTGTGATTATGTGCTCGTCACCCTGGCGACCGGGCGTGCGACGCCGCTCCCGGCCGACATCAAAGCCAGGTATTCCATTTGAGCGCTCCCGGACCTCCCGGGGAATTGTCTTGTGTCATCCGGCGGCTTCTGCATTGCTGCAGGCCTCGATAGAGAAAACGTTAGATGACAGGATCTGGTGAGTCGTTAGCAGGGCAAGTGCTCTAGTGTGATGATTTCGAAACCCACGGTGGGAACGGAACTGGCAGCGGACGGAGGATCTACGAATCATCAGATGAGCAACTCCAAGTTATATGTTGGCAACCTGCCCTTCAAAGCGAACGAAGACGATCTGCGCGCCCACTTCGGCCAATATGGCAGTGTGACCGACGTTTACGTCGCCATGGATCGCATGACCGGCCGCCCCCGCGGCTTCGCGTTCGTGACCATGGGCACGCCGGAAGAGTCCAAACTGGCCGCTGAAAAACTCAATGGCACCGAATTCGATGGCCGTCAGCTGACGGTTAACGAAGCCCGTCCGAAGGAAGACCGTCCTGCTGGCGGTGGCTTCGGTGGTGGCGAGCGCCGTGGTTTCGGCGGCGGTGGCGGTGGTCGCGGCTTCGGCGGCGGCGGTGGTGGTGGTGGCCGTGGTGGTTTCGGTGGCGGTCGTGACCGCGACCGTGGCGACCGCGATCGCTACTAAGCGCTGCGCCTGTCACAGGCAATTTACACAGGACGGGGCCCTGTATGGGCTCCGTCCTTTTTTATCCATAAATTTCCCGCCAAAGCGGGTGGAGCGGATGCGTTTATCCGCTCGTTTGGGCGCGCGGGCCGCGCGCCTCCCCCGGCCTGTCCGGTGTTTCCCGGCCCGTCTCCCTTCATGTCCTTCAAAGCACTTAATCTTTCGGATCCGATACTGCGCGGCATTCAAGCCGCCGGCTACTCCGATCCCACTCCCATTCAATTGCGCGCCATTCCCATCGTCATGGGCGGCGGCGATGTGATCGGTTCCGCGCAGACCGGCACGGGCAAAACCGCGGCGTTTGCGCTGCCCATTCTTTCCCGCCTCGGCGCCCACGGCCGAGCCCGCGTCCTTGTGCTGGAGCCCACACGCGAGCTCGCTGCGCAGGTGGAAACATCATTCCGCGATTTCGCGCGGTTCACCGACTTGCGCACGGTCGCCGTCTTCGGCGGCGTCGGCTATGGCAATCAGCGCAACGAACTCCGCCGCGGGGTCGACGTCGTCGTCGCCACGCCGGGCCGGCTGATGGATTATCTCAAAGACGGCACCTTGAACCTGAAGGATATTGAAGTGCTCGTGCTCGACGAAGTGGACCACATGCTCGACATGGGCTTCCTGCCTGTCGTGCGCGACATCATCGGCCGCTGCCCGCGCGAACGCCAGACGCTGTTGTTTTCGGCCACCGTGCCGCCAGAGATCCTCGCCATCGCTTCATTCGCTTTGCGCAATCCTACTCGCATTGAGATCGGGGTGAGTCGCTCGGTCAACGAATCGGTCAAGCACGCACTTTATCCCGTCGGCTTTGCCCAAAAGTTCGACCTCCTGCTCGCATTGCTCGAACGCACGGATTTTGACAGCGTGCTCGTGTTTTCGCGCACCAAGCACGGCGCTGACAAGATCGCCCGCCGGCTCAAGGCCGCCAATCATTCGGTGGCCGTGCTCCACGCGAATCGCTCGCAAAACCAGCGCATTGAGGCGCTCGCCGGCTTCAAATCCGGCAAATACGAGGTGATGGTGGCAACCGACATCGCCGCGCGCGGCATTGACGTCGCCGGGGTCTCGCACGTCATCAACTATGACGTGCCGGAAAAACCGGAGGATTACGTTCACCGCATTGGCCGCACGGGCCGGGCGCAAGCCGTCGGCGATGCCTTTACGATCGTCACGCCGGAGAATGAAAAAGACATCCGCGACATCGAACGATTTATCGGCGCGAAGATTCCCCAATTGAAGTTGGAGGGATTCGCCTACGGTGCTTACGAACCGCGTCCCGAGCGTCCGCCGGAACAGCGCGAGAGCCGAGGCAGCGCGCGCGCCCATGGTGACCACGCTTCAAAGCGCGGTGGTTTCCGCGGCTTCGGCAATCGTCGCGGCCGACGTTAAACGCGAGCCGAAAGCGGTATGCCCTTGGCTCCCGCCAATCCTCCTTCAAATATCGGGCGTGGGCGGCCGCGCCGTCGCGCCCGTCTCACGGTCAAGCGTCGAGCCAGGCATTCATGCGGGCGATGATCTCAGGCGGCAGCGGTTGATCCCGCGCGGTCAAGGCGTTGTCGAGTTGCTCCTGTGTGCGGGCTCCCACGATCACCGACGCAATGGCCGGCTGTTGGATCACCCAAGCCATGGCGAGATGCGTCATTGGCTGACCGAGCTCGGCACTCAAGGCGCGGAGCTGTTCCAAGATACGAAAACTCCGTGCGTTGAAATAGACGTCGGTGTGGCCCGGACTCACGTCAAAGCGCGTGCCCTTGGGGATGACTCCAGCGGATGAATATTTGCCCGAGAGAAAGCCGGCGGCGAGTGGGCTGTAGGTCAGCACGGCGATCCCTTCCTTTGCACACCACGGCAGCAGATCAAGCCGTCCGCTCGGGTTGGCCAGATTGAAAGCGGGTTGCACGGCCTCGATTCGGGCCAAACCGCACTGATGGGCGACCGCCTGCGCCTCCTGCACCTCGGCGAAGGTGAAATTGCTGCAACCAATGGCGCGAATTCGACCGGCCCTGACTTCATCCGTGAGTGCCTCAAGGGATTCGCGGACCGGCACGGCCGGGAAACTGCGATGAAAGAGATAGAAGTCGACGTATTCGGTCTGCAGCCGCTCGAGGCTGTCATGCAGACTCATTTTGATATCCTCGGGCCGGCCGCCGCGGTTGAATTTTGTGCAGATCTTGAGGTGGCTGCGTCCCCCCCGGGCGCGCAGCCAACGCCCGATGATCTTCTCTGATGAATGCATCTCGTCGGAAACTTCGCGCACGTCGTCGACTTGCAGGGTTTGCCGTCGCGCCAGCCGGGCGTTGCCGCCCCCATAAGCCTCGGCCGTGTCAATCAAAGTCATGCCGCGGGCCATGGCATGATCGAGGAGTCTTCGACTGGTGTCCTCATCGATTTCACGTCCGAAGACGGCGCCGCCGAAGGCAAGCCGGGGAATGTTCGATGGGGCAGACGGGACAGGGGCGGTATGCGGCATGACTGAAAGAGGTGCTTAACCGTGCTTACTTCTGAATGCAATCCGCCGGCGCACACGACCATTGCGATGCAGCAGCAAACCGTCACTTTGACCCAGAGTGACCCGTCCCGAGCCCTCCACTGCCGTCGAAAAACATCTGCGCCGCCTGCGTGCCTGTGATCGTTGTCCGCAGATGCACAAACCGGTCGTGGTTGGCCGTGCGGTCGCCAGTCGTGTGATGATCGTGGGGCAGGCGCCGGGCGACAAGGAGCCAAAACTCGGCCGGCCGTTCGCGTGGACGGCGGGCAAAACGCTTTTTAAGTGGTTTGCCGGTTCGCCGGGTTGGACCGAGGATCAAGTGCGCGACCGGATCTACTTTGCGGCGGTGTGCCGCTGCTTTCCGGGTAAAAATCCGGCCGGGGGTGACCGGGTGCCCGGACTGGATGAAATCGAAAACTGCGCGCAATGGCTGCGGGCGGAAGTGGAGCTGCTGCAACCCGAGCTCATTCTGGCGGTGGGCAAGCTGGCCATCACTCAATTTCTGCCGCCAGCCCCGCTCAGCGATACGATTGGGCAAAGCTTTCGCGTCCGTTACCACGGGCATGAGGTGGATTGTATTCCATTGCCTCATCCTTCCGGCGCCTCGCCGTGGCCCCGCGTTGAGCCGGGCAAGACACTCTTACAGAAAGCCCTTCATTTGGTGGCAATGCACCCCGCCGTAAAAAAATCCGTGAATTCGTGAAGGTCTTTGCTAAGGGTGTTCCCATGCTTCGTCGCCTCCTGCCCGCTTTATTGCTCCTTCTGCTGCCTTGCGCCCTCCAAGCGCAGCGCGAAAAACTGCCGCCCGAGGACCTCGACTGGGTGGAAAAGAATTTTCCGGATGCCAAAAAGTCCAACACCGGTATCCGCTACATCGAAATCGAGCAGGGGAGCGGCGAGACCGCCAAGCGCGGCGATATGGTGTCGATGCTATATATCGGCCGCTTCATCAATGGCGATTCGTTTGACCAGCGGATTGATCCGGCAAAACCGTTCCAATTCCGTCTCGGTCGTGGCAAGGTGATCCAAGGCTGGGATCAAATCATCCAACTGATGCGTCCGGGTGACAAATGGCTCGTAATCATTCCTCCGGAACTGGCCTACGGAACTCGTGGTCAGGCGCCGCGCATCCCGCCGGACACGACACTTGTGTTCACGATGCACCTGCTGTCGGTTGACGAGGAGTGAGTGATCGTGAGCGGTGACGCAGGGCGTCGCCGGTGTAAATCGCCAAGCCGATCCAGATCAGCACGAACGACTGCGCGCGCGCGGCGCTGAATGGTTCGGCAAAAAACCACAGCCCCAGCGCGAACTGGACCGTGGGGGCGGCGTATTGCAACAAACCGAGCGTAGTGAGCCGCAGTCGGCGCGCGCCGTAGGCAAACAGCAGCAGCGGGGTGGCGGTCACGATGCCGGTGGTAAGCACGAGCAGCTGGATGTTGGCAGGGGCAAAGCCGAGCGCGCCGGTCCCGCGATGCGTGCACCACATCAAATACGCGCCGGCCAGCGGCGCGAGCAGCAGGGTTTCCACGGTCAGACCGGGCAGTGAGCCGAGCGTTGAGCGTTTGCGGAGCAAGCCGTAAGTGCCGAACGTGCCGGCCAGTGCGAGGGCGATCCACGGCAGCCGGCCGAGCTGCCACAACTGCCACGCCACGCCGGCCGCGGCGAAGGCAATCGCCAGCCATTGCGCGCGCCGCAACTTTTCGCGCAGCACGCTCCAACCGAGCGCGATGTTGACCAGCGGCACGAGGAAATAGCCGAGGCTGGTTTCGATCACGTGGCCGTTGTTCACCGCCCAAACGAACACCAGCCAGTTGATGGTCAACAAGCCGCCACTGAGCGCATGATTGAGGATGATGCGGCCAGAGTTGAACGCCGCGTAAACGCTCTCCAAACCATCGCGCCACCACAATAGCGGCACGGTCATGGCCATCGTCCAAAACAGCCGGTGGGCGATCAGCTCCACCGCGTCAACCGAGGCGAGCTGATACCAGTAGACCGGAAAAATACCCCAAGCGAGGTA
Organism: Opitutaceae bacterium; assembly: GCA_024233285.1. GTDB lineage: Bacteria > Verrucomicrobiota > Verrucomicrobiia > Opitutales > Opitutaceae > Cephaloticoccus. The sequence continues at coordinate 305,484 of JACKPU010000001.1, read as the reverse complement.
GCAGGCCAGTGCCGCCAGCCCGCCGCGCACTGACGACTGGCCGGCGCCGGGTTTCATTGATGGGCGGCGGCGGTGAACTCGTATTTGTCCCGAAATTCCACCAAAGCCTGGCGGCGAGCCTCATCCTGGGCCATTCCCTGTCCGGCCAGCTCCGCGCTGCGCTTCTCCACCCAGCGTTGCTTGAAATTCTCCTCTACCACGGTCGTAACCGACTTTTGCTCGGCTTTTTTACGAAAGCCCGCGCAACCGGACGAAAAGGACAGCAGGATCACCAGGCAGACGAGGATACAACGCGATGGAACTGACATGACAAAGGACGATTACAGGCAGCCATTCATTGACCGCGAGCGAATCTTTTTGTTTTCGTGGTTAACACCATTCATGCTAAACCAGCCCTGTCATGAGTGAAGAGTCCAATCCACCGCCTCTGCGCCTGAAGCCACGCTTGCGCCCGGAGGCGGCTGAATCCGCCGCTGAAACCCCCGCGGCGCCAGAGACTCCTGCTCCCACTGAGTCCACACCCGCGGAGCAAGCCGCGGCACCCCGCTTGCGACTCAAGCCACGGTTGAATGAGGAGCCCGCGGCGGAATCTCCAAAAACCGCCGAGCCCGAATCACCTGCCGCAGAGGAAAAACCGGCTCACGCGGAACCGGCTGCGGACTCCGAGACCGGGGCGCCGCGTTTGCGACTCAAACCGAAGCTCGCGTCCGAACCCGAGGCCGAGCCGGCCAAGGAAGCCGAAGCAAAGCCCGAACCCGAAACGCCCGCCGCGTCCGCGCCTCCTCCTCCGTCCGCTCCTCCGCCAGCTGAAGAAAAACCCGAGGCCGACGCTGCACCCAAATTCAAGCTCAAGCCCAAATCTGCCGCGGTGGAATCTCCTCCTTCGTCCGCCGCGGTTCCCCCGCCCGTGCCACCACCGGTGGCTCCGCCCAAGGTGGTGGTTGAGGCCCCTCCGCCGACGCCACCGGCGGTCGCGCCTCCCGGGGAAGGTGAGGATGCTCCGCCACCTTTGATCGCGACCCCGCCGCCGAAGCCGGCCGGGGGCAAGCCACCCGCGCCTTTGAAGAAACGCCGGCCGCCGCGGAAGCCTCCGCTTGTTTTGCTGTTGGTTTTACTGGTCCTTATTCTGGGCGGAGGCGGATATGCCGTTTGGGCACTCTATTTGGATGTGCCGGAACCCGAGCCGATTTTGGTCCGCAATCCCGCTCCCGTGCCGCCCGCTCCAGCTGCCGAACCGCCGCCGGCCAACGTTGTGCAAGGTGCCGAGCCCCAATCGACAGCCGGACAGGTCATTGCCCAAGCCCGCGATGCCGCCATCGCGCACAAGGATAACATCAAGCAACTCTCCGATCAGATCATGCCCAGTGAGCCTCCTCCTCCAGAGGAACCGCCGCCGGGAGAAATCAATGTCGCGGCGATTTCGCAGTCGCGAATTTCCAAGGGCATCACGGCGACGACCACGACAATGCTTGCCACCGTCGAGGCCAGCCCCGCGTTTCAATCCTTTGTGGCCGAGATGCGCGTCAACGGCGTGTTCCAAGGCTCGCCGGCCCGCGCCTTGATCAATGGCCGCACTTACAACGAAGGCGAAATCGTCGAGCCCAACCTGGGCATCAGCTTTGCCGGCATTGAGCCCGACGAAAAGCAGATCATCTTTCGTGATCCGACGGGTGCGATTGTGAAACGCAAATACTGACCCCGGTCAGCCGGCCGGCAGCGTCCAGCGTTTGCGACCGGTGGCGCGTTGCGCCTTCAGCCCCGGCAGCCGGACTTCGGCGGTGACGCCTTGGGGCAAGTTGAGTTCGACCTCGAATCGGTCGCCGACTTTGCGCCAGGCGCTGCTTACCAAGCCCTGCGGGGTCGGGATCGTGGCGCCACCATGCTCGCCCTCGAATACCGGTGCGAAACTCACGCGCTTCCAAGCCGGGGCGGTTTGCCGCACGCCGCCGATGATCTGCATGAGATGAAAGAGCGGGTGCGCCGACCAAGCGTGCGAACGGCTGCTCATGAAGCCCTCGTGTTCCGCGCCGAACGTTTCGTAGGTCGAGCCATAGGCGATCATTGGCTCCCAGCGCGGACGAATGTGCGCGAGCACGGCGGAACCGTGACCGCGTTCCGCGAGCAACGAGTAGACGTAGGTGATCCAATACGCGCTCGGGTGCGCTTGGTGGCCGGATTGGTCTTGCAGGTAGTCCGCGAGGAATTGCTCCATGTCTGGCTCCGACTTCGGGGCAAGTCCCGCGGTGATGGCCAGAACCTGTGCGTGAGGCGACGTGCTTTTGACGATGCGACCCTGCCAATCGATGCCGTCGCGCATCAGGCCGCGGCGGTCGAGCAGCTTTTTCAAGGCGGTGCGCAGCCGCGCGGCCCAGCGTTGGCAACGGGCGGCCGCCTTGGCATCGCGCGTGAGGCGGTGCATCTCGGCAAGTTTGTCGAGGGCGATCAGCAGCCAGAGGTTGTAAACGCTCGGCGCGCCTTCCTTGAAGAGGGTGGTCCAATCAAGGAAGAGCCAATAGCGGTCGTCGTATTCGACGAGGCCGTGTTTGCCGGTGTGCTGCTCGAAGTAGGTGAGCGCGTTTTCAATCGTTGCGCGCTGGCTGCGAAAGAGCGCGAGGTCGCCGGTCTGCCAGTAATAGTCCCACAGCGTGATGATCCAGATCAGCGTAAAGTCGGGCAGCACGCAGTTGTGGGCCATGGTCGGCGCGTGGCCGTAGGTGACGCCGTCCGCGGTGGTCTGCGCGCCGATCTGGCGGATGCCGCGGGCGAAAAGCCGGGCGTCGCCGCTCAGGTGGAACGTGTTCCATGCCTGCACCCGCGCGTCGCCCCACCACTGCGCCTGTTCGCGCCACGGCGTGTCGACATAGGCGTCGAGCATGCAGTTTTGCTGCGACCACGCGCAGGTCTCCCAGATTTGCTCGAGCCGTTTTTCCGAACTCGAGAAAGTGCCGGTGCGTTCCACCGGATAACCGGTGCGATGCAGGCACATTGACAGATGCAGGTCGGTGCGGCTGTCGCGCACGGTCACCGCGGCGTAGCGAAAACCGAATGGATGATAGAACCGATGCTCGGTGCGGCCGGCTTTGCAGATCAAACGCGTGCTGAACGTCACCCGGCTGCCGTCGGGGTAGCGCAGCATCGGCTTGAGCGTGTCGAATTCGACTCCTTCGACATAAACGATGTCGATGGTCTCACCGCCTTGGGCATTGCCGACGGCGAGAGAAAAGCTGCCGACAACCGGCCGGCCCACGTCGATGAGATAACTGCGAAAACGATTCTCCCCGGTCGCGGGGATTGCAAAACCGGCCGCGTGCAGCCCGACGGGTGCGTTGACGTAGGCCGGTTTGTCCATGCCGGCGGTCGAGTCTCCGACCGGCCGATGGGTGTGATCTTCGCTCTGACGCAGGGTGTAGAGATTGCGGGTGCTACGCCAATCGGCGGCGCAGGCGCCTTCATTGGTGCCGATGATGCGGCCCGGGCGCTCAGCCACTTCGAACATCATCGGAATGCCGCGCGGTTCGAGACTGGTCCAGGGCAGGCGGCCTTGCGGCCAGAGCACCGGCGCGCCCCAGTTACTGTCGTCAAAATCGGTGTGCGTCCAATTGGCCAGCCCGGCGCGGGCATCATAGTGCTCTTGGGAGAAGAGCTGATGGCTGTTCTGCACCGTGTCGCGTTTGATGCCGGGCTGCGGCACGCATTTCCATGTTTGATCGGTGGCGAGGCGCACGCGGCCCCACCGCGCATAAACGAGCAGGCCGGCGTAGCTTTCGCTGAGATACTGGAAATTACTCAGGCCGGGATTGTGTGCCCGCACGGCGATGACGTTGCGGCCGGGCACGAGCCAGCGCGCGACATCGACCTCGTCATACGGCCAAGTGTGTTGAAAGCCGCGCGCAGGGCCGCGGCATACAAACGCGCCGTTGATGTAGAGCTGGTAACTCTGGTCGGCGGTGATGCGGAGCGGCGCGCGTTTGAGGGCGCGCTCCAAGGTGAAGGCGTGGCGGAACAGCACGAAGCTGTTGTGCAAATCCCAGCGATGATCTTCGGGCCAGATCCATTGCGCGGAACCAAAGGGAGACTCGTTCATTTGCATGTAAAAGGGGTGGGGTCAGCTCACGAAGGCATCGCGGATGCGGTGCAATACGGCGGGATCGGTGGCGATGCCGAGCACACCGTTGACCACGAATTGGATGCCGATGCAGAGCAGCAGGAAACCCATGATTTTCGTCAACGCGTTCATGCCGGTCTGGCCGATCACCCGCACGATCTTGCCCGACAGGCGCAGGGTCACATAGATCATCAACGCCACGGTCAGGATGCCGATGATGATGGCGAGATAGTCGGCCGGACCGCGGGCCAGCGAAGTGAAGCCGAGCGTCACGGCGATCGCCCCGGGCCCCGCCAGCATGGGCATGGCGAGCGGCGAAAAGGCGATGTCGCGCTTGGCCTTGGCCTCAGCGTGTTCCTGTTCCGGGTTGCTCGGCGCAGAGAACAGCATGGTCGAACCGATGCTGGCCACGAGCAATCCGCCCGCGATGCGCAGACCCGGCATCGAGAGGCCGAAGAAACTCATGATAAATGAGCCGCCGACCAGGAAGCCGACGAGGATCACGACCATGTAAATGCACGCCATGAATAGCTGTTGATTGCGCCGGGCCGCCGTATCGCCCTCCGTGATGGCGAGGAAGGTGGGGGCGGCGGCGAGCGGATTGATGAGCGGCACCAGCGCAATGATGGTGCCGAGAATCAATTCCCAGAAATGGTCGATGGAACTCATGGGGAGGGTGGGGTTACCAGACTTCCACCGGGCCCTTGGGCACGGGGATGGCGTGGCGCTCGTGGGCGCTGGTTTCGTCTTCGTCGCGCATGAACGACGCGGTCATTGGGCTGAGCGCGAAGCGGGGCAGCAATTCGCCGTCGGCATCGCAGAACTGGGCGCGCCATGCGATGTAGCGTGCCAGCACCGCGGCGAAATCGGCGCGCGACTTGATCGTGATGATGTCCTGTTTGAACGGCTTGGCGGGACCGAAACGCTTGGCATACCAAGGCGCGACCTTGCGGAAGAGTCGCGCGCCGTGTTCCTCGCCATAGAATTCAAGATAGCGATCGAAGTGCCGTTGCATCACGCGCACGCGTTCAGCAAACGGTGGCTCCGGCAGCAATTCGCCCGTGCGCAACAGGTGATCGGTGCGACGAAAAATCCAGGGATCGTAAAAAGCACCGCGTCCGATGCTCACGCCGGCGCAACCGGTTTCTTCGAGCATGTGTTTGGCGGCTTCGGGATTTGTCACGTCGCCATTGCCAATGACGGGAATCGTTTTCACGGCTGCGACGACGCTGCGAATGCCGGCGAGATTGACGCGGCCGCTGAACCCTTGGGCACGGGTGCGCCCGTGCACGAAAACGGCCGCCACTCCGGCGTCCTCCAGCACTCGCGTCAGATCAGGGGCGGTGAGATTCTCGTCGTCCCAACCGAGACGCATTTTGGCGGTCACGGGAATTTTCACGGCCTCGACCATGCCGCGCACCAAGGCGGCGGTTTTGTCGAGCTCGGTCATCATGGCGGAGCCACCGCCGATGCGGACGACCTTTTTGACCGGGCAGCCCATGTTGATGTCGACCGATTGGGCGCCGAGCTCCTGGCACATGATCGCGGCATCGCGCATCTCCTCCGGCACGCTGCCGAAGAGTTGGATGGCGAACGGTTGATCGTCGGGCGACGAGGCGACCATCCGGAGCGCGGTCGGGTTGCGCTCGAGCAGTGAGCGGGCGTTGACGAGATCGGTCGTGGTCCAGCCGAGCCCGCCGAGTTCGCGCAGCGTCACCCGAAAGGGCAGGTTGGTGTAACCCGCCAGGGGCGAGAGAAAGAGATTGCTCGTGAGCTCGTAGGGACCGAGGCGCATTTCAAGAACGGCGGCGTGACTGCGGGCCGGGTTGAGCCGGCGGCCGGAAGCGGAACATCATGATGCTGATCAAACCGACGACGAAAACAAACTGGCCGATGATGAGCGGCATGAGTTTGAGGGTCAGCGTGCCGGTGAGGTTGGCGACATAGACTTGCTGAAACAACACCACGAAAAAGCCCAAAACTACGATGCCGAGCGCACTGAACATATTGTCGAGCGCGAGACAGGTGGCCGCCCGTCGTTCCGGTGCGAGCCAGTAGTCGCGATGCGGGATGTTGATGAATTGATCGGGCACGCGGCGGAGCAACCAGCCGCCGCTGCCAAACAGCGCGCCGAGGAAAACCGCGAGACCGGCTTGCATTGCGAAGTGAGTGCCGCGCGACGCCCAGCCATCGGCCTTGCCGGCAAGATTGAAGTGAATGGCGACGGTTTCCGGCAGATGCAGGTAATGCCAAGCCGCCTGGACCAGCGCGATTGCGGTAGTCAGCAATAACAGAAACTTGGCTGCGTGTCGCATGGCGTGAACCTGACCAGATCAGGCAAGGGCGGCGATGGCGTTTTTCATGCGGCGCAGGCCCTCGATCAGAGTGGAACGCGGGCAGCCGAAATTCAGTCGCACGTAGTGGCCCTTGGGCGCACCGAAAAACGCACCATCGCTCAGGCCGACGCCGTGCGTTTCGAAGTGCGCGATCGGATCGGACAGGTTGAGAGCGCGCACGTTGAGCCAAGCGAGGTAGGTCGCCTCGATCGGAGCATCGATGCTCACACCGGGCAGCTCGGTTTTGACAAAGTCGATCAGGTAGTCGCGATTGCCGCGCAGCGTGGCCAGCAATTCCTGGCGCCAGTCTTCGCAATCGCGATAGGCGGACTCGCAGGCGGCGAATCCCAGCGTGGTGACCTCGGCGACAATGCCGGCAGTGGCGCGCACGAATTGTGCGCGCAGCGTCTTGTCCGGGATGATGGCAAACGACGTGCCGAGCCCGGGCACATTGTAGGTCTTGCTCGGGGCCATCAGTGTGATGCTGCGCTGGGCAAGCGCTTCACCCAGCAGCGCGGTCGGAATGTGTGGCAAATCGTCGAGGATAAGATCGCAGTGAATCTCGTCGCTGCAGAGCACGAGGTTGTGCCTTACGCAGAATTCGCCTAGGCGCACGAGTTCCTCGCGCCGCCAGACGCGGGCCACGGGATTGTGCGGGCTGCACAGGAGAAACAGCTTGGTGCGCGGCGTGACTGCGGTCTCAAGCGCGGACCAATCAATTTCCCAACGACCGTTTTGCAGCAACAGCGGCACCTGCACGGATTTGCGCGCACTGTTCTTGGGCGCGCTCATGAACGGCGGGTAAATCGGCGCAAGCGTCAGCACTTCATCGTCCGGCTCCGCGAACGCCTGCGCAGTGACGTTGAGACCGCAAACGAGACCGGGCAGCCACACGATCCACGCCGGATCAATCGTCCACCCGTAGCGCCGCTGCATCGCGCCAACGACGGCGTCTATCGTGGCTTTGGTCGGACGCGCGTAGCCGAACACGCCATGGTCCACGCGCGCATGCAGCGCCTGAAGAATGGCGGGCGAGGACTTGAAATCCATGTCGGCCACCCACATCGGCAGAATATCGCGACCGGCGTATTTCTGCCATTTCTGCGAGTCAGTGCCAAGGCGCTCGGGCGAGGTTTCAAAATCAAACTTCATGATGTGGAGGTGAAGCCAACCATGCGGCACGCAGGTCGGCACGGCTATTTTTTGCGTCCACCGCAGTAAATCGTGTCAGCGCTTAAGCGTCGCTCGGGCCCGATTGAGTGCAGCGTTGAGTTCGGGCGCGCGCAGGGGCTTGCTCAAATAATCGTTCATGCCGGCGGCCAGGCAGGCCTCGCGATCGCCGCTCATGGCTTTGGCGGTCAAAGCGATGATGATCAGCGGTATGACGGTCTCACCCTGCTCGCGCCGAGCGGCTTCCCAAGCACGGATTTTCTTGGTGGCTTCGAAGCCGTCCGTTTCCGGCATCTCGCAATCCATCAGCACGATGTCGTAGGCGTGCTGTTGCACGGCCGCAATCGCGGCCAGACCATTTTCGACCAGAACGGGTTGGCCGCCGAGACGTTTGAGCTGCATGGCCACGACGTTGCGGTTAACCGCGTTGTCCTCGGCGACCAGAATGCGGAGGCGGCTCAAATCTACTGCTGCCGCCGGTGGCGTGTCGGAAGCCGCCGATGGTGTGGTCGTCGGGTCCACAACCGTGGGCAGTTCGATCGTAAACCAAAAGGTCGAGCCCTCGTTCGGCGTGCTGCTGACGCCGATCTGACCGTGCATTTTCTCGACGAGTTGCTTGCAAATGGCGAGGCCCAGCCCGGTGCCGCCGTATTTGCGAGTGGTGCCGGAAGAGGCCTGAGTAAACGGTTGAAAGAGTCGCGATTGCTCCTCAGCGGAAAGGCCGATGCCGGTGTCGCGGACGGTGAAGTGCAGCCGGGCCTTGCCCTCGTCGGCGGATTCCACGCTGACGGCCAGCGCAACACTGCCGGCCGGCGTGAATTTCAGGGCATTGCTGAGCAGATTGATCAGGATCTGATTAAGCCGTCCGGCGTCGCCGACTAGTTGTTCCGGCACGTCGGATGAGACGCTTTGGGCAAGTTCGAGGTGTTGAGCCTTGGCGGTTTCAGCCAGCGAGGCGGTTGCGCTGCGGATAACCTCGCGCACATTGAAGGGCCTTTCGTCAAATTGCAGCTGCCCGGCCTCAATCTTGGAAAAATCCAGGATGTCGTTGATGATGCCGAGGAGTGATTCGGCGCTGTTGCGCGCGGTGGAGACCAGAAATTGCTGTTCGTTGGTGAGCGGACTGTCGCGCAGCAGATCCACCATGCCGATGACGCCGTTCATCGGGGTGCGGATCTCATGACTCATCATGGCGAGGAAACTGCTCTTGGCTTGGTTGGCTTGATCCGCCTGCGCCGCCATTTGCTCGGCCCGGGTGATCGCAGCGGCGAGCTTGCGGTTGGTTTGTTCAAGCTCGAGCCGGCTCTGGCGCAGCGCCTCGGCCTGACGCGCCACTTGGGCAAGCATCCGGCGCTGCCACCAAAAGATGATCACGACAACCAGCACCACGCCCGCCAAGGGCAGCAAATAGGGCCGCAGGTCGGCCAAGCGGATGGGCCGTGGCTCCACCGGGCCGATCCATTTAGCGAAGATGCGGTCGTAGGTGCCGTTCTCGCGGACAGTGGCGAGCGCCTCGTTGAAGATGGCGAAGCGTTTGGCGTCCTCCTTGTGAAAGACCACGTGGTAGGAGTGGGAGAGGTCTTCCACGAAGACCTTCCGCAGGCCGTGTTGGTTTTGCACGCGCAGGGTCAACGCACTGGTGAAGAGTGCGGCGTCGCATTCGCCACGCGCCGTGGCCTGCAACAATTCGTCCGGGGTGTGAAACGGAATGATTTCCGCGCCCCATTCGGGGTTGCGCAAGGCGTGGGTCAGCGCCGTGGTGCCGGCCATCGCCCCGAGCTTCTTGCCGGCGAATTTTTCGATACTGTCCAACACCGGTCGGTCGGGACGCGAATAGGTCACTCCCCGGATGGTCGCACTGACGATGGAATAATTGTAATGCGCCAAGTCCTTGTCGGTGCTGCTCACGGTGGTCATGGCGTCGAGCTCGCCGCGTTCAAACGCAGGCGTGTTCACGCGCCACCAATCAATCGAGATTTCCGCCTTGAAGCCGCCGGCTTGGGCGACGGCTTGCAGCAAATCCGGCGTGAATCCCCGGGCTTGGCCGTTCTCGTCAATGAAAGACAAGGGCGCAGCGTCGCGTGGCACGCCGAAACGGATTACGGTAGGGTCGTCCTCCGCCCGTGCGATTCCGCAGGCCAGCAATCCGCCCAATAACAATGCCGCGGTTCGGAACTTCATGAAGGTTCATAGGCTATCCCTAATGTTTCCCATGGGCAATTCGGAACCACCACCTTCGGGCCAAGTGGGCTCATGTGGCGGCGCAGTATGGCCATGGTTGCGAGATCTTCCCCGGAGTCTGACCAACTGCTTGGGCAGCGGGAATTTCTTTCCCACCTGAGACGTCACACTGCGGGTCGAACTTTCCCAGCAGCGCGAGGCGTTAATCCGTAAGTTGTTAGTCGCTAAAAGTAAACGCGTCTGCGTGCACTCGGCATCCCGTATGCAATCCACATGGCACTGAACCAACCTCACCTTAACCGGAGAAAACAACCATGAGAATCATTCGATACAACCAACCCAACACGCGCAGCATCCCTGCGCTCAATCGCTACGCCTACTCGCCGTGGGCCGGCTTGGAGAATGAGATTGATCGCCTGTTCACCGCCGCGCTGAGCGATTTCACCGGCCCAGCCAGCACGCAGTTCCCGGTCGATCTCTACGAGGACAAGGACAACGCCTATGTTCGCGCTGAACTGCCCGGCATCAAGCGCGACGACATCCACGTCGAGTTGGTGGACGGCTACTTGAACCTCAACGCCACGCGCAAGACCAAGGACGAGTCCGGCGAGCAGAGCTACACGCTCGAACGCTCAATCAGTGTTCCTGAGACCGTGCAGGCCGACAAGGTCGCCGCCGCTTACGAAAACGGCGTGCTCACCGTCACCTTGCCGAAGCGCGAGGAGTCGAAGCCCCGCAAGGTCACCGTCGCCATCAACTAACCATTCAAAAGGAGAAAACCATCATGTCATTCATCAACAACCTGCTTCCCACGCTCCGGCGCGAGCCCGTGGCGCGCAACGAGTCCAACCGTTCGTCTGGTCCCGTGCAGAAACCCGTTTATCGCGTCCACGAGGCGGCCGAGGCTTACACGCTGACCGTGCAATTGCCCGGTGTCGCCAAGGGTGGCGTCGAGATTACCGCCGATGACGGCGAGATCCGCATCACCGGCCGGCGCGACTGGAAACGGCCCGAAGCCTGGACCACACTGCACCGCGAGTCGGTCGATGCGACCTACGAACTCGTGCTCACGCACGACAACGCGATCGATGCGGACAAGGTTGCGGCCGAGCTCCGCGACGGCGTCCTGACCGTGACCGTGCCGAAGGCCGAGGCGATCAAGCCGCGTCGCATCACCGTCGCATGACGACTTTGGGGTAAACATAAGTAATGAGGTGCCGGGCCGGGGGCGAATAGCTCCCGGCCCTTTGTTTTCTCATCAGTAAATCGCCTCGCGGGAGAGGCGACGCTTTGCCAAGGTCCGCTCATGGAGAAAGATTTGCTGGTGTTTGCCCTGCTCGCCCTCGCGGTGGTGACTTTTTTCAGCATCATCTGGCGGGTCGGCGCGGCGCTTTCGCGCAAGGCGCTGGCGAACATGCAGCGGTTGGCGGACCGGCTCAATTTGCAGGTGCTCGACCAACCCACGAAACTGGGCATTCATCCGTATCCCGAGGCCCGTGGCACGATCCGAGGCAAAGCCGTGCGCATTTACAACTACACGACGGGTTCGGGCAAATCGAAGACGACTTGGGCGGCGATGACCGTGACGCCGGGCGTGCACGGTGGATTGACATTTGCGCTCACGCGCGAGGGGTTTGGCAGCAAGGTCATGAGCCTGTTCGGCGCGAAGGAGGTCAAGGTGGGCAATGCCGAATTCGATGACCGCTGGTTTGTGCGGAGCAATGCCCCGGAGTTCTTTGCCGCGGCCTTGTTGCCGGAAATTCAGGTCAAGATCAACCGGCTGTCCGGCACATGGAAATTGGAAAACGGCGCGGTGACCTACACCGAGCGCGGCCTGTTTACCGACTTGGCGCGTTGCGAGCGTTTCGCGAGCGCGGTGGAGCCGGCTTGCGATTTGGCCGACATCGCGGAGGTTTACTCGAGACAGCAATCATGAGCGCATCTTCCCCTATTACCGGCCCCGTGCTTTTTTTCGACGGGGAATGCGGGCTGTGCAACCGCAGCGTGCGCTTTTTGCTGCGCATGGATCGCAACGGCCGGCTGCATTTTGCGCCTTTGCAAAGCGATTTGGCCCAAGCCTATCTGCGCCGACACGGGTTGCCGACGGAGGATTTTGACTCCATGGTTTTGGTGCCGGCGTGGGAGCGGCGGGACCGGGCGGAATATGCCCTGCGCACGAACGCGACGGTGGCGGCGCTGAAACTCTGCGGCGGATTCGCCCAAGGGTTGGGCACGATGCTCGGTTGGGTGCCGTCTGCTTGGCGCGATGCGGTTTACAAGATCGTCGCCCGGTGGCGTTACCGCATTTGGGGCAAATGGCAGACCTGCCCGTTGCCCAAGCCCGAGTGGACCCGGCGCTTCATTGCCTGAGTCCTTATTTCTTCTCGGGGATCAGCAACGAGGCCAGGACTGACGTGGCCAGCACACTGGCGATGACGCTGAGTGAAACGCCGATACTGACGTGCACCCAGGACTCGATGAGCATCTTGACGCCGATGAAGCAGAGAATGAGCGCGAGGCCGACCTTGAGGTAGCGGAAGAGCTGCATGATGCCGTTGAGCGCGAAGTAGAGCGAACGCAGACCGAGAATGGCAAAGACGTTGGAGGTGAGGGCGATGAAACCGTCGCGCGTGATCGCCAGCACCGCGGGCAGCGAATCGAGGGCGAACACAAGGTCCGTGGTTTCGATGACGATCAACACGATGAACAATGGGGTGGCCACCCGCCGGCCGCCTTCGCGCACGAAGAAGTCGCCGCCATGGTTCTTTTCACTCACCGGGAAAAACCGGCGGAACAGTCGCACGGCAAAGTTGTGCTCCGGATCGACGTCGACCTCCTCTTTGCTCGGCAGCGCCATTTTGATGCCGGTGTAAACGAGGAAGGCGCCGAAAATGTAGAGCACCCAGTGGAAGCGCGCGATGACATTCACTCCGACCAAGATGAACACTGCGCGCATGACGACGGCACCGATGATGCCCCAAAACAGCACGCGATGTTGGTAGCGGGGCGCGACTTTGAAATACGAAAAAACGAGGATGAAGACGAAGACGTTGTCGATGCTCAGGCACAGCTCGACGATGTAGGCGGCGAGGAACTCCTGCGCCGGCTGCGCGCCGCGCCACCACCAGATCAAACCGTTGAACGAAAGCGCGAGTGTGACCCACGCGGCGCACCAGCACAGCGCCTCCTTCATCTTTACCTCATGAGCCTCGCGTTGCAGCACACCGAGGTCGAGGGCGAGCATGGCGGAAATGAACACGAAGAAACCGGCCCAAGCCCACCACGGCAGGGCGGGTAATGTGTCAACGATGGCGAGAAAGTCTGGCATGGGCCGGGAAGGATGCTTGGTCCGACCGTGTGGGCGCAAGCGGCCGGTTGGCGAATGGAAAATCCCCGTCCAGTTACACTCAGTCCAGCGTCTGGCGGTAGCGTTTGACCCCGATGGTCATCGCAATGGCGAGGAACGCCAACAGTGGCCAGAGCTCGGGCGCGATTTCCAACAAACCGTTTCCTTTCAACAATATCCCGCGGACGATGCGCAGAAAATGGGTGAGCGGCAGGCACGAACCCAGCCATTGCGCCCACTCCGGCATGCCGCGAAACGGAAACATGAACCCGGACAACAAAATCGAGGGCAGGAAGAAGAAGAATGCCATTTGCACGGCCTGCAATTGGTTCCGCGCCAGCGTCGAAAACGTGATGCCCATCGCGAGGTTGGCGGCAATGAACAGGAAGGCCACGAGGTAGAGCAGCGGAATGTTGCCGACCAGCGGCACATCGAAAATGAACCGCGCGGCGAGCAGGATCAGGGTCAGCTGAATGTAGCCGACGACGATATAGGGGATGATTTTTCCCAGCATGACCTCGAACGGCCGGACGGGGGTGGCGAGCAGGTTCTCCATGGTGCCGCGTTCGCGTTCGCGCGTGATGGCCAGCGCCGTGATCACCACCATGGTCATCGTAAGCACCACGCCCATCAGGCCCGGCACGACGTTGTATTGCGTGATGTTCTCCGGGTTGTAATGCGCATGCAGTCGCAATTCGACCGGGCCGGGTTTGGCCTGCAGCTCGGCCAGCGGTCCCTTGAGGTCGCGATTCAGCGCCTGGTCCACGACCACGCGCAGGGCGGCCACCGCGGGACCGACCGCGGCCGGATCGGTCGCATCGGCCTCAATCAACAGCGCGGGCCGTTCACCCCGTAGCAGATCGCGCGAAAAACCGACCGGAATGTTGATCACAAACTGTGCGTCGCCGAGCTGCAGAAGACGCTGGGTCTCGGCTTCATTGTTCGTGATACTAACAATGTGAAAATACTCGCTGTGTTGGAGCGCGGTGACGAGGGTGCGGGCGAACGGACTTTCGTCGGCCGAGCGGATGGCGGTCGGCAGATGGCGTGGATCGGAGTTGATGGCGAATCCGAACAACATCAACTGCATGAGCGGTATCCCGACCATCATGCCGAAAGTGACGCGGTCGCGCCGCATTTGGATGAACTCCTTGCTTACGATGGCGAAAAGCCGATGCAGAGCGAAGCGGCGCATGATCAGGCGAAGTTGTCGGTTGCGCCGCCCATGAGACTGATGAACACATCCTCCAAATCGGAAGGCACCCGCGTCCATTCGTGCGCATTCGTGCGCACCGCGGCGATGGCTTGGTCCAGCTTCGCGGCGTCGCGGCCGCTGATGTGCAGGGTGTTGCCGAAAGCCACGATTTGTCCGATGCCATGACGGTTGCGCAGGCGATCCGCGAGCGCCCGCAAGTCCGGGCCCTTCACGCACCACGTGGTCAAGGCCGCCGAGTCGACGACTTCCCGCACGGTGCCGTGGGTCAGCAATTCGCCGTAGGCGAGGTAGGCGATGCGGTGACAGCGTTCGGCCTCGTCCATGTAATGCGTGGTGATCAGCACGGTCAGCCCGTCGGCGGCGAGGGCGTGAATCTCGTCCCAAAAATCGCGCCGGGCCTTGGGATCTACGCCGGCGGTCGGTTCGTCGAGCAGCAGGAGTTGCGGCGAGTGGATCAGGCACGCGGCGAGAGCGAGGCGTTGTTTCCAACCGCCGGAAAGCTCGCCGGCCAACTGGCGGCGTCGGTTCTTGAGCCCAAGGTTTTCGAGGCTCTTTGCCACCGCGTCCTTGCGGTGAGGCACGTCGTAAATGCGCGCGATGAAGTCGAGGTTTTCCGCAATGCTCAGGTCTTCGTAAAAACTGAAGCGCTGCGTCATGTAGCCGACGTGGCGTTTGATCAGCGCCTGTTGCGTAAGCACATCGTAGCCGAGACAGCTGCCACTGCCGGCGTCAGGCGTGAGCAGGCCGCAAAGCATGCGGATGAATGTGGTCTTGCCGCTGCCGTTGGGGCCGAGAAACCCGTAGATTTCGCCGCGCTTCACCTGCAGGTCGATGCCGTTGACGACCGTCTTGTCGCCGAAGCGTTTGATCACCCCGCGCACGTCGATGACAGGTTCGCTCATGGCTTGGTGGCCGGCTCGACGTCAACCGGCTGACCGGGGTGGAGTCCGGCGGCGTCCGCGGCGGCGAAGACGCCTTCGACCATGAAGACGAGTTTGCTGCGGTTCTCCCGGTTGTAGAGCACCGGCGGCGTGTATTCGGGTTGCGGGGAAAGATAAGTGATCCGTGCGCTGACGGGCGAATCGCGACCATCGATCGTCACCATGATGGAATCCCCGGCTTGCAAGGTGCCATAAACGGTTTCGGGCACGAAGAACCGCACCTTGAGGTTTTCCGGCGGCAGCAGGGCTACGATCGGGCGCGCGACGGGCACGTATTCGCCGGCGCGGTAGAGCGTGTCGTAAACGAGCCCGGCCTGCGGGGCGGCCTGCGTTTTCTGGGCGACGTTCCATTCGGCGCGGGCCAAGGCGGCTTCGGCGGCGTCAACCTCGGCCGCAGCGGCGGCGATCGCATCCTCGCGCCCGCCGAGCCGGGCGGTTTCGAGCTGGGCGGTCAGCTCTTCGACGGCGTTCAGGTTGCGTTCATGAGTCAGACGCGCCCGGTCATACGTTTCGGTCGAATTGACGCCGGAGAGGTGCAGTTCCTCCTGCCGGGCAAGTTCGAGGCGCGAAAGTTCGGCGGCGCTGCGGGTTTGGGCCAGACGCGATTCCAACGCGGTGATTTCGCTGGGGCGCAATCCTTGGCGCAAATCGGCCAGACGCGCCCGTGCCGCAACCACGCGACTGGCCGCCTCCTGTTTCGCGGCCTGTTCCGCCGCACTTTCCAACGTAAATAGATTCGTGCCAGCGGCGATTTGATCGCCCCGTTTGACTGCAAGGTCCTCAATCTGTCCCGGCACCGGGGATGCGACATAAACCAACTCGGCCTCGATATAACCCTGCCAATGAGCACTCGGAGCGGGACGGCAGGCACCGCCGAGCAAGGCAAGAACACTGGCGGCGACCCATGCGAGATCAGTTCGGAAAGTTTTTTTCATAATCCTTGGCTCCGGCCGGGGTGAGGAGACCGCCGAAGAACAGCCGGATGGCGCGCTCGGAAGCCTCGGGTGGCGAAAGTTTCAGGCGGCGCAATGTATCGCCGCGCATTATCCCTTGCATTGCCTGCATGTAGAATTCGCCGGCGAATACCGGGCTGATCTCGTCGCGAATGGCACCGGAGGCCTGGCCCTCCTCGATGAAACGACCGAATATGTAGACGATGGTTTCACCGCGCACTTGCTCAAGGTGCCGATAAACCGTCGGGGCATTCCTTGAGAGATCCTGCAGCACCTCTGGCCGCAATTTACTCAGTCGCTCGGCGATTGTCAGTGTCAGGCCGCGAAGCTTTTCCGCGAAATTCAAGCCACGCTGCGCCAGCAGTGTATCGGCCTCGGCCCGCATCCCGGCACCAAAATCGGTGATCGTTGCGCGGAGAATTTCATCCTTGCTGCGAAAGTGCTGATAAAGCGTGCGCTTGCTCATCGCCAGTTCGGCCGCGAGGGCATCCATCGTAAATCCGCTGTAGCCGAGGCCCAGCAGCAGCCGGCGGGCGTGTTCGAGGATGCGGACAGACGGATGGGTGAGCGCGGTGACGGCAGGCATAAACCAAGAAAACTAAAAATGTATTTCCAGTTTTCATGTCAAGGACGATGTGACGTTTCAGCGGCGCCGCGGTGCGGGATTGCGTGCGCATGCCCTGTCAGTAATGTGCGAGGATGCCCGAAGCCACCGCCGACCTCAAAGCCGAGATCATCGCCCTGTTGCGGGCTCGTGATGCGGTGGGGTTGAAGCAGAAGCTGGCGCGTTGGCTGCCGACCGACCTGGCGCCGATCATCGCGGAACTGCCGGTTGAGCGACTCGCGTTGCTCTTTCGCCTGACTTCGCGCGAGCTGGCGGCGGCGACGTTTCCCTATCTCGAGCTCGATGCGCAGCATCGCTTGCTCAAGATCATGACGCCGGAGCAAAACGCGGCGCTGCTCAACGCGCTGCCGCCGGATGACCGCACGGCATTTCTGGACGATCTGCCGCTCGAGCACGCGATGCAGTTGCTCTCGCTGCTTACGCCTGACGAACGCCAAGTCGCGCAATCCCTGCTGGCTTATCCCGAGCACAGCGTCGGTCGCATGATGACGCTCGACTTCGTGGCGGTGCGCCCGGAGTGGACCGTGCGTGAGGCTCTCGATTACATCCGGCAAAACGGCTACGACCGGGAGACGCTCAATGTCGTGTATGTGGTCGATGAACAGGGCCGGCTGATTGACGACGTGCGCGTGCGACGGTTTCTCCTCGGTTCGCCGGATCGTCCGGTCCGCGAGTTGATGGACGGCAATTACGCGGCGCTCTCGCCCAACGACGACCGCGAAACCGCCTTGGAGGTATTTCGCAAATACGACCGCGTGGCGCTCCCGGTGGTCGGCGACGGCAAGAAGCTGATCGGCATCGTGACGATCGATGACATGCTCGACGTGGCGGACGAAGAGGCCACGGAAGACATTCAAAAGCTCGGTGGCAGCGAGGCTTTCGACGAGCCCTACACCACCACGCCGCTGCGCCACATGATTCGCAAGCGCGCCACCTGGCTCGTGGTGCTGCTGCTGGGGGAAATGCTCACGGCGTCGGCCATGGCATTCTTCGAGCACGAGATCGCGAAGGCCGTGGTGCTGACATTGTTTATTCCACTGGTGATCAGCGCGGGCGGCAACGCCGGTTCGCAGGCGGCGACGCTGGTCATCCGCGCGCTGGCCTTGGGCGAGTTCAAGCTGCGGGAATGGTGGATGGTGATGCGGCGCGAACTGGTGGCGGGCACGGCCCTCGGTTTGATTTTGGGGTTGATCGGATTTTTGCGTATCGCGCTTTGGTCGATGATCACGCCGATTTACGGTGAGCATGCCGTGCGGGTGGCGGTTACCGTGGGTATATCGCTGACCGGGGTGGTATTGTGGGGTTCGCTCGTGGGTTCGATGTTTCCGCTTATTCTGAAGCGGGTGGGCCTCGACCCGGCGACCTCGAGTGCGCCGTTTGTCGCGACGCTCGTGGATGTCACCGGTATCGTGCTCTATTTCAGCGTGGCCTTCTTCGTTTTGCGCGGTTCGTTGCTCTGAATCCGGGTTAAATGTGATTTTTCGAAAAAAAGCCGTGAGTTCACCGGCATGGTTTTTAACTTCGCCGGACCATGGCTGAACCTCCCCCTACCACCGCCGCGGCGGTTCCCTCGAACGGGGAGCTGATCCGACGGCTGTTGGGACTCGCATGGCGCTACCGGCTCTCCTGCGTGGGCGTGATTTTGATCCAGCTCGTCCTGCTGACGATGGGTATTCTCGGCCTGAGCTTCACCGGGGTCGGCATCGACTATATCCGGCACATCGTGACGCCAGCCAATGCGGACGGCACCCCGGCAGTGACCGCGCCCCAGTTGACTTTCGGGGTCGGCCTGCCCCTGCAGTGGGAGCCCATGCACGTATTGCTGCTGCTGGCGGGGATTATCCTCGGTCTGGCCTTGATGCGGGCGGTGCTGAACTACGCTTACGCCGTGGCGGTCAATGTTCTCGTGCACAAGAAGCTGGTCCTCGACCTGCGCAGTGAGGTTTACGACAAGCTGCAACGGTTGAGCTTTCGGTTCTTCGATGCGAACACGACCGGATCAATCATCACCCGCGTGACCAGTGATGTCGGGGCCGTGCGGATGTTTGTCGATCAAGTCCTGATCCAGACCGTGATCATGGTCATTTCGCTCAGCGTTTACCTGATCTACATGCTGAGCTTGAGTCCGGGCCTGACCTTGGCCTGCCTCGCGACCACTCCGATTCTGTGGATCATCTCGATGCTTTTCTCCCGTAAGATCCAACCCGAATACGCCAAGAACCGGAGCCTGGTGGACAAGATGGTGCAAACGTTTGCGGAGAGCATTCAGGGCATCGCCGTTACCAAGGGCTTTGGCCGCGAGGATGAAGATCGGGCGAAGTTTGACGCCGCCAACAACGCCGTTCTCGACCAGCAGCACAGCATCTTCAATCAAGTGAGTCTTTTCACGCCGACGGTCGGCCTGCTGACCCGCATCAACATGATGGTGCTGCTCGGATATGGCGGCTGGCTGGTGATCAACGGCCAGCTCGCCCTCGGCACCGGCCTGGTGGTCTTCGCGGGGCTGCTCGAGCAGTTTTCCGGTCAGGTCAACAATGTGGCCAACTTGGTGAACACCGTGCAGCAATCCATGATCGGGGCGCGCCGGGTGTTCGAGATTCTTGATTCGCCGGTGGAAGTGGAGAGCGCGCCCAACGCCTTGCGCCGGCCCAAGCTGGAAGGCGCGGTGCGGTTCGAAAATGTCTCCTTCGATTACAGCGGACTCACACCGGTGCTGAAGAACATCAACCTGGAGGTTAAACCCGGCCAGTGCGTGGCGATTCTCGGCGCGACCGGTGCGGGCAAAAGCGTGCTGATGAGCCTTATCCCGCGCTTTTACGATCCGGTCCGCGGCAGCGTGATGATTGATGGTATCGATGCGCGCCGGCTGCATCTCGATGACCTGCGGCACAATATCGGCCTGGTTTTTCAAGAGAGCTTCCTGTTCTCCAACACGATTGCCGCCAACATCGCGTTCGGCCATCCCGAGGCCACGATGGATCAAGTCGAGAAGGCGGCCAAGATTGCCGCCGCACATGACTTCATAATGCAAATGCCCAAGGGGTATGAGACGATCCTGGGCGAAAGCGGCAACACGCTCTCGGGCGGCCAACGTCAGCGACTGGCCATCGCGCGCGCGGTGCTGTTGGAGCCGGCCATCCTGCTGCTCGATGACCCGACGGCCGCCATCGACAGTGAAACCGAACACGAAATTTTCGAAGCCCTCGACCGCGCCATCGCCGGCCGCACCACTTTCATTGTGGCCCATCGGCTGAGCACCTTGCGGCGCGCAGACTTCGTCATCGTGATGGAGGAAGGCGAGATCACCCAGAGGGGCACGCATGAGGAATTGATGCAGGTGCCGGGCCCCTACCGCCGCGTGGCCAAGCTGCAATTGCTCGATGGCAGCGAACTGCAAGGCAAGCAGCACAACGATGCGGAGGACGCCTCATGAAGGAACATGCCGTCAAGACCGCCGACATTACCGTCGTCGAGAAATCGCGCGAGGAGGCCGAGGAAGCCCATTTCCGTCCGTTGCAATGGAGTCTGATCCGGCGGCTGTTCAGCTACACCGCACCAGTCAAGACCAAGACCCGCTGGTTGGTCGCGCTGGTGCTGCTGCGGGCCGGCTTGCTCCCGGCCATGGTGTTCATCTCCTCGCGCATCATTTCCGGACCAATCGCTTCGGGTGATCTGCATATCCTGCCGTGGGCCGTGCTGGGCTTCGCTGCGGTTGCTTTGCTCACAGAAGGATCGATGCGCTGGCGTCAGAAATTTGCCTTGGAGATCGGTGAAATCGTCGTGAACAGCCTGCGAGCTCAAATCTTCGAACGGGTGCAGCGCCAGCCGATGAGTTTTTTCCACCGGATGAAACTCGGGCGGATTATCAGCCGGGTGACCAGCGATGTGGAGTCGCTCCGGGCTGGGATTCAAAACGTATTCTTCGTTTCGGTGGTGCAGGGCGGTCAGATGATCGTGACCGCCGTCGTGATGGCGTTTCTGGACTTTGAGCTTTTCTGTGTCGTGCTCGCGATGGCGCCGATCTTGTGGAGCATCAACCGGCATTTCCGTGTAAAACTCAGCAAATTGACGCGGTCCGCTCAGGAAAGTTTCAGCCGCGTGACCGCCACGCTGGCCGAGTCCGTCAGCGGCATCCGGGTAACGCAGGGTTTTGTGCGGCAGGAAACCAACGCCGGGTTCTTCCGTTCGCTGCTCGCCGATCATTCGCGCTACAACCTCGCGCTCGCCCGGACCTCGGGCGTGCTGACGCCCTTGCTCGAGTTAAACAGTCAGTTCTTCGTCGCGATCCTGCTGCTGTTCGGTGGCTGGCGCACTTTTCACGGCGACATGGAGATTGCCTCACTCATCCAGTTTTTCTTTCTCTCCAATTTTTTCTTCTCCCCGATCGCCACGCTCGGCAACCAATACAACCAGGCGCTCGTGGCGATGGCGGGTGCCGAACGCGTATTCCGTCTGATCGACGCGACACCGGACTGGGAGGACGCAGTCGACGCGGTCGATTTGCCCAGGCCGCAACCCGCTGCGGACCAGGGACCGGTCGGAGCGCGGGTGGAGCTGCACGATTTGTCCTTCGGTTACGATCCCACCAAACCGGTGCTGCACGGAGTCAACTTCACCGCGGAAGCCGGCCAGACCGTCGCCTTGGTCGGTCACACGGGCAGCGGCAAGAGCTCGATCATCAACCTCGTCGCCAAATTTTATCTACCCACGAGCGGCGAGCTACGGATTGACGGACACGAGATCCGCAAAATCACCAGCCGTTCCCTGCACCGCCAAATGGGCATGGTGCAGCAACAGAATTTTCTCTTCAGCGGCACCGTGCTCGAAAACATCCGGCTCAGCCGGCCGGAGGCGACCGATGCGGAAATCCGCGAGGCGGCCCGCCAGCTTGATTGCCTGGATGTGTTCGAATCGTTGCCCAACGGCCTGTTCACGGAAGTGGGTGAACGCGGCACGGCATTGTCCGTGGGTCAGCGTCAACTCGTGTGTTTCACCCGCGCCCTGCTGGCCGATCCCCGCATTGTCATTTTGGATGAAGCCACCAGTTCGATCGATGCGCTCACCGAGGAGCGATTGCAAAAAGCGCTGATCGAGCTCCTGCGCGGACGCACGAGCTTCATTGTGGCGCATCGCCTCAGCACGATTCGTCATGCCGACCAAGTCTTGGTCTTGGACCAAGGCAGGATTATTGAGCGCGGCACGCACGACAGCTTGCTGGAGGCCGGCGGAAAATACGCCGAGCTTTACGAGCAATTTGTGCAGATGGAGGCGGAGGAAAACTGATTGGTCGGCGGTTCTGCCCCAGCCGGACTCCCGTGTTTCCCTCGTAAAACCGCAAGATTCTCCTAGGCAACAGGGGCTTTCTACCTCTATAAAGACGTTGCTTTCATAGGAAAGCACCCTAACTAAAAAAATTACTATGGCTAAAAAATCCGCTCGGAAACCCAATGCTGCGTTCATGAAACCGGTCACGCCTGACGCCAAGCTCGCTGCTGTCGTCGGCTCGGCCCCCCTCCCTCGCACGGAGCTCACCAAGAAACTGTGGGCCTACATCAAGAAGAACGGCCTGCAGGACAAGAAGGCAAAGACCCAGATCAATGCCGACGACAAGCTGAAGGCCGTCTTCAACGGCAAGGCGAAGGTCAGCATGTTCGAGATGACCAAGCTCGTCTCGAAGCATGTTTCCTGAGCGATTGCTCGCAGTCTCCAAGACTTGACTTGGGCCGCCGCGGATCAAACGCGGCGGCCTTTCTTTTGCCGCCACCGCTTCTGCATTGCTTGAACGTTCCGGCTGTCGTTTGCTGAACCTCAGTCCGACTGGCCCATGCGCTCCCGTTTATCCCAATATCGAATACCCTTGCTGACCGGCGGTATCGTGCTGGCGGGGTTGTTCGCCGGACGGTGGGGTTATGTGCAGGAACGCAGCCACCTGCTGGCCAGTTTGGTGCATGACGCCGAGCGCGTCGTGGCCATCATCGACAATGAGGATGTGGCGCGGTTGACCGGCACCGAAGACGATACGCAGTCGCCGGTCTATGCCGCGGTGAAGTCGCGGTTGATGCGCTATCGCGCCACCGACAAGGCCATCCGGTTTGTTTATATTTTTCGTGTGATGCCGGTCACGCGAGAAGTGATTTTTCTCGCGGATTCCGAACCGCCGGGGTCGCCGGAGATTTCGTTGCCTGGCGATGCGTATCCGGAGGCGGCCGGTTCACCCGGCTTGCAGTCGATCATCGATGGCGGTGTGCTTGCGACCGAGGGACCGATTGAGGATGCGTTTGGCACCTGGGTAACGGGCTATTCCCTTTTGTCCAAAGACGATCAAGGTGCAGCGCGCGACATCGTCGGGGTGGACCTTGCCGCCAGCGATTGGTGGTGGCGTTTGTGGACGGCCGGAGCCAAATCGGCGTTTTACGTGTGGCTGCTGTTCGGGCTGCCGCTGGCCGGCTATCGCATCATGCGCCGCCAGCACGAGCAGAATGAAGTCATTCGCAATCTTTCCGAAGCGATTGAGCAGAGTCAGACGGCGGTCATGATCATCGATCTGGGGGGACGCATCGAATATGCGAACCGTGGTTTCAGCGAGCAAACTGGACTCAGCCGGCGCGAGTTGATCGGCCGTTTGTGGCGCGACTTTTTGCATGACACTGTGCCACGTGAAATCGCGACGGAACTGGATGCGGTGCTTTACACCCGGACGAACTGGAGTGGCGAGTGGGTGAACCGGCGCAAGGACGGCGGGGACTATCCGGTGCGCGGTCGAGTAACAGCGGTGCGCGACCGCCACAACCACGTCACCTGCTTTGTCGCGATTTATGAGGATGTGACGGAGGTCCGCCGCAACGAAACGATTCTGCGCGAGGCCAAAGAGCAGGCGGAGGCCGGTGACCGGGCCAAGAGTCAGTTCCTTGCCACCATGAGCCACGAGGTGCGCACTCCGCTCAACGGTATTGTGGGCTTCACCAATCTCCTGCTCGAGACCCCGCTCAACGCCGAGCAGGAGGAATACATGCGGGCGATCCGCTCCAGCGGCGAAGCACTCATCCAGTTGACCAACGACATTCTGGATTCGTCGCGCATCGAATCGGGCAAACTCAATCTTGAGCTGCATGTCTGCAATCCCGTGGATTGCATTGAGGATGCGCTCGACATGGTGGCGCCGCGTGCGAGTGAAAAGCAGATCGAGATCGTCTATTCGGTGGATGAAAACGTGCCTAAATTCGTCATGGCGGATCCGGGACGGTTGCGTCAGGTGCTGCTCAATCTGATTGGCAATGCGGTCAAATTCACCGAGCAAGGCGAAATCAACGTCACCCTGACGGCCCGCGCCTTGCCTGCAGATCAAGCCGCGAAAAAATGGGAGCTGCAATTTGCCGTCAACGACACTGGCATCGGCATTGACGAGGCGAAGTTCCCCAAACTGTTCCGGCCGTTCA
The DNA here is from genome assembly GCA_024233285.1 of Opitutaceae bacterium. Lineage (GTDB taxonomy): Bacteria > Verrucomicrobiota > Verrucomicrobiia > Opitutales > Opitutaceae > Cephaloticoccus. The sequence continues at coordinate 281,175 of JACKPU010000001.1, read as the reverse complement.
GTCAGCTGGAGGAGACCATCGCGCGGCGCTACAGCGGTGCGGGCTTGGGCTTGGCCATCAGTCGCAATCTTGTCGAATTGATGGGCGGTTCCATCGGCCTCACCAGCAAGGTTGGGGTTGGTTCCACATTCACTTTTGGCATCGTCGTGGAAGAGGCGCCGGTGCCGGAAGGGAATATCGTTCCCCCGCACAACATCGCCGGCATGCGCGTCGCGATCGCCTCGCAACCGGGCGCGCTGCGCAACGAATTGTGCAAGTTGGTCCAACGCTGGGGCGCCACGGCGACGGCGTGTCTGCCGGAAGAGCTGGCCACGCTTTCTTGGGACACGGCTCTCGTCAACCTGACCGATGCGCTCGTCAGCGACATCGTCAGCGAGTCTGGCAACTTTGCCGATCTGCCCCGCGACAAGATGATCGCGCTCGTGCCCCTGCGCGTATCGCCTTCGGCCCGGGCCGCTTTGCGACCGCGCTTTCGTTTGCTGGTCAACAAGCCGGCCCATCATGAGGCCCTGCGCTCGGCCTTGGCGACTCCGTCCGGCGGCGGCGCCACGCCTTTGCCCTTTTCCACCACCAGTTCGTTCGATTTGCGGGTGCTTTTGGTGGAGGATAATCCGGTCAACCAGCTCCTCATGCAGAAAGTCCTCGGCCATCTTGGTTGCCAGTGGACAGTGGCGGAGAACGGCGAGATCGCTTTGGAAGAGTTGCGCCGCGCCGATTACCACCTGGTGCTGATGGATCTGCACATGCCGGTGATGGACGGCCACACCGCCATAGCCAAAATCCGGGCGGGCGAGGCTGGCGAGAGCATGCGGTCGGTCTGGATCACGGCCTTGACCGCGGACGCGCGGGTTGAACAAAAAGAACGGGTGCTGGAGGCCGGCGCCAATGATTACCTGCTCAAGCCGGTGCGTCTGAAAGATATGGAGGCCATGCTCCGCCGGTTCATGGCGAACCGCAGTGCGCCAGCCTAAGCTTGGACCAAGGCGGCGGCGATCTGTTTGCAGGATAACTTGAGCACCTGCAAACGGGCGTAACGCTTGTCTTCGGCCGAAACCAAGTGCCACGGGATTTCCCGGCTCAGCACGAGCATGTCGCCCACGGCGATTTCATATTGCTCCCACTTCCGCCGGTTGCGCCAGTCTTCGGCGTTGATCTTGTGCCGCTTGTATTCAGTCTCCTCGCGGTGGCGGAAACGCCGCAATTGCTCGGCTTTGCTGATGTGCAGCCAGAATTTGACGACGATGATGCCGTGTTCGGTCAGTTGCTTTTCAAAATCGTTGAGCTCAGCGTAAGCGCGCCGCCATTCGTCTTCCCGCGCAAAGCCTTCCAACCGCTCGACCAGCACGCGGCCATACCAGGAACGGTCGTATATCGTGACCATGCCGGCCCGGGGCACGTTGCGCCAGAACCGCCAGAGATAATGGTGGGCTTTTTCCTCCTCGGTCGGTTTGGCAACGGGAATCACGCGGCAGTCGCGCGCATCGATCGCACTGGTGAGCCGGCGGATCGCGCCGCCTTTGCCCGCTGCATCCCAGCCTTCAAACACGAACACCACGGAGCGTTGCTTGGCGGCGGCCCGCCGGATCAGCTCGTTGAGGCGTCCGAGCCATTTGTCGCGCTTCACCTCGTAGGAGCTGGCGGAGATCTTTTTATCGAGCGGCAGTTCCTGCAGGCGGCGGAGACCTTCGGGCCGCAACGGCTTTACCGGCACCGGTTTCGCAACCGGGGAAATTTTGCGCATCGCTGCTTGGTGTTCGGCGAAGGCTTTCAGCAGCGTTTCCGCCACGGCGAGATTACGGCTGCGTTCGTCACTGGCGTCGATGACACTCCAGCGCGCCCCGGTGCGACTGGTGGCTTGGCGCAGGATTTTGCCCAGATCGTCGAGGCGTTTGTAATCACGGTGGCTTTTCCAGTCGTCCTTGGTCACGCGCCAGGCGGTGCGCGCACTCGAGGCGAGTTTTTTCAACCGCGCCCCTTGCTCGGCCTTGGAAAGATGCAGCCAGCATTTTACCACCAACGCGCCGTCGGCGACGAGCTGACGTTCGAAGTGTTCGATGCGCTGCAAGGCGTGCCGATACTTTTCGCGCCGGGTGCGTGGCACCGCTGCTTCACGGAGCGCCTCGGTATACCACGAGCCGGTGTAGATGCCGAGGCGACCGCGGGGCGTGAGATTGCGCCAGTAACGCCACATCGGCGGACGTTCGCGTTCTTCGTCGGTCGGCGGATGGAAAGAGAAGACCTCGACGCCGCGGGGGTCGAGCCAGCCGTTGAGCAGATTGATCACTTCGCCTTTGCCGGACCCTTCAACGCCTGCGATGACCAGCAGGATGGGGAACGGTGCGGACTTAAGCTCCACTTGCAGTCGGATGAGCTGCTCCCGCAGACCGGGCACGCGTGCGTCGTAGTCCTTCTTGGAAAGCTTGGTTCGCTTCGTGCCCGATTTCGCCATGCGAAAAAACTATGTGCGCGGACGAGCGGGGCTTGTCGAGGCAGGGTTGGCGAAAAGCGGAAATTTAACGAATAGCGCGGACCGCCAATTCGCTTGCGAGACGATATCCGGCACTCACGCTGCCGCTTTTCGCCATGAACACCGTCGAATATCCCCAGCGCAAACAAGCGGTGATCATGCTGCTGCTGACCAATCTGTTTTGGGGTGTCAGTTTTCCGGTGGTTAAAGCCCTGGGGTTAGTGCACGCGGACATCGTGCCGGCCGCCGGCACTTGGTTCGCGACTTTTTACTGCATCGCGCCACGCTTCGTGCTCGCGACTTTGGTTTTGATGGCGGTGCAGTATCGTAGTTTCTGGCGGATGACCAAGGCCGAGTGGCAGCAAGGCGCGCTCATCGGGTTGTTCTCGGCGGCCGGCATGCTGCTGCAAAACGACGGATTGCAATTCACCGAGGCTTCGACCTCGGCGTTCCTCACGCAATTTTATGCGATTCTCATCCCGTTGACGCTGGCGATCTGGCAGCGGCGTAATCCCGGTGCCAGCGTGTGGTGGAGCTGTCTGCTGGTTCTGGCGGGCGTCGCGATCCTCGGACGCTTTGACTGGCAGAGTTTCTCGTTCGGGCGCGGCGAGACGGAGACGCTGGTCTGCTCCGTATTCTTCATGGGCCAGATCATGTGCCTTGGTTGGAAGCGCTTTGCGGGCAACCGGCCGGAAAAAATCACGTTCGTCATGTTTGCGACGCAGGCTCTCATTTTCAGCTCACTGGCGGCAGTGGCGGCGCCGGATGCCACGACCCTGCTGGTGCCATGGCAATCCGAGGTCTGGTTGGGACTTACCCTGATTCTCACGCTGTTTTGCACCATCGGTTCGTTCACGTTGATGAACACCTGGCAGCCGCGTATTTCGACGACTGAGGCCGGGTTGCTGTATTGTTTCGAACCCATTTTCGCCTCCATCATGGCGTTGATGCTGCCGGCTTGGTTTTCACGCTGGGCAGGTTTTGATTATCCCAACGAAACAGTGACGTGGACCTTACTGATAGGCGGCGCGCTGATCACCGCGGCGAACCTCATCATCTTGCTGCGTCCACCGCGGGTGACACTAAGCGTGGCGAATTGAATCGTTGCCGGTTCGCCACACCCCGAGCGCCTGCCACGTCACCGCCCCCAGCACAATGACGCCGCCCAGCAGGGCCCATGGGCCGGGCTGTTCGCCGCGGGCCAGAAAAACCCACACCGGGTTCAAGATCGGTTCGAAGACCGGAATGATCACGGCTTCCAGCGCGGTTACGCGACGAATGGCGCGGGCGTAGAGCCAGTAGGAACAGCCTAGCTGCACGATACCGAGCGCGAGCAAGGCACCCCAGCCGACGGCCGAGGGCAGCGGCGCCCCAATCATGAACGGCAGCCCGACGACAAACGCGATGAGGTTGCCAAGGATGATCGATTCGACCGGCGAACCGTCCTTCTGTTTGCGCAGGGCGATGGTCATCGCGGCAAAACACAGACCGCTGACAACGCCGAAGACATTGCCCAACAAACCGCTGAATTCGAGTCCGTCGGCGAAAAACAATCCCATGCCGACAAATACCACCGCGATGATGATCCAGTCGCGCCGGGTCGTGGGCTCGCCCAACAGCCAGGCCCCCAGCAACGCGATCCAAACCGGCGCCGTGTATTGCAGAAGGATCGCGTTGGCCGCTGTGGTGTATTTGGTCGCGGCGACGAAAAACACCGTGCAGCCCGCGTAGGCGAAAGCCGCCAGCACTTGCACGCGTGAAAACGTGAAGTGCAGCCGGCCATTGGTCAGCATAAGAAATACCGCCGCCAGAATGCCGCGGCCGCCGGCGACCGCGAGCGGCGGCCAGTCGATCGCCTTGATGAGCAAGCCACCGAGACTCCAGCACAAGGCCGCCAGCACGAGCTGACCGACGGCAGTGCGATGGAGATGGGCGTTACTCATCATCCATCCGCGCTAGCAGTTTTGTCGGAGCGAGCGAGCGTGGAGTTTTTGGCGGATGGTGATATGGCGCGGGTCGGGCCACCGCTTTGCAGCGACGAATTGCTGTATTTCTGCGATGAGTGTAAATTGGCTCGGAGTTTTTCGTTGCCGGGTGCAGTCCCATCGCGTCTCGACTGGGGTGTTTCCCCTCTGAAGCTGACACATTTGCCTGTTGTTATGCCGGGGGTTTTGACCAACAAAAAGCCCCATGCGGATTGTGATCGTCGAAGACCACCAGATGTTTCGCGAAGTCATCCACAAAGTATGTGTGAACGATTTCGGGCATGAAGTGGTGGGCGAAGCCGGCGACGGAGCGTCGGCGATCCGGCTCATTTTGGCGGCCCAACCGGATTTGTTGCTGCTCGATTTGCAGCTGCCCGACACGGATGGATTTACGATCATCGAAACCGTGCGCAAAATTTTGCCCAAGCTGCGCATTATCGCGATCACCTCGGCGCGCGGCGATTACACATTGTTCCGAGTGGAGCGCGCCGGCATTCAGGGATTCGTCGACAAGAACGCCAACAGCCTGGACAGCCTGCGCGAGGCGATTGATCTGGTGAGCAACGGCAAGACCTACCTGGCGCCGTCGTTTGTGAAAGCGCGCGCCGAGCGTCGGGCGGATCCCACCTCATTCGACAAAGTGCTCACGGAGCGTGAACGGGTCGTGCTGTCATTGATCGGCCAATCGTGTGACGATCAGGAAATCGGCCAACGCCTGAACATCTCACCCAAGACCGTGGCGACGTTTCGCAGTCGCATCATGAGCAAGCTCAACGTTCACGGCACGCCGAAGCTCATGCGCTTCGCCATCGACCACGGCTTTACGCAGGTGTCTGCGCCGGGCGGTGATGAGCCATCGTTTTCTTAAGCTGCTCGATGGTCGCGGTCATGTCGGCCACCAGTTCATCGAGCCGTTCCTCGGCGGCATAACTCGCCTCGGTTTCAAGATCGCGTGAGATTGCAGTCAGGTCTTCGCATTCGACCATGCGAGCATGCGAGAGCACGCGATGAGCGGCGCGGCCCAAGGTGGGACGGTTGAGGGTGCGCAAGGCCGTGATCACTTCGTCATGGCTTTCCGCAACCGAATCAAGGTAGCGGGTGATTTCGTGCCACAATTGCTTGGGGTCATCGCCGGCGAGATACTTGAGCATCTGCAGATTCAGGGACCGTTGGGCGGCTGCGGGTTGGGGATTGATCCGACGGGCCGGCGCGGTGATCTGCCCGAGAGCCTGGCGCAGTTTTTCCGGCGTGATGGGTTTGCTGAGGAAGATATCCATCCCGGCTTTGAGGCAGGCCTCGCGATCTTGCACCGTGGAGTAGGCGGTGGTGGCGATGACCAGCGGCTTGGGATCGTGCGCCATTTCGCGCATGCGGCGGGCGACTTCCAAGCCGTTGATATCGGGCAGGTCGTAATCAAGAAACACCGTGTCGTAGGTGTGCTCCGTGAGCAATCGCAGCGCATCCTTGCCATTGGCCGCAAGATCGATGGTGAAACCGTATTTGCCCAGCATCGCGCCAAGAATCTGCGCATTGTAGGGCAGGTCTTCGACGATCAGTGCGCGCGAACCTTCGAACTTCGGCAGGATTTTGATCGTTTCCGCACTGATGGCCGCTGCTGCGGGGACAAGGGGCAGGCGCAGGAAAAACGTGGCACCGCGGCCGGGTTGACTGGAAACGCCGACCGAGCCGTTCATGCGTTCGGCCACCGCACGACAAACCGACAGACCCAAACCGGTGCCGGTAATACCGGCATTGCGTGCAGCTTTCAGTCGCGAGAAACGGGTGAACAGGACGGTTTGCTCATCCTGACTGATGCCGGGGCCGTTGTCGGAGACGGCAAACACGACCTGGCCGTTTTCCGCATAAGTGGAAAGCCGCACCCGTCCGCCGCCGCTGAACTTGAGCGCATTGGTCGCATAGTTGACCACGATTTGCTGGATGCGGGCGGGATCGCCCAATAATCGGGCAGGCAGCGAGGTGTCCACCTCGATGTCAAAATGGGCGCCGGCTTCCATGGCATGCGTTGCGAGCATGGTGCTGACGGCTTCGAGCACGCCGGCCGGGTTGTAAGGTTGTTGCTGAACGTTGAACACGCCGGCTTCGATTGAGGAGAAATCGAGCACGTCCTCGACCAGCGAGGAGAGGAAGGTGGCGCAGTTGCGCAGGGTGCCGACGATCTCGCGTTGCTGGTCGTTGAGCGGCGTGTCGGCGAGTGCATGGGCCGAACCGATGATGCCATTCATCGGATTGCGGATTTCATGACTCATGCTGGCGACGAATTCGGTCTTGGCCGCGTTGGCTTTTTCAAGTTCCGCCGTGCGTTCGCGCACCGTGGTTTCCAAGACCAGGGAGCGGCGGCGAATCGTGCGGACGCGCAGTTGATAAAGTCCGGTGAGCACGAACCCGAAACCAAGCACGTAACCGCCGTAGGCATAAGGTGTGCGCCACCACGGCGGTGCGATGGCGAAGCGCAACTCCGTGGGTTCACTCGCCAAACCGGTGTCGGACAACAGGCGGACTTTGAAAGTATAATCACCTTCGCGCAGATTGGCCAATTCCAGCTCGGCCGTGTTGGAAGGAGTGGACCAGCTGTCATCCACGCCTTCGAGCATGGTCTGATAACGCAAGGTGTCGCGCAGGGCGAATTCGCCCGAGCCGAACTGCAAGTATATGCGCCGGGTCGAGTAGGGCAGCCGATCGTCGATAGCCTCCGGGGCGGCTTCAGCCGAGCGTCGAACCACGGCGGATAGAATCGGCTGACGCGGAGTGATCGCGACGAATTCGCCGGGACGTTTAATTTGCAGGAGTCCACCGGTGCCGGCGATCCAGAGGATATCGCCCTCGGCGGTTTGTTGGATTTGCAGCGCGCGGGGGGTGCCGACCTTGGCGAGACCGGCTACGGTGTGCGGAATCCATGCCACGCCTTCGGTGGTGCGCTCGAGGTGGCCGAGGCGCATCGGCATGTTGGTGCGCTGGCCTTCCAATGCTACCCAGACGCGACCGGCGGCGTCTTCGTCGGAGATCGCCAGAGTGTTGCCAGCGGGAAATTCGGCGATTGGTTCGAAGCGATCCGTAATCGGATTCAGCCAGTATGCGCTGCCGGCATTGATGCCGATAATCGTGTCATCAATTTTGGCGACTTGCGTGTATCCATCACTGGTGGGGAATCCATGGTGCAAACCAGCTGATTCTGCCGCTACCGGACCCTTCGCCGAGGGTGCGGCTACAAGCAGGCTCTTTGAAGCGGTTGAGATCCAAAGACGGCCCCTCGCGTCGGTGACAAAGTTGGCCGCCAAGTCTGGCAGCTCGTCAACCAGAACTTCGGTTTGTTTGGATTTGGGCGTGAAATCTACGATTTGTCTGTCGATCGAAAGACGAATTTTTCCCTGAGATGTGCTAGCTCGAATTTTAAACGCACCACGCACAACAGGAAAAATTTCGCGACTTTCGCCCGCAACTATCTCGACCACGCTGTATGTGGTAGCAGCGAAGACACCGCCAGCTATTGTGGATATATCACGTCCATGGCCATTGATAGGTGCCAGCTTGACGAAGCGCTCGTCCTCGAGGCGAAATACACCCTCGTTGGTTAACGCGAATAGCCTCTCTTTCTCGGTCGCCAAGCCTGTAATGTTGCGATCAATAATGGGCTCTTGTTCAAAAAATGATGTCAAAGAAACCGAAGGGAGGTTGAACAGTTTGGTGTTTGTGGTTGCCCAAAGTCTACCTGCCTTCGTGCGATACAGACTGTAAATGACATCGGAAATTCCTGAGCGCGCATTAATATTGCTCATCATGGTGAGGTCGGTTCCGACCAGCGCGATTCCACCTTTTAATGTGCCGATTGCGTAGGTCCCATCAGGCAAGGATGTGACCGTAGTCACGATGTTGCGTTTTAGATAGTTGGTGAGTTGTTCATCAATGAATCGAAGCTCGCCATTCTGAATTACCCCTACGCCATTGGCCGTGAGCAAAACTAAATTATGATTAAATGATCCAAGCCCGAAAACGGCATTATCGCCAATTATCTCAGGAGCAATAATGGTCTGGGTTTCATTTTGACCAATGCGTTCTAGCCCGGCGGAATGACTGTAAAGAAACACTGCATTGTCGTGACGAAATGATATCAGACGCCGCCGCACGTCATAGTGAGCGATCTTAAATTCGGTTCCGTTCCACCGCAGCACATGCGAGTCTGAGATGAAAATGGCGCCGCTCTCGGTAGCGTAGACATACCATACGTCGCCGAGATCACCAAGGTGGGGCGGTAATTGAGCGCGTAATGAATGAAAATCCCAGTGGCCGGTCCCGTTTTGGGCAAACCACCCGAGCTCGTTAAAGCCGGCAGCCCAGAGCCGTCCATCGTTCGAAAAGCTGAGTGATCGGATGGCATAATTGTTTCCCATGTCATAAGCCGTCCAGTGATCACCATCATTTCTGTAGAGGCGATCACCACCAAAATACATCACGCCAGCTCCATCCTCGACAGCGCACCAAACTTTAGTGTCACGCCCGAGCCCTGCGGTGGAATAGGGTATGGCAATCGGGCTTCCCGGTGTGACCGCACGCATCGACAGGACTGCTGCCGGCAAGAGCAGTAGACAAACAAGTCGATAAAGTGAGCATCTAGCGGTCATTACTGAGCGCTTAGAAAATCATGTTATGACAGATTTGCCATACAGGAATTTATGTATGGCCGGGAAAAAATCGTTACCCGCAGAGTTTGGTTTTTAGCGGACCGACCCATTCGATGGGAGTGTTATGAACACCATCATTCACTCCACCTGCGGGCTGTTTGCCAGCCTACTGTCGGCTCTCGGTTTTGACCGTCTTGCAAATCACATCGACTTGCACGTTTCTGGCGCCGAGGGTCCACGAGCTGGGATTGCGGTTTCGTCCGCCATTCCATGTGTCGACCCTTGCGCTATCGCATTCCAAGATAACGCTTAATGTTCAGTCTGGCATCACTGCGTTACCGCGGCGTGATGGCTTCACGCGGCGGGCCGGTCGAGCGAATCGAATCGGGGGAATTCCCCATGTTCGGGCGCCGGCTGTTTCAGGCCAATGCCCGGTTGCGACCGGGGTTGGTGCCGCGCAGACGTTTCCAGATTTACAGTGATGCCGATGGCACTGGATCGCATGCCTCGCCCATGGTGGCGCGGCATATGGCGGTTTCGGAAGCCCTTGAACGTTGGGCATTTCATGCGACCGTTCGATCAGAACGGCGCGAAGAATTTGGCTTTGACGTTGATGAAACGTCAAACGGCATGGCCGCGTTTCCCGGATTGTCAGCGGCGCCTGCGCGCCGCGCGGCGGTCTTGGAATCGTTGGAGCGATTCTGTCTTCTTCATTGGTGGGAAGGTAGAATCGATGGCCAATTGCGTGATACTGAGTGGCCGGGCGTAACTGCCCTGGCATTTGAACCGCCGCTTGGTGGAGTGGCGGTTTTGCTCTTCGCCCGCTCGGAATGGGGGTTTCACGTTTACGGCCATGCCGCAGCCGAGTCTTTCAGTCGCGCCTGTGAGCGCGCCATGCTGGAACTGACCCGTCACGAATGGGTTATCCACAACCGTCTGCTGGCGGTGGGGGCGGGACAGCGCGTTCCGATCACCGAGCGACTGGAGCGTCGCTCATGGTTTTTTGCCACCGAGGAGGGGCATGAGCTTTTTCGTCAACGTCTGGCCCGCAAGGCCTCAGGTCCAACCCCGCAACCGGCGGTGGTCTGCGACCGCGAGATCACGGGGCCCTGGTCGGACTATACCACCGTGTGGCGCTTTGTGCTGCAACCGCCATCGCGCCGTTTCGTGGAGGAAGGCGACAGGTATTTTTTCTGGTGAATAATCCGGGAGAGTCGCGGCACGGGGTGTTGCCCATGGCAACGTCCCGGCCGGCCTTGCGGTATCTTCATCTCGAGGACTCGCAGGCGACCGCCAGCTCGGTTTCGAACTGGCTGGGCCGCGCCTTGCCCGGTTGCAAGGGCCGTCGGGCGGCGACGCGTGATGAATTCATGGCGGCGCTGCAGGCCGATGACTTCGATGTGATTTTGTCCGATTACGAACTGGCGGCCATGGACAGTGTGACGGCCTTGGAGCTGGCCCAGCTACAAAATCCGCCCAAGCCGTTCATCTTTCTGGCAGGCGACATCGGCGAAGAGCAGGTGGTGGAGCTGATGCGATTGGGCGCATCCGATTTCGTGCACAAGGATCGATTGCAACGTTTGGCACCGGCGATGGAGCGGGCGATCAAGGAGGCGGCATCGGGCAGCAATCATCCCTTGCGCGACCTGGTGTTGAAGCGGGCCGAGGCGCGCATCCGTGAACAGGCTGCGCTGCTCGACAAAGCGCAGGATGCCATCCTCGTGCAGAATCTCGACGGGGTGATCACTTATTGGAACAAGGGCGCCGAACAGATTTATGGCTGGGCATCGAGTGAAGCGGTGGGTCGGGATGCTGCGGTATTGCTGGCCATGGATGAGGTGCGGCACCGCTTTGCTCGTTCCCACGCTTTGGCGCATGGAGAATGGCGGGGCGAGTGCACGCATCGCACAAAAAGTGGTGCCGAGGTTGTGGTGCAAAGCCGCTGGTCGCTGGTGCAGGATGCCGATGGTGAACCCAAGGCCTTTCTCGTCATCAACACCGACATGACGGAAAATCGTCAACTGGAGGCAAAGTTTCTCCGGGCCCAGCGGCTTGAAAGCATGGGCATGCTCGTCGGCGGCATTGCCCATGATCTCAACAACGTGCTTGCGCCGATCCTGATGTCGGTGGACCTGCTGCGCACCATGATGAGGGATCCCGAGGCGGACAGACTCATCCAGACCATGCAACGCAGCGTCAAACACGGCTCGGCGTTGGTGCAGCAATTGCTTGCCTTCGCCCGGGGTGCGGAGGGCCGCCACGTTGAGGTCAATTTGCGTCCCCTTTTGAGCGAGTTCGTCGATTTCATGAAGCCCACGGTCGGCGCGAAAATTCACATTGAGCTGGATTTTCTGGAAAGCCCTGCGCCGGTGTTGGCCGATGCGACGCAATTGAAGCAAGTTTTGATGAATCTCTGCATCAACGCGCGCGACGCGATGCCGCGCGGCGGTCGCATCGGCATGACGGTGACCAATCTCAAACTCGACGAGGCCCGGGCGCGGCTTGTGCCCGAAGGTCGGCCCGGTGATTATGTCGTGCTGACCGTGCAGGACGACGGCGGTGGGATTCAGCCCCAGATTCTCGAACGTATTTTCGATCCGTTTTTCACCACCAAGGAACCCGGCAAGGGGACGGGGCTGGGGCTTTCGACTGTGCGCGGCATCGTCAAGGGTCACGGTGGATTCATGACCGTCGAGAGCGTGGTGAATGAGGGCACGGTGTTTCGTATCTATCTGCCGGTCCATACCTCGGGAGAAGCCCGTGCGGGAGACAAGCCGCCGGCCATTCTGCTGGTCGAGGACGAGGAGATGGTGCGCAACACCCTCACCTTGCTGTTGAAATCCGAGGGCTACCATGTGCTGCCGGCAGTCGATGCGCGTGAGGCTTTGGCGCTGTTTGATGATCCGGCCAATCACGTGACGCTTTTGATCGCCGATCTGGGGCTGCCGGGCATGGACGGCTGCGAATTAATCGCCGCGGTGCGAAAAAAGCAGCCCGGACTGCCCGCGATTGCGATGACGGGAATGCCCTCCGGTGAAATCACCGGGATGGAAGAGTTTCCTGATGTGAGCCTGTTGAACAAGCCCATGACCCGCATCATGCTGATGCGGGCCGTTGAGCAGGCGGTCAAACCGGCGGTCTAATTCACCGGTAGGATTGCTCCGTCTTCCACGCGTCGCGGTCGGCGAAGTTGGCCGGGGCGTTGCTTGTCTCGTGACTCGGCCCGGAGAGCAGCACGATGATGCGGCGCGCCTGATCCGGATTGATCACGGTTTGGATCAATTCGGCGATGTCGTCCTTGGTCAGGTTGTCGAGCGCCGCAAGCGTTTCGCTGCGGCGTTCCCAATCGGCGTTGAAATCATAACCCAACGTGAACAGCAGCGCGGCCTTTTCGGCGATGCTCTTCGGTTTTTCCGCCAACTCGGAGCGCACTCCGGCGATCAAGGTGGCGAATTGCTCATCGGTCATGGCGGCCCATTGTTCCGGAGCCGTGGCGAGGAAAGACTCCGCGCGGGTGCGTAGTTCGTCGGGCGCATAGGCGCTCGATTGAATCACGAACAGTTGGAGGTATTGGTGCAGGGAGGAGCTGGCGCCGGAACCGACGATGTAGCCGAGTTGCTGATTGGTGCGCAATTCAGTGTAGAAAGGTTCGTTGATGAAATTGGCCATCACCCGGGCGGCGGCGCGCAGAGTGGGGGTATCGTCGGGCAGCAGACACAGCTGCCAGATGGCGGAGTTGGCACCGGCGATCGCCCCGGTGTCGATGATGGTCTGGCCGCTTTTCAAGGCGAGATGGCGGCGGCGCAGCAAGTCGGCTTCGTTGGCGGGTTTGAAGTGCAGCTTGTCGGCGAAGTGCTTCACCGCTTGTTCAGCCGACTCCGGCGTAATGTGACCATGCACGAGGGTCTCAAGCTTGCCCGTGGCGAAAAACTTGCGGGCAAAGTCGCGGGCTTCATCCCAGGTCACGCCCGGGGCGCGTTCGAGGTGCTGATCGGGCAGGTAATCGAATTCCTTGAGCAAGGCGCTGGCCCGGCCGCGCGCCAGTTGATAGGCCTCGGTCTGTGGGTAGCTCCGCAGCGCGCGCACGATCTTTTCCTGCAGCGCGGCGAAATGCTCGGGTGTGACGTCAAACTGCAACAACTGATCCGCGACGTATTGTGCGAAACGCACGGGCGAGTCGCCAAAGCCGCTGACGGTGAGTTTGAATCCCTCCAAGCCGAGACTGAGCGAGTAATTGACGCCCGCGAGCGCGGCGTCACCGGCGGCGGGTTCGAGCGCGTCTTCCAGGCAGGTTTGGTAGAAGCGCAGCAGCAAGTCGCCTTCCAATGAGGCGACACTGCGGCGCGGAACGAAGCGGAAGATGAGCGTGGTTTGAGGACGTTGGAATTCGACATCCGCCGCGTAGTAAAGACTCAGGCTGTCCGAATTGATGAGCTGCAGCGGTCGCTCGGCCACGAGCTCGGTGCTGGTGGGCAAAAAGGGATTGGCCGCGGGCAACGCAAAATCGGCGATGGCCGGCGGACTTAACAACGCGTCATAGGCTTCGCCAGTCGTCTCGGTGTAGGCGTATTGGGTGCCGTAGATTTCCTCCGTCTTGTTGGTCGGCACGCCTTTCGCCGCGAGGGTGACCAGCAGATTGTCGGGCGTGAGCGCACCCAGCAATTTGCGATAGGCCGACTCGTCGGGCTGACCCCAGACGAACGGGGCGCGCTCGGCGACTTCGAGGGGATAGAACAGGGCTTGGTTCGCGAGTTCGGTGGCGAGCGGGGCCCCTTCACCACGATCCTCATAGGTCTCTTTCAGCGCGGCGATCCTGGCTTGATCATTGTAGAAATCGGTGGGGAAGGGCGCGTTTTGCAGGTGTTGAATGTAGCTGAAAATCGTTGCGAGCACCTGGTGATGCGCGGCTTCGCCGGCAGGGGTGAGATCGACGGTGATGAACATCGAGCCGTAGTTCGGCGTGCGTTCCCAAATGCCGGCGCCGACGGCGGTGGCGAGCCCGGCGTCCTTCAGGTATTGGACGAGGCCGCCCTTGCCGGGGTAGTTGAGCAAGTTCGTCAGCAACGCGTCGGATTTGTTGGCGAAATCCGGCCGCGTGGCGGGCAGCACAAACTCGAGGCTCAGTTGGCGAATGTCTTTGACCGGCTCAATGGTGGCGAGTCGCAATGCGGCCTGGCGCGGGAGGAAAATCGGTTCGCGCACGACGGCCGGCAGATCGCGCTTGGGAATGGCGGAAAAAATGTCTCGGGCCAGCTTCTCCAGTTCGTCGAGCGAAGCCGTGCCGGTGAGCGCGAGTGCCATGCGGTCCGACGAATAGTGCGCTTCGTAAAACGCGCGCACGGCGGCGGCGTCCGCCTTGGCCAGCGTCTTCAGGTTGCCGGTGGAGAACTTGCTTTCGCCCGCGGCGGGATTGTAGAGCTCGCGGCGAACGTTGAGCACGCGCCGGCCGTCGTTCTGCACGTGGCGCATGGCCTCGTTGTTGACGGCGTTGACTTCGCGCGCGGTGTAATCGGCGTTGATCAGCGGCGCGATGAAGAACTGTGCGAGCCGGTCGAGGGCCTCGGGAAACGCTTCGTGGCGGATCTCGAACTGGTAGTTGGTGATGTCCGTCGCAGTGTAGGCGTTGTTGTAACCGCCGTTGCTCGTGATGAAGGCGCCGTAGCTCGCCACGTCGGGATACTTCTCGGTGCCGAGAAAAAGCATGTGCTCGGTGAAGTGGGCCAGACCGACCATGTCGAAAGGATCGTCGATCTGCCCTGTGGCCACGACGAGGGCGGCGGCGGATTTGTTGAACTTGGGATCCGAAACGAGAATCACGCGCAGGCCGTTGGCGAGGATGAGATGGCGAAACTCGGCCTTGTCCGTCGGCGCCACCACGCGCGGCGGTAAATCGGGGATGGTGGCGAAGAGTGAACTGACGGCGAACGACAGCAGGGCGATGAGGGAGATCAGACGGGTAGACATGATTGAGATTTTTGAGGTCAAGTAGCGGGCCGGCATCGAGCCGCCGAGCCAATCAGGATGAACGGTTGCAAACCGGTTTGGGACCGCGTTTAGGAAGACTTGGATTCGAGCGCCGGTTTCACGAGGGCCAGCAGCTCAGCCATGCCGAACGGTTTGGCCAGCGTGCCGCGCACGCCGAGGCGCCGGCAGATATCGAGATAGGTTTCCGCACGCGCGATGCCGCCGGACATCGCGATGACCGGCAGTTTGGGGAACTCGCGCCGTAATTGCATGATGGTCTCCACGCCTTCCTGCTCGGGCATGACCAGATCGGTGATGACCAGATCCGCGGGTTTCGCGCGGAAGCGGGCCATGCCGATTTTGCCGTTCTCAGCCACGGTGACTTCGTAGCCCTCGTGTTCGAGGATCATCGCGACCATCGTGCGGATTTCATTTTCGTCGTCGATTACCAGTATGTGGGCCATAGGTGGTGTGCTTGGAGCGACCGAACGAGGTGACGTTGCGGAAACTGTTATGACAATACCCAACAACGAGGCCGTCACAATGCAATTTGTGGAAATGCTTCGGCGCCCTGTGATGCTTGCCGCCATGCGGTTTCGCGCCAAGCTCAGCGCGTTCCCCTGTCCCAAGATTTCTCATGCAGCTTGATTTTTCCTCTCTGTCGGCCCGTGATGCCTACAGTTGGATGATTTCCACGATTGTGCCGCGGCCGATTGCGTGGGTTTCAACCATCTCGCCCGATGGTGTCACCAACCTCGCACCGTTCTCATTTTTTCAGGGTGTCTGCGCGAATCCGCCGACCCTCATGTTTGTGCCGGTCAACAACCGGCAGGGCGACCCAAAGGACACGATTCGCAACATCGAGGCCGTGCCGGAGTTTGCCGTTAATCTCGTTTCGCATGAACTTGGCCAAGCGATGAGCAACACCGCGGCTTTGCTGCCCTATGGCGAAAGCGAGTTCGCGACCTTCGGGATCGAGCCCGCAGTCTCCGAAAAAATCCGCCCGCCGCGCGTTGCCGCCGCGCCGGTCGCGTATGAATGTATCCTCGACCGCATCGTGCATATCGGCGAGGGCCCGCTGGCGGCCAATGTGGTTTTTGGGCGCATTCTTGCGCTGCACATGCGCGACGAACTCCTGGGCGAGGACGGTCTGCCCGATACCCGAAAACTCGATCTCATCGGCCGCATGGGCGGCGACGATTACACCACCACGCGCGACACGTTCACCATGGAACGCCCCGATTAACCCCTTTGCTCATGTCCGATATCGTCATTCTCTCTGCGACCCGCACGCCGCTTGGCAGCTTTCAAGGCGCCTTCGCTCACACGCCCGCGTCACGCCTGGGCGCCGTCGCGATCAAGGGCGCGATCAAGCAGGCCGGCATCACGCCTGCCGAAGTGACCGATGTGCTGATGGGCAACGTGCTCCCAGCCGGTCAGGGCATGGCGCCTGCCCGCCAAGCCGCGATTTACGCCGGGCTTAATCCGTCCGTGCGCAGCGCCACTGTGCACAAAGTCTGCGGCTCCGGCCTGCAAACCCTGATGCAAGGCGCGCACGCGCTGCAGGCTGGCATGGGCGAATTCATTGTCGCGGGCGGCATGGAAAACATGTCGCTCGCGCCTTATCTCGCGCCGAAGGCCCGCGCCGGATTGCGGCTGGGCCATGCGCAGCTGATCGATTCGCTCATCCACGACGGACTGTGGGATCCCTACGACGACATCCACATGGGCAACTGCGCCGAACAGTGTGCGGCGAAGTATCAATTCACTCGCGCCGAACAGGATGCCTACGCGATCGAATCCTTCACGCGCGCCAACGCCGCACAACAGGCGGGTCGTTTCGCCGCTGAGATCACACCGGTGGAGGTCAGCGGCGCCCGCGGTGAAACCACCCTCGTCGAACACGATGAAGGGCCGGCCAAGGTGCGCTACGATAAGATTCCGCACCTGAAGCCGGTCTTTCAAAAAGACGGCACGATCACCCCGGCCAACGCCTCTTCGATTAACGACGGCGCGGCGGCGTTGGTGATCGCCCGCGCGGCGGATGCGTCGGTGAAAAACCTGCAACCGCTCGCCCGCATCGTATCCTTCGGCGCGCACGCGCACGAACCGGTCTGGTTTACGACCGCACCGGTTCAGGCGACGCAAAACGCCCTCAAGTCCGCGGGTTGGTCGGTCGGCGATGTCGATCTCTGGGAGGTAAACGAAGCCTTCGCCGTGGTGCCCTTGGCTTTCATGCGCGAACTCGGTGTGCCGCACGAAAAACTCAACGTGCGTGGCGGCGCGATCGCTCTAGGTCATCCGCTCGGATGTTCCGGCGCGCGCATCGTGGTGACGCTGCTCGCCGCCCTGCGCGAACGCGGTCTCAAACGCGGCGTCGCCGCCATCTGCATCGGCGGTGGCGAAGGTCTGGCCGTGTGCTTGGAGTTGATCTGATTTTCAACCACGGATTTCACGGAGGACACGGATTTGTCATGCTGCATGAATCGATAACCGAAAGCATCATCGGGGCGGGCATGAAAGTGCTCAATGAGCTCAAGCCAGGATTGGACGAAAAACTCTACGAGCGCGCTTTGGTCATAGAGTTGGTTAAGCGCGGTCACACCATTGATCAGCAAAAACAATTTCCTGTGCTCTATGAGGGAGTGGACATAGGAACGTTAATTCCCGACGTTATTGTGGATGACAGGGTGATCGCCGATCCCAAAGTGGTTTCAGAATTCAACGAGGCTCATGTCGCGCAGATGATTGGTTATCTTAATATCACCGGATTGAGCGTCGCATTACTGCTCAATTTCAAACATTCGACTCTGAAGTGGAAACGCGTTGTGCGCTGAAACACATCCGTGTTCTCCGTGAAATCCGTGGTTTAAAAAGTCATGCCCCAAAATACCCCCCTTTGGCACCCCGATGATCACGCGTGGACGCGTGACTCGCACATCGCACACTTCATGCGTGCGCATGGTTTTTATTCGCAGGATGAACTGCATGCGGCCTCGGTGCGCGACACCGCGTGGTTTTTGGATGCGGCCGTAAAGGACAGTGGCGTCGAGTGGTTCAAACCTTATACGACCGTCAAAGACGATTCGCGCGGGTTTCCGTGGACGCGGTGGTTTGAGGGCGGCGTGGTCAACATCGCGCACAATTGTGTCGATCGTCATGTGCGCGATGGGCATGGCGATGAGATCGCGCTGTTTTACGAAGCGGATTCCGATGCGCCGGAGGATCGCCGGCAACGCACGTTCGCCGAGTTGAAGGCGGCGGTGGATGATTGTGCGGGTGCGCTGCGCATGATGGGTGTGGGGCCGGGCGACAGTGTGGCGCTCTATGCGCCAATGCGGATTGAGACGGTTGAGGTCATGATGGCGACCTTCAAACTCGGCGCGCGCTTTGTCCCGATTTTCTGCGGTTACGGCGAACAGGCGGTGATCGAGCGCGTCGAATCCTGCGGCGCCAAAGTGTTGTTTGCGGTCGAGCATCTGCATCGCCGCGGCAAGAGCGTGGCGGCGGGCGCGATCGCGCGGGCGGCCGCGGCGCGGGTGGACTCGGTTAAACGCGTCATCTGTTTCGACGGTCCCGACTGGATGCGTTTCCTGCGCAGCGCGCCGAGCGTGACGGAGTGCGAACCGACCGCGGCCGAGGAGCCTGCCCTGATCATTTACACGAGCGGCACGACCGGACGACCCAAGGGCACTGTGCACACGCACGCGGGTTGTCTCGCGCAGACCGGCAAGGAGCTGCGTTATGCGTTTAACGCGCAACCGGGCGAGCCGTTCTTTTGGTTTACCGATATTGGTTGGATGATGGGCCCGTGGGAGATCATCGGCTGCCTGTTCTATCGCACACCGATTGTGCTGTTCGACGGTGCGCCGGATTTTCCCGACAGTGATCGCTTGTGGCGCACGCTGGAGCGACTGAAAGTGGTGACGTTCTGTGCGTCGCCGACGCTCGTGCGGCTCTTCATGCGCGCGACCGGCGGGCTGGGGCCGCGGGGTCACGATTTGTCTGCGCTGCGGGTGTTGGGTTCGACCGGAGAACCGTGGGACGCGACGAGCTGGCGCTGGTATTTCGAAAATGTCGGCGGCGGACGTTGTCCGATCATCAATATTTCCGGCGGCACCGAATTGCTCGGCTGTCTGCTTTCGTGCACGCCACTCACGCCGTTGCAGCCGTGTTCGCTGGGCGCGCCCGCACTCGGCATGGACATCGACATTTTCACTGAGGAGGGAGCGCCCGCGCCGCGCGGCACGGTCGGCCATCTCGTTTGCAAGCAGCCGGCCCCGTCAATGACGAAGAGCTTTCTGCACGACGACAAACGTTACTTGGAAACGTATTTCAGCCGCTGGCCGGACGTGTGGTATCACGGCGATTGGGCGCGACACGATGAAGACGGATCCTGGTATGTGCTCGGTCGCAGTGACGACACGATCAAGGTCGCGGGTAAACGCGTCGGTCCCTCCGAAGTGGAAAGCGTGCTCACGTCGCACCCCGCGGTCAGCGAAGCGGCGACCATCGGTGCGCCCGACGACCTCAAAGGACAGGTGCTCGTGTGTTTCGTGGTGTTGCGACCGAACTTGAACGCGACACCAGCTGAACTCATCGCCCACGTGGCCGCACAGATGGGCAAACCACTCGCGCCGAAAACCGTGCATGTCGTGGCGGCACTGCCCAAGACGCGCAGCGGAAAAATCCTGCGCGGCACGATTCTGCGCGTTTACACCGGGCAACCGGCAGGTGACCTCACGAGTGTGGAAAACCCCGCCGCCCTGGAGGCGATCAAGGCGCTGGCTTCGTGATCCTGTGCGTCATGCCTCTGCGTGGGTTTGACATCACCGCCGTGCGGCTTGTGACTCCGCTTTCCCATGCCGATTAAAAGTCACGCCGTTGTTTTCACTGCTCGCAACCAAGTCGCTTGGCACGAAATCGAGTCGCCTGACCCCGGTCCCGAAGACGTGGTGATTGAGATTCACCACTCGTGGATCAGCAACGGCACCGAGGGTTCGTTTCTACGCGGCGAACGCATCTCCGGTGACGTGGCTTGGCGCGAGGGCGATCCCGAGCCGTTTCCGATGGTGGCGGGTTACCAAAAGGTCGGTCGCGTGCTCAGCGTCGGCGCGGCGGTCACGCGCTTCAAACCGGGCGACATGGTCTTCGCCTCGATGAGCCGCGTGCTTGGCATGTTCGATAATCAGTTCGCCGGCCACGTGTCGCCGGGCGTGTGTGCGCAAGGCGCGTTGATGCCGCTGCCCCCGGGGCTTGATCCGGTCGCGTATTCCGGTCTCGTGCTCACGCAGGTCGGCTACAACTGCGGTTCGCGTCCGCAGATCAAACCCGGCCAGCTGGCCGTGGTGATGGGCGACGGGCTCGTCGGTCAGTGGGCCGGGCAAACCCTCGCGGCGCGCGGCGCGCAAGTCGTGATGGTGGGCCGCCACGACGATCGCCTTTCCAAGTTTGCGAAATACGGCCGCACGATCAAATCCGGCGCCGACAACGGCGTGGCCGCGGTGCGCGAACTCGGCCTCGGTCCGGTGCAGGTGCTGGTCGAGACGGCGGGCAGTATGGGCGCGCTTGATGGCTATCTGCCCTTGATGCGCCGCAACGGCCATATGGTCATCGCCGGTTTTTATCCGGGAGCGGAAAACGTGAACCTGCTGCTCGCGTTGCAGCGTTTTCGCAACAGCGAGCTCACGTTTGATCTCGTGTCCGGCGCGACGCAAGAGCGGCTCGACGAGACGATGCGTTGGGTGGCCGACGGGCGCATCAACACGCTCGATCTCATCACGCATCGCTTTCCGGTCGAAAAGGCCGCCGACGCGTGGAGCTTGATTGAATCGAAACGCGAGCCGGTGCTCGGTGTCGTCCTCGACTGGCCCGCCGCGCTCGGTTGAAGCATTTTTCCCATGAGTAAATCGATGAAAGCCCTGCAAATCGAAGCCCCCGGCCGCGCGGTCTGGAAAGACGTGCCGCTGCCCAAACCCGCGGCGGGCGAAGTTCTCGTGAAAGTGCTCGGCGTGACGACCTGTCCGCATTGGGACATGCACATGCTCGGCGGCCAGCCGATGTTTCCCGGCATGAAGCTGGAGTATCCGCTCAAACCCGGCGTGCCCGGCCACGAGGCAATGGGCGAAGTCGTCGCCGTCGGCAAAGGCGTGAAGGCGTTGAAAGTCGGCCACCGCGTGGTGGCGTGGCAGGACACCGGCAAACCGCGCGATGGATTTTACGCGCAATACAATGCGTTCCCGGAAAAATCCCTCCTGCGCATCCCGACGAATCTTACGCCGCTGCAAGTCGCCTCGCTCGAACTCGCGATGTGCGTCGAAGTGTCCTTTCAACAACTCGCGCAGCTCGGCGGCGTTAAAGGCCGCCGCATCGGCGTCGCCGGTCTCGGGCCGGCGGGATTGGTGGCGGTGCAGCTCGCCAAGGCGCATGGTGCGCGCGAGGTTGTGGGTATCGACATGGTCGCGAGCCGTCGCAATCTTGCGCGCAAACTTGGTGCCGACGAAACCCGCGCGCCCAATGCCAAGGCGTGGAAAGCCGGTCGCTACGACGCGCGTGCCCTTGACGATGCGATCGATTGCACGGGTTTGCCGGTATCAATTGAATTCCTGATGGATCGCACGCAGCGTTGCGTGACGATTTTCGGGGTGCTGCGCGAAAACGTCGCGTTCGCCCCGCGCCATTTGTGGGGCCCGGGCGTCACGCTCATGGGCTATGGCGATCACAATCGCGCGGCCGGCGAGACCGCCTTGAAATTCATCCGCCAAGGCAAACTCGATCTCGCGCCGCTGACGACTAAGACCCTGCCGTTTACCCGCTACGCCGAAGGCGTGGAATTGTTGAAAACGAAACAGGCGATCAAGATTCTCTTCGATCCGTGGGCGGAGTGAGACTCACCGTGCCGTCCAACCTCCATCGATCGCGAGCGAGGCACCGGTGATGGATTTGGCGGCATCGCCGCACAGGTAAAGCGCGAGCGCGGCCACCTCTTCGATTTCGACAAAGCGCTTGGTTGGCTGCGCGGCGAGGATGATGTCGCGGATGACCTGCTCGCGCGGCAGTTTATGCGCGGCGGCTTGGGCTTCGATCTGGTTTTCGACCAGTGGCGTGCGCACGTAGCCGGGGCAGATGGCGTTGCACGTGATGCCCGTCTCGGCGACTTCGAGTGCAGTGGTTTTGGTCAAACCGATTAGCCCGTGCTTGGCCGCCACGTAGGCGGATTTGAACGGCGAGGCGACAAGGCCGTGGGCGGAGACGAGATTGATAATGCGGCCCCAGCCGCGCGTCTTCATGCCGGGCAAAGCGGCCTTGGTGGCGTGAAAGCTGGAGTTGAGAATGATGTTCTGAACCGCGCTCCATTTGTCCTCCGGAAATTCGTCGACCGGCGCGACGTGCTGGATGCCGGCGTTGTTGACGAGAATGTCCACCGCGCCGAAGTGGGCTTCGGTTTCGCGAATCAGCGCGGTGACCTCCGCAGGCTTGGTCATGTCGGCGCCATGGTGCCGCACTTTGACATCATGCGCGGAAAGCTCGATGCCGAGACGCGTGATCAATGCGGCATCGCCGAAGCCGTTAAGCATGAGGTTGGCACCGGCCTGGGCGAACGCGCGGGCGATGCCGAGCCCGATGCCGCTGGTCGAGCCGGTGATGACGGCGGTTTTTCCTTTAAGCATGAGTGGTCTCCACAGTTTTCAGCCAATGGGCGAGTTGTCGCCATGCGTCGTCACGATCGATGCCGGTCAGGCAGAACGGTTCGGCGAATTTGCAGCGATCGAAACACGGTTTGTGCGGGCAGGGCAGACCTTCAATCCAGCCGGCCTGTGGCTGGCCGGGTTTAAACAGTTCGGGCACCTGCGGTCCGAAGATCGTGAACGTGGGCACGCCGCAAAGCGCCGCGACATGCCCCGGTCCGGAATCATTGCCGAGAAATGCCGCGCCGTGCGCGATCGTCTCAACCAGTTCGTCCATGCTGGTGGCCACACGCACGGAGCTTTCGCCGAGTTCCTGCCAGCGCGGTAATTGCCAGGCGTCGCACAGCACCTCGGCGGTCCAGCCGGCGGCGCGTAGTTTCGCCAGCAGAGTGGCATAACGATCGAGCGGCCACACGCGCAGGCGTTGCGAGGCGCCGCTGTGCAGCACGACATGGCGTGCGCGGGCCGGTCGCAAACGCGGCTGGCTGGCCGGCACTTCGGGCAAACCGAGTTCCGTGGCGATGCGGCGCCACGCTTCCGGTCGATGCGTGTGCTGTTCACGACGCAGATCGCGACTCAGCAACCAGCGCAAACCGGGCCGGCCGAATCCGATGAGTTTTCCCGGGCGGGCGAGCTTGAGAAATATCTGATCCGAAGCCAGCGGCCACACGGAGGCGGCGGCTTTGAATTCACGCGCGCGCAACGCCCGCACCACGCCGGCGAGACGCGACCACGGCCAGCGCGGCAAATCCCAGCCGCCCGAGAACAAGGCCCATGGTGCGACACAGGGAATGAGTTCCACTTCAGGGGCGAAGCGTTGCAGCAAACCGGCCGCGTTGGGCACGGCGAGCAACGTGACCTCGAATCGCGTGACCGCGCTTTGCAGAAACGGCATCAGGATCGCGAGGTCACCCATGCCGCGCAGCTCGGCCACGAGCAGGCGCGGTTTGGTGGATACCGCGCGCCGGCGCGGCACCGGAACTTGCACATCGGGGAGGGCGGCAGTGCTCACGGGAATAGAAGCTGGCGCATTTCTGCGGGTTTGGCGACTCCGGTGGTGCCGAGTTGATGCACGACGAGTGACGCGGCGGCTTGGGCGAGTTCCATCGCTTCGCGCAACGTGGCTTGGGCGGCCAGCGCCAAGGCAAGCGTGGCCGTGGCGGTGTCGCCGGCCCCCACCACATCGATTGGTCCGCGCAACGGCAGCGCGGGCACGTGGCAGGCTTTGGTCTCGGGGGTGGCGCCGATGACGCCTTGCTCGGCGAGCGTCACGAAAACCGCGCGTTGATTGCGGGCCGCGAATTCGCCGGCACCGCGTTGAATGTCTTCAATCGATTGCGCGTTGGACTGCGTGAGCACGGCGAACTCCGCGGCATTCATCTTGTAAGTGAGTGCGGGAAAGCGGCCGAGACCATGACGACTGTCGGCCATGACAATGAGCCCGGGATGCGCGCGCTGCAGCTCGGCGATGGCCGCGAGAACTTTGTCGGTAATCGCGCCCATGCCGGCGACACCGGCTTGGTCCATCACGATCAACACATCGAGCTGGGGCGCGAGTCCGCGCAGACTGGCGATGAGGCGTTCTTCGATTACGGGCGGCGTGGGCGTCCAGTCCTTGATATCGAGCCGCGACAACTCCTCGGGGGGTTGGCCCGCCCGGTGCAGCAGCGGTTTCGAGTAGTTGAAGGTCTTGCGCAGATCCGTGGTTTGAAAGTGATCCAGCGACAATCCGGTCACGCGGGCGAGGGCGCGGCGCAGTTCGAAGCCTTCGCCATCGTCGCCGCAATAGCCGACGGGATGCAGCGTGGCGGCGCCGAGCGCGGCGAGGTTTTGAGTGATGTTGCCCGCGGCGCCCGGCTGGCAGCGCACCTGCTTGACGTTGTGCACGGGCAGGTTCGTCTCGATGGAAATTTCGGCGCGGTTGGGATCGATGTCGAAATAGCGATCAAGCGAGAAATCGCCGATGATGCCGGCGCGCAGGGTGGCGAAGCGGCACATGAGCTCGTCGAAGCGGGCTGGGGTCATTGCGCGGAGCGAAGGGCATTGGCCGGAAATCCGCAAACGAATCGTGCTTTGCAATTTGTCATCAGCCCGCCACGCTCGCGGCCCATGGCGCTGAGCAGCGATGGACTGCCTGATTTCAAACGCGAAAGCTTGCGGGGCACCCCCGGTTATTTTCGCGTCGGCTGCACGCATGCGGGCCAGTGGTGGCTGATCGCACCGGACGGCCAGCCGTTTTTCATGAAAGCCGTGCATGGCGTGGTCGCGGCGACGGGCTCGGCGCATGATCCCGCGGCGCGTTTGCGCCGGTGGGGATTCAACACGCTGGGTTGTGGCAGCGAGCGCCTGCATTTGGAGGACGGCCTCGCTTTCATGCGTGCGGTCAATTTCACCACGGCGGGCAGCGGGGTGAATCTGGCGGGCGTGCGCCTGCCGGATGTGTTTGATCCCGCCTGGCCGGGACTCGCGAGTGCACGGGCGGAGGAGGTTTGCACGCCGCTGGCGCAAAACCAAAACCTGCTCGGCTGGCTGACCGACGACGGTCCCAACTGGCCCGCGGCCGCGGCGCCGGACCGCCCGGGTTTGCTGCAGATCTGCCTGAGTCTGGAACCGGATCGCGCGGCCTATCACGCGGCGTGGGAGTTTGTGCTCGCCTTGCATGGCGGTGCGGTCGCCGCGCTGGCCGCGGCCTGGGGCGTGAGCTTGGCCAACAAGGAAACGTTGCGGGCGATGACCAAACGCGAGGAAGGCATCATTACGCCGGGGTATTTGCAGGACGAAGTGCGCTGGACGGCGGAATTCGCCCGCCGCTACTTTGCTGGTTCGGTGGCGGCGATCCGGCGGCACGCGCCGTTTCATTTGGTCTTGGGCTGCCGGTGGACCACGGCGATCAACGCCACTTTGCGAACGGCCTGCGCCGCCGCGGTGGACGTCTGTCTGGTTGATTATGATGATGTGGCGGCCAATCCGCCCGGGCCGGTGTTGATCGGTGATTTTTCGTGGGCGAGGAAATCATTTCGCGAAGAGCCTCCCACGCGCCGGTTACTGGGGCCGACGGCGATCGAGCGCATGTTACGGCGAGGTCGGTTGGGACTGTCGCGAGCCGTGGCGCATCCGGCGGTGGTGGGTTATGCGTGGAGCCACTGGCGGGATCGGGCGGGCGAGCAGGCGCCGTTTGGCAGCGGGCTGGTGCGCGAGAACGATGCGGAGGCGCGCGAACACACTGAATTGTTGACGGCGATCAATGATCGGGTGGAAGAGTTGAGGTCCATGGCCCTGCCGACGGAAGAAGAAATCTCATGAGACTCCTTTCCATTATCTTGCTTTGCGGGGCGGTTTGGCTGGCGGGTTGTTCCAGCGGGGTGATCGCGCCGGCTTCGCGCCCGATGATGACCGGCACGGTTTCCTACCGCGAACGCATTGCGCTGCCGGCTTCGGCGGTGCTTACGGTGCGTCTGCTCGACATCACCAAGCCGGATGCGCCCGAAATGGTCTTGGCGGAGCGCAGCATCTCGAATCCGGGCAATCCGCCGATGGCATTCAGCTTGCCCTATCCGTTCGGTGGCATCGTGGCGGGCCGGAAATATGTCATCGAAGCGCGTATCGAAGTGGAAGGGCGGCTGCGGTTTTTCTCGGTTGAGCCGCATGTGGTCACCCCGGCCAACGCCGCGCAGCCGCATGCGATCCTGGTCGCGATGACGCGGGACGGTTGAGACGTGCGGCAGCTGGCAGGCGGAGGATTTGCTTGCCGCCATCGCGGCTCGCGGGCGTCATGCAGAGCGTATGAACCAGGCTGAACTCGCCTCGTATTTGAAGGCCCGTGTGCGCACCGTGCGAGACTGGCCGAAACCGGGGGTCAACTTTCGCGACGTCACCACGTTGTTCAATGACCCGGAGGCGATCCGGGTCATGGTTGAATCGCTCTCCCTCGACTGCACCCGGCTCGGCGTGGACTTGATCGCGGCGGTCGATGCGCGCGGATTTATTCTCGGGGGCGCGCTGGCCTACCAGATGCACAAGCCGTTTGTGCCGGTGCGGAAGAAGGGCAAGCTGCCGTTTGAAACCGTTTCGCAGGACTACGCGCTGGAATACGGCACGGCCACGGTGGAAATTCACACCGATGCCTGCAAACCGGGCAACCGCGTGCTGATTCTGGATGATTTGATTGCCACGGGCGGAACGCTTTTGGCTGCGGCGAAGTTGTTTGAAGGCCTCGATGGCATCGTGGCCGGCATGGCGGCGATCATCGACCTGCCGGAGCTCGGTGGCTCGCAGCGCCTGCGTGATGCGGGCTATAATTTGCACGCGCTCTGCACCTTCAGCGAAACCGAATAACCCATGGCACTGACGATCTGGTGCAACGGCAAGTTTGACGACGCAGCCACGCGCCTGCTGGTCGAGGGCACGCGGGGGCACAGACTCGTCTGGGCGCAAAAGACCTCGGCCAATGTTCTGCAGGCCGGTGCACGCGATGCGGCCACGCAGTCGGCCGACGTGCTGTTCGGCCAGCCGGCGGTCGAGGACTGTCTTGAACACGAACGCGTGCGTTGGGTGGCGGTGACGACGGCGGGCTACACCCGGTTCGACACGCCGGAGTTTCGCGAGGCATTTGGTGCGCGTGGTGCCGTGCTTACGACCACGTCGGAGGTG
This sequence comes from Opitutaceae bacterium, assembly GCA_024233285.1. Taxonomy (GTDB): domain Bacteria; phylum Verrucomicrobiota; class Verrucomicrobiia; order Opitutales; family Opitutaceae; genus Cephaloticoccus. The sequence goes on along the minus strand of JACKPU010000001.1, from coordinate 253,784 downwards.
TTTGCCGATTCCTGTGCACAACACGCACTTGCGATGATGCTCGCGCTCGGCCGCAACCTGCTGCCGTCTTACCGCGACCAGCTCACCGATCACACGTGGAGTTATGAGAAACGGCGTTACGAATCGGTGCTGCTTACCGGCCAAACGGTGTTGCTTCTCGGTTACGGGGCGATTGCCAAGCGTTTGGTCGAACTGCTCGCGCCGTTTCGCATGAAGATTTACGCCGTGCGACGCCAAGTGCGCAGCGAGCGCGGCGTGCATGTGATTGCCGAAGACCGGCTCAGCAGCGCGTTGGGTGAGGCGGATCATATCGTCAACATCCTGCCCGACAACGCGGCGACGCGCGGCTACATGAACGCGCGCCGGCTCTCCTGCTGCAAACGCGGTGCCCGCTATTACAACATTGGGCGGGGCAGCACGGATGATCCCCCGGCGCTGGTTGAAGCGTTGGAGACCGGCCGGTTGAGCCGGGCCTATCTGGACGTGTTCAATCCGGAGCCGCTCGCGCCGGATCATCCGTTCTGGACGACGAAAAACTGTTTCGTGACCCCGCACACCGCCGGCGGTCGCGCGGACCAGGACGAAGCGATTGTGAAGCACTTTGTGGCCAATTTGCAGCGATTTGCCGGTGGGGCCGACGAGTTGATCGACCGGGTGATCTGACGATGCCGTCCGCAAATAGATTGCGCTTTTTCCGGGACCGCGGGAATATCAAGGTGTTCGTTTACTCATACCCACAGTGGCCGGAACCGCCGGGTATTGCCGGTGTCATTGAGGCCGCTTAACCCGATAGTTTAACCCAACAACCCGATATGAAGAAATCGACCCGTTTGATCATCACCGCCGCCGCCATCGCCGGCCTTTACGCTGGTTCGTTTGCCGTCAGTGCCCACGCCCAGGAAGCCGGAGCTCCGGCTGCCCCGGCCGACGCCAAGGCGAAGGAAGCCTGCAAAGCCAAGGAGTCCTGCAAAGGCAAAGCCAGCTGCGAAAATTGTGAGTGTGGCGACAAAGCCAGCTGCAAGGCCAAGGAGGGCTGCAAAGCCAAGGAAGGTTGCAAGGCGAAGGAAGCCTGCAAGGCCAAGGAGTCCTGCAAGGGCAAGGACGGCTGCGGCGCCAAGTAAGAATCCAATCTGCATTTGAACATGCCGGTCTGCATCGCAAGCCGGACATTTTGAACATCGGGCCGGGTTCTACGTGAATCCGGCCCGTTTTTTTCAACTCATCTGACGTCGTGCCAGCGAACGCATTCAACGGACACACCGATTATGGCATCGGCCTCGGGCTGCGCGTGCCCCATTACGGTCACATTCTTGCGCAGAAGCCTGATTGCGCGTGGTTCGAAATCATTTCGGAAGCCTTCATGGTGGAGGGCGGCCGTCCGCTGCAGGTGCTGGATGCGATTCTCGAACAATACCGGGTCGTGCAGCACGGCGTCTCGCTCTATTTTGGATCCGCCGACAAGCCGGACCGCGCGCACCTGAAGAAACTCAAGACGCTGGTGCGGCGCACCAATACACCCTGGCTTTCCGATCACCTGTGCTGGGGCAGCGTTGACGGCACGTATTCGCACGATCTGCTGCCGATGCCCTATACCTTTGCCGCGGCCAAGCGCACGGCGGAGAAAATCCGCATGGTGCGTGACTACCTTGAGGTGCCGATCTGTGTGGAAAACGTTTCGAGCTACACCGAGTTTCACCAATCGGAAATGACCGAGTGGGAATTTTTGACCGAAGTGGTGGAACGGGCGGACTGCGGGATCCTGCTCGATGTGAACAACATTTACGTGTCGTCGAAAAACCACGGCTTTGATCCTTACACTTATCTGGACGCAGTGCCGCATCATCGCGTCGGCCAGATGCACATCGCGGGGCATACAAAGTTTGAGAAATACCTGCTCGATACGCACGATCATCCCGTGCTCGACCCCGTGTGGAAACTCTATGCGCATGCCACACGGCAGTGCGGCGTGACGGCCACGTTGCTCGAGTGGGACGACAAGATACCCTCGTTCGAGGAAGTGCACACCGAGGCGCTCAAAGCCAACGCATTCATTGATGGCGCGAAAAAAGCCCAAGCTCTCTCAACCGCCACAACGCGCGCCTGAGCGCATCCGCAGCACGGCGGACCTGCGCGCTTTTCAGCGTCTGATGATGCAGGCCGTTACGCGGCCGCTGGCGCCGGGTGCTAAATCGCAGCGCCGCTGGGCGGACGGGCGCCGGGCGGAGGAGGTGGTCGGCAGTTTTGCCAAGGCGAACGACCGTTTATCCGCTCTCGAACGCATCGAGATCTACAACCGCATGTATTGGTTTCGCACGCTCGATTCGTTGCAAGAGGATTTGCCGGGGCTGCGCGCGGTGCTGGGCGAAAGGAAATTCGCACGGCTGATTGAGACGTATCTGACGCAAGTGCCCTCTCGCTCGTTCACCTTGCGCGATTTGCCGGCGCGGTTGGAAAGATACATTCGCGCCCATCCGCGATTGACCACCCCGCATACGGCTTTGGCCGCCGACATGGCGGCCTTTGAATGGGCGCAGATCGAATGCTTTGACGGCGGCGCGGTGCCGCCGGCCACGCCGGATGATCTGGCGGATGCGCCGCCGACCCGGTTGAGATTGGGACTACAGCCGCAGATCAAACTGCTTGCGCTGCGTTATCCGGTGGACGACTACGCCATCGCCTTGAAACGCGATGCCCTGCGGGACGACGCGAGCAATGCCGTGGAGAGGGGGGGGCGCAAGACGACGCGTCGTCGTCTGACCAAGCGTCCCACGGCCGCGCGCACCTGGCTTGCGATCCACCGGCACGAAGGCGTGATTTATTACAAACGACTGGAGGCGCCGGCCTATCGGATGCTGGTGGCCCTGCGCGACGGCAAATCGTTGGCCCGGGCGGTGGCCGCCGCGGGTCTGCGCGTTAAACCGGAACAAGTTCAGGCATGGTTTACCAACTGGATGCAGCTCGGCTGGTTCTGCCCGCGGAAATAAATGGCCGAGGTCGCGTCTCTCACGTTCATGAATCTCAAATCCGGCTTCACCAAACTGGAATCGTCGCTGACGGCGACCGGCGTTTTTCTTTTCCCTCTCGTCCTGCTGGTCATGCGCCTTTTCTGGGGCTGGCAGTTTTTCCAGACCGGCAAGGGCAAGCTGATTAACCTTGACCGCACCGCGGGGTTTTTCGCCAGCATCGACATTCCATGGCCGAAACTCAATGCGATGCTGGCCGGCGTGACCGAGGCCGGCGGCGGTTTGCTGCTCATGCTCGGGCTGGCTTCACGCGTGGTTTCAGTGCCGTTGATCCTGGTGATGGTCGTGGCCTATGTGACGGCGGATCGCGAAGCCCTGCAGGCCATCGTCAGCGATCCGGACAAGTTTACTTCCGCCGCGCCGTTCTTGTTTCTGCTGACCTGCGTGATCGTGCTGACCGCCGGACCGGGTCGGTTTTCGTTGGACGCCTGGCTCAAACGACCTGGCGCCGCGAAATGAAATTCAGCTCTTCGGCGGCGGATTGAACAGGTCGTCGTAGGCGTGCATCAAGGTCGCCGTGTAGAATGGAATCAACACACAGACCGCGATCGCCAGGCCGATGCCACCCAAGGCAAACATGGCGATACCTGCCGCTGTCGGACCGGCCTGAGTGGCGAGACTGCCGCCCAAAAACAGAGCACCAGGGACGATCATGAACGCCATGGAAACCAGCATCAGCATGATAAAGAGACCGAACACCCGCCACCATTGCGCGGTCACGACCCGGCGGGTGAGTTCCATGCCATCCCAAAACGGCAGCAGCTTTTCGCGCACGACCAGATAAGCGAAGAACCAGGCGACCACCAAGTAAATGCCTGGCAGGATCAGCAGGAAAAATCCGAGGACAGTCAGCACCACGCTCACGAGCGTTGTCAGCATCAACGGCACGAAACAGACCGAGAAGCCGCTGAAGGCATCCCCCAGTTCGGTTGATTCGCCACGCACCTTCTTCAGGCAATAAAAATAGAGCCCGCCGTAAAACACGCCGTTGAGCAGCAAGGATGACAGGATGCCGATCAGCGGGATTGAGCCGGCGATCGCCGCGCACAGGCCGACCAGAATCGACACGCCGAGCAGCGGCCAAAAATTCGCGCGACCGCTGGTCCAGCCGCGCTGGATGCAGCCGAAGATGTCGAGCTTGGTCGCACGGGCGATCAGGTCGTTGGCGTCAACCGCGAAGGTGCTACTGGCGGTTGGGCCGGCAGCTGGGACCGGGGCGGAACCGGTTGGCGGTGGTTGCGGTTCCCCCGTGCTGCTGAATTCGGGGTAGTCGCCCAAGCGCCGCCACTGGTCTTCGCCGGTGCGCCGCGCTTGGGTGTCGAGATTGGCGCGCCCGTCGCCGATCCAGGCGCGAATCTGTTCAACCGTAGCCGGGCCGTATTCCTTTCCGTCGCCTCCGATGATCGTGAACATGGTGAATGAAGCGTTTCGTGGCCGGGCCGTGGCGTCAATCCCGGGTGTCATACCCGGCGTGTTTTTGCCGGATGTGTTTCCGGGCCTGCTGGCTGATTTTCTTCCACGACTGGCGGGCGGCGCGATCGAGCACGGCGTCGGCATTGCGGGCGGCATGGGCCTGTTCGCGCTGGAGTTTTTGATAGCTTTGCCAGCGGCCGTCATCGAGTTCGCCAGCCTCCAAAGCGGCGGCAATCGCGCAGCCCGGCTCGCCGTGATGCTGGCAATCGTGAAAGCGGCAATCGGCGGCAAGTTGTTCGATGTCGGCGAAGGTTTCGTCCACCGCGTCGGCGTCGCTTTGCCAGAACTGGATTTCGCGCATGCCCGGCGTGTCGATAATCAGGGCGCCCGATGGGGCGACCAGGAGTTCGCGGCGCGTGGTGGTGTGGCGCCCCTTGTAGTTCGCGTTGCTGATGTTGGAGGTGAGCTGCACTTCGGCGCCGAGCAGGCGGTTGGTGAGCGTGGACTTGCCGACGCCGGAAGAGCCGAGCAGGGCGACGGTGCGGCCGGGTTGAAGCCATGGCGTCAGCGCCGCGAGTCCGGTAGCATCGAGCGCGCTCAACCCCACGACGGGCACGCCGGGGGCGATGGCGGCGACTTCTTCACAGGCCGCGGCGGAATCGGGGTGGAGGTCGGCTTTGTTGAGCACGACGACGGGGTCGGCCCCGCTTTCCCACGCGAGCAAGAGGTAGCGTTCGATCCGGCGCAGGTTGTAGTTTTGATCAAGCGCGGAGACGAGGAACACCGTGTCGAGGTTGGCGGCGACGACCTGTTCTTCGCTGCGGGTGCCGGCGGCGCGCCGCGAAAAACGCGTGCGCCGGGGCAGCACGGCGTGGATATCGCCGCGCATTTCGCCGGGACGCAAACGCAACGCGACCCAGTCGCCCACAACGGGCAGGTCGGCGGCGGTGGCGGCCTTATGCAGCAGACGGCCGGTGCATTCGGCGGTGAACAACCCGGCTGGCGTGAGCACATCACAGGCGTGTTTGTGCGCACAGACGACCCGGGCGGGCTGGAGATCGGAAGTGATTGGGAATGTGGCCGCGAAAGCGGCGTTCCAACCAAGGGAATCAAGAGTCATGGTAAAAACAGAGATGATGCAGGGGAGGTGAAAACGCGCAGTCCGGCTAGCGGGCGCGGCACGGCCGGTGACCGGCCAAGCAAAAGGCCGCCCGCGGGCGGCCTTGGTCATCAGGGAGAATGGCGCGAAATGTTACGCGCGACCGGCAACCGCCACGGGCAGGGAAGAAAAGAGAATGACAATAGTGGTCATGATGGGTCCGTGGTTGAGGGTTGCGGTTGGGCTTCGTCGGAAGCGAACGGGTTGGAGTGATACGCGTGGGCAGCGTTTCGTCAATGCCGGCTTTGCGGGCCATATACGCATGTTTGCGTAGTGCGGCAGGGCAGGGGTGGCTTGATTTGCGAGCATAGGGAAAGCATCCTGAGCCCGTTGCGTCTGGTTGCTGCCGGGCGCGCGCCATCCACCAACCTGCAATATTCGGTTCTTATGAAACGCTCCGTTCCCTTGTTTCTCCTGTCCGTGGTCCTGTTTACCCCATCGGCGCTCCATGCCGATTCCGTCGCCGATCTCGTCAAAGCCCAAGCGGTCATGTCCAAAGTCGTGCGACTTCTCGCTAAATACCAGCAATATGACATCCAGCTCGACGCGCCGGCTCCGCGAACCAACGCCAAGGGCAAGTATGTGCTGCCTTACAACGAATCGGGTGCGCTGACCGAGTGGGCTACGAAGACTTTCAACGTGCAAGCCGGCTCCTTTGCCGGTGAAAAGGCCGGTGAAGCGGCAGGCAAAGCCGTGGCCTCGAAGGTGCCGTTTGGCGGACTGGCCTCAGGTTTGATGAAGAAGAAGGGCAAGGAGATGGGTGCAATGGCGGCGTTAGGCGGGGAAAAATTCGTGCGCAGCACCTCGTCGCTCTCTTTCGACAATCTGGATGATTACGCCGTTTATCTTCACGTGAAGCACGGACAGGAGCCGGGTTTCAATCAGGCGCTGGCCGCCGCCATGGCGATTTATCCGCAACTCGAGAACAGTTATGACGGGGCGATCGGGAAAGCCTACCAACAGGCCCTGCGTGCCCGGAAAAAGTAATCGCCAGCGGTTAACCCGGGATATTTTCCCGGTGAACATGTCGTGCATTGACGTCAATCTACCCTATAAATAAATCCCTACCCACCAATCTCGCCGTGGCCTCTTGTTGAGGCCCGGCGGCGAGCTTTCAACCTGTATTCCAATGACTAACCCACTGAAAGTTCTCACCGCGTTGTTGTTGCTGGGGGCTTCCGCAATGTCGATTACGGCGGCGGAAGAAGCCCACTCGGCTCGAAACACGGCGATCTTTGTTACCAATCGCGCCGGCCCGGAATATGACGGGCAGCTTCCCGTGCTGGAAGACTTGCTCTCGGCCAAATTGTCCGACGCCGGCTTCAGCCTCCTGAACCGTGACCTGCTGGTCGATGCGGCCAGCAAGCTGGATCCCAACAGTGAGGACACCGGCGAGGTGCTCTCCGGCCAGCTGGCGGATCAATCATCAGCCGTGCGTCTTGCCCAAGGCATGGGCGCTGATTACATCCTGTCGGCCTCGATCACCAGCCTCTCCAAACAGAAGCGCAACATCAACGCCTACGGCGTGCAGCTGGCGAATTACACTTACACCCTGCGCCTCAGCTACAAGGTGCTCGATGCCAGCGGCGGTGGTTCGTTGATCGGCGGTGTGGTGACCTCGACCAAGACCGAGCAAAACACCCAGCATTCGAATCAAGGCTTCACCGTGGTGCCTTCCGATCCTTCGACGCCCGCGGCGGCTCCGGGGTCCGAGGCGGCCAACGCCGATGAAGCGCTCATGCGTTACGCGCAGAAATACCAGAAAGCAGTCGGCGTGGTGCTGACCCAAGGCGAAGGCGGCGGCTACGGCATTGGCACGGCTTGGGGCGTCGGTCCGAACACGTTTGCCACCAATGCCCACGTGGCTGGTCCGGCGGCTGAAGCGATTGCGGCCGGTCGTTCCGCCGTGGTGGTTATCAACAAGCACCCCGAGTTGAAATTCCGCGTCGTCAAGGCCGTCTCCCATCCCCGCTACGGTGGCACGCAAAAAGGCATGCCGGTGAACGATGTCGGCATTCTCGAAGTCGATGGCCAGATTCCGGCTTGGTTCCCCGTTGCGCCGGCCTCCGAACTGCAGCGCGTCGATTCCGGCTATCGCGTGGCTTACATGGGTTTCCCCTCCGGTGAAAACATGACGGCGGTCGATCCCAACAGCCCGGTTGCCACGATGCAGACCGGCATTGTGACCTCGATCACCGACTGGAACGGCGGCGTAGGCACGCCGGAAAGCCGTCTCCTGGTGCAGCACAATCTCAGCTCAACCGGTGGTGCCAGTGGCAGCCCGGTTTTCAATGCCAAAGGCCAGGTCATCGCCCTGCACAACGCGGGGAATTACGCTTTTGGCGTGGTCACCCAAGGCGGCAAGAGCGTGGAGCGTCGGCTGAAGTCCGGTCTGCAGATCAGCTACGCCCAACGCGCTGATCTGCTCGGCGACATTTATCAATACAGCTCGAGCGCCGCGCCCGGCACCAAGACCGCCGCGTCCAAGAAAGCCACCGTGGCCGTGGCCTATCTCGATCCGGACATGGAACCCATCGTCGCGGAATTGCTCGACGACGCCACGACGCAGATCGCCAGTGCCCTGCGCGTCAAAGTTGCGCAAAATCGCATCGCCGCACCGAAGTCCAAGGCGGCGCCGGTCACCATCACGCTGAATGTTGAAACCGCCGACCTCTACATCCCCGATGTGCAGATCGGCCCGGAAAACACGGTCTCGATCAAGGACGGCAAACTCGCCGTCGCTCCGCTCAACGTAACCGTTGAGGTTGACGGCGTCGCGGTGGGCTCCGCCCCCGGCAAGTTGCAGGTCAAACCCGGCCTCAGCAAATTGCGCCTGACCCGTGACGGCTATCAGACTTGGGAGCGCACCATCAACGCGGTTGAAGGCCAGACGATCAACGTCGCCATGCAAATGTCGCCCGAGGGCCTCGCCCGCTGGCAACAACTCACCGCCTTCATGAACGCCCTGAAGGACCAGGCCAAGCTCACTGACGCACAGATCGAAGTGCTCAAGGGGCAGGCGCAAATGCTGCGTCAAAGCGGCTTCAAAGTGGACACCAAGGACGCACCCACGATCAACGTGGGCACTCGTTCGCTCTTCGGCTGGTAACCGCTGCAATCACCCAACCCAGATCATACGCCCATGAAACTCTTCCGTTCATTGCTCGCTCTCGCCGCCCTTGCCGTGGCGGTCGTGCCCTTTGCCTCGGCCCAAGGTAAGAAAAGTATCGTCATCACCAAAATCCGCGGGACCGACGCCCTGGCGCAACGCATGGCCGACCAAGGCGTGGCGCTTTCGATGGATCAAGTCCTGCAGGGTTTGGACTCGCAGGTCTATGACCGCATCGTCAACAGCCGCCGGTTCGACGTTTACGACCGTTCGGATGCCGATGCGCTGCTCGAAGAAGCCGGCGCGACCGGCGGCACGTTCATCTTCAACAAGGTGGATTATGTGCTGACCATTCGCGTTGACAGCTTCAACGACCGGCAGGAAACCCGCCGCTTTGCCTCGCTAGGCAAGACCATGATGCAGCGCGCGGTGGAAATCTCCGCCGTGGCCAAGATCACCGAAGGCGCCACCGGCAAGGCCGTGGGCACCGCCAACATCAACGTGGCCGTGCGGGATTCCGAGGCGCGTTCGGCCAACACCACGTCTCGGGTGGGCGAAGCCAGTGACGACCTCATCAATCAGGCGACGCGCGAACTCGCCGACAAACTCGCCCTGCGCGCGATCGAATTCATCTATCCCGCCCGCATCATCGCCCGGCGCGACCAGGTCGTGACCATCAACCGCAACGACCAAGCCGGCGCCAAGGTCGGTCAGGTCTGGGAAGTCCTGGCCCAGGGCGAGGAACTCTTCGATCCCGACACCGGCGACTCCATCATCGAGGAGGTCTATGTCGGCAAAGTGGAGATCGTCCGTGTCACCCCGCAATACTCTCAGGCCAAGGTTCTCGAGGACTTGGGCATCGATCGCGGTGCCGTCGTCCGCATGGTCGAAGACGCCCCCGACGGCGAAATCGAATAACGTCAGTTTCACCTCATCCAGCTCAGCATGAACAACCAAAACCACCCCTCCACCCGTCGGCCTGCCTTCCTCGGCCGGGCCTTCGCCGTCACCGCCGTTTTACTCGGATTGACCGGCTGTCAGACCTACACCCAGCAGACCGCTGAATTCTCCCAAGCCACCCGCTCCGGCAGCCTGGGTCAGGCCATTGTCCAGATCGACCGTCAGGTTGAATCCAGCACCGGCAAAAAAGACGAATTGCTCTATCGCCTCGAACAGGGCGCCACGCTCTTCGTCGCCGGCATGGCCGACCCGACCACCGTGCCACCGCCGCCCGCGCCTGAGCCGGTTGCGCCGGCCGAGCCGACTCCGGAGGGTGAAGTGGCCGCCGTGGAACCGGTTGTGCTGACCGACGACGACGTTCATGCGTTCTATTACAATCGTGCGATCGAGGCCTTCGATGTCGCCGAAACCAAGGTCAACGACTGGGAAGAGCAAGCCAAGGTCAAGTTGGGCAGCGAAGCAGGTGCAGCTTTGACCAACCAAGCTGCGCTGCCCTATCGCGGTCGCTCGTATGACAAGGTCATGATGAACACTTACAAGGCGCTGAGCTATCTGGCCCTTGGTGAAACCGACAAAGCGCGCGTCGAGCTCAACCGCTCGCTGCAACGCCAGCGTGACGCCGTGGCCGCCAACGAAAAGCGCATCGCTGAAGCTCAGGAACAGGAAGAGGCCGCCCGTCGTGGTGAATTGAAGGACGAAAGTGGCAAGTCCGCTTCCTACGACTCCAGCAAGGCCATGAACGACCCGCGGACGGGTCCGGCGCTGTCGGCCGCGCTCGCCCAGTCGATCGCCCCGATGCAGCCCTATGGTGACTACGTCAACCCGTTCGCCGTTTTCCTCGACGGTCTTTTTTACTCGGTGCTGGGTGAAGACGGATCTGACTTGGAGCGCGGTCGCAAGTCCTTCGAACGCGTGGCCGGCATGGTCCCGGGCAACACCTACGCGCAAGCCGACCTCGCTGCCGCCACCGCGGCTTCCGAAGGGCAGCCGGTTGAAAATGTAACCTACGTCATCTTCGAAACCGGCACCGCGCCGTCCCGCGACCAGTTGCGCATCGACATCCCCACCTTCCTTGTCACGAGCAAACTCGCCTACGTCGGCGCCTCGTTCCCCAAGCTCGTTTACAACGACAGCTACCTGCCCAGCCTCAGCATCACGGCCGGTGACGCCGTGGTTTCCACGGCCACCGTGGCCAGCATGGACAGCGTGATCGCCAATGACTTCAAGAACGAGTGGCCCACCGTGGTCACCAAGACCCTGATCACCACCGCCACCAAGGCCATCGTGCAATACGGTGTGCAAAAAGTTGCGGAAGACCGCGGCGGCATGTGGGGCGGTCTGGCGGCCGGCCTGCTCATGGGTGCAGTCAATGCCTCCACCAACATCGCCGACACCCGCACCTGGACCTCGCTGCCCAAGGAATTCCAATACGCCCGCATCACTACGCCGGAAAGCCGTGAGCTGACGCTGACCGCCGGCGGCACCCAAAAAACGGTGACCTTGGAACCCGGTTCGGTTAATGTTGTTTACGTAAAGTCGGCGTCACCGACGGCGCCGCTTTACGTCACTCAATTCGTTCTCAAATGAAATCTCTTCGTTTTATTTCGCTTCGCGGACCGGCCGCCATCGCTCTGATGGCGATCGGCCTCCTCGCGGGCTGCACCAACGTCAACACGTATGAACGCGCCGAATCGCTCGCCACACCCAACTATGTGGCCGACAAGCGCGTCATCACCGACAACACCCTCGCCGGCACCTTCCGGGTCGTTTCCATCAATCAAGCCACAGTTTCCGGCAACTTGCTCAAGGTTCAGGCCACGGTCGAAAACCTGAAGAGCAAGCTGCGCACCCTGAACTACAAGTTCGAGTGGATCGATGAGAGCGGTATGGCCGTGGGTTCGCCCAATGAAGGATGGAAGACCATCCAACTGCAGGGCCGCGAAAGCACCACCATTTCCACGGTCGCGGTGACGCCGCGCGCTGTGGATTTCCGTCTCAAGTTCCGCGAGTAATTACCGTTTACCATGAAAATGAAAATCGCCTCCAAATTCATCGCTACGCTCTCTGTTGGCGCGGCATTGCTGCTCACCGGCTGTGAAACCTCGCCCGAGACCCGCACGGTTGACGCCACGGGTCCCGAAGCCGTGAACACCTCTGCGATCAACTCGCAGGACTGGGCCAACGCCGCCGATCAACTCGTGGCTTCGCTGCTCACCAGCGGCGCCCTTGACAACGCTCCGCGCACGCCCGCGGTGCTCGCCATCGACAAGGTGACCAATGCCACCACGCTCATGGTGGATACCAACCTGTTGATCAAAAAGATCCGTGTGGCTCTCACCCAGACCGGCAAGATTGCCATCACCAACACCATGGGTCTGGGCGAACGCGCCGTGGTCGCCGGTGAAGCCGCCGAGCTCGAGGAGATGCAGTCCGGCAAGAAGCAAAAGCTGCTTGTGCCTGACTATACCCTCTATGCCCGTCTCATCCAGCAGACCGACCGGAGCAAGAAGGTGACGCAAAACACCTATTCGTTCCAGATGTCGCTCATCCAGACCAAGACCGGACTCACGGTTTGGGAAGAAGAGCGCTCCATCGCCAAGCAGACGCGCAACGCCGGCGCGATTGGCTGGTAAGCGAAACCAATCCTAAAAAGCAAAAGCGCACCGGATTCCGGTGCGCTTTTTTTGTGGGGCCGGGATTCCGCTGCCGGCCTTCGAATGGCCGACAGTTACTTTGTCTCGATCGGCCGGCCGTTTTCATCCACCTCGATTTCGACCGGCACTTGAATGGTGCGGCCATCGGATGTGGTTTCCGTCCGCCAAGTGCGCACGACGCGACGCTCGTTGGTGTAAGTGGATTTGATGGCGTTGGAAGCGCCCTCCGCCGCACCGGTGCCGATGGCGGCGACGTTGCTGCCCACGGCGCCGACCGCCGTGCCGATCGCGTTGCCCACGGCTGCGCCGGGTTGCTTCTGATTGTGCACGCTGGACTCAGGCGTTGTGTTGCACCCGCCGGCGAAAAGAGCGGTGCCGACAATCGCCGCAGCTAAGACATGAGATGGAGTTTTCATGGAGTAGAATTTACTAAAGTTAGATTACGGTGTTTCGGGGCTTTCGCAATCGTTGAAAAATTCGAGCCGTGTGAATTCGCCTTTGGGTTGCCGCGTGGAACCATGGCACCATGCAATTGCTGGTCAGGTTATTCCGGCAACTCCACGGCACGTTTGTCTGCGTCCGGCTGCTGACGGTAGAATAGCGCGGTGTGCCCCACGCTGGCGACCCACACGCAGCGACCCTCATCGGCCAGCTTTTCACACAGGGCATCGCGGTCATCGCGTTCGACTCCGTGCAAACGCACTTTGACTAACTCTTGATGGCGCAAGGCGGTTTGCAACTCGGCCATAAAATTGGCCGTCAGGCCGTCTTTGCCCAGATGCAGCGAGGCTTGGAGTTGCTGGCCCACGCCGCGCAAATGGCGCTTTTGGGCGCCGGTGAGGGGAAAATCATACATGGCGCGACGCTCCGTGATAACCCGTTCGCCGCCAAGGTTCTTTTTTATCCGCTGTTTTCGGTTGTCCCGAAGAAATCCAACGGCAACTCGCGCCACTGGCCGGCGGTCAGGTCGCCCAGTGCCAAATCGCCGAAGTGGCTGCGGTGCAGGGTCAGAACCGTGCAGCCCTGACTCGCAAACATCCGGCGCACTTGGTGGTATTTGCCTTCGGTCAAGGTGAGCTCGGCCTCCTGTGCAGCCAACATTCGCAACTGTGCCGGCGCGCAGGGTGCTTTCTCGCCGTCAAGCTGCAGCGTGCCGCTGGCAAACAATTCGGCAACGCCTGCGGGGGGCTCACGATCAAGGGTGGCGCGATAAACCTTGGGCACTTTGTGTTTGGGCGACGTCAGGCGGTGCACCAGCTGGCTTTGGTCGGTCAAAAGGAGCAATCCACTCGTGTCTTTGTCGAGGCGGCCGATCGACGTGACCTGCGGGTTGCGCGCGCGCCACCGGGCGGGGAGGAGCGAATACGCGTTCGGACCTTCGCGTTCTTCGTGCGAACACACCAATCCGGTCGGTTTGTGCAGCAGCAGCAGGATGCCGTCGGGATGATCCAATCCTTCCCCGTCGACCAACACTTCGCCTGCGGCGACTTTCTGCCCCGCGTCTTTCGCGGGCTGGCCGCGCACGGTCACACGGCCGGCCTTGAGCCAGTCGCGCACCTCCCGTCGGGAGCAATAGCCGAGGTTGGCCAGCAGTTGATCCAAGCGTCGCACCCCGGCATGCAAATCGACGCTGCGCCGCGGCACACGCTGAAAATGACTTCAATCCGCCGGAAGTTTCGGGCCTAGTCTGAGTGATGCTGTTTCTGCTGGTTTGCGCGATCTTGGTGTTGGGTCTGTCATTGCTGACTGTTTGGCCCGTGCCGGTGCGCGTGAACTGGAAGTTCGCTCTGCTCGCCGGCGAATACGGGCACTGGCTGGCCGCATTGCCCTTGGCTTTGATCGTCATTGGCTGGTCGGTCGTCGAATCTCCCGGCTGGAGCTGGCTGCTCACTCTTCTGGCGGGGGCCGCATTGGGGTGTTTCTTGAAACCAGTCATTCAAGCGAGGCAGATCGCGGGGCGATTGCCTGAAGCGTTAACCGAGGCGTTCGGGCCGGTGCGGCTGAACATGCCGCCGTTTTCGCTACTCGCTTTGTTGAATCGACCGAAAGCAATCATGCGACCGGCGATCTATGAGTATGCGCCTGGACGGCAGCTCGATTTTTATCCGGCTGCTGGTGTGGGCTCCGCGCCGTGTATCGTGGTCATCCATGGGGGTGGTTGGGATGGTGGTGACCGAACGGAAATCGCGCACTTCAATGCATGGCTGGCTCATGCCGGCTATGCGGTGGCGGCGATCGACTATCGGTTGGCGCCGCGGCATCCTTGGCCGGCTCAGCACGAGGATGCACGACTGGCCTTGGCGTGGTTGCAGGCGAACGCGCCTAAACTGGGTTTCGCGGCGGATCAGCTCGTGCTGTGCGGTCGATCCGCCGGCGGACAGATTGCCGCGGCGGTGGGTTGCACCGTGCCCGATCCGGCCATTCGCGGAATCATCTCGCTATACGCGCCGCAAGACATGCCGTTTGCCTGGTCCGTGTCGCGCGAAGACGACGCGCTTAATTCGCTGCAGCTTATGCGGCAGTATTTGGGCGGACCGCCTGATGAAAACCGGCGAGAACTCTACCATTCGGCGAGCGCCCAGTTGAATGTGAACGCCACGACCCCGCCGATGCTGTTGCTGCACGGCACGATCGACACGCTGGTCTGGCGGCGTCACAGCGAACGGATGGCGGCGCGCTTGCAGGAGGCCGGGCGCCCTTGCGCTTTCGTCGAGTTGCCGTGGGCGACCCATGCTTTCGAATACAATCTCAGCGGACCGGGCGGACAGTTGACACGCTTTGCGGTGCAGTGGTTTGTCGATGCCGTGACGCGGCGATAATCGTCCGAAGTCCAGAATATGCTCGGCAAGTGCCGCCGCATCTGGGATGCCTTGGTTTTTCCTTCAGAAAAATCACCTATGCCAAATTGGGAATACAAGGTCATCACGAGCGGCAAGGGCGGGTTCGCCTCGCCGGCCATGCTGGAGAAGTTTTTGAACGACCTGGGGAAGGAAGAGTGGGAAGTCATCGCCTTTCGCACCGCACCGGACAATCCGCTGGCGTTCAATGGCCTCGCGCGCCGTTCCACGCAACGTGACTGGACCCTGGAGGACGCCGCCGCGACGGCCGCCAAAGCGGAGGCCGACAAGGTGCGCGCGGAATTTGAAGCCAAGTTCAAGGGCTTGGCCTCGCAAGGCGAGTCCATAGCGGGCGAGGAATCGCCGAACGCGGTGGACGATGGTTATCGCAGTCCGGTGGACACCTCGCGCGACCAGGATCCTGATGCCGAGGACGATGAAGTCGACGAGTGGGACCAGCTGTCGGAGGAAGAAGAACTGCCGACTTTCTTTGATGCGATCAAACCGCACATGCGTCGCAATCAACGCGGGGCCGGTCAGTCGGTCGGCGTGGATTACTTGGCGAAGAAATGGGGCTTTGAGGAAAGCGATATCACGGGCGCGCTGAAAGAGTGCGGATTTTCCGTTCCCGACGATGAAAACGCGCCGCCGCAGTATCTCGAATACGACGGAGATCTTTATTGGGTTAACATCAATCGCCGGGGCGAAGTTTGGATTAACACGAAGGAAAAACCGCAGCCGAAGTTCCGCGTGGTCGCCGGCCAACCGGTTACCGTGGAGGAACCGGAGAAGAAGACCGTCAAAGAGCCCGCGCCGAAGCGCGAGGAAAAGCCGGCGGCATCGAAGTCGAAGTCCGAAAGCCCGACGGAGCCGGTGCAATTGCCTGAAGGACCTGCGTTGCTCGATTTGATCCGGCCAAAGATGCGCCGCAATCGCGGTGACGCGGGAGGCTCGGGCAGCACGAGTTTTCTTTCCCGCGCCTTCAAGTGCGCCGAAGATGATTTGTTAAAGGCCTTTGCTGGTCTGGGTTTGACCCTGCCCGATGAAGGCCAGGAAAAACCCGCACCAGTTGAAATCGGCGATGAAAGCTGGTGGCTCAATCGTGATCAGCGCGGCGGGGTCTGGATTAATGGAAAGCCGAATTCGGCAGCCAAGGGCATGACTGAGGCCGGGGAATCTGCGGCCGAGAACGCGGCCTCAGCCACTCGGTCAGCGCCGATCGAACCGACCGCGGGTGGCGACGAATCGCTGCTGGTGAAGCTGCGCGCTTCACTCAAAGGCACCCGCGCAGGTGCCTCCGCCGCCGAAGTCGGCCAGCTGGCGGAATCCGCCGGCCAATCGGCGGACGATCTGATCGCGGCGCTGGTGGCCACCGGACTCAAGGTGCCGGAAAAGGCGCGAGAGAAGCCGGTGTTCGTCGAATTGAACGGCGAGATTTACTGGCTGAATAAGAACGCCAAGGGCCA
Organism: Opitutaceae bacterium; assembly: GCA_024233285.1. GTDB lineage: Bacteria > Verrucomicrobiota > Verrucomicrobiia > Opitutales > Opitutaceae > Cephaloticoccus. The sequence continues at coordinate 237,163 of JACKPU010000001.1, read as the reverse complement.
GCTCTGGCTCAACGCCAAGGCCTCGAAATTTGCCGATGAGGATGCTGGCGAATCCAAGCCGAAGCGCAGCCGCAGTCGCAAATCGGCGCCGGCCAAGGCCGACGCCGAGTAATCTGTATTCGCTAACAATTAGCGTGCGCGATCAAACGAATCGACGCTTGCGCCAGACCACCACGGCAAGCACGGCCAAGCCGGTCAACGCAGCATAGGTCGAGGGCTCAGGCACGGCCTGCAGTAGGAATGCGGTTGATCGCTCGAGGAATGAGGCCGAAAGCGCGTCGGCGATAGCATTGTCCAACTCCAAGATGGATGCGAACGCCGCGTAAACCGTATAAGTCTGCCCCGAGATCAAGGTGCCTGGATCTATTGTGTAGGTGATGAAATTGTCCGTCGGATTATCGGTGGAGAAATATTCGCCTTGGTAGAGCTGAGGTCCGCCGTTTGTTTGGACACTGAAATCGATGTGACCGGCTGCGTTGTCACCGTATTCGGCAAAGGTATTGGTGGTGATTGTTACACTTTGGCTCGGATCAACATAGTAAGTCCCGTTCGACCACGTGCCGCCGCTGAGTGTGAAAAGCGGTGCACTGCTGATGATAGTGGCGATGTCGGCCAAGCTCGTGTTGAGCGCGAGGTCTACCGCACCGTAGACCGGCACTGTCACGGTATAAGTGCCGGTGCCAAAAAGAGTATCGATTTCGGCCGCTGACTGGGCGCCCCAATTATTGAAATTGGGCGAGCCATAGGCCCACTCGTTATCTTGTGGATTGAAGCCGAGTTCACCGCTGTTGTGCGATGTGGCGTCAGCCGTGGGGATGGTGGCATTGCCCGGCAGCGTAACGGTTGGTGCGGATAGACCTGTTCCCTCGACTGATACGGTGAACCCATAGGCTCCGCCGTAGAATGCGCTGGGCGGGGTCGGATTGACGATTACGGTGGTGGCGTCGGTCTGGACATTGGACTCCGACTTACCGATGAAGACGCCTTCTACTTGAGCAAATGCCGTGGTGCCGATCAACAGGGCCCACGCGGAAACGAAGCCGAGGCCACGTAGTATTTTCATAGGGTAGGGGGTAATCCCCACTCCAGAAGTGAATTCGCCGAATGGTTGCAACTCAAAACTCCGCCGTGCCCGGGGTGCGGGCGAACGGGATCACGTCGCGAATGTTGGCCACGCCGGTGGCGAACATGAGCATGCGTTCGAAGCCGAGGCCGAAACCGGCATGCGGCACGCTGCCATAGCGACGCAGGTCGAGATACCACCAGTAGGCTTTTTCATCCAAGTGATGCTTGGCCATGCTTTCGCGAAGCACATCAAGGCGCTCTTCGCGCTGGCTGCCACCGATGATCTCGCCGATGCCGGGCACCAACAGGTCCATCGCGGCGACAGTTTCGCGGCCCTGCGCATCGGGTTCGTTGACCCGCATGTAGAACGCCTTGATGGCGCGCGGGTAGTTATAAACCGTGACCGGGCACTTGAAGTGTTCCTCGGTGAGATAGCGCTCGTGTTCGGCCTGCAGGTTGTCACCCCACGCCACCGGATGCTCCCACGTTTGGCCGGACTGGGCCAGGATCTCGACCGCCTCAGTGTAGCTGCAACGCACAAAGGGTTTTTCGAGCACGAAATCGAGCCGCGCGGCGAGGTCCTTGTCCACGAATTTGCCGAAAAACTCCAGGTCGGCGGCGCAGTGGGTCTTCACATCGCGCAGCAGGTATTTCACGAATGCCTCGGCCAGATCCATGTCGCCGTGCAAATCGCAGAACGCGACCTCGGGTTCGATCATCCAGAACTCGGCGGCGTGGCGCGAGGTGTTGGAGTTTTCCGCGCGGAAAGTCGGGCCGAAGGTGTAAACGTTGCTCAACGCGCAGGCGAAAATCTCAGCCTCAAGTTGACCGGAAACCGTGAGGAAAGTTTTCCGTCCGAAGAAATCCTGCGTATGGTCCACGCCCTTGCCATCGGCGGTGCGCGGCGGATTGCCGACGTCGAGCGTGGTGACGCGAAACATCTCGCCCGCACCCTCGGCGTCGCTCGCGGTGATGATCGGCGGATGCACGTAATGGAAGCCGCGTTCCTGGAAGAATTGGTGCACGGCGTAGGCGAGCCGGCTGCGCACCCGGAAGACCGCGCCGAAGAGATTGGAACGCGGGCGCAGATGGGCGATTTCGCGCAAAAATTCGAGGGTGTGCCCCTTTTTTTGCAGCGGATAAGTGCCGTCGGCCTCGCCGGTCACTTTGAAGCTGGTGGCGACGACTTCCCACTTTTGCCCGGCGCCTTTGGAATCGACGAGCTTGCCATTCACTTCGATGGCGGCGCCGGTGTGGGCGCGCGCGACTGCGGGATAGTCGGGTAGAGACGCATCGACGACGATTTGCATGCCTTTGAGGCACGAACCGTCGTTGAGTTCGACGAAGGAAAAGGCCTTCGCATCGCGGCGAGTGCGCACCCAGCCTTGAAGCAGGATGGAGTCAGCCGGGCTGGTTGCGTTGAGGGCGTCTTTGACGAGAGTGCGTTGCATGGGTTTTTGCCTGCAACGAAGCGGTTGCGGCCGGGTGTGGCAAATCCGTAAACGCCGGCCGGCTGATCGTGAAAGGCATTGCCCGCAGTCCGCGGATGTTCATTGTGACGCGAACCCCAACCCCCCTTGCCCCATGAATGCTAACCGTCTGTTTGCGGCGAGTTGCGTCGCTTTGATAGTCACGGCCATGAGTTTTGCGCTGCGCGGCGGAGCCGCCGGCGACTGGGCCACCGAATTCTCGCTCACCAATGAGCAGGTCGGCTGGATCAACGGCACCGCCTTCTGGGGCTTCACCCTGGCGATGGTGGTGGGCGGACCGTTGTGCGACGCGTTGGGTATGAAACGTATCGTGGGCATTGCGTTTCTCGGGCATCTTGCCGGGATCCTGTTGACGATTTTTGCTTGGGATTACTGGAGTCTTTACACGGGCACGTTGCTGTTTGGCATAGCGAACGGCTCAGTGGAAGCCGCCTGCAACCCGCTCATCGCGGCGCTCTATCCGAAGGACAAGACCACCAAGCTGAATCACTTTCACGTCTGGTTTCCGGGCGGCATCGTGATCGGCGGGTTGCTGGCGTTTGGCCTGGCGCATGCCGGTCTGGGTTGGAAGGTGCAGTTTGCCGTGATGCTCGTGCCGACGGTGATTTATGGCGTGATGTTTCGCGGACAGACTTTCCCGCGCACGGAACGTGTGGAGTCGGGTGTAGCCACCGGCGAAATGTTTCTGGCCTGCGTGCGACCGATGTTCCTGTTGATGGTGCTGTGCATGCTCTTGACGGCGGCGACGGAGCTGGGGCCGGGCCAATGGATTCCGAACATCCTGACCAACGCCGGCGTATCGGGTATTCTGGTGCTTGTGTGGATCACAGGCTTGATGGCGGTGGGGCGGCAATTTGCGGGCGTATTCGTGCACCGCCTGGCGCCGTCGGGCATGTTGCTGTCGAGCGCGGTGCTGAGCGCGCTGGGTCTATATGCGATGAGCAAGGCAAGCGGCGGCGGCATGCTGTTTGCCGCAGCGACGGTGTTTGCGCTCGGGGTGTGCTTTTTCTGGCCGACGATGCTTGGCTACGTGAACGAAAACTTCCCCAAGACCGGCGCGTTGGGTCTCGCGATCATGGGCGGCGCAGGTATGCTGAGCGTGAGCTTCGTGCTGCCCGTCATCGGGCGGTTTTATGATGAAGGCATTGCCAGCCGTCTGGCCGGGCGGTTGGCAACTGATCTTGCCGGTGGCGAATTATCGGCGGTCCAAGCGGCGGCCGGTTTGGATGCGTTGGGCCGCGTGGCGTTGTTGCCAGCGATTCTGACGGTCGTGTTTTTGGGCCTGGTGCTGCTCAGACGCCGCAAATCGACGTTGGCAGCCTGAATCAGCCCGCGCTGCCGTTTTTGCGGGAGTGCAGGCAAAGTCGGTTGCCATCCGGGTCGGCGATCCAGGCCATCCAGCACACGCGCGTCTCCGTTGGTGGGATCAGCACCTTCACCTTGTGTTTGCGGCATTGTTCGATGGCCGCGGGCACATCGTCCACCGCGAGCGCAATGCAGGCCGGACCACTCCAATCCCATTCCGGGTTTCGCTCATGATCCGTGCCGTTCAGGCAGAGCGTCAGTGGCTCGGTTGCAAATTCGGACCACCAATCGTTCCACTCTTCACCGCGTTTGAATCCGAAGAGTTTTTGGTAAAACGCCCGAGTCTTGCGGATGTCCTTGGTGTTATACATCGCGAAATCCAAGGCCCGGACCGGGATAAGGGCTTTGGGCCCCGAAATCGATTTGGATTTTTTGGGCGGCATGAACTGCGACCGCTTACATCTGGCTTTCCAATTTTGCGTCGATCACCCGATCTTGGAAGAAGTAGACAAAGAGAGTGTCGGAGGGCAGGTCGCCTGGCTCCGGCGCCATGGTCGGGCCATTGGTGGTGGGGACGTTGTTGCTGCTGATCGGTGAGGTCGAGCCGGTCGAATTGCTGGTGCCGAAGCGCCCGGTGGAATTAGTCCCGAGGGCGTTGGGGGCCACGGCACTCATGCCTTGCTCGTAGGAAAGGGAGGTCCGGCCGATCGGGCCGTTGGGATAAAAACGCAAGTAAGTCCACACTGTCACAGGGCCGTCTGGAGTCTGTTTGATGTGGGTCTTGGAGGGCTTGCCCAAGGCGAGGTAAACCATGTCGGTGGAGAACCCGGCTTCGATCTGACCGTTACGGATCATTTCCTGTTGGTCGGGCGTCAGGGAGTTGAAGACGGTGGCTTTTTCCTGAATGCGGGTGGAAACGCCGCTGTCACAGCCAGCCAAGAGCAAAGTAGCGAGCGAGAACAGGACGCAAAAGGTGTTTATCGGTTTCATGGGGTATGGGTAGGGATGCGCGGGAATGTGCAATCAGTTACGTCATGGCGCAAACAAAAGGGCGGCTCCGTGAGGAGCCGCCCTTGATAGTGGGTAGGTATTGTCCAAACCGCTCAGCTTAGAAGCTGAGGGTATTGGAGAGCACCCAATTGCGAGCCGGCGACAGAGCGTTGCGACCTTCGAAGTAAACTTCGTCGGTCACGTTATAGAGACCGAAGTTGGTCTTGATCTTGTAACCAGCGAGTTCCCACGGGTAGCCGAGGGTGAGGTCGAACACGAGGTAGTCGCCACCTTGGAGACCGCCGTTGAGCGGATTCCAGTCAACCGAACGGCTGACGACGGTTTCGGAAGAATAACGCATACCAACGCCAACCGACAGACCGCGGACGGGACCGTCGGTGAAGTTATACTTGGCGAAGGCATTGAAGCGGTATTCCGGCACGTTCTCCAGACGGGCACCGTAGTAGATGTCCGAGGCGACCTTGGCGGCGGCACTCGAGGCATTGTAACGATCGGAGCCCGGAGCAGCGCGGGTCTTGTCGTAGACCGTCTTAGCCGTCCACATCCAGGAGCCGTTGACGACAGCCTGGAGGTTGCGGTTCGGGGTCCAGATCAACTCAGCCTGCGCGCCCTCGATCTTGTTTTCGAGGTCGGTGGTGCGCCAGCGGAGCAGACGGGTGCCGTCATAGGAGGAACCAACCGGGAAGTAGCCCGAACCATCCGTGGGGGTATAGTTGAGGGGTTCTTCGAGGTTGGACTGAGCCGCACCGTCATCCAAGCGCTGGTTGGCGCGGGTGGCGGAGAAGATCGACAGGGTGCCGACATACTTGTTGTCTTCGGTGGCGATCTTGACGCCGAATTCGGCGTTGGTGCCGGTTTCGTTCTTGATCTTGTCGAAGGCGCCGACCGATTGCAGCACCTGCGTGAGTTGCTGCGGCTGGGTGATGGTCACGCCACGGTAGCTGAAGGAGCCCTTGTAGGCGATGGCTTCAGCGGCCCAGAGGAGTTCGTCACCGGGGAAGAGACCACCACGAATGCCGCTGTTGAACTTGAAGGTGTTCGAGTGGCTGGCGTAGATGGAGATTTCCTTGGTGAGCTGGAACGAGGCACCGACCATGTCGGAGTCGCCGTCAACGGTTTCCGGCACCGTCTTGGCGTAGTTCCGGGAGAACGAGTAAACGTTTTCCGGATACGTGACGGTGTCGTTGTAGGCGTCCGCCGGCGGGATGAACCACGGGTAGTTGGCGATCAGGAACTGACCGTCACCCGTGCGCTCTTCCTTGCGGTAGCCGGCGAGGACGGTGAGGCGGTCATCCAGCAGGGTGGCCTGATAGTTGACATACCACGCATCCGTCTTGGGCTTGTATTGGTCGAGCACTGCGCGGTCGCCCACTTCATGGATCGCGATCGAAGGATTAATTTCGAAGCCGGGATCCCATTGGTAGAACACGTCCTTGACCAACTTGATGTTGCCGTTGCGGTCACGGATGACCTGGTTCGGGGGCACCTGACCGCCTGAACCAGCGATGTTCTGCGCCACTTGGCTCCAGCCAGGGTTGGCGATCGCGTTGGTCGCACCGGGAACTTTACCCCAGAACGGGAAGAGCCCGGGGATATGGGAGTTATACTTCTGCTCGTATTTGTTGTAGTTAATACCGGCGAGCAGCTTGTTGTTGATGCCGAAGAGTTCCTTCTCGAACACGAGGTCGAGCTGGTGGTTCTCGGTGTTGCGATAGTAACCAGCCGTGGCGGAAGCATGCACGCGCCAGTTGATGCCGTTGCCGTAAGGCAGGGTCAGACCTTCGAGGGAGTTGTAGTCCGAGCGGTCACGCGTGTAGCTGTAGCGACCGGACAACCATTCGAAGGGCTTGAACTCGGCGGTGACGGAGAACGTCTTCACAACATTGTGCGTGTAGGCGCCGCGGGAGGTGTAGTTGAACGCCTCGTCTTGGATGCGGTTGCCGCTGGCGTCCGTGATGAACGCACCGCGGGCGATGCTGGTGTAAGCCGGGCGGGTCCAGTCGCTGTTGGCTACGCGCTGGGTCTGGACGTAAGCGGCGTAACCGTTGACGCTATTGGCGCCACCGTTGTTGACGTAGGCCTGCCAGCCGTTGGTCGTGATGTCGCCGTAGATCCAGTCGTAGTCGTTCTCGTTGAACTTGGCATCGAGGTATTCGGCTTCGAGGTTGATCGTCAGTTTGCCCGAGTCGAAGGGGATCAACGTCAGCGAAGGCGTGATGTTGATGTTGTCCTGGAACTCGAAGCGACGGTCACCCTGGAGGTCAGCCCAACCACCGACGATGCGGAAGGCAGCCTTCTTCGAGAGGACCGCATTGTGGTCCAACACGAACTTCTGGCCGCTGTTGTCATCGATCTGATACTTGAACGTGGTCGGGATCTTGCCGAACTGCGGGCGCTTGGTGATGTAGTTGATCACACCACCGGGATAGCCCTGGCCGAAGAACACGGAAGCGGGACCGCTGACGATTTCCACGCGCTCGACATTGTCGAGGTTGTAGGAGACGTAACGGAACACACCGTTGCGGAGCAGGGTGTTGACCGTGAAGCCGCGGATCGAGAACGTGCCTTGGGGAGTCGCTTCGTTGGCCGGACGGCGCATGGCGAAACGGTTGTCACCCGAGGCCGCCGCGGTGTAGCGGAACAGGTCGGTGAGGGAGCTTGAGTTGGTGTCGTCGAGGAACTCACGGGACTGCACCGAGACGTTCATGGGGATCTTTTGGATCTCCATGCCGATACGGGTAGCCGTAGCGGAATTGGTCTTCAGGTAGCCGTAGTCCTTCTCGCTTTCGACTTCGAACGGCGTGAGCTGAACGATTTCTTCGTCGTCAGCCGAATCAGCGGCAACTTCCTGGGCCCAGACGGGCGTCCAAGAGAGTGCAACCAATGCGGCCAAACAGGCGGCCAAGCTGCGCTTGGCCACCGGAGCTGGGTAGCTTTGTTCTGGTTTCATTCGTTATTAGGGGGTGGTTTGTAGTTACCGGCTTTGGGGGCCGGCTTGGTTTCTTGACGGTATATGACCGGTCAAAAAGGGAGGCGCGTGGACGCATGTCATGCCGCAGCGAATTGCCGATAGAGCGGCAAGGCAGGGCCGCTGCAGGGATCGAAACCGCGAAAAAACGCTGATCGAAGGCGTGCCGGGATGGTTATCCCAAAGCTCCACGCAGGGTTATGTCAGCAGGGGTGCGGTGTCGGCCGTATTCGCTGCGGCCAGGCGGGTTTCTTTAAATTTGCTTGGTTTCATGTGGGGGTGGTTTGTCTTCGAGCCGATTTGGGGTCGGCATAAGCACAGGGCAGAGAAAGAAGAAAGTCAGGCTGCAATGCAAGCCCTGTAGTCATGTATATTCATGCGGTATTCGTGCGGTTCTGGCTGGATGTGGCGATGAGGCTCGGGGCCACGGTGCATCCGATGCGGCCGACCGCCTGCGGATTCTCAATCCGCCAGACCAGATGATCGACGACTTTGCGGACCAAGGTCGGCAGATTAATATCCAAGGCGGCCGGAAGATTATCCAAATTATGATAAATCACTGGGTTATAATTCCCTAGGATCGCTTCGTAGTCGCGCTCGGCCTGCAATCCCAACAAGCGCATGGCCCGAAAGAAGGATCCGCAAAAGTGATCGACCGGCACATAAAGTCCGGTGGGCGTAGGCTTGGCATCCCGCACGCGACGGGCCAGTTGCTCGCTCTCAGAGTGGGTCGGTGTGTGCAGCAGATAGCTTACGTCACGTTTACCATCTCCTAAAATACAATGGGCCTTGAGTTTAAGCTCGGCGGACCGTTTGAGAAACGCATCCACACGCCAGGCGATCGCGCTGTAGGATGGCTCGGTGCTGATGGCGGCAACGGTTTTGTGGCCGCGGGCGTGCAGGTATTCCGCAGCCATTCGGCCGTTCATTTCATTGTCCGGTTCCACGAAGTCACCGGTGTAGTCCGTGGTGCGGCGGGTCATGAACCAGACATGAGGCAGTCCGGTGAGCTTTAACATGGCGCCCGGTGAGGGTTCCATCCCTTGGATAATCACGCCATCCAATTGACGTTCGAGCACCGCCGGCGGGAGCTCATCGGGTGATTGCGAGAAGAGCAGGGAAAGCTCGACCCGTTGTTTCTCAATCGAGGGCTGAACCTGCAGGAGCTGCTCTTGGAACCAATTGAGATTAGGGTTCTTGCGTGCGCCAACAAACCAAACACCGATTTTCTTCGGGGCGGCCAACCGGGACTTGGGTCCCCGGCGTCGATGCAATGGCGTGGGGGTGTAGTTGGCCTCGGTCATCACCGCCTGCACTTGAGCGAGGCGATCGGGCGCCACTAAGTGCGGTTGGTTTATGACGCGGGAAACCGTGGCGGGTGAAACCTTGGCGCGGCGGGCAATTTCGGCAATCAACATGGGGTAGCCGTGATTATTTCTGAAAAATCACACAATCCTCGGGTTTCAAGTCAAGGGGTTTGTCTGTCATGGCTTTAAGGTTCGAAGGTCCGATATTGGGCTTCGGGCGAGGGTATTCCCCTAGGTAAAAGTCGCGCCCCGATCAAAGTCTCGGGTCGAACGCGCGCGGTCGGCCTTGGGTGCGTCATATATCTGAAAATTCAGGAAAGTTGCTGGTTGAAATACCCGGTATTGCCGGCACAAGGTCAGAATTACCCTTTCATTACAGCCCCATGACAAAATTCTGGCCTGTCCTATGGCGTGCGAGCTGCGCCCTTCTCTTAACCTCTCCACTTGGCATTTGGGGCACCGAACCGGCCGCAGATTCGGATGCCGACATCCAAGTTCGCTATTTGGAGCGTCGCAACTGGGTTATTAGTCAAGCGCTTGCGGTTGTCGGGGACAGCAATGGCGAAAAAGGCGGCTTCCTGGAGGTTGCGGCCTGTTTGCAAGCCGGTGTGCATGTCGACAAAGCGTTGAAACGCTTGGCGGCACTCAACGAACCCATGCCGACGGCCAATATGTTTTGGGCCTATCCGATGGCCGCGGTCATGGCGGCTGGCCGGGATAATTTGGACGAAGCCGCATGGTCGCGCATCCAAGAGCTTTGGCGTATCTACTGGCCCAGCCGAGGCGACACCGAAAACCATTGGGCGATGAGTTATGCCTCGCGCTACATCGCGGCTCAAGCGATGCCCGAGGCGGGTCCGGAGCAATGGTTCAACGGCCGTTCATCGGCCGAGAATCTCGCCGAGGCCCGTGATTACATTTACCATTGGATGCGGGTGACCACCAGCTTCGGGCAAGGGGAGTATGATTCTCCCAATTACATGCAGGAATACGTCATTCCGATGACCCTGCTGGCCGGTTGGGCGAAGGATCCGAAGATGCGCCTCAAGGCGCGCATGATGCTCGACTACCTGCTATATGATTATGCGGTTGAAACGCTGGGTGGCTTTTACGGCGGTGCGCACAGTCGGGTCTATCCCCGGCAAATCATTGCCACCGGGACGACCACCAGTTCGGGTCTGGCATGGTATCTGTTTGGCTTTGAGCAGCAGCGCTATCGCCGCACCACGGTCGGCAATACGTTGCTGGCTTTGAGCGGTTACATGCCCCCGGCGATTTTGGAGCGGGTGGCCCGCGATCGCAACCTGCCCTTCGTCGAGCGCGAGCTCAAGCGCACTCGCTGGCGGATGCGGCATGCCGGGCCGCTCTCATTCGTGATCGGCGACAAACGCACCATCCCGGTATACAAATACAGCTATGTGGCCCGCGATTTTGTGCTCGGTTCCACCCAAGGCGGTTTGTTGCAACCCATCCAACAGCAGACGTGGAACTTGAAGTGGATGCCGGAGGGGCCCTCCGACGAAGTCGCCAATACCTTTTTTGCCGTGCAGCCGCATTCTTCGCCCACGGAAGGCACGATGTTTTTCGGAGCGGACTGGGATACGGTCACCGATCTGATTGCCCGCTCCAAGGCGGACTACGATTCGCCGGACAAACTCCCGAGTGGCTCGCCCTATGAACAGGTGTTCCAACAAGGCACGGCCTTGATCGCGCTTTACGACATGCCGGCCGACAACCGTTTTCCCCATATCCTGACCTTTTTCTCCCGCGACCTCGAAAACACCGTGGAGGACGAATCCGGCTGGATCTTCACCCAAGGCGGCCCGACTTACATCGCCTACCGGCCCTTTGCGCCCGGCGAATGGAAGCCGAATGACTGGACCGGCCTGCTTGAGGGTGGGGCGGGCGGCTGGGTGGCCAGTGGCTTCGACGAATGGGGTCGTGGTCATCGCGTGCTCAAGAGCGATGCCTTGAAAAACGGCTACGTCGTGCAAATCGCTGCGGTTCGTGATTACGCCTCGTTCGAGGCGTTCAAGGCCGCGGTGCGCGCGCTGCCGCTCGAATTCACGACCGAAGAGGTGCCGGAGGTCAGTTTCACCTCGCTCGCGGGCGACAAGATTCACGCTCGCTATGGCGATACCCCGACCGTGAACGGCACGGCGGTGAATTATGCCGACTGGCCGCTGTTCGACAGCCCCTTTGCCCACGAAAAACGCGGCAGCCAAAAATTGGAAATCAAGCACGGTCGCGACCGCTATCTGCTCGATTTCAAACGTTCCCTCATCCAGCAGACCGTCGAGTAAAACCCCGTGATGAAAGCCCCCCTCTTTGTTCTTTTCCTCGCCGCCCTGGCGTCAGCTTGTGCGACTTCCCCGCAGCCCTCGCACGACATGTATGCCGCCGTGGCCATGACCAAGGCGCAGAAAAACAGCTCCACGCCTTCGGATTCCGGACTTTATGTGCGCAAGGCCGGTGCGGATGAATGGACGCATTTCGGTCCCCGTGTGCTTGGCATCATTTCCGTGGCGTTTCAGCCCGGCAGTAATGGTCAGGTTGTGCTAATTGCCAGCTCGGATGGCGTGGTGCGTTCCACTGACGGTGGCCAGACGTGGCGCCTGACCACGGGCTGGGATGTCATCGATGTGCGCACATTTGCCTTTAATCCCGCCAATCCCGACGAAGTTTACGCCACCACCCAGTGGGGCCCCCTGCGAAGCACCGATGGTGGCGCCACGTGGGAGTTGGCGCAAGCCGGCCTGCATCTGCTTTATTGCCAGGCGCTGGTCGCCGATTCGCAATCCCCCGGCCGGGTTCTGCTCGGCACGGAAGATGGCATTTATGTCTCCAACGACGGCGCCCGGACGTGGACCCGCACCGATTCACCGCCGGCCACGGCGCTGCGCATGGTGCAGAGCGAAACGGACCCCAATCTGATCCTGGCCGGCACCGAAGGCCGCGGAGCTTGGATCTCCCGTGACGCCGGCAAAACGTGGGCTCAAACCGATCCCGGTTCGGCCACCGCCAATCTCTACGCCGCGGCCATCGATCCGCATGATGCCGCCAGACTTGCGATCGGTGGGTGGGGGGCAGGCGTGCGGGTTTCCGCCGATGGCGGGGTCAACTGGACCGATCGTTCCGCCGGTCTGCCGGTCAAGAACGTCTTCGTGGTCGCCTTTGATCCCGACGTGAAGGGGCGGCTCTGGGCCTCCACGTTTGAAGAGGGCACGTTCTATTCGGACGACCTCGGGCTGACGTGGCAGGACGGCGGTCTTTACGGCGCCTATGGGTTCGACTTTGTGTTCGTGCCCAGCCGTCGCTGACGCGCCGGCTTATTTCGTCCGTTTTCCCTTAATCCCGTGTCCGCAAAACCATTCGTCAATTCCGCCTCGTGGATCTGGTCCGCCGAGGGTTCCCACAGCGCGCCGCCGCCCGAGGCGGCCACGCCTTCCCACTATCAGGTGCGCTATTTCCGGCGGACCTTCGCGGTCGCTAATCCGGCGCAGGTCAGCCTGCGAGTCGCGCTCTCGGCCGACAGCCGTTACCTGTTTTACTGCAACGGTGCGTTCATAGGCCGCGGTCCGGCCAAGGGTGACATCACGCACCATTTCTACGATTCGTTTGACCTCACGCCGCACCTGCGCGCCGGGCAAAACGTGCTCGCCGCCATCGTGCTCGATATGTCGCGCGTGGCACACCGGCCCGCGCTGCTCGGCCCGCCGTGCTCCGTGATGACTTACACCGGTGGCTTCGTGCTCGAAGGTTCGGTGCAGAGCCTCTCCGGCGAGGTCCTCGAGGATTTGCGCACCGGCGAAACGTGGAAAGTCGCGGTGGACAAGGCCCATCGTTTTCAAAACGAGAACACCACGTTCGAAGGTTATCTCGGTTATTTCGAACACCGCTACACCGCGCTCATCCCGCAAGATTGGAACTCGGTTGAGTTTGACGACTCGGCTTGGCCGGCTGCGCACGTGCTCTTCAAGGCCGAGTTGAAGGAAAACCGCCGCGATCCGGCCAGCCCCTACGGTCTCATGCCGCGCATGATTCCGATGCTGGATGAAGGCGAGCCGGAACGTTTTCCCGACGCGTATCAAAGCGGCGGCGAGGCGGTTTCCGACGATTGGCAGGCGCTGCTTGCCGCGGACAAGCCGCTGACGCTGCCCGCCGGCGCGACGGTTGATCTCGTGCTCGACATGAAGCGGCTCACGACCGCGTTCCCGCATCTCGTCGTTTCCGGCGGTGCCGGGAGCACGGTGCGACTGACCTACTCCGAAGTGCTGCGCATCGCGTGGAACTCCGGCGCAAAGATGATCGGCAAGCAGCAGTCGCTTGCCAACCTCGCCTCGCATTTTGCCGACGAAAGCCGCGGCTGGACCTTCGATCGCCGCGGTGAAGTCACCGGCTGGTGCGACATCTTTGAACTTTCCGGGCGGGACGAAACGATCGAACCGCTCCATTGGCGCGCGTTTCAATTCATCGGCCTGCGCATCAAGGTCGGCACCGAGCCGCTGACCATTCGCGCGGTCAAGCAGCGCTTCACCGCCTATCCGTATCACGTCAAGGCGACGTTCAAGTGCTCCGATCCGGCGCTCGAAAAAATCTGGGAAGTGGGCCTGCACACGATGCGCATGTGTTCGCACGAGACTTTCGAGGACTGCCCGCATTACGAACAGATGCAGTATGCCGGCGACACGATGATCACCTCGAAGCTCGGCATGCTCACGACCGGCGATTACCAGCTCACGCGCCAGGCGTTGTATCATTTCGACTGGTCACGCATTACTGACGGTCTCACCACGGCGCGCTATCCGTCGCGCTTGCTGCAAGTCCTGCCCGCGTGGAGCATCCACTGGATCACGGCGGTCAAGGATTACTACATGACCACGGCGGACCGGGCCACGCTCAACGATCTGTTGCCCGGCATGCGCGCCGTGCTCGATTGGTATCGCCGCCACACCAATGAAGACGGCCTGCCTTCGAAGCTGCCCTATTGGAACATGACCGACTGGTGCCCGTGGTGGCCCCGCGGCGTGGTGCCTGGCGCCGACGACGGCGCGACCTGCATTCACTCCGCCCAATACATTAACGCGCTCGACGAGCTCGCGTGGATGACCGAGTCACTGGGCAATGCCGCCGAGGCCAAAGCCCTGCGCGACGAAGCGGCGCGCGCGCGACCGAAGGCCCATGCCCTGTTCTGGTCGGAAAATGAGGGACTCTATTTTGATCGTCCCGGCGGCCCCGAGATCAGCCAATACGGCAATGCGTGGGCGATCGTGGCCGGTTTCGCGGATCAGCGCGTCTGTGATCGGATCTTCGAGCGTTTCCCCCATGATGAGAAGCTCGCGCCCGGTTCGTTCTTCTGGCTGCACTTCGGGTTCACCGCGATGTTCAAGGCCGGTCACTACGGCGACATTTCCAAGCACCTCGGCCCGTGGCACGAATCGATTTCCTACGGACTCTCGACCTTTGTCGAAGAGAACAGCTACTGGCGTTCGATGTGTCACGCGTGGTCGGCGCACCCGATCCTCGAGTTCCAGCAACGCATCCTCGGTATCGCCCCGCTGCAGCCCGGCTACGAAGCCGTCGAAATCAAACCCAATCTCGCGGGCCTCACCCACGCCTCCGGCAGCCTGTGCACACCGCGCGGTTTGATCGAGGTGTCGTGGAAGCAGTCCGGCGACAAGTTCGCGCTCGAGGCCAGCGTGCCCGCGGGCATCGCCACCACCGTCATCGCGCCGAATGGCGCGACCCGCCGGTTCAACGGCGGCAAATTCAACGAAACCTTCTGATCCGTCATGAGCGAACTGCGCATTGAAAAACACGCCGACAAGGCCCTCTCGCTGCATCGCGGCGACCTGCTGCTTTGCCATTACGTTTACCGTTCTGCGGTCGAGGCCAAGGAATCGCCCAAGCCGTATTTTCATCCGGTCAACACCCTCGCGGGCGATACGCTGACCAACTTCCGGCCCAACGATCACCCCTGGCACCACGCGCTCAGCTTCACGCTGAACAATGTTTCCGGCGCCAACTTCTGGGGCGGACCGACCTGTCTGCAGGATGGTTACAAGTGGCGGGACGACCACGGTTCGCAAAACCATGTCGCCTGGAGCAAGTGCGAGGCCGCGGGCAACACCGCGCTCCTGGAACATTCGCTCGAATGGCAACGCTTGCAGGAAACATTGTTTCGCGAGGAGCGGTCCATCCGGATTGTCGTGAATGAACCCCAAAAATCCTGGACCATGCACTGGCGCGGCAAACTCACCAACGTCAGCGGTCGCGCGCTTTCCCTCGGCAACCCCAGTTCGCGCGGCGGCTTGAAGGGCTCGCATTACTGCGGCCTGCAGCTTCGCGGGGCACGCGAGCTGCTCGACGACCATCTCGATCCGACCATCAAGGTCGTCGCGGACGGCGGACTCGAGGGCATCGAGAAAGTCCACGGCGGCACCGCCGACTGGATGGAGTGGCACGGCCAGTTCGACACCACGCTGAACCGCGTGGTCATTCGCTTCGCCAACAACACCGGCCCGCTGCAGTGGTTTGTGCGCCGCAACTATCCGCTCGCGGCGTTGCCGATCCAAGCTGACGAGGATCTCGAAGTCGCCGCCGGGACCGATCTGTTGATCGATCACACCCTCACTTTCACCTGCGTATGAACATGAATCGAAAAACCTTCATCCGCGGTCTCGGGCTTGGCGCGATCGGCGCGGTGAGCGGAGTCGGTCTGCGGGGCAAGAGTGGGGCAGCCGGTGTGGCGGCGTCGATGGCGCTGCCCACCTACGGTGCGGTTTCGGATGCAAATTTCTGGCGGGCGGTGCGCGCGCTGCACCCGCTCGACCCGGCCTTGCACTACATGAACACCGGCGGGCTGGGCCCCGCGTCGAGCCCGGTGCTGAAAGTATTTTTCGACACGGTCAACGCGCACCAATTCAAATCCGACACGGGCCATGATACATTTCACCACTATCGCGATGTGGTGGCGGAGTTTTTCGGCGCCGACAGTTCCGAGATCTGTTTCACCCGCAATGCCACCGAGGGAAATTCGATCATTGCCGGCGGTCTCGCGCTGAACGAAGGCGATGAGGTGATTTTCGAAGACCACGCGCACCCCGGTGGTTCGGGTCCGTGGTATAACCAGCGCACGCGGCGCGGCGTGATTTCCAAGCTCTTCACGCCGGACTCGGAAAGTGTCGAAGAAAACCTCAAGCGCATTCGCGCACTGATCACGCCGCGCACCAAGGTCATTCAGATCAGTCACGTCACCGCGCCGACCGGCATCGTGCTGCCTGCGGCGGAAATCGCGCAGCTCGCGCACGAACACGGCCTCTGGTTCCACATCGATGGCGCGCAATCCGCCGGCATGTTCCCGTTTGATTTGCACGCGATCGGCTGCGATTCCTACGCGACCAGCGGTCACAAGTGGCTGGGCGCGCCGCACGAGACCGGCATTCTCTTCATTCGCAAGGAGCGCAACGCCGAGGTCATGCCCATCAGCGCGGGTTCCTACACCGGACCGATTCCGGGGACGCTGCCCGGCGACGGCACGATGGGTTACGTGGACGATGCCACGCGGCACGAATACGCCACGCGGAGCGCCGCCAGTGTGGCCGGCGTGGCTGCCGCCGTGGAGTTTCACCAGCAGATCGGCCGGGAACGCATTGCCCAACACGGCCGGGAACTGGCGCTGCATGTGCACGCCGAGCTCGCGAAAATTCCCACCGTCGAAGTGCTCACGCCGACCAACCCGGCATTGCGCGCCTCGATCACCACGTTTCGCACCCCTAAGCTGGGTTACAGCGAAATCTTCGGTCAGCTCTGGAAGGACTATCACTTCCGCTGCCGTCCGGTCAGCGAGCAGGGCCTCGATGCCGTGCGCGTTTCAACGCACCTTTTCAACACCGCGGAAGAGGTTGAAGCCCTCATTGCCGCGGTGCACGACGTCGTCACCAAAGCCTGAGGTCATGTCAGTCCGCCACTTCGACGATCATCTCGATTTCCACCGGCGCGCCGGCGGGCAGCGAGGCGACGCCGACGGCGGCGCGGGCATGGCGTCCGGCCTCACCGAACACCTCAACCAGCAGGTCGGAGCAACCGTTGATCACAAAGGATTGGCGGGTGAAGTCCGGCGTGGCGTTGACGTAGCCGGCCACGCGCACGATGCGTTTCACTTTGGCGAGATCGCCGATTTCGGCCTGCAGCACGGCGAGCAACTGGATCGCACACTGCCGCGCCGCGGCGACCGCCTCGGCTTCGGTCATCGTGTCACCGACTTTGCCGGCGACGAACTTGCCGTCGGCGCCTTTGGCGATTTGCCCCGCCAGCACCACGAGGTTGCCCGACCGCACGGCCGGCACGTAGTTCGCAATCGCGGCGGGCACGGCCGGAAGTTCGATGCCCAGTGCCGCAAGCCGATCAGTTGGTGTGGCGCTGTTCTCAGCGCGAAGAGGTGTCGAAAGCGTGAGGACCACGGCGAGCAGGGAGAAAATCGTTTTCATCGCCTTGCGGTCATGACGACCGCGGCGGTCAACCGCAACTTCGGAACGTTGGATTTATCATGATAAAACTAAAACTCATCCCCGTGCTGCTCGGATTGCTGGCCGCAGTGCCGGCGATCAACGCGGCTCCGCAGTATGACTTCATCATCTGCGCCAATGTTAACAAGGGCTACGTGATCGGTTCGAAGATCGTCACGACGAACGGCCTCTTCCGCCTCGATGAAAACGGTGTTTGGCGGCACTTCGGCTACAATGACTCCACCATCACCGGCGCCGCGTTTGATCCGCGCGATCCGTCGGTCTACTACACCTCCGCGCTCAATGGGCTTTGGGCTCCGCTCGAAGGCAGCGCGACCGGTCGCATGGCCAACAGCTGGGACATGACCGAGGGCCGCGATGTTGCCGTTGATCCCAATTCGCCCGACGACGTTTACGTTGCCATCACCGACGGGGTCGCGTTCACGAATGATCGCGGACAGACCATCGAGCGTCGCGATCACGGGTTGCCGGCACGCGGCAAGTTTACCGAGACCATCGAGGTGGATCGCACGACGGCCGGCCGGGTTTTCGCCGGTTGCACCGCGGGTGTCTATCTCACCGATGATGCCGGGATGAACTGGCGCCAGGTCCTTTCGACCAAGGCACAGGTCAACGACATCCAGCAATCGCCGCACGATCCGGCCGAGTGGATCGCGTTGACTGACGAAGAGGGCGCCTGGATTTCCCGCGATCGGGGCCTTACTTGGTCGCTGATCAAGGACCTGCCGGTCGGCCGTGCCTTTTACAACGTGGCGTTTGACCAGACCAATCCGCAGCGCATCGCGATCGGCAGCTGGACCTACGGCGTGCAGGTCAGCGAAGACGGCGGCCAGACTTGGGTCACGCGCAATGAAGGCCTGCCGGAAAACCCGCGCGCATGGCGCGTGGGCATCAATCCCAACACCGGCCGGCTCTACGCCAGTATCTATCAGGAAAATCTCTATTACTCCGACGACTTCGGCCGCACCTGGCAGGCCGATGCAATGGAGGGCTCGCTCGTCAACCGTTTCATCACCGTCGCTCGCTAACCGGAGACCCCAACCATGATTAAAAAGACTATTTTGTCCGGACTGACCCTCGCACTGGCCTTGGCGCCGGCCTTGCGCGCGCAACCTTCCTATGAGGGCCCGTTGCCGTCGCGGGTTGTGCTGCAAACCGCCGAGGACCGGCGGGCGGCCTATGACGCCCGCATCAACGAAGTGATGGATTGGCGTATCGGGGTCTCGAAGCCCGAGACGCTCGACATGGCCACGATCTGCATGCTGCTCGCCCGCGGCGAACAAATCGAGGCCTGCAATGCCCGCGTCATCGAAATGATGAAGGACCCCGGCACCGGCCCGTTCTGGATGTTCCCCACCGCCATGGTGGCCTTGATGGGCAAGGACAAGCTCTCGCCCGAGGCCCGTGACTCCATTCGCGAGGCCTGGCGCACGACGCGCCAGCTGCGCGGCGACACCGAAAACCATTGGGTGATGTATCACACCGCGCTTTACCTGATGTCCGAACTCTATCCCGACGAGCCGGCCGAGACCTGGTGCAATGGCAAAAGCTCCGCCGAGAGTCGGGCGGAAACCAAGGGCTGGCTGATCGATTGGATGAACCTCACCACGACGATCGGGCAGGGCGAATACAACCCCACGCACTACATCGGCGAATACGCCATTCCCATGGCGATGCTCAACAGCTTTGCGAAGGATCCGGAAATGCGCCAGCGCGGCCACATGATGCTCGACTGGCTCTTCGCCGAGCTCGCGAATGTCACGCTCGAGGGCGTGTTGCGCGGCCCCAATTCCCGCACGGATGACACCTCGGTGATTGAGCGTTGGAATGCACTTTCGTCATTCTTTTCGTGGATTCTTTTCGACAACACCCCGCCGACCCGAGGTTACGGCGGTTGGGGCAACTATTTCGCGCCCGTCGCGGCGGATTACGAACTGCCCGAGGTCATCTATCGCATCGCGGTGGACCGCACCGAGGATATTTACCAACATGACCGCGCCCGCACGCGCCGCATGTGGCGATACGAGGACGAGCACATGCCGGCCATTTACAAGGTGCAGTATCTGCGTCGCGACTATGCGGTTGGTTCGCACCAAGGTCGCGTGTCCGACACCATCCAAGGCCACGTCTGGGATGTGACTTGGCGCGAGGATGACCCGCGTGGCAAATACCCCACAATCTTCTCGGTGCAGGCGTTTTCGTCGGGCAAGAGCCTGCAGACCCAATTCGCCACCTATCAGGAGCCGATGCCCCGTGCGATTTACCGCGAAGGCAAACCGTCCTATGATTCGCCGGACAAGATTGTCGGCACCTCACCTTACGAAAAGGTGTTCCAAGATCACGACACGGTCATCGCGCTCTATGATATCCCTGCCGGCACCCGTTTCGAACGCGTCAACGGTTTCTTCTCGAAAGACCTCAAGGACGTGACCGAGGACGAATCCGGCTGGATATTTGCCCGCGGCGGCAACGCCTTTATCGCCTATCGCCCGCTCGCGCCTTACGAGTGGGAGCCGCACCTCACTTTCCGTCAGGTGCCCCACGATGCCGGCTACGCTTACGAGCGCGACGATTCCGGCAGCAAGATTCTCGCGAGTGAGCATAACCAGAACGGCACCATTGTGCAGGCCGCCAGCGCGGATGAGTTCAAGGACTTCGCCGCGTTCCAATCCGCCATCAAGGCGCTGCCGCTCGAGTTCTCCCTCCAGCCGACCCCGACGGTGAAATTCACCAGTCTGCGCGGCAAGGCGATCGAGTTCACGTATGGGCAAACGCCGATCGTGGACGGCACACCGGTGGATTACGCGAAGTGGAAACTCTTCGGCGGCACCCATCTCAACGCCGAGGTCGGCGGCCGCAAGCTCACGATCACCCACGGCCGTCTGCAGCGCGTGATTGATTTCAACACGCTTACCATCGCTGATACCGTCAACCCTTGAGCATCGGAGGGGGGCGGTTGCAGTGACCGCCTCCCCCTTCGCTTTTTCAGGATCCCATCGAATCATGATCAGATGTCCTCGCTTGCTCAAATTCCTGACCTTGGCCGCCGTGACTAGTGGACTCCTCGCCGCTATGCCGGGTTACGACCTCTTCATTGCCGCCAAGGTCAATCGTGACTACGTCGTCGGCTCGAAAATCGTCACGCTCAACGGGGTCTTCAAGCGCATCGGCGACGGTGAATGGAAGCACCTTGGGGAAAACGATACTTTTACCACGGCAGTGCAGTTTGATCCGCGGGACCGCAACGTCATCTACACCACGTCGAACAGCGGCCTCTGGCGCAGTTTCGATGGCGGCGTCAAATGGCGGCTTTGCAACGATTGGACTATGACCGAGGCGCGCGACGTGGCGGTCGACCCCAACGCACCCGATCATGTTTACGTCGCGCTGCCCGACGGCGTCGCGGTCTCGACTGATCGCGCTGAGACACTCGTGCGCAAGGAAAACGGTCTGCCGCCGCGCGGCAAATACACGCAGGTGCTCACCATCGATCGCACGCAGGCGGGTCGCGTCTTCGCCGGCTGCGAACAGGGTCTCTTTCTCACCGAGAACGGTGCCGATTCGTGGCGCTGCGCGCTGCCGACGACTGACATGGTGGACGACGTGCAGCAATCGCCCCATGATCCGCAGCATTGGGTGGCCGTCACGCAAAGCGCCGGTGCCTGGGCTTCGCACGACAACGGCCTGACATGGGCCAAACTTCCCGGTGTGCCCGATGAGCACGCGCTATACAATGTGACCTTCGACATCACCGACCCGTCGCGTCTCGCGATCAGCAGCTGGACTTACGGCGTTTACACGAGTGAAGACGGCGGTGCGACCTGGACTGAACGCAATGCCGGCCTGCCGGACCCGCACCGGGCGTGGCGCGTTGGCGTCGGTCCCGACGGCACACTCTACGTGAGCATCGCCGACAAGATGATTTATGCGTCCGCTGACTTCGGCCGCACATGGCGGGCGGACTCCCTCGAAGGGTCCAGCGTCAATCAATTCCTCCTCGTGCCCCATCAGGGGCGGTAACCTGTTTGCCATGAAGCCCCGTTCGTTTTCCGTTTTTGTCACCTTTCTGGCCCTCATGAGCTCTGCCCAAGCGCAACCGTCGTATGCAGCTCCGCCGCCGTCCGGCGTAGTGGTGGCCGACGCCGCGGCGCGCCGTGCCGCCTACGAACAGCGCATTGACGAAGTGCTCAACTGGCGCGCGGGTCTGTATGACCCAGCGAATCCGCCAACGCTTAATCAGGCCAATATCCCTATCTATCTCCAGCGCGGCGAACGCATCGCCGAATGCAACGCGCGCGTCATCGAGATGATGAGCGATCCCGGATCCGGGCCGTTCTGGATGTTCCCGTGCGTGGCCATTGCCTTCACCGGTCGCGATGTGCTTTCGCCCGAAGCCAGGCAATCAATTCGTGACGCCTGGCGCACCCGCCAGATTCGTGGCGACACGGAAAACCACTTCGTGATGTATTTTGCGTCGCTCTACCTCATGTCGGAGCTTTATCCGAATGAGCCCGGCGATACGTGGTATAACGGCCGCTCCTCCGAGGAAAACCTGACTGAATCCCGCGCGTTCCTGCTCGATTGGATGAATCTCACGACCACGGTCGGGCAGGGTGAGTTCAACGCCACGCACTACATCGGCGAATATGCCATCCCGATGCTCTATCTCGCCACTTGGGCGAAGGACCCTGAAATGCGTCAGCGCGGCCGCATGATGCTCGACTGGTTGTTTGCCGAACTCGCCACGGTGACGCTTGACGGCGTGCTGCGCGGACCCAATTCGCGGACCGATGAAGGTTCGGTCATCGAACGCTGGAACGCCCTCGCATCGTTCTTCTCGTGGCTGCTGTTTGACAACACGCCGCCGACCAAGAGCTACGGCGGCTGGGGCACGTATTTCGCGTTGGAAGCGAAAAACTACCGTGTGCCCGAAGTCATCTATCGGATCGCCGTTGATCGCGACGGCGATTACGTGCAGCGCGATCGTGCGCGGGTGCGCCGCCGGTGGCGTTACAGCGAGGAGCTCTCGCCGCCGGTCTACAAGACCAACTACCTGCGCCGCGACTACGCCGTTGGCTCCACGCGCGGCGGCCAGCTCGATCCGATCCAGGCGCATGCGTGGGACGTGACGTGGGCCGAAGCCGACCCGCGCGGCAAGCACAACACCATGTTCTCGCTGCATCCGCTTTCATCGGGCCGCGTCATGCAGATGTATTTCACGGCGTATCCCGAGCCGTGGATCAAGGCCGTCACCTTTGAAGGCAAGCCTTCCTACGATTCGCCCGACAAGGTCGTCGGTAGCTCGCCGTATGAGCAGGTTTTCCAAGACCTCGACACGATCATTGCGCTTTACGCCATTCCGGAAGGCACCCGCTTTCCGCACATCAACGGATTCTTTTCCAAGGACCTGCAGGATGTGACGGAGGACGAGTCCGGTTGGATCTTTGCGCGTGGCGGCGATACCTATCTGGCCTACCGACCGCTCGCGCCGTATTACTGGATTCCTTATCTGCACTATGATGGCGGCTGGGCGAAGGTGCAGCAGGACCTCGGTGGCCGCTTGCTCACCAGTCCGCATTTGCACAACGGCACCATCGTGCAAGCCGCCGCAGCGGATGAGTTCGAAAGTTTCGCGGCATTTCAATCCGCCATGCGCGCCCTGCCACTCACGTTTACCCTCGATCCTGTGCCATCGGTGCAGATGACCACGCTGCGCGGCAAGCAGGTGGACTTCACCTTCGACCAATTGCCGGTCGTGGATGGCAAGCCGGTGGATTATTCACAGTGGAAACTCTTTGAAGGCCCGCACCTCAATGCTGAAGTTGGCGGTCGCAAACTCACCATCACGCACGGGAAACTCCGGCGTGTGCTCGACTTCAACACTCTGACAATCTCGGATTCGGTTACGACCCGCTAATCCCCAGCTTTAGATTTTCCATGGCCACCCCCACCTGCAATTCCCTGCCCAAAGTCCGTTTCGAACGCGGTTTTCTCGCCGAACGCGCCAAGCTCGTGCGTGATGTTGTCATTCCCTATCAGTGGGAAGCACTGAACGACCGCATCCCCGGTGCCGAGCGCAGCGGCACCGTGCACAACTTCCAGGTCGCCGCGGGGGAAAAGCAGGGCGAGTTCTACGGCCTTTGGTTTCAAGATTCCGATCTCGCGAAGTGGATCGAAGCGGCGTGTTTCCGGCTCGCGACGCATCCCGATCCGAAGCTGGAGGCCGAGCTGGACGGCATCATCGCCACGATCGCGAAGGCACAACAGCCCGACGGCTACCTCGATACTTACGTGCAGCTGACCGCGCCGGACAAGCGCTGGACCAATCTCTTCGAATGGCATGAACTCTACATCGCCGGGCACTTCATTGAGGCCGGTGTGGCGCACTTCGAGGCCACCGGCAAACGCACGCTGCTTGATGTCGTGTGCAAACTCGCCGACATGATCTGCCGCGTGTTCGGTCTCGGCGAAGGTCAGATCAACGGCTATCCCGGTCATCAGGAGGTCGAACTCGCGCTGATCAAGCTCGCCCGCGTCACCGGCGAGAAGCGTTACGTGCAGCAAGCCGCCTACTTCATCAATCAGCGCGGCGCCTCGCCCACTTATTTCGAGGCTGAGAGCAAGCGGCTTGGGGTGGATAAGAAGCTGCCGGTTTACTTTTATCATCACCGTTGGACCTATCTGCAGGCGGGCAAACCGGTGCGCGAGGAAGCCGATCCCATCGGCCACTCTGTCCGCATGGTGTATCAACTCTCCGCCATGGCGGACCTCGCGCGCGAGACCGGCGATCACTCGTTGCGCGACGCGTGCAACACGGTCTGGCGCAACCTCTGCGATTATCACTACTACGTCACCGGCGCGATTGGGGCGGAGTGGAACGGCGAACAGTTTTCCGGTCGTTACGATCTGCCCAACGACCGCGCGTATGCGGAAAGCTGTGCCGGCATCGGACTCGTGTTCTTTGCGCGCCGTATGCTCGACCTCGAGCTGCGCGGCGAGTTTGGCGACGTGATGGAGCGCACGCTGTTAAACAACGTTCTCGCCGGCATGGCGCTGGACGGAAAGACGTTCTTCTACGTCAATCCGCTCGAAGTGCGTCCCGCCGAGGCGAAGCGCCGCTTCGATCAGCACTACGTCAAAACCCAGCGTGTGCCGTGGTTCGGCTGCGCCTGCTGCCCGCCCAATATTGCCCGCACCCTGGCTTCGCTCGCCTATTACACCCACTCCGTGCAAGCCGACGGCATCGCGTTGCATCTCTACACTGATTGCACGCTCGAGGCCGATGTGTCCGGCCAGAAGGTGAAGCTCGCGGTTGCCACGGATTACCCGTGGGACGGCAAGGTCAAGGTCACCGTCGACGCATCCGCGTCTTTTGCCCTGCGTCTGCGCCTGCCTGGCTGGTGCGCGAATCCATCCGTATCGGTCAACGGCGAAGCGGTCGATCTCGCCGCCCACCACCGCAATGGCTATCTGCATCTTGAACGTGCTTGGAACACCGGTGATGTCGTCGAACTCGATTTTCCGATGACCGTGCAACGTGTGCGGGCGCACCCGCGGGTGGTGCATGACGTCGGCTCCGTGGCGCTGCAGCGCGGTCCGCTCGTGTTCTGCTTGGAAGAGACGGACAACGGCACCGACCTCGGCATGGTGCGCTTGCCCAAAAACGCCGCGCTCACCGCGCGATTCGAATCCGATTTGCTCGGCGGCTGCTTTGTCATTGAGGGCGAGGCCGAGCGCCTCCAGCCAGCCAATCAACAGCTTTATTCCTCCGCCGAACCGGCGATCACTCCCGCCAAGATCAAAGCCGTGCCCTATTGCTTGTGGAACAACCGCGGCGAGGGTGAAATGCGGGTCTGGATTCGCGAATCATGAAACAAGCTACCTCCCCCCAAAGTAACCTATTGGGTTACTCTCTTCATTCCCTCTTCCAGCCTCTGCACCGGGCAAAAAGTAACCTATTAGGTTACTTTGTCGCGGGGGTGGTGCTGGCCGCGCCGTTGTGCGCCCACCCCGTGCAGGAAGTGCAAGACGCCATCGTGGCGGATGTGCTCGCTGATGACACGGCCTATGAGTTTCTCGGCCATTTGTGCGACGATCACGGCGGCCGCTTGACCGGCTCGCCCGGCAACAACGCGGCGCTGGTCGATACGCTGCACCAATTGCAAGCCATGGGCGTCGATGCGCACCTGCAAACGTTCAAGATGCCCGGCTGGGTGCGCCTTGAGGACGAGGCCGTGATGGTCGCGCCGATTCAACGCAAACTGCGCGCCGTCACGCTCAGTTATGTGCAACCGCACGCGCCGTTCGAGGCTGATGTGGTTTATCTGGGTGATGGGTCCGCCAAGGCCGTGGAGGACCTCGATACCGAGGGCAAGATCGGCCTGCTTGCACCCAATGCCGCGCAACTTCGCGGTGGTTACAACGAGATGGCGGAGGCGCTCGGTTTGAAGGGCATCCTCCGCACCTGCCGGGTCAACGGCGGACAATTGCTTTGCCGCACCGGGTCTTTCCAAGGCGAACCGATTCACGTCCCGGTCTACTGCATCACGCAGGAAGAAGGTCGCTGGATGCAACGTTCGCTTGCTCGCGGTAAACCCGTCCGCGTGAGCCTGCACACCCGCTCGTATTCCAAGGAGATCGAAACCGCCAACATCGTTGCGACGTTCCCCGGCAAGACCAAGGACACCGTCATCATCGGCGGTCATTTCGATTCGTGGGACCTCGGCCAAGGAGCGATCGACAACGGCCTCGGCACCGCGCAGCTCTTCGGCGTGGCCAAGGCGCTGCAAACGCACGCCCGCGAAAATCTCCGCACGGTCGAACTCGTCTGGTTCAACGGCGAAGAGCAGGGACTCTGGGGTTCGCGCATGCACGTGCCTACGATTCTCGACCGTCCGATCACCGCGATGGTCAATCTCGACATGGTGGGTTTCCCAAAGTCGCTCAACGCGCTCGGCTTTGCCGATCTCGTGCCGGTGCTCGAAGCCTTCGACGCCACCCTTGGCGAACGCCAGCTCGATGACGGTGTCGCCAATGTGAACTGGTTCGGCAGCGATCACACGCCGTATCAACTCGCCGGCATTCGGGCGATTACCTTCGGGGCGTTCATCGAGCCCGATGTCGTGCGTTACTACCACGATTTCGGCGATACCTTCGACAAGATCGATCCGAAGATGATCGCTGAATCCACCGCCACCATCGCCGCACTGACCTACTATTTGGCCAATGTCGAAGGCCTCGATGCCTCGCGGCTCGACCGCGCCGCCATGCTCGCTCTGTTCGACGATGAACGGATCAAACAACGCATGTTGAGCAGCGGTCTGTGGCCATTGGCGGACGACGAAGCTGACGCGGAAGCGGCCAAGTAACCGGCTCATCTGTGTCACAATCGACCCGCGATGACGGCGCGGGCTTGCCTTTGGGCAGCAACCTGCGCTTACACCGAAGGCATCGGCATGCCCACTCTGGCTGACATTCAGATTCGCGCCCCCTTCATCACCGCCGATCCGGTGGCACGGGTTTACCGTCTTTACGGCACGACGGGCTACGGCGGACCGCGTGATGCGCCGCATGGTTTCAGCGTGCGCAAGAGCCGCGATCTCAAAACGTGGAGCGAGCCGCAGCCGGTGCTCTCGCGCATCACCGGACCGCAGGAAGCGGATTTTTACTGGGCGCCGAAAGTTTATTTCTACCGCGGGCGCTGGTATCTGTTCGCCACCTTTGGTCACGGTGTTTCGGTGCTCAAGCCGCGCGCGCGCTACAGCAGCATCTTCGTTTCCGATTCGCCCGACGGGCCCTTTGTGCCGCATTCCGACGGACCGGTCACTCCGCTTGGCTGGCTCGCGATCTGCGCCACCTTGTTCGTGGATGCGGAGGCGCAGCCCTGGCTCGTGTTCTGCCGTGAGTGGGTGCAGACGCGCAATGGCGAGATGCATGCCATCCGTCTCGGCCCTGATCTCAAACGCACCGCGGGCGAAACGCATTTGCTGTTTCGCGCCGGCGAAGCCGCCTGGAGCACGTCGCAAAAAAGCGAGCTCGGCGAGGGCTACCGCGTTGCGGATGCCCCGTGGCTGCACCGCAATGCCGACGGCACGTTGCTCATGCTTTGGTCGAGTTTCGGCCGCGGCGGGTATCTCACCGGCGTGGCCCGGAGTGCCCAAGGCGGCATTCTGGGGCCGTGGATGCAATCACCCGAGCCATTCGCCCTGCCCGATAGCGGTTACGCGATGACCTTCCGCACCTTCGACGACCAACTGTTGCTTTTGCTCCACTCGCCGAACCAGCCCGGTCACGAACGCGCCCGCCTGCGCAAGCTGCGCGAAGTGCCGGGCGGTTTGGAATTGGTGCGCTGAACACAGTCAGCGCCGGGGGGGCGTCACTGCCGCAACGCGTCGAGGACGATGCCGGGGGTGAGGATTTCCGGCAGAATTATCGGTGTGGATTCCCCCGCGCGATAGAGCAGGTTGAACGGGACGGCGCTGCGGTTCCACTTGGTGAGCTCGGCGGTGATCTGCGGATCCTTGCTGGTCCAGTCGGCCTTGAGGGCGAGAATGTTCCGCTCGGCGAATTCGTTGAGCACTTCGTCGGAAGCAAAGACCGCGGCCTTGTTCGTCTGGCAGGTGAAGCACCAGCGCGCGGTGAAATCGACATAGATCGTGCGACCCTCGGCCTGCGCCTTGGCCACGGCCTCGGGGCTCCATTTCTCCCAGACTACTGCGTTGCTGGCCGCCGCCGCGGCTTGGGCGGCCTCGGCCGATTTCGGCCAGCCGAACCACGTGCCGCCGGCCGCGAGGATCAACGCAAGCAGCACGCCGGCGCGCTGCTTGCCGGGTTTGCCGTGGGCCTGGCCCATGCGACCGTAGATCCATGCGGCCATGGCCACGAGCACGAGGCCGAAGAGGATGTTGCGCAGGGCGGTTTCCTGACCGGCGGTCTGTGCAGCGAGCACCCAAAGCAGCCAGCCAGTCGTGGCGTAGAGCGGAAACGCCATGAACTGCTTGAAGGTTTCCATCCACGCGCCTGGTCGCGGCAGGACTTTGATCGCTTGCGGGAAAAGGGAGAGCAGCAGATACGGGGCGGAGAGGCCCAGCGCGATGAAGGTGAACACGACCAACGCCGAGGCGGTGGGCAGGGCGAGCGCGGCGGGCAGCGCGGTGGCGAGGAACGGCGCGCTGCACGGCGTGGCGACGAGGGTCGCCAACAGGCCGGTGAAAAACGAACCGGTGTAGCCGTCACGCGTTTGCAACGTGGCGCCGGCTCCAGTGGCGGAGAGGCCGACTTCAAACAGGCCGCTCAGGTTGAGTGCAAAGATGAGGAAGAAGACCGCCATGCCGAAGACAAAGCCGGGCGATTGCAATTGGAAGCCCCAGCCGAGCTGGGCGCCGCCGGCCCGCAACGCGAGCAGCACACCGGCCAAGGCCCAGAACGAAAGCAACACGCCAAGCGTAAACATGACGCCGTGCAGCACGATCTTGCGCTTGTCGCTGCCGCTTTGGTTGACGAAGCCGAGAATCTTGATGCCGAGCACCGGGAAGACGCAGGGCATGAGGTTGAGGATGAGTCCGCCGAGCAACGCGAGCGCCAGCGTGCCCATGCCCAGCTTGGCCGTGATGGGCGCGACTGCCGCCGTTGTGGCCGTCAACGGCACGTCGATTCGTAGCGCGGGCAGCGAGCCATCGGGCATCCAGCCATTGTCGGACTTTAACAAGCCGACCAAGCGTGTGGCGTCAGCCGGACCATAGGCCGAGACCTGCAATTTAAGCGTGTAGCTGCCATCCGCGTTGGCCGTGACCGTTTGCGGGAGATCGTAACCGACAAGATCGTCATCCGCAAAGAAATGCAGGTTGGCGGGAGTATGGTCGGCTTGATGGGGCTGCACCCGCAGCGTGATGGTATCGCCCCCACGGCTGGCCATGGCGGTCCATTCATCAGGCATGTCCGGCAATTCGGCGATCACGGCGTTGATCCGTTGTCCCAGTTCGCCGTTAACGGCGGGCTCCTCCGCATAGACGGGCAGGGTTAGCTCCAACTCTTCATCTCCGGGAATGCAGACCTCCTTGCACATGAGCCAGTCGGCCCGGGCTTTGAGGGTGACGACAGTGTCAGGCTTGAGGCCGGCGGGCGGGGTGATCGTAACAGGAAGTAAGAGATCATCTTCGTAACCGTTGCCGATGATGGTGCCGGTGTGGTCGCGGAGCACTTTCGGCACCGGCCACTGGATGGCGCCGGCCGCGAAACCATCCGGCAGGTTCCAGGTGATTTCGGTCGCGAGACCGGTGCCGGGGTTCAACCAATAGGTGTGCCAGTGCGGTTCGTGCTGCAGGCGCAGCGCAACGGTGAATGGTTTGCCGGCTTGGATGAACTGCTCGGCGGCAACCAGCGAGGCTTGCACCTGGGCGAAAAGGGCGGAGGCGGCGACCGTGAATAGGGTCGGCAACAGAATGAGGAAGCGGAGCGATTTCATCAGGCGGGGAGGGCTGTGGATAGTGATGTCACAGATCGGTGCGACTTTCAAACTCCGCTGTCGGCGGGTTAAAAAGCCGGGTTGAACAGTAACGATCCGCCCGGTCGCAGAGGATGGTCACGACGTTGGCGTTCCGGGGCAACCGCGCGGCGGTGCGCAGCGCGGCCACGACGTTGGCGCCGGAAGAGGGGCCGACGCAAAGACCGAATTCACGCGCCAAACGCCGAGCCATGGCGCTGGCGTCCGCGCTGCGGACGGGTTCACGAGCGTCGATCTTCACCCCGTGCAGCAGTGGAGGCACAAATCCGCCCGCCACGCCCTCAATGCTGTGGCAGCACGGCATTTCGCCCGAGAGCATTGCGGCCTCCGCCGGTTCCATGGCGACGATCTGCACATCCGGGTTGGCGGCGCGCAGGGCCAGCGAGACGCCATGGAGCGTGCCGCCTGTGCCGTAGCCGCTGACGAACGCATCCACCCGCCCGCGGGTTTGCGCAAGGATCTCCCGGCCGGTGTGCAGTTCGTGGTCCTCGGCATTGAGGGGATTGGCAAACTGCCGGGTGAGGAAGTAACGCGGGTCTTCGGCGGCCATCTTTTCGGCGAGTTCGATGCCGGTGACGTAGCCGCGGGTCGTTTTGAACAGGTGCAGTTCGGCCCCGAAGTGGGTGATGAGATGGCGGCGTTCGACACTGGCGGTGTCGGACATGAGGATTTTCACGCGATGCCCCAAGGCCGCACCGACCATGGCGAGGGAGATGCCGGTGTTTCCGCTGCTGCATTCAAGAATGACTGAGTCCGGCTGCAGCAAGCCGTTTTCCCGGGCGTGGGTCAGCAGATGCAGGGCAAGACGGTCTTTGATCGATCCGCTGGGATTGGTGAACTCGACCTTGGCGTGGATTTTGAGGTTTTCCGGTTGGAAGTGCAGCGTCACCAGCGGCGTTCGCCCGATAAGGCGGAGCACCGGTGGCACGATCGGTCGCGACACGCGGCGCCGGCCGGTTGGATTTGCGAGGGGACGGGACAGAATTTGCATGGGCTTGATTTTAGCGGGCCGGCCGCATTCCGAAAGCGGCAAAATCGTGAGCGGCGGGCAATCCTTGCCCCATGACCTCGGGGTATGTCCCGAGACCAAGGGACCTCGACCAGCTGAGGTCCAACATGGGAGCAGCCTGACGCGAAAACATTCCCGGGAAAATCAGGCGGGTGAGATGGTGGCTTGGATTGAGCTTTGCGGGCGACGAGCGGAAAGATTGGCTGGACTATCCCTGATGAAAAAGAACTCCCGCCCCGTCATCCATCGCGAGTTGCGTTGTGGTGCCGTCACCGTGCTCTATGTGCGCGATGCCGCCACCGGTAAGCTTGGCCTCTGGCTTGTGCCGGCGAAATTGCGTCACAAGATCGTGGCGCGGCGCCGTTATTTTTCCGGCGTGGAGATCGAGGGCATTGGTCCGCTCCTCGGAGGTGCGCCCGGTCTGCCGGCTTGGGAAGTGGATTCGTTGGTGCAGGTGAAGGCGCGGGGTGACGGCGAGCCCGCGGGCTTTGCGCAGGGTCGCACGCTGCGCAACAGTCCGACGGTGGACCAACTGCGGTTTGCCTCGCAGCGCGTGCGCCGTGCGCGCGGTGGTGTGCAAGTGCGCACGACCTTCAAACATGCCGACCACGGTTGGCGCGCGCATCACAATCTGTCGTGGACGAAAGATGCGTCGTGGCTTGAAAGCAGCGTCACGGTGGAGAACTGCGGCACCGTGCCGGTCACCGTGGAGCAACTCGCGAGCTTTTCGCTCGGCGGCATCACCTGTTTTGCGGCGGACGACGCGCCGGGACGGTTGCAGCTGCATCGTTTCCGCGGGGCCTGGAGCACGGAAGGCCGCTTGGAGTCGCGCGCGTTTGAAGACCTGCTGCTCGAACCTTCTTGGTCGGGCTACGGCGTGCGTTGCGAACGGTTTGGCGCGGTCGGCGGTTTGCCGACGAATGGATTTTTCCCGTGCGCCGCCATCGAGGACACGGCGGCCGGCGTGACCTGGGGCGCGCAGATCGTGCATCCCGGTTCGTGGCAGCTGGAGGTTTACCGGCGCAACGATCTCGCGGCGTTTTCCGGAGGGCTGGCGGATCGCGAATTCGGCCACTGGTTCAAAACGCTGCAGACCGGTGAAAGTTTCACGTCGCCGATGGCTTGGATCGCCTGCGTGCAGGGCGGAATTGAGGAGTGTTGCGCCGCGCTCACGGCCGCGCAGGCCGCGCCGTTGGGCAAACTGCCGAAGAGTGAACGCGATCTGCCGGTGTTGTTCAACGAGTGGACGACGAGTTGGGGCAATCCCAACCACGACAACATGACTGCGCTGGCCGAGTCTCTGCGCGGCAGCGGCATCAAGTATCTCGTGATGGATTCCGGTTGGTATAAGCCCGCGGGCGGCACATGGGACAGCGCGCAGGGTGAGTGGATTCCCAACGCGGCGATGTATCCGCAAGGGTTGCGCGCCACTGCCGATGCGATCCGGGCGCGCGGGCTCGTGCCCGGCATTTGGTTTGAAATGGAAGTCATTGGTTCGGCGTCACCGTTGTTTCACCGACATGAGTTGCTGCTGCACCGCGATGGTCAGCCAATCACCGCGGGGCCGCGCCGCTTTCTCGATCTGCGCAAACCGGAGGTGATTGAACACCTCGCCGAACGCGTCATCGGCACGCTCAAAGCCGGCAACTTCGGCTACATTAAAGTCGATTACAACGAGAACATCGGCATCGGTGCCGACGGCGCGGAATCGCCCGGTGAGGCGTTGCGGCAACACCTCGAAGGCGTGGTCGCTTTCTTTAAGCGCCTGCGCGCCGAGATTCCTCACCTTCTCATCGAGAACTGCTCCTCGGGCGGACATCGCCTCGAGCCGACGATGATCGGGCTCACGGCGATGAGCAGTTTTTCCGACGCACACGAGTGTCCGGAGATTCCGATCATCGCGGCCAATCTGCACCGTCTGATGCAACCGGCGCAAAGCCAGGTCTGGGCCGTGCTGCGTCATTTCGCGGATCTGCGCCGCACGCTGTATCTGCTCGCCGGTGGTTTTCTCGGCCGCCTCTGCTTGTCAGGTGATTTCGCGACGCTGCGTCCGGAACAACGTGCGCTCGTGGCCGCGGCCATCGCACTTTACGAACGTGCCGTGCCGATCATTCGTGCGGGTCGTTCGTATCGCCACGGACCCGAGGTGCTCGCCTACCGTCATGCCGAAGGCTGGCAGGCCGTCGTGCGCGTGGGCGAAAACGATAAACAGGCGCTCGTCGTCGCGCACACGTTTGCGAAACCCGGGGTCACCACGATCAAAGTCCCGTTGCGCAACGGCCAATGGCGGGTGACCGGATCGCTCGTCGAAAGGTCATCCGCGCTCAAACTCACCGCCGGCAAACTAAGCTGGCAACCGAAGGGCGAATGGGCCGCGGCGGTGGCGCTGTTGGAACGATAATCGCTTACTTAACCGCGCCGAACTCGTAGGTCAGCGTCCAGCTGCGGTCGGTGCCGGGGGCGAGGTCGGTGGCGATGTAAGGCTCGATCGACCACGTGTTGCTGTTGCCCCAGACGGGGCAGGAATCGGGCACGAAATCCGTGGTGAAGATCACTTCGCTGAGCTTCGGGTGCGAGAGCACGGCACGGAGCGGCGTGGCGGGATCGACCTTGAGCTGCTCGAAGTGGCCGTCGTCGCGATGCTGGAAACGGCGCTTGAAGGTGAGCCGGTGCTGGTCGTCGAATTCGTAGCCGACGTTTTCGTCCATGCCCCACGATGGCGGCAGGCCGCAGGTGATCAGGCGGTCGTCGAGGGCGAAGAACGGGTGGGCGAACCAGTGCAGCGGCAGCGGGCGTTCGCCGATGTTGGCGAGGCGCGTGGAGGAAGTGAGCGTGCGACCGGAGAGGGCGACGCGGCGCGTGAGCTGGCAGGCGTAGCCGTTGCCACTTTGTTCGGTGCAGAACTCGATCGCGCCGTGGCTGTTCGTGATCGACCACGGGCAGGGTGCCAACACATCGAGCACGCCGGCCATGTTGAGGCCGACATCGCCGATGCCGATGATGAAGCCGCGGCGGTCTTCGATGATCAGCGGCCGCCCGGTGCCGAACTCGGCGTGGCGAAACGATTCGGGCAGCCCTTGGCCGTTGAACGGAATGGGTTTGCTGACCGGCCATTCCGGTCCGGTCACGAGCGGTCCGACCTTGGTGTCGGTGACCTGCCAGATGTAACCGCCCCAACAGTAGCGCGTGCCGAGCCGTTGGCGATCAACCGCATCGGCCGGGTCCAGCAGATCGACGGCCAAGGCGGCGTTGCGGAGTGAGAGCATGGCCAAGATTCAGGCCGGGGGATCCAAGCCGTTATTTGACGCGGCGGATGCGGATGGTCGTGTTCTTGCCATCGACCTCGAGCGAGAAGTGTCCGCCGGGGCGCGGCAGGATCCGGATCGTCTTGCCCTTGAGTTCGTAGGTGATCGGCTCGGTGCCTTCCCAAATCTGGCCGTTGTCCAGTTTGAAGCTGTTGCCGCCGACCCAGTTGGTGACGGTGGCGGTGAGCGCGGGATCACTCTTCCAATCCTGATTGAGATCGATTTCCGGCAGGCCGAAGCGGGCGAGAATACTGCGACGCTCCTCCTGGGCGGCGGTCTTGCGGATCTCGTCGCTTTGCTTGGCCACCTCGGTCTTGATCGCGCCTTCAAAATGCTTGGTAATGGCGCCATTCAGCACGGCGATTTCGGCGGCGCTGAGCTTGTCGAGGCCGGCGTTGCGAAACTCTTCCAAGGTCATGATGGACTCGATGCCGGGGAAGTTGGTTTGCGCCGTGGCGAGGGTGACGGTGAGGGCGAAGGCGAGCAGCAGGCGTTTCATCGGTGGGGTTCTGATTGCGGTGGAAATTGTGAAGGTGGCAGCATCGTCGCCGGGGGCGGACGGTTCAAGCACCTTCCCCGTCGCCGAGGAAGTCGGAACCGGCGGATTGCGCGGCGATGAGTTCTGCAAAGACGCCCTTGCGGGCGCTGAGTTCCTTGAAATTGCCCTCTTCCACGATGACACCCTCGCGTAGCACGACGATGCGGTCGGCGTTCTTGATGGTGCTGAGACGGTGCGCGATCGTGATGACGGTGCGGCCTTCGGAGAGCCGGTCGAGGGCCTCCTGAATGAGACGTTCGCTCTCGTAATCGAGTGCCGAGGTGGCTTCGTCGAGGATGAGCACGGGGGGATTGCGCAGGATGGAGCGGGCGATGGCGATGCGCTGGCGCTGGCCGCCGGAGAGCGCGACGCCGCGTTCGCCGACGGCGGTATTGTAGCCCTCGGGCATCTTGAGGATGAATTCCTCGGCATTGGCGAGGCGGGCGGCTTGGCGCACCTCTTCCTCGGTGGCGCCGGGGCGGGCGAAGCGGATGTTGTCGAGCACGGAGCCGGACAACAGAATGCTGTCCTGCATGACGACGGCCATCTGACGGCGCATCCAGCGCATGTGCCATTCGGACTGGGGCACGCCGTCAATCAGGATGCGGCCGTCGGTCGGCGCGTAGAGCCCGAGCAACAAATTGGCCAGCGTGCTCTTGCCCGAACCGGAGGGGCCGACGAAGGCGACGTGTTCGCCGGGCCGGATGGAAAGGTTGAGCTTCTGGATGACGGTTTTTTCCGGAGCCGTGGGATAATGGAAGGAGACGTTCTCGTAAACGATATCACCCCGAATGCGCTCCTCGGTGCGCTGACCGTGCCAGGACTCAACGTAGCGGGAATCGATGAGCTCCTTGATGCTGGTGTAGCCCTCTTGCGCGGCGAAATACGGTTCGCTCATGCCGATGAGCATGTGGACGGGACCGAGAATGTAGCCGAGGCCGGCCATGAACGCGAAGAGCGTGCCGGTGGAAATCTGACCGTGAATCGCCATGACGGCGCCGCCGGCGATGACGATGAGCGAGAGCGTCTGCATACCCACGTGCACATAGGTGCCGAAGAGGGAGTTGACGTAGGATTGGGAGACGCGACTGGTGGCGAACGACTGGCTGCTGTGATCAAGCGCGCGTTCAGCTTGGTCTTCCTCGCCGAAGCTGCGCACGAGGCGCAGTGCGGAAATGTATTCGGACGCGGTGCCGGTGAGTTTCTCCTGGGCCAGCCGGTTTTCGTTGTTCACGCGCTTGATCTTGCCGAAGAAGAAGGCCTTGGCGGTGGCGTAAATCGGAATGGTGAGGAAAAGGACGAGGAGGAGGAACCAGTTTAACCAAGCGAGGATGCCGATGATGCACAGCCCCATGATGAGATTGGGGAAAAGCTGGTTCAGCACCAAGTAGAGCAGGCCTTCCACTTTCTGGGTGTCGAAGGCGTATTTGGAGAGCAGGCGGCCGCTTTTCTGACCATCGAGATAGCTGAAGGTGAGGAACTGCAGGCGATAAAAAATGCGGCTGCGCATTTCGACCATGAGCTGGGCCATGCTC
Organism: Opitutaceae bacterium; assembly: GCA_024233285.1. Classification (GTDB taxonomy): domain Bacteria; phylum Verrucomicrobiota; class Verrucomicrobiia; order Opitutales; family Opitutaceae; genus Cephaloticoccus. Next base: position 200,600 of record JACKPU010000001.1, on the reverse strand, counting down.
TTGGCGATGGAACGGGCGCCCCAAACGGAAAAGAGGTAGTGAAAGACGAGGCAGAGCACGAACCAGCCGCTGAGGTGCAGGATGGCGGGGATGCTGGCCGGCTCCATCGGCCGGTCGATGATGCGCTGGATGATCAGCGTGCACGGAGCGATGGCCACGCTGCGCAGCATGGCCAAGGCCACGCCTCCCCAAAACCGACGGCGCGCCGCCCACAGATATTTTACGAGATCCCGCTGCTCGAGCGGATTCGGAACGTTTTGCATGATGGTCCTCCCGCCGGTGCAGCATGCATCACACCGACTGACGTAAAGCTTATAATTTCTTTTCGCGCTTGGGCGACATGTTGCCGTGCATCACCGCGTAGAACGGATCGCCCGGCTTGATGCTGCCGCGCGTGACCGTGGTGTTGGTGAAGGCCGACTTGTAGAGCGCGGCGAGAAATTCGAGCGTGCGGCGGGCTTCCGGACCGCTGGTGAGCGGCACGGTGCCGGTGTCCATGTCGTTGACCATGGCCAGCAGTTGCGCGCCGTGAATCGAGCCGACGTCATCCGGAAACGCGTCCCAGGCCGGTTGCAGCTTGGCGCCGACTTCCGGGGTGGCGGGCGTCATCTTCCAGTTCTCGCGCTTGTAGGCGTAAAGGTGGGTGAGTTCGACGGTGGCGTGTTCGCAGTCGAGGCGCAGGTAGGTTTCCTGCCGCGGGCAGAGCGTGCTGTTGACGATCGAGGCGCGCGCGCCGTTGGCGAATTTCACGAGGGCCATCGAGACGTCCTCGACTTCGATCTCGTGATAGAGCGTTTCGGCCACGGCTTTGACCTCGGTCCAATCGCCGAGCAGATGGAGCAAATGGTCCATCGTGTGAATGCCCTGGCTCATGGTCGGGCCGCCGAGTTCGGTCTTCCACTTCCCGCGCCACGGCACGGAATAATACGGCACGTCGCGATACCAGAGCGTGTTGCACACGGCGACGAGGGGTCGGCCGAACCGGCCGGATTGCAGCAAGTCGCGCACGTGGGTGTTGGACGAGGCGAACCGCATCTGGAACACGCACGAGGTGCGTTTGCCGGTGCGCTTTTCCGCCGCTTCGATCTGGTCGAATTCGGCGAGCGAGGCGCAAAGCGGCTTTTCGCACAGGACCCACGCCCCGGCTTCCATCGCGGCGATACTCATCGCGGCGTGCAACCCGGGCGGAGCGGCCACGAGCACGATGTCGGGCTTTTCCTCGCGCAGCATCGTGGCGTAGTCGGTGTGCGCCTTGGCCAGATTGAACTTCGCGCGGAACGCTTCGGCGCGCGTGGCGTCGATGTCGCACGCGGCGACGAGTTCGACACGGCCTTGCGTGTAGTTGACGGCGTTGACGTGGGCATCGGCGATGCCGCCGGTGCCGACGAGGACGGCGCGGTATTTTTTCATGCTGGAAATCTAATCACTTGCCCGCGAGGACGACGGGCTGTTTGCGCGGGGTATAAACCGTCAGGCCGTGCAGCGACTGGGTCGGAGCCGGGAACATGTAGCTCGAGAGGTAGCCGACCGTGATGGTGGTGAGGTTGGCGATGACGATGTAGAAGAACGGGTGCACAAGGTTCATCATCCAAGCGGTGAGCGTAAGCACCAAGCTCGCGCCAACGCCGATGAAGGCGCCCTGCCAGTTGGCGCGCTTGGTGAACATGCCGAGGGCGTAGCAGCCGGCGAAGCCGCCGCCGAGCAGACCCATGAGGACAAATGACGTGTCGAGCGCGGATTTGATGTCGGCGGCCGCCAGCAGGAGGGCCGTGCCGATGCCGATGAAGCCGCCGATCACGGTGACGATCTCAGCCAGCCGCAGGCTCTTCTGAGGCGTGGCTTTCTTCGCGTAGCGCTCATAGAAGTCCACGGACACCAGCGTGGCCACACTGTTGATACTTGAAGAAAGGGTGGACATCGAGGCGGCGAAAATGCCGGCGATGATCAGGCCGGTGACCCCCGCGGGCAGTTCGGCGGCGATGAACTGCGGGAAGGTCGAATCGATGTTGAGCAGCGGGTTCAGATTTTCGGGGTGCTGCTTGTAATAGACGTAAAGGGCGGTGCCGATGCCGAAGAAAGTGAGGTTGCCCGGAATGACGATCACCGCGAGCGTCCAGACCGACCAGCCGGCTTCCTTGTCGGATTTGGTGGAGAGCACGCGCTGCATCATCACCTGGTCCTGCGGGTATACGAGCACACCCAGGATATTGAGAAGGATGAAGCCCCACACCGTGGCCTGGGTCAGATTGAAGTTCCAATCGAAGGTCTGCATCTTGTGATCGGCCATCGCGACGCGGAAGAATTCAGTGGCGCCGCCGTCAAGGTGGATGAGGATATAGCCGATGGCCACGAAGGCACCGCCGAGCATCACGATTACCTGGATGAAGTCGGTCCAGATTACGGCCTTCATGCCGCCCATCACCGTATAGACGATGGTGACGACGCCCATGATCAGAATCGCGGCGGTGACGCTGATGCCGGTCACGGCCGACATCGCGAGTGAAGGCAGGAACAGCACGATGCTCATGCGACCGCCCAGCTGCAATACGATGGCCAGGGCCGAGGCCAGCACGCGGATATGCGGGTGAAAGCGCATTTCCAGATAGTGATAAACGGACATCAGGCTCAACCGGCGGATGAGCGGCACGATCATGATCGCGACGAAGATGGTGCCGACCATGCCCACGACGTTGTTGGCGAGGTAGAGCCAGTTTTCAGAAAACGACTTGGCCGGCGTGGCGATGTAGCTAATGGCGCTGGTGCCGGTGGCGTAGAGGCTCACGCCGGCGGCCCACCAAGGGATGGAGCGTCCACCGACGAAAAAGTCGCCGGTGCTCTTGGTGAGTTTGTCCTTGCGGTAGTAGTAATAACCGATCGCGGCGGTGAAGCCGAGGTAGATGAAGATCAGCACCCAGTCGATGGGTTTGAGCAGGCGTTTGCTAAGGGTGATTTTGAGATGGGCGGTGCTCTCGGTTCCGTCGCGTTCGCGGCTGCTCAGCACGTAGCCGTCGGCCGCGGGTTGCACTTTGGTCAGAATCCCGGCGACGGGGCTGTTGCCGAGAATCGCCCATGAATCAGTGATGGTGTGGTAGGTGAGCAGCGAGACCTCGCCGTTGAGCTCGGTGCTCAAGGCCAGCACATGCGCCTGACCGCTGGGCTTCAACTCGGTGCGCAGGGGCAGCGGCGGCGCGCTCTTCCGTTCCCAACCGGCCTTGGCGTGTTTCAACCAAACGGGCAAGCCGTCGGCATCGCGGGCGAGGAGCCAAATGGCGTCGTTTTGCTCGACATGGCTGATGGGGGTCAGGTTGGCAGCCGCACCATCGAGCGTTGGCAACTCCACCGCCGCGACCGGACTGACGAGCAATTCTGCCGTGGCCGAGGGGACGGTCTCAGTCGTAAACGTGACCAATCCGTTGGCGCGGGCGAACAGGGTAATCGAAAGAAAAAGAAACAACAGTGCGCCGAGGCGCCGGAGGTTTTGGGGCATGGAAAGGGGATTGAGGGTCGCTTGGGGGTGATTTTCAAGGCACCATTTCACGAATAATCACCGGAAGCGTTACATGACGCAAAAAACGCCGGCCCCGCAGGACCGGCGTTGGTCGGAATGAAGCCTGCGTCTGTCAGTTGACGCCGGCGAGCTTCAGGATCTTGTCGCCGGTGAGGCGCTTTTCCTTGGGCAAAGAGTGCGGGGTCTTGCCGCCGTAGATTTCGGCGAACGTTTTGAACTTCTCCTGGGTGGCTTTCACGAATTCCTCGGTCGGACGCGTTTCGCCGAACAGGGCCATGATTTCCGGCAGCCAGCGATGGCCGTAGCGGACATGGTTTTGTTCGTCGTTGCGGTCGAAGGCGAGGAGGGTGTCGGCCTCGAAATCGTTGAGCTCACGCACGCGGTCCATCACGTGGGCCTTGGTCGGGAAGCTGCCGGCTTCGAATTCCATCGTCATCAGCGCGTAGCGTTCATGCGGGGGCATCTGGACGAGGATATTGTAGAGGTCGAGCGAGTGTTCGACCGTCATCAGGTCTACGCCGAGTTTGGGCAGTTGTCGGAAGCCGAACTGGCTGTGCCGCGATTCGTCCCACAAGTGGCGGGCGAGATCGAAGTGCAAATCGAATGGCGCCGCGGGCGTGTCGTAGAACACCGTCGCGAGGTAATCGATCGCGTCCATCTCCATCATCAGCCAGACGTAGACCATCAGGCGGATGACGCGGGCGTCGGTGTTCGGATCGGTGAGCCACGGGCGCACGATCGGATCCTCGGTGGGATCGAAGCCGAAGACGCCGGAGCAAACCGGATACTTGCCGCGGTTGCAGGTGGCGGGATGGGAGAAAGGCTTTTGCTCATGCTGCCAGACGAAGCTGGCGGCCAGGGGCAGGCGGGTTTCGTTGCCGAGCCAGCCGCCCAGGTCGTCGAGCGCCTGAGTCAAGTGGGATTGCCACGCGCGGGCATCAACGCCCTTGAGGTAGGGCTCGATCTCGCGCAGGTGGCGTTCTTCATCGAGGATGAATTCCTCGACGAGTTTCTTCGAAGGCCAGTCCGCCAAAGGGTCGGTGACCTTGAGATAGTGTTTGTAAGCGGCGAGCAGCGCGGGCTTGAGCACGCCGTAGAAACCGGCGGTGAGGACGAGCGGATCGTCCGTGTTGGTGCCGACGGCCTCTTCGAAAACGTTGCGGATTTCGGGACGCACATTGTCGTGCGTGCCGAATGAGCTGAGTTCGCGACCGCGCTCGCGGATGAAGCGGCCGTGGCCGGCGGATTCCCACGCGTGGGTGCAGATGAGATACTTTAACTCGGGTTCGCCGACGCGATACACGAGCGTGGTGACGGTGCGGAGAAATTCGCGCTCAACCTCGAACAGGAGGCGGAGGAGCCGGGTCATCTCATTGACCGCGGCCATGCGGCCGGCGGCGGGGCGGGAGGAAGTGGTGGTCGTGGCCATGGGGAGAGCTTTTGGGGATTAGCAAATGAGGCCGCGCTTGCCGTTGGGACCGTGCGCGGGCGGATTGACGCCGACCCAGCGTTCGTCGATCGGTTCGGAGGCGCGCTGGTAGCGGCTGTCGCTCGAAATGCGCAGGCGGTTTTCGGTGCGGTTGTCGAGCGAGGCATGGACGAGGAACATGCCGAAAGTGAGGAAGTCGCCGGCTTCAAATTCGGTCGTGAGCCAGCGGCCGCCGAATTTGTTGCGGACGGCGGGCGGGTTGTGCGAAAGCGTGCCGGTAAAGGACCAGCCGCCGGACTTGGCCTTCTCGACCTCCTTGGGCTTGTTCTCACAGTAGCCGTCAACATCGCGGTAGACGTAGTTCTGCAGCAGATCCATGCGCTTGTGCGAACCTTCGAGGACCATGAGACCGCCGAGTTCGAACGAGATGTCGCCGTAGGGCATCCAGCAGGTCATGTGCTTGTGCGTGCCGCGGCCCATGTAGGGCAGATCGCAGTGCGGATTGGTGCCCTTGCCGGGACCGATCGCGCGGAGCCACGTGTAATCGTAATGGCGGATTTCCTCGCCGTAGAACTTGCGGTAGAAATCCGTGAGGCGGCCCGAATAAAGCAGGTTTTGCACGGGCTCGCAGCCGTTGGTGATCTCGGGCTTGAAGATGTAACCGGCGTCCGGCTTGGCCACGGCGTCCATTTTCGGGTAGGCCGGATCCAGCGCGCCGGCGGCGGCAAGGCGGTCGGTGATGGCGGCACGGGCTTCGAGCACGCGGTCGCGCTCTAGATAACCCTTCATGTAAAGGTAGCCGTCCTCGGCGAAGCGGCGGTGCAATTCGGCGACGTCATCGGCGGCGTCGGACGAGTCGCGCAGGATGCCGAACTTGTCCTCGCTCATGTCGAGCTCGTGACCGTAGGAAACGATTTGGGGGAGCGTGGCAGTGCTCATGATGGCAAAAAAGGGATTGTTGGGCAACAGGAGAGATGGTCCGTCGCGGACCCGGCTTAGGACAAAATATACACAGTTTTGGCCGCGGTTAAATGGTTGAAATGTGAATTCGTATGTAATTTTTGGGAATCATCTCATGGCAAACGACTTCTCCGCCACCTTTCAAAGCCAGGCATGGCTGGAAAGCCCGATCCGCCTAAAAAGCGACGAGCTGCAACTGGCTGGTGCGCTGAGGGATGTGCCCGGCTTGGATCCCAAGTCGATGCGTGTTTTGGGAAGTTATTCCTTCATCTACATGGTGAAGGTTGACGGCTATTACGCCGATGCCAACGGCGTGAATTGTGACATCCGCAGCGGCGATTTGGTCCTGATTTTCCCCGAACTCGCCCATGCCTACGGCCCGAAACCCGGCACTTCGTGGGATCAGCTCTATTGGGTGTTCAACGGTCCGCATTTCGAATTCTTGCACGCGAGCGGCCTGCTTTCGCCGGAGCGTCCGGTCTGGCACGTCGAACCGGTGGATTATTGGCACCGGCGTTTTCATGAAGTGCTGGCCGGCGAGAACTGGCACACTGAAGTCGCCGCCCGCCGTATCATGGGCAACTTCCTGCATCTGGTCTACGATCTGGCGGCGGCGGATACCGAGGGCACGGCGCGCACCGCGCGTGACCGCTGGCTCGAGGAAGCGCAGCGGCTGCTCGCCAATCGCAGCGGGAAGGGCTGGCTCTCACCCGAGCAAGTCGCGCGGCAGGTCGGGCTCAACTACGACAACTTCCGCAAGCAGTTCGCGCTCAAAACCGGCACCTCGCCCGGCCAGTTTCAGAAGCGTCGCAAGATCGACCGCGCTTGCGCCGCGATTTATCAAGGTAGTCACGGTTTCAAGGAACTCGTCGAGGAACTCGATTTCTGCGACGCATTTCACTTTTCCAAAACCTTCAAGCAGGTCATGGGCATGACCCCGTCCGAATTTCGCAAGAAGGCGCACGGCGGATCGGGCGCATGAAAAAGCGGCCGGGTTGTCCGGCCGCTGCATATCCGGCGATCAGTCGATCCCGTTCAGTTGAAGTCCGGCCACTTGGCTTCCGGGATGGGACGCCAGAGGATGTCCTTGTCGATGCGCGGTTTCTTGTGCCGGTATTTTTTCATCAACCGGATCTTTTCGCGCAGCAGTTCGGGCAGGTCTTCGCCGTAGCAGAACGTGTTGTTGCCGATGGCGGAGAGCGCCATGAACTCGGTGCGATCGGCTTCGAGCAGATCGATGAGGTTCTGCGTGTTGACAAGCTCGGCGTCGATCGCGGCTTGCAGCGCCTTCTCGTGTTTCCGTTTATCGGCGGCCTTGGTGCTGTCGAGGTAGCCGTAAACGTGGGCGCACCACGCGGCGACCATGCGAATCGAGCCGCAGACCGCGCGATAGCCGCGGGCGCGGTCGAGCAGGTCGATGAAGACCGCTTGCACCGATGGCTCGGCGGCAGTCTGCACTTCGAGTTTCGCCAATTGCGCGATGAGTTTGTCGATGCGCGGCAGGCACTCCTTGTCGTAATTGGCTGCGGCCTTGAGGCCCTGCTCCTTGGTGACGACGTCGAACAGCACGTCTTTGCCGAGATCGTTGATGCCGGGATTGTTGTGCTGGAAGCAGCCGTGCCGCTCGTAGTAGGCGCGTTCCTTCGCGGGAATGGCCTCAATGTCGGGCACGTAGGGCCGGTCGAAAGTGCGCTGCCAGGTGAAGGCGAATCCACTGAACAGCATTACCGGCGGCTGCCAGCTGACGGCTTCCTCAAACGCATCCCAACACGCGACGAGTTTGGCGGCGTATTTTTCGCCCACGAAACCGCGGGCGGTGTTGAGCAAGACTTCGTCGATCGGAATCTCCGGCGTGAACTGCGTGGCGCGGAGCACCGTGGGGTTGGGCCAGTAAGGCGATTGCTGCGGGTTGTTGATGCCGCCAAGCGCGCTCGCCCGTTTGATGCCGAGGTCGCGCATGGACTCGAGTTTTTTGCGCAGCAGGCGGGGATACGGCACGCCGAGCAGCGGTTCGAAGCAGGCGGTGGAACCGGCGGCGTATTGCAGCGTCGGCTCGGCGCCGCGGGCGCGTGACTCCGCCAAGGCGGCGCGTTCGGCCGGATCGATCTCGGTTTGCAGCGGACTGCCCGCCGCGCCGCTCATCTCGGGATACTTCGGATGCGCGTAAGGCAGCGAATAGCCGCGCACGAGCAACGAAGGCGCCTCCCAGGTGATGTGCTCGTTCATGCCGGCCTTGATGTGGTCTTGCTCCAACTTGAACGGCTCGAGGCGCAGGATGATGTCGAAGTCCGGGTTGATTTCGGCGGCGGCGGACTGGATGTTGGCGAGATAACGCACGATGCTTTCGCCGGCGGCCTGGGCGATCTTGTCGTGGTTGCGCCACTCGCGAATCATGTAGGGTCCGCCGTTGCGGCCGACATAGAGCGAACCGGTGTGCTCGAAACCCGAGCCGCTGTCATTGGTCCAGACGCTCATGTAGCTCAGATCCGGCGCCGCCTTCATCAGGTTCTGGATCGCGGCGCGGTAGTGCTGTTTGGTGATCGGGTGGTCCTGCGCGAGGCAGTAGCGCGGCAGGCGCGAGCGGAACGGATGGTCGACGCGCGCGCCGCGGAGCGTCGGGTAGCGCTGGAAGAAACGTTCAGGCAGCGTGCGCGGTTCGAACATGCACACGCCGGGTTTGAGACCGTATTTGCGGCCGAGGGCGGCGAGGCTTTTCAGGTTGTTGAGATTGGCCTCGAGATAATGCGGTTGCCAGAGACCCGCGGTCAGCGGGGTGTCCACGAAATGATTGAAGCCGGGCGTGTAGGTGTAGAACTGCGGATAATATTCCGATTGCACCGAGTCCTCCATCGGCATGTGCGCTTGCAGGCCGTTGATCTCGACGTGGGTGAAACCGGTCTCGGCGAGGGTGGCGACGTAGCGCTCGCGGTCGAACTTGCGGATGCTGCGCCAGTATTGCGTGAGACAGGAATCCCAATGCGGCCGATGCCACGGGAAAGTCGCTTGGATGAAGAGGCCGGCGGCGAGTTTGCCGCGGAGCTGATCGTTCAGGCCGTTGGCGAGCAGGCGCACCGCGGCGTAGAGCAGCGACCCGGCGTCGGCGATGATTTCGCCCGTGCCGTTGTCCTCGATCTTCAGCCACATCCAACCCGGTTCGGCGGCCTTCGATTTGGGCAGCAGCTTCGCCCAATCGCGCGGGGCGAGGGCGACGTTGACGCCTTGGCCGGGCTTGGCCGATTTCACGGCGCGGCCGCCGGTCAGGCGGGCGAGTTCAGCGGCAGCGGTGTGCTCGACGGCCTGAAACTTCGCGGGATAGGTGATGTTGCGCACGTTGAGCGCAGCGAGGATCGGGTTGGGTTCAGTGCTCATTAAAGGTAAGTAATCCCGGCCTGAAGACCTTGTTTTCAGTGTGCAAGCCCCATTGCGCATTGCCGGTGATTAAAGACCAGTTTTCCCGGTCCGCGACCAATGGGCACGAATCTGCCGCTAATCACGGTAGCCCCTGCGTGACCGAGCTTGGACCGGCCGAGTGGTTCTCCCAGCCTTACCTAATGATGGCGGTTGAATGGGGACGCGGCGCCCTCGCCGCGTCGGCCGGGGCGGGGGCGCCCCGGCTCCATTGGCAAGTCTGATTCCAGCTTCGGGCGGATCAGAACCCTTCCGGCCAAGGCTGACCCGGGGCGGCGCGCCAGAGGATATCGGTGGGAATGTGCGGCTTCTTGTGCCGGTATTTCTCCATCAGGCGGATCTTCTCGCGCACGTGCTCGCCGAGGTTCTTGCCGTAGATGAACGTGGTCTCGCCGGTGCCGGACACGACCATGAACTCGGTGGGCGAGTTCTCGAAATGATCGAGGAAGCCGCGCGCGTTTTCGAGTTCGAGGTCGATCGCAGCCTGCAGAAACTTTTCGTGCTTCTTTTTCTGCGCGGCGGTTTTGCTTTCGATATAACCGTAAACGCCGGAACACCACGCGGCGACGCTGCGGAGCGTCGTGGCCCAGTGACGGTAACCGCGCAACCGATCACGCAGATCGGCGAACACGGCGGTGGCTTGCGCGTCGTTGCCACATTTGGCGAGCACGTCGGCGACAAACTTCTCCGCCTTCGCGATGCGCGGCAGCAGGTTCTTGTCGAAACGCGGCACCATCTTGTCGGCGGCCTCGCGCGGAATGAGATTGAAGAGCACATCCTTGCCGAGATCGACGCGGCCGGGGTTGTTGTGTTGGAAGCAGCCGTGGCGCTCGTAGTAGAAGCGTTCGCTTTCCGGGATCGCCTCGATGTCGGGCACGAGCGGGCGATCAAACGTGCGCTGCCAGCAGAAACCGAAGCCGCAGAAGAGTGGCACGATCGGTTGGTAGGTCACGGCCTCTTCAAACAGTGCCCAAGCCTTCGCGAGGGCGGGACCGTGTTTGGCCCCGGCGAAGCGCACGGCTTCGTCGGCCAGCACGTCGTCGATGCTGCGTTCCGGTGTGAATTGCGCGGCGCGGATCGCGGCGGGGTTCGGCCAGTAGGGCGAGGCGGCGGTGTTGGCGAGGCCGCCCATCGCGCTGACGAGATCAGTGCCGATGCTCTTCAACTGCGTGAGGCGTGCGTGAATCATGCGCGGCCACGGAATGCCGATGAGCGGTTCCTGATTCCACACCGGACCGGGCGAGTAGGTGAGGATCGGGTTGACGCCCTGCGCGCGCTCCTTGGCGAGCTCGGGCTTTTCGCGTTCGTCCAACTGGCAGTGGAACATGCCGCCGGCCACGCCGAGTTGATCGGCGTATTGCGGATGGCTGTAGGGCAGGGAATACCCACGCGCGAGCATCGACGGCCCTTCCCAGTGCACGCCGCGACCGAGTTCGGCCTTGAGGTGATCGTGCTCGGCTTTGAACGGCTCGATGCGGAGGCTGAGTTTGAAGTCGGGATTAATTTCCGCCGCGGCTTCGCGCACGTTGCGCAGGAACTTGCCGATGCTCTTGCCGGCGGCCTCGGCGATTTTGTCGTGGCTGCGCCATTCGCGGATCATGAACGGTCCGCCGTTGCGGCCGATGTAGAGCGAGGCGGTGTGTTCGAAACCGCCGCCGGAGTCGTTGGTCCAGATCGACATCGCATCGAGCTCGGGCACGGCCTTCATCAGCTCCTGCGTGGCGAGGCGGTAGTGTTTTTGGACGATCGGGTGATCCTGCGCCATGGTGTAGCGCGGCAGGCGCGAGCGGAACGGATGGTCAATGCGCGCACCGCGGAGCACCGGGTAGCGTTGGAAGAAACGTTCCGGCATCGAGCGCGGCTCGTAGAGGCACACGCTGGGCTTCAGGCCGTATTTGCGGCCGAGCGCGGCGAGGTTCTGCAGGCGCTCGCGATTGGCGTCGATGTATTGCGCGGGCCAAATACCGCGTGTGAGTGGCGTGTCGATGAAGTGATTGAAGCCGGGGCAATAGGTGTAGAACTGCGAGTAGTATTCACCCGGCACGGAATCCTCGTAAGGGAAGTGCGATTGCAGACTGTTGACCTCGAGGTGCGTGAAACCGGCCTCGGCCAGCGTCGCCGCGTAATGCTCGGGCGAGAACCCGCGATTCGATTTCCAATACTGCGCAAACGAGCCGTCCCAGATCGGGCGGTTCATCTTGAAGCTGCGCGGGAGCAGCACGCCCGCCGCGAGTTTTTCGCGGGTCGCACCGGTCAGGCCATGCGCGAGTAGGCGCGCGGCGGCGAACAGACCCGAACCCTCGGTGGCGATGATTTCACCCGCGCCGTTTTCATCGACCCGCAGCCAGATCCAGCTCGCGTGATCCTTCGCGGCCTTGGCCGCGGCCGGCGCCCACTTGCGGGTGGCGAGGGCGAGATTGAGTCCCTTGCCCGGACGCGTGGCGGCCTTGGCCTCGGCGCCGGTCAGGCGCGCCAGTTCGTTGGCGGCGGTTTGTTCGGCCGGGTCGAATTTGGCCGGATAGGAGATGCTGCGCACAGCGAGGGTGGTGTTGGCAGGGTTGCTCATGGGAAATGATGAACCTGACTGCGAATCGTCCCGCGTCGCAAGACACAAGCCCCAACGCGAATGAACGTTCACGCATGACACAATCCGGTTGGACAAACTCTCCGCTTCCGCAACATGGCGAGCATGCTTTCAGCTGAACGCCGCGCCGAACTCATTACCTGCTATCGCGATGGCCTGCTTCACGACGTGCTGCCGTTTTGGACGCGTCATGGTTGGGACCGCGAACACGGCGGCATGCTGACCGGACTGGATCGCGACGGCACCTTGATCGACGACGACAAGGCTGTGTGGTTTCAGGGCCGCGCCGGCTGGATGTTTGCGATGGCCTATTTGCAAGGCGAGCAGCGCCACGAATGGCGCGAGGTCGCGCTGTCCTGTGCAGAGTTTCTGCGTGAACACGCGCGCGGACCGGGCGGCAAACTGTATTTCACCCTGACGCGCGATGGCCGTCCGCTGCGCATGCGACGCTACGTGTTCAGCGAATCGTTTGCTGCCATCGCCTTTGCGGCCTGCGCGAAGCTGACCGGCGACGACTCTTATGCCGAGGACGCGTGGCGGGCGTGGGAAGTGTATTTACATCACAGCTTTACTCCTGGCGTGATGCCGCCGAAGACCGAACCGACGCGTCCCGCCAAGGGACTCGCGCCGCTGATGATCGCGCTGGTCACGGCACAGGAGTTGCGCGCGCTGCTCGGTGAACGCAGTGTGCAGGGCGCGACCTGCACAGGGTGGATCGACCGCGCGATCAACGAAATCGAACGCGATTTTCTGAAACCCGATATGCAGGCGCTGCTCGAGATGGTCGCACCGGATGGTTCGCCCATCGATCATTTCGATGGCCGCCAGCTCAACCCGGGCCACGCGATTGAGGCGGCGTGGTTCATCCTGCACGAAGCGAAACTGCGCGGCGGCGATGCGCGCTTGATGAAACTTGGCTGCACGATTCTCGATTGGATGTGGGCGCGCGGCTGGGATCGGGAGCACGGCGGTCTGCTCTACAACACCGACGTGCGCGGTCTGCCGGTGCAGGAATATTGGCACCACATGAAATTCTGGTGGCCGCACAACGAAGCCGTGATCGCGACCTTGCTGGCGTGGAGTCTGACCAAGGATGCCAAATATCTCGATTGGCACCGCCAGGTGCACGACTGGGCGCACACTCATTTCGCCGATGCCGAACACGGCGAATGGTTCGGCTACCTCGACCGCGCCGGCCGTCCAACGTCACAACTCAAGGGCGGCACTTACAAAGGCCCGTTCCACCTGCCGCGCATGCAACTGTATTGTTGGAAATTGCTGGAAGAAATTGCCGAGGCTTGAACTCGCGAATGTTCATGGTGATTCTCCCTTGCTTTTCGCGGGTGCGACGAGCACCCCCATTTCTTTATCATGCAAGCCCTGTATTACCCCGCCTTTGATCAGCTGGAGATTCGCGATGTCGAGGATGTCGCGCCCAAGCCGGACGAGGTGAAACTCAAGGTCGCGGCCTGCGGCATTTGCGGCAGCGAATTGGAATCGGTCAAAAACCACAGCCCGCGCCGGCCGCCTCCGTTGGTGATGGGGCATGAGTTTTGCGGGGAAATCGCCGAGCTCGGTTCGGCCGTAACCGGCTGGGCGAAGGGCGCACGCGTGGTCAGCAATTCGCTCGTGCCGTGCGGCAAGTGTGTGCGTTGCGAACGCGGCGACACCCACCTGTGCGCGTCGCGGCAGATTTTCGGCATGCATCGCCCCGGGGCGTTTGCCGAATACGTCAATGTGCCCGCGCGCTGTTTGATTCCTTGGCCGGAAAACCTGCCGGCGGAAGCGGCCGCGCTGGCCGAACCGATGGCGAACGGCATTCACGTCGTGCGCGTGAGCAAACATTTGCCGGCGGCGACCGCGCTCGTAATCGGCGCGGGTCCGATCGGACTTTTCTGCCAGCAGGCCTTGCAGGTTTTGCGCGGGGCCAAAGTGTATGTGGCCGATCTCAGCCCCGAACGGTTGGCGGTGGCAAAAAAACTCGGCGCTGTCCGCGTGATCAACCCGCGCGAAGAGGATGTGACCAAGATCATCATGGAGGCCACCGGCGGCGAGGGCGTGGATTTGAGCGTCGATGCGGTCGGCGGTGCGATCACCAAGAAGACCTCGCTCGACGCGATCCGCCCCGGCGGCGCCACCGTCTGGATCGGGCTGCATGAGAACACGATCACACTCGACAGCTACAACATCACTCTGCCGGAAAAACAGGTCCTCGGCACTTACGCGGCCTCAATCGAAGAGTTGCAACAAGCGCTCGATCTGATGGCTGCCGGCAAGGTCGACGCCCTCACGTGGGTGAAGCGTTTTTCGCTGGAGGATGGTGTGACCGCTTTCCGCCGCATGCTCGCCGCCAAGGGCGATGACATCAAAGCCGTCATTTGCCCGTGAGAAACATCCTGAAACCACAATTGATTGAGGTGGACGCGCAGGTCCCTCTGCGCGTTTTGACGGGCACAGGGATGTGCCCGTCCACCATGCCTGACAATGTCGCAACGTTTGCGGTAGGGACGGTTGTCCCCAACCGTCCTTTTGATCCGTTCAGGGCGGTTGAGGACAACCGCCCCTACCCATTTTAACTCACCAACCCCATGAGCACTTCTCCGACCCGCACCCCCATCGCGAATCGTTTCAAAGGCAAAGTCGCCATCGTCACCGGCGGCACCAATGGCATCGGCCACGCCATCGCGCTTGAACTGCTGCGCGAAGGCGCCCAGGTCGCCGTCAGCGGTTTGCCATCCGACGTGGAGGAAGGCCGCCAATCCTTCGCCGCTGCCGGATTCTCGCCGTTGATCATCGCGGGCGACATGAGCCAGGAGTCGTTTTGCCGCCAGCTCGTCGCCGATACCGTTACGCATTTCGGCCGGCTCGACTATTTGGTGAACAATGCGTTTTCGTTCATCGCGAAGGGCCTCGATGCCACGCGTTCGGATTTCCTTTATTCGCTCGAGGTCGGCCCGCTCGGTTTCGCGCTGATGATCCAGCTTGCGTCCGAGCACATGAAAAAGGTCGGCGGCGGTGCGGTGGTCAACGTGTCGAGCATCTCGGCTTGGGTCGCGCAGGTGAATCGCTGGACCTACAACATGTCGAAAGGCGCGGTCACCCAGCTCACGCGTTGCGCCGCGATCGACCTCGCGCCGTTCAAGATTCGCGTCAACAGCATCAGCCCCGGCTGGATCTGGACGCGCGAAGTGGACAAGGCCGCCGGTGGCGATCGTGCCAAGTTCGATCCGATCTGGGGCCAATATCACATGCTCGCGCGGATGGGGCATCCGATCGAGATGACCGGCCCGGCGCTTTTCCTGTTGAGCGACGATGCATCGTTCATCACCGGCACCGATCTGCCGGTCGATGGCGGCTACAACGGCATGGGTCCCGAGGGCCTCGGCCAAACCGCCAAGATCGCCGGCAGCAAGTAGCATGTCGGGCGGGGATTCCGATCTCCGCCTTTGCAAAAGCGCGTGCGTTGGCGGGGTTCGGAAACCCTGCCCGACAATTTCCACCACCAAACCAAATCCACACCACCAATCATTCATGAGTAAGTTTCGCGTAGTCATCACCGATCACGGTTTCCCCAATCTCCGTCACGAAGAAGACGTCATCACTGCGGCCGGCGGCGAACTCGTCGTCGCGCAATGCAAGACGCCCGAGGAGGTGCTCGCGGCTTCACGCGACGCCGACGCGCTGCTGGTGCAATGGGCGCCGGTGAACGCCGCGGTGATTGCGGAACTCGCGCGCTGCAAGGTCATCGTGCGCTACGGCATCGGTTACGACAACGTGGACATCGCCGCCGCCAAGGCGCGCGGCATCCCGGTTTGCAACGTGCCGGACTACGGTGTGCACGAAGTCGCCGAACATGCGGTGTCGATGGCGGTCGCGCTGGCCCGGCAGTTGCCCTCGATTGACGCGCGGTTGCGGGCGGGCACGTGGAAGATCACCCCCGACCGTCAGATGCCGTCGTTGCGTGAAATGACTTTTGCGACAGCCGGCTTCGGCCGCATCGCCCGGTCGGCGCATCACATGATCCGTGGTTTCGGCGGCAAGCGCATCGCCTACGATCCGTTTGTGCCGGCTGACGTGATGGCGATGGAGGCGGTGGAGAAAGTGGAGATCGACGACCTGTTCACGAGGGCCGATCTCGTTTCGCTGCACCTGCCGCTCACGGCCGAGACCAAGCATTTCGTCAACGCCGAGCGGTTGAAGGAAATGAAGCCGACGGCGATCATCATCAACACCGCGCGCGGTCCGCTGATCGACACCGTGGCGCTGGCCGCCGCCTTGAAAAACGATCAGATCGCCGGAGCGGGCATCGACGTATTCGAGACCGAGCCGCTGCCGGCCGATCATCCCTTGCGCAGCGCCCCGCGTGCGATCCTGACTTCACATGTCGCGTGGTATAGCGAGAGCAGCATCCCGCGCCTGCAGCGACTCGCCGGCGAGGAAGTCGCCCGCGGCCTCAAAGGCGAACCGTTGAAGAATCAGGTGAACAAGTGAATTTTTGAACCACGAATGGGCACGAACTCTCACGAATGATTTCCGATCCTTTAAACCACAGATGAACGCAGATACACACAGATAAAAACTATACTCTGAATCTGTGCCGATCTGTGTTCATCTGTGGTTAATAATTCCGTTTTATTCGTGTCCATTCGTGGTTAAGTCCTAATCCCCAATTTTTACCCCCATGCCCAACTTCCCCATCGTCGACACTCACCTGCACATCTGGGACCTCAAGCGCCTGAGCTATCCGTGGCTCGCCAATGTGCCGATGCTCAACCGCGATCACCTGATCGAAGAATACCGCCAGATCTGCGGCCCGGTGCAGGTGGCCAAAATGGTGTTCCTCCAATGCGAGTGCGATTTCGCGCAATTTCAGGAGGAGGCCGACTGGGTGACGGAGGTCGCCGCGATTGATCCGCGCATCCGCGGAATCGTGCCGTGGGCGCCGTTGGAAAAAGGCGACGGGGCCGAGGCGGCGCTGGCGAAGCTCGCGTCGAATCCGCTTATCAAGGGCATTCGCCGCATCATCCAGTTCGAGGCGGATCCGGAGTTTTGTTTGCAGCCTGATTTCGTGCGCGGCGTGCAGTTGCTGCCGCGGCATGGGCTGAGTTTCGACATTTGCATCAACCACACCCAGATGGCGAACACGCTGAAACTCGTGCGCCAGTGCCCGAACGTGCGGTTCATCATCGACCACATCGCCAAGCCCGACATCAAGGCCGGCCTGCTCGATCCGTGGCGCCAGCACCTGCGCGACTTCGCCGCGCTGCCCAACGTGTGGTGCAAGATGTCCGGCCTCGTGACCGAGGCGGACTTCGAGAAATGGACGCCGGCGGATCTGCGGCCTTACATCGATCACGTGGTCGATTGTTTCGGGTTCGATCGCATCATCTTCGGTGGCGACTGGCCGGTGGCCTCGCAAGCGACGGATTATCCGCGCTGGGTCAACACGCTCGACGATGCGCTGAAGGGCTGTTCGCCCGACGAACTGCACAAAGTCTACGTGCGCAACGCCGAGGCGTTTTACCGCGTGTGAGCGATTCAGTAGCACTGCGTGAGGAGCCGATTGCCAATGTTGGGCAATTGGCTGGGGTGGCGATGATGTTTACGGTGGATCGGGTTTTTGATGTCGCAACCTACGGCGAAAAATTTGGCGACTTTACCTTGAAAGAACGTCAGCTCACTCGTCCTTACATCAAGGATTATGATGCTCTTCCGAATGAAGGACCCGCGAATTGGGCGAAGCAATTTGACCTCTCACGGTGGTTTTTCATTTCCGCGTGGAATGATGCCAGGCGAATAGGGGGCGCGGTCGTTGCCTGCCAGACGAAAGGCGTGAATATGCTCGAAGATCGCGATGACTTGGCTGTGCTATGGGATATTCGCGTTGCTCCGGAATTTCGCGGTAAGGCGGTAGGGGCAGCTTTGTTTTGTGAGGTTGAAGCGAACGCCAAACGTCGCGGATGCCGCGAATTGAAAGTTGAAACTCAGAACATCAATGTGCCTGCCTGTCGGTTTTACGCCCGGCAAGGATGTCAGTTGGATCAGATCATTTCCGGCGCTTATCCAAATCTTCCCGATGAAGTGCAGATGATCTGGCGTAAGCCACTCTTGGGGTGAGGGTGTCTTGGGTGCTCCGGTGGCCGCCATCTGTCTGTGAGACCTGCACATCAAACGAACCGATTATAACTCTATGTGCGCAACGCCGAGGCGTTTTACCGCGTGTGAGCCGGCTTGAGTCGGACCAGTGTGCTCGAGGCTATCTGCGATTGGCTTCAATTTGAATTTTTCGACATGAAGGGTTGGCGTGTGCGGTGCAGACGGCATCGTCACGAAACCTGACTCATGCCTGATCGTCTGTCCTTCCGCCGATTCCAAGTCTTCCTGGTCCTGTTCGTCGCCCCGTTGCCTCTGGTTGCCGCACAACCGAATGAACGCGCCGGCTGGGATTTGATCGCGCGCTTTTCCGCCACCGCTGCCGAGCCGGCGTTTGCCGGAGCGGCAGAAGGCGGGACGCCGCGGCAGCGCCTGGGCTTGGCGGCGGTTTATCTGGGCAAATATCCGCAGACGCCCGGCAATGTGGATCGGGCGGAGGAATTGTTGCACGGCGTGCTGGCCGAGGCCGAAGATCGTAATCTGCGCGCGGCCAGCCTGTATGTGCTGGCACGCATCGCGCATCTGTTTCACGAGGACCGGACGGCCGAGGCCGCTGAGTTTTATCAGCAGTTGGTGCGGGAGTATCCCGAGACCCGTTTGGCCGACACCGCGGCGGTCAAACTGGCGTTGTTGGAGTTTGACCGTTTGCCGATGAACGCGACCCAAGCCGATGTGTTGGCCTTGATCGATGGATTGACGCGGCCGCGTCGTGCCGCTGCGCGCGGAAATTTCCATCAAGCCGTGGCCGCGCTCCTGCTGGAACGCGGCGAGTTGCGCGCCGGTTGGACGCATCTCAAGGCGGTGCTCGAATTGGGCACCGTTACCGGCAAAAACCGGGCCGATCTCCTGGTCAAAACCGGTCGAGTAGGCAGCCTGATCGGTGAGACCGCCGCGGCACGCTCGGCCTACGCAACGTTCATGGCGGATTATCCGTCCGATGTGCGCGCCTACATGGTGCAGCGTGAACTTGAACATCTGTCCGGGGGGGTGGTGCCATGAGCAAACACCGGATCGGCATCGCCCTCATCATTCTCTCGATCGTGACCGCGTTCGTGCTGGCGCGGAAGAACTACCAAGCCACGCGCGATGCGCCCGGCACCGTCACGATCCGCGTGGCGCACTTCACCATCGATCCGAGTTTCCGCCGGTTTCTCGACAAGGCGGCCGCGGCCTATCACGAGCGCAACCCGCAGGTGGTCGTGCGCCAGATGGACATTCCACGACAGGTTTACCTGCAGTGGCAGCGCACGCAAATCGTCGGCGACATGGCGCCGGAGATCATGCAGTTCGCCTATTTCAATGCCGGCGTGGAGGACATGGTCATGCATCGCTTCGCTGTGCTCGATGCGTGGGTGGAAAAGCCGAATCCCTATCGCGCCGACGACAGAGTTTGGAAGAATACGTTTCTCGACGGGCTGGGTTCGCGCGACGCCTACAGCGACAAGCTGCGGGCGTATTTTGGCATCCCGCTCATCATGGGCGGCTACCGGTTCTTCTACAACGAAGACCTGCGGCGCGCGCAGGGGCTGCCACCGGCCCCGTGGAATTATCAGACGTTCCGCGGTTTCGCCGAAAGCGGTGCGGTCTCGCCGATGGTGGGCTCGGACTATTCGTCCTATTCGACGTTCAAAGCCTTGTTCGCCAGCGTGACCCAGCCGTTGTTGTATTCGCTGGATCGCGATTTTGACCTGGAACTCAACGGCCGTGATGCGGGCATGGCTTACCTCGAAGGACGCTGGGATTACGACACCGAGGAGATTCGGGCGGCCTTTCGCCTGATCCGCGATGCGGGCAAGTTGATGAATCCCGGGTTTGAGCAACTCAGCAGACAGGATGGCGTATTGCAGTTCGTGCAGGAACGCGGCCTTTCGATCGGCGGGGCGCACGTGGATGTCACCTACCTGCGTGAGCTTGCTCCGTTTGCCGTCGGTGAATCAGGATTTCCGGTGCCAGATGCGGCTGATCCGGAATACGGCCGCCACGTGCTCGGGCCGATCACGGAACTGCAGGGTTCCTCCACACTCACGCTGGGCGTATTGCGCTCGCCTTTGCAGGACCAGGCGGTGGACTTTTTGCAATTTCTGACCGGCGACGAGATGATGGCGCTGTTGCGCGAGGAAACCGGCTGGCGGGTGTCGGTCGACTCCTCCGCCCAAACCGAGGATCTCGGACTGAATCCGGGGTATCCTGACACGCAGTTCGATCAAATGAACAATCGGGGCAACATTCAGGCCTTCCGCCGGAATGCACATTTGATTCACGGCACCAAATCGAGCGTCGAGCAGTTTGCGGCCCGCATGAATGCGGAAAGCCCCGCGGAGTGGCGCGACTGGCTCCGCGGACAGGCCGCGACGTTGCAACGCACGTTGCAGCAGCAGGAGTCGGCGATTCTGGCGCGGTGGTTCCTGTCGGTGAATGCGGAGGACGAAACCGCGGCGATCGAAACCTTGGACGGATTTCTGGACGTCAACAGCCGCCAGGAAGCGGAATTGCACACCATCCGCCGGTTTCTTGACGCCCACGCGCCCGACTGAGCGTCAGCGTGCGATGTCGCGGTGCGTGAGGACCTTGAAGCCGCGGCCATTGAGGGCTTGCGCGGCGGTATCGGGTTCCTCGACGTTCATGGCGAGCGCGAGTTTGCTGCCGGGGCGTTTGAGAAAGGTGTAGATGTAATGCAGGTTGATCTCGGCTTCGAGCAGGGCGGCGAGCACGCCTTTCAAATGGGCTTCATCCGGCACCTCGACGACCAGCACCTCGCATTCCACGTAGGGAAAATCGTTGTTCACCATGATCTCGCGCGCCTTGTCGGTGTCGTCCACGACCATGCGCATGATGGCGCTGTCGGTGGTGTCGAGCACGGTCAGGGCCATGACGTGCACGTTGTGCTCCTTGAGCAGGGCGATCAGGTCGTAGAGACGGCCCACTCGGTTTTCCGCGAAAACCGAGAACTGTTTCACCGGATCGAGTGAGCGTTCGACATTGAGGCCGGCCATGAGTGAGGCGAACAGCCTGACCGGTTCGCCGGGTCCGGTCAATTACGGCCTCGCGCCGCGCTGAGGGGCGATTTACGAAACGTCTTGTGACCCCATCCAGCCATGCCGCTCACGCTGCCGCCCGGCAACGCGCCCATGACAGCGCGAGACTGGTGCTGCGCGGCATTCTGCTGAATGTGGTGCTGGCGGCGGTGAAATTTGCCGGCGGTATTTTGGGTCACACTTACGCGCTGATTGCCGACGGCGTCGAATCGCTGCTCGATGTGTTCTCGTCGCTGCTGGTCTGGACCGGTTTCCGGGTGGCGGCGCGACCGCCGGACGAGGATCACCCTTACGGCCACGGCAAGGCGGAGCCGCTGGCCGCCCTGGCGGTGGCGCTGTTCATTTTTGCGGCGGCGGGTTGGATCGGCTGGCATGCGGTCCACGAAATCATCACGCCGCATCAAGGGCCGCACTGGGCCACTTTGCTCGTGCTGGCGTTCGTCATGGCGACGAAATTCTCATTTTCGCGCCGCCTCTCGAGCGCCGGCGAGGAGCACGGCAGCACGGCGCTCGGCGTCGAGGCGTTTCATCATTATTCCGACGCACTGACCTCGGCTGCCGCGTTCATCGGCATCACCATCGCGTTGATTGGCGGCAAGGGCTACGAGGCCGCGGATGATTGGGCGGCGTTGCTCGCCTGTGTGGTCATCGCGGTCAACGGCGTCACGATGTTCAACCGGGCGATCGGTGATGTGATGGACACGGCGGTCGAACCGGAGATCGAACGCGAAGTGCGTCAACTGGCGGTGTCGGTTGCCGGGGTCGTGGCCATCGACAAATGCCGCGTGCGCAAAAGCGGTCTCAGTCACTTGGTCGACATTCATGTGCGGGTGGACGGCGACTTGAGTGTGCGCGCCGGCCATGACATTGCGCATGCGGTCAAGGATACGTTGATGGCTTCGGTGCCGCACGGCATCACCGATGTGGCGGTGCATATCGAACCGGCGGATCGAGGTTGAATCTTTCTCTTGCTTCCAAAGTCGGAAACGAACCCGTAGAGAAAGATTGGGGTAGAGAGGAAAGAGAAAGACCGGGTAAAGACGGGCAGCCCGTTCAGCGCTCGAACCGCTGGGCGTATTTCCAGCCGACATAGACGCCGGCCACGCTGCCGAGGCCGCTGAGCATAAACATGCCCCACAGACCCCAGCCGAGGGCCTGGCCGAGATACCAGCCGCCGTAGCTGCCCAGCATCATGCCCACGAATATGCACAACTTGGTCATGTTCCGAATCTATGACCCGTCCTGATGGCTGTCGATAACCGCTTGGGGAACTAATGCGTAGTGCGAGGGCCTGTTATTTCGGGTCGGGCCGCATTGATTGCGCTTTGCCCACCGCAGTTGCGGGGGTAGGCTGTGAACATGAAAACGCCCCCCGCCTCCGCCCCCCTGAGCACCAACCGGCACCTGTTGCGCTGGGTTGAAAAAATGGTCGAGCTTTGCCAGCCCGACACCGTTCATTGGGTGGACGGTTCGCAGGCCGAATACGACACATTGTGCACGCAGATGGTCGCGGCCGGCACGTTCGTCAAACTCAACCAGAAGAAATGGCCGGGCTGTTATCTTGCCCGCTCGGACGCCAGTGACGTCGCACGCGTCGAGGACCGCACATTTATTTGCTCGCTCTCCAAGGAGGCCGCCGGTCCGACCAACAACTGGGTCAACCCCTACGATATGCGCAAGACCCTCAAGGGCCTGTTCGCCGGCTGCATGCAGGGCCGCACGATGTATGTGCTCGCGTTCAGCATGGGCCCGGTGGGCTCGCCCATGTCGCAGATCGGCGTGCAGCTCACCGATTCGCCCTACGTGGTCGTCAACATGCGCATCATGGCGCGCATTGGCAAAAAGGTGTTCGATCTGATTGATGAGGATTTCAAGCGCGTGGTGCCGTGCGTGCATTCCGTCGGCGCGCCGCTCGCGGCCGGTCAGTCCGACGTGTCGTGGCCGTGCAACAAGGAAAAGTATATCGTTCACTTTCCGGAATCGCGCGAAATCTGGAGCTTTGGTTCCGGTTACGGCGGCAACGCCTTGCTCGGGAAAAAGTGCTTCGCCCTCCGGATCGCCTCCGCGATGGCGCGCGACGAAGGCTGGATGGCCGAGCACATGCTTATCCTCGGCGTGCAGGATCCGGAAGGCCACAAGCACTACGTGGCGGCGGCGTTTCCGAGCGCGTGCGGCAAGACCAATTTCGCGATGCTGGTGCCGCCCGCGTCGTTCCGCAAGAAAGGCTGGAAGGTCACAACGGTGGGCGACGACATCGCGTGGATCAAACCCGATGCCAACGGCCGGTTGCGCGCGATTAATCCTGAGGCGGGTTTCTTCGGGGTCGCGCCGGGCACCGGTCATCACACCAACCCCAACGCCATGAAGGCGCTGGCGAAGAATACGATCTTCACGAACTGCGCGCTGACCGACGACGGCGGCGTGTGGTGGGAAGGCATGACAGAAGACCAGCCGAAGCACGCCATCGATTGGCAAGGGCGAGATTGGACACCGGCGCTCGCCAAGAAAAACGGAGCCAAGGCCGCTCATCCCAACGCCCGCTTCACCGCGCCCGCGCGGCAATGTCCGACCATGGATGAAAATTGGGAAAGCCCCGAAGGCGTGCCGATTCACGCCATCATTTTCGGCGGTCGCCGTGCGACGACCATGCCGCTCGTTTATCAGGCCTTCAATTGGTCGAGCGGGGTTTACATCGGCGCGACGATGGGTTCGGAAATGACCGCGGCCGCGGCGGGCACCATCGGCAAGGTGCGCCGCGATCCGATGGCGATGCTGCCGTTCTGCGGTTATCACATGGGTGACTATTTCCGCCACTGGATCAACATGCAGAAAGGCCTTAGCGAGACCCCGCGCATTTTCCACGTGAACTGGTTCCGCAAGGATAAGGCGGGCAAGTTCATGTGGCCGGGCTTTTCCGAAAACATGCGCGTGCTCAAATGGGTCTTTGACCGCATCCGCGGCGGTGGCCGGGCGAGCGAAACCCCGATCGGTTGGGTGCCGCGCTACAAGGACATCGATTGGACCGGTCTGAGGTTTCCGCGCGATCAGTTCGAGGAATTGCAGGCCTTCGACCGCGCCGGCTGGCGCGCCGAAATCCTCGGCCACGAGGAACTGTTCTTCGATCTCCACAACCGCTTGCCGAAGGAGATGATCTACGAGCGCGAATTGTTGATCTGCCGGATGTGAGTTCGCCCGCGTGAGATTGCGGAACTTGACTGAGTGCGCATGGTTCACAGCGCCATGCGCATTTTGCTTGTTTCGCTGATCCTATCCCTGAACTCGGCCTTCGCTGCAGCTGCGGTGCCGGCGCTGCTGGAGGAGGCATTGCAGAAATTGCAGGCTGATGAGAACCACTGGGCCTACACCCAGACGACGCAGGTCTATGACCGCAAAGGGGAGGTCGACGGCGGTGTCACCGTGGAGCGTTTTGACCCTTCGTTGCCCTATGACCAGCAATGGACTTTGCTCCAGCAAGACGGGCGGGAGCCGACGGCGCGAGAAGAACGCTCCTGGCGAAAGCGCAAGGACAGGGAAATGAAACGGCGCGAGGAGAAGAGTCTCGGTGAGATCATGGACTTGGAACGGGCTCGGGAAGTGGAACGCTACGCCGGTCAGGTGGTGTTCGAAGTGCCGCTGCAACCCGGTGCGAGCCGCCGGTTGCCGGCGGAGAAGTTTGCCGTCCTGATGGCGGTGGACGAAGCGAGCGCGACCTTGAGCGAATTCATGCTCAAGACCACTGATTCCTTTCGGGCCTTGGGCGTGGCGAAGGTGGACCGCATTGAGATCAAGGCGGATTTCGCCACGGTTGATCCGCAATACGTGCCGCAACCCCGGCGTATCTTTGCCAGTGGTGCGGGCCGGTTGCTCTTCTTTCGGGTTGGTGGTTCGGCCGAAATCACCTGGACCGATTTCAAGCGCGTAAAACCTTATGAAGATCGGTTCGAGGTGCAGATCGGTGAACTCAAGGTGTTTGGGTTTTGAATATGAAACCCATTGCGCCGCCCCGGTGAGGACTTGCGGCCTCGCCGACTAACCCCTAGCACCCGGTTGTGAAAGGCTGGCTCACGGACATGGTGCTGACGGTTTGGGCGTTGTTCTATTGGAACGCGCGCAAAACGATTTTCCGTCTGCGCGGTCGCCGCGGCGTTGCACCTTGCCAGCATCCCAGCGACTCCGGCATGGCCATGAAGACCGCCTGCGATGCGTGCACGGCCTGGCACAAGCGGGAGCGATTCCGCCGGGTGTGCCCGCTGCTCAAACAAGATGACGCGGGGCTGTGGGTATGCAGCGTCGATCGCGCGGAGGTGCGACCATTCTGGGGCCGGGCTTTCGCCTACACCGGCGGCACGACTGGCGGAGTCCTGCTGCTGATGGCGATCCTCGTTTACAGCAGCATGCGCATCATCGGCTATCAGGTCACCTGGCGGCAGGTGCTCTGGCCGCCGGCTTGGTCGGAGTTGCGCGGGGTGCGCGCGGATTTGTTCATCCGGCAGGCTCGGGAAAAATACGCGGCGGGCGAAGTGCGCGAAGCGATCCAAGCGCTCACCGTCGCGCATCAACTCAACCCCTGGCACTATCAAGTCTCGATGATGCTGGCGCAGTTTTATCAGGCCGGCAGCCCGCAGCAATCGGATCGATTGTATTTTCAATTGATGCAGCTGCACCCGGATCGCCGCGCCGAAATCGCCCGTGCTTGGTTCCAAGGTCTGCTGGCGCGCGGCCGACTGGATGCGATCGCCGAGCTGGCGCAGAGTCAGCTGGCGACCGAGCCGCGGCTGGCCACGGTATGGACATATGCCCTGCTGTTCGCAGCCCGGCATCGTCCGGATGATGTCGATTTGACCACGGTGGTGAACCAAACCGCGGTACCGGTGGAGGTGCGGTCCGTGCTCAACCTGGCGGCGCAAGCGCAGAAACTTCCACCCGATCAGGCGCGCGAAGTGTTGCTCGAGGCCCCGCCGGTGGCGGGATTTCCATTTGACCGGGTTTTCCGTGCCGAGACGTTGATTCGGTTGGGCTACCCGCAGGATGCGTTGCGCGTCGTGGCCGGGGCACAACGCGAATTGTCGGGGCGTGACATCGCGCGGCTGGCGTTTGCGGCCTATGCCAAGATGGGCAATCGAGCGCGGCTCAAGGCAGAGTTCACTGCGTTGCTGGCGCCGGAACGCCAGCTGCGACCGGCAGAATGCACGCTGCTGGCCGTGCACTTGGTTGAGTATCCCGATGCCGAGTTGGTTAACCTGCTCGTCAATGCGCTGGATCGTCTGCCCAAGGATCCGGCAGACGCCTGGCTGGAGGCCGCGATGGCGGTATTTTGCGCAGCCGGGGTCGCCGGGGATGAAGCGGCGATGGAAACGGTGAAACGAGCCGTGCGCGACACCTACGCCATCAGACTGTCGAGCTTGGATGGGCTTCAGCTTTATTTCCTGCGTAAATCGGCGATTTCCCGGATCGAACTCATCCTGCCCAGTTTGAACCCCTTGTCGTTGGAACTTAATTACGCGTTGTTGGATAGATATTTGTGAGACTCGCAGGGCGTTTTTGTGCAGGATGTAAAATAGGTGTGATTATACCTAATAGATAGGGTGATAACCCCAGAATTGAATTGACCGTTACGCGGGAGATTTGCAGTAAGTATCACGTTGTGAGCTGCACTCTGCTAATCCGATCCATTGGGATACGCGGCCCCGTCAGGGGGTTGCGCGGGTTAGTGTTGGCATTTTTGGGCCTGGCGACCGCGGCCTTTGGTCAAGTCACCATCACGACCGATTTCAAAGACACCACTGCTCCGGGGTGGGTGTTTGGCGGTTCACCGACATCTACCATGCCCTACCTTACGGCCAACACGGTGGATACAACGGGCAATGGTTGGTTGCGCCTGACGGAAAGCCTCAACAACCAAGCCACCTACGCCCTGTTTGATTCCGCGATATTTTCGGTCAATGCCCAGATTCAGATTGAGATGGAGTATGCCTTCTGGAACGGCTCCGGCGCCGACGGCATCACTTTTTTCCTAGTGGATGGCAGCACCACCGCCGCGACGTTTTCCACGGGATCTTACGGCGGTTCGATGGGATATGCCCAGCGCACCGCCGATCCGGGCATGCCCGGCGGTTACCTAGGCATTGCTTTGGACAACTGGGGTAATTACTCGAACGCCACCGAGGGCAGAGTGGGTGGCCCCGGCTTTGTGCCCAACGCCATAGCAGTGCGCGGGCCCGAGAGCAGCGACTACGAGTTCATCGCCGGCAGCGGGCCGTTGCAAAGTCTGCCCGGGGGTGGACAGATGGATTTTCCCAGCTACACCACGCGGCCTGATCAAACCGGAGTCGATTACCGCGGTTTCCGGCTTACGCTTGATGCCAACAACCAGTTGACCGTGGACATGAAATTCGGCGCGGCGTCGGATTACATCACGGCATTTACCGCCGACTTGTCCGTCTATGACCGGCCGGACACGTTCAAGATCGGCTTTACCGGCGCGACCGGCGGCTCCACGGAGATCCACGAAATCCGTAATCTTGCCGTCACCATGTCGCCCTGGCAGCCGGATGCCTTCGAATGGGACGATGGTGGCAGTGGCAGCAGCTGGACGACCGCTGGCAATTGGGTGGATGATGCCGTGCCTTCGCCTGACGCGGATATTCTTTTCGGCGATGCCCCCACGACCGGTCCGAACCAAACAGCGACCATGAACAGCAATCAGGAGGTGCGTTCGTTGACCTTTGATTCGGATCTCAATTACACGATCACTGGCACGGGCACCTTGATCATGGGTGACACGCTGCAGGCGGGTCTGCCCTCCATTAACGTCAACGACTACAACGGCGCTCAGGGCCAGCATCATATCGACGTTGCCATCGATCTCATCGAGGAGCTGCGTATCAACAACTATTCGTTCAGCACACTTTGTATCAATGGTGCGCTCGACACCAACGGCAACGAGATCGACGTCAACGGCTGGGGCGCCACCAATTTCAACGGCGCCATCATCGGCTCAGGTGACCTGAATAAGAACGGCGCCGGGGTCGTCACCATCAATAACAACAACTCGTCTTGGTCCGGTGATGTGACGGTCAACAATGGCATGGTCGCCGTCACGACCAATGGCGCGCTCGGCACCACCGCCGGCTCCACCACCGTCAACGACGGCGGCACGCTGGCTTTTCGTGCCCCCACCGTCAGCAGCAGTGTCAACTACACAACCACCGAATCGGTCACGATCCGGGGGCAGGGCATTCATCGTGGTCAGGAGGGCAATGTCGGCGCGATTTACAATGACGGCGGCGACAATGCGTTCGCCGGCAATATCACGCTCGCGGCGGATGCCGGCATCGGCTCGCGCGACGGCGTGCTCACGCTCAGCGGACAAATCACGGACGGCGCCGGCACCTATAATCTCACGAAGCGCGGGGCCGGCGTGGTCGCGTTGTCCAACACCTCGAACAATTGGAACGGCTCGACCACGATCTCCGGCGGTGCGCTGCGCATCACCGGCGGTGAAAACGCACTCGCCGGCGGCTTTTCCACCAACGGCTATTCCGGCGGTAATCTGACGATGAACGGCGGTGTGCTGGAAATCGGTGTGGGCACGACTTTCACCCGTCGCCTGGGCACAGGCAGCGACCAAGTGCAGTTCACCGGTGACGGCGGCTTTTCCGCTTTCGGTGCCAATCGCACCGTTTCACTCACCAATTCCAGCGGCACGGCCAATGGCCAGCTGACATGGAACTCCGGCAGCTTTGTGCCGACCGGCAATGCGCTGTTGCTGAGCTCCGACTACGCCAACGCCATGGTCACCATGACCAATGCCATCAATTTCGGCAACGGCGCCCGCGAAGTGAGGGTGGCCAATGGATCGGCCTCGGTTGATGCCACGCTTTCCGGTAATCTCACCGGCAGCGGGGGCGGCTTGGTCAAGACTGGCGAGGGCACCCTCAATCTCACCGGCACGAATTCATATTCGGGCGCGACCGTCATTCAAGGCGGCGCGTTGCGCGGCAATGTTTCATCCAGCAGCAACCTCGTGCTCGACGGAGGTGTGCGCGAACTCACCGGCAATTTCACCGGCAGTCTCGGCACCGGGGCGGGCCAGGTCCGTTGGGCCGGCGATGGCGGCTTCTCCGCCTCCGGCTCCAATCGCACCGTCACGCTGAACAACAACGCCACCACCGCATTGACGTGGGGATCCACGGCCAACTTCGTGGGCAATGGCGACACTTTGATTCTCGGCTCCAGCAGTGCCAACCGCACGCTCATTTTCAATAACACGCTGAATCTCGGCGGAGCCAATCGCACCATTCGCGTGGTTGACGGCAGCGCCACGACCGATGCGCGCATGAATCGCATCATCAGCAACGGCAGCCTCACCGTGGTTGGGGATGGCAATCTCGCCTTTCGCGGTGGCAACCACACCTTGGCCGGCACGGTCACGGTGAAAGGCGCCACGGTTACGCTCGAGTCGAACGGCAACATGAATTCCGTTTCCGGCCTCACCGTGCAGGACGGCGGCACATTCCGGATGGATAATGTGGTCAGCAACGACAGCACCCGCTTTTCCAACAGCGCCGGCGTCAACCTCAATGGCGGCACGCTGGCCTACACCGGCCGCACCAGCAACGGCAACACGACCGAAACCATCGGCGCCATCAATCTTACCGGCGGCGCCAGCACGATCGATATCGTCAATAATCGCAGCAACCGCTACACCCGCCTGACCGCGTCGTCGCTCAACCGAACGGACGGGGCCACCGTCAATTTTACGAATTCCACCACGACCAACGGCACCTACAGCAATACGGGCAACACTCCGCAGATGCTGTTCAGTTCAGCACCGACGACTGACGACGGTATCCTCGCCTATGCCACGGTCAACGGCACGAGTTTCGCCAGTGTGAGCGGCGGCTACATCACCGCGGCGGCCAGTGCGGATGGCAGCTGGGCTTCGGGCGCCAACGTCAGCTTGGGCGACGGGAGTTTCAATCTCGGCGGCGCGACGGATCGTGACGTCAACAGCGTCCGGCTCAACGGCAGCGGCACCACCGCGCTCAATTTTTCCGGTCGCAACCTCGACATCGAAAGTGGTGGCCTGCTGGTCACCGGCGGTGGGGAAAAATCCTTCACCGGTTCGGGCACCCTCTTCTCATCTTCCGGCGAGCTCATCGCGCACATCTATGGTTCCGGCGGTCTCGATATCGGTGTGATCGTCGCGGACGACGGCGCCAATCCGGTGGACCTGACCAAAACGGGCGACGGCACGCTCACCCTGTCCGGCAGTGAGGCCAATACCTTTACGGGCGACGTTTACCTGAACGATGGCACGCTCGCGCTCGACAAGTCCGCGAACACGACGGCGATCACCGGTGATATTTACGTCGGCGACGGTCGCGGCACCGACATCTTGCAGATCAATAACGACGAGCAGATCGCCGACACCGCCAACCTCACGCTTTACGGCAGCGAGTGGGGTGGTGAGACCATCCTGCAGTTCAACGGCAGCGGCGGCGAAGGGGTGATCGAGAGTTTTGCCAGTCTGACCATCGACGGTGTGGCCATCATTGATTTCGCGGGCGGCAACGTGTGCGATGCGAATTTTCTCTACCTTGATGATCTGCTCATGAGCACGCCGGACAGCCTGCTCTACATTCGCAACTGGATTGATTACACCGATTTTCTCCTGGTGCGAAATGACGCGGCCATCGACGACATCCTGCCGCAGATCTACTTCGAAGGCTATGGCCCCGGTTCCTATTGGGAGCCCTACGATTCGGAGTATTCGCGCATCACGCCCGTGCCCGAACCCGGCACTTACGGAGCGATCTTCATCGCGCTCGCGACCGGGGTGATTTTCTGGCGCCGCCGCGTCAAAGCACTGGCGGCTCGCTGAGCCGCCAGATCGCAGCGGCGACGATCAGTGCGATCATCGCCACGGCGCAGGCCAATCGGGCCGCGGTGGAAATGAAGAATCCTGCCGTGGCCCCCACCCCGGCTTTGAGTGATTCGCGATCACTCCTTTTGGCCCCGTATTTTTCCGCCGCCACTGCCCCCAGAAAGGTGCCAAGCAGCAGCGCGGGCAGGGAGAAAAACATACCGACGAGGGCTCCGCCGGTGGCTCCGGTCATGCCCCATTTGCCGCCGCCGAAGAGCCGGGCGCCGATCATCACCCCAATGAAATCGGCCAGGACGGAAACAAACCACAGCACTGCGACCCAGCCGATGACACTCCAAGTCATGGAGTGAGGCAGCAGCAATTTGTGCAGCACGGCGCCGAACAGAATGAGGGTCGTGCCCGGCAGCACCGGCACGATGCAGCCGATCAATCCGATCAGCAGCAGGAAGGCGGTCAGGCTCCAGACAAGGTATTCCACGCCCTCAAGACACGGCCTGAATCAATCCGGTTGCAAAACCTTTCAATTTTCGTCCGGCGGGGTGAAGCCGCGGCGCATCACGTTTTCGACGATCACGCGCGGGAAGAGGAAGTTCTGCAGGTATTCCTTGCCGCCGGCCTTGGTGCCGCCGCCGGACATCTTGAAACCGCCGAACGGATGCCGCTCCACAATTGCGCCGGTGATGCCGCGATTGAGGTAGAGGTTGCCCACCAGCAACTCCTGCTGCGCGCGCTCGAGCGCTTTGGGGCTGCGCGAAAACAGGCCGCCGGTTAGCGCGTAGTCCGTGCCGTTCACCATGGTGAAAGCCTCGTCGAGATCCTTGGCCCGCAGGATGGCCACGACCGGTCCGAAGATTTCTTCGCGGGCGATCATGTGGGCCGGCTTCACGTCAACGAACACGGTGGGAGGCACGAAATAGCCCTCTTGCGGCGCGCGGCCCTGCCAGGCGAGGCGGGCTTCCTTTTTGCCGGATTCGATCAGGCCGAGAATCTTCTTTTGCGCCTCGGCGTCGATGACCGGCCCGATCAGCGTGCCCGGCAGGGCCGGGTCACCGATGGGATAGGCGCTGCAGGCCGATACGAAGCGCTCGACGAAATGATCGTAAACCTCGTCGAGGACGATGAGACGCGAAAGGGCCGAACATTTTTGTCCGCTGAAGCCGAAGGCACTGTAAAGCGCGGCCGGGATAGCCTCGTCGAGATCGGCGTCGGTGTCGATGATGAGCGCATTTTTGCCGCCCATTTCGCAGACAACTTTTTTCAAGTTGGCCTGGCCGGGTAGCGTGCGGCCCGCGGATTCCCAGATGGCGCAACCCACCGCGCGCGAGCCGGTGAAGGCGATAAAGTCCACGTCGCGATGCGAAGTCAGATGTGAGCCGATGTCTTCACCGTAGCCGGGCAGGAAATTGACGACGCCATTCGGCACGCCGGCTTCGATCAAGATGTCCATCAACTTCGCACCGATGATCGAGGTTTGTTCGGCGGGCTTCATGATCATGGTGTTGCCGGCGACGAGTGGTGCGACGACGAGGCCGGTGAGGATCGCGAGCGGGAAATTCCACGGCGCGATCGCCACGCCGACGCCGCGGGGCGTCCACGTTTGCAGGCATTTCTCGCCGGGCACGGGTTGGGTGACGACCGGCTTTGCGAGCTTGCGCATTTCGACGGCGTAGAACCGGCAGAAGTCGATCGCTTCGGATATGTCGGCATCGGCTTCGACCCACGGTTTGCCGGCTTCAAGGATAAGCAGCGCGTTGAGTTCAAACCGTCGCGCCTCCATCAGATCGGCGGTGCGTTCGAGGAGCGTGGCGCGGTCATTGACCGGGGTGGCGCGCCACTGCGGAAACGCGGATTGGGCCGCGGCGACGGCGGCATCGGCGTCTGCGACAGTCGCCCGGGCCCATGCGCCGATGAGTTGCGTGGGCTTGGCCGGATTGACGGAGGGAATGTATTCGCGATCGGGGATTTTCTTGCCGGCGATGATGAGCGGCCACTTTTGGCCGAGTTGCGCGGAATAGGCAGTAAGCGCGGCGCGTTGCTTTTCGCGCGATGCGGTGCGCGAGAAGTCGGTGTTGGCGGCGTTGACGAATGCACCGGCGGGACGTGGCTTGGGCGCGAGAGGCTCGGGCGCGGCGGCGATGGCATTGACGGGATTGCCGAGGAGCTGATCCTTGGTCGCCTCGCCCATGTTTTTGATGCGCAGAAACCCCTCGTTGGATGTGTTCTCAAGCAGACGGCGGACCAAATAGGCCATGCCGGGGAGCAGTTCGCCGATGGCGCAATATTCGCGCACGCGGTGGCCCATTTGGATGAGCGCAGCCTTGAGTTCGTCAGCCATGCCGTAGAGCGCTTGGAATTCGTATGCGCGTGGATCGATGCCGCGCCTTTCGGCCTGCACGATGGCGTGGGCGACCGTGCGCACATTGTGCGAGGCAAAATTGGGCGTCACGATGTCAATGTTATCGAGCAGGAATACCGTGAGCTTTTCGTAGTTCGCGTCGGACTCGGGTTTCTTTTGCCACACGGGGGCGGGCCATTCGCGCTGCTGGGCGAGGATGGTCTCATAATCCCAGTAGGCGCCTTTCACGAGCCGGACGTTAAGCGGGCGGTTGTGCTGCCGCGCCCAAGCGACGAGGTCGCGCAAGTCCTGCTCGCAATCGCGCAGGTAGGCTTGGAGGGCGATGCCGATGGCGGGTGTTTGTGCGAACTCGGGTTCCTCGAAAATCGATTTGAAGAGCGCGAGGGTGAGGTCCTTCAGCTTGTAGCTCTCCATGTCGAAGTTGATGAGCGCGCCGACCTCGGCCGCGCGGCGGAGAATCGGACGGAAGCGTTGCTTGAGCGCGACGAGGGAGTTCTCCGGATCGGCCGGATTGATGTCAGGCGTGAGCGCGGAGACTTTCACGGATAGATTCAGGCGCGGCAGCGCACCCTTGACACCGAGGTCGGAGAAGCAGGGTTGCGGATCTTTCGCAAAGTGCTTCGACACCGAGTCGAGAATCTCGAGGTTGCGCCGCAAAAACGCGTCGGCCTCGGCGTCGTTGACGACCGTTTCGCCCAGCAGATCGATGGTGGTCGCGAGACCGAGTTTGGCGTTCTTTTTGATCTGTTTGATCAGGTCCTCTCCGGATTCGCCCGCGACGAACTGGCCGGCCATGTCCACGATCTGGGCTTTGACCGGTTTGGCCACCAAGGCAGGGGCAAAAGACGAGGCGGCGAGGCCGGCTTTGAGGGCCGGGTTGAGTTCGACAGCCTTGTCGCCGAGATATTCCTGCAGGTGGCGCACGATCTCGGCGGAGGAATTGAGCGAGGGGAGGACGTCCACGAAGCGGAAGAGCTGCGTCTTGAACGCCGGATCCTTCATCGACCACTCCATCAGGCGGGCGTAGGCGCCCTTCTTGGAAAACAAGGCCGGGGGCGACTGCTGGTCCATCAAGGCGAAAAGCCGCTCGCCCTTGGCACGAACCGCCGCATCAACCGCGGGATCAGGGGTAAGAAATGGGGACATGATTTATGACAATTTATGACACAATCCCCGGTCGGGGCGATTTTGGCAAGAGGCTCGATATCGGCCGATCGGCTTAAATTCCGGGCTAATGATCGTAAGTAAGGGGTTTTTCGTGATTTCCGGGACTTGGCCGGGAGCGCAAAGCCTGCTACGCACTTTTCTGCGACTTTGGTGAAATGACGGTGTTCTGGGCATGAACGATGAAACTCCAGTGCGAACGAACCCAGAGGGGATGATCACCCCGATCGACTTTACCACGTTTATGCGCAATTATCAGGATATGGTCTTCTCCACGGCGGTTCGCCTCGTTGGCAACGAGGCGCAGGCGGAGGACATTTCCCAGGAGGTCTTTCTCAAGGCGTATGAACACTTTGACAATCTGCAGACCAGCCCGACCGCCGGTGGCTGGCTCAAGACCGTCACGACCAACCTCTCGCTCAATCACTTGACGCGTTACCGGAATCGCTGGCGTTTCTTTTCCGAATTCAAGCGCCAAGACAATTCCGGCGCCGAAGACGAAGCGGAGGTTGAGTTTGCCGCGCCCGATAATTTTTTCGGCGAGCTCGATTCCGATGAACGCAAAGCGTGGCTCGAGAGCGCGCTCGAACAATTGCCCGAACACCAGCGCGTCCCGCTCGTGCTCTTCCATTTTGAAGAAATGCCTTACGACGAGATCGCCAAGAAACTCCGCGTCTCGCTGAGCAAGGTGAAGACCGATATTCTCCGCGCCCGCGCCGCTTTGGCCCAAGTGCTCATGCGCAGCGGCACCACTCACGAAAAATTCAACGCCTGATCCACCATGTCACAGCCCAATCCCGAAGATCTTGAAAAGCTGATCGACCGCACGCTGCGTTCGCTGCCTGAGCGGCGCGCCCCGCGTTCCTTGGAACAGCGCGTGATGGCGGCCATCGAAGCCCGGCAATCCCTGCCGTGGTGGCGTCAATCATTCGCTCACTGGCCCCAAGCCGCCAAGGCTGCGTTCCTGTTGCTCAGCGGAGCATTCGCCGCGTTGTTGTTCACCATTGTGTTCCGTGCCGGGGCGGACGTCGGCACGTCGTCGCCGTGGACGAGCGCGATGGGCACGCTGGCCCACGCCAAGATGGTCCTCGGCAGCATTACTGACGCCGGGTCGGCGATCACGCGCAGCATTCCCACGCTCTGGGTTTATGGCGCCCTGGCCTTTGTCGGCGTGATGTATGCGACCTTGGTCGGTCTCGGCGCCACGGCCTACCGCGTTTTTTTTAACCACCGTTAACCCCACCCATTCCCATGACCATGCGATCCAAGAACCTGTTTGTCAGCGCACTCATTGCGCTGGGCCTCACCCTGACTTTGGCAGTCATGGCCCGGGCGCAAACCCCTGCGCCTGAAACTCCCGAACCACCGCCGGTCTCCGCTGAAGTGTCGGAAACTCCCGATGCTCCGCTTGCGGTTGACTCACCAGAAACCGTTGAGCCTACGGCTATTGAAGATGCGGCGCCTGAAGCCGATGAATTGCGCCGGCTCGACGCGACCTCCGAAGAAGAAGTGAGCGAGGACGACCAAGCGCACAGCGGCGGGGTGACGATCACGGTCGAAACGTCGAGCGACGATGCGGAGGAAGAAGCTTCTTCCGCCAGCGTTGGCATTCGCCATCGACGCGGGCCGGCCGAAGAAATGCCCTTTGGCGACCACACGGTGCCGGAGGGCAGTGTGGTGCACGAGTTGGTCTCGGTGCTCGGCAACTCAACATTGAATGGTGAAAGCCGGCGCGGGGTCGTGTCGGTTTTGGGTGACACCACCGTCAACGGTAAATCCGGAGGCGAGGCAGTCTCAGTCTTGGGTAACACCACCATCAATGGTGAGGTCGACGGCGAAGCGGTGGCCGTCATGGGCAATGTTTACCTGGGGCCCAAAGCCATCGTTCATGGCGATGTGGTTGCGGTTGGCGGTCAACTGCATCGTGAAGACGGTGCGGTGATTAACGGCAATGTGCAGGAAATTAATCTGTTCCGCGGAGCCAGCATGGACTGGTTCAAGACTTGGATCTACCGCTGCGCGCTCTTGGGTCGTCCCCTCGCGTTTGATTCGGGTCTGACTTGGGCGTGGACCCTCGCAATCGGTGTATTCGTCATGTATGTATTTCTCGCCCTGCTGTTCCCGCGGGCGTTTGAAAAGTGCACAGAAACGTTTGAGCAACGTCCCGGCTATTCGCTCTTGGCGATGCTGCTGAGCATCTTGCTTACGCCGGTTTTGATCGTGCTGCTGGCCATAACGGGTATCGGGATCGTCCTGATTCCGTTCGTTCTGGCGGCGATCTTCTTCGGCACGCTCTTTGGCAAAGCCGTGGTGCATGCCTGGCTCGGTCGGCGGATTACCCGCTACTTCGGCGGTGGATTCATGAGCCACGTTGCGGTTTCCACGCTGGTGGGCAGCGTGATCATCCTGCTCCTCTACACCGTGCCGTTCCTTGGATTCTTCCTTTGGAAGGTGCTCGGCATGCTGGGTCTGGGCATCGTCATCTATACGTTGATTCTCACCACGCGCAAAGAGACCGCTGCCGCGGGTCCGGCTCCCGTGGCACCGCCCCCCGTGGTCGGCAGTGCCATGAGCGCTGATGAATTGCCGGGGTCATCCCTGTCTCGCGCCGGGTTCTGGCTCCGCTTGATCGCCACCGCGCTGGACGTAATCATCGTGGGGCTCGTCGGCGCACTAACCCACTCCGAGGCATTCTTTCTGCTTTGGCTCTCGATTTATCATGTGGTTTTCTGGGCCCTGCGCGGCACCACCATCGGCGGTATCGTCTGCGGCCTCAAGGTCGTGCGCTTGGATGATCGTCCGGTGGATTGGATCGTGGCGGTGGTGCGCTGCCTTGGCGCTGTCCTCTCGTTCATCGTCATCGGACTCGGCTTCGTATGGGTGGCCTTCGACAAGGGAAAGCAAAGCTGGCATGATAAGATTGCCGGCACCGTGATTGTCCGCGCGCCCAAAGGGGTTTCATTACTCTGATCGCCATGAGCCTGCTGATTGCATTCCTGCTCTGGTGCGGCCTGCTGATGCTCTGCTGGCCGCTGGCTCTGCTCGCGCTGGTGCTGCTGCCGGTGTTGTGGTTGATTGCCCTGCCGTTTCGACTGGCCGGGATGGTCATCGCGGCGGCGTTCGCCTTGATCCGCGCCCTGCTTTTCCTGCCGGCGCGGCTCTTGGGCGGGCGTTCGGTTTGAGGCGGTTTTAGGAAGTGACAGCGGCGTGCCGACCGCAATGATTTCGCCCATGGCAAAACCATTGGTAGGAATCATCATGGGCAGCACATCGGACTGGGAAACGATGAAGCATGCCGCGGCTACGCTCGAACAACTCGGCGTGTCCTATGAAAAGCGTGTAGTCAGTGCGCATCGCACGCCCAAGCTGCTGGTTTCCTACGCCAGCGGCGCGGTCAAACGCGGACTTAAGGTGATCATTGCCGGGGCGGGTGGCGCGGCGCATTTGCCGGGCATGACTGCTGCGATGACGACCCTGCCGGTGCTTGGGGTGCCGGTGGAGTCGGCGACGCTCAAGGGCATGGACTCGCTACTTTCAATCGTCCAAATGCCGGGCGGTGTGCCGGTGGCCACGTTTGCGATCGGCAAGGCAGGTGCGATCAACGCAGGGCATTTTGCCGCGCAGATTCTGGCGGGAAACAATCGCTCGATCCAAAAGGCGGTGGAGAACCATCGCGCCACGCAGACGGCGACGGTGCTCAAGGCCAAGTTGCCCTGAGGCGGCCGTGAGTTTGGCTTGCGGTTCGGCTGATCGCGCCTGCCATTGAGGCATGGCAATGATTCTTCCCGGCAGTTGCATCGGTATTCTGGGTGGCGGTCAATTGGGCCGCATGCTGGCGCAGGCGGCGCAGACACTCGGCTACCGCGTGCATGTTTATGAACCGCAGGCCGATTGTCCGGCGGGAGCGGTGGCGAACCGGGAAGTCAATGCGCCTTACACCGACACCGAAGCGCTGCGGGAATTTGTGCGGAACTGCGATGTGGTGACCTATGAATTTGAGAACATCCCGGCCGAACCCTTGCGGCAGATCGAGTCGGAAAACCTTACGCAACTGTATCCGCACTGGCGGGTGCTGGAGGTATGTCAGAACCGCTTGCGGGAGAAGACTTGGTTGAAAAACAACGGTATTCCCCACGCCCGATTTTGCGCAGTCGCCGTCGATGGCGATGTCGCGGCAGCGATCAGCGAGGTTGGATTGCCGTGCGTGGTCAAGACGGCTGACTTCGGCTACGACGGCAAAGGCCAGTTGAAGGTCAAGGATGAGGCCGGCGTGAAGGAGGCGGTGAAGCAGTTCGCCGGACAACGGGCCGTGGTGGAGCGCTTCATCAATTTCCAATGCGAGCTTTCCGTGGTGGTGGCACGCAGCAGCAACGGCGAATGCCGGACCTTTCCGGTGGCGGAGAACATTCACACCAATCACATTCTCGATTTTTCCATTGTGCCCGCGCGGGTGGCGGTCGGAATTTGCGAGCAGGCGGAGGCGATCGGCCAAGATATCGCCAATAAGCTGGACGTGGTGGGTCTGGTTGCGGTGGAGCTGTTTCTGACGACCGAAGGTGAGCTGCTGGTCAACGAACTCGCCCCGCGTCCGCACAACTCGGGACACTACACTTTGGATTCATGTTGGGTTTCTCAATTCGAACAACACGTGCGGGCCGTTTGCGGATTGCCCTTGGGTGATCCTGCGCAGCGATCGCCGGCGGTGATGGTCAACATTCTGGGAGACTCGTGGTTTGAATCGGATGGCAAGACCCGCCGTCTGCCGCATTGGCCGGCAGTGTTGAAACACGCCGGTGCCAAGCTGCACCTATACGGCAAAGCCGAGGCGCGGGTGGGGCGCAAGATGGGGCATTTCACAGTCAGCGCCGATGCGGTGGACACAGCTTTGGCCCACGCGCAGGACCTCAAGGCACTGCTATAACCGTCCGGTTCGGGCGGCGTTGTGCCTACGCGCCAACGGGTTGCTTTTGCGGGCAGAAACGCGCCGTAAC
Source organism: Opitutaceae bacterium (assembly GCA_024233285.1). Lineage (GTDB taxonomy): Bacteria > Verrucomicrobiota > Verrucomicrobiia > Opitutales > Opitutaceae > Cephaloticoccus. The sequence goes on along the minus strand of JACKPU010000001.1, from coordinate 161,123 downwards.
CTTGGCGTAACTAAATTTGGTTGATTCCCGGCACGGAAATTGCATTTGTCATAAACAAGAGAACATGCGGCACAGGCCGCTCTCTTGCCTAACAACACAACACACACAACTGAACTATGAACACACTTCCCGACTGGAAGGCGTGGGGATTCCGCGCCCTGTTGGAACGTTTCGTTTTGCTCGGTAATTACGCAAAACGATTTGCCGCCGTTGCGGCTCTAACCGTGTTGACCGCACTCGTTGCGACCAACGCTGGTTATGCTCAAACAAACACCACTGGCTCGCTGGCCGGTAAAGTCGGTGCTGGTAGCACTGTCACCGCCGTCAGCGTCGACACTGGTTACACTCGCTCCGTGACCGCCTCCGGCAACGGTTCCTTCGTCATGACGTCGGTGCCCCCGGGCCGTTACAAGGTCACGGCCACGGGTCAGGAGCGCGAAGTGATCGTCGAGGTCAGCCTCGCGTCCACCTCTACGGTGAACTTCGGCGATGACGCCATCATTGAACTCGAAAAGTTCGAGGTTACCGGTGTCTCTTTCAACCCGATCGATTTCAGCCGCACTGAATCCGTCACGGTGTTCAATGCGGTTCAGCTCAAGCAGCTGCCCGTCGCCCGTAACACGACCGACGTTGCGCTGATGGCTCCTGGCACCGTTGTCGGTGACCCCGGTTTCGGCAACCTCGCTTCCTTCGGTGGCGCTTCGGTCGCTGAAAACGCCTACTTTGTCGACGGCTTCAACCTTAGCGACTTCCGCACGGGCACCAACCCGATGAGCGTGCCGTTCGAGGCTTACGACCAGTTCGAAGTCAAGACCGGCGGTTACTCCGCCGAGTTCGGCCGCTCGCTGGGTGGCGTTATCAATGCCACGACCAAGACCGGTTCGAACACCTACAAGGGCGGCTTCAATGTTTACTACATTCCGGATGCCGGCTACGAGGATCGACCCAACGTGTTCTACACCTCGCAAGGTGGCACCCCGAACTCCGTCTGGAACTACAACGGCGCTGACGAATACGACAGCTTGGACATTAACGTCTATGCCAGCGGCCCGATCCTTAAGGACAAACTGTTCTTCTACGGTCTCTATAATGTCCGCGACATCCAGACGCAAAACGTCATCTCGTCCGGCACACGTATCCGTCACCAGAAGCTGGATGACCCGCTCTACCTCGGCAAACTGACCGCCAACGTTTTCCCCGGTCATACCGTGGAAGTGACCTACATCAAGAATGAGAGCAACACGCTCAACACCGATACGGACTTCAACTACGCATCGAAAACCGATCAGGGCACCAATCCGCTCAACATCGAGTCGACCCGTGGTGGTGAAGTGAAGATCGCCCGCTATGTTGGCAGCTTGACTGACAATCTCACGCTGTCCGCCATGTGGGGTAAGGGTGAGAACACGCTCTCAACCTTGAGCGACCAAGATACGGTTCCTCTCGTCATCGATGCCCGCGCTGGTGGTGCCAGCACCCTCTCCGGTAGCACGTCCTTGGTTTCCGCCGGTTTCGATACTCGCGAGTCCATGCGTCTTGACTTGACCTATACCTTCTCGCTCCTTGGTGACCATACCCTCCGCGTGGGTTACGACAGTGAGAACAACACCTCGGATGACGAAACGTCCTACTCCGGTGGTATCTACTACCGTTATGTCACCGTCACTCCCGGCGCTTCCCTTTCGGGCGGCACGGTTCCGGCCGGTGTCACCCAAGCGGTGCGTGACCGTATCTACCAAGTGCTCGGTTCTTTCGACGTTGAGTCCGAAGCATACTACGTCGAAGACAACTGGAGCCTGATGGACAACCGCCTGTTGCTCCGCCTTGGCGTCCGCAACGAGTCCTTCACCAACTACAACAAAGCTGGTGAGGCGTTTATTACCATCGACGACCAGATCGCTCCGCGTCTCGGCGCTTCGTTCGATCTCTTCGGTGACCAGAAGACCAAGATCTACGCCAACTATGGTCGTTACCACATGCCGGTGGCTTCGAACACCAATGTTCGCCTCTCCGGTGGTGAGCTCTACACCCAAGACTACTACGTCTTGAATGGCGTCAATGCTGATGGCACCCCGATCAAGGGCGCCAAGATCGGTAACACGACGTTCTTCTCGGATGGCAGCATCCCGGACAAGGACACCATCGTGGACCGCGGCATTGAACCGATGTATCAGGACGAAATCATCCTCGGTGTGGACCACGCATTGAACGAGGACTATCGTATCGGCATCCGCGGCACCTACCGCGAGCTGCAATCCACCATGGACGACATGATCGTTGACCATGCTTTGACCGAATATGCCCAGAACACGCTCGGCCTTGCCGGGGCTGATTTCTCCGGCTACTTCCACTACGTGCTCGGCAATCCCGGCAGCGGCATGCAAACCGCGTGGGACTTTGAGGACGGCAATGGGGTTGTTCCGGTCACCCTGACTGCTGAGCAGCTCGGTTACACCGAAGGTATCCGTAAGTATGCCGCGGTTGAGCTCCTCATCGAAAAGGTCTGGGATGGTAAATGGTCCGCTCAGTTCTCCTATACGTGGTCGCAAAACTACGGTAACACCGAGGGTTGGGTTCTGTCCGATAACGACCAGGATGATGCCGGTATTACGATTCAGTTCGATACCCCGGCGCTGCAAACCGGATCCTACGGTTACCTGGCCAACGACCGTCGCCATGCGTTCAAGTTCTTCGGTTCCTATGCGCTTACCGATGAGCTGACCCTCGGCACGAACCTGCGTTACACCTCGGGCCGCGCGCTTAATAAGCTCGGCTGGTTTAACGATCCGGTGGTCGGCACGGCTTACCAATCCGACTACTACAAGGTGTCCCGTGGCGCCGCCGGTCGCATGGACTGGGTGTTCGAAAACAACCTCAGCCTCCGCTACCGTCCGGCCTGGGCTCAAAAGAAGCTCACGATGCAGCTCGATATCTTCAACGTGCTCAACCTCCAGACCGTTATGGAACGCGTTGAAACCGCTGAAGTCGACCTCTCGGGCACGCGTGACGCCACCTACCTCCTCCCAACTTCGTGGCAGACCCCGCGTCGCATGCAGTTGAGCGTGGGTTACGACTTCTAAGAAGTCTTTAGGCGCAAAGCTTAAAACAAGGCGGCCGGAAATCCCGGCCGCCTTTTTGTTTGTTTAAATGCGCAGTAATTTGGGCACATAGCAGGATATGCGATCCAATCGTGGCCATCCCGTGACCGGCTTGTGGCCAACTTCCAGCCAGGATTTTGATGCGGCGGTCCAAGTATTAATACCGTCGGTGATTTTTAGCTCTGAAATTCTGACGCGGCCGACTCCGCCAATCACTAATCGCAAAGATGGAGGATGTTCGGTCGAGCCTGAAACCGGAGCGGCATAAAGGTGCCTTAGAGATGATTGAGGTGCAGCCCCACGGCTCTGAAATTCGATGGTGTGGCACGATTTTACAGGCTGCCAAGCGTGCCCGATTCTTTGTTCAATCACGATCCGCTGAACTGCCGGGGCGAAATTCCAGACTGAGAAACTCAACAGCCAACCAGCGACCACGGTGTTCGCTGTCATCACATGCTCAGAGTTGATCAGGCATTGGCGCAGCCATGCAGACCACATTTCTAATTGGAGCTGATCGCGATCCAGCAGGACCAAGTTGGGCGCCGTTGAGTTCGGTTGCCGACTTGTGAGCCACATTTGTTCTGCGGCGTGGCGTCCTTGGAACCACTCCTTTTGAAAGACTTTGGTTTGTGCCAGCAAACGACGGAGCTGTTGTATGATGGGGCGGTTTCGGGTCCAGTGCTCTCGCAGGGAAAGCGTCGCATCGCGCCAAATCCGCACGTGGACATCGCGCACGGCCAAGTAGCGTCTGTAGGCTATACTGGCCGCCAAGGTCACAGGCCAATGGGCTGACTTGAGTGCCAACTTATCAAAAAAGCCCAGCTCACGGGAATATGTGGCCAAATTCCTCGGGCCCGATGCTAGCAGCCATGCTTTATTGATTTCCCATCGAGCGTAGCCAGTGAACGCGTGGCGATCAGCGGCGAGCAACTCAGCCGCGACGAGGGCTGAGTTACGTTGATTGGATATCTTGCGGATGCCAGCCGACAACATTGCGGTGCGGTTTAGTCGTCGCTTACGAGGGCTCCATAATTCCGAAACGGCGGCGTCCACCAATGTCGTTGTTTCCATGGCCAGCCGGTTAGGTTCCCACGACGTCATAAGAAAACCGGCGGCGCCGATTTTGCGGCAGCGTTTCCACCATGAAACCGCATTGGCCAGCCGATCATTGAAGTGTGGCATTGGTTCGTGACGAAACGCACCGTTCATCGGACAGCCCCAATATTCGATACCGCGCTTCATCAGTGGCGTTGCGAGATCGACCTCGGCATAGTTGAACAGTTCGACGCGTGGCAGTCGTTTGAACGGATAATAATACCAATCGTAGGCGATCAGGTCATTCGGCAGCAGCGGGATGGCACCCGGCAGGAAATACAGCATGTCGGCCCACATGCCCATGCGCAGATTCATCCGACGGGTGATCTCGCGCAGCCGGTTGACGTGACCGGCGAAGTGCGTGGCCAAGCCGATGCGGCGCACCTCGCGCCGGCTCAGCGGATGTTTGCCGAGGTGAAACGATTCATCGAGGCCAACGTGCACTTTCCCGGCCGTGCAAAAGGGCGCCATGTCACGCAGCAGTTGTTCGGCGACTTCGAGCGTGCGCGGATGCAACGGACAGATTTGCCCGGTCGCCTGCGGCGAACCGTCGGCATTGCGCAGTTCGTTGAGGTCGCGCAGTTCGGGCACCTTGATGAGATACTGGGTGTGCCCGAGCAGATTGACGATCGGCACCACGTTGATTCCTGCCTTGGTCGCTCGCGTGACCAGCCGCTCCATTTGGCGATAAGTGTATGCGTCTTTCCGTGCGACTGCCGGCAGACTGGGAAACTCCACTGCATCCTCGAGGTGCAGATACAGCTCCTGATAACCCCAGTCCGCGTAGCGCGGGAGTTGCTGCAGCAGCCAGTCGAGGCGTTCGACTTGGCGTGCCAGATCCCACTGGAACGCGCGAATGGGCAGAACGGGGGCTGGCATAAATGAAGCGTGGGCTTGTCGGTTCGGCTTAGCGGGATAGTTTTGGCGGCGTGGACGTGCACATCCGCCAGATTTTTGTCTCACCCGGGCATAACTACTTTGGTCATCATGGCCAGCCTGCCGGCAGCGAGCCGACGGTTGCGGTCGAGGCGATTCAATGCGTGGCCGGTCGCGGCATTGAAGGCGATCGCTTCTTCGATTTCAAAGCAGACTACAAAGGGCAGATCACCTTCTTTGCATGGGAGGATTACGAAGCGATTAAGCGGGAGTTTTCACTCGCGACGCTATCCGCCGGGGCATTTCGCCGCAACGTGCTCGTGGCGGGTTTGCCGCTGGCTGAATTGGAAGGCCGCCGCTTTGTCATGCAGGGCGTGGAATTTGAAGGCACGGGCGAGGCCAAGCCGTGTTACTGGATGAACCAAGCGGTGGCGGCGGGCGCTGAGGAATGGCTGCGCGGCCGTGGCGGCCTGCGCGCGCGCATCACGCGCAGTGGCATGCTCCGGACCGGGCCGGCGGAATTTGCGTTCAGCCCCGCTTCTTCTGCAGCACCTGCTCGAGTTTGACGATATCGGCCGAAAAGGACCGGATGCCTTCGGCGGTTTTTTCCGTGGCCATCGCGTCCTCGTTGAGCGCGAAACGGAAAGATTTTTCATCGAAGCTTACCTGCTTGAGGTCGGCTTGCGCCGCCTTGCTGGCATCAAGCTTGCGCGTGACTTCGCCGGTGGCGTCCTGCAATTCGCCGAGCAGGGCGGGAGAGATGGTCAGCAAATCGCAGCCTGCCAGCTCAAGGATCTCGCCCGTATTGCGGAAACTCGCGCCCATCACCTCTGTGGTGTAGCCGAACTTTTTGTAGTAGTTGTAAATCTCCGTGACCGATTGCACGCCGGGATCCTCGGCGCCGGCGTAGTCCTTGCCGGTGCTTTTCTTATACCAGTCGAGAATGCGGCCGACGAAGGGCGAGATGAGCTGCACCTTGGCTTCGGCGCAGGCGACCGCTTGGGCGAAGGAGAACAGCAGGGTGAGGTTGCAGTGGATACCTTCTTTTTCGAGGGTCTCGGCGGCTTTGATACCTTCCCAAGTCGAGGCGATCTTGATGAGGATGCGATCGCGGGAAATGCCGGCCTTTTCGTAGAGTGCGATGATGTCACGGGCTTTGGCGATGCTGCCTTCGGTGTCGAAGGACAGACGGGCGTCTACTTCGGTGGACACGCGGCCGGGCACGATTTTCAGGATTTCCTGCCCGAACAGCACCAGCAATTGATCAATCGTGGTTTCGAGCGAAGCGGTCTTGCCGGTGTCCTGCAGGGCCTTGTCCACTAGCCAGGCATAGTCGGACATGCCGGCGGCCTTGAGAATCAGGCTGGGATTGGTGGTGGCGTCTTGCGGAGCATACTTTTTCATGCTCGCGAAATCGCCGGTGTCGGCGACCACCTTGGTGAACTGCTTCAGTTGATCGAGTTGAGTCGTGGCCATGATGATAAAAGGAAAGGGATTGAGGGGGTTATTTCAAGGGAGGCACGGATAAATAGTGTCTTAGCCAGGCGATACCGCCGAGCTCGTGCGTGAATTGACCGTCAAGTTGCGCCTCGAATGCGGCATCGAGGATGGGCTTGAAGTCCGGTCCAGGGGGGTGCCCGAGCGCGATCAGGTGACGGCCCAGAACAATCGGTTGCGGGGCCGCAGCTTGCAGGGCCAGCGCTTGGGCTTTGGCGCCGAGCGCTTCAATATGTGCCAAGGTCTCCGCCGAATGCAGCGGCGGCCGGCCATCGTGATCCGCTCGCATCACCAGCATCAGATCGTCAATTGTCGCCGGCGCGAGTTTGCGGGCGAGCCGGCGCACGGCTGCATCGCTGAATTCGCCTTGGCCGTGATGATGCGCGAGGTGGTGCATCACCAAGGGACTGACGAGACCGTCCAATTCCAACGGTGCGCCGATGCGCCTCAAAAAGGCGAGGGTGGGCTCCACGCTGACCGCTTCATGGCCGGGACTGATTATGCGCTCTTGGCCTTTGCGTTCGCCGCGCACGGTGGTGGCGGGCTTGCCGAAATCATGCGCCAGCACGGCGAGGCTGAGTTGAAGCCGGCGCACAGCGGGTGATTGAGCCCAGCCTGCCAGTTTCACCAAGGCGTCGAGGCAAAGTTGGGTGTGCACGAATACGTTGCCTTCCGGATGCCACTCGGGATCTTGCGGCGTTTCGGCCAGCACGGCGATCTCCGGAAAATGCCGCAGCCAGTCTGTTTCGGTCAGCACATCGAGCCCACGGGAGGGTTTCGTCGATTTGACGGCCCATTTCTCCCATTCGCCCCACACGCGTTCCTTGGGTAGTTCGTGGTATGACGGGGAAATGCGACGACAAAGCGCGGCAGTTTCAGGCGCCAAGGCGAAATCGAAGCGAGCGGCGAGTTGAAAGCCGCGCAGCACCCGCAGTGGATCGTCACTGAACGCCGCACTCGTGTGCCGCAGGAGGCGCTGCCGCAAATCGCTCTGTCCGTCGTGCGGATCAATCAGTTGGTCCGCAAACGGATCGTAGGCGATGGCGTTGACCGTGAAGTCCCGGCGGGCCGCGGCCTCGGCGTCACTCAGATCAGGATCCGGTTGCACCATGAAACCGCGATGTCCGGCGCCGGTTTTGGACTCGCGTCGCGGCAGGCTGAAATCGTATTCACGGCCGCGATTGCGCAGTTTGATCACGCCGAAACTGCGACCGACGACGTCGGTTGCACCAAAGGGAGCGAGTGCGCGCTGCAGGGTTTCGAAATCAACCCCCGCCACCTCGACATCATAGTCATGCGACTCCAAGCCGAGCAGCCAGTCCCGCACCCCGCCGCCCACCAGTCGCGGCCGACCCACGCGACGCACCGCCTCCAGCACGGCCATCAAATCAGGCGGCAGCTTCATCGGCAGTAATCAGCGACCGGACTTGGCTGCGGCCGGCAGCAACATAGTCCAGCCGACCAGAAAGGCGAGTCCGCCCACCGGGGTGATCGGGCCCAACCAGCGCGGTCCGCCCAGCGCCATGAGGTAAAGTGAGCCGGAGAAGAGCAGGATGCCGGCAGCCCACCAGAGCCCTGCGCGTTGGAGCCAGCGCGTTGCCGCGGTATGTTGGCCGAGTCCAACCAGAGCGACCGCCAAGATGGCCACCGTATGCACCAAGTGGTAGAGCACGGCCGTCTCCCAAGCGGAAAGCATGCCGCTTGCGATCAGCCGATCATGCAGGCCATGAGCACCAAACGCGCCCAAGCCAATGCCACAAATTCCAAATAAACCACTGATTATCAGTAATAAACGATGTAACATGATTTTTTTTCTGAACTGGCCTGGGGATTGCTGAACAACGATTGGTTTGTCCGGTCATTCAACCGATGCAGGCCGCCAAAGCAAAGCCTACTTCTGCCCGGCACCCTGCATCAGTCACCGTAACACCAAAAATAACCTAGAAAACTACCAAACTATGAAGAAGACACTACTCATCATGGCCGCGCTCTGCACCGCCGGCCTTGGTTTGCGCGCCCAAGATGCCGAGCCCGCGAGCTCCTACTCCGTCACCGTGGATTTCACCTACGGTAACAAGTATGTGTTCCGTGGCGTTCAGTTGGCCAAAGACACGCTCTTCCCCTCCGTTGAGGTGTCCGCAGGTCCGATTACCGCCGGCGTCTGGTCGGCTCAACCGATCGTGGACAATATCGACAACGAAATCGACTTCTACGTCGGTTACGGGGCCGATCTGTCCGACAGCTGGGCCATCGATGTTGGCGCCTGCCTTTACTACTATCCCGAGCTCGACACGAGTGGCGGCGCTGACAGCTCTACTTTCGAGCCTTATGTCGGCGTGAGCGGCTCCGTGGGTGGATTCTCGCCCGGCGCTTACCTCTACTACGACACGACGCTTGAGGTCATCACGATTGAAGGTTCCGTCGGTTACAGCGTCGCTCTTGAGCCCGCTGGTGCTTCGTTGGACTTCAGTGCTGCTTTGGGCCGCGCTGATCCGGATGTCGGCAGCAGCATGACCTACTACAGCCTTGGGGTCGCGGTTCCGTTCGCCATCTCCGATTCGGGCACCATCACCGTCGGCCTGAACTACACCCACAACAACCTCCCGGGTGGTGACGGCTACGGCAAGAACAGCAACTTCTATGGCACCATCGGCGTTGCCATCGGGTTCTGAGCGGTAATCGCAGCCTGAAACCAGTCTTGAACCCGTCCCGGTCGTCCCGGGGCGGGTTTTTTGCCATCAAAATATTTGACACGGCCATTTCAGACCCTAGCTATTGGCCTCTTTTCCCATGAAAACCATCCTCGCCAAGAAAGAAACCGTGCAGCCCAAGTGGCATCTCATTGATGCCGAGGGGCAGGTTTTGGGCCGTCTTGCCGTCAAGATCGCGAACGTCATCCGCGGCCGGCACAACCCGCACTACACTCCGCACGTTGATACTGGCGATTACGTTGTGGTGATCAACGCTGAGAAAGTCGTCCTCACCGGTAAGAAGGAAGAGCAAAACAAATACATGTTCTTCTCCGGCTACGTGGGCGGCGAGAGCTACCGCAAGCTCTCCGATGTTCGCAAGAACAAGCCCGAGTTCATCATCCAGCACGCCGTCAAGGGCATGCTCCCGAAGAACCGCCTCGCCAGCCAGATGTTGAAGAAACTGCGCGTCTTCGCCGGTCCGACCCACTCTCACGAGGCCCAGAATCCCGTGAAAATCGCCCTTTGATTAGACCATGAGCACCGACACTTCCGTCTTTACCGCTACCGGCCGCCGCAAAACCGCGACCGCCCGTGTTCGCATCACCGAAGGCTCCGGCAAGCTGGTCGCCAACGGTCGCGACTTTGATACCCACTTCACGCACGAGAATTTTGCCAAGCAGGCTTACGCGCCTCTCCTCACGGTTGAGCTGCGCGACAAGATCGACGTTACCGCCAATGTCAGCGGCGGTGGTATTTCCGGCCAGGCTGGCGCGGTTGCCCACGGCATTGCCCGCGCCCTCGAAAAGCTCAATCCCGAGCTCCGGGCGGCCTTGAAGAAGGCCGGTCACCTCACCCGTGACCCGCGTGAAAAAGAGCGCAAAAAGCCCGGCCAACCCGGCGCCCGCAAGCGCTTCCAGTTCTCGAAGCGCTAAGCGAGACGCCTCCTGCAAATTTCAAAGCGGGCCGGACTACCGGCCCGCTTTTTTTGTGCCGTAATTTTACTCGTGACTCTCCCTCCCTCTGAAACCTGAATCCTGTTTACCATGAAAGTCGGAATCGTTGGCGCCGCCGGGTATACCGGTGAAGCGTTGGTTAAACTGCTCCTTGGGCATCCCAAGGTTGAGCTCACCACCGTCACGTCCCGCACGCATGCGGGCAAACCGCTCTCCAAGGTCATCCCGTCGCTGCGCGGCGCCGATCAAGGACTTTGCTTCGTTGATTCCGACCCTGCAACGTTGGCTGCGAGCGAGGTGAACCTGTTTTTCCTCGCCCTTCCTCATGGCGCGGCGGCGACCTACGCGCGCGCACTCGTCGCGGCGGGCAAGAAGGTCATCGATCTGAGCGCCGATTTTCGAATTTCCGACTTGGAAACCTACGAGCGCTACTATGGCGAACATCACGCGCCCGAGCTGATCAAAGACGCACGTTATGTTTTGCCCGAGCTGACCTCGCCTGCGTGGCAAACCGAGGCCGGGCTCGTGGCCGCTCCCGGCTGTTATCCGACCAGCATCCTCGTGCCGCTCGTGCCCCTGCTGAAGGCCGGGGTGATTTCCCGCGAGCATATTGTGGTCAATTCCCTGAGTGGCGTCAGCGGTGCGGGCAAGAAGGCCGAGGAGATGTATCTTTATGTAGAGCGGGCCGAAAGCGCCAAGGCCTATGGCCTTGCCAAGCACCGGCACCTGGCCGAAGTCGAAGAACAGCTCGCGTTGCATTCCGGCGCGCCCGTGGTGATCCAATTCAATCCGCACCTAGCGCCGATGCGGCGCGGCATCGCCACGACGATCACGGTTCCGGCGGCCAAGCCGGACATCGCGGCGCTCTATGCCGCGTGGGAGGCGGCTTATGGTGATTCGCCGTTCGTGCAAATCCTGCCGTCTGGCGAAACGCCGGACACGGCTCATGTGGTCGGCACGAATCGCGTCGACCTTTCCGCCGTTTACGATCCGCGCACCAAAAACTTCGTGATCACCTCGGCTGAAGACAACCTTATCAAAGGCGCCGGCGGCCAAGCCGTGCAGATCATGAACTTGTGGTGCGGTTTCCCGGAGACTGCCGGGCTGATCTGACGTCGCTCAGCTGCGGTAGTCGGCGTTTTCGCTGACGTATTCGTGCGTGAGATCGCCGCCAATGACCGTGGCGGCGGCGGAACCCGTGCCGAGATCAATGCTGATTTCCACACACCGCTCGTGTGGCGGATAATCCACGGCAGCGGCGTAGATCCCGTCGGCCGGGACGATGCTGGCATAGAGCTCGGCAGATTTCAAATGTGCCACCAGCGCCTGCTCTTTTTGCGGGTTCAACTGAAACACTCCGTTGGCGAAAATCTCGATGCCCCCCATGTGCAGTCGCAGTTTGCTCAGATCAATGGAGCCAGTGCCCAGGCTGCCTGCGTGCTTGCCGATCGCCTGCACGAGGCGGCCGACGTTCGGATCGTTGCCGGCCACGGCGCATTTAAAGAGCGGGGCGTTGACCACGGCTTTGCCGAGCTGACGCGCAGTGATTTCGTCCGGCGCGTTGGAAATGGCGACACGCAGCACATGGCGCACGCCTTCGCCATTGCGCACGACGTCCTCGGCCAGATCGCTACACACGGTGGCGAGGGCGGCTTCAAATGCTGCGAGATCTTCGCATGGCACTTGGCCGGAAGAAACCAGCGCGACCGTATCCGACGTGCTGGTGTCACTGTCGACGCTGATGCTGTTGAAGCTCGGGCCGACGACGCGTGGCAGCATGGCACGCAGTGCCGCGCGTGGCACCGCGATGTCCGTCAAAATATAGACCAGCATCGTGGCGAGATTGGGCTCGATCATGCCCGCGCCTTTCGCGATGCCGACAATGCTGCCGCCGCCGACTTCAGCGCGACGAATCTTGGGATACAGGTCGGTGGTTACGATGCCTTCGGCGGCGGGCAAAATCGATGTGCGTTGCAGGCCCGGGAGAACTGCGGGCAACGATTCCAACATCTTTTCGGCGGGCAGGCTCCAGCCAATGACTCCGGTCGACGAAGGCAGGATGGCGGATGCCGGGATATCTAGCAGGTCGCCGACTGCGGCGCAGACTTTCTCGGCGGTGGCCACACCGTCCGGCGCACAGACATTCGAGATTTTGTTGTTAATGATGATGGCACCGAGTTGCGGTTCGTCGAGGCGCTGGCGGCCGATCAAAATGGGGGCGCCGGGCAGGGCGTTACGCGTGAAGACCGCTGCGAAATCCGCCGTCGGATTTTCCAGTGCGATCAAGGTGAGCGTCATCTTGGCTGGCTTGGGCGCTTCACGCGGAACGAATTCAAATCGCGTGGTGCCGACTTTGAAACCGGCGGGCAATGCCGCTTGCGACGCCAGCCAAGTGCGGTGGGCGTCTCGCGAGGAAAAGTTCAGGGATGTGCTGGCCACACAGGTAGAACTGAAGCCGCCCGGTCGAGGAGTGAAGCGAAAATGCAGGGTGGATCCGAATGAGGGTTGGTTGGTGATATTTTTATGGAAATACCCGGCCCCGAGGCATTATGCGTTGAAGGCTTCGCTCTGAATCTCCCGTCCGTCAGAGCGCTCCGCGCCTTTCACTTTAATCATAACTCCTGATCACTCGCTGATGAACGTTGCTGAAGTTACCGCCAAGGCCAAGGTCCTCCTCGAGGCCTTGCCTTATATCCAGGATTTTCGCGGCTCTACCTTTGTCGTCAAATACGGCGGCAGTTTCATGGACGATCCTGACCCGGCCGTGCGCAGTTTCGTGGCTTACGATATCGCGTTTCTCGCGGCCGTCGGCATTAATGTCGTCGTCGTGCACGGCGGCGGCAAAGCCATCACCCGGGCGATGGAAACATCGGGTCTGAAGGCCAATTTTGTGAATGGCATGCGCGTGACCGACGAGGCGACGATCGCGGTGGTGAAGCGCACGCTCGACGAGATCGTCAACAAGGACGTGTGCAACGCCATCATCACGGCCCGTGGCAAGCCCAAGGGGCTGCCTGGCGACGCTGTGCTGGTCTGCGAAAAACTCCAGACTGACGACAACGGTCAGCCGATTGACCTTGGCTATGTCGGTGAGGTTACCGAAGTGAAGGTAAAGCTGATCAAAAAGGAAATCGGCGAAGGATTCATCCCGGTGATTTCACCGGTGGCAGAAGGCTACGACGGCAAACCCTACAACGTGAATGCCGACCTTGTGGCCGGCCGGGTGGCCAGCGCCCTCCGCGCCCGTCGTTTGGTTTACATGAGCGATGTGCCGGGCCTGCTGTCCGATCCGAAGAATCCCGACTCGCTCATCTCCACGCTGAAAATCAGCCAGGTGGATGATCTGAAGAAGACCGGTGTCATCGACAAAGGCATGCGGCCCAAGGTGCATAGCGCGATGCGGGCGCTGCAGGAGGGCGTCCAGCGCGTTCACTTCGTGGACGGACGCTTGCCGCACAGCATCCTGTTGGAGATTTTCACGGACAAGGGCATCGGCACCGAAATTGTGCACGGCTGAGCGGCGCGTCGGGGCCGAATACCATTGCGAGCACCGGCGGTCGGGCCGTATATCCTTACTCTCAACCCGATGAGCACGCCTTCCATTGTCCGCACCAACACCGCCGATCTTTACGACGCGCATGTGCTGAAGAATTATGCCCGCGCGCCGCTGACGTTGGTGCGTGGTCGTGGCGCCCAAGTGTGGGACGATGCGGGCACCGCTTACCTTGATTTCACCTCGGGCATCGCCGTCAGTGCGCTCGGCCATTGCCATCCGCACTGGGTTGCGGCGGTGCAACGCCAGGCCGGTGAACTCATCCACACGAGCAATCTTTATCGCAATCCGAATCAGGGCGAGCTGGCGCGCCGTTTGGTTGGCCGCGCGGGTCCGGGCCGCGTCTTCTTTTGCAACAGCGGTGGCGAGGCCGACGAGGCGTTGATCAAACTCTCCCGCCTGCACGGCGTCGCGAAGAGCGGGGTCGAGGGCAAGTGCATCAAGCTGATCAGTGCGAACAATTCCTTTCATGGCCGCATGTTCGGCGGCATGAGTGCGACCCCGCAGGAGAAGATTCAAAAAGGGTTTCGCCCGCTCGTGCCCGGTTTTGCGGTGGCCGAACTCAACAACCTGCAGAGCTTCGCCGATTTGATGGACGAGGACACGGCCGCCGTGCTCGTCGAGACAATCCAAGGCGAGGGTGGCATCAATCCCTGCACCACCGAGTTTCTGGTCGGCCTGCGCAAGCTGTGTGATGAACGCCAGGTGATGCTCATGCTCGATGAAGTGCAGTGTGGCATCGGCCGCACGGGCACTTTCTATGCGTTTGAAGCGGCCGGCATCCGGCCCGACGCGATTGCAATGGCCAAGGGTCTCGGCGGCGGTTTCCCGATCGGTGCCATCTGGATCAGCGAGCGCTTTGCGGATCTTTTTCAGCCCGGCTCGCACGGCACGACCTTTGGCGGCACCCCGCTGGCCTGCGCGGCGGGAATCGCGGTGCTTGATGTGATCGAGCGCGAGAATCTCTTGGAGAAGGTGCAACAACAAAGCGCCGGCTGGATCGCGGCGTTGCAGCAGCTCGCGAAGGATTTTCCCCAACAACTTTCCGCTGTGCGCGGCCGGGGTTACTTGGTCGGCCTGCAGCTGGCCGTTGACCCGACGCCATATGTTGCGGCCCTGCGGGAGCAGGGACTGCTGGTGGTGGCCGCCGGCAACAATGTCATCCGCGTGCTGCCGCCATTGACTGCCACACCGGACGAACTGGCGCGTTCAGTTGAGATCATTCGCGCGGTGCTCGTCGCCAAAGCGTGACATTTCCCGCCATTTTTCACTCGTGAGCCGCGCTTTGCGGGCTTACAAAGACCCTTTCTTTCATGAAACACTTCCTCAAAGAAACCGACTTCAAGGCGCATGAGCTGCCCGGCCTGTTTGCGCTGGCGCAGAGCCTGAAGAAGGGCCGCGGCCGCCACACGCCGCCGGCGCTTGCGGGGCAGTCGTGGGCGATGATTTTTGCGAAGTCGAGCACCCGCACCCGCGTCTCGTTTGAGGTCGGCATTCATGAACTCGGCGGCAATCCGCTTTTCCTGAACAAAAACGACATCCAGTTGGGTCGCGGCGAAACGGTGGAAGACACCGCGCGCGTGCTGTCGCGTTTCGTGCACGGTTTGATCGTGCGCACTTATGATCACAGCGAAGTCGAGAAGCTCGCGACCAACGGCTCGGTGCCGGTGATCAACGCGCTGACGGATTTCCTCCATCCCTGTCAGATTTACACCGATGCGTTCACAATGGCCGAACGCTGGGCTCAGGGCGGCGACTTGTTTGCGTCACTCAAGGGTCGCAAGATCGCCTATCTGGGCGATTGCAGTTTTAATATGTCCAACTCGTGGATTCTCGGCGGCGCGCTCTTTGGCATGCAGGTCGTGTTGGCTGGGCCGCGGGAATTTGGCCCCGGCCCCGAGATTGATGCGCTGCTCGAAGCGGAGGGCCTCGCGAAGGATTATGTTTTCACGACGGATCCCTATGAAGCGGTGCGCGATGCCGATGTAGTTTACACCGATGTGTGGGCCAGCATGGGTCAGGAAGATGAGGCGAAGGAACGCATCCGCGTGATGACGCCTTACGCCGTGACCGAAAAACTTTTTGCCGGGGCCAAGCCCGACGCACTTTTCATGCATTGTCTGCCCGCTCATGCCGGTGAGGAAGTTTCGCAGGAGGTGCTCGACAATCCGCGCTCCATAATTTTCGACGAGGCGGAGAACCGTCTCCACATGCAAAAGGCCATCATGGCCACGCTCGCTCAAACTGTTCGCGCTTGATTCCAATCCAAAACCGTTTCGCCCATGAAAATCGTTCTCGCTTACTCCGGTGGTCTCGACACCTCCGTCATCGTCAAGTGGCTCAAGGAAAAGTATGACGCCGAAATCGTCACATTTGCGGCCGACGTCGGCCAAGAGGAGGAATTGAAGGGCCTCGACAAGAAGGCCAAGAAGACCGGTGCGTCCAAGCACTACACCCTCGATCTTGTCGAGGAGTTCGCGAAGGACTACATCTACCCGATGATCCGCGCCAACGCGGTTTATGAGGGGCAGTATTATCTTGGCACCTCGATTGCGCGCCCGCTCATCGCCAAGGCCCAGGTCGATATCGCCAAGAAGGAGAAGGCCGACACGGTGGCCCACGGCGCGACCGGCAAAGGCAACGACCAATGTCGTTTCGAGCTCAGCTACATGGCGCTGGCGCCGCACCTCAACATCATCGCCCCGTGGAAGATGGAGGAATACCGCAACCAATTCCCCGGCCGGGCCGAGATGATCGCCTATTGCCAGGAGCACAAGATCCCGGTCGAGGCCTCGCTCAAGAAGCCGTATTCGATGGACCGCAACCTTCTGCACATTTCCTACGAAGCCGGCATCCTTGAGGATCCTTGGTTCGATCCGACCACCAAGGACAACAAAGCGATGTTCAAACTCTCGGTCTCGCCGGAAGATGCGCCGGACAAGGCTGAGTATGTCGAGCTCGAGTTCTTCAAAGGCAACTGCATCGCAGTCAACGGCAAGAAGCTCACCCCGGGCAAGGTGCTCAAGACCCTCAACAAGCTCGGCGGCAAGCACGGCATCGGGCGCGTTGACCTCGTGGAGAACCGTTTCGTCGGCATGAAGTCGCGCGGCGTTTATGAGACCCCTGGCGGCACCATTCTCATGCAGGCGCACAAGCAGATCGAGAGCCTCACAATGGACCGCGAAGTCGAGCATCTGCGCGACAGTCTCATCCCGAAATACGCTGAGCTCGTTTACAACGGCTTCTGGTTCGCGCCCGAGCGCGAGGCCCTGCAGGCCTTCGTGGACAAGACACAGGAATTCGTTTCCGGCACCGTTCGGCTCAAGCTCTACAAGGGCAATATCATCACCGTTGGGCGCAAGTCGAAGTATTCGCTCTACGACGACAAGATCGCGTCGATGGAAGGTGTGAAGAGCTGGTATAATCAGAGCGATGCCACCGGTTTCATCCGCCTAAACGGTTTGCGTCTTCGCGCGCGCAATCTCGCGCAAGGCGGTCCGAAGGACTGATTGCCGCCGTATCGCTTCAATGCAAAGGCCGCCCACTCGGGCGGCCTTTATTTTGCTGCAGTATGGAACTCGATCGGGATCAGAAGAGCGCGTTAGCCACGACGCCCACGGCGGTGATTGGTCCGGAATCTGACATGCCGTCGAGCGCGCGATCCGCTTTCTGCAGAGTGCTGCGGGCGCTGGTGTAGAGCGTATCGTCGTTGATCAGCTTGCCGAGCGTGCCTTCGCCCTTGGCGAGCTTATCGGAGACGCTGCGCAGGTTGGCCGTCGTCGCCTTCAAATCGGCACCGGCTTTCTCGTCGTAAATGAGTGCGCCGAGGGTGCCTTGTCCGGTCTTGACGTGATCGACCAGCTCCTGCGCGTTACTGACGAAGGTGCGCGCATCGGTGGCCGCGCTTTTGATCTCTGTCACGGTGGCGAGGAGCTCGTCATGCAGCTTCGGATCATTCACGAGTTTGCCGAGTGTGCCGTCGCCTTGGCTAATCTTGTCGGTGATTTCCTGCAGATTGGTCATTACCCCGTCGATCTTGGTGCTGTTGTCCGCGAGCAATTTGTCGAGGCGCTGAAAGAGTCCGGGCTGTTTTTCGTCGCCCTGAAACATTTCGCCAATCGAGCCGAGCGCACCCTCAAGTTTGCCGCCGAGTTCGCCAAGTTGGGTCATGATGGCGTTGAGGTCGGCGGAGACGCGCGTGGAAATTTCCGCGCCGGGTTGGAGGGGGGCGGCATCCGGCGAGCCGAGATCAATCGAGATGTAGTTGGTCCCGAGCAAACCGGCGGAGGCGATGGTGGCTTCGGCGTCGCTGGCGATGGTGAATTTCCTTTCGATGCGCAGCACGGCTTCGGCGCGCCGGTTGCCCAAACGAGTGGATTCGACCACGCCGATGCGGACGCCGGCCATGCGAATGTCGTCGCCGGCTTTGAGTTCCTTCAGGTTGTCAAACCCTGCGACCAGAGTGTAGCCGCTCTTCTTGAGGCTGGATCGGTTACCGAGCGTCTCGTAGGTCACCCAGATAAGAGCGATGCCCAGCAGGAAGAAAAGGCCGACGCGGGCGGTGTGGTAGGCGGTGTTCATGGGTCAGGTCTCCAGTTTTTTAAAGCGGGGATTATGCAGGTCGATTTTTGGATTCAGGAAGTCCATCACCCGGGGGTCCTGCGGGTTCTTAAGGGCTTCAGGGCTGGCAATGGTAAGCAGTTCACCGCCCAT
This sequence comes from Opitutaceae bacterium, assembly GCA_024233285.1. GTDB lineage: Bacteria > Verrucomicrobiota > Verrucomicrobiia > Opitutales > Opitutaceae > Cephaloticoccus. The sequence continues at coordinate 142,645 of JACKPU010000001.1, read as the reverse complement.
GAGAATGCCGACGCGGTCGGCGATATTGAGCGCAAGGTCGCGATCGTGCGAGACCACGACTGAGGTGACGCGGTATTGGTCCTTCAGGCTGGCGATAATTTCGCTGATCGTCGCGGACATGACCGGATCGAGTTCCGAGGTCGGCTCGTCGTAGAGCAGCAGTTGGGGCTCCATGACCAGGGCACGGGCGATGGCCACGCGCTTGCGCATGCCGCCTGAAAGCTCCGAAGGGAATTTGCCGGCCGCGTTTTCGAGCGAAAGGATCTGCAGTGAGTGCATGACCTTCTCGCGGATCTTGCCTTCGTTGCCCAGGCGGTGCTCGCGCAGGTAGAGCGCGAGGTTGTCGTAAACGGTCAGCGAGTTGAACAGCGCGCCGGCTTGGAACACGAGGGCCATGCGCACATCTTCACGTGTCTCCGGATCGGCGGCATCCTGCGAGCCGACCGTGACCCGCCCGCTGCTTGGGGCCTCAAGGCCGACGATATGCTTGAGCAGAACGCTTTTGCCAGAGCCGCTGGGCCCCATCAGCACGAAAATCTCGCCTGGTTCGATTTGCAGCGTGATGTCCTTCAGCACCACATGATCGCCAAAGCTCTTGTTCACACCTTCAAACGTCACGCCGACGGCGGGACTTTCTTCAGCGGTGAATGGATTGCGGGTGGAGCTGCAGGGCATGGTTACATCAGGGCCTTGGTGACGAAGTAATCGAGCACCAGAATAAGAATGAGCGAGACCACGACGGCCTTGGTGACCGAGGCGCCGATTTCGCGCGGACCGCCTTTGGTGCGCAGGCCAATATTACAAGAGACGAGCACAACCACGAAACCGAATATCTCGGCCTTGATGATGCCGTCCCAGACATCCTTGAACTGCGTGTATTGACGCAGGGTCTCGAAATACTTCTCCGGGGCGAGGGCGATAAAGTCGACATACTGGCAGATGAGCGCGCCGCCGAACCAGCCCACGAGATTGGCAATGATGGCGAGGACCGGCATCATCACCAGCACGGCCGCCAGCCGGGGCAGGACAAGAATGCGTTCCGGCGGGATGTTCATCGTGATCAAAGCATCGATTTCCTGGTAGACCTTCATGGACGCCAGCTCGGCCGAGATGGCGGAACCGACGCGACCGGCCACGAGCACGGCGACCATCACGGGACCCAGTTCCCGCGCCATCGACAGGCCCACGAGCGAACCGATGAATTCCTTGGCGCCGAAGCTTTGCATGCTGTAACCGCTCTGCAACGCGAGCACGCCACCGATGAAGAAGCTGAGAATGGCCACGATCGGCAGGGTGGTGTAGCCGATGAGATAGCATTGCTCCATGAAACGTTTGAACTGCCGCGGCAGGCTGGGCGCATGCCGGGCCGATTGCACGAGCAGGATGATCGTGCTGCCGAAGCCTTCGAGAATGGCGGTGATGTGCTTCATGTCACTGGGTGCTCGCGGGATTCACCCTGTCGCTTTTGTGGGAAAAATCGAACAGGAACAGCCGCCAGTTTTTTCCAGCCGGTTTGCGCAGGCCGATTAAGCCGCCCAGCAGCCGGAATCGCGAACCCGCCGCGTTACTTTCGGAGCCAAGAATCGGGCCGAGAAAGTGAAATTCGCGTTCGTCGTCGGTGCGTCGCCACGTGATGGCGTTCCAGAGGAACGAGTGCCGCACGTCCTCTGGTGAACGCTGGTCGTAGCGGTAGATGGCGAAAAGTGGTTCGTAGATGACGCGCACTTTTTCGTTGTTGGGAAAGAACACCCCGAGCGGACTGAGAAACTGGCCTTGGCGGCGACCGGCGCCATTGTCCCATGCGCTGAAAAGCGGCCAGAAATGCGTTTTGTGCGCCGCCGGCAGATTGGGGTTGGTGGCGCTGCGCTGCTCGTGCGACCAATAGACGAACCAGAGCAGCTGATTCTTGTCGTGCACGAGGCCGTCGGCCGTCCACATTTCCTGCCGAATCAACGGCCACATGACCCACTTCTTGTCCGTGCCCTTGCGAATGGAGTGCGTGTAAAACGGCGCCCAGCGATTGACGTAGCGTTGTTCGCCACGCCCTTGCACGAGCAAGGGCCAAAAGTAGCGGTTCTCGTGGTAAGGCACTGGCTGGGTCTGCCGTGTGTAACCGAAAAACGGCCAGAGAAAATTTTCGCTTACCGAGCCGGCGCTTTGCTCGCGGGTATAAAACGGCAAAAACCCCTGCATCACCGTCGGCTCGGGATCGGACAGCCGCAGTTCGTTCTTATAAATCAGCGGCCAGAGATAATACTGCTTGCGGTAAGCACCGGGTTTTTCGGCCCGGCCGAACAATGGCCAGAGGGCGAACCCTACGTGCCCATTGCCTGCGCTTCGCTTGATAAACGGCCATGGTGTGGAAGTTGTCACCACGCCGGATTTTTCGCTGCGCAGGTAGAGCGGGAAGATCACCCAATTCAACTCGTTGTAGCCGAAACGTGATTTGACCGTGCCGGCGATCGGGAAGAGCGCGCGATAGCTCGTTTCGGGAGCGCCGGTATCGCGGGAAAACCAGAACGGCCACGCGTCAAATTTCCGTGGCAGGATGTCGGGTTTGCCATCACGCGCTTGCGAGTGGTTGATGAGGTTAAACACCGTCCATTCCACCGCGGTCTCATCCTGCCGGTAAGAAAACAGCGGATAGAGAAAAGTGCGGTCTTCGCGCTTTTCCACGGCATCCCGGCGCACCATCCAGAGCGGGCGCAAACCATGGTAGTGAACGCCGTTTGGTTTCTCGGTCGTGAAAAGCAACGGACCCAAGACCTGGCGGTCGGTGACTTGGCCGGTTTGCGGATCAGTTTGCTCGACGATAAACGGCCAGAAATTGTTCTCCGCACGCGCCGCGGCCCCACTCGCGCAGAGCACGAGTGCACAGAGTATGGTCCGGAGGCTTGGATGCTTGGTCATGAACAGTAACAAATAACAGACAGCTCACTGGGGATTTGTTACAGGGAAACTTCGCCGACTGTCGATAATACAGCGGAATCGCATGGATTCATGACACGCAACTGGCGGCCGGGATGTGCGCGGTTTCACCGGGTTGCAGCACGCGGAATCCGGTGCTTGCGATGCCGAGCTTGATCCGGGCCGCTGCAAGTTCGTTCAAAGGGGCTTCGCGCGACTCGTCGGTGAGTTGAAACGTGCCCCAATGCATCCCGAAGCTCTGCCGTGCCTTGAGATCCAGGTGGATTTGACCGGCTTCAAAGGGATTGCAGTGTTGCGGAGCCATAAACCAGCGCGGTTCGTAGGCACCGATGGGAATCAACGCGAGGTCGAGCGCGCCCAGTCGCTCGCCGATCTCACGAAAAAATACGGCATCGTAACCCGTGTCGCCGGTAAACAAGACGCGTTGGTTGCCGGCATCCATATGAAAGCCGCCCCAAAGCCGGGCGTTGCGCCGGCCGCTGAGCCGGTTGCTCCAATGCCGGGCCGGGGTCAGGGTCACGATGTGATCGGGCAGGGCATGCGTCTGCCACCAATCGAGCTCGATAACACGTTCGGCCGCGAACCCCGCCCGTCGCAACAGATCGGCGTTGCCCAGCGGTGTGATGGCAAGCGGCGAGTCGCGCCGGGCCAGCCGGCGCAAAGTCGGCAGATCGCAATGGTCGTAGTGATCGTGACTCAACTGCACGACATCCACGCGGGGCAGTTCATCAAAAGCGATGCCCGGCGGGTGCACTCGGCGCGGTCCCAACCAGCCGAAAGGCCCCGCGCATGGGCTGTAAACCGGGTCGGTCAGCACGGTCAGTTTGGCCCAGCGCAAAAGGAAAGTGGCATGATTGATAAACGTGCAGGTCAGCGTGTCATCGCCCGGGTGAGGTGGCAGTTCCCGGGCCGGCAGGTCGACGGTTGGCTTCCAAGGTTGCGGTTGGCTGGTGCGCCGCCAGCGCAGCACATCGGCCCAAGAGCGGTTGATGTGTCCGCGGGGATTAAAAAAGCGCCGTCCGTCGCAGTGATCGGAAACGGGAAATGCCGGTGCCTGGGCCATGTCGTGCGCAAGTCTGCACAAGGTTTGAGATTTGCCAATCGCGGCGCGGGCTTTTGTCTGCGGCCATGCGCATCACCGGTGGTCAAGCTCGCGGCATTCCCTTGGTTGCCCCCAAGGGCAACGCCGTGCGTCCGGCCACCGACGGCATGCGTCAGGCGGTCTTTTCCAGCATCGGTCATCGCGTGCCGGACGCGTGGTTTCTCGATCTGTTTGCGGGCAGCGGCGCATACGGCTTGGAGGCCTTGAGTCGCGGCGCCGCCGGCGGGGTCTGGGTGGAAAAGCACCGTCAAGCGGCGGATTGCATTCGCCGTAATCTCGCGGGCGTCGCGAAAAGTCTGGGTCGCGACGAGCGCGACACGAAAATTATATCGGCCGATGCGACCACAGTGCCATGGCCATTGGTGGGGCACGTTCCTTCGATCGTGTTTATCGATCCGCCTTACGAAGTCATCGAGGATGTGGCCGCGACGTTGTTTGCGAAGCTGACCCTCTTATTGGCACCGCAGCCGGATCCACTGCTGGTCTTTGAAATGCCCGGTGAGATTGAACTGAAACCGCCGGGGTGGACCTGTGCCAAACGTCTGGGCAAGGGGGCGCATCAACCCTCGGTTGGTTTGTTTTTGCGTGAAGCTACATGAGCCCCCGCTGGGCTTTGACGATGGCGAGTGCTGCGACGATCGCGGTCTCAAGCCGCAACACGCGCGTTCCGAGATGCGCCAAGGCAAAGGCTTGTTCGCGCAAAAGATCGCGTTCACCCGCCGACCAGCCGCGTTCCGGACCGAAAGCTAGCGTCAGTGGCGTAACGTTCGCCGGCTGGCACTGGCTGAGTGCGGATGGGGCTTCGTAGTTGTCGAGGGCGATGCGATTGGCGGAGGCGGGCAACGACTGAATGGCATCGGAGAATAGTTGGCCGTGCGTAACGGCGGGGATCCCCGTGCAAAAGGCTTGGGCGGCGCCGGCTTCGAGATGGCGTTGCCATTCGCCGGAGTGCCAGAGCGTGCTGTCGGCATAGGACGGCTCGGCTTTGTCACAGCGCACGAAATGAAGCGCGCCGACACCCAAGGCGGCGGTTTCCTGCAGGATCTTGCGCGCGGTCTGCGGCCGTGGAAGTCCGATGATGAGAGTGATGGGGTCGGGGGCGGTGAACTCGGTGGTCCACGCAAACGAAAGTTCGAGCTGCCGGTCTGTGATTGCCAGCAGCGTGGCTTTGCCGCGGGGGCCGTTGACGATACCGGCATCGAAGGCGTCGCCCACCTGCCGGCGCAGCACGTTCAGGACATGTTGCGCGCGTTCATCCGTGCGCGGCAACGGGCGCAGGGTTTCTTCGCGTTGGAACAGGATCAGGTTCAATGGGACCCAGATTGCGGATTGCAGCGGCGGTGTCGCGTCGTAATTTGCGACCGTGAGCATCACCCCTCAATCAACTCTCCCGGGCAGTGCAGTTTTCAAACGAGCCAGTGTGCGCGAGACCGCCGTTTTGCTGGCTGTGGCCTGGCTGATTCCATTCCTGGTGCACGTGCTGCCATGGTCGGGAACACGTCCGCTCGGGGCGCACTTGCTACCCATGTTTTGGGCGACATTTGCCGCGGTCTACTTCTACGGCCTGCGGGTAGGTTTGCTGACCGGTTTGTTTGCGCCGGTGATCAACCTGATCGCGACCGGCCTGCCGGCGTTGCAATTCCTGTCCGTGCTCGCGTTCGAACTGGCGATATTCGCGGTGTTCGCCTGGCTGATGATTCGCCGTTCGCGCGCGCTTTGGCTGACGGCGCCTTTGGGCTATGTCGTGGCGAAGACCTGTTCCTCAATCGTGCAGCTTTTCATGGCCCCATTTGGCGACCTCGGCGAGCCGCTGCGCTTTTTCCTCGGATCGTTGCAGAACGGACTGGCCGGCCTCGCGGTGCTGATGCTGATCAACTTTGGGTTGGTCCGGCTGTTTCCCCAACCGGTGTCCCCTGCCGATGACGCCGCTGGCGTTTGAGGATATTGCGGATCGATTACGGCGGTGGAGCTTCCCGCCGGCAATCGACGGCGTGGTGGGGATCGCGAGCGGCGGCACGGTGCCGGCGGTCATGGTGGCCCAGCATCTGGGCGTGGGCTTGAAAATCCTGGCTCTGAATTACCGCGATGAAGCCAACGAACCACGGCATGCGGAACCCAAGTTGCTGGCGCCGGCACCTGATCTGGGCGTGTGGCGCCGCGTGCTTTTGGTGGACGATGTGTGGGTCACGGGGGCCAGTTGGCAGACCGCCCGGGCGTATTTGCCCGCTGAGGTCGAGGTTTTGCCCTTTGTGTTCAAGGGGAAGACCGATTTCGCCCTGATTCGCGACGTGGACGGCTGTGTCGCGTGGCCGTGGCGGGTGTATTGACCCCGTCTAACGGCGAAAGCTGGAGCGGGTGGACGGAATCGAACCGACGAGACCACTTTGGAAGAGTGGAGTTTTACCACTAAACTACACCCGCGAAGCTGAGTCGAAGATTCGTGGCGGAGCGGCGCCGGTCAAGCCTGTGTTGGGAAACCTTGCGCCCTGAGAATCGTCCTTTTTTTACAAAAAGCGCAATCAAATGGGGTTGCCGGGCTATTTGATGGACGTTTTTTTGGTTCCCATGGCTTTCATTTCTTCTGCGTCATCGGCATCCCCTGCGGCAGCCAAAGGCGCCAAGCCGAAAGGCAAAGGCGGGTTCCAGGCCGCCCAAGCGCTGGCCAAACAAAAGGCGCTCGAGAAGAAAGCCGCCAAATACAAACTGCCGCTGGGCGAACTCGCGATTTTCACCCAGCAGCTCGCTTCGCTGCTCAATGCCGGTCTGCCGTTGGTGCAGTGTTTGGAGGCGTTGCAGGACCAAACGGAGGATCCGGTTTTCCAAATCGTCATCCGCGACGTCCGGGCGGACATTTCGACCGGCAATTCCTTTTCCACTGCGGTTAAAAAGTTTCCGAATTCCTTCAACACCCTGTTCATATCGATGGTCGAGGCCGGTGAAGCCAGCGGCGGCCTCGCGGAGATTCTCGGCAAGGTGGCCGGCTATTTCGAAGCCTCGGTCAAATTGACCAAGAAGGTGAAGTCGGCCATGACTTATCCGATCGCGGTGATCGGTCTGGCGGTCGCGTTGGTGAATGTGCTGCTGATTTTTGTAATCCCGGTCTTTGCCGCGATGTTTGCCGATTTCGGCGCCAAGCTGCCGGCGCCGACGCAGTTCCTCATCGATTTGAGCGACTTCATGAAGGCGTGGTGGTGGGCGATCGGCATCGGAGCTTACTTGACCTACTGGATTGTGGGCAAATACACCGCGACGCCCAAGGGCCGCCGGCACAAAGACCAGTTCCTCGTCAAGGCGCCCATTTTCGGCAATCTTATCCACAAGATCGCGCTGTCCCGCTTTTGCCGCACCTACGCGACGCTGATCCGCTCCGGCGTGCCGATTTTGCGCACGCTTGAAATCGTCGCGGCGGCCAGCAACAAGGTGCAGATTGAGGACGCGTGTGACGAGATCGCCAGGCATGTCAGCCAAGGCGGCCAAGTTTCGGATGTGCTGGCGGCCAATCCTTTTTTCCCACCGATGATGAAACACATGGTCAAGGCCGGTGAGTCCACCGGTAACGTGGACGGCATGATGACCAAGATCGCCGACTTTTACGACGTGGAAGCCGAAGCGACGGTCGCGTCGCTCACTTCGTTGATCGAACCCATGCTGATCGTGTTTTTGGGTGTGGTGGTCGGCGGCATCGTCATGGCGATGTTTCTGCCTATCTTCCAACTCGGCGCGGTCGCCGGCGGTTTGCAATAATGAAGCGGGACAGGTCCGTTGACAGCAACGGTCTTGCACGAATGGTATAACGCGAAATGCCTTCCGTTCTCATTGTTGATGACCTCCTCTCGATTCACGAGATGCTTGAAGCCGTGATCCAACCCACCGGGTTTAACACGGCTTTTGCCACGGATGGGGAAAAGGCGATGGCACGTTACAAGGAGGAGAAGTTCGATCTCGTCCTGGCCGACATCGACATGAAGCCGATGGACGGCATCACGCTGCTCAAGAACCTGAAGCAATATGATCCCACCGCCGTGGTCATCATCATGACGGCCTACGCGAGCACGGAAAGCGCGATCCAGGCGCTCAAATACGGTGCGTTTGATTACCTGCAAAAACCGTTCCGTGTCACGGAGCTGATTGAAACGCTGAAACGCGGCATCGAGTTCAAGAAATTCCAAAGTGAACGGGCGGTTTCAGGCCTCGTGCCCAGTGGCAATGTCAATGACATCGAAAAGCGCATCATCGGCCAAAGCCCCGCCGTCACCAAACTCGTGCAACAGGTCAACAAGCTCACGACCGTGCGATCCCCGGTGTTGTTGCAGGGCGAGAACGGCACGGGCAAGACGGCGGTGGCCGAGGTGTTGCACAACTCGCTGGGCCCCGAGGCGGGTCAGCTTGTGCGCATTGATTGTTCGCTGAGTTCCGATGCGAATTTTCGGGACGGCCTGCTGGGCCAGAACGGCGTGGGCGGTGCCTGGATTGAACAGGCCAAAGGCGGCACGCTTTTCCTCCAGCATCTGCAGTGTTTGCCCACGGATGTGCAGGAGGTTTTGGTCAGCGTGCTGCGTAACACCGCGCACGGTTTTCGCTTGGTCTGCACGACGGCGGAAGATCTCGAACGGCTGGTGGACGAGGGCAAATTTAACGACGAACTCTTCTACCGGGTGGCTTCATTTCCCGTCCTCATGCCGCCGTTGCGTGAGCGGCCCGAAGATATCCCCTTGTTGCTCAAACATTATGCCGGGCGCGTGGTGAATCCACATTTTGACGCCAATCTCGTCGAATTTACCGACGACGCCGTGATGTTGATGTCTACTTACCATTGGCCGGGCAACCTGACGGAGCTTTTCCAAGTGGTTTCGAAGATTGTTTCATCTTCCGAAACGCGCGTCATCACGTCGCAACAACTGCCCCTGCGCCTCCGCGAAATCCACCACTGGCCCAGCCTGAGCGAATACCTCTCCGGTCAGGAAAAACAGTATGTGGACATGGTCTTGCGCGCTTGCCATGGCGACAAACCCCAGGCGGCCAAGGTGCTGGGGGTAGATGTGTCCCGCATCGGGTAAAAGTCGCCTGCGGTCAGACTTCCCGCTTGCGGCGCCGGATTGTGACCGCAACCCTCTTCACAATCTACGTCCATGCCCAAACGCACTGACCTCAAGTCCATCCTCATCATTGGCGCCGGGCCGATTGTCATCGGTCAAGCTTGCGAGTTTGACTACTCGGGCACCCAAGCCTGCAAAGCGCTCAAGGAAGAGGGCTACCGCGTCATTCTGGTCAACTCGAATCCGGCGACCATCATGACGGATCCGGAGTTTGCCGATGTGACTTACATCGAGCCGCTTACGGTGGAAATCGTGGAGAAGATCATCGCCGCGGAAAAGCCCTCGGCGCTGCTGCCGACGCTCGGTGGCCAGACTGCACTCAACCTGTCGATGGAGCTGCACGAAAAGGGCATCTTGGAAAAATATGGTGTCGAGATGATCGGCGCCAAACCCGAGGCCATCGACAAGGGTGAGGACCGCCAGCTGTTCAAAGAAGCCATGCTCAAGATCGGTCTCGACGTGGCGCGCTCGCACACCGTGAAGTCGATGGAGGAAGCGAAGGTCGCGGCCGAGGAAATCGGTTCCATGCCGCTCATCATCCGCCCGTCATTTACGCTCGGCGGCTCCGGTGGCGGCATCGCTTACAACATCGAGGAATTCGAGGCCATCGTCGCGAACGGTCTTGATCTGTCGCCCGTGCATGAGGTCCTCATCGAGGAATGTCTCCTTGGTTGGAAGGAATACGAGATGGAGGTCATGCGTGACCACAAGGATCAGTGCGTGGTCATCTGTTCGATCGAGAACTTCGATCCCATGGGCGTGCATACGGGCGATTCGATTACCGTCGCCCCGGCGATGACGCTGACCGACAAGGAATATCAAACCATGCGCGACGCGTCCTTCGCGGTGATTCGCGAAATCGGCGTCGAGACCGGCGGTTCCAACATTCAGTTTTCAATCGATCCCAAGACCGGCCGCCAGGTCGTCATTGAGATGAACCCCCGCGTGTCGCGTTCCTCCGCGCTGGCCTCGAAGGCGACGGGTTTCCCGATTGCGAAAATCGCCGCGAAGCTCGCCGTCGGTTACACGCTCGACGAACTCAGGAACGACATCACGCGGCTCACTCCGGCGTCGTTCGAGCCGACGATCGACTATGTCGTCACGAAGATTCCGCGCTTCACGTTTGAGAAATTCCCGGATGCCGATCCCACGCTGACTTCGGCGATGAAGTCTGTCGGCGAGGCGATGGCGATCGGCCGCACCTTCAAGGAATCGATGCAAAAGGCGCTGCGTTCGCTCGAAACTGGCGCGCGTGGTTTTGGCGGCGGTGGCAAATACGGCCTCGATACCCCGCCCGATGAAAAGACCATTCGCGCGAAGCTGGCCACGCCGAACTCCGAGCGCATTTTCTACATCCGCTATGCCTTCATGAGCGGCATGACGGTGGACGACATTTTCGAGCTCTCCAAGATCGACCCTTGGTTTCTGCATCAACTCCGCGAGATCTACGAAATGGAGGTCGCCCTCAAGCAGACGACCTTGGAGTCCGTCGATCCCGTGCTGCTGCGTCGGGCCAAAAAGTTCGGTTTTTCGGACGTGCAGCTGGGTCATATTTTCAAGTGCGACTTCACCGCGGTCCGCGCTCATCGCAAAAAGGTCGGCATTAACACGACCTACCGCTTGGTTGACACCTGCGCCGCCGAGTTCGAGGCGTTCACGCCGTATTACTATTCGAGCTACGGCGACGAGAACGAGGTCATGCCGCCAAGCGGCAAGAAGAAGATCATGATTTTGGGTGGCGGCCCAAACCGCATCGGCCAGGGCATCGAGTTCGATTACTGCTGCGTGCACGCCAGCTTTGCGCTGCGCGAGGCCGGCTACGAAACCGTCATGGTCAACTCGAATCCCGAGACGGTTTCGACCGATTACGACACCAGCGACCGCCTCTACTTCGAGCCGCTCACGCTCGAGGACGTGTTGGAAATCTACGAGCAGGAAGGTTGCGATGGCGCGATCGTGCAATTCGGCGGCCAGACGCCGCTCAATCTCGCCTCGTCGCTCAAGGCGCATGGCGTGAACATCATCGGCACTTCCCCGGAGAGCATCGATACGGCCGAGGATCGGAAACTTTTTGCGGCGATTCTCAACAAACTCGACCTCAAGCAACCGGCCAATCGCACGGCAATGGATCAGGATGAGGCGCTCGTCTTTGCCCGCGAGGTCGGTTTCCCGGTGTTGCTGCGCCCTTCGTTTGTGTTGGGCGGCCGCGGCATGTTCATCGTTTACAACGAAACCGAGTTCAACGCGGTCATCCGCCAGGCTTTCGATGTGATGCCGGACAAACCCGTGCTCATCGACAAGTTCCTCGAGGACGCGATCGAACTCGACGTGGACTGCATCAGCGACGGCGAAACGTCGGTGATCGGTGGCATGCTCGAACACATCGAGTTTGCCGGCGTGCACTCCGGCGATGCGTCGATGGTCATGCCGCCGCACACCTTGTCGAAGGACATGCTGCAGGTCGTCCGCGAAGCGACTCACGCACTGGCCAAGGAGCTTAACGTCATCGGCCTGATGAACGTGCAGTTCGCGATCAAGGACAACCAGCTCTACGTGCTGGAGGTCAACCCGCGCGCCTCGCGCACCGTGCCCTTTGTCGCCAAGGCGATGGGCGTGCCGCTGGCCAAACTGGCCGCTCAGGTCATGTCGGGCCGCACCCTCAAGGATCTCGGTTTCACCCGCGAGCAAACGCCGAAGCATTGGTGCGTGAAGGAAGCCGTGTTCCCGTTCGTGCGCTTCCCTGGCGCGACCATCACGCTCGGGCCGGAAATGCGTTCGACCGGTGAGGTCATGGGCCTCGATGCCGACCTCGGCATCGCGTTCGCGAAGGCGCAGGCGGCGGTCAAACCGGGGCTGCCTACTAGCGGCAATGTGTTCCTGTCCGTCAAGGATGCCGACAAGCCTCGCGCCGTTGACATTGCCCGCCAGCTCGCCGCGATCGGTTTTGAAATCTTTTCGACCAGCGGCACGGCCAAGGTGCTTGCCGACAACGGTGTGCCGGTCACGCGGCTGGCCAAGATCAACGAAGGCCGCCCGACCGCGGTGGACATGATCAAGAACGGCAAGATCCGCATGGTGATCAACACGCCGGATGGCATGATCCCCCGGCGTGACGAAAACGCCATTCGGGCCGCCTCCTATGCGCACAATGTCTGCATCATGACCACGATCACCGGCGCCTCGGCCGCACTCCACGGCATTCAGGCGCTGCGTCGCGAACAGGTCGGCGTGAAGCCCATCCAGCTCTACAAGAACAACGTCACCGTGCTTTGACCGGCCCGGTGTCGGGTTCGTCCCGCCAGCCAAACCCGTTTCCGGCATTTACAGCGGGCTGCGCGTTTGCTTTGGTCGGGGTTTTCAAGTCAAACCACCCTGCGCATGAGCACACCCGCCAAGTCTGAAAATCCCGCCGGCACCGAAGCCGAGGTCAACGTCACCCCCGGCTTTGAAGAGAAGCTGAGCCAATTCTGGCAGCGCAACCGGCGCGGGCTGGTCATGCTTTGCACGGTCATCCTGCTCGCGATTCTCGCGAAGGGCGGCTGGGAGTATCTGGCCGCGCAAAAGGAGCAGGATGTGCGCAAGGCCTACGCCGCGGCCGCGACCATCGAGCAGAAGCGCAGCTTCGCCGAGGCGCATGCCGGTCATGAACTCGCCGGGGTTGCGTGGTTGCAGGTGGCTGATGCCGCGTATGCCGAAGGCAAATCGGCCGATGCGATTGCGGCCTATCAAGCCAGCACCAAGATTTTGACGGAAGGTCCCTTGTCCGGTCGGGCCGCGCTCGGCCTCGCCATGGCGCAGATCCAAGCGGGCCAAACCGAGGCGGGTAAGGCAGCCCTGCGGACGCTGTCTGATTCGGCCTCCGCGCCCAAGGGCATCCGCACCGAAGCGGCCTACCATCTCGCCAGCATGGCGCACGCCGGGGGTGATGACGCCACGTTTCAACAATTCGCCCAACAGATCATGCAGATCGACCCGGCCAGCCCGTGGTCGCAACGCCTCATGATGATGCAGGTCTCCAAACGCACTGCGACCGAGACCGCCGCTCCCGCGCAATCAGCCACCCCGACCGCTGCACCCGCGGAAGAGCCGATGATCAAATTGAACCTCGGCAAGTAACGACACTCCGCCAGTTGGATGAGTTCACGAAAAAGGCCCGCTGATCAGCGGGCCTTTTTCGTATGTAAAGTAATAAGATAAATCAGGCAGCGGTTGCGCGCTTGCGGCGACGTAAGACGGCAACGCCAATTAACGCCGCTCCGCCGAGAATGGCGGCATAGGTGGAGGGTTCGGGAACTGGTGCCAAGGCCGTGGTGCCATTTATGACCAGATCATTGCCAGACAAGTTTCAGAAACCGTGCGCAGAACCTGACCCACTCGTAGTATTCCATCCGTAGATGCGGGAATGTTATCGAGGATAAATTGCTATACTGGCTGCCTGCTAGTGTTATCGAACCGAAGCCGCTGAATCTGTATCGAGGCTTCCGGACTCCCTGTGCCGTTTTCAGAAGACATATGATTTCGTCGCCCGTTAGTAAAGCCATCCACACTAGTGAAGATTGCTACATCATTTGCGCCTGTTCCATCTGCGCCCCCATTCATTTCTAGCGAGGATAGAGTAAAATGTGTAGCCACTGGCGGCTGTCATCGTGAACTGAAGGTAGAAGGTTGTTGGCAGATCGCAGACGACAGCGAAGTTTGCGCCTGCAGCACCTGCCACTTTAAAACCGTATTGCCAGCCGTGAAGCGCTAGTTTACCCGGCTCCAGGGCTTAATGAACCACCCTCGATTCCTACATCGCCCGTTCACTACCACCCAAAATGTACCGAAACGGTCCGGTTAGGTTCGTTCCACATCAACATCGCTACTGACCGTTTGCCAGCTGGGTAACACCGCCTGTGATGCTCATTGCTGGGGCTAAGAAACCGAAAGTCAAAGCAGTGCTAGTATGATGCAACCGTGGTTTCATAATGGTTTGCAGTTTTTGTCGCCTTTGCCGCGCTTTGCGCAAGCGACGAATAGTGCCATTTGCGTGTCAAACTAGGGAATTCATCCCGGTAATAGCCGGTTTGCGTGTTATTACCGGGAAAATGGTCGGGGCGGAGGGATTCGAACCCCCGGCCTCCTGGTCCCAAACCAGGCGCTCTACCAGGCTAAGCTACGCCCCGACAGTCGCGCTCAAGGGGTAGGATAATCCGGCGCTTGTCAATGGTCGGGTATTGACGGTCCGAAATCGTGGAAATTCGGCGAACCGACCGCCGGTTTGGCGCGGGTCAAATTGGGCAAGTGCTGGGCTGTTAATAATCTATCCTTGCGTCAGGGGGGCGTTGGGTTAGTCCTTTCACGCACTCTTCTTCACCCATGGACACTATTTCTCGTGAAAATAACAGCATGCTGCCCGTCGGCGGAATTATCGTCGGCGTGATTGGGCTGCTGCTCGGCGGGTATTCCGCCATCAAACTTTCCAGCGTCAATCGCACGCTGGCCGCGCATGAGGAAAAAATGGCGCGCTTCGACACCTTGGAGTCGCAAGTCAGCACCGCCTCGGCCGCCAGCGAAAAGGCTACGCGCGATCTCGGCGCCCTGACGCGTTCGACGCAGGATGCGTTCAACCAAGTGGGAGCCGAGCTCGGCAACCTGCGTGGTTCGATCACCAAGCTCGAAGAGTCCGCCAAGGCCGCTCCGGTCAAAACCGCCAAAGCCGGTGGCGCTCCTGCCGTGGCCGGCCCGGACGAATATATCGTCAAATCGGGTGACACCGGTGCGAAGATCGCCCGCGCTCAGGGGATCGCACTCTCCGATCTCCTCGCCGTAAATCCGGGCGTGAACTGGAATCGTCTCGACGTTGGGCAGAAGCTCAAACTGCCGAAGAAATAATTCTGACGGCTCACTCTTTTGATGCCTCCTCGACCCTTCGGTCAGGAGGCATTTTTTTTGACCCATGCAGCAATCAAACAACGGCCCGGCCCGCTGGGAAAAATTAACGCACACCGTATTGGCGAGCACGCGGGTGTTTGATTTGCAGAGCGTGCGTTATCGTCATCCCCAACGCGGCACCGAGCGCGATTTCGTGGTGATGCGTCCGCCGGGTTGGGTCAATGTGGTGGCGCTCACGACCGATCATCAACTCGTCCTCGTGCGTCAGTTTCGCTTCGGCGTCGATGCGTTTACGATCGAGATTCCGGGCGGCTTGATGGATGCAGGCGAGAGCCCGGTTGACACCGGTGTGCGGGAGCTGCGCGAGGAAACGGGTTTCGTGGGCAGCGAGGCCGTGCTCTTGGGCACGGTGCAGCCGAACCCGGCGATCCAAAGCAATCTCAGTCATGTGGTGCTCATCACCGGCGCGCAACGTGCGGCGGAAACGGCTTGGGACGCGGACGAGGAAATCGAGATCAGCACGCGGCCCGTCGATGATGTCATGGCGGCGGCCCGCAATGGCGAAATCGCGCACAGTCTGGTGCTCAGCGCCTTGTTTCTATTTGAGCCTCGCTGGCGGGAATTGAAGTCCCGCGACGTTTGACTTCGTTCAAACCAATCGTTTCCTGCCCCAAACGTCCGTCATGTCTGTCCCCGCCTTTGCCAACACCAGCCCCATGGTCAACACCGTGGATCCTCAGCGCGTCCCGCTGGAACTGGAGACGGAGATCCGGCGGATCTATGAACGCAGTCCGCTCTACGCGAAACGTTTCCCGTTGCACACCGAGCCGTTGCAATGGTCGTGTTACCGTGAAATGCCGGCGCTCTCCAAACAGGAGATCGTGGAGCGCGGACACCAGGCGTTTTTCGACGACTATGCGGTGATCGAACGCGGGTTGCAGGACCGGCGCTTTGAATACGAATCCACCGGTGGCACCACGCAGTCGCCCATGACGGTGATCATGGAGGACGGCTGGTGGGATGCGCAGACCGAGCGGGCTTACCGGGCCTCGCCGATCCTGCGTGAATTTGTCGGCCGGCCATATCGCAAGTGCGTCCTCGCGCCGATTGGTTGTTCAAGCAATCTTTGTCCTTACGAGGATCACCCGTTTCCGCACCGGTATTTCAACGGCACGGTCTACCTCAATCTGTCGAGCGATCCGTTTTCGTTTCCGGAAAGCGAGTGGGATCGCATCGTGGTCGAGTTGCAGGCGACCAAGCCCGAGGTGATCGAGGGCGAACCGGTTTATCTTTCACTGCTGGCGCGTGCCGTGGCCAAACGCGGCGTGAAGGTGCCGAGCGTGAAGGCGGTCATTTTGACCTACGGCAAAGCAAGCCGGCAGCACGCCGATCGCATCGCGGAAGTATTCCCGGCCGCGCAGGTCGATCTCTATGGTTCGACCGAGGCCGGTTACCTGTTCGTTGGCGAAGCGTTTAAGGACAACAACCAAGTCATCGAGGACAACGCGTTCATCGAACTCGTGCCGTGGCGCTCGGAATTGCCGGATGTATATCAGATTTACGTCACGACGCGGGGCCGCGAGGCCATGCCGCTGCTGCGCTATCACACCGGCGACATCGTGCAGAAGATGCCGCATGGCTATCGGTTGCTGGGCCGCGAGCGTGATTTGTATTTCCGCCCCGATGGTTCGTTGGTGTCGGTTTACGATATTGATGAGGCGCTGCCGAACGACTTTGCGTGCTGGCACTACAGTCTCGTCCAGACCAGCCCGAATCGTTGGGACTTTCACTACGTTTCCGAGCAGACCGCGCCTGAGGGTGTCGAAACTGCGCTGGCCGCGATGCTCGGGGAGGGCGTGCGGGTCAACGCGTTCCGCCGCCGGGTGATCGCACCTACCGCCAGTGGCAAGTTTACCCTGCTCAAACCGCTCGCGCGCTGAGCGGAGGGGCTTCTTCTCGTTTGGGTAAGGCTCCCTAATATTCAGCCGGCCGGGCGAGGGCTGCCAGCAGAGACCTTTACAAGGGCTGCCGTTATGACTTAACCATTGATGAGGATGCGTTAACCCCCGCTTCCAGACCCGTTCTCATGAGTCCCCTCGCTTCACTCTTTCGTTCATCCATCGGCCGGAAATTCCTCATGGCCATCACGGGTGTCATTCTGGTTGGTTTCGCCCTCGGCCATTTGGTGGGCAACCTCCAGATCTTTCAGCACCCCGACAAGATCAATGGCTACGCACAGTTCCTGCACCAGACCGGCGGATTAATCTGGGCCGTGCGGATCGTGCTGCTGGCCAGCGTGGTCATCCACGTTTGGGCGGCGACCGTCCTGACTTTGGAAAATCGCCGTGCCCGCGGCGGCTCGTATGGAGCGGGCAAGCACTGGATCAAGGCCTCCCTCGCATCTCGTTACATTCGTTGGACAGGTTATGTGGTGCTGGCCTTCATTGTTTATCACCTGCTGCACTTTACCTTGGGCGTGACGGATCCGTCGGACTTCAAGGCAAACCACGCTTACGTGATGCATGACGATTACGCGGTGGCGGGCTTCCCCGTCGTCGCGGCCGGCACCGAAGTCGATAATGTTTACCTGATGGTTTATCGCGGGTTTGAGCATGCCGGGGTCTCGATTTTCTACATCATCGCCGTCGGTCTGCTCTCGTTCCATATGCTGCACGGCATCGACAGCCTCTTTCAGACCATCGGCTGGCGCTCCACCACTTGGGCAACCTGTCTGCGCAAGATCGTCGCCATTGTTTGCATTCTCTATTTCCTCGGCAATCTGGCGATTCCCGGCGCCATCCTGACCGGTGCGCTGAAAGCCCACCCAGCCGCCCAAGTTCACGTCACCGCCGCCGCCAAATAATCCAGCCCCGCCATGGCTACCCTCAATTCCAACATTCCTCCCGGCCCGCTCGCTGACAAGTGGCGCAATCACAAGTTTAACAACAAGCTCGTCAATCCGGCGAACAAGCGGAAATACGAAGTCGTCATCGTGGGCGCTGGTCTCGCGGGGGCGTCCGCCGCCGCCACGCTTTCCGAGCTCGGCTACAAGGTGAAGTGCATCGTCTTTCACGACAGCCCGCGCCGGGCGCACTCCATCGCCGCGCAAGGCGGCATCAACGCCGCCAAGAACTACCAGAACGACGGCGACAGCGTGTATCGTCTTTTCTACGACACGATCAAGGGTGGCGACTATCGCGCCCGTGAGGCCAACGTGCATCGCCTCGCCGAGGTCTCGGTCAACATCATCGACCAATGCGTCGCCCAGGGCGTGCCGTTCGCCCGTGAATACGGCGGTCTGCTCGCCAACCGTTCCTTCGGCGGTGCGCAGGTTTCGCGCACGTTCTACGCCCGCGGGCAGACTGGCCAGCAATTGCTGCTCGGCGCCTACTCCGCGCTTTCCAAGCAGGTCGGCGCCGGCGCGATCGAGCTCGTAACGCAGCACGAGATGGTCGACCTCGTCGTCATCGACGGCCACGCGAAAGGCGTCATCACCCGCGATCTCGTGACCGGCAAGTTTCACCGGCACTCCGGCGACGCCGTGGTGCTGGCGACCGGCGGCTACGGCAACGTGTTCAATCTCTCGACTTATGCGCGGGGCTCGAACACCACCGCCATCTGGCGTGCCTACAAACGCGGCGCGTGTTTTGCGAACCCTTGCTACACGCAGATTCACCCGACCTGCATCCCCGTGACCGGCGATTATCAATCGAAGCTCACGCTCATGTCCGAATCGCTGCGCAACGACGGTCGCATCTGGGTTCCGAAAAGGGCCGAGGATTGCCAAAAGAACCCCAACGAAATTCCCGAGGACGATCGCGATTATTACCTCGAGCGCATTTATCCGTCATTCGGCAATCTCGCTCCGCGCGACGTGGCTTCCCGGGCCGCCATGCGCATGTGCGATGAAGGCCGCGGGGTCGGCGAATCGGGCCTTGGGGTTTACCTCGATTTTGCCGATGCGATTCAGCGCTACGGTAAACAAGCGGCTGCGCGGGCCAATATTGCGAATCCTTCGGCGGCGCAGATCCTCGAGATGGGTGAAGCCGCGGTGAAGGAACGTTACGGCAATCTGTTCGACATCTATCATGAGATCACGAACGAGAGCGCCTACAAGCAGCCGATGCGCATTTACCCGGCGGTGCACTACACCATGGGCGGCCTCTGGGTTGACTACAATTTGATGTCCAACGTCCCGGGGCTCTTCGTGCTGGGCGAAGCCAATTTCTCAGACCATGGCGCGAATCGTCTCGGCGCCTCGGCGCTCATGCAGGGGCTTTCCGACGGTTACTTTGTCTTGCCGAACACGATCAACGGCTATCTGGCCACATTGAAGCCGAACAACAAGCCCTCGACCGATGCCGTCGAATTCGGCGAAGCCGAAAAGCATTCGTCCGATGTGATCGCGCGTCTCATGGCCGTGAAGGGTAAAGAGCCGGTCAATCACTTCCACAAGCGCCTCGGGCTGATCATGTGGAAACGCTGCGGGATGGCCCGCACGAAGGAAGGCCTCGAGGCCGGCATCAAGGAAATCCAGGCCCTGCGCGAGGAGTTCTGGGCCAACGTCAACGTGCCCGGCTCCGCTGACAATCTCAATCAAGCGCTCGAACGGGCAAACCGGGTGGCCGACTTCCTCGAACTGGGCGAGCTCATGTGCCGCGATGCCCTGACCCGCGAGGAGAGCTGCGGCGGTCACTTCCGTGAAGAATACCAATATCCCGACGGTGAGTGTCTGCGCGACGACGAGAAGTTCGCCCATGTCGCCGCTTGGGAATACCAAGGCGAAGGCAAGGAACCGCTCCGCAACGTCGAACCGCTCAACTACGAAACCGTCAAGATGAGCGTGCGCTCTTACAAGTGATCCGACGCACGACCCCAACCGCATCCACTTAATCCGATGGTCGCTGACAAATCTTCCTCCAAAAACATCTCGGTCACCCTGCGCATCTGGCGGCAGGCCGCTGCGAATCAGCCGGGCAAGTTCGTCGAATACCAGGCCACGAACTGCAACCCGAACATGTCGTTCCTCGAAATGCTGGACGTCGTGAATGACGACCTTGAGCGCCGCGGCGAGGACCCGATCGCATTTGCGCACGACTGTCGCGAGGGCATCTGTGGCACCTGCTCGCTGATGATCGACGGCAAGCCGCACGGTCCGCACACCGGGGTTGCCTCGTGCCAGACCTACATGCGCAGCTTCCAAGATGGCGACGTCATCACGGTCGAACCGTTCCGTGCCGAGCCGTTTCCGGTCATCAAAGACCTGATCACCGATCGCTCGGCGTTCGACAAGATTCAACAAGCCGGCGGTTTCATCAGCGTTCGCACCGGTGCGGCGCAGGACGCCAACGCGACGCCGATTCCCAAGGAGAATGCCGATCTTGCGATGGACGCCGCCGCTTGTATCGGCTGCGGTGCCTGTGTGGCGGCCTGCAAGAACGCCTCCGCCATGCTGTTTGTCTCCGCCAAGGTCTCGCAATTTGCCCTGCTCCCGCAGGGCCAACCTGAACGCGATACCCGCGTGCTCAACATGGTGGCGAAGATGGACGAGCTAGGCTTCGGCAATTGCACGAATCAATACGAGTGTTCCGCCGCGTGTCCGAAACTCATCTCGCACGATTTCATTGCACGGATGAATCGCGATTACATCGCTGCGAGTTTCCGTGCCGCTTTCAAGGACAAGCCCGCTGCCAGTTCCGGCGGGGCCTGACCTGCGGCGGATTTCCCGTTTGAAGAACTTCGGAAGGTTTTCTGCAACTTTCCGGAGGGTGGTGGGTTTTCATGGCAACAACCAATCAAACCATGAAAGCCAATCTCTACATCGGATTCATTCTTATCTGCGGCGTGGCCGCACTCGCCCTCGGTGGCAGTGCCCTTGCCGCCCTCTCCGCGGTAAGCGCTGCCGGTATCCTCGGCACTGCTTTTGACGATTACTCCGTCAACCGCGTTTAACTGCAATTCGGGCCGGCGGTCTGATCGCCGCCGGTCTGCACTGGAAGCGGTCCCTGCTCACGCGGGGGCCGCTTTTTTATCGTAGCAGTGAGGAGAGATCGATCGTCCCAGTGGCCTCGGCCGGCACGCGTTCGGTCTCGTCACCTTTTTGATAAGTCAGCGTGCTCACCAATTTGTAAGTTACGCTGCCACTGCGGCCCACCTTGGCGAGTTGGTTCAGCAACTGGGTGTTTTCAAAAAAGACCACGACCTCCTGGGTGATCGTGCTTGCGGGCGGGAGCCCGACGGCATCGTTGCTCACCGCTTTTCCGACGAAGGTGCCGTTGAGATACAGCTTGTGCGCAGTGCTGGTGAAAGCGATCGGCACGACATTTTCATTGAAGTAGCGCACGGTCATCACGGCGCGCGATTCCATCATCGAACTGCCGGCCGGACGCAAATCGACCACCGCCACGGAAATCTCACCGATGCTGTAACGCGTCTGACAGCCGGAGGTAAAAAGGCCGCAGAACACGGCAAACACGGACAAGAGGCGTAATGAGGTCATGCCGACATACAATGCCTGCATCCGCCGACCGCAAGACCGAGTCTTCGGCAGTTGTTCAGAAAACCGAGAGCGCCTTGGCGCTCTCGATGGCCACCCACGCAAAGGCGGCGGCGACCAAAAGGACCAGTCCGTGACGCAACAAACGGCGGCCACGCATCACGGTGTCGTGAAAATGGGTGTCGAGCGTCTTGCGGTTGTTCTGGGTCATGAAGCTGACGAACCGCGGGTCGCGCAATGAGCGGCGACGATCCTGCGCCAGGCCCATGCGGATGGCGGGACGGTGCAGGAGATTGAGCAGCGCGCGAAACACGCCAGCCATTGGCGAAATTCAACCGGGGTATTTCAAGGTCAAACTCGCCAATCCCGTGGTTTTGACATCATTTTGCCTCCGGCCCCATGCACCATTTTCATTACTCTAATCAAAACCTGCACTGTGAATCGGTGGATTTGGCGGCCGTGGCGCGGCTATACGGCACGCCGACCTACGTTTACAGCGCCACGACGATCGGGGAAAATTACCGGCGGCTCGCGGACTGTTTGCCGGGGTTGGATGTCGGCATTTGTTACGCGGTGAAGGCCAACTCGAATCTCGCCGTGCTGCGTCACTTGCACAACCTGGGCGCCGGCTTTGACTTGGTCAGCCAAGGCGAAATTCGCCGGGTGCTGGCGGTGGGCGGCGATTTGTCCCGCAGTGTGTTTGCCGGGGTGGGCAAGAGTGAGGATGAGATCCGCCTGGCTCTCGCCTCGGGCATCATGGCGTTTCATGTCGAAAGCGAACCCGAACTGGCGCGCATCAATCATGTGGCCGGCACGATGGATTGCGTGGCGCCCGTTGCGATCCGGATCAACCCGGATGTCGACGCCCGGACGCATGCGAAGATCACCACGGGCAAGAGCGGCAACAAGTTTGGCATCCCGCTGGCCCAAGCCGAGCGGGTTCATGAAGCGCTCGGCAAGCTGAAGCATCTGCGCCTGCGTGGCGTGCAAATGCATATTGGCTCCCAGCTCACGGAGGTTGCGCCGTTTGTGGACGCCGTGGGCAAGGCGGCACCGTTTGTCGCCGAGCTGAAGCAGGGCCATGACCTTGAGTATTTCTCGATCGGTGGCGGACTCGGGGTGGTTTATCACGATGCCTTGGCCAGCGGTCGGGCGGAGTGGTGGAATGTCCAGGCGGCCGGTCAACGGCCATTGACGCCGGAAACCTATGGCGCGGCGCTCGCGCCCTTGCTGAAGCCCTTGGGCCTGAAAATCCTACTGGAGCACGGGCGTTTCATCACCGCCAATGCCGGCGTGTTGCTTTCGCGGGTCGAGTATTTGAAGCGCAGTGAAGGCAAGAACTTCCTCGTGATCGACGCCGCGATGAACGACCTCGTGCGGCCGGCAATGTATGAGAGTTGGCACGACATTGTGCCGTTGCAGCGAGATACCTCGCGGCGGGCGCTGATCGCGGACGTGGTTGGGCCGATCTGCGAGACGAGCGATTGCTTTGCCAAGGACCGGCAGTTGCAGGAACTGGGAGAGGGCGAACTCCTCGCCATCATGAGTGCCGGTGCCTATGGCTTTTCCATGGCCAGTCGTTACAATAGCCGGCCCTTGCCTGCCGAGGTCATTGTTAAAGGCAGCACCTTTGAACTGATCAACGCCCGGGAATCCACCGAGCAGATGCTGGCCAACGAAAAAGTCCCGACCTTTCTGCGCGGCTGAGCCGAACGTGAGTGGTCGGATCACGCAGGTCGCGGCGAGCTCTGGGGCCTGAAAAAAACGCGTGCCGAGCTGCCGAAAGGATGATTAACGGGTGTTATGAATTTTACGGTCATCGGCGCAGGCGCATGGGGCACGGCCTTCGCCGTGCACTTGGCCCGCACCGGTCACCCGGCGATTTTGGTGCCCCGGCGGAGCGAACATGCCGAAGTGCTGCAATCGACCCGCGTGAATGCGGACTACTTGCCGGGCGTTTCCTTGCCGGACCGCTTGCGTATCACCGCCGACCTTGAAATCGCACTGGCGGAAGCAGATGTGATCCTGCTGGCCTGTCCGTCACATGCCATGCGGGAGACATGCGAGCGGGTGAAGGCAGCGCTGCCCAAAACGGGCCGCCTGAAATTCATCCTGAGTCTGGTCAAGGGGTTGGAAGTGGGCACCCACAAACGTCCCTCCGAAATCATTGCCGAAATCCTGCCCGGTCCGGCGGTTGGTGCCCTGACCGGTCCGACGAATGCCGAAGAGGTGGCCGGCCGGCAACCGGCGGCCATGGTGCTGGCCTGCACGAGCCCCGAGGAAATTTTGCGCGAGGTGCAGGCCGCGCTCAGCAATCCCATGCTGCGGGTTTACACGAGCGACGATTTGTTGGGCGCGGAATTGGGCGGCTGTTTGAAGAATATCTATGCGATTGCCGCGGGCTGTTGTGACGGGCTGAAACTTGGCGACAACGCCCGGGCGGCTTTGCTGACGCGGGCGTTGACCGAGATGGTGCGCGTGGGCGCGGCTCTGGGTGCTCAGCCGGAGACGTTTTATGGACTGAGCGGGTTCGGCGACTTGGTGGCGACCTGCCACGGTGCATGGAGTCGCAACCGCCAGTTTGGTGAGCAAATCGGTGCCGGAGCCCAGGCGGCCGCACTCATTGCCAATCGTCGCACGGTGGTTGAAGGCTACCGCACCACGCTGGCATTCGAGGAGCTCTGCCAGCAGCGTGGGATCGACGCGCCGATCCTGCACGAAATTCATGCCATCCTTTACGAAGGCAAGGCGCCGGCGGCGGCCTTGCAGTCGTTGATGAACCGGGGCCTGAAGCGCGAAACCGTCACGCCGTTTCCCGGCGTGACTTCCTAAGTCATTTCGAACGCAGTTCCTTGGGGAAGCGGATGTGCTCGACGATTTCCTGCACGTCGGCGGGTGGCGGGGCGGTAAACTTTGCGACGACTTGGGCGACGACGAAATTAAGCAGCATGCCCACGGAGCCGATGCCTTCGGGCGAGATGCCGAACCACCAGTGCGCGTCGTTATTTTGTTCCGGATGGATGAACTTGAACCAAATGATATATGCGGCGGTGAAGACGATGCCGACGACCATGCCGCTGACCGCGCCTTCGCGATTCATGCGTTTTTGGAACACCCCCATGATAATCGCCGGGAAGAATGACGCGGCGGCCAAGCCGAAGGCGAACGCCACGACCTGGGCGACAAACCCCGGCGGGTTGATGCCGAAGTAGGCGGCCACCGCCACGGCCACGCCGGCGGCGATGCGGGCGCAGTTCAGCTCTCCTTTTTCGGTGATGTTCGGCTTCACCCAACACTTCACGAAGTCATGCGCAAACGCGGTCGAGATAACGAGCAACAGCCCCGCGGCGGTTGAAAGTGCAGCGGCAAGTGCGCCGGCGGCGACCAGCCCAATGACCCAATTGGGCAATTGGGCGATCTCGGGATTCGCCAGCACCATGATGTCGCGATCGATCGTCAGTTCATTGCCCTGCCAGCCTTCGGCCGTGGCCTTGGCTTGAAACGCGGGGTCTTTGTTCTGGTCGTTGTAATATTGGATGCGACCGTCGCCGTTTTTGTCGTTGTAAGTGATCAGGCCGGTTTTCTCCCAGTTTGTGAACCAGTCGGGGACTTCGGCGTAACTCGCGTTGTTGACGGTGCCAAGCAGGTTGGTGCGGGCGAACGCGGCGACGGCCGGGGCGGTGCTGTAAAGCAGGGCGATAAACAAGATCGCCCAGAACGCCGAGGAGCGTGCCGCCTTGACGCTCGGCACGGTGTAAAACCGCACGATGACGTGCGGCAATCCGGCGGTGCCCACCATGAGGGCCATGGTGATTGCGGCCACGTCGATGGTTGGGCGCACGCCGGCGGTGTAGGCGGCGAATCCGAGCTCCGTGCTCAGACCGTCAAGCTTGTCGAGCAGGTGCTGTCCGCTGCCATCGTTGAGGGTGCCGCCGAAACCGAGCTGCGGAATGACGTGACCGGTCATCATGATCGCGATGAAAATCGCCGGGACCATGTAGGCGAAAATCAAGACGCAGTATTGGGCGACCTGCGTGTAGGTGATGCCCTTCATGCCACCGAACACCGCATAGCAAAACACAATGCCGGTGCCGATGATCACACCCATGGTGATGTCCACTTCGAGAAAGCGGGCGAAGACGATGCCCACCCCGCGCATCTGCCCGGCCACGTAGGTGAATGAAATCATGATCGCGCAGAGCACGGCCACGACACGGGCGAATTGGGAATAGTAGCGGTCACCGACAAAGTTGGGCACGGTGAACTTGCCGAACTTGCGCAGATAGGGCGCGAGCAGCAGCGCCAGCAAAACGTAGCCGCCGGTCCAGCCCATCAGGTAGACGCCACCATCGCGGCCCATGAAGGAGATGATCCCGGCCATGGAGATGAACGAGGCGGCGCTCATCCAATCCGCGGCGGTGGCCATGCCGTTATGCACGGGATGCACCGTCGAGCCCGAGACGTAAAACTCGCTCGTGCTGCCCGCGCGGGAGCGCCAAGCGATGTAGAGGTAGAGGGCGAACGAGAGTCCGACGATCAGAAAGGTCCAGTGCTGAACACTCATGGGGTGGGGTAAGGAAAGTTGAGGTGAGGGGTCAGTCCTCGTGGACGTGATACTGGCGATCAATTCGTCGCATGCGCCAGGCGTAGATCGCAATAAGCGCGACGAAGACATATATCGACCCTTGCTGCGCCATCCAGAAACCGAGGCCGAAGCCGCCGATTTTTATCCGGTCGAGTTGATCCACGAAGAAGATTGAGCAGCCAAACGAAACGAAAGCCCACACGCACAAGAGGCCCACGATGAGTCGCAGATTCGCCCGCCAGTGCGCCCGACGATTTTCAGGGGTAGCCATGCGCGATAGCAAGGCGGTCCGGACGCTGACGGTCAATCGCGTTGTCCGTCAGCGGGGTTTGATGGCATTACTTGGCCTGTTCGATCATCGTGACCTTGCCATCCGCAAAGGTGATGCGGATGCGTTCCTCGATGCGGTCGCGATAAACATCCACGCGCACCGGCTCGTAATACACGAAATATTTTTTGGTGACCGGGTTGTAGTCGACATAGCGACGGTAGCCCAAGTGGTCGGTGCCGCGGTATTCCGTATAATAGGAATTGTAGATCCAAATTTCCTGCCGACCCTTGGCGGTGACCGTTTCATTGCGCTGATCCGGCGTGCCCAAGGCGATGTAAACCATGTCGGGTGAATAGCCGATCTCGACCAGGCCCTGTTTGAGCTTGCCTTGGGTCTCGGCGTCGAGGCGGGCATACACCTCGGACTTTTGCTCGGCGCGCTTTTCAAAGGTGCTGCAGCCGGTCAGTCCCAAAACGACGGCGAGAACAGTCAGGCGGAGTTTCATAGTGTTAAGCGTAACAACAGACAGAGGTTTGGCAAATTCGCTTCGACCCGCAAAAGCGGCTTGGCGTTCCCTGCCCAGGCTCCACGATAGCGACATGATTTATGCGGGATTGGTCTCGGTTACGTTTCGCAAGCTGCCTCCGGCGGAAATTGTGGCACTGGTGCGGCAAGCCGGGCTGCGGGGCATCGAGTGGGGTGGCGACATCCATGTGCCGCATGGTGATTTGCCCCGTGCGCGCGAGGTGAGCGAGCTCACGCGCGAAGCCGGGCTCGAGGTGATGGCTTATGGCAGTTACTATCGCGTGGCGAACAGCGAGGACAACGGTCTGCCTTTCCAGCAAGTTCTGGCCACGGCGCTCGAACTTGGGGCACCGGTCATTCGCGTTTGGGCGGGCACATCGGGTTCGGAATCGACCAGCGAGGAAGCGCGCTGGCGCGTGGTGGCCGACTTGCGCCGGATTGCCGGCCTGGCGGCGAAAGCCGGGGTCCGCGTGGCCACCGAGTTCCATGGCGGCACGCTGACTGACACCAACGAATCCACCAACCAGCTCCTGCTCGAAGTGGACCACCCCAACCTCTATACCTACTGGCAACCGTTGATGGGGATGTCGGACGAGACTTGCCTGCAGGCGCTTGTTCAACTGTCCCCGAAGCTCTCGCACCTGCATGTGTTTCATTGGCACACCCCTCAGGATCGCCGGGCGCTGGCAGAAGGCGAGGAACGCTGGAGGAAGTTTCTCGCTGCCGCCTGGAAAGCGCCGGGGGACCGCGGGGCGATGTTGGAATTTGTGCGCGATGAATCGCGGGAGAATTTCCTGCGCGATGCCGCGACGCTGACGGGTTGGTTGAAGGAAACGACCTGAGACTTTTTAGGTGTCCTTGGCGGCGTCGGCCGCGGCCACGACTTGCCGGGGCGGCACGGAAAGTGCCCGGCGGTTTTTCTGCACCGTGATGATAATGACCGAGGTGATGATGATGCTGGCGGCGCCGAAGGTGCGCGGGGTCACGGTTTCATTCAGCAGCCACCAACCGAGGAAGACCGCCACGATGGGATTGACGTAGGCAAAGGTGGCCGCGAGAGCGGGCTGCACGTTTTTCATCAGCCAAACAAAGGTCGAAAAGCCGACCAACGACCCGATGACGATCAGATAACCCAGAGCCCACCATGAACGGTGGGAAATCGCGGCGAGGTCCAGCCGCGCAAAGTCACCGACGGCGAATGCAGTGATGAAAAGGGCCAGACTGCCACCGAGCATTTGCAAGGCGGCGGCCTGAAATGGATCCGGGCTGCTTTTGGCGTGCCGGGAGTAGATTGAACCAATGGACCAGCAAACGCAGGAAAACAGAATCACAGCGACCCCGGTGAACGGCAATCCGCCCTCGAGTTGAGTTTCCCATGGTGCGGCCAGCCAGACCACACCGGCCAGTCCCAGCAGCAGTGCGCCGATGATACCGACGGTGGGGCGTTGGCCGCCGGGCCACGCCCATTCGGTCAGCACTACAAACAGCGGACCGATTCCGATCAGCAGGGCCGTGATACCGGACGGCATAAATTGCTCGGCCCAAGCGACCAGACCGTTGCCGCCGAGTAATAGCAGCGTGCCAATGATGGTGTTGTCCACCCATTGGCGCCGCGTTGGACGTTTGCCCCCGCGCAGCATCAAGACGATCAGCAGCACGATTCCCGCGATGAGAAACCGACAGGCGGCCATCGCGAAGGGGGGCATGGTCTCCACGGCGACCTTGATGCCCAGATAGGTGCTGCCCCAAACCAAGTAAATGGTGGTTAATGCCAAGATCACGGAAGAGCGGGCCGGGGAGGAGGAGGTCACTGGGAATTGAACAGAGTGCAAAGTATTCTGCGCTGCAACTCCGGTAAACGGGGCTCTGCCGGGTTGCGTAAATCGCTGGTTTATGGCGGTATTAGTTCTTGAAAGCATTTTGCAGCTTTCTTGTTCTTGTGGGTATGCCCGGTAAGACAGTCATCATTGAAGACGAAACCGTTTTCCGTCAGATGCTGGCACTTGCCCTCAGTCGTGTGCCCGGGCTGCGTTTGGTGGGTGAGTTTCCCGACGGCCGGGAAGGTTTGAATTTTTGCCTCACGGAGAAACCTGATCTTTTGGTGGTCGACCTGTTTCTGCCCGGCATGCACGGCTTGGAAATCGTCAAGGTCGTGCGTGAAAAGTTGCCCGCCACCCGCATTCTGGTGCTGACCAGTCATCCCGACGGCGAGCTGCCGTCGCAGCTGATCCGGCAGGGAGTGCACGGGTTTGTCGATAAAACCGCGCCGCTTAACTACGTTTTGCAGGCCGTGGAGTCGGTCATGAAGGGCGGCATGTTCTTCGCAGCCAATGTCCCGCCAAAACCGGGCGCCGCCGGTGAGCACTCCGCGGTGGCGCGGCCTTCGCCGCGGGATCAACCGCCGCCGGCGACGCCTTCACTGGCCGTGGCCAAGATTCTTACGCCGCGCGAAATCGAAGTCGCCCGGTTGGTGAGCGAAGGCCTTTCCTCGAAGGAAGTGGCTTCGCAGCTCAACTTGAGCGTGCGCACCGTCGAGAAGCACCGCGCCAACATCATGGACAAACTTGGGGTGCGTGAAGTGGCCAGCCTGGTGCGCTACTGCATCCAAGCCGGGATCGTGAAGAGCTGATCCGTTCAGCGGCCGTTGGCGAAGTGACGTAATGGCGGCACTTGGCGCTCAAACTCGCTGTTGAGCGCGGCGATATCCTCCATGGTTACTTTGCCGGTCGGCAGGAGGACGCGGGCTTCGAGCGCCTCCAGTTTCCGCATCAACAAAATGAGTCCCATGTGACGACAGCTGCTTTTCAGCGAATGCACAGCGCGATGCTGCAATTGCCGATCCTCCACGGTCATCGAACGAATGAGACCATCGTATTCCTTGAGAAACGTGCGCACCAGATCACGGGTGTCGTCGATACCGAGAATCTCGACGAGTTGCGCGATGGCGTCATTGGGTGGGGTCGGGACGGACATGATCAAAGGTGAATCTGGCCGGAGGCATACAGCTTGGTGTGGCCGGCAATCAAGACGCGATCCCCGCGCAATTCACACCACAACTCTCCGCCGCGTGGCGACAGTTGTTTCGCGTGCATTACGCTGCGACCCAAACGTCCGGCCCAAAACCCGGTGAGAGCGCAGTGTGCCGAGCCGGTGACGGGATCTTCGGGCACACCGCTTTGCGGTGCGAAAAACCGCGAGACGAAATCCGTGTCGGTGGAACCGGGTGCGGTCACAATCAGGCCGCGCATGCCGGCTTGGGCGACGGCGGTGTGATCAGGTTGTAATTGGGCCACCGCGGGTTCGCTCGAAAGCACGGCAAAGACATCCATCGACGTCAGGCCAAGCCAGAGAGGTGGCTGCCCCAAAGCGCGGGTGACCATTTGGTACAAGGTCGGATCGGTTGTCTCAACCGGATGATCCGCCGGGAAATCCAACTGGAGTCTTCCGGTGCGCTTGGTCACGGTGAGGGCCCCGCTCAATGAATCGAAGGTAATGCGTTCACCCGGGTGCTTCAGCACCTCAAACAGCACATGACCTGAGGCAAGTGTCGCATGGCCGCAGAGATTGACTTCCACTTTGGGCGTGAACCAGCGCAGATGAAAACGTTCGTTGGCGGTCGGCACGAAAAAAGCCGTTTCAGCCAGCCCATTCTCAAACGCGATTTGCTGCATTTTCTCATCTGACAACCATGAATTCAGCGGCACCACTCCGGCGGGATTGCCCGCGAAGAGACGGTCGCTGAATGCATCCACCCAATAGAACGACAACGGCATGATTTACGCGTATCGAGAGAGAGCGGGCCCGGCGAGCCGGCAGATATTCCATTCTTTCAGGCGCCGCGCGCCCAGTGATTCATAGAAATCGATCGCTGGTTGATTCCAATCGAGCACGGTCCACTCCATGCGCCCGCAACCCCGCTGATTGGCCAATTGAGCGAGGTGGAGCAGCAGCGCCTTGCCGACGCCGCGGCCGCGGTGCTCCGGTTTCACGAAGAGATCCTCCAGGTAGAGTCCCGGCTTGGCCAGAAAGGTGGAGAAATTCTGAAAATAGACCGCGAACCCTGCCGGTTGTCCGTCGCAAAATGCCAGGAGGCATTCGGCCGCCGGTTTCGGTCCGAAGAGCGCTTCCCGCAAACCGCCCTCGGTGGCAGCGACTTCGTCGGACATCCGTTCGTAGTCAGCAAGCGCACGGATGAATGTCATGATCAGGGCGACATCGTCTTGAGTGGCAGACCGGATATGCATGGCAGCATGTTCGTCGCCGCTCGCTTAGTTGTCCACGCTACAGAAGAGGATTGGGGTATTCTTGTAAGTTAATGATAAAAATATGGTTAAACCATGCCGATTACCACAGTCTGATCTTTTAGATGAAACCATCTTGCATTACGAATGTCTGTATTCGCCTATGAAAACCCGAATGAATTCTTCGTTTTTGCGTGTGCTTCGGCTGGGTGTTGGCTTGGTTGCGGCGGGAACAGCGCTTGTCCAAACAGGCTGTGTGGCAGTGGTTGCGGCCGGGGCCGCCGGGACTGGCGTTGCGTGGTTCAATGGGCGGATGGAATCGACTTTGAGTGCCGATATCGGCGATTCCTATGGCGCCGCCCAAGCCGCGATTCGAGACATGGAATTTGCCTCGGTCAGCCAAAAGAAAAGCTCGATTGATGCCGAGTTGGTGGCCCGCACGGCCTTGGACAAGCGGGTCGAAATTGTGCTCAAGAAGGTCGACGACCGCGTGACCAACGTGAGCATTCGCATCGGCGTGTTCGGTGATGAGACGCTCTCGCTGGCGGTGCTGGAAAAGATCAAAGCCAACTTGTAACGACAGTTTTCGGTCTGCCGCCGCTTGCCGGATACAAGATTGCAATGCGGCGGCAAACCAAGTCTGTTGAGCTTTTCACATGTTTAAAAAGCTCATCGCGAAGTTGCGCGGCAAAGGATCAACCAAGCCCGCCGCGCCCAACGAGTCGCAGTCTGGCAACCAGTCTCCGTCGTCCAAATCAGCCGAAATCCGGTCGCCCCGCCCACGCAAAGGTGCCAAGACCGGCCCAGCCCGCCAGGAGGGTGGCCCGCGTGGTTCACGTGCCGGCGGCCAGCGGGGACGCGGCCGAGACCGCGATTCCCGTCCCGAAAGACGCGACCGCGACCAGTCGTTTGAGCACCCGCGGCGCGAACCGATCAAGCCGGCGGTGCCGGTCGACGTGCCGAAAATGGACACGGCGTTTTCCAAGCTCGGCCTTTCGGATGCCCTCGCTTTTGCCGTGCAGGAAATGGGTTATACCGAACCCACTCCAATTCAGGCGCAATCGATCCCCGTTGTGCTCGAAGGCCGCGACCTGATCGGTTCGGCCCAGACCGGCACTGGCAAAACCGCGGCATTCGCGCTGCCGATCATTCAGCGGCTCGGCGGCCATGGTCCCTTGCGCTGCCTTGTGCTCGAACCCACGCGCGAGCTCGCGCTGCAGGTGGAGGAAGCCTTTCAAAAATACGCCAAATTCACCGATCTGAGCGTCACCATCGTCTACGGTGGTGTCGGTTACGGCAAACAACTGGAGGATCTGAAACGCGGGGTGGATATCCTCGCGGCGACGCCGGGCCGTCTGCTCGATCATCTCGAACAGCGCAACTGTTCGCTCAAGGATGTGGATATCCTCGTGCTCGACGAAGTGGACCGCATGCTCGACATGGGCTTCCTGCCGGACGTGAGGCGCATTGTGGAACAGACGCCGAAGTCCCGCCAAACGCTTTTCTTTACCGCGACATTGCCGCCGGAAATCGCCTCGCTCGCCAGCTGGGCTCTGCGTGATCCCGCGCGGGTGGAGATCGGCCGTCAGCGCTCGCCGGCGGAGACGGTTTCGCATGCCTTCTACCCGGTCGTGGCTTCGCAAAAATTTGACCTGCTGCAACTGCTCTTGGAGCAGACGGATTTCAAGAGCGTGCTGATTTTCACCCGCACCCGCATGGGAGCCGACCGCATCGCCCGACGACTGCAGCAAAGCGGCCATACGGTTGGAGTCATGCATTCCGACCGCAGCCAGCGGGAACGCGTTGAGGCGCTGGATGGCTTCAAGAGCGGCAAATTTGAGATGCTGATCGCGACCGATATTGCTGCCCGTGGCCTCGATATCGCCGGCGTTTCCCATGTCATCAATTACGACGTGCCGGAAAACGCCGAGGACTACGTCCATCGCATCGGCCGCACCGGCCGCGCCCAGCAAACCGGCGACGCGTTCACGCTCGTGACCGAAGATGACGTTCGCGATGCGCGCAGCATCGAGCGCTACATGGGCGTTGCGGTGGAGCGGAAGAAAATCGAAGGATTTCCTTACATTTACTCCGCGTTGTTTGATGAAAACGCCCAGGCAGCGCCCGCCAAACCCGCCAGCCGCCTGCACCGTGGCATGCGGCGCTAAGCGC
Organism: Opitutaceae bacterium; assembly: GCA_024233285.1. GTDB lineage: Bacteria > Verrucomicrobiota > Verrucomicrobiia > Opitutales > Opitutaceae > Cephaloticoccus. The sequence goes on along the minus strand of JACKPU010000001.1, from coordinate 109,355 downwards.
CGCTGCGGCGGTAGGACGCCGGCGGCATGCCGCTATGCCGCCGGAACACCCGGCAAAGGTAATTAGCATTGGGAAAACCGCAGCGGGTCGCGATGTCCTTCAAGGGCAGTTGCGTGCCGCGCAGCAGGCGGGCGGCTTCGCGCACACGTTGTTCGATGATCCACGCGGCGGGCGGCAAACCCGTATGCGCGGTAAACAGCCGGGTGAAGTGGTAGCGCGACATGTCTGCTTGATTCGCGAGTGCGGCAACCGTCAACGGCTCGTGCAAATGCTGCTCGGCGAAAAGCCGGGCGCGTTCGATTGCGGGTTGATCTGGTTGACCGGTGCGCGGGGTGCGCGCTTCCGCCGCGAGAGCCATGATCAGTTCGTAAGCGAGGGCCGAAGCCGTGAAGGCGCTGTCGATTTGTTCAGTCAGGGCGGAGGCGACAATGCGGGTTGCGACTGAGATTGGAGCGGCGTTGGGTTGAAATGCCACCAATGCACCAAGTCGTGATTCGATGCTGCGCCAAAGCCGCGCCACTTCACGGCCATGCAGGCAGACGTAGACAAACGTCCATTCCTTCGCGTCGGCAGGCAGCCAGTAGTGATTGTCGTCGGGAAAATGCAGCAGCATCGCGGTGCCGGGCAGGACGTCGCGTTCCAAGGTGCCGACGCGCAATCGGCCGCGGCCCGACAGCGTGTATTGCAGCAGCGAAAATTCGGCCCGGCCGCGCTTCAATCCCTGCCAGCTGTAACTCGGACTCGTGACGCGCGCGTGCCCGACGGTGCCGAGCATCGCGCGCAAGGGCACCGTTTTTTCGGAGAAGAAAATGTGTCGTTCGCCCAATGGCGGCGGCTTGGGAAGGTTGAGCACAAAAAGACAGAAATTAGCACAAGCTGAGCATGGCAAGACGAGAACGCTTATCGTAGCATAAGCACGAATCTGTAACCCTGCTTATGCCCATCAAAATTGCTTTCATTGGTGCCGGCTCGATCGGCTTTACCCGCCGATTGGTCGCCGACCTGCTTACGGTGCCGGAATTCGCGAACGTGGAATTTGCGTTCACCGACATTGTTGAGCGCAACCTCAACATGGTGGCGGAAATCTGCCGTCGCGATATCGAAGCCAACGGCTTGAAGACGCGCATCACCGCGACCACCAAACGGCGCGAGGCGCTGAGGGGCGCCAACTACGTGTTTTGCGTGGTCCGCATCGGTGGCATCGAGGCGTTCAAACACGACATCGAGATCCCGCTCAAATACGGCGTGGACCAGTGCGTGGGCGATACGCTTTGCGCCGGTGGCATCATGTATGCGCAGCGCGGCATCGCGGCGATTCTGGACTTCTGCCAGGACATCCGCGAAGTGGCCGCGCCGAATTGCCTTCTGCTCAACTATGCGAACCCGATGGCGATGATGACCTGGGCGGCCAACAAATACGGCGGCGTGCGCTGCGTGGGGCTTTGCCACGGGGTGCAGCATGGCCATTATCAAATTGCCAAGGTGCTCGGTCTTGAGCGCAACGAAGTCGACATCATCTGCGCCGGCATCAATCACCAGACTTGGTATGTTTCGGTCCAAACCAACGGCCGCGATCGCACGGGTGATCTGCTCAAGGCGTTTGAGAAACACGCCGAATACTCCAAGACCGAGAAAGTGCGCATCGATATGCTGCGACGCTTCGGTTACTATTCGACCGAATCCAACGGTCACCTCAGCGAATACGTGCCGTGGTATCGCAAGCGGCCCGATGAAATCGAAAAGTGGATCGACATGGGGTCGTGGATCAACGGCGAGACCGGTGGTTATCTGCGGGTCGTGACCGAAGGCCGCAATTGGTTCCGCAAGGAGTTTGGCCGCGGCAAACGGCCCGAGGCCTTGAAATACGCGCCGGAGAACCGGAGCGACGAACATGGCAGCCATATCCTCGAGGCGATGGAGACCGGTCGCATCTACCGCGGGCATTTCAATCTCGTGAATCACGCCACCATCACGAATTTGCCGCCGGATGCGATCGTCGAGGCACCCGGCTACGTGGATCGGCATGGCTTCAACACGCCGTCGGTGGGCGATCTCCCGCTCGGTTGCGCGGCGGTCTGCAACGCGAGCATCGCGGTGCAGCGCATGGGGGTTGAAGCGGCCGTGCACGGCGATGACACGATGCTGCGCCAAGCGATGCTCATGGACCCGTTGGTCGGCGCGGTCTGCAATCCGCCCGAAGTCTGGCAAATGGTCGACGATTTCCTGATCGCACAGGCCGAATGGCTGCCGCAATATCGCAAGGCGACGCGCGCTGCGAAAGCGCGTCTGGCCAAGGGGCCGCGGCTCAAGACCAAGAATTACAAGGGTGCGGCGCGGTTGAAAACGCGTTCGATGGCCGAATTGCGCCGCATGGAGAAAAAGAATCCGCGCGCGGGTCACTGATCTTACGTCGCGCGAATCGCGATTGCCAGCGATGGCGTGTTCCGGTGGGGTGTCGGGCTTCATGCAACTCGACATCCCCACCGGAGACTTTGCCGGTTACATCTTCGATCTTGATGGCACCTTGGTGAACACCATGCCGCTGCATTATGTGGCATGGCGCGATACTTTGCGTGAGTTCGGTCTCAACCGCGATTTGGATGAAGAGCTGTTCTATTCGCTGGGCGGAGTTCCCGCGGTAAAAGTGGCCGATATTTTCAACCGGCATCACGGCACGGATTTTGAGCCCATCGCCTTGCGCGAAGTTAAGGAGCGTAGATTCACCGCGTTGCTGCCCGAGGCCCCTTTGATCGCCCCGGTGGTGGAGATTGCGCGTCGTGTAGCGAAGACGCATCCGGTGAGCGTGGCCTCGGGTGGCCCAAAGGATGTCGTGCTGGAGACGCTCGTCAGTCGCGGACTGCACACGCTCTTCCCCGTGGTGGTGGCGGCCGACGATGTGCAGCATGGGAAACCGGCGCCGGATACGTTCCTGCTCGCCGCCCGGCACATGAACGTGCCGGCCGACCAGTGTCTGGTATTTGAAGATGCCGAATTGGGCATCCAAGCGGCCGAGGCGGCCGGCATGAAGTGGGTGCGCGTCCCGCGTGTGATCGAGTGATGACCGAAAAGGGTTTTGCGGCGCGCGGGCTTTCTGTTCTGGTGCAGACATGAGCAACATCGCGACATTGGCGAAATCGGAAGTGCGGACGCAGCCGGTTTATGAACCGGGCAAGCCGATTGAAGACGTCGCGCGCGAGCTGGGGCTCGATCCGGACGGCATCATCAAACTGGCTTCGAACGAGAACCCGCTGGGGTCGTCACCGCGGGCGCTGGCGGCTGCGCAGCGGGCTTTGACCGAAGTGGAGCTTTATCCCGACGGCGGATGTTTTGGTTTGCGTGCGAAACTGGCGGAGAAGTGGCAGCTGTCGCCGACGCAATTCATCATCGGCAACGGCTCCAATGAGATCATCGAATTGCTCGGCCATGCGTTTTTGCGGCCCGGCGACGAAGTGGTCATGGGCAACCCGGCGTTCGTGGTTTACAAGTTGGTGACGCTGCTTTTCGGCGCCAAACCGGTCGAAGTGCCGCTCGTCAATCACAAGCACAATTTGGAGGCTCTGGCGGCGGCGGTCACGCCGCGCACGCGCATGGTTTTTGTGCCGAGTCCGAACAATCCCACGGGCACGGCGAACACGGAGGCCGAGTTGCTGGCGTTTGCGCGGGCGATGCCGGAGCACGTGATCACAGTCTTCGACGAAGCCTATGCGGAGTATTTGGATACGCCGCCGGATTTGAGGCCATTGATTGCCGAGGGGCGCAATGTGATCGGCTTGCGGACGTTTTCAAAGATATACGGGCTGGCCGGACTGCGCGTAGGTTATGGTTACGCGGGCGGGGAGCTGGCTGCGTTGCTGAATCGCGTGCGCCAGCCGTTCAATGTGAATGCGGTCGCGCAGGCGGCCGCGGTGGCGGCCTTGGATGACTCCGAATTCATCACGCGCTGCCGGACAGAAAACGCCGCGGGTTTGCGGCAATTGGAAACCGGTTTGCGGAATCAGGGCGTCGAGTTTGTCCCGAGTGTGGCGAATTTCATTCTGTTGCGCGTGAGCGATGGGGCCCGGGTTTTTGGCGAGATGCAAAAGCAGGGCCTGATCGTGCGACCGATGCGAGCCTACGGTTTGCCGGAGTGGATCCGCGTGACCGTGGGAACGTCTGATCAAAACGAGCGTTTTCTGGCCCTTCTAGCCGATCTGGCCGAGTAAGGCCTCAACGCACCAGCGTGTTATTCACCAACGCGAGCAGTTCGGACCTGCCATTCAGGAACAGACATTCGTCGGACCCCAGCATGGTTTGGGCGCGTTTTAGCACGAGTGGGGAAGGGCGCCGCATGCTGGTCAAAGCGGGTAGGTTGGCGGCCACGGCCGGGATGTTGCGGTTATCCAGGTCGAGTTCGATCAATCGGGTGAGAGCCGCTTGGTTTTTGGCATCAAGTTTCACGGCATGAGCCAGAATCTCGCGGGCGGGTCCGGCGCGTTGCATGGTCAGCAGACGATTGGCAATCCCCAGCAAACTTTCGACCCGCAGGTTGGACTGAGTCATCAGGCTGGAGAGATTGGCATAGCCGGCGATCGGGTCGCCGACGCCATAGAAGGCGATGCCTTGGAGGCCGGTGGCGATTTGCTTGTAAGCTGTTTCGATATCGGATGCCCCGAGAAAATCCTGAGTAAGTGCGAGCGCTTGCGCATAATTTCCCGCCACGAGATTCGCCTCGATCACCATAAGAGTCGCCGCGCGTGCATTGGGCCACGCCTTGACGGTGAATTCTGCTGCTACCCGTTTGGCCAAGCTCACGTCACCTTGGGTGGCGGCGTAGTCAGCCAAGGCCAGCAAAGCGGCGTCGGAATCCTGAAAATGTGCGAACGCTTGATCGATTGCCCGGTCGCGCGCGGTGGGATCCTGAACCCGGTCCAGGGCACGAAATCGATCGATGTAGGAACGGACGCTTTCCGGATGGGCTAGTTGGTTCAACAGGGAGCGCCGGCCAAGCTCATCGTCCAATCCGCTTTGATCCAAGTAGTTTGCCAACCGACCGTAAATGGACTCGTCCCCGGGGAATTCGGTTGCGAGACTGCGCAGCATGATCAACGCGAGTTCCCGGTAGCCGCGTTCCCACTCGATTTGCGTGAGCAGCAGCCGGCCTTGGGGGGCGGTGTGCAGTTCGTTTTGGGTCAGCGTGCTTTCAGCGTTGTCGTAATTGCCGAGGAAGATTGAGGCTCGGGCAGAATGGAGGGCGGCCTGTTGCCGAATGGTGGGCGCGATTGAGTCGTCGGCGATAAGCTGGGCACAGATCTCCAGAACCTTGCGGTCTTGGGCCAGTGAGGAAAGAAACTCCATGGTGGTCGCGACGTAGTCGTGATCGTTGGAGTGATGGGCGAGGCCGTCGAGGAGGGTGGTTTGGGCCAGATCGGTTCGCCCGGTTTGGGCATATATCCCCGCCAGAGCCATTCGACCGTCGCGGTTGCGGGGCGCCCGGGCCAACCCCACCCTGAGTTGTTGGAACCCCGGGGCGAATTTGCCCGCTGCCAGCAGTTTGAGGCCAGAAGCGATGTGGTGGTTCCCGCGGATGACCTGATAGCGATCCCAGCGGGTTGGCAGGGCGATATCCGTGTAGGCCACGCCTTCGACATGGCGGAAATGCCGGACAAAAACCCAGGCCGCTGCAGTCAACCCCGCATAGAGCAGCACCAAGCTGATACCGATGGCCGCGCACCAAGTGACGGTTCTTCGCGATAGGTTCATTTGCACACTGGACAGATAAAGACTGCTTGGTTTTTGAGTGGGATTGGAGCGGTGTTTTGCCGTGCGCTATTTTTGCAACTGATTGCAGTGCCGATGTCGAGACTGGCTGAAATCCTGCTTTGCATCCCGTATCCTTCCCGCTCGCCAATTACTGAATGTTTTTTGCAATAAGCCGTTTTTGGGATTGCCAAGCGAGTTTTGCCCTCATCTCTATTAGCCACATATTTACAAATTCGCGCATCTCTAAGCCTTTTTTGACCTAACCGATATAACCTACTGAGCTATGAAAAACAGCCTACGTCTCCTGGCCCTCTCCCTTACGGTGGCCACTGCAGCTTATCCGGCGCCATTTTTGGCCGTTGGTGACGGTGCCGAATTATTCCTTACCGCTGGTTTGGGTGTCCGTGCCGACGACAACATCTTCTTAAACGCGAACAAGGTCGATGATGTCATTTTTGACATCAAGCCGGGCGTTGAACTTGTGTTCGGCAACAATTCCCAGACCAAGGGCAGCTTTAGCTACACGGAAAACATTTCCCGTTACTCGCAGAACGATGGGCTCGACTCGGAGCTGTCTTCCCTGCGCTTCAATAGCGATTACGATGACGGTAAGACCAAGTTTTCGGCGCGGGCTAGCTTCAATCAATTGAATCAAAACACCATCGACTCCCGATTGGTTGGCACACTTTCCCGTCGCGATGTGACATCAGCTGAAATAGGCGGCGAAACGTCTGCCAGCGCGAAGTCCAAGGTCGCCGCCAAGCTTCGTTATAACGATACGGACTACAAGCGGACTGGCTTCAATGACAACACGACCTTGGCGATTCCGGTTAACTACTACTACGCCGTCACCTCAAAAGTGGATCTCAGTGTGGGTGTGCGTTATCGCTCCACGGAGATTCAAAACGGGATCGATTCCAACGACATGTTTTACCGCGTCGGTGCCCGCGGTGATTTCACCCCGAACCTGACGGGCGAGGTCCAAGTCGGTTTTGGTAACCGTGATTTCGACAATGGTCGTTCCGAAGACATTTTCGACTTGGACGCCCTGCTCAAGTTTGCCCTCTCGCCCAAGACCAGCTTGGATCTGACCGCCTCGAACGACTTCGGAGTTTCGGGCCAAGGTGCAGAGCAGAAGAACTTCTCGTTGGGAGCTCGAGTTACCAGCAAGGTTTCTGACGCGCTTTCGCTAAACGCCGGCTTGAACTTCCGTAACATCGACTACTACACCCGTGAAGATGATTACGTGGAAGCCAACCTCGGTGTCAGCTACACCGTGAGCAAGAATGTGAGCATTCGCGGTGGGTATAGCTACAAGAAGAATGACTCCGGCCTAGTTGGTGGCGATTTCACCAATAGTGTGTTCAATCTGGCTGCCAATCTCCGCTACTGATTGTTTGCAGAGCAATTCCTTTGCACTTTGGCGGAAGCAAGACCATGGGTCTTCTTCCGCCTTTTTTCTCCCTATGATTTATCGGAAGTTACTTTGGGTATTTTTCCTAGCCTATGCCACGGCACTGCAGGCAGCGGACGGAGACTCCACAGCTTCAGCTGGAGAAAATGATGACTATGTCATTCAATCTTCGGATTTGCTCAAGGTGCAGATCTTTCAGGAAGACGATCTCACGCGTGAGGTTCGTGTTACCCAAGGTTATGCCATCGCCCTGCCTTTGATCGGTGTGGTTGATGTCAAGAATCTGACTATCCGCCAAGCCGAGGAGAAGATCCGCAGCCTCTATTATGATGGTGAGTTTTTGGCCAATCCGCAGGTCAATGTCGGCGTAGTGGAATATGCCAAACGCACCGTCAGCGTTTTGGGGGCGGTTAACAATCCAGGGGCAATTTCTTTTCCGCTTGAAGAGGGGATGACCATTGTGGAAGCGATCACCCGCGCAGGTGGTCATAATCGTTACGCGGATCTTCGGAAGGTGCAGCTTTCGCGTAAGGACGCGAATGGGGAGACAGTGTCGAACAGCATCAATGTGAAGGATTTGATGGACGGCAGCTCAAAGGAGCAGTGGCCGTTGCAACGGGATGATGTGATTTTTGTGCCCGAACGTATTCTTTGATTTTCCATGGATTCTGATGCCAAGCAAACAACGCCCGGCGGGGGCTATGGTTATTCAGCCGGCTATGCCGGCTATTCTGCGGCTGGGTATGGATACGACGAAGGCACGACCCACGCGCACCGGACCGTGAAGGATTACCTGCTGATTCTGCGCGAGCGCATTTGGTATATCGTGGTGGTGTTTCTCGTCGTTTTTTCGTCGGTCCTGGTTTATACCCTGAGCCGGACAAAGATGTATGAATCGGTGGCGTCCGTGCAGGTGTTTCGGCGCGATCCCACGGTTATGCAGGTGCAGGCCGTGGTAGATAACGAAATCCGCTCGGCCGAAGACCTGAATACTCAAGTCAAGATTCTGGAAAGTGCGTCCATCGTTAAGAATGTCGCTGATCGTCTGACCGGCGACGACTTGCGCCGATTCATGGCCCCTTATGAAAAGGGCGACTCGTCGGATCCGATTCTACCCACTTCGATCATCTATCAAAACCGTAAGATCGTGCCCTTGCGGCTTTCGTTGGTTTTGCAGGTGAGCTACGAGCATCCTGATCCGGTTATCGCGGCGAAAATAGCCAATTTGTTCATTGATGAATTCATCACCTACAACGCGCGTATGCGTATCGATGAATCGATGAAGGCGGTGGAAGACTTGCACGCGCGCGCCGATGATCAGCGCAAGAAAGTCGATGAGCTTTCCACCAAGCTGCAGAATTATCGTGAGCGAAACAACATGGTGTCGCTCGATCAGCGCAAGGATATCGTCACCGAAAAGCTCAAGGCGCTCAATTTGTATCTCACCGAAGCGTCTTCCCGCCGTCGCAATACGGAGATCCGCTGGCAGCAAGTCGAGGAACGAAGACGTAATGGTGAAGATCTGACGGAGCTCCCTTTCATTGCCAGCCAGCCTTTGATCGGCACCCTCAAGCAGGAGCTCTCCGCGCAGAAGATTAATCTTTCCCAATTGGCCGAGCGATACCGGGCCAAGCATCCCAAGATGGTTGAAGCCCAGCAATCCCTGGCCCAGACCCAACAGCAGCTTGTGGTGGCCGTCGAATCAGCGGCGTCCACGATTGAGTCAGAATACCAGAATGCCATTAGAAATGAACAAGAGGCCAAATCGGCTCTGGCCAAGCAAGAGGCCGAATCGCTGGACTTAGACCGCTATGCGGTGGAATACGGCAATCTCGAACGCGATTTCAAAATCAACGAACAGATTCTGGAAAATATTCTCGAGCGCGCTCGCGAAACTTCAATGACCAGCACCATTGAAACGCAAAACGCGCGTATCGTGGACCGGGCGGTGCCATCCAGTGTGCCCAGTTCACCGAAGGTTTTGCTAAACCTTGCGTTGGGCTTTGTCGGTGGAATTGGCATGGGTTTGGCCTTTGCCTTCTTTGTGGCGTTCATCGATGACAGGGTGAAGAGCTCCTTTGATATTGAAGGTGTCGTCGGTCTGCCGCTCTTGGGTATTATCCCGCAAATCCGGAAAATGGATATGTCCGATAAGGCCCAGATCGTGATGAACAACGCGGACCGCCAAGTTTCCGAGGCATTCCTTACGTTGCACTCGAGCCTGCGTCTGCATGACGAAAGCAAGAATGCGAAATGCATGCTCATCACGAGCACGATTCCCGGCGAAGGTAAGTCCTTTACGATTACCAATCTTGCGCTGACTTTCGCGGCTCACGGCGAAAAGGTCGTGCTCGTTGATTGCGATTTGCGCAAGCCCTCTATTTACAAGGGTTTGCAAATCGAGAACAACCACGGCGTCATCGACGTCTGCACGGGCGAAAAACCTCTGGATGAAGTCATTCAAAGCAGCGTGCAGCAGAACTTGGACGTCATCGTGGCCGGCGGCCGGGCGAAAAACCCCACGCGGCTTTTGAATAGCAAGGCTTTTGAGACCATGATCGCTGAGCTGCGCAAGCGCTATGATCGGGTCCTGATTGATACGCCGCCGCTTGCGGCTGTCAGTGATGCCTTGATCATCCTTCCGATGGTCGACGGCTCGTTGTTCAATATCTATTTTAACAAGGTCCGTCGTAAGGCCGCGCAGTTCGCGGCAAAGCGTCTGCAGGAATCAAATGTCCCCTCATTTGGCGCCATACTGAATGGTCTCAATGTGGCCGTGTCGGGTTATTACTACGCCCAATATTACGACAAGTCTTACAAGGACTATTACGTGATCAAGGCGGGTGAAGACGCCCACACCCGGAGCTGATAGCTCTTGGGCCTCAACCCTTGGCAGCCGCGCGCCGGAGGCGGTCGTTGATCGCCTCCGACATCAATCCGCATGGGACCAGCTCGACGTGAATCAGACGATATCCACGCTGGTCGATTTGTCTTAGTTTGGCGAAAAGTGATCGTGCTGCTGTGGTTTGATTGCCGGTTGCGCTCAACCAGTAAGCATGTCGTCCGTGCGCCTTGGCCGGCTTTTTGAAATAGAGCACGGCCTGTCCCGGCTCTATCGATGCAGCAACCGAATCGGGGATGGTTTTGTGCAACTTCACCCTAGCGTTGGGGCTGTAGTGCTGAGGGAGCTGGCCCGGGGCGACCTGCGACCGATTACGTGCGGCGAGTTGATGTTTGTAGCCCTCCACGTCACATCTCAAAACACGACCGATTTGGGCGGCGCTGATTGCTCCCGGCCTTAAGATTTTCGGACGGGACGGATCGCGCAGGTCGACGATGGTGGATTCGAGGCCGACTTTTGCCGGACCACCGTCCAAGATGAAGCGGATCTTCCCATTCAGGCTGTCCCGCACATGACGGGCCGTGGTCGGACTGACATAACCGAAAGGGTTGGCGCTGGGAGCGGCGAGTGGCAGGGCGCACCCTTTCAACAAACGTCTGAACAATGGGTGGGCGGGTATTCTTACCGCGACGCTGCTCCGACCTGAGGTGACGATTGGCGGCACCTGCTTGGTTTTGGGCAGAATCATCGTCAATGGCCCCGGCCAGAATTTCTTCGCCAGTTTGATCGCGGCGTCATTCGGTTTGGCGACCTCGGTGACTTGACTGAGATCATGAAGATGCACGATCAGAGGGTCGGTGGTCGGGCGACCCTTGGCCTTGAAAACGCGGGCGCAGGCCGTGGCATCGAGTGCATTGGCGGCCAAGCCGTATACGGTCTCAGTTGGCACCGCGACCAGTTCACCCTGCTGCAATTTGGCAGCCAGCAGCTCCAAATTGCGTTCAGTGCCACGATAAATGCGGGTGCGTAGTGCGGTCATGCCACAAAAAAGCCGGAGGGGTTAGTCTCCGGCTGAAAATGGAGGGATATTCCCGGGATCAGAGTGCCAGCAAGGTGTTGCGCGACTGCTTGATAGTGCGGGTCACGGCACGCTGCTGCTTGGCGGTCAAGCCGGTGTATTTGCGCGGAAGAATCTTACCGGTGTCGGTGACATAACGGTTCATCAACTGCGGGGCAGTGAACGGGAACTGCTCGGGCGTAAGACTCTGCTGCTTTTCTTCTGAAGTGCTCATGGTTCGATTGGAATGGGTGAGAATTGGCTCGAGGCTGGCTTTGTCAACCTTGCTTTTGCCCCGATTGCAGCGTTGACCGAGGCCCGGGATATCCCCGTTCATCAAGATGTCCGGGGCCGTAGCTCAATTGGATAGAGCTGTTCCGTCCTAAGGAAAGGGTTGTGGGTTCGACTCCCGCCGGCCCCACCATTCCCGGTCAATTCGCCACGCCACCGGCCCAAGCCGGCTTGTGGTGCAAGTGATAAAGCCGCTCCCCGGCCTTGGGCTCGTAGAAGACCCCCTCGGCCTCGCGGTCGGCAAAGTCTGCTTGCTTGATCGTCCGCCAGTCGCGGTAGCCGAGATTGATTTCCCGACATTGCGCTTCGGTCAATCCCGTGGCCAAAGTCACCCGCACCCGCGGCGTTTCAAGCCCAGTGGTTGGGTCATAGGTGCCGATGCCGTGCACATGCGTGGAGTGCGCCAGAATACCCCAGGGTTCGTTTTTGAAGCGCTCCCACTGCTTCAGAAAATAATCCCGGCAGTGGTAGCCAATCCGGCGGATATGCTCGCCGTGGGTGATGGAGATTTCATGCAAATGTGGCGCATAGATGATCAGTTCGCCGCCGTCGGCTACGACCGGCTCGAGTTTATACATGCATTTGCCGGCAACCCACAGTTCGTCATACATCGTGGGGGCACACGATAACACCGTGTGAAAGGGTCGCTCCTTGTAGGTGATGTGCAATTCGCGTGAAAGTTCGCTGGCCTGGTCCCAGGCCCTTTCCGGCGTGCCGGCGAACAGGCCGGCGAGCTCGCCCTTGCCCTGCACAACCATGGCAAAGCACAACTTCGGGACGGTTACCATCGCGCCGGCGCGGTCCACGACCTTGCGCACCGGCGTCCATTTGTTGCCGATGATCATCGGATTAGTAACGACCGCGCCCAGCCAGTGGAAGAAGTTGAGAATGCCCGGTCCGGCCACGCCAGGGAACAGGTATTTATTGCCCCCGGAGAAGCCCACCACCTCGTGCGGAAACACCGGGCCGATGATGATCAGCTGATCGTATTCGAAGAGTCGCTTGTTGATGTGCACCGGCACATCCATCGCAAACAAACCGCCCGACAGTTCTTTGATCTCATCGGCGGGGATTACGCCCAGGTCGCGCAACGCGGCGGGGTTGTCCCATTCGTGGTTGATGAATTCGACCGTCTTATAGGTGGTCGCACGTTCCCCGGCCGTGATGCCGACCCGGGCATTGATGGCCTCAGCGGCCATCGGCGGGTGGGTGCCCAGCGCAATCATGACGTCGAACTTTGCGGTGACGTGGCCGATCTGCCGATGCAACGACTTGAACAATACATCCACCGGCGCGGTGCGAGTGCCATCCGGGATGATGAGGAGCACGCGTTGCCCGCGGTAACCATCCGGCGGGCAGGATCGCGCAACGACTTCATCCACGGCCGCTTCGTTCAAGTGACCATGCTCCGGCTTTGCTTGGATGAGAGAATTCGGTGAGTTCATGTCACTTTGACATTCTTACCGTTCATACGAGGAGGGGCACAACGCGGGAATGCGTTTTACTTTTGATTGTTTCAGGGCGCCGGTCCGGCACTCTTCTGGACGCGTAACCCATGACTACCCCCCATTACTTGGAATCTCTTTTCGGACTTAACGGCAAGGTGGCTGTCGTCATCGGCGGCACTGGTGAGCTTTGCGGCGCGATGGCGGAGGGCCTAGCTGGAGCTGGAGCCGAGGTCGTGATTGTGGGCCGCAACACCGAGAAGGCACAGGCGCGCCTCGACAAGATCGCCGCTGGGGGCGGCAAGGCGTGGGTTCACCGCGCCGAGGCCACCAGCAAGGCCGAGCTCGAGGGCCTGCGCGACGCTGTGCTCCAACGCAGCGGTCGCATTGATATCGTGGTCAACGGTGCGGGGATTAACTCGGCCACGCCGTTTTTCGACATTTCCGAGGAAGAGTTCGAACGCATTGTGAATGTTAACCTCAAGGGCGTGATGTTGGGTTGTCAGGTGTTCGGCAAATGCCTCATCGAACAAGGGCAGGGCGGCTCCATTATCAACCTCGGTTCGATGTCCGGCATCGTGCCGTTGTCGCGCGTCTTCACTTATTCGGCGACCAAGGGAGCGGTGCATAATCTCTCGCTCAACCTTGCCCGCGAATGGGCGCCGCATCGCGTGCGCGTGAATGTCCTTGTTCCCGGCTTTTTCCCCGCCGAGCAAAACAAGAAGGTGCTCACGCCCGATCGCGTCTCCAGCATCATGGGTCACACACCGATGCAACGCTTTGGCGCGGCCCGCGAACTCATTGGCGCTACGCTGCTGCTCGCCGCCGATGGCGCCGGTTCCTTCATCACAGGCGAGGAACTCATTGTGGACGGCGGCTATCACGCGATGACCATTTGATTCATGTCCGCCGTCAACGAATTCCTCCTCAATCACAACCTGCGTATCGCGCAGAATCCCTGCGTCTCGCCCGACTTCTGTCTCGACTGGCCCGCGCTCCAGGCCGACCTCAAGGCCGGCAAGGCCTGCGAATACGCCAAGAGCCGCTTCGCCACGAAGGCGGGCGAGTTCACCCTCTGGGAAAACGCCGCGGGTGACTGTGCGTGGAAGCTCCACGCTGAGGACTCGCCGCTGGCGGACGGCGTGGGGATTTGCGGTGCGACTTTCTTCCCGGCGACATTCGCGAATCTGCTCACGCTGAAGAATCTCATCCAGGAACACGACGCCGGTTCGACCGTTTTCCCGTCCGCCGGGGCGAAGCTCGGCCGCAGCACCCTCGGCGTCGGTGCGCGCTTCACCACGCTGCACTGGCCGGCCGTGGAGTGGGCGATGAGCGCCTTGGAGATCGGCCTCACCGCCAATCAGAATTCCATCCCGCGCGAACTGGTTTACGACGTGGACGCCATGCTCGCCAACCGGCTCGACACCGTGCCATTCCCCTTCATCGGCACCAACGTTCCCGAGGGTCACCAGGGCCAGAGCGTTGAGGGCATGAGCCACGGCTGCGTGCTGTCGAAGCTCAAGACCGGCTTTCACCGCCGCCGCATCGCGTGGTCCTTCAACGCCGACCACCAGCCCATCGGCGGCAAGTTCGACGTCCGCGAAGACGCCCTCGTCAAGGGCTGTCTGCTCGCCAGCTACATCACCTTTGATCTCTCGCCCGAACTCGCGCTCAACCAGCCCGCCAAGCTTGCCGACATTCCGGCCGATGTCGTTGCGAAAACCCGCGCTCGCGTCGCCGCCGCGGGCCTCCGGCTTGATGACGCCGCTTTCAACACCCTGCTCGCGACCGTCTGGACGCCGATGCAGAAAATGAAACGCCGCGACGACAAATACGCCGCCGCGCGACGGGCCGCCTTTACCACCGATGTCGGCCGCACTTATCTGCGCGAGCTCTCGATCGACGAGTTGCCTGGCCTCACCACGCCCGAAACAACCGCCATCATGCTCGCCCTCTGCGAAGTGCTCGGCATGCCGGTCAACTTCGTGGCCCCCGCCTTCGGCTTCCAGAAGAACACGCCGTATCCCGACAACGCCGCGCTGAACAAACTCATCGAGGCGCAGTGGAACGTCTGCAAACAGTTCGGCGTCTCCATCGGCTTCCACTCCGGCTCCGGCAAGTCGGCGGAGAACTATCAGGTCATGGGCGAGGTCACAGGCAGCGCGCTCGAGATCAAGACCAGCGGCCGTTACACCTACGAAATGGGCGTCGCCCTCTCGCAGTCGAAGAATCCCGCGGACGCGGGACTCTGGAAGGACTGGTATCAGTTCACGGTGGACATGGCTGTCGCGGGCGCCTTCAGCGCCGACGCCACCGAGCAGAAGATGGCGCGCCTATTCGTGACAACCTCGCTCGCCGCCTGCGGCAAGCCGACCGAGGTCTTTGCCTCGCCCGCCGCCTGCCGCGCTGCGCTCGAAGCGTTGCCGCCCTCGGCCGAGCACATGACTTTTTTCGAATACAACTTCCTCTACGTGCTCGCTGCTGGCGGCAAACCCGAGAAAGCCGCCCTTGGCGACCACAGTCCCGCCGGTTACCAGCAGCGTGCCCGCTTCTACGCCGTGAGTCCCGAGGCCCGCCTGCTCTTCGCCAAGCGCATTGCCGCCTACCTGATCTTCCTCGCCGAGAACACCGGCCTCGCCTCCAAGGAGCGCTGCACTGGCGCTGGCCAATTGCTTTCGGGCTACGCCACGCTCGACGCGATGCTTAACGATATTTCCCGATGAAACCGTTCATTCACGACGACTTCCTGCTGCACACCGACGCGGCCCGCGATCTCTACCACAATTTCGCGAAGAACGAACCGATCTACGACTACCACTGCCATCTGCCGCACAAGCAGATCCTCGAAAACAAGTCCTTCGCCGACCTCGCCGAGATCTGGCTCGGCGGCGACCACTACAAGTGGCGTGCCATGCGCTCCAACGGCGTGGACGAGCGTTTCTGCACCGGCAACGCCTCGCCGCGCGAGAAATTCGACGCCTGGTGTGCCACCGTGCCGCACACGCTGCGCAACCCGCTCTACCACTGGTCACACCTCGAACTGACGCGCTACTTCGGCATCTCCGACATCATCAACCCGGCCTCGGCCGACAAGATCTGGCGCGAGGCCAACGCCAAACTCGAGAACCTCCGCGTGCACGACATCCTTGCGGCCAACAAGGTTGCCGTCATCTGCACGACCGACGACCCGGCCGATCCGCTCGAATTTCACGAGCAGATCAACCAGTCCGGCATCAAGACCCGCGTCTATCCGACCTTCCGGCCCGACAAGGCGTTTCTCGTGGACAACCCGGCGGCCTACGGCGCCTGGCTGGAAAAGCTCGGCGGCGTCACTGGTTCGCCGGTGAAGTCCTTCGACGATTTACTTGCCGCGTTGGAGAAACGCCACGGGGCCTTTCACGCCGTCGGCGGACGTCTCTCCGACCACGGCATGGAGAGCTGCTACGCCGAGCCCTGCACAGCCGCGGAGGCCAAGGCGATCTTCGACGGCGCCCGTGCCGGTCGCGCCGCCAACGCTACGGACTGCGCCAAGTTTGCCTCGTTTCTCATGATCGAACTCGGTCGCTGGGACGCGAAGCGCGGCTGGACGAAACAGCTTCACCTCGGCGCGCTGCGCAACAACAATACCCGCCTGCTCACGAAGCTCGGCGCCGACACCGGTTTCGATTCCATCGGCGATTTCCCGCAGGCGCGCGCGCTCAGCACCTACCTCAACGCGCTCGACACCACCGGCGAGCTGCCGCGCACCGTGCTCTACAACCTCAACCCGGCCGACAACTACCTGATCGGCACGATGATTGGCAATTTCCAGGACGGCACCGTGCCCGGCAAAATGCAGTTCGGCTCCGGCTGGTGGTTCCTCGACCAGAAGGAGGCGATGGAGTGGCAGATCAACGCGCTCTCGAACCTCGGCCTGCTCAGTCGCTTCGTCGGCATGCTCACGGATTCACGCACCTTCCTCAGCTATCCGCGGCACGAGTATTTCCGCCGCACGTTGTGCAACCTGCTGGGCCGCGACATGGAGAATGGCGAGATCCCCAACGACCGCGCCCTCGTCGGCGGCATGGTGAAAAATATCTGCTTCGCCAACGCCCGCGATTATTTTCGCCTCGAGTTGGATCCGCACTACACAAGCTGATTATGGGATCACTTTCCGTGGAGTTTACGCCGGCTCGAATTGCGGTTTATCGTTCCGGGCAACCTGCGCCCATGGTGGTGCAAAATGCCCGGCCGGATGAACGGGTTTTTGTTCATCCTTTGCTCGCGCCAGATGGTGAAGGCACGCTGACCGAAAACGAACCGCCGCATCATGCCTGGCAGCACGGTCTCTATGTGGGGCTGAATCTGGTGAATGGCATTGGTTTTTGGACCGAGGGTAAACTTCCCGGTCATGGCCCCGACGGCACGTTTCATCCGCGACCGATGCGGGCACCGGTGGTCGATGAGAACACGGCGGCATGGTCGGTGAGCAGCGAATGGCGTGATCCGGCGGGGAATCCGTTGCTGGATGAGACCCAGGCTTGGCGTTACGAGGATCGCGGGGCGACGGGTGTGCTTGATTTGGCGTGGACGTTGACGGCGCGGGTTGATTTGCAATTTGGCCGGCATGCGTATGGCGGTCTTTTCCTGCGCATGCCGTGGCGTGCGGAAACCGGGGGAGACGTGCTCACGAGTGAGGGGGCGGCCACCATTGCTGATGCTGAGGGCCGCGCGGCGCGCTGGGTGGCGCTCGCAATGCCCTTGCCCGATCGCACAACCGGTCCGGCAGGGGTGGCGATTTTGGATCATCCCTCCAACCCGGTTTACCCCTCGCCGTGGCGGGTGGACGGGAATCTGGGCATAGCGCCGAGTCGCTGCATTGCCGGAGCTTGGAGCTTGGCCAAGGGAATTGTGACCACGAGCCGTTATCGCGTTTTGCTCTACACCGGAAAAATCAATGCGGATCTGATCAATGAAGTCTCGCGCGAGTTTGCCGTGGGTGAACAGGGGTGACGTGAAGTTGGCTTGTCATGCCGCAGCCGATCTGCGGATGTTCGCGACCTTACCTCATGCACTCAGCCATTCTTGTTCACCCCCGCTTTGATGGAGTTTGGCCGTGGACGGCCGATCACGCGCACCGCATTTGGCAGCGGGAAGGCAGCGTGGAGTTTTTGCGCCTCGGGCCCGACGAGAAGCAACTCGTGACGCAGCTTTTGCAGACCTCGCAGAAAATCGAACGGTTGTTGATCCTGGGTTATAATTTGACGGTAGCCGACGTCGAACAGCTGCCGCGATTGCGCGAGTTTGCCTGGATCGAAGGCGGGTATGGACTGGATGAAACGCGACAGGCGGAAGTTCTGGCGGCCTTGCGCGCACAGGGAGCCAAGCTCATCCGCCACCAAAGCGAAGGATTCTGGGGACAGTCGGTTTCAGAATTTGGCTTTGCGCTGACACTTTCCGGCCTGCGCCGCATTCCGCAACTGCACCGAGAAATGATCACCAATACGCGCACTTGGTATTACGAACCGCCGAATGGAGTGGGACAACCCTCGGTGCGCGGCCAGCAATACGGTGATGATTCGTGTTTCACTAACGGCACGCTTGAGGGCAAGCGGGTGCGCATTGTCGGCGCGGGCAACATCGCCAGCCGTTACGCGAGCTTCTGTCATTTTTTTGGCGCCGACGTGGCGGCTTGGGATCCGTTTGCGAGCGAGCCGTGCTTTCACCGCAGCGGTGCGCGGCGGGAGCATTTTCTCGACCGATTGGTGCATGATGCGGAAATTTTTGTTCCCATGGTGCCGCTGACCGACAAAACCGCAGGTCTGGTCACGGCGGCGCATATTGATGCGTTGCCGCGCGGCACGCTCGTCGTGCTCGTGACGCGCGCCGGCATTTGTGACATGACGGCCGTGCGCCGGCGGGTGCTGGCGGGCGAATTGTCACTGGCGGCGGACGTGTTCGATGTGGAACCCTTGCCGCTCGACGATCCCTTGCTCGGTCACCCCAACGTCGTGCACACGCCGCACAACGCCGGTCGCACGAAGCAAGCCGGCGAGCGCTGGGCAGAAATGTTACTCGAACAGTTTGCGCCGGTGTAGTGCGGTTGGGCAATTTGGGGCCCTTTGCCTCATCTTAATCGCGCCCTGCGTCGATGGCGCGGCCGAGGGCGGTGAGTTGGGGTAGAAACTCCGGATCGATGTGGCCTTGCAGCGTGAGCGGGGCATCCCATGAGACCACGCCGCCGAGACGATTGATGTATTTGGTGTAGCCAATGGTGAGTTCGTCGGGAAAGCGCACGGGGCCCTTGCCCCACCATTCACCCATGATGGTGAGCACATGCAACCTCGCGCCGTTGAGAAATTCCGGATACGGGGCGAGGCGGGAAAAGTCGGGCAGATGGCCGGGTGACACCGTCATATCGCGCTCGATTTCACCGGGCGTGTAGTCTTCGTATTCGGTCATTGAATAGAGGGGCGTGCGCAGGCCGTTGTTGAACGCGACGATGGAATCGGGATTGCCGGCTTTGAGTGCGGTCGCGAAACTGCGGTAGTTGGGTGCGTCGGGATGTTGGTAAGCCGGGGCATCGTAAGGGCCGTCGATCCACCAGCCGCTTACCCGAGAACCCCAGCGCTGGGACCACTCGCAACAAACGGCTTCCCAGTTGCGTTGCAGGGTGGTGTGGCGCGCGTCGTCGACGCCTTCGAGTTTGGCTTTGGCCACCGCGTCGGTGGCGGGAGCCATGCCCGGCAAATAGACCAGCAGGCGGATGCCATGCGGCTGCAACGCGGCGGCGAGATCCGCGATCAAATCTCGACGCGAACACTTGCTGGGGGTGATGCCCGTGATGGCGTCGTAGGTCGCGTTGGGGCTCAGGTAGAATCCCGAGTTTTGTCCGAGCGTGATGACGAAATAGGGCACGCGTGCGGCGGCGAGCTGCCGGGCCAAACCGACGACATCGAATGCGTCGATGCGCCGGTTCCAATCTTCGCAGGTAAGCTCGATCGGCTTCAGGTTGCTGGCCGCATCCGCGAGATAGTGGGTGAACATGCCCCACCGGCAGTCTTTAAACCAGGTGGTATCGGCGCGTTGCCATGGAGTGTTTTGCATCGGACGGATAGAATGAAGACGCAGGCTGTAGAGAGTAAAATTGGAGGCAAACGACATTCTATCCTATTAAGGGATAGACTTGGGAACCTGTTCTCACAAATTGGGATATTCTCCCCCCGTTTGGACGCATGCGTTACCCCTTACTATCGCTTTTGTTACTTGGTTTATTGATCGTAGCGCGACTGGAGGCGCGCGTGTTACGCGTGGGAGTGGAGAACAATTCCCCCCCGCTTTCGTTTGTGGATGAAAACAAACAGCCGGCCGGATTCAGCGCGGAATTACTGCAGGCGATGAACGCCACCGGTAAAGTGCGTATTGAGATCGTGCCGAACTACTGGACCCAGCACCTGAGAGGGTTTGCCAGTGGTGATTTGGATGCACTTGCGAATGTTACCATCACGCAGCCCCGCCGAGCCACCATGGATTTTTCCATCTCCCATGCCTATGTGCACGGCGTCATATACTACCGTCATGATCGGCCGGAAGTTACTCATACGTCTGAGTTTTCCGGCAAGACCGTCGGGACTTTGATCGGGAGTATCGCACACACGAACGCGCTGACGCACGATGGATGGGGGGCGACGATTGTGCCTTATTCGTCTTGGCAGGAGGCGCTGGATGCGACGCGCCAAGGAGAGATTGATGCAGCGCTCTTTATTCGTAGTCCGGCCTCATCGGAAAATCTCGATGTCGAGGGGTTGGAATGGGGTTTTGTGGATGATATTTTGCATCAATATCATTTTGCCGTGCACAAAGGCGATGCCGAGGCCTTGGCGCAAATCAACGAGGCGCTGGCGGAGATCCGGGCCAACGGCACGTTTGACCGCATCTATGCCAAATGGATCGGTCCGCTGGAACCGCATCCGATCCGGCTGGCCGATTTGCGTCCCTACTATCTTCCCTCCACCCTCGTTCTCGTGGTGGTGGCGGGGCTCATTATTTGGCAACGTCACATGCTCAGGCGTCTGCGGGGCTATACGGAAAGGCTGCGCGAAAGCGAAGAGCGCTGGAAGTTCGCCTTGGAGGGGGCGGGTGACGGCATTTGGGATTGGGATGCGCGGACCGGCTGCGTGCTGCGCTCGAAGCGGTGGAAAGAGATGCTCGGTTACGATGAAACGGAGATTGGCGACGGATTGAATGAATGGATTGACCGGGTGCATCCGGATGACTTGCCCGCGGTCGAGGCCGTGCGGGAAAGACATGAGACCGGCAAGACGGCGACATTTGCAGTTGAGCATCGGTTGCGTTGCAAGGACGGTTCCTGGAAATGGATCCTCAATCGCGGCATGGTCATCAGCCGGGATGCGCACGGGGCCCCTCAACGTATCATTGGCACGCATACCGACCTGTCGGCCGCCAAACAGGCGGAAGCCGACCGACTTATCCTGGGTAAGCTTGAATCGACCGGCGTGCTGGCCGGCGGCATCGCACATGACTTTAACAATCTGCTGACCGCGATCTTGCTCAATCTGGATTTGGCGCGCCATAACAAGGATACGGTTGCGGCCATATTGCCGCGCATTGAGGCGGCGGAAAAGGCCGCGCTGGCCGCGCGCAGCCTGACCCAGCAGTTGATCACTTTTGCGCGTGGTGGAGCTTCGGTTGTGCGCGTCACCGACATAGGGGCCCTGCTGTATGAAGCGATTCCGTTGGTGCTCAGTGGGTCAACCGTGCGCGTTGATATCCGGGTGGCGCAGAATCTGTGGCCTGCGGAGGTGGACAGCGGTCAAATTGGCCAGGTGTTTCGCAATCTCGTGCTGAACGCGCGCGAGTCCATGCCGCGCGGCGGCATGGTGCGCATCGAGGCCGAAAACATGTCCCTGCCTGACGGCGTGGTTTTGGGATTGCCGGCGGGAGATTACATCAAGATTGCCGTGGCTGATGAAGGGGAAGGCATTGCCCCGGATAAATTGGCCAAAATTTTTGATCCTTATTTCTCCACCAAGCAACGCGGTCCGCAAAAAGGCATGGGGCTTGGCCTGACCATCTGTCACTCGATCCTGCAAAAACACCACGGCGCGATCACCGCAGAATCCGAAGCCGGAAAAGGCGCGACATTTTTTGTTTATCTGCCGGCCAAGCGATCCGGCCGTCCGGAGGGAAACGTGGATTCGGCCACGCCGATTCCCAGCGCCGAACAAGAGGGCAAGCGCATCCTCGTGATGGATGACGAGCCCATCATGTTGGAATCGCTTTGTCTGGCGCTCCGTCGCATGGGATACGAAGTGGTCGAGGCACCGGAAGGCACCGCGGCGGTAAAGCTCTACCAAGAGGCTCTGGCCGGCAATCGACGTTTTGATCTGGTCCTTTTGGATCTGACGATTCCGGGTGGACTGGGAGGATGTGAGGCCCTCAAGGCGATTCGTGAGCTTGATCCGCAAGCCAAGGCGGTGGTGATGAGTGGTTATACCGATAACGCGATCATGCGCGACCCCGCGGCGGCGGGTTTTCAGGGTTCGTTGCACAAACCGTTTACCGGTGACGCGCTGAACAAGCTGATCAACGGCTTGCTTTGATATTTCCGGGCTGCTCAAGCCGCCGTGGCGTGCCGGCAGCAATCGGCCAGATGGCGGTCGGTGATCGCGGTCATGCGTTGCAACGCGAAGATCGTCTGCGGCTCCCAGAGCTGGCTGCGCAGCGGCTCCAGGAATTTCTTTGGCAGGTCGGGCGATTCCAAGTTGCCGAGAATGCGCAGGGTTTGCTGCGAAGCCGGCAGGCCCAGCCATTCGAGCAGGGCGAACACGCCACCGCGCTCATGCACGGCGTTGATTTCGTCCCACGCCGCACGATGACCGCCGCGCAGGCTCATGTGTTCGGCCAGAAATCCGGTCAGAGCCGGGGTGCGTTTGAGATCGTCCAGCAGGTCGGGGCAGCGGGCGGTGACGAGCAGCGCCTCCATCCGATTGAAGGCAAAGCCGGCGAGAAAGGTGCGGATCTCATCCGGCACGAACTCCAAAAACGGC
This sequence comes from Opitutaceae bacterium, assembly GCA_024233285.1. Lineage (GTDB taxonomy): Bacteria > Verrucomicrobiota > Verrucomicrobiia > Opitutales > Opitutaceae > Cephaloticoccus. The sequence continues at coordinate 86,518 of JACKPU010000001.1, read as the reverse complement.
CGCCAGTCGCTGCTGCGGCAGCCGAGCGAGGCGGCTTCGAGCAGACGGCAGTCGGGGTTGATGGGGATCCATTCGTCGCCATACAGGCGTTCGAAATGCACTTCCGGCCACGGGGTGACACGATGCAGTTCTCCGTAGTGGGACCAAGTCAGGGCGACGGGCAGGTTGGTTTTCATGGGGCGAAGGGTGTTGAGGATCATGACACCAGCTTACGCGGCAGGGTGGGACATTGCTTGGCCCAGCCTAAAAAATGTGCATTTTTTTGACCATGCCCGCCCGAGACCAACTTTCCCGCCCACCGTTGGCCCGCATGTTGCAAATCCACGAGGCCTTGCGCAGCGGCCGTCTGGTCAACTGCTCCAAGCTGGCTGGCACGCTGGAGGTATCGCGCAAGACCATCGTGCGCGACATCGCGTTCATGCGCGACCAGCTCGACCTGCCGATCGAGTTCGATCCCCGCATCAACGCTTACCAATACACCGCGCCGGTTGATGCGTTTCCCACCGTCAATGTAACCGAAGGCGAATTGCTGGCGCTGCTCGTGGCTCAACGTGCGCTCGAACAATACCGCGGCACGCCATTTCACCGGCAGCTCTCCATCGCGTTCGGCAAGCTCTCCAGCAGCCTGCGGGATCGCATTTCCTTTTCGCCGGCCGACGAAATGACCGCGGTGTCATTCAAAAACATTGGTCTGGGTAAAACCGACCTCAAGGTTTTCAACCACCTGAGCGCGGCGGTGCTCCATCAACAGGAGGTGAGTTTCGCCTACAAGAAGCCCGGCGCCAAACAGGGCGCGCCGCGCCGTGTGCGGCCCTACCATTTGGCCAACCGTGAGAACCTCTGGTATCTGATCGGCTTCGACATCGAACGCGAGGCGCTGCGCACGTTTGCGTTGCCGCGCATCGCCGAGGTGGTGGTGGCGAAGACGAAATTCGAACGCCCGGCGGAGTTCTCCCCCGCAAAGTTTTTCGCCAGCGCACTCGGTGTGCTGGGCGGAGCGGGGGATTGGCGCGTCGTCATCCGCTTCAATGCCGTGGCGGCCGGGCGTGTGCGCGAACGCGAATGGCACGAATCGCAGGAAATGCGTGAGCTCGACGACAGCGGTTTGGAACTCACGCTGCGTTTGGGTGCGCTGGAGGAAGTGGAACAATGGATCCTCGGTTGGGGCGCGCAGGCCGAGGTAATCTCTCCCCCGGAGTTGCGGACCAAGATGCAGGAAACCATCAAAAAGCTCGCGACGATGTATTCGTGAATACTGGCTGTTGTCCCGTTGCGCATGTCCTCCTCGTCGTCCGTTTCCTCCCGGTGGTTCGCCCTTGCGATTGGCTTGATCGGCGGATTCGCCTTGGTCCGCTTGGCCGGAATGTTCGGCGACTTGTGGCTGGATGAAATCTGGTCCGTGCGGATGGTGGAGCAGATCAAATCGCCGTGGGAAATCCTCACTGTGCTGCGGCACGACAATAATCATCCACTTAACTCCCTCTGGTTATATCTGCTCGGACCCGGGGCCGCGGGCTGGAGTTACCGCTTGCTGTCGTGGTTGGCCGGCAGCGTCAGCGTGGGGCTCGCTGGCGCCATTGCTTGGCGCCAAGCCCTCAACCTGTCATCCGGTGAAACCGCTGCGGCAAAGCTCACCGCGACGCTGGCGATGGTGCTGACGGGCGGAGCGTATCTGTTGATTCACTATTCGTCGGAAGCGCGCGGCTATGCGCCGATGTTGGCCTGTGCGTTGTTCGCGGTCTGGGCGCTGCAACATGCCGATGATGCAAAGTGGGGCCGATGGGCGATTGGCTACGCCGCCGCTGCCGCGTTGGGCTTGTTGGCGCACGTGGCGATGGCTGAGGTATTGCTGGCGGGAATGGTGTGGTCGGCGTGCGGTTTGGTTCGTCGGACCGATGGTTGGAACCGGCGGTTGGTGCGCGCCATCGGCTGGCATATCGTCCCGGCGGTGCTGGCGGCAGCGTATTATTTTGGCTTCGTGCGCAAACTGGAGATTGGCGGAGGCCCTGAAAATCCGTTGCTCCGGACGCTGGGTGAAACGGCCGCCTATACGCTGGGTTTGCCGGCTGCGTCCGGGCTGCTGGCGTTGGGGGTGTTCCTATCGCTCTGCGGCTTGGGATTGGTTGCGCTCGCGCGTGGCGGCGGTTGGCGCATGGTGCTATTCTATGTGTTGATCATCGGAGTCGCCCCGGCCCTGGCCATGACGGCGAGCAAGTTCACTCTGCTGTTTCCGCGCTACTTTCTGCTCAACGCCGCCATGGCGCTGCCGTTGATCGCGCATGGGCTGGCATGGATTTGGCGCTGTGGGTTGGTGGGGCGTGGAGTCGTGCTGGTTGCGCTGGCGGGTTTTCTGGCGGGTAACGCGTTTCCGGTTGCACGCTTGGCGCAGGAGGGGCGCGGGCAGTATTCCGCGGCCTTGCGCGAAATCGCATCCCACGCCCAAGTGCGCGAGATTTCGCTCAGCAGTGATCACGATTTTCGCAATCACCTGCTGATCGACTATTACCGCGCGGCGGCGGGTGAAGGTCATGAGTTTGTTTACTATTCGGTCGAGCAAGCTCCGCCTTGGGGCGTGCAATGGGTGTTGTTTCATCGCTTCGCGGGCGAGGACCCGCCGCCGGCGGTGATCGCGGATGCGCGCGGCAACCAATATGTGCGCGAGTATCATTATCCGCACGCCGCGCTGTCGGGCTGGGACTGGTATGTTTACCGGAACGAGTCGCTGATCCTCGACCCTTGAACCGCCGGTTTACTTCGCACTTGCCGCGCCTTTGGCAGCGACCCACCTTGGCGCTGCCATGCCGAATAGTTTTGGAAGTCTTTTCCGGATCACCACCTGGGGCGAAAGCCACGGAGCGGCCATCGGCGTGGTCGTGGATGGTTGCCCGCCGAATCTGCCTCTGACCGCCGGGGAAATCCAAGCCGAGCTGGACCGGCGCCGCCCGGGCCAAAGCGACATCGTCACGCCGCGCAAAGAATCTGACACAGTAGAAATTTTGTCCGGCCTCTACGAAGGGCGCACCACCGGCACGCCGATTTCGATGCTGGTCCGCAACACCGATCAGCGCCCGTCGGCGTATAACGAAATGATGGAGAAATTCCGTCCGTCGCACGCCGATTACACTTATCAGGCCAAATTCGGACTGCGTGATCCGCGCGGCGGGGGCCGCAGCTCCGCCCGCGAAACGATCGGTCGGGTTGCCGCCGGTGCGATCGCGAAAAAGATCCTCACCATCGCCGGTCCTGTGGAAATCCGGGCATTCCTGACCCAGGTGCACGACATCGCGATGCCACCGTTGGCCAAGCTGCCTACGCTGGCGGAAGTCGAGGCGAGTCCGGTGCGTTGTCCTGATCCGGAAACAGCGGAGAAGATGATCGCGCGAATCAAGGAAGTGCGCAGCCACGGCGATTCCGTGGGCGGTGTCATTGAATGCCGGGTGCGCGGACTCCCCGTGGGTCTGGGCGAACCGGTTTTTGATCGCTTGGAGGCGGACTTGGCCAAGGCGATGTTGTCGCTGCCCGCGACGAAAGGCTTCGAGGTGGGCAGCGGTTTTGCCGGTGCCATGCTGAAGGGTTCCGAGCACAACGATCCGTTCGAGATGCGCGAGGGCAAGGTGCGCACGACCAGCAATCGGTCCGGCGGCGTGCAAGGTGGCATCAGCAACGGCGAGGACTTGGTTTTCCGCACGGCTTTCAAGCCGACCGCCACGATCCTGCAGTCGCAAAAGACCGTGAACGTCAAAGGTGAGGACACCGAACTGGCCGCCCGCGGTCGTCACGATCCCTGCGTGGTGCCCCGCGCAGTGCCGATTGTCGAGGCGATGACCGCCCTTGTGCTGCTTGATCACTGGATGCGGCATTCGGCCCAAAACCGCATTTTCAAGTTCTAACCGTCGCGTGCCTGAAACTGAAAAACCGCTCGTTTATCTCGTGCTGGGCACGACCGGCTCGGGCCGTCGTGCGATCGTGCACGAACTGATCGCGACGGGTTTGGCGGAGGGCGATCGCGCTGCGGTTCTGTTGTCCGGGACCGAGTCGTCCGATACCGCCGAGGTGAAACTGCCGAACGTGGCGCGCTGGTCGTGGACGGAAGACAACACGATTCAGGCGACGCTGCCGGAAGGCGCCACCCATGTATTTTTCATCAGCGAGGCCCGCCGCAATCCGGTCGATCAGATCGAGGCCATGAAACCGTGGCTGGCGGCGAATGGTGCGGAACTCGGCCGCGTGTTCTGTGTGGTGGATTGCAAACTGGCGGAGGCCAATCCCGCGCTGCTGCCGTGGTTTGATGCCTGCGTGCATTTCAGTGATGTTGTCCTGCTCAACCGCCGCGAAGACGTGGCGAACAAATGGCTCTCGGATTTTCAAAAACGCTACGCCGACCAATTTTTTCCCTGCCTGTTCGAGATGGTGAAAAAGGACCGGGTGAAAAATCCGCTGGTCGTGCTCGATCCGACAGCCCGACGCATCAGTCAGTATTTTGACGAGGAGCAGGAATGGATCGTCGAAGGCGAAGACGACGAAGATGAGGCTGAGGAGGGCGAGGTTGAGATGACCCGGGCGGAAGACCCTTACATGGAACGACGAGCCGGCGGGCGTCGCGTGAAGGAAATTCCCGACATCGCAAAGTTTCAGTCGGTGGAATGAAAAAGGCGGGATCAGTGATCCCGCCCGTTCGATTGAAGCAACCGATTCGGGTTATTTGCCGGCGGCCACGGCTGCAACGAAGGCCTTGGCCTTGGCAGTGATGGCGGCCCAGTTCTTTTCCTTAAGCGCCTTGGCTTCAACCAGCGAGCTGCCGGCGGCGGTGGCCATGGCCCCGGCTTTGAGAAACTCGCTCACGTTGTCCGCGTTCACGCCGCCGGTCGGCACGAGTTCGATGTGCGGCAGCGGGCCCTTGATCGATTTGATGTAAGCCGGGCCGAAGAACTCGGCTGGGAAAACCTTGGCCGCATCGGCGCCGGCTTCCCACGCGTTGACGATTTCGGTCGGGGTAAACGCGCCGCAGAAAATCGGCACGCTATAGCGGCGGCAAAGGGTGATGACGTCGGGCCGCAGGGCCGGTGTGACGATGAATTTCGCCCCGGCGAGGATGCCCGCCCGGGCGGTTTCGGCGTCGAGCACCGTGCCGAGACCAAACAGGAAATCGGGCAGTTCCGCCGAGGCTTTCTCCAGCATGCGGATCGCGCCGGGCGTCGTCATCGTCAGTTCGATGCTGGTCAACCCACCGTCGGCGAGGGCCTTGGCGCAGTCGAGCAGACCGTCAGAGTTGTCAGCCCGGATGAGGGCGACGACTTTTTCGGCGCGGATTTTGGAGAGCACGGCGTCTTTTTTCATGGGAAGGCGCAGTTTGGTCGGTGAAAGGCGGGATGGAAATCTATTTTCTTGCGCCGGGTGCCGGGGCCGTATGTTTTGCCCCTTCCAACGCGCCCAGGTGGTGGAATTGGTAGACACGCAGGTCTCAGAAGCCTGTGCCTCACGGTGTGCGGGTTCGAGTCCCGCCTTGGGCACCATCCTTCGCTCGCAGAGCGAGCTTCGGATGGCACGGCCATGCCAAATGGTGGGACGAGAACTCGCGCGGGTTTGACGAGAGTGGCTTCAAACCATTGCAAGGGATTGGTGGTTACGAAGAGCCAACGGCATGCTGCTCCAGCACGGCCTTGAAACCAAATGCGATATTGAGGTCTCTCCACTCGACTGCGCTAAAGAACTCCAGTTTTTGGCCTTCACCTAAAATCAGATCTCGCTCATCTGCGGTTGTGGCTGCGTAGAACAGATGTTGCTCCACGACTATCTTGTCCTTGTTCATCACGCTATCCCATTGACTGATGGAAACCGGCGTCACTTGCAGGCCGGTTTCTTCCTCAACCTCGCGGCAAGCAGCTTCCAATGGCGTTTCGCCTGTTTCGACAATGCCGCCAGGCAAGGTCCACTGATTGGGACAAGGGATATCTGCCCGATTATCGCGCAAAAGAAGCAGGACTTTGCCCTGTGGATTGCGCACGATAACTGCGGCACATGAGACGCGTTTCATGATGTGTATACCCGGTCGTGTCACTCCGGCCAGTTGACGATGCGCAGCTTCGCGTTGAGCGGTTTGCCCGGTTCGATCGGGCGCACGATGATGCCAATCATGCCGCCGCGTTCAGGCAGGCCGCCTTGCACGGTGAATTCGCCTTCGGTAACGGGCGGAGCGAACTGGTTCATGATTTCCAAGCGTCCGGATTTGCACCACAGCAGCATGATGATGGGAGTGGTGCCGCCAGCCTCGGTTGCGGGTTCGATTTCCAAGGTCGCCCGCCACGGCCCGGACAGACCTGCGTCGGGCATCCATGTTTCAAAGGGGGTGCTCTGCCATGCGCCATTATCCGTGCCCGGTGATGATGATTCCGGTCGCCGCCACCAAACCGTATTTCCGTTCGGGAGATTCAGCTCCTCCGCCGGCGTGGTGAGGATCAAGCCGGGCGGAGCCGGTTCAGCTGGATTGTCGCCGACGTGCAGGATGCGCAGGTCGCGCCAGCCGGCGGTGATCCCGTCCGGTGCCTCGATCTCAAAACTGACGGGCTGACCGTTGGGTTCGATGCGGAAAGGCACGCGCACCTCGCTCTTGTTTGGCCCGAGCATTTGTTGGCCCGACCAAAGCACGGTTTTCGCTCCGTCGGGATCTGCGATGACTCGCCAAGCCAAGGCGGTTTCCTCCGCGAGTGGGGTGCTTCCAGCGGCAACTAATGTGCCCTCGACGGTGCGCACAGCTTGCGGCCACATCCATGTCCACGATCCGCTGCGTCCGAAAAACTCGCCCCACGGGCTGGTTTGAAATGCCGGGGGGGTGTCCGCGGGCACGCGGGTCATGCGCACGTGGATCTGACTGCCGGTGCGATCGAGCAAGGCGAGGGGGTTTTGCGCCGAGAAAGTTGTCGGGGCGATTTTTTGCGGAACCGTGTCCCGGCGTTCGTAGAGTTTGACGACCTTTCCCAGTGGCACAGTGCGGAATTCCGTCTGCAACCAGGCAAGAAAATCCTCCGGCCAGCTTTCCCAGCTGGGGTGCAACAGGACGCGATCAATGTCCTTCTCGGCAAAATGTGCGCGCAACCACGGTCCGTCGGATTTGCGCAGCGAGGTGCCGAGGTCATACCACACCGGCATGCCGCGCATGATGGCCTCCGGGTAGGCGCGCTCGAGCCATTCCAAGGTGGGGCCGAACAGCACGCGGGAGAGATTTCCCCGTTCAGTGCGGAGCTGCTCGAGTTCGCGGGCGGTGAGAAGAAGCGATTCATGCAAGTCGGCATCGAGTCTCACGCCTTGCATGTAGGCCAACGACGGGGGCGGGTTAACCAGCCGCACAAAAGTGCCCCGATCGGTGGAGGCCCGGCCATAGAGCACGCGCCCGCCCGCCCACGCGGCGTAACCGCCGACAATCATCCAAAGCAGCGCCGCGCCGGTGAGCAGTACGCGAACGGCTTTGCGGTCAATGATGTCGAAGCCAATGGCCACGCCGATGGCGCCGATGAACACGCCCAGACTGGTTACCGTGATGATCTCGATGTTCGTGATGGTCAGCAACACGCCGCCGATCCCGGCGGCAACGGTGCACAGCCCGAGCACAGCCTTGCGCGCGAGCGCCCGGCTGGGGCGCTCGATTTGTCGTCCGATGTGCCGCCAAGCGATGATTGCGGTTACAAGCAACACACCGAGCCCCACCGTGTGCAGGGGCTTGAACAAGACATGGTGATGCAGCGTGTAGGTGGGCGCCAAGTAGGATTGCGGGTCCAGCACCAGCGAGACGAACCCCACGCGCGCCTCGGCGAGCTCAACCACATTGAACCACCATTCCCGCGGCGTGGCTCCGGTCCAGGCGAGTTCAAATCCCAGCGGTGCCGCCACCCCGCAAATGAGGATTCCGCTCCACCAGCCGAGAATTGCACGTCCCGACCACTTCCCGGCGACTGCCGCCCGCAACACTGACAGACCGGCCAGGCCGACCGTCAGTGCCTGAAAATTGATCTTGTTTGTGCCGGCGACAAACAGCGCTGCTGCCACCAACCCCATTGACCACCCGCGCCAGGCGGTGGACGGGAAATTATGCGCCAGGCCGAAGACCACTATGGCCAGGCAAAGGATGCCGAGTGGGTTGTAGAAAATGATCACGTGCGGGGCGAAGCCGGCGAGCGTCACGGCGCCTGTCAGCGTCGCGGCCTGCACCGGACCGCAGCGCCGCCATAGCAACGTAGCGAGTGCGATCGCTCCGCCCAATGACAAGGCGAGTCCGCCCCACGTGAGCCCGAGGTAATTGCGGCCCGCAATGAGTTCGACTCCGCGCGAGAGCAGATAGCCCGCGCTTTGCATGGTGGAGCGAAAGTCAACGTAGGGCTTGAGTCCCGCCTCGACCTTGCCCGCGGCCGTGATCAGCGAGGAGTAATCATAGGTGTCGCTCAGGATGTCGCGATTGCGCAGCCAGATCGTCGCCGCCGTCGCCATGACCAGCAGCATGATCGCCAAGCCCAACGTGTGACGATGACGCGGGGTCGATTCAGTATCGGGGTTAGGAGTCGGCTCGCAATTCAAGACAGCCCGGATCAAGTCTGCCCTGCTTTGCTGATACAAGCCCCTTTGCCGCCGTCCTTGTCGGCCGGGTTAAGTAAACTTACGCCAACAAATGGGGTTGGCGGTCACGTCGAGCGGGATAAGGCTGGCCGCATGGTTTCCCGCAAGATTGCCACCCTGTTCCTTGTTCTCGCCGGTCTGCTCACTCCGTTGCTGCGCGGCGGTGTGCCGCTCGATTACTACTTGCCGGCGGGCACGACCTATGAGGCGAAGGTGCCGACGCCGGAACAGTTCTTCGGTTTTCAAGTGGGCGAGTGGCATCTCAACAGCACGCAGGTCGCGGCTTATCTGCACGCGGTGGCGGCGGCCGCGCCCGACCGCGTGAAACTCGAAATCAGCGGTTACACCTATGAGCACAAACCGCTCGTGACTCTGACGATCACGGCGCCGGAGAATCAGCAAAACCTCGAGCAAATCCGTTTGGCTCACCTCGCACTCTTGGATCCGGCGCAGTCCGATCGGGCCGATTTTACGAAGATGCCCGTGATCATTGACATGGGTTACAGCATTCACGGCGATGAACCGAGCGGTGTAAACGCGATGGTGCTGTTTGTGTATTACCTCGCCGCCGCTCAGGGTGAATCGATCGAGCGTCAACTGCGCGAGGCGGTGATCCTCATCGAGGCACAGCGCAATCCCGATGGCGGAGACCGAGCCGCCCAATGGTTTAATCAGCACAAGTCCCTCAGCGCGCCCTCCGCCGATCCCGATGACCGAGAACACCGCCAGGCGTGGCCCGGTGGTCGCTACAATCACTACTGGTTTGACCCGAATCGCGACTGGCTGCCGCTGGTGCATCCCGAGGCCCGCGTGCGCGCGGAGCTGTTCCAGAACTGGCGGCCTCACGTGCTGACCGATCATCATGAGATGAGTTCGTCCACGACGTTCTTCTTTCAACCCGGCGTGCCCACCCGCAACAACCCGACCACGATGAAGCGGGTGTTCGAACTGACGCACAAGATCGCCGCGTTCCACCAACGCGAACTCGACCGGCACGGCGTGCTTTATTTTTCCGAGCAGGGCTACGATGACTTTTATCCTGGCAAGGGTTCGACCTACCCCGATCTGCAGGGCACCGTCGGCATCCTGTTTGAACAGGCCAGCGCCCGCGGCCACGCGCAGGAAAATCCCAACGGCCTGCTGACTTTCCGGGCGGCGATTCGCAACCAAGTCTTCACATCATTCAGTTCACTCGAGGCTTCCGTGGCCCTGCGCCCGGAGCTGCTTGCGTTGCAGCGCGACCACGCGATCGAAACCGCCAAATTGGCCGCGAAATCTCCGGTTCGCGCGTATGTTTTTGGCGACGACAACGACCCGGCTCGCGCCCAAGCCTTTCTCGATCTGCTCCACCGCCATCGTATCGATGTGCGCCCGCTCGCGAAGGAATTCACGGTCAAAGACACGACGTTCAAACCCGGTGCCGCGTGGGTCGTGCCCGTGGAGCAATCCCAGTATCGTTTGATTCACGAAATCTTCGTCGAGCGCACCGAGTTCGAGGACAACACGTTTTACGACGTGTCAGCTTGGACACTACCGCATGCCTTCAACCTGCCGTATGCCGCTGTGGATGCCATGCCCGCGATCGGCGACGCTCCAGTGGGCGCGCCCGCTTTCCCGCTGGGCAAGGTCGTGGCGCCTGAGGCGGATTACGCCTTCGTTTTCAACTGGAACGACTACTACGCGCCGCGCGCGCTCCTCCGGTTGCAAAAGGCCGGTGTGCTGGTCAAGGGCCTCACCGGCGAGTCGGTGCAAGCCGTGGTGGCGGATGGCACGACGGTCACACTCAATCCCGGCGCCGTGCTCATCCCCCTTGGCTTGCAGCCGGAAAAGGCAGGGCAGATCCGTGAACTCATCGCCACGATTGCGCGCGAAGATGCGGTCACGGTTTACGGTTGTTCCACTGGGCTCACTCCCGCCGGCGTCGATTTCGGCAGCGCCTCGTTCGTGAAGCTCGATCTGCCCAAGGTTGCGCTGATCGTCGGCCAGGGAGCCGATCCGCAGGAGATTGGTGCCGCATGGCATGTCCTCGACCAGCGTCTCGGCCTCACCCCCACGCTGCTCGACACAGCGCAACTTGGCCGCGCGGAGCTCGCACGTTACAGCTTCATCATGTTTGCGGATGGATCGTATGCGGGTGTGGTGGAGGACAAGACGGTCGTGGCCCTGAAGGAATGGGTGAAGGCCGGCGGCACGTTGTTTCTGGCCAATCGCTCAATCGAGTGGGCGGCGAAGAAGGAGATCGCGCACCTGGAATTTGAGACTGACAAACCCGACCCGAAGGCGGCATCGCCGGAACGTCAGCCTTACGCGATCGGCCGCGATCGCGAGGCGCTCAATCTTGTCTCCGGTGCGATCGTGGCGGCGTCGATTGATGTCACGCATCCGCTCGGCTACGGTTTCAGCAGTGACCGGTTGTATTTTTGCCGCGCCAACATGATCCGGCTGAAGCCGGCGAAGTCGGTTTATGAAACCCCGGCGGTCTACACGGATTCACCGCTGCGCAGCGGATATATCTCGAAGGAAAACCAAGCCCGCATCGCCAACACGGCGGCGGCGCTCGCGTTGACCAGCGGTCGCGGGGTGGTGGTGGCCTTGCCTGATGATCCCAACTTCCGCGGGTTCTGGTTCGGCGGCAATCGCGTCTTCTTCAACGCCATCTTCTACGGTCAGGCGATCCAATCGATCCGCACCTTCGACGACGACGAGGCGCACTCGCATTGAGCGAGCCGCGGGTTATTCGCGCTTTTCAAACACCTGTTGGTCGAACTCGTTTTCGCCGCGGGCGATGATCACGGAAATGACGGCGTCGCCGGTGACATTGACCGCGGTGCGGGCCATGTCGAGCAGCCGGTCCACGCCGTAGATCACGCCGATGGCGGCGACGGGCAGGCCGACTTGTTGGAAGACCATCGCGAGCATCACGAGGCCCACGCCCGGAACCCCGGCCGTGCCGATCGAGGCAAGGGTCGCGGTGACGACGACCATGAGGTAGCCTTGCAGCCCGATGTCTACGCCGAGCGCCTGGGCAATGAACACGGTGGCGACGCCTTGCATGATGGCGGTGCCATCCATGTTGATGGTGGCGCCCAGCGGAATCGTGAACGAAGCGACGGCGGGTTTGACGCCGAGGCGGTGCTCCGCGTTTTCCAAATTGACCGGTATCGTGGCGTTGCTGCTGGCGGTTGAAAAAGCGAAGAGCTGCACCTTGCGCAGATTGTAGAAGAGCTGCCGCACACTCAGACCGGTGCAGGTTTTGAAGATCAGCGCATAAGTCACGAAGGTGTGCAGGGCCAGCGCACCCAGCACGAGGAAGAAGTATTTGCTCAGTGCCATGATGGCGGAGAAGCCTTCGTGGGCGAAGGTGCGGGCGACGAGCGCGAACACGCCGAACGGAGCGGCGAGCATCAACAGCATGACAAGTTTCATCACGATCTCGTTGAGATCGTTGGCCATCGCGAGCACGCGTTTGCCGGGAGCGCCCGCGAGGGTGGCGGCGAGTCCGAACAAGATGGCGAATACGATGACTTGGAGCATATTGCCCTCGGCCATGGCGGCGAACGGGTTGCTCGGGAAAATATTGAGAATCACCTCGCTGAGCGGCGGGCTTTCGGTGACGCCGAAGTCGGATTGATAATCGAGCTGCAAGCCGGCGCCGGGTTTGAACACTACGGCGAGCACGATGGCGATGGTGATGGCGACAGCCGTGGTGGAGAGGTAAAACGCGAGGGTCTTTACGCCGATCCGGCCGAGCCGCCGCACGTCATCAAGCGCCGAGGTGCCGCAGATGAGCGAGAGCAGCACGAGGGGCACGACCAACAGTTGCAGCGAGCGCACAAAGATTTTGCCCACAAGCGGAAAAATATCGTTCACGAACAGCGCCAAACCGGGTTTGTCGGGACCAACCAGATTGATGACTGTGCCGACGATGGCACCGAGGGTCATGCCCAACAGAATGTTCCGGGTCAGATTTTTTGCGTTCATGCGACTAAGGGGACGATCGTGAAGCGAGCGAGGCGGATGCGGCGGACAGCTTCCCGTTGCGGGACAGGCGAGTCAACCTTGCGCCGGCGAGGTTTGCCAAAACGCCTCGATACCTCACGCTGATCGCATGTCGATGGAGTTTTCCGCGGTGTTGTTGTCGGCCGGACAATCCACCCGCATGGGGCGGGACAAAGCGTTGCTGCCCATCAATGGCGGGGTGCTGTGGCAGCGCCAGTGGGACTTGCTCGGTGCGGTCGGGGTCAGCGATCGCTGGCTGTCGGCGCGCGCGGAGCAGGCATGGGTGCCGGATGGAATTGCCATCGCCCGCGACCGTATGACGGGTGCCGGTCCTCTGGCCGGGATTGCCGCCGCGCTAGAGCAAATGAGTGGCACCCACTTGATCGTGCTTGCGGTGGATTTGCCGCGCATGGAGCCGGCCTGGTTCGAAAAGCTGAAATCCCTTTGCTCACCCGGGGTTGGCGCGGTGGGCCAGCGGGACGGTTTTTACGAGCCGCTGGCCGCGATCTATCCGCGTGAGTTGGCGCGCGATGCCGTGGCGCGTTTGATCCGCGGTGAATACGCATTGCAGCGATTCATCACCGCCGCTGGCGCCGCCATGCAATCAGTCGAGATCGGCGCGGCCGAGGCGGCGTGGTTTGCGAATTGGAACGAACGCGAAGACCTGACGGCGAATCAGGCGTAACGATCCTCGGTCCACGGGTCGGCGGTGTTGGAGTAGCCGCGCACTTCCCAGAAACCCAGTTTGTCCTCGGCGAGAAACGTGATCGTTTTCACGAACTTCGCTCCCTTCCACGCATAGAGTTTGGGAATGATCACGCGGGCTGGTCCGCCGTGTTCGCGGGTGACGGGTGCGTTATCAAAAGACGTGGCGATGAGCACATCGTCGTCGAGACACTGGGCGAGCGGCACATTGGTTGAATAGCCGTCGTAGCTTGTGAAATAGACGAACTTCGCCTCGGGGGTCGGTTGGGCCAATTCGTAAAGTGTAGTGAAGGCCACGCCCGACCAGCGGCAGTCGTATTTGCTCCAAGTCGTCACACAGTGGAAGTCGCTGACATCCACGACCTGGGGCAGCGCGTTGAACGCCTCCCATGAAAGTGAAACGGGCTTTTCGACCATACCGTCGATCGTGAGCGTCCATTCGTTGAGCGGGATGTCCGGCTGCACGCCGAGATCGAGCACGGGGAACCCGGTGGTCAGCTTTTGTCCGGGAGGCAGGCGATCAGCCGAGGCCACTGCGCGCGCGGACACGCCGGCGGCTTTCTGTTTTTCGGCCCACTTCTGTTTGGCGGCGATGTAACGCTCTTTGGACATGCGGGCATCGTATGAGTCCCGGGCACCGGCGCAAGTGCAGCGAAGGATTGTCATTCCGGCCGGGACCGGAAATCTGGCACCACGTGTCTGCCGCCCGTTCCAAGTCGTTCAACTTCCGCCTCGAGTTTCCGCCCGAGCTGCCCATCAGCGTGCGGGCAGAAGAAGTGGTGACGGCCATTCAGGAAAATCCGGTGGTGATCCTCGCGGGTGAAACGGGTTCAGGCAAAACCACGCAGATTCCGAAAATGTGCCTCGCGGCCGGTCGCGGTGCCTTGGGCCGGATTGCCTGCACGCAGCCGCGCCGGGTGGCGGCGTTGTCGGTGTCGCGGCGCGTGGCGGAGGAGCTGGGCGTCAACTGGGGACGCGAGGTGGGTTGCAAGATCCGCTTCAACGACCAGACCACGCCGGCGACCGTCATCAAGTTTCTTACCGACGGCATGCTGCTCGCCGAAGTGCAGGGCGACCCGTTGCTGCGCGAATACGACACCATCATCATCGACGAGGCGCACGAGCGTTCGCTCAACATCGACTTCCTGCTCGGTCATCTGCGCACGCTGCGCTACAAGCGCCCGGAGCTGAAGATCGTGATAACCTCCGCGACGATCGACACCGCGATGTTCAGCGCGGCGTTTGATGGTGCACCGGTGATCGAAGTTTCGGGGCGCACGTTTCCCGTCGAGGTCATCTACGCGCCGCTTGACGAACTGGGCAGCGATGCGGCCGAGGGCGATGAGCGCGAATCAAAGGCCGAGTCGATGCATTACATCGATGGCGCGGTCGAAGCGGTGCAGCGTATCATCAAGGAAAGCGCGACCGGCGATATCCTCGTGTTCATGCCAAGCGAGCGCGACATTCGCGAAACCTGCGATCTGCTGGAGGGCCAACGGTTGCCGAATTGCGAACTGGTGCCGCTCTTCGGCCGCCTGAGCAACGCCGAGCAACAGCGCGTCTTTGCGCCGACGCAGCGCCGCAAGCTTGTCATCGCGACCAACATCGCCGAGACCTCGCTGACCATTCCGGGCATCCGCTTCGTGGTGGATACGGGCCTCGCGCGCATCAGCCGTTATTCGCCCAACACGCGCACGCGCCGGCTGCCGATTGAACCGGTGGCCCAGTCGAGCGCCGATCAACGCAAGGGTCGCAGCGGTCGCGTGGCCGAGGGCGTCTGCATCCGGCTTTACAGCGAAAAGGATTTTCTCGAACGCCCGCGCTTTACGCAGCCGGAAATCCAGCGGGCCAATCTCGCCGATGTGATTCTGCGGATGAAGGCCTTTGGGCTCGGCGACATTGAGCGCTTCCCGTTTATCAACATGCCCGCGAGCAAGGCGATTCGCGCGGGGTATGCGCTGTTGGAGGAGTTGGGGGCATTGGAGGAGGGTGGAGCCGCGGCGCCCTCGCCGCGGACGGAGGCGGGCGAGGGCGCCCGCGCTCCAGTATACACCCGCGAACTCACCCCACTCGGACGTGAGCTGGCGCGATTGCCGGTGGATCCGACGATCGGGCGCATGATTTTGCAGGCCCGGCGCGAGCGGGCGTTGCGCGAGGTGCTGGTGATTGCCGCGGGGTTGAGCATTCAGGATCCGCGTGAGCGCCCGCTCGACAAACAGGCGCAGGCCGACACGGCGCACCGGCGGTTTCTGCATCCTGATTCGGATTTTCTTACGCTGCTCAACATCTGGGAGGCCTATCACGACGAATTCGAGACGATGACGCAGTCGAAGCTGCGCAAGTTTTGTCGCGATCATTTCCTGAGCTACACCCGCATGCGCGAGTGGCGCGACATCCATGCGCAGTTGCGCGAGGTCGTGATCGAGGAAAATAACGGCAAGCTGTCCTCCGCGTGGCACGGCCTCAAGGTCGTGGACGGCAAGACGACTGCCTTCGGCACGCCGGGCTATCGCGCGATTCACCGTTCGATCTTGTCGGGCTTGCTCGGCAACATCGCGGAGTGGCACGAGGAGGGTGGATTCTACAAGGCGCCGCACGATCGCAAAGCCGCACTGTTTCCCGGCTCGGTGCTCTTCAAACGCGAGGAAAAGCGCAGACCGCCCGCTGACGCGCCGCAACGCGGCGCGCAGAAGAAAGGGACGAAGTCCCCCCGCTGGATCATGGCGGCCGAGGTTATGGAAACCTCGAAGCTTTATGCGCGCACCTGTGCCCGGCTCGATCCGCAATGGGCGGTCGAACTTGGCGCGCACTTGCTGAAGATTTCTCACAGCGAGCCGTTTTGGGACGAAGCGAAAGGTCGTGTGATGGTGAAACAGCGCGCGCGGCTGCACGGACTCGAGCTGCAAACCCGGGCGGTGAGTTTCGGCAAAGTCGATCCGGCGGCGGCGACCGAGATATTCATTCGCGAAGGACTGGTGAATGACACCATTACCTGGCCCGTTGATTTTTTGCGGCATAACCGCGAGGTGCGTCAGAAGGTGGAAAACGTCCTCACGCGCACGCGCGACAGCGGTTTTCTCAATCTGGACGAAGCGGTTTATCAGTTTTATGCCGCGCGGTTGTTGCCGGAGACTGGAGCGGCGGCGCCCTCGCCGCCGTCAAGACGCGACGAGGGCGCCGCGTCCCCAATGACCGGCATTTCCACGGTCGCCGAGCTCGTCGACCTCGTGCGCGAGCGCAAGGTGGCCGAGCCTCATTTCCTGGAAATGCAACCCGAGGACCTGCGCGATCCTGCGACGCTGACGCAGGACACGGCGGCTTATCCCGAAGCCCTGCCGCTGGAGAATGCCGTCCTGGCCTTGAACTATGCCTATCGTCCGGGACAAACCGACGACGGGGTGACGTTGGAGGTCAATGTGCGCGAGGCAGAGAATCTGACGACGGCCGCGCTCGACTGGGCGGTGCCCGGGCACTTGGAGGCGAAGGTGGAGCATTACCTGCGCGCGTTGCCGAAGGAACTGCGCCGGGCATTTGTGCCGCTGGCGGAGACTGCGCGCAGCCTGGCCGGGCAAATGGCGCAACGGGATCG
This sequence comes from Opitutaceae bacterium, assembly GCA_024233285.1. Lineage (GTDB taxonomy): Bacteria > Verrucomicrobiota > Verrucomicrobiia > Opitutales > Opitutaceae > Cephaloticoccus. Next base: position 69,621 of record JACKPU010000001.1, on the reverse strand, counting down.
TTTGACGGGTCGGCGGGAAACGCTGGTCGCGGCTCTGGCCGCGCAATTGAACGAGCGTTTTGGCCTGCATTTGCAGCCCGACGTATGGACGGGCAAGCCTCTGCCGGATCATCTGCGCGTGCGCGTGCGCGTGACCGATGACGAGGGCAATGAACTCTGCGCCAGCCGCGAGTTTGCGGAAATCACCGCGGCACTTGCGGCGCGGCGCGCGGCGGTCAGCACGACGGTTTCGCGCGAAGACCCGAAAGCTTGGAAGCAGGCCCGGGCGAAATGGGAGAAGGCCGATCAAATCGACTGGACCTTCGGCGATCTGCCCGCCGAGGTGCACGTGACTGAACAAGCCGGGGTGCCGGTGGTGGCCTATCCGGGACTAAAGCCCGGCGCGGCGGGCGTAGCGTTGCGTTTGTTCAAATCGCGCGATGAGGCGCAGGCTGCCACGCGGCGCGGCACGGCCGCACTGCTGGAACTGCAACTGCGGCATGATCTGGGTTGGTTGCAACGCGACTTGAAGGACCTGCGCGCGCTTGGTCCGCTGACGGCGACGCTCGTTCCGACCGCGCAATTGCAGGAGGACGCGGCGGTGATGTTGCGCAATTGGGTTTGCGAGAGGCCGATTATTCCCCCGACGGCGGAGCGCTTCGCCGTGGTGCTCGTGCAGGCGAAGGCGGATTTGCGCGGCATCGTGCCGCGGCTGGGTGATTTGCTGCGCGAGATTCTGGCGCTTCGTCAAGAACTGTTGGTGGTCCCCCAAGCGCATCCGGGCTTGGCGGCCGACGTGGAGGAGTTGTTGCCGGGAGATTTCCTGCGTCGGGTGACCTGGCCGCAGCTGGCGCACTTTCCGCGCTACTTGAAGGCGATGAAATTGCGTGCCGAACGTTGGCGGCAAAATCCGGTCAAGGATGCGGAACGCGCGCGACAGTTTGAACCTTATCGCAAAGCCGGGCGCGAACTGCCCGCCTCGCCGGGCGCGGATGCGCTGCGCTGGTTGCTGGAGGAGTTTCGGGTGAGTCTCTTCGCCCAGGAGCTGGGCACGGCGGAACCGGTTTCGGCGGTGAAACTGGACCGGTTGATTCGCGAGTTGAAATCCGGCGTCGCGACCAACGCCACGTCGGTGGAAAAACCCGCGGCACCTGCCCGGGTGACGCCGCGCATCGTTGAACAGAAAACCCCGCTCAAGAGTCTCGGGGCGCTCGACAAGCTGTTTCGACGCTGAAGCCGATATTGCGATTGTCGCGCCGCGGCCGGCGGGTAAGTTGGGCGAAACCTTTTCGCCTATGAAAAAATTGCTGCTTCCGTTTGCGCTGATGGTGGCGACCACGTTGTCCGCCGAGATCATTCAAAAGTCAGTGCCGTATGAACACGCCGGGGTGAAGTTGGAGGGGTATCTGATTTACGATGACGAAAAGACCAAGGATGGTCCGCAACCCGGCGTGATCGTGGTGCACGAATGGTGGGGGCGGAATGATTTTGCCGACAAGCAGGCATACAAGCTGGCGCGTGAGGGATACGTGGCCTTTGCGCTCGATATGTATGGCGCGGGCGTGGAAACGCGCGATGCCAAGGAAGCCAGCGGGCTGGCCGGACAATTCTACGGCAAACCGTTGATGGCCGAGCGCGCACAAGCCGGTCTGGCGGCGTTCTTGGCCACCGGTCTGGTCGACGAAAAGCGAGTCGCCGCCGTGGGTTACTGCTTTGGCGGTTCCGTGGTGCAGGCCCTTGCCTACAGCGGCGCGCCGCTGGCGGGGATTGTGAGTGTGCATGGCGGGGTGACGCCGGCGACGGCGGAATCGGCGGCGCGCAACCAAGCCAAGTTTCTGATCTGCCACGGCGGGGCTGACCCATTTGTGCCCAAGGAGCAGGTGGATCGTTTTCTCCTGTCGCTTGAGGAAAACAACCTCGATTACCAGTTCATCGTTTATGCGGGCGCGAAGCATGCCTTCAGCAACGAGGCGGCCGACAAATACGCGGCGCTGAACAAGCTCGACGGAGTGAAATACCAGCGGAAGGCGGCGGAGCGTTCGTGGCAGCACATGAATGGGTTTCTGGAGGAAGTGCTCAAAGTCAGGCGTCGATAAACCGCATATGACGGCGCGCCGTGTTTGGTCCGGACTGATTCTTGGATTGGGGTGTTGGGCGCTGAGCGGCTGCCTTGCCTACAAGGCGGTCAAAACCACGGGCGAACTGGCGGCGACCACGGTGATTGTAGCGGGCAAGACCGCGACCACGGCGGTCAAGGCCACGGGGCGCGTGGCGAACAGCGCATTGACCAGCAGCGGGGCGTTGACGGCCACGGGCATCGAATCGCTCGCCAAGCTGGCTCAGGCCGGGATGGTGACGTTTGTAGACGTGGCCACCGGCACGATTGTGCGCGTGCCATGGGAGGCGGGCATGACGCTTTACGACGGTGGCACTGCGGCCCAGTTGGCGGTGGCGGGTCGGGCCGTCGATCTCGTGCGCGAAGGCAAACTGGTTTATCAAGCCGCGCGAAAATTCCGCGGCAATCCGGCGCTGGAAGCCGGCGATGTGGTGAGATTGGCCGGGAAGATCGCGCGATAAACCAGCAGGCTCCTACATCAAGCTCATGCGCAGGCCGTCACCTTCGCGTTTGAGGCGAACGGTGGTGCTGAAAACACGGGAGAGCTGCGTGGCGGTGAGCGTTTTTTCGCGCGGGCCCGATCCGGTCACTTCGCCGCCGCGCAAGAGCAGGGCGTGCGTGAACGCGGGGGTGATTTCTTCGACATGGTGGGTCACCAACACAAGGGCGGGTCCACCGCGACGCCGACCCAGGCGATCGACAAGTGCGAGGAAATCGCGTCGGGCTACCGGATCGAGTCCGGCGCAAGGTTCGTCGAGAATCAGCAGGCGCGGTTGGGCCATGAGGGCGCGGGCAATGAGAACGCGCTGGCGTTCACCTTGGGACAAGTGCTGCCACTCGCGTTGGGCGATATAGCCGGCATCGACCACGTCGAGCCACTTGCGCGCGGCGGTCTTGTCGGCGGGGGTGGTGCGCACCCAGAGGTCGAGCTGAGCGTATTTGCCGCTGATGACGGTATCGAGCGCGGTTTCGCAAAGGGGAATCAGGGCACTGAACGAGTTGGTGACGATGCCAATGTGTTCGCGCAGCGCGCGCCAATCGCAGTTGCCGTATTCGCCGCCCAACAGGTTGATTTCACCCGCGGTCGGGGCGAGGTAACCGGTGATCGAACGCAGCAGGGAGGTTTTGCCCGAGCCGTTGGCGCCGAGCATGACCCAGTTTTCGCCGCGATTCACGCGCCAGTTGACGCGGTTGAGAATGACGGTGCGGTCACGGCGGATGAACAGGTCGCGGACCTCAAGGATGGGCGGACGGACGGGCATGCGGCGGCATGTTGGGCGGGGGGGCGCGACCCGGTCAAGTGCGCACCGGGTGGCGGCGGCCGGCGCGTTTTCGTTTTACGTCGCACGACAAAGTGCGCACAGAGAAATCATGCGGCGCTTGTTTTCTGCCATCCTGTTGGGGTTCGTCTTGGTGCTGCCGGTTTCGGCGCGTCCTTTCATCGTCTTGGTTTACAACGTGGAGAACCTCTTCGACGCGGACGCCAAGGCGATGTTTGAGGATTATCAGCCGGCGCGTTACAGCCGCCTGCATGTGCTGACGAAATTGGAAAACGTCGCGCGGGTGGTGGCCAAATTTGAGAACGGGCGCGGTCCGGACGTCATTCTGTTCCAGGAGATCGAGCAGGATTTGACCGACGCCGAGGCGGTGCCGGATTATCCGGCGATTCTTTCGCGCTATGCCGGGACGACGATTCGCGAGATGCTGGGCGCACAGTTTACGGATGAAATCGCCAACCTGCCGGCCGAGGCCCTGTTGTTGAAGACCTTTGCCGATTACGGCATGACGGGTTACACGGTGGTCCGCGGTGAAAACGTGCGCGGGGAGGGCAGCCGCAACGCTTTGGCGCAGAAGTGCGTCGTTTTCACGCGCTTTCCGGTCAAGCGAGCAGTGTCGCATCCGACGCGGGACGCACGGGCGATCCAGGAAGTCGTGCTAGAGGTGGATGGCGCCACGCTTTATCTGTTCAACAACCACTGGAAGTCCGGTGCCGGCAATGCCGACACGGAAAAGACCCGCGTGGCCAACGCGCAGACCCTGCGCACGCGGCTCGACGAAATCCTGCAGGAGGATCCGCATGCCGACATCATTCTCGGCGGCGACTTCAATTCGCAATACAACCAGAAGGTTCGTTATCCAAAGATGAAGCTTACCGGGCTCAACGATGTGCTCGGTTCGCAAGGCAACGAACTGGCCATCCGCGGCAAGAACCGCGATCTCTACAACCTTTGGTTTGAACTGCCCGCCGAGGAGCGCGGCAGCGACACCTATCGAGGCGAGTGGGGCACGCTGATGATGATGATCATCTCGCGCGGACTCTACGATTATCGCGGAGTTCAATACGTGGACGATTCATTCGCCGTGGCGAAGATGCCCGGCCTCAATCTCGACGACAAGGGCCTGCCCATCCGCTGGAGTTTCGATGGTCCGGCGGGCAGTGGATTCTCGGATCACCTGCCGATCTATGCGAAATTTCTCACCGTCCCGGACAATCAGCCGAATCGTTATATCTCGCTGCGCAATCCCTCCGAGGACACCGGACTGGCGAGCGTGAACAAGGTCGATTTCAGCAAGATCAACCTGGAGAAAGTGGCGCTCACCCTCGATCGCCTGCCGCCCGGCGCGACGCTGCGCAACGATGCGTTGAAGGGTAAAATCGTCCGTGTCGAGGGCGAGGTGGGGCGTGGTTCCCGTTTGACCGTGATCGTGCGCAACGACGTTTACGACATCTGGAGTTTTGACGAAAAACTGCGCGACAAGCTGCGCGACCAATGGAAGGCCGGCGATTCAATCCGCTTTTATGGCGAGCTCGGCCAATACAAAGGCCGCTGGCAATTCATCATTCGCGACGAAACCTGGGTAAAATGAAACCGCTTAAACTCTACACCTACGCCAATTGTGACACCTGCCGCAAAGCCGTGAAATGGCTGCGCGCACATGACCTGCCGTTCACCGAGCATGCGATTCGTGAAATGCCGCCGACCGCGGCCGAGCTGCGCACGATGTTGGCGGCACAGGGCGGCGAGCTGCGCAAACTCTTCAACACGTCCGGCAAGGATTATCGCGAACAGAAGCTCGGCGAAAAACTCCCCGGCATGACCGAAGCAGCGGCGCTCAAGCTGCTCGCGCAAAACGGCAATCTCGTAAAGCGGCCGTTCCTGTTGGGCGAAGGCGTGGCGCTGGTCGGATTTGCCGAACCGGTCTGGCGGGCGGCTTTGCCCAAGGCATGAGCGAAGCATCCCGCAATCATCTGGAATTGAAGCTGCGCGAGTTGGCGCAGCTCTTCAATTCGATGGATCCGTCGCCGTTCCACGAACGCGATCTGGATGCGGTGGCGGAGAATTTCATTCTGGATTGGGCGCGCGAGTTGCCGGTTGGCCGCGAGTTCGAACTGGTGATCCGGCTGGGCACGCAGCCCGATCCGGCCAAGACCGGGGGAGTGGATGAGGCGGTGCGTAATTATTTCGCCAATCGCGCGCTGTCCGCCCGGCGGGCGTTGCGCCGCATGTTGCGGCTGGCGCGGTGGCGGATCTTTGTCGGGCTGTTGTTTCTCGGCGCGTGTCTGACCTTGAGCCAGTTGTTGGACAACCTGGCGATCGGCAGCCCGTTGTTGGGCACGATCGTCCTGTCGCTCGATATCATCGGCTGGGTGGCGCTTTGGCGGCCGGCGGAGATTTTTCTGTATGATTGGTGGCCGCTCCGTGCCGACTTGAAACTCTTTGAACGGCTCGCCCGCATGCCGGTGACCCTGGTTTTGCCGGAAAACGACTGAATTTGCTGTAACTTCCGGGCCTGATCAGGGGTTATGCATGCATATGAAAACCCTGATTCGTTTCCTTGTGATTGGTTTGCTCAGCGCGTCCGCGGCCTTGGCGCGCGATCCCATTGAGCGCGTGGTGCAGAAATCGTTTGCCGTGCAGTCCGGCGGCTTGCTGAAGGTCGAAACCCAAGGCGGTGACATCACGGTCACGCCGGGTGCGGGCAACGAAGTCGTCGTCGTGGCGCGCCAGAAGATCCGGGCCAAGAACGACGCCGAGGCCGATGAATTGCTGCAGAAATTGAAGCTCGAAATCAGCCAATCCGGCAATGACGTGACGGCCACGGCCAAGTATGAAAAGCGCCCCTCGGGATTGAAATTCCGCTTCTGGCCTCCGGTGCAGGTTTCGTTTGAAATCACGGTCCCGGCCCGGTTTGACACGCAACTCGGCACCAGCGGCGGCGATGTCTTGATTGGTGATTTGACCGGCGCGATACGGGCGGGCACCACCGGTGGCGACGTCAGGATCGGCCGCATCGACGGCACGGTCCAGGCCTCGACGAGCGGCGGTGATATCGAATTGCGCGAATCTTCCGGTGCCGCCAGGCTGGATACCTCCGGCGGCGACATTGAGGTGGGCCGGGTCGTGGGAGCGACCAAGATCACCACGAGTGGCGGTGACATCGACGTGGATACGGTGGAGGGCTCATTGAACGCCCACACCAGCGGCGGGGATGTGACGGCGCGAATCAACGGCGCCCTGGCCGATGACTGTTCGCTGAGCACGAGCGGTGGCTACGTCAAGGTGACCTTGGACAAGGCCGCGGCGTTTCAACTGGACGCGGCCACGAGCGGCGGCGATGTCGATGCGGCTGGGTTGACGATCGCGATTGAGCGCGGCGGCATCGGCAAAAGTCGCCTGGTTGGTGCGGTCAATGGCGGCGGCCCCAAGTTGAAGCTGCGGACCAGCGGTGGCGACATCGAGATTCGCACGCGGTAACTTGCTCGTGGCGGGTCATTTGGAGGCCCGTAGAACTACGTAGAGAGGGTGTATTCATACCCAGCAGCTCGGGTTTGTCGACAGGCCTGAATGGGCCTGAATGACAGGCAGCATGAAGCTGCAACGGTTGTTCTGGTTGTTTTTGATCGTTCTCCTGGCCGTCGGGCCGGGCCGCGCCATGCAGCGCGTGGAGCAGCAGCGTTTCTCCCTCGCAGCCAACGGCATCGTCAGCCTTAATACCTATCGCGGTTTCATCAACATCGTTGAAGGTGACGGTGATCAGGTCGAAATCAGCGTGCGCAGCATTTCCACCTACGCCGAGGAAGCCGAGGCGCGGAACGCGCTCGACAGCTTGCAACTCTCGATGACGGCCCGGGACGACGGCATATTCATCACCGCGGCGAATCCGCGGGAAACCGGGATCCGCATCGATTTGTTCGAACTCAAGAAACTCGAGATCCATTTCGACTTGGTGGTTCCGCCGCACAGCAATCTGGAGATCATGACTGCCGATGGATCAATCACGGTCGGCAACCTGACCGGCAACGTGAAGGCGAGAGCGGAGACTGGCTCGATTTCCTTCCGCCACATTGACGGCAACATCCAGGCCGAAACCCGCGTTGGTAACGTGATTCTTGCCCGCTGCACCGGGTCGGTGAATTTGAAAGCCTCCCAAGGCAATCTGCAGGTCGGCACTGTCGGCGGCCGCGCGATCATGGAAACAGTGAATGGCGACATCGAAATCATGAACGCGCGCAATGTAGTCGATGCCCAGGTCGCCAACGGCGACGTGAGCGCACAGTTCGCCCAGATCACGGGCCCGTCCCGCATTCGCACCGCCGTGGGCAACATCACCACGGTCATCAACCCGGACGAGAAGTTTAGCATCAAGGCCCGGTCCCGTTGGGGTAAAATTTTCAGCGAGATGAAGGTCGACACCTCGCGCGGTGGCTCCGGCCGCAGCCGGCTGGTCGGCGAATACCTCGGCGGCGGTCCGCAACTTGAGATCGAGGCCCCCGGCGGCTACGTGCGCATCAAGCCCGGCGAGCCGCTGTTTGAAGAGTAAGCCCCACTTGTGCGCTGGCTTTTGGCGGCGTGGAAGTGTGGAGTCGCGGCATGACGATTGAATCCGCCTATGCCGAATTGCTGACCCACCTGAACCGCATTCACCGCTTGGAAACGGTGGCCCAGCTGGTGGGCTGGGACGAACAGGTGAACCTGCCGCCCGACAGTGCCGGCTTGCGCGCTGAACAGCACGCCGTGCTGGCGGAGACGATCCACGCCGCCGCGACCAATCCCAAACTCGGTGACCTGCTGGAAAGTCTGGAAGACGCTTCGCTGGATTTGCGGGATGATGAGCGGGTGGTCGTGGCCGAAGCCCGGCGGGATTATGATCGTGCGACCAAGCTGCCGGCGAGTTTCGTCCGCGAGAAGGCCGCACAATCGAGCGTGGGCTATCACGCCTGGGCCAAGGCGCGCGCGAGTTCCGATTTTGCGAGTTACGTGCCGGTGTTGGAAAAGAATCTCGAGTTGGCGAAACAGGAGGCGGCTTATCTCGGTTGGGGTGACCGCGCCTACGACTACATGATCGACAAACATGACCCCGGCATGTCGGCGGCGGTCATCAGCAAACTGTTTGGTGAATTGAAGGAGGCACTCGTGCCGCTCGTGCGCCAGATCACGGCATCGCCGATCAAGGCGAAGCGGGAATTGTTGCGCGGGTTTCCGGTCACCGGGCAGCAGGCTTTTCTGCGTGAAGTGACGGAGAAGCTTGGATTCAACTACCGCCGCGGGCGCATTGACGTGTCGTTGCATCCGTTTTGTTCCGGCAGCGGCGCTGACATTCGCATGACCACGCGGTTCAATGAGGACGAGCCGCTCGATTCGCTGTTCAGTTCGATTCATGAGACCGGCCACGGCTTGTATGAACAAGGCCTGCCGTTAGCGCATCACGCCACCGCACTCGGCCGGGCCGCGGGCATGGGCGTGCATGAATCGCAAAGCCGCCTCTGGGAAAACCAAGTCGGCCGCAGCCGTGCGTTCTGGCGCTATTTCGAACCGCGGTTTCGCGAGACGTTTGCCGCGCAGACGCAGGGAGTTTCCTCCGACGAACTGTATCTCGCGGTCAACGCGGTCGAGCCGACGCTGATCCGGGTCGATGCCGACGAGGTCACTTACAATCTGCATATCATCCTGCGCTTTGAAATCGAACAGCGCCTCTTTGCCGGCACGCTGGCCGTGCGCGATTTGCCCGAGGCGTGGAATGCCGCGGCCCGGGAATTGCTCGGGCTGGTGCCGGACAGCGATCGCACCGGTGTGTTGCAGGACGTGCACTGGAGTGACGGCGCCTTTGGTTACTTCCCGAGCTACTGTCTGGGCAACATGCTGGCGGCGCAGTTGTGGTATGCGATCAAGGCGCAGCGTCCGGCGATCGAGGATGAATTCGCGCGGGGCGATTTTTCCGGCCTGCTCAACTGGCTGCGTGAAAACGTGCATGCGGCGGGCAAGCGATATGATGCGCTTGAGCTCTCACGTCGCGTGACCGGCGGGGAACTTTCGCCGCAATCGCTGCTCCGCTATTTGCGCGAACGCTACCTGCCGCTTTACTGCGCGTGATGACCGGCCTGATCGATACGCACACGCATCTCGAATCCTTCGTCCAACGCGGCGAATTGGAAAACACTTTGACGCGTGCCGCGGAGGCCGGAGTGGACACTTTGGTCACGATCGGCACCGCGTCGGACGATTGGGGCCTGTATCGCGACATCGCGACGGCGCATCCCAAGCGCGTGTATTACTCGGCGGGACTGCATCCGTGTTCGGTGAACGAGCAATGGGGGAGTGAGGTTGCGCAATTGGCGGATTTTTGGAGCGGGTCGATCCAACCGGTCGCGCTCGGCGAATGCGGGCTCGATCGATTTCATTTACCGAAGGAGGCCGCGATGGCGGAACGCATCTTTGGTTGGCAGCGCGCGGCGTTTGCCACCCAGCTCGACTTGGCGAAAACGCTGGGTTGCCCGGTTGTCGTGCATTCACGCGGCGCGTTTGCCGAGTGCGTCGAAATGGTGGATGCGAGCGGCGTGGATTGGACGAAGGTGGTGTTTCACTGCTTCACCGAAGGGCCGGCGGAAATCAGCGAGCTGATGCAGCGTGGCGGCTGGGGGTCGTTTACCGGCGTCATCACTTACAAAAGCGCGGAAAACGTCCGCGAGGCGGCGAAGGTGCAAGGCCTCGAGCGGTTGATGTTGGAAACCGATGCGCCGTATCTCACCCCGGTGCCGCATCGCGGCAAACCCAACGAACCGGCCTACGTGCGGCACACCGCGGAATTTTGCGCGGACCTGTTCGGCGTGGATTACGCGCAACTGGCGGAAGTGACCACGCGCAATGCCCGGGCGTTTTACGGACTTTCCGCATGAACTCCGGCGATCGTTGCGAGTGGGTCCAGATGGCGATCAAACTCGCCGAGCCGGTCCTCGGCGCGCTGGATCAGCGGCAACTCAAAGCGATCATGCCGGTGGAGGCCGCACCGGGAGTCTCGGATCGGCCCGACTACATGCACCTCGAGGCGCTGGCCCGTTTGCTGTGCGGCCTTGCGCCGTGGTTGGAACTGGGCGAGGACGACACGGAGGAAGGCCGTCTGCGCGGGCGGTTGGCGAAGCTCGCGCGCAGCGCGATTGATGCGGCCACGGATCCGAAGTCGCCGGACTTCATGAATTTTTCCCAAGGCCGGCAGCCCTTGGTGGACGCCGCGTTTCTGGCGCAAGCAATGGTGCGCGCCCCTCGCGAACTCTGGGAGAAACTGGAACCGCGCGTGCAGGCGAATGTGGTGACGGCATTGCAGGCGACGCGCCCGATTCCGCCGGGTGACAGCAATTGGCGGCTGTTCGCGACCATGGTGGAAGTGTGGCTGCATCGAGCCGGCGGGGGTTGTAATGAGGAACGCCTCCTGGCCGGCATTCGCAAACACCAAGCGTGGTATGTGGGCGACGGCATGTATGGCGACGGACCCGAATTCCATTGGGATTATTACAACTCTTACGTCATCCAGCCGATGTTGGTGGAAGCCCTTGATTGGGTGGGCGAGCAGTGGGACGAATGGAAGGCCTTTCAAAGCGCGGCGCGGGAGCATTTGACGCGCTGGGCGACGGTGCAGGAAAGGCTCGTGGCGCCCGACGGCAGTTTTCCCGTGATCGGACGGTCCATCGCGTATCGGTGCGCCGCATTCCAAGGTCTGGCGATGGCGGCATGGCGGCATATGTTGCCACCGGAAATGAAACCGGCGCAGGCCCGCGCGGCCCTCACGGCCGTGATCCGCCGGAGTCTCGGGGCCGAGGGCACGTTTGATGCCCAGGGATGGTTACGAATCGGGTTGAGCGGCCATCAGCCCGCCTTGGGCGAGAATTACATTTCAACGGGCAGTCTGTATCTGTGTTCCACCGCGTTGCTTCCGCTGGGATTGCCGGCCGACGATCCGTTTTGGCGCGATCCGGCGGTGGCCACGACTTGGGAGCAGGCTTGGTCGGGAAAAGATATTCCGGCGGACCACGCGCTCAAACGCCAGCTGTAGCTGGCGCGGGATCAGGCCTCGTCGAACTTGCGGGCGAAAAGCTGCTCAAGCTCGGCGATCATTTGCGCGGCATCAGCGCCGTTGACGAGGAACTTGACCTTCGAGCCCTTGCCGGCGGCCAGCATCATGAGACCCATGATGCTCTTGCCGTTGACCTGCTCCTCGTCCTTTTCGACGAAGACATCGGCTTTGAACCGGTTGGTCACGCGCACAATCATGGCGGCGGGACGGGCATGAATCCCCATCTTGTTCTGCACGACCAACTCTTTTGTAAGTTGTTGGGGAGCAGTGGTGCCTTCGCTTTTCTCCATCGCTGTCATTAAATAAGCTGCGGAAATTCCTGCAACCGGGCGCGGCTTGCAACTTAAAAACCATGCCTCAGTCTGGCTTAAACCATGTCCGATCTCGCGATCATCGTCCCCTGCCGCCTCGAATCCACGCGTTTTCCGCGCAAACTGCTGCATCCGATCAAGGGCAAACCCCTGTTGCTTTGGGTGGCCGAGCGCATCCGGTCCGAGGTGCCGGACATGGCGTTGTGGTTCGCGGTGGATGACAAATTGCTGGCCGATTGCGTGGAGGGGGCGGGGTTTCGCGCGATCATGACCGATCCGGCGCATCAAAGCGGCACGGACCGCATCGCCGAGGCCAACCGGAAGGTCAAGGCCGCGCGAATCATCAATGTGCAGGCTGATGAACCGCTCGTGAGCGCCGCGCAGATCAACGCGCTGGCGGACCTGCTCGCCAAGGGCGCCGCCATGGCGACGCTGGCGACGCCGTTTCAGCGTATCGTCGATTTTTTTGATCCCAATCAGGTCAAGGTGGTGATGCGCGCCGATGGCCGCGCTCTATATTTCTCGCGTTCCCGCATGCCGTTTTCCCGCGATCTCGGGCTGACGATCGATGACGACTGGGTGAAGGCCAATCCCTGCCACCGTCACCTCGGCCTGTATGCTTACCAAGCCGATCTGCTGGCCAAGCTCGGTTCGTTGCCGCCGGGCCGTTACGAGCAGATCGAAAAGCTCGAACAATTGCGGGTGCTCGAAGCCGGCTACGACATTCACTGCGCCGTCACCGCGGATCCGACCATCGGAGTGGACACACCGAAGGACGCGGAAAAATTTGAACAGTGGCTGGGGTGACGCCGATGAACTGCCCAGAGCGTGCAGCTTACCGATGACTTATGAAGCCCCCTTCCGCAGCACCAGACCAAAGATCGGAAGGGGAGCCTTACGCCGTGCGGGTGATCAACCCCGTGCGACTTGCGCCGGCGATGCCGGCAACCATCAGTCGCCTGCCAGGACGCTACAATTTCAAGCCGCACATCGGACGTCTGCCGAACGGCGAGATCGTAATGTTCGTGGCCCACACCCACAGCGAAGAGATTTTTACTTCTGAGAATGCAGGTGATGCCTCCCGTTCCCTGACCTCGCATGTGGTGCTTTATCGATCCCGGGATGATGGCAAGACGTGGGGCAGGGGACGCCACGTGCGTGAGCTTGTGGGTGGCCACGAGCCCTCGGTCTCGATCATTGACGGGGTGCTTTTCGTCAAGGTTGACGTTCACGGCAGCGGCAGTTTTCCGGATCCGCATGCCGAGCGGGATCACAGCTACACGGTCATTGCGCGATCGGTCGATGGCGGCGCATCCTTCACCACCACATTGATCGACCGGCTGGCCACCGGGGCCGGCGTAAACGAGCGCATCGATTGTTCGCGCAACATCCTGAAGCTGCCCGATGGCCGGTTGTGGCTCGGTGTTGGCGTGGGTGCCAGACACCGGGTCGCCGTGTCCCATGACAAAGGGCTGACGTGGCGGATCGCGGATGCCGCGGTTTTCGGGGTAACTTACAGCGGAATTTCCCGCTCATTCTTTACGGAGGGTGTGGCTTTCCACACGAACTTGGGCCGCCTGATGATGCTGGCCCGAGTCGATTTTGGCTTTGCCAGGTTTGCCAACCCACTGGCGCATGACCCGGGATTCAAGGGGGGCACCGAGACGGACAATTTTGACGGTCAAGTCCTGTTCACCTCGACGGATGCGGGCACGACCTGGATGCCCGTGCGCGCCATCGGTTTTCCTTCCTTGATGTATCCATCCATCGTGCCGTTGGCCGGCGGACGCATGCTTCTCACCTACACGGTGCGGGAAATTCCGCCGGAGGGCTCCGGCTGCATTCATCGCAAGGTGGGCGTGCAGGCGGTAATCATCGAAGAAAACGCTGACGGCACAATCGACTGTGATTTCAGTCGTGACGTGGCGGTCATCGATGACTGCACGCCGGACCCGATGCGGAACGCCGGTTGTTTTGGGAACACCTTGCGACTGCCCGACGGCACTTTTGTCACGCCCTTCTCCTACCCGCTGATTGATGCCGACATCCTGGCGCTGGCCGACCGCAAGGAATACCTGAAGGAGGAGGTTTTTGATTATTGGGCATCACTCCAGAATACCTATTCCCACCGTTACCGGGACTTCGTGCGGGATGATCCCCTCCTCACGGCCATGCATTTGCGGCGTAACTTTTCGGCCCTGTTCCTCTATGGTCAGGCGGCCAACAAGGGGGGCATCGCCACGGCTGTGGTGCGTTGGTCTCTCACGGATGCCGCAGCTGGGCATCGCAACGGTTGAGCTTTGTTTTCCCGAATTGCCCCTGCTTGGACGGTTGGCCGGTCATTGCCGTGAACACGGACCGATGACAGGCCCGGGCACGCCGAAGGATGCGGAAAAGTTCGAACAGTGGCTGCGGTGATTCGATCGATCCGTCGGTCGTTTTCAGGCCGGCGGGTTCATCAGATTGATGAACGCGATGATCATAAACACGATGAGCAGGGCCAAGCCCACCCAGAGAATCCAGTGCATCCGGTATTTGATGTCAGGGGTGGCCGCTCGCACCGACTGGTAGTCCGCTCCGAACACCACCCGACCCTTGGCCGAATGGATCAGATAAAGCACGTAGGCGTTGATCAAGGTGCCCAAAGGAAATGCCAGCAGGCCGACGCAGGCGAGAATCGTGGCCGGAACCTTGGCCGTGGGATCAAGACGCCAGAGCTTCAGGCCGATCCATAATTGAGCCCCGCCGAATGCCACTAGCAGCAGCGGCACAATCACGCGACCAATCTGATCCTGCCCCTCAGTCGCGGCCATGACGGCACTAACGAGACTGATGACGGCGCCGAGGATGTAGAGGGCGCCGATCGATTGAACGGAAACTTCGTGGGTGAGATGTTGCACACGGATTTCGCGTGCGGTTGGAGTGTCGAGCGGAGGAGTTTCCATGGGTGATGTCGAAAAGAAGCTAATTCCGGAGTAAATCTGCGGTGGCTTTCCGCGTTTCGGCGAATGCGCGGTAAGGTGGTCTCCGCTGATCTCAATTGATTTGGAAAACTATGGGAACTTGCAGCCGGCAACGCACCGCTCGGCCATCCTTTTGGGCCGGCTGGAAGGTCCACTTGGAAATTGCTTGGATGGCGGATTTGGCAAAGGCGAGGTCGGTGGCCCGGCGGGCGGTGAGTTCGGTGGTGCTGCCGTCAATGTCGACGACGAACTCGACGACAGCATCGCCATTGATGCGATGGCGCCGAAATTGAGCGGGATACTGGGGTGCCACCCTGAAAATGGGAACCGGCACGGCGTCAACTTTACTGACGTCGATGGCAGATCCCGTGTAAGGCGTATCGTCAACGAAGGGGACGGGCGTGCGAGCACCCAAGGTTGAAGCATTGGGCCTCGTAGCGGGGGCCGGCGCGGTGGAGGCGCATCCTGAAACCAAGGCGGCAATGAGAGTGAAAATCGTGACGGCTATGAATTTCACGACCATCAGCTCTTCGGTTCCAGCAGCTTCCCGATCAGCGGCAAGGGTTTGGCTTTGCCATTGTAGGCGTTGACGATGCCGATGACGGCGAGCACGAGGAGACCGAGCGAGGCAATGGTGGCGAGGCCGCTCAAATTGTAGGGCAGGATCCAGCCGACGACCTGCACCGCGATCCAAGTGATGAAGAGCGTGACGCCTTGATAGGCGTGGTAGCGGGCGTAGCGCGATTGCTTGGCGGCGAGCAGAGGAACGAGGAACAAAATCCAAATATAGGCGAGGATCGCCATGACCCGGTTGTCCTCAATGTCGCGGCTGTCGTAAACGATTTCGGGGTCGCTCATAGTGCGGGCAATCTGGCGGGACCGCGGGTGATTTCCGAGCCAAAACCGTGCGGCGGGACCCTACTCATGGATATGATGGATCCGCACCGACGTGTGCGCCGGAAATTCTAAACAGGGTTGGCCGGCGCGCCCCTGTGCTGGCGGGTTTGACGCACAGAGAGACCTGCGCGTCCACCTTCTATTCGTTCACCCTCAAATTTTGCCGGCTTTGCGGGCTTCCACCAGATTGTAGAAATCCACGAAGAGCGGATCGGCATCGTTGGGACCGGGCGCGGCCTCCGGGTGGTATTGCACCGAGAACACGGGCAGCTCCTTGTGACGCAGTCCTTCGACGGTGTTGTCGTTGAGATTGATCTCGGTGACCATGGCACCGCCTTTTTCGAGACTCTGCGGGTCGGTGGCAAAGCCGTGGTTCTGCGCGGTGATGGAGACGCGGCCGGTTTCGAGGTTCTTGACCGGCTGGTTGCCGCCGCGGTGACCGAACTTGAGCTTGTAGGTCGAGCCGCCCAGCGCGTGCGTAAGCATTTGATGGCCGAGGCAGATGCCGAAAATGGGGTATTCTTTCAGCAGGCCGGTGACGGTTTTATGGATGTAGGGGAGGGCAGAGGGGTCGCCGGGGCCGTTGGACAGGAAAACCGCGTCAGGCTGGTGTTCGCGCACCTGTTCGGCAGTGGCATCGGCGGGGAACACTTGCACCTCGAAGCCGTGGCGGATGAGTTTGCGATAGATGGTGAACTTGGCGCCGAAGTCGAAGGCCGCCACCCGGAAACGCTTTTCGGGAATGCCCGGCGCATTCATCGTGGTGCCGACGGGCAAATAGGGTGCGTTGTAGTTCTGCGGGTCGTCTTCGCGCCAGATGTAGGGCTCCTTGCAGGAAACATCTTTCACGTAGTCGCTGCCAGCCATGTCACGCCATGCCTTGGCGAGCTTGACGGCCTCGGCATCGCTGATCGGCAGGGTGCTGAGGCAGCACTTCATGGCACCGTCCACACGAAGTTTCTTCGTGAGCGCGCGGGTGTCGATTTCGCTGACACAGGGAATGCCGTATTGCTTGAGGTAAGCGTCGAGCGACTGCTGGGCGCGCCAATTGCTGACGACGGGCGACATCTCGCGCACGACGAAGCCGGAACACTTGGGCGCGGCGGCCTCGGCATCCTCGGGGTTGATGCCGTAGTTGCCGATCTGCGGCGCGGTCATCGTGACGATCTGGCCGAAGTAGGACGGGTCGGTCAGGATCTCCTGATAACCGGTCATCGAAGTGTTGAAAACACACTCGCCGGCAATGGTTGCGTCAGCCCCGTGGGCGAGGCCGCGAAACACACTACCATCTTCAAGCGCTAGGACACCGGGTTTGGGCGTGGACATTAAAGTCTGACGAAAAGCAGTCCCCCCCGGACTGCCAAGGGGAAATCTTGCTCGTGACCGGAAAAACTCGACCGTCCGTTTGACAGCATTGGTTAGCCACCTTACCACTTTGACCTAAACCCATGCCTTACATTGAAAACCGCGACGCCTGGTTTCAGGGCCAGGGTCTCTGGCCTGACACCCCCGCGAGCGACTGGCGCGATTGGACGTGGCAGCTGAAGAACCGGATCACCACCCTCGAGCAGATCGAGCGTCACATGGTGCTCACCCCCGAGGAGCGCGCCGGCTGCCTGTTTGCCAATCAAAAACTGGCGCTGGCGATCACGCCTTACTTTTTCAACCTTATCGATCGCGACGATCCGGACTGCCCGATTCGCAAGCAGCTGATCCCGCGCGTGGGTGAAACGCAGGTTTCGCAGGAGGAAATGCTCGATTCGCTGGGCGAGGACGAACACTCCCCCGTGCCGGGTCTCGTGCACCGCTATCCCGACCGGGTGCTGTTTCTGGTGACGGATCGTTGTGCGGCGTATTGCCGCTATTGCACCCGCAGCCGGCTCGTTTCCAACGCCCAGCACTACGATTTCCATCCGGAATACGAACAGGCGCTGCGTTATATCGAGTCGCATCCCGAAGTGCGCGACGTGCTGCTCTCCGGCGGCGACCCGCTGCTGCTTTCCGACAAGAAGCTCGAACACCTGATTTCGCGTCTGCGCGCGATCAAACACGTGGAGTTCATTCGCATCGGCTCGCGTATACCGGTGTTTCTGCCGCAGCGCATCACACCCGCACTGTGTGATATTTTCAAAAAATACGGCCCGGTCTGGATGAGCATCCATGTCAACCATCCGAAGGAGTGCACGCAGGAGTTGAAGGATGCCTGCGAGCGTCTGGCCTTCGCCGGCGTGCCGCTCGGCAACCAGAGCGTGCTGCTCAAGGGCGTCAACGACGACCCCGAGGTCATGAAGGCACTCGTGCACCGCCTGCTGCGCATGCGCGTGCGGCCCTACTACATTTACCAGATGGACCTCATCACCGGTGGCGCACACTTCAAAGTCGACGTGCGCAAAGGCATCGAGATCATCAAAGCCCTGCGCGGCCACACCACGGGCTACGCCGTGCCGCAATACGTCATCGACGCCCCCGGCGGTGGCGGCAAGGTGCCGATCAACCCGGACTATCTCGAAAAGATAACCGATGACGAGGTCGTCTTTCGCAATTTCGAGGGCAAACAGTTCCGCTATCCGCTCAAGAGCACGCCGGTGGCCAAGCCGGCCGAAGCCGCCCGCGAACTCGTCGGCGACACGTTGATCGACTGATAGCCGGGATCAGTCGCGTTGCTCCGCCCACGCCCTTAGTTGGGGCAGATCATAACCGGTGCCGATGGCGCTGAGCAATTCTCGCGCGGCCGCGGACTCTGGGCCGCTTGATTGCGCGGGACTGATCAGGATGGCGATGGCGTCGCCCACTGCAGGTTCGGGTTGCAGCAATTCGCGCAACGCGGATTGCACCAACGTGACCGGCCCGGAAGGCGCGGTTGGTTTCGCCACAATGAACGTGACACGTTTTTCCCCAAGCAGGCGCCCTGCCGGCGTAACCGTCAACTCGTAGGCTCCAGCAGTCAGGTCATCCGGCAACGGCAGTGCCGCCGGTCCCTGATCGAGTGCCGTGGCCTGACTGCGCCAAAGTATTTTGGTCGTGCCGTAAGCCCGCAATTGCACCTCCGCCGATGTGTCCGCGGTTGAAGCGATCAAGATGGGCGCACCGACATTACGCCGTGTGCCGCGAGGCGACCAAATTTCGAGTGCATCAGTGTCGCTGTCGCGCCAAACCGGTTTGGTTGCGGCGGCGCGATCCGGGTTGATCAAGGCCGCCAGAGTGGTTCGCAGCGCCGGGTTGAGTTCGTTCCAATCGCCCTGGGCCGACCAACCCGAGTCGGCGTGTGAAACCACCGCCACCGGTGAATCCGCGGTGACCGGCTCACCGGAGCGAGTCAGACCCCAAGCGGGTGTCGCCGGTTGGTAAGTGAGCACGCCGATCAACAACGCGACCGCAGCCGCTGCGGCGAGAGCGATTTGCCAGCGCGGGAAAGGCCGCAGGTTGCGTTCGTTGGCAGGAGCGGCCGTGCGGGGCTCGTGTTTGCGCATGAGACGCGCTTCCCACTCGAGTGGCAGACGCGGGGCGTCGAAATCAGGTTCGAGCCCGGCAGGCTTCGTCATTCGGGCCGTGTGCCAGAGCATTTCGATTTCGTTTTGCACTTCCCGCCATTCCGGATGCCGCGCGAGCGCGGCGTCGCGCTGTGCGGCCAAAGTGGCATCATCCGGCGCCTCAAGCGCGGCGATCACCAACTGCTCAAATGCTTCACGTGAGGGTGTCATGCCGGTGGCGGTTGGTGTCCCCGTAATCGAGTCAAGAGCCGCAGGATGCGACTGCGCAGCGTGTTGGGATTCTGGCCGGTTTCGCGGGCCAGTTCGACAGAGTTGCGGCCCTCGACAAAATAGGCTTCGAGTAGATCACGTTCCTCGGCGTCGAGCCGCGCGAGTTGTTTGTCGAGATCAAGGCGGCGTTGTGCGGCGTCCGCTGGTGAGCCGATGTCCGGCGGCAGCAACGGATGGTTGTCGACAGTCGGAATCGCGAGATCCCCCGAGTTGCTTAGCGCTTCCAAGCTAGCCACCTCCAAGCCGAAACGCTTTTGCGCGGTCTGCTCGCGCAGCAACGAAATGGCGCGGCGTTGGGCGAGCACGATGACCATGGCATGGAGATGGGCCATATTCTCAAGATTCGCAATCCGGGTGTGAAGCTGTTGCAACGCCGTGCCGGCGACATCCTCCACGTCGCGCAGATCACGCAGGTATTTGCGGGCAACACTCCACGCCCGCGGCCATTGTTCGCGGTAGGTTTGTCGCCACGCTGCTTCGTCGTTGCGACGCAAGGCGGCGAGTTGCGCGGCCTCGTCAGTCGCCATTGCCGGGACGGTGCAGGAGGACCCAAGCGGCTTGTTGTCGCAGGGCGGTAGCTAGGCCGCTCTGGTCGGCCGCCGCGCGAAGCCGTTCGCGTTGGGTGGCCGCGAAGGCCGGTGCGGCGGGCTCACCGGCCAGAATGCGTTGATAAAATGCCTCCATCCACGCGGCGGCTGCAGCGTCTTCAATCGGCCAGAGCGAGGAAACCACGTCGCGCACCCCGGCCCGGCGGAACGCGAGGGGCAGCCCGTAGCGAGTTTCGCGCGCCGCGGGTGTGCCGGCGGCTGACGAACAGGCGGCAAGCGTAACCAACTGCACGCGGGTCAAATCGAGCGGCACGATTTCCAAGGCGGAAAGCAGACCATCGTCAGGATCAGGCGGGAGCGATTTATGGGTGGGGGGCGAAGCATTGGCCCAGACCAGACCTTGGGCGGCCAACCATTGAAACGGTTCGGCGCGTTCCGGCGGCGTGACGGCGTAGCCGTGCGTGGCCAAATGCAGGTGAGTCGCACTGCGGGATGCAGCAATCACGTTGGGTTCGGTGGCGGCATTGCCGACGAAAGTTTCACTGGCCCAACCGGCTTGACGGGCCGCGGCGGACAGCGTGTCGCATTCGTGCCGCGCGCCAGGGAGGTCGGCCCACCCATTCAAGCTGGCGGGCGCGCCAGCAATCAAGAGCCGGGGAGGGTTGGCGGTGCGTGTGTGCTGAGTCCGAAGATCCCGCGCCGAGGCGAGTTGAAATACGCTGAAGTGTTCGGCCCAGAAACGATCATCACTGCGCGTCAATCCGCCGAATGGCACGCGTTGCCATGCCCCTTCGGCCACGTAGAAAAGTTCACGAGTGGCGGCGGTTAGCAGGTCATGCAGCTTCGATTCCAGCCATCGGGGAAAAGCGTGGAGGATATCTCCATGCTCGCCTGATTCAATCGCCAGGAGGTAGCGCGCGATCTGGGTATCAATTGTTTTGGCTTCACCCAAATCGCGCCAAACCGGTGCAGGCTCGCCGGACCAACCAGGGAGGACTAAAATGCCGTAGCGCGCGGGTGCGTTGATGCCGTCTCGCCATGGTTGGTAGCGGTGAAACAAAAGGAGCGTGCGCCCCGAGGGGAGGCCGGTGCGAAGTTCTGCCAGGTTGGTGTCGAGGGCGAAGCGGGTGACGCCGACCATGGCGGCGTTGAGGGCGAGCAAGGTTTCCAATCGGCGCAGCGTGTCCGCGTCGGTCGCGGGGTCGCGCAGGGCGTCGCGCCATTCTTTCAGCATCGCGGGATCGGCCAAGGCGGCCTGCCGGTCCTCGGCGACGGCGTCGGAAACGAGCCCTTGATAACGGAACAAAGCCTCACCGATGCGAACGGCGTCGCCAGTGGTGATCGCGGCGGAAACCGGATCGTGCCGACGGAGAAAGGCCAGTCGTTCACCTTCGTGCCCGTAGGCGAGTTGGTGCCGGGTATAGGCGGCGAGTCGTGTGCGGTAACGATCGTGCGCGGCGGGCAGGTCATCCGTTCGTCCGCCGGCGGCCAGGGCGTGCAGATGCACATCAAGAATCGTCAGCTCAAGATCGAGATGCGCTGCAGGCAGGCCCTCGCTCAAGGCGGCGGCCCGCGTGCTGTCCTTGAGCGCCTTGGCGATTGCCCCGCGTTGCAGGTAAACCCGGGCCCGGTGAGCGAGGGTGACGGCGACCTCGTGGTTGTTTTCGCCGTATAGCGTGGTGCGCAGTTCGAGCGCCCGATTGATACGCTCCAACGCGGCATCGGTGTCGCCCAAATAACCGGCGGCAATGCCCCAATTCTGCACGGCGTTGGCGAAGATCGGGGCCCGGCTTGCGCCGATGGCTTCGAACCCGGCGGCACCGGCCGCGAGCAAAGGTTCGGCAGCGGTGTAATCGCCCAGTTGATTGAGCGCGAGGCCGTGATTGACCTTGGTGGCGGCCCGCGCGACGGCGTTTCCGCTGGTTTCGAAAATGCGACCCGCCTTGGCCATGATATCGGCGAGTTCGCGATAGCGGCCGAAATTGTAGAGAATGAGCCCGTAGTTGACGTAGGCTGCGCCGAGTTGCTGGTGGCCGGGGGCCTCGCGCTCGAGCGCGGCGATCGTTTCCTCGAACAAAGGCCTGGCGCGGTCCTCTTCGCCCGAAAGCATGTAGATGGACGCGAGCACGTTGAACGCGGTGTAGAGCCGCACCCGCTCCTCGGATTTGATTGCGTCGTGCGCGAGCAGTTTGCGGGCGAGCGCGGCGCCTTGTTCTGCCGGTTCGCGGGCCTCGGCCAGCCGTTGCAAGCGATAGAGGGCGGTGGCGTATTGGGCCTTGCCCTCGGCCAGCCAGGGACTGTCCGGAGTGGTGGTTTCGAGCACGGCGAGGGCCGGCGGCAACTGTTCGGCCGACTCGGCGAAGCCTTGCTGCCGGATCGAGTGTCGGTAAGAGGCCAACCGGACAGTGGCGACCGCCCGTTTGAATTCGGACTGCCCTTCATCCGCCCTCAGGTTGTTCAACTCCGCCTCATATGCCCCCCAGTCTTTGGCGGCGAAAAATTGCTCCAGTTTATCGAGTTCCCCAGTCGATTCGGCTTGGACGACGATCGACGTCAAAAACAGGACGGCGATCATTCGGATCACGCTAGTTCGCAATGCCTTCTCAAGGCGTGACCTGAGGTAAAACCGATGCATGTGGCGGTTAGCAAAAGACCGGAATAAACCCGGTCAATTGCTTTGGTCCGGGTCCCGGAAAATTTTTTGCAACAGTCATCACCCCTGATGCGAACTCTACCACGAAGCACTTCTATTTGCGCTCTAACCTACGCCTATGAAATTCATTCTTTCCGCAGTTTCTTTGTTTACGCTTCTTGGGTCCTTGGCCCACGCGCAAACGACGACAATTTCATTCAACAACATTGTGGTCGAATCCCATGATTATCCCGGCACGACCGATCTGGCTAATCTGACGCTCACCATCGATACTTCCACGCTCACGGGGGGCACGGGTTCGGAAACGGCCAACATCACCAGCTGGGAATTGAGTA
Organism: Opitutaceae bacterium; assembly: GCA_024233285.1. Lineage (GTDB taxonomy): Bacteria > Verrucomicrobiota > Verrucomicrobiia > Opitutales > Opitutaceae > Cephaloticoccus. Next base: position 46,710 of record JACKPU010000001.1, on the reverse strand, counting down.
TGACGCGCTACTACACCGGCGACTTGTGGATCGACGTCGATAATTCGCTTCCGGCCACGATCTTTGCTCAAGGCAGCAATTACCTGAGCGTAAACTCCAACGACGATACCTTGTCGATTGCCTTGGAGTATCAAGCTAGCGGTGACCCGTCGGGAACCTACTCCAACGGGGTTGGCGATCCGCAGGTGAATGTCGGCATCAGCTTGATCAGTGGAGGCAGTGATTTCCTTTCAACGAATAATAACGCCATCGGAGAATTCATCGGCCTCAGCTCCGCTCAACTCAGCAGTTCCACTTTCGGCGTCTCTTACAATTACGATTCCTTCAACGGATACCTGGGGACCGGCGGCGTCAGCGCGGTGCCCGAGCCTTCAACCTATGCTGCGATCTTGGGTCTGCTGGCGATCGGCTTTGTCGCTTGGCGCAAACGCGCTCAAACACGAACCGGAAAATCAGTCGGGTAAGCCTCCAAGATACAGCCTAACGGCGGATCGCTGGCCGATGCTCTGAGGTGACTTGCCGTCAGGTAGTCGTTGTGATGGGCTGGCAACATGAAAACGCTGCTGGCGGTTGGGCTGTTTTCGCTCGGTCTGAATGCCTTTGCGACCGATGCGCTCACATTAATCGTGGAGGTTTATCGCTTCGAAGGTGAACCCGGTTTGTTGAAAGGGAAATCATCAGAAGACCAACTGACCCTGATTGCCGACCGCCGACCGGTGATCAGCCAGAAACTCGAACTCCAACCGGGCGTGCCCGCCAAAAGTTCGACTCGCATCGACGCGTTTACCTTGGGCATGGACGTCAGGCTCGAACCCGCAAAAAGCGCGGCAGCAATGCTCCATGTGAATTTTTCGCTGAGTGAAGACGTGCCGGTGGGCGCGGTTGTCACTCCCGTGACCCAGACAGTAAACACAAAACTATCCCTCAAACCGGGGCAGCCGGCGGTCATGGGTTCCGCCCCACTCAGCAGTGCCAACGGCGTGGCCGATTAACAGGTGCTTGTCGCCCGTTGGATTGAATAATTTCAAACTGAGGCATAGGCGGCGGCGTTTTGATTGTTTGTAACCTGTTTTAAGAAAGCTACATACAACTGTTCGATTTTGCTGAAAAAATCTTTCAACAAATTTTGAGCGTTTTGCGGAGGACCGCGTCTACCTCCGTGTAGGCAAGATTTTATTCAGTAGTTTGTAGTTCTAAAGGTTTGCTTGGTGTTAGGTCACATGGGCCGCTCCCGCGAGGGGGCGGCCCTAGTGTTTATATGGGGATTGAAAAGCGCGGTCAGGTTTGGCGGGCTGGGGTTATGCTCCCGTTCAGGCTGATGGCCGCGATTCATCCAGGCAGGCTTTTGTGCTGGGTGGCACTTTGCGGCGTCGTCGCCATGACGGTGCAGGCGGATGATTCCGAAACGGTGATTATGGAGTCAAACTTGACCGGCCTGCGCGAGTCCGACGGTGGCGAGGGAGACGAGGCACTGCTGCAGGCCCGGCAACAATTGCAGGCGGCCCCCAATGAAACTGCGGCGCTCGAAGCCATGGCCGCGATCGTCAATCTGCAACGGCGGCGGGGCGATTACGCTGCCGGTCTCGACTTGGCGCGCGACGGTTTGCAGCGCGCGCGGGTTTTGGGTGATGCGCGATTGGAAGTGGAGTTTCTCTACTTGATGGGGCGCATTCATTGGAATCTCACGGATTACCCGCGCTCCATTGAAACGCATCTCGAGGAGCTGAAGCTCGTCTCCGAATTGCGGGACGACGCCCTGCTGGCGCGCACGCATGTTGCGCTCGGTCTCACCTATGAACGCTTCGGCAATCGTGAGGATGCCCTTTCGCATTACGCCGTCGCCTTGAAACTGGCTCGATCCGCAGGCGACCTGCGGCAGCTGGCCAGCGCTTATAACAGTCTCGGTAATTACCATCTCGCCGAGGGCAACTACGAGCAGGCCGGCTCGCTCCACCGTCAGGCGTTGGTGATCCGGGAGCAACTTGGCCAGCGCCGGGCGATTGCCGATTCGCTGACGAATCTGGGATTGGTGGCGGACGCGCAAGATGAGCGCACGCTCGCCTTGGACTATCTGACGCGGGCGCTCGCCATTTACGAACCGCTCAACCTGCGTCGCTACATCGCGAACACGCATCGCCGCCTCGCCGGCGTATTGCGCGATGCGGGCGAGCTGGATCGAGCGGTGGAACACATCAACCAGGCGGAACAGCTCGCCGTGACCTTGGGTAGCGCCGAGGTGATGGCGGCGATTTATCGCGAGGGCGAACTCACGCATGAGGCGCGCGGCGAACATGCGCGGGCGCTGGATTACGCGCGCAAACTTGCCGCCGCGACGGAGGAGATGCGCGGCGTGCAGGACCGGCAGCGCATGGGCGAACTGCGGGCGAGCTACAATGCCGAACAACGCGAACTCGAGATCGCGATTCTGCGGCGGGATCAGGAGTTGAAAGCGGCCGAAATCACCCGTCGTCGGTTGCAAACCGTGGTGCTGGGCACCGGCCTTGCGCTTGGCGTGGTATTGCTCTGTGCGGTGATTCTTCTGCAACGGGTGCGCCTGCGCGCCCAGCGTCGACTGCACGAGGCCACCGAACATGCGCGGGAGCGCGCCGAGAATGCCGAGCGCTTGAAATCGCGCCTGCTCATGATGGCGTCGCACGACTTGAAAGTGCCGCTCGCGGCGCTCAATGCCACGGCGGAGCAGGTGGGACGCTCCGCCGAACAAACGGCAACGGTCCGGAGGCTGGCCGAGATCATGCGGGCGGACACGGCGCGACTGCGCAGCTTGGTGCGCGATTTTCTCGACGCCGCGGCGATCGAAGAGGGCAACCTGCAGTTGCACACCTCCGAAATTGATCTGGCGGCGGTGGCGCGCGCCGCCGTCGACACGTTGCAGCCGGTCGCCACGCGCCGGAATCAGCAGCTCGTTTACACGACCACGGCCGAACCATTGCCCTTGATTGAGGCCGACGCGGATCGCTTGCGGCAGGTTTTCGACAATCTGATCGGCAACGCGCTCAAGTTCACGCCGGCGGGCGGGCGCATCGAAGTCGCCTTCGGCACGGCCGGAGCGTGGGCGTTTGCCGAGGTGCGCGACAACGGCCCCGGACTCGGGCCGGCGGAATTCGCGAAAATCTTCGCGGCCCGACCGCGCTTGGCGCCGGATCTGACAAAGACGGGCGAATCCACCGGCCTCGGTTTGGTGATCACGCGCGAATTGCTCACGTTGCAAGGCGGCCGCTTGGAAGTGCAATCGAACCCGGGCCACGGCGCGGTCTTTCGCGTGCTGCTGCCAGTCGCCGCGCCCGCGGTGGTATAGAAAACGCGCCGGAGGCGGCGCGTCCCCAGCGGACACCAAAGTGGAGCCGCGGCGCCCTCGCCGCGCATGAATCAACCCAAGCCGTTGCGCAGGCACCAGCGCACCAAGGTCGGCGTGTCGTGCAGTCCGAGCCGGGCGAGAATGCGGGCGCGGTGCTTTTCCACGGTGCGCGTGCTGAGATTCAGTTCGCCTGCGATCTCCTTGGAAAGCAGGCCGCGCGCGACGAGCCGGGCGACCTGCTGCTCGCGTTCGGAGAGCGCGTTGGCCCCCAGGCGGGGCAGGGCGGGTTCGGCGGTGGCCTTGGGCACCGGCGGTGGCACCGTCGCGGAAAAGAACATGCCGCCGTCGAGCACGCATTGCACGGCGCGGTCGATCTGTTCGAGCGGAGAATTCTTGTCCACGAAGCCCGCGACCCCTAGCCCGAGCAATTCGGCCGGGAGTTGGGCCTCGGGATGGGCCGTGAGCATGATGACGCGGGTGGGCAGATCGCGGCGGCGGAGCTCGTTCACCACGTCGCGACCGTCGATGTCGCGCAGATAAAGATCGGCGATCAGCAGGTCGGGCGGGTTGGCCAGGCATTCGTTCAACGCCGCGCGCCCGTCGGCGAAATCAACCAAAGCCTTGGGTTGAAAGCGCTTTTGGAGCGAATCCTTCAGCAGCTCCCGGAAACTCGCCGTGTCGTCCACCAAGACGAAGCGCAGCTTGGCGTAGGGATTGGGCGCGTTTCCTGACATGGTGATTTTCAGCACAGACAAGAATCACGGCGCGGCAAGAGCTGAGTCGGATTAAGTAGAACTACGCCATGCGGGTGAGGAGTCGTCACCATAGTCAGCTGGCACGGATTCTTCTATGATGGGATGCATCGCTTCAGTTTTTCCGCGTGCGTCTTAAAAATGATCCTCCGCCCGATTTTCCCTTGGAAATCCTCGCTCCGGGCCATGCATTCGGAATTCACCCCGTGACCATCAAACCAAGCAGAACATGAAACACCCGTTAGTTCGCCTGATCTCCGTTCTCAGCGTGCTGGCTCCTTTGCCGGTGCTGGCCCAGAACGTGCCGCCCCCTCAAACCGACGAAACCGTGCAGCTCGAAGCTTTCACGGTGACCGGTTCCAACATCAAGGGCATCGATACCGAAAAAACCCTGCCGGTCACGGTCGTCTCGTTCGACGACCTCACGGCCGCGGGTTACGGCACCATTTCCGAATTCGTGGAAGCGCTGCCGTTTTCGACCAACCTTTCGATCAATGACGCCGAAACCGGCCCCAACGGGGCGCGCGGTGACGTTGCCTCCATCAACCTCCGCAACCTCGGTGCCGGCCGCACGCTCGTGCTGCTCAACGGTCGCCGCCTGGCGGCCTATGGTGTCACGCCTGGCACCCCTGGCGTGCAGTTCGTCAACATCAACGCCATCCCGCGTTCGGCGGTGAAGCAGGTGGAAATCCTGCGCGACGGTGCGTCCGCGATCTACGGTTCCGATGCCATTGGTGGTGTCGTGAACTGGATTCTCAAGGACAACTACTCCGGCTACGATGCCAGCGTTCGCTATTCCTGGGATACCACGACCCTGAGGGAAATCGATTTCTCAGCTTCCGCCGGTGCCACCTTCAACGAAGGTAAATCGAACTTCGGTCTGTTCTTCAGCTATTTCGATCGCGACGCGCTTTATGCCCGTTCGCGTGACTATGCGAAGGATGCCGACAAGCGCCCCTATGTCGGTGCGCCTTGGGACACCGTCAATGCTTACAACCGTCGTTCCAGTTCCGGTCCTTATGGCCGTTTTACCGCGGTCAACGACAACGGCTCGGGCGTGTCCGTTCCCGGCGTCACTTCCGGCACGGGATTATTTCACTACAACCCCGACACCGGTCTGCGTGCCAGTGGTTCGGGCCCGACCGCCACCTATAACTTTCAGCCCAACACGACGCTGATTCCGAATGCCACGCGCTACAACCTCTTCACCAATCTGCAGCATGAGTTGAGCGAGACGTTGGAGCTCTTCGCCGAGTTGTCCTACTACGAGTCGCAATCCTCCGGCTACACCGATTCGATTCCGGTCTCCTCCGGCACCGACGGGGTCATCATTCCCAAGACCAATTATTACAGCCCGGTGGGCGTTAACTCGGGCGTCGCCACGCCGCGTGACGTCTTGATTCGCAATTACCGCGTGCTCGATGCCGGCCTGCGCACCTACTCAACCGATGCCGACAGCTATCGTTTGGTGGCCGGCCTCCGCGGCGATCTGCCGCTCGATTCGTGGACGTGGGAAGCCGCCGCCCTTTATATGCGCGGCCACGCCTACCAGGAAAACGGCGGCCACATTTCGCAGAGCCTGTTTGAACAGCAGCTCGCGCTCAACACGCCCAACGCCTTCAATCCGTTCGCCGCGCCCGGCGGCAACACTGCCGCGCAGGTTGATCCGTTTGTCATCTCCATCTGGGACGACGGCGTGAGCACGATGAGCTCCTTTGACGCGAAGGCTTCGGGTGAAATCTACGAGATTTCCGGCGGCGCGATCCAACTCGCGGTCGGCGGCGAATATCGCAAGGAGTCGATGAAGCAGCGCAACGATCCCTACGGCCTCGCCGACGATGTCATCGCGCAGTCCGAACAGATCGATGTGGACGCATCGCGCGATCTCTACGCCACCTACACCGAGGTTTCCGTGCCGCTGGTCAGCGAAAAGAACCGCATGACTGGTTTGGAAAGCCTCAATGTCCGCGCCGCCGTCCGTTACGAAAGCTACGAGCGCTTTGATGCTCTCAAGCCCGGTGTCGGTCTGGATTTCCGTCCGGTGGACTGGTTCATGGTCCGCACCTCCTACAACGAAGGCTTCCGCGCTCCGACCGTCGTCGAACTCTACACGCCGGCCATCGGTCGTCGCAGCGAAGGCTTCATTGACCCGGCGCGTCCCGGCCAGCCTGATTCGGCCACCAACATCACCAAGCGCGTCGTCGCCGGTGGTAATGCCAACCTCAAACCCGAGGAATCCGAATCACGCAGCATCGGTGTCGTCATTGAAGTGCCCGGCGTCAAAGGACTGACGCTCTTCGGCGATTACTTCCGTATCAAGCAGTTCAACCAGATCGACAACACCGACGCCCAGGACGAACTCGAACTCGATGCCGACCTCTGGGCGGCCAATGGCGGCAGCAATCCGCTCGTGATTCGCGCCCCGCGCACGCCGGATGACATCACCGCCGGCATCCCCGGCGTGTTGGTCGAGGTCATCAGCACTTACCAGAACCGTTCGCTGCGCGAAATCCACGGCTTCGATGTCGGTTTCGATTACCGCGGACCGGAAACGCGCATCGGTCGCTTCGGTGGCAATGCCTCGGTCAGCTACACCAACAAGCTCATTACGATCGACGAGCAGGGCAACCAGTCCCAACTCATTCGCAATAACGGCAATCCGCGTTTCAAGGGCACTGCGACGATCAAGTGGGATCTCGGCTCCTGGTCCGCCTCGATTTCCGAACGCGTGACGGACGACTACCTCGCTTCGACGACCTACTCGGCCGCCGGTCAACGTCGCATTGTGGACCAATATTGGGTCACCAATGCCAGCGTCGGCTACTCGTTCCGTGAAGGCTCGCTCAAGGGTCTGCGCCTGCGCGTCGGCATGAACAACCTCTTCAACGAGGATCCTCCGTTCTATCCGGCGAGCTCCAGTGGCTACAGCTCCGACTATTCGGATCCGCGTGGCCGCGTGACCTACGTCGAGGCCTCGTTCAAGTTCTGAGCAAGTTGGCCCAATGCTTCGGCGGACCGCACTGGTCCGCCGAATTTATTTTCCGATGAAACCCCGGGGTCTGTTTTCCCTTCTCTGCCTGATCGCGCCTGTGTTCGCGATAGCGAACGTGCCCGTGACGGTTACGCCGGTCGCGGGATCGCACGGCATGGTGGTGGCGGGGCATCCGCAAGCGGCGGAAGCGGGGCTGCGCACCTTGAAAGCCGGCGGCAACGCGATCGATGCGGCGATATCCGTCTCGCTCGCGCTCAATGTTGCCGAGCCCTACGGCTCCGGCTTGGGCGGCAAGCTCATGCTGCTTTATTATGAGGCGGCAACCAAGCGCACCTACGTGATCGATGCGATGGATGCCGCCGGTTCACTGGACGTGGAGGCCTACAAGGCCAGCCCCGCCGCCGGCCGCAACTACGGCTACGGCGCGGTTTGCGTGCCCGGTCTCCCCGCGGGTCTCTGGCTCGCGCATCAGCAATGGGGCGCGCGTCCTTGGGCCGACGATATCGCGCCGGCCATCGAACTTGCGCGCGAGGGGTTTGAGATTCTGCCGAAAACGCATCTGTTCTTTGCCGAGCAGGAGAAGAAACTGCGGCGCGGTGATGCGGAAATCGCGCGACTCTATCTGCCCGGTGGGGCGTTGCCGGAAATCGGCAGCCGGCTGCCCAATCCGGATCTGGCGCACACGCTGGAGCTGCTGGCCCAAAACGGTCGCGATGGGTTTTATCGCGGATCCGTAGCCGAGGCGATCGTGACGGCATCAGATGCGGGCGGTGGCGTCTTGAAATTGGAAGACTTTGCCCACTACGAGGCGCGGCTGACCGAACCGGTTGCGATTGATTTTCACGGCCGGCAAATCGTGGCCGCACCGCCGCCGGCGACGGGTCCGGCATTGCTGCTGACCATGCTCAAGGTGCTCGAAAAAGAATCCTTTGCCGGCGGCCCGCTGCGCGCGGCGGAGAATATCGATTTGCTCGGTCGAGTGTGGCGTCAGGTCATTCCGCTCGTGCAAGCGCGCATCGCCGACGTCGAGGAAGCGCGGTTCAATTTTGAAAAGCTCGTGGCCCCAGACTCGGTGGCGGAACTGCGGGAGAAGGCGCGCGCCAATGTCGATCCGGAGGCGGCCGATGAAGTCGCGGCCTTTTACGATCAATCATTCACCGACGATTACGCGGCCGCGACCACGCATTTCGCCGTGGCCGATGCGCAGGGCAACATCGTGTGCGCCACGCAATCGCTCAGTCTGCACTTCGGCGCGGGCGTGGTGGCACCGGGCACCGGGGTCGTGCTCAACAACACGATGAGCAACTTCGCCTATTCGACGCCAAACAGCGTGAACGCGCCGGCACCGGGCAAACGCCCGCGTTCGACGATCGCACCCACGCTCGTGTTTCGCGACGGTCGGCCGCAATTCGCCATTGGTATTCCCGGGGCATCCCGCATCCCGACGGCAATTTTGCAAACGATGATCGACCACCTCGTGCTGGACCGTTCGTTGGCGGAAAGCATCGGCGACACGCGCCTGCATTTCACTGGCGGGCAAGGTTGGAACGGCCACGAAAAGGTTGAAGCCGAGCAATCGCTTGACCCCGAGGTGGTCGCGGCGTTGCAAGCCATGGGCTGGTTGGTCGAACTACCCGAACCCGCGGGAACTGGGCGGCACTTTGGCGGTATCAACGTCATCGAACTGAATGCCGATGGCAGTTATACCGGCTATGCCGATCCGCGCCGCACGAACGCGGCGGCAGGTTATTGAGCATGACAAAAGTTTTGTTTGCACGACGCGCGTTATGCGCGTTGGTTGCGGCTTGCCTGTAGGGGTGCCCTCCGCGGAGGGCTGAGATTGCGGCACGATTCGGCCGCTCGACCCTTCGAACCTGAAACGGATCATGCCGACGAAGGAAACAGCAGGCGCCGCGAATAGCGCCAAGGGGCGCCGCGTCGCCGCCTTCAACGGGAGTCCGATTTGGGTCGGGCATTTATCCAAATGCAAATCCCGACACGAATCCTCCTCATACTTGCCGCGGCCGCCGGACTCTCCGGCGCGCGGGCTCAAACCAGCGTCGATGCCGCGCCCGATTTGGTGCGGCTCGAGCGCTTTGAAGTCACCGGTCTTCCGCTCGAAGACTCGGTCAACCCCCTTGTGCGCGAGACCGAGGGCGTCTTTGGCGATGCGCGCAACATCCTCGATACGCCGCGCGCATTTTCGACCATTACGCAGGCGTTGCTCCGCGAGCGCGGCATCAATGGTGTGAGCGAAATCACCGCCTATGCGCCCGGCAGTTATGCCTCGGCCAGCTATGGCAAGGTGACGATTCCCAACATCCGGGGCGATCTGGCCGAGACGTTCATCAACGGCCAGCGGCTCAGCTATAACAACTTCGGCTACTTTCCGTCGTTTAACGGTATCGAAGCGGTCGATGTGGTGCGCGGCCCCGGATCGGCGGTTTACGGCAGCGGTTTCTTTACCGGCGGTTACGTCAACTACGTGACGAAGCAGCCGCAGTTCACCAAGCAGACGACCGTCACCACGCGCATCGGCACGTGGGTGCCCGACGGCGGTTCATGGCTCAATGGCTCGTGGCAGATCGACACGACCGCACCGTTGCCCAACGGAAAATCCGCCTGGCGTGTGAGCTACGAGGGCAAGGAAGACGACACGTTCTTTCGCCAGCATGGCGGCCGCGACGACCGGCAGGACCTGTTTCTCGCGTGGCTGTCCAAGCCGAGCGATTCACTCACGCTTGAGGCCAATGCGCAATACATGTGGCAGGCCGCGCCGCAGCTCCTCGGCATCAACCGGCCCAACCAAGACCTGATCGACCAAGGCACGTATTACACCGGCGCGCTGCCCGATCTCGGTTACGACAACAACACCGGCGCGATCGCCGGCACGATTCCGGGCACGACTTCGGTGGAGGTCCCGCGCGATGCCACGCTGTTTTCCGACGGTGATTTCTCCAACGCCAATGTCGCCCGCGGACAATTCATTGTGACCAGCAAGCCGTCCTCCGGGCGAAAACTCGTCAACCGCACTCTGGCGGAATACGTGGATCGCCGTCGTTACCACGAGTTCGAATACATCGAGTATGCGGAGCAGTTCACGTTTGAGAACCGCACGGAGTGGCATGCCCGGCTCGATCTCGGCGGCAAACCGCACGCCGTCATTGCCGGACTCGCGCTGCGCTATGAAGAGCGCGAGAGCTACACGAATTACTTCAACGAGTATTTCTTCCAATACGACCTCACCGCGCCGGGCACGAGCTACAACCACGAGCGCGATTATCCGAATTCGTATTATCCCGGTTTCGAAGGGCCCGGAGGACGCTTGTATTTTCCGGCCTCCTACGGCAGCCCGGAGACGACCGATTCCACGCTCTTCAATCCCGCGCTCTTCGTGCAGGACGACGTGAAGCTGACCGACAAGCTGTCGTTGCTCGCCGGTCTGCGTCTCGATGGTTTCTTTGCCAAGGCGCGCGATCCGCTCAGCGATGCCTCTGGCATCGATTGGCACGACGAACACAACGACACCGCGCTTTCGTGGAACACGAGCCTGAGTTACGCGCTGTCACCGGCCTCGTCACTCTACGCGACCTACCAGCGCGCCTACGCTGTCCACGGCAACGTGACCGGCGGCGGCATCATGCTGAAGGACGACGGTAACGGGAACGGCATCATCGATCCCGACGACTTCACCAATCTCAGTCGGCTCGCGGAAGTCGGCGCGAAGTTCGCGCTGTTCGACAATACGCTCTTCGCGGGCATTGCGCTGTTTGATCAGCGCCGCACCGAGCTCGAACTCGGTGGCGATCGCAAAAACCTTAAGATTCGTGGAGCGGAATTTGAGCTCGTTTACCAACCGCATCAGCGCCTCAACGCGACCTTCAATGTCGCGCTGACCGATGGCCGCTTCGACAATTCCACCGCGTCACAGGCCGGCGGCACCACGCTCTATAATCTCTATGCGTTGGGCCAAGGTCCGGGCGGCCAGGGCAATGGCATCGGCTTCACTTGGGATAAACTTCCGCCCGGTGACTACCGTATCCCCGGCCTCTCTCGTGTGGTCGTGAACAGCAGCCTTTCCTATCGTCTGGAGAACGGCTTCGGCGGCGGTTTCGGCGCGAGCTGGCAGGGCGAACAACCCGGCAATTTGCTCAACGAATATCACATCCCGCCGCAGGTGTTCCTCGACCTGTTTTTCTTCTACCGCACGCCGAAGTGGGAGGTGAACCTCGACATCCTCAACGCCCTCGACCGCCGCAACTGGATCCACAACGGCGACAACTGGTCGAACAACGTCCTCATCTTCCAAGACCTGCCGCTGCGTCTCGAAGGCTACGTGAAGTGGAAGTTCTGACCGATGTGACGTCCGCCCGCCGCGCCGCGCTTGCGGAGGCGGCGGGTTTCCGTTGGATTGGCGGGGAATGATCTCCCTGTTGGATGGCGTGGGCGCGGCCAAGAAGAAGGCGCCGGAAAAGGCGTTTGTGCTGCGGTTGGAAATCGCGGGCACGGAGCCGCGCATCTGGCGGCGCATGCTGGTGCAGGAGAGCATGTGGCTTTCGCGGCTGCACGATTCCATCCAGATTGTGTTCGATTGGTTCGATTACCAGACCCATGCCTTCGTGTTTGATGACCTGCGCATGGGCAACCCGGTGCGGTCGGAGGGGCTGGTCGTGGAGGACGATCGCGACGTGTCGCTGGCCGATCTCGATTTGGAGCACCGCGGCCGGTTTGGCTACGAGTATCATTTTGGCGAGACTTGGCGGATCGAGATCACGGTGGAAAAGACCGGTGTGATTGAAAAGGGGCAGACTTATCCCCAATGCCTCGCCGGTGAGCGGGCCGGACCGCCGGAAGACTGCGGCGGGCTCGAGGCGTTTCACGACATGCTGGTCTGCATCAAGGAGCCCGAGTCGGATTTGGGCCGCGAGTGGATCAACTGGCTCGGACCGGACTATGATCCGGAGCGGTGCGATTTGGACAAAATCAACAAAGCGCTGCGCAAAATGGGCAAAGCGTAAGCGGTGCCGCGGGCGAATTGTGACGGGAAAGTTAAATCCCCTTTTGGCACGGTTCCCGCTATTGACGGGTCAAGGTTATGCGGGTCCTTTCCCGCTGTTCTTTGGCAAGTTCGTGATCAGCCGGGAGACATTTTCGCTGGGTAGCGATGTCTCCATCTGATCATGAACAACCCGACAAAACATTCCCGTGCCGTGCCGCTGACCAGCGGATGGAGTCTGGGTGGCCTGTCTTGGGACGGATATGAAGACCCGTCCCGACGCGCGGCCAACTACCTGCTCCAGCCGGTTCGACCGGCGGAACGACAGGGGAAAAACCTGAAAGAAAATTGTCGGTCGGAGTGGCCGTGGGTGCCGGATATTTGGAGTCGTTTGCTACGCCAAAAATCACGCGCCCCGGCGGTTAACTCCCGGTCGGCAACCTAACTAGAAAAACACCGGGGCGGAGGCAGTTGATGCTTCCGCCCCGTATTATTTTGACGGGTCGAAGTGGCGCGGACTGGAACATCCGCTTGACGGGCGTGACTATTTGCGCACGTTTTCGCGTCCCGTTCTTTGCCACGTTTGTGGTCTGCCAGGAGGGTTTGGATCTTAAAACCCCCGAGCCCTCCGTCTGACCATGAATAAAAAGACCAAGACCATGTTTGTCCTGCAGCCCGGCGGTTTCGGCTCCGGTGCCGCGGTTTTCACGACCTACGAGTATGAAGATTACTCGCAGGCGAATGAAGACACCGCGCCCCAAGCCGAAGTCCAATCCGCTCCCGCTGCCTGCCAAAGCATCGAAAACCGCAACTGGACACGGGCGGTCGTTCGCCTCCCTGAGGTGTTGCGCCGTTCAGTCTGGTCGCCGCTGGCCCGCCGGGTGCAAAAGCTCGGACAGGCCGCTTAACTAAGAAAATGACACCGGGGTGATGGAGAAATCTGTCACCCCGGTTTTTTTGTGCCAAAAAAATCCCGCCGGTTTCGCGGCGGGATTCGGGAAGCGACGGCGCTTACTTGGTTGTCATGTCGGTCACGGTGCCGGCCTTGATGATGACCATCTTGTCGGGATCGAGGTGTTCCTTGATGGCGCCATTGACCTGATCGAGCGTGAGCGCGTCGAGGGCGGCGGGATATTCATCCAGCCACGACAGGTCGTAGCCGCGTTGCAGGGCGTTGAGAATGGCGCCAGCCATGCCGTCCGTGGTGGAGAGACCGACTTTGTATTCGCCGCTCAAGCCGGAGATGCGCGCGGCGAGTTCTTCCGGTGTGACACCTTCGCGGTGCCATTTGCTCAACTGCCGGCGGGTGGACTCGATACCCTTGTCCAACAGATCGGGCGCAAAGTTGGCCCAGATGCGCCAGTCGCCGTCGCGCAGGTTGTCGTTGGCCATGAAACCGTAGATGCCGTAGGTGAGACCTTCCTTGTCGCGGACGTTCCCCATGAGGCGCGCGCTGAAACCGCCGCCGAGGATGTCGGTGCCGACGCGCAGCGCGAGGGCGTCCGGATCGCTGTAACGCAGGCCGGTGGCCTGACCCCAGACCACGCTGACGTTGGTCTTGTCGGCCATGAATACGGTTTGCTCACGCGCGGTGTCGAGGTCGCCGCCCGCCACATCGAGGGTCTCGGGCAGCTTACCGCCGCTCCAGCCGGCGAAGGACTCGCTCACTTCGGTTGCGATGGCGCCCGAATCCACGTCGCCCACGAGGATGAGGGTCAGATAGGCGGGGCCGTAGTATTCGGCGTAGAAGGCCTTGACCTCGTCGAGGGTGGTGCGCTCGACCGCGGCGATCATGTCCGTGGTCGGGGTTTTGCGATTGGGATGGCCGAGCGGATAAACCGCGCGGCTGAAGTTGTCGGACGCCTGCTGGTTGGTGTTGTCGAGAGCCTGCTTCAGCGCGCCGACGTATTGCTTCTTTACCTTTTCAAACTCCTCGGCGGAGAAGGCGGGTGCGCGGAGTTGTTCGGCGATCAGTGAGATGACGAGCGGCACGTCCTTGGTGAGACACTTGCCGTTGATGCCGAGGGTTTCGGTGCCCACGCCGAAGGTGAGGCTGGCGCCGACGCTTTCGAGCTGGCCCGCGATGGCAAACTTGTCGTGGTTGACCGTGCCCTTGTCGAGCATGCTGCCGGTGAGCATGGCCAGTGCGGGATTGTTCGCGGGTGAGGCAGCGTTACCGAGCGGCAGCGTGCCTTTGATCGTGACGACGTTTTTGACGCCGGTCTTCAGGGTGATGAGATCAATGCCGTTGATGTCGTCGCGAACGATGTTGTCGGCGATGCTGGCGCGGGCAAAGGGAAGGCCCAGGGTGGCCAGCAGAAGGAGAAGGCGGAGAGTTTTCATGGGAGATGACATGAAGGTTTGGAGAATGGTTTACTCGGCGGCGGGCACGAGCGGGATGAACCAACCGACGACGCTTTGGTCTTCGTTGAGGTAGCGGTTGGCCACGCGTTTCACGTCCTCGGGAGTGACCTTGCCGTAGTCTTCTTCGAGCGTGTAGTAGAGCGTCCAGTCGCCGGAGGCGATGCATTCATTGATGCTGCTGGCGATGGCGAAGGAGCCGTCACGGGCGAACGCGATGTCGGCGAGCTTCTTGCTCACCGCGGCGTTGACCTCGGTTGCGGTCACGCCGTCGGCTTTCACTTTTTCCACTTCATCGACGATGATCTTTTCGACCTGTTCGTGAGTGACGCCGGGGGCGAGATTGGCCCAGAGATTGAAGAGCGAGGGATCGTGGAAGAATCCGACATAGTCGGAAACGTCGGTCGTGAGCGATTGATCGGTCAGCGCGCGATAGAGGCGGCTGTTCTTGCCGCTGGTGAGGATGCTGCCGAGCACTTGCAGGGCGGCCTGGTCGGCGTGACGGGCGGAGGGGCTTTTGTAAGCGACACCAACGACGCCGAGCTGGCCGGCTTTCTTCACCAGCACGCGACGCTGGCCGGTTTGCTCCGGCTCGACCGTGTAAACCTGCGGGATCGGCTGCGGGGCCTTGGGGTAGGCGCCGTAATATTTTTTGACGAGACCGAGCGCCTCGGCCGGATCGAAGTCGCCGATGATCGTGACGGTGGAATTGTCCGGCCAGTAGAAGGTGTTGTAGAACTCCTGGAGCTTCTCGATGGACACGCCCTCGATGTCGGAGCGCCAGCCGATCGTGCTGTGGTGATAAGGGTGGGCCAGATAGGCGACCGCGGTCATCTCTTTGTCGAGGACCTGGGTGGGATCGTTTTCGCCGATCTCGAATTCGTTGCGCACAACGGTCATCTCGGGCTGGCGGTCGGATTCGCGCAGCCAGAGGTTGCGCATGCGGTCGGCCTCGATGGCCATGTAGGTCTCGAGATGCTCGCTGCCGAGCTGCGCGTAGTAGTTGGTGCGATCCAGCCAGGTGGTGGCATTGTATTGGGCGCCGAGGGCCTCGAGGACCTGATCGATATTGTTGCCCTTCTCGCGATTGAAGTTGGGCGAGCCCTTGAACATGAGATGCTCCAGCAGATGGGTCGCGCCGGTGGTGCCGGTGACCTCGTTGCGCGAACCGACCCGGTAGGTGACCATGAACGTGACGACCGGGGCGGAGTGATCGGTCATGAGCAGAACCTGCAGGCCGTTGTCATCGAGGGTGTATTCGGCGACATCGCCGACAGTCTTGACATGGCTGAATCCCTCGACGGCGACGGATTCGGGAGCCGCCATCGCGCCCAGTGGGAGCACGGCGAGCAACAGGGTGGGGATGAGGCGAAGTTTCATAGGCAATTAAGAACCCCAATCTAGGTGAAAAGTTACCCATGCCAAGCCGCCGGCGATGAAATAGTCCGATCGGCGGATGGGCGGCGATGGCGCGGGATGAGCGGCCGGCGGTCGCGCCCAATCAGCTCATGAATTCGGTGATCGTGCCGGATTCGATTTCTTCAATCGTGGTAAGGCCGAGCAGGACCTTTTTGAGACCGTCGTAGCGCAACGGACGATAGCCGACCTTGCTGGCGGCCTCAATGAGCTCGCGCTGGCTGGCGCGTTCGGAGATCTTGGCGCGGACGTCTTGATTGACGAGAAACAGTTCGTGGAACGCGACGCGGCCCTTGTAGCCGGTGCCTTCGCAGGCAGGACAGCCTTTGCCGCGATAAAAG
This sequence comes from Opitutaceae bacterium, assembly GCA_024233285.1. Lineage (GTDB taxonomy): Bacteria > Verrucomicrobiota > Verrucomicrobiia > Opitutales > Opitutaceae > Cephaloticoccus. The sequence continues at coordinate 30,536 of JACKPU010000001.1, read as the reverse complement.
GTGACGTCCGGCAACGGATCGTCGTCAAAGAAGCGGCGCAGCACCGTCTCGGAAGGGGTGTAGGATTCCTTGCAGGATTCGCAGATGCGCGCGGCGAGACGCTGGGCCAGGACGCCGATGACCGCCGGGGCGATCATGTAATGATCCACGCCGATTTCCTCGAGCCGGATGATCGCTTCGGGGGCCGAATTGGTGTGCAGGGTGGCCAGCACGATGTGGCCGGTGAGTGCGGCTTCTACCGCGATCTTGGCGGTTTCCAGGTCGCGGATTTCACCGATCAAAATAACATCGGGATCCTGACGCAGCAACGAACGGAGGAGCAGCGCGAAATTGAGATCGATGTGGTGGTTGACCTGGGACTGGTTGATGCCCTCGAGCTGCATTTCGATCGGGTCTTCGATCGTGGAAATGTTGATGCCCGGATCATTGAGTTCGCTGAGCACGGAATAGAGCGTGGTCGTCTTGCCCGAGCCGGTCGGGCCGGTGACGAAGATGATGCCCGAGGGATTCTTGATCATCCGGCGGAACGGCTCGAGCATGGTCTGCGACATCATCATTCGCTCCAGTGTGAGGATCGATTTGATGCCGGCGCTCGCGAGCACGCGCATCACGGCTTTTTCGCCATATTGGCAGGGAATCGTCGAGAAACGGAAGCCGGCCTTGGCGGTGCCCAGTTTCATCGAAAACCGTCCGTCGCTGGGAAAGCGGCTTTCCGTGATGTTGAGGTTGGCGAGGATCTTCAGGCGCGTGATGACCGACGGGTGCAGCTTGCGCGGGTAGGTCAGGATCTGGCGCAGGGTGCCGTCGATGCGGTAGCGCAACTGCACCAACGTCTCGCGCGGCTCGATGTGAATGTCACTCGCGTTGCGGCGCAGGGCGAAATGGATGATGGCGTCGACGAACTGCACCAGCTGATCCGTGTCGGCCATCGCGGCCATTTGCTCGCTGACAGTCTCGATGTCGCCGGAGAAAAGTTTATGCTCTTCGAGGGATTTGAGCGATTCGGTGATGGTCTCCTCGGTGCAATACTGAATGCGAATCAGGTCCGCGATGTCCTCGGAATTGGCGTAGACGGGACTGACGCTCAGACGCGTAATCTTGGCCAGCTGCGCGGCGAGGGTGCGGTCCTCGGGCTTGGCCATCGCGATCGTCACCGTGTTTTCCAGGCGGTAAAGCGGCAGCGCCCTGGCCTTGAGCGCGATCTCCATGGGAATGAGATCAAGCGCCTCCTTGGTGATGACGGAGGATTGCGGATCGACGTAGGCGTAACCGAGGCAGGTGGCCCAGAAGCGGCTGCCCTCGTCCTTGCCGAGCTGGTTGGCGGCGATGAGCTTTTCGACCAGTTGCACCGGCTCTTCGCAGCTGTTGGCGACGGCCTCAAGATCGCAGCCGCTGTCAAAGGTGTTCAGCCGCCGGATTTGATCGAGGAAGGCGTGGTCAAGAACCGGGTTTGCCATGGCGTTTGCGCTTCGCTTTGCGGGCGGGGAAGAGCTTCGAGATTTCAGATTGGTGAAGCTTCTGCATGCCGAAGGCGCCGGAGTTGCGCTCGAGGGCGGTTTCGGCGAGCAGCTGGCGCAAGGAATAGCGGACTTCCTTGAGTTGCAGCGGGGTGGCGGCGGGGATGTCTTGGGGGGAAGCCATGATGCGGTTACTCGGAGCCGTCGGGGGTCTGCAACTCCGCGATAAGTGCGGCGACTTGCTCCTTGATTTCGGCCGCGGGCGTATCCTTCAAAATGTAACCGTCAGCGCCATTTTCGAGCGCTTTTTGCACGCTGCCTCGGGCAGAGACGGAAGTCAGCATGATGATGCCGACATCTTGATTCAGTCCGCGCAAATCGCCGAGGGTCTCCAACCCGTCGCGGCCCGGCATGTTGATGTCGAGAAACACGAGGTCAGGCGCATGCTCCTGAAACAGTTTCTGGGCCTCGTAAGAATTGCCCGCCTCGAACAACTCCGGATTCGCGATAATGCTTTTGAGCAACATGCCGATGTATTTCCTGACATGCACTTCGTCATCAACGAGCAGAATCTTGAGCGGAGAATTCATGAGCGACGTGGGAGTGGACCCTAGTTTTGCGCCGGAGTCAAACTGAGCGGCAGCCGCAGCCAGAACCGGCAACCGTGGCCGGGCTCACTGTCGCAACCCACCGTGCCGTGGTGACGCTCAACGATGGTTTTCACAATGGAGAGTCCGAGCCCGGTGGAGAACTCATCTTCGGTCGGACGAACGCCGAGTTTTTTGAATTTCGTGAAAAGCTTGCCCTGCTCGGCGGGCGGGATGCCCGGGCCTTCATCGCGCACCGCGATCTCGGCCTGGCGGCCGTTTTCGACCAATTGCAGCGTCACGGTCACGGTGCCGCCCGCGGGCGAATACTTGATTGCGTTGCTCAGATAGTTGTCGAGCGCCTCGCGCAGCAGCGTGGCGTCGCCGGTCAGGGAAATCGTGTCGGTCAGCTCGGTCGCCAGCGCGACGTTGCGCTGGCGGGCCAGCGGGGTGTTGAACTGGACGGTCTCCTGACAGACCGCCGGCAGCTCGACCGGCCCGAATTTCAAGTCAGCCCAGCCGAGTTGCAGGCCTTCGTTGGCGAGGATTCCGCGCACGATGGCGAACATGTGCGTGGCTGAGGCATTGATGGATTCGAGAATGTCGATGTCGTCCTTCACTGCCTCCTGGTCGGGGGCGGTGCGTTTCAAATCGAGCAGGATGCTCGACATGCCGACGATCGCGCTGAGCGGGTTCTTCAGATCGTGAGATGCGACCGCCAGCAGTTCGGTTTTGGCCTGACTGGCTTTCTCGGCGGTTTCGCGCTGCGCTCGCAGTTTTTCCTCAACCGCATGCATTTGGGCCAGCATGGCCAGGCTGCGTTTGCGCACTTGCACGGCGAATCGCGCGAGCAGCAGGCTCAGGCCGATCACGAGCGGCAGCAGCAGCCATGCCGCGGACTGCAAACGGCCGGCGGTCGCTTCATCGGTCGCGGTCGCCACGCCAATCCGGTAAAGCACCGCGGCGGGGGTGGCGATGCTGACGAACACCATCAGAAATACCGCGACCCCCAATTTCTGAGGGGTGAGGCGGTGCAATAAGCTGGACGGGGCTAACGATTGGGCGGCCATCGATTGGAAACTTGGAAGACGCGTGATAGCGAACGTGTTGGCGCGAGCAGTTGAAGCAAGCCAAGCGTCATGCGGAAATTACCTAAGCCGTCCTGCCGGAAGCATCTTAACCTGCAAATGCGTGATGCGTTGCTTCGACTCGCTGTTGCGCACGGCCATGCCGTAGGCGGCGGGTTCGCCGACGAGAAAGACTTTTTTGCGACCACGGGTGATGGCGGTGTAGATGAGGTTGCGCTGCAGCATCATGAAGTGCGCCTTGAGCAGCGGCACGATCACGACCGGGTATTCGCTACCCTGCGATTTGTGGATGCTGATCGCGTAGGCTGGCGCCAGGTCGCTCAGCTCGCCGCGCGTGAACTCATGCACGTCGCCGTCGAAATCGGCGGTCAGCGTGCCGTTGATGCCGTCGGTTGCGGTGATGGTGCCGATGTCGCCGTTGAAGAGGTTTTTGTCGTAGTTGTTGCGCAGCTGGATGATCTTGTCGCCGGCCCGGAACTCGCCGGCGCCGAACTTGAGGCCCTGCCGCGTGGGATTGAGCGCGGTTTGCAGCTGGGCGTTGAGGTTGGCGACCCCGGCGGTGCCTTTGTGCATCGGCGCGAGGATCTGCACGTCGTTGATCGGGTGCGGCCATTTGAGCACGCGCGGAATGAAGTCCGTGCACAGTTGAATGACCTTGTTGACGCAGTCCTCCGCGTCGGTGGCGGCGATGAAGTTGAGGTCGGCCCAGACCTGCGCGTCGTTCACGTTTTGCAGCACCGGCGGCAGGGAAGGGTCGCCGGAATTGATCGCGTGCGCGGTCGTCACGATCTGGCTCTGCCCTTGCTGACGGTAAATCACCGCGAGGCGGGTGACCGGCACCAGTTCGGTTGCGATCAAATCTTTGAGCACATTGCCGGCCCCGACGCTGGGGAGCTGATCGGTGTCGCCGACGAGAAGCAGATGCGCGCGCGCCGGGACGGCCTGAAACAGGGCGGCGGCGAGGCGCGCGTCGAGCATCGAGGCCTCATCAACGATCAGAAAGTCCGTGGCGAGCGGCGCGGATTCGTTGGCCACGAAACCGCCCTTGGCCGGATCGAATTTGAGCAGCCGGTGAATCGTCGAAGCGAAACCGCCGGTCGTTTCGGCGAGGCGCTGGGCCGCCCGGCCCGTCGGCGCGGCGAGATGCACGCGCACCTTCTTGGCGCGAAGAATGTCGACGAGCGCGCGCAGGATGGTCGTTTTGCCCGTGCCTGGACCGCCGGTCAGGATGGTGACCTTGTGCGCCAGGGCGTTTTTAACCGCGGCGGACTGCAATTCGTGAAACGCGAAGCCGGCTTTCTCCGCGGCCCAGTGCACCGCCGCCTCGATTTTGATCGGCGGCAGGCCGCTGGCGACTTTGCCCAAGCGCGCGACCACGTCGGCGATCTTTTGTTCGGCGCGATCATTGTGCGGCAGTTGAATGAACGCGGAACCGGGCAGCGGATTGGCGACGCCCGCGGGCCAATGCCGCACGAGCGATTTGTTGTCCACGAGCGCGACGAGGCGGGCTTCGACCAGCTTGGCATCGGTTTCCAACAGCAGCGCGGTGTGATCGCGCAGATCGGCCTCGCGAAACGCCGTGTGCCCTTCCTCCTGCAGCGTCTCAAGCGCGTAGATGATGCCGGCGTCGAGCCGGGGCGCGGCGTCGTTGGCGAACCCGAGATTGATGGCGATGCGGTCGGAGGTCTTGAAGCCGATGCCGTCGATCTCCCGCGCCACGCGGTAGGGCTCGGCCATCAGGATTTGCTTCGCCTCGCCGCCGTAGCGATTGACGAGCTTCACGCATTGCGAGGGCGTGACGCCGTAGGTCTGGAGAAAAATGTAGAGCTCGCGCTCGGTGCGCTTCTCGTCCCACGCCTGCTTGATCGACGTGGCGCGCTTTTTGCCGATGCCAGGCACGTGGCGCAGCTTGCCGGATTCCTCGCTGAGCACGCGAAACGTGTCGGTGCCGAACACGTCCACGATCTTGTTGGCGTAAACCTTGCCGATGCCGGGCACGAGGCCGCTGCCGAGATATTTGCGGATGCCGTAAACCGATGAGGGCAGTTCGCTCTTGAACGATTGGATGCGGAACTGCGCGCCATGCTGCGCGTGGCGCGTCCATTCGCCGGTCAGGTGCAGGGTCTCGCCGCATTCCACCCCGGGCAGGGGGCCGGTGATGGTGACTTTGTCCTCGGATGTATCGTCGGCTGGATCCGTCTTGCGGCCGCGATCGGGCCGAAACTCCGCGATCGTGTAGTGGTTTTCCTCGTTGAAGAAGATGATGCGTTCGAGAACGCCGGTCAGGGACTGGGGTGCGGAGGAAGCCACGATTGCCGTGACAAAAGCAAAGATGCGCGGCGTGGCAATCGCCGGAATACTCGCGGATTGCAGGAAACGCCGCGGCGTGATTGGCTGCAGCCATGAATTCGCTCGCCGCCGGATTGGTGGGATTGGTCGCCGCGCTGCACCTTTACTTCTTGGTTTTGGAGATGCTGCTCTGGACCAAGCCCTACGGCCGGCGCGTGTTTGGACTTACGGTTGAGAAAGCCGAAATGACCAAAACGCTCGCGATGAACCAAGGCCTGTATAACGGGTTTCTCGCGGCGGGGCTGATCTGGGGCTTGGTGAGTGGCGACTTCGCGGTGAAGAATTTCTTTTTGATCTGCGTGATCGTGGCCGGGGTGTTTGGCGCCCTGACCGTCAGCCGAAAGATTCTGTGGGTGCAGGCGCTGCCGGCCGTCTTGGCACTGGCTTTGTCGGCGGCAGCGTGATTCTGATTTCGCGTCATGAACAGTTTCAGCACGAGCGCGCTGCTTCCCATCATCCAACTGGCGATCACGCCGGTGATTTTGATCTCCGGTGTCGGTGCGTTGATGCTCACGCTGACCAATCGCATGGGTCGCATCGTGGACCGCACGCGGAATCTTGCGCTGCAGGTGCAACAGGCCGACGCCGACTCCAAGGCTCACTTGGAGACCCAGCTCGATATCCTTTGGCGGCGCGCGCAATTGATCCGCATGGCGGTGACCTTTGCCGGACTGACCATGCTGGTCGCCTGCGGACTGGTCATCGTCATCTTCATCAACGCGGTGCTCGATCGCGATCTGGCCGTGCTCATGATGCTGTTCTTCATGGCGAGCATCTTGTTGCTGATCGCCGCCTTGGTGGCGTTCTTGCGCGACATTTACGTGTCGCTTCATGCACTCAAACTTGAGGTGCAGCGCGCGCAGCGGAAGAGCTAGCGTTGGCGGTCGGAGCGGTGGTCGTCGCTTAGTGACTTGATCAAGGTCTTGATGTCGCGACCGGCGCGGATGCCGATGTAGATCACGAGAAAACCATACCACGCGATGGAGCCGAGGATCAGCGCGGCCCAGAAAAGGATGAAGGGATCGGTCATGGTCAGGCGGCGGTTGCGCGATTGGGTTTGAGCAGCGAGCCGGCGATCAGGCCGGCGGCGGCGAGGGTGAAAGCGGCAGTGCCGGCGACTTCGGGCGCGATGGCGAATTGCTTGCCAAGGAGCAGAAACGTCACCGGACCGACCGCACCGAGAATGAGCGCGGCGTAGGCGCCGGTGCGGCTGGCGCGTTTCCAATAGAGCCCGCCGACCAGCAGCGTGAAGACGCTGGCGAGGTAGATGTTGCCGGTCACGGCGAGATAATCCCACGCGTTGCCCGGCAGTTCATACCAGAGGCCGTAGAAGAGGAGAAACACCCCGATGCCGAGCACGAGCAGGCGCGTGAGCAGCAGCCGTCCGCGCGGCGACAGTGGTTTGCGCAGGCACGGCGTCACGAGGTCGTTGTAGATCACCGTGGCCCAAGTGAGCAGATAGCCGCTGTCGGTGGACATTTCCGCCGCCAGCATGGCCGCGATTACGATGCCGATGATGCCGACCGGCAGGATCACCCCAAGGTATTGCGGCATCGCCGTGAGCGAAGTCGTGCCTTCGGGCAGACCGCCTTGGTTGGCGAAGTAAACGAACGCCGCCGCGCCCCAGAGTCCGGGCAGGAGAAACCGGCCCACGAAATAAAACGACGTGCGCGTGAACATGCTGCGTGCGGTGGCGGCGTCCTTGGCGGCGAGCACGCGACTGATCACCGTTTGCCAAGTCGTGGCCGCGGCGATTTGCAGCAAGAGCATCCACAGCAGATAACCCCAACCGAGGCTGGAACCGTGGAAAGGGTTGAAGGGATGCGAGGCCATCTTCATCCCGCCGGCGCCGGCCCAAGCGGCTTGCAGCGAATCGACCAGATCGAAACCACCGACGTTGATCAGCACCAGCACCGAGGTGAGCACGAGGCCCACGCCCATCACCAGAAATTGCAGGTAGTCGGTGACGAGCACGGAAAGCATGCCGCCGAGCGCGGTGTAAATGAGCACGAGCCCGAGCAGTCCGGTCATCACCCACTCAAGCCAAGACGGCGGCAGACCGGTGGCCCACACGAGAAACTCGCCGCCCAGGCGCAGGAAGATGCCCATGTTGAGCAGGCCGCCGAGCACCACGAACAAGCCCGCCAGCCAGCGCACGCGTCCGCCAAAACGTTTTTCAAACAGCTCCGGAATCGTCATCACACCGGCCATCCGCAGCGGCCCGATGATGAAACCCGTGCGACCGACGATCCAGAATGCGAGCGCCATGATCACGCCGATGCTGGCCCCCGCGAGACCCTTTTCGAAGCCGAGCTGCGCGGTATACATGATCGTCACGAGCCCCATCTCGGTGGCCGCCAGCGAGGCAATGCCCAGGTTCACGTTCATCTCGCGGCCGGCGACCGCGAAGTCCTCCACGCCCTTCACGTAACGCCGCATCCACAATCCGGCGGCCATGCAGCCGACCAAATAAACGATGATGATAAGCCAGTCGAAGGGGCTGAGCGTCATGGGTGGGGTGAGCATCAGATTGCGGCAACCCTCGTGCCATTAAAGCGGAAAATGGACAGAGTGGGTTTGCTTGAGGTCGGGCCCTACCGCTTTGCCGCGTGCGTCGTGCGATCAGCGGTTGGAGGCAATCCGTGGGCCTTGCGGTAATCGCGGGAAAATTCATGCACCCTGGCGTAGCCCACCCGCAGGGCGATTTCGGTCATGTTCAGTTCGGAGTAATGCACGAGTCCGCGGGCGAGGCTGAGGCGGATTTGTTTGAGCCGTTTCATCGGCGGCAGGCCGACGGCATCGAGGCACGCGCGGGCGAGCGTGTTGGGACTGCGGTGGAACTGCGCGCAGAGGTCGGTCAGCGTGAGCGGGCGCGCGATGTTCTGCCGCGCCCAGGTTTCCACTTCCCACCAAAGCCGGCCGACCGGGGTGGCGACGGCAGCGGTCGGGGTTTGTGGATGCCACGCGGTGAGCAGATCGAGCAAGCGTGCCTGGCAGCGCAGATTGCGCCGGGCCGAGGGCGCCTCCCGCCACGCGGCGAGCAGGCTCGAAAAAATCGGTGCCAAGTCGGCGCGACCCGTTTCCAAGCGCGCATCGAAATCCGGCGGCGCAAGCGTGGGCGCGGCAAAGTTGACCGAGCAGTAAACCCACGGCGCGCGCAGCACCCGGCCTTCGACCCATTCGTCTTCGTGATACCACACCACCGTGCCGGGCGCGAGCCGCTGGCGGCGCCCGTTGCAGGTTTGCTCAACCTCACCCTGCAGCACGAGATGGATCAAATGACCCGGCAGCGAGGTGGCTTGAAACGTGAAGCCCGGTTGCGACCGTTCGAACTGCTCGACCAGACGAATGCTGTCGATGGGCGAGGGGCCGCTGGCGGGACGGTCAGGCATGGAGAAAATTGCTAAATGTGATTTTTCGGCAGCTAAAGCCCAAATGCGGTCAATCTGCTAACCTTTCGCTCCGTTACCCATGAAAAAGCCTGCCCCTGCCTCTCTCTCGGCTCAATATGATCGCGACGGTTTCGTGCTGATCCCCGACCTGCTCAGTGCCAAGGAATGCGACAGCTTGAAGGCCGAGGCCCGCAAGGTGCTGGATGAAAATGCCAAACCCGGCGCTTCGGTTTACGTGCATGTGGCCGTGGTCAGTGCGATGTTTCGCGCCCTCGCGGAAGACCCGCGCATCGTCGACATTCTCAAACCGGTCATGCCGCACGGCGTGATGTTTTTGAGCGACAAGATCGTTTACAAGTCCCCCGACAAAACCTTCCCGACGCCCTGGCACATTGATGCCTATTACTGGCGCAATACCCGGCCGAAGCTTTCCGTGTGGATTCCGTTGGACGATGCGACGGCCGAGAACGGCACGCTGACGGTCGTCCCCGGCAGCCACAAACGCGACTGGCGCATGGTGAAGCTCGATTTGCCGTCCGGCGAATTTGGCATGGGCATTACCGATGGCGAATGGCAGGTGGGCGACGTGGTGACCTGCAGCATCAAGCGCGGCACGGCGGTCGTGTTCTCGGATCGACTGGTGCACGGTTCGACGCCCAATACCGCGGGCAAGGACCGCTACGCCATCATCAGCACCTATCATGCGCCGGCGAACGACGAGGCCTTCGATCTCGAGTTTCCCGCTCGCAAGGTGATCGTCCCCGCTTCCGCTCATTGAGCTTCGGCGCGCCAAGCCCGCGGCATAAATTGCGGTCAGGTGGATGCGCAGGTCTCTCTGCGCATCAGGGCATGTCTCCGGCGTGCAGACGGACCTGCCCGCCCACCTTGTGACATCAGCCGGACTGCGGGCTCGCAACGATCATAACCACGCCCAAGGTGGTGGGCCGTGGATAACGTCACGGATTTTCCTTATCTGGCCGGAGTGGCCGACATTGATGTCACGCCGAAAATCGGTTCAAAGCTCGCCGGGTTTGCGGCGCGCACGGAGGATTCGATTGGAGTCTATCTCCCGCTGCGGTGCATCGCCACCGCGCTCACGGACCGGAAGACTGAACGGACCTTGTTGCTCATCAGCATCGAATGGCTCGGGTTTTACGACAACACCGAGCAAGTGCGCACCATGGTCAGCGCGGCGACCGGCGTGCCCGAAGAGGATATTCTGCTTTGCGGCACGCACACGCATTGCGGTCCGCCGATTCGCAAATTCGTCGATGCGGACTGTCGAGAAGGCATCGACGAAGCATATCTCGCGGAGAGTTTTGCCAAGGTTGTGACCGTGGCCCAAGCGGCGCTGGCGGATCGAGTGCCGGTGCGGCTGAGCAGTTCGACGGGGTGGTGCGGGTTGGCGCATTCGCGCCGCCGGCCCGATGGCAAAGGGGGAGTGACTTGGGCGCCGACGCTTGAGGCGCCGCATGATCACACCGTGCCGCTGCTTGCGATGCACACCGCGGACGGCAAGTTGAAGCACCTTGTCTTTGGCTATGCCGCGCATCCCACGGCGGCGGGGGCGATTCTCGAATTCGGCGGCGATTACGCAGGCTTTGCACTGCGTGAACTGGAGGAACAGCTTGGGTGCTCCACGACGTTTCTGCAGGGGTGTGCAGGTGACCAAAAGCCCTTCGTGCCGAATCCTGCGCACGACAATTTCCCGAAGTATCCCATCCCGGAGATTCAGGCGATGGGTCGGCGATTGGCGGAGGCCGTGACGCGCGAACTGCAGCAGGGGCGCTGGCATCCGGTGGCCGGCGAACTGGTGATCGCACGTCGGGTCATTGATTTGGAAACGAGCGTGCTGGCGCGCGACGATTACGTGGCGTGGCTCGACTCGGACAACGCGTTCTTTGCGCGCTGGGCCCGGGAGAATCTTGCTTATCTCGATGCCGGGAAACGCCCGCCGACGGCCGTGCCGTTTGAAATTCAAACCGTGTGCTTTGGCGAATCACTCGCGCTGATCGCGATGTCGGGCGAGATGAGCGTCGAATACGCGTTGCGCGCGACGAAGGAACTCGGTCACCACTTCGCACAGGTCTGGCCGTTTGCCTATGCGAATGAAATCGTCGGCTACGTTTGCAGCGAGCGGCAGTTGCCCGAAGGCGGTTACGAGGTGTTCGCCTGCATGCAATACATCATGAAATCCGGCCCGCTCGTGTCCGGCACCGAGGATCAGATCTTCGCGGCGATCCACGGACTGCTCGAAAGTGACTGAGTTCCCTAACCACGAATGAACACGAATTTGCACGAATGATTTCCTGCCTTGGAGAAGTTTAGAGCCAATTGGGAGTAACTCAGTCCAGCTGGTTTATCAGTGCATTTCTATTGGTGTGAATTCGTGTCCATTCGTGGTTAACTCACTTTAGCGTATGACTCGTTGCGTCGCCTTTCTGCGTGGAATAAATCTCGGCAAACGCCGGCTGCCGATGACGGAGTTGAAACGTCACTTCGAGGCCATGGGTTTTGCCGACGTGGCCACATTCGTCGCGAGCGGCAATGTGGTATTTGCCACCGGTGCACGCGACCTGGCGAAGTTGGAAACGCGGATCGAAGCGCACTTGGTGAAAGTGCTTGGTTACTCCGTGGACACGTTTCTGCGCCGGGACGGCGAAGTGACCGCCGTGATCGCCGCGAATCCCTTTGCCGATGACCCGCCGGAAAAAGGAGGCATCTACGTTTCGATGCTCAAACAGCCGCTGCCGGCGGCTCAGGCGAAGGGGTTGCTCGCCTGCGCGACGCCGACCGACCGGTTTGCTCTGCTCGGCCGCGAGCTTTACTGGCGACGCGAGGGTGGAGTGGCGGATGCGGACGTCTGGAATTCACCGGCGGTCCGGGCGCTCAAACTGCCGACCATGACGATGCGCAACCTGACCTCGCTCCGCAAACTGGCGGCTAAGCACCTGGTTTAGGGCAATCATCCGCGGGAGATGGTTTGGGGCTTGGGTTTTAGGCCGGTTGGGGACAACCGGCCCTACCTCATATCTCAGCGAGGAGAGCGGTTTTCAAATCCGGTAGTCCGCTGAACACGCGATCGGCCTTGGCGGTGGTGAGTTGCTCCGCGTCATGGGTGCCGGTGGTGACGGTCCAGCATTGGAAACCGCCGTTATGCGCGGCTTGCACATCGAAGGGCGAGTCGCCGATGAGCAGGGTGGTGGCGGGATCGGCCTTGAGTTCGCCGAGCACATGGGCGGCGAGTTCGGGCTGCGGCTTGATCCAAGGGGTGTCGCCGGCGCCGTAGATCCCGTTGAGCAACGGCGTGAAGCCGAGGTGCGCACAGATGCGGCGCGACGAACCGGCGTGCTTGTTGGTGTAAACGGCCAAGGTGAGCCCGCGCGCGTGCATCGCCTGCAACAACTCAAGCGCGCCGGGCAAGGCCCGCACGTCTTCGAGCAGGATTTGGTCGGTGTAGGCCTGGTGAATGCCGATGGCACGATCAATCAGCTCCGCCGGCAGGAAATGGCTCATGGCGTTGCGCAGGCCGCCGCCGACGGCCCGGCGGACTTGCTCCATGGTCGGCGCGGGCCGTCCCACCAGGGGCAGGGTGTGGCAATAGGAACGATGGATGGTCGTGAATGCGTCCACAAGCGTGCCGTCGAGATCGAGAAGGATGGTGCGGAAGGCCATGTCGATTCACGTTGGCGGCGGTCTACGCACGAATACGAACATTTTTGTGGTTTTGCTTTGGCGCCGGGTCGTTACAACGAAGGCCAATGTCCGAGCCTTCCACCGATAACCAAGCCCGCGTGTCCCTGGTGATGGACGGTGATTTGGCTTTGGTGACGCTGGCCGGGACGTGGCGGGTCACGGAATCGAGGCCGACGTGGGGCAGCGTGGTGCACGGGCACGAACCGCGACGCGTGCGGCTCGACGTATCGAAACTCGAGAAGTGGGACAGCTCGCTGCTTTTGTTCCTGTTCGATGTGCAGCAGTGGTGCCGCGTGGTGGGTGCGTATTGTGATTTGAGCCAACTGCCGGAAAAGGTGCGCGAAATGCTCGGTCAATTGTCGCGCTCGCACGAGACGAGCGTGCCGTTCGATCGCTCCGAAAATTTCTTCGTCACGGTGGGGCATGCGACCTTGGACGCGTTTCACAAGGGCCGCGAAATTTCGTCCTTCGTGGGCGAGTGTGCGATCAGCTTGGTCAACCTGATCAAACGCCCGAAGAAATTCCGTTGGGGTGACTGCTTGGAGCAGATGCAGCAGTGCGGCGCGATGGCGTTGCCGATCGTGAGTCTGATCAGTGTGCTCGTCGGCCTCACGCTGGCCTACACCGGCGCGTTGATTCTGCGGCAATACGGCGGCGACATCTATGTGGCGGACCTCGTGGGCATCACGATGGTGCGCGAAATGGGTGCGCTGATGACCGCGATCGTGCTGGCTGGACGCACCGGCGCGGCGTTTGCCGCGCATCTCGGCAACATGAAGGCGAACGAAGAGATCGACGCGCTCACCACGCTCGGCATCTCGCCGGTGGACTTTTTGGTGATGCCGCGGCTGGTGGCTCTTTTCCTGATGATGCCGCTGCTGGCACTCTATGCGAACTGCCTCGGCATCATTGGCGGCATGATCATCGCGCTGGGGATATTGGACATTCCGCCGGCGGCGTATTGGGTCGAAATGCTGACGATCGTCGACATGTCGGATGTCATGTCGGGTTTGATCAAGGCCGCGACCTTCGGCGTCATTGTGGGCGTGGCCGGGTGTTTGCGCGGATTGCAGGCGGAACGCAGCGCGATGGGCGTCGGTCTGGCGGCTACTTCGGCCGTGGTGACGGCCATTTTGTTCATCATCGTGGCGGACGCGACCTACGCGGTGCTGTTCGATATTCTGGGAATCTGAACCATGGCCGATTCGCACAATCTACCCGCCATCGAAGTCAACGGCCTGACTTGTGGCTATGAAGAGCTCACGGTGCTGAAAGACGTTTCGTTCCAAGTGCAGCCGGGCGAAATATTCTTCATCATCGGTGGGTCCGGGTGTGGCAAAAGCACGCTGCTCAAGAACCTCATCGGCATCAACCGTCCGCTCGGCGGCGAGGTGCGGTTCTTCGGCCAGAAGATCGATCATGCCGACATCGCCGGACGGCGCGAACGGCTCAAAACCTTCGGCGTGCTTTATCAAAGCGCGGCTTTGTGGAGTTCGCTCACCTTGCGGGAAAACGTGGCCCTGCCGCTGGAGGAATACACGTCGCTGACCCGCCGCGAGATCGAGGAAATTGCCACGCTCAAACTCACCCAGGTCGGCCTCACGGGTTTTGAAGATTACTATCCATCCGAAATCAGCGGCGGCATGAAGAAGCGCGCCGGCCTCGCCCGGGCGCTGGCGCTCGATCCGCAGATCGTGTTCCTGGATGAACCGTCCGCCGGGCTCGACCCGATCACATCGCGCAAGCTCGATGAGCTCGTCACGCAGATTCGCGAGCTGTTCGGCACCACGCTGGTGGTCGTTTCCCACGAACTCGCTTCGATCTTCAGCATCGCCGACCGGGTCATCATGCTCGACAAAGCCGAGCAAGGCATCATTGCCGGCGGGGCGCCGCTTGAACTGGCCCGCGGCAGCAAGGACCGTCGCGTGACCGAATTTCTCCACCGCGGGGATCGCGTGGAAAACCAGATGTGACGCCGCTTTTATGATTAAGTCTGTCCATTTTCCCAAATCCGCCTAAACACCAATTCACGTGAAAACCAAGGTCAGTCCCGCCATCGTCGGCGCATTCGTGATCGGAGCCTGTGCGCTCGGGGTGATCGCACTGCTTTCCTTCGGCAGCTTCAGTCTGTTTTCCAAACCGCAGCGCTTCGTCGTTTTCTTTGACGAGTCCATCAGCGGGCTCGATCTCGGCTCGCCGGTCAAGTTGAGCGGCGTGCGCGTCGGTCGCGTGGTGGATCTCAATGTCCGCTTTGATCAGGCGCGCAAACAGTCGGTCGTCCGGGTGGTGTGCGAGTTCAATCGCAACGTCATCAAGGATGGCCTCGACAGCGAGCTCGATGTCACGAACCGCGAAGTCCTGCAGCGCCTGATCGACGACGGCCTGCGGGCGCAGATCGGTGTGATCGGCCTGGCGACCGGTTTGCTTTACGTGGAACTGGGCTTCATGGATCCGCAGGAGTATCCGTTTGTCAGCCGATCGGCCGACGAAAAATATGCGGTCGTGCCCTACGTCCCCTCGACGTTCTCCGAATTCCAGGCGAACTTTTCCGAGATCCTGACCAACATCAAAGGCGTCGATTTCGTCGGCCTCGCGAAGGAACTGCGCGGCTTCATTACGGATGCGCGCGGGCAGCTCAACCAACTGGAGCTCGAGCAACTCGTGGCCAAGTGGACGGCGGCGGCCGACTCCATCAACACGCTCACCGCCTCGCCGGAGGTGAAGGACACGATTGCGAATCTCAACGGCGCCGCCCTCGAACTGAAGCATCTCGTCGGCAAGCTCGACGGGCAGGTTGAGCCCACGGCCGCCCGTCTCAACGAAACGCTCGATCAAACCAAGGCGACGCTCGAGGCCTTTAACGCCGCGTCGCAAACCCTGCGCAAGTTTATCAACGCCCAGCATAATCTGGGTGCGGAATCCGGCGAGGCTTTCGCGAAGCTCACCGCCGCCGCCGAAGCCGTGCAGCGCCTGGCTGACTTTCTCGAACGCAATCCGCAGGCGCTGCTCGCCGGACGCAAACAACCCGAATGATCATGAAGACTCGATTTGCCGCTCACTGGATCTTGCTCGCGGGCCTGCTGGCGCTGGCGGGGTGCTCGGTCGTGCCGGAGCCGCAGGCCGACCTCACACGTTACTATGTGCTGGCCGGCTCGCCCGTCTCGGCGACGCCGACGGAGAATGGACTCAAGCTCGGGCTGAAAAAGATCATCCTGCCGCCTTATTTGGAGAAGGGCTCGATTGTGATTCGGCGCGGCGAGAACGAGCTCACTTACAACGATTATGCGCGTTGGGCTGAACCGTTAGAGGACGGCGTGGCCCGGCTGGTGCGCAATCATCTGCTGGCGAACCCGCGGGTCGGTCGCGTGTTTACCGAAGGTTTTCCGTTTGATCAGGACCGCGACTTTGACGTGGCGATCACGATCAATCGTTGTGAAGGCGTTAGCCAGGGCGGCTTGACGGTCGCCCGATTCGCGGCCGTGGTGGAAATCACCGCGCCATCCGCGGAGGGCAAGCTGGTCTCCCGACGGACGGTTGGACCGTTGGAAGTCGCATGGGATGGCCGCGATTACGGCGCGCTCGTGCAGGCCCTGAGCAAGGCCGTGGGCTCGCTTGGCGACGAAATCCTGGCGGCGTTGCCGGCTCGTTGATCGCGTTCACCTACCTGAACAACAGGTAGTAGAGACCGACGATCCCGAGATAGACGAATACGCCCGGGCGCAACCACTGTTGCGGCACGCGGTGGCCGATTTTGATCCCGGCCCACAGAATCACCACGGTCGGCACCACGAGGGTGGCCGCGAGTTTGAGGATGGCCGGCAAGTCCACACCGGAGAGACCGATGAAACCGAGCCGCGACACGCCGGTCACCACGAAGCACGACGCGAGCACGGCCTTGGCTTGGGCGAGTGACCATTCGCGCGAATAGATGTAAGCGACCAGCGGAGGGCCGCCCATGTTGAATCCCGCCGCCAGCAAACCCGATGCGGTGCCGATCAGCAGTTCCTGACCGTGCGCAACCGGACGCGCCGTTTGGTTTCTGCGCACGAAATGGCTGATGCTGATGTAAAGCATGGAGCCGCCGAGAATGAGATAGAGCACCCGATCGGAAAGCGTTCCGACCAAGTAGGAGCCCGCGGGAATCCCGATCAGCGCACCGATCAGGAGGTAGCGTGCATCACCCCACCGGAACGAACTGCGCTGCCAGTAGAGTGCGAACAGCATGACGGCGGCATTGAGCACGGCCAGCAACATGACCGCGTCGCGAAAATCCATCACGAACGGCAGCAGGGTCATCGCCACGATGCCGAAGGCGAAGCCCAGCACCCCTTGGGCCAGGGCGGCCACCGCGAAAATGAGCAGCAGGACGGCCCATTCGCCCCAAGGGATTTCGATCATGATGAAATCACCTTGGGGTGGGATGGAAATCGCGATGAGTGTTCAACTCGGATTCAGCTCAGCGCCTTGGCGATGCGGGCGAGCGCGGTCTCGACGTTGGCGCGCGAGTTGAACGCACTGATACGCACATGGCCCTCGCCGCACTTGCCGAACCCGGCGCCGGGCGTGCAAACCACCTGGGCTTTGTTGAGCAGGTCATCGAAGAACGCCCAGGAGTCCTTGCCGGTGTTGATCCAGATGTAGGGAGCGTTGTCGCCGCCGATGCAGGAGTAGCCGAGTGAGGTCATGGCATCCCGGATGAGCTTGGCGTTGCCGAGGTAGAAGTCGCAGAGCTCCTTGGTCTGGGCCTTGCCGGCGTCGGTGTAAATCGCGGCGGCGGCCTTCTGGATCGGATAGGCGACGCCGTTGAACTTGGTCGTGTGGCGGCGGTTCCAGAGCGCGTGCACGGAGTGCTCCTTGCCGGCGGAATCGAAGGCCTTGAGCGACTTCGGCACGACGGTGTAGGCGCAGCGCGTGCCGGTGAAGCCGGCGATCTTGGAGAAGCTGCGGAACTCGATCGCGACATCGCGCGCGCCTTCGATTTCATAAATCGAGCGCGGGATTTCCGGATCGCGAATGAAGGCTTCGTAAGCGGAGTCGAAGAGGATGATGGCCTGGTGCTGCTTCGCGTAGGCCACCCAGTCGGCCAGCTGCTGCTTGGTGGCAACCGCGCCGGTCGGGTTGTTGGGGAAACACAGGTAGATCAGGTCCGCGCCGGTCGCGGGAATCGAGGGCACGTAGCCGTTGGCCGGCGTGCTTTCGAGATAAGTGACGCCGTCGTAGCGTCCGTCCACGTTGGCGCCGGTGCGACCGGCCATGACGTTGGTGTCGACGTAAACGGGATAAACCGGATCGGGAATCGCGAGGCGGATGTCGGTGCCGAAGATTTCCTGGATGTTGCCGCAGTCGCACTTCGAGCCGTCAGACACGAAGATTTCGTCAGCCGCGATCGCACAGCCGCGGGCCGCGTAATCGTTTTTGGCGATGGCTTCGCGAAGAAAATCATAACCTTGTTCCGGACCGTAGCCCTTGAAGGTCGCGCGATCCGCCATTTCGTCGGTCGCCTTGTGCAACGCCTCAACGCAAACGGAAGGGAGGGGTTCGGTGACGTCGCCGATGCCGAGCTTGATGATCGGCTTGTCGGGATTGGCCGCGGTGTAGGCGTTAACGCGCTTGGCGATGTCGCTGAAAAGATAGGAAGCCTTCAGCTTGGTGTAGTTTTCGTTGATTCTGATCATGGGTGTATAATTGGAAAGGGGAATGGCCCAGCCTTCGTCCCCAGTGAGACTGAGGCGAAGCGAAAAACTTGAACAAACCGCCGCGCTGACCTTAGTTCAAGCCCGACGTTGTCCGAACGCGTCATCTCCCCATGCAAATCGTCGAGACCGTCCCGGAAATGAAGCAGCTGGCCGCCACTTGGCGCGCCGAAAACCGCGATGTCGCCCTCGTGCCGACCATGGGCGGATTGCACGCCGGTCAGGCGGCTCTGATTCGCGCCGCCGCCGAGCAGGCCGAGATCGTGGTGGTCGCCACCTTTCTCAATCCGCTGCAATTTGCTCCCAGCGAGCTCATGTCCAACTATCCACAGGACGTCGCGGCGGATCGCCAGTTGTGCGAGGAAGCCGGCGCGACGGTGGTGTTCGCGCCGCCGACCGAGACGATCTATCCGGCCGGCTACTCGACCTACGTGGCCGAGGAAATGCTGGCCAAGCCGCTTTGTGGTATCTCGCGGCCGGCGCATTTTCGCGGCGTGACCACGCTCACGGCCAAGCTGCTCAACCTCGTGCAACCGCGTTCTGTCTATTTTGGCCAGAAGACCGCGCAGCGCGCCGCCGTCGTGCGCAAAATGATTCGCGATCTCGAATTCGGGGCCGAAGTCGTCGTCGTGCCGACCGTGCGCGATCCGGATGGACTCGCCTGCGGGCTGAGCAATCGCGATTTCACGCCCAGCCTGCGCCAGGACGCGCTGTCCCTTTTTCACGCTTTGACCAAGGCCAAGGAGATGGCGGCCTCCGGGGTGCGCAGCCCCGACCGGCTCATCGCCGAGGCCACTCATATCCTCGGACAACAACGCCGCGTGCGCGTCATCTATATCTCCATCGTCAACCCGATCACCATGGAGCCGGTGCGCGACGTCGTCCCCGGCGAATGCCTCATGGCAATCTCTGCATGGATCGACGAGACGCGGCTGATCGATAACATGTTGCTGTAGAGTAATGTAGGGCGGGGATCGGAATCCCCGCCCTACATCCCATGCAGCGGCAGTCTGGTTTCTCGGACTGTCTTGTCCGTAAAACCGTCACGTTTCCGCGACGCTGAAAGTTTTTGGTGGAAATCTACCAAAATCTATCATTTTCTGGTTTTCCCCGACATGCCAAACCCCGTGATCGCGCCACTCCTCGACCTTTCCCATCAACTCGGAAGGGAGGAACGTCACTTGGCCATTTTGGGCGAGGGCAACACTTCCGCCCGGGTTTCCGACACGACGTTTGTCGTCAAGGCCAGCGGCTCCAATCTCGCCACGCTCGCCGCCAAGGCGGTGACCGAGTGTCGGTTTGACGGGCTCGTGCCGGCGCTCGACGCGAAGCAGATGACCGATGCCGAGGTGGACGAGGCGCTGCTCGCAGCGCGCGTCGATACCAAGGCGCGCAAGCCTTCGGTCGAGGCGATGTTTCACGGGTGGCTGCTCACGTTGCCCGGCGTCAATTTTGTCGGGCACACGCATCCGATCGCGGTCAACGGCATTCTCTGCACCGCGCGTCACACCAAGGTCTTTGCAACCAAGCGCATGTGCCCGGACGAGATCGTGTGCTGCGGCGGCGAGTTCGTCGTCGTGCCCTACGTCGATCCCGGGCTGAAACTCGCGCAGGCGATCCGCCGCGCCGTCACCGCGTTTATCAAACGCACCGCCCGTTCGCCGCGTGTGATCCTGCTCGAAAATCACGGGCTCATCGCGCTCGGCGGCACCCCGCAGGCCGTGCTGGCCGCCACGCTCATGGCGGTCAAGGCGGCCGAAACGTTCACCCGCGCGACCACCCTGGGTTCGCCGCGTTTTCTTTCCGCCGCCACGGTCGCGCGCATTGCCGGCCGCCCCGACGAACACTACCGTGAGAAGGTCCTCGGCCTTCGCTAAAAACCCTCCGTCTTATTATGAAAACCTACCAATACGTGAATTATCTCTGGGATGACGCCAAAGCCGCGTCGCTCGATCAGGTGGAGCGCCTTGTTTATCGCTCCAACCTTCTCGGCAGCGACCAGCGCATCACCAACACCGGCGGCGGCAACACGTCGTCCAAGCTCTCCGAAAAGGATCCGCTTTCCGGCGAAAACGTCGAAGTGCTCTGGGTCAAGGGCTCCGGCGGCGACCTCCGCACCTCCAAGCGCGAGAACTTCTCGTCGCTCTACCAAGACAAGCTGATCGCGCTGCAGAAGGTTTACGCCGCGCGCAAGGACAAGGGCCTCAAGTCACAGGCCGAGGACGACATGGTGGCGATGTATACCCACACCACGTTCAACCTGAACCCACGCGCGTCCTCCATCGACACGCCGCTGCACAGCTTCATCCCGGCGAAGTTCGTCGATCACATGCACCCCAACGCGATCATCTCGATCGCGGCCTCCGCCAACTGCGAAAAGCTCACGCAGGAAATCTTCGGCGGTGAAATGGCCTACGTGAAGTGGATGCGCCCCGGCTTCGAACTCGGCCTCGCCATGCAAGAAATCTGCGCGGCCAACCCGAAGGTGAAGTCCATCATGATGGGCCAGCACGGCTTCATCTCGTGGGACGACGAAGAAAAGGCCTGCTACACCTACACGCTCGATTGCATCGAAAAGGCCGCCGCCTACATCGAAAAGAAATATGCGGAGAAGGGCGGCGACGCCGCGGCCTTCGGCGGCGCGAAATACCAGACGCTCGACGAAACGAAGCGCCGCGCGACCTTCGCTTCGATTCTCCCTTGGCTCCGCGGCCAGGTCTCGCAACAGAAGCGTTTCATCGGCACGATTCAGGACGACGAAAAGATCCTGCGCTTCGTCAATTCGAAGGACGCCCCGCGTCTCGCCGAGCTCGGCACCAGCTGCCCCGACCACTTCCTGCGCACCAAGATCAAGCCGCTCTACGTGGATTGGAATCCGCAGGCCGAGGACCTCGCGTCGCTCAAGGCCAAGCTCACCGCCGGCCTTGAAGCCTATCGCAAGGACTACGCCGCCTATTACGCGAAGTGCAAACACGCCAACTCGCCGGCCATGCGCGATCCGAACCCGACCGTCGTGCTCATCCCCGGTCTCGGCATGATCGCGTGGGGCAAGGACAAGTCCGAGTCGCGCGTCACGGCCGAATTCTACAACTGCGCCGTTGAAGTCATGCGCGGTGCCGAGGCGATTGATAAATACATCGCCCTGCCGCAGCAGGAAGCGTTCGACATTGAATACTGGTTGCTCGAAGAGGCGAAGCTCAAGCGCATGCCCGCCGAGAAGGAACTCGCCCGCCAGACCGTCGTCATCATCGGCGCCGGTTCCGGCATCGGCAAGGAGACCGCCCACCGGCTCGCGCCCGAAGGCGCCAACCTCGTGTGCGTGGACATGAAGGCCGAATCCGCCGAGGCCACCGCCAAGGAAATCACCGCCAAGCTCGGCCAAGGCATCGGCGTCGCCGGTTCCGGCATCTCCGGTTGCGGTCCCGCCATCGGTCTCGCCGCCAACATCACCGACCGCGCCAGCGTCCGCGCCATGCTCGACCAAGTCGCGCTCGCCTACGGTGGCTTCGATTCGATCATCGTCACCGCCGGCGTCTTCTGGCCGAGCGACACGACCGGCCACATCCCGGACGACAAGTGGGCCTTCACTTTCGGCGTCAACGTCACCGGTAGCTACATCGTCGGCGACGAAGCCGCGAAGACGTGGAAAGAACAGGGCCTCAAGGGCCAGCTCGTCCTCACGACCTCGGCCAACGCCGTCGTCGCGAAGAAGGGTTCCGTCGCTTACGACACGTCGAAGGCCGCCGCGAATCACCTCGTGCGCGAACTCGCCATCGAGCTCGCCCCGACCGTGCGCGTCAACGGCGTCGCTCCCGCGACCGTCGTCAAAGGCTCCGCGATGTTCCCGCGCGACCGCGTCATCGGTTCGCTCGCGAAATACAACATCCCCTACACGGATGACGAGGAAACCGAGTCGCTCACGACCAAGCTCGCGCAGTTCTACGCCGACCGCACGCTCACCAAGGCTCCGATCACCCCGGCTGACCAAGCCGAGGCGTATTTCCTGCTCGTGAGCCAGCGCCTCAGCAAGACCACGGGTCAGGTCATCACCGTCGACGGCGGCCTCCACGAAGCGTTCCTGCGGTGATTGCGTAAGACTGACACTTAATCAAAGCTGCGCCGCTATTGGGCGCGGCTTTTTGTTTGGCGTTGCCGCTTTAACAATTCACGCACCAGTGTCCGGCGCTTTTGCTGAAACCGCCGCTGGCGCTCGGCGTTTTTGACGCGCTTTTGTTCGGCGGTGACGGTTGGACGTCCGCGGCGCAGGCGGACGGGTAGATCTGGAGCAGGTGAGAAGAGGTTACGGCGTTTGAAAGCCGGCGGACTGTCGCGCAGTGCGAGTAATCGCGCGCGTGGGGTGCTGACGGCGAACCACGGCACGGGCGAAATCCGTTCCGGTTCAAAGCACCAAGCAGGTGGTGCGGTTCTGATGCGTTCTGCCAGCAATTCCGCATAGGCCGCCAGTGTGGCATCGGCGAGAGCGCCTTCGGAAAAACGGCCGGCTAAGCGGGTTGGTGCATCGGCGATGGCGCGCTCCAGTGCAGGACGCGAGCTAAGCGTGCGCACGGTGTGCAACCAGTCCGCGAGTTCGCGTCCGAAATGCTCCAGCGATTCGGCGCGCTCGGCCACTTCGGCTAAGGTCTGTGGGCGCGGTTGCATCAGGTCAGGTGAGTTCAGCGAGGGTGGCATCGATGATCTCTTCTGCTTGCTCGCTGAGCACATCGTGGGGAAAGAAGCGGGCGAACAAGGATTCCACTTCAGCGCGTGAGCCGGGTTTGATTTTGCCGAGCAGAAATCGGATATCAGACTCGTCACCCGGATAGCCGGGGAGGGCCGGACGACAGGCGCGCAGTTTCAACGCGAGCAAATAGGCGGCGGTCGGCACCGTGACCCTGATGCCGGGACCAAAGGTCTCGGCAGGCAGGGGTCGTTTGGCTTCGTGTTCGGACAGAAACTGAGCGACGTCGGCATTAATCCAATCTTCCGGCAGCCCTTGTTCGCGGGCAACTTGGCGGGCCAAGCGCCGGCCGAGATCGGCCGGACGAATCAGCGCATCAATATCCTTGGTGCTGTCCCGCGAACCATAAACCAAGGTGAAGACCGCTCCGCCATAGAGCGATAATTCCAAGTCGATGCCTTCCGCCACGGCCAGCTCGCCCAAGCGACGCAGCGCTTGGGTAAGATGATCTTTATCCAATGGTTGGTAAGGCATTTAAATAAAAAGTTAGCTAACGTTTTATTAATTTCAATGCCGAAAAATAGAGACGAGAATCAAGGCGGTGCGGGTGCTTGGGCTATCCATAACTAGGCGGCTCACATGGCTTGTGGGTTCAAGACCCGTTGCCCCGGAAACTTGAGCTTTGGGCGCATTTGCTGCATGTTTTCGCCATGCCCACGCCGCCTTGGAAGCAAAAGAAACCCGCTGAGAGTGAAGCGAAGACGAAGCTCACGCCGGAATCGATTGCGTGGGCGCGGGAGCGGGCGCGCCAAGCCGGCCGGCGCTATCCCAATCTGGTGGACAACATGGCGGCGGCGCAGCGCCAGCGGGAAGCCGGGCATCCGGGACAAGATCGCGATCATCCCTGAACGGTCACGCGCGCTGATGCTCGTGGGGTGACGGGTTGGTGGCAGCGGTCCGGACAGATTCACGTCACAAGGCTTTGCGAGTCATTGGCGTTTTGAGATAAAGCTTGGTCAGGCGGGAGCGACCCCTTCAGCATGATCGTTTGTCCATGCGCAGCAACGAGTCTCCCGCACGTCGTGATGTGCCCCGGGTTTTATTGGGGCACTATCGCTACGGTTTGGATTACATCCATGCCCCGGCGATGTTTGGGCGGGCGAATTGCATTGTGGACGCGGTGGTTTCGACTGGGCATCCGATTGCCAAATCGCGGTGGCTCAACCGGGTCGATGTGGTGGAGCATGCGCGTTGGGCGGTAGTGGTGGCCGAGCGGCTCGACCAGGGAGACTACGACCATTTCTGCAATGCGGATGAGCCGGGTTTGGTGGCTTTGTATCAACACCAAGGGTGGAGCGAGCGGGCGGCGCGGCTGCTGCCGTTTGCCCCCGGATCGGCCCTGGCGGGCACGGTGGGCCACAAAAAGGCCTTCTATGCGTGGTGTCGGGAACACGGGTTGCCGGTTCCCGAGACGCACGATTGCGACGATCTTGCCGCGGCCGTGCGGCTCAGGAGCGGATTGCCCGGGTCATGGTTGCTCAAAGACGATACCGGCGCCGGCGGCATTGGCATCTGGCCGTGGCCCGATCCGAAGACCGTTTCGATGGACGCGCCCGCATCCGGCCCGTTTGTTTTGCAGCGCAATGAAGGCGACGCCTCGGGGTGTGTGCTCTATTTTTCGGATCGCGGGCGGTTGCGCGGTTGGTTTGCCTGCCGCCGCCGATTGGCGACGCGGGATGGGTTGGGACCGTTGGTAATCCTGCGTGCGGATTTGAACCCGCGGATCGGCCAATTGTGTGAAGCCGTGGCCGCCGCCGCAGATTCCACCGGCTTATCGGGATTTGATTACGTGATCTCGCCGGAGTCGGGCCCATTGTTGATCGATTCGCAACTGGGGCGGCTCACGGGCATGATCGGTTTCGACAAGCTATACGGCATGGATTTTTCCGCGTTCTATCGGGCGACTTTCCGGGGCGAACCGGTCGAAAGTGTGCAACCCCAGGCGGGACCCGATGCCGTCAAGTTGTTCGAGGCCATCAAAATGATGTTTCGCGAAGGCGCGGCGAAAATTCCCGCCGCGATTGATGGTCCCTGGCGCACGGCCGGCGTGCCAGAGCGCGATCTGGCGTTGATGATCCGGGAAATCGGTTCGGTGGTGATGAACTCGGGCCAAGTCTGGGCCGGGCGTCAGAAAAAGCACTTGCTGGCCATGTTCAAATCACGCCGGTCGGGCGGGTGATTCAAACCCGCAACAGCGCGCGGAAGCCCCGGCCGCTGTAGTAGGACTGCGCGCCGTTGTGATAGGTGAAAACGTGATCGTAGCGGCGATCGCAGAAAAGCGCGCCGCCCTTGGCGCGAATGGCGGCGGGCGTCTTGATCCAGCTGGATGACTTGGTGTCGAACTCGCCGAGTTTCTGCAGCGTGCGGTATTGGTCTTCGTCGAGCAACTCGACGCCCATCGACTCGGCCAAGTCCATCGCGCTGGTCTTTGGTTTGTGCTCTTTGCGCGCATCCAGTGCGGCGCGATCGTAACAGGTGCTTTGGCGACCGGCCGGGCTTTGCGGCGAACAATCGACGAACAGGAACTCCCCCGTCGTCTTGTCCTGGCCGATCACATCGGGCTCGCCGCCGGACTTTTCCATTTCGGCGAGCGACCAGAGCTTTTCCGCATTCGCTTCGAGCCGCTTGAGCACGTGGGCCCAGGTGATGCCCCGGTGGCGCTCCGGATATTTCGCGAAACGTGCTCCGAATGTGGCGATCAGCTCGGCGCGTGCTTTGGCGCCGAGTTCCAGCTTGGCGGCGGACTTGCTCATGCGAGCTAGTTTTGTCGAGCCGGCACGATTTTGTAGAGCACCAAAAAGAGGCTGCCGCAAAGCAACCACGCCGGGACGGTGAGAAAGGAAGCGAACACCCCGTGCGTCAGCGGAATCGCGCACAAGGCGAGCGCGCCGAGCCAGGCGGCATAAAACATCCAAGTGCCGTGTGATCGGGCCGGCGATTCAGGCGCAGCCTGACCTTTGCGGACGATGAAGTGATCCACGGCCAACAACGCCCCGACCGGCGCGAGGATCGTGCCGTAAAGTCCCACGAAATCGAGCAGCCGCATCGCGATGACCGGAAACATGCCGATGATCGTGACGACCACGCCGACTGCGCAGGTGACCAGAAAGCGCGACGAGGTGGGGTGCAACGCGTGCACGGCGAGCCCCGCGCGATAAATGGTCGGGTTGGCCGTGGTCCAACCCGCGACGATCACGCAGAGCAGGCCGAAGATCCCGATGGCGTTGTAAGCGAGCGGACCGGGCAGCACGGCGGTGTTGGTCGGATCGGCGCGCAATTGCACGGCGTAGAGCAGCGAGGCCGCGACCCACGCCATGTAGTGGCCGAGATACATCCCGCCGGCGGGCGCCCAACCAGCCGCGCGCGATTTTGCGAATCGCAAAATCGACAGGTCGGCCATGCCGAAGTGCATCGCGGCGTTGCAGCACCACGAAAAGAAAAACACGTGCCAAAACGTGAACTTGGTCTGTCCCGGCAGCGGATCACCGCCGCTCCAGATTTCGCCCGCGAGCCGTGTGAAATCGCCGAAGTTGTGCACGCCGAGTTTGGGCAACGCCGTTAATCCGCAGGCGAGAAATCCGACCATGAGCAGCGGCGCACACCAATTGGCCACGCGCGCGACCCATTCATAACCGATGGCCGCGAACAGCGTGAACAGCGCACCGATGATTGCGACCACCACGATCCAGCCGGCCCCGGTCGGCCAGAACTCGTTGAGCTCCGGCATGGGGATGGGCACGACCACGCCGACCGCCGTGGCGGATACGGTGACCATGGCCCCGGCCAGCGCGCAGAAGAGCAGGGCGTTGGCGAGGTTATAAACCGTGACGAATTTCTTGCCGGCGACGATCTCGAGCTGGCGGTAAAGCGTCAGCCGCCACTCCGCGGCCACCGGCATTGTGAGGGTTCGCCACGTCAACACGGCGAACAGGTTGCCCAGCAGCAAGCCGAGCAACAGATCGCGCGCGCCGACGCCGGCGGCGATGAACAGCGGGCCGATCATGAACTCCGTGCCGGCGGCGTGTTCGCCGGCGTAGAGATTCCAGAAGCGAGGGGTGGAGCCGCGCGCCGCAGGCGGCACCGGCGATTGGGCGTAATCGTGGTCCATGGGGTGAAAGCGTCGGCAGTGTGGCGGGTGCGGCGCGCGCAGGCAATCGTGCACCACCGCGACGAAATCGGACGGTGGGAGGACGGATGACGGGAACGCGACTTGAAGTCCGCGGGCGGGCTCGCTCTGCTCGGCGTTTCCCTCAACCCATGAGCACTCCCTATACCTTTGCCCGTGACGCTTACGCCGCCTATGGCGTCGATACCGAAGCCGCGATTGACCAAGCCCTGTCCGTGCCCATCTCGCTGCATTGCTGGCAGGCCGATGATGTGCGCGGTCTCGAAACGCCGAAAGGGCCGGTCGATGGGGGCGGCATCATGGCCACGGGCAGCCATCCTGGCCGCGCGCGCAACGGCGATGAGATGCGCGCCGATCTTTCGAAAGTGCTCACGCTTCTGCCCGGCCAGCACCGGCTCAACCTGCACGCGTTTTATGCCGAGACCGGCGACCAACATGTGGATCGCGACGCGCTTGAACCGCAGCACTTCTCGCGCTGGCTCGATTGGGCCAAGCAGGAAAAGATCGGGCTCGATTTCAATCCGACTTATTTTGCGCATCCGCTGGCTTCGAGCGGTTACACACTCTCGCATGCGGATGACGCGATTCAGAATTTCTGGATTCGCCACGGACAGGCCAGCCGCCGCATCGCGCAGTATTTTGCGCAGGAATTGAAATCGCCGGCGGTCAACAATCATTGGGTGCCGGACGGCGCGAAGGACGAACCGCGCGACCGTTTTGGTTTCCGGGCGCGCCTCGCCGCGGCCTACGATGCGATCTTCGCCGACGAGTCGATCGACCGGTCGCTTTGCATTGATGCGGTCGAGGGCAAGCTCTTCGGTCTGGGCAGCGAGGCCTTTGTCGTGGGTTCGCAGGAGTTTTATTCCAATTACGCGCTGAGCCGCGATCTCGTGCTCTGTCTCGACCTAGGGCATTACCACCCGACCGAGTCCGTGGCCGACAAGGTTTCGGCGCACCTGGAATTCCACAAAAAACTGCTGTTGCACACCAGCCGTCCGATGCGCTGGGACAGCGATCACGTCGTCACCTTCGACGATCAGGTGCGCAACCTCTTCCTCGAAATCGCCCGCGGCGATGCATGGAACCGCGTTTATGTCGCGCTCGATTTCTTCGACGCCTCGATCAACCGCCTCGCGGCCTATATCATCGGCACCCGGGCGACCCGCCAGGCCATCCTCTGCGGCCTGCTCGATCTGTTCCCGGCGATGGCAAAGCAGCCACGCGCTTTCCAACCGCACGAGACGCTTGCGTTCATGGAACACATGCGCGCGCTGCCCTGGGGCGCCGTGTGGGATGAACTCTGCCGTCGCGCGAATGTGCCTGCCGGCGTCGATTGGCTGGCCGAAGTCGCCGGCTACGAGCGCGACGTGCAACTCCAACGCGTCTGATCAGCACTCACTCGGCCCTACCGCACACCCAAACCCTCTCAGTGACAAAGTAACCTATTGGGTTACTTTGCCACTTCGTTTATCTCGACAGCAGTGATCAATAGTAACCTAATAGGTTACTTTTAGGTTTTAGATAGATAAAGGTGGAGATGGGTGTGAGAGGAGGGCTTGAAGTAGCGCGGCGCGGGCCCTTTGCTTCGCGCACCCCATGCAATATGCCGCGCACATTTATCTCTGGACGGAATGCTGGAGCGACCGCGAGGTCGGTCTTTTTGCGCACGCGCGCAAGCTCGGGATTGATCTGCTGGAGATCTCCATCGGCGACGATGTGCATTTCGACGCGGCGCTGACCAAGCGGGCGGCGGTCGATGCCGGCATGGGCATCGTGATCGGCCCCGGCGGGCTGTGGCCTGAGGGCGCCGATCTCTCGGACGATGAACCGAAAAACCGGCAGCTCGCGTTCGATTGGCACAAACGGCAAATCGATCTTGCCGTCGCGCTTGGCGCGCGTGCTTACTCCGGCGCGCTCTATGGTCGCCCCGGCAAGGTTCTGCGGCGCCGGCCGCCGGTTGATGAATACGCGCGCACGGCGGAAGGCCTGCACGGTCTCGCAGACTACGCGCAGAGCGTGGGTGTGGGGCTGGGCATCGAACCGATGAGCCGGTTCCGCACCCATCTCGTCAACACGCCGTCGCAAGCACTGCACTTGGTCGAACTCGCGGCGCATCCGCACCTCAAGATCGCGATCGATACCTATCACCTTGCGACCGAAGTGCGCGATCTGCCGGCGGAGATTCGCAAGGTCGGCGACAGGCTCATGGCGCTGCACGCCTGCGAAAACGATCGCGGCGTGCCGGGCAAAGGACTGATGCCATGGACGGAAATCTTTGCCGCGCTGCGCGAGACGCCGGCTGAGTTTATCGAATTCGAAAGCTACAACACCTCGCTCGGCGACTTCGGCTGGAAACGCGGCATGTTCCAAAACCAATGCCCCGACGGCGACGCGTTCGTCCGCGAGGGCTTGGCGTTTGTGCAAGCCTTGGTGTAGGGCGGGATCGCTGATCCCGCCTTACAATCTTACTTCTGCGGTTTGTAAGTCTTTTGCTGCAGATCGGCGCTGAGGAGGCGGCGGAAGGTTTTCAAATCCTTCACGGCCTTGAGCGCGATCAGCTGGCGGGCGATGTTGCCGACCGCGGTGCCTTCGAGGCTGAACGAGATGACGGGCACGCCGGCGGCGTTGGCCGTGGCCTGGCAGAGCAGACGGTTCTTCGAACCACCGCCAACCATGAGGATGCGCTTGAACGTCTTGCCGGTCATGCGCTCGAACGCGTGCATGCAATTGGCGTGGCCCTGGCCGATGGAATCGCAGATCAGGCGGGTGTAGCCGGTGAGATCCTTCGGCGCCTTGAGCTTGCGCTTCTTCAACTGCGCGTCGATCGCGGCCTTCATCGAATCCGGATTGGTGAAGGCGCCGTCGGTCAGATCGAGCAAGTCTTTCGGCGCGGGCAGTTTTTCGGCGGCGGTGATGAGCGCGGCCCAATCCTTGTCGGACTGCGGGCGCTGTTTGAAGTCGCCCATGATCTGTTCGAGCAGGAAGAGACCGGCGACGTTGGTGAGCGGACGGAAGCCGCCGTCACCGGTGCGTTCATTGGCCACCTTGGCCTTTTCGGCCGCGGGACCGAGCACGGGCGTGGCGCTTTCAAATCCGACGAGCGACCACGTGCCGGAGCTGAGGAAAAGATCGTTGCCATCCTCGGCGGCGGGCATCGCGTCGTAGGCGGCGGCGGTGTCGTGACCGGGCACGGCGATGACTTGCGTGCCCTTGAGCTCGGCGATGCCGCGGACCGGTCCGAGTTTCTTGCCGGCGCGAATCGGGGCGTTGAACCACGAGGGTGGAATGCGGAAGTGTTCGAGCGCGGCGCGCGACCAAGCGCACTTGGCGTGCACGTCGATCAGCTGCGAGGTGCTGGCGACGGTGAACTCGTTCTCCATTTTCCCGCTCAGGAGATAATTGAAGTAGTC